>OY970153.1:3215000-3239482 GCA_963706385.1 uncultured Alphaproteobacteria bacterium | reverse complement strand
CACGATCGGCCTGTCGGCGTCGTACAAGTTCTAGGCCCGCGGCTGGCTGATCGGCAGTTCCGGCCGGCGCACCACCTGGCGCATGGCGATCGATGAGGTCACCCGCGCCACGCCCGCCAGGCGGGTCAGGCGCATGGAGTGGATCCGCTCCAGATCGTCGACGTCGCGCGCCACGATGCGCACCAGATAGTCGGCCGAGCCGGTCATCAGATAGCATTCCATCACCTCGGGCGTGGAGGCGATCTCCCGCTCGAACGCCCGCAGCGAGGCCTCGGACTGCGAGTCCAGGGTGATGGTGACGAAGATGTTCAACGGCAGGCCGACCGCCTGCTGGCTGACGATCGCGGCATAGCGCTCGATCGCGCCGCTGGCCTCGAGCTGGCGCACGCGTCGCAGGCAGCTCGATTCCGAAAGGCCGGCCAGCTGGGCCAGCTCGACGTTGGTGGCGCGGCCGTCGCGTTGCAGCGCGCGCAGCAGAATAAGATCGGTCCGGTCGAGATTCATCACAGAATATTTCGATATTTTCTAAAAAATGCAAGTTCCCGCCAAACCGGCCGCCTCGATCCCCCGCTTTTGAAGCCCGCCGCCGCGCGCGCGGGCCTATGATCGCGTCACGTTGAAACTCGGGAGAGGCTCATGCGCATCGGCGTTCCCAAGGAGATCAAGACCCTCGAATTCCGGGTCGCGGCGACGCCCGGCGTGGTCCATCATCTGGTGCTGGACGGCCATGAGGTGTTCGTCGAGGCCGGCGCCGGCGCGGGCGTCGGCCTGGACGATAAGGCCTACGCCGAGGCCGGGGCCGTGGTGCTGGCCGACGCCGACGCGGTGTTTGAGGCGGTCGACCTGATCGTCAAGGTCAAGGAGCCGCAAGCGGTCGAGATCGCGCGGCTGAAGCCCCGCCACACCCTGTTCACCTATCTGCACCTGGCCGCCGATCGCCACCAGGCCGAGGGGCTGATGGCCTCGGGCTGCACCGCCATCGCCTATGAGACCATCGTGGGCAGGACCGGCGGTCTGCCGCTGTTGGCCCCAATGAGCCAGGTCGCCGGCCGCATGGCGGTGGACGTGGGCGCGGCCTGCCTGCTGCGGCCCGCGGGCGGGCGCGGCATGCTGCTGGGCGGCGCGCCCGGCGTCTTGCCGGCCAAGGTGGTGATCCTGGGCGGCGGCGTGGCGGGCAAGCACGCCGCCGAAATGGCCATCGGCCACCGCGCGGACGTGACCTTGTTCGACATCTCCGCCCCGCGGCTGGAGGAGTTGGACGACCAGTTCGGCGGCCGGCTGAAGACCGCCTTTTCCACCCCGGACGCGGTGCGCGCGGCGGTGATCGAGGCGGACCTGGTGATCGGCTGCGTGCTGATCCCCGGCGCGGCGGCGCCCAAGCTGGTCAAGCGGGCGGACCTGGAAAAGATGAAGAACGGCGCGGTCTTGGTGGACGTGGCCATCGACCAGGGCGGCTGTTTCGAGACCAGCCGACCGACCACCCACGCCGATCCGACCTTCGTGGTCGACGGAGTGATCCACTATTGCGTCGCCAATATGCCCGGCGCCGCGCCGCTGACCTCGACCTATGCGCTCGGCGCGGCCACCGCGCCCTATCTGCTGGCCCTGGCCAACAAGGGGGTCGACCAGGCCTTCGCCGACGATCCCGGCTTCGCCGCCGGGCTCAACGTCAAGGCCGGCCACATCACCTATGGGGCGGTGAGCGAGGCGCTGGGGCTGCGGTAACCCGCCAATCCGGCCCCGAAGATCGCCTCGCCCAGGTCCGGCCAGACCTCGTGCGGCCGGCGCGGGGCGCGCAGGGTGCGGTAGTGGCGCTCGACGAAGGCGGTGAGGCAGGCGCGCGCGGCGTCCTCGTCGAGGTCCAGCACCGCGATGATCTGCACGCAGCGGGCGATCACCGGCGGGGCCAGGAAGGCGTGGTCCGGCGCGAAGCCGTTGGCCGCGTCGAGCGAACGCACCGCCGCGCCATCCACGCCTTGCCGAGGCGGATTCCGCGCGCCGTTCAGGTCGAGGAAGCAGACCCCGAGATAGCCGGCCAAGGCCTCCTCGGCCCGCCCCTGCTGGTCCAGCAGCGAGGCCCGCGCCAGGCCGAAGTCGCGAAATCCGCCCAGCTCCAAGCGCCGCATGTGCTCGAACGCGCGGTGCGAGATCAGCGAGGCGGCGACCTCGAACGCGCAGGGCTCGCGCCCGAACCGGATGCGAAGCTGGGCGTGCTCGGCCTCCAGCTCATCCTCGTTCAGCAGCGGCCGCAGCGGCGAGCCGCCGCCGCGTTCGCGATAGAGCTCCCACTGGTCCTCGAGCGCCTGGGCCTCCGCCTCGGTGACCAGCACTCGTTCGCGGTCGAGCGGACGGCTGCGCACCAGGATCTCGCCGCCGCACCGCGCGCAGGGACCCGATCGCGCCGGCCAGGCGTCCAGCTCGGCGCGGCAATGCGGACAGACGCCCTCCAGGCGCCCGATGGCCGAATAAGCGCTGATCCGCCGACCGCCCATGCCGCCCTCGGCTCCGACCCCGATCAGGCCGCCGCCTGGGGGCTCAGCCCGTATCGGCGCTGATTCCCCTTCGTGCGGCCTTGAGGCGAGGCTGGTCGGCGGGTGTGACCGAACCAAGGCGGCCGCGGGGCAATCAAGGCGCGAGCCCGCGGCGAAATAACTCAGGGCGCGGCGCTTAGAAAATCGCGTAGCCGCCGTCGATCACGAAGCTGTCGCCGGTGTGATAGCGCGAGGCGTCCGAGGCCAGATAGACGGCGACGCCGCCGAAATCCTCCGGCTCGCCCCAGCGGCGGAACGGCACCCGGCTGATGACCTTGGAGGTGAACACCTCGCTGCCTTGCGCGCCCGTGGTCATGTCGGTGGCGATCCAGCCGGGCAGGATGGCGTTGGCCCGCACGCCATAGCGCGCGTGCTCGACGGCGATGGCCTTCATCATCGAGATCACCGCCCCCTTGGTCGAGGCGTAGGCCTCGTTGCGCGCCGCGCCGTCGATCGCCGACAGCGAGGAGGTGACCACCAGCGAGCCGCCCGGATCGCCGGCCTTGGCCCGCTCGACCATGTGCTTGCAGGCCTCGCGCAGGGTGAAGAACACCCCGTCCAGGTTCACCGACAGGACGCGGCGATAGGTGTCGGTGGGGAATTCGGCGAACGAGGGCGCGCCGCCGCCGATGCCGGCGTTGGCGATCACCGTGTCGACGCGGCCCATGGCGACCACGGCCTCGGCCATCGCCGCGCTCACCGCGTGCTCGTCGGCGACGTCGATGGTCTGGGCCAGCACCCGAACGCCATACCGGGTCAGCTTGCCTTCGGCTTCAAGATTCAGGTTGGCGCTGCGGCCCCAGATCACGATGTCCGCGCCCGCCTGGGCCATCGCCTCGGCCATGCCCAGGCCGATGCCGCGATTGCCGCCGGTGACCAGCGCCACCTTGCCCTTCAGGTCGAACGGCGCGTAGGCCATGGCTTTCCTCCGATTCAAACGATTGTTCGTCCTGACAAGCCGGTTTGCCCGGCCGCGTCAAGGCGCGGGCGGCGCAAATCGGGCGGCGGCCTCGGCGATCACCCGCCGGGTCTCGCTCCAGCCGACCAGACCCAGGGCCTCGGCGAGCGGGAAGAACCGCGCCTCGGCCGCATCGTCGCCGGCCACCGGCTCGCCCGCCACCCAGCGCGCGGCATAGTCGATCAGCACCAGTTGGCCGGTTTCGCCGAAGTGGTCCACCACGTCGATCAGGCCCACCAACTCGGCGGCCACGCCGGTCTCCTCGGCCAGTTCGCGCAAGGCGGCCTGGGCGGCGGTCTCGCCCATCTCCATGCGACCCCCGGGAATGCTCCACTGGCCCATCCGGGGCGGCTTGCCGCGGCGGATCAGCAGCACCTCATCGCCGCGCAGGCAGACGACACCCGCGCAGGGCGTGGGCCGAGGTTCGCTCATGCGACGGCGGCCAAGGCGAAAGCGGGCGAAGGGACGGGCGGCATCAGCCTGACATAGGCCCAGCCGACACCGAGGACCAGCGGCTAGCTCGCGGACTTAGGACTGCGCTGGGAGCGGACGTGCCGACCAAAGAGAAGTTGTTCCCCTCGCACAGCGCGCTAAGTTGAAATCATGAACTGCAGACTTATCGCCAAGCCGATCGCGATCGCCGCTGACCACAGAGGTTTTCCTCTGAAAGAGCACCTTAAAATGTGGCTGCGCGCCCATGACTATGCAGTCCGAGACTGCGGTACGGACAGCGCGGCGGAACGGGTTGATGCGATGGACTATGCTCTTGCGCTGGTCGCCGAGATCAAACACGGAAGAGCAGATTTCGCCGTCGGAATTTGCGGAAGCGGCCAGATGATGGCGATCACATCCAACCGCTTTCCTTTCATGCGTTCGACATTGCTTCACACTGCGAGTGAAGCCGCACTGGCCAGAGAACACGGCGACGCCAACATGCTGGCTATTGGGGCCGACACAGTCGATGCCACGACGGCTGAACAACTCCTCAGCACGTTCCTGACCACCGCCGCGTTGGGCGATCGTTATGCGGCGCGTCGCGAACGCTTGGCGCGCCTGGATATCTCGAAGCTGTGACCATGCGTCCGCTTTGAGCCCACCACCAGCATCAGTCATTTGACGGGTCTGGCGCCAACTTCCGCATTCCACCCACACCGGCACAAACGCTCCTGAGGGTTTGAGTGAAGAGGCCCTACGGGCGATACGGCCCGAACGTCGAGCGGAACGGTCGGCTCCAGCCCTCGGCGATGGGCTCGCCTCCATCGCGGATCGCGATCGCGGCCTTGAAGCCCGCGCGCTCGGCCTCCTCCTTGAACCAGACGCCCTCGGGCGAGTGGCGGGTGACACCGTCGAAGAAGGTCGCCATTATCTGGGTCGAGGCTAGGCCCATGTTCTCGTAAGCTTGGTTGATCATCAGCTTCTGCATCATCAGCTGGTTGCGCGGCACGCCCTCGATACGTGCGGCGATCTGGTCCACCCGCGCGTCCAGTTCGTCCAGCGGCACGCTGTCCAGCACCAGGCCCAGCTTCAGCGCCTCCTGGCCGTAGACGAGGTCGCCGGTGAACAGCATCCGCTTGGCCTTCTCCGCGCCCAGCCGATAGACCCACATGGCCGTCGTCGGGCAGCCCCAGACGCGGGCCGGCGGGTAGCCGATGCGAGCCTCGTCGGCCATCACGATCATGTCGCAGCAGAGCGCGATGTCGCTGCCGCCGGCCACCGCCGGCCCGTGCACCCGGGCGATGGTGGGCTTGAACGAGCGCCAGAGCGACATGAAGTCCCGGGTGTTCTGGGACATCATGTAGAAGTCGGCCATCGGATCCCAGGGCAGGGGCTCGCCGTTGGCGCGCTCGGGTCGAGACTGGGCCGCGTCCGGCCGCGGCGCGGTCCGCCGTTCGGCGTACTCGATGAGGTCGTAACCGCCGCAGAAGCCCTTGCCGGCGCCCGTCAGAACGATGACGTGCACGTCGTTGTCCTCGTTGGCCAGCGCCACCGCCTGGGCGATCTCGCGCGGCATGTGTCGATCGATGGCGTTCATCCGCTCCGGCCGGTTGAGCGTGATCAGCGCGCGCCGGTCGTCGACGGCGTAGGCGATCGAGTGGAACTCCATGCGCAAATCTCCTTAGTTCAACCGGCGAGGTCCGCTAGGAAGGGGCGGTCAGGTCACCCGCTCCAACCGGCGCCTCAGCCGCCTCCGCGAAGATCGGGCGACAAAGATCGAGCGTGACGAAGACGCCTGGGATGAGCCTCATGGAGCGAACTTAGCCGACCTCAGTCCGCTCGCCACCCAATTCGGACTTTCAATCGATGACGAACCGGAACGATTGGGCGTGCCATGGGCAGGTTGCTTTGGGCGCGACCATGAAACAGACTGTGATCGTCTGTTCGGTTGGCGGAAGCAGAGACCAGCCGGTTGAGAGGAGGAGCGCCGTGGCGGACGCGCCGAAGCAAATCGTTTGGTCCCTGATACGGCGCATTCCGAGCGAGTTGGCCACGATGGCCGCCTTCGCTATCGCCATCTTCGGAGTCGTGGCGACCGGGGCGGCCATTTCCTCAGCCATCGCCGAGCCTTCACCTTGGCTGTTTGCGGCGGCCTATGGGGGTCCGGCCGCGCTGGCGTTCGGCGTTTACTGGGCTTTGGCGCGGCGTCTTTAGGGGCGACCTGGCAGACAACTGTCGACGTCCGCTCCCCCACCGCATTGCTGACATAGCGCGACGACCGCCATGGAACCTCGAGCTCCATCAGTGGCTGTCGCCCCCTTCCCTTTGTGGTTTAACCCTTGGATCGCGGTATCGCCGAACCGGCGCCCGCGAAGACGGCTCAAACATCATCAAGGCGCCCTCGAGAGCGCTCCAGGCGGAGGAACGGTGAATGAAGGACTTGGCGGGAAAGACCGCGTTCGTCACGGGCGCGGCGTCCGGGATCGGCCTGGGCGTCGCCACGCGCCTGGCGCAGGCCGGGGTCAAGGTCATGCTGTGCGACATCGAGGAGGCGGCGCTGGAGACGGCGGTGGCCGGTCTCAAACGCACCAACGCCGACATCGACGGCGTGCGCGCGGACGTCTCGATCAAGGCCGAGCTGCGGGCCGCGGCGGAGGCGACCCTCGCCCGCTACGGCGAGGTCCACATCGTGCACAACAACGCAGGCGTCACCGGCGGCGGAGGGTATGGCGCCTGGACCGACGCCGGGTGGAGCTGGACCATCGGCGTCAACCTGATGGCGGTGATCTGGGGGGTCGAGATCTTCGGGCCGCTGATCGAACGCCACGGCAAGGGCGGCCACATCGTCAACACCGCCTCGATCGCCGGGCTGATCTCCGGCAGCGGCAACGCCTACAACGTGACCAAGTACGGGGTCATGGCGCTGTCGGAAGGCTTGCGCGTCGAACTGGCGCCGCGGGGCATCGGGGTCTCGGTGCTGTGCCCGGGATTCATCCGCACCCAGATCGTCGATTCGGTCCGCAACCTGCCCGAACGGTTCACCGGCGCGGTTCCGTCGACGCCGCTGGAGGGGCGGACGCCGGAGTGGCTGAGCTCGATCCGCGACCGCGTCGCGGGCGGGATCGACCCCCTGTACGTGGGCGACCTGGTGCGCGAAGGCATCGAGGAAGACTGGGCCTACATCTTCACCGACAACGAATTCGAACCGCTCATCGACGCCCGCTTCGCCGGCATCAAGGCGGGCTTCGACAAGATCCGCGGGCGCGAGCCCCGGCGCTGAGCGCAGAGCCTAGAACATTGCCCGCCCGCGTTGGTTCACCCCTTTTCCGCTCATCCCCGCGAAAGCGGGGACCCAGGCGTTTTATCGTCGAGCGCCGCGCATTTCAGAAAAAACCTGGGTCCCCGCTTTCGCGGGGATGAGCGGGAAAAACAATCGATTTATCACAGCCGGGCAGTGCTCTAGGTTCTGTGGACTCTAGGGATTCCCGCTGATCGCGAAGCGTGATTTAAGACTGCTTTTTGGAGGCGGTCTTGGGTGTGATGGATCGATTGGTGTTGAGCGACGCCAATTGGGAGCGGATTTCGGGTCTGATCATAGGTCGGCCTGATCAGAAGGGCTCGACTGGGCGCGACAATCGGATGTTTGTCGAAGGGGTGCTTTGGATTGTGCGCACGGGCTCGCCCTGGCGCGATCTTCCCGATGTTTTCGGCGACTGGAATAGTGTCTGGCGACGGTTCAATCGGTGGAGCCAGAAGGGCGTCTGGTGGCGCATCTTCGAGGCGATGTCGGATGATCCCGACTTCGAATACCTGATCGTCGACTCCACCATCGTTCGCGCCCACCAGCATGCGGCAGGGGCGAAAAAGGGGGGCCTGAAGATCAGGCCATTGGCCGCTCGCGCGGCGGCCTGAGCACCAAGATCCACATGGCCGTCCGTGGGTTAGGCTGCCCTGTGCGCTTTACCCTTACCGCTGGCCAGATGGGTGATGCGCCACAAGCCGGGCCGTTGATCGAGGGCCTGCCCGCTGAAATCGTCATGGCCGACACCGCCTACGACGCAGACCACTTGCGCCAGGCGATCGCCGACAAGGGCGCGCTCGCGGTGATCCCCAACAATCCCTCGCGCGCCAAAAAGCACCCGCTGGACAAGCACCTCTATGCCCAACGACACCTCGTCGAGTGCTGCTTCTCGAAGCTCAAGCAGTTCCGCCGCGTGGCCACGCGCTTCGAAAAGACCGCCAGGAACTATCTGGCCGTGATCACGCTCGCCGCCATCGTCCTGTGGTTACGATAAGTGTCCACAGAACCTAGAACAGCACGCGCGGGTTCATGATCCGCCCTGGGTCCAGCGCCGCGCGCACCGCCCTCAGCGCCGCCACCTCGACCGGGGATTTGTAGAGCAAGGCTTCGGCGGTCTTCATCGCGCCCAGGCCATGCTCGGCCGAGATCGAGCCGCCCATCGCCGCGACGATCTCGTGCACCACGTGGGCCCCCGCCTCGCGCAGCGCGGCGTGCACAGCCGGGTCCGCGCCCGGCGCGGCCAGCACGTCGAAATGCACATTGCCGTCGCCGACATGGCCGAAGGCGGTGATCCGCACCCCCGGCCAGCGCCGCGTCAGCGCCGTGGTGGCCTCGGTGATGAAATCGGCGATCCTGGAGACCGGCACGGAGACGTCGTGCTTCCAGGCCGCGCCTTCGGCCTTCTGGCCGGCGGACTGGTGCTCACGCAAGGACCACAGCGCCTTGGCCTGGGCCTGCGTCTGGGCGACCACCGCGTCCTGGATCAGGCCCGTCTCCAGCGCCCCGGCCAACAGCCGCTCCATCGCCGCCTCGGCCGCGCCGGGCTCGCCGCTGGCGGTCTCGATCAGCACGTACCAGGCGTGGCGGCCGGCCAGCGGCTCGCGCTGGCCCGGGATGTTCTTGATCACCAAATCGAGGCCCAGCCGGCCGATCAGCTCGAACGCCTCCAGCGCCCCGCCGGTCGTCTCCTTGCCCCGGGCCAGCAGGGCGACCGCGTCCTGGGGCGACTTCAGTCCGGCGAAGGCCACCGCCCGCGAGGGCAGGATCGGCTGCAGCTTCAGGGCGGCGGCGGTGACCACGCCCAAGGTGCCCTCGGCGCCGATCAGGAGCTGCTTCAGGTCATAGCCGGTGTTGTCCTTGCGCAGCCGCTTCAGCCCGTTCCAGATCTCGCCGTTGGGCAGCACCGCCTCCAGCCCCAGCACCTGCTCGCGCATGGTCCCATAACGCAGCACCGCCGTGCCGCCGGCGTTGGTCGAGACCAGGCCGCCGACGGTGGCCGAACCCTCGGACGCCACGCTAAGCGGAAAGCGGCGATTAGCGGCGAGCGCCGCCTCGTGCACCGCCGCCAGCGTCACACCCGCCTCGGCCACGATCACGTCGTCGAAGGCGTCGAGGTCGCGAATGGCGTTCAGCTTCTCCAGCGACAGCAGGATCTCGCCCTGGGGGATCTGGCCGCCGACCAGGCCGGTGTTGCCGCCCTGCGGGGTGATCGCCACCCCGCTCGCGGCGCAGATCGAGACCACGGCGGCGACCTCGGCGGTGGTGCGCGGCAGGACGAGCAGGGGCGTGCTCCCGCTCCAGCGGTCGCGCCACTCGACCAGCTTGGGCGCCAAGCGTTCGGGATCATCGCTCCAGCCCCCCTCGCCGAGCACGGCCTTTAGGCGGGAAATCACGTCGGCGGAGACGGGCGCGGTCATGGGGGGAGTTTAGCGCGCGGCGCCTAGCCCACAAACCCCGCCGCCCGCCTCAGCCGGTCGTTGATCGCCTCGCCCAGGCCGTGGTCGGGGATCGGGGCGACGGCGATGGCGGTGGGCGCCGTCCGGTCGGCGGCGCGCAGGAAGGAGAACAGGTTGGCCGCCGCTTCGCGCAAGTCGCCGGTGGGGCTGAGGTTGAACGGGGTCGCCGCCGTCGTGGGGCCGAACGCGAGATAAGCCTCGCCGGGGCGCGGCGCGTCGGCCTCCAGCCGCACGGGCGCCTCGGGCGCATAGTGCAACGCCAGCCGGCCCGGCGAGCGGCGGGCGTCGTCTTCGGCCTCGGCGAGCGGGCCGACCACGGCCTCGATCTCGGCGCGGGTCACCCCGCCGGCGCGCAGCAGCCGCACGGGCCCGTCCAGCACCGCGACCACGCTGGACTCCAGGCCCACGGCGCAGGGCCCACCGTCCAGCGCCGCCTCGGCGGCGAAGCCGGTCTCCTCGAGCGCGTCGGCGAAGGTGGTCGGGCTGGGTCGGCCGGAGCGGTTGGCCGAGGGCGCCACCACCGGGGCGGCGAACGCCCTGAGCACCTCCAGCGCGAGCGGATGGGCGGGGACGCGCACGGCCAGCGTCTCCAGGCCCGCGCGGGCCAGGTCGCACACCGCGGCCGCATCTTTCAGCGGCGCGACAATCGTCAGCGGTCCCGGCCAGAAAGCCCGCGCCAGGGCGAGCGCGCGATCGTCCAGCACCGCGATCCGCGCCGCCGCCTCCAGTCCCTCGACATGGGCGATCAGCGGATTGAACCGCGGCCGGCCCTTGGCCTCGAACACCGCCGCCACCGCGCGCGGATTGGCCGCGTCGGCGGCCAGGCCGTAGACCGTCTCGGTCGGCAGGATCACCAGACCGCCGCGCCGCAGGACCTCGGCCGCCGCCGCCGGGCTTACGGTCACCGCGCCGGCGCCGGCCCGCGGCGCTTCAGCCACGGCGCCATCCGCGCCGCCACCGCGTCGCGGTCGATGAACTGGTGTTTCAGCGCCGCGCCCACGTGCAGCACGATCAGGCCGTAGGCGAGCTTGCCCACCAGCCCGTGCGCGGCCTCGAACGCTTCGTGCGTGGCGTGGACCTGGGCGGCCGGAACCTGGGTCAGCGGCCCGATCGCCGGCCAGGGGACCAGATTGTAGAGGCTCATCGGGTGCTGCACGAGGCGCGGCCCGACCGAGACCATGGCCCAGCCGGTCAGCGGCAGGCCGATCATCACGACGTAGAACAGCCCATGCGTCGCCTTGCTCGCCCAGCGCTCCCACCTCGGCAGGCTGGTCGGCAGCGGCGGCGGCGGCGCGGCCAGGCGCAGGGCCAGGCGCGCCAGGCTGAGCAGCAGCACGGTGATGCCGATCGAGCGGTGCAGCGCCACCGGCGCGGCCGCCGCGGCCCCGTGCAGGGTGTTGAACCACCAGGCCAGGCCGATGTTGCCGATCAAGAGGGCGGCGATCAGCCAGTGCAGGCCGATCGCGGCGGTCGAATAGCGCTCTTTCGGGCTCGCCATCGCGCGCTCCTTCGGGGCGGGGCTTGGGCGCGCCCCATCGGCCATGGATACGGGTCCGCTCGGGCGCGGGCAAGCCGCCGGGCCACGGCGTTTGCGACACCGTCAAACTGAACTAGAACCCGGGGCTTACGACGACGGCGGAGCCGGCCATGTCCTACCAAGCGCCCGTGCGCGATCTTCTGTTCGCCCTGACCGAGATCGTCGATGTCGGCCAGCTCGCCGCCACCGAGACCTTCGCCGACCTCGACCGCGAGACATTGAGCGCGGTGCTGGAGACGGCGGGGGCGATGGCGGGCGACGTGCTGGCCCCGCTGAACCGGCCGGGCGACCTGGCCGGCGCGGCTTACCAGAACGGCAAGGTCACCGCCCCGCCCGGCTTCGCCGACGCCTACCGGCTGTTCGCCCAGGGCGGCTGGACCAGCCTGGCGGCCGATCCCGCGTTCGGCGGCCAGGGCCTGCCCAAGGCGCTGGAACTGGCCATGTTCGAGACCGTGCACGCGGCCAACATGGCCTTCGGCCTCTGCCCGATGCTGACCCAGGGCGCGATCGAGGCGATCCACGCGCACGGGACCGACCGCCAGAAGGCGCTTTACCTGCCCAGGATGATCGCCGGCGAATGGACCGGGGCGATGAACCTGACCGAGCCGCAGGCGGGCTCGGACCTCGGCGCGCTGCGCACCCGCGCCGAGCCGGACGGCGCCGGCGGCTATCGGTTGTTTGGCCAGAAGATCTTCATCACCTGGGGCGACCACGACTGCGCCGACAACATCGTCCACCTGGTGCTGGCCCGCCTGCCGGACGCGCCCGAGGGCAGCCGCGGCATCTCGCTGTTCCTGGCGCCCAAGCATCGGGTGAATGACGACGGAAGCCTCGCCGGCCCCAACGACCTGCGTCCGGGAAGCATCGAGCACAAGCTGGGCATCCACGCCTCGCCCACCTGCGTGATGCTGTTCGAGGGCGCCCGCGCCGAGCTGGTCGGCCAGCCGAACAACGGCCTGACCCACATGTTCACCATGATGAACGCCGCGCGCCTCAGCGTCGGGGTGCAGGGCGTCGCCATCGCCGAGCGGGCCTACCAGCAGGCGCTGGGCTTTTCGCTGGAGCGCCGCCAGGGCCGCTCGGCCTGGACCGGCGAGGCCGACGCGCCGATCTTCGAGCATCCCGACGTGCGCCGGATGCTGGCGGGGATGAAGGCCCGGATCGAGGCGGCCCGCGCGCTCTGCCTTCTGACCGCGGTCTGCGCCGATCTGGCCCGCGCCGCGCCCGACGCGGAGGCCCGCCAGGCCGCCCGGCTGCGCGAGGAGCTGCTCACCCCGATCGCCAAGGCCTGGTCGACCGACGCCGGCGTCGAGATCGCCTCCCTGGGGGTGCAGATCCACGGCGGCATGGGCTTCATCGAGGAGACCGGCGCGGCCCAGCACTACCGCGACGCCCGCATCGCGCCGATCTACGAAGGGACCAACGGCATCCAGGCGATGGACCTGGCCGGCCGCAAGCTGGGGCTGGAGAACGGCGAAGGCGCGCGCGCCCTGTTCGGCGACATGCGGGCCGGCGCGGCGGGGCTGATCGGCCATCCCGACGAGCGCCTCGCCCCCATCGGCCAGCGGCTGGAGGCGGCGATCGACGCCGCCGAGGCGGCCACCGCCTGGATCGCCGAGCGGCGCGGCCAGCCGGACGCCCTGGCCGGCGCCAGCGCCTATCTGAAGCTGATGGGCGATGTGATCGGCGGCTGGCTTTTGGGCCGGGGCGCGATCGCCGCCGCCGACGGACGGGCGGGCGACGAGGCCTACGAGAGCGCCCGCATCGGCCTGGCCGCCCACTATGCCGAGACGGTGCTGGCCCAGGCGCCGGGCCTGACCCCGGCGATCACCGTCGGCGCGGCGGGCCTGCGGGCGCTGGACGCCGCGGCGCTAGGAGATTAGCCAGCCGCTTACCCCATCCCGCTCGTCCCGGCGAATGCCGGGATCCAGATGACAAAGCGGGGTCCGGCCGGACTTAACGCCGGAAAGCCGCGTCCTATGATCTGGGTCCCGGCATTCGCCGGGAGGAGCGGATAAAACAATCGGGCCGATCTCGTCCCTACCCCGCCGCCGTCTCCAGGCGCGCGCCGCGGGTCAGCGCCGTCTTGGCGGCCAGCGCGAGCTTGGCGGCCTCGTACTCGTCCGCGAGGCGCTGGACCAGTTCGGCCGCGCTCGGCACGTCCTTGACCGCCGCGATGCCCTGGCCGCAGCCCCAGATGTCGCGCCAGGCCTTGGCCTCCTGGTTGCCGCCCGAGCCGAAGTTCATCGCCGAGGGATCGCTGGTCGGCAGGTTGTCGGGATCCAGCCCCGCCGCGACGATCGAGGGGCGCAGATAGTTGCCGTGCACCCCGGTGAACAGGTTGGAATAGACGATGTCGTCGCCCCGCGAGTCGACGATCATCTGCTTGTAGGCCTCCGGCGCATTGGCCTCCTTGGTCGCGATGAAGGCCGAGCCGATATAGGCCAGGTCCGCGCCCATCGCCTGGGCGCTCAGGATCGCCGCGCCGTTGGCGATCGAGCCGGACAGGGCCACCGGCCCGTCGAACCATTCGCGGATCTCCTGGATCAGGGCGAACGGCGACAGCACGCCCGCATGGCCGCCGGCGCCGGCCGCGACCGGGATCAGCCCGTCGGCGCCCTTCTCGATCGCCTTGCGGGCGAAGCGGTCGGTGATCACGTCGTGCAGGACGACGCCGCCATAACTGTGGATCGCGGCGTTGACGTCCTCGCGCGCGCCCAGCGAGGTGATCACCACCGGCGCCTTGTACTTGACGCACAGCTCCAGGTCCTGCTCCAGCCGGTTGTTGGTCCTGTGCACGATCTGGTTGACCGCGAACGGGGCGGACGGCGTCTCGGGATGGGCCCGGTCCCAGTCGGCCAGCTCCTCGGTGATCCGGGCCAGCCATTCGTCAAGCTGCGAGATCGGCCGCGCGTTCAGCGACGGAAACGATCCGACGATGCCGGCCTTGCACTCGGCGATCACCAGGTCGGGCTGGGAGATGATGAACAGCGGCGAGGCGATCACCGGCAGGCGCAGGCGGTCGCGAAGAACGGGCGGCAGGGCCATGAAGCGGGCTTCCTCGAGGTTTCGGGCTATGCGCCGACTGCCTACGTCGCGCGCAAAACCCGCTCAAGGCTTTTCTCGGAACACCCGCGCGAGATCACGAGCTCGGCGAGAACGGACGCGCCGCTTCACGAAAGCGAGAGAGTCCTAAAATCAGCGTTCGCCGAACCGATCTCGGATCACGCACGGCCTCAGTGCGACAATACGGCCGTGGCGAACATGCCAAACATGGTCAGGGCGACCAGCAGGCCGCCGCCCACGACAACTCCGAGCCCGATCAAAACGATGTTTTCAACGAGGTGTGGGCCCAAGCTCACACCGGGAGGATGAGTCTGTGACATGGAAACACTCCCTCTCTTGCGTGCTTTAGAATATTTAAAACTAGCAAAACTTGACAGAATTGTCAATTCATGATTGACCGGTAAATAAAAAATTCGATAAATTTGACGGATTTGTCAAATTTAAGCGTCCGTCTGTTGGTCGTCCGGGCGAAACTCGGCGTTTTTGCTGTCCCAATGGCGGTATTCGCCACGTAAAAAATGCGGATTATTCGCAAACGCAAACCAACGTCTTCCAGCGCCGCGAGATCATGCGGATGTTGTCCGTCGGGCCGACCAAGGGCCCAAGGCCGAGGCGGCGGATTTCAAACCGCGCCGGCGCCCCGCGCCGCCTGGGTGCGAGACGGACGCCTGACGGCGGGCGATCCGAGGACGTTGCGGGATTGAGGCGGCCCGCCCGGGCTCGAGCCACGTCCGAAATTCGGCTTGGACCGGAATCGACGCGGAACACCTAAGTTTAACCCGACACCTTTGGATAAAAACCAAGTTTATTTACAATAAAATTCACGTTATTTATATTATGCAAATATTTTAAGCCATTTTTTGGATCATCAGTTTCTTTCGCGTTAACAGGTACAGGCAGTTTCGCCGCTCTATAATGTATTGCATACTGCGTTCTGAATGCGACAGTCCTATCATTGAGGACATGGATTTGGAATCGATCGTGGATGATTTTTTGAAAGAAAATTCTATCGCAAATAGGCCCTAATTCTTTTGGCATAAACCAGCTTCTAAAAATAGAAAATGCCGGTTTGAAAACAACAAAACAACTAGTATCGAAATGTTTATTAATATTCTCCTCGTGCTCTGTTATCGGCATAAGGTTTCCGTCTAAATCATGAAAAGTTCTCTTGCAACAGACAATTGGTCGCCTAGATGCGGCGTGAGCCGCCACCATATTTTCAATATGCTCTGGATAAAACCAGTTGTCCGCATCAAGATAGGCAACGGCGTCATAACCATAGTTTTCAGCAAGAATACTACCGATACCACGCGGCGTGCAGCCATTATCTCCATGAGCTTTAGGCAATGTTACATGCAATGTTCTGATTGCATTTTCAAATACATCATTTTTATGACCGTCGGAAACAACGATATGATCGCATTCATAGGTTTGATCAAGAACGCTATTGTGGCATTGCTCAAGAACAGCTGTAGATTCTTTGTAGTACGGCGTTACAACAGCGACTTTGTATTTCATCACAATCCTCATCCGCGGGGATAAGCGGGAACAAGGCGGCGCGAACGCCACCGTCCTAGTGGATCGGACCACAAACGGATGCGGGAGGCATCCGTTTGAGTCGCACCACTAGCTGATCCCGGTCATGCCGCTGTCCACCGCCAGGGTCTGGGCGGTGATGTAGACGCTCTCGTCCGAGGTCAGGAACAGGGCGGCGTAGGCCACCTCCCAGGCCGTGGCCTGGCGGCCAAACGGCGTCGGGGTGCGGCCCCTGGACGGGCGGCCTTGCGTCGCGCGGCGGCCGAGCGGGGTGTCCACCAGGCCCGGGGCGACGATGTTGGCCCGCACGCCCCGGCGCGCGCCCTCCAGCGCCACGTGCCGCATCAGCCCGCCGAGCGCGGCCTTCGAGGCGTCGTAGGCCGGCAACCGGGAGCCCGCGACCAGGCCGGCGATCGAGGAGATGAACACGATCGACGATCCGTTCTCCAGCCTGGCCAACGCCTCCCGGCAGCACAACATCGGCCCGCGCAGGTTGACGGCCAGAACCTTGTCCCAGTCGTCAGCCTTGACGCCCGCCAGGCCAAGCCCGCCGACGCCGATGCCGACGTTGAGGATCAATCCGTCCAGGCCGCCGAGCCCGGATGCGGCCGCCTCGACCATCCGCGCGACATCCGCCTCGCGGGCGATGTCGGCCTCAATGACCAGCGGCGCCGTGCCGCCCTCGGCGCGGATCAGGGCGGCGGTGGCCTCGGCGGCCTCCCGGTTGCGGTCCGCGATGGCCAGGCTGGCGCCCTCGCGCGCGAACAGGATCGACATCGCCCGGCCGTTGCCCACCGGATCGGTCGCCGCGTCCACCACCTGCTGGCCGCCGCCGACGACCAGGATGCGCCGGCCGGTCAGCCGCCCGCGGCCGGGCGCGCGGCCCTCGGACTCGGCGCTGGGCGGGCGCACATAAGCTTCGGATTCGGCCATCTCAGGCCCTCTTCGCGCCGGGCATCTTGTCCGCCGGCGGCTCGGCGCCCTTGGCCTCGATGTCGACGTCGAAGGTCTCCAGGAAGCGCGAGACCATCATGTAGTAGCCGATGGTGATGACGAGCTCCTGAATCTGCTTGTAACCCAAGGCCTTGCACAGGGGATCGAAGGTGGCGTCGGAGGCGCGCACGTTTCTCACCACATCGTCGGTGAAGTCCATCACCTGGCGCTGAAGCGGGGTGAACACCGCCGCGGCCGGCCCCTGGTCGATGGCGTCAAGCAGCGCCTGGGACATGCCGATGCCGCGCCCGATCCGGCGATGCTGGTGGGTCTCGTACGAGGCGCCGCACAGGACGCCGACGCGGATGATGGCGATCTCGCGCAGCACCGGATCGAGCTCGGTGAAGTTGAGGAGCTGGCCGCCCAGCTTGGAAAAGCCGGACAAGAGCTCGCCCGAATGGCCGAGCATCTTGAAGATGTTCAAGGGCGCCAGGCGCTCGTATTGCTGCTTGGCCCGGCCCTGGGCCAGGGTGGGGTCGAAATAGGGTATCCGGGCCATGCGGCGTCCTCCGAAGTCGTTCTGGTCTTGCCGCGCAACCTGCCCGCACGCGGCGCGCCGCGTCTAGCCCAGAAACACCACCCGCTGCTTTTCGCCGCCGGCGCGGATGGCCGCCAGCGCCTCGGCGTAGGCGGGTCCCGCGGGATCGCTCGGTCCATCCAGATAGAGCGTCCGGTCGATCGCCTTGACCAAGAGGTCCGCCGCCCATTTGTGCCCGCGCAGGAGGTCGACCGCGATCTGTCCGGCCAGCGGCACCTCGCCGACGCCGCTGCGCGCCAGCACGATCGCCGCGACCGCGATCAGGACGGTCAGCGGAACCCGCGCGCGCAGCCCGAAACCGAGCAGGGCCGCGCCGGCCCCGAGGCTGTAGAGCCCGCCGACAATGGGAATCCAGGTCAACAGGCCGTCCAGCCCGACGCCGAACGGACCGATGCCGACCAGGTTATCGGTCAGCTTGCCGATCCGCTGGATCGCGCCGCGGGCATTCCACACTTCGATGGCGTTGCGGGCCAGGACCATCCGAACTCCGGGTCTCCAGCTCCATCGTTGAGCCGGGATTTGAGCACGGCAATAGCGTCTTGGCGGAAAAACTTGATGAACCGGCGCCTGGAAAAAGCGGCCCCCGCCTCCCCGCATGGAGGAGGAAGGTCGGATCGCCTTAGCTGGGCGTCTTGGCCGAGGGCGTCCTGGGCGTCTTGGCGGACCTCGGCGCGGCCGGCTTGGCGGCGGGCGCGGCCCTAGGCGCGGGTTTGGCCTTCACGGGTTCGGGCACGGGCTCGGCCGGCGCGGCTTCGAGCACGAATTCCGCGGCCGCTTCGGGCGCGGGTTCGATCTCGACCACAACGGCCTCGGCGATGATCTCGGCCGGCTCGGGCTCCGGCGCGGCTTCGAGCACGAATTCCGCGGCCGCTTCGAACGTGGGTTCGATCTCGACCACAACGGCCTCGGCGATGATCTCGGCCGGCTCGGGCTCCGACGCGGTGAGTTCGGCCACCGCTTCCGCCACCGGCTCGACGACCGGCTCCGCCGCGGGCGCCGTGAACAGGAAGGCTTCCAGATTGGCCGGCCGCATCCAGCGGCTCATCCACCAGAAGGCCACGCCCGCGCTGGCGGCGCCGGCGAAGGCCAGCCACAGCGGCGAGACCGCGCCGATCGGCGCGCGCAGCGCCTTTTCGGTGTCGAGGCCAAGGGCGAACCCCTTGCCCGACGGCGCAAGCTCCAGCAATGCCATCACCCGTACTCCTTGTTCCATGAGGTTGGATTGTGCGGTGCAACATAACACGATCTTGAACGTTCGCACGCGCAAAATGACGTAACGGCGCCCTTTCAGCGGCCTCAGCCGGCGCCCAGCCGCCAGACCCGCGCCCGCCCGTCCGGATCGCCGCAGGCCGCCACCACCCAGTCGCACGTCGCCGCGGCGTCGGTCTCCAACCCGGTCGGCGGGTTGATCACCACCAGGGCGCAGCCGTTCATCCGCATCGGATCGTCCAGCGGCCTCAGCCGCGCCTCGACCACCAGCGCCGCCGGCGCCACCCCCGCCTCCAGCCGGCGCAGGAAGCCGTCGAAGGTCTCCAGGTCCTTGAGCGGCAGCCAGATGATCATCGTCGCGGCGGGGTTGCGGCCGAGCACCGCCTTGGCCGCCTCGGCGGCGCGGGCGTGGTCGTCGGCCCGCTCGAACGGCGGATCGATCAGCACGAACAGGCGCTGGCGCGGCGCGGCGCGCTGGGCGGCCACGGCATAGCCGTCCTGGACCAGGACCTCGGCCCTGGCCCCCTTCAGCGCCTGGCGCAGACGGCCGGCGTCGTCGCCGCGCAGTTCGCAGGCGACCAGCCGGTCGGCGGGCCGCAGGGCGTCGGCGATCAGCCGCGGCGAGCCGGGATAGAGCCGATGGCCGCCTTTGGGATTGAGCCGCGCCACGGCCGCCTTCAGCGCCTCCAGCGGCGCGGGCGCGGCGTCCGCCGCCATCAGCCGCGCGATCCCGGCCTCGGCCTCGCCCGAGGCCTTCGCCGCCACGGCGTCGAGCTCATAGAGGCCCGCCCCGGCGTGGGTGTCGATCGCCAGCAGCGGCGGGCCCTCGCGGGTCAGGCGCGCGAGGGCCGCGCCCAGCACCGCGTGCTTGACCAGATCCGCGAAGTTGCCGGCGTGGAAGGCGTGACGATAGTTCAATGATAAACTTTCTTCCGGGACCCGCAACAGGGCTATCACACATAGCCGCGGACCGCGCGGCCGACCATTGGCCTTGACCTTGACGCGGCGATTTCAACATCCCGCGGCGCCAACGTGATTACGGACTGGATTTCGTCGTCCGCCAGGGCTAGCGAACGATCACGCAAGGGCGACAGGCTCGCCCTTCAGCAAGGAGAACGCCATGGGCGAAGCTTATATCGTGGCCGCCACGCGCACTGCCGGCGGGCGCAAGGGCGGGCGGCTGTCGGGCGTCCACCCGGCCGACCTGGCCGGCAAGGTGCTGGATGCGCTGGTCGAGCGCTCCGGGGTCGACCCGGCCCTGATCGAGGATGTGGTGATGGGCTGCGTCGGCCAGGCCGGCGAGCAGTCCTCCAACGTCGCGCGCAACGCGGTCCTGTCGTCGAAGCTGCCGGAAAGCGTGCCAGCCACCTCGGTCGATCGCCAGTGCGGCTCCTCGCAGCAGGCGCTGCACTTCGCCGCGCAGGCGGTGATGAGCGGGACCATGGACATCGTGATCGCGGCCGGCGTCGAAAGCATGAGCCGCGTGCCGATGGGGCTGGCGATCACCCTGCCCTACAAGAACGGCTTCGGCCTGCCCGGCGGCGAGGCGATGGCCGCGCGCTATCCCAACATCCAGTTCAGCCAGTTCGTCGGCGCGGAAATGATGGCCAAGAAGTATGGCCTGACCAGGGACGAGCTGGACGAATTCGGCTTCCGCAGCCACCAGCGGGCGATCGCCGCCACGCAAGGCGGCCGGTTCAAGGACGAGATCACCCCGATCGCGATCACCACCGCCGACGGCAAGAGCGAGATGCACACCATCGACGAGGGCATCCGCTTCGACGCCAGCCTGGAGGGGATCAAGGGGGTCAAGCTGCTGCAGGAAGGCGGCGCGCTCACCGCGGCGACCTCCAGCCAGATCTGCGACGGCGCCTCGGGCGTGATGGTGGTCTCCGAAGCCGGCCTGAAGATATTGGGCGTCGAGCCGCTGGCCCGGGTGCACCACCTGACCCTGGTGGGCGGCGATCCGGTGATCATGCTGGAGGCCCCCCTGCCGGGCACCGAAAAGGCGCTGAAGAAGGCGGGCTTCAGGATCGACGACATCGACCTGTTCGAGGTCAACGAGGCCTTCGCCTCGGTGCCGGTGGCCTGGCGCAAGACCCTGGGCGCCGACGCCGACCGGCTGAACGTCAACGGCGGCGCCATCGCGCTCGGCCACCCCTTGGGCGCCTCCGGCACCAAGCTGATGACCACCCTGATCCATGCGCTGAAGAACAACAACAAGCGCTGGGGCCTGCAGACCATGTGCGAGGGCGGCGGCCTGGCCAATGTGACGATCGTCGAACGGCTGTAGCTCGGGCTCGCGTCCAAGCTCTTGTTTCCGGGCGGGATGTGTATCGCCCCTGGTCGGTTCCGCTCTACAAAGGACACCGGCATCGGGGAGGGGCATGACCACAATCGCCATTCGGCCGGCGCGCGCCATCGCGGCGGCGCCGATCATCGCCCTGTGCGCCGCCATCGCCATGCTCGAAGGCTACGACGTCCAGGCCATGGGCGTGGCCGCGCCCAGGATGATGCCGGCCCTGGGGCTGGACCACGGGCAGGCCGGCTGGGCGCTGAGCGCCAGCATGATCGGCCTCATCCTCGGCGCCCTGATCGGCGGACGCGCGGCCGACCGCATCGGACGAAGGCCGGTGCTGATCGTCTCGGTGGCGGTGTTCGGCCTGTTCTCGCTGGCGACGATGGCGGCGGGCGCCTTCGCCTGGCTGATGGCGATCCGCGTCGCGGTCGGCCTGGGACTGGGCGGCGCCACGCCCAATCTGATCGCCATCGCCTCGGAGGTCACCGCGCCCGGCCGGCGCACGGCGGCGACCACGCTGGTGTTCTGCGGCATGGCGCTGGGCGGGGCCCTCTCGGCCCTGTTCGCCCGTTATGCGCCGCCCGACCTGGACTGGCGGGCGGTGTTCGTGATCGGCGGGGCCGCGCCCCTGCTGCTCGCGCCGGCGATCGGCTGGATCCTGCCCGAGACGCGCCCGCCCCAGGCGAAAGGCGCGGCGCGCGGCGCGCGCGCCATCGCGGCGGCCCTGTTCGGCGAGGGCCGCGCCCCGGCCACCCTGTCCTTGTGGGCGGCCTACGCCCTGACCCTGCTCATCCTGCATCTGATGCTGAACTGGCTGCCGATGCTGGCCGCGGCCAAGGGCTTGGCCAAGATCGACGCGCCGCTGGCCTCGGTGGCGTTCAACCTGTCGAGCTTGGTCGGCGCGCCGCTGCTCGGGCTCACGGTCGACCGCGCGGGCGTGCGCTGGCCGATGACCGCCGGCTATGTCGGCCTGGTGGTGGTGATGATGGCCCTGGCCAAGGCGGCCGGCGCCGAGCCGATCCTGCTGCTGAGCGGCATGGCCGGGTTCTTGGTGATCGGGGCGCAGTTCTGCCTCTACGGCCTGGCCCCCAGCTATTATCCGCCCGCCGTGCGCGGGACCGGCGCCGGCGCGGCGGTGGCGGTGGGCCGGCTGGGCTCGATCGCCGGGCCGCTGGTCGCGGGCTACCTGCTGAAGGGCGGGGCCAGCGCCGACCAGGTGGTGCGGGCCATGGTTCCGGTGGCCCTAGCGGCGGGCGCGGCGGTGCTGCTGCTGAGCCTGTTCGGCCGGCGCGATCCGAGCTGATCGGCTCAAGGCCGTGGCCAGCGCGCGCCGCCAAGGCTAAGGGAGCGCCATGCCGACCGCCCATTCCGCCGCCTGGCCCGGCCTCGCGATCCTGCTGCTCGCGGCGTTCTGGGCCGGCGCCCAGAACGCGCTGGCCGGCGGCGGCTCGTTCATCACCCTGCCGGCGCTGATGTTCACCGGGCTGGACGCCCGGGCGGCCAACATCGCCTCGACCCTCGCCCTGTTTCCCGGCCAGGTGACCACCGGCCTGGTCGGCCGGCGCCTGGCCGATGGCGCGGGCGGGGTGTCGTTTCGCGCCCTGGTCGCCATCAGCCTGGCGGGCGGGGCGATCGGCGCGGTGCTGCTGCTGGCCACGCCAGCCGCCTTCTTCGCGCGGATGGTTCCCTGGCTCGTGCTGTTCGCCACCGCCCTGTTCGCCTGGGGCGCCTTCGCGCGAAAGCCGGGCGAGGCCCACGCGCCGATCGGCGCGCCGGCGACGGTGGCGATGCAGTTCGCCATCGCCGTCTACGGCGGCTATTTCGGCGGCGGCATCGGCTTTCTGATGCTGGCGGGCCTGACCCTGGCCGGCCAGGCGGTCAGGGTCGCCGGATCGACCAAGAACATCCTGGCCAGCGCGATGAACTGCGCGGCCGCCGTGGTCTTCGTGTTCACCGCCCGGCCGGACTGGCTGAAGGTCGCGGTGGTCTGCATCGGCGCGATCGCCGGCGGCGCGCTGGGCGGGATGATGCTCAAACGGGTCAATGAGAAGGCGCTGAAAGCGGCCGTGGTGCTGATCGGCGTCGCCCTGAGCATCGGCCTGTTCGTCAGGGCCGGCTGAGCCCGCCCCCCGGGATGGCCGACAGGGCCGCGCCGTGTTAGCCGACGGCGGACCTCGGAGATTGTCGATGATCGCTCGCCTCGCCCTCGCCGCGCTCGCCGCCGCGGCGCTCGCCGCGCCCGCGTTGGCCGCGCCGGCGCCCAAGCTCGCCGTCACCAGCTTCGCCCAGCTCAAGGCGCCGCTGCCCTATCCCTATGACGAAAAGGCCGACGCCGACCGCGCGGTGGCCGACGCCAAGGCCGAGGCCCTGGCCGCGCGCAAGCTGCTGCTGATCGACCTGGGCGGCAACTGGTGCCCCGACTGCCGCATCCTGGCCGGGACCATGGAGCTGCCCGAGGTCAAGGCGTTCGTTGCGGCCCACTACGTGGTGGTCAGCGTCGACGTCGGCCGCTTTGACCGCAACCTGCAGATTCCGGCACACTATGGCGTGCGCGGCCGGCTGGAGGGCGTGCCGAGCCTGTTGATCGTCGATCCGGCCAGCGAGCGGCTGCTCGACGCCGGCCACACCGCCGCCCTGGCCGACGCGCGCGGCCTGAGCCCCCAGGCCCTGGCCGACTGGCTGGCGCAGTGGACGCCGTGAGGCGGGCGCGTCGGATCGCTGAAACAAAAATGGCCCCCGCGAGCGGGGGCCATTCCCTAGTCTTGGGTGCGGGGACAGGATTTGAACCTGTGACCTTCAGGTTATGAGCCTGACGAGCTACCGGGCTGCTCCACCCCGCGGCAAAGCTGTTGGATCGGGTCGTGATGAAGGGTCGGACGGACTGTTTGTCCGCATCCTCTTGGTAGACCTGGCGGCGACCTACTCTCCCGCGCCTTGAGACGAAGTACCATCGGCCCTGGAAGGCTTAACGACCGAGTTCGAGATGGGATCGGGTGGGGACCTTCCGGCATAGCCACCAGGTCAACGAAGAGGATGCGATAAAAGACATCAGAGCTGGCTGGCTCACAAAGCTCTTCATGAGTTTAGCTGAAGAACGATCAAGCCGATCGAGCGATTAGTACCAGTAAGCTACGTGCGTCACCGCACTTCCACACCTGGCCTATCAACGTGATGGTCTATCACGGCTCTCGGCGAAGCCTTGTTTTGAGGTAAGTTTCCCGCTTAGATGCTTTCAGCGGTTATCTTTTCCACACTTAGCTACCCTGCTGCGCGGCTGGCGCCACGACAGGTCCACCAGAGGTGTGTCCATCCCGGTCCTCTCGTACTAGGGACAGATCCTCTCAAGCTTCGTACACCCACGGCAGATAGGGACCAAACTGTCTCACGACGTTCTGAACCCAGCTCACGTACCACTTTAATCGGCGAACAGCCGAACCCTTGGGAGCTGCTCCACCCCCAGGATGTGATGAGCCGACATCGAGGTGCCAAACTTTGCCGTCGCTATGGACGCTTGGGCAAAATCAGCCTGTTATCCCTAGAGTACCTTTTATTCGTTGAGCGATGGCCCTTCCACGCAGAACCACCGGATCACTATGGCCGACTTTCGTCTCTGCTCGACTTGT
>OY970153.1:0-3210000 GCA_963706385.1 uncultured Alphaproteobacteria bacterium | reverse complement strand
CCGAGATATAGGCCTTGAGGGTCTCCGCCTCGGCTTCGGCCTCGGCGATCTTGCACTTCACCAGATCGCCGATCGAGACGATGCCCACGAGCCGCCCGTCCTTGATCACCGGCAGGTGGCGCACGCGCCGGTCGGTCATTCGCCCCAGCAGCGACTGCACCGGCTCGTTGGGCGCGGCGAACACCACGTCCTTGGTCATGCAGCCGGAGATCGGCTCGCTCAGGGCCACAGCGCCCTTTTCGGCCACCACCCTGACGATATCGCGCTCGGACAGTATTCCGACAATCGCTCCCCCGCCGTCGACGATGACCATCGCGCCGACCCGCCGGCTGTGCAGCATGGCCGCCGCCCCGGCGACGGTTTCATGCGGCGAGGCGGTGAAAACAAGGTCGCCTTTATCCTTGAGAATCTGGGAAACGAGCATCGGCTTTCCTCCTCCGCCTTTCCTTGATTGGACGGAGCTTCACGCAAACCGGGCTTCAGGGCAATTCTCTATGCCGTGATCGAACCGGAGCGCGAATTCAGTCGCGGCGGATCAGGCGCAGCATCGGCCCGAACAGGACCAGGCCCGCCGCATAGCCGGTCAGGTGCGCCTCCCAGGCGATCGGCGCGCCGCCGGATCCGGGCGCGAGCCCGTTCAAGCCCAGCCGGTCGATCAGCGCCAGGATCAGGTTGACCATCAACCAGGCCCCGGCCATGCCCAGCACCGGCTGGCTGGCGAAGGGCGCCAGGCCCGGCTCGCGGGTCATCAGCCGGGAGGCGGCCGCCATCAGGCCCGCGGCCGCGCCCGAGGCGCCGACGACCACCGCCTCGCTCGTCGGGTGCGCGGCGGCGTAGCCGAGATTGGCCAGCACCCCGCATGTCAGAAAGAAGCCGAAAAAGGCCAGGGCGCCCGTCGCGTCCCGCCCGCACCGTCGCGAGACGGGCGCGCCAAACGCCAGGATGAAGGCGGAATTGACCAGCACATGCGCCCACCCGCCGTGCAGGAACAGCGAAACAAACAGCGGCGCCAGGCGTCCTTGCGCCAGGGACAGCGCCGAGAACCCCAGGCTGCTGGCCACCGCCTCGGTTCCGATGAAGCTCTGGATCGCGAAGGCCGCCAGGATGACGCCCACCAGCGCCGCCACCGGCCACGGGACGCGGAACAACGGCTCTCGTTCAGTCTCCAACCGCTCGACTCCCAGATCGATACGCACCCTCGCGCGTGCTGACGTCTAGCGCCGATTTGATCCGGAATCGTTTCAAAAGGAGCCAACGGGCGCGGTCGGCTTAACCAAATCGCGGGGCCTTGTCCCTTTAGTTCTCTGGGCCGACCCGCTCTGGCACGGCCATTGCTCTCATCTGGCCGCGACCTTTCGTCGAGGAGGCGGCCGCGATGGCCCACGGACATCTCACGCGCCCGACCGCGGCGACGATCGCCGGCCTGGCCGCCCTGACTCTCGCCGGCTTGGCGCGGGCCCAGACGATGACGACCAACTCCGCCGCGTTCAACGCGGGCTATGGGCGTTACGCCGGCCAGGAAAATCAGCCGGTCAACGTCGACATGACCGACGCCAACGGCAACCTGGTCGTGATCAACGGCCTGTTCCAGGCCAGTTCGACCAGCCTGTTCGCCGGCGCCAGCGCGCGCCTGAGCGGGGTGGGCGACAGCTTCAGCGGCGCCGGCGGGGTCGGCGGATCCGCCTCCGCGATCGGCAACAACCTCAACGTCGTGGTCCAAGGTTCGGACAATACGGTGATCGTGCAATCCCAGCAGACCAACACCGGGAACATCACCGCGACCACCAGCACCAATGGAAAGCCCTAAACTCATGGTCGCTCCATATTTCAGAACTCTCGCTGCTCGCCCGGGCCAAGATTCCCGCGGTGGTCTCGGCCTGCGCGGTGGCGCTGTCGGCCTGCGTCTCCCCGGTGGCCGGGCCGAGCGGCAATTACGCCCACCCGATCGGCAACGCGCCGGTGACCGCCAACCCGACGCCCTATTCGGCGGCGCTGATCTGCCTGGGCGACTACGCCCGGGCCAACCACATCACCTCGCCGCGGATCGCGGTGGGCCGGATTTCGGACTACACCGGCAAGGAGGAGGCCGACGGCTCGGGCCGCAAGCTGACCCAGGGCGCCTCGCTGATGGCGATGTCGGCCCTGTCGAAGGCGGGCGCCAACCTGGTCGAGCGCTACGACACCAGCGTCTCCGAGCTGGAGCTGAAATACGCCAACAACAAGCTGATCAGCGACGGGCCGCCGCCCGCGCCGGGCGCGCCCGGCGACTATCGCAAGATCGCCGCCGGCCAGGTGCCGGGGTCCGACTACTATATCGTCGGCGGCATCACCGAGCTGAACTTCAACATCCGCTCGTCCGGCCTGGACGCGGCGGGCTCCGACCCGAAAGCCACCGGCCTGAAGATCGAGGCGACCGGCCAACTCTACGTCATGAACGTCGGCCTCGACATGCGCCTGGTCGACACCCGCACCCTGCAGGTGGTCGACGTGATCTCCTATCAGAAGCAGATCATCGGTCGTCAGGTCGGCGTCGGCGTCTTCGATTTCCTCAACGGCAACATCTTCAATGTCTCGGCGGGCGAAGGCGGGCTTGAGCCGATCCAGCTCGGCGTCCGCGCGGTCGTCGAACGGGCGGTGCTGGAGATGATGGCCAACGTCTACGGCGCGCCGGGTCCGCAGATCTGCCTGCACGACGGCGATCCGATCGGCGGGCGGACCACCGGCCTGACCGGGGGCTTCACCCCCGCTTACAACAACCTGGACAAGAACAATGCGCAGACCCGCGAAGATCCTGCTCGCTGGCGTAATGCTGGCGGCTCCGATGCTGCCGCCATTGAGCGGAGCCGCTACTAGCCAAAGCACGGTCGTCAACAATCAGGTCCAGCTGGGCGACGTCTTTTCGACCCAAACCCTGAATGTCGTCGATGTTTCGGGCTCGACCACGGCCGTCACCACGGCCACCGGCAACGGGGTGCTGAGCGCGGTGCAGACCGGCTCGCTCGACGTCCAGTCGAGCCAGACCATGAGCGGGGCGACCAGCGCCAAGACCTCGCTGAACGTCGCCGCCAACTCGGGCGACGTGACCGCCGTCACCACCGTGGCGAGCGCCAACGCCAGCGAAGCCGACAGTCTCGGCGGCGGCGGGCTGACCGGGAATTTCAGCCAGACCGCCAATGGGAGCCTGGTCAAGAGCGAGGTCGATTTCAACGCCGCGCTCGCCCAGACCGGCGCCGCCTCGGTCAGCACCGAGGCGATCGCCAATGCGCTGAGCTTCGGTCTCGTCGGCGGCGCGTCGAACGTGACCACCACCCAGTCCAGTTCGGCCACCGTCGACGCGGAAAGCGGCAGCGACACCACCGGCGGGGCGACGCTGCAGTACACGCCGGGCGCGGCGGCGTTCAGCTCCGTCGCGGTCGCCAACAACATCACCTCGACCGGGACCGCCGGGGCCAACCAGACCCTCAACGCCACCCAAACCGCCACCGGCGGGCTCACCCAGGCCGGCCAGTTCGTCGACGTGGGGACCGGCCAGACCATCCAGGGCGTGGCGGCGGCCAGCGCCAACAACATCTCGCTAAGCAACGCCGACGGCGAGCTGAACGTCACCGACAGTCAGGCCAACGCCTCCTATGTCTATGGCGAACTCGGTGGTGACCGGCTTCCAGTTCGGCTCGGGCCAGGCGAGCGCCTCCGGCGTCGGCAATTCGCTGATGGCCGCCAACGACGGCCTCGCCACCGAGGTCTCCAACCGCCAGAGCAACACCAACGGAACCGAGGCCACGGCCAGCTTCACCGGCGGCGCCGGCTTCGACGCGGCGGCCTCGGCCACGGCGATCGCCAACTCGGCCACCGCCTTCGCCTGTTCGGACTGCGGCGGGGTGCTGAGCGTGAGCAACAGCCAGACCAACACCGGCGGCGTCGGCGCCGCGGCCAGCGCGACCATCACCGGATCGAACCGTTCGGTCAGCGGCGTCGCCACCGCGGTCGGCAACAACGCCAGCTTCTACGTCAGCAAACCGGGCTCCTGACGCGCGCCGCGCCGGCGAATTTTCGCGATTGACGTTTTTGCGCCTTGCGGCCGCCACGAGCGGCGGCGATGGTCGCGCCCTTTCGTGACCACGGCCAAGGTTTTCCGATGATCCGCTTTTCGCGCCTCGCCCTCCTGGCGGGCTGCGGCCTGGTGCTGGCCGCCTGCACCACGATGCGCGGACTGACGCCGCACTTCGGCGGACACCAACCATCGCCGGCGCAAATCCAGGCCCAATCACCGGCCCAGCCCCAGTCGCCGCGCGAACCCCTCGGCCCGCGCCGCCATTCCAAGCCCGTGTCGCTCGCCGCGTCGGCGGGCAAGCCGCCGGCGGCCAACGTCTGGCCGCAGACCTACGCCGACCTGCCGCCGGATCCGGCCATGCGCTTCGGCGTCCTGCCGAACGGCCTGCGCTATGTGGTGATGAAGAACGCCACGCCCGGCGGCCAAGCCTCGCTGCGGCTTCGGATCAACGCCGGCTCGCTGAACGAGACCGACGCCCAGCAGGGCCTGGCGCATCTGCTCGAACACATGGCGTTCAACGGCTCGACCCATGTGCCGCGCGGCGAAATGATCCACATCCTCGAGCGCCACGGCCTGGCCTTCGGCGCCGACACCAACGCCTCCACCTCCTGGGACGAGACGGTCTACAAGCTCGACCTGCCCAAGGCCGACGCCGACACGGTCGACACCAGCCTGATGCTGCTGCGCGAGGTGGCCGGCGAGCTGACGCTGGACCAGGAGGCGCTGGACCAGGAAAAGGGCGTGGTGCTGTCCGAGGAACGGCTGCGCGACACCCCCGGCTACCGCGTGCTGAAAGCCAGCATCGGCCTGTCGCTGCAGGGCCAGCTGGCCGCCGACCGCTTCCCGATCGGCAAGGTCGATGTGATCCGCAGCGCCACTCACGACCAGATGGAGGCGTTCTACAAGGCCTATTACCGGCCCGAGCGCGCCGTGCTGGTGGCGGTGGGCGACTTCGATCCCGACGCCATGGAGGCCAAGCTCAAGGCCCGCTTCGGCGACTGGGCCGACGCCGCCCCGGCGGGTCCGGACCCCGACCTGGGCGCCCCGATGCGGCGCGGCGCGGTGACCCGGCTGAACGTCCAGCCCGGCGATTCGGAGATGGTGCAGATGAGCTGGGTCGCGGCGCCCGACCTGTCGCCCGACAGCGCGGCCAAGCGGCGGCGCCAGACGATCGAGGCCCTGGGCCTGGCGGTGCTCAACCGGCGGCTGGAGCGCCTGGTGCGGGCGGACGATCCGCCGTTCATCAGCGCCGCGGCCTATCGCGACGACGCGTTCCATTCCGCCCGCCTCGCCGTGGTCCAGGCCAGCGCCCGGCCCGGCGAGTGGAAAACCGCGCTGGACGCCGCCGACCTGGCGGTGCGCCAGTTGCTCGCCTATGGCGTCAGCCAGGCCGAACTCGGCGAGGAGATCGACGCCTATCGCGCGGGCCTGAAGGCGACGGTCGAGGGCGCGGCGACCCGCGCCACCCCGGCGATCGCGGAAGACATCGTCGGCACGCTGGAAACGCCCGAGGTCGAGACCAGCCCGGCCGAGGATCTGTCGCTGTTCGATTCCGACGTGAACGGCCTGACCCCGGGCCAGGTCGACGCCGCGCTGAAATCCGCCTTCGCCGGGTCCGGGCCGCTGGTGCTGCTCTCCGCCCAGGCCCCGATCGACGGCGGCGAGGCGGCGCTGGCGCGCGCCTTCAAGCTCGCCGAGGCCGCGCCGGTCCCGCCGCCCTCGGCCCAGGCGGCGCTGAGCTGGCCCTACGAGGATTTCGGGACGCCGGGCAAGGTCGCCGAGCGGCGCGACGTCGCCGACCTCGACGCCGTGTTCGTCCGCTTCGAGAACGGCGTGCGCCTGACGGTCAAGCCGACCAAGTTCCGCGACGACCAGATCCTGGCGCAGGCGCGCATCGGCGACGGACAGCGATCGCTGCCATCCGACCGCCCGACCCCCGCCTGGGCCGCGCCGAGCGCGTTTCCGGAAGCCGGCCTCGATCAGCTCAGCGCCCAGGACATCGACCAGGTGCTGCGCGCGAAGATCGTCGGCCACGAATTCGCCGTCGGCGAGGACGCCTTTTCCCTGTCGGGCTCGACCCGCGCCGACGACCTCGACACCCAGCTGCAGCTATTGGCCGCCTATGTGGCCCACCCTGGCTGGCGCGCAGCGGCGTTCGAGCGCATGCGCAAGGCCGCGCCCACCCTGTTCGACCAGCTCGCGGCCACGCCCGCCGGCGTGCTGAACCGCGACCTGGGCCAGCGGCTGCATGCGGGCGACCGGCGCTGGGGCATGCCCTCGCGCGCGGAGATCGCGGCCGAGACGCCCGACGAGCTGAAGGCCCTGCTCCAGCCCGCGCTCGACAAGGGCGCGATCGAGGTGGTGATCGTCGGCGACACCACGGTCGACAAGGCGATCGAGGCGGTGGCCGCCACCTTCGGCGCCCTGCCCACCCGGCCCGCGCCCGCCGCCCCCGACCCTGCGCCAACCGTCCGCTTCCCCGCCCCGACCGGCGCGCCGGTGGTGCTGACCCACGCGGGCCGCGGCGATCAGGCGATCGGCCTGGTGGCCTGGCCGACCGACGATTTCCTGTCCGACACCCAAAGGTCGCGCACCCTGACGCTGCTGGGCGAGGTGCTGCAGATGCGGCTGATCGAACAGATCCGCAAAGCCGAGGGCCTGACCTATTCGCCCTCGGCCGGCGCCTCGCCCTCGCAGGCGTTCGCCCACTATGGCTACCTCTCGGCCTGGGTCGAGATCCCGCCCAAGCGGCTGGACGGCTTCTTCAAGGACATCGAGACCATCGCCGCCGACCTGCGCGCCAAGGACGTCAGCCCCGACGAGCTGGACCGGGCCAAGACCCCGGCGGTCGATGCGCTGGAAAAACGCCGCCAGACCAACGAGTACTGGCTGGCCGCCCTGGCCGGCGCCCAGGCCGACCCGCGCCGGCTGGCCGCCATCCGCACCTCCGAGGCCCAGCTTCAGCACGTCACCGCCGAGGACATCCGCCGCGCGGCCGAGCTCTATCTGGACGACGCCAAGGCCTGGAAACTGGAGATCGAACCGAAGGCCGCGGCGGGGCGGTAGGCGCGCCGGATCAGTACATCACCCCGCCGACGCCGCCGTCCAGGCTGAGCGCGGTGGTGGTCGAGGCCCCGATCGTCTCCTCGCGGTAGGCGGTGTATTTCTCGACGATCAGCAAGGTCAGCACCTTCACCCCGGCGCCGAAACGGCGCAGCAGCGAGCGTTCGTTGCAGTCGCGGGCCGGTTTCTGGGGTCGGCAAGCGAGCGTGGCGCCGGCCGAACCCGCCGCGCGCGGCGAATGGTAGAGCGCCTCGCCTTTCTGACAGGTCACCATGACGCCGTGGTCGAAGGCCACGCGGCCGTTGAATTCGGCGTAGGTGTACTGCATCCGCGTGCCGGCGATGCAGCGATAGAGCTCGCCGTCGTAGGCCTCGTCGATGTCGCGGTCGGGGGAGACCTGGGAGGCCGGGTGCGGCACGCCCTTGTCGTCCAGGCAGACCGCCTCGACCACCACCCTGATCAGCTTGGTGCGGGTCGCCTCGTAGGCCGTGCGGCGCAGGCCGCCCTCGACGTTGAGGCCCGAGATCAGGCCGGGCGCGCCGGGCATCAGATAGCCGCCGCCGCCACCGCCGCCGAAATAAACCGCCCCGCTGGCCGAGCCCAGCACATTGGCCTGGGCCTGGACATTGGCGTTGACGATCACCGAGGCCCCGACGTTGACGTTCACCCCCGGAATATTGACGTTGATGTTCGGCGCCTGGCAGCACGGATAACTGGGCGGGCTGGGCGGCGTCGGGGGCGCGCAGCATGGCGGGGGCGGTGGCGCGCAGCAGGCGGCGGCGGGCGCCGCGATCGCCAGAGCGGCCGCCAGCGCGAATGCGCCGCCGATCGCGGTCAGAATGGGATTGATGCGCGCCGTCATGGGCCATCTCCGTTCTAGATCGCTCGATACGAGCAAGATGGGTGCCGCCCGCCCCGCCCATACCGTTTCATCCTGGGACGTTTGCGGCCTGGTCCGAATCTTCCTGCAAGCTCCGTGCGGCCACGCCGGGCCGCGCGAGGCAGGGTTCGATGTTCCATTCAAACACGGAACGATTGATCGACTATTGGCGATCCCGCCGCGGGACGGAGCAAGCCCCTCCGCGGGCGGCGATCGATCCGGCCGACATTCCGGCGCTGTTGCCCCAGGTCCTGATGCTGGGCCGGCTCGGGCCGGGGCAATACCGCGTGCGCCTAGGCGGCGGCTTCCTGGCCGAGCTGCACGGACGCGAGCTGCGCGACACCGACTTCCTGAACCTTTGGGAGCCGGCCGCGCGCACGCCGCTGCAAATGGCGCTGGAGGCGGTGCGCCGCCATCCCGAGCCGCTGGTGATCGAGGCCGAAGCCCGCGTCGGCGTCGGCGTCATGCGCCTGGAGATCGCGCTCGCCCCGCTGCGCGGCCCGACGGGCCAGATCGACCGCCTGATCGGCCTCTACCAGCCGATCGCCCCGGCCGTGGCCCTGAAGGGCGGCGTCATTGGCGCGCTGCGAATTGTCAACATCGCCGCCGCCAGCCGGATCGGCGATTCGTTCCCGCGCCTGCGCCTAGCCGCCCAGGGCGGCCGCCAGATCGCGTAGAGCACGATCCTGCCTTAAGCCGAGCCGGGCGCCAGGAACGCCTGAACGTTGGCGGTGACCTTGTCGGCCAGGGCCTGCATGGCACCGGCGCTGGCCCAGGCGACGTGGGGGGTGACGATCACGTCGTCTCGCGCCGCCAGTCGCAGGATCGGCGCGCCCTCGGGCGGCGGCTCGACCGGCGCGACGTCCAGCCCCGCCCCGGCGACCAGACCGGCGTCCAGCGCCGCCTCCAGCGCCGCCTCGTCGATCAGCGCGCCGCGGGCGGTGTTGATCACGATCATCCCCGGTTTCATCGCCGCGAACGCCGCCGCATCCAACAGGTCGCGGGTCTCGTCGGTCAGCGGGCAGTGCAGGCTGATGACGTCGCAGCTCGCCAGCACCGTCTCGAACGGGACCCGGCCGGGCCGGGCCGGCGCGCCGCGCCGCTCGGCGAACACCACCTCCATGCCGAACGCCCTCGCCCGCTCGGCCAGGGCGCCGGCGATCGCGCCGGCCCCGACCAGGCCCAGCCGCAGGCCGGACAGATCGCGCATCGGCGCGGCGAAGACGCAGAACTGCGGGCTTCTCGTCCACGATCCGTCCAGCACCGCCGCGCGGTGGGCGTCGAGCCGCCGGGCCAGCGCCAGCATCAGCAGCATCGCGTGCTCGGCCACCGCAACCATCGCGTAGCCGGTGACGTTGCTGACCGCGATGCCGCGCGCGGCGGCGGCGGCCTGGTCGACATTGTCCATGCCGGTGGCCGTGACCGCGATCAGCCGCAGGTTTGGCGCGGCCGCCATCGCCGCCGCATCGATCCTGGCCTTGTTGGTGATGACGACGCTGGCGCCGGCGATGCGCTGGGCGACCTGGTCCGGCGCGGTGCGTGGGTGCTCGACCCAGCGGTGCGGCGCGGCTGGCGGGGCGATCCGCACGCTGCCCGGAAAGCTCGCCCGCTCCAGAAACACGATCAGCGGCGGCTCTGGCGTCATGGGCTGCGGTCTTCCTCCGGCGCCGCCCCAGCTTGGGCGCGCAAGGCCGAAATTAGTGATCAAACCCGACGCTCGATAGCCCCCTCTGCGCCAGGCCGGATCACCGGAAGGCCGCCCGCCGGGTTCAACGCGTCCCGGGGCGTGACGATTCGGTTGACCCCAAAGTCGGTTAGGCTATGGCTCGACACCCCGTAGGGCTGGCCTCGGCCAAATCAGAAGGACTATCCATGTTTTCGCACATCATGATCGGCACGAATGACCTCGATCGGGCCAAGGCGTTCTACGACGCGCTGCTGGGCACGCTCGGCGTGCCGCCGGCGATGGTGGATGGACATCGTATTTTCTACATGACGCCGACCGGCGTTTTCTCGGTTTCCAAGCCGATCAATGGAGAGCCGGCGACCTACGCCAACGGCGGCACCATTGGCTTCGCCGCCAATTCGCCCGAACAGGCCGATGCATGGCATGCGGCGGGCCTCGCCGCCGGCGGCGCCACCTGCGAAGACCCGCCGGGCGTCCGCGAGGGCGGATCGGGCAAAATGTATCTGGCCTATCTTCGCGACCCGGACGGCAACAAGCTCTGTGCGCTGCATCGGATGTAGCCGTCGCGGACGCTGACGGCGTAACCTGTCGTTTCCATCGGATAGCGGTCAGCGTCCGCGTTCCACCCGCCTCGACCCTTCGGCGCGTCTGTTTAGGGGGCGGCCGAGGCTGATGTTGCCGGCCCTTAAGCGCGATCCCCCGGCGTCAGTCGTCGCGTCGGGCGTGGATGATCGGCAGCGAGGCCAGGGTGGCGCGCAGGTCCTCGACGTCCAGTCCGTCGCAGACCTCGGCCAGCCACAGGCAGAAGGCTTCCAGGTCCGCCTCGATCGCCGTCTCCGGCGGGCGCGGCTCGTAGCGGTCCCACAGGCCGTAAATCATGGCCATCGACGGGCGGCCGCGGCCGAGGTCGGCCAGGTCCAGCGCGTAGATTTGGCCGCTCTTCGCGCGCCAGTGCCGGCGGCCGGCGCGAAAACCGATGGCGCGCTCCAGCAACTCGGCGACCTCGGGGCGCACGTCCAGTTCCTGCTCGAACACCAGCGGGTCGGCGCGCAGGCCGGCGAGCTGCTCGGCGGAGGGCTCGAAAAAGTCCATCAGGCGCTCCCGGTCGCGCGGCCGAAAAACGGGATGATCGCCCGGACGATGTCGGGGCCGCGGTCGTCCTGCAGGAAATGGGCGGCGCGGTCGAAATTGATCGGACCCTCCGCGTGCGGCAGCAGCGCCATCAGCCGGTCGCGGTAGCCGGCCGGAAACACCGCGTCCTCCGGCGCCCAGACGATCAGGATCGGCTTGTCGGCAAGCTCGCCCAGCCGCTGCTCGATCATCCGCATGTCGGCCCAGCCGCGGTCGCCCTCCCGCATCGGGATGGTGCGCGGCCAGGTCAGGGTGACGCTCTCGCTGTCCGGCTCGTCGTAGACATGGTGATAGCCGCGCTTCTCGGCCCGCGACATGCGCCGCTTGGAGATGGTCGACGGCCCGCCGTGCGACAGCACCTTGTGCCGCTTCATCATCACCTGGCCGATGATCGGCGCGTGCCAGGTGGTCCAGGGCCGGGGCGAGCGGTGAAAGTCCCCGACATAGCCGGTGAACAGCCAGGTGTTCATCAGCACCAGGCCGGCGATGCGGTCCAGCCGGCGCAGCGCGGCGCCGACGCCCTGCGGCCCGCCCCAGTCCTGCCCGACGATGGTGGCCTGTTTCAGGTCGAGCTGGTCGATCAGCGAGACCAGATCGGCGATGTGATGGGCCAGCGAATAGGCCGCGTCGATCCGGGGCTTGCTGGAATATCCTGAACCGATGCAATCAGGCGCGACGACGCGATAGCCGGCGGCCTTCAGCGGCTCGACGAAGTCGCGATAGAGGAAGCTCCAGGTCGGATTGCCGTGCAGCAGCAGCACCGGCGGCGCGGCCGGATCGCCCTCGTCGAGATAGGCCATCCGCCGGCCGTTGACCGTCAGCTCCTTCTGCGGCCAGGGATAGAGCGGCCTGAGCCAGTCGGGCTTGTCCAGCACGGTCATCAACGCGGTCCTCGCCGAGGTGTTGTTCCTCGCCTAGCGGGTCCTGGGCTGACGCAAGGTCGAGCCGATCGCTCAAGTCCTTCCCCCTCGATGGGGGAAGGGTTCCTATGCCTACGCGCCTTCGCGGCCGACGATGGCCACCGAGCAGACGTTGCTCGACGGCGAGCCGCCCAGGTTGTGGGTCATGCCCAGCACCGGATTGGCCAACTGGCGCTCGCCCGCGCGGCCCTGAAGCTGCAGGTACATCTCGTACAGCATCCGAAGACCCGAGGCGCCGATCGGGTGACCGAAGCACTTCAGCCCGCCGTCGATCTGGCAGGGCACCCCGCCGTCGGCGTCGTAGAAGCCGTCCAGCACGTCGCGCCAGCCCTTGCCCTCTTCGCTGATGAACAGGTCCTCCATGGTGACCAGTTCGGTGATCGAGAAGCAGTCGTGCACCTCCATCATCGAGATCTGCCGGCGGGGGTCCTCGACACCGGCCTCGCGGTAGGCCTTCTTCGCCGCGATCCGGGCGGTGTGGAAATAGGAGCCGTCCCAAGCGTTGAACTGGCTCTCGTAGCCGTTGGACACCGAAAGCTGCAGCGCCTTGACCGTGACCAGGTCGTGCTTGCCCATCGAGCGGGCGATCTCGGGCGTGGTCACGATCGCCGCGGCCGCGCCGTCCGAGACGCCGCAGCAGTCGAACAGGCCCAAGGGCTCGGCGATCATCGGGGCGTTCAGCACCTGCTCCTCGGTGACCGCTTTCTGCAGGTGGGCCTTCTTGTTCTTGGCCCCGTTGGCGTGGCTCTTGACCGAGACGTGGGCGATGGCCCGCTTGAGGTCCTCGCGGGAGACGCCGTGCTTATTACGGTAGGCCGCGGCGAGCTGGGCGAAGTTGCCCGGCGCCGAGCCGTTCGGCGCGACCTGTGGGTTCAACGTGCCCTGATTGCCGACCGGCAGGCCGCCGTAGCCGGTGTCCTTCAGCTTTTCCACGCCGACGGCCAGGGCGATGTCCGCCGCGCCGGCGGCCACCGCATAGACCGCGCCGCGGAAGGCTTCCGAGCCCGAAGCGCAGAAGTTCTCCACCCGGGTCACCGCGATGTTGGGTAGGCGAAGCGCGATCGACATGGGCGTGCCGCCCTTGCCCGTGCCGTACTCGTCCACGTGGGTCGAAAACCAGGCCGCGTCGAGCTGGGTCGGCTCGATGCCCGCGTCGGCCATCGCCTCCAGATAGGCCTCGACCATCAACTCGTCGGGACCGGCGTCCCAGCGTTCGCCGAACTTCGAACAGCCCATGCCGAGCACGGCGACCTTGTCCCTGATGCCTGAAGCCATCGTTTCTCTCTCCGCTATCCTATTGGCGGCTCGCCGCCGCGCCGCGCTCAGGCGGCGATGGTTATGTGCACTCCGAGCCCAAAGCCGGCGTTTGGCAAGCCCAAATCGCCATGGGCGCCTGTCCTACTCCGCCGCCTGGGCCACCTGGCCGGCCGCGGCCGAGCGATCGGGGGCGGCCTTCCAGAAGTAACGCTTGAAGCCTCGCAGCGCGTCGACCTCCTTGACCCGGAAGACCATCTTGACCGGCAGGCCGGTGTCCACGTCGCCCGGCTCGACGTCGGTGATGTCCATGAAGATGCGCCCGCCGCCCTCGAAATCGACAAAGCCGTAGTGGTTCGGCGGGGCCATGGCGAAGGTCAGATAGTCCGCCGACCAGGTCAGCACCTTGGCCTTGCGCTCGGCGAATCGGTACGGCTCCTGGGTGTCGACGCTCGACTTGTTCGGCGAGACCGAGATGCGGGTGCGCGGGAACTGGACCACGCCGGTCTCGGTGCAGCGCCCGCCCACCAGGCCCAGGATCATGTCGGCGTTGCGGTACAGGGTGGTCAGGGCGGTCTTGTTGTCCTTCTCCGCCCGCATGCCCTTGTCCCATTCGACCAGGTCGTTGAAGAACAGGAACTTCAGATAGTTGGTCTCTTCCTTGCGGTCGGCCAGCGAACCGGTCACGCCGCGCGCCGGCCGCTGCTTGGCGACCTTGTCGGTGACCCGGAACACCAGCGCCTCGGCGCCCTGGCCGAACTGGGCGGCCAGGATGATGTCGCCCGGCTTGGCCTCTTCGAGCGCATGGGCCAGCATCACCAGGCCATGGGCCGAGCCGGCCTCGCCCATGACCGCGCCCAGGTTGTCGCGCACCGCTTCTGGCGCGATGCCGCAGGCCTTGGCCACATTGGCCGCCATCCCAGCGAAGGTGGAGGGAAAGCAGAAGTGGGTGACCGCCTCGCCGCCGATCCCGGCCGCGGCCAGGGCGTCGCGGATCGCCGGGGGGGCCAGCTTGATGATCCCCTCGTCGCGGATCCAGCGTTCCTCCCAGGCGTAGTCGAACTCGGCGTCGGAGCCGCGGAAGTGGTCGATGAAGTCGGCGGTCAGCGCCCCGTGGCCGAGGAAGTCGGCGACGGTGTCCTTGTCCGAGACCAGGAAGGCCGCCGCGGCATCGCCGTTGTCCAGCTCCGAGGTCGAGGCGGCGCGGGCCCGGCGATGCTCGCCGGCCGCGACGAGCGCGTGCTTGGCCGCGCCGGCCTTCACCGCCGACAGCGCCTGGGCCAGGGCGGTCAGGCCCGCGCGCTGCGAGCCGGTGATGTCGGCCGAGGACGCCGAATGGTCCAGCGCCAGGGCCGCCGAGACGATGCCGGCGTTCAGCCGGTCGGCGAACGGGGCGGTGGACGAGGCGAAATACACCGCGTCGACGTAGCCGCGGTCATCGTCCGGACCCAGCGCGTCGCGGGCGGCCTCGACCGCCATGGTCAGCGAATCCTCGTCCCAGTTGGCCATCGCCCGTTCGCCCTTGGCCTTGCCGGCCAGGTTGGGCGCGATCCAGGCGTTGGCGGCGGTGACCGCCTTGCGTTGCAGGCGAAGGCGCGGGGCGTAGGCGCCCCAGGCGGAAAGGCCGACGGTGGTCATTGGCGCGGTTCCTTCAGATCGGATCGTAGGGGAAGACGCTCGCGGTGGCGCCGAGGTCGGTGTAGTCCGCCTTCATCGCGGGCAGGGCCTGGGACAGGATCGATTCCGGCGTCCAGCCCTCCAGCCGGGCGGCCGAGCGGATCGGCCGCGGCTGGTTGAACAGCACCACCTCGTTGCCGCGCACGGCGAAGATCTGGCCGGAGGTGTCCTTGGCGTCCGGCGCGCACAGGGCGACGGCGAGCTGGGCGACCTGATCGGGACGCATCGCCTTGCGCATCCGCTCGACGCGCTGGGCCGAGGCCTCATCCTTGACCGGGATGGTGGCGATCATCCGCGTCCAGGCGAACGGGGCGATGATGTTGGAGCGCACGTTCTTGGCCGCGCCCTCCATGGCGATGATCCGCGACAGGCCCATGATGCCCAGCTTGGCCGCGGCGTAGTTGGCCTGGCCGATGTTGCCGATCAGGCCGGAGGTGGAGGTGAACAGCACATAGGCCCCGTCCTGCTGCTCGCGGAACAGCTCGATCGAGGCGCGGGTGACGTTGTAGGAGCCGCGCAGGTGGACCTCCAGCACCGCGTCCCAGTCGGCGTCGGCCATCTTGTGGAACATGCCGTCGCGCAGGATGCCGGCCGGATTGATCACCGCGTGCAGCCCGCCGAAGCTGTCCTTGGCCTGCTCGACCATGCCCTTGACCGAGGCCATCGAGGTCACGCTCTCGGAATTGGACACCGCCTCGCCGCCCGCGGCGCGGATCTCCGCCGCCACCGTCTCGGCCGGGCCGGTCGAGCCCTCGTCGCCGCCGGCCACCCCGCCGCCCAGGTCGTTGACCACCACCTTCGCGCCCTGCGCCGCGGCCAAGAGGGCGCACTCGCGCCCGATGCCGTTGCCGCCGCCGGTGACCAGCACCACCTTGCCGTCAAGAACGCCCACCTTGGTTTCCTCCACGTCTTTCGTCTTCGAGCGCGCGCACAAATGCGCTCCAGAGGCCCCGCGTCAATCCCGATTCACGCGGCGCGCGATCCCGCCGCCCCGAGCAGCCGGGCCGGAACCGGGACCGGGAACTCCAGCAACTGTTGTCCCTTGCCCTTGGCGAGGGGGTCAAGTCTGAGGCTGGCGAACTGGCCGCCGCCCAAAGCATCCAGGCAATGGAAGTTCAGCGCATTGAGGCCGGGAACCTCGTAGCGCACGACCGCCGGGTGCGAGCCGCCCTCGAACTCGTGGGCGAAGAAGGCCTTGACCGCCGCCTCGCCGAGCGCGGCGCGGATGTAGGGCAAAAACGCCGGATCGCGCGCGATCACGCCCACGTTGAAGGCGTCGCCCTTGTCGCCCGAGCGCGCCCAGGCGATGTCGATCAGCGGCACGGTGACCAGGTCCGCGGTCTCCAGCGCCGTCTCGGCGACCTTCGGCGGCGCGACGCTGGCCGGATCGTAGGCGGGCGTCACCGGCGGCGCCGCGACGGTGAAGCTCTCCTCGCCCAGGCTGACGCTCGCGGGCGTCTCGGACCGGTCGATGGTGAAGGAGAACACCCGCACCACCGGGGCCACGACGGGCTGTCCGGCGAACCAGCCGGTCGAGCCGACCGACATCGAGGTCATCGGCGAATTCCATTCGCGCAGGAACACCTCGAAGGCGCGCGGGTCGTCGTGCTCGACCCCGACCTTGGCCACAACCTCGCGGGTGTCGCGGGCCCTGGCCTGGGCGCCGTAGCTGGCCTCCGCGCCCAGCACCTCCACCCGCGTCGCGCGGAACGGCGGCAGGTTGCGCGCGCGCAGCATCTCGTCGACCCGCTGCAGCACCGCGGCCGACTGGCGCTCGGCCTTTTTGGCCGCGTCGCGCCCGACCACCGGCATCAGGGCGATGGTGCGCCAGCCGTCGGTGTGGGTCAGGCAGACCTTGTAGCGGCCGGTGGCCGGATAGCCCTTGGCCCCGGTGACCAGCACGCGGTTCTCGCCGGCGGCGGCGACCTGGACCTGGCTGAAGTCGCAGACCACGTCCGGCAGCATGTAGGCTTGCGGATCGCCGACCTCGTAGAGAATCTGTTCGGCCACCGCGGCCGGACTGACCAGACCGCCGGTTCCCGCCGGCTTGGTCACCACGAACGCGCCGTCGGCGCGGCACTCGATGATGGGATAGCCGATGTGGGCCCAGTCGGCGACGTCCTCCCAATCCGTGAAGAGGGCGCCGGTGGCCTGGGCGCCGCATTCGATCACGTGGCCGGCCAGCGATCCGGCCGACATCCGGTCCCAGTCCTCGAACGACCAGTCGAACGCGAAGGCCAGGGCGCCCAGGGTCAGGGCGGAATCGACCACCCGGCCGGTGATCACCACCTCGGCCCCCGCCGCCAGCGCCGCGGCGATCGGGCGCGCGCCGAGATAGGCGTTGGCGCTGAGCGCCGTGGCCGGGTCGGGGAAGGCCGCGCCGGTGAACATCTCGCTCACGCCCTTGGCCTGGTAGTCGGCCAGACGGCCCCGCACGTCGTCGCCGTCGACCACCGCGATCTTGAAGTCGAACCCGGCCTCGGCGGCGAGCTTCTGCATCCGGCGGCGGCATTCGTGCGGGTTCATCCCGCCGGCGTTGGTGACGACCTTGACGCCCTGGGCCTTGAACGCGGCCAGATTGTCCTTCCACACCCAGTCGGTGAAGTCGCGGGCGTAGCCGCTGTCGGGATGGGCCTTCAGGCCGCGGCCCAGCATGCCCATGGTGCCCTCGGCCAGATAGTCGAGGATCATGTAGTCCAGCCCGCCCCCGGCCAGCAGTTGCGGCGCGGCGGTCGCGCTGTCGCCCAGGAAGCCGCCGGCCCCGCCGATCCGCACCACCTTGCCGCCGTCCGCCATCGCGCCCGTCCCTTCCCGCGCGGCCCGCCGAAAGCGGCGTCTCCGCGCCAGCGGCTTAGACCGCCCGGCCCGCGCCCGCCAAGACTGCCGCAGCGGCGCCCGGCGAACAAATGTTCGCGATTGGGGGCGGGGTTGACTCGTTGCTGAAGTTGGGGAAGTCCGCTTCCGGGCCGGAGGCGTAAGGCTCGATTCGACCTAAGCCGAAGTTCCGAGCGTCGGCTTTCCGGCAGTCAACAATCTTGGCTCGCCGCATTGCGGCGGAACTTCGCTTGAGTTGCCACGGCCATTCGGTTTGACTGCCAATCTCCGTTGGAACACCCTCGAACGACGGCGGTCGGGGCTGACATGGCGGAACAAGAAGAACCGGCGGCGACCAATGCGGAGCCCGCTGCGTCTGATGACGTCAGCTCAGTATCGGAGGCAGTTTCGGAAACTTAGGCAGTTTGTTGTCGATCGGCGCCCAAGCCGGCGCGCTATCCAGATAGACACTCACCCCGGGCCGGTATTGATTCGGATCATCGAGGCTCCCGACCGCAATCCCGATAGCGTCGGGCAGATTCTCAGCCGTCCCGCAGAGAGGGGATCCACAATTCGCACAAAAGCCGCGACGGACTTTTCTGCCGCTGCCGCCAACCACTTCGAAATAGCGCACCTCACCCTTGATCAGCTTGAAGGCGTCCTTCGCGACAAACAGCAGGGTGGACATAGCGGTCCCGCTCGAGCGTTGGCAATCGCGGCAATAGCAATGATCGGCAAATAGTGGATTCTCGGGATTGCATTCATAGAGAATCGCGCCACAAGCACATCCACCGGTAAGCATAGCGGCCATCGTCGTTTCTCCTTTGCCCTTAGCCGGGATTTCCTTTTGACTTCCAATTCCGACTCGTTCGGTAGCTCGAAGAGCTTTCCTGTACAAGGCGTTAGCCAACTTTGTTCCGCAGTGTTCCCAAGTAGTTGCGGAAGCGGCCGGTTTCGCGTCGGGCGGGCCTCCGACGGCCGATGATGCATTTTCCCTATTGATTCTGACGACTTAGTTAGGCCCGCAACGGCCCGGATCGAGTTCCGATTTCCACCCTTCTGAGACATTCAGTTGGTCCGCTTTCGGGCACGGGTTCCATGTCCGCTCCTGGCCCATACCGGCCCAGCGTAACCCACCCCTCCGGCCGACACACCGCCCCCGCCCGCGCTAACCGCGAACTCCACGGGGATGTCGGCGGCGTCCGGCGAACCCATGTTCGCGAGCGGCCGGGGGGCTGACTCGGCGCGCGGGTCAGGTTAACCGGGGACGCACGAACGCGGCGGCGAGGCCCGATGCGCGTTCGCTGTCTGGGCGTGTGAATGGCTTCCGAGAAAGACATCGCCAACCGCATTCCGATCACCGGGGCCCTGATGCTGGCCACGTTGATGAACACGCTGGATTCGACCATCGCCAACGTCGCCCTGCCGCACATGCAGGGCAGCCTGAGCGCGTCGCAGGACCAGATCTTCTGGGTGCTGACCTCCTACATCATCGCCACCGCGATCATGACGCCGCTGTCGGGCTGGCTGTCGCTGAAGCTCGGCCGCAAGCCGATGTTTCTGTATTCGATCGTCGCGTTCACCGTCGCCTCGATGCTGTGCGGCGTGGCGACCAACCTGCCGGAGATCGTGATCTTCCGCCTGATCCAGGGCATCGCCGGCGCCTCGCTGATGCCGCTGTCCCAGGCGGTGATGCTCGACATCTACCCGCCGGCGCTGCAGCCGCGGGTGATGTCGATCTGGAGTTCGGCGGTGATCATGGGGCCGATCATCGGGCCGGGGCTCGGCGGCTGGCTGACCGAGAACCTGTCGTGGCGCTGGGTGTTCTACATCAACCTGCCGGTCGGCATCCTGGCCTTCCTCGGGGTCTATCTGTTCATGGAGCGGGACCGGGGCGGCCTGCAGCGACCGTTCGATTTCCTGGGCTTCGGCGCCCTGGCGACCTTCGTCGGCGCCTTCCAGCTGATGATGGACCGCGGCTCCGGACAGGACTGGTTCGGCTCGCGCGAGATCTGGATCGAGGCGGGCGTGGCCATCGTCGGCCTGATCATCTTCATCGTTCAGACCATGACCGCCGAGCACCCGTTCTTTCACCGCGACCTGGCCAAGGACGGCAATTTCGTCGCCTGCACCACCTTCGGCCTGTTCGTCGGCGCCATCCTGTTCTCGACCAGCGCGCTGTTGCCGAGCTTCATGCAGAACCTGATGGGTTATTCGGCGCTGCAGAGCGGCTACGCCAGCATGCCCAGGGGCGTCGGCTCGCTGGTCGCCTTCCTCGCCGTGCCGAGCCTGCTCATCCGTTTCGGTCCGCGGCGCGTGCTGTTCACCGGCGTCACCATCAGCGTTTTCGCGCTCTGGCAAATGGCGCATTTCGACCTGACGATGACCGCCGGGCCGATCATGCGCGCGGGGCTGGTCCAGGGCTTCGGCGTCGGGCTGTTGTTCGCCCCGCTCAGCACCCTGGCCTTCGCCAACCTCGCCCCCACCCACCGCACCGAGGGCACCATCGTCAACACCATGGCCCGCAGCCTCGGCTCGGCGATGGGCATTTCCATGATCCAGGCCTCGGTCGTGCGCCAGGCCGCCATCGTCCACGCCCGGCTCGCCGAGCACGTGAGCGAAGGCTCGCCGCTGGTGCGCAGCGTGCTGCCCGCCGCGATGCAGCCGACCTCGGCGCGCGGGATGCAGATGCTCAACGGCCTGGTGACCCAGCAGGCCTGGATGGTCAGCTACGATGTCGTCTTCGCCTGGATGGCGCTGGCCACGCTGCTGCTCATCCCGCTGCTGGCGGTGATGCGCCCGCCCAGCCGCGCGGCCTCGACCCTGCTGGAGATGGGGGCGGATTAGGGGGGCGCGGGCCGCTAGTCCGGCGTTTCCAGATCGGGCCGGGCGGCCAGGAAGGCGGCGCGCTCGGCGGCGGTCAGGGTCTTGCCGCGCTTCTGGCGGGTGACCTTGGGGGTCGGCGGCGCGAAGATGGTTGGCTTTGACCCCGCCCCCTTGGCGACGGCCCCGGTCTTGCTGATCGTCGGCTTCATGCGCATTCCCCCGGTCGGCCCCGCCGGACGCGACATAGCACGGAACGGGGCCAGGCGAATGGCTGGTGCGGGGGGGGGGGGGTCGGCCAGACCATCCTCGCGGAACTCGAACTGGCGAGGCCGTAACCCCTCACCCTCCCACCTGCGGTGGGCCCCTCCCTCTCCCCTCCGGGAGAGGGGTTTTGCGCCGCGTCTATCGAGAAGCGCGCATCCCCTGGAAACCGGGCGGGGTTGTGCTCGGTGCGAAGGGTCTGGCAAATGGCGGGCGTATTCGATTGACGCCGCTGTCTTTTCCGCCCGAACCGAAAGTTTGCCCCTTGTCGAACGCCATCGCCGCGCCGTCCGCCGCCCTCGCCGATCCCCTCGCCTCGGTCGAGGCGATCATCCAGGGCCTGGGCGGGACCGGCTACATCGCCTCGCGCAAGATCGCCACGGCGCTCTACATGGCCCACCATCTGCAAAAGCCGGTGCTGGTCGAGGGCTCGGCCGGGGTCGGCAAGACCGAGCTGGCGCTGTCGGCCGCGGCCATGCTCGATCTGCCGCTGATCCGCATGCAGTGCTACGAGGGCCTGGACGAGGCCAAGGCGCTGTACGAGTGGAAGTACGGCAAGCAGCTGCTCTACACCCAGATCCTGAAGGACCACATGGGCGAGGCGCTGCGCGACGCAGCCAGCATGGACCAGGCGATGGCGCGCCTGCACGACATGGGCGATCTGTTCTTCTCCGAGGACTTCCTCGAGCCGCGCCCCCTGCTCAAGGCCCTGCGCCAGGACGGCGGGGCGGTGCTGCTGATCGACGAGATCGACAAGTCCGACGAGGCGTTCGAAGCCTTTCTTTTGGAAATTCTTTCGTCTTACCAGGTGTCGATTCCCGAGCTGGGCGTGGTCAGGGCGATCACCCCGCCGATCGTGTTTCTCACCTCCAACAATGTCCGCGACCTGGGCGATGCGCTGAAACGGCGCTGCCTGCACCTGCACATCCCCCTGCCCGAGCCGCGGCTGGAGGAGCGCATCGTCGCCGCGCGCGTGCCGGGCGTCGAGGCGCGGCTGACCGGCCAGCTGGTGGCCTTCGTGCAGTCGCTGCGGACGATGGACCTGCGCAAGCCGCCGTCGATCTCCGAGACCGTTGACTGGGCGCGGGTGCTGCTGCTGCTCAACGCCGACACCCTGGACGCCGAGCTGGTGCGCGAGACGCTGAACGTGCTGCTCAAGTTCGAGCAGGACGTCGAGGCGGTCGAGCCGCAAATCGCCGAGCTGATCCGCCAGCCGGCGGGCGCGGTCGGCTAGGCGGTCCGCCGTGCAGCGGACGATGGAGAAGTTCCTCCGCGCCCTGCGCGCATCGGAGGTGCGCGTCTCGCCCGCCGAGGCGATCGACGCCCACCGGGCCATCGGCGTCACCGGCTTCACCGACCGGGAGCTGTTCCGCGACGCCCTGTGCGCCACCCTGGCCAAGACCGCCGACGAGGTGGCGCGCTTCGAGCGCTGTTTCGACACCTTCTTCGACCGCGAGGAGTTCCGCGCCCTGGCCGGCGATAAGGGTGCGGCCGAACCCTCCGCCGAGGTCGGCGAGGCCTCGCCGCTGGCCCAGATGCTGCTGGAGAACGACCTGGCGGGCCTGGCCCAGGCGATGGAGGCGGCGGCCGAGCGCTCCGGCGCGGCCGACATCCGCCTGTCCAGCCAGCGGCGCCTCCTGACCCGCCGGCTGCTGGACGAGATGGGGCTGCGAAGCCTGGAGGCGCTGATCACCCAGCGGCGCGAGGGCGGCGACGGCAAGCTGGCCGACCGGCTGGGCCAGAAGCGCGCGGCGCTGTTCGAGGAGGCCAAGCGCTACATCGAGCGCCAGCACGACCTCTACGCCGCCGAAAGCGGCCGCAAGCTGCGCGAGGAGCTGCTGGCCGAGGAGCGGCTGACCGCGATCGATCCGCGCGAGATGGCCGCCATGCAGACCCTGGTGCGCCGCATGGCCAAGCGGCTGGCCTCCCGCTATTCGCGCCGCCAGCGCCGGGCCAAGCGGGGCCAGCTTGACGTCCGCCGCACCCTGCGCAAGGCCATGCCGCACGAGGGCATACCGTTCGACATCGTCTGGAAGACCAGAAAGATCGAGCGGCCCAAGATCGTCGCCCTGTGCGACGTCTCCGGCTCGGTGGCCAACGTCTCGCAGTTCCTCATGCTGTTCCTCTACAGCCTCAACGAGGTGGTCGAGCGGCTGGACGCCTTCGCCTTCTCCAACCGGCTGATCCCGGTCGGCGACATCCTCGACGCGGAGACCGCCGAGGTGGCGATCGCCGCGGTGATCAAGAAGATCGGCCTGCGCTCGACCGACTACGGCCTGTCGCTGGAGGATTTCGCCGCGCTGCACCTGCAGAAGCTGGATCGCCACACCACGGTGATCATCCTGGGCGACGGGCGCAGCAACTATGTCGACCCGCGCGTCGATATTCTCAGGCAGATCAACGAGCGGGCGCGGGCGGTGATCTGGCTGAACCCCGAGCCGGAGACCTTCTGGAGCCGGGGCGATTCCGAGATGGAGCGCTACCGCCGCTTCTGCCACGTGGTGAAGCCGTGCAACACGCTGAGCGAGCTGGAGCGGATCATCGACGACGTGCTGCGGGCCTACCTGCCGAAGTGAGGGGCGTGGCGAGCTTCCCGGAGCGCCGGCCGGCGAAGTTCACCGGGCGGTGGCCGCGCCTTCGCGCCCACGCAATCCAATTGCTTCCGCGGCGCGATGGATCGATATTTGGCGAAAGCAGCGGAGATTCGAGGAAAACATGTCTAGATTTCTTGGAATTGGGCTCTTGGCCGGCGCCCTGGTGATGGCGCTCGGCTTGGCGAGCGGCGCCAGCGCGGCCAACCCGGACTTCTGCCACGACTACGCCCAAGCGGCCGTTCGCCAGACGCGCGCGGCCTACGACAGCCACCACTGCGGATACGCGATCGAGCAGAACCGCGCGCGATGGTCTTCGGATTACCGAACCCATTTCGATTGGTGCCTGAGCGCGCGACACAAGGACGCCGTGCGCGAGCGCGACGCCCGCCGCGACACCCTCGACCATTGCGTCCGCGGCGAAGGCTGGCGCCACGACGACGACCACCACCATTGGTGAGGCTGAACGCCCCGCGCCCGCGCGGGGATTAGGCGGCGTGAGGGATCGGCGCGAGCCCCGCCGTCCTCACGCGATGGTTTTCAGCACACCGCCCAGAGTGTCGAACAGGGTGTCGATCTCGGCCTCGGTGATGATCAGCGGCGGCGACAGCGCGATGATGTCGCCGCTGGCGCGGACCAGCAGGCCCTTGGCCAGGGCCTTGTTCAGCACCTCATAGCCGCGCGCGCCGGGCGCGTCCGGGCGGGGCGTCAGCTCGACCGCGCCCATCAGGCCGAGGTTGCGGATGTCGATCACGTGCGGATGCTCGCGCAGGCCGTGCAGCCGCGCCTCGAACCTGGCCGCCACCTGGCCGGCGCGGGTCAGCAACCCCTCGCGCTGATAGATGTCCAGGCAGGCCAGGCCCGCCGCGCAGGCCACCGGGTGGGCCGAATAGGTGTAGCCGTGGAACAGCTCGATCAGCGGCTCGGGCCCGCGCATGAAGGCGTCGTGGATCTCGCGCCGGGCGAACACCGCGCCCATCGGGATCGAGCCGTTGGTGATACCCTTGGCGGTGGTCATCAGGTCGGGGGTTACGCCGAAGCGCTGGGCCGCGAACGGCGCGCCCACCCGGCCGAAGCCGGTGATCACCTCGTCGAAGATCAACAGCACGCCATAGTGGTCGCAGATCGCGCGCAGCCGCTCCAGATAACCGACCGGCGGCGGCAGCACCCCGGCCGAGCCGGCCACCGGCTCGACGATCACCGCGGCCACGGTCTCCGGGCCGTGCAGGTTGAGGATTCGGTCCAGCTCGTCGGCCAGCTCGGCGCCGTGCTCGGGCTGGCCCTTGGCGAAGGCGTTGCGGGCCAGGTCGTGGGTGTGGCGCAGATGGTCCATGCCGGGCAAGAGCGGGAACATCCGCCGGTTGTTGACCAGGCCGCCGACCGAGATGCCGCCGAAGCCGACCCCGTGGTAGCCCTTCTCGCGGCCGATCACCCGGGTGCGCTGGCCCTCGCCGCGGGCGCGGTGATAGGCGAAGGCGATCTTCAACGCGGTGTCGACCGACTCCGAGCCGGAGTTGGTGAAGAAGATCCGGTCCAGCCCCTCCGGCGCCAGCTTGGCCAGCCGGGCGGCGAAGTCGAAGGCCAGGGGATGGCCCATCTGGAAGGTCGGGGCGTAGTCCAGGGTTTCGAGCTGGCGGGCGACCGCCTGCGTGATCTCCTCGCGGCCATGACCGGCGTTGACGCACCACAGCCCGGAGGCGCCGTCCATCACCCGCGTCCCGTCGGCCGAGCGGTAATACATCCCCTTGGCCGAGACCAAGAGGCGCGGATTGGCCTTGAACTGGCGGTTGGCCGTGAACGGCATCCAGAAGGCGGAGAGATCCAGGGCGTTTTCGCCGCGCGGGGCCTGGCTGTTCACGTCAAAAATCCTCGTTCGCTTTGAGCGGTCACCCGCTATCAGAGATCACAGTTTCAGGAAAGCCGCCACCCGGGTTCCGCGCGGGCCTCCCTAAGCCGCGAGCGCCCCGGCCCAGGCGGCGGCGACCTCGGCCAGCCGCGCGGGGGCGCCAGCAGAAGCCGCTCGGCGACGGCGCGGACCAGCTCCTTGTCCGCCTCCTTGGTCAGGTATTCGACCGGCGACTTGCCGTCGATGCGGGCCAGCATCAGGCCGGGCAGCAGGCTCGCGGCGCGGGCCTCGATCGCGGCCGGCGCCTCCCAGTCGACCTTCGCCAGATAGGCGGCGGCGAGCGCGGCGAAGCTAGCCAGCAGGTCCGCCCTGGCGGCCGGCGCGGCCAGGCATTTGAGCAGCAGATGGTTCAGGCAGAAGGCCAGATCGAAAGCCGGATCGCCGTACCAGGCGGTCTCGGCGTCGAGGAACACCGGTCCGCGCGGCCCGATCAGGATGTTCTTCGGGCTGACGTCGCCGTGGACCAGGGCCAGGTGCAGGCCGGCGGTGCGCGCGGCCAGCGCCTCCAGCGCCGCGGCCACCCTCGGCCGGCGCCGCGCGGTGGCCAGGAGGTAGGCGTCGAGCCGGAGCGCGAAGAATATCTCGTCGGTCGGGAACCGCTCGGCCAGGGCCGGGTCGCGGGCGGTGGCCGCGTGGATCAGGCCTAGGCGTTCGCCGACCTGGGCGGCGAAGCCGACGTCGGCCCGGCCGGCCAGCAGGTGCGCCTTCCACAACGGATAGTCTTCGGGCGGCAGGAAGGCCATGGCGAACACCCCGCGCGCGGCGTCGACCGCGACCAACTCGGGCGCCGCGTCAGGGAAGCGCGCGCGCACGGTCTCGAACCAGCGCCATTCGTAGAGGTTGCGGGCGACCGGCGCGGTCCAGTCGTCGGCGACCTTCAGTCGGGTCAGCGCCCGCTTGACGCAGACCGTGCGTCCGCCGGCGTCCAGCCGCCAGATGTCGGACGAGACCCCGCCGGCCAGCGGCGTCCAGCGCGCGGCCTCCCCGGCGCGGACCAGCCCCTGCTCGGCGGCGAAGGCGGCGAGGTCGGCATCGACGGCGGGCGGCGCGGACGGCATGAGGGCCTGGGGCTGTGAAGTTGTCGCCTCCCTTGATAGCGTCCGGCGGCGGACGAAGGCCACAGCCGATCGGGCGCGCGACTGAGGCGGGGGCGGGATGGCGGGCAAGACTCGATCGATGCTGTGCGCGGCGACGGTGCTGCTGGCGCCGGCGATGGCGTTCGCCGCGGCCCCGATGCTGGGCTTCACCCCGGCCGGCGCGGACGCCGAGCGGGCGCTGGAGGCGCGGTTCGACGCGGGCCTGTCCGCCGGCGCGATCGAGGCGCGGCTGAGAAGCATGGCCTCGGCCCCCAACCAGGTTGGCTCGCCGCACGACAAGGCCAACGCCGAGTTCGTGCTCGGCCAGTTCAAGGCCTGGGGCTGGGACGCCCGCATCGAGACCTTCCAGGTGCTCTATCCGACGCCGCTCGCGGAATCGCTGGAGCTGGTCGGGCCAACGCCGTTCAAGGCCGCGCTCAGCGAGCCGCCGCTGCCGGGCGACGCGACCTCGGCGATCCGCGCCGGCGCCCTGCCGCCCTATGCCGTCTTCGGCGGCGACGGCGACGTCACGGCCGAGCTGGTCTACCTCAACCAGGGCATGCCCGACGACTACGCGGCCCTGGCCCGGATGGGCGTCGACGTGACCGGCAAGATCGTCATCGTCCGCTACGGCGGCGGCTGGCGCGGGCTGAAGCCCAAGCTGGCCCAAGAGCACGGCGCGGTCGGCTGCATCCTCTATTCCGACCCGGCCGACGACGGCTATGGCGTCGGCGATCCCTACCCCAAGGGCGGGACGCGGCCGGACCACGGCGTGCAGCGCGGCTCGGTGCTCGACATGCCCATCGAGGCCGGCGACCCCTTGACCCCGAACATCGGCGCCACCGCCGACGCCAAGCGCATCCCGATCGGTCAGGCCAAGACCATCATGAACATCCCGGTGCTGCCGATCTCCTGGGCCGACGCCCAGCCGTTCCTGGCGGCGCTGGACGGTCCGGTCGCGCCCAAGGCCTGGCGCGGGGGCCTGGCCCTAACCTACCACGTCGGCCCCGGCCCGGCGCGGGCGCATCTGCTGGTGCGCTCCGACTGGAGTCTGGCGCCGCTCTACGACGTCATCGCGGTGATGCGCGGCGCCGAGCGGCCGGACGAATGGGTGATCCGGGCCAACCACCGCGACGGCTGGGTGTTCGGGGCCTGGGACCCGCTCTCCGGCCAGAGCGCGATGCTGGAGGAGGCCAGGGCCATCGGCGCCCTGGCCCACGCCGGCTGGCGGCCGAAGCGGACCATCGTCTACGCCAGTTGGGACGGCGAGGAGCCCGGCCTTCTGGGCTCGACCGAATGGGCCGAGCAGCACGCGGAGGAGCTGACCGCCAAGGCCGCGCTCTACGTCAACTCCGACTCCAACGGCCGCGGGTTCCTGAGCGCCGGCGGCAGCTATTCCACCCAGCGGCTGATCGACCAGACGGCCGCCGACGTGAACGATCCGGAAACCGGGGTCAGCGTGCGCGAGCGGGCGATGGCCATGATCGCGGTGCGCGGCGCCGCGCCCGACGCCAGCGAGGCCGAACGCCGCTTGGCCAAGACCGCCTCGGCCGGCCCGGACCTGCCGATCGCGCCGCTCGGCTCGGGCTCGGACTACACCCCCTTCGTCCAGCACCTGGGCATAGCCTCGATCAACCTGGAATTCACCGGCGAGGAGCAGCAGGCCGGGGTCTACCACTCGCAGTACGACACCTTCGAGCACTACGCCCGGTTCGGCGATCCAGGCCTGCGCTATGGCGTGGCCTTGGCCCAGACGGCGGGCCGGCTGGTGCTGCGCGCGGCCGACGCCGAGGTGGTTCCGCTGCGGTTCGGCGAACTGGCGGCCAACATCGCCGCCGACCTCGACGAGCTGCGCGCCGCGACCGACGCGATGCGCGCGCGTTCGGTTTCGACCAACCGGTTGCTGGACATGCGCGCCTTCACCCTGGCGGCCGATCCGACCAAGACCAGCCTGCCGCCGCCCCGGGAAGACGTCGCGCCGCAGATCGACTTCAGCCTGCTCGCCGCCGCGGTCGGCCGGCTGAAGGCCAGCGCCGAGACCTACGACCAGGCGCTGGCGCGCGCGGGGCCGCTGACGCCGGCCGAGCGGGCCAGGCTCGATGGCCTATTGATCGGCGTCGAGCACGCCCTGACCGACCCGCGCGGTCTGCCCGGCCGGCCCTGGTACCAACACCTGATCTACGCCCCGGGGGTTTTGACCGGCTACGGCGCCAAGACCCTGCCCGGCGCGCGCGAGGCGATCGAAGGGCGGCGCTGGGCGGAAGCGGCCGACTACATCGCCCGCACCGCCCGGGCGCTTGACGCCGCGAGCCAGCGGATCGATCGGGCGACGGCGGTGCTCGATGCGGCGGAGTAGGCGGTCCCCCCGTCGCGGTCTCAGCGGAAGACCAGCACCGCGCTCATCACCAGAGCGCCGATCCAGGCGGTCTCGACGATCATCACGGCGACCGGGCGCCAGCCGACGGCGATCAGGGCCTTGAACGACGTCTTCATGCCCAGCGCGGCGATCGCGGTGACCAGGCACCAGCGGGAGATGTCGCTCGCGGCGTCGACGACCGGCTTGGACAAGAGGCCGAAGCTGTTGACCGCCACCAGGGCGGCGAAGCCGAGCAGGAACAGCGGGATCGGCGGCTTGGGCCCGGCTTGGCCCACGCCCGCGCCCCGCGCCGTGAACAAGGCGATGACGAAGACCACCGGCAGCAGCATGGTGACGCGCAGCAGCTTCACATAGGTGGCGATGTCGCCGGTCTGCGGCGAGATGGTGTAGCCGGCGCCCACCACCTGGGCCACGTCGTGGATGGTGCCGCCCAGAAAGATTCCGGCCCGCACATGGTCCAGACCGACCCCGGTGGCGATCAACGGGTAGAGGATCATGGCCAAGGTCGAGAGGGCCGTCACCGTGACGACGGTGAGGATGGTGTCGCGCTCGCTATCGGGATTACGGGGCAGGACCGACGCGATGGCGAGGGCGGCCGAAGCGCCGCAGACGCCGACGGCTCCGCCCGAGAGGACGCCGTATGACCGGCTCTGCCCCAGGGCGCGCGCCGCCAGATACCCCACGCCGATGGTGGTGGTGACCCCGACGACGACGGTGGCGATCGGCATGGCGCCCAGGCCGAGAATCTGCGTCGCGGTGATCCTCGCCCCGAGCAGGGCCACGCCCAGCCGCAACACCGCCTTGGAGGAGAACTCGATGCCGGCGATGCAGCTTCCCTCCTCATGCAGAAAGTGGAAGGCCATCCCGAACAGGAGCGCGAACAGCATCACCGGCGCGCCGTAATGCTGCGACAGCCAGGTGGACGCCAGCGCTATGGTCGCCGCCACGAGCAGGCCCGGATAGACCGCCCGGAGCACCGCCAGGCCCGGCGCGGCTCGCGTCGCCGGCCGGGAGGGAGCGGCGGGGCCCGGCAGCCCCTCCATGGCGTCCAGCGACTGGAAAAGTTCGTGCGCCGCCTGGGCGTCGGTCTCGAAGTCGTTGGCCATCGCGCGCCCTGAGCGGTCGGCCGCTCGCCGACAATCGAAACGCGATACGGAGCTTGTCGGAGCCAATCCGTCAATCCTGCTTTCCGCATCCGATCTCCCGCGCCTCCCCCATCATCCCCGGGGTTCGCCCGGAGAAGTGGAAAAGGGGCTTTGAGCCAGACGCATCGCGTATAGGGTGGCGTCCAACAAGATGTCCGATGGGAAGGAACGTCCTCGTGAACATGGTCGAAATTCTGTCGCTGATCGCCGGACTGATGACGATGGGCGGGCCGGCCGCGCAGGCGATCAAGACCATCCGATCGCGCGATGTGACCGGCCTGGCGGTCTCGACCTACGTCCTGCTCATGGGCCTGGGCTGTTTCGCGGTGCTGATCGGGGTGCAGTACCGGGTGTTCTTCATGACCACGCTGAACGGCCTCGGCATGCTGTTCAACATTTCCATCCTCTATCTGATCTCGCGTCGCGCGCTGGCCGCCTTCGCCGGCGGCCTGCTGCTGGCGGTGGGAATCGCGGCCATGGTCGCGCCCTGGTTCCTCGCCGGGCTGATCACCACGCGCTGGGCCGAGCCGGTCGGCTTCGTCTATGGCCTAGTCGCCGCCAGCACCTTCATCCCGCAGGTGGTGATGACCCGGCGGACCCGGTCGGTGTCGGCCCTGTCGCTGCCCAATCTGGCGCTGATGACGGCGGGCATGACGATCTGGATCGCGGTGGCGGTTCTGCTGCGCAACTGGTCGCTGATCTTCTGGAACGGCATCCTGCTGCTCTCGATCGCGGAATTGCTCAGGTTGAAACTGGTGGTCGAACGGGGCCACGCGCGCGCGGCGGCGACCGCGACCGCGACCGTCCCCTTGATCTGAAACCGCCGTCGGGCGAGGCGAGCCGTTCAAGACGCCGCCTCGATCGGTCGAGCCGCCCGCGCGATCAAACCAGGGCGATTCGGTGACCGTCACCGAGATCGGCGCCTTCGCCTCGGCGCCTCCGCGAACGGTTGGCCTCAGTCGAGGCCTCCGCGCCAGCCCGTATCCTTAAGCCTTTATTGAGTACTTTCCAGTCTAATCGCTAGCGTCCAAGAAGTAAAGAAACTCATTATTAGTAAACTGTAAGGCGAAAACACGCGTATAAATCCCGAATAAGTAGTGGATAAATTGTCATCGGGGATTCGTTGATCCAACGCGGTGGCATGGCGCCGATCCACAGGGGGCTAAGCGATGTCGATTGGCGGGGTCAAGCGCGTAAGAATGAGGCCTAAACAGATTGACGAGCGCCTTTCCCTGAGCGCCGACGAGATTCTATCCGGGATACTCAATATCTCGACCGAGGCGATCATCGTCTCGGATCACCTGGCGCGCATCGTGTTGTTCAGCGCCGGCGCCGAGGCGATCTTCGGTTACCGCGCGGACGAAATTCTGGGGCTGCCGATCGAGCGGCTGCTTCCGACGCGCTTCCGCGCGATGCACACCAAGCATGTGGAGGCGTTCGCGGACGGCCCGGCCGAAAGCAAGGGCATGAACGAGCGGCGCCAACTCGTCGGCCTGCGCAAGACCGGCGAGGAGTTTCCGGTGGAGGCCTCCTTGTCGAGGAGCCAAACCCCGCACGGACTCATCTTCACGGCCATCGTGCGCGACATCACCGAGCGCCGGCGCGTCGAGGCCGTGATCGCGCAGAGCGAGGCCAAGTATCGGGCGCTGGCCGACAACGCCACCGACATCATCCTGCGGTTCGGCCCGGACGGGCTGATCCGCTACATATCGCCGGCCTGCCGCTCGCTCGGCCTGGAGCCGGAAGAGCAGATCGGTCAGCCGATCACCCGGTTCTTGGCGCCCGAGCAGCGCGAGCATCTGCCGGCGGTCCTCGCCATCCTGTTCAGCGGCGCCGATCTCGATCCAAACGCGCCGCGCCGGCTGTACAAACTCTTCGACCAGTCCGGCCGCGCGGTTTGGTTCGAGAGCAATCCCAGACTCATGCGCGACGAGGCCGGCGACGTTCGCGAGGTGGTGACCGTGCTGCGCGACGTCACCAAGACCCTGGCCATGGAGGAGGAGCTTCGACGCAAGCGCGCCGAGGCCGAGGCCGCGGCGGTCGCCAAGGCCGAGTTCCTGGCCAATATGAGCCACGAGATCCGCACGCCGCTGACCGGCGTCATCGGCTTCGCCGGGTTGCTGGAAAAGATGGACGGTCTGCCGCGGAAGGCGCGGACCTACGCCAGCCGGATCGTCACGGGCAGCCAGGTTCTGCTGAGCGTGGTCAACGACGTGCTGGATTTCTCCAAGATCGAGGCCGGTCAGATCGAGCTGGACCCCCAGCCTTTCGATCCCAAGGCTTTCGTCGAGGAGACCGTCGATCTGCTGCGGGCCCAGGCCCAGGCCAAGGGGCTGGCGCTGCGCGTGGAGGCGGTCGGCGCCTTGCCGGCGGCGGTGCGCGCCGACAGCGATCGGGTCAGGCAGGTGCTGATGAACCTGCTGAACAACGCCGTCAAATTCACCGCCGAGGGCGCGGTGAGCGTCGCGGTCAGCCATCTGGCCGAAGGCGGCGGCGTCCTGCGCATCGCGGTGAGCGACACCGGCGTGGGCATACCGGCGGAACACATCGATCGGCTGTTCCAGCGCTTCTCGCAGGTCGACGGCTCGATCGCCCGGCAATACGGCGGCACCGGCCTTGGCCTGGCGATCTGCAAGAGTCTGACCGAGATGATGGGCGGCGAGATCGGCGTGGCTAGCGAGGTGGGCCGCGGCTCGACCTTCTGGTTCACCATCGCCGCGCCGGCGGGGACCGCCGCGGCCCCGGTGAATCCGGTCAAGGTGGTCGGGGACCGGGCGCTGGGGTCGGCGCGGATACTGATCGTCGACGACTCCTCGGTGAACCGCGAGCTGGTGTCGACCCTGCTCTCGCCGTTCGACGTCGAACTGACCGAGGCCGCCAACGGCGCCGAGGCGGTCGAGGCGGCCCAGCGCGCGGCCTTCGACCTGATCCTGATGGATCTGCAGATGCCGGGCATGGACGGCCTGGCGGCGACGCGGGCGATCCGGGCGGGCTCGGGCCCGAACCGGACGACGCCGATCCTGGCCCTGAGCGCCAACGTCATGCCGGCCCAGGTGGCGGCCTGCCGCGAGGCGGGCATGGACGATCACATCGCCAAGCCGATCAACCCGCAAGAACTGCTGAGCAAGATCGGCCGGTGGACCGAGGCCGAGGCCGCGTAGGTCTAGCCGCCGATCGCCTACCCATCGACCCGATCACTGTTCCCCCGCCCCCGGCCTCAGCGCCTCGACGAAGAACGCTGTCACCGCCGCCCGCGACGCTTCGGCGGCCTCGGGGTGGAACCGCATCATGACCTCCCCGCCCCGACCGTTGTGGGCGAAGGGGTCGGTGATGACCTGGGCCTCGCGGTCGCGGTCGAAGCCGTGGCCGGCGCCCTTGTGGGTGATCTGCCGCACGCATCGGGCGTCCTCGGCCGGCAGGAAGGCCACCAGCTTCTCGCCGGCGTCGGGGTCGTCGTAGGCGTCCGCCTCGCCGGTCTGGATCAGGACGGGCGCGCCGGTCAGCGGCGACAGCGCCATGGCGGGCTCACGCATATAGGCCCAGCACACCGGATAGAAGGCCGCGTGCGCCGCGAACGCCGGGCCCTCGCCGCGCAGGGCTTGCGAGAACCGCCGCGTGGCGCTGAGCAGAGTGACCACCCCGCCCCAGGAAAATCCCATGATCCCGATCCGCCTGGGATCGATCTCCGGTTGGGCGGCGAGGAAGCTCAAGGCCCCGAAGGCGTCGGGCAGGGTCTCGATCGGCGAGCGCGGCCGCGCCGCCGCGCCGCGGCCGGTTCCGCGCGCGGCCCACATGTCGATCTCCAGCGTCGCGATCCCCGCCGCCTGCAGGGCGCCGGCATGGAAGGCGCCGCGCCCGTCGACCCCGTCCGAGCCGTGGCAGATCACCACGGCTGGCGTCGAGCCGGGCGCCGCGCCGGTCGGTATGCAAAGCTGGCCGGCCAGCGTCAGCGGCGGCTCGGAGCGGCTGGAAAACGCGACATATGAGATCGTGGCGGCCATGCCCCGACCATAGCGGGCCGCGTGAAGACGTGCCAAGGAAAGCGCCGATCGGTCACGGCGAAGACGCGAGGGGGCGGGGCGGCGATGAAACTTTCCGGGCTCAAGGTGCTGGACCTGTCGAGCTTCCTGCCGGGGCCGATGCTGACCATGATGATGGCCGACCATGGGGCCGAGGTGATCAAGGTCGAACCGGCCGGCGCCGGCGAGCCCACGCGGGCGATCGGCGAGGTCAAGAACGGCCAGACGGTCTATTTCCGCAACACCCAGCGCGGCAAGCGCTCGATCCAGATCGACCTGAAGCACCCGGAGGGGCTGGCCCTGTGCCTGAAGCTGGCGGCCGAGGCGGACGTGCTGGTCGAGACCTATCGGCCGGGCGTGGCCGAGCGGCTGGGTGTCGGCTACGCGGCGGTCGGCAAGCTCAATCCGGGGATCGTCTACTGCTCGCTGAGCGCGTTCGGCCAGAACGGCCGCTATCGCGACCGCCCAGCGCACGACCTGGTGGTCCAGGCGCTGGCGGGAACCCTGGCGCCCGGCGAGGGCCCGCCGCCGGCGATGCCGATCGTGGTCTCGGCCGACGCGCTCGGCGCCATGACCGGGCTCTCGGCGGTGCTGATGGCCCTCTTGGGCCGCGAGCGGACCGGCCTGGGCGACTATCTCGACATTTCGATGTTCGACAGCCTAGTGGCCTGGACCGCGCCCTTCGTCGGCGAGGTGTTCGCCAAGGGCGAGGCGCCGGCCGCGGCCCGCTCGCGCTTCTGGGGCGGGGCGGCGCTGTATGATCTCTACCAGACCGCCGACGGCCGCTTCCTGGCGCTGGGCGGCTCGGAGGCCAAGTTCGCGGAAAACCTGCTGAACGGCCTCGGCCGCCCCGACCTGATCGCCGCCGCCAAGACCCCGCCGGGCGCGGGCCAGGAGCCGGTGCGCGATTTCCTGCGCGAGGCGTTCAAGGCCAGGAGCCTCGCCGAATGGGAGGCCTGGTTCGAGGGGCGCGACATCTGCTGGGCGCCGGTGCGCGACCTGAAGGAAGCCTACGCCGATCCGTTCATGGTCGAACGCGGCCTGTTGGCCCATGACGCCGAGGGCTCGGAGATCATCGGCGCGCCGATCCGCTTCCTTGCCGAGCCGGCCCTGATCGATCCAAAAGCGCCGGGCAAGAACGAACATGGCGAGGCGATCGCCCGCCACGGATGGAAGAGTGTGAGCCGATGAACACCGAAGACGACCTCGCCGCGATCCGCAATTCCGTCGCCGCCCTCTGCGCGCGGTTTCCGGGCGAATACTGGCGCGCGCTCGACCGCGAGCGGGCCTATCCCAGCGATTTCGTGGGCGCGATGACCAAGGAGGGCTTCCTCGGCGCCCTGATCCCCGAGGAATTCGGCGGCGCCGGCCTTGGCCTGCGCGCGGCCACCGCCATCCTGCGGGAGGTGCACAGGAACGGCTGCAACGCCGCCGCCTGCCATGCCCAGATGTACACCATGGGCACCATCCTCAAGCACGGAACGGCTGAGCAGAAGCAGCGCTGGCTGCCGGCCATCGCCTCGGGCGAGATTCGCCTGCAGGCGTTCGGCGTCACCGAGCCGACCTCGGGCTCGGAGACCCTGGCGCTGTCGACCAACGCGGTGCGCGACGGCGACCGCTACATCGTCAACGGCCAGAAGATCTGGACCAGCCGGGCGGAATATTCCGACTTCATGATCCTTCTGGCCCGCACCACGCCCAAGGACCAGGTGGCCAAGAAGGGCGACGGGCTGTCGGTGTTCATGCTGGACATGAACGCGGCGCGCGCGGCCGGAACCCTGACCATCCGGCCGATCCGCACGATGATGAACCACGCCACCACCGAGGTGTTCTTCGACAACGTCGAGGTCGCCGCCGCGAACCTGATCGGCGAGGAAGGCAAGGGCTTCCGCTACATCCTCGACGGGATGAACGCCGAGCGGACCCTGATCGCCGCCGAATGCCTGGGCGACGCGGAGTGGTTCATCGCCAAGGCCAGCAAATACGCCACCGAGCGCAAGGTGTTCGGCCAGCCGATCGGCGCCAACCAGGGCGTCCAGTTCCCGATCGCGCGGGCCTACGCCCAGACCCGGGCCGCGGCCCTGATGGTCGAGCGGGCGGCCGAACGGTTCGACGCGGGGCTGACCGCCGGCGAGGAGGCCAACATCGCCAAGCTCCTGGCCTCGGAAGCCGCTTGGGCGGCGGCGGAGGCCTGCGTGCAGACCCACGGCGGCTTCGCCTTCGCCGAGGAGTTCGACATCGAGCGCAAGTTCCGCGAGACCCGGCTCTATCAGGTGGCCCCGATCTCGACCAACCTGATCCTGGCCTTCCTGGGCCAGAACGCGCTGGGGATGCCGCGGTCGTACTGAGGTGGTGAGGGAGGGCCTTTCGGCGCCCGCCCTAATTCATCCGCGGCGCCGAGGCGGTGATCGGGGCGGCGAACGGGGTGGCGAAGTCGTCGTCGTAGACCCGCTCGGGATCCTGACGCACCCGCTCGTCGATCCGGTGAGCGTCCTCGCCGACCAGGATGCGCCAGCGCCCGGCCTTGACCCCGTCCAGGATCACCGTGGCGGCCTCGGCCGCGGTCATCGGCGCGCGGTCGCGGAAGTTGGCCGCCTGCTCGCGCACCTTGGCGCGGATGTCGGCGTCGCTGATCTGGCTGTCGTCGACCCCCTGGGCCCGCATCCGCGAGCGCGCGCGGCCGACCTCCTGCTCGCTCAGCTCCTCGGACTCGCGCCCCGCCAGCACCTTGCGCGAATTGGTGACGATGTTGGTGCCGATGTGGCCGGGCATCACCACCGAGCATTTGACGTGCGGGGCGTTGACCTTCAGGTCGGTGATCAGCGCCTCGGTGAAGCCCTTGACCGCGAACTTCGCCGCGCTGTAGGCGGTGTGCGGCGTCCTGGGCCCGAGCGAGGCCCAGAAGCCATTGACGCTGGAGGTGTTGGTGATGTGCCCCGCCTCGGCCTTGACCAGCATCGGCAGGAAGGCGCGGGTCATGTAGTAGACCCCATACCAGCAGACGTTGAAGGTCCGCTCCCAGTTATCGCGGCTGTCGGTGAACAGCGAGCCGCCGGCGCCGATGCCGGCGTTGTTGAACAAAAGATGGACCTTGTCGGTGTGCATCTGCTCGGCCACCTCGGCCCGGAAGCGCAGCACCTGGTCCTCGTCCGAGACATCGACCACGTGCGCGGTGATCCGCACCCCTTGCGGCGCCCCGTCCGCCTGGCAGAGGCTTATCGTCTCCTCCATGGCGCCGGTGGTGACGTCGCACATCGCCACGCTACAGCCCTCGGCGACCAGTTGGCGCGCCAGTTCGCGCCCCATGCCCGATCCGCCGCCGGTGACGACGGCGATCCTGCCCGCGAAATCCTTCATCGCGCCGCGGCTCAGTTGTAGATTTCGAACAGGCCCGCGCCGCCCTGGCCACCGCCGATGCACATGGTCACCACGCCCCACTTCGCCCCGCGGCGCTTACCCTCCTGCAGGATGTGGCCGGTGCAGCGCGCCCCGGTCATGCCGAACGGGTGGCCGATGGCGATCGAGCCGCCGTTGACGTTGTATTTCGCCGGATCGATGCCGAGCTTGTCGCGGCTGTACAGGCACTGGCTGGCGAACGCCTCGTTCAGCTCCCAAAGATCGATGTCGTCGACGCTCAGCCCGTGCCGCTTCAACAGCTTGGGCACGGCGAACACCGGGCCGATGCCCATCTCGTCCGGCTCGCAGCCGGCCGCCGCCCAGGCCACGAACCGGCCCATCGGCTTAAGGCCGCGCCGTTCGGCCTCCTTGGCCTCCATCAGCACCACGGCGGCGGCGGCGTCGGACAGCTGGCTGGCGTTGCCGGCGGTGATGTACTTGCCCGGCCCCATCACCGGCGGCAGCTTGGCGAGGCCCTCCAGCGTGGTGTCCGGCCGGTTGCACTCGTCGCGGTCGACCACGTAGTCGACGACGGTTTCCTCCTTCGTCTCCTTGTTGACCTGCTTCATGCGGGTCTTCATCGGGACGATCTCGTCCTTGAACTTGCCGGCCTGCTGGGCGGCGGCCATGCGGCGCTGGGACTCCAGCGAATATTCGTCCTGATACTCGCGGCTGAGCTTGTAGCGCTCGGCGACGATGTCGGCGGTGTCGATCATGGCCATGAAGATCGCCGGCGCGATCTTCAGCAGTTCGGGGTCGATCGCCTCGCGCGGCATGCCGCCGCCGGGGATCGAGATGCTTTCGACGCCGCCGGCGACCACGCAGTCCGCGCCGTCGCCGCGGATGTGGTTGGCCGCCATGGCGATGGTCTGCAGGCCCGAGGAGCAGAAGCGGTTGACCGTCACGCCGGCGGTGGTCACCGGCAGGCCGGCGAGCAGGGCCGCCTGGCGGCCGATATTGGCCGCGCCATGGGCGTTGTTGCCCAGATAGCAGTCCTCGACGAAGTCGCTCTCGACGCCAGAGCGCGCCACGGCGTGCTTGATCGCGTGCGCGGCCATGGTCATCGGCGGGGTGATGTTGAACCCGCCGCGGGCGGACTTGGCCAGCCCGGTGCGGGCGTAGGATACGATGACGGCTTCGCGCATGGTGTCTCTCCCTATTGTGCATGGCGTTATGGCGCGGCGGGCGGCGGCTTACAATTCCATTCGAGCCGGAAGGCTCCCCGCGCGCGTCCCGCCGACGCCGTCTTCACCCAGAATTGGCTCGACACGCGCCGCAGAATCGCCGAGCCGATAGGCCTTGGCGATCTCCTCGCCCGCGAGATTCGGATGGACGACCTCGACACCCTTCGCAAGGCGCAACTGCTGCTCGGCCAGTACGGCTTCGAGGCCGAGCAGGATGCGGTGGCCAAGGCGATCCGGATTATCTCCGCGACCATGCGCCGGCTGAGCGTGGCGGGCGAGGCGCCGCGAGCGCGGTTCGGCTCGGAGCTGCAGGGTGATCGGCTCAAGCGGCTGCGCGAGCGGGTCGGCCTGACCCGCGCGGAGATCGCCGACCTCTGCGGCGTGGTCACCAGCACCGTGCGCGCGCACGAGAACAGCCGGGGCGACATCCCCTTCGAGGCCGCCCAGGCCTACGCCAAGGCGCTGGGCACCACGACCTCGATGATCCTCAACGGGACGGAGTAGGCGGGCGTCAGCCTGCGCTCTACCTAGAGCCCACACTCGTTTCGATCGTCATCCCGGCCGGAGCGAAGCGGGGAGCCGGGACCTAGGCGATCAGCCAGTGCGTCGGCCCCTGGTTCCCCGGCTAGCCCGCCACGACTTCGCGATGAGGATGTCGTTTAGAGGGCCATGTTTCGTGAAAACATCTGATCGTTGAATTTAACTCAAACGATGAAATTAATGACACATATGTCATAAAAATAATCGACTTACCCAACTTAAGCAATGATAACGGTTCTCAATTCAGCAACATAAAATTGATAACCATTATAACAATGAGCAACATTTCATAAATTTCATATATAAATCTTTCGATTGATAATTTATCTCAAAATATTGAACTTATTCATGGAACATACCTTTTGTTAACCAATTTAAACATAATCACCACAATCATTACGCGAAAGGTCATGGTCGTGTCGGAATGGTCAAAGTGGCGTCGAGCGCAATCCGCGCGAAGCGGCCAACTTGAGCTCAGCGGATGAGCCCGCTTAAGCGGTGGCCCAGCCGAATAAAAACCGCAAGTTCTAGTAGTAACATCCGAGTTGTATCCATCGCGTTTGTTTCACTTGGAGACCCGCATGTCCTCGCCAGACTCTCTGAACGATCGATTGAATTTCATCCAACTTGACGCCGAATCGCGACGGAATATCAGCAACGCCAAGCCGGTTGTCATGCGAGAGCTGCCCGCGGCGCTCGACAAATTCTATAGTCAGGTCAAGGCCTTTCCCGAAACACGGAAATTCTTCTCTGGCCAGAGCCATATCGACGCCGCCAAGGACCTGCAGCTCGAACACTGGGGGACGATAACCAACGCTCGGTTCGACCAGACCTACGTGCGGGCGGTGACCAGGATCGGCGAAACCCACGCCCGCGTCGGGCTGGAGCCGCGCTGGTACATCGGCGGCTACGCGCTGCTGCTCGACTCGCTAATCGGCGCCGTGGTCAAGGCGCGCTGGCCCAAGGGCGGATTCGGCGGCAAGGCCGAAGCGGCCAAGTCGGTCGCGGCCGAACTGGGCGCCCTGTCCAAGGCGACCCTGCTGGACATGGACTACGCCATCTCGGTCTATCTGGAGGCGGCTGAAACCGCGCGCCGGAAGGCCGAGGCCGAGCGGGCCGAGGCCGAGCGCCGGCAGACGTTCGTCGTCGATTCGGTGGCCGAGGGCCTGAAGACGCTGGCCGGCGGCGACCTGACCTTCCGCCTTGACGAGGCCTTCGCGCCCGAATACGAGGGATTGCGCGCTGACTTCAACGCCACCATGGCCGCGTTGCAGGAGACGCTGGGGACGGTCTTTGGATCCACCCAGACGGTGAACGGCGGAGCCGAGGAGATCGCGCGGGCGGCGGACGATCTGTCCAAGCGCACCGAGCGGCAGGCGGCGAACCTGGAGCAGACGGCCGCCGCGCTGGACGAGATCACCGCCACGGTCAAGCGCAGCGCCGTCGGCGCCCGCGAGGCCAATCTCGCCGCCGCCCAAGCCAAGGACGTCGCCGCGCGGTCGGGCGAGGTCATGCGCGAGGGCGTCTCGGCCATGGCCGAGATCGAGGAAAGCTCCAAGCAGATCGCCCAGATCATCGGGGTGATCGACGAGATCGCCTTCCAGACCAACCTTCTGGCCCTTAATGCCGGGGTCGAGGCGGCGCGGGCGGGGGACGCGGGCCGCGGCTTCGCGGTGGTGGCGCAGGAGGTTCGGGCGCTGGCCCAGCGTTCGGCCGAGGCGGCCAAGGAGATCAAGGCGCTGATCGCCACCAGCTCGGAACAGGTCAAGCGCGGTGTGCGCCTGGTCGGCGACACCGGCCAGACCCTGAACGAGATCGCCGTCAAGGTGAGCGAGATCGACGCCCTGATCGCCGAGATCGCCCAATCCTCTCAGGAACAGGCCGCCGGGCTGAACGAAGTGAACACCGCCGTCAACCAGATGGATCAAGTGACTCAGCAGAACGCCGCCATGGTCCAGCAGACCACCGCCGCCGCCGCCAGTCTCAAGGGGGAGGCGGGCGAGCTGGCCCGGCTGGTCGCCCGCTTCCAGACCGGAACCGGCGCCGAACGGCCCTCGGCGCGCCCGCGGCTGGCCGAGCCCGGCCGCCATGCCCCGGCCGGCAACCCCGCCGCCCAGGCGCGCGTCAAGATCGCCGTCGCGGCGGGCGGCGGCCGATCGAATCCGGCCGCGGCCAGCGACTGGGAAGAGTTCTGACCCCGCCAACGCCCCGAGGGGGTCCGCCCGACATCGTCGGTGATGCTTGCAACCGACAACCGCGTTCCGTGCGCGGCGTCCAAGGAGAAGGAGACTATGAAGGAAAAACGGGCTCGGAAGGTCCGCGACGCATTTCGCGACCAATACGCCAACGGGCGCGACGCCAGCTTGCTGGCTTCGCATCTGGCCGCGGCGCGGTCGGCGCGGGGGGGTCCGGAGGCGGAGTTTCGAACCCCCGAGTTTCAACGCCGCCTATGGGAGATCGAGGGGCCGGCTCGGGTCAACTCGGGCCGGCCGGTGGTGGTGGCCGGGGCCTACGACGACCCCGAGATCGTCGACGCCTTGTGGTCCGTGCGCGTCTGGCAGGCGCCCGACGACAGCTTGGCGCGCGCGCGGGGGCTGGACGCCGCGTTCGCCAGCATCCTCAAACTGGTCACGCCCCGTCACAACTCGAAACGGCCGACGGCAAGCCTGGGACGGATCTTCGCCGCCCTGCGGCCCGAAGACACGCTCTACCTGATCGACGCCTATCGCACGCGCTTCTTTCGCCAATGGTTCGATCTGCCGAAACACAGGCTCGACTTCATCGGCCAGCATGTGCTCTTGCGCCAGGCCCTGCGGGAGATTCTCGGCCCCGAAACCAGCCTGGAGGATCACATCCTCTACAGCCAGTTCGCCTGGTTCGTATGGGTGAATTGCTGACGCGCGGGGCGCAGAACCGTCCCGCTCAGGCCTTCGCCTTCGGGCCGTAGACCGGGGGGCGTTTTTCCAGGAAGGCGCGCACGCCCTCGCCGAAGTCCTCGCCCTGGGAGGCCAGGATCTGGTTGCGGTCCTCCATGGCGATCGCCGCCTCCAGGCCGGCCGCGTCGACCGCGAAGTTCAGCGCCTCCTTGGTCAGGCGAAGGCCCAGCGGGGTGGTGGCGTGCATCTCGGCCAACAGGCTCCGCGCCTCGGCCTCGAGCTGGGCGGGCGCCACGACCTTGCTGACCAGGCCCAGCGACAGCGCGCGCTCGGCGCCGAGGAAGCGGCCGGTCAGCATCAGCTCGGACGCCACCGAGGCGCCGACCATGCGGGGCAAAAAGTAGCTGACCCCGATGTCGCAGGCCGACAGGCCGATCTTGATGAAGGCGGCGTTCATCTTCAGCGTCGGGGTGGCGATGCGCACGTCCGAGGCCAGGGCCAGGGCGAAGCCGCCGCCGGCCGCCGCGCCGTCGATCAGGGCGATGATCGGCTGCGGGCAACGGCGCATGGAGATGACGATCTCGCTGATCCGCCGCTGGGCGACGAGGCCGGCGCCGGGGCCGCGGGGTTCATTGCCGCGCGGCTCCTTCAGATCCAGGCCGGCGCAGAAGTTGGCCCCCTCGCCGCGCAGGACGACGGTGCGGATCTCGTGCTTCCAGTAGAGGTCGACGAACACCCCGCGCAGTTCCTCGACCAGGGCGCGGCTGAGCGCGTTGAGCCGCTCGGGCCGGTTCAGCGTCACCCAGAGGGTCTCGTTCTCCAGGCTGACCTTCAGGGTTTCGTAGGTCATCGCGCGCCGCTCGTCGGGATCTGGTTGAAGGGAACGTCCTTGTCGACGCGGATGTCGGCCGGCAGGCCCAGCACCCGCTCGGCGATGATGTTGCGCAGAATCTCGTCGGTGCCGCCCTCGACGCGGGTGGCCGGCGAGCGCAGCAGCATGGCCTGGAAGCGGGCGACCGCGGCGGCGATCTCGGGATCGACCAGCACCCCGGCCTGGCCTTGCAGGTCGAGGGCGTAGGCGGCGATGTCCTGCATGGTCGCGCCGGCCACCAGCTTGCCGATCGAGTTCTCCGGCCCCGGCGTCTCGCCGCGCGAGAGGGCCGAGATGGCGCGAAAGCCGGTGTATTTCAGCCCACTGGCCCGCGTCGCCCAGGTGGCCAGCTTGGAGCGCACCGCCCGGTCGTCGATCGCCAGTCCGTCCGGCGTCTCGATCCGGCAGCACAGGTCAAACAACTCGGCGAAGCCGGTGGTCATGCCCGAGCCGATCGACAGCCGCTCGTTCATCAAGGTGGTCAGCGAGACCTTCCAGCCGTCGTTCACCGCCCCCAGCCGCTGGGCGTCGGGGATGCGCACGTCGGTGAAATAGACCTCGTTGAAGCCGGACTGGCCGTTGGCCTGTTTGATCGGGCGGATCTCGATCCCCGGCGACTTCATGCTCAGGAAGAACATGGTCATGCCCTTGTGCTTGGGCACGGTGGGGTCGGTGCGGGTGATCAGGATGCCGTAGTCCGAATATTGGGCGCCCGAGGTCCAGATCTTCTGGCCGTTGATCACCCACTCGTCGCCGACTTTCTCGGCGCGGGTGCGCAGGCCCGCCAGGTCCGAGCCGCCGGCCGGTTCGGAGAACAGCTGGCACCAGACCTCCTCACCGGCGGCCAGCGGCGGCAGGTAGCGGCGCTTCTGCTCTTCGGATGCGAAGGCCATCATGGTCGGGCCGCACATGCCGTGGCCGATGATGAAGGCGCCGCCGAGGGAGGAATAGACCCCCTCCTCCTGGCCCCAGATCACCCGCTCGATCGGGCTGGCGCCGCGGCCGCCGTATTCCTTCGGCCAGTGCAGGCAGGCCCAGCCGGCGTCGGCCTTCTTCTTCTGCCAGGCCTTGGCCTCGGCCATCACGTCGATGCCCTGCGGCCCAGTGCCGAAGCCGGCGTTGGACAGCGGCTCCTTCAGGTGATGGGGCGCGTTGGCCTCGATCCAGGTGCGCACCTGCTGGCGGAAGGCGGCTTCTTCCGGGGTGTCGTCGAAATTCATGTGATCAGCTCCGGATCAGGCGACGTTCTTGGCGCGCAGGCGCTCGATCAGCCGGTCTTCCCAGACCGAAAGGCTGCCGAGGTTGAGCGCCAGAAGGTTCGAGCGGCGATAGTAGAGGTGGCAGTCGAAGGCCCAGGTGAAGCCCATGCCGCCGTGGGTCTGGATGTTGTTCTTCGAGCAGTGCTGGAAGGCCTGGGTGGCCGAGACCCGCGCGGTGGCCGCCGCCTGCGCCAACTCCGACGAGCCGGTGGAGAGCGCCCAGGCGCCGTAATAGCAGTTGGAGCGGGCCAGGGTCGCCGAGACGTACATGTCGGCCAGCATGTGCTTGACCGCTTGGAACGAGCCGATCGGCCGGCCGAACGCCATGCGCTCCAGCGCGTAGTCGCGGGCCATCTCCAGCGCCCGGTCGGCGCCGCCCACCTGTTCGAAGGCGGTCAGCACCGCGGCGCGGTCGAACACCGCCTCGATGGTGGGCCAGCCCTCGCCCGCCGCCCCCAGCGGCTCGGCGGCGGCGCCGGCGAAGGTGATCTTCGCGTGGCCGCGGGTGGGGTCGATGGTCTCGACCGCCTCGCAGCTGACGCCCGGCCCGTTCAGCTCGACGATGAACAGCGAGACGCCGCGCTCGTCATTGCCAGGCGCGGTGCGGGCCGCGACGACGGCGAAATCGGCCACGTCGCCGTCGGCCACCGGCAGCTTGCTCCCGGTCAGGGCGCCGCCGGAGGCCTTCAGCTTGATCGCCCGCGGGGTCACCGCGCCCACGCCCTCGGCGAAGGCGAAGGTCCCGATCGCCTCGCCCGAGGCCAGTTTGGGCAGCCATCTGGCCTTCTGGGCCTCGCTGCCGGCGGCCAGGATGAACTCCGTGGCCAGGAACACCGAAGAGGAGAACGGAACCGGCGCCAGCACGCGGCCCAGCTCCTCGGCCACCACGCACAGCTCGAGGTAGCCCAGCCCCAGCCCGCCATGGGCCTCGGGAATCGCCACGCCGAGAAAGCCCATCTCGGCCAGGCCCTTCCACAGCGCGCGGTCGTAGGGCTCCGGCCCCTCCAGGATCGCGCGCACCGCCTTGGGCGGGCATTTGGCCTCCAGAAACCGCCGCGCCTCGTTGCGCAGCTGCTTCTGTTCGTCGGAGAATTCGAAATTCATCGCCCGTCCCTGGTTGTCTTCATGCCTACAAATTCCCCGCTCATCCCGGCGAAGGCCGGGACCCAGATCATATGGCTGGGCGGCTTGCTGTGAGGCCGTCACCCAGCTCAACAATCCCGCACCGCGCTTTGTCATCTGGATCCCGGCCTTCGCCGGGACGAGCGGAGTTATTTATGCAATCCTAATCCAGATCCTTGCCGTCCATGCCGGCGTTCTTGCGGGCGTGGGCCATCATGTCGGCGACGATGGGCCCAAGCACGGTCGGATCGCCCACCGGCGCGACCGTCGGGCCGCGATGCCAGCCCTCGGCGATGGCCAGCACGCCGCCGCTGGCCTCGAACATCCGCCCGGAGACCTCGGACGACTGCTCGGACGCCAGCCACACCGCGATCGGCGCCACCCAGCGCGGGTTCATCCGCTCGCGCCGCTCCTCGGTCACCGGCCCGCCCAGGTCCTCGGTCAGCCGGGTCAGCGCCCCCGGGGCGATGCAGTTGACCGTCACCCCGTAGCGGCGCAGCTCGCGCGAGGCGATGATGGTGAAGCCGGCGATGCCCATCTTGGCCGCGCCATAGTTGGTCTGGCCGATGTTGCCGTAGATGCCCGAGACCGACGAGGTGTTGATGATCCGCCCGCCCACAAGCTCGCCGGTGGCCTTGTTCAGGTCGCGCCAGTAGGCGGCGGCGTGGTGGGCCGGGGCGAAGGTGCCCTTCAGGTGCACCTTGATCACCGCGTCCCATTCGGCCTCGGTCATGTTGACCAGCATCCGGTCGCGCAGGATGCCGGCGTTGTTGATCAACACGTCCAGCTTGCCGAAGGCCTGGATCGCCTGGTCGATCATCGCCTTGGCGTCGTCCCAGTCGCTGACGTCGCCGCCGTTGGCCACCGCCTCGCCGCCCGCGGCCTTGATCTCGGCCACCACGTCGTGGGCCGGACCGACGTCCGCGCCGGCCCCGTCGCGCGCGCCGCCGAGGTCGTTGACCACCACCTTGGCCCCGTGCTCGGCCAGCATCAGGGCGTATTCCCGCCCGATCCCGCGCCCCGCCCCGGTGACGATCGCCACCCGTCCTTCGCAAAGCCTGCTCATCGACTTCTTCCTCCGGCTTGTTCTGTGCGGCCGCCGCGCCCAAGCCTGGCGCGCGGCGGATCGGCGCCGCCTTCGACAACGCCGTTGTCGCGCCAGCCGCACGGTCTTACCCTCGGGAAGTCAAGACAAGAGGAAACCCCATGGCCGACCAGACCTTCGAAACCATCCGCTGGGAGCGCAGCGGCCCAGCCGCGACCTTGACCCTCAACCGGCCGGAGCAGCGCAATTCGATCACCGGGGTGATGATGGGCGAGCTCTATGCGGCGCTGAGCGCCGCGGCCAAGGATGAAACCCTGCGCGTGCTGGTGGTGCGCGGCGCGGGCCGGGACTTCTGCCCCGGGGCCGACGTCAAGGCCTACAATGCGGGCGCGGGCGGCCGGGCGACAGCCATCGAGGACTTCAACGTCACGGTGATGCTGCACGAGATGGGCGCGGTGACCATCGCGGCGATCAAGGGCGCCTGCGCCGGCGCCGGCATGGGCTGGGCGATGGCCTGCGACTTCCGCTTCGCCGACGCGTCCGCGCGGTTCAACACCGCCTTCCTCAACGTCGGCGTCGCGGGCGACATGGGCATGCCCTGGACCCTGCCGCGGCTGGTCGGCGCGGCCAAGGCGCGCGAGCTGTTCATGCTCGGCGAGAAGTTCGACGGCGCCGAGGCCCTGCGCCTGGGCCTGGTCACCCGCCTGTTCGGCGAGGCGACCTACGAGGCCGAACTGGCCGCCGTCGTCGACCGCCTGGCCGGCTCGGCGCCGCTGGCGCTGACGACGCTGAAGGGCAATTTCGTCCAGGCCGAGAAGGTCGGCTTCGCGGACTACATCCGCTTCGAGGCCGAGCGGCACGGCAAGCTGTTCGCCAGCCGGGATACCAAGGAGGCGTTCGCGGCCTACGTGGAGAAGCGCAAGCCGGTGTTCGAGGGGCGGTGAGCGGGGTAAGCGGTCAGGTCTGGATCAGCCACTTGGCGATCACGAGCCAGGCCGGGCTCGAATAGGCCCAGACCACGACGCCTTCGACCGCCGCGAACGTCGCCGCCGACCAGACGTAGGCGGGATGCACCCGCCCGCGGGCGCGAACGTCATAAAGCACCGCGATCCCCAGCAGGGTGTCCATGATCGCGAACGCGATCCACAGCGCCTTGCCCGGCTGGCCCGCGCCCAGCATGAGCCGATGCGTGGCCGGCGGCGTCATCGCGATGAACGCCGCGAGCATGTAGCGCATGTGGGCGTCGCGCCGCGCGCGGTTCCACAGGGCCGCGCCGACCAGGCCGGCGGCGGCGGCCATGGCCGCGAGCGGGACCACCATGAACACCAGCGGCGGGGGCGAGCCCGGCGGCGCATGGCCGAGGCGCCCCGCGTTGATCGCCGTCACCACCCCGACCGCGACCACGATCCCGAACAGCAGGACGCCGAGCAGGCCCAGCCGGCGGTGCAGGGCGGGGTTGCCCCGGTCGATCAGCCCGGCCTGCGCGACGAACAGCGCGACCCAGGCGGTGAAGATGACCCCATGCACGCGGGTCATCGCCGACAGGGGCGGGGGAACGTGAAAGACGCCCTTCAGGTAGTAGGAGGCCGCGAAGCCGGCGAAAATCGTCAGCGCGCAGATCACCGCCATGATGAAAAAGAAGCGCCGCTCCGGCAGGGCCCCCGCCCTGCCCGCGCCGCCGACCGGACGCTGTGCGATATCAACCTGCGCCATGTGATGACCCCCCATCGATGGACGTTTCCGCCCGGACCTTCGCGTGCCGCGGGCCGGGTGTCCAGCGGGATTAGCCGGAATGGTGGGACGGGACCGGAACCGAACCCGAGGCTCTGGCGGGCGTCGGCGTTGATTGATATCAAGGGGGCCGGGGCCCGGATCGGGTAGGGCCAATCACTCGATTTCATAGGAAGGGGATTTTTCGATGCTCAGACTGGCAAGCCGGATGTCCATGGTCGGCCTGATGGCCGGCGCCCTGACGCTCAGCGGCTGCGCCACGCAGGAAGCCGTGGAGCACGCGCAGAGCGCCGCAGAACACGCGCAAAGCACCGCCGACGCCGCCGCAAGCGCGGCGCAAGCGGCTGGGGCGGCCGCGCAAAGGGCGCAAGGCAGCGCCGACGCCGCCGCAAGCGCGGCGCAAGCGGCTGGGGCGGCCGCGCAAAGGGCGCAAGGCGCCGCCGACGCGGCGCAAGGCACCGCCAACGCGGCGAAAGCGGCTGCGGCCGATGCCGGCAGAGATGCCGGCAAAGCGCTTGCCCAGCTCCGCCACCGCCATCACCACCACCACCACCACCACCGGCATCACGCGCAACCCAAGGCGCATTGATCCTCGGCTTCGCTGACGGGGTCCGCTCGATGAGCTGACCGATGGCGCCGCCTTAGCCCCGCTCGAAGCGCCGCGAGGCCCAGTAGCGGTAACCCTGGTTGTCGACCAGCCGCCAGCCGCGGCGGCTCAGGGCCAGGCCCACCATGGCGTTGAAGAAGCCGTGGGCGATGACCAGCACGTCGCGGCCCTGGCCGGCGTGGGCGATCAGCCGATCGGCGATGACCTCGGCGCGGACCTGCGCCTCCGCGCGGGTCTCCTGGCCGGCGTGGTGGTCGAAGAACCACCACCAGGTCCGCGCGATCACCCCCCAGGTGCGCGGGGCGAGCTTCAGCCAACGGGGCCAGTTCGGCGGCGGCAGCGGCGCCTCGATCAGCGCGGCGTCGGTGTCGAAGTCGCGGCCGCCGGCGACCGCATGGCCGGATTCGATCGAGCGCGGCCGGGTCGAGCAGAGGATCACCGCGTCCTTGGCCGCGGCGCGCAGCCCCGCCGGCGCGCTCTGGCCGGGCTTGAGCCCAATGTCCTCGTAACGCGCCCACCAGTCGGCGTAGCCGGCCGCGTTCAGCCGCACCTTGCGCGACAGGTCCGGCTCGCCATGGCGGGTCAGGATGATAGCGCCCGCGCGCGGCCCGCCCTTGCCGCCCCCCGGCGGATGTTTGGCCCGGCCGGCTATCGGGTCCGCCGACATGCCCGTCGGACCGTCCGCCCCCCGCGCCGGGCGATCCCGCTTGCGTTCGTCATGGCTCCCCCAACGCCCGGACATGGGCCAGCGCCGACTGGCCCAGCCCGATCAGGTCGTAGCCGCCTTCGAGCGAGGAGACAACGCGCCCGCCGCATCTGGCCCGCGCCACGGTCAATATCGCCCGGGTCGCCCAGGCGTAGTCTTCCGCCTCCAGACGCTGTTCGGCCAGCGGATCGCGCACATGGGCGTCGAAGCCGGCCGAGATCAGGATCAGGTCGGGGGCGAAGGCGTCCAGCGGCGCCATCAGGCTCTCGAACGCCGCGCGCCAGACCTGGGGCTCGCTCTCGGGAAGGACCACGGCGTTGAGCACATTGCCCACCCCGCGCTCGCTCGGCCGGCCGCTGCCCGGATAGCAGGGCCACTGGTGCACCGAGGCGAAGAACAGGCTGGGATCGGCCTGAAACACCGCCTGGGTGCCGTTGCCGTGGTGGACGTCGAAATCGACCACCGCGACCTTGTTCAGCCCCTCGGCCTGGGCCGCGCGCGCGGCCACCGCGACGTTGGAGAACAGGCAGAACCCCATCGCCTGGCCGGGCTCGGCGTGGTGGCCGGGCGGGCGGACGGCGCAGAAGCTTCGCTCGACCTCGCCGGCGGCGACAGCCCGCGCGGCGGCGACCACCCCGCCGGCGGCGCGCCAGGCGGCGGTCAGGCTGCCCGGCGACATGGCGGTGTCCTCGTCGATCCGCTTCAGCCCCTCGGCGGGGGCGGCGGCGGCGATGGCGTCGATGAAGGCGGCGGGATGCACCCGCTCCAGGTCCGCGCGGGCGACCGGCGGGGCCTCGCGGCGGTCCAGGTCCAGGCCGGCGGCGTCGGCCAGCGCGTCCAGCACCGCGCCCAGCCGTTCGGGCCGCTCGGGGTGGTGGGCGCCCGGCCGGTGGTCGAGCATGTCGGGATGGGTGTAGAGGGCGATCGACACGAGGGCACTCTATGTCATCCGAACGCGCATGAGCGACATCGAAATCCGCCGGGCGCTCCCAGCCGACGCCGAGCGGCTGGCCCGGCTGGGGGCGGAGACCTTCTCCGGCGCCTTCGCCCACCTCTATCCGCCCAGGGACCTGGCCGAGCATCTGGCCGACGCCCATGCGCCGGCGCGCTACGCGGCCTGGGCGGCCGATCCGGCCCATGGCCTGTGGATCGCCGAGCGCGACGGCCAAGCCCTCGGCTATGCCCTCGCCGGCCCCTGCCACCTGCCGCACCCCGAGATCACGCCGGCCTGCGGCGAGCTCTGGCGGCTCTATGTGCGCCAGGAGACGCAGGGCTCGGGCCTCGGCGGGCGGCTGTTGGCGCTGGCGCTGGACTGGCTGGCCGCGCCCGGCCGGCGCCTCTGGATCGGCGTCTGGTCGGAGAATCACGGCGCCCAGCGGCTCTACGCCCGCCACGGCTTCGAAAAGGTCGGGGAGTACGAATTTCCGGTCGGCGAGACCCGCGACCACGAATTCATCCTGAGCCGAAGGCCCGCCTGAGCCCCCGCCCCGCCAAGGGATTGCGCCCGATCGCCGGCGCGCGGCGACGATCAGCGCTCTGGACAGCCGGCCCGCGCGCGCCCAATCTTAGACGAACAACCGTTTGACGGCGGACCGTCCCATGTTCATGAACTTCTTCATCGAGCTGCGCCAGGCCAAGGTGCCGGTGACGCTCAGGGAATACCTGATGCTGATCGAGGCGCTCGATCGCGACGTGATCGACCGCACCGTCGACGACTTCTACTACCTCTCGCGCTCGGCGCTGGTGAAGGACGAGAAGAACCTCGACAAGTTCGACCGGGTGTTCGGCCATGTGTTCAAGGGGCTGGAGAAGAGCGAGCTGGGGCTCGGCGCCGACATCCCCGCCGAATGGCTGAAGGCGCTGTCCGACCGCTTCCTCACCGAGGAGGAGAAGGCCCAGATCGAGGCCATGGGCGGCTTCGACAAGCTGATGGAGATGCTCGCCGAGCGGATGAAGCAGCAGGACGGCGACGGCGACGGCAAGGGCGAGAAGGGCGAGCGCGGCAGCCGCCCCAACGGCAACAACCCCTTCGGCGCCAACGGCTTCCACCCGGAAGGCATCCGCATCGGCCAGGACAAGGGTCGCCACGGCAAGGCGATCAAGGTCTGGGACAAGCGCGAATACAAGAACCTCGACGACACCGTCGAGCTGGGCACCCGCAACATCAAGATCGCCCTGCGGCGGCTGCGCAAGTTCGCCCGCCAAGGCTCGCCCGACGAGCTGGACATGGACAATTCGATCAAGGGCACGGCCAACAAGGGCTACCTCGACATCGTCATGCGGCCGGAGCGGCGCAATTCGATCAAGGTGTTGCTGTTCTTCGACATCGGCGGGTCGATGGACAGCCACATCAAGCTCTGCGAGGAGCTGTTCTCGGCGGCCAAGACCGAGTTCAAGAACATGGAGTTCTTCTACTTCCACAACTGCCTCTACGAGAGCGTGTGGAAGGACAACCGCCGGCGCACCGTCGAGAAGATGCCGACCTGGGACGTGCTGCACAAATATCCCAAGGACTACAAGGTGATCTTCGTCGGCGACGCGACGATGAGCCCCTATGAGATCACCTATCCGGGCGGCTCGGTGGAGCACTGGAACGAGGAGGCCGGCGCCGTCTGGGTCGACCGCGTCACCCAGATCTACGACAGCGTGGTGTGGCTCAACCCCACCGGCGAGCGGCACTGGGACTACACCCCCTCGATCGGGGTGGTCCGCCAGTTGATGAACGACCGGATGTATCCGCTGACCATCGAGGGCCTGGACAAGGCGATGCGCGAGCTGGTGCGTTGACGAGCGCCCTTCCGCTCGACCTCGAGCCGGACGTCCACGACGAGGCGATCGACCCGGAAACCGCGGCCGCGACCAAAAATCTGGTGTTCGCCGCGGCCGAGCGGCTGTTCGCGGTGCGCGGCTTCCAGAAGGTCTCGGTGCGCGACATCACCGCCGAGGCGGGGGTCAATCTGGCGTCGGTGAACTATCACTTCGGCTCCAAGGACGCGCTGCTGTTCGAGATCTTCCAGCGGCGCACGGCCGAGCTGAACCGCATCCGCGCGCGGATGCTGCACCTGGCCAGCGACGCCCACCAGGGCCGCCCGCCGGTGCGCGCCATCCTGGAGGCGCTGATCGACCCGCCGGTGCGCTGGCTGGACCCCAGGGGCGATCGGCTGATCTCGCTGCAGTTCATCATCCGCTCGCGCAGCGAGGGCACCGAGGCGATGCGCGAGGCCCTGACCAAGGACGTCTCGCACCTGCGCCGCTTCGCCGACGCCCTGTTGGCCGCGCGCCCGGAGCTGGCGCCCGAGGAGGTCTACTGGCGGTTGCACTTCGTGCTGGGCATGATCCACAACAACCGCTTCGCCGAGTTCGACCGCCTGAACACCCTGTCCGAGGGCCTGACCCGCGAGGACGACGTCGAGGCGCTGATCAAGCGGATGGTCGATTTCGCCGAGGCCGGCTTTCTGCGCTAGGGGCGCGGATCAGACCGATGGCGCCGACTGTCGCGTCCGCTTTCGGGCCGTGAGCCAAGGGCAATGATCGACCGATCTGAGACCTTCGCTGGGTCCGCTTCTCGGCGACATCAGGTCCATATATGGTCTATCCAACTCACGCGGATTGGGGGCGACGCTTGGCCAAGATCGAGGCCGAGCAGGCGGCGGCGCCTGAGGCTGATTCCCCAAGGGGGCGGGATTCTGATTGGGTCATGGCCTCATGACCCTTTCGTCTAGGGTTGTGGGCGTTTTCCTTCCCATATTTGGCGCGGTCCGAGAGCGCATGAGTCTCATACGGCTATTTTGGGTCTCGCCCATCGTTGGCGTTGGCTGTTTCTTGGCCTTGGGCATTGCTGGGTGTACGCCCAGAGAGGCGCCGCACCAGCGAAGCGCATCTTCCGCCCCATCAAGCCCGATTGCCGATGCAAAGTCCCCGCCGGCATCGACGACGCACAATTGGCAATATCGAGACGGCCAAGAGTACGCCTATCAGGGAGAACTCTCGGAGGACCAGAAGAAGGCTGGGCAATCGACCCCCACCGTGCAGATGTACCGATACCTGGGCGAACACGATGGCGTCTTTAAGCTGCAGGTCGACGGTGAAACGGCGACGTGCGCCAATCCATGCCAGGTGATCACCGTCGGCGCCGGCGTCTTCCACGTCGAACGTCTGGCTTTCGATCCCGATAGCATCATTGGCGCCGCCTTCACGGACGCCTTCAATGGGCAGCTGGAGATTTACAATCCGGCAAAACACGCCCCGGCGAAGGACGATGGCGGCGCCCGGTGATCCGCCCCGGTAAACCGTTGACCGGCCCTGTTGAAGCGATGATCGCCAACGGTGGTCCTCTGGATTGACGCGGTCCGGAGCTCGTTCGGGACACGCCTGAAAACCACCTTGCGCAGCCATTGGCTTCTGTCCGCTGTCGAGCCCGAAACCAAAGGCAGCACTAGACCCTGACCCGCATGGGGCAAGGGCCGGCTTCCACCCAACACGGAAACTCGGAACGTCCGCTCGTCGGCCGGCGCCATCTGTTTGATCCGCACCCCTAGGGCGCAGCCCCGACGTTCGGCGCCGTGGGCGCGCCGGGGATGATCGGGGCGCCAGACGGCAGCGGCGCACTAGGATCGGCGATGAAGGCGGCGATGTCGCGCCACACCGTCTCGGCCTGGTTGTCGACCAGCAACAGGTGCCAGCCGTTGGCGTAGTCGGCCGACCGGTCGGTGGGCTTCAGCCGCGCGGCGGCCCGCAGCGCCGGCCGGCGGGGGATGATCTCGTCGTGCGCGCCGTGCAGGTCGAGGATCGCCACGCCGGGCTTGCCGGCGTCGCGCCAGGCATGCTGCATCAGGCCGACCAGGCCGTAGAGCGCATCGCCGCGCGCGCCCCACAGCATCAGCGGATCGTGGCCCATGGCGATCAACTCTTGGATGTTGTCCGAGGGCGAGATGCGGTCGGTGACGAAGCGCGGGGGGTTGATCACCGCCGCCCCGTCCAGGTGCGCCACGAGCCAGAGCGCGGCCCGGTTCGGCGGCGGCTGGCTGGACCAGCCCCAGACCGCCGGCGAGACCAGGACCAGCCGGCTGGCGTCGGGCGGCCGGTCCGAGGCGAAGGCCTCGATCGCCACCGCCGCGCCCATGCTCTCGCCGGCCACCGCGATCACCGCATGCGGATAGCGCTGGCGCACCAGGGCGGTGACGGTGCGCAGGTCCTCGCTCAGCACCGCCTCCGAGGCCCACACGCCCCGCCGGGGCGAGCGGCCGAAGCCGCGCTGGTCGTAGGCGTAGGTGGCGATGCCCTGGGCGGCCCAGAACGGCGCGGCCAGATGGAAGGCGTTGGCATAGTCGTTCATCCCGTGGACGCCGACGATCACCGCCCAGGGCTCGCGCCCCTCCGGCGTCCAGCGCGTCAGGCCAAGCCGAGCGCCGTCGAAGCTGACCACCGCATGGTCCTCCAGCCGGGGCCCCTCGAAGCCCAGGCCCGGCCGGCCGGCCTGCTGGACCATGGGCGCGCAGGCGGCCAGCGCCAGCGCCGCGACGAGGACCAGCGCCCGGCGGACGAGGAGGCCGGCGCCGGTCAGGGCTGGTCCGCGTCCAGCGGCGCGCGCAGCCGCCAGACCCCCTTGAACGTATCCGGGTCGACCGGCTTGCCGTGGCGGGTGATCACCAGCCGGCCCTGGCGGGCCAGGCCCACCGCCGTGGCGCGGACCTGCGGCAGGAGCCGGCGCCAGCCCTCGGCGTCGACGGCGCGGGCGACCTGTTCCGGACCGATCGACTTGCCGGCCTCCACCTCGGCCAGGAGGGCGAAGATGGCGTCTTCGATGGGCGACGTCATGCGGACTGGCGCCGGTTGCTCGCGCGTTTCAGCGTCCGCCCTCGGGGACGCGCACGCCTCGTCGCCCCGGCCGCTTTCCCTTCTCCCGTGGGGAGAAGGAGGGGCCCATTCGCCCGCGAATGGGAGGATGAGGGCGTACGGATTGGCCGGATGACCTTGAAGCGCCGTAACCCCTCACCTTCCCAGGCTTCGCCTGGGCCCCTCCCTCTCCCTCTGGGAGAGGGGTTTCGCGTCAGGCCCTGACCACGCCGGCTCATCCTCAGCCCCCGCGCTTGATCGTCTCGCGCGCGACGACGAGCTGCTGGATCTGGGAGGCGCCCTCGTAGATGCGGAAGATGCGCACGTCGCGGTACAGCCGCTCGATGCCGTAGTCGGCGACGTAGCCGGCGCCGCCGAAGATCTGCACCGCCCGGTCGGCGACGCGGCCGACCATCTCGGAGGCGAACAGCTTGGTGGCGGCGGCCTCGAGCGTGACGGTCTCGCCGGCGTCGCGCTTGCGGGCGCTGTCCAGCAGCAGCGCGCGGGCGGCCAGGGCCTCGGTCTTGGAATCGGCGATCATCGCCTGGATCAGCTGGAAGCCGGCCAGCGCCTGGCCGAACTGCTTGCGCTCCGAGGCATAGGCCACCGCGTCGACGATCAGCCGCTCGGCGACGCCCACGCACACCGCCGAGATATGCAGCCGGCCGCGGTCGAGCACCTGCATGGCGACCTTGAAGCCCTCGCCCTCGGCGCCCAGCCGGTTCTCGGCCGGCACGCGGACGCCCTCGAAGATCACGTCGCAGATGTGGGCGCCCTGCTGGCCCATCTTCTTTTCCGGCTTGCCGACCGAGAGCCCCGGCAGGTCGCGGGGAACCAGGAAGGCCGAGACCCCGGCGGCGCCCTTCTTGTCCGGGTCGGTGCGGGCCATGACGGTGAACAGGCCGGCCTTGTTGGCGTTGGTGATGTAGCGCTTGGAGCCATCCAGCACATAGACATCGCCCTCGCGCCGCGCGCGGGTCTGGACGGCCGCGCTGTCCGAGCCCGCCTCCGGCTCGGTCAGGGCGAAGGCGGTGACGATCTCGCCCGAGGCCACCCCCGGCAGCCATCGCGCCTTCTGCTCGGGGGCGCCGAACATGACCAGGCCCTGGCTGCCGATGCCGACATTGGTGCCGATCACCGAGCGGAACGCCGGCGAGGTGCGGCCCAGTTCGATGGCGACCAGGCACTCGTCCTCCATCGAAAGCCCGAGGCCGCCGTATTCCTCGGGGATCGACAGGCCGAACAGGCCCAGATCGCGCATCTCGGCGACGATCTCGTCCGGCACCCGGTCGTCTTCGGCCACCTGGGCCTCGATCGGCCGCAGCCGCTCGGCGACGAACCGCCGGACGGTCTCGATCAGCTGATCGCGGGTTTCGACATCGAGAGCCATGGCGTTTCCCCTGGTTGTACGGCTATGCAGGGTCATAAGGCGCGTGACGACAGGGAGCAAACATGGCCGACGGCGAGGAAGGTCCGGGGCGCGAGATCATCGCCGGCGTCGGCGAATGGGCGGGCTGGAGCCTGATCCGCGGCGGCGATCCGTTCGAGGACCTCTCGGGCCCCTTCTACCTGCGCGACGAGCCGGACGGGACGCGCCGCTGCGCGTTCAAGGTCGAGACCAAGCACCTGAACGGCTCGGGCAATCTGCACGGCGGCTGTCTGATGACCTTCGCCGACTTCGCCCTGTTCATGATCGCCCACGAGGCGCTGGAGGGGGTCGAATCGGTGACCGTCAGCCTGAACGGCGAGTTCGTCGGGCCGGCGGGACTGGGAGACCTCGTGGAATGCGCCGGCGAGGTGGTCCGCGCCGGCCGTTCGATGGTGTTCATCCGGGGCCTGATCACCTGCGCCGGCGCGCCGCTGCTCAGCTTTTCCGGCGTGGTCAAGAAGCTGCGCCCGCGCTGAGGCGGGCTTCGATCACGCCGCGGCGCGCCGCGCGGCCGCGTCGCGCAGATCGAGCTGCGCGCGAATCTCGCCATGGGCCGCATCGTCCAGCTTGTAGCCGATGTAGCAGGCGCCCCCGAGCATGACGAACACCACCGGGCCGATCAGATAGATCAGCTCCAGGCCGTGGATCGTCGCCGGAGCGTTCGCCAGACCCTCCTTGGCATTGTAGCCGATGGTCCCCAGGATGGCGAAGGACAGGGTGATGCTGAGCGCGCCGGCGATCTTCTGGACGGTGGTGATCATCGCATAGAGCAAGCCCACCCGATGCTTGCCCTGCTCCAGCCGGATGGCGTCGCCGACATCGGCCACCATGGCCCGGTCCAGGAGCGGAAAGCTCGAGGCCAGGAACCCCATGATGAACATGAAGGGCGCGACCAGCGCCATGCTGCCTTTCGGCAGCATGGTCATGCCGATCAGACCCATCGAGTATCCGGTGCTGGCCGCCATTAGCGTGCGATGCTTGCCGAACCGCATGGCGATCCGGCTGAGAATCCCCGCCCCGAACACACCGGCGAAAACGTAGATCAGCAGCAGCAAACTGGACTGGGCGGTGGTGAAGCCGCGGAAGTCGCGAAAATAGAACAGATAGAGCGCCGACATCCATCCCGGCCCGAGCGCGAGGCAGAAGTCGGCGATGATGATCCGCCGCATGTCCGGCCGCGAAATCATTTCCCAATAATCGCGCAAGCGGACCGTTTCGCCTTGGTGGTCGCGCACGATCCGCTCGGGGGTGCGCAGGCTCGCCAGCAACACGCCAAGGGGCGTAACGGTGAAGACGAACCAGCCCATCGCCGGCACGGCGCCCGGGTGTCCGCCGACCGCCCGCTCCATCACCACCGGGATCACCAGCACCGCCGTCGCGCCGACCACGCTGACCAGCTGGATCATGCCGAAGACGCGGGAGCGCTCGTGATACTTGGACGCGATCACCGCGGCCCAGGAAGCGTGCGCCAAGGTGATCAGGGACGTGCCGATGTAATAGACGAACAGCCAGCCGATCAGATAGCCGACGCTCGGCTGGCCGCCGGGCGGGGTGAACAGCATATACACCGCCAGCATCAAGACCGGCCCACCCAGCAGCAGCCAGGGTCGGTATCGCCCGATCCGCGTGCGGGTGTGATCCATGAAGACCCCGATGAACGGGTCGAACATCATGTCGATCAGACGCACAACGCCAAACGCGCCGCCGACCACGGCCAGTCCGAGGCCGAAATGTCCGGCGTAGTAACGCGGCAGGAACACGGCAAGGGCGATGGCTAGAGCGCCGATCGGCAGCCCGGGCGTGGCGAAGGCGATCAGGTTCGGCAGCGAAAGTCGATGGTGTGGGTCGTGGGCGGCTGAAGCCAGTGTCACCGGGTCATCCTGGACGTTACGGTTTCGCTCCGGCGCCTCTTGGAGGGCGCTCGGTGGGACTGAACGCCGCTCCCATCTCGCGCGCAAGACAATTCGCGGCGTCGGCCGCGTCCGGAATCGAAACGGGCGGCCGCGCGGGCCGCCCGTCGAACGCCCTATTCGCCGGGGAAGGCGCTCAGCCGAGACCAGCCTTGCGGAGGAACTTGGCGACCTGATCGCCGCTGGTGACGTAGGCCTTCTGGCCCGCCTCGTCGGCGATCTTGGACCAGTTGTCGCGAACCTCCTCGACCGACAGTCCGCCGTCGCCGAGATAGACGCCCTCGGTCTCGTAAATCCGGGACAGGGCGAAGGCGCCGCCGCCGGCGGCGAGGGTCGCGCCGGTCGGCGCTTCCTCGGAGCAGAGGTAGACCACGCCCGGGGTGACGTATTCCGGCGCCAGCCGCTTGAGCGCTTCGGGCGGCATCAGGCTTTCGGTCATCCGGGTGCCGGCCACCGGCGAGATGGCGTTGATGTGGATGTTGTTCTTCTGGCCCTCGAGCTTGAGGGTGTTCATGAAGCCGACGATGCCCAGCTTGGCGGCCGAGTAGTTGGCCTGGCCGAAATTGCCGTAGAGGCCGCTGGCGGATGTGGTGACCACGATCCGCCCGTAGTTCTGGGCCTTCATGATCTCCCAGACCGCCTTGGTCGGTTTCACCGTGCCCATCAGGTGGACGCTCAGCACGAATTCGAAGTCGGCGATCTCCATCTTGGAGAACGACTTGTCGCGCAGCACCCCGGCGTTGGCGATCAGGATGTCGATCCGGCCCCAGGCGTCCATCGCCTGTTTGACCATGTGGGCGACGCCGGCGTCGTCGGTCACCGACGAGCCGTTGGCGAGCGCCTCGCCGCCCAGCGCCTTGATCTCCTCGACCACCTTGCTGGCCGCCTCGGACGAGCCGCCCGAGCCGTCGACCGAGCCGCCCAGGTCGTTGACCACCACCTTGGCCCCGCGCCGGGCCAATTCCAGGGCGTGCTGGCGGCCAAGCCCGCCGCCCGCGCCGGTCACGATCGCCACCTTGCCGTCGAAGCGGATGTCCGCCATGTCGCCAGTTCCTTAACAGCGTTTGAAACGAGTTCGGGCGTCGTTTTGGCGCCGGCGTGACCCGGGCGTCAAGGCGGTGATCGGCTTGACGCAACGTCGCCCCGCCCCGCCGCGCCGCGGGGCTAACGCGCGTCGGCCTGGATGACTATCTATCCCGCGGGGGCGCGTGAAGCGTCGGATCGGAGCTTGGTGAAGCGATGGCGCCGGACAGCGACCACCCCCATCACCATCATCCCGGCCATCCGCACGGGGGCGGCGCCTGCCACGCGAACGAGGGTCCCGCCGTCCACGCCGCCCAGTCCCGGCCGGACGCGATCCACACCTGCCCGATGCATCCCGAGATCCGCCAGATCGGGCCGGGCGCCTGTCCGATCTGCGGCATGGCGCTGGAGCCGGCGAACGTCGGCGCCGAGGCCGGAGCCAACCCCGAGCTGGCCGACATGAGCCGGCGGTTCTGGGTCGGCCTCCTCTTCACCGCGCCGATCTTCGTCCTGGAGATGGGCCGCCATCTGTTCGGCCTGCGCTGGCCGATCGGCGGCCAGACCTCCAACTGGATCCAGCTGGTGCTGGCGAGTCCCGTGGTGGTCTGGGCCGGCGCGCCCTTCTTCGCCCGTGGCTGGCGCTCGCTGGTGAGCCGCAGGCTGAACATGTTCAGCCTGATCGCGCTCGGGACCGGCGCGGCCTACGGCTTTTCGCTGGTCGCCACCCTGACGCCCGGCCTCTTGCCGCCGGCCTTCCGCGGCATGGACGGCGAAGCGCCGGTCTATTTCGAGGCGGCGGCGGTGATCACCGTGCTGGTGCTGTTGGGTCAGGTGCTCGAACTGCGCGCGCGCGAGCAGACCGGCGGGGCGATCCGCGCCCTGATGGAACTCGCGCCCCGCACCGCCCGGCGGCTGCGCGACGACGGAAGCGACGAGGAAGTGGCGCTGGGCCTGATCCAGGTCGGCGACCGGCTGCGGGTGCGCCCCGGCGAGAAGGTCCCGGTCGACGGCGCGGTGCTGGAGGGCCGCGGCCACCTCGACGAATCCATGGTCACCGGGGAATCCATGCCGGTGACGCGGGGGCCCGGCGAGGCCCTGGTGGCGGGAACCCTGAACCAGAGCGGCGCCTTGCTCATGCGGGCCGACAAGGTGGGGCGCGACACCCTGATCGCGCGGATCGTCCAGATGGTCGCCGAGGCCCAGCGCAGCCGCGCGCCGATCCAGCGCCTGGCCGACCAGGTCTCCGGCTGGTTCGTCCCCGCCGTGGTCGCCTGCGCCATCGCCGCCTTCGCCGGCTGGGCGATCCTGGGCCCCGAGCCCAGGCTGGCCTACGCCCTGACCGCGGCGGTTTCGGTGCTGATCATCGCCTGTCCCTGCGCGCTGGGCCTGGCGACGCCGATGTCGATCATGGTCGGGGTCGGCCGCGGCGCCCACGCCGGCGTGCTGATCCGCTCCGCCGAAGCGCTGGAGCGATTCGAAAAGGTCGACACCCTGGTGGTCGACAAGACCGGCACCCTGACCGAAGGCAAGCCCGCGGTGACCGCCATCCTGCCGGCGGGCGGCTGGAGCGAGGCCGAGCTCTTGACCCTGGCGGCCAGCCTGGAGCAGCCGAGCGAACATCCCCTGGCCCGGGCGATCGTCGCGGCGGCCAAGGCGCGCGGCCTTGCGCTCAGCGAACCGACGGCGTTCGACTCGCCGGCCGGCAAGGGCGTGGTGGGGACCGTAGGCGGCCGCGCGGTCATCATGGGCGCCGCCCGCTTCCTGACCGAACAGGGCGTCGAGGCTCAGGCGCTGGCCGAGCGGGCCGAAGCGCTGGCCCGCGAGAGGGCGAGCGCTGTGTTCGTCGCGGTGGACGGGGCGCTCGCCGGGGTGCTGGGCGTCGCCGATCCGATCAAGCCGACCACCGCGGCGGCGGTCAAAGCGCTGCAAGAGGCCGGACTGCGGATCGTCATGCTGACCGGCGACAACCGGATCACGGCCGAGGCCATCGCCCGGCGGCTGGGGATTTCCGAGGTCGAGGCCGAGGTGCTTCCCGACCAGAAGGGCGCGGCGGTCAAACGCCTGCGCGACCGGGGCCGTGTGGTGGCCATGGCCGGCGACGGGGTCAACGACGCCCCGGCGCTGGCGGCGGCGGACGTGGGCGTGGCGATGGGCGCGGGCGCGGACGTGGCGATCGAGAGCGCCGGGGTGACCCTGGTCAGGGGCGATCTGACCGGCCTGGTCCGGGCGCGCAAGCTGTCGCGCGCGGTGATGGGCAACATCCGCCAGAACCTGGTCTTCGCCTTCGCCTACAACGCGCTGGGCGTGCCGATCGCGGCCGGCCTGCTCTATCCGGCCTTCCACCTCGTCCTCTCGCCGATGCTGGCGGCGGCGGCGATGTCGCTGAGTTCGGTGAGCGTGATCGCCAACGCGCTGCGGCTGCGCGGGGTGAAGCTGGACTGAGCCGCCCGGGCTTCGCGGACGCCTGGCGATGTGCTGCAATGGCTGTCGATCAGGATGGGAGACCGCCGATGAAGCTCTACGACACCTTCCGGGCGCCGAACCCGCGCCGCGTGCGCTGGTTCATGGCCGAAAAGGGCATATCCGACATCGAGATCTTGAACGTCGACCTGTTCAAGGGCGAGCACCGCGCGGCCGACTACCTGGCCAAGGTCGGCGTCGCCAACACCCCGGCGCTGGAGCTGGACGACGGGACGGTGATCACCGAGTCGGTCGCCATCTGCCGCTATCTGGAGAGCCTCTACCCCGAGCCGAACCTGTTCGGCCGCGACGCGAAGGAAGTCGCGCTGATCGAGATGTGGACCCGCCGGGCCGAGATGCTGGTGAGCAACCCGCTGATGATGGCCGTGCGCCACGGCCATCCGGCCCTGGCCGTGCTGGAGACCCAGGTTCCCGAGGTGGCGGAAAACAACCGCCGGGCGGCGGAGAAGGCCCTGGCGCTATTCGACCGCCAGCTCGAGAACCACCCGTTCATCGCCGGCGAGCGGATCACCATGGCCGACATCGTCGCCGCCGCCGGCCTCGACTTCGCCCGCATGGTGCGCTTCGCCGTGCCGGAGGGCATGGAGCACGTGGCGCGCTGGCGCGGCGAGATGATGGCCCGCGAGGCGGCGAAGGCGGGGGTGTAGGGGGCGGATCATGCCGCTTGGCGCTCATGCGTTGTGCCGGATTGGGGTGGGGAGCGGCCCAAGCGCCGGCATGGTCGTCCCTCACTTGGCGGCAATGCCGTTCAGGAAGACCGTGAGATATTGTTCGATGATCGCCGACAGGGGCGTGGGACCCTTGGGGTCGAACCAGCGCGCCAGACCGTTGAAGGCGTCGAACAGGGCGATGCCGACAGCGCGCTCATCGCACGGGCGGATCGAGCCGTCGGCGATGCCGCCGGCAATGATCTCGCGCACCGAGATATTCAGCGCCCGCCGCCCGGCGATGTTGCCCTTTCGGGTCTTGGGGGCAAGGTCGCGGGCCTCGGTCAGCACCAGGCAGCGCCCGAAATCCTCGCAGATGATCTTGCCGTAGAGGCGGAAGAAGCGGCAGAGGCGGCCGAGCCCGTCCAGTTCGGGCTGATCCGAGCCGTCGAGCGCCGCGTCCAGCGCGTCGAGCGCCATCTGCCCGCAGGCAAACAGCAGCTCGTCCTTGCTTTTCGCATAGTAGTAGAGAGCCGGCTTGGTCACGCCGAGCTCGTCGGCGACGTCATCGAGCGTGGCGATGTGGAAGCCGAGCTTGTTGAAGGTCCGGGCGGCCGCGCGGAACACCTCCAGCTGCCGTTGCCTGTATTTCTCGCTCGTCTCGATCTTCGCCTTGGGCCGCCCCGCCATCCTGATCTCCGGTCGCCCTTGAGTTCCGCCCTTATCGCGAAACGATCCGGTCCGGAAAGTGCTTGACTCCGGCTCCGAGCGCAACGTAATTCGACTTACTAGAAAGTAAAATTACGAGGCGAGGCCGTGGACGAACAACCCTCTCCGTGGATGACTGAGGAGCTGAGCATCCTGCGTGAGCAGGTGCGCCGCTTCCTGGAGCGGGAGTTTGCGCCGCATCGCGAGCGCTGGGATCGCAACGGCGTTGTCGACCGGGAGGCGTGGCTCAAGGCCGGCGCCGCGGGCCTCCTCTGCGCCGGCATTCCGGAAGCCTATGGCGGTGGTGGCGGCACCCACGCCCATGAGGTGGTGATCAGCGAGGAGGTCGCCCGCGCTGGCCTCGCCGGCGGCTTCGGGGCCGGCAACGGCGTGCATTCGAGCATCGTCGCCCACTACCTGCTGGCCTACGGCTCCGAAGACCAAAAGCGGCGCTGGTTGCCCAAGATGGCGAGCGGCGAGCTGATCGGCGCCATCGCCATGACCGAGCCGGGGACCGGCTCGGACCTGCAGTCGATCCGCACCACCGCGCTTCGCGACGGCGACGACTATGTGATCAACGGCCAGAAGACCTTCATCTCGAACGGCCAGAACGCCGACCTGATCTTCGTGGTCGCCAAGACCGACCCCACGGCGGGGGCCAAGGGCGTGTCGATCATCGCCGTCGAGGCCGCCGCCGCGGAGGGCTTCCGGCGCGGCCGCAACCTCGAAAAGATCGGCATGCACGCCCAGGACACCTCGGAACTGTTCTTCGACGAAGTGCGCACGCCGCGGTCCAACCTGCTCGGCGAGGCCGAAGGGCGCGGCTTCAGCCAACTGATGGTGCAACTGGCCTGGGAACGGCTCAGCTGCGCTTTCGGCGCGGTGGTGGCGATGGAACGGGCGGTCGAGATCACCACCCAGTACGTGCGCGAGCGCAAGGCCTTCGGTCAGCCGATCATGAGCTTCCAGAACACCCAGTTCAAACTGGCCGAGGCCAAGACCAAGGCCGTGATCGGCCGCTCGTTCGTCGACGGGCTGATGGTGCGGCTGCTGGCCGGAGAGCTCGATCCGACCACCGCGGCGATGGCCAAGTGGTGGTGCACCGACAGCCAGTGCCAGGTCGTCGACGAGTGCCTGCAGCTGCACGGCGGCTACGGCTACATGACCGAATACCCCATCGCCCGCATGTATGCCGACGCGCGCGTGCAGAAGATCTACGCCGGCAGCAACGAAGTCATGAAAATGCTGATCGCGCGGGCGCTTTGACGGCGTCCGGCGAAGCGAAACTCAAGGAACCAAGCCATGTCCAATGAAGTCAGAGTGGCCGGCGTCGGGATGATCCCCTTCACCAAGCCGGGCGCCAGCGAGACCTACAACGTTATGGGCGAGAAGGCCGCGGCCGCCGCGTTCAAGGACGCGGGCCTGCCCTATTCGGCGGTCCAGCAGGTCTACGTCGGCTACGTCTACGGCGACTCCACCGCCGGGCAGGCGGCGGTCTACGGCCTGGGGCTGTCGGGCGTGCCGATCATCAATGTGAACAATAACTGCGCCACCGGCTCTTCGGCGCTGTTCCTCGCCCGTCAGGCGGTCGAGAGCGGGGTGGTGGAGTGCGCCCTGGCCCTGGGCTTCGAGGAGATGCGCCCCGGCGCGCTCGGCGCGATGTTCAACGACCGGCCCAACCCGATGGTCCGCTTCTTCAACGAGATGGTCAGCCTGCAGGAATTCGACCCGAAGGCCCCCGGCGCGGCCCAGTTCTTCGGCGGCGCTGGCCAGGAGTACGCCAAGAAGTACGACACCCGCCGCGAGACCTTCGCCAAGATCGCGTCGAAGGCCCGCACCCACGCCCAGCACAATCCCTTCGCCATCTTCAAGGATCAGCTCAGCGTCGAGGAGGTGCTCGGCTCGCCGCAGATCTACGGGCCCCTGACCCGCTTCCAGTGCTGTCCGCCGACCTGCGGCGCCGCGGCGGCCATCGTCTGCACCCCCGCCTTCGCGAAAAAGCATGGGATCAAGGCCGAGGTGGCGATCAAGGCCCAGGCCATGACCACCGACGGCCCCAGCACCTTCGAGGACCACTCGATGATCAAGCTGATTGGCTACGACATGGCCAAGGAGGCCGCGCGACGGGTCTACGAAAAGGCCGGCGTCGGTCCCGAGGACGTTCAGGTGGTCGAACTGCACGACTGTTTCACCGCCAACGAGCTTCTGACCTACGAGGCGATCGGCCTGACGCCCGAAGGCACCGCCGAGAAGTTCATCTGGGACGGCGACAACACCTATGGCGGAAAATATGTGACCAATCCGTCGGGCGGGCTTCTGTCGAAGGGCCATCCGCTGGGCGCGACGGGCTTGGCGCAATGTGCCGAACTCGTCTGGCAACTGCGCGGCGAGGCCGACAAACGCCAAGTCGAGGGCGTCACCCACGCGCTCCAACACAACCTCGGTCTGGGCGGCGCCTGCGTCGTCACCCTCTACGGCAAGGCGTGAGGCAGGCGATGCTCGACAAATCCTTCATCGGCCTGAAGACCAAACCCCGCTCCGTCGAGGTGGAAAAAGGCCAGCTCAAGTTCTTCGCCAAGGCGACAGACGAGACCAATCGGGTCTATTTCGACGAGGCCGCCGCGAAGGCGGCCGGTCACCCGACCTTGCCAGCCCCGCCGACCTTCCTGATGTGCCTGGGCAGCCTAGCTCCGGACCAGGAGGACATCCTCGGCAAGCTCGGCGTCGACATCGGCCGCATCCTGCACGGCGAGCAGCACTTCACATATTTCAAGCCGATCTACGCCGGCGACACGATCACCCTGACCACCCGGGTGACCGATATGTACGACAAGAAGGGCGGCGCGTTGGACTTCATCGTCCAAGAGACCGAAGCGACCAACCAGACGGGCGAGATGGTTGGCGCGACCCGCTCGACCATCGTCGTGCGCAATACGTGAGATCCCTCATGACCCTGACCTATGACAGCGTGAAGGTCGGCGACGTGCTGCCCGAACACGCCAGCAAGCCCATCAGCCGCCACACTCTGGCGCTCTATTGCGGCGCCTCGGGCGATCACAACCCGATCCACGTCGACAGCGACTTCGCCAAGAAGTTCGGCATGCCGGACGTCTTCGCCCACGGCATGCTGTCGATGGCCTATCTCGCCCAGCTGCTGACCCGCTGGGTTCCGCAATCGCAGATCCGCACCTGGGGTGTGCGCTTCGTCGCCATCACCCCGGTCCACGCGAAAGTCATCTGCACCGGCAAGGTCGTCGAGAAATTCGAGGCCGAGGGCGAGACGCGCGTGCGCCTGGAGATCAACGCCCACACCGACGCGGGCCTGCACACGCTCGCGGGCGACGCGGTCATCGCGCTGCCTTAACGACCATCAAAACAGGAAAATCCATGTCCAAGCTCAAGGGTAAGGTCGCGCTCATCTCCGGTTCGGGGCGCGGCATCGGCCGCGCTCTGGCGCTGAAGCTGGCCAGCGAGGGCGCCCGCGTCGTCGTCAACGACCTCGACGAGGCGCCGGCGGCCGAGGTCGTCGATCAGATCAAGAAGGCCGGCGGAGAGGCGATCGCCTGCGTCGGCAGCGTCACCGCGGACGGCTTCGCGGACCGCTTCGTCGCGACCGCCATGGAGACGTTCGGCGGGCTCGACATCATCGTCAACAACGCCGGCTACACCTGGGACAGCGTCATCCAGAAGATGAGCGACGAGCAGTTCCAGACCATGCTGGACGTCCACCTGGTGGCGCCGTTCCGCATTCTCCGCGCCGCCGCCGAGCCGATCCGCATCCTGGCCAAGAAGGAGGCCGAAGAGGGCCGTGAGGTGTTCCGCAAGGTGGTGAATATCTCCTCCATGGCCGGCACCAACGGCAACGCCGGCCAGGCCAACTATTCCTCGGCCAAGGCCGCGCTCGTGGGCCTGACCAAGACCCTGTCCAAGGAGTGGGGGCGCTACAAGGTCAACGTCAATTGCGTCGCCTACGGCTTCATCGAGACCCGGCTGACTCAATCCCTTGATCGGGACGACACCAAGGTCAGCATCGAGGGGCGCGACTTCGTGGTCGGCGTGCCGGAATCCACCCGCCGGACGCTGCCGCTAATGGTGCCGCTGGGCCGCGCCGGCACGCCGGAAGAGGCCGCTGGCGCGGTCTATCTCTTCTGCATTCCCGAGAGCAACTACGTCAGCGGCCAGGTCCTGCTCGTCGGCGGCGGCATAAACATGTGACGCGACGCATCCAAAAGGGAGCGCTCGAATGAATCTGACGCAGGGACTTCACCGTTCGGTTCAGCTCAAGCCGAACGGCGTCGCCACCATATTCGGCGATCGCCGGCGCAGCTGGCGCGAGGTGAGGGATCGGATCGCGCGGCTAGCGGCGGGGCTGGTCTCGCTCGGCCTGAAGCCGGGTGACCGGGTCGCGCCCATAGCAATGAACAGCGACCGCTACATAGAGGCCTATTTCGCCGTCTGGTGGGCCGGCGGGGTCATCGTGCCCGCTAACACCCGCTGGGCCCTGGCGGAGCACATCTACGCCCTGCAGGACAGCGGCGCGGAGATCCTAATGGTCGACAAGACCTTCGCCGGGCTCGCCGCGCCGATCGCCAAGACCTGCCCGGTCCGCGCGACGATCTATCTGGACGACGGCGAGGCGCCCGCGGGCACGGTCGGCGCCGAGGCGCTGATCGAGGGATCGGCCCCCATGGCCGACGCCTGCGGCCAGGACGATGCGCTCGCGGCCCTGTTTTACACCGGCGGGACCACCGGCCGCTCCAAGGGGGTGATGCTTTCCCACCGCAGCCTCATCACCAATTTCCTGTGCTCCTCGGCGACCATGCCGACGCGTGGAGACGCGGTCTTCCTCCACTCGCCGCCGATGTTCCACCTCGCCGATGCGGCCATGATCATCGGTGTCACGACGGTCGGCGGAACTCATGTGGTCGTGCCCTTCTTCAGCCCGGAAAACGTCGCCAACGCGATCGAAGCCGAAAGCGTCACCGACATCGTCCTGGTGCCGACCATGTTCGGCATGCTGAGGGAATACGCGGCCTCGCATCCCGTGAACCTGACCTCGGTGCGCAAGGTCGCCTATGGCGCCTCGCCGATCTCCGAGACCCTGCTGCGGCAGGCGATGGAGATGTTCCCGAACGCCGAGTTCCGCCAGGCCTACGGCCAGACCGAGCTTTCCCCGGTCGCCACCGTGCTCACACCCGAGTTCCACAAGCTCACGCAGGGCGGGAAGACCTATCTGCGTTCCGCCGGACGCGCCATCGTCGGCGTCGACGTCAGGATCGTGGACGAGGCGATGAACGAACTCCCGCTCGGCGAGGTGGGCGAGATCGCCGTGCGCAGTCCAGGCGCGATGCTGGGCTATTGGAACCTGCCGGAGCTCACGCGCCAGACCCTGGTCGACGGCTGGGTGCGGACGGGTGACGCCGGCTATATGGACGAGGACGGCTTCGTCTACCTGGTCGACCGGGTCAAGGATATGATCGTCTCGGGCGGCGAGAACGTCTATTCGGCCGAGGTCGAGAATGCGCTGGCCGCCCATGAACTGGTCGTCGAATGCGCCGTGATCGGCGTTCCCGACGAGAAATGGGGCGAGCGGGTCCACGCCATCATCCGCCTGAGAGGCGAGGCGAGCCTGTCGCCAGACGAGATCATCGCCCACTGCAGGACGCTGATCGCTGGTTACAAATGCCCGCGATCGGTTGAGCTTAGCTCCGAGCCGCTGCCGCTCTCCGGCGCCGGCAAGGTTCTCAAGACCGAGCTTCGTAAACCCTACTGGCCGGAAGGCAGCCGTCGCATCAACTGAGCCCCACAGATGTCCCTGTGGGTACCCCACAGCGGACCCTGCTAGAGTCTGGATTGGATCGAACCCGGAATCGCCGCCGAACATGCGGCGAGGGTTTGATGAGAGCGTTGGGTCTTGACCACCCGGTGTCGCGGACGGCGGCCGGCTTGCCGAGCGACTGGTCGACGACGATGATCTGTTTGAGGCGGCCCCGCGCCCTCGTCCCAGAGCGTGATGATTTTAGGTTGATCCAAGTATTTCCACCGTTCATCCCGGCATTCGCCGGGACGAGCGGAACAATGGAGTGATTCAATTTGAAATCATCTCGTCCCTAATCCCCAAACACGATCCGCGGCGGCGGTTTCAGCCCCTCGCCGGCCTCGACCGCCTCGAGCACCGCGGCGGCGGCGGCGAGGAAGGCGCGGACGGCGGCGCTGTCACCCCCGGCGGCGACCAGCGGGCGGCCGGCGTCGCAGGATTCGCGCAGGGCCACCTCGATCGGGATCTCGCCCAGGAACGGCGCGCCCAGCGCCTCGGCGGTGGCCTTGGCCCCGCCGTGGCCGAAGATCGGGATCGGCGCCCCGGTCGCCGGATCGGCGAAGAAGGCCATGTTCTCGATCACGCCCAGGATCGGCACGTGGGTCTTCTCGAACATCGAGATTCCCCGCCTGACGTCGATCAGCGCCACTTCCTGCGGGGTGGAGACCACCACCGCGCCGGACAGGGCCACGCGCTGGGCCAGGGTCAGCTGGATGTCGCCGGTGCCGGGCGGCATGTCGATGACCAGCACGTCGAGGGGTTCGGCCTCGCTGCCCCATGAGACGTCGTTCAGCATCTGGTTCAGCGCCGAGGAGGCCATCGGCCCGCGCCAGATCATCGGCGCCGCCTCGTCGACCAGCAGGCCGATCGACATGATCTTCAGCCCGTGCGCTTGGAGCGGCAAGAGCTTGCGGTCGGGCCCCAGCTCCGGTTCGGCCTGGGCGCCGGTCATGCGCGGGATCGAGGGGCCGTAGACGTCGGCGTCCAGCAGCCCGACCCGGCGGCCGAGCATGGCCATGGCGCAGGCGAGGTTCACCGCGACCGTCGACTTGCCCACCCCGCCCTTGCCGCTGGCCACGGCGATCACATGGCGCACGTGCGCCGGCTTGGCGGCGGCCGAGGGCCTGGGGCCCGGCTGCGGCGCGCCCTGGGCCTCGCTCGCCCGGGCTTCGTTCGGCAGCCGCGCGCCGCGGCGCACGCGCACGATCTCGGGCATGGCCGGCGCGGCCTTGAACGCGGACTGGGCCTCGGCCGCCGCGGTCAGCACCACCTGGGCCCGCTCGACGCCGGGAACCTGCATCAGCGCCGCCTCGGCCGCGTCCCGAACCGGGCCGTAGAGCGGCGCATCGTCCTTCGCGACCTCCAGCATGAAGCCGGCGCGGCCCGGCCCCACGACCAGCGCCTGGACCAGGCCGGCGGCGGCCAGGCCGCGTCCGGACTTGGGGTCGCGCACCCCGTTCAGGGCGGTCAGCACCGCGGCGCGGTCGGGAGCGGGAAGGTCGGCCATGTGGTCTTGGTCTTGCACTGTCGTCGGCGGCGCTTCATATCCGAGGCGCATCGCCGGTTTGCACGCCTCTGTGGACGCCTACTCCAGGCCGCGCCCAGCGCGAAACGAAAGATAAGATAAAAGCCCCATGCCCTGGAGCAATAATTCGGAGTCCGGCTCGAAGCCCGGCGGCAAATCCGGCCCGTGGGGCGCGCCGCCCCCGACCGGCGGCGGCCGAGGCCCCGACGACGACGAGCCCCAACGCCCGCTCGGCGGCGGCCCGCGCCGCGCGCCGCAGCCGCCCGAGGGCGTCCGCGCCGCCTGGCGACGGCTGAGGCGCCTGTTCGAGCCCCTGCTCGGCCCGCCCGGCGGCGGCCTCCAGCCCCGGCTGATCGGCGCCATCCTCGGCGGCGTCATCGGTCTTTGGCTGGTTTCCGGCTTCTACGTGGTCCAGCCCAGCGAGCAGGCGGTGGTCACCACCTTCGGCGCCTGGACGCGCACCGACGGTCCCGGCCTGCGCTACCATCTGCCCGCCCCGATCGAACGGGTGGAGAAGGTTCAGGTCACCGCGCTGAAGCAGGTCAATATCGGCGGCGGCGACGATCAGGCCGCCAGCCTGATGCTGACCGGCGACGAGAACATCGTCGATCTGAACTTCACCGTCCAATGGCGGATCAACGACGCGGCCAGGTACCTGTTCAAGGTCGATGATCCGGACGGCGCGGTCGGCGCGGTCGCCGAGAGCGCGATTCGCGAGGTGGTCGGCAAGACCGCCTTGAAGACCATCCTGACCACCGGGCGCGGGGTGGTGCAGGACCAGACCCGCGATTTGATGCAACAGATTCTGGACAAGTACGACGCCGGCGTCACCGTGGTCGAGGTGCAGATCCGCGCCGCCAACCCGCCGCGCGAGGTGATCCCCGACTTTCAGGCCGTGGCCAGCGCCGGCCAATACGCCGATTCCGCGGTCAACGAGGCGCGGACCTACCAGAACCGGGTGGTCAACGAGGCCAAGGGCGACGCGGCCAAGGTGGTGCAGGCGGCCCAGGCCTATCGCCAACAGGTGGTGCTGGAGGCCGAGGGCGACGCCGCCCGCTTCAACCAGCTCGACGCCGAATACCGCCGCGCCCCGGCGGTGACCCGCGAACGGCTCTATCTGGAGACCATGCAGCGGGTGCTGGCCAATTCGAACAAGGTGATCGTCGACGCCAAGGGCTCCAACGCCCCGATCATCCTGCCGCCCGACATGTTCCGTCCCAGGCCGCCCGCCGCGCCCGCCCCCGAGCCCGGCCAGCAGAGCGCCGCGCCCCCCTCCAGTCCGGTCATCGGCCAGCCCCAGGGGAGCGGCCAATGAACCGCAATCTGATCATCGGCTGGCTGGTGGCCGTCTTCGTCGTCGGCGTCGTGGCGGTCAACACCTTCTATGTGGTCGATCAGCGTCAGCAGGCGATCGTGCTGCGCTTCGGCCAGGCGGTCGGGGTGATCAACGCCGCCGGCGCCAACGATCCGGGCCTCAAGCTCAAGGTCCCGTTCACCGAGAACGTCATCCTGCTCGACAAGCGCAACCAGGCGCTGGACGCGGGCCAGGAGGAGGTCATCGCCCAGGACCAGGAGCGGCTGGTGGTCGACGGCTTCATCCGCTACCGGATCACCGATCCCTTGCAGTACTATCGCACGCTCGGCGACGAGACCACGGCGCACGATCGGATGGACCGGCTGGTCAACGCCTCCCTGCGCCAGGTGCTGGGCTCGGCGACCTCGACCGACATCATCTCGGGCAAGCGCAGCATCCTGATGGGCCAGGCCCGCGACGAGGTCATCGCCGAGGCCAAGGCGGCGCGGCTGGGGGTGCAGATCATCGACCTGCGGATCAAGCGGGCGGACCTGCCCGACGCCAACCGCGCGGCCGTCTACCGCCGGATGCAGACCGCCCGCCAGCAGGAGGCGGCGCAGATTCGCGCGGTCGGCGAACAGCAGAAGCGCGAAATCATGGCCGAGGCGGACAAACAGGTCGCCATCACCCTGGCCACCGCCCACGAGGAGGCCGAGCGCACCCGCGGCGAGGGCGATTCCAAGCGCGCCGTTCTGTTCGCCCAGAGCTTTGGCAAGGACCCCAGTTTCGCCGCCTTCTACCGCTCGATGCAGGCCTACGAGGCCGCCCTCGGCCAGGGCGACACCACCATGGTGCTCTCGCCGGACAGCGACTTCTTCAAGTATTTCAAGCAGGGTCCCGGGCGGTAGGGGCCGGGTCTGTTGCGGGGCGCGTTCGGCGGCTGGCGGAGGAAATCGGCCTGCAAGCCTGCGCGCTTTTCGTATCAAGACCGCGCCTTGGCTCCGTGCCCAGCCCAGATCCAAATAAAGCAATCACTTACCAATTTGGTTAGGCCCTGCTCAACCCAGCCGTGCGAAACATGGCGATTGAGGAACGGGGTGGTGGCGTATGCGTCATATCTGGAAAGCTAGCGTCATCATCGCGACGACGCCTTGCGCAGCGACTCTGACCCGCGAGGGCGGAGCCCGCTTCGCTTGTATCGCTGGTCCGCCGTCAACCGTGCGCCCGGTGGTCTGATGAAGCGGCTGTTGGCAATCTGTCTCTCGCTCGCCCTCGCCGGTAGCGCCGAGGCTGCTCTGCAGTCTGTCGCGCCGCCACTCCATCAGAGCGCGCAAGATCGTCCGCCGCCAGCCGATGACGCCCACTGCACCACCTGCGACGGCGTGCGCCTTTTGCAACAAGGCGAGTATGGGCGCGCGATGCACGTCTTCCAGCTGCGCTCCGCGGCGGGCGATCCGGTTGCAATGAACAATATCGGATACATGTACGAGGAGGGGCTTGGTGTAGCCGTCGACTACAATCGGGCCATGCAATACTACACCAAGGCGGTGAACGCTGGCGACGGCGCTGGCATGGCCTCGCTCGGGCGGATGTACGAACAGGGTCATGGCGTAGCCGTCGATTACCGTCAGGCCAGACGCTACTACACCCTGGCCAAAAACGCCGGCGAGCCCCTGGGCGCGACCTTGCTCGGGATCACCTACCAACATGGCTTAGGCGTGCCGATCGACTACGGCCAAGCGATGCGCCTCTACCACGAAGCCATCGTCGGCGGCGGCGATAGCACGGCGATGAACCAGATCGGCTTCATGCTGCAGCACGGACTTGGCGTGCCGCCCAACCCGAAGGAGGCGTGGTGCTGGTACGAGTGGGCCGACGCAAATGGCGAACCCCACGCCCTGACGCACCTCGCGGAATTGACCGTCGCCGGCCAGCAGCCGGTGCAGGACTGCAGCGTCCTGAACCAATGGCCGATGAAAGACCGACGGCAAGCGGCCGCCAACGGCGGTCCGGTTCCGCGTCAACGTTAGCCGATCGAGGCCCGCGGATGCTTCAACGACCAGGCCGTCCGTCCAGCGACCGGCGCCGCGGGCTTACGGGTTTCGCGGCGCTCGTCGCGATTGTGGTCTCGGGCTACGCCGTGGCCGGACCGTCGAAGGACAGCCCCACCGCCAACAACCCCGGCGGCTTCACAACGGCTGTCCCGTTGTTGCAGTGGTCGGCCGCGCGGGGCTCGGTGACGGCTCAACGGCGCCTGGGCCTGATGTACATGGCCGGCCAAGGCGTGGACCAGGACGATGGCCAAGCCGCAAAGTGGTTCGCGATGGCCGCTGACCAGGGTGACGTCGGCGCCAAGACATCGCTGATCGCGCTCTGCTCCAATCCCCGGGCTCCCCCGCTGACGCCGTGCGTGCCGCTCGCCGCGGACATCAAGGCCGCGGCGGTGCGTGGCGACCCGCAGGCCGAGATAGAGCTTGGCAGCTTCATCCTCGTCGGCGCCGCTGGCTTGCTGAGGGACCCCGCGGCCGCTGTCGGCTGGTACCGCAAGGCCGCGGACCAGGGATACACGAGGGCCGAGTTCCAGCTTGGTCTTGTTTATGGCACTGGCCTTTTGGGCGTCAACGCCGACCCCGGACAGTCGATGAGCTGGTTTCGCAAGGCCGCTGACCAGGGCGACGTCACGTCTATGCACACCTTGGCCATGGCCTACCAGAGTGGCCTCTACGGTGCTGCAAAGGACCCGGTTCAGGCCGAGGCCTGGTATCTGAAGGCGGCGAATGCCGGCGACCTCTCGGCGCAGTCCGCTCTGGCGTCGATGTACGCCGGCGGCGAGGGCGTGGCGGAAGACCCCGTCCAGGCGGTTTATTGGTATCGCAAGGCGGCGGAACAGGGGAACGCCAATGCGGCGGCGGCTCTGGCTTCCGCTTACGCAGGCGGCAAGGGCGCGCCGCACGACGATGTCCAAGCCTATGTCTGGATGGATGTGGCGATCGCGCTCACCGAGAATAGGCTCGGCGGCGCGCGGGGCTACTGGATCGGCGCCCGCGACTTAATCGCCGGGCGGCTGACCTATTCACAGCTCGCCGACGCCGAGACCCAAGCCGCCGCCCTAAAGGCCCAACTCGCTACGCATGACCAGGCGGAAGACGAGAGGCGCGGACCGGCGTTCAGCTTTTGAGCAGCCTTATGGCGACTTCGACCACAGCGGGTGAATGTCTCCTCACACCCTCCTGAGACCTTCAGGACGTCCGGTTCCGGTGCGCCGTGGGCTGGTGACGGGAAGCTGCGCTTCCGGGCAGGGAGTCACGGGAGTCCACCGACCCAAGGCCGCTCTTGCCCATCGGTCTGGGCCATCGCACCCCTAGCCCCGCCGCGCCAGCAACAGCCGGTGCACCTCGTGCAGGCTCTCGGCGATGTGGATGGTCTTTTCCGCCATCTCCTCGGTGGGATCCAACAGGTCGGGGACCATGATCGTCATCATGCCGGCGGCGTGGGCGGCGCGCACGCCGTTGTGGCTGTCCTCCAGCGCCAGGCAGGATTCGGCGTCGACCCCGAGCGCCAGGGCCGCTGCGAGGTAGGGGTCGGGATTGGGCTTGTGGCGGCGCACGTCCTCGCGCGCGATCACAGCGTCGAACCGGGCGAGCAGGCCATGGCCGCCCAGGTGGGCGTCGACCGCATCGCGGCTGGAGGAGGTGGCGACCGCTCGCGGCAGGCCAAGCTCGTCCAGGTGGTCCAGCAGCTCGATCACCCCGGCCTTCAGCGCCACGCCCTCGGCGAACAGCGCCTCGATCTCGCGCCGCTCCTCGATCAGGAACCTGTCCATGTCGAAGCCGGGGCCGAAATGGTCCTGGATCATCGCCAGGCATTCGGCCAGCGGCAGGCCGATCATCCGCCCGCACAGCGACAGCGGCATCTCGTGGCCCATGCCCCGCGCCGCGCGGATGACGCCCTCGCGGACCAGGCCCTCGGAGTCGATCAGAAGGCCGTCCATGTCGAACACCACGGCTCGGATCGGGCGGGGGAACACCATTTCGTCCCCTAGCTGGAAAATTGCTCGCCGCGATAGCCCTGGAAGTAGAGCAGCGCGGTCAGGTCCGCGTGATCGATGCGCGCGTCGGCCTGGGCCGCGACCAGCGGCTTGGCCCGATAGGCGACGCCGAGGCCGGCGGCCTGGATCATGGCCAGGTCGTTGGCCCCGTCGCCGACCGCCAGCGCCAGCGCCGGGCCGACGCCGAGCGCCGCGGCCTCCTCGCCGAGGGCGGCGAGCTTGGCCTCGCGCCCGAGGATCGGCTGCCCCACCCGGCCGGTCAGCGCGCCCTTGCCGTCGTCGATCAGGGTGTTGGCCCGCTGGGCGTGGAACCCCGCCGCCTCGGCGACGCGGGCGGTGAAGAAGCTGAAGCCGCCGGAGACCAGCACGCAGCGCGCGCCATGCGCGGCCATGGTCGCGACCAGGGCGCGGGCGCCGGGATTGAGCCGCACCCGCTCGGCGTAGCAGCGCTCCAGCGCGGCCAGCGGCAGGCCCTCGAGCATCGCCACCCGCTCGCGCAAAGCGCCCTCGAAGCCGATCTCGCCGCGCATCGCCCGTTCGGTGATCCGTGAGACCTCGGCCTTGACCCCGGCGAAGTCGGCCAGCTCGTCCAGGCACTCGCAGCCGATGATGGTGGAATCCATGTCGGCGACCAGCAGCCGCTTGCGCCGGCGCTCCCAGGGCTGGACGCAGAGATCGGCCGGCGCCTCGCCCAGGGCCTCGCGGGCCGCCATGCGCGGCTCGGCCACATCGCGCGCCTCGAACACCAGGTCGATCGCGCCCGGCCCCAGCGCCGTGGTCCGCTTGACGGGCCCGGCCAGGCTTGCGACCGCTTGAGCGACATGGCGGGCGAGGTCCGCGGCCGTAGCGGGATCGGGACTGACGAGGGTGACGGCGATCAACATGGCGGCCCGCATCTGGCTGATCGCCGGCCCGACCGCAAGCGGCAAGTCGGATCGCCCCTCCCCGCTCATTCCCGCGAAAGCGGGAAGGGATGCACACATATCTCGAAAGGCGAGGCTGAAAACCCTCTCCCGGCGGGAGAGGGAGGGGCCCGCGCCGAAGGCGTGGGAAGGTGAGGGGTTACCGCGCCGGCCGTTTTCGCGCATCATCCGCCGATGCCGCCGAAGGGCGAGGCCGGATCGTGTCTCAGTTTCCCGCCTTCGTGTGCTTCGTGTTCTTGGTGGTTCAAGACCTGGCGAGGCCGTAACCCCTCACCTTCCCACCTTCGGTGGGCCCCTCCCTCTCCCGGCGGGAGAGGGTTTTCGGGCGAAGGCAAGCACGCCGAGCCTTGGAATATGTGAATCCTAGCGCGAAAGCGGGGATGAGCGGATTGATGAGCGCACCCACGCCGATAATCTTGATCGCCGGCCCGACCGCGAGCGGCAAGTCGGGGCTGGCGCTGCGGCTGGCCGAACGGATCGGCGGCGAAATCGTCAACGCCGACGCGCTGCAGCTCTATCGCGACCTGGCGATTCTCAGCGCCCGGCCGACGCCGGAAGAGGCGCGGCGCGCGCCGCATCATCTGTTCGGGGTGGCCGATGCGGCGGATGGCTGGTCGGTGGGGCGGTGGGCGCGCGCGGCGGCGGCGGTGCTGGAAGACATCGCCGCAAGGGGACGGGCGGCGATCGTGGTCGGCGGGACGGGGCTCTACTTCCGCGCCCTCACCCGAGGGCTCGCGGACATCCCCGACGTGCCCAGGGCCGCCAGCCTGGCGTTGGCCAACCTGGGCGAGGCGGGATTGCGCGAGCGCCTGGCCGGTCTCGATCCCGAGGCCGCCGCGCGCATCGCGCCGGGCGATATCCAGCGGCTGGTCCGCGCCCTGGCCGTCGCCGACGCCACCGGCCGGCCGCTGAGCGCCTGGCAGGCGGACACCCGCCCGCTCCTGCCCGCCGGCGCCTGGCGCGGGGTGGTGCTGGCGCCGCCGCGCGCGGCGCTCTACGCCCGCTGCGACGCGCGGCTGGAAGGCATGGTCGCGGCCGGGGCGCTGGAGGAGGTCCGCGCCCTCGTCGCGCGGGAGCTCTCGGTGTCGCTTCCGGCGATGAAGGCGGTTGGCCTGCGTGAGCTGGCCGCCCATCTGGCCGGCGAGACCGCCCTGCCCGAAGCCATCGGCCTCGCCCAGCGGGCCACGCGCAACTACGCCAAGCGCCAGCTCACCTGGTTTCGCAACCAGACCCCCGACTGGCCGCGCCTCGACGCGACCGAGCCCAACGCCCAGTGGGGGCGGTTTCTTGCCCTGTTCGGCGACTTGACCGCGCCCGGCGCACGTGGCATTTGAACCGTTCTGGTATTGGAGCAATAGTCATGCGCGAAGCGCTGCTCGTACTCGTCAGGCGACCCGCCACGGCGTGACCCGTTTCACGCCGCAGCCGGTCGCGCGCCCAAGGCCCCTCAGCGGGCCTTTTTCTTTGCCTTCTCGAACCCTCCGGATCAGCCCATGACCGCCCGTCAGACCCAACCGACCGCCGAAGCCGTCGCCGAGACCATGACCGGCGCCGAGATCGTCGTCCGCGCGCTGGTCGATCAGGGAGTGGATACGCTGTTCGGCTATCCGGGCGGGGCGGTGCTGCCGATCTACGACGCCCTGTTCCACGAGCCGCGCCTGCGCCACATCCTGGTCCGCCACGAGCAGGGCGCGACCCACGCCGCCGAGGGCTATGCGCGCTCGACCGGCCGGCCGGGCGTGGTCCTGGTCACCTCGGGTCCGGGCGCGACCAACGCCGTCACCGGCATCGTCGACGCCCTGATGGACTCCATCCCGCTGGTGGTGATCACCGGCCAGGTCCCGACCCACCTGATCGGCTCGGACGCCTTCCAGGAGGCGGACACGGTCGGGATCACCCGCTCGTGCACCAAGCACAACTATCTGGTCAAACGCATCGAGGACCTGCCGCGGGTGATGCACGAGGCGTTCCGCATCGCCACCTCCGGCCGGCCCGGCCCGGTGGTGATCGACATCCCCAAGGACATCCAGTTCGCCAAGGGGGTCTATCTGGGGCCCAAGGCCGCGCCCTCGGCGCACGTCTACGCGCCCCGCACCAAGGGCGATCCGGCCAGGATCAAGGAGGCGGTCGCGCTGATCGCCGGCGCCAAGCGGCCGATCCTCTACACCGGCGGCGGGGTGATCAACGCGGGGCCGAAGGCCAGCGCCCGCTTACGCGAGCTGGCGGCCCTGACCGGCGCGCCGGTCACCTCGACCCTGATGGGCCTGGGCGCGTTTCCCGCCTCCGACCCGGCCTGGCTCGGCATGGTCGGCATGCACGGCGCGTTCGAGGCCAACCACGCCATGCACGACTGCGACGTGATGGTCTGCGTCGGCGCGCGGTTCGACGACCGGGTCACCGGCCGGCTGGACGCCTTCTCGCCCGGCTCGAAGAAGATCCACATCGACATCGACCCCTCGTCGATCAACAAGAACGTCCGCGTCGAGGTGGGCATCGTCGGCGATGCGGGCAGCGTGCTGGACGATATGATCGCGGCGTGGAAAGCCCGGGGCCGCGAGACCTCGCTCGACGCCCTGGCGCCCTGGTGGACCCAGATCGAGGCCTGGCGCGCGCGCAAGGGCTTCCGCTACCGTCCCTCGCAAACGGTGATCAAGCCGCAGCACGCCATCGAGCGGCTGTACGCCCTGACCCGGGACCGCGACGTCTACATCACCACCGAGGTCGGCCAGCACCAGATGTGGGCGGCGCAGTACTTCCATTTCGACGAGCCGAACCGCTGGATGACCTCGGGCGGGCTGGGCACCATGGGCTATGGCCTGCCGGCCGCGGTCGGGGTGCAGCTGGCCCATCCGGGCGCCCTGGTGATCGACATCGCCGGCGAGGCCTCGGTGCAGATGACCATGCAGGAGATGTCGACGGCGGTGCAGTACGACCTGCCGATCAAGATCTTCATCCTGAACAACGAGTGGATGGGCATGGTGCGCCAGTGGCAGCAGCTCCTGCACGGCGAGCGCTACAGCCATTCCTATTCCGAAAGCCTGCCCGACTTCGTCAAACTGGCCGAGGCCTATGGCGGCGTCGGCATCCGGGCGCAAACCCCGGACGAACTGGACGGCAAGATCCTGGAGATGCTCGCCTCGCCCAGGCCGGTCTTGTTCGACTGCCGGGTCGAGAAGGCCGAGAACTGCCTGCCGATGATCCCGTCGGGCAAGCCGCACAACGAGATGATCCTGGCCGACGACGGCGAGGACATCGGCTCGGTGATCGGCGAGGCGGGGCGGAAGTTGGTGTAGGGTGAGGCGCCTCCCGGAGCAACAAGGCCGATGGTGAAGCGCTGGATGGGCCTGTCTTGAACCACCAAGAACACCAAGGACACCAAGCGCTCACCAAGGACGTGGATGACCTCGCGCGGACGATTGTCGACGCCGGCTACCGACTTGATCTTGTTGTCGAAGATTTTATCGTCATTGAGATCAAGGCTGTAGACACTTTAACGCGCCTCCATGAGGCGCAAATCCCGACCTATCTGAAGCGCTCAGGATTGCGGCTGGGTTTCCCGATGAATTTCAACGTGGAGCTCTGTTCAAGCTCGGCGTGAAGCGGCTTGTGCTCTAACTTGGTGGCCTTGGTGTCCTTTGTGGTGAAATACGATCGAAGCCGAGACAAAGCCGTCCGGGCGAACATTCAAGGCGATTGCGCATGACCAACGACACCATCCCCGCCACCACCGATCAGCCCGGGTCGGCCTATTTCATGGACCACGCCCAGGAGCGCGACGAGCGCGCGACCTTCGCCATCGTGGTGGACAACGAGCCGGGCGTGCTGCACCGGGTGGTCGGCCTGTTCGCCGCGCGCGGCTACAACATCGAAAGCCTGACCGTCGCCGAGACCGACCGGCGCGCGCACACCAGCCGGATCACCATCGTCACCTCCGGCAGCCACGATGTGCTGGACCAGATCCGGGCCCAGCTGTCGAAGATGGTCTCGGCGCGCGAGGTGCGCGACGTGACCCGCGACCCATTGGGCGTCGAGCGGGAGCTGGCCCTGGTCAAGGTGCGCGGGCGCGGCGCCGAGCGGGCCGAGGCGCTGAGCGTCGCCGACATCTTCCGCGCCAGGGTGATCGACACCACCCGCGAGAGCTTCGTCTTCGAGGTCACCGGCGCGCCCGGCAAGATCGACAAGTTCATCGAGCTGATGCGGCCGCTGGGCCTGGTGGAGCTGTCCCGCACCGGGGTGCTGTCGATCTCCCGCGGGGCCGTGGAGCCGGGTTAGGCGGCGGCCGAACCCAGCTCGGCGCGGCGGCGGCGGCGCACGCCGATCGTTCGCATCGTCAGGTACTGGACCCCGAACAGCGCGGCCTTGCTGACGATGGCATAGAGCGACATGAACCCGCCCCAGGCCACCGGCGAGAGCTTCAGCGCCAGGATCAGGTTCAGCGCGGCCGAGACGAACATCAGCCCGGACCAGACGAAGCCGAAGATGATCCCGAGATCGGAGACCGTCTCGACCGCGACCGGCGGCAGGTAGCGGTTCATCCAGCCGGGTTTCAGCATCACCACGCCGACCACGATGTAGATCAGGGTGGGCTTGACCATCACGAAGCGCGGATCGTGGGTGATCAGGCTCGCCGTCCCGAAACCGATCACCAGGACGAGGCTCATCCACTGCATCCGGTCGATCGGCTGTTTGCGGGCCGCCTGCCAGGCGATCTGCGCCGCGCCCAGCACCATCCCCAGCGCGATCGCCAGCCGCACGTTCTTGGTGACCAGCAGCACGGCCAGGAAGAAGACGGTCGAGGCCATGTCGAACAGCAGGACCTTGGCCGCGTCGAACAGGGACTTCATCGGGCGTCCTCCTGGGCGTCGATCAACACACCGCGCGGCGAAATCGCAACCCTCAAATCGCCGCCTCGCGCATGGGTCCTTCTTTCGCCGGCCATTCCGCCCTATATTAGCCGGGTCCGGCGACGGACTATGGAGATAAACGCGCGTGCAATAAGCGGACTGGACCCGGGTGCGATTCCCGGCGGCTCCACCAAATCCTTCTCCGCGTTATCGGCGGAAAGCCTGAGGGGCCGATCAGCATCGACAGACGTCTAAAGGCGTTGCTTTCTCTCGGCGTGGCTCACCGTTTCGGGCCTTAAACTAAATGCGAACGATAACTTCGCTGAAGGATACGCTCTCGCCGCGTAATGCGACGAGGATGTAACCGATCTAAAGCCCTAGTGTCTTAGCAGCGCTAGGCGGGGCCCGGGGGGCGCCTGGCAACAGAAGCCCCCCACTTTCACCCATCGCGGACGAGGCGCCTGTTCTGCCGCCTTCCCGCCGCGCCTCACTCGCGCTAGTTTGGGCGCGTGTTCCCCGCCCGAGGCGCCGCATGGCTCAGGACCCACCGCCGGAAGATCTGATGGGCTACCACGCCATGGCGCAGAACGCGCTGCGCGGGGTGGTCAAGGCGGCGCTGAAGCGGGCGGCCTCGCCTGGGGGCCTGCCCGGCGCGCACCATTTCCTCATCACCTTCAAGACCCATGCGCCGGGCGTGTCCGGTCCGCCCGATCTGCTGGCGAAATATCCGGACGAGATGATGATCGTGCTGCAGAACCAGTTCTGGGACCTGGCGCCGGGCGAGACCTTCTTTTCGGTGACGCTGAAGTTCGGCGGCGAGCCGAAGACGTTGTCGATCCCCTACGCCGCGGTGACCCGTTTCGTCGATCCCAGCGTGCAGTTCGGACTGGAGTTCGAGGCGCGGGTCGAGCCGCAACCGCCAGCGGATACGGCCGAGGCGCCGGCCGAGCCGCCCGCGCCGTCGGACGAGCCCAAGGTGGTCTCGCTCGACCAGTTCAGGAAGAAATAGGCCCTTGACCGATATCGCCGCCGACGCCCCACAGACGCTCACCGACGAAGCCATCCTGCAACGCTTCCTGAACGCCAAGAACCCGCCGACCGGCTCGAAGACCCTGGGGTTTCGCATGTTGAGCGTCGACCAGGCCCGTCGCGCCGTCGAGGTCGCCTTCGACGCCAGCGCCGAGCGGCTGTGCAACCCGATGGGCCAGATTCAGGGCGGCTTTCTGTGCGCCATGCTGGACGAATGCATGTCGGTGGCCTGCATGGTCGCCTCGGGCATGACCTCGGTGGCCCCGACGCTGGAGATGAAGACCAGCTTCCTGCGTCCCGGCCTGCCCGGCCCTTTGCGGGGCGTGGGCCGGGTGATCCAGTGGGGCCGCACGATCGCCTTCACCGAGGGCGAGCTCTACGACGGCGAGGGCCGGCTGTTGGCCAAGGCCACCGGCACGGCGATCCCGACGCCGTTCAAGGTCTACAAGAAGTAGGTCGCTGGTGCGGCGCCTGGTCGGCCTCGCGCTCGGAGCCGCTGGTCCGATCGCCGCCGCGGCGCTTTCGCCTCGCGCGCCGGCGCCCTAAAACTTCTTTCCGGGTCGCCCAGAGAATTCTCCGATGCGTCTTTTCGTCAAACTCGCCCTGGCGGCGACCTGCTGCGCTGGGCTGGCGCTGGCGGCGAGCGGCGGCGGCGCGCAGACCAGCAGCTCCGACGCTCCGGCGGAGACCTCCTCGGCCGCGCAGGCGGTCTCCCAGACCGCCCTCGCCCAGACCCAGGCGCCAGCGCCGATTTATGCGCCAGCGCCGATCCGCGCGCGAGCCGCTCCGGCCGCTCCCGCCGCCGGCCCGTCGCCGGCCCAGCCCGGCGCGCGGCTTTCCCCGGGCGCGCCGATCCCACCGGTCGAGCTGGAGGCGTTCGTCGACGGCGTGGTGCGCCAGGCCATGGACCGCGACCACGTCGCCGGCGTCGAGGTCGCGGTGGTCCAGGACGGCCAGATCGTGTTGAAAAAGGGCTACGGTTTCGCCGGCCCGAACCGGCTGGTCGATCCCGACAACACCCTGTTCCGCGTCGGCTCGATCTCCAAGACGTTCACCTGGATCGCCCTGGCGAAGGAAGCCGAGGCCGGCCGCATCCGACTCGGCACGCCGATCAACCTCTACCTGCCGGAGGCGCTGCAGGTGAGGGACCAGGGCTTCAAGCAACCGATCCTGGTGCGCGACCTGATGAACCACGATGCGGGATTCGCCGATCGCACGCTCGGCCAGCTGTTCGAGCAGGACCCGCGCCGGGTGCGCCCGCTGGCCCTCTACCTGCGCCAGGAACGGCCGCGGCGGGTGCGCGAGCCGGGCGTCCTGCCGAGCTACTCCAACTATGGCGCGGCCCTTGCCGGCGAAGCGGTCGCCTGGGTCGACGGCCGGCCCTACCCGGACATCGTCGAGGCCGAGATCACCCGGCCGTTGCAGATGACGCACACGACCTTCCGCGAGCCCTACCCCCCCCGTGCGGACCTGCCCGCGCCAATGACGGCCGCCCTGGCCGCCCAGGTCTCGCCAGGCTACCGCTGGACGGGCGGCGGCTTCCAGCCGCAGAGCTTCGAATACGTCAGCCAGGCCGCGCCGGCGGGCGCCGCCTCGAGCACCGCCGGCGACATGGCGCGCTACATGCTGATGCTGCTGAACGCAGGCCAGCTGGACGGAGCCAGCCTCTATGGCGCCGACACCGCGCGCGGCTTTCGCACCACCGCCAAGGCCGCGGCGCCGGGCGTCAACGGGCTGGACGACGGCTTCTTGGAGTTCACCCTGCCCGGCGGTTATCGCGGCCAGGGCCACGAGGGCGACACCCTGTGGTTCCACTCCGAATTGGTCACCGTGCCGGAGCTGAACCTCGGCGTCTTCGTCGCCACCAACACCGACAGGGGTTATGCGTTGTCCCGCGATCTGCCCGACCGCGTCGTCGATCGGTTCTACGCCGCCCCGAGAGAGGCGCCGCGGGCCGGATCGCCCGCGCTCGCCAGCCAGGGCGCGGCCTATGACGGGACCTATCTGACCGACCGGCGATCCTACGACGGGCTCGAGCAGTTCGTCGATCTCCTCTCGGGCCAGATCAAGGTCCGTGTCACCGCGGACGGGCGGCTCCTGGTCGCCGATGGCGAGGGAATCCGCGCCTGGGTTCCGGACGGCGCGAACGGCCGCTTCATCCGCGTCGACGCGCCCCAGACCAGCGCCTTTCAAATCGAAAACGGCCGCGCGGTGCGCTGGTTCGATCCCTCGGGCGTGGTCGCCTATGACCGCATCGGCCCCGTGCGCCAAATCAACACGCTGGCGCTGGCCGCGGCCCTGACCGCCCTGGCCTCGATCGCGACCCTGGTGGGCCTCTTCACCCGCGACCGGCGTGAGTTCCGCCAAACCCCGACGCAGGCCCGCGTCGGCCAACTGCAGACCGCCATCGCCATCCTGTGGCTTCTGGCCATGGGGCTGTTCGGCGTCTTCGGGGCGCAGGCCGGCGACCTCGGCTATGTGATGTACGCTTGGCCGACCCCCTACCTGCTAATCGGTTCGGCCTGCGCCCTGGTGGCGGCGCTGCTCACCGGCCTGACCGTTCTGATGGCGCCGGCGGTCTGGCGCGGCGGGCGGCGGGTCGATAGTTGGAACGGGTGGCGAAAGCTGCGCTTTTCCCTCTCGACCCTGATCTTCGCCGGATTTTCCGCGCTCCTGGCGCTGTGGGGGGCCCTGGAGCCGTGGAGCGGATAGAGCGAGATGATTTTAAGTTGAATTACTTTATTAGTCCGCTCGTCCCGGCGAATGCCGGGATCCAGATCGCATGGCGAACGAAGTGGAATTGGAACCACGAAGACCACGAAGCGCACAAAGGCGAGATCTATGCTTCGTGTCCTTAGTGTACTTTGTGGTTATATTCTGACTCTCCTCGTTCGTAGCCTTATGACCTGGATCCCGGCATTCGCCGGGATGAGCGGTGAATATACTGGATCAACCTAAACCCAACCCTCTCTAGAGCGGGAGTGGAAGAGGCTAGCCCCGCGACGATCCCACGCTGGCGGTCTTGGCCGGCGGGGCGGCCCCGGTCGCGAGCGGGTTGAACCCGCTGGTCGGGCTGGTCGGGGCCGGACGATCGCGGAAACGCTGCTTCATCGCCTGGACCCAGTCGACGAAACTGCTGTCCTCGGCCGAGACGCGGGCGAAATCGCCGCTGGTGATCTGAGCGGTCTCCGCGCCGGACAGGGCCACGCGCAGGGCGTCGGCCTGGCGGGCCTGGTCGATGAAGCCCCCGTAGCGGGCGCGCAGGCGGTCGAGGCCGACCTCGTCGCCGGCCAGGCTGTAGCAGATCGCCGTGCGCAGCAGCTTGGCTTCGTCCTCGGCGCTCAAGGGCCCGGGCGCCTTGAACCGGTCGCCGAGCAGCCGCTCGAACTGGCCGCCGGCGGCGGGCCAATCGCGCTTCTTCCAGGCGACCTCGGCGCGGATGGCGTCGGTGTCGGAGCCCTTGTCCGACTGGATCACCTCGAGCGCGTGGTCGTATTGGCCAAGGCCGAGCCAGGCGCGGGCCTCGATCGAGCGCCGTTGGGCGTTGAGCGCGTTGGGCAAAAGGGTGTCGCGCGAAGTGTTCAACGCATCCAGCGCCGCCTCGGGCTGGCGGTTCATCAGGTCGATCATCGCCAGGTCCGTGGCGACCTCGGCGCGCGGCACCCCGTTCAGCCGGTTGTCGGCCTGGTATTTCAGAAGATCGGCGGCCTGACTGAGCAGATCCACGTCAACCAGCCGGCGCGCCAGCTTGCGCACCATCAGGTCGCCATCGGCGCCGATCGGCGTCAATTCCTTGAAGTCGTAAAACAACGCCAACGCCTGGATCGGCTGCAGGCCGTCGGCTTGTCCGCCGAGGAACAGGGCGTTGAAGGCGTTGGACAAATCCGACTGGAGCTGCAACGCCTGGGGCAGGTCGGGCAGTCGTTGGCCGGCCGAGCGCAACGCCTCCAGCGCTTCACGATAACGACCGAGGCCGAGGTAGATCTGGCCCAGCGCCCGAATGGTCTCCAGCTCCGTCGCGTCCCCCCGCCAGCGGTAGCGCAGCCCGTTGTAGACGTCGGCCGCCTGCATCGGGGTGATCTGGTCCTGGCTCTGCCTGATCTCGGTCGCGTGCAGCAGCGCCGGCGCCGACAAAAAGCCCAGGTTGACCTGCGCGATCGCCAGGTAGAGCCGTTCCGCCCGCGCCTTCTGCCCCTCGGCCTCGAACAGCTGGGCTTGAACCAGGCGGGTCCGCAGTTGCTCGACCGGATCGGACTGGTTCCGCAGGGCGTTGTCGATCGCGACCTCGGCCACCGGATACTGGTTCAGCGCGATCGCCGCCTGGGCGTTGGCGGTGGAAAACCGGGTGCGCCACTTGGCGGGAAACTGGAACAGCGTCGAGGCGCCGGCGTCGAACTCGCGGCGCGCGTCGGCCCACAGGCCGAGCTTGGCATTGATATAGCCGCGCCACAGGGCGCTGGACGGATCATCCGCCAACACCGGAACCGAGAAGTCGGTCTGCGCCTCCTTGTAGCGGCCGGCCATCACCTTGGCGGCGCCGCGCAAGCCGCGGAACTCGGCGTCGCCCAGCATGCGGGGCTGACTCTTGCCGATCATATTGAGCACGCCGATCGCCTCGTAGGACAACTCCGACCCAACCAGGAAACGGGCCAGGCCCAGACGGGCGGTGACGGGCGCGTCCTTGCCCAGGTTGATCTCGTCCGCTACGGCGCTCTGCAGGGCGTCATAGCGCGGCGCGAAGCCGCCCGATCCGGTCCTTCCCCAGGCGTCGAAATCGATAAGGGCCGGGCGGGCGAGCGGCATGGGCAGGCCTGGGCCGTTGTCGGCGATCAGGGCGCGGGTGGTCTTGGGCGAGAGGCGCAGGCCGCGCGGCCTGCCGATCGAGACAACGTCGCCATCGGTGGAGACCGTGACTCCGTCGGCGATCGGTTCGATCGCCAGGCCCTGGACCGAAGGCAACAGCGCCAGGTCCACGAACTCGCGGCGCGAAGACAGGCCCTTGCAGGGGGCCATGGCGGTGACCACGGCGATCTTGTCGCCGACCACCGGATCGTCGATCCAGACCGCGCGGGTCGCCCCGGCCATGGTGGCCGATAGACCTACCGAGGTCGCCGCCTCGTCGCGGGTCACCTTGACCGGCTCGCCGCCGGCGGATTGGCCGGCGCCCAGCATCACGGTCCAAACCGCGCCCTGCGCAAGCGCGCCCACCCCAACGTCGGAGGGTGAGACGATGCGCACGGCCGAGAAGTCCGCGCCTTGAACCGCCTGGATCTGCTGCGCCTGGCGAAAACCGTGCGGGGCGGAAGAGACGTCGAGTCGGGCCGGCGCATCGAATACGATCCACACCGCCTCGCCCCGACGGAAGATCGCCGCGCCCAAGGGGTTCTTCCAAGCGAAACGCAGCAGCACCCGGCCAGAGACCCACTCAGTCTGCATCTTGACCACGCCGGACGCCGGGGTCGGATCGGGGCGTAGGGAAAGCGCGGTCTGGGTGCGCGCATCGCCGGCGGGCGACGCCTCGGACTTCTTGGCGAACAGATTGACGAAGCTTGCGCCATCGGCCTCGCCCACTCGCACGTCGGCGTCGTCGGCCAGATTCAGGGTGATCTCCAGCCCGCCGGCGTTGCGCTCCGACGCGCCCTTCAGCCAACGCGGCGGATCGACCTCGAGGCGGGTCATGTCCGGCTTGGCGTAGCGGTTGAAGCGCAGGACCAGCGTCTGGCCATTGCGCCGGCTGGTCATCCTGGCGCCGCCGGAAAAGCGGAACTCGATGCGCGAGAAGTCCCGCGCCTCGGCGACCGAGACCGACAGCGCGCTGCCCGGCAGCCGCTGGTCCGCCGGCGGCGTCTCGGCCAAGCCGGCCGGCGCGGCGAGCGCGGCGATGCAGACCGCGGCGAGGCCAGCGCGCAGGATCGCTTTCAGCCGCGGCACGCCCTCAACCCGATGTGGCCGCGGGCGCGGCGGGCGCAGGCGTGGCGGCGGCCTGGGCGGCGGGCGATTTGCCAGCGCTCTGGACAGGGCGACGGGGCTTGGCCTTGGTCGGCGGGGCGGCCTGGGCGTTCGAACTTAGCGCGCTTTGACCCTGGGCATTCTGGCCTTGGGCGGCCTGGTTCGACGTCGGCTGGGCGGACGGGTTCAGGGCGTTGCGCGCGTCCGCCAGCGACTGGGCGCCGCTGACCCGGCTGGCCAGCTTCTCGGTCAGAGCCTTGGCGTCCTCGGCTGGCATCTGGGCCAGGATGGCCGCCAGGGCCCGCTCCTTCATCTTGGCCGCCATTGGCAGCCTCACGTTGTCGTCCAGCAGGGTGACCCGCGCGGCGGCGTCTTTCGGCTTCATCGCCTCGTAGACTCGCACCAGTCGATCATTTTCGGCCTGCTGCTGCTGGCCGGCCTGGTTGAGCAAGCCCTGGATGTCGCCCTTCAGCCCGTTCATCTGAGCGATGCGGGCGTCGAGCTTGGCCTCGGCGGCGGCGATCAACTGCACCTGAGTGTCGAGGTCGGTCTCGCGCTGGTCGAGTTGGCCGCGCCGCGCGCCCAGGCTTTGCAGCACCTGCAGCTCGGCCGGCGACAGGCCGGCTTCCTTGGCCAGCTCCGACGCGGTGGGAGCGCAGACCGAGGCTGGCGGCTTGGCCGCGGCCGCACCCGCGGTCGCGATCAGGCTGGCGTTTGGCGACACCGCCGGCTTGACGGCCTTCGGCGAAGCGACATCCTCGGCGAAACTCTTGACCGCGCCCACTAGGCCCGGGCCACCCTCCAGGGCGTTGATCGCGATGACCCCACCGATCGCGACCGCGACCAGGGGAAGAATGCGGGGCAAGCGGCTCATCGGCGGCCTCCGACCGCGGCTCGGGGCGCGGAATCGAACAGATCGTCGTCAATGCTGACGCGCGAGCGCGCTACGGCCTTCTCGGTGAGCCTGAGCACCAGGTCTTCCGTCGTCGCCTCGGTTCGACCCGGCGCCGGGCGGGGCGGCTCGACGGGTGTCCGCGCGATCGGCCGCGACGCATCGGCGGCGAGTGTGTCGAGCCGGTTGGCCAGCTCGCGAGCCTTCTCGATCCGGCCGGCCAGGAGATCAATCGCCTCATCGGTGGCCGCCCGCAGCTCGGCCAGGCCGCGCTCGGCGCGCTGGGCGGCGCGATCGAGGTCGGCCACGGCGCCGGTGAAACTCGCCTGACCATCGCGCAGCGCTTTCAGCCGCCGCTCCAACCGCAGGCCGAAGCCCAGAGCTGACAGCAGGAGAATGGCTAGGACCAAGTTCATCGCCATGGCGATCGGGCTCATTGGGACCTCTGGATGGCGGTTTTCGCCGCGGGACTAAGGGGCGCCTCGACACGCACGGCGATGCTGTGGTTGCGTCGGCCCATGCGGCCGCGCGTGAGCATGATGGCGCCCGCTCGCAGCTCGATCAGGCTTTCGGACGTGGCGTTCAGCACCAGGGTGTCGCCAACCTTCAGACTCAGCACCCGACGCAGGTCGACCTCCTGTTCGTCGAGCACCGCGCGGATCTCGAGTTGGGTGGTCCAAAGCTCGGTCGCCAGGTGGCCTTCCCAGATATTGTCGCGGCCGAACTTCTCGCCCATGAACTGCTGCAGCAGCATCTTGCGGACCGGCTCCAGCGTCGCGTAGGGCAGAAGAATCTCGATTCGGCCACCGCGGTCTTCCATGTCGATGCGCAGCTTCACCAGGATGGCGGCGTTCGCCGGCCGGGCGATGGCGGCGAACCGGGGATTGGTCTCCAGCCGGTCGAGGATAAAGTGCACCGGGGTCAGCGGCTCGAACGCGGACTTGGCGTCGGCCAGCACGACTTCGACCATCCGCTGAACCAGGACCCGTTCGATGGTGGTGTACGGCCGCCCCTCGATGCGCATCGCCGCGGTGCCCCGCCGTCCGCCCAGAAGCACATCAACGATCGAATAGATCAGGTTGGAATCGACCGTCACCAAGCCGTAGTTGTCCAGTTCCTCGGCGCGAAACACCGCCAGGATCGCCGGCAGCGGGATCGAGTTCAGATAATCCCCGAATCGGATCGAGGAGATGCTGTCGAGGCTGACCTCGACGTTGTCAGAGGTGAAGTTGCGCAAGGAAGTCGTCATCAGCCGCACCAGGCGGTCGACCACGATTTCGAGCATCGGCAGCCGTTCGTAGGAGACCAGCGCCGAATTGATGATCGCCCGGATGCCGGTGCGGTCCGAGGAGCCGTCATCGGCCATGTCGAAGCCAAGCAGGCTGTCGATCTCGTCCTGGCTGAGGATTCGCTCCGGGGTCGACGAGTCTTCGCCAGCCCCCCAGTCGGGGGCGTCGGCGCCCTCGGCCGGCGGCGCGGGCGGTTCGAGCGAATCGATCTGGGGTTCGGGTTCGTCGGCCATGATCGGCGCTCAACCAGGGGCGGACCCTAGTTGATCAGCATCTCCTCGATCAGGACGGTGTTGATCTTGGCTGGCGCGATGACCAGGTTGACTCGCCGCAAAAGCTCCACGCGCAGCTGATAACTGCCCTGACTGCCAGTCAGGTCCTCGGGTCGCAACTCGCGCAGAAACGTCTGCAACATGTCCTGCAGCCTCGGCATGTTCTCATCGAGCGCGTCGGCGGTGTCGTGGTCGGGCAGTTCGAAGGTCAGCTTCAGCTTCAGGAAAGTCGGCCGCCCGTCGGCGGTCTGCATGTTCACCACGACGTCGGGCGGGGTGTAGAACACCACGCCGTCGGGGCCGTCGCTGATTTGGGCGCCGTTTTTGTCGCCTTTCTTTTCGCCATCCTTCTTGGCTTCCTTCTTCGGCTTGGCGTGCGCCGCCGCCGCCGGCTTGTGCGGCGCCAGGAACAGGAAGTAGGCGGCGGCGCCGCCCAGCGCCAAGACCAAGACGACCGCGCCAATGATGAGCAGCATCAAGGGCGGTTTCTTCTTGTCGACGACTTCGCCGTCGGCGCCTTCGCCTTCAACGACCTCGTCGTCGTCGGCCTTCTGATCGGCTACATCCTTGGCCATCGCGCCCCTTGCCTCGACGGACCGCACGCGGCCATCAGAGTCGATGCACGATCAATCGCGCGAGTTTGGTTAACGTTCGGTTTTTAACCTTCGTTAAAGGCTGCAATTTTTGCCGGGCGAAGATCACACCCCGGCAATGGATTAACCTACTTAATTGTTGATTTATTGGATTTTTTTTGGTGGCGCGACAGTTGCAGCGTTTACCAGGCCAACCACGCGCCTTAAGGACCGCCGGTTATGGACAATACGATGTACGTCGGTTTGTCGAAGCAGATTCTGCTGCAGCGCGAACTCGACATCGTGGCCAACAACCTGGCCAACGTCGACACCACCGGCTTTAAGGTCGAGTCGTTGGTCAACGCCACCGACCCCGCCACCCCCGCGTTGTCGGTCGGCGTGACCCAGCCGGTGCAGTTCGCGGTGGCCAATGGCCTGGCTCGCGATTTCACCCAAGGCGCGATGACCCAGACCGGCGCGCCGCTCGACCTGGCGATCAGCGGGCCCGGCTTCTTCCAGGTGCAGACCGCGGCCGGGCCGCGGTATACCCGCGACGGTCGCTTCGCGACCGACGCCCAGAGCCAACTCGTCACCCAGGCCGGGGATCCGGTGCTCGACGACGCCGGCGCGCCGATCTCGATCAATCCCCAAGGCGGCCCGCCAACGATCGGTCGCGACGGCACTATCACCCAGACCGTTGCGGGCCAGACAGGCGCCCAAGTGGTCGGCAGGGTCGGCGTGGTCACCTTCCCCGACCTGTCCGCCCTTAGCAAACAGGGCGACGGCCTCTACAGCCTGACCACCAACCAGCCGCCGCAGCCGGTGGTCGACGCGGTGGTCCAGCAGGGCATGCTGGAGGCTTCCAACGTTCAACCGATCATCCAGATAACCGACCTGATCCGCATCAACCGGGCCTACGAGATGGTCAGCCAGATGCTCGGCAGCACCGCCGACCTCTCGAGCACGGCGATTCAACAGCTTGGCTCGATCCAGTAAGGAGTTCCTGACCCATGATGGCATTGCGCACGGCGGCGACGGGCATGGCGGCCCAACAGCTGAACGTCGAGGTGATCTCGAACAACATCGCCAATATGAACACCGTCGGCTTCAAGAAGGGCCGAGCGGAGTTCGAGGATCTGCTCTACCAGAACATCGAACAAGCCGGATCCCAGTCGTCCAGCTCGGGCACGGTGGTGCCGACCGGCATCCAGATCGGCGCCGGGGTCAAGGCCGGATCGGTCTATCGGATCACCACCCAGGGCTCGCCGAACCAGACCGGCAACCCATTGGACCTAGCGATCAGCGGCCTGGGCTATTTCCAGGTGCTGCTGCCGGACGGCCAGACCGCCTACACCCGGGCCGGCAACTTCTCGGTCAACGCCCAGGGCCAAGTGGTCACCGCGGACGGCTATCAGGTGATCCCGCAGATCACTATTCCTCAGGGCTCCACCAGCGTCACCATCTCGGCCTCGGGCCAGGTCCAGGTGACCACCGCCGCCTCCAGCGCGCCCCAACAGGTCGGTCAACTCCAACTCGCCAGCTTCTTCAACGAGGCGGGGCTGCAAGCCCAGGGCAATAACCTGTTCATGCAGACCGACGCGTCCGGCCCGCCGACCGTCGGCACGCCCAATCTCCAGGGCCTGGGCGCCCTGATGCAGGGCTACACCGAAGCCTCGAACGTCGATCCGGTGAGCGAGATCACCTCGCTGATCGTGGCCCAGCGGGCCTACGAGATGAACTCCAAGGTGATCACCACCGCCGACCAGATGCTGAACACCAACTCGCAGATGAAGCAGTAGGTCGATGGCGGGGGACGCTCCCCAATCCCGGGCCGGCCGCTCGGCGCTGGCGGCGCTGGGCCTGCTGGCCGCGCTCTGCGCCGCGTCCGCGGCCTGGGCTGACCGGCCGGTCGCGCTCAAACCCGAGGTGTCGAGCGGGACGAGCATCACCCTGGGCGATCTATTCGACGGCGCGGGGGCGGAGGCGTCGGTAGTCGTCGGCAACGGCGCGCCGGCGGGCGAGAGCGCGGTGTTGAACGCCGCCGTGGTGCGCGAGATGGCCCGCCAGCACGGGCTGGATTGGGACAACCCGGACGGCATCGCCCGCATAGTGGTGCCCCGCGCCTTGGCCACGGTTCCCGGGGCTCGGATGAGCGAGGTCCTGACCTGGTCCCGCAGCGTCTCGGCCGGCGAGCTGATCCAGCCGCAGGACCTGACCTTCGCCAAGGTCGCCGCCTTCGCCGTCCCGGCGGACGCGCCGCGCGACGCCGATCAGATCATCGGAAAGCTCGCCCGCCGTCCGCTGCGCGCCGGAACCGCCGTCGCCACCCATGACGTCTCCTCGCCCCAGGTGATCAAGGCCAATGACGCGGTTCAGGTCGTCTATCACGCCGAGGGCGTCAGCCTGGTGCTGCAAGGCAAGGCGCTGGGCTCGGCCGCGATCGGCGAACCGGTCGAGATCGTCAACCCGGTTTCCAAGAAGGTGATCCAGGCCATCGCCTCGGGGGCCGACGAGGCCGTCGTCGGTCCCGAAGCCGAGCGGATCCGCGCCCGACCCCTTTCATCCTCCGCCCAACTCGCCGCCCTCCGTTGAGGAAGACCGCCATGCGTATGCGTTTGCGTCTGATCGCCCTTTTCGCCGCCGCCCCGCTCGCCGCTTGCGGCTCGGCCCATGAAGCGCTCTACGGCCCCGGCAAGCTGTCGTCGATCAATTATCCTTCCGCCCTCGTGCCGACGAACCAGCAGGTGTTGCCGATCTCCGCGGCCGGGCGCGAGCCTCTGCCACAGCCCGCCTCGGCCAATTCGCTGTGGCGCACCGGCGCGCGGGAATTTCTCGGCGACCAGCGCGCCAGCCGGGTCGGTGACATCCTGACCGTGCTGATCCAGATCGACGACAGCGCCAAGACCACCAACGCCACCAACGCCACCAAGACCAGCGCCAACACCGTGGGCATTCCCAACTTCCTGGGGTTGGAATCAACCCTCGGCAAAATCCTGCCCAAGGCCTTCGTGCCGACCACCGCGATCAGCACCAACACCAGTCTAGCCGCAGCCGGCACGGGCGGGGTGACCCGTCAGGAACAGATCTCGCTGACCATCGCCGCGGTGGTCACCCAGGTGCTGCCGAACGGCAATCTGGTGATCCAGGGCCGCCAGGAGGTGGAGACCAACAACGACACCCGCATCCTCACCGTCGCCGGCATCGTGCGGCCCGAGGACATCACCGCGGCCAACACCATCTTGCACACCCAGATCGCCGAGGCCCGCATCGCCTACGGCGGCAAGGGCGACATCTCGGCGGTCCAGAAGACGCCGGGCGGCACCGCGCTGTTGCAGCGGTTCACGCCGTTCTAGACGCGGAAATCAGGGACGGCGCCGCTGGATGGGATTTTTGAGATTTCATCCCGTTCGGATTGTTGCTCCGTCGCAATAATCAATTTGCCGGATCGAGTAATCGCTAACCGATAACCCGTGGCGTGACCGTTGCTAGTCTAAGGTTCGGACGGTCGACACCAGCCGCGCCTCGCCAGAGGCCGAGATGGTTCACGAACGGGGAAAACAATGCAAATATCAAGTAATTCAAATCCTTCCGCGCTGGCGGCCCTGCAGGCGTTGTTGGCTTCGATACAGAGCGCGCCGGCAAACCCGGCAACTAATACCGCCCAGACCGGGCAAAATAGTCAGACTGGCGGCGTCCAGGGCGTCGGGAGCGGCGCTGGCCTTCCGCCGTCGCCAACGGGGCCCTCGGATCGGTTCGCCGCTGACGCCCTGGCCTTTCTGACCGCGCTGCAGGACGCCGGATCGAGCAGTTCGACCAGCGGGGCCGCGTCCCCCGCCACCGCCTCGCTCGCCCCGCCGACCATGTCCGATTTGACCGCCAGCGCCGACCAGACCCTGACCAAGCTGGTCGACGCCCTGCAGCAGCTCACCCAGGCGCTCGACAGCGTGATCGGCCAGACCCAGAGTGGTTCCGCGACTTCGCTCGCCGGCTCGACTTCGACCGTGAGCGCGAGCGCCCTGACGACCAGCCTGAGTCCGAGCCCCTTATCGACCAGTTCGAGCCTGGTTCAGGCGCTGGACGAACTGGGCATGGCGCTCAACGCGCTTGGCGTCGGCGCACACCATCACCACCATCACCATCATGGCGGGGGCGGCGGCGGCGCGCTGGCCTCGACCAGTTCGACCGGCGCATCCAGCTTGACCGGCTTGGCCAGCACGGTCGGGTCAACAGACACGACCTCGACATCCGCCGCATCCGGCTAAGACGCCTGCGGCGGGGCCCAAAGACCCCGCGGGGTCAGAGCGCCCTCAGACCGCCCTTGGTCTGATCAACGCCCAGCGCTGAAAGCGCCGCGCGGACGATGCCCTCGGCGTCGAGGCCGGCCTGGGCGTACATCGCCTCGGGTTTGTCATGGTCCTGAAAGATGTCCGGCAGGGTCAAGGTGCGGATTTTCAGGCCCCGATCCAGCGCCCCGCGCTGAGCCAAAAGATGCAGCACGAAGGCGCCGAACCCGCCGACCGCGCCCTCCTCGATGGTGATCAACGCCTCGTGCTCGCGCGCTAGGCGCAGGATCATGTCCTCGTCCAGCGGCTTGGCGAAGCGGGCGTCCGCCACGGTGGCCGACAGCCCGCGCGCGGCCAGAAGGTCGGCGGCGCGCAGCGCCTCCTGCAGGCGCGCGCCGAACGACAGGATGGCCACGGCGGCTCCCTCCCGCACGATCCGTCCGCGGCCGATCTCCAGCGGCGGGGCTGGGTTCGGCAGGGCCACGCCGATTCCCTCGCCGCGCGGAAAACGGAAGCCGCTGGGCGCATCGTCGATTGCGACGGAGGTGGCGACCATCCGCGCCAACTCGGCCTCGTCGGCCGCCGCCATCAGCACGAAGCCGGGGAGCTGGCCCAGATAGCCGACATCGAACGAACCGGCGTGGGTCGGCCCGTCGGCGCCCACCAGTCCCGCCCGGTCGATGGCGAAGCGCACCGGCAGCTTCTGGATGGCGACGTCGTGCACCACTTGGTCGTAGCCGCGCTGCAGGAAGGTCGAATAGATCGCCGCGAACGGCTTCATCCCGTCGGCCGCGAGGCCCGCGGCGAAGGTCACCGCGTGCTGTTCGGCGATGCCGACGTCGAAAGTGCGCTTGGGGAAGCGCTGACCGAACAGGTCGAGCCCCGTGCCGGATGGCATGGCCGCGGTGATGGCGACGATCTTGTCGTCGCGCTCGGCCTGGCGAATCAGCTCCTGGGCGAACACCTTGGTGTAGCTCGGCGCGTGACTCTGGGTCTTGGTCTGCTGGCCGGTGACCACGTCGAACTTGGCCACCGCGTGGTGCTTGTCCTCGGCGTCCTCGGCCGGGCCGTAGCCCTTGCCTTTGTGGGTCACGACGTGAACCAGCACCGGCCGGTCGACGATGCCGCGCACGTTCTTCAGCACCGGCGCCAGGTGCTCCATGTTGTGACCGTCGATCGGGCCGACGTAATAGAAGCCCAGCTCCTCGAAGAAGGTGCCGCCGGTGGCCATGCCGCGGGCGTATTCCTCGACCTTGCGCGCGGCCTCCTTCAGCGGGCGCGGCAGGGCGCCGGCGACCTGGGCGCCCAGCTTGCGCAGCGAGCGATAGGCGCCGCCGGACACCTGGCGGGCCAGATAGGCGCTCATGCCGCCAACCGGGGGGGCGATCGACATGTCGTTGTCGTTCAGGATGACGATCAGCTGCTTGGTGCTTTCGGCGGCGTTGTTCATCGCCTCGTAGGCCATGCCGGCGCTCATCGAGCCGTCGCCGATCACCGCGATCACCTTGTTGTCCTCGCCGCGCTGGTCGCGGGCGACGGCGAAGCCGAGCGCCGCCGAGATCGAGGTCGCGGCGTGGGCGGCGCCGAACGGGTCGTATTCGCTCTCCGAACGCTTGGTGAAGCCGGACAGGCCCCCGCCCTGGCGCAGGGTGCGGATGCGGTCGCGCCGGCCGGTCAGGATTTTATGCGGATAGGCCTGATGGCCGACGTCCCATATCAGGATATCGCGCGGCGTGTCGAACACGTGGTGCAGCGCCACGGTTAGTTCGACCACGCCCAGGCCCGCGCCCAGATGTCCGCCGGTCTGGGATACCGCGTCGATCGTCTCGGCGCGCAGCTCATCCGCCAGCTGACGAAGCTGGGCCGTGGTGAACGCGCGCGTGTCGGCGGGGGTTTTGACCGTGTCGAGCAGTGGTGTGTTAGGCATCGCCCCTCGGGCGACAAGCACCCGACCCTTTGAATTCTAGTGTCGCCGATCTAGCACGAAATCGACACTGTTCCTTAGAATTTTGCCGATTTCGCCGTACATCTCAAGATGCGCCCGCGCTTGGTCGGCCAAAAGCGCGACGCGCTCGCGCGCCTGGTCGACGCCGAGCAGGGTCACATAGTTCACCTTGCCCCGCGCATCCTTGCCGCTGGCCGCCTTGCCCAATAGGTCATCTCCGCCCTCGACGTCCAGCAGATCGTCGCAGATCTGGCAGGCCAGACCCAGATCCTGGGCGAAGGCCAGCAGCGGCTGGCGCTCGGCCTCGCCGGCGTGGGCCAGGGTCAGCGGCAGCTCGAACGCGCAGGCGATCAGCACGCCGGTCTTCATCCGCTGCATGCGCGCGACCGCGCCCAGGTCGCCGGCGACCCCCAGAAGATCGATCATCTGGCCGCCGGCCATGCCCCTGGCGCCCGCGGCGAGCGCCAGCTTGCGCACCAGTTCGGCGCGCACGGTCCCATCGGGATGGGTGTCGGGGTGGGCCATGATCTCGAAGGCGGCGGTCTGCAGCGCATCACCCGCCAGGATCGCGGTGGCCTCGTCGTAGGCCCGATGCAGGGTCGGGCGGCCGCGGCGCAGATCGTCGTCGTCCAAAGCCGGCAGATCGTCGTGCACCAGGCTGTAGGCGTGGATGCATTCGAGCGCGCAGGCCGCGCGCAGCACCGGCCGCTCCTCCAGATCGAACATCCGCGCGGTCTCCAGCGCGAAGAACGGCCGCAGCCGCTTGCCGGGCCCGAGCGCCGCGTAGCGCATGGCCTCGGTCAGCCGCTGTTCGGGTCCGTCGGCGCGCGGCAGCAGGGCGTCGAGCGCCACGGTGACCAGATCGGCGGCCTCGGCGATGTGCTGGGCGACCGAAGCGCTCATCGCGCTTACGGGAACTCGGCCGGCTCGACGCCGCTGGCCCCTTGCGGGCCGACGACGATCTTCTCGACGCGCAGCCGCGCGGCCTCCAGGCGTTTTTCGCAGTGCGCCTTCAGCGCCGCCCCGCGTTCATAGAGCTCGATCGAGGCTTCCAGCGGCGCCTGGCCCGATTCGAGCTGACCGACGATCTTTTCGAGTTCGGCCAGGGCCGCCTCGAAGGTCATGGCGGCGATGTCGCCGGAGCTGGCGGGTGCGTCTGACATGGGATCCTACGGTCGACTTGCCGGCAACTTAGTGCGCGATGGCCGAAAGTGGAAACCGGTTTCGGTCATTTCGCCTGAGCAGCGCGCCGCGGGGTTCCCGAGGGCGGATTTTGCGCCAAGCTGCGCGCGGCGAGTCGCGCAAGGCGGACGGCGCGGCAGGGTTCGAGGAGGTCAGGGGATTGGACGATGCGGCGGAGCCAGATGGGACGGCCCCGGCGGAGCCCGGTCTGAGCGAGCGCGAGGCGGCCTACGAAAAGTTCGTCTGGGACAACCTGCCGCGCAACTACGCCGCCAACTATGTCCATGGAATGCTCGGCATGACCGGCTTTCGGCTGGTCAATGCGCCGACCTTCATCCCAGCCTATCTGCACATGCTGGCCAGCGCCGCCATCCCCGGGTTTCCGCCGGCCCTGCGGCTGTTCGCCAACCCCGACGCCATCGTCGGCCTCGGACTCGCCCTGCAGCAGGTCGGCCAGGTGGTCTCGCCGATCGTCGGCGCGGCCCAGATCGAGCACCGCAAGACGGTGCTGCCGGTCTCGATGCTGATGGGCACGATGATGCGGGTGCAGATTCTTGGCATGGCGATCTCCGGCTGGGTCCTGTCCGGCGCGCCGTTGCTGATCGCCATGCTGGTGTTTCTGCTGCTGCTCGGCCTGTTCTCCGGCGCCCAGCGGGTCGCCTTCCAGCTCCTACTCGCCAAGGTCATCCCAATCAGCGAGCGCGGGCGGCTGCAGGCCTGGCGCAACGTCACCGGGGGACTGATCGCCGCGGGCCTGTCCTACGCCGCCGGCCGCTGGCTGATCGGCGCCAAGGCCTATTCGCCGGGCCCGACGGTGCTGGGCGTGCACCTGTGGCGCAACGGCTATTCGACCACCTTCATGGCCGCCTTCGTGCTGACCAGCCTGGGGCTGACCGCGCTCAGCCTTCTGCTGCGCGAGCCGGAGCCGCCGACGCTGAGGCCCCGCATGCGGGTGCGCGACCGGCTGCGCGACCTGCCGGCTCTGCTGCGCCACGATCGCGGTTTTCTGTTCTTCATGCTGGCTCAGACCTGCGCGGTGGCCGGCCGAATCGCCGCGCCGTTCTACATCCTGTTCGCCCGCTCGACGATCGAGCTAACCGGGGCCAACCTTGGACTGCTTTCGCTGGTCTATCTGGGCGCCGACACCGTCTCGAATATGCTCTGGGGCTATCTGGGCGATCGTTCCGGCTTCAAGTCGACCTTCGTCATCTCGCTGGTGATGTGGATCGCGGCGACCGCGCTGTTGATGGTCGGCCACACTCCGCTTCTGGTGTTCGTCGCCTTTTTCGGCCTGGGCGCGGCGCAGTCGGCCTACATGATGAGCTCCCAGACCATGGTGCTGGAGTTCGGCCTGCGCGAGGACACGGCCATGCGGCTGGCGTTTTCCTCGACCGCCGAGGGGCTGATGGCGGCGCTGGGGCCCCTGGTCGGCGGGCTGATCGCCGCGGTGGCCGGCTATTCGGTGCTGTTCGTCATCTCGATCGTCTTCGAGGCCGCGGCCCTGGTGATCCTCGTGTCCCTGGTCGAGGAGCCGCGCAACCGCGGCCTGACGGGGCGATCGCGCGCCTGACGCCGGCCAAAACCCGCTGGACGCCGCCGCCCCGGCGCCCGAAGACGGCGCATCCGCCAATGAGAGGCCAGCGCTGAGTGTCCGCCAACCTGTTCGATCTGATCGCCGCCCATGCGCCCGAGCCCGGGCGGCTGTTCCTGCGGACCGCCGACGGGCGCCGCCTGACCTACGGCGAGACGCTTGAGGCCGCCGGGCGGTATGCGCGCGTGCTGGCGGATCTGGGGGTGGCGCCCGGCGACCGAGTGGCCGCGCAGGTGGAGAAGAGCCCGGATGCGCTGCTGCTCTACCTCGGCTGCCTGCGGGCGGGCGCGGTCTATCTGCCGCTCAACACCGGCTACACCCTGGCGGAGCTGGAGTATTTCATCGCCGACGCCGAGCCCAAGGTGGTGGTCTGCGCACCCGAAAAGCGCGAGGGCGTGGCCGCCCTGGCCGCTCGCCTGGGCGTCGGCGCGGTCGAGACCCTGGGCGAGGACGGCGCCAGCGGCAGCCTGACCGAAAAGGCCTCCGCCGCCGCGTCCGACTTTCCCACGGCGGCGCGCGAGGCCGGCGACCTGGCGGCGATCCTCTACACCTCGGGCACCACCGGCCGGTCCAAGGGCGCGATGCTGACCCACGACAATCTCGCGTCCAACGCGCTGGTTCTAAAGGATTATTGGCGCTTCACCGACCAGGACGTGCTGATCCACGCCCTGCCGATCTACCACACCCACGGCCTGTTCGTGGCGACCAACATCGTCCTTCTGGCCGGCGCCTCGATGATCTTCCTGCCCCGGTTCGACGCCGGCGAGGTCATTCGCCTGATGCCCGAGGCGACCTGCCTGATGGGGGTGCCGACCTTCTATGTGCGCCTGTTGCGGGACGAGCGGCTGGACCGCGCGCTGAGCGCCCACATGCGCCTGTTCGTCTCCGGCTCGGCCCCGCTGCTGGCCGAGACCCACCGGGAATTCTCCGAGCGCACCGGCCACGCCATCCTCGAGCGCTACGGCATGACCGAGACCAATATGAACACCTCCAATCCCTATGACGGGGAGCGGATCGCCGGCACGGTCGGGCCTCCCCTGCCGGGCGTGGCCTTGCGCATCGTCGATTCGGAGACCGGCGCACCGCTGCCGGCGGGCGCGATCGGCGTGATCGAGGTCAAGGGCCCCAACGTCTTCGCCGGCTACTGGCGCATGCCGGAAAAGACCGCCGCCGAGTTCCGCGCCGATGGCTTCTTCATCACCGGCGACCTGGGCGTGGTCGATGCGCGCGGCTACGTCTCGATCGTCGGGCGTGGCAAGGACCTGATCATCTCCGGCGGCCTGAACGTCTATCCCAAGGAGGTCGAGAGCGAGATCGACGCCCTGCCCGGCGTCGAGGAATCGGCGGTGTTCGGCCTGGCCGATCCCGACTTCGGCGAGACGGTCACCGCCGCGGTGGTGCTGAGGCCCGGCGCCAGCCTGACCGAGGCCGAGGTGATCGGCGCGCTTGCCGACCGGCTGGCGCGGTTCAAGCTGCCCAAGCGGGTGGTCTTCGTCCCCGCCCTGCCCCGCAACGCCATGGGCAAGGTGCAAAAGGCGGTGCTGCGGGAGACGTACGGGTAGGGCGGGATGACGTTTTAGGTGGACCCAAGTATCTCCGCCGCTCATCCCGGGACTCGGCGCAAAACCCCTCTCCCGGAGGGGAGAGGGAGGGGCCCGCCCCAGGCGGGAGGGTGAGGGGTTACGGCCTCGCCAGTTCGAGCGCCGTGAGGATGCTCAGCCCGGCCCTCTCGATGTTTTGGCAGAATCTCGGTGTTCCAGAAGCGGATCAGACGCCTTCAGCGGCATCGGCGGACGATGCGCGAAAATGGCTCACGCCGTAACCCCTCACCTTCCCACGCCTGCGGCGCGGGCCCCTCCCTCTCCCGCTGGGAGAGGGGTTTTCGCGCCTCGCCTTTCTGGACGAGCGGAACAATAGAGTGATTCAATTTGAAATCATCTCGCTCTAACCGTGATCAGGCGAAGTCCTTCGCCAGCTCCGCCCGGGTCTCCGCGCCGAGCACCGCGAAGTGGGCGTAGCGCGGGTGGTCGCAGCCCAGCATCACCCGCGCGGCCGGATCGCGGAACGCCGCCACCTGTTCGGGCGTGAAGGCGAAATGCAGGAAATGCACCGAGGAGGTCTTGCCGTCGTCGCGGGTGCGCTCGATGTCGGCCTCGGGCGCGCCGGGCACGCGCGTCTCGCCGACCTCGATGAAGAAATGATCTTCCACCCGGCCCAGCTCGCCGAGGATCACCGCGCGGCGGCGCTCGTCGTCGATCTCGAACATCGCCGTGGCCACCAGTTCCGAGCCTTGCGGGATCAACGGATTGTAGGCGGCGAACTCGTCGGCGATCTGTTCCTCGCCGCCCTTCTCGACCAGCAGCATCTCCTGGATCTGGAACAGCAGCGTCTCGTAGCACTCGAAATAGAAGGTGCAGTAGGGGCCGAGCGCCACCCGGCGCAGCCGCTTGATGGGCAACAGCGCGGCGCGGCGGGCCGTGCGCTGGGCGGCGTATTCGGCGTCCGGGACGATGTCCTGGCGGGTGACCTTGCGCAGGCTGGCGGGCATGGCGGGGCGCTTTCCTAGACCAGGCCGTAGGCGTGGGCGAACACTTCGATCGGGTGGGCCTGGACCGGCTGGGCCGTCTCGGCGCCGGTCTCGGCGACCAGCAGCTGACCAAGGTGTTTGCAGGCCAAGGGGCAGTCGGAGCAGAGCGTCCCGTTGGCCTTCTGGGCGACCTGACGGGCGGCCGGCTTGCCGATCTTGACCGCCATCGGCCGGGTCTTCTTCATCACCCCGAAGGTGCCGCCGTGACCCGAGCAGCGCTCGACCAGATCGATCTTGGCGCCCGGGATCAGCCGCAGCAGCTCGGCCGACTTGGCGCCCATGTTCTGCGCCCGCGCATGACAGGCGTGGTGGACGGTGACCCCACCCTCGATCGGCCCCAGGCCCGGCGCCAGGCCGTCGGCCTTGGCGATCTCGACCACATACTGGCTGATGTCGCGGGTCGCGGCGGCCAGGCGTTTGACCGGCTCGCTCTCGGGCAGGATCAGCGGCCATTCGAACTTCATCATCAGCCCGCAGCTGGCGGTCAGGGCGATGATGTCACAGCCCCGCTCGATGTGGGGCGCCATCGCGGCCGCGACCGTCTCGGCGCGCCTAGCCACCTCGGCGATGTCGCCGGCCTCGAGCTGGGGCATGCCGCAGCAGACCGGATAGTCGACGATCGTCTCGACGCCCAGCTTGGCCAGCACCGCCATCGCCGCGGTCGCGGTCGAGGGGGCGTTGTAATCGACGAAACAGGTGGCGTAGAGCACCGCCTTGCGCTTGCCGAAGGCCGGACCGTCGGGATTGGGCGGCGCCGGTTCGCGCAGCAGATCCTCGGCCGTGCGCCCATGCCATTTCGGCAGCGCCGCCTCGCGGTCGATCCCGGCCGCCGCCTCCATCGCCCAGCGGACCGGCTTGTTGTTCAGGTCCGTCGCCCAATTGGCCAGGCCCGCGACCGGCTTGGCCAGCTTGCCGTTGCGGTCGGTTTCGCCGAGCTGCTCGCGCACGAAATCGCCGCCCTCGCGCCGCCGCTCGGCCGCGCGGTGGCGCAGCATCAGGTGGGGAAAGTCGATGTTGAATTCGTGCGGCGGCACATAGGGACACTTGGTCAAAAAGCACATGTCGCACAGGGTGCAGGCGTCCACGACCGTCTTGAAATCGGCCTTGGCCACGCCGTCCAATTCGCCGGTGGGCCCCTCGTCGATCAGCTCGAACAGCTTGGGAAAGCTGTCGCACAGGTTGAAGCAGCGGCGGCAGCCGTGACAGATGTCGAACACCCGCTCCATCTCCGCCTCGATGGCGGCCGGGTCGTAGAAAGCCTCGCCGCGCCAGTCGATCGGATGGCGGAACGGAGCATCGAGGCTGCCTTCGCGGGCTGCCCCCTTGGCGGGCGGCTGATCGGTCATGGAAATGGGTCCGCCGCGGCCCGAAGACCGCGGCGGATGAGCCTTAGTCGAGCGAATCGAGGGCTTTTTGGAACCGACCGGCGTGGGACCGTTCGGCCTTGGCCAGGGTCTCGAACCAGTCGGCGATCTCGTCGAAGCCTTCTTCCCGGGCGGTGCGGGCCATGCCGGGATACATGTCGGTGTATTCGTGGGTCTCGCCCGCGATCGCGGCTTTCAGGTTGTCGCCGGTGCCGCCGATCGGCAGGCCGGTCGCCGGATCGCCCACGGCTTCCAGGAATTCCAGGTGGCCGTGCGCGTGGCCGGTCTCGCCCTCGGCGGTGGAGCGGAACACGGTGGCGACGTCGTTGTAGCCTTCGACGTCGGCCTTCTGCGCGAAATAGAGGTAGCGGCGGTTGGCCTGGCTTTCGCCGGCGAACGCGGCCTTCAGGTTTTCGACGGTTTTGCTGGACGCCAGCGACATGGGTGTCTCCCGAGTTCTTGGCCGAGCGCGGGGGCGCGAGGCCGCAAATGATGACCATAAAGCTATACGCCGCGCGGGCGGGCGCGGACCAATCGATTTATTCTTTAATTTCGATCGACGGTCTCTATGGGGCGTCTCTATGGAGCATCGGGCACGTTGGCGTTCAGCTCGGCCAGCCACACGCCCGCCTCGCCGTCCGAGGGCGCGCGCCAGTCGCCGCGCGGCGAGAGCGAGCCGCCGGACGAAATCTTCGGCCCGTTCGGCATGGCCGAGCGCTTGAACTGGCTCCGACCGAAGAAGCGCTCCAGGAACACCGCCATCCAGCCCTTGATCTCCGCCAGCGAATAGGCCCGTCGCGCGGACTTGGGGGTGTTTTCCGGCCAACGCCCGCGGCCGGCGTCGCCCCAGGCGTGGGCGGCCAGGAAGGCGATCTTGGACGGCCGAAAGCCGTAGCGGGAGACGTAATAGAGGGTGAAGTCCTGCAGGGCGTAGGGCCCGACGATCTGTTCGGTCGACTGGATCACCCCGCTGGCCCCCACCGGCACCAGTTCGGGCGAGATCTCGGTGGCCAGCACCGCCAGCAGGATTTTCGCGGTCGCCTCGTCCACGTCGCCGGACCCCGCGACGAAGCGGATCAGGTGCTGGATCAGGGTCTTTGGGACCGAGGCGTTGACGTTGTAGTGCGACATCTGATCGCCCACGCCGTAGGTGCACCAGCCCAGCGCCAGCTCCGACAGATCGCCGGTGCCGACCACGAGCCCGCGGTGGTGGTTGGCCAGGCGGAACAGGTAGTCGGTGCGCAGTCCCGCCTGGACGTTCTCGAAGGTGGCGTCATAGACGCTCTCGCCGCGCGCGAAGGGGTGGCCGATGTCCTCCAGCATCCGCTGCGCCGCCGGGCGGATGTCGATCTCCTCGGCGGTGACGCCCAGGGCCCGCATCAGCGCCCAGGCGTTGGTCTTGGTCTCCTCGGAGGTGGCGAAGCCGGGCAGGGTGTAGGCCAGGACGTTGGCCCGCGGCAGGCCGAGCCGGTCCATCGCCCGCGCCGTGACCATCAGCGCCTGGGTCGAATCCAGACCGCCGGAGACCCCGATCACCGCCCGCTCGATCCCGGACGCTTTCAGCCGCTTGGCCAGGCCCTCGACCTGGATGTGGTAGGCCTCGTAGCAGTCTTCGCCGAGGCGCGCGGGATCCGAAGGCACGAACGGGAACCGTTCGACCTCGCGGCGCAGCGGAACCGCCTCGTCCGGCGCATCGAGCCGGAAGTCGATCCAGCGGAAGGCGGCGACGCGCTCGGCCTCCTCGCGGGCGTTGTCGCCGAAGCTGCCCACCCTCATGCGCTCCTGGCGAATCCGCCCCAGGTCGACGTCGGCGAAGGTCAGGGTGTCGTCGGCGAAGCGCGCGGACTCGGCCAGGGCCGCGCCCATTTCGAACACTCCCGCCTGGCCGTCCCAGGCCAGATCCGTGGTCGACTCGCCCTGCCCCGCGGCGGTGTAGAGATAGGCGGCGATGGCCCGGGCCGACTGGCTGGCGCAGAGCAGGCGGCGCATCTCGGCCTTGCCGATGGTGATGTTGCTGGCCGAGAGGTTGACCAGAACCTCGGCGCCGGCGAGCGCGGCGCCGCTGGACGGCGGGATCGGCGTCCAGACGTCCTCGCAGATCTCGACGTGGAAGCTCATCGCCACCGCGCCGATCGAGCGGAACAACAGATCGACCCCGAATGGCGCGGTTCGCCCGGCGAGTTGGATCGCGCCTCCGCGCACCCCGGCGCCGGAGGTGAAGTGCCGTTTCTCGTAGAATTCCCGGTAGTTGGGCAGATAGGTCTTGGGCGTGACGCCGAGCACCTGCCCGCCGTGGATGACCACCGCCGCATTGTAGAGCCGGCCCTCGCGGCGCAGCGGCGCGCCGACCAGGATCACCGGATAAAGCGTCCTGGAAGCTTCGATCAGCCGGCCGATCGCCGCCTCGACCGCGTCCAGCAGCGCGTCCTGGAACAACAGGTCGTCGATGGCGTAGGCCGAAAGGCCAAGCTCGGGAAACGCGACCAGGGCCGCGTTTTCGGCATGAGCCTGCTCGGCCAGCCGCACCGTCTCCAACAGGTTGAACGCCGGATCGGCCACGGCCACCCGCGGCACGGCGGCCGCCAACCGGACGAAGTCATGGCTGTAGAGGCAGTGGAAGGTGGAGGTCACGGCGCGGCTCGGCTCCAAGTATCCTCGCCACATATGCTCAATTCGAGCAAAAGAGCAAGACCTCGTGCTCGTAGCGGCGCTCGTCCAAGACTAGGCGGCGATGGGCGATTGGGCGAGGCCTATCGCGCCGGGACCTTCCAGCTCGCCGGCAGGTCCGCGCCGGTGGGCCGGCCATCGACGATCTGGTCGAGATATTCCGAAAGACCGTAGCCGACCTTTCCGTCGCAGCGGTACTCGGTCATGCCCTCGGTGATGCGGGTGGTCAGCTCGGCGCCGTCCGGGGTCTTGCGCCGGTTGCGCAGCGGGATCAGTGAGAGGACCTCGCCCTCGACATCGTATTCGGCGCCGGACTCGGTTTTTACGTGCGAGCGCAACGCGGTCTGGTAGCCGTTCTCATCCCAGTCGCTGTCCATGGTGGCCTCGCTGATCAGGTCGTAGGCCCCGTCCTTCAGCACCATGCCACCCTGGCGAACCTTGCCCGTATCGTCGGCCACCAGCGAGATCATCATCGCGAAATCCGGGCCGAAGTTCATCGGACACCAGCGGTACCAGTTGATCGCCTGCCAGTGGCGCGGGCCCCAGCTCTTGTCGCGCAAACCGTGGCCCTCGACCTCGAACGTCTCGTCCCCGACCACGAAGCGACCCTTGGCGGCCATGTGCTGTTCATAGTGGGCCTTGGCGAAGGACTTTTCCGGATCGATCTCGATCGGGCCGCCGTCTTCCTTGACCGTCTCCCCGCCGAACATCGGCGAGACGCCATCGAAGGCCAGATCGACGGTGCAGGGCAGCTGGGGATTGTCGCTAAAGGCCTTGGCCGGGTCGGCCATCTCGCCCGGCCGCGCCAGCAGCAGCACCTTGCCCGCGTAGGTCAGCCGCAGGCGTTTGAGCGGCTCGACGATCTCGACCTTGAGGCCGCCGGCGTTCATCTCGGCGTTGCCGCTGATCTTGGGCCGGCCGAACATGAAGCCGACGCGGCCGCCCGGCAGGTAGAGGCAGACCGAGATTTCCGCGTAGCCCTCGTTCGGCCGGTTGCCGATGCGGAACCAGCCGCCGACCTTCTTCGCCGGGTCGAACATGTTGAAATACATGCTTTCATTGTAGTTGGCGGCGGCGTCGGGAACGTGAGTGTATTCGTCCTGGGGCTCCAACCGGACCTTGAAACCGCTAGGGGCGCGGGCCATCGCATCCTCCTTTCGGCCGCTCATCCGGCGGCCTTGTCCTGACCGGGAAGCTGAGACCGATATCCCTGGGTCAAGCAAGGGCCTTGTGCGTCGCGCCGGGGCGTCCGACAACCGAACCGAGGCGCGATCGGATCGAGATCGTGGTCGCCGTGAGCCGCGCCGACCGCGCCAGCAGCGGCGGCTGCGTCGATATCCTCGCGCCCCGACAGCGCTCATAGTGGCCTGAGCGGCGGGCCCGGCGGCCATCAGACGCGGGGTTGATGACCACCCGGGGCCTGACCAGGGAGGCGGCATGCTCAAGGGACTGAAGGCGGTTCCCCGAACGGTCTGGGCGCTCGGTTTCGTCTCGATGTTCATGGATATCTCCTCGGAGATGATCCACAGCCTGCTGCCGGTGTTCCTGATCTCCACCCTGGGCGCCAGCGCCGCCCTGGTCGGGCTGATCGAGGGGATCTCCGAGGCCACGGTCTCGGTCACCAAGGTGTTCTCCGGCTGGCTCAGCGACCGGCTGGGCAAGCGCAAGCTGCTGGCGGTGATCGGCTATGGGCTGGCCGCGGCGACCAAGCCGATATTCCCGTTGGCGACGACGCCCATCGAGGTGCTGGCCGCGCGGTTCATCGATCGGCTCGGCAAGGGCATGCGCGAGGCGCCCCGCGACGCCCTGGTGGCCGACATCACGCCCAAGGCGGTCACCGGCGCGGCCTACGGCCTTCGCCAGTCGCTGGACACCGTCGGCGCCGTCGCCGGCCCCCTGGCCGCGATCGGCCTGATGGCCCTGCTGGGGGGCCACATCCGCGCGGTGTTCGCCTGGGCGGTGGTTCCAGCCGTGGTCGCCGTCATGCTGCTGATCCTCGGTGTCGAGGAGCCGCGCCGGAGCGAGGAGACGCGCGCGGCGGCGCGCGCGCCGATCCGGTGGGCCGAGGTGCGGGACATGGGCGCCGGCTTCTGGCTGGTCGTCATCGTCGGGGTGATCTTCACCATGGCCCGGTTCAGCGAGGCGTTCCTCGTCCTGCGCGCCCAGAACGTCGGCCTGCCGGTCGCCCTGGTCCCGGTGATCATGGTGGTGATGAACGTGATCTATGCGGCGATCTCCGCGCCGGTCGGCGCCCTGTCGGACCGCATCGGACGCCGCTCGCTGCTGGCCCTGGGGCTAGGAATGCTGGTGGCGGCCGACCTGGTGCTGGCGCTGTCTCCCACCATTCCCGGCGCGCTGGCCGGGGCGGCGCTTTGGGGCCTGCACCTGGGCCTGACCCAGGGCCTGTTCTCGGCCCTGATCGCCGATGTCGCCCCGGCGCGGCTGCGTGGGACCGCGTTTGGCATGTTCAACCTGGCGACCGGCGGCGCGCTGCTGGCGGCCAGCGCCATCGCCGGCGAGGTTTGGTCGAACATCAGCCCGGCGGCGACCTTCCTGACCGGCGGGGGCTTCGCGCTGGTCAGCCTGATCGGCCTGGCCATTCTCGCGGGTCGAGCCGCCAGGCCGGCGGCGCGCTGAGGCTCCGCGTCAGCCGCCCGGCCCGTTGCCGCCACCCGTGGGCGGGTCTAGGCTCGCCCCAGCGCCGCCGACAGAGCGGCGAGATGACTTCGGAGGCCGCCTTGCCCTACGTCGAGAACCGCATCGTCCACGACGCCGACTCCCATCTGATGGAGCTGGAGGACTGCCTGGACGATTACATCGAGGCCCGCTTCAAGCCGCGCTACCACGCCCTGGACTCCTATCGTCACAAGGTTGGCGACGGCACGCTGGCCCGGCGCGCCCGCGAGCTCCAGGCCGACCCCGGCTTCCGCGCCGACGAGGACGCCAACATCCTCCTGCGCAAGAACTACCAAGCCCTGGGCGCCTTCCTGCCCGCCGACCGGCCCAAGACGCTGAACCTGCTGGGCTTCGCCAGCCAACTGGTGTTCACCACCTTCTGCCTGGGCAACTTCGGGCTCGACGAGAGCGGCCAGGTTGACCTCGCCTACGCCACGGCCCGGGCCCACAACCGGATGATGACCGACTTCTGCAAGGTCGACGCTCGCCTGCTGCCCACCGCCTATGTGCCGCTGGTCGATTTCGACCTAGCCGCCGAGACCGCGCGCGAGGCGATCGAATTGGGCGCCAAGGCGCTGATGGTCCCCTCGCGTTGTCCGCCCGCCCACTCGCCCAGCCACGTCCGCCTCGATCCGGTCTGGGCCCAGGCGCAGGAGGCCGGCCTGCCGATCCTGTTCCACGTCGGCGGCGAGGTGAAGATGAACCCGGCCTACGCCGAGAACGGCCTGCCCCGGGTCAAGGACTTCCACGGCGGCGAGGAGAACTTCACCTCGGTCAGCTTCATGGCCATCCCGACCTCGGTGATGCAGACGCTGGCGACGCTGATTTTCGACGGGGTGCTGGACCGCTTCCCCCGGCTCAGGTTCGGGGCGATCGAGCTGGGCGCCTCGTGGCTGCCGAGCTGGATGCGCTATCTGGACGCCGGTCACGGCGCCTTCCTCAAGCACGAGGAGCGGCTGCGAAACCTGTCGATGCGGCCCAGCGACTTCGTCCGCCGGCAGGTGCGGGCGGCGCCCTATCCGCACGAGGACGCCGGCTGGATCATCGCCCAGTCGGACGAGCGGATCTGCCTGTTCTCGTCCGACTTCCCGCACATCGAGGGCGGTCGCAATCCGCTGAAGCGGTTCAACGACTCGCTCGGCGGCGCATCGGCGGCCGCGGTCGAGCGGTTCTACTGCGACAACTTCATCGACCTGATGGGCGAGGGCCTCGCGCCCGAACTCCGGCGCCCCGGGCGCCTCGTCGCCGCCTGATGGCCGCGAGGCGGGCGGGCGGCGAAGCGAAGTTGGATATTCTTACTGCCTTACATCCTCGGCTGGATAGGATTTCATTACCTTCCAGCGCGGACTGAACCGCGTCCGCCCCTCAGTCGATGAACAGCGTCGCGGGATGTTCCAACAGCGCCTTGATCCGCTGGACGAACTCGGCCGCGTCGTGGCCGTCGACCACGCGGTGATCGAACGAGGACGACAGGTTCATCATCTTGCGCGCGACGATCCGGCCCTCGCGGATCACCGGCTGTTCGACGATGCGGTTGGGGGCGATGATGGCGACTTCGGGCGCGTTGATCACCGGGGTGGAGGCGATCCCGCCCAGGGGGCCGAGGCTGGTGATGGTGATGGTCGAGCCGGTGAGGTCCTCGCGGGCGGCCTTGCCCGCGCGCGCCGCGCCGGCCAGCCGGGCGATCTCGCGCGCCGCGGCCCACAGGTCCAGCGTCTCGGCGTGGCGGAGCACCGGAACGATCAGGCCGGCCTCGGTCTGGGTGGCGATGCCGACATGCACCGCGGCGTGGCGATGGACCACGCCGGCCTCGTCGTCGAAGGTCGCATTGATCTGAGGAAACGCCGGCAGCGCCTGGACCAGGGCCCGGATCAGGAACGGCAATAGCGAGAGCCGGCCGCGCGCCTCGCCATGGACCTGGTTCAACTGGGCGCGCAGGGACTCCAGTTCGCTCACGTCCACCGCCTCGATGTAGGCGAAGTGAGGGATGCGGCGCTTGGACTCCTGCATCCTCTCGGCGATGCGGCGGCGAAGGCCGATCACCTTGACGTCCTGGACGCCTTCGCGCTTGGCGAAGGCGGCGCCCGCCGCCGCACGGACGCCGCCGCCGGTCAGGACCGCGTCCAGGTCGGCGTGGGTCACCCGGCCGTCGGGGCCGGTTCCGGCCAGCGACGCCAGATCGAGCCCCAGCGCCCTCGCCCGCTCGCGCACCGCGGGCGCGGCCAGCACCCCGGCCTTCGCCGTCGCGGCGGGTGCGGCGGCCTGGATGGGCGCGGTCTGGGCGGGCGCGGCCTTGGTCTCGCCGCGCGCTTTCGGTTTCGGCCCGGCCGGCGCCGCTTCGGCCGTAGCCGCTTCGGTCTCCAGCACCGCCAGCGCCGCGCCGACGGCCACCAGATCGCCCTCCGCGCCGTTGCGCTCGACCAAGCGGCCGGTCACCGGCGAGGTCAGCTCGACCGTCGCCTTGTCGGTCATCACGTCGACCAGCGGCTGATCTTGCGCCACCTGGTCGCCCACGGCCGCATGCCAGGCCACGACCTCCGCCTCGGCGATCCCCTCGCCCACGTCCGGCAGCTTGAAGGTGAAGCGGCTCATCTCAAGCCTCCGTCACGCGGCGCAGGGCCGCGGCGATCCGCGCCGGCCCCGGAAAATAGTCCCATTCGAACGCGTGCGGATAGGGCGTGTCCCAGCCGGTCACCCGCTCGATCGGCGCCTCCAGGTGATAGAAACAATGCTCCTGCACCAGGGCCGAAAGCTCGGCGCCGAAGCCGCTGGTGCGGGTCGCCTCGTGCGCGATCACGCAGCGGCCGGTCTTGCGCACCGAGGCGGCGATGGTCTCGATGTCGACCGGGACCAGGGTGCGAAGGTCGATCACCTCGGCGTCGACGCCGCTGTCCTCCACCGCCGCCAGCGCGACATGCACCATGGCGCCATAGGCGAGAATGGTCGCCGCATCGCCTTCCCGCGCCACCGCCGCCTTGCCGAGCGGGATGGTGTAGTAGCCTTCGGGAACCGCGCTGGCCGGGTGCTTGGACCAGGCGACCATCGGCCGCTCGGGATGGCCGTCGAACGGGCCGTTGTACAGCCGCTTGGGCTCCAGGAAGATGATCGGGTCGCTGGATTCGATCGCGCTGATCAGAAGGCCCTTCGCGTCGTAGGGGTTGGACGGGACCACGGTGGTCAGGCCGGCGACGTGGGTGAACAGCGCCTCGGGGCTCTGACTGTGGGTCTGGCCGCCGAAAATGCCCCCGCCATAGGGGGTGCGCACGGTGATCGGGGCGGTGAAATCGCCAGCCGAACGGTAGCGCAGCCGCGCCGCCTCGGAGACCAGCTGGTCGTAGGCCGGGTAGATGTAGTCGGCGAACTGGATCTCGACGATGGGCTTGAGGCCATAGGCGGCCATGCCGATCGCCACCCCGACGATCCCCGCCTCGCCGATCGGGGTGTCGAAACAGCGGGTCAGGCCATGCTTCTTCTGCAGGCCCTCGGTGGCGCGGAACACCCCGCCGAAATAGCCCACGTCCTCGCCGAGGATCAGCACGTCGGGATCCAGCCCCAGCATCACGTCCATCGCCGAGTTCAGCGCCTGGATCATGGTCATCGACGCCATGGCTCAGCCCTCCAGCTCGCGGGCCTGCTGGCGCAGATGCCAGGGCTGTTCGGCGTAGACGTCGTCGAACATGTCCGGCGCCCGCTCGGGCGAAGCGCCGCCGAGGGACGGGGCCGCCTCGGCCTCGCGCTGGGCCGCGAGCACGATCTCGTCCACCTCGGTCTGCAGCACCGCCTGCCGCTCGTCCGACCATTGGCCGAGCGCGATCAGATGCTGGGCCAGCCGCGCGATCGGATCGCCCAGCGGCCAGCGCGCGGCCTCGTCGGCGGGGCGATAGCGGCTGGGATCGTCGCTCGTCGAATGGCTCTCGGCCCGGTAGGTGAACAGCTCGATCACCGTGGCCCCGAGGTTGGCCCGCGCCCGCTCGGCCGCCCAGGTCGTCGCCGCGTGCACGGCCAGCACGTCGTTGCCGTCGACCCGCAGCGCCGGCAGGCCGTAGCCGATGGCGCGGGCGGCGAAGGTGGTCGCCTCCCCGCCGGCGAAGCCCTGGAACGAGGAGATGGCCCATTGGTTGTTGACGATGTTGAGGATCACCGGCGCGCGGTAGACCGAGGCGAAGGTCAGGGCGTGGTGGAAGTCGGCCTCGGCGGTGGCCCCATCGCCGATCCAGGCCGCCGCGATCGCCTCGCCGCCCTTGTAGGCCGAGGCCATCGCCCAGCCGACCGCCTGGCTGAACTGGGTGCCGAGATTGCCTGATATGGAGAAGAATCCGGTCTCGCGACTGGAGTACAGGCTGGGCAACTGGCGACCCTTCATCGGATCGCGCGCGTTGGAATAGACCTGGTGCATCATTTGCCCGATCGGGTAGCCGCGCGCGATCAAGAGCCCCTGCTGGCGATAGGTGGGAAAACACATGTCGGCGCGATCGAGCGCCATGGCCTGGGCGACGGCGACCGCCTCCTCGCCGTGCGACTTGATGTAGAACGAGATCTTGCCCTGCCGCTGGGCGCGGTGGATCCGGTCGTCATAGGCCCTGGTCAGCATCATCGCGCGCAGCGCGGCCAGCAGGGTGTCCGCCGCCAGCCGCGGGTCCCACGGGCCGACCGCCTCGCCGTGGTCGTCCAGCACCCGGATCAGGCCATAGGCCAGATCGCGCATCGCGCTCGGATCGGCGGCGATGTCGGGCCTGGGGGCCGCGCCGGCGTGGGAGACATCGACGCCGCTGAAGTCCGCCGCCTGGCCCGGCCGCGTCTTGGGCTCGGGAATATGAAGACTTAGCCTGCGGCTGTTCTTCATGGTTTGATCCTCCCGTGCCCGGCGGACCTCGACGCGGTTTCTATGGTTATCTGTGCCAGACACTTTGACAATTGAAGGTATATCACACCCTTGGACCTGCTTGAATTGGCATAAATCAACTCTTATTTCGCGGAATTGATGATCGAACAGACCTTCTTGTCGGGCAAACAAGGGCCGCGCCGGCTGGACCGGGCGGAGTTGCCCCACGACACCGTGGCCCTGGCCCGGGCGCTGATCGGCAAGAGCCTGATCCACGACCTGCCCGAAGGCCGGGTCGGCGTCCGCATCGTGGAGACCGAAGCCTATCTGGTCGGCGATCGGGCCTGCCACGGCTTCAGCGGCCAGACCCGGCGCAACGCCTCGCTGTTCCGCGGCTTCGGCCACGTCTACGTCTATCTGGGCTACGGGACCGCCTGGCTGCTCAACATCGCCAGCGAACGCGACGGCGTCGGCGCCGGCGTGCTGATCCGCGCCGGCGAGCCGATCGAGGGGATCGAGATCATGATGCGCAGGCGCGGCCGCGCGCGTCCGACCGAGCTGACCAGCGGGCCTGGCAAGCTGTGCATGGCGTTGGGCGTCGACAAGCGCCTGGACGGGGCCGACTTCTTCGGCGGCGGCGCGCTCTGGCTCGGCGAGGCGATCCGCCCCGTTGGCGAGATCGGCGTCAGCGTGCGGATCGGCATCAGCAAGGACGCCGAACGGCCGCTGCGGTTCTATGAGCGGAGCAACCCGTTCGTCAGCGGCCCGAAGCGGCTTAGTCCCTAGTGGCGCCGACCAGACAGATTGCACCGGCCATCGTGTCCGGTTTCGGGCGCATGGTCGACGGGTATGAACGACCCCAAGCGGAACAAACGGGCAGGCCGGGCACGACCCGGAAGCTCACAATGTCTGTTTTCGAGCGCAGGTCACGTGAATCACTTGGTCTCCCAGTGTACGGGAATGTTCCTTATTTCCTTTTCATTCCAAGCCGTGACTACAGCGGAGACTGACTTTGACCCATTGCTGCTACTCCAACCGATTGATGTAACGCAAAAGCGATAGCCAGGCCCGACCTGGGTTTCCGCCATAGACATTGCTTGCTTCGCGGTCTGGCCTCCCCGCGTGAATGACAATGCGCCGACGAGCACAACGACCAAGCCAATTCCGGCAGCGGCTGGAATTCGGGCGTCATGTCGCTTTTGGCCAGAAGTGGCTAGGGCGGCTTGAACGGGCTCCTTGCCAAGTTCTCTCACGACCCAAAACAATAGCCCCAGGCCGAATGCAGCGAACACCGATGTTGTTATAAATGCTGCGGGGTATAGGCGGGCTACCTCAACTATCAACCCAAATGGCTCTAGAAATGGGAAGGCGACGAGAATCCCAAGCATGCCGGTGAGCATAAACATGCCGAAACGTCTGACCAATGATGCAGCACGCAGACTGCCGCGCACCAGAAAAATTCCAGCAATTAAGGAGAAAATATTGAAACTTGACGAATACGATTGCTTTTGCGCGATGCAATAAATCATGAACCCAATATCGATAATGCCTACGGCTATAAGGACCCAGCCTACTCGATCGAGAATTGCCAAATATGCGATGGGGTCTGATGGGCCAAGGGCGGGGTTTATCGCTTGATAATTCGGCCTGGCTCTTTTCCCAAATGCCATTTTCCCGGACCCTTTCTGCCTGTCGTTGGTGTGGCCCTAACTACCAATACTCGTTTAGGTCGAAATAAATTAGGCAGACCGCTCACGCGACGGCCGAGACCATCAGCATCTTGGGCCGCTTCGATGGGCTGAACAAAGTGTAGCCCCACCGCAGCACGCAATCAAACGTTTCGCCACTTTGGCGAAAGTACGACTTCCCACCCTACTTGGAAGTTCGGAAGGTCCGCTCGTCGGCGGGTATCGGAACCAGGGACATACACCGTATTCCCCCCGCCCGGGCCGACCGCCTTAAGCCGGAGGTGAGCGGACGCACGGGGCGCGGCCGGAAACCCTTCGGAAACGGTGCGCGTCCCTGTTACCCGCGCTCGCCCTCTCGGCGCTCACGTGGTATATGACCTTATGGCCCAACCCGAGCCGACCGTGCCGCCCGAGCCCAACGACGACGCCGCTTTCCTGGCGGCCGCCGAAGCTGGCCGGGCTTCCCTCGACGCCGGCCGGAGCGTTCCGTATGAGGACGTGCGGCGCTGGCTATTGTCGTGGGGCACGGACAACGAGCTTCCCCCACCTGTATGCCCGTAGCCTATTCGCCGGAAGCGCTCGCGGACCTCGCGGCGATCCGGGCCTATATTGGTGATCGCAATCCGGCCGCCGCGTCGCGAATTGCCGTCCAGCTCGTGGCCGCCTGCGACCGACTCGAACACCTACCCGAGCGGGGGAGGCCGGGCCTCGCCCCCGACACCCGTGAGATTACCACCATCTGGCCGTATGTGATTGTCTACAGGATCACGCCAGAGGCCGTTCAGATCATGCGGGTTTGGCACGGGGCGCGGGATAGAGATTAGGTGTCGCTGGCAAGGAGGCGCGGAGGGCCCGTTTTCCGGCAGACGGCCAAGGGCAACTGTCCACCCCACTCGGAATTTCGGAAGGTCCGCTTCGTCGGCGGGTATCATCTGTCTGGCCTAGTTCGCGCTGGCGCAGGCGAACGAAGCGCCGAGCTGATTGAACGGCGCCGGGACGCCACGGCCGCTGGACGCCGGCGCGACGCGCATGGAGGATGGGCGCCCCTTCTATGAGGCCCGAGTCCGCGCCCATGACCCGCTACGTCGCCGCCATCGACCAGGGCACCACCTCCTCGCGCTGCATCATCTTCGATCACGCCGGCGCCGTCGTGGCGATCGACCAGAAGGCGCACCGCCAGATATTCCCCCGTCCCGGCTGGGTCGAGCACGACGCGGAGGAGATCTGGGCCAACGTCCGGGCCGTGGCGCGCGGGGCGATGGCCAAGCTCGGGATCGGCCCCGCCGACCTGGCCGCGGTGGGCGTCACCAACCAGCGCGAGACCACCGTGGTTTGGGACAAGGACAACGGCAAGCCGATCTGCAACGCCATCGTCTGGCAGGACACCCGCACCGACAAGCTGGTGCGCGAGCTGGGCGGCGAGGTGGGCCAGGACCGGCTGCGCGAACGCTGCGGCCTGCCGCTGGCGACCTATTTCTCCGGACCCAAGCTGCGCTGGATCCTGGACAACGTGGAGGGCGCGAGGGCCAGGGCCGAGCGCGGCGAGCTGTTGTTCGGCACCATCGACAGCTGGCTGATCTGGAACCTGACCGGCGAGCACGTCACCGACGTGACCAACGCCAGCCGCACCATGCTGATGAACCTGGAGGCGCTGGACTGGGACGAGAAGCTGATGGAGCTGATCGGCGCGCCGCGCGCCATGCTGCCGAAGATCCGCCCCTCGTCCGAAATCTACGGCGAGGCCGACGGGGTGCTGGCCGGCGTGCCGGTGGCGGGCGCGCTGGGCGACCAGCAGGCGGCCCTGTTCGGCCAGACCTGTTTCTCGCCCGGCGAGGGCAAGTGCACCTATGGCACCGGCGCCTTCCTGCTGGTCAACACCGGCGAGACGCCGGTCCAGTCCAAGAACGGCCTTTTGACCACCCTCGCCTACAAGATCGGCTCGGAGCCGCCGGTCTACGCCCTGGAGGGCTCGATCGCGGTGACCGGGGCGCTGGTGCAGTGGGTGCGCGACAATCTCGGCCTGATCGCCGACGCCTCGGAGATCGAGGCCCTGGCGCGCGGCGTCGATGACAATGGCGGCTGCTATTTCGTGCCGGCCTTCTCGGGACTGTTCGCGCCCTATTGGCGATCCGACGCGCGGGGCGTGATCGCCGGGCTGACCGGATTCATCACCAAGGGCCACATCGCCCGCGCGGCGCTGGAGGCCACCGCCTGGCAGGTGCGCGAGGTGGTCGACGCGATGGTCGCCGACTCCGGCGTGGCCTTGAAGACGCTGAAGGTCGACGGCGGCATGACCGCCAATGCGCTTCTGATGCAGTTCCAGGCCGACGTGCTGGACACGCCGGTGATTCTGCCACGGGTCGCCGAGACCACCTGCCTGGGCGCGGCCTACGCCGCGGGCCTGGCGGTCGGCTATTGGCCGGATGTCGAGGGGCTGCGCGCCAACTGGCGCAAGGCGGCGGAGTGGTCGCCGACGATGAGCGCCGCGGCGCGCGACAAGGGCTATCGCAAATGGAAGAAGGCGGTTCAGCGCACGCTGGACTGGGTCGATGACGACGACGCCTGATGTCGCTGCGTCGTGCAGTCGCCATCTTCGAGCGCCTAGAGCGAGATGATTTCAAATTGAATCGCCTATTGCTCCGCTCATCCCGGCGAATGCCGGGACCCAGATCATATGGTTCGGAACTAGTAAATTCAGAACAAAACCACAAAGAACACTAAGGACACGAAGTATAAATCTCGCCGCCTTTGTGATCTTCGTGATCTTCGTGGTTCCAATTCCACCTCGTATGCCATACGATCTGGGTCCCGGCATTCGCCGGGATGAGCGGCATAAATATTTGGATCAATCTTATGTCATCACGCTCTAATTCGTGAAACCAATCGCGCGCCCGCGCATTAATCAAGCGGGGCTATAACGTCGGCGCCGGAGCGGGGCCGCGAGCGAGGAGAATTCCATGTCCAATCCGATGATGACCGCTGCAGCGGTGAGCGCGAGCCTGATGCTGCTCGCCGCGCCCGGGCTCGTCCAAGCGCAGCCATCAGACGACGGCCACCACCATCATCACCACCATCACCACGACTGCCGGGCCGGACAGCGGCGCGACACCACCGTGGGCACGGTGGTCGGCGCGATCGGCGGCGGCCTGATCGGCAATGCGATCGGACATGGGCGACCCGTCGGCACCCTGCTCGGCGCTGGCGCCGGCGCCTACGCGGGCCATGAGATCGCCAAGAACAACCACCCCTGCTAGTGGATCGTAGCAAACGGATGGTTCCCATCCGTTTGTGGTCCGATCCACTAAATTCAAACGCTTGTGGTGCGTCTCGCAAACGGATGCGGGAGGCATCCGTTTGAGTCGCACCACTAGCGGGGGTTGACCTCGATCGTCAGCCGAAGCGGCCGCCGATGTAGTCAGCGGTGCGGGTGGCCCGAGGGGCGCTGAACAGCTCCGCGGTCGGAGCGAACTCGATCAGCCGGCCGAGGAACATGAAACCGGTATTGTCCGACACCCGCGTGGCCTGCTGCAGGTTATGGGTGACGATGACGATGGTGTAGTCGGCCTTCAGTTCGACGATGGTCTCCTCGAGCTTGGCGGTGGATAACGGGTCCAGCGCCGAGGCGGGCTCGTCCAGCAGCAGCACCTCGGGCTTCACCGCGATGCCGCGCGCAACGCACAGGCGCTGCTGCTGGCCACCGGAAAGGCCAAGGCCGGACTGCTTCAACTTGTCCTTGACCTCGTCCCACAGCGCCGCCTTGCGCAGCGATTCCTCGACCCGTTGGTCCATTTCCGCGCGCGTCAGCCCCTCATACAGTCGCACGCCGAAGGCGACGTTGTCGTAGATCGACATCGGAAACGGGGTGGGCCTTTGGAACACCATGCCGACCCGCGAGCGCAGGGTGACCACATCGACCTTGCGGTCGAGGATGTTCTCGCCGTCAAGCATGACGACGCCCTTGGCCCGCTGGCCGGGATAGAGCGCGTACATCCGATTCATCACCCGCAGGAGGGTCGACTTGCCGCAGCCGGACGGGCCGATCAGGGCGGTCACGCCATTGTTCACCACCGGCAGGCTGACTGAATACAGCGCCTGGTGCTTGCCGTAGAAGAAGTCGAGGTCCTGGGCGTGCAGCTTGATCGATTCGGGCGGCACCTCGCGTGTGTACTGCTCGAAGGTATCCGTATTCAGGGCGTTCATGAGCGGCGAGGCTCCCGGGTGAGAAAGCGGGCGATGATGTTCGTGGCCAGTACGGCGCCAGCGACGATCAGGGCGCCCGCCCAGGCCAGTTTTTGCCAGTCATCGTAAGGGCTGAGCGCGAACTGGAAGATCACGATGGGCAAGCTCGCCATCGGCTTGGTCAGGTTTAGGCTGAAGAACTGGTTGTTGAGGGCGGTGAACAGCAGCGGCGCGGTCTCGCCGCTGATTCGCGCGAAGGCGAGCAGGCCGGCGGTGAGGATGCCGCTGCCGGCCGATTTCCACAGGATCTTGCGGATCGTGGTCCAGTGCGGCGTGCCCAGGGCGACGCCGGACTCGCGCAGCGCGGTGGGCTGCAGCTTGAGCACATCCTCGGTGGTGCGGGTGATGATCGGCGCGGCGATTAGCGCCAGGGCGACGCCCCCGGCAAGCGCGGAGAAGCCGTGAAACGGCGCGACGAGCAAAGTGTAGACGAACAGGCCGATCAACACCGAGGGCGCCGAGAGCAGGATGTCGTTCACGAACCTCACGGTCTGGGCGTAGAGGCCGTCGCGGCCGTACTCGGCTAGCCAGGTCCCCGCCATGATGCCGACGACGATGGCGATGGCCATGCCGATCGCGCACATGATGATCGAACCGACAATGGCGTTGAGCAGCCCGCCGGGCGAGCCGGCCGCCGGCGTCGACATAGTCAGGATGCGTGGATTTAGCCCGCCCAAGCCCTGGCTCAACAACGACCACAGGATGAGGGCGAGCGCGGCCAGAGCGATCGCCGTCACCACATAGCAGAAGCCGACGAATGCGCCGTTGGCGGCCGATCTTCGGGTTCTGCGGAAAGACGCCATCGATATCCTCAGACGTGCTTGTCCGACCCGAGCAGCGCGCGCGCCAGGGCCAGCACCAGGAAGGTGATCATGAACAGCACCAACCCGAGCGCGATCAGCGCCGCCACATGCATCGACGTCGTCGCCTCGTTGAACTCGTTGGCGATGGTCGAGGCGATGGTCGAGCCGGAATCGAACATCGACTTAGGCAGGCCATGGGAATTACCGATGATGAAGGTCACGGCCATGGTCTCGCCCAGCGCCCGGCCGAGGCCCAGCATCACCGCGCCGATGGCGCTGCGCCGGACGTAGGGCAGGCTGACCGACATCACCACCTCGAACGCGGTCGAGCCCATGCCGTAACCGCTCTCGCGCAGTTGCACCGGCACGGTCAGCAGAAGTTCGCGCAGCACCGCCGCCATATAGGGCAGGATCATGATCGCCAGGATGATCGAGGCGGTCAGGATGTTGGCGCCGTTCGGCACCCCCGCGGTCAGCTTGTCCCAGATCGAGCCGGGCGCCGCCGCGCTCATTAGCGGCAGCTGAACATGCATGGCGAAGAAGGGCGCGAACACGAACAGGCCCCACATGCCGTAGACGATCGAGGGAACGCCGGCCAGAAGCTCGACCGCCACCCCGATCGGACGGCGAAGCAGCGTCGGGCAGAACTCGACCAGGAACACCGCCACGCCGAACGCGATCGGCAGGGAGATGATCAGCGCCACGATCGAAGAAACCAGAGTCCCGACGATTGGGCCCGCGCCGCCGAACACTTCCGTGACCGGATTCCATTCCGTTGAAGTGAAGAACCTAAAGCCGAACTTGGCGAACGCCGGCTGGCCGCCGATCGCCAATGAGACGACGATCCCGGTCAGGGCGGCCAGCATCGCGGTCGCCGCCGCGAAACATGCATATTGGAATAACGGGTCAAACGCCGCGCCCTTGGGCGGAGATCGTCGGGAGAGAACGGTATCGACGGCGGTCATCGGGTCCTGTCAACGGACGGCGGAGGCTGGCCCAGGCCAGCCTCCGCACAGGTTAGCAAAAGCTGCGCGCGGCTCAGCGCGACACGTAGACCGGCTGACCGTTCGGACCCTTGACGTTCGCGACCCAAGCCTTCCGGATCATGGCCTTCACATTCGCCGGGAACGGCACGTAGTCCAGCGAGGATGCAAGGCTGTCGCCGTTCTTGTAGGCCCAGTCGAAGAATTTCAGAACCTGAGCGCCGTTCTCGGGGTTGGATTGCGCCTTGTAGACCAGGATGAAGGTCGCCCCGGTGATCGGCCATGAGGTCGGGCCGGGCTGGTTGAGCAGCAACAGGTAGAACCCCGGCGCCTTGGACCAGTCGCCGTGACCGGCGGCGGCCGCGAAGTTGGCGGCGGTCGGAGCGACAAAGGCGCCCTGCTTGTTCTGCATCAGGGCGTAAGTCATGTGGTTTTGCAGCGCGTAGGCGTACTCGACATAGCCGATCGAGCCGAGCGTCTGCTTGGTGAAGGCCGCGACGCCCTCGTTACCCTTGCCGCCCAGGCCGGTGGGCCAGGCGACCGAATCGCTGGCGCCGACCTTGGATGCCCAGGTCGGGTTCACGAGCGACAGGTAGGACGCGAATATGAAGGTGGTGCCCGAGCCATCGGACCGGTGCACGATCGTGATCGGCAGGTTCGGCAGCGGCACGCCGGGGTTCAGCGCCTTGATCCGCGGATCGTTCCACTTGGTGACGGCGCCGAGGTAGATGTCGGCCAGCAGCGGTCCGGTCAGCTTGATCTGGCCCGGCCGGATGCCCGGCAGGTTCATCACCGGCACCACCCCGCCGACCACGGTCGGGAACTGGAACAGGCCCGCGGCGGCGAGATCCTCCGGCTTCAGCGGTTTGTCCGAGGCGCCGAAATCGACGGTCTTGGCCTTGATCTGCTTGATCCCGCCGCCAGATCCGATCGACTGATAGTTCAGGCTGATGCCGGTCTGAGCCTTGTAGGCCTCGGCCCACTTTCCATAGATCGGCGCCGGGAAGGTCGCGCCGGCCCCGGATATCTCCGCCGCCTGGGCGCCGATCGCCGCGCCGATCGTCAGGGCCGCGCAGGTCACCGCCATGAATCGCTTCAACATCGGCATCTCCTTCGGTGGGTGAGGGTGGAGCCCGACTTGGGCCAACCGTGCTTACCGGCCGGATTTGTCAGTTTAGTGACAGCCGGACCGCCGAGCCACGCCTTGTTTCCTCGCGGAACAGGATTCGGACGCGGTCCGGCGTGGATTTCGTCCGCTTCCGAACGGTATTTGGGTCGACGGGCGGCCCCGGTGACCGATGACGACGAAGCAGCCGTGGAATTGGCGGGCGCGGCGTCCGAGCCGCGAAACCGACTTTGCGCGGCGACGTTTCCCGGTTAGTTCTGAACGGGGGCGCGAAGCGGACGCGCGGACGATCGGCCTCCGCGCCATGGGATGGGCCGCGTATGGGACCGAATAGGCCAAGACCCCTCGATCTGTCGGGCGCGGCCGCAACGGCCGAACCCCTGATCGACGCGCCGGAGGATCTTGATTTCCAGTTGCGCGATTTCCGGCTGACGGAGCAGGCAGGCGCTGTCGTCGCCGCGGGCGAGCGGCTTGACGGACCTGGGCGGGCCTCGCCCGACCTGCCGGCGTTGAGCGATGAGCCGCACGCCGCACGGGTGAGCACGCCCCGCAGCTGGCCCTTCTATTTGGCGGCGAGCGTGATTTCTCTCCTCTGGGCCCTGGCGCCGATCATGTTCGCCTGGGGTTATCGACGCGAAATCGTGCCGTTCACCAACGAGCCGTTCGCCCTGGCCGTCTTGGTCCTCCTCGCCATCGGGCCAATGGCGCTGGTCTGGCTGGCGGCCTATGTCGCCCTTCAGGGCGCACGGCTGGCGGCGGAAACCCGCCGCGCCCAGATTCTGGCCGACACCCTGCTTCAACCGGTCGCCCTGGCGGCGCTAGGCGCCGGCGCGGCGGTCGAGACCGTGCGGCGGGAGATCGAACAGGCCACCGCCGCCGCCGCCCAGGCGCGCGACGAGCTTTTGGCCCTGCGCGAGGTGATGGCCGCGGAAAGTCGGACCCTGGTCGAGGCCGCCCACGCTTCCGCCCGCACCGCCGGGACGCTGACCAGCGGGCTGGGCGCCGAGCGCGAGAAGATGGGCGTCTTGGCCGAGGCCCTGGACGCGCGGGCCGCCAACGTGGCCGACGCCATCACCCGCCACGCCAAGATGGTGGCCGAGGCCTCCGACCTGGCCGAGACCCAGATTCGCGAGGCCGAGGCCGCGCTCGCCGCCCGCGCCGCCGATCTGACCGTCGCCGCCGGCGAGGCCGCGGACGCCGCCCGCCTCGCCGGTGAGGATATCGCCCGCCAAGTCGCGCGGCTGGAGACCGCGGGACTGGGGGTCGGCGATCAGGTGCGCAACGCCGAGGAGAGTCTGACCGAGCAGCGCTCCGCCCTGGTCAGTGTCGCCCGCGGCCTGCGGACCGATCATGAGGCCTTCGCGGCCGAGGCCGAGAGCCATCGCGCCCAGATGGCCGAGATCCTGGGTCACGCCCACGAGGGCGTCAGCACGATCGAACAGACCGCCGGCCGCGGCGCCCAAACCCTACGCCTGCTGATCACCGAAGCCGGCGAGCAGCTGCGCGACCTGGTCGAGACGTCCAGACAGGAACATGAACAGCTCGGCGAAGCCGCGGCCCGCTCGCTGGGGACGGTTTCCCAGGCCGGCGCCAGCGAGCGTAGCGCGCTGGAGGCCGAAACCCGCAAGGCGGTCGACGCCCTGGCCGTCGCCGCCGAGCAGGCGCGGCGGATGGCCGAGACCCACGCCCAGACCGTGCGCGACAAGATCGACCAGCTCGGCGAGGCCGCCTTCGCCGCCGGCGAGCACGCCAATTCGGTGTTCGAGACGCGGCTGAGCGAGGCGCGCGGCCTGGTGGAGCAATCGACGCGGATCGTCGAGGACGCCGACGCCCTCTCAGCCGCCCGTCTGGCCCAGGGCGCCGCCGCCGCGCGCGCGACGCTGAACGAATTGGAGACGCTGCTCGCCGCGATCGATGCGCGCATTGGCCAGTTGCCGGCCGAGGCCGAAGCCGGGGCCGAGCGGGTGCGCGCGAGCCTCACCCGCGGCATGGATGAGCTGATGGCCTCCGCCCGCAAGGCGGCGGAGGAGACCCAGAGCATCGACGCGGCGTTCCAGGAGCGCGTGCGGCGCAACCACGACATGCTGAGCGAGGCCGTACGGCTGATGGGGGCGGTCGCCGGCGTGGCCAGCGCCACGCCTCCCGCGGACCGCCAACCGTCGTTCGCGCCGCCGGCCGCCCCCCAGCCCGACAAAGCCGACGAGGCCGGCCTTCGTCCGCGGCTGAAGCTGACTCCCACGGCATCGGACGAAGAGTTCAAGACGGTGTTCGCGGCCGCCGGCGGTCGCGAACCGGTCGAGGGCGGCGGCGAGGCCTGGACCTGGAAGGAGCTGTTGTCCTCAATGGATGAGGCGCCGCCCAGCGACGAGTCGCTTGCCGGGACGCTGATCGGCGAAATCGAAGCGATGGGGATCGATGTCGGCGCCCTTCTGCCCCGACCCCGCATCGACGAGATCACCACCGCGGTCCAGGGCGGCGCCGGCGCTGGCGCGCGGGACGTGGTTCGCCGCCTGGCGCCCGCGGCGATCCGCCGCCTGTCCCACCGGATGGCCTCCGACCGTCGAATGCGCGCCCAGGTCGAACGTTATGTGCGCCGCTATCAGGGGCTGGTGGATGAGGCGGTGGCCCGCGGCGACGGGGGTGTGATCACTTCGGCCCTGCTCGGCTCGGACCACGGGCGGGCCTTTCTGTTGCTGGACGCGGCGCTCGGCGAAACCGCCTGATGCCGAGCCTGGCGGCGCGCGTCGAGCGCTGGCCGATCGCCGGCGCCTTCACCATCGCGCGGGGCGCCAAGACCGAGGCCGAGGTGGTGGTGGTCGAGTTGGCCGACGGGACGGCCCGGGGCCGCGGCGAAGCCGTGCCTTACGCGCGCTACGGCGAGACGATCGACGAGACCCTGGCCCAGATCGAGGCGTTGCGCGCGCCGATCGAGGCCGGCTGCGAGACGGCGAGACTGCAGGCGCTGATCGGTCCCGGCGCGGCGCGCAACGCTCTCGACTGCGCCCTCTGGGACCTGCAGGCCAAGCAGACCGGCGTGCGCGCCTGGACCCGCGCCGGCCGGCCCGAACTTCACGCCGTGACCACCGCCTTCACCCTCAGCCTCGCCGCGCCGGAGGCGATGGCCGCCGCCGCCCGCGCCGCCGCGTTCCGGCCGCTGCTGAAGCTGAAGATCGGCGGGCCGGACGATGTGGACCGGGTGGCGGCGGTCAGGGCGGCGGCGCCAGCCTCGGCTCTGATCGTCGACGCCAACGAAGCGCTTAGCTTCGATGATCTACGCCGCCTGGCGCCGGCGTTCGAACGGCTGGGCGTCGGGCTGATCGAACAGCCGCTGAAGGCCGACGCGGACGAGGCCCTGGAGGGCTATCGATGTCCCGTCCCGCTGTGCGCCGACGAAAGCCTGCACACCCGCGCCGAGTTGGCCGTCTGCGCGCGGCGCTACGCTTGCGTCAACATCAAGCTCGACAAAACCGGGGGGCTGACCGAGGCGCTGGCGCTGGCCGCCCGGGCGCGCGCGCTCGGGCTGTCGCTGATGGCCGGCTGCATGGTCGCGACCTCCCTGGCCATGGCCCCGGCGATGATCATCGCCCAGGACGCCGCCTTCACCGACCTGGACGGCCCGCTGCTCCTGGCGCGCGACCGCGAACCCGGCCTGGTGTTCGACGGCTCCCGCATCGAGCCCCCCGACCCAGCCCTCTGGGGTTAGAGCGCGTTCCGCAAAAGTGGACCCGGTTTTGCGACCGGAACGCGCTCAAGCTTTTTAATCTAGAGCACGATTCAACGATCAGGCTTCCGCCTGATCGCATCGTGCTCTAAATCGAGCTGATTTCAAATTGAATCACTCTATTGCTCCGCTCGTCCCGGCGAATGCCGGGATCCAGATCAAAGGACGCTATCCTACCCGTGTTGTCTTGAATGTAATACCTCCGCTTTACGATCTGGGTCCCGGCATTCGCCGGGATGAGCGGTGGATATACTTGGATCAACCTAAAGTCATCGCGCTCTAGCCGCGCAGCGGCGGCGCCAGCCGGGCGAGCCAGATCGCGCCCAGCACCCCCATCCCCGCCAGCAGGGTCATCGACAGATAGCCGCGCGCGCCGAAAGCGTCGAACAACGGCCCCGAAGCGATGGTCGCCAGGCCGGTCAGCACGCCGTTGGCGAACGAAGAGTTCAGGGCCTGAGCCGTCGAGGCGCTCCGCGGCGGGCTGAGCTGTTCGATCAGCCTGAGCGAGCCCAGGAAGGTCGCGGTGAAGCTCAGCGCGTGCAGCGCCTGGAGCGGAAACAGCAGCACGAGCGGCGGCGAGAACGCGAGCGCGGTCCAGCGCGCCATCGCCCCGACGCCGCCGAAGATCACCAGCGCCTTCGGCCCCACGCGCCGCCGCCAGGGCTCGAAGAACCACATGAACAGCACCTCGGCGCCGACGGCGAAGCCCCACAGCGCGCCGATCCAGCCCTCGGGCGCGCCCTGCCGGCGCCAGGTCAGCGCCGAAAAGCTGTAGTAGAAGCCGTGCGAGGCCTGGATCAGCCCGTTGGTGACCACCGCCAGCATGAAAACGCGGTCGGCCAGCAGCTCCTTGAGTCCGCCCCAGAGCTGACCCGCGTCGAGCCGGGCCTGGCCCTCGTGCACCGGATCGGCCGGCAGCAGAAGCCGCGCGGCCAGACCGGCCAGGGCCGCGGTGACCAGCGTCCAGACCAGCACCGAGACCGAGGGCGCGACGAGCAGGATCAGGCCCATCCCGACATTGCCGGCGATGTAGGCGAGCGAGCCGATGCTGCGCGGCAAGCCATAGGCGAACCCCCCGCGGGCGGCCCGGCGCAGGGTGATCACATCGGCCAGCGGCGAGAGCGATCCGCGCAGGGTCGCGGCGATGAACCAGGCGATGAGCCACCACCAGAAGCCGTGCAGCAGCGCGAGGCTGGCGTAGGCGCCGGCCGATCCCAGACCGAGCCAGATCAGCGGCGTGCGCCGCAACCGAAACCCGTCCGCCCACAGGGCGATCAACGGGCCGGTCACGGTCTGGGCGAATTGCGGCGCGGACACGATGATCGCGATCTGCGTCCCGCTCAGCCCCTCGGCGCGGAACCACACCGGCATGAACGGCAGGCTCGCCCCCGATCCGATGAAGATCGCCGCGTAGTACAGGCCAAGGCCGGCGATGATGGGCATGGCAGCGACCTATCAGAGTCGGCCCGCGCCGTCGCCCGCGTCGAACCGGCTTGCCTCGCGCCCGCCGCCCGGTCAGGGTGGCGGCCGAAATGAAAACGGGGCCGCTCTTGACCGATCATCTCGCGCCGCTGATGCCGCCGGTCCAGTACGCCGACGTCAATGGCGTGCGCATGGCCTATTACGAGGTTGGTCCGCGAACCGGAACGCCGGTGATCCTGTGCCACGGCTTTCCCGAACTCGCCTTCTCCTGGCGTCATCAGCTCAAGGCGTTCGCGGCGGCCGGCCGCTGGGCGATCGCGCCGGACCAGCGCGGCTATGGCCTGACCGAACGGCCGAAGGCGGTCGAGGACTACGACATCGAGCATCTGACCGGCGACATGGTCGGGCTCGTGGACCATCTGGGCGCCCGGAAGGCGATTTTCTGCGGCCATGACTGGGGCGGGATCGTGGTCTGGCAGATGCCGCTGCGCCATCCCGATCGCGTCGCCGGGGTGATCGGGGTGAACACCCCGTTCATGCCCCGCTCGCCGGTCGATCCGATCGAGATCATGCGCAAGCGGATGGGCGAGGACATGTACATCGTCCACTTCCAGAAGCCGGGCGAGGCCGACGCGGTGCTGGACGGCGATGTCAAGAAGGCGATGAACTTCTTCATGCGCCGGCCGATCGAAGGCCTGCCGCCCTCCGCGGGCCTGGCCAGCGAGCGAGCGCCGGGCGAGGAATCGGCCTTCGCCCTGATCAACATCCTCAAGGCCTACGATCCGGCCCACGATCCGCGCGAGAAATTTCTGACCGACGACGAGTTCGCCGCCTTCGTCGAGACCTTCGAGCGCACCGGCTTCACCGGCGGGATCAACTGGTACCGCAACTTCACCCGCAACTGGGCGCGCTCGGCCGGCGTCGAGGAGAAGGTCAAGGTCCCCTCGCTGATGATCATGGCCGAGAACGACGCGGTGCTGCCGCCGTCCGCCGCGGACGGGATGGAGGCCTATGTCCCCGACCTGGAAAAGACGCTGATCGAGGGATCGGGCCATTGGACCCAGCAGGAAAAGCCCGAGGCCGTGAACAGGGCGATCCTCGGCTGGCTGGACCGCCGGTTTCCGAAGTAAGGCGAGGCGTAATGGAACGAACACACCCGTCCGCCGCTCCCGCCGTCGCCAACGCCAGCCGGCGCCCGCTCTATCCGGACAACGAGCCGTTCGCGAGCGGGTGGCTGCGGACCGGCGGCGCGCACGAGGTCTACTACGAGGAATGCGGCGCGCCGAACGGCAAGCCGGCGGTGGTGCTGCACGGCGGGCCGGGCGGGGCGATCAACCCGACCATGCGGCGGTTCTTCGATCCCAGCCGCTGGCGGATGGCGCTGTTCGACCAACGCGGCTGCGGACGCTCGCGGCCAAACGCCTCGCTCGAGGACAACACCACCTGGGCGCTGATCGACGACATCGAGCGGCTGCGCGAACACCTGGGGATCGACAAATGGACCGTGTTCGGCGGCTCCTGGGGCTCGACCCTGGCGCTGGCCTACGCCATCACCCATCCCGAGCGGGTTTCGGCCCTGATCCTGCGGGGCATCTTCCTGGTCTCCGAGCGCGAGTTGCGCTGGTTCTACCAGGACGGCGCCTCGATGCTGTTCCCGGACGCCTGGGCCCGGTTCGTCGAGCCGATCCCGGCCGGCGAACGCGGCGATCTGATGGCCGCCTACCATCGCCGCCTGACCCACCCCGATCACGGCATCCAGGCCCGCGCCGCGGCGGCCTGGAGCCAATGGGAGGGCGACACCATCTCGATCCGCGGGCCCGAGGCCAGACCGGCCAAGTTCAACGAGATGGACTTCGCCGTCGCCTTCGCCCGGATCGAATGCCACTATTTCGCCAACAAGGGCTTCTTCCCGGAAGACGGCTGGATCTTGAACAACATCGGCCGAATCCAGGACATCCCGGGCTGGATCATCCAGGGCCGGTTCGACGTGGTCACGCCGCTAGAATCGGCCTGGAAGCTGAAGACCGCCTGGCCGCGGGCGCACTTCGAAGTGGTCTGGGACGCCGGGCACGCCTCGACCGAACCGGGCATCGTCGACGGCCTAGTGAGGGCCACGGACAAGGCGCTGGGGCTGTAGCGGGCTAGCGGTGAAAATCTGACGCTGGGCGCCCACGCTTTTGGTTTGATGTGGGTGGTGAGGAGACATTCAGGCACGCCTGGTCGGGCCGCTCTGATGATGTCGGGGTTGCAGATTTCAGGATAATAACGATTGATTGCCCCTATGGCTGACGCGCAAAGGGCGGACGATGACGGCGAAGGACATCTTTAGGCTCGTGGTACGTGTGATCGGCATAATCCTGATCACCGCCGCTCTTCTAGACGCGGTCGCGGTCCTGTTGTGGTTGGTGCACTTGCCAACCCGGCCGGGCCTTACACCACTCCAGATCATTGCTGCCGCGGCCGTCTACTTCACTTGCGGTTTGATCGTGATCCTGGCGGCCAACCCCATCACGCAGATGGTCTACGGCCGCGACGAATAGCTGTTCCGATGGCCCCTGCGGGACGTTTGGTCCGCGTCGGATCGAACCCACCCCTAAGCGAATGTCGGCCTCGGCTCGCGGGCCGACACGGGCTGATCAGGCAACGGGGAAGGGTCAGGGCGCCAAGCGTCGGAACTTGACCATCAGATCAGGCCGCTCGCCCGTCCGACCTCGGAATAGCGGTGCACGCGCATCGACTGGATCAGGCCGAAGCCGACCATCACCGTCACCATCACCGTGCCGCCGTAGGACAGGAGCGGCATCGGCACGCCGACGACGGGCGCCAGGCCCATGACCATGGCGCCGTTGATCAGCACATAGAGGGCGAAGGTCGCGGTCACCCCGGCCGCGCTCAGCCGGCCGAAATGGCTGTGCGAGACGCTGGCGATCCGAAACGCGATCACGATCACCGCGGCGTAGAGCGCCAGCATCGACAGGCTGCCGACCAGGCCGAACTCCTCGGCCAGGGTGGCGAAAATGAAGTCGGTCTGCTTTTCCGGCAGGAAATTGAGCTGGCTCTGCGAGCCCAGGCCGAAACCCTTGCCGAGCACCCCGCCGGAGCCCAGCGCGATCTTGGCCTGCAGGATGTGGTAGCCGGACTTGGTCGGATCGGTCTCCGGATGCAGGAAGGTCAGGATCCGCTCGCGCTGATAGGGCTTGAGCACGAACATCACGAACGGCGGCACGGCGGCGGCGACGCCCGCCAGCGACGCCACGATCAGCCGCAGGCTCAGCCCGGCCAGCATCATCACCGCTCCGCCGGTCGCGGCCAGCAGGATGGCGGTGCCCAGGTCCGGCTCCTTGGCGACCAGCAGCACCGGCGCGCCGATCATCGCCGCGGGGATCAGCAGCCGCCAGGACCAGCGCGCCTGTTGCGCCGGAAGCCCGTGGTAGAACCGCGCCAGGCCAAGCACGAGGCCGATCTTCATGATCTCCGAGGGCTGCACCCCCAATGGCCCGAACTGCAGCCAGCGCGTGGCGCCGAGTGAGCGGTGACCGACCACCTCGACCGCCATCAACAGCAACAGACCCAGACCGTAGAGCGGATAGGAGATGGCGAACCAGACCCGAAGATCGACCACCGCGAGGGCCAGCATCAGCAACAGGCACAGACCAAACCGCGTCAGGTGCTTGGCCGCCCAAGGCTCCCAGGCGCCGCCGGCGATGGAATAGAGCATCATTCCGCCGGCCGCGGCGATCAGGCAAAGCAGCAGGGTCAAGGTCCAGTCGATCTGGCCGAACTTGACCGCCAGCCGCTCGCGCTCGCCGGGCCGGGTCAGGGCGCTGGAGGTCATGTGGAGACGCCGCTCGCGCCCGGCGTCAGATCGGTCGGCGGCGGCGGCGCGGCGCCCTCCGGCCTCTGGTCCGGCGGGGTGGCGGGAATATCCGGCATGGGCAGCGGTTTTTCGATCCGCGCGCGCACCTGCGGGTCCTTCAACAGCGCCACGCGCATGATCTCCCGGGCCTTGGGCGCCGCGGCCTGGGCGCCGAAGCCGCCATGCTCGACCAGCACGCTCATGGCGTAGCGCGGGTCATCATAGGGCGCGAAGGCGATAAACCAAGCGTGGTCGCGCATCGCCCAGGCCCCCACCGCGCCGTGCGCGCCGTGGCCGCCGGCGTAGGAATGGATCTGGGCGGTCCCGGTCTTGCCGGCCATCATCACCGGGCCGAGCCCGAGATTCGCCGCCCCCGCCGCCGTGCCGCTGGTGACCACCGAGGCCATCGCGTCGCGGACGAAATCCAGATGCTCGCGTGGCGTGGACAGGTTTGGCGCCTGTTCGCCCGATGGGCTCGCCACCCCACCGATCGAATTGATCAGGCGCGGGCGAATCGCCTTGGTCGCGTTGGCGAGCCGCGAGACCATCACGCAAAGCTGCAGCGCGTTGACGTTCACATATCCCTGCCCGATGCCCATGCTCGGCGTCTCGCCCGGATGCCAGACCGGGTCCTTGGGAAAGGCGCGCCGCTTGTAGGCGGTGTCGGGTATCAGGCCCGGCTTCTGGTCCTTGAGGCTGAGACCGAAGTCGAACACCTGGCCCAGGCCGAATTCGCGCGCGACCTCGGCGATCCTGTCCGGTCCGACGGAAAGCGCGGTCTGATAGAAGAAGATGTCGCACGAGGTGCGGATGGCGTTGTGCATGTCCATCACCCCGTGGGCCTGGTCGCAGTGCCACACACGTCCGCCCCAGGCCCAGGCGCCGGAGCAGTAATAGGTCCTGTGCGGATCGACCCCGTGCTGGAGCGCGGCCAGGGCGACCATGGTCTTGAACGTCGAGCCGGGCGGGTAGGTCGCCGTCAGCGCCTTGTTGAACAGCGGTTTGCGATCGTACCCAGCCAGCGCCTGGTATTCGGCCGCGGTCAGGCCCTTGGCGAAACGGTTGGCGTCGAAACTGGGCGCCGAATAGAGGCACAGAAGATCGCCCGTGCGGCAGTCCATCATCACCGCCGCGCCGCTGTCCTGGCCGAACACCTCCAGCGCCCGGTTCTGGATGTCGGCGTCGAGCGACAGGACGACCTCCTTGCCCGGGGTGGGTTTGATGTCGCCGAGCGGGTCCTCGCGCACCATCCGTCCCTTGGAGTCGACCTCGACCTTCTGGCCGCCGGGCTTGCCGCGCAGGTCCAGATCCAACGCCTTCTCCACGCCCTGTTTGCCGATCCGAAAGCCTGGGTTCAGCAGCAGCGGATCGGGGTTGGGCCCGACTTTCCGCAGTTCCGCGTCCGAGATTTTGGAGACGTAGCCGATCACATGGGAAAAGGCACCGCCGAACGGGTAGACCCTGGCCTCACCCATGTCGGCCTGCACCCCGGGCAGTTCGGGCGAGCGGACGTTGATCCGCGAGAACTCCTCCCAGGTCAGGTCGTCGGCGACGGAGACCGGCACGAAACGCGGGCCGTCGGTGAGGTCGCGGCGAATCTGGCGGTAACGGTCTGGGGTGATGGCGATCAGCTTGGAGACCTTCGCCAAGATCTGATCGATGTTCGGGGCCTCATCCTTGAGCAGCAACAGGCGGAAGTTCGGCCGGTTGGAGGCCAGCTCAACACCGTTGCGGTCGAGAATCCGTCCGCGCGGCGGCAGCACGAGCCGGAAATTGTACTGGTTCGAGGCGGACAGCATCCGGTAGCGATCGTTCTCGAACACCTGCAGCTCGGCCAGCCGCACGCCTAGCGCCGCCATCCCCGCGCCGATCAGGCCGCCCATCACGAAGGCGCGCCGGTGGAAGGTGCTCTGGCGCTCGTTCACCTCGCTGAAGAAGATCGCCGGTTCGCTCATCTAAACCGCACGTCAGCGTCTTCGAACCGTTCGATCAAGCGGTTCGCGAAGGGAAACAGCGCCAAGCTGGCCAGAAACTGCCAGAAAACCGCCAGCAGACTGGGCGCTGCGGCGGTATCGATCATCGTCATCAGAAATCCGGCGCCCATCGCCACCCCCACCGAGAGCGCATACCAGGCGCCAAGGCCCCACCAGTCCAGACCGCTCAGCACCCGCCGCACGATGAGGGTGGCGGCGTAGGCGGCCAGCAGCGCGAGAGCCCACAGGCCGATTGGCCCACCCCACCACAAATCCAGGAACAGGCCCAGCGCCAGAAGCGCGAACGGCGCCAGCATCGATGGGCGGATCACCGCCCAGGCGAAGGCCAGCACCAACGGGAACACTGGCTCGGGCAGCCGCAGGCCAAACACGCGCAGGGGCGTCGCCAAAAGCATGGTCGCCGCGACACAGGTCAGGCTCGGCACGCCGAGCCAGCGCCACGGATCAAGCCGTTGGGTGGCGTGGATCAAACTCATGGCGCGGCCGGCGCCGAGGACGCCGGCCTGGCCAAGGCGATCGGCTTCGCGGCGGAGACAGGTTGGACCGAGGACGCCGGTTTCCCGGGCCCGGCCAGGTGGGTCGCCGCGACGGCCGGCGGCGGATGAGCGACGGCCTGCTGTCGGGCCGTCAGGGCGGCGGACTCGGCGGGCGAAACCGGCGGCGGCTCGGCCTCGTTCAGCGCCGGTTGGGTCGCGAGCTGGCTGAAATCCTTGAACTCGAGGATGCGGACATAGTCGATCGGGGCGTCGTCACTATCCAGCCGCAAGCGCCAGACTCCATCCAGGCCCGCCACGGCGGTTCCGACCGGCAGACCGCGCGGGAAGACACCGCCGTCGCCGGAGGTCAGCACCCGATCGCCCGACTTCACCGGATCGACTCCGCGCATATAGGACAGCTTGGGATTGGCGCCGCCGTCGCCGGTCAGGATCGCCCGCGCGCCGGTTCGCTCGATCAGCACCGGCGTGCGGCTGGCCACGTCGGTCAGCAACAGGACGCGGCTGACGCCGTGCGCCACGCCAACGATCCGGCCAACGAGACCGTGCTCGCTCATCACCGGATTGCCGACCGCGACCCCCCGATCGACGCCGGCGTCGGCCAGGCGGGTGTTGGCGAAGGGACCGCGCGCGTCGGTGATGACGCGGGCGGTGACCATCGGGATCGGCGGTTCGGTTCGCAGGCCCAGCAAAGCGCGATAGCGCGCGTTCTCGCTGGTCAGGGCGACCATCGCCTCGCGGCTGTGTTCGAGCGCGACGATCTGGGCGCGCAGGTGGCGGTTCTCGGACACCGCGAAGAAATAGTCCCCGACATAGGCGAAAGCGCCGCTGGTCCAGCGGACGGGCGCGGACAGCGCCGCACCGATCGGGTGGGCGATGGTGTCGGCCGCCGATCTGGTTACGCCATAGGCCTGGGCCTGCAGGGTCTCGCGCCGATCGCCGAGCAGCAACGCCAAGCCGATGACCGCGGCCACGACCAAGGCGATCGCCGCCGTCCAGGTCAGCGGGACCTTGAGATCCTGAAATGGCCCGTCCCTGAGGGACACCTAAGCTCGCCTCCGCGGGGCTAGAGCGCTGCCCGCTTATGTTGGTCCACCTTCATTCCGCTCGTCCCGGCGAACGCCGGGATCCAGATCATAAGGCGCGGAATGAAGAAGTTTAAAATTTAACCACGAAGTTCACCAAGGACACGAAGATTATATCTCGTCGCCTTTGTGGTCTTCGTGGTCTTCGTGGTTCGACCTCCGTCTCATGCGCTCTATGATCTGGACCCCGGCGTTCGCCGGGGCGAGCGGAGAAAACAGTCGATTCACCGCAGCCGGGTAACGCTCTAGAGCGGGTCTAAGATAAGGACGATTCGAGCACGCCCTTCATCCATCTGGGATGTTCGAGCACCTTGCCGCAGCCGAGGGCGACGCAGGACAGCGGATCGTCGGCGACGGTGACCGGCAGGCCGGTATGATCGCGAATCTCGGCGTCGAGGCCGCGCAGCAGCGCCCCGCCCCCGGTCAGCATGATGCCCTTGTCGGCGATGTCGGATGCCAGCTCCGGCGGGGTGGCCTCGAGCGCCACCTTGACCGCCTCGACGATCTGGGCGACCGGCTCGGCGAGGGCGTCGGAGGCCTGCTTCTCGCTGATCCGCACCTCCCGCGGCACGCCCTGCATCAGATCGCGCCCCTTGACCTCGATCGCCAATCCCTCGCCGTCGGCCGGCGCGCGGGCGGTGCCGATTTCCTTCTTGATCCGCTCGGCCGTGGTCTCGCCGATCAACAGGTTATGGTGGCGACGCATGTAGCTGATGATCGCCTCGTCCATCTTGTCGCCGCCGACTCGCACGCTGCGCGAATAGACGATGCCTGAAAGCGACAGCACCGCGACCTCGGTGGTGCCGCCGCCGATATCGACCACCATCGAACCGGTCGGCTCGTGAATCGGCAGGCCCGCGCCGATCGCCGCGGCCATCGGCTCGTCGATCAGGCCGACGCGTCGGGCGCCGGCGTTCAGGCAGCTGTCGTTGATCGCCCGCCGCTCCACCGCCGTGGCGCCGGACGGCACGCAGACGATCACCTTGGGGTTGGTGAACGCCTTGCGATTGTGGACCTTGCGGATGAAGTACTTGATCATCTCCTCGGCGACTTCGAAGTCGGCGATGACCCCGTCGCGCATCGGGCGGATGGCCTCGATATGACCGGGGGTGCGACCGAGCATCTGCTTGGCGTCGATGCCGACCGCATGGACGATCTTGCGCCCGCCGACGGTGCGCAGCGCCACCACCGAGGGCTCGTTCAGCACGATGCCCTTGCCCTTCATGTAGACGAGCGTGTTGGCGGTGCCGAGATCGATGGCGATGTCGTTGGAGATGGCGCCAAAGAAAGACGGGGACATTCGGGGCCTTAACGCGTGAGGATGGCGCCGATGATTCGGCGGGAAGCCTTTGGGCCTTAAGGGTAAGTCGCGTCGTGCGCACCCCAACGCGCCGCTCGATCACCCAGGGCGAAAAGACCGCCCCGTGTGCACTGCCAAAGCGCTGAATTCAAGACCATAATGCTGCGCTGACGCAGGCGTCAGCGCAGCATCGTGAGCAGCACCCCGGCCAACACCGCCGCGCCGGCGAAAATCTGGGTCGGATGCAGTCGTTCGCTGAACAACCGCCGTCCGGCGATGGCGGCGAAAGGCGCCTCGATCACCCCCAGCGCCCGCACCGGCGCGGCCGGCGACAGCGCAAGGGCCACGAACCACCCGGCCGAGGCCAGGGCGCCGCAGAGTCCAGCCGCCAGCGAGTCCCGCCAACCGACGGCGATCGCCCGCAGCGCGCCGCGATCTCGCAAGAGCAGAACCACAAGCAAGCCCAGGGTCTGGACGGTCTGGACCACGGCCACGCTGGTCAGGGCTGAAACGATCGGGTGATGCGGTTCGAGCGCCAGGCCCGCATGCCGGAAGCCGTTGAGCGAAAAGCCGAAGCACAGGCCCGAGAGCAGGCCGAAGGCTCCGCCGGAAATCGGTTGAGGGCCGCTAGCGCGCCTGGGCCAGGTCAGGACCAAAAGGCCGGCCGTGGCGACCGCGACGCCGAACCAGGCCAGCGGGCTCAATCGGTCGTGATACCAGACCAAGCCAACCACCGCCGCCAGCGGCAGCGAGCTCTGCTGCATGGCGGTTCCGACCGCGAAGCCGGCCCGGCGCATGGCCACCAGCAGCGCGGCCGTGGCCAGCACCTGGGCCAGGGCGCCGACCATCGCGGCGCTCCAGAAGGCCGGGCCGAACCGCGGCCGCGCCCCGGGCGTCAGGGCGAAGGCCGCGGCGACGAAGACGAGCGAGAACGGCAGGCCGAACAGGAAGCGCACCAGCGTCGCGCCCCATGGCCCGGTCTTCGGCATCAGGCCGCGCTGCAGGGCGTTGCGGGCGACCTGGAAGGCCGCAGCCAGCACGGTGGCCGGGATCCAGAGCAGGGCGAACATGAAGCTGGATCCCGGAAACGCGGCCAGGCCGGCCGATGAAGCGGCGGCCTAGAAGCCGCTGGCGATCGCGGCCGGCGGGCGCCCTTTTTCCCGGCGGGCGATGAGGTTGTTCAGCGCGTTGACATAGGCCTTGGCGCTGGCGGTCAGGGTGTCGGTGTCGGCGGCGAGGCCGGTGGCGATGCGGCCGTCTTCCTCGAGCCGGACCGAAACCTGGGCCTGGGCGTCGGTGCCCTCGGTCACCGCATGCACCTGGAACAGGCGCAGCACCGCCTTGTGCGGACAGACCTCGCGGATGGCGTTGAACACCGCGTCGACCGGCCCGTCGCCGGTGGCCGTGGCCGTGCGCTCGGCGCCCTCGACAGTCACCGTCAGGGTCGCCTGCTGCGGACCCTCGGTGCCGGCGATCACCCGCAGATGGGTGACCTGGATGCGCTCGGATCCGCGCGCCAAGGCGTCGTCCACCAGGGCCATCAGATCCTCGTCGTAGACATCCTTCTTCTTGTCGGCCAACGCCTTGAACCGGACGAAGGCGTCGTTCAGCGCGTTCTGGCCCAGCTCGTAACCCAGGCCCTTGAGTTTCTCGCGGAAGGCGTGCCGGCCGGAGTGCTTGCCCATCACCAGGTTGGTCGCGCCCTGCCCGACGTCCTCGGGCCGCATGATCTCATAGGTCTCGGCGTTCTTAAGCATGCCGTCCTGGTGGATGCCGGCTTCGTGCGCGAAAGCGTTGCGGCCGACGATCGCCTTGTTGAACTGCACCGGAAAGCCGGTAATCGCCGAGACGTAGCGACTGGCCCGGGTGATCGGCTGGGTATTGATGCGAGTGTCGAACGGCAGCCGGTCGCCGCGCACGCGCAGGGCCATGACCACCTCTTCCAGCGCCGCGTTGCCGGCCCGCTCGCCCAGGCCGTTGATCGCGCATTCGATCTGGCGCGCGCCGGCCATCACGCCGGAGAGCGAGTTGGCCACCGCCAAGCCCAGGTCGTTGTGGCAGTGGGTGGAGAAGACCACCGCGTCCGCCCCCGGCACGGTCTCGATCAGGTCGCGAAAAATCTCGGCGTATTCCGTCGGGTAGGTGTAGCCCACGGTGTCGGGCACGTTGATCGTGGTCGCGCCCGCGCGGATGGCCGCCTCGACGCAGCGGCGCAGGAAATCCCGCTCGGTGCGGGTGGCGTCCTCGGCCGACCATTCGACATCGCCGCACAGGTTGCGCGCCTGGGTCACCGAACGCGTCACCGCCTCGAGCACCTCTTGCGGCTCCATCTGCAGCTTGTACTTCATGTGCACCGGACTGGTGGAGATGAAGGTGTGGATGCGGCCGCGCCTGGCCGGGCCGATCGCCTCGGCGCAGCGGTCGATATCCATCGGGGCGGCGCGGGCCAGACCGCAGACCACCGATTCGGTGACGACCTGGGCTATGGCGCGAACAGCCTCGAAATCGCCGTTGGAGGCGATCGGAAAGCCGGCCTCGATCACGTCGACGCCCATTTCTTCCAGGATCTTGGCCAGCTCGAGCTTTTCGTCGAGCGACATGGAGGCGCCCGGCGACTGTTCGCCGTCGCGCATGGTGGTGTCGAAGATGATGACGTGGTCCTTGGCGCTCGCTGGAGCGGCCGCGGCGGAATCGGAAGTCATGGGATAACTCGTCTGCTGGACTTTTGTGGGACGTTCGGTGGAAGCGGCTCCCCTGCACGCCCGGCCGCGACGGTGCGCGGCCCCTAGAGCGTCCAGGGGCTGATAAGGCTCAGCAGCAGAAGCGTATGCGCGGCGTCCATGGCGGCTTGCCTATAGAAAACGATTGAATCGCGCAAGCTTTTTGCGCTCCGGCTCTGGTGAAACCCGATCGCGGCAAGATCCTGCCCATCCGCCTCGATCCGCCGCCATGGCCTCGCGCCGCTTGATCCAGGCGAAGCTGAACAGGGTGAGCGCGATCCACGCGCCGGCGGCCAGCGCGATGATCAACGCCTCATGACCGCCGCGCCCGCCCGCGAGGTTCAGCAGCGAGCCGCCGGCCAGCGCGGTCAGGGCGATCTTGGGGATGACGCCGATCGCGGCGCCGGCGACGAAGTCGAACAGGCCGACCCCGGCCACGCCGGCGGCCATGTTGACGAAGATGAACGGCGCCGTCGGCGCTAGCCGGATCAGCAGGCTCGCCAGGAAGCCGTTGCGGGCGATCAGATCGACGATGCGGCCCACGCGCGCGCCGCCCCAGCCGCGCAACAGGCTCGCGCCGAACCGGCGTCCGAGCCAGAAACCGATCAGGGACGAGACCATGGTTCCGGCCCAGCTATCGATCATCCCAGCCGAGGGACCCAGGGCGAAGATCGCCGCGGCGATCAGCACCACCTGCGGCGCCCCGAGAAAGGCGAGCGCGGCGAAAATCGCCACGGTCGCGGGCAGCGACCAGGGGCTGTGCGCCGCGGCGGCCAGCCAACCGCGCGCCGCAGCGGCGCCGTCCAGGCCGATCAGTCGCGCGCCGAACAGAAACACCAACCCGACGCCGCCGAAGGTGACGAAGGCGCCCGCCAGCGAACGCCAGGTCGGCGAATCCGGCTTGAATGCGGGAAGCGTGGCGGTGTGCATGGACGTAACATGGAACACGCCGGGCGCGGCGGCCAGCGCCTCATGAGATTGAAACGGGCTGTAGCGCCGCGGTGTTGCAGACTTGCGTCACCCGCGTTGCGCCGCGCTTGCCGCGCGCGTAAACAGCGGCCGTTTCCAGCCCTTGGAGTGAGTGGCCATGTTCGCCGAGTCCGCCGCGCTGCGCCGCATCAAGCCGTCCGCCACCCTGGCGGCCGACACCAAGGCGCGCGAACTGAAGGCGGCGGGCCGCGACGTGATCTCCCTGGCCGCCGGCGAGCCCGATTTCGACACGCCGGACAACATCAAGGAAGCCGCGATCAGGGCAATCCGCGAGGGCAAGACCAAATACACCAACGTCGACGGCATCCCCGAGCTGAAGCAGGCGGTCTGCGCCAAGTTCCAGCGCGAGAACGGCCTGAGCTACACACCCGCGCAGGTGAACGTCTCGCCGGGCGGCAAGCCGGTGATCTACAACGCCATGGTCGCCAGCTTGAATCCGGGCGACGAGGTGATCATTCCCGCGCCCTATTGGGTCAGCTATCCCGACATGGTGCTGCTGGCCGGCGGCGAGCCCCGGTTCGCGCCGACGACGGCCGAGGCCGGATTCAAGATGCGCCCGGCCGACCTGGCCGCGGCGATCACGCCGAAGACCAAATGGCTGATCCTGAACTCGCCGTCGAACCCGTCCGGCGCGGCCTACACCCGCGCGGAGCTGAAGGCGCTGGCCGAGGTGCTGGTCGAACACCCGCAGGTCTGGATCCTGACCGACGACATGTACGAGCACCTGGTGTTCGGCGATTTCGAATACTGGACCATCGCCCAGGTCGAGCCGGCGCTGTACGAGCGCACCCTGACCATGAACGGGGTGTCCAAGGCCTATGCGATGACCGGCTGGCGCATCGGTTACGCCGCCGGACCCGAGCCGCTGATCGGGGCCATGCGCAAGGTGATGAGCCAGTCGACCTCCAACCCGGCGTCGATCTCGCAATGGGCGGCGGTCGAGGCGCTGAACGGCACCCAGGCCTTCATCAAGCCGAACGCCAAGCTGTTCGAACAGCGGCGCGACCTGGTGGTCTCGATGTTGAACCAGGCGAACGGCCTGCGCTGCCCGACACCGGAAGGCGCTTTTTATGTCTATCCCTCGTGCGAGGGGCTGATCGGCAAGACCGCGCCGAGCGGCAAGCGCATCACCAACGACGCCGACTTCGCCACCGAGCTATTGGAGGCGGAGGGCGTGGCGGTGGTGCACGGGGCGGCGTTCGGCCTGTCGCCGTTCTTCCGCATCTCCTACGCGACGGCCAATTCGGTGCTCGAGGACGCCTGCCAGCGCATCCAGCGGTTCTGCGCCGCGGTCAGCTAGAGCGAGATGATTTCAAATTGAATCGCCCATTGCTCCGCTCATCCCGGCGAAGGCCGGGACCCAGATCGTAATGCATATGAGATGGAATTCGAACCACGAAGTCCACGAAGAGCACAAAGGCGACGAGTGTTATTCTTCATGCCCTTAGTGTGCTTTGTGGTTATATTCTAAACTTCCATGGTTCATGGCCATATGATCTGGGTCCCGGCATTCGCCGGGATGAGCGGTGAATATACTTGGATCAACCTAAACCCAATCTGTCCTAGGCGCCGTCCCGACCGGACCTCAGGCCAGTCGCGCGACCGAGAAGTCGGCGAGCGATTCCAGCGCGCCGCGCCAGTCGCCTTCCGGGAACAACCGAAGCGAGGCCTTGGCGGACCCGGCGTAGTCGGCGGCCAGATCGAGCGTCGCCTTGAGCGCGCCCGTGCCGACGATCAGCTCATGCGCGCGGCGGAAGTCGGCCTCGGACTGGTCCAGCCGCCCGATGGCGCGCTCCCAGAACGCCGCCTCGCGCGGGCCCGACCGGGCGATGGCCAGCAGCAGCGGCAGCGTCGCCTTGCCTTCGCGGAAGTCGTCGCCCGCGTTCTTGCCCAGGGTCTCGGCCACGCCGCTGTAGTCCAGCGCGTCGTCCACCAACTGGAACGCCATGCCGAGGTTCAGCCCATAGGCGCGCAGGGCCGCGACCCGATCCTCGCCGGCGGCGGCGGAAACCGCGCCCGCCTCGGCCGAGGCGGCGAACAGCTCGGCGGTCTTGGCCTCGATGATCGCCAGATAGGTGTGCTGGTCGAGATTCAGATCGTGCGCGCGGGTCAGTTGCAGCACTTCGCCCTCGGCGATCACGCTGGACGCCTTGGCCAGGATCGCCAGGGCCCGCATCGAGCCGGTCTCGACCATCAGTTCGAAGGCGCGGGCGAACAGGAAATCGCCGACCAGCACGCTGGAGGCGCCGCCCCAGATCAGGTGGGCGGCGACCTTGCCCCGCCGCAGCCGCGATCCGTCGACGACGTCGTCGTGCAGCAGGGTCGCGGTATGGATGAACTCGACCGCCGCGGCGAGCTTGAGGCAGGCGCCGTCGGCGGCGCCGGCCAGACGCGCGGCCGCCACGGTCAACAGCGGGCGCAGCCGCTTGCCGCCGGCCGAGATCAGGTGCTGGGCCAGCGCCGGGATCACCGGCACCGGACTGTCCAGCCGCTCGCTGATCAGCGCGTCCACCCCGACCATGTCGGCCGCGGTCAAACCCACCAGGGCCTCGACCGAACCCCTCGGGGGAGCAATGACCGCACTGGCTGCGTCCAAAACCTGAGGCTCCCGCTTGCAACCTTCGGGGCATTGGAGATAACGCCCGCGTCGCCCGATGGTCGCCGTTGCCGGCGACAATGGTTGCGGGATAGGTCAGGGTCAAGGCGAGCACAAGGCGTCATACGCGGCTGTGATGAATGAAAGCGCCGCGCGAGCGGAAATCACCACCGACAAAGTCCTGGCCGGCCGCATCCGATTGCGTCAACCGCGGCGGGGATATCGCGCGGGGCTGGACGCCGCGCTGCTGGCCGCGGCCTGCGACGCCGCGCCGGGCCAGCGGGTGATCGAGGCTGGCTGCGGCGTTGGCGGGGCGCTGCTGGCGGCCGCGGCGCGCCAGCCCCTGGCCAGCTTCGTCGGGGTCGAGCGCGATCCGCTGGCGCTGGCGCTGGCGGGCGAAAACATCGTCGCCAACGGGCTTTCGGGGCGGGTCGAGGTGGTCGCGGGCGACGTGGGCCAAGGATTTCGCGCGCTGGGGCTAAAGCCGTTCGATGCGGCGATGGCCAATCCGCCGTTCTTCGACGACGCCGGCGCGATCCGCGGACCGGCGCCGGCGCGGGCGGGGGCCTATCTGGCCGACGACGGCCTTCCGGCCTGGATCGGTTTTCTGCTGAAGGCCGTGCGCGAGGGCGGCGCCATCACCCTGATCCACCGCGCCGACCGGCTGGGCGACATCCTGTCGCAACTGGCGCCCAAGGCCGGCTCGATCCGCATCCGGCCCATCCACCCCTTCGCGGACCAGCCGGCCAAGCGGGTCCTGGTGCGGGCGATCAGGGCCGGCAAGGCGCCGCTGACGCTGCTCCCGGCGCTGGTGCTCCACGACCGGGCCGGCGGCAAGCACACGCCCGAGGTCGAGGCGATCCTGCGCGGCGAGGCGGCGCTGGGGTGGGACTGAGGGCCGGCCAGCGCCTTCCCGATACCCGCCGTCATGAGGTTCCGAGATGGGTGGCGAACGGCCCTTCCCTCCTCCGCTCATCCCGGCGAAGGCCGGGACCCAGAGTCATAGGGCGCAAGCCTATCGGTTGAGCGTCTCATAGAGATCGGCCCAGGCCGGATTGGCCTCCTCGATCAGCCTCAGTTTCCACCTGCGCTGCCATTCCTTGATTTGCCGTTCCCGCCGAAACGCGCCCTCTCGGCTCTCGAAAACCTCGTACCAGACAAGCTGGTCGCAGCCGTATTTCGCCGTGAAACCGGGGCGGACCTTGGACTTGTGTTGCCAGATCCGACCGCTGAGATCGTCGGTCATGCCGACGTAGATCGTCCCGTTGCGCCGACTGGCGACGATGTAGACGTAGAACGACATGCTCGCGCCGAGCCATATGATCTGGGTCCCGGCCTTCGCCGGGATGAGCGGGCAAGGGTGGGCCGGCCAAGGTCCATCGGCAATGTCCCAATTGCCGGGTAACAGGGACGCACACCCTTCTTTCCGAAGGGTTTCCGGCCGCGCCCCGTGCGTCCGCTCACCTCCGGCTTCAGCCGGTTCGCCCGGGCAGGGGGAAAACGGTGTATGTCCCTGGTTCGCGTAACCGGACGCCCTGAACGCCGCGGAGCGGTCGCGCATAACCGGGCTGGACCACGAAGGCAAGAATGTATAATATTATGTAGCTACGGAGGCGGTCATGGCCGAAGCCAAACTCTTCAAGGTCGGGGGCAGTCAAGCGGTGCGCCTGCCGAAGGAATTCCGCATGCCGGGCGATCGGGTGGGGATTCGTTGGCAAGGCGACGAGGTGGTGATCACGCCCGAGCGCGCGCCGACAAACGAGGCGGAAGTCCGCGCCTGGCTGGCCAAGATTCAAAGCGCCTTCGGCCCCGACTTCATGCCGGAAGGGCGGGAGCAGCCGCCGCCACAGGAGCGCGACTGGAGCAAGTTCGATTGAGCGGCCTGCTGCTCGACACCGATACGCTGGTCGAACTGGCGCGCGGAACCGCGCCGGCGATCACCGACCGTTATGTCGCCGCCCTGGCGAACGGGACGGCGCTGCGCGTTTCGGCGGTCTCGGTGTTCGAATTCCGGTATGGAATCGAGCGGTCATCGCGTCGCGCGGTCCAAGGCCCCGCCTTCGAGCAACTCCTCACCCGTATCACCGTCGCGCCCTTCGACCAGACGGATGCCGATCGGACGGCGCGGCTGAAGGCCGACCTCGCCGCCAAGGGCCGCATGATCGGCGCCTACGACCTGATGATCGCAGGCCAGGCGCTGGCTCGCGGCTGGACGGTGGTCTCCGGCAATAGCCGCGAGTTCGCCCGCGTCGACGGCCTCGCGGTCGAGGACTGGGGCGCCGCCTAGAGCGGGATGACATAAGATTGATCCAAATATTTATACCGCTCATCCCGGCGAATGCCGGGACCCAGATCGCATGGCATACGAGGTGGAATTGGAACCACGAAGATCACGAAGATCACAAAGGCGGCGAGATCTATACTTCGTGTCCTTAGTGTGCTTTGTGGTTATGTTCTGGATTTACTAGTTCCGAACCATATGATCTGGGTCCCGGCCTTGGCCGGGATGAGCGGTGGAGATACTTGGGTCAACCTAAAATCAACACGCCGCCTAGTTCTTCGCCTTGTCGACCAGGGCGTTCTTGGCTGATCCAGGGCATCATGGCGCGCAGGCGCGCGCCGACCTCCTCGATCGGGTGCTCGGCGGCGCGGCGGCGGGTGGCCTTGAAGCTGGGCTGGCCGGCGGCGCATTCCAGCATCCAGTCGCGCACGAAGCGGCCGGACTGGATGTCCTCCAGCACCCGCTTCATCTCGGCCTTGGTCTCGGGCGTCACCACGCGCGGGCCGGAGACGTATTCGCCGTACTCGGCGGTGTTGGACACCGAATAGTCCATGTTGGCGATGCCGCCTTCATAGATCAGATCGACGATCAGCTTCACCTCGTGCAGGCATTCGAAATAGGCCATCTCGGGCGCATAGCCCGCCTCGACCAGGGTCTCGAAGCCGGCGCGGATCAGCTCGACCAGGCCGCCGCACAAGCACCGCCTGTTCGCCGAACAGGTCGGTCTCGCATTCCTCGCGGAACGATGGTTTCGATGACGCCCGAGCGGCCGCCCCCGATGGCCGAGGCGTAGGCGAGGCCCAGATCGAGCGCGTTGCCGGTGGCGTCCTGGGCCACGGCGATGAGGCAGGGCACGCCCGCCGCCCTTCACATACTCGCCCCGCACCGTGTGGCCGGGGCCCTTGGGCGCGATCATCAGCACGTCGATCGAGGCCTTGGGCTCGATCAGCTTGAAGTGGATGTTCAGCCCGTGGGCGAACAGCAGCGCCGCGCCGTCGCGGATGTTGGGGGCGATCTCGTTGTCGTAGATTCCGCGCTGCAGCTCGTCCGGCGCCAGGATCATGATCGCGTCGGCCCAGGCCGCGGCCTCGGCGACGCTCATCACCTTCAGCCCCTCGCCTTGCGCCTTCTTGGCCGAAGCCGAACCCTCGCGCAGCGCCACGGCGACGGTCTTGATCCCGGAATCGCGCAGGTTCAGCGCGTGGGCGTGGCCCTGGCTGCCATAGCCGACGATGGCGATCTTCTTGTCGAGGATGCGAGCAAGGTCTGCGTCGCGGTCGTAGTAGACGCGCATGATATGTCTCCAGCGGCGCGGAGTGGAGCGGCGCTCGGACGGAGCCCGCGCCAGCGAAGGCCGCTTTCGACCGTTTTTTTATCGCCGCGTCAAGCGCGTCACGTATCGCGAAAAGCCCCCGCGGATCGGCCGCGGGGAGCCGGCTGCGCGAGCGCGCTGGCGCCGCCAAGCAGCGAGAGCGCGAAGGCCGCCGCAGTCAGAGACTTCGTCATTGTCCTGGCGCCCTTCTGGCGTGACCATTGTCGGCGCGCCCGCTGTTCACCTGCGGGCATCTTGAAATGGAGACCACGATGGCCGCCATGCCCGCCGACGTCATCGGGTTCTGGACCGCCGCCGGCCCCGCGAAATGGTTCGCCAAGCCGCGGGCGTTCGACGCGGCGATCCGGCTGAAGTTCGAGCCGGTCCACCACGCCGCGGCGCGCGGCGAGTACGCCGGCTGGGCGGACGGCGCCGACGGCGCGCTGGCGCTGATGATCCTGCTCGACCAGTTCCCGCGCAACCTCTACCGCGCCAGCGCCCATGCGTTCGCCACCGACCCCCTGGCCCGGTCGATCGCCGCCCTGGCGGTGGACGCCGGCCTGGACAAGGGCGTGACGGGCGAACTTCGGCCGTTCTTCTACCTGCCGTTCGAGCATTCCGAGGCGCTGGCCGACCAGGACCGCTCGGTCGCGCTGTTCGAGGCGCACGACGCCGAGACCGGCGACGTCGACAGCCTGAAATGGGCGGTCATCCACCGCGACATCATTCGCCGGTTCGGCCGCTTTCCCCACCGCAACGCCGCCCTGGGCCGGGTCACGACGGCGGAAGAGCAGGCCTTCCTCGACGCCGGCGGCTTCGCCGGCTAGCTCCCTGTGGACGCCGGCGGCCCAAGGGTGGACCATGCCGGCCCGTCCATGCGATTCTGCTGATCGTGAACGTCCACCCCGCCCTCTCGCCGGCGCGCCCAGGCGCCGGGCCGGACCATCCCGAACGCCAGTACCTGGCGTTGCTGGAGGACATCCTGGCGCACGGCGTCGAGCGCGGCGACCGCACCGGGGTCGGCACGCTCGGGGTGTTCGGCCGGCAGATCCGCTTCGACCTGGCCCGGGGCTTTCCCCTGCTGACCACCAAGAAGCTGCACTTCAAGTCGATCGCGATCGAGCTGTTGTGGTTCCTGCGCGGCGAGACCAACGTGGCCTGGCTGCATGAGCGCGGGGTCAGCATCTGGGACGAATGGGCCGACGCGGACGGCGAGCTGGGCCCGGTCTATGGCAAGCAGTGGCGCAGCTGGGCCGCGCCGGACGGCCGGTCGATCGACCAGATCGCGAACGTGCTCGCCCAGATCCGCGCCAATCCGACCAGCCGCCGCCTCATCGTCACCGCCTGGAACCCGGCCGAGGTCGACGACATGGCGCTGCCGCCCTGCCACTGCCTGTTCCAGTTCTTCGTCGCCGAGGGGCGGCTGTCGTGCCAGCTCTACCAGCGCTCGGCCGACGTCTTTTTGGGCGTGCCGTTCAACATCGCCAGCTACGCGCTGCTGACCTTGATGATGGCCCAGGTCACCGGGCTGGAGCCGGGCGAGTTCGTCCATACTTTCGGCGACGTCCACCTCTATCTGAACCACGCCGACCAGGCGAAAACCCAGCTCGCCCGCGCCCCGCGGCCCTTTCCCACCCTGACGCTGGCGCCCAAGGCCGACCTGTTCGGCTTCGACTACGCCGACTTCAAGCTGGAGGGCTACAGCGCCCATCCGGCGATCAAGGCGCCGATCGCGGTCTGAGGGGCGGGGGCCTCGGCGGAAAAACCCTCTCCCGGAGGGGAGAGGGAGGGGCCCATTGCGGAGCAATGGGAGGGTGAGGGGTTACGGCCTCGCCGGACTTTGAACCACCAAGACCACGAAGCACACGAAGACGGGACGGCGAGCGGTCAGGGCCTCGCGCCTTGGGCCGCATCGGCGGGTGATGCGCTAAACCGGCCGGCGCCGTAACCCCTCACCTTCCCACGCCCGCGGCGCGGGCCCCTCCCTCTCCCCTCCGGGAGAGGGTTTTCGCGGCGAAGGCGGGGACCCAGGTTTTTTCTGAAGCCCACGAGGCTCTACGATAAAACGCCTGGATCCCCGCCTTCGCGGGGACGAGCGGAACTAAGAGTCATCCGCGGATTTGCGAGGCGCTGTCCATGACCATCCCCCTCGCGCTCGGACCCGTCGCCCGCGCCCGCAACGGCGTGATCGGCCGCGATGGCGTCCTGCCCTGGCGGCTGAAGTCGGACCTGGCGATCTTCAAGCGGACCACCCTGGGCAAGCCGGTGATCATGGGGCGCAAGACCTGGGAGTCGCTGCCCAAACGCCCCCTGCCCGGCCGGATCAACATCGTCCTGACCCGCGACGGCTCCTATGCCGACGAGCCGGCCGCCCGCGGGGCGCTGATCTGCGAGCGGTTCGACGAGGCGCTGCAGATCGCGCGCGAACAGGCCGAGGAGGACGGGGCCGAGGAGGTCTGCGTGATCGGCGGGGCGGACCTGTTCGCCCTGGCCCTGCCCAAGGCCCGGCGGATCTATCTGACCGAGGTCGACGCCGAGATGGAGGGCGACGTGATGTTTCCACCCTTCGACGAACGCGAATGGCGGGAGGTCCGCCGCGAGGCCCACCCGGCCGGCGAGGGCGACGACCACGGCTTTGTGTTCCGCGTGCTCGAGCGGCGCTAGCCACCCATTCAAACGCCTGTTTATATGGCCGCCGAACGCCGCCCGCTCCCGAGGCGGCGAAGAGGAGCACGCCCGATGGACATTCAACTCGTCACCGACGGCCTTTTGTTTCCCGAAGGCCCGATCGCCATGAACGACGGCTCGATCATCCTGACCGAGATCGAAGGCGGGCGGCTGACCCGCGTGACCCCCGACGGCAAGAAGACCGTCTTCGCCGAAACCGGCGGCGGGCCGAACGGGGCCGCGGTCGGGCCGGACAACGCCATCTACGTGGCCAACAACGGCGGCTCGTTCGAGTGGATCAAGCAGGAGGGCCTGACCATCCCCGGGCCGACCCCGCCAAGCCACGTCGGCGGCTACATCCAGCGCGTCGATCTGAAGACCGGCGCGGTCACCACGATCTACGACAGTTGCGACGGCCGCAAGTTCGCTGGCCCCAACGATCTGGTGTTCGACAAGACCGGCGGCTTCTGGTTCACCGACCACGGCGCCACCCTGCCCGAGTACCGCAAGCACGGCGCCCTGTACTACGCCCGCCCGGACGGATCGAAGGTGACCCGCCAGCGCGACCACCTGATCTCGCCCAACGGGGTCGGCCTCTCGCCGGACGAGAAGGTGGTCTACATGGCCGACACCCACCTTGGCCGGCTCTACGCCTTCGACGTGGTCGCGCCGGGCGAGCTGGCCCCACCGGCCGGCTTCGCGCCCGGGCGGGTGATCAAGAACCTGGAAGGCTTCCAGCTGCTGGACAGCCTGGCCGTCGAGGCCGGCGGCAAGGTCTGCGTGGCGACCATCGTCAACGGCGGCATCACCGCCTTCGATCCGGACGGCTCGATCGAGCACTTCCCCTTCCCCGACATCCTCACCACCAACATCTGCTTTGGCGGGGCGGACATGCGCGACGCCTGGGTGACCTGCTCGTCCACCGGCAAGCTCTACAAGTGCCGCTGGCCGCGCCCCGGCCTGAAGCTGAACTTCAACGCGTAGGCCGGCGTAAAAACCCTCTCCCGGAGGGGAGAGGGTTTTCGGCCTCGCCTCAGTACAGTTCGGCCAGCGCCGAGCGGTCGTAGCTCTTCAACTCGCCGGTCCGGCCCTGACGCACCTTCACCACCCAGTCGGGGTCCTGCAGCAGGGCGCGGCCGACGGCCACCATATCGAAGTCGCCGCGCTCGAGCATGCGCAGCAGCTGGTCCAGCGAGGCGGGCTGCGACGCCTCCCCGCCCCATGAGGCGATGAACTCGCCGGTCAGGCCGACCGAGCCGACGGTGATGGTGGGCTTGCCGGTCACCTTCTTGGCCCAGCCGGCGAAGTTGAGGTCCGAGCCCTCGAACTCCGGCTCCCAGAACCGCCGCTGCGAGCAGTGGAATACGTCCGCCCCGGCCTCGGCCAGCGGGACCAGCCAGGCCTCCATCGCCTTGGGCGTTTCCGCCAGCCGGGCGGCGAAGTCCTGCTGCTTCCACTGCGACAGCCGGATGATCACCGGATAGTCCGGCCCCACCGCCGCGCGCACGGCTTTGAGGATCTCGGCGGCGAAGCGCGCGCGCTGCGACAGTTCGGGCCCGCCGAACAGATCGTCGCGCACATTGGTGCCGTTCCAGAAGAACTGGTCGATCAGATAGCCGTGGGCGCCGTGCAGCTCGATGGTGTCGAAGCCCAGGCGCTTGGCGTCGCCGGCCGCGCGGGCGAAGGCCGCGATGGCGTCGGCCACCTCCTCCTCGCTCATCGGCTCGCCGATCTGGTGGTCGGGCCGGGCCAGGCCCGAGGGGCTGTCGAAGCCGCCCGACGGCGACCATTCGGGATTGCTCGAGGGCACCGCGCCCACATGCCAGAGCTGCGGGCCGATCAGCCCGCCGCCGGCGTGCGTCTCGTCGGCCACGTGTTTCCAGCCGGCCAGTTCCGCCTCGCCGTGGAAGCGGGGGATGTTCGGATCGTTCAGCGAGGTCGGCCGCTCGACGCCCGTGCCCTCGGTGATGATCAGCGCGACCTCGGCCTCCGCCCGGCGGCGATAATAGGCGGCCACCGCCTCGGTCGGGACACCGCCCGGCGAGAACGAGCGCGTCATCGGCGCCATCACCACCCGGTTGGGCAGGGTCAGACCCTTGAAACTGAACGGGGTGAACAGGGCGTCGGCGGCCATCGGGCGGTGCTCCGGGTATGAGGGATACGTCGCGCGGGACCCTAGCAGCGGGTCCGAGGCGCGGTCAGTCCAGAAAAACTACGCGCAACCCCAGATCACAACCCCAGGATCATCTTGGCCATGATGTTGTGCTGGATCTCGTTCGAGCCGGCGTAGATCGAGGTCTTGCGCTGGTTGAAGTACATCGGCGCGACGGTGGCGGCGTAGTCGGGGCCGGCGCGGGGCTCGTTCCGCTCGCCCCTGATCTCGGCCCAGGTGTCCCGCACGAACGGCGCCGCGTAGCCGCCGACCGCCTCCAGCGCCAGTTCGGTGATCGCCTGCTGGGCCTGGCTGCCCTCCAGCTTGAGCATCGAGGAGATCGGGCCCATGGCGGCGCCGGCGGCCCGGCCGGCGAACACCTTCAGCTCGGTGGCGTTCAGCGCCTCGACCTTGATCTGCATCTCCGCCAGCTTGCGGCGGAAGTCGGCGTCCTGGAGCATCCGTCCGCCGCCGTCGGCCGGCTCGGCCGCGGCGATCCGTTTGACCCGGTCCAACTGGTGGGTCAGGCCGGGGGCATAGGCGCCGCCCCGCTCGAACTGCAGCAGATACTTGGCGTAGGTCCAGCCCTGGCCCTCCTCGCCGATGCGATTGGCGACCGGCACGCGCGCGTCCTCGAAGAAGACCTGATTGACCTCCTGCTCGCCGTCGACCGGCCCGTCCAGGGTCGGCAGCGGCCGCACGGTGACGCCCGGCGTCTTCATGTCCAGCAGCAGGAAGGAGATGCCGCGCTGGGGCCGCTCCTCCTGGGAGGTGCGGACCAGGCAGAACATCCAGTCGGCGTACTGGGCGTAGGTGGTCCAGATCTTCGAGCCGTTCAGCACATAGTCGTCGCCGTCCCTGACCGCCTTCATCGACAGCGAAGCCAGGTCCGAGCCCGAGCCCGGCTCGGAATAGCCCTGGCACCACCAGACCTCGGCGGAGAGGATCTTGGGCAGGTGCCGGGCCTTCTGCTCATCGCTGCCGAAGGCCATGATCACCGGGGCGCACATCCGCAGCCCCATGTTCGAGGTGGTCGGCGCGCCGGCCAGCGCCATCTCCATGTTGAAGATGTATTTTTCGGCGTCGCTCCAGCCCGCGCCGCCGTATTCGACCGGCCAGTCCGGCGCCAGCCAGCCCTTGGCCGACAGGCGCTTGAACCAGCGCACCTGGGCCTCGCGGCCGATGGCGCCGGTCTTGGACTGGGCCGAGCGCGCGCGCATGTCGTCGTCGAACGCCTCGGCGATGAAGGCGCGGACCTCGCCCTGAAACGCCAGGTCCTCGGGGCTGAACGCCAGGTCCACGGATCAGCCCACGCCGTCGAGGTATTCGATCTCGGGCCGGCCGGCCAGGCACGGACCCATCTTCGGGCCGGCGGCTTTGAAATACTCGGTCCCGCCATGCAGCTTGAGCGCCGCCTCGTCCGCGTACAGCTCCAGCACCTTGTAGGTGTTGGGCTCGGCGCGCGATTTGGTCAGCTGGTAGGCCAGATTGCCCGGCTCGTTGGCCCGCACCTGCTTGGCGAGCGCGGTGAAGATCGCCTCGAATTCCGCGTTCTTGCCGTCCTGGACCTTCAAGGTCGCCACGATGCCGATGGTCATGTTGGTTTCCCGCCTCTAGTGGATTTAAACGGATGTTAGACGGCCGGGCGGCGCGGGGGCAAGCCGGACTTTAGCTCGCGCCCTCCCTACGTCATCCCGGTCGGAGCGTCGGGATGACAAGCGTGGAGATGCGTGGGTTTTGAACCACGAAGCGCACGAAGGACACGAAGACATGGCGGCTTCCCCATCCGCCGAGGGGAAGGGGCAAACCCTTCGTGTCCTTGGTGGTCTTCGTGGTGAAATCGGCCCCCACCCCAACCCCTCCCCGCGAGGGGGAGGGGCTTTCGCACGCCGTCTCAGACGCCCTTGAACACCGCCGGGCGCTTTTCGAGGATGGAGTTGACGCCCTCCATATGGTCCTCGGTCAGGTGCGAGATCGCCTGGGCCGCGGCCGACATCTCCATCAGGGTGTCGTAGGAGACGGTCTGGCCGTGCTTGAGCAGGCTCTTGGCCAGGCGCAGGGCGTGGGGCGGCTGGGCGGCGATCTTTTCGGCCAGGGCGAGGGCCTCGTCCATCAGCGCCTCGGGCGAGACCATGCGGCTGACCAGGCCCCAGTCGAGCGCCGTGCGCGCGTCGATCACGTCGCCGGTGAACAGAAGCTCGCAGGCCCGGCTCATGCCGATGGTGCGGGGCAAAAGCCAGGCGCCGCCGTCGCCGGGGATCAGGCCGAGCTTCAAGAAAGTCACCGCGAACTTGGCGGTGTCGGCGGCGATGCGGATGTCGGTCATGCACGCCACGTCGCAGCCCAGCCCGATCGCCGCCCCGTTCACCGCCGCGATCGAGGGGACCTCCAGCCCGTAGATCGAGCGCACGATCCGGTGGATGTTGTTGCGATAGCCCTCGCGCAGGTCGACCGCGCCGCCGGCGAACGCGCCCGAGCGGGCCTTCATCGCCTTGACGTCGCCGCCGGCCGAGAAGGCGCGGCCGGCGCCGGTCAGCACCACGCAGCGGATGTCCTTGTCGGCGTTGACCGCGTCGCAGGCCTCGCGGACCTGGTCGCCGTCGCCCGGCGCGCCCAGGGCGTTCATGCTCTCGGGCCGGTTCAGGGTGAGGATCGCGACGTGGCCGCGCTTTTCAAGGATCACAAGGCTCATCGCCGGCTCCGCTGATGGTGGTTGCGGGCGCAGAGAGGCAAAATCCGCGGGTTTCCACAAGAGCGCGGGCGCAAAACCCCTCTCCCGGAGGGTGTTCAGGCCGGGGACGCTGGTTACGCATCTTGTCCCTTCTCCCCTTGCGGAGAAGGAGGGGCCCGACCGCGAAGCGGGCGGGAGGATGAGGGGATGGGGACCCGCGGAGTCTTCCTGAAATGTTGTAACCCCTCACCCTCCCACGCCTTCGGCGCGGGCCCCTCCCTCTCCCTTTGGGAGAGGTGTTCGGAGGCCCCGCGGATCGCTCCGAAGGGCCCGGGCTCGGTCAGAGCGGGTCGCTGGCCTAGGTCTTCTTCTTCGGGGTCGCCGACGCGAGGGGCGGCGGCGAGCCGTAGGCGCGGCGATGCGCGCCGAGCAGGCCCGAAAAGGCGAACGACAGGATGGTGGTGTTCAGGCTCATTTGGTTCATGTCTCGCGTCTCCTTGACCAGCGTCGATGCCAAGAAAGAGACGCCCCGCGGCTCTCGGGGCGTGGGACCCTCGCGGTCGTCAGCGCATCGAGCGTGACTATGACAGATTTGTGAAAAATCGCAAGAAATATCTCCGCATTCGGATCAATTTGTCGCGACGATCTGACGCTTAATAGATTGATTTCATGAAGATTATTAACGATTTCCCCTGTGTCGGGTGCGCCGAAATCGCGCGCGAGACCGCCCCGCGCCCACCGCAAGACGTTGAATTTTCGGACGATTCGCGCGCGACCCCACCGCGCCCCGGGCGTCGCCGAAGCCGGCCTGACGCAAGCCTCCGCGTTGGCGCCTGTCTGCTCACCTAGCCCAGGCGAACCCTGCCGATGGCTGCTTTGCGCCAGGAGCCGTCGCTGGAACTCGGCCGGAAAGCGGACGCGGTGAAATTCTGAGTGGGGGTGGACAGCGGCCATTCGCAGCATTTCGACCGCACGGCCGATGAGCGCCAATTGCTGACCTTGAAGAGCCGGCGATAGGCCGGAAAGATGACCGCACCCCGACAGATCGTCACCTCAATCCAGATTCACTCTTGCGGGGCCGGGGCCGTCCACAGATGACATCACCGCCGGGCCCACTAAGTGAGGCCTTCCACGCCACGATCGCGAGCTTGGTGTTTTGCCCGCCGACGTCCGCGACCGGGGAAATTGCTGCGCTGTCAGGGCAAGTCGGCTAGCAGAGTGGGCGCCAGGCGCGGCCGACGCGCGCGGGCTAGGTTCTGTGGACACTTATCGTAACCACAGGACGATGGCGGCGAGCGTGATCACGGCCAGATAGTTCCTGGCGGTCTTTTCGAAGCGCGTGGCCACGCGGCGGAACTGCTTGAGCTTCGAGAAGCAGCACTCGACGAGGTGTCGTTGGGCATAGAGGTGCTTGTCCAGCGGGTGCTTTTTGGCGCGCGAGGGATTGTTGGGGATCACCGCGAGCGCGCCCTTGTCGGCGATCGCCTGGCGCAAGTGGTCTGCGTCGTAGGCGGTGTCGGCCATGACGATTTCAGCGGGCAGGCCCTCGATCAACGGCCCGGCTTGTGGCGCATCACCCATCTGGCCAGCGGTAAGGGTAAAGCGCACAGGGCAGCCTAACCCACGGACGGCCATGTGGATCTTGGTGCTCAGGCCGCCGCGCGAGCGGCCAATGGCCTGATCTTCAGGCCCCCCTTTTTCGCCCCTGCCGCATGCTGGTGGGCGCGAACGATGGTGGAGTCGACGATCAGGTATTCGAAGTCGGGATCATCCGACATCGCCTCGAAGATGCGCCACCAGACGCCCTTCTGGCTCCACCGATTGAACCGTCGCCAGACACTATTCCAGTCGCCGAAAACATCGGGAAGATCGCGCCAGGGCGAGCCCGTGCGCACAATCCAAAGCACCCCTTCGACAAACATCCGATTGTCGCGCCCAGTCGAGCCCTTCTGATCAGGCCGACCTATGATCAGACCCGAAATCCGCTCCCAATTGGCGTCGCTCAACACCAATCGATCCATCACACCCAAGACCGCCTCCAAAAAGCAGTCTTGAATCACGCTTCGCGATCAGCGGGAATCCCTAGAGTCCACAGAACCTAGGGCTTGCAGGGCGCCAACTTGAGCGCACCATCAGCCTGTCGAACCATTCCGCACTCGCGACTCTGGGGCTGTTCAGGTGCTGGGGCGGGCGGGGGCTCTTGTGCCAAATGCGACGCGGGCTTGGGTGGGTCCGAACTTGGCGCCCGAGCCACTTCAGGCGGTGCAACGCCAGCCCCACCCGCAGGTTCGTCCGGCAGGTATTTGACCACCACGTAAAGCGACTCCTTGGTTCCGTAAGGATGGACAGTCGAAAAGGATGACCCGGACCAAGAGCCTCCCCAACCATTCCCTGACCAAGAGCCGCCGCCAAAGCTGGATCCGGCAAGACCCCACGCCTTGTCATGTTGATCCTCGAGAATGACCGCGTCGCCGCCAGCCGCGCGCACAGTCTTGGCTATGTCATGCTCTAGGTTGGATACCCGGACTAGACCGTACAGACCCGACTTCCACCGTTCGTCTTGCAGCATTCCAAGCACCTGGAACCGGTGTGGCGGTGCACCGAAGATCCAGAAGTCTACGCCGTCCACGACCTTCTTATTGCCGCCCTGCCCCTCTTGGATGGCGTCACGGCCCTCGTAAGCCAGAAATTGGGTGCTAGCCGCGGCAATCTCGGGCAGCGCCGCCAGCGCGAAGACGGTAACCGCCGCTGCAAGAAGTTGCTTCATGAAATGCCCCCGTTGGGGTGAGAATAGCGGAAGCTGTACCATAACGCGAGCAGGCCCACATCCGGAGAAATCGATGAAGCGCCTATTGATAGCGGCTCTTTGCGTTGTGGGCCTTGTGGGACCGGCTCCGCTATGGGTCGAAGTTCATCGTTGGCTTCTGTCCGGAAGGCGGACTTCGCCAAGTTCGCCTAGCAGTCAAACGCACGAGCCACGCCGCCTCACCCGCCGCGATAACGGCCGCCCTTGACCCAGCCCCGATTCCTGTGCATTTTTGTGCCATATGGTCACATCCTCGCCAGCCCCCGCGGCGCCGGACGCCGTCGACGCCGAGCTGACCGCCCGGCGGCTGGAGGCGGTCGATCAACTGGTCGAGATCGGCATGGATCTGGCCCGGGCGTTGCGGCGCCAGGTGCTGGAGCCGGACGCGCCGCGGGTGTTCACCGGCGACCTGGCCCTGGCGTTTTCGCGGATCGCGCGGGCGGTGCGGCTGTCGGTGCTGCTGGCCCAGCGGCTGGAGGACGGCCTGCCGGCGCTGGCGGCCCAGGGCGCGGACGCCGAGGCGGACGACGCGGCGGCGCAGGCCGAGCCGGCCGAGCGCCTCGACGAGGGCGAGGACGAGCGGGCGGACACTGAGCGGGGCGAGCGGGGCGACCGCGAGGCGGACGAGCGCGTCTGGCTGACGCGCCCGATCAGCGCCCTGGCCGCGCAAATCTGCCGCGACCTCGATGCGCCCTACGACGCGGCGCTTTGGGGGGAGGACGAGCGACATTGGCCGCGCGGTAATCCCTCACCCTCCCACGCCTTCGGCGCGGGCCCCTCCCTCTCCCGCCGGGAGAGGGATTTTCGGCCGCGCGAGGATGAGCGGGGGTTGGTGGGGGCTGGCGCGTTGGCCGGCGCCCAGAACCCTCTCCCGGAGGGGAGAGGGAGGGGCCCGCCGAAGGCGGGAGGGTGAGGGGTGACGGCCTCGCCGGACTTTGAACCACCAAGCTCACCAAGCTCACGAAGACGGGATGGCGCGACATTGGCTGCGCCGTAATCCCTCACCTTCCCACGCCTGCGGCGCGGGCCCCTCCCTCTCCCGCCGGGAGAGGGGTTTTACGCGGCCTTGTCGATCGACAGGGTCTCATACCGGCGCAGGTGATGGTCGACCGAGCCGAACAGGCCCTCGATGACGGTCGCGCGCTTGAAGTAGTGGCCGATGGCCATCTCGTCGGTCATGCCCATGCCGCCGTGGAGCTGGATGGCGTTCTGGCCGACGAACTTGCAGGCGCGGCCGATCTGCACCTTGGCGGCGGAGATCGCCTTGGCGCGCTCGTCGTCCGCCTCGTCCAGCTTGATGGTGGCCATGTAGGTCATCGAGACCGACTGTTCGACCTGGATGAACATGTCGACCATGCGGTGCTGCAGCACCTGGAACTGGGCGATCGGCTGGCCGAACTGCTTGCGCTGCTTGGTGTAGTCCAAGGTGCCCTCGAGCAGCTTGCGCAGCACGCCGACCGCCTCGGCGCCGACGCCGGCGATCGCCTCGTCGATCACCTTCTCGACCAGAGGCAGGCCCGCCCCTTCGGATCCGATCAGGGCGTCGGCCGGAACCGAGACGTTCTCGAAGAAGACCTCGGAGGCGCGCTGGCCGTCGACGGTCGGATAATCGCGGGTGACCACGCCCTTGGCCGCCTTGTCGACCACGAACACCGAAACGCCCCCCTCGTCGCGCTGGCCGCCGCCGGTGCGGGCGGTGACGATCAGATGGCTGGCCCAGGGCGCGCCCACCACCACCGCCTTGTGGCCGTTCAGCAGATAGCCCGAGCCGTCCTTCTTGGCCGTGGTCTTGATGTCCCGCCACGTATAGCGCGCCTGCGGCTCGGCGTAGGCGAAGGCGAAAATCGCCCGCCCGCCGATGATCTGGCCGATCAGCTCGGCCGCGCCGGCGTAGCCCGAATGCTTGAGGAAGCCGCCGCCGATCACCACCGTGCCGAGATAGGGCTCGATCACCAGGGCTTTGCCGAACTCCTCCAGCACGATCATGTTCTCGGTCGCCCCGCCGCCCAGGCCGCCGAGCTCCTCCGAGAACGGCGCGCCCAGGATGCCCAGCTCCTCGGCGAACGCCTTCCAGTAGTCGCCCCGCCAGCCGGCGTCCGACTTGACGATGCCGCGGCGGGTTTCGAAATCGTACTTGTCGCCCAGGAAGCTCGCGACCGTGTCGCGAAGCATCGACTGTTCTTCGGTGAAGCTGAAATCCATCGTTTCCTCGCTATGCGATCATCGCGCCGGTTGGTCTCGCGGCGATCCTTGGGTGTCGCCCAAAGCCTCGGCCCAGGTATTGATATCGATCACAGCACACCGCCGCTGCGTAAGCCAAGTCTCCCTACGCCCTTCCCCCTCGAGGGGGGAAGGGTCGGGGATGGGGGTGAGTGCAGTGTGGTCGTGGGGTGGCTCCGGTGGCGCCCGCGCCCAAATGCGCTCATCGCCCAGACGCCCCGCACCCACCCCCAACCCTGCCCTTCCCCCCTCGAGGGGGAAGGATTCATCGCCCCCACCACCTCAAATCCCCAGCACCATCTTGGCGATGATGTTGCGCTGGATTTCGTTGGAGCCGCCGTAGATCGAGGTCTTGCGGCCATTGAAGTAGGTCGGGGCGGTCTCGTGGGCGTGGTCCGGGCCGATCGGGTGGGCGTTGTCGCCGTCGCGCGGGAAGCCGCGGAAATAGGGCGCGCCGTAATGGCCGGCCGCCTCCAGCGCCAGTTCGTTGACCCGCTGCTGGATCTCGGTGCCCTTGATCTTGAGCAGCGAGGATTCCGGCCCTGGCCCCTTGCCGGACGCCTCGCCGGCCAGGGTGCGCAGCTCGGTGAACTCCAGCGCGGTCAGGTCGATCTCCAGTTCCGCCACCTTGCGCTTGAAGAACGGGTCGGCCAGCAGCGGGCCGGAATTGTCGGCCAGCTCAGTGCCGGCCATGGCGCGGATGCGCTCGATGCCCCGCTTGGAGCGCGCCACGCCGGCGATGCCGGAGCGCTCGTGGGCCAGGAGGAACTTGGCGGCGGTCCAGCCCTGGTTCTCCTCGAAGATGCGGTTTTCCACCGGCACCTTGACGTTGTCGAGGAAGACGTCGTTGACCTCGTGCTCGCCGCCCAGGGTGATGATCGGGCGCACGGTGATCCCCGGGGTCTTCATGTCGATCAACAAAAAGCTGATCCCGGCCTGCGGCTTGGCGTCGGGGTCGGTGCGGACCAGGAAGAAGCCCCAGTCGGCGAACTGGGCCAGCGTGGTCCAGGTCTTCTGGCCGTTGACGATGTAATGGTCGCCCTCGCGCACCGCGCGGGTGCGCAAGCTGGCCAGGTCCGAGCCCGCGCCCGGCTCGGAATAGCCCTGGCACCACCAGATGTCGCCGTTGTAGGTGGGCGGCAGGAACTTGGCCTTCTGCTCGGGCGTGCCGAAGGTGTAGATCACCGGCGAGACCATGCTGATCCCGAACGGCAGGATGGGAAGGGTGTCGGCGCGCGCCTGCTCCTCCGACCAGATGTACTTTTGCGTGGGGGTCCAGCCCGGGCCGCCGTGCTCCTTCGGCCAGCCCGGCGCGACCCAGCCCTTCTTAGCCAGAATGCGGTGCCAGGCGAGATAGTCCTGCTTGTCGAACGCGTCCTCGCTCAGCCGCTTGTCGCGCAAGTCCGCGGGATAGTGCTCGGCGATGAAGCGGCGGGCTTCGTCGCGGAAAGCGATGTCCTCGGGCGAGAAATCGAGGTTCATTGGGGGTCTCCACCGGATGATCCGGCCGCGCTTAGATCACGGCGTGAGGGGCGTCGTCATGATAGGTCGGCGGCAGGCCTAGGCAAAGAAAACCTTCGCGTCAACGCCGCGCCGGGGTCAGTCCGCCAGCGCGCAGGCCAGCCGGATCAGGCCCAGCGCCGCCAGCGCGCCGGCCCCGTCATCCAGGCCGAGGTCGAGCTCGAAAGCCGGCGCCAGGCCGATCGTTTGGGCCGCGGGATGCGGCCGCGCCGCGCGGCAATGGGCGATCGCCTCGGGGTCCAGCGCGGCCAGCACCGCCGCGGCCGCGATGGCCGGCTCCCCGTCCAGCAGCACCGGCGCGCGCTGGGTCCGCGCCGCCAGGATCGCCCCGACCAGGGCGGCGGTCTCCCGCCCGCCGAGCTGGCGCAGCAAGTCCAGCGGATCGCCGCCCGCCTGGCTCGCCGCCCGCGCGCCCGCGGCCTTGGCGCGCGCGGACGAGACGGCCGGCGCGGCCTCGCCCAGCAGGGCCAGCATCAACGCCTCGGCCGAGTCTCGCGCGCCGGGACCAAAGCCGCCGAGGATCAAGAGATCGGGCTGTTTGGCCAGCGCCTCCATGCCAAAGGCCATGGTCGCCGCGCACTCGCGCTCGCTCATCGCCGGGGACGTGGCGATGTCCGGGACCGGCTGGTCGACGGCCAGGTCGAACACATCGAGGCCCGCGCCCAAAGACCGGGCCGCGCGGGCGACCGGCGCGCGCTCCGCGGCGATCGCCTCCAGCCGCTCGCGCGGATCGCCGTCCGGCGCCGCGCCCAGATGAGCGCCGGCATAGAGCGCGAAGATCGGGCGGTGGACCTCGGGCCGGCCGCGCCAGGCCGCGATCCAGGCCGCGATCGGCGCCAGTGCGTCGGATGCGACGAGCGGCGGCGGCGCGTGGGACGCGGGCAGGTCGGCCAACAGGGCGCGGATGTCATCGAACGGTCGCGGGCTCATGGGTTCGGCTTAGCCCGCGCCGGGCCGACGCGGAAGGCCCGCGCTTGCGACGCGGCGCGCGAGGCGGCACATATCGGCGATGACCAGCCCCGCCGGCCCGCCCCGACCGATCGCCACCCCGTGCGTCAAGGTCTGCGTCGTCGACGGCGAGAGCGGGCTGTGCCTGGGCTGCCACCGCATGCTGAAGGAGATCGCCGGCTGGGCCCGCCTGGACGAGGCCGAGCGGACCCGGATCACCGCGGCCCTGCCGGCCCGCCGCGGCCGGATCAGGCCGGAAAAGCTGGGTCTGATCTGATCTTTCGATTGATTCATCCGTTGCAAACCAACCCGCGAGCATAGTGGCGCTCAAGCGGGGCGAGAAACGCCCTCGAAATGCCATTATGGCGGGGTGTCCAAATGCTCAGGCTCGCGGGAATCGCGGTCATCGGAGCGCTCTCGGCGGCGGCGGCGGCGCAGGCGGTGCTGGCGCTCGATCACGCTTCGCGCGAGGCCCCGCCAAGGCCCGTCGAGACCCTGGCCCCGGCGCCGCGGCCCGCGCCGGCGCAAGGCGCGAGCGCCTCGGTGGTCAAGGCCGCCGACGGCCACTACTGGGCCGAGGCCGAGGTCGACGGCCATGAGGTTCGCTTCCTGGTCGACACCGGCGCCAGCGCCGTGGCCCTGACGCCCGACGACGCCCAGCGGCTCGGCTATTCGCCGCAAAGCCTGAACTACACCTACCAGGTGGCCACCGCGAATGGCCAGGCCCGCGCCGCCAAGGTCAAGCTGGACAGCGTCTCGGTCGACGGCGCCGAGGTCCACGACGTGGACGCCTATGTCATCGAAAGCGGCCTGCCGACCTCGCTGCTGGGGATGAGCTATCTCGGCCGGCTGTCGCAGTTCGACGCGACCCAGACCGCCCTGATTCTTCGTCCCTGATCCTACCCCGCCCCGACTCTATCGCGCCCCGCGGCCGCTTCGCCGATCGCCGCCAGCGCCTGGTCGATCACCGCCAGCCCCGCGCCCGGCTTGACCGCCTCGAGCGTCAGGGTCCGCCGCCAGGCCCGCGCGCCCGGCCAGCCGTGGAACAGGCCGATCATCGGATGGGTCATCGCCGCCAGGGGCGCGCCCCGCGCCAGGGCGCGCGCCAGATAGGGCCGATAGCGCTCCACCGCCTCGAACGGGCCGACGTCGGCCGACGCCTCGCCGAAAATCCGCCGATCGACCGCGCCCAGCAGCGCCGGGTCATGATAGGCGGCCCGCCCCAGCATGACACCGTCGACATGGGCGAGGTGCGCCTCGGCTTCGTCCAGCGAGCCGATCCCGCCGTTGAGCACGATGGTCAGCTGGGGCCGTTCGGCCTTCAGCCGCCAAACCAGCGGATAGTCGAGCGGCGGGATGTCCCGGTTTTCCTTGGGGCTCAGCCCGTTCAGCCAGGCCTTGCGGGCATGGACGATGAACCGGCTCACCCCAACGTCCGCGCAACGGTCGACCAGCTCGAACAGGCTCTGTTCGGGCGCCTGCTCGTCCACCCCCAGCCGGCACTTGACCGTCGCGGGAATGCGCACGGCGGCCAGGATCGCGGCCATGCAGTCGGCCACCAGCGCCGGCTCGCGCATCAGGCAGGCGCCGAACCGGCCGCTCTGCACCCGGTCGGACGGACAGCCGACGTTGAGGTTGATCTCGGCGTAGCCCATCGCCTCGCCGATCCGGGCCGAGGCGGCCAGGTCATCCGGGTTCGAGCCGCCCAGTTGCAGCGCCACCGGCTGCTCGCACGGATCGAAGCCCAAGAGCCGCTCGCGATCGCCGTGCAGCACCGCCCCGGTGGTCACCATCTCGGTATGGACCAGCGCGCGGGCCGTCAGCGTGCGGTGGAACGCCCGGCAATGCCGGTCGCTCCAATCGAGCATGGGGGCGACGCAGAGGCGGTGATTTACGTTATTGTTTTGCAATGTATTTTCTTGTCTGCGTCGGTCCAATGGAGAGGCTGGCCCGACCGAAGATAGAGGCTGGCCCGACTGAAGATATGGCGTCGGCGTGCATTCAAAACATCAGCGAAATCGGCTGGCCACGCCAATCTTAGCTCGAAGTGGCGACGGGACCGCGCCGGCGGCACCTTTCGGAGACCCGCCAGGGTGGAGATCGGACGGAGGTCGGAAGCTTCCGGCCGAGCCCGGTGATCAAAGTCACCGAAGCTTTCGAACGGCCGTAGCCTGACCGTCGTTGGCGGCGCCGGCCGCGAGGGCGCCGGAGGTGATCTCCTGCACCTCGGCCGTGATCTGTTCCTGGCGCAGCAGCCTTTCCAGGCCGGAGAGGTCCTCCAGCTTCTGGTCGATGTTGATCCTGGCCAACTCCATGGTCGCCAGGCGCGCGGCGTTCTCGCTGGCGAAGCTCTCCAGCGCGGCCAGCGCCAGCTCGGCGAAGACGTATTCGCCCACCAGCTGCTCAATGAGCCTTCGGGGCGGAAGATTGACAAGCGGCGGGGGTCCCCGATGGGGTGCGGGGAAGGCGGCCAGATCGATGGGCAAGAGCCGCCGGCGGACGACCTCGAACTCCGTCGTTCCGGTGAGCTTCGCATAGACGATCTCGGCGCCGGCCAGCCGTTCCTGGACGAAGCGCGAGTAGAGCGCGTCGGCGACGGCGCGGGCGATGGCGGCCACTCCGGACACCTGGCTTGCCATCGGCGCCGACCAATGCGCCCGCCAGCCTCGCTGCGGGGCCAATGCCAGGCCCCGCGACCCGGCGATGAAAAGTTCGGTCTTGTCGCCGGGAATGACCGCGTCCAGAGCGCGCTCACTGAATGCCCCGGCAAACCCATGTTCGGCGGTATAGACGACAATGGCTTCGCCGCCTTCCGCGATCGACGGGAACGGCCCCGGGACGCGCTCGATCAGCGGAACCGCGCGACCAAGCCCCTGGGCGATGACATCCGCATAGGCGCGAAATCCCTCGAGGCCGACACGCGCCTGTTGGGCGTGGGTGGCGGCGATGCCGCGCATGGCCCCGACCACGGTCCGAAGCTTGCGGATGCTGCCAATCCGCGCCTGGGTCTCGCCGAGAGCGCTCATCCGCCGCTGGCCGGCGGCGGGGCGGGCCGAAGCGTCTCGATCAGGCTCGACAGCGCGGTTCGCAGCTGTCGCCGGTCGTCGTCATCGAGCCGGCGCTCGGCTTCGAGCCGCTCAAGGACGTCCTTGCAATGGCCGTCGAGCCAGCCGCCGAGCTGGTCCTTGAAGGCCTTCATCCGATCGAGGGGCAGCCGGTCCAGCAGTCCCTCGTGCAGCGCCAGGAACTCCGCGGCCTCGTGGGCGAGGGAGAGCGGCGCATACTGAGGCTGGGTGAGGACTGCACGGATGCGTCGGCCGTGATCGATCTGTCCTTGAGTGCGCGCGTCGAGCGTGGTGGAGAAGCGAGTGAAGAGCTCCACCTCCAGAAACTGGGCGTATTCGAGCCTCAGACTCTCGGCGAGCTCTCTGAGCACCGGCGCCTGGGCCTTGCCGCCCACGCGGCTGACGCTGAGGCCGATGTCCACTGCCGGCTTTTGCCCCTCATCGAAGAGCTTGGCGCTGAGCACGATCTGGCCATCGGTGATGGAGATCAGATTGGTCGGGATATAGGCGCTGAGGTTGCCGGCCTCGGTCTGGGCGATCGGCAGGGCGGTGAGCGATCCCGCGCCGAAGGCCGGCGCAAGTTTCGCCGCCCGTTCGAGCAAACGTGCGTGGATATGGAAGACGTCGCCGGGATAGGCCTCCCGGCCCGATGGCTGGCGCATAAGCAGCGAGAGCTCCCGGTGCGTCGCCGCGTGCTTGGTCATGTCGTCGATGACGATCAGGGCGTGACCTCCCCGATCTCGGAAATACTCCGCCATGGCCATGCCGGCGTAAGGGGCGATCCACTGCAAACCCGCCGCGTCGGAGGGGCCCGCGACCACGAAGATGCAGCGCCTCGGATCGCCGTGCTTCGAAACCGCGTCGATGACCTGCCTTACCGATGACGACTTCTGGCCAACGGCCACATAGACGCAAACGACGTCCGAGCGCCGCTGATTGATGATCGCGTCGATGGCGATGGCGGTCTTACCCGTCTCCCGGTCGCCGATGATCAGCTCCCGTTGGCCGCGGCCGAGCGCGAAGAGGCCATCGACCAGCTTAATGCCGGTCTGCAGAGGCTGGGTGACAAGATCGCGCTCTATGATGCCCGGCGCGGCTCGCTCTATGGAGTTGTAGCGCGCGGCCTCGATCGCTCCGCCGTCGTCGAGGGGCCGCCCCAGGGGGTCAACGACGCGCCCGAGCAGTGCCTCGCCCACCGGCGTGGCCACCACCGTGCCAAGGTCCCACACCTGTTCGCCCGATTCGACGGGGACGAGGTCCAGAAGCACGCAGCCGATCCGGTCTTCGTCCAGGGCCTGGGCGAAGCCCGTGGCGCCGCCTTCGAAGCGCATCAGCCCGCCCAGCGGCAGGTCCGGCAGGCCGCGCACGAAGGCGATCCCGTCGCCGGCCTGCTCGAGCAGGCCGATCTGCTCGGCGCGCGGCCCCAGGGAGACGCCGGCGAGGCGAGCCTCGGCGGCCTCCAGCCAGCGATCAAGCGACTTTCGCAGCGCGATCGTCATGGGCGAGCTCGGATTCGATGCGCTTCAGGTCTTCCGACCAGGAGCGTCGCAGGATGGTGAACGGGAAACGCACCTCGACGCCGGCGATGAGGTTCGGATCGACCCGAAAGGCGGGACTTGCCGGCGCACCGAGGGCCTTGGTCAGACGCTCCGCGAACCGCCCCGCCCCACGCTCGTCCAGGGGCGTGGCGGTGATAACCTCCACCGCCCCGTCGTCCGCCGCCACCCGCCCGGCGATCTGCCGCTTGGCGTCGGCCGGCAAGGATCGGACATCTTCGCAGACGAGCTCCAGCATACGGTCCTGCACGGACGCGCCGGGTGTTTCGTTGAGCAACCGCCGGACGACCCCGATCGCCAGCCGCGCTGCGTCCAGACCCATCGACCGGACCACTTCGGCGCGTTCGCGCTCGAACGCTTTCTGGGCCTGGGACTTGAACTCGTCGGCCTCCTCATGCGCCTTGGCGAGCAGCGCCTGGCGCTCGGCGTCCGCCGCCTCATGCGCCGTCCGCAAGGCCGAGTCCCGTTCCTGGGCGATGGCGGCGTGCTCCTCCTCCAGCCCCTGGCGCAGCGTCTCAACCGTTTGTTTCTCGGCTTGCAGGTCGGCGGTCAGCTTGTTCGCGGCGGCCTGGCGCGCGGCAATTACCTTGAGCACCGGCCGGTAGAGGAACCGGTGCAGCAGCCACATCAGCACCAGGAAGTTGGCGGCCTGCAGCCCAAAGGTCCAGAGATCGAAATGCATCTCAGTGGACGAACGGGTTGGCGAACAGGACCAGGAGCGCGACCACCAGGGCGTAGATGGCCATGGTCTCGATCATGGCCAGGCCCACGAACAATGTCCGGGAGATCACGCCCGCGGCGTCCGGCTGTCGGGCGATGGCGTCCATGGCGGCGGCGACCGCCCGGCCCTCGGCCAGGGCCGGACCGATGGCCCCCATGCCCACGGCAAAGGCCGCCGCGAGGATGCTGATATGGGGTAGGTAATTCATCGCGGATTCCTCATTTGGGACGGGCGTGCTCGACCGCCCCGCCGATGAAGACCATCGCCAGCACGGTGAAGATGTAGGCCTGGATCAGGCCGGTGAGCAGGTCGAGCGCCATAAACGGGATCGGCAGGAAGAGGCCGACCAGCGAGAGCACAATGCCGATGACGAAGACCCCGCTCATGATGTTGCCGAACAGGCGGACCATCAGCGAGAAGGTGCGGGTGAACTCCGAGATCAGGTTGAGCGGCGCCATGATCCAGGTGGGCTTGGCGAAGTCGGCGAGATAGCCGCCGAGGCCCCGGACCCGGATGCCGAAGAAGTGCACGGCGAAGAACACGATGATCGCCAGGGCGGCGTCGGTCTCCAGGTGGGCCGTCGGCGGTTCGAGCCCCGGGACCAGCGACAGGAGGTTAGCCGAGGCGACGAAGATGAACAGCGTCGCCAGGAACGGCAGATAAGGCTCGGGCTCGGTCCTGAGCGTCTCTCGGATCTGGGCCTGAACCGAGGTGACCAGCAATTCCAACACCGCTTGGCCGCGGCCAGGATCGAGCCGCAGCCTGCGGGTCGCCAGGGCGCAAGCGAGCGTCAAAACCGCCATCAGTCCCCAGGTGACGACGACCGGCCGGGTGACTGGGACCGGCCCCATCCGGAAGAGCACCTCGGCGGAAAGGGGCGAGGCGATCACGGTGTCTTCCCCAGCAGCCGAACGGCGATGGGCCGCGCCAGCGTCAGCCCGGCGGCGGCGGCCAGTAACGGGCCGGCGCCCTGAAGCGCCGTCCAGACCAGGGCGCCGGCGATGACGGCGAGGCGCGCGACATGCAGGGCGATCGGCCGCCAGAGCCCGCCGCCGACATAGAGCGACGTATTCAGCCTCAGCGAGGCGAAGCTCGCCCCGCCGAGCACAAAGCCGGCCATAGCGAAGGCCGCCAGTCGCTCGATCTCGCCGACGCTCATCGCTCGTCCTCGCGCTGGATTTCCTGAACACGCCGCCAGGCGATCGAGCACCCGAGCGCCAGGCCCGCCACGATGAGGGCGCCCGTCCAGAAGATCCCGGACCCGAAGCGGTGATCCAGCCAACGCCCTAGGAAGACCCCCACCAGGGTCGGAGTGACGACCAGCCATCCGAGGACGCCGATCATCGCCAGATTTTGGGCGAGCGAGCGCTCGCCATGCGCCAGCCAGAAGGCCCGCCGCTCCGCCCGCCGCGCGACGGACTGGGTGAGCTCGGCGTCTGCGTCAGGCTCGGGCGTGGCGGGCGAAGAACTCATGCGTGGTCCCTTCCCGCGTCGGCCGCCTCGGGCCTCAGATAGCCGATGATCTGGCGGATGGCCTGGATTCTGAGCTGCTCAGCGTGGGCGCGAGCCTGCCGCTGCGCCTCCGCCTCGTCCGTCAGCCGGCCGCGGACAACAGCTTCCAGAGCGGAAAGGTCGTCGCCGACAATCGCCTCGCGGGTGGCGATGGCGACCTCCCGCCCGCCGGTCACCGTCATGAGTCCCCCGCGCACCGCGCAATAGCCTTGCCGACCGTCCGTGCGCCGCCAGCCGACAACGGAGGTGGAAAGCGCGGTCACGAAGTCCGCATGGTGAGGCAGGACGCCGAACTCGCCGCTCTCGTCCTCCGCGCGCACCGTGGCCACGTCAGCCTCGTCGGCGACGATCGCGCCGGGCGTGGTGATGAGCAGTCTCACGCCGCCGCCTCCGCCGGCTTCTTCGCCGCTTGAGCGGCGCGCGACTTGGCCTCCTCCAGGTCCCCGACCATGTAGAGCGTATCTTCCGGCCAGGCGTCGGTTTCGCCGGAGAGGATGGCTTGGCATCCGGCCAGGGTCTTGGCCACCGGCACGGAGCGGCCGGGCTTGCCGGTGAAGGCCTCGGTCACCCGAAAGGGCTGGGTCAGGAACCGCTGCAGGCGACGCGCCCGAACGACGGCGAGCCGGTCCTGCGGGCTCAGCTCGTCCATCCCCAGAAGGGCGATGATGTCTTGCAGGTCGCGGTATCGCGCGATCGTCGTTCGGACCTCTTCGGCGAGCCGGTAGTGATCCTCGCCCACCACATTGGGGTCCAGCAGAACCGAGTTCGACCGCAAAGGATCGATGGCGGGATACATCCCCTGCGCGGCCATGGCGCGCGAAAGCACAACCGAGCCGTCGAAATGGTTGAAGAGGGCCGTCACCGCCGGATCGGTGAAGTCGTCGGCCGGGACATAGACGGCCTGGATCGCCGAGACCGCCGCGCCCGAGACCGAGGCGATCCGCTCCTGCAGGTCCGCCACCTCGGTGGCGAGCGTCGGCTGGTAGCCGACCCGCGAGGGCAGGCGCCCCAGCAGGCCGGAGATCTCGCCGCCCGCCTGAACGAAGCGGAAGACGTTGTCCATCAGCAGCAGCACGTCCCGCTTTCCCTCGTCGCGGAAGTATTCGGCGATGGTGAGGGCGCTTAGGGCCACGCGCCATCGGGCGCCGGGCGGCTCGTTCATCTGGCCGTAGACCAGCACCGTACGCTCCAGCACTTTGGAGCGGCGCATCTCCAGCAACATCTCGTGGCCCTCGCGTGAGCGCTCTCCGACGCCGGCGAACACCGAGATGCCGCTGTAGGTCTCCACCATGGTGCGGATCAACTCGGTGACCAGCACGGTCTTGCCGACCCCTGCGCCGCCGAAGAGACCGGCCTTGCCGCCGCGCGCGAGCGGGGCGAGAAGGTCGATCACCTTGATCCCGGTCTCCAGCAGGGTCCGTTCGCCGCTCTGCTCGGACAGCGGGGGCGGCGACCGGTGGATGGGCCAGCGCGCGGCGTCCTCGGCGATGGGCGAACCTCCGTCGCCGACTTGGCCCAGCACGTTCACCAGCCGCCCCAGCATGCCCTCACCGACCGGCACGGTGATCGGCCCGCCCGTCGCCCTGACGCGCGCGCCGCGGGAGAGGCCGTCGGTGCTCTGCATCGCCACGGCCCGCACCGTGCGCTCGTCGAGATAGGCCTGCACCTCGGCGACGAGGGTGACGCCTTCGAAGACCTCCAGCGCTTCGTTGATCCCAGGCAGCGTCTCGGCATCGAACCGGACATCGACGACCGAGCCCCGCACGGAGACGACGGTTCCCCTCGGTTGCGTTTCTGCGGGCAATGCCATTCCTCGATTTCCGGCGCGCATTTCACGTCGCATCGCGCGCTGCGGTCAGGCGTCGCGCCGAGGCCACGGCGGCGATCGACGTCAACCATATCGCTGCTAGTTCATCGCGGACACGCTGTGTTTGAGGCAGCTCAATCCGCTCCTGGCTGAGTTGGCTCATTAGAGCGCGTCCGCGAGCGATAGAGCGTCCAGTTGCGCTGGCCGTGGCGCGAACGAGAGCAATCGAAAACGCGAACCTGCATGTGCATTCTCTGCACACGCGTCGTCCTAACTAATTGAAAGGACTGATCTCTCTCTCCAGTCCATCATCGGGGCGATGGACAGCCTGTGCGCTTGATAAGGCGTCATGCTGATGGGTTTGACGGGACTGACGGCCGCGGACCGGTGAGGGTTGATGGCCTATAGCACAGTCCCGCCGGCTTGGGGACGCCTGGCCCCAAGGCGCCGCCGCGCCGTCGCGCGCGAAGTCGTCGCGCCGGGCGTGCTCAGTGGCCTTGGAACGCCGCCGGGCGCTTTTGCAGGAAGGCCTGGACGCCCTCGCGGAAGTCGTCGCTCTTGCCGGCGATTTGCTGGGCTTTGCGCTCGTTATAGAGTTGCTCGGTCCAGCTGGAATCCAGCGAGGCCCAGATCGCCTTGCGGATCAGGCCGAGCGAGAACGGTCCCTTGGCCAGCTCGTGGGCCAGGCCCAGCGCGGTCGGCATCAGCTCGGCGTCGGGCACGCAGCGGTTGATCAGTCCCCATTCCAGCGCCTTGGCCGCCGGCACCCGGTCGCCGAGCAGAGCCATCTCCATCGCCCGCGCCTTTCCGATATGGCGCGGCAGCATGTAGGTCGAGCCACCGTCGGGCACCAGGCCGATGCGGCGGAAGGCCTGCAGGAAGTAGGCGCTCTCGCCCGCGACGATGATGTCGCCAAGCAGCGCCAGAGAGCAGCCGACCCCGGCCGCCGCGCCATTGACCGCCGTCACGATCGGCACGGGCAGGTCGCGGATGGCGGTGACCAGCGGATTGTACAGCGTCTCGAGCCCCGAGCCGGCGTCCGGCTTTCCGTCGCCGTCCACTTTTCCGCCGCCCGGCCCGGCCTGCAGGTTAGCGCCCGAGCAGAAGCCGCGGCCGTCGCCGGTCAGCACGATGGCGCGCGCGGCCTTGTCGCCAGTCGTCACCGCCTTCAGCGCGTCGATCAGCTCGGCTCCCATGTCCATGCCCGCGGCGTTCATCGTCGTCGGGTCGTAGAGGGTGACGATGGCCACGTCGCCATCCCTCGAAACCTTGATCTTGTTGTAGCTCATCAGGGGGTCCTTCCTTGGACGAGGTGCGGTTGGGTCAGCGCGCCTGCGCCGGAGACTGGGTATAGCCGAGCCTTACGTTGAGTTCGTCAAGCAGGCGGATGGCGGCCTCGGGCACCACGGCGCCGGGCTGGAACACCGCCGCGACGCCTTCGTCGTAGAGCGCCTTCAGATCCTCGTCCGGGATCACCCCGCCGACCACGATCATGATGTCCGGCCGGCCGAGCCTGGCCAGCTCCGTCTTCAGCTCCGGCACCAGGGTCAGGTGGCCGGCGGCCAGCGAGCTGGCGCCCACCACATGGACGTTATTATCCACCGCCTCCTTGGCTGCCTCGGCCGGGGTCTGGAACAGCGGGCCGACGTCGACCTCGAAGCCGAGGTCCGCGAAGCCGGTGGCGATCACCTTCTGGCCGCGGTCGTGGCCATCCTGGCCCATCTTGGCGATCATCACCCGCGGCGGCCGGCCATCGGTCTGGGTGAAGGCCTCGACCATCGCGCGGGCGCGGGCGACCTTGGGGCTGTCCTTGGCCTCCGCGCCGTAGATGTCGCGCAACAGCTGAATCTTGGCCTTATGCCGGCCGAACACCTTTTCCATCGCTAGGCTGATCTCGCCGACCGTGGCCTTGGCCCGCGCAGCGTCCACCGACAACGCCAGCAGGTTGCCGTTCCCCCGTGCGCCGGCCTCCAGCGCCTTGAGCCTGGCCTCGACCTCGGCCGGGTCGCGCTCGGCCTTCAGGCGGGCCAGCTTGTCGAGCTGCTGGGCGCGGACCGAGGCGTTGTCGACCTTGAGCAGTTGGATGTCGTCGACCGCGTCGGTGACGTAGCGGTTGACGCCCACCAGGGTCTGCTGGCCGCTGTCGATCCGCGCCTGGGTGCGGGCGGCGGCCTCCTCGATGCGCAGCTTGGGCAGGCCCTGCTCGATCGCCTTGGCCATGCCGCCGAGGGCCTCGACCTCCTCGATGTGGGCCAGGGCCCGGGCCGCCAGATCGTGGGTCAGCCGCTCGACGTACCAGGAGCCGCCCCAGGGATCGATCGAGCGAGTCAGGCCGCTTTCGGTCTGCAGGACGATCTGGGTGTTGCGCGCGATGCGGGCCGAAAAGTCGGTCGGCAGGGCGATCGCCTCGTCCAGCGAATTGGTGTGCAAGCTCTGGGTCTGGCCGTTGGTGGCGGCCATGGCCTCGATGCAGGTGCGCGCGACGTTGTTGTAGACGTCCTGGGCCGCCAGCGACCAGCCGCTGGTCTGGGTGTGGGCGCGAAGCGAAAGCGAACGCGAATCCTTGGGCGAGAAGTTCCGCTGCATCAGCTTCGCCCAGAGCAGGCGTCCGGCGCGCTGCTTGGCCACCTCCATGAAATAGTTCATCCCGGCGTTCCAGAAGAACGACAGGCGTGGCGCGAAGGCGTCGACATCCATCCCCGCCGCCACGCCGGCGCGGACGTATTCGACACCATCGGCCAGGGTGTAGGCCAGCTCCAGGTCCAGCGAGGCGCCGGCCTCCTGCAGATGGTAGCCGGAAATCGAGATCGAGTTGAACTTCGGCATCTGCTTGGCCGTGTAGGCGAAGATGTCCGAGATGATCCGCATCGAGGGCGCCGGCGGATAGATGTAGGTGTTGCGGACCATGAACTCCTTCAGGATGTCGTTCTGGATGGTCCCCGAGAGCTTGGCGGTCGCGACGCCCTGCTCCTCGGCCGCGACGATGTAGAGGGCCAGGATCGGCAGCACCGCGCCGTTCATGGTCATCGACACGCTCATCTCGTCGAGCGGGATGCCGGAGAACAGCGTGCGCATGTCGAGGATGGAGTCGATGGCCACCCCGGCCATGCCCACGTCGCCCTTCACCCGCTCATGGTCGCTGTCGTAGCCGCGGTGGGTGGCCAGGTCGAAGGCGACCGACAGACCCTTCTGTCCGGCGGCCAGGTTGCGGCGGTAGAAGGCGTTGGAGTCCTCGGCCGTGGAAAAGCCCGCGTACTGGCGGATGGTCCACGGATTGGTCGCGTACATGGTCGGGTAGGGCCCGCGCAGGAAGGGCGCCAGGCCTGGATAGCCGCCGAGAAAATCCAGCGCCGCGACATCGCTGGGGCCATAGACCGGCTTGACCGCCACGCCCTCCGGCGTCTCCCAGACCTCGCCCGTGGTGGCGGACGGCGGGACGGCGGCCGGGGTCGCGGCGTCGAAGGCCAGGGTCGCGAAATCGGGAAACCGGCTCATCGGCTGGATTCCTCGAACGGCGCGGCAATGCGCGTGGACGTCAATCGCGGCGCGCGCGCGTCCGGCCCGGGCAGGCGCGGCGACGGCGCCTGGACCGCGAAAGCGGCCGGATCGGGCGTCTCGACCTGGACCGCCTGCTCATGCGGATTGGGATAGACGGTGACGCCCACCAGCTTGATCTCGCCCTCGGCGATACGCGCCTGGCGGGCGGCGCGGACGGTCTCGGTCTCGCGGGCGATCAGGCCCGAGGCCAGGGCCGCGGCGGCGCCGCCTTCGGCCTCGATCGCCTGGAAGGCGGCCCAGCCGGCGCGGGCGATCTCATCGGTCAAGCTCTCCAGGCACCAGGCGCCGCCGGCCGGATCGCTCACCCGGCCGAGACCGGCCTCTTCCATCAGCACCAGCTGGATGTTGCGCGACTGGCGCCGCGCCGAGCCGATCGGCAGGCCCAGCGCATCGGTGAAACAGCCCAGCACCACCGTGTCGGCCCCGCCGGCGGCGGCGGCGAAACCGGCCTGGGTCAGGCGCAGCATGTTGGTCCAGGGATCGCGCGCGGCGATCATCCGCCCGGAGGAACGCGCCTCGATCCGCGCCGCGAGCGAAACCCCGCAGGCGCCGACAATCCGGTTCCAGATCGCGCGGGCCGCGCGCAGCTTGGCCATCGAGACAAAATAGTCGCCGTCGACCGCCAGGCCCAGCACGATGCGGGCGAAGGCCGCCTCCAGGTTCAGACCCGCGCCGGCTAGGGCCTTGGCGTAGGCCAGCGCGCTGGCGGCCATGAAGCCCAGCTCCAGCGCCTCGCCGCCGCCAGCCTCGTGCACGATGCGGCCGCTGGCCAGGAACAGGCTGGCCTTGGGATAAGGCTCGGCCAGCCGCGCGCCAACGCCGGCCGCGGCGATCAGATGCGCCTCGATCGGGCCGGGGCTGGCCCCCGCCTCGGCCAGGGCGCCGAGCGGATCGAGGTGGAATTCCAACCGGGCGTTGGGCGAGGACTTGGCCGCCGCGGCCAGCCAGTCGACCGCCTTCGCACCCAGGAAACCCGCATCCAGCGCGACGCTGGCCAGTTCCAGCACCACCCCGTCCAGCACCCGCGCCAGTCCGTCAGCGGAGCCGACGGCGACGCCGGCCCGGCCAGTCGGATCGATGCGTACGACCACCGAGGCGGCGCCGCCTTCCAGGTCCTCGAGCGCCTCGGCGTTGGCCCGCGCGGGATCGGGATGGGCGATCAGCGCGCGCGCGTCCCAGGCCCGTTCGCCCTCGCGCGGCGCCAGGGCCGGCCGCGCCGGCTCGGCGCTGTCCTCGGCGGCGTAGAGCGGCTGGATCGGCAGGCCGTCGTCGGTGCGGCGCACCAGGGTCTCGAGCGGCGCCCCGCCAATGGTCTTGTCGACCAGCTTCAGCCAGTCGGCGCGGGTCGCGGGCGCGAAATCGTCGGCCAGGCGAATGACCCGGTCGCTCATCTCAGGCGAACTCCACCAGGACCTCGTCGGCCGCGACGCTGTCGCCGGCCTTGGCGTTGACCGCCTTGACCACGCCCTCGCGCTCGGCCCGGATGATGTTCTGCATCTTCATCGCCTCGATCACGCAGACGATCTCGCCCTCGCGGACGGTCTGTCCCGCCGCGGCGTCCATCGAGACCACCAGCCCCGGCATCGGCGAGATGACCAGGCGCGAGGTGTCGGCGGCCTTCTTCTCCGGCAGGCGGTCGTGCAATTCGGACGACAGCGGCGTCAGCACCAGGACCCGGGCCCTGGCCGCGCGGTGGCGGATGAAGAACCCCTCCCCGACCGACTCGACCTGGACGGTGAAGGCCGCCCCGTCCAGCTCGCCGCGGAACCGCGCCTTGCCCGGCCGCCAATCCACCCCCGACAGCCGCAAGGCGCGCTGCTCGTCCGGCAAATCGACGGTGACCCCGCCCTCCAGGTCGGACAGCTTGACCGACCGCTTGGACTTGCCGACCGCGACCACCCACTCGGTGCGGGTCAGCGGGCCCGACAGGCCGTTGCCGACGCGCCTGGCCCGCGCGGCCAGGGTGCGGTGGATATAGGTCGCCGCCGCGGTCATCACGTCGGCCTGAAAGGCGGTCGGTTCGGTCCCGGCGAAGCCGTCGGGGAACTCGTCGACGATGTAGTTGGTCGAAAGCTTGCCCGACTGGAACCGCGGCTGGTCCATCACCGCGGCCAGGAACGGCACATTGTGGTTCAAGCCCTCGATGTGGAAGTCCTCGAGCGCGCGGCCCATGCCGGCCACGGCCGCCGCGCGGGTCGGCGCCCAGGTCGCCAGTTTGGAGATCATCGGGTCGTAGAACATCGAGATCTCGTCGCCTTCGCGCACGCCGGCGTCATTGCGCACGACATAGCCGTCCGCCGCCCCCTCGATCGGCGGATCATAGCGCACCAGCCGGCCGATCGACGGCAGGAACTTGCGATAGGGGTCCTCGGCGTAGATCCGGCTTTCGATCGACCAGCCGTTGATCTTCAGGTCCTTCTGCGCGAAGGCGAGCGGCTCGCCCGAGGCGACGCGGATCATCTGTTCGACCAGATCCAGGCCGGTGATCAGCTCGGTCACCGGATGCTCGACCTGCAGACGGGTGTTCATCTCCAGGAAGTAGAAACTCTTGTCCTGGCCGGCGACGAACTCGACGGTGCCGGCGCTGTCGTAGCCGACGGCCTTGGCCAGGGCGACGGCCTGGGCGCCCATGGCGGCGCGGGTCTTCTCGTCGAGCAACGGCGAGGGCGCCTCCTCGATGACCTTCTGGTTGCGCCGCTGGATCGAGCATTCGCGTTCGAATAGGTGGACGACGTGGCCGTGCTTGTCGCCCAGCACCTGGATTTCGATGTGGCGCGGGCTTTCGATGAACTTCTCGATGAAGATGCGGTCGTCGCCGAAGGCGCCCTTGGCCTCGGCGCGGACGGCCGGAAAACCCTCCTCCACGTCCTTGCGGCTCCAAGCCACGCGGATGCCCTTGCCGCCGCCGCCGGCGGAGGCCTTCAGCATCACCGGATAGCCGATCTCCTCGGAGATCTTCACCGCGTGGGCCACGTCGTCGATCTCGCCGATATGGCCGGGCACGCAGGAGACACCCGCCGCCGCCGCGAACTTCTTGGACTGGATCTTGTCGCCCATCGCCTCGATGGCGTGGGGATTGGGGCCGATGAAGACGACGCCCTCGTCCGCGCAGCGCTGGGCGAACTCGGCCTTTTCCGACAGAAAGCCGAAGCCGGGGTGAACCGCCTCGGCGCCGGCGGACTTGCAGGCGGCGATGATCTTGTCGGCTGACAGATAGGACTGGTTGGCCGGCGCCGGACCGATGAACACCGTCTCGTCGGCCATCTCAACCGCCAGGCTGTCGGCGTCGGCCTCGGAATAGACCACCACCGTGGCGATCCCGAGCCTGCGCGCGGTCTTGATGATCCGGACGGCGATCTCGCCCCGGTTGGCGATCAAAATTTTTGAAAACATCCGGCCAGACCGCCCTCCAAATTCGCCGACGCGGCGCTGTTCCCAGCGCCAGACGTCCGCCGCGAGCGAGCTTTCAGGCCCGGCTCGCGCGAAACACCGCGAAGGCTTCTAAGCGCCTGCCGCTGCGTGAGTCACGCCCCTGTCGTACTGTCCCGCCCGCCCTACCCGGCCAGGCGTTCGACCCCCGCGGCTTCGGCCTTGGGCGCCTCGTCCAGCCGCGCGCGCAGCGCCGCCAGTTCGTCCCACAACGCGGCGGGCAGCCTACCCTCGAACCGCTCGTAGAACGGCGGGATGTGCGAGGCCTCCTCGCGCCAGACCTCGCGATCGACGCTGGTCAAGACGCGCAGCTGCTCCTCGCTCAGGTCCAGGCCGGACACGTCCAGCGAGCCCTCGGCCGGCAGGTTCCCGATCGGGGTGGCGACCGCCAAGGCCTTGCCTTCCAGCCGCTCGAATATCCACTTCAGGACCCGGCTGTTCTCGCCGTAGCCCGGCCAGATGAACCGGCCGCGCGCGTCCTTGCGGAACCAGTTGACGAAATAGATCCGCGGCAGTTTGCGCGGATCGGCCGCCGCGCCCAGCTGCAGCCAGTGGGCGAAATAATCGCCCATGTTGTAGCCGCAGAACGGCAGCATGGCGAACGGATCGCGGCGCAGCTCGCCGACCTTGTTCTCCGCCGCGGCCGTGCCTTCCGAGGCCACGTTCGAGGCCAGGAACACGCCGTGGCGCCAGTCGAAGGCCTCGGTGACCAGGGGCTGGGCGCTGGCCCGGCGGCCGCCGAACAGGATGGCCGAGATCGGCACGCCCTTCGGATCGTCCCATTCCCGCGCGATGATCGGGCACTGGTCGGCCGGGGCGGTGAAGCGAGCGTTGGGATGGGCCGCGGGCTCGGCCGATTGCGGGGTCCAGTCGCGGCCGCGCCAGTCGATCAGGTGCGCCGGAGCCTGGTCGGTCAGTCCCTCCCACCAGACATCGCCCTCGTCGGTCATGGCGACGTTGGTGAATATGCAGTTGGCGTGCAGGGCGTTGATCGCGTGGATGTTGGTGCCCTTGCCGGTGCCGGGCGCGACGCCGAAGAAGCCGGCCTCCGGATTGATCGCATACAGCCGGCCGTCCTCGCCGAAGCGCATCCAGCAGATGTCGTCGCCGATGGTCTCGGCCTTCCAGCCCTTCAGCGTCGGCCGCAGCATGGCCAGGTTGGTCTTGCCGCAGGCGCTGGGGAAGGCCGCGGCGACATAGCGCGCCGCGCCCTCGGGCGAGGTCAGCTTGAGAATCAGCATGTGCTCGGCCAGCCAGCCCTCGTCGCGGGCCATCACCGAGGCGATGCGCAGCGCATAGCACTTCTTGCCCAAAAGCGCGTTGCCGCCGTAGCCCGAACCGTAGGACCAGATCTCCCGGGTCTCGGGGAAGTGGACGATGTACTTGATCTCGTTGCACGGCCAGGCGACGTCGGCCTGGCCCGGGGCCAGCGGCGCGCCGACCGAGTGCACGGCGGGAACAAAAAAGCCGTCCTCGCCGAGCTGGTCGAGGGCGGCCTTGCCCATCCGGGTCATGATCCGCATCGATACGGCGACATAGGCGCTGTCGGTGATCTCCACCCCCAGCGCGCTGATCTTCGAGCCGATCGGCCCCATGCAGAAGGGCACCACATACATCGTGCGCCCGCGCATGCATCCCTTGAACAGCCCCTTCAGGTCCGCGCGCATCTCGCCGGGATCGAGCCAATTGTTGGTCGGGCCGGCGTCCTCGGGTTTCTCCGAACAGATGAAGGTGCGGCTCTCGACCCGCGCCACGTCCTTGGGATCGGAACTGGCGAGAAAGGAATTGGGTCGAATATTCGGGTTGAGCGGACGCAGCGTGCCGGCCGCCACCAGTTCAGCGGTCAGTCGGGCCCATTCCTCGTCCGAGCCGTCGCACCACCTCACCCGGTCGGGTTGGGTCAGGGCGGCGATCTCGGCCACCCATTCAATGAGCGCGCGGTGTCTGGTCGGGGCCTGGTTCAGACCCTCGATGGCGGGGGCGGTGATGGCGCACTCTCCCTTGGCGGCGGCGTTGTTCGGCGCCGAGGCTGACTGTTCGGGACACAGATGCATCACCCTCATGACCTCCGCAAGAACCGGTTTGGGGTGACGTGGTGGCGCCCGTGGAGGAATTTTTCCTCAAGCGGGCCAGACGCGGGCTGAAGTCGGCCGGTTCCCGGCGCGCTCACGCCGCGGCCCCCGGCGCTGGAAGCCCGTAGAAGGCGATCCTGAACGGGCCCCACCAGAGGGTCTTGCCCAGCCCCCGCGCCGCCTTGTCCAGGCTGAAGGCGCGATCGGGCGCGCGCGCGATCCATTGGGCCAGGGCCAAAAGCCCATAGAGGCTCGCCTGGCCAAGGCCGATGGCCATCCACCGCGCCACGCCCAGCCGATCGGGCGGGACGGCGGCCGCGCAATGCGCCGTGGGGCCGTGGCCGTAGGCGAAGGCGCGGCGGATGGCGTAGGCGAGATTGAGTCGCTCGGGCGCGGGATCCTCGAACACATAGGCCGCCGGCGCCCAGGCGAATCGGGCGCCCATGGCCTTCATCCGGCCGAACAGCAGGTCGTCTTCGCCGCCGGTCTGGTTCCTGACCCCGCAGAACGGCCGGCGCGTATCCGGCAGGGCGGCGCGGCGGACCAGGCTGTCGCCGCAACCGTAATAGTGCGCGATCACGCCGGCCTCGTCCGGGCCGACGCGCGAGAAAAAGTGTTCCAGATAGGCCCGGTGCTCGACGATGTTCGCCGACGCCCGGGCGCGGACCGGGCCGAACACCACGTCGGCGTCGAATCTGGCCTGAGCCTTAAGCAAGGCGGCGAGCCAGCCCTCCGGCGCCTCCTCGTCGTCGTCCAGGAAGGCGATCAGCGCGCCGCTGGCCCGGGTCATGGCCGCGTTGCGGACATTGGCGACGCCGCTGCGCGGTTCATGCACGTAGATCACCGGGAAGGCGGCTTGCGCCGCCAGCCGCTCGGCGATCGGGCGGGCGGACGGGGTCTGGTCATTGTCGGCGATGACCAACTCCAGAGCGTCGGTCGCGACGCCGGTCTGGCGCAGCGCCGAGCGCGCGGCGCGCAATAGCTGCTCGGGGCGGCGTTGGGTCGGGATGATGATGGAGACGGCGACGGTCATCGGCGCGGCCTCACCGCCTGACTCCAGCGTTCGCGCATCGTCCCGATCATCGACACCGTCCACCGCCCGGCGGGCCAGAAACGGCTTGCCCGCCCGTTGTCTCGAACTGGCCCGTCCTTGGGCGCGGCCGAGCGCGGCGAGCAAGGCGCGCGCCAACGCGGGGCCGGCGGCGGACGGTTCGATGCGTGGGCGGCCTACTTCTTGGCGGAGACCGGCGTCGGCTCGTCCTCGGCGCTGGCGTGCAGCGCGCTGACGGCCACCCCGCCCGGCGCGACCTTGACGCCGATGTAGCGCATCTCGCCCCCGGCGAAGCTGATATCCTCGACCGCCACGCTGCGGTCGCGCTTGAGGTCGGCGGCGTCGCGCAAGGTCAGGCGAAGCACCATGTCGGCCCTGGACGCGCCCTCGGCTTCCGCCTTCTCGATCGCTCGGCGGAACTCGTCCGGGCGGGACTTCTGGACGCTCGCGCGCCCCCGCGGCTTGTCGCTGGTCATCTACCCGTCTTTCCGGGCCGCTCGGCCCCAATGGTCCAGGTCGCCCGACGCGGACCCGGATATCAGTCTAGCACAGCGGTCCGCCAGTTCGCGCGGCTTTTGCGCCGGTCGGGACGGCGGCGGGCGCGGATGATTGATCTGTTGAAGCTTTTCGCGCTCGGCCGTGCTAGGAAGGAGCCACGCTTCACAAGAGCCTTGATCGCGGCGGAGTTGGCCGTCGCCCTCATGCCTGACGCCGCCTTGGCGCGTCGGGGGATGAAAGACACGCCTTGCCCCTGCCTTCCGATGACCTGCGTCAGGAAATCCTGGCGTTGCAACCCGCCCTTCGGGCGTTCGCCGACCGGCTGACCGAAGACGACAACGAGGCTGACAGCCTGGTTAGCCTGACCGTGGCCGAGGCGCTGAAGGACCAGCCCGAACGCGCCGGCGACGATCCGCGCGACACCCGGTTGTGGCTGTACTCCATCCTGCGCGGCGCCTTCCATTCCGTCGCCCGCCGGCGCGAGCAGCAGCGCCGCAGGGGCGCGCCCACCACGGTCTGGAACGCCGACCGCGCGGCCGCCTTCGCCGCGCCGCGTGAACCGGCGAGCTAGGCCCCCTCGGCGATGAGCGAGGCCCTGCAATACCGCGCCCAGGCGCGCAGTTTCGAGCGGCAGGCGGCCGAGGCGCGCCGGCCCGGCGCGCGCGAGGAGTTCCTCAAGTTGGCGCAGTTGTGGAATCAACTGGCCGACGAGAGCGAACGCGCGGAGCGGAAAGGCCGTCCGCCCGCCGCGCGCGAGCGGCGAAATACGACGGGCTGACCTTGCTTGCGCAGCAAAGCGCTTGCCAACGGCGGCTAAATTCTATAAGATGCCCAAGTCAAATATCGACATGGTTCGGTCGCTCTCCACGGCTCTATCCAAGGATCGAGCTCCGGACTTGCTCCTAATCTTCTCGAAATTCTGATATCGCGAGCCGTCGGCTCGCGGATAAATCAATGTCTAAGGAACTACGAACTATGGCTACCGGCACTGTAAAATGGTTCAACGGCCAAAAAGGTTTTGGCTTCATCCAACCCGATCAAGGCGGCAGCGACGTCTTCGTCCACATCTCGGCGGTTGAACGCGCGGGCCTGAATGGGCTGCACGAAGGCCAAAAGGTCTCCTACGAGCTCGAACAGGACCGCAAGAGCGGCAAGATGTCGGCCGGCCAACTTCAGGCCGTCTGATCTGAACCTGGCTTCGGCCTAACGCTGGCCGGCGTTTCCGCCGCGCCAGCCCTGACTTTGACCGGGTTGGGGGCGTTCATCCGCTCGCGACCCGGTTACTTGCGTCCCCAAGACAGGGTGACACGGGCTTGACAGCCTCGCCGAACCGGGCAGTGAACACGGCGGCGGGCGCGGTTGGGCGTTCTCGCCGAGCCGAGGATGGCGAGCCGATGTCGAACCCAGGCGATGGCGCCCGCAGCGCCAAGGCGACGATCTACCACAACCCCAATTGCGGCACTTCGCGCAACACCCTGGCGGCGATCCGCGCGGCCGGGATCGAGCCGGAGGTGGTGGAATATCTGAAGGCCGGCTGGACCCGGCCCCTGCTCGAACGCCTGCTCAAGACGATGAAGCTCAAGCCGCGCGACATTCTGCGCGTGCGCGGGACCCCGGCCGAGGCGCGCGGGCTGACCGATCCCAAAACCAGCGACGGGGCGATCCTCGAGGCCATGGTCGCCGAACCGATCCTGGTCGAACGGCCGATCGTGGTCACCTCCAAGGGCGCGGCGCTTTGCCGTCCGGCGGAGGTGGTCCAGTCGCTGCTGCCGGGCTGAACGCGGCGCGGCGAACCCGAACCCGGCGCCCCAGACCGTCAGTAGCTCTTGGGCAGGTCGAGCACCTTTTCGGCGACGAAGCTCAAGATCAGTTGTTCGGTGATCGGCGCCAGGCGGCTGATGGCGACTTCGCGATAGAGCCGCTCGACGTGATATTCCTTGGCGTAGCCGAAGCCGCCGTGGGTGGCGATCGCCTGCCAAGCCGCTTCGTGCCCGGCGCGGGCGCCCAGGAACTTGGCGCTGTTGGCCTCGGCGCCGCAGGGCTGGTCGTGATCGTAGAGCCAGGCCGCCCGCATCACCATCAGCCAGGCGGCCTCGAGATACATCCAACGCTCGGCGAGCGGATGCTGGATGGCTTGGTTCTGGCCGATCGGACGGTCGAAGACGATGCGCTCGCGGGCGTATCGCGTGGCCCGGCGCAGCGCGTCCTGGCCGATGCCGACGGCTTCGGCGCCGATCAGCACCCGCTCGGGGTTCAGGCTGTGGAGAATGTAGGAGAAACCCTTGCCCTCCTCGCCGATGCGGTCCTCCTCGGGCACGAACAGGCCATCGATGAAGACAGCGTTGGAATCGACCGCCTTGCGGCCCATCTTCGGAATTCGGCGGACGTCGATCTTGCCGCGATCCAGATCGGTGTAGAAGATGGTGATGCCGTCGGTCGGGCGGGCGCAATCCTCGTATTTGGTGGTTCGCGTCAGCAGCATGATCTTGTTGGCCACCTGCGCGGTCGAGGTCCACACCTTCTGGCCGCGGACCACATAGCCGCCGGGAGCCTTTTCGGCGAAGGTCTTGATCCGGGTGCTGTTGAGGCCCGCGTCGGGCTCGGTGAAGCCGAAGCAGCATTGATCCTCGCCGGCGATCAGCCGCGGCACCCAGCGCGCCTTCTGCGCCGCCGAGCCCTTGACCACGATGGGATGCGGCCCGAACAGGTTGATGTGCACGGCCGAGGCCGCGGTCATGCCCCCGCCGTGACTCGCCACCTCGTGCATCATGATCGCCGCCTCGCTCACCCCGAGGCCGGCGCCGCCGTACTCCTGCGGCATGGTGATCCCGAGCCAGCCCCCCTTGGCCATCGCCCGGTGGAACTCGAACGGAAAGACGCCGTCCTCGTCCCTGGCCAGCCAGTAGTCGTCGCCGAATTCACTGACCACCGCGCGAACGCCCTCGCGGATGGCCCGTTGGTCTTCGCTCTCGTGCATCATCGCTCTTCGCCCGCCGCCGCCAAGCGGCGTCTCGCCCCGTTCCGATGCGGGATGTCGTACATCCTACCGCCGGCGCCGACCACGCCCGAATAGGGCGATGGTGAAGGCCCTGGTAGGCCCGGCAGGACTCGAACCTGCAACCAGACCGTTATGAGCGGCCGGCTCTAACCATTGAGCTACGGGCCTGCGCTGCGCGCGGGGCGTTTCGCCTAGCATGGGCGGCTTCGCGCTTAAAGCCTAGGTTCAGGTTGGCGGGTCTAGGGGTGTATGCCTAGGGCGCGCGGGCGATCCGGCCCGCCCCCCGGGAGAGACCCCGCCATGACCATCCCCGCCCGCGCCGGCGCCCTGGCCGGCCTGATGCTCGCCTCCAGCGCCCTGGCCGCCACGCCCCGCACCGCCCTCGCCCAGCCGAGCGCCCCCGCCGCCGACCGGGCGTTCGAGGCCACCACGCTGAACCTCACAGCCTATGGCGAGACCGAGGTCGCGCCGGACCAGGCGATCCTGACCCTCGGCGTGCAGTCCCGCGCGGCCAGCGCCGCGGCGGCCATGGCCCAGAACGCCGGTCGGATGACCGCCATGGTCGCCGCACTGCGCAAGGCCGGCATCGCCGACCGCGACATCCGCACCACCAATCTCAACCTCTCGGCCCAGTACAGCTATCCGCCCGGCAGGCCGGCCGTCTTGGAGGACTACGCCGCCGGAAACGACGTGACCGTAACGATGAGCGACATCGCCAGGCTCGGCGCGGTGATCGACGCGGCGACCGCGGCCGGCGCCAACCAGGTCAATGGGATCAGCTTTGACCTGAAGGACCCCGCCGCCGCCGAGGACGCCGCCCGCCTCGCCGCGGTCAAGGCCCTGGCGGCCAAGGCCGCGCTCTACGCCGGCGCCAGCGGCTACCGCGTGGCGCGTCTGGTCAGCCTGAGCGAAGAGGCCGGCGGCGCGCAGGGACCGGTGCGGCCGTTGGCGTTGCTGGCTGGACGAGCCGAAGCCACCCCGATCTCGGCGGGCGAGCTGACCGTGCGGGTGGACGTGACCGGGGTCTACGAACTGACGCGGTAGGCCCTTATTCGAGGTAGAGCGCGCGCAACCGGGCGACGGCGCGTCGGTCCACCCCGAGGACCTGGTCAAGATAGGCGTCGACCGAGCCCCACTGGGCGTCGATCGCATCGAAGGTCTGCTGCAGATAGGCGACGCCTTGCGCGTCATAGAGCGGTTTGGGCGTCATCGGGCCGGCAGCCTGCGCCCTGGCGTAGAAGGCGGCGACCGGATTGCCGGGATAACGCGCCGGATCCAGCCTCGGCATCTCGTTCTCGGGACGCCGGTCCTGGGTCGAGAGCTGGTAGTCGGCCAGGATCACGTCGCGCGGCACGCCGAGCGCGGTCAGCACCAGCGCGCTGGCCACGCCCGTGCGGTCCTGCCCGGCCGAGCAGTGGTAGGTCACCGCCCCCTTGCCTCGCAGCAACGCCTGGAAGATCGCGCGGAACTGCGGCGCCAGCGAAACCGGCCAGGTGCGATAGAGGCCAGCGATCGTGCTCTGGCCGGCGCCGGGATTCGGCTTGGCGGGAAGGTTCGAAAAGATCTCGCTGGCCGGATAGTCATTGGCGAAATAGCGCGCGCCGGCGCGGGCCGGCAACCGGTCGGGCGCGAGCTGACGCTCTTCCAGCGAGCGCAGGTCGATGTCCGATCGCACGCCCAGTCGCGCGACATAGGTGAAATCGGCGTCGGTCAGCATCGGCGTCGCGGCGGTGCGATAGATCAGCCCCCAGCGGACATGCTTGCCGCCCACGGCCGGATAGCCGCCCAGGTCGCGGAAATTGGAGCCGCGCTCCAGCGGCAGAAGCCGCTCGGCGACCCGAACGATCGACCCGTCGCGCTCGTCCCTCAATATGACATAGGGCCGGGAGGAAGCCGTCCAGACGGCGGCGAGGGCGCCGTCGCGATCGGCGCGGGCGACGCGGCGGGCTTGTCCGACCGGCGCATCCGGCCGGGCGGCGAGATAGACGTCGACGGGATCGCTTCCCCGCCAAGTGACGACGATGCGGTCCGGCGCCGTGCGCTCCACCGCCGACGCCTCCAGCGCCCGGGCCGGCGACAATGGCAGGACGAGCAGCCAGGCGACCAGCGCCGCGGCCAAGCCGGAGAGGTGTTTCATGCCTTAACGTTCCACATGTTGATGACAGCTCGGCGAAGCCGGTCGCGAGCGTCAACTCGCCGGCCATAGGCCCACGTCGGTGAAGGCGTCCTTCAGGCTGTCGCCAACCTCCGAGCCGGGCGGCGGCTCGGCCGCCTCGACCACGGCGGCGAACACCAGATCGCGCGTCGGCGATTTCAGCCGTCCGACCCACCAGCCGACGCCGCGGCCGCGGTCGGCCTGGTCCGGACAGCTTGCCGCGATGGCGCTCATCTGCGCCGCCCCGCGGGCCTCGTTCACCATCAACGCCTGCACGGTCTGGAGACTGGCCGGCTTGACGGCGAGCTTTCCGGCATAGAGCCGCCGCATGAAGTTGGCTTGGCCGCCGGGCGAAATGGTCAACCCGCCGCCCCGCGCCGGCCCCTGCCAGAAGCTGACGATCGGCCCGGCCGGGTTCTTGTTCCCGTAGCCGAAAGCCCGCAGCGCCGAGGCGTAGCGGTCGCGGCCGACCCGCTCCGACAGGGCGGCGAACCACCAGCCGATCGAGCCCCGGAACGCTTGGGCAAGATCGGCGTCGACCTGCCAGGCGGCGGTCGGCTGAGGCGTCCCGTCCCATTTGAACACCGTTTTGGGCGTGATCAGACCGGCGTCGAGCCCGATCAGGGCCGCGGCCGGCTCGAACGTCTCGCACGGCGGCAATTGGGCCGAACAGATATCGAATCGGCCGTACTGATAGACCTTCCGGCCGCTCCGCGTGTCGCGCAGGATGACGCAGGTGCCCAGCCCGCCGATCGACTGGTCGATGTCGGCGTTCAGTCTGTCCTGATCCAGCCGGTCGCGGGGCGGCGGGGCGCAGGCGGCCAGCGCCAGAGCCGCGGTCAGGGCGGCCAGCGCCCGTCGTGCAGCGGTGTTCGGCATCGCGATCCGCCCCTGTGGCCCATTCTCCCTCAAGGCCCCGGATGTACGCCCGGCGGCGACGGGGTTCAATCGTTCGGGCGGGTTTGACAGCGCCGGGCGCGCGCGCCTACTGCGCGCCATGAGCCGCCTTCGCACCCTGTTCGCCACCCGGATTTTCGAGGCCTCGCTGGCCGACCGGCCGGGGTTCGCCGCGTTCAACGCCGAGCTGGAGGCGGCCTGCCGGATGCTGGCGGCGGAGGATGCGGCGGGGCGGGCCTGGTGCGAGGCGCACGGCTACGGCGGCTACACCTCCTACGCCTCGCTGGACGACCTGCCGACCCGGGCCAGCGTGTTCGGGGCGCTGAAGACCCGGCTGGACCGTCAGGCGCGGGCCTTCGCCCAGGCCCTGGCGCTCGATCTCGGCGGCGGACGGCTGAGGCTGGACAGCCTGTGGGTCAATATCCTCGAACCCGGCGCGGCGCACAGCGGCCACATCCACCCGCACAGCGTCATTTCTGGCACGGTCTATGTGAGCGTCCCGCCGGGCGCCAGCGCGTTGAAACTGGAGGACCCGCGCCTGCCCCTGATGATGGCCGCCCCACCCCGTCGCGCGGACGCGGGCGAGGACCAGCGGGCCTTCGTCTATCTGACGCCCTCCCCTGGAACGATCCTGATGTGGGAGAGCTGGCTCAGGCATGAGGTGCCGGCCAACCGGGCCAAGACCGAGCGGATCAGCGTGAGCTTCAACTATGGCTGGCGCTGACGCCCCTCGCCGGGCGGGGCGGACAGGGATATGGTAAACTTGTCATGCGCGCGCCGTTCGCCCTTGCCCTGATGCTGACTCTTTTGGGCGTTCCCGGCGCGGCCGGATCGGCAGGCCCCACGATGCAGCTCACCTCACCCGCCTTCTCGCCCGGCGGCGCGATCCCCCGGCGCTATTCGGCCTACGGCGAGAACCACTCGCCGCCGCTGAACTGGACGCCGGCGGCCGGCGCGCGGGCCTACGCCCTGACCCTGCGCGATCCGGACGCGCCGGGCGGAACCTTCACCCACTGGCTGGTGTGGAATATTCCAGGCGACGCCGACGGCCTGCCCGAGAACGGGCTGGCGGGCGGGGTCCAGGGGCTCAACGACGTCGGACGCGTCGGCTATTTCGGGCCGCGGCCGCCCTTTGGCCTGCATCACTACCACTTCCAGATCATCGCGCTCGACGCGCCGCTGGTCTTGCCGGCCGGAGCGCATCTGGCGGCGCTGAACGCGGCGATGCGCGGCCATGTGCTGGCCAGGGGCGAACTGGTCGGGACCTTCCGGAAATAGGCTTCCTCACCGCTCCATAGGCCGGAGGGGGATTCCCCGCTATCGTAGAGAAAACGGCGCCCCGGACCTGGACCCGCGCCGTTCGCTGGAGGAGCGACATGGACGACGCCAACATCGACGTCAGCGGTTTTTCACACGAAGGCCTCGCCAAGATTCGCCCCGCTCTGCAGGGGGTGATCGACAGCGGCGTGCTCTCCGGCGCGGTCACGCTTTTGTGGCGCAACGGCCAGATCGCCGACGTCACCGTCGTGGGCCAGCGCGACATCGCAGCCGGCCTTCCGATGACCCGCGACACCCTGTTCCGCATCGCCTCGATGACCAAGCCGATCACCTCGGTCGCGGCCCTGATGCTGATCGAGGAAGGCAGGCTCCGGCTGGACGATCCGATCACCAAATGGATGCCCGAGTTTTCCAACATGCGGGTGCTGAAGGACGCCGAAGGCCCGGTGGAGGACACCTATCCCGCGCCCCGCGACATCACGGTCGACGATCTGATGACCCACCGCGGCGGCTTCGCATACGGCTTCACTTCGATTGGACCGATCGCCTTCGCGTACCAGAAGGCGCTGGGTGACGTGCTAAACAACGAACTCGAACCTGACGCTTGGCTGAAGGCGTTGGGTGGCCTGCCGCTGTCCTATCCGCCGGGCGATCGGCTGCACTACAGCCATTCGACCGACGTCCTGGGCTTTCTGGTCGGCCGCATCGAGGGCAAGCCGTTCCGCGAGGTGCTGTTCGAGAGAATTTTCCGGCCGCTCGGCATGGTCGACACCGACTTCTACGTCCCGCCGCAAAAACGCGAGCGCGCCGCGGTGGTCTACCGGCTGGAGGAGGACATGAGCCTCTCGCCCGTGCGGTTCACACGCCATGACGTCCCGCCCGTCTTCTGCGGCGGCGGCGGCGGGCTGATCTCGACCGCCGACGATTATTTGAGATTCGCCCGCATGCTCTTGGGCAAGGGCGAGGTCGACGGGGCGCGGCTGCTAAAGCCCGAGACGGTTGAGCTGATGGTCGCCAACCGGCTGACCGACGCCCAGCGCGAGATCCCGTTCCTGGGCATGCCGTTCTGGGCCGGGCAGGGCTTCGGTCTGGGCGTGTCGGTGGTGGTCGATCAGGACAAGCAGGCCTGGATGGGTCCGGGCACCAACGGCGCCTTCGGCTGGCCCGGCGCCTTCGGCACCTGGTGGCGCGCCGACCCGGCCGAGAACCTGATCGTGATCTATCTGGTGCAGAACTCGATGCCGTTGGAGCCGGAAAGCGTCTCGCAGCTCGCCACCGGCCAGCGCATGGCCGCGGCGGCCGCGTTGCCGATGTTCCAAACCCTGGCCTACCAAGCGCTGGGGCGTTAGCCGGGCAGCCGCTCGAACGTGCGCGCCCCGGCCGGGATCTGGTGGAAGCTCTGCTGGTCGATGGTGTAGATCGCCAGGTCCGGCCCGCCGAACAGGCTTGGGTCGTCCAGCGTGCCGACCTTGACGACGACCGCCGGAAAGCCCGGCGCGCGTGTGGCCAGATGGGTTCCGCAGTTGGGGCAGAACTCGCGCGTCATCGGCCGTTCCAGGTCGCTACGGGTGAACTGCCGCGGCTGTCCCTTGGTGTAGGAAAATCCGGCGATCGGCATGGCCATGAACACATTGGGCGAGCCGCCGGTGATGTACTGGCACTCGCGGCAATGGCACTGGGCCTTCATCATCGGCTCGCCCTCGGCCACGTAGCGCACCGCCTTGCAATAGCATCCGCCTTCCAGTCGCATTTCGCTCTCCCCGTCTCGTCATGGTTTGATGAGTCGCGTACGCGCGTCCGCCCTCGTGGGCCAACCTAGGGGACCTGGGCGCGGGTTGTCGATAAGGGCGTGCATCACGACGAAGCCGGCTGAGGCATCCCCTCGGAGTCGCCTCCGAGGGTAATCCTTCAGTGGAAAACCACTTTACCGTGGCTTCCCTACCGACTCCCGTATTCAGGTTGCACCGCCGCGCTTGTTAGTCAATGTTCATATCGAAAGATCGCGGGGCGGCGACATGGTTATCCACAACGATCTCACGCTCGGGCTCGATCTGGGGATTGCGTCCTGCGGCTGGGCGCTGATCAGACGGCCCGACAGCGGCGACGGCGAGATCGTCGACATGGGCGTTTGGACCTTCGACGCCCCCGAAACCGACAAAGAGCGCACCCCGACAAACCAACTACGCAGACAACATCGGGGATTGCGTCGTGTCTTGCGCCGACGCCGCAAGCGCATGGCCGACCTTCGCGGGTTGTTCGTCCGATATGGGCTGCTCGAACGCGCCGGGCCTGGAGCTTTGAGGATAGCCGAGTTCGATCCGTGGGCGCTGCGCGCCGACGGCCTGGATCGCAAGCTCAAGGGTCCCGAGTTGGCCGTGGTTCTCGGCCATATCGCCCGCCATCGCGGTTTCAAATCGAATAGCAAGCGAGACCGAGGCGCCAACGCGACCGACGAATCCTCGAAGATGCTCAAGGCCATCGGCGAGACGCGGGATCGGCTGGCGCATTGGCGCACGGTGGGAGAGATGTTCGCGCGCGATACGGAATATGCCGGCCGCAAGCGCAACCGCGATGGCCAGTTCAGCCGGTCCATTCTGAGGGACGATCAAGTCCGGGAAGTCGCCCTGATTTTCGATATGCAGCGACGCATGGGAAATCCCTTGGCGACAGAAGATCTGGAATCGGCCTTCGCCGAGGTTGCGTTCTTCCAACGGCCATTGCAGGACAGCGAGCACCTAGTCGGCGATTGCCCATTTGAGCCCAGCCAGAAGCGCGCGGCGCGTCGGGCGCCGTCCTTCGAGCGGTTCCGTTTGCTGTCGCGGTTGGCGGCATTGCGATTGCAGGCGGGCCGCGAAGAGATCGCCCTGAACCCGGCGCAGATCACGCTCGTCGAGGCCAGTTTTGGTCAACAGAAGACGATCAGTTTCAAGACGCTGCGCAATCTGCTGGGCCTGTCCGCCGACACCCGCTTCGCTGGCGTCGCCGCCGAGGACGAGAAAAATGACTTCGTGGCGCGCTCCGGACATGCCGTGGAAGGAACCTATAGCCTGCGAAAGACCATCGTTGAAAACGCCGGCGAGATGGTTTGGAAGGCGTTGCTGAACACGCCGGAGACGCTCGACGCCATCGCTTCGATCCTCACCTTCCGCGACGACCTCGGCTCGATCCGCACCGGACTTGAGACCTTGGGGTTGGAGCCGGCGGCGCTGGCCGCATTGCTCGCGGGCGTCGAGGACGGTCGCAGCTTCAGCGGCTTCAAGGGTGCCGGCCACGTCTCGGCCATGGCGTGCCGCGCCATCCTGCCGCATCTGCGTCAGGGGCTCGTCTATTCCGAGGCCTGCGCCCGAGCCGGCTACGATCACGCCGTTCGACCGATCACAGGCATCGACGACATCAACAACCCAGTGGCGAAGAAGGCGCTGAGCGAGGCGCTCAAACAGGTCAAGGCCATCGTTCAGAAACATGGCCTTCCCGGCGCCATTCACGTCGAACTGGCGCGCGATGTAGGCAAGAGCAAGGAAGAACGCGACGAGATCAAGAGCGGCATTGAAAAGCGGAACAAGGCCAAGGATCGCTTGCGCGAACAGTTTCTTGAGGACGTCGGGGTGGCGCCCATGGCGCGGAAGACCTGCTGCGCTACGAACTTTGGCGCGAACAGAACGGTCGCTGCCTCTACAGCGACCAAGCCATCCATCCTGACACCATCGTCGCGTCAAATCGCGCCATTGAGGTCGATCATATCCTGCCTTGGAGCCGATCCGGCGACGACGGTTTCGTCAACAAGACGCTGTGCTTCACCAAGATGAACCAGGAGAAGCGGGGCATGACCCCGTATGAATGGTTCGGCGCCGATGAGAAACGCTGGGCGACGTTCGCCGAGGCGGTCGAGTCGATCAAGCCAATGAAAGGCCGGAAAAAGCGAAACTACCTTCTCAGGGACGCTAAGATTCTGGAAGAAAAATTCAAGCCCCGCAACCTGAACGACACGCGTTATGCTTGCCGGCTTCTGGCGGACGAGTTGAGGCGCTTGTATCCCGAGGATGAGAAACGACACGTCTATACACGTCCGGGACCGCTGACCGACCGCCTCCGCCGTGCATGGGGCATCCAGGGCTTGAAGAAGGACGCCGATGGCAAGCGCCTGTCCGATGATCGTCACCACGCACTGGACGCCCTGATCGTCGCGGCGACCACCGAAAGTGCGCTCCAGCGTCTGACGAAGATGGTTCAGGAGGCGGAAGCGCGTGGCGATCACCGTGATTTCGCGGGTTTTCCGCCGCCCTGGCCGTCCTTCACCAAGGACGCGATGGATCGGCATTCGCGGCTGTTCGTCGCTCGGGCCGAACGACGCCGCGCGCGCGGTGAAGGCCATGCCGCGACGATACGCAGGTTCGTCGAAACCGATGAGGGCGTGGTCGTTTATGAACGCAAAGCCGTGGAGGCGCTGACCCTACCCGACCTGGCGCGCATCAAGGACGCCGAGCGAAACGCCAGGCTGGTGGCGTCCCTAAGAGACTGGATCGAAGCCGGCAAACCGAAGGATCGCCGTCCCCTGTCTCCAAAGGGCGACCCGATCGCCAAGGTTCGCCTGTCCACCACAAAGAAGGTCGATGTTCTCGTCCGCGACGGGGTGGCCGAGCGCGGCGAGATGACCCGCGTGGATGTATTCCAGAAGAAAAACAAGCGCAGTGTCTGGGAATATTTTCTGATTCCGGTCTATCCACATCAAATTTTTGACAAGAACGACTGGCCGACACCTCCAAATCAAGCGGTTCAAGCTTACAAGAACGAACATGATTGGCCAACCATGGGACCCGATCATGAATTCTTGTGGAGCCTGTATCCGCTTTCCTTCATCGAGGTCGAGAAGACAGACGGAACCTTCGCCGATGGGTATTTTCGGGGAATGGACCGCTCGACGGGAGCGATCAACTTGTCACCCCATCGATCCAAGGACGAATTGGTCCGCGGCATCGGCGCCAAGACCCTAAAGTCCTTCCGAAAATTTCAGGTTGATCGCCTCGGGCGGCGTTTCGAGATCGAGCGGGAGAAGCGCACATGGCGTGGCGCGGTCTGCACCTGACGCAGCCGTCCCGCCTCTCCTACGCGGACGGTCAGATCGTCGTGGCGCAGGATGACGGCGAGGTCCGGCTCTCTTTGGAGGACGTCGCCTGGGTCGTGCTCAACTCGCCGCGCTCCACCCTCACCTCGTCATTGCTCTCGGCCTGCATGACGGCGGGCGTGGTGATGATGGTGACCGATGAAAGCCATACGCCGTCAGGCTTGGCGCTCCCATTTCACCGCCACCACCGGCAAGCCGACGTCGCGCGTATCCAAATCGAAACCCGCGCGCCGCTGAAGAAGCGCCTCTGGCAAACGATCGTCAGAACCAAGATCGAAAATCAGGCCGGCGCGCTCGACGCCGTGGGCGTCGGTGGGGGACACACCCTTCGAGAAATGGCGCGCCGCGTTGGCTCTGGCGATCCCGCCAATATCGAGGCGCAAGCGGCCCGATATTACTGGGGAAAGTTCTGGCCGGATTTTCGCCGAGACGACGACGGCGATAGGCGTAACAAAATGCTGAACTACGGTTATGCGGTGATCCGGTCGGGTGTGGCCCGCGCCCTGGTGGCCAGCGGCTTGCTGCCGGCCTTTGGCCTCAAGCACGCCTCGATCTCGAACGCCTTCAACCTCGCTGATGATATTGTCGAGCCGCTGAGGCCATTTGTCGATGTTCTGGCCTGGAACACCGCCGGGAACGGCGCGCCGAGCCGCGATGACCTGACGCTGGAAGATCGCAGAGCGATGGCTGGCGTGCTGCTCGCGCAAGCCCAACTCGGCGATGAAACGCTCACGCTTCTGACCGGGACGGAGAAGATGGCCGAGTCGCTGGTGCGTTGCCTGGAAGGGCGAACGCCAGCCTTGGTTCGGCTTCCAGCGTTCGGTCCGTGAAAGCCGAAGAGGTCCGCATCTTGTGGGTGTTCGTCTTCTTCGACCTCCCCGTCGGCACAAAGAGCGACCGGCGCGCGGCGACCAGATTCCGTAATTTTCTCAAAGACGACGGCTATATGATGCTGCAGTTCTCGGTCTATGCTCGCGTCTGTCGCGGCGAGGAAGCCGTGGACAAACACCTGCAGCGCGTCACCCGAAACCTGCCGAAGAAGGGCGGCGTGAGGGCTTTGCAGGTGACCGACAAACAATATGGTCGAATGCGTCTTCTGCTGGGCGAATCAGAAAAAAATGAAAAGGTCGCGCCTCAACAGCTGGTTCTGCTCTGATTTCGGCCCGTTTGACAGGGCGGAAACCAGAGCATTTTCAACCACTTTCAGCAGAGGCAGCCTACCAAGTGGGAGCCGGTAGGGAAACCACGGCGTGAAAACATCGTTGGAGCCGGCGTGATAAAAGCCTACCAAGTGGGAGCCGGTAGGGAAACCACGGCGCAGGCACTCCCGTGAAGGTCGGCGAGGCCAGCCTACCAAGTGGGAGCCGGTAGGGAAACCACGGCCTCGTACCGGATGGGGCGGGCTTCGATCGTAGCCTACCAAGTGGGAGCCGGTAGGGAAACCACGGCTGATGCTGTGGTGCCCCGCGCAGGTCCGGGGAGCCTACCAAGTGGGAGCCGGTAGGGAAACCACGGCCCGGCAGCCGTCAGCGGCCATGTAGGCGAAAGCCTACCAAGTGGGAGCCGGTAGGGAAACCACGGCGTCGGCGAGGAAGATGAACATATCCCGGTCAGCCTACCAAGTGGGAGCCGGTAGGGAAACCACGGCCGTGGTGTTGGCGGCGAGCTGGCCGCCAGGAGCCTACCAAGTGGGAGCCGGTAGGGAAACCACGGCGGCGATCACCTGGACCGACAGCTCGGTGCGAGCCTACCAAGTGGGAGCCGGTAGGGAAACCACGGCCTGACGCGCCCAGTAGGGTTAGCTGACTGTAGCCTACCAAGTGGGAGCCGGTAGGGAAACCACGGCGATCGCGCGGTGGATCGGCACGAGGCGCTGAGCCTACCAAGTGGGAGCCGGTAGGGAAACCACGGCGACGTCATAGCCGTAGCAGCGGCCGCCGCCAGCCTACCAAGTGGGAGCCGGTAGGGAAACCACGGCGCCAAGATGGTGCGCGAGGTGGTGCGCCTCAGCCTACCAAGTGGGAGCTGATCCTCCCTCGTTTCAGTGGACACCCATGCTAGCTCTTAGGAGCTGGAGAGGAGTGTCAGATGAGCGCGACGCGTCGGGTGTTTCCGGAGGCTTTCAAGCGCGAGGCGGTTGACCGTGTGGCCACGAGCGGCCTGTCGGCGGGCAAGGTGGCGGCCGAGCTGGGCCTGCACGAGACGGTGCTGCGACGATGGATGATGCAGTACGGGGCGCAGGCGACGGGGGCGGCGAGGCGCCCCAACACGCAAGCGCCGGCCCCGTCGCCGTCTGATCTGGCCTCGGAGAACGCCCGGCTGCGGCGCGAGAACGAGCGGCTGCGCATGGAGCGCGACATCTTAAAAAAAGCCGCGCTCATCTTCGGAGCGGCCTCCCGATGAAGTTCGGGTTCGTCGATGAGCATCGCAGCGTCTGGCCGGTTCGGGTGATGTGCGCGGTCCTGGGCCTGTCGGCCAGCGGCTACTACGCCTGGCGCGATCGACCCGAGAGCCGCCGCGCCGCGGCCAACCGCGCGCTGCTGGGCGACATCCGCCTGATCCACGCGGAGAGCAGCGGGACCTACGGTTCGCCGCGCATCCACGCCGTTCTGCGTGGCCATGGCCGACGTATCGGGCGCTCTCGGATCGAGCGGCTGATGCGCCGCGCCGGGCTTCGCGGCCTGGCGGCGCTGCCGCGGCGCACGCGCACGACCGACAGCCGCCACGGCTATCCGATCGCGCCCAACAGGCTCGGCCGCAACTTCACTGCGCGGGCGCCCAACCAGGTCTGGCTCGCCGACCTGACCTACATCCCCACCGGCGAAGGCTGGCTCTACTTGGCCGGCGTCCTCGACATGCACACCCGCAAGCTGGTCGGCTGGTCGATGCGCGAGACCCTGCACACCGAGATCGCTCTCGACGCGCTGAAAATGGCCGTCGAGCGCCAGCGACCCGCGCCGGGGCTGATCCATCACTCCGACCGCGGCATCCAGTACGCCGCCGAGGCCTATCGACTGGCCCTTGCCCGGTCAGGGATCACGCCCTCCATGAGCCGCAAGGGCGACTGCTGGGACAACGCCCCGATGGAGAGCTTCTTCCACACCCTCAAGACCGAGCGGGTACACCACCGGGTCTACGCCACCCGGGCCGAGGCCCGCCGCGATCTGTTCGGATACATCGAGGGCTTCTACAATCCCCGCCGCCTGCACTCGGCCCTGGGCTACATCAGCCCAGCCGAGATGGAGCGCAGAGCGGCATAACCCCGTCCACTTTTTCGGGGGAAGATCAGGAGCCGGTAGGGAAACCACGGCCAGGCCCCAGAGGTGGGCGGCGTTCTGGGCAGCCTACCAAGTGGGAGCCGGTAGGGAAACCACGGCGCCGGAATCGGTCGGCACGTTCAGCCACGCAGCCTACCAAGTGGGAGCCGGTAGGGAAACCACGGCCGCGAGATCGCCCGGCGAGTCTCCCTCCAGAGCCTACCAAGTGGGAGCCGGTAGGGAAACCACGGCCGCGCCGACGAAGGCCCGGATGAACTCCGGAGCCTACCAAGTGGGAGCCGGTAGGGAAACCACGGCCTCGTTGCGGTGGCCTCGGGGTCACGTCCCCCGGTAATCTTTGGCTACCGCCGTTCGCGACCATGGATGATGCGGGTCACGACGACTTGGCGGCGCATGACGCGGTAACGAATAACGTAGATGCTGCGGCCAAGCTTCGCGTTCAGTTCCCGCGTGGTTGGCGTCAACGCCCTGCCCCGCTCCGGCATTTCGTCGAGCGAGGCGATGGCGTTCTCCAGCACTTCGCCGACCCGTGAAGCGGAGGCCGGATCCTTGTCGAGCAGCCAGGCTTCCAACCGGTTGACGTCTCTCGCCGCCGCGGGTGACACGATGATGCGGAATTTCACCCGGCGCGTCGGCCGAAAAGCTTGAAGCGCTCGCGGAACGCTTCCCAGGCGATCCCGTCGCCGCGGCGCAACGTTTCCTCGGCGATCTGCTCGTCAATCGCCGGGTCGGGATCGCTCGACCACTCGATCTCGGCCAGGACGTGGCTGGCCAAGGCGTCGCGCACGAACATCTCGACGGGGACGCCTTTTGCCGCCGCCGCCGCCTTTATGTCATCGGCGAGGTCGTCGTCGATCCGAACGGTGAAACCATCATCGGCCATCGGCAAATGTTCCGCGTTCGTTCGCCCGCTGTCAACTGTCCAAAAAGCTCCGCAGCTTCCGGCTCCGGCTCGGGTGCTTCAGCTTGCGCAGCGCCTTGGCCTCGATCTGGCGGATGCGTTCGCGGGTGACGGAGAACTGCTGGCCGACCTCTTCGAGCGTGTGGTCGGTGTTCATGCCGATGCCGAAGCGCATGCGCAGCACCCGCTCCTCGCGCGGGGTCAGCGAGGCGAGCACGCGGGTGGTGGTTTCGCGCAGGTTCGACTGGATCGCCGCGTCGATCGGCAGGACGGCGTTCTTATCCTCGATGAAGTCGCCCAGGTGGCTGTCCTCCTCGTCCCCGATCGGGGTCTCCAGGCTGATCGGCTCCTTGGCGATCTTCAGCACCTTGCGCACCTTCTCCAGCGGCATGGCCAGCTTCTCGGCCAACTCCTCGGGGGTGGGCTCGCGGCCGATCTCGTGCAGCATCTGGCGCGAGGTGCGGACGATCTTGTTGATCGTCTCGATCATGTGCACCGGAATGCGGATGGTGCGGGCCTGGTCGGCGATCGAGCGGGTGATCGCCTGGCGGATCCACCAGGTGGCGTAGGTCGAGAACTTGTAGCCGCGGCGGTACTCGAACTTGTCCACCGCCTTCATCAGGCCGATGTTGCCCTCCTGGATCAGGTCCAGGAACTGCAGGCCGCGGTTGGTGTATTTCTTGGCGATCGAGATCACCAGGCGCAGGTTGGCCTCGACCATTTCCTTCTTGGCCTGGCGCGCCTCGCGCTCGCCCTTCTGCACGGTGTGGACGATGCGGCGATAGTCGTCGATCGGCAGGCCGGTCTCGGTGGCCAGGGCCGCGACCTCGCGCCGGATGTCGCCGATCTGGCCGTTGTCGTTCTCGATGAACTTGGTCCAGCGCACGCCCAGTTGCTTGACCGTCTCGGGCCAATGCGGGCTGAGCTCGGCGCCGAAATAGGCCTTGAGGAACTCGCCGCGGCTGATGCCGTAGCTGTCGGCCAGCCGCAGCAGGCGGCCTTCCAGCCCCATCAGGCGGCGGTTGATCGCATAGAGCTGGTCGACCAGGGCCTCGATGCGGTTGTTGTTCAGCTTCAGGGTCTTGAGGTGCTGGACGATGGTGGAGGTGGCCGCCTCATAGGCGCGGCGCTCCTCCTCGGGCAGATCCTCGCCGAGCAGGCGGTGCCTGACCAGCCGGTCCTGCAGGGCGCGGAAGGCCTCGAACTCGCTGGCGATGGCGTCCAGGGTGGCCATCACCCCCTCGCGCAGCTCCGCCTCCATGGCGCTGACCGTGGGGCCGGCGCCGTCGTCGAAATCGTCCTCGTCCTCGGGCGGCGCCTCGCCCTCGACCGCCTCGGCGCCCTCGGCCGGCGCGGCGGACTCGGCCGCCTCTGGCGTTTCCTCGACCTCGGCCGGGGTCGCGGCCAGAATGCCGGCGGCCGAGCCGCCGTAGGTCTGTTCCAGGTCGATCACTTCGCGCAGCAGGATGCGTCCGCCGCCCAGCTCCTCGCGCCAGACCATGATCGCCTCGAAGGTCAGGGCGCTTTCGCACAGGCCCCGGATCATGGTGTCGCGACCGGCCTCGATGCGCTTGGCGATGGCGATCTCGCCCTCGCGGCTGAGAAGCTCGACCGAGCCCATCTCGCGCAGGTACATGCGCACCGGGTCGTCGGTGCGGTCGTAGTTGCTTTCCTTGGCGGCGCTTTCGGCGACCGCGGTCTCCTCGCGGACCGCGACCTCGCCGCCCTCGGCCGGCTCGCCGTCCTCTTCGGCCTCGACCACGTTGACGCCCATCTCGCTCAGCATGGCGAGAGTGTCCTCGATCGCCTCGGAGGTGACCTCCTCGGACGGCAGGACCTTGTTCAGCTCGTCCATGGTGACGTAGCCGCGGGCCTTGGCCTGCTTGATGAACTTCTTGACGCCGGCGTCCGTCAGGTCGAGCAGCGGGCCGTCGGTGGTGGTTTCGACCTCTACAGTCTCAGCCGTATTGCTCATCTATGTCTCCGATCCCGAGGCGCCGGCGCGAGGCCGCGCCCATCGGGGCAAATTCCCATGCAAACAGTCGGCCAGTCCTTCACCCATAAGACCCGCCGTCCGTCCAAACCGTTCCGCTTCCGATCGCGCGCCGCAACGCGTCACGTTCGATCTTCATCCTCTCGATGGCTTCCATGCCAGCACGGCCGGCAAGATCGCTCTTGGCGGCTTCGATTGCGACTCCCAGCGCCGCCATCCGAGCGACCTGCTCGAACGCGTGCGTCCACTGGGACCTGGCGAGGGCGGGTGATCCATCCGGACCTAGGAAAGGCGCGCCCGATTTGAGAGCCGCCTTGTCGATCTCACCCAGCAACGCGCCGAATCCTCTAGTCGCCAGATGGCGTTTGAGGGCCTCGGAGTCAAGAACGTCGGCGTTCAGACGCAGGCGGATGATTTCCTTCGCCAAATCGCCGAGCGCCGGATCGCCGAAGCCATGGGCCTCGAAGGTCTCCATCTGGGGGTCCAACAAGGCCGGTTCGGCCAGCGCCGCCTTGGCCAGCGCCGCCGGCAGCGGCTCCAATGATTGACGCAGTCGTCGGCCCTGACCGCGTCCCTCCGCGGTCATCGGCGCATCCTCGTAGGCCGGCCGGCGTGGGTCGCGGCGACCATAGGGGCGCACCACCCTATTGCGTTCAATCGTTACTCCAGTGGCAGACCACCAGAGGTCAACCGCTTCGCGGAACTGACTTTCATAGGTCTTGCTTAGGCTGGGATCACCGATCTGCCTTGCAAGGCCAGCTACGCGCGCCCGTAGCCCGGCAAGTTGCTCTGGCGTCTGGATAGTCTCGCGCTGCACCTCACGTTCGAGCAAGACGCGAGCAAGGGGCTTGGTATTGGCAAGCGCGATCTTCAGAGCGGCGGGACCCGCCGCCTGCAGGATGTCATCCGGATCTTGACCATCACCAAGTGTGACGAAAGCCAGTGATTTTCCGTTGGCGAGCAACGGCAAGGCTCGGTCAATAGCACGAGACGCCGCGCGCTGGCCGGCGGCGTCGCCGTCGAAGCACAGGATCGGCTCGGGATGCAGCCGCCAAAGCGCCTCCATCTGGTCCTCGGTCAGCGCCGTGCCCAGCGGGGCGACGGCGGCGACGCCCGCGCGCTGGCAGGCGATGGCGTCCATATAGCCCTCGACCACCACCAGGGCCGATCCGTCGTGGGCGGCGGCCATCAGCCGCCTGGCCTCCGCCAAGCCGTAGAGCGTCGCGCCCTTGTGGAACAGCGCCGTCTCCGGCCCGTTCAGGTACTTGGCCCGGGCCTGCGGATCGAGCGCGCGCCCGCCGAACGAGACCACCCGCCCACGCGCGTCGGTGATCGGAAAGATGATCCGCTCGCGGAAACGGTCGTAGGGCGCGCCGCCGTCCTCGGGCGCGATCAGCAGCCCGGCCTCGACCAGCTCGCCCGGACGCGCGCCCTTGGCGATCAGATAGTCCTTCAGCGCGGTGCGGCCGGGCGGCGAGAAACCCAGGCGGAAGCGGCCCCATTCGTCTTCCGGCAGGCCGCGCCGGGCGAGGTAGCCCCTGGCCTGAATCCCCGCGGGGCGGCGCAACTCGGCCTCGAACCATTTGGCCGCGGTCTCCAGCCAATCGGACAGCGCCTGGCGGGTCTTGTCCCGCTCGGCCCCGAGCGGGTCGGGCGCCGGCATCGGCACCCCCGCCTCGGCCGCCAGCTTCTCGACCGCCTCGACGAAGCTCAGGCGTTCGGTCTCCTGCAGGAAGCTGATCAGGTCGCCGTGCTTGCCCGAGGAGAAGTCGTGGAAGAAGCCCTTGTCGTCGTTGACGAAGAACGAGGGGGTCCGCTCCTTGCTGAATGGCGAGAGGCCGACGAACTCGCGGCCCTGCCGGCGCAACTTCACGCTGCGGCCGATCACGTCGGACAGGCGCAGGCGGGACTTGATCTCGTCGAGGAATTGTTCGTCGAACCGCACGACCCATCATAGCGCGGTTGGTCGCCGGATTCGAACGCCGCCTTCGCCGAGAGGCTCGCCGTCCGGCTCCGCTCGCCGCCCCGCGCGGCCCGCAAGGCGAGCCGGGGTTGACCGCCCCGCCTCACGCCCCTAGACACGCCGCCGCTTCGCGACAACGATCATCCATCCCGATCCGAAGGAGGCCCCATCCATGGTCAAGGCGCTGATGCCCGGGGCCACCGGCGTTCTGGCGCTGGCGGACGGGACCATCTTTCAAGGCCACGGGGTCGGCGCGGTCGGCCGGGCGGTCGGCGAGGTCTGTTTCAACACCGCGATGAGCGGCTATCAGGAAATCCTGACCGACCCCTCCTACATGGCCCAGATCGTGGCCTTCACCTTCCCGCACATCGGCAATGTCGGGGTGAACGGCGAGGACATCGAGCAGTTCGGCCAGGGCGCGGCCACCGCCGCGCGCGGCGCGATCTTCCGCGAGGCCCCGACCCCTCCGGCCAGCTGGCGCGCCGACGGCGACCTGGACGCCTGGCTCAAGCGCCGCGGCGTGGTGGCGCTGTCAGGGATCGACACCCGCGCCCTAACCCTGACCATCCGCGAGAAGGGCATGCCGCACGCGGTGATCGCCCACGACCCGGACGGCGCTTTCGACCTGGACGCCCTGGTCGCCGAGGCCAGAGCCTGGACCGGCCTGGTGGGCCTGGACCTGGCCAAGGACGCCACTTGCTTGCAGGCCTTCACCTTCGACGAAGGGCTGTGGCGCTGGCCCGAGGGCTACGCCAAGGCGGGCGCGCCGAAGTACGAGGTCGTGGTGCTGGACTACGGGGTCAAGCGCAACATCCTGCGCGCCCTAACCAGCATCGGCGCGCGCGCCACCGTGCTGCCGGCGGCCACCTCGGCCGAGGACATCCTGGCCCGCGATCCCGATGGCGTGCTGCTGTCAAACGGTCCCGGCGATCCGGCCGCCACCGGGCGATACGCCGTGCCGGAAATTCAGAAGCTGGTCGCCAGCGGCAAGCCGGTGTTCGGCATCTGCCTGGGCCACCAGATGCTGGCGCTGGCGCTCGGCGCGCGCACGGTGAAGATGGACCAGGGCCACCATGGCGCCAACCATCCGATCAAGGACCTGACCACCGGCAAGGTCGAGATCGTCTCGATGAACCACGGCTTCACCGTCGAGCGGGCCAGCCTGCCCGAATCCGTGGTCGAGACCCATGTCTCGCTGTTCGACGGCACCAACGCCGGCTTGGCGCTCAAGGACCGGCCGGTGTTCTCGGTTCAGCATCACCCCGAAGCCTCGCCCGGTCCGACCGATAGTCTCTATCTGTTCGAGCGCTTCGCCGGACTGATGGACGCGGCGCGTTAGGCGGCGCGCTTGCGCCCAGGCGAGTCCGCCACTAAACGAGCACCTTAACCTACAATTTGTCGGTGAGGGACGCGCCAGGGCGCGGCCTCGCCCCTGCGCGCGAGACGAGATGCCCAAACGCACCGACATTTCCTCGATCCTGATCATCGGCGCCGGCCCGATCGTGATTGGCCAGGCGTGCGAGTTCGACTACTCCGGGGTCCAGGCCTGCAAGGCGCTGCGGGCCGAGGGCTACCGCATCGTGCTGGTCAATTCGAACCCGGCCACGATCATGACCGACCCGGACGTGGCGGACGCGACCTACATCGAGCCGATCACCCCGGAAATGGTCGCCAAGATCATCGAAAAGGAGCGGCCGGACGCGCTGCTGCCCACCATGGGCGGCCAGACCGCGCTGAACACCGCGCTGGCGCTGGAGCGGGCCGGCGTCCTGGCCAAGTACGGCGTCGAGATGATCGGGGCCAAGGCCGCCGTGATCGACAAGGCCGAGGATCGGCAGAAGTTTCGCGACGCGATGGACAAGATCGGGCTGGAAAGCCCCAAGTCGCGCGTCGCCCACACCCCGGAGGAGGCCCTGGCCGGCCTGGAGTTCGTCGGCCTGCCGGCGATCGTGCGGCCTTCCTTCACCCTGGCCGGCACCGGCGGCGGCATCGCCTACAATCTCGAGGAGTTCCGTGAGATCGTCGAGCGCGGGCTCGATCTGTCGCCCACCCACGAGGTGCTGATCGAGGAAAGCGTGCTGGGCTGGAAGGAGTTCGAGATGGAGGTGGTCCGCGACCTGGCGGACAACTGCATCATCGTCTGCTCGATCGAGAACATCGACCCGATGGGGGTGCACACCGGCGATTCGATCACCGTCGCCCCGGCCCTGACCCTGACCGATAAGGAATACCAGCGCATGCGCTCGGCCTCGATCGCGGTGCTGCGCGAGATCGGGGTGGAGACCGGTGGCTCCAACGTCCAGTTCGCGGTCAATCCCGCCGACGGGCGGATGGTGGTGATCGAGATGAATCCGCGGGTTTCGCGCTCCTCGGCGCTCGCGTCGAAGGCCACCGGCTTTCCGATCGCCAAGGTCGCCGCCAGGCTGGCGGTGGGTTACACGCTCGACGAGCTGATGAACGACATCACCGGCGCGACCCCCGCCTCGTTCGAGCCCTCGATCGACTATGTGGTCACCAAGATCCCCCGCTTCGCATTCGAGAAATATCCCGGCGCCGAGCCCTATCTGACCACCTCGATGAAGTCGGTGGGCGAGGTGATGGCCATCGGCCGCAGCTTCGCCGAGAGCCTGCAAAAGGCGCTGCGCGGCCTGGAGACCGGCCTGACCGGCCTCGATGAGATCGAGATCGACGGCGCGGAAGACCTGGAGACCGGCCGCAGCGCGGTCACCCGCGCGCTGGGCGTTCCCACCCCCGACCGCATCCGCCTGATCGCCCAGGCCTTTCGCCATGGCCTCACGGTCGATGAGGTCAACGCCGCCTGCGCCTACGAGCCCTGGTTCCTGCGCCAGATCGAGACCCTGGTCGCCGAGGAAACCAGGCTTCGCCAGCTCGGCCTGCCGGGCGAGGCGAACGCGTTTCGCCGACTGAAGGCGCTGGGGTTTTCCGACGCCCGCCTGGCCCGGCTGACCGGCCAGGGCGAGGCCCAGGTCCGCGCCGCCCGCCAGGCCTTGAGCGTGCGGCCGGTGTTCAAGCGCATCGACACCTGCGCCGGCGAGTTCCGCGCCTCGACGCCCTACATGTATTCGACCTACGAGAGCGGCGCGCTGGGCGGCGCCCCGCACTGCGAGGCCGAGGCCAGCGATCGTCGCAAGGCGATCATCCTGGGCGGCGGGCCGAACCGGATCGGCCAGGGCATCGAGTTCGACTACTGCTGCTGCCACGCGGCTTTCGCATTGGACCAGATCGGCATCGAGTTGATCATGGTCAACTGCAACCCCGAGACCGTCTCGACCGACTACGACACCTCCGACCGGCTGTATTTCGAGCCGCTCACCGCCGAGGACGTGCTGGAGGTGATCGCGGTCGAGCAGGCCAAGGGCGAGCTGATGGGCGTCATCGTCCAGTTCGGCGGCCAGACCCCGCTGAAGCTGGCCCAGGCGCTGGAGGACGCGGGCGTGCCGATCCTCGGCACCTCGCCCGACGCGATCGACCTGGCCGAGGACCGCGAGCGGTTCCAGCAACTGCTGCACCGGCTGAACATCGCCCAGCCGGTCAACGCCATCGCCCGCAGCGCCGAGGAGGCGTTCGAGGGCGCCCGGCGCGTCGGCTTCCCGGTGGTGATCCGCCCCTCCTATGTGCTGGGCGGGCGGGCGATGGAGATTGTCCACGACGAGGAGCAGCTCGACCGCTACATCCGCACCGCCGTCCAGGTCTCCGGCGACAGCCCGGTGTTGATCGACCAGTATCTGTCGCGCGCCACCGAGGTCGACGTGGACGCCCTGTGCGACGGGCAAAGCGTGTTCGTCGCCGGGGTGATGGAGCACATCGAGGAGGCCGGAGTGCACTCCGGCGACTCGGCCTGCTCGCTGCCGCCGTTCTCGCTCCGGCCCGAAACCATCGCCGAGCTGAAACGGCAGACCGAGGCCATGGCCTTCGCGCTCAACGTGCGCGGGCTGATGAACGTGCAGTTCGCCATCGAGGAGCCACACGCGCCGAGCCCGCGGATTTTCGTGCTGGAGGTCAACCCCAGGGCCTCGCGCACCGTACCGTTCGTGGCCAAGACCATCGGCCAGCCGGTGGCGGCGATCGCGGCCAAGATCATGGCCGGCAAGACACTGGCCAGCTTCGGCCTAAAGGAGGCGAGCTACGACCACATCGCGGTGAAGGAGGCGGTGTTCCCCTTCGCCCGCTTTCCCGGCGTCGACACCGTGCTCGGCCCGGAGATGCGCTCGACCGGCGAGGTGATGGGCCTGGACTGGCGCCGCCCCGGTGAGGGCTTGGCGCCGGCCTTCGCCCGCGCCTTCGCCAAGAGCCAGCTCGGCGGCGGGACCGTACTGCCCAAGGCGGGCTGCGTCTTCGTCTCGGTCAAGGAATCCGACAAGTCGTTCATCCTGGGACCGGCGCGCCTGCTGGCCGCCGCGGGCTTTCGCATCATCGCCACCGGCGGGACCTGCGCCTATCTCGAGGAACAGGGGCTGAAGGCCGAGATGGTCAAGAAGGTGCTGGAGGGCCGGCCGAACATCGTCGATGCGATGAAGAACGGCGAGGTCCAACTGGTGTTCAACACCACCGAGGGGCGCCAGTCGCTGGCCGACTCCTTCTCGCTGCGCCGCACCGCCCTGATGATGAAGATTCCCTACTACACCACCACCGCCGGCGCGCTGGCCGCCTCCCAGGCGATCACCGCCGAGGGCGAGCTGGAGGTCCGCGCGCTGCAAAGCTACGGCTGAGCGCGCCGATAGGGCTTGGCCTCCTCCCGCCTCGGTGTAGAACCGAGTTCAACGACACGAGAACAGAGGAAACGGCATCATGGGACGGGTTCAAGGCAAGATCGCCCTGGTCACCGGCGGCGCCAGCGGCATTGGTCGCGGCTGCGCCGAAACGCTGGCCCGCGAGGGCGCCAGCGTGGTCATCACCGACTTGCAGGACGACAAGGGCGAGGCCCTGACCGCCGAGATCGGCAAGGCCGGCGGCCAGGCGAGCTACCTGCACCACGACACCACCAGCGAGGATGACTGGACCCGCGTCATCGCCGAGATCGAAAAGCGCCATGGCCGGCTGAACGTGCTGGTCAACAACGCCGGGATCGCCATCGGCAGTCCCTCGATCACCAACTTCAGCCTAGCCGATTTCCGCAAGCAGCAGGCGGTGAACGTCGAGGGCGTGTTCCTGGGGCTGAAACATTCGATCCCCCTGATGCGCAAATCGGGGCCGGGCGGCTCGATCATCAACATGTCCTCGGTGGCCGGGTTGAAGGGCTCGTCGATGCTGCCCGCCTACTGCGCGACCAAGGGGGCGGTGCTGCTCTTGTCCAAATCGGTGGCGATGGAATGCGCCGAGGCCAAGGACGGCATCCGAGTCAACACCGTCCATCCCGGCCTGATCGAGACCCCTATCTGGGAAAGCATCGCCAGCACCCGCGCGCCGGGCGCCAACGAGGCGATCGACCTCGACGCCCTGTCCGTCGGCATGGTGCCGCTGGGGGTCAAGGGCGTGCCGCAGGATATCGCCAATGGGGTGCTCTGGCTGGCCTCGGACGAGTCGCGCTATGTCACCGGCGCCGAGCTGGTGATCGACGGAGGCCTGACGGCGCGCTGAGGCGATCGAGCGACCCGCCGGGGCCGCTCACCGGAACTCGTTCACAAGCTCTTGAAGTCAAACGAGGTCGCCTCTATCCTCTCAGCCCCCGGACGTCACGCCCGCGGCCGGATCATCACCTCCCCAAAAGGGCTTACCGAGCTAAACTCCGCAATGGAAAAAGTGCCGATGACCGGCGAGGGCTATAGCGTCCTCGACGAAGAACTGAAGCGTTTGAAGACGCAGGAGCGGCCGAGCGTGATCGCCGCGATCGCGGAGGCGCGTGCGCATGGCGACCTGTCGGAAAACGCCGAGTACCACGCCGCCAAGGAACGGCAGGGCTGGATCGAGGGCCGGATCGCCGAGATCGAGGATAAGATCGCGCGCGCCCAGGTGATCGACGTCTCCAAGCTCTCCGGCAGCCAGGTGAAGTTCGGCGCCACCGTCAGCTTGGTGGACGAAGACACCGACGAGGCCGCCCGCTACCAGATCGTCGGCGAGCACGAGGCCGATGTGCGCTCGGGCCGGATCTCGGTGACCTCGCCGCTGGCGCGGGCCATGATCGGCAAGGCGGTCGGCGACGTGTTTGAGGTCAACACCCCCGGCGGGGTGAAGGCCTACGAGATCATGAAGGTCGAATGGGTCTAGGCCGGCTCCAGACATCGGGAGCCTGAACCGGCGTGGTCCTGGCGATCCTGCAGGCGCGCATGTCTTCGACCCGACTGCCGGGCAAGGTGATGCGTCCGATCCTGGGCCAGCCGATGATCGCCCGCCAGATCGAACGGCTGCGCCGCGCGCGGCGGGTGAGCGGGATCACCGTCGCCACCAGCACCGACCCCGCCGACGACGTGATCGAGGCTTGGTGCCGCGCCAACGATGTCGCCTGCTGGCGCGGGCCGCTGGACGATGTCCGGGCGCGGTTCGTCGGCGCGATCGAGGCCGCCGGAACGCCGAGGAGCTTCGTGCGCCTGACCGCCGACTGCCCGCTGGCCGATCCCGCCCTGATCGACGCCTGCATCGCCTCCCACGCCGCCTCGGGCGCCGACTACACCTACACTTCCAAGGACTGGACCTACCCCAAGGGCCTGGACGTCGAGGTCTGCGAGACCGCCGCCCTGATGCGCGCCGTCCGCGAGAGCGACGATCCCTACGACCGCGAACACGTCACCCCCTACATCTATCGCCACCCCGAGCGGTTCCGCCTGAACCCGGTGATGCGCGATCCGCCGGCGCGCTACCGTTGGACGGTGGACACGCCGGCGGATTTCGCCTTCGTCACCGTGGTCTACGAGGCGCTTTATCCCGGCAAGCCGGACTTCGACAGCGACGACATCCTGGCCTGGCAGGCCGAGCATCCGGGCCAGGCGGCGCCCAACGCGGTTTCTTAACGCGCGACGCGGTATATCTGGGGTGAGACTCAGGAGCACAGCCGAGGCGCCCATGAGGTGTGTCAGCATCGCCGGCCGGCCGATCGGACCCGATCAACCGCCCTATGTGATCGCCGAGATGAGCGGCAACCACAACGGCGACATCGACCGCGCCTTCGCCTTGATCGAGGCGGCCAAGGCGGCCGGGGCCGACGCGGTCAAGCTGCAAACCTACACCGCCGACACCCTCACCATCGACCATGACGGGCCCGGGTTCCTGATCGAGGGCGGCCTGTGGCGGGGCCGGCGGCTGCACGAACTCTACCAGGAGGCCCACACCCCCTGGGACTGGCATCCGCGCCTGTTCGAAAAGGCGCGCGAGGCGGGGATCACCATCTTTTCCTCACCGTTCGATCCGACCGCGGTCGACTTCCTCGAAACCCTGGACGCGCCGGCCTACAAGGTCGCCTCGTTCGAGATCGTCGACACCCCGCTAGTCGCCCATATGGCGCGCACCGGTAAGCCGCTGGTCGTCTCGACCGGTCTGGCCTCCAGCGAGGACATCGCCGACGCCGTCGCCGCCGCGCGCGGGGCGGGAGGCGGCGGCTTGATCCTGCTCCACTGCACCAGCGGCTACCCGACCCCGCCGTCCCAGATGCACCTGCGCACCATGGCCGACCTCGGCGCGCGGCACGAGGCGCTGGTCGGGCTGTCGGATCACACCATGGGAACCGCGGTCTCGGTGGCGGCGGTGGCGCTGGGCGCCTGCGTGATCGAAAAGCACTTCACCCTGGCCCGCGCCGACGGGGGGCCGGACGCAGCTTTTTCGCTCGAGCCGGAGGAGCTGGCCCGCCTGACCGCCGATTGCCGGGCGGCCTGGGAGGCGTTGGGAACCGTGCGTTACGAGGAGGTCGAGGCCGAGGCCGCCAGCCGCGAACACCGCCGATCGCTCTATGTCGTGGCCGACGTAAGACGCGGGGAACGTCTTACCACGGAGAATATTCGCTCGATTCGCCCCGGCCACGGCCTGGCGCCGAAGCATCTGGACGCGGTCCTCGGCCGCCCCGCCGCCCGCGACCTCAAGCGCGGCGAGCCCCTGGCCTGGGACCTGATCGGCTAAACTCCGCCCGTCATCGCCAGCATCCGCGCCGCCACCCGCTCGGCGCCCAGGCCGTCGCACAGGCCGGCGGCGGCCCGGCTCATTCGCGCGCGCCGTTCGCCGTCGCCGGCGAGGGCCTCGAACGCCTCGCCCAGCCGCCCGGCCAACGCGCCGTTGACCTCGATCGCCAGGCTCGCGCCCGCCGCCGCCAGGGCCGCGGCGTTCTCCCGCTGATTGTCGGCCAGGACCAGGGTCACGCTCGGCGCGCCCAACACGCACCGCTCCCAGGCGCTGGAGCCGCCGGCGCCGATCACCAGGTCGGCCGCCGCGATCAGCCCCGCCATGTCGCGCGCGTCGACGTGCAGGCCGACCCGCGCGTCCTGCTCGGCCAGGGTCTCGATCGTCGGCAGGCTCGCCGCGCCGTCGCCCAGCACCACCTCGCACCGTCGCTCGCCCAGCATCGGCAGGATTGCGGCGACCACCCGGCCGGTGATCGCCCCGACGTCGGTCAGCCCCAGCGAGACCAGCACTGATTCGGCCTCGCCGGCCGCGGCGCGCCGCGCCAAGCTCGCCTCGCGCCGCCCGGCGAACTGCGGCCGCACCAGGGCGAAGCGGGGCCCGACCAGCGCCTCGACGCCCGGATAGTCCTTAGCGGCGCGGCCCAGGCTGGAATCCAGCAGCAGATCGCAATCACGGGGTCGGCGAAGATCCTCGATCGCCAGCAGCCGCCCGGCCGCCGCCCGCATCAGGCCATCCTCGGCGGGTCCCGCGCCATAGTGGTCGAGCACCGCGAAGCGCGCGCCCCAGGTCCGCGCGGCCTGGGCCGCCAGGACGCACAGCGCGGTCGGATCGCCCGAGGGCGCGGCGAAGCGCCGGATCTCCGGCCCGGCGAACCCGTCCAGAATGCGCGCCGCCTCGACGGTCGCGGCGAAGGCGCAATCCATCCCGGCCCGCGTCAGCGCCGTCGCCAGGGTCAGACAGCGCATGACATGGCCGCCGCCCACCGCGCGACCGGCGTCGGCGACGAACAGCACTCTGGGCGCGGCGATCATCGCTTACGGGTCGCGATTGGCGGAATCATCGCTAAATAGTCTGCCTGAGCTTTGAAAGATCACCATGCCCGACATTTCCGCCTCGCCGCGCACCCTGCGCTGCGTGATCATAGGCTCCGGCCCGGCCGGGTACACCGCCGCGATCTACGCCGCGCGGGCGCTGTTGCGGCCGGTGCTGATCGCCGGCATCCAGCCCGGCGGCCAACTGACCATCACCACCGACGTCGAGAACTATCCGGGCTTCGCCGACGTCATCCAGGGTCCTTGGCTGATGGACCAGATGAAGGCTCAGGCCGAGCACGTCGGGGCCGAATGCGTGAACGACATCGTGCTGTCCGCCGACCTCTCCCGGCGGCCGTTCCGGCTGACCTGCGATTCTGGCGCGGTCTATCTGGCCGAAACCTTGATCATCGCCACCGGGGCCCAGGCCAAATGGCTGGGGCTCGAGAGCGAACAGAAGTTCCAGGGCTTCGGGGTTTCGGCCTGCGCCACCTGCGACGGCTTCTTCTATCGCGGCAAACAGGTGGTCGTGGTCGGCGGCGGCAACACCGCGGTCGAGGAGGCGCTGTTCCTGACCAATTTCGCCGCCCGCGTCATCCTGATCCATCGCCGTTACGAACTGCGGGCCGAGGGCATTCTGCAGCAGCGATTGTTCGCCCATCCGAAGATCGAAGTGGTGTGGGATACAGCGATCGAGGCGGTGCTGGGGACCGAGAATCCGCTCGGCGTCACCGGCGTTCGGGTCAAGAACCTGAAGACCGATGCGGTGTCGCAGATCGCCTGCGACGGTGTCTTCGTCGCGATCGGCCACGCCCCAGCGTCCGAGCTGTTCAAAGACCAGCTGGAGATGGACAAGCAGGGCTATCTGAAGGTGCGGCCGGGTACGGCGGCGACCGAGGTGTCCGGCGTCTGGGCCGCCGGCGACGTGACCGACGACGTCTATCGCCAGGCGGTGACCGCGGCCGGGATGGGCTGCATGGCCGCGCTGGAGGCCGTCCGCTTCCTGGCCGAGGAGGATCATCGCAACGCCCATGCCGCCGTCGGCTGAATATCCGGGCGCGCTGGGCTTTCGCCGGCGCGACCGAAATCGCGCGCGTTTTCGTGATCGACTGGCGGACTTTCCTTTTGTCCCCGTTCGGACTATATCTGTTAACGGCTTATGCTCAATGATAGCATAAGTGGGTCGGCGCCGACGTCCGGTCGTGACGTACGGCGTTTTTCAAGGACCCAAAAATGCTCAATTTGAGCATAAGGAGGGAGCGGATGGCGGACGGGTTTTCACCGCTGGAGTTCACGCCGAGCATCGAGTCCGCGACGCGGCCGATCTGGGACAAGGTCAAGACGCGGGTGACGCCGCTCGAATGGCGCGCCCAAGCGCCCCTGATCGCGGCGATCAACGAGCTGAAAAAGCGGAAGAACGCCGTCATCCTGGCGCACAATTACATGACTCCGGAAATCTTCCACGGGGTCGGCGACTATGTCGGCGACAGCCTGGGCCTGGCGCGCGAAGCGGCCCGCTCGGACGCGGCGATCATCGTCCAGGCCGGCGTGCACTTCATGGCCGAGACCTCCAAGGTGCTCTGCCCCGACAAGACCGTGCTGATCCCCGACCCGCTGGCCGGCTGCTCGCTGGCCGCCTCGATCACCGGGGCCGATGTCAGGCTGATCAAGCAGCGCTATCCGGGCCTGCCGGTGGTCACCTACGTCAACACCACCGCCGAGGTGAAGGCCGAGAGCGACGTCTGCTGCACCAGCGCCAACGCGGTGCAAGTCGTCGAACATGTCGCGCGGGCGTGGGGCGTCGAGCGGGTGATCCTGATCCCCGACGAGTTCCTCGCCCGCAACGTCGCGCGCCAGACAAAGGTCAAGATCATCGCCTGGCAAGGCCGCTGCGAGGTGCATGAGCGTTTCGACCGGGACGACATCCTGGAGCTGAGGGCCGCCTATCCGGGCGCGGAGATCCTGGCCCACCCGGAATGCCCGACCGAAGTGCTGGAACTGGCCGACTTCGCCGGCTCGACCGCGGCGATGAACGACTATGTGATCCGACGCAAGCCGCGTCAGGTGGTGCTGATCACCGAATGCTCGATGGCCGACAACGTCGCCTGCGACGCGGTCGAGACCGAGTTCGTGCGGCCGTGCAACCTCTGCCCGCACATGAAGCGGATCAGCCTGGAGAACATCCACGCGGCGCTGGTCGAGAACCGTTTCGAGGTGACCGTCGCGGCTGACGTGGCCGAGAGAGCGCGCGCGGCGGTGCAGCGGATGATCGACCTGCCGCCGCCGGCCAGGCCGGCGCGCTACGATCTGGTCAAGGCGCGCCACCACGTCGACGTGGAACTGATCTGAAGCCGCCATGGCCATGAGGTGATCCCATGTCCGAGTTCGGCGCAGCGGTTCCGCCGGGCGGCGAGACGTCCAGCCCCGATCAGCCGGCGCCCCGGCGGCGGTCGCTCGCCTCGGAAATCGGCTGGGGCCTGGCCTCCACCGCGCTGCTGGCGGCCTGGATCGCCTTTCAGTGGGGCTGGATCTGGGCCCTGGCCGGGGTGTTCGGCATATTGGTGCATGAGACCGGCCATCTGATCGCGATCAACGCGCTGGGCTGCGGGCCGGGACGGCTGCACATTATCCCCTTCTTTGGCGGGGCGGCGAGCATGAAGCGCCCGCCGAGGACCGAGTTTCAGGGCGTGCTGATCGCGCTCGCCGGCCCGCTCGCGGGCCTGGCGGCGAGCCTGCCCTTCTTGTTGGCCGCCGGGCTGACCCATGAGGCGCGCTGGACGGGCGGCGCCTTCTTCATCGCCATCCTCAATCTGTTCAATCTCGCGCCGATCCCGCCGCTGGACGGCTCCAAGGCGCTGGGGCCGGCGCTGGCCTGGGTGCACCCGATGCTGGAGCGCGCCGCCCTGGCGCTGGTTGGCGGGGCGGCCGCGCTGTGGGCGTTCAATCGGGGCAGCCTGCTGTTCGGAACCTTCGTGGCGATCGCCAGCTTGGCGGCGCTGAGGGGCCGCGGCCGGCGGCCCGCGGCGACGCGGCTGACAACCGTCGAGTGGCTGGCCTCGATCGCCCTATGGATCGGCGCGCTCATCCTATGCGTCGGGGTGCTCCAGTTCAGCGTCGCCGGCCAGGCGAGCGGCGTCTTCGGCGCGATCCGCAAGGCGGGGCTGCAGTGATGGCGCGGGCCTTCGCCTCCCGAGCTTTCGACGGCGTGCTGATCGTCGGCGCCGGCCTGGCCGGGCTCTCGGCGGCCCTGGCCTGCGCGCCGCGCAAGGCGCTGGTGCTGAGCGCCGGACCGTTGCTGACCGATTGTTGCTCGGCCTGGGCCCAGGGCGGCATGGCCGCGGCCCTGACGGGCGACGACGATCCGGCCCTGCATGCGGCGGACACCATCGCCGCCGGCGCCAGCCTGGTCGATCCGGCGATGGCCGCGCTCATGACCCGCGAGGGGCCCGACGCAGTGCGTCGGCTGGCCGCGATCGGCGCGCCGTTCGACCGCACCGCCGACGGCGGCTTCGCCCAGAGCCTGGAGGCCGCCCACGGCCGCGCCCGCGTCGCCCGCGTCCGCGGCGACCAGGCCGGCCGCGAGATCATGCGCGCCCTGGCCGCCGCCGCCCTGGCCGCGCCGCACGTCGAAATCCGTCCCGAGACCCGCGTGCGGGCGCTGTTGCAAGACGCGGCCGGCAGGGTGCGCGGCGCCCTGGTCGAGCACGCGGGACGGCTAAGCGAGATCGTCGCGCCGGCCACCATCCTGGCGACCGGGGGCCTCGGCGGCCTCTATGCGGTGACCACCAATCCGCGAGCGGTGCGCGGCGAGGGGCTGGCTCTGGCGGCGCTGGCCGGCGCGGTGATCGCCGATCCGGAGTTCGTTCAGTTCCACCCGACCGCCATCGCGGTCGAGGCCGATCCCGCGCCCCTGGCCAGCGAGGCCCTGCGCGGCGAGGGCGCCATGCTGGTCGACGTCGAGGGCGCCCCGTTCATGGCCAGGCTCCATCCGATGGGAGACCTGGCGCCCCGCGACGTGGTGGCCCGCGCCATCCACCGCCAGATCGCCGAAGGTCGCGGCGCCTTCCTCGATGCGCGGGAGGTCGTGGGCGCACGGTTTCCCGAGCAATTTCCCGCGGTGTTCGCCGCCTGCATGGCCGGGGCGATCGACCCGCGCGTCCAGCCGATTCCGGTGGCCCCGGCGGCCCACTACCACATGGGCGGGATCGCGGCGGACGCCGACGGGCGCACCAGCCTGGCCGGGCTCTATGCCGTCGGCGAATGCGCCTCGAGCGGCGTGCACGGCGCCAATCGCCTGGCCTCCAACTCGCTGCTGGAAGCGGCGGTGTTCGGCGCCCGAGCCGGACGCTCGGCGGCCGCCGAGCCGGCTCTCGGGACCAAGCCCCTGCCCGCCTCGCCCGCGCCGGATCTGCCCGACACAGCGCTGCAGACCCTCCGCCGCGCGATGAGCCTCCATGCCGGGGTGGTGCGCGAGCGCCAGGGCCTTCGCCGGCTGATCGCTCTGATCGAGGGGCTGGAGGAAAGCCATGGCGCGGCCCCGCCGCTGATCGCCGCCCGCCTGGTCGCGGCCTGCGCCCTGGCGCGCCAGGAGAGCCGCGGCGGCCACTACCGGAGCGATTTCCCCGCGACGGCCGCCGAGCCGCGCCGCACCCGCATCCGCCTCGACGATCTCGGCGCGCGTCCGGCCCGGGTCGCCGCCGAATGATCGCCCCGCCGCCCGACCTGCTGATCGAGCCGACCGTACGCGCGGCCCTGGCCGAGGACCTCGGGCGGGCGGGCGACGTGACCGCTGCGGCCCTGCTGCCGGCCGGCCAACGGCTGGCCGGCGTATTCGCCGCCCGCGCCGATGGGCGGGTGGCGGGGACCGGCTGCGCGCGGCTGGCGATCGCCGCCCTGGACCCGGCGGCCCGCTTCGAGGTGTTCGCGCCCGACGGCGCCGATGTCGCCAAAGGCGGGGTGATCGCGCGGGTGGAGGGGGACGCGCGCGCGATCCTGTCGGCCGAGCGGGTGGCGCTGAACTTCCTGGGCCGGCTGTGCGGGGTGGCGAGCCTGACCCGGACCTACGTCCGCGCGGTCGAGGGGACGCGGGCGAAGATCGTCTGCACACGGAAGACCACGCCTGGCCTTCGGGCGCTCGAAAAATATGCCGTGCGCTGCGGCGGCGGGACCAACCACCGCTTCGGCCTGGATGACGCCATTCTGATCAAGGACAATCACGTCGCCGCCTGCGGTGGGGTCGGGCGGGCGCTGGAGCGCGCGAGGGCCGGGGCCGGCCATCTGATGAAGATCGAGGTCGAGGTCGACAGCTTGCACCAGTTGGACGAGGCTGTCCCGTTCGGGCCCGACGTGATCATGCTGGACAACTTCTCGCTCGCCGACCTGGCCGAGGCGGTGCGGCGGGTGGCCGGCCGCATTCCGTTGGAAGCCTCGGGCGGGGTGACTCTGTCGACTGTGCGGGCCATCGCCGAGACCGGGGTCGACGCCATCTCGGTCGGCGCCCTGACCCACTCCGCGCCGGTGCTGGACATCGGCTTGGACGCGATCTGAGGCGATGCGCGCTACGAGCCCTGGGTCAGGGCGTGCAGCATCACCGCGCTGGCGGCGGCGACGTTGAGCGAGTCCCAGCCCGGCGCCATCGGTATGGCCACCGTGCGGGCGCGCCGCAGCACGTCTTCCGGCAGGCCCGGGCCTTCGGCGCCCAGCAGCACCGCCGTGCGCTCGGGGCGGGCGAGGCCGGCCAGCGGCTCGGCGCCGTTCGGGCTGAGCGCCAAGGCGGTGAAGCCGGCCCGCGCCAGAAGGTCCAAAGCGTCCTCGCCGGACGCCAGCCGCGCGAACGGAATCGTCAGCGCCGCGCCGACCGAGACCCGGATCGCCTTGCGGTAAAGAGGATCGCAACAGGCGGCGTCGATCAGCACCGCCCCCGCGCCAAACGCGGCGGCGTTGCGGAACAGCCCGCCGACATTGTCGTGATTGGCGATGCCGAACAGCACGAGCGCCGTCGCCCGCGGCCCCAGCCCTCGCAACAGGGCCTCGGCGTCGGGAGCGGGCGCGCGCAGGCCGTGGGCCAGGATACCGCGATGGATCGGAAAGCCGACGATGGCGTCCATCACCGCTTGGCCGGCGGCATAGATCGGGACTTCGGCGGGCAGGGTCTCGACCAGCGGCCCAAGGCGCTGCAGACGCTTTTCCGCGACCAGCAGCGAGGCCGGGTGGAAACGGCTGGCGGCGCCCAGCAGCACCCGCAGCACCACCTCCCCCTCGGCGATGAACCCGCCCCGCCGCCCAACCAGATCGCGCTCGCGCACGTCGCGATAGACCGCGATGCGCGGGTCGTCGGGATCGTTGATGGGAACGATGATGGGCAAGGCCTTTGTGTAGCGCGCGCCAGCGGCCGGGTGAAGGGCGTGGCGGTCTTGGCCTAAACCGTCGCCGCCAGCCGCGCCGCCGCCTTCTCGGCGCCCTTGATCCGGTCGGGCATCAGCTCGGCCATCCGGTCCTGAACCAGGGCCAGGACCTCGGGCGGGGCGGTCTCCGGACGGCCGGCGGCGAACGGCGGGGCCGGCGCGTATTCGATGTTCAGCTGCAGCGCCTGGGCGAACGTCGCGCCGGCGAGCTCGGCGGCCACGGTCAGGGCGAAGTCGATGCCCGCCGTCACCCCGCCGCCGGTGATGATGTCGCCATCGCGCACGACCCGACCCTCGTCCGGAACCGCGCCGAACAGCGGCAGCAGCGAACGCCAGGCCCAGTGGCAGGCGGCGCGCCGGCCTTTCAGCAGCCCCGCCGCGCCCAGGATCAGCGAGCCGGTGCACACCGAAGTCAGATAACGCGCCCCGCTCGCCAGCCGGCGGACCTGATGCATGAAGGCTTCGTCGTTGATCACGTCGGTGGCCGCCAAGCCTCCGGGCAGGAACAGCAGATCGCAGCGCTCGATCTCGGCCAAACGCCGGGTGCCGGCGAACACCAGTCCGCCGTCGGATTCGATCGACCCGCCTGGCTCGGAGGCGACAATGGTCTCGGTCCCCGGCAGGCGGCTGAAGATGGTGTGCGGGCCGGTGAAGTCGAGCTGGGTCAGGCCCGGATAGAGCGCCTCGACGATGCGGAAAGGTTGGTCGGCCACGGCGTCCTCGCTGCGGAGTGGGCGTTGACCCACCGATCCTGCCGTAATGACCGGAGAATCTCCAGCCGCGCCTTACGAAACCGAGGACGCCGGGGCGGCCTTGGCCATGGCGGTGGCGGGATCCGCCTTCGGCGCGTCGTCCGGATCGGCGGACATCGGCGGGCGCAAGGCGAGCGGCGGCGTCGATGCCCCCGGCTGGCCAGCGGCCAGCGCGTTGCTCGGGATCGCGGCGGCGCCCAGGCCGGGCAGCATGCTGGCCAGCACCGTGCGGGGTCTGTCGGAGCCGGGCGCCGAGGACCGGGCGTCGCGCTCGAAGCTGGAGGCCGCGCCGGCATGGCCGCCAAAGCGGTAGAACACATGCAGGCCTACCTGGGCCACGCGTGTCAGGCTCGGATCCCAGCTAGGCGCGACGCGGGTGGCGTGGAAGTGTGTCGCCTCGCCGACCTGGGGCATGACGAAGCCGTCCAGAGCCCGGGCCGCGATCCACCGGGCGCGGTCCCAGGCGGCGGCGTCCCTGGTCTGGCGCATGGCGCCGTCGCAGACGAAGCTGAACTGGCATTTGTCGCCGCTGTTCGCACCCTGGAACACCACGCCGCAGACCGATTTCGGGAAAGCCGGGTGGCGCACGCGGTTGAGCACCACCTGGGCGACGGCGGCCTGTCCGGCCGGGCTCTCGCCCCGCGCCTCGTAATAGACCGCATCGGTCAGGCAATCGAGGTCGCGGCTGGAGTTCGACGCGGCGCCCGCGGCCAGCCGGAACGGCTCGGCGGGGGTGACAGAGACGCGGGTCACCGCCAGCGGCTTGCCGGCGCCCGATGAAACGACAGCCGCGGGCGCGCCGGCCATCAAAGCGTTCATCGCGATCGGGTCGGGGCGCGTCGCCCCGCGCAGGGCCATCGCGCGCTCGTCGCCGGTCCGGGCCAGCCCGCCGGCGAAATAAGCTCCACCCAATGTCAGACCTACGGTCGCGCCAATGACGAGACCAGCGGCCAGCGCACGCGCATCGGCGCGCGCCGTCGTGAGATAAGTCAAAACTGACGTGTCCTATTCGGCGAGGGCGGATGCGCCCCCCGACATCAGCGCCCTCCGGTGCGGATAGATATCCTGGCACGCGAAAAAGACGCGGGTTCGGCCCAACACGACGGGCCAAAGCAGTCCCTTATAGCTTTGTTTCTAGCGTGGTGGGCGTCGATTCGCAAGCGGATGCTGCGTTGCAGCATTAAATTTTTTTTAAAATTCCAGGCGATTCGAGCGGAGACCGCGCTTTCACGACCCTTTGTTAACCATCTAACCAATTGAAAATACGGATTAACGTTTGGTTAATGTTGACGCCACCCAAACGCGGCGGCTCGCCGCGCCGACAGGTCCGTTCGGCAGTGCGAAATATCGCCTCAAAGACCGCGGCCGGGGCTAGACCGGACCGAACACCTCGTCGAACAGATCGCGCATCGCCGCCCAGGCGCGCCGGTCGGTGGTCGCGTCATAGGCGAATCCCGGCATGTTCATCGCATCGACGTCCGGGTTGGTGAACGAATGGCCGATCCCGCCATAGAGGTTGAGCCGCCAGTCGACCCCGCCGTCGCTCATCTCCTTCTCGAACGCCAGCCGCGCGTCGGGCGGCACGATCGGGTCGATGCTGCCGATCAGCGCCAAGACCTTGGCCTTGATTTGCTTGGCGTCTCGCGGCCGGACCGTGCCGAGCCCGGAGTGAAAGCCGACCGCGGCCTTGATGCCGGCGCCCGAGCGCGCCAGCTCGAACGCCGTAGTGCCGCCAAAGCAGTAGCCGGTGGCGGCCAGGCGGGTCGGGTCGGTCTGCGGCTGGGCGGCCAGCACTTTCAGCGCCTCGGCGGCGATCGCCCGGATCTTTTCCGGCTCGGCCATGAACACGCCGACCTTGGCCATCATCTCGCTCATCTCGGTGTAGACCTTGCCGCCGCCGTGGTAGTCCATGCCGAAGGCGACGTAGCCGGTCTCGGCCAGGCGGCGGATGACGTTCTTGACGTGCTCGCCCAGCCCCGGCGCCTCGGGCGCCACCAATATCCCCGGCCGCTTGCCCGCCCGCGTCTCGTCCACGGCCAACTGGCCGACATAGCGAACCCCGGCGACGCGGTAGTCGATGTCCTTGGTGATGATCGGCATTGTTCGTCTCCATCCCTGTTGCGACAGCTTCGCACAGGCGCGGGACGGGGGAAACCGAGACCAGGTCCGCGTTTAGAGCCCCTCCCACTTCGACGGGTTCAATCGAAATGGGAAAGGACCCGGATCATGACGTTGGAGTGCTTCCTGCCCGCTGAACGCCAAAATCAGGCGCGTCGGCCGCCATCAAGCGGGGGGTGCGGCGCGCGGCCAATGCGGCGAAGCTGTAGAGCGCGCCGCTGGTCGCGGTCGACGCCGACCTCGCCAGGCGGCGTGATGAACTCCGCGGCGACGCCCTCCGGGCCGGTGATGACGTGCGCCTCGCCGATGTCGTCCTGGCTCGCGCTCATCGGATGGTCCCCTCCCATGCCCGGCGCCGTCAGGGCGTCAGCGCGTGGCGCAACAGCAAGGCGGCGTCGCGCAGCAGATCATCGCGCGGGATCAGCGTTTCCTCGTTCAGCATCTCGTCGGCGGCGAAACCGAATTCGACCGAGATGCGCAGGCGCCGCCACAGCACTTCGCGCGAGAGTTTGGGCAACAGCGGCGCATAGACCTCAAGCATTCGGTCGGTCACCAGGCGGTGAGAACTCGATCCGCACATGGGCCAGTTGCGGCACCGCCCTCAGCGCGCGCAGAATCCAGACCGCGCCCGGCTCGGCGGCGGTTATGTCGGCGGTGGCCCGCATCAGCGCCTCGGCGCCGCTTCCCAAGGCCTCGATCCCGAGCGGGGCGTGCTGGTCGAGCCAAGCGAACAGCACCGCGTTCTGCCGATCCATTAGCCGCCTGCCGAGCGCTTCGAGCACGGCGTACTTGTCCTTGAAGTAGCGGTAGAGCGCCGGCGGGGTCATGCCCGCGCGCGCGCAGATCAGATTGGTCGAGATCCGCTCGATGCCGACCTCGCCCAAGAGCTCGCCCGCGACGTCCAGCAGCCGCTCATAGGTCTGCACCGCCCGGTCCTGGCGGGGCGGCGGGCGCGCGCCGGCGGCTCGCGCGCGCTTCGGTTGAGCGGAAGACCGGGTTCCTGTCATGACCAGACACCAAACAGAGTTGCACCCTCCGTTCAAGCGATCGCGTGTCGCGCCGGCCTGAGATGCAGGGCCGCGACCAGCATCATCGCCAGGACCAGGCTGGCCGCGCCGAAGCCGATGGCGCCGCGCGCCTCGCTGTCGGTGACCATCAGCGAGGCCATCAGGGGCCCCAGGCTGCCGCCTAGAAGCTGGGCCCCCGCCAAGAGCATGGCGGCCCGCCGGGTCGGGTCCGCCTCGATCACCATCGGCACCAGGAACGGCAGCACGAACAGCCAGATGAAGCCGAAGGCGCCAGAAGCGATCAGGAACACCACCGGCCCGGGCAAGCTGGAGAACACCACCAGCAGCGCCAGGTCGGCGATCGTGCAGGCGAGCAGGGTCCAGAACCAGGGCAGCCGCCCGGCCAGCACCGTCGCCGCCGCGCCGCCGGCCACCTGGCAGATCAGCGACACGCTCACCGCGTAGCCGAAGATGGCCGGCCCGTGCCCGGCCTGATGCGACAACGGCTCGGCATAGACCCAGACCGCGACGATGAAGGCCAGGAACAGAAAGCAGGACGTCAGCGCCACCCAGCCCCTGACCCCTGGCAGGCCGGCCGGCGCGTCGGCGTGGGCCAGCGGCGCGTAGCGTTCGGGACCGGCCAGGGCGGCGAGGCCCGCCAGGGCGCTGATCGCGGCCAGCGCGAGAAAGCCGCCGTTGGCCCCGAACCGGGCGACGATGAAACTGGTCAGGACCAGCGACAGCAGAAATTGCGCGAGGGTCTGCAGCGTCAGATAGACCCCCGACCACCGCTCGGGCCTCGGGGCGCGGGTGATCATGCCGATGGTGATCCACATCAGGACGCCGCTGGGCAAACCGGCCGCCGCCCGCATCAAGGTCAGGGCCTCGCCGCTGGCCTTGGTCGTCGCCCAATCGAGCAGCGCCAACGACAGGCCGGCGGCCAGCCCGATCCAGCGCAGCCGTTCGGGCTTCAGCACCGCGCCGGCCAGCCCGGCCGCGACGCCCATGGTCAGAAGCTCCCCCGTGGCCGCATGACCGAGCTGGACGGCGCTCAGCCGGTCCTCCTGCTGCAAGGCGCCGAGCAGCAGCGGCTGAACCCCGGCGATCATGATGCCGATGATGCCGGCGTACATCACCGAGGCGGCGTGCAGGCCGCTGGGGCGCGGCCCGATCCAGGCCGAGGACTTGCTCGCCGTGTGCGCCATGCCGCCCGTCCCGCCCCCTTCACCGGCGCCCGCGCGCCTGGTGGGCGGCGGAACTCGACAAGCTCGAATAGCCGAGCGACAGTGCTAGTCAAAGCTATCTTTCCAGGAGGCGGGGTTCTTCCATGAGCGGATCGAATAGCCGGGATCGCGCGCTGCGTGAGCGGGCCGAAGCGGTGATCCCCGGCGGCATGTACGGGCACCAGTCCGTGGCCATGCTGCCCGACGGCTATCCGCAGTTCTTCTCCCGGGCCGAGGGCGCGCGGCTGTGGGACGCCGACGGGCGCGAGTTGCTGGACTACATGTGCGCCTACGGCCCCAACCTGTTCGGCTATGGCCACCCGGAGATCAACGCCGCCTTCGTCCGCCAGATGGAGATCGGCGACACCCTGACCGGCCCCACCGGCCTGATCGTCGAGCTGGCCGAGGCCTTCACCGCCATGGTCACCCACGCCGACTGGGCGATGTTCTGCAAGAACGGCACGGACGCGACCTCGATGGCCATGGTCACCGCCCGCGCCCACACCGGGCGCAAGACCATCGTCCTGGCCAAGGGCGCCTACCACGGCGCCGCGCCCTGGTGCACGCCGCGTCTGGGCGGGATCACCCCCGAGGACAAGGCCAACCAGAAATTCTGCGACTACAACGACATCGCCAGCCTGGAAGCCGCAGTGGCCGCGGCCGGCGACGACCTGGCCGCGATCTTCGCCGCCCCGGTCAAGCACGACGCCTTCATCGACCAAGCCCTGCCCGATCCGGCCTACGCCCGCCGCGCGCGCGAGCTGTGTGATGCGACCGGCGCGCTCCTGGTGGTCGACGACGTTCGCGCGGGCCTGCGCATCGCCCGCGACTGCTCGTGGTCGGCGGTCGGCGTGCAGCCGGACCTGTCGAGCTGGGGCAAGTGTTTCGCCAACGGCCATCCAATCTCGGCGCTGCTCGGATCGGACAAGGCGCGCGCGGCGGCGGCGTCGATCTTCGTGACCGGCTCGTTCTGGTTCCAGGCCGCGCCGATGGCCGCGGCGCTGCATACGCTGAAGCTGGTGCGCGAGAGCGATTATCTGGAGCGGATCACCGCGCTTGGCGCCCGTCTGCGCGCGGGCCTGGCCGAGCGGGCGACGGCGGCGGGGCTTGGCCTGCGCCAGACCGGGCCGGTGACCATGCCCCTGTTCCTGTTCGAGGACGATCCGGATCTGCGCAAGGGCTTCTTCTGGTCCAGCGCCATGCTGGCGCGGGGAATCTACGTCCATCCCTGGCACAACATGTTCCTCTGCGCGGCGATGAGCGAGGCCGACATCGACCTGACGCTCAATGCCGCCGAGGGCGCGTTCGCGGCGCTGAAGGCCAACGCCGCCAGCCTGGCGCCGCTCGAGAAGATGGCGTTCCTGACCGCATGAATCGCAACACCTATTCCATCGCCGAACTGGAACAGCGCGCCCTGACGCTGCGCCGGCACGTGGTGCGAATGGTGGCCAAGGTCCGCATCGGCTATCTGCAGCAGGGGCTGGGCGCGGCCGACCTGTTCGCCGCCCTCTATTTCGGCGAGCTGCGGCTGAAGGAGGACGATCCCGACTGGCTGGCGCGGGACCGGTGCATCCTGTCGACCGCGCACAACACGGCGGTGTTCTACGCGACCCTGGTTGAGCGCGGCCTGCTGCCGGCCTCGGCGCTGGAGGCCTACACGCTCGACGGCGAGCCCTACGAGGTGAACGCGTCGGAACGGGTTGGATCGCTGGTGGAGGCGACCTGCGGCTCGCTCGGCCAGGGGCTATCGGTGGCGGTGGGCATGGCGCTCAGCCTGCGCCGGCGCGGGCTGGACTCCCGGATCTATGTGATCCTGGGCGACGGGGAGCTTCAGGAAGGCCAGGTCTGGGAGGCCGCGCTCAGCGCCGGCGGCTTCGGCCTGGACAACCTCTGCATGATCGTCGACCGCAACAACATGCAGGTCGAGGGGCACACCGACCGGGTGGTGGCGATGGACCCGGTCGGGGCCAAGTTCGCGGCCTTCGGCTGGCACGCCCGCGACATCGACGGCAATCGCATGGCCGAGCTGGTCGAGGCGTTCGACGAGGCCCGCGCGGTCAAGGGCAGACCGAGCCTGATCGTGGCCAACACCCTGACCGGCGCCGGCGTGCCGTTCCTGGAGGGCCAGCTCAGCCATCTGGCGCTGCTGACCCCCGAGGATGCCGACCGCGCCCTCGCCGTGCTGGAGGATGCGGGGGCATGAGCGCGACCGGCGCCGGCGAGAGCATCGGCGGGTTCAAGGACGCGCGCGTCTATCGTCAAGAAACGCTCGGCGCCCGCTCCTACGGCCGCGCCCTGCTGGCCGAGGCGATGGCGGACGAGCGCATCGTCTGCCTCGGCGCCGACCTCAGCCAGCCGACCGAGACCTATCTGTTCCGCGACCAGCTCCCCGACCGCTTCTTCATGATGGGGATCCAGGAGGCCAACATGGTCGGCGCCGCCGCCGGCATGGCCCGCATCGGCGACATCGCCTTCGCCCACAGCTTCTGCGTCTTCATCACCCGGCGGGTCTACGACCAGGTGGCCATGCAGGCGGCCTATCCCAAGCTCAACGTCAAGCTGGCCGGCTTCATCCCCGGCCTGACCACCGAGCTCGGCGTCTCGCACCAGGCGATCGACGACATCGCCCTGATGCGGGCGCTGCCGAACATGGCGGTGATCGAGCCCTCAGGTCCCGAGCAGATCGCCGCGGCGGTGCGCGCCAGCCTGGATTACGACGGGCCGGTCTATCTGCGTATGCAGGTGGCGCGGACCAAGCCGGACGAAGGGGTTCCGCTGGTCCCGCTGCAACTGGGCAAGGGCCTTGTGGCGCGCGAGGGCGGCGATGCGGCCATCCTGGCCTGCGGCATGATGGTGGGCGAGGCGCTGGCGGCGGCCGAGGCTCTGGCGGCGCGGGGAATTTCGGTCACCGTCGCCAACATGGCCAGCCTCAAGCCGTTCGACGCCGATTTGGCGATCGGATTGGCGCGGCGCCATCCGGTGCTGGTCACCGCGGAGAACCATTCGGTGATCGGCGGTCTGGGTTCGGCCACCGCCGAGGCGTTGGCCCTGGCCGGCGTCTCGACCCGGTTCGGCATGGTCGGCGTGCGAGACGTGTTCGCCGAAGGGGCGTCGACCGGGTTTCTGATGCGGCGCTACGGCCTGACCGCCGAACACATCGTCGAGAAAGTAGAGTGCCTACGCATGAGCTGAGCCGCAGGCGGGACCACGGCCTGAACAAGGAGGGGAACTAATAATGTCGAATTGGAACAATCGCCGCGTCCGGCGCGCGCTGCTTGGCGGAGCCGCGCTCGGCGCGCTGCTCGCCCTGGCCGTTCCGAGCCTGGCGGCGGCGGCCAACGCCAACTCGGCCAACCAGGTCGAGGAGGTGGTCGTTACGGCGCAGAAACGCTCGGAGAACATCCAGCAGGTGCCGCTCTCGATGCAGGCGTTCACCGCCAAGTCGATTAACGACCTTGGCATCAAGGCCTCGTCGGACCTGGGTCAGATGACCCCGAACGTCGACATCGCCATGCCGGCCGGCGCCGGCAACCAGCCGATCATCTCGATCCGCGGCATCGGGCTGAACGACTACGACACCAACAACGCCGGCCCGAACGGCATCTATGTCGACGAGGTCTATCTGAGCTCGCCGGCGTCGCAGACCTTCCAGACCTTCGACCTGCAGCGAATCGAGGTGCTGAAGGGCCCGCAGGGCACCCTCTATGGCCGCAACACCAGCGGCGGGGCGATCAACTTCATCACCAACAAGCCGACGGACCATTTCACCGCCGACTTCCACGTCGAATACAGCTCGTTCAACACCGTCAACGTCGAGGGCGGCGTCGGCGGGCCGATCGCCCCGAACCTGGACGCCCGGGCGGCGGTGTCGGTCAACGAGTTGGGCGGCTACATGTCCAACGCCCTGACCGGCAACCATGAGAACGGCGCGAACAACGGCGCGGCGCGCGTCCAGCTCTTGTGGAAGCCGACCGACAACCTGAAGGTGCTGTTCAACGTGCATGGCGGCATGGTCGACAACCGCCCGAACGAGTACCGGCACATCGGCGATCTCAACCCCAACACGTTCGCGCAGTGCACGGTCGCCGAGACCTACGCCGGCAACTGCGTGGACATCTTCGGCTACGGGACGCCCAAGGGGTTCTACGACGGAGCCTACAATCGTCAGAAGCACCTGAAAGTGAACAGCCTCGGCTCATCCCTGCGCGCGGACTACACCGCCGGGCCGATCACCTACACCTCGATCACCTCGTTCGAGCACAACGACAAGATCCACCCGGAAGACAGCGACGCCTCGCCCAACCGGCTGCTGGAGATCGACTTCGGGGTGCGCTCGAACACCATCACCCAGGAGTTCCGGGCGACGCGGGCCGAAGCCAAGTACGACTGGGTCGCGGGCGCCTACTACATGCACGAAGACCTGCATCAGAACCAGCCGCTCTACATCCTGCTCGATGGCGATAAGTTCTTCGGCGGTCCGGGGTCCTGCGACGCTACATTCGCCGATAATCCGCCGACCCCATCTGATTTGTTGAACCCAAAATCGGTGTGCGCCTTCCAGGCGTTCGACCAGAGCCACCAGGTCACCGACGCCTACGCCCTGTTCGCCCAGGGCGACTATTCGGTGACTGACAATTTGAAGCTGACCCTGGGCGGCCGGTTCACCGGCGAACAGCGGGCCTTTCACTACGACGGCTCATGGCAATACCAACTGGGCGGCATGGACAATTTCGGCCCGCTGATCCCGCTGGCGGACGCATCAAGGAGCTTGAACAACTCAGCCTTCTCCTGGCGCGCGGCGGTCGACTACCACTTCACCAAGGACATCCATGCCTACGCAAGCGTGGCGACTGGCTTCAAGAGCGGCGACTTCAACGGCAGCTTCCTCAGCCAGGACCCCGCCCAGATCGCGTTACAGCTTCAGCCGGTGAAGCCCGAGACGGTGACGTCCTATGAGATCGGCCTGAAGTCGAGCCTATTCGACAACCGATTGATCCTGGATGTCGCGGCCTTTTACAACGACTACCAGAACATGCAGGTGTTCGTGCTGGTGCCGTTGGGCAACCTGCCGGTCAACGTGTTGGACAACGCCAAGTCGGCGCACACCGACGGGGTCGACGCCGAGGTCATCGCCCGGCCGTTCAGCGGATTGACCGCCACCTTCAACCTGGGCCTGCTCGACACCAAGCTCGACAGCTTCGTCGCCAATCGCGACCCCTCGCAACCCGACTATTCCGGCAACCAGTTGCCGCTGGCGCCACACGTCACCTTCTCCGGCCTGCTGGACTACAAGGCGCCGTTGGGCAATGGCGCCGCGCTCGATTTCCAGTTCAACGCCAACTACAAGAGCCACCAGTTCTTCGACATCTCGAACGACCCCTATACCACCCAAGCCGGCTACTGGATCGAGAACGCCCGCGTGGCCTATCAATTCGACAACGACCGCTGGGAGGTCGCCGCGTTCGTCCGCAACCTGTCGGACCAAAAATACTTGCTGGATGCGTTCGACCTCAGCTTCGTCGGCTTCATCCAGGGCATCGTCGGCACGCCGCGAAGCTTCGGCGTCGAGGCCAATATGCACTTCTAGGCTCAACCCCGCGCGCCGGCGGCCCGGCGTGCGGGGTGGGCGCATCAACGCGGGAGCGTGGTCTTGAGCGCATTCTCATCTGTCATTCAGGGCTATGAGCGCCGCCTGGCGGATCATGCGGCGAGGGAGGGGCCCTTCGCCCATGGCGCCGCCTATGCGGGGGGCCGGATCACGCCAGCGGACGAGGCGATGGTGCCGCTGTTCGACCTGGGCTTTCTGCGTTCGGACCTGACCTATGACGTGCCGGCGGTGTGGGACGGACGCTACTTCCGTCTCGACGACCATCTGGCGCGGCTGGAGCGAAGCTGCGCCAAGCTGAGGATCACCCCGCCGCTCGGCACGCCGCAAATCCGCGAGCTGCTGATCGAGCTGGTCCGGCGCACCGGGCTGCGCGACGCCTATGTCGACGTCATCGTCACCCGCGGGCGGATGAAGCCGGGGCAAAGGGACCCGCGCCTGGCCGAGCCGGCGATCTACGCCTATGTCGTGCCCTACATCTGGATCCTGCCGCCGGCGCTGCACGAGACCGGCGGCGATGCGGTGGTCACCCGCACCGTGCGCCGCACTCCGCCCGGCGCGATGGACCCGACGATCAAGAATCTGCAGTGGGGCGATCTGACCCGCGGCTTCCTCGAGGCGTTCGACCGTCACGCGAGGCTGCCGCTGCTGCCCGACGGCGACGGCAACATCACCGAGGGCTGCTACAACATCTTCACCGTCCATGACGGCGTGCTGCGCACCCCCGCGCGCGGGGTGCTGGAGGGCGTCACCCGGCTGACGGCGATGCAGATCGCCGAGGCGGAAGGCTGGACGGTGCTGATGCAGGACGTTCCGGTCGGCTCGCTCTATACGGTCGACGAGATATTCCTCAGCTCGACCGCGGGCGGGATCATGCCGATCACCGTGCTGGACGGCGAGCCGGTCGGCGGCGGTCAGGTCGGGCCGGTCACCCGCCGGGTCTGGGAGCGCTATTGGGCGCTGCACTACGATCCGGCCCTGAGTTTCGCGGTCGATTACGGCTAGCGCCCGCCAATCCCGGGTTTGACACCCGAGCGCGGCGCGAGGATGGTGATCTGGCAAGGCGAGGGGACGGCCACATGCGGAAGTATTGGGCTATGCTCGCTGTGTCGGGCGCGGTGTTGTGCGGGCGCGGGACGGCGGCCACGGCGGCGGATTTTCCAAATCCGCTTCCGGTCGAAAACACCATGCGGGTGGCCAGCCTGCCGAAGGTCTATCCGAGCCATTGGGTGTTTCTGGATTATCTCGGCGCGCAAAGCCTGATCGACAGCAAGGTCGAACTGATCGACATCTCGGCCAAGCCTCCGGGCAATGTTCGCGGCCAGCTTGGTGCGGACCAAGTGGCCAACTTCCTGCGAAGCTCCGCCCGGCCCGAGGTCTACGTGGCCGAAACGTTTTTCGCGCGCGGCACCCGCGGCGCCCGAACCGACGTCATCACCATCTACGACAACGACACCCTGGCCCCGAGCGGCGAGATCGTGCTGCCGGGGGCCAAACGCGGGCTGTTCGTCATCCAGCCGAACAGCTTCCAGTTCGCCGACCATGAGAAGCTGGGCTTGGTGTTTAATTTCACCCCGGCCTCCTCGGTGACCGTGGTCGACCTGGTGGGCAGGAAGGTGCTGGGCGAGACGTCGATTCCCGGCTGCGCCCTGATCTATCCCACCGGCCCGCGGGGTTTTTCCAGCCTGTGCGCCAACGGCGCCATGCTCAGCGTGCAGCTCGACGCCGCCGGCAAGGTTGCGAGCCAGAGCGAGACCAAGCCGTTCAACAACCTCGATGACGACCCGCTGTTCTCGGTCCCGGCCGTGATCGGCCCGGTCAGCTATTTCGCCAGCTTCAAGGGCCGTGTGCAGCCGATCGACCTCGACGGCGCCGAGCCGAAGCTGCTGACGCCTTGGTCGCTGGTCTCCGACGCGGAAGCCAAGGCCAACTGGCGGCCGAGCGGCTGGCAGCTCACCGCCGGCGGCGACGGCCGGCTCTATGTGATCATGCAGCCGAACGGCCGCGACGGCAGCCACAAGGAGGGTGGCGATCAGGTCTGGGTGTTCGACGTCACGAGCCACGCCAAGGTCGCGACCATCAGGCTGAAGAACCCGACGCAGTCGATCGCGCTGAGCGGGGGCGCCCATCCGATGCTGCTCGCGGCCAGCCTGGCCTCGAGCCTGGACGTCTACGATCCGGCCAGCGGCGCCCTGGCCAGCAGCGTTCCGATTCTCAGCGGCGGCGCGCCGACCATCATCCATCCGGTTCATTAGCGAGGACCCGCGCGTTGAACGCCCTGTTCGCCGAACTCGACGCCTACGCCGCGGCCTTCGTGGCGGCGCTGCTGATCGCCTCGGCCGGCCACAAGCTGATCGACCGCGAACGGCTGGCGCGGTCGGTGGGCCCGCTGACCGGGCTGAACGATCGGATGGCCGGCCCGGCGCTGGCGGCGGCGGCGGCCGTCGAACTGGCCGCGGGTCTGGCCGCCGCGGCGCCCGCGACACGGACCCTGGGCTGCCTCGCCGCCGCCCTGCTGTGGTGCGCCTATCTGGGGCTGATGCTGCGCGCGATAGCGGCGGGGCGGGCCGACATCGACTGCGGCTGCAGCTTCGGGCGCGGGCATGCGCCGCTGGGCCGGGTCCAAGTCCGGCGCAACCTCGGGCTGATCGCCATCGCCCTCGCCGCCGGCGCCGGCGCGCGGTTCGGGACGGCCGCGATCGGGCCGTTGCAGATACTCGCCGGCTTGGCCTTCCTCGTCCTCTATGCGGCGTTCGACCAGGTCGCGCTGCTCTCGCCGCGGGCCATTGGACGATGATGGCCTTTCTGATCGCCTCGCAGGTGATGCTCTGGATCGGCCTGATCGTGCTCGGGGCGGTCTGCATCGCGCTCGCCCGTCAGGTCGGCGTGCTGCATGAACGCATCGCCCCGGCCGGCGCCCTCATGCTGGCCCAGCAGATAGTGGCCGTCGGCGACACCGCGCCACGACTGTCGCTGCTGGCGCTGGGCGGAGCGGTGATCGAGGTGGGCGGCGCGCGGGCCGGCCGAAGCCAGCTGCTGTTCTTCCTCGCCCCCGACTGCCCAGTCTGCAAGAGCCTGCTGCCGAGCCTGCGGTCGGCGGCGCTGGCCGAGCGGAACTGGCTCGACATCGTGCTGGCGAGCGATGGCGCCGATGCGGACCATTCGGGCTTCATCGTGGCGCATGGACTGGGCGGCTTCGCCTATGTGCTGTCCGAGCCGCTCGGACGCAGCTTCGGCGTCTCGAAACTGCCCCACGCGGTGTTGATCGACGAGCACGGCCTCGTCGCGGCCATGGGCCTGGTCAATTCCCGCGAACATCTGGAAAGCCTGTTCGAGGCCAAGGAGCGCGGCGTGGCCAGCATCCAGGATTTTCTGGCCCGCGGCCCGACCGTGACGCCCGTCTAGGGCACGATGACCCAAGGCGGAATTGCCTTGGGTCTGAATCGTGCTCTAAATTCAAAGTGTAGAGCCTGATTTCAGGCTTCGAAATGAAGCCATCAGGCTCTAGGAGATAGCCATGACCCACTTCGACCGCATCGCCGAGCAGGTCACGCGGGGGATCGCCAGCCGCACCTCACGGCGAAGCCTGTTCGCCTGGCTGGGCGGCACGCTGGCCGGAGCGGCCGCCATTCCGGCGCTGCCGGTCGCGCGCGCGGCCGCGGCCGAGACCGGCGCGGCCGGGTCGGGCGCGAACGTGCCCAATCCCCAGGACCCGGGCGATCCCAGCAGCTGCGACTACTGGCGCTACTGCGCGATCGACGGCTACATGTGCGACTGCTGCGGCGGCGGCGTCAGCACCTGTCCGCCCGGCACCGAAATGTCGCCGATCACCTGGATCGGCACCTGCCGCAACCCGGCCGACAACCGCAACTACATCATCTCCTACAACGACTGTTGCGGAAAGCCGCTGTGCGGCCATTGCCTGTGCGCGAACAACCAGGGCGAACGCCCGCTCGCCCGGCCGCAGGCCAACAACGACGTGATCTGGTGTCTCGGCACGGCCAGCCAGTCCTACACCTGCTCGACCGCCATCGTCGTGGGCCAGGCGACGGAACAGAAGCGGTGATCGTCCGCGCCGGTGCGGCGTTCGTGCTGGCGCTGACGCCCGCCGTTCCGGTCCTGGCGGCGCCGGCCCAAGTCACGCCAGAGGGCGCGGTCCTGTTCGCCCGCTGCGCGGCCTGCCACCTGCCCGGCGGCGAGGGGGTGCCTGGAACCTTTCCGCCGCTCGGCGCCCAGATCCCGCGCTACGCCGCGAGCCGGGCCGGCAGGGAATACATGGTGACAGCCGTCTCCCATGGCCTTGCCGGATCGCTGCTGGTGGACGGCGACGCATTCAACGGCTTCATGCCCGCCCAGGGCCTCGGCGACGACGAGGCCGTCGCCGTGCTCAACTACGTCGTCCGCGCCATCGCGAAGGCCGGACCGGGCGCGAAGGCGTTCACCAGGGCCGAGGTGGCGGCGATCCGACGGCGCCATGCGACAGCGATGGCGCAGGACAGTCGGGCGTTGCGCCCGGACGCCTTGGCCGGAGGCGCGCGATGAGCGGCCTGAAGGCAGTGATGATGTTTGGGGTTCTGTCGCTCGCCACGGCCGCGGCCGGCGCGCCGGGCGACTACGACTCGGGCCCGCTGGACGCCGCGCACGGGGTCGCCGACGCTCAGCGCGCCTGGCAAAATTATGCGCTCAACTGCCAGGGTTGCCATCGGAGCGATGGCGGCGGCAGCGGCGAAACCGCGCCGGCGCTGGCCGGACACCTGGCGGTGTTCACCCAGATCGAGGGCGGGCGGGCGTATCTGGGCCGGGTGCCAGGTGTGGCCACCGCGCCCCTGTCCGACGCCGATCTGGCCGAGCTTTTGAACTGGGCGCTGTGGCGCTTCGATCCCGGTCACATGGCCAAGGATTTCAAACCCTACAGCGCGGCCGAGATCGGCGCCTTGCGGCGCGCGCCGCTTCGCACCGAGGCCGCGGCGGTGCGTGCCAAGCTGCTGGCCGCCGCGCCCCGGCCCTGAGGGCGATCCAAGAAAATGCTCTATGCCGCCTTGGCTTGCGTGGCGCCCAACATCACGTCGGCGATCAGCCCGTAGGCCTTGACCCAGGCGGCCTCGACCTCCGGCGTGAAGGCCTCGCCCAGGCCCTGGCCAAGGGTCCAAAGCAGGGCCGCGCCGACCGCGTCGTAATGCGCCGGCTGGACCCCATAGCCCAGATGGCGCGTCGCCAGGGCCTCCAAGGCCGGCATCAGGGTTTTGGTCTTGTCCAGCGCCTTCACGGCGGTGGCGAGCATCTGCATCAGCTTGCGACCCTGTTCGGCCATATCGCCGCTGAACAACGAACGCAGGTCGGGATTCTGCTCGAACAGGCGCTCGTAGAACATGCTCGCGGCCGCCTCGGCGATCGGAACCACCTGCTCGAACGACGATCGCACCAGCTTGATCTCCGCGGCCGTCAGGGGCGAACTGGCCTGCGCCGGCGGGCCGCTTGAAGCCGGCGTCCGCGGCATGGACGCGTCCACGCCGCCCGGAAGCACCTGATCGAGGCAGAGCATGGTGACGATGCCATTCTCCGTGGTCATCACGCCTTGCACGAAGTCCTGAACCACGGCGGTCCCGACATCGGGCGTTTCCTGCAGCATGTTCTCGGTGACCAGCACGATGTCGCAGACCGCGTCGACCAGCAGGCCGACCGGGCGGTCGTTGATCTGCGCCACGACCACCACCGAGGAGCGATCCGGCTGGGTCGAACTCAAGCCCAGGCGCGAGCCCAGATCCACCACCGGCAGAACCGTGCCGCGCAGGTCGATCATGCCATGGACGTAAGCGGGCGCGTGCGGCAACGGCGTCGTGGCCGCCCACCCGCGGATCTCGCGAACCGACATGATGTCGATGGCGAACTGCTGGTCGCCGATCTGCACCGTGATCAGTTCCGCGCCGGCGGACGGGAGCTTGGGCCTGAAAGCGCTCATGCTCAGAACTCCTCCCAGCCGTCGTCGGCGGCCGGCGCCTTCGCACCGCCGCCGAAGCTGGCGGCGACCTTGCGGGTCATCTCGCGCGCGGGCGAGCGGACCGGGCGGGCGTTGGCGCTGGCGGGACGCGGCGCCGGGCGCTCGGCGGCCCGAGAAGCGCCCGATTGCGACGAGCTGACCTTGAAGCGGGCGATCAGCCGCGCCAGCTCCTCGGTCTCGCCCTTCAGCGAATGGGTCGCCGCGGTCGACTGCTCGACCATCGCCGCGTTCTGCTGCACCACCTGGTCCATCTGGTTGACCGTGGTGTTCACCTCGTTCAGCCCCGTGGCCTGCTCCTGCGCCGAGGCCGCGATCTCCGAGACCAAGGCGTCGATCTCCGCCACCTTGGCCACGATCGACTGCAGCGCCTTGCCGGTCTCGCCCACCAGCGACACCCCTTGGCCAACCTGCTGCGAGGACGCCGAGATCAGCGCCTTGATCTCCTTGGCCGCCTCCGCCGAGCGCTGGGCCAGCGCCCGCACCTCCTGCGCCACCACCGCGAAGCCGCGGCCCGCGTCCCCAGCCCGCGCCGCCTCGACCCCGGCGTTCAACGCCAGAAGATTGGTCTGGAAGGCGATCTCGTCGATCACCCCGATGATCTGGCTGATCTGCTGCGAGGAGGTCTCGATCTGGCCCATCGCCTGGACCGCCTCGGCCACCACCGCGCCGGAATGCTCCGCCTCGCCCTTGGCCGCGGTCACCACCTCGCTGGCCTGCTTGGCCCCCGAGGCGGTCTTCTTCACCGTCGCGGTGATCTCGTCCAGCGCCGCCGCCGTCTCCTCCAGGCTCGCCGCCTGCTGCTCGGTGCGCTTGGACAGATCGTCCGACGCCTGCGCGATCTCGTCCGCACCGGCGCTGATCCCGTGGGTGTTGTTGCTCACCACGGTCATCGTCTCTTCCAGCTGCTCCATCGCCCCGTTGAAGTCGTCGCGCAGCTTGCGGTACTCGTCCGGGATCGCGTCCGACATCCGAAACGTCAGGTCCCCCGCCGCCAGGTGGGTCATCCCCTCCCCGACCGAGGCCACCACCACGCCCCGCTCCTTCGACAGCACCTCGGCCTCGGCCGCCACCCGCGCCTTCTCGGCCTCGTCCAGGTAGACCGAGATGGCGAAGTCCATGTCCAGCAGCGTCGCCTTGACCATCGCGCCCAGCTCGGCCGCCACGTCCTGCATCGACGGACCCTTCTTGGCCCCGAAGCCGGCCTTGGGCCAATGTTCCTCGAGGACCGCCTTGACCAGACCCTCCAGCAGCATCGCATAGCCGCCGATGTACCAGCGCGGCTCCAGGCCGATCCGCGCGTGGGTCTCGCCGATCTTGGTCACCGCCCGCACATAGTTCTGATCGAACGAGGCGTTGGTGATCGTCGACCAGTGCTGGATCTGCAGGTCCTTGGCCGCCGACATGTGGCTCTGGCTGGAGAAGAACTTGCGCGTCTCCGGAAACGCCTGAACCTGGCTGTAGAACGCATCCAAGATCCCCGGCAGCGCCTTCATCAAGATCGGCTTGACCGACCGAAGACGCTGCTGAACCTCCGGATTCAGATTCATGAAACTCAGGCGTTCACTGATCGTATCGTTCGACGACATGGCTAGCCCCCCAGGGTCATTGCGGGCGAGATCGCCTGAATGCGCGACCTCGCCCTTTGAGAATCCCTATCAAAACCCCTTTTGCCTAAGGCTTCCTTAATGCTTAAAATCAATTAGCCAAGCACCGCCTCAATATCCGAAACAGCCAACTGTGAATTGCGCTAAGGGCCGCTTGAATGTCACGTTTTTCGGCCATCCAAACGGCGCCGAGCAACTATTCGCGACACGGTTGTTCAATAACGTCCGAACCCGGCTCAACCGATCGGCCGCGCGGCGGAAAAACGCGGAGCCTTGATCCTCGCCGATCTCTTGCTCGACGCGATGTCGCGCCCCTCCGGCGCCTCCTAGCAGCGACCTGGTCGACGAGGACGGGGCGATGATTTCGCCGGAACGCCGTGCGTCAGACCGGGCTTACTTGATGACCACCGGATTGACCGGCGCGCCGGTCCCGTTGACCACCTTCAGCGGCGCGGCGACGTAGAGGAAGTCCCACTGGCCGTCCTGGCCGCAATCCTCGGCCAGTTTCGACAGGTCGCAGATCTCGGTGAACGTCACGCCGAGATTGCGCATCAAGGCGCAATGCAGCGGCAGGGCGACGCCGCTGACCGGATCGGCGGTGACCTCGTTGGCGATGGTGTCGGTCACCAGGTTCGGAATCTCCATGTCCTGGAACCATTTCACCAGCTCGGGCGAATAGGTCAGGCCCGGTTCGACGAAGCCGTCGTAGAAGGCCGCGCTGCCCCCCGAGTAGAAGGTTTCGACGAAGCCCGTCCGAATGATCAGGATGTCGCGCTTCTGGATCTGCAGGCCCTGCGCCGCCGCGGCGGCCAAGAGGTCCTCGTGATTGAAGGTCTCGCCCTTGGACAGCGATGGCTTGCCGCGAAGCCGGGCGATGTCCAGCAGCACGCCGCGGCCGACAACCCCCTTCTCCGCGATCGGCTGGACGCTGGCCTTGGCCATGCCGCCGATCGTCGAGTTGGCGTCATAGCCGTTGTAGAGCTTGCCATCGTACCAGACGTGGCCCAGCGCATCGTACTGGGTCGAGCCTTGCAGAAACGCCGACATGGCGTCGTCGGCGTAGTGCAGGCCGCCAGCGAAGGCCGGCCCCTTGCCGCAGAGCCAGTGCCCCTCGTCCAGAATCTGATAGCGTTCGGATCCCCGCCGTCCCGGCCAGACCGGGTCTCCGCCGGGATTGCCCATCGGCACCTGCAGCGTGAACACCTTGCCCGAACGCACCAGCTTAACGGCCGAGAGCACCTGTTCGGGGCCCAGATAATTCAGCGCGCCGACCTCATCGTCCGGCCCCCACTTTCCCCAGTTCTTGGGGGAATTCTCGAGCAGGTCGCCGACATACGGAACGGTGGAATGTGACACGTGTTTCTCCCAAATTTTGGCCGCCGAACCGGGGCGGCGATCAGAGGTTCGTATTCGACGATCGTCAAGCCGGCCGCGGTTTCATGGCCGCCATGTCTAACCCGCAAATGCCGTCTTGGTTAGGCGACAAGCTCACGGTCGACGAGTTTCGCCCCAAGCGCGAGGTGATGCAGATCAACGCGCGGCTTTCGGCGCCCGGGTCAATTTTCCGATGGACACAGCGCGGCGAGGGAGGCGAACGTCAATGCAGCAGGAAGGGCCAGCGCCGATGTCGAAGGTCGTCGTTCGATCCGAAGTGCCGCTCGAACGGCTCTATCGCGCCGCTGATCTGACGGGGCTCGCCTTCGAGACCACTGACGATCTCCAGCCCGTTGATGGTTTCATCGGCCAGCAGCGGGCGCTGGAGGCGATCCGGTTCAGCGCCAGCATCGACAAGCCCGGCTTCAACCTGTTCGCCATCGGCCGGATCGAGGCCCAGATGCGCAAGGCGGTCGAGGCCGTGCTCAAGGACGCGGCGCCCTCGCGCACGACGCCCGGCGATTGGGTTTATGTGAACAACTTCGCCGACGCGCGACGTCCGCTGGCCATCGCCCTTCCCGCCGGTCGCGCCCCCGCGTTCCACAATGCGATGCACGACCTGATCGACGACCTGAAGGCCTCCGTGCCGGCGGTGTTCGAGAGCGAGGAATACCAGACCCAGCGCGGAGCGATCGACGAGGCCTTCAACAAGCAACAGAACGAGGCGTTCGCCGCGCTCCAGCAGAAGGCCGCCGAAAAGGCCATCGTGCTCTTGCGCACCCCGCTCGGCTTCACCCTGGCGCCGATCCGCGACGGCAAGATCGTGCCGCCCGAGGCGTTCAACGCCTGGCCAGAGGCCGAGCGCAAGGCGCTGCAGGCCGACGTCGAAGTGCTCGAGAAGGAACTCGAGCGGATCGTCCGGCAGATTCCGTTGCGGGAGAAGAGCCGCCGGGACGCGGCCCGCCAGCTCAACCGCCAGACCGCCGAGGGCGCCGTCGGCCATCTGATCGAGGAGAAGAAGAGCCAGTTCGCCGACAATGCGGCGATCATGGCGCATCTGGATCGGGTTCGCGCCGACCTGATCGACAATGTCGCCATGTTCATCGCCGGCGGCGAGGGCGAGGGCGAGGCCGCGACGGCCCAGATGATGCCCGGCGGCCCGTTCGACCGCTACGAGGTCAATGTGCTGGTCACCCAGCCGGTCGGCGGCGGCGCGCCGATCGCCGAGGAGCTGCATCCGACGCTCGGAAACCTCACCGGCTCGATCGAGCATCTGTCCCTGCAGGGCGTCCTGGTCACCAATTTCCGCCTGATCAAGGCGGGCGCCATTCACCGCGCCAACGGCGGCTATCTCCTGCTGGACGCGCGCACTCTGCTGAGCGAGCCGTTCAGCTGGCAGGCGCTGAAGCGCGCCCTGCGCCGGCGCGAGATCGTCATCGAGGATGTCAGCCGGTTGGTCGGCCTGACCAGCACGGTCTCGCTCGAACCCGACCCGATCCCGCTTGACCTCAAGGTCGTGCTGTTCGCCGACCGCCTGCTCTATTTCATGCTGGCGGCCCTCGACGCCGAGGTGGGCGAGCATTTCAAGGTGCTGGCCGATTTCGACGACGACATCGACCGCTCGCCCGAGAGCGAGGCGATCCTCGCGCGGCTGATCGCCTCGATCATCAGGAGCGACGGCCTAAGGCCGATGGACCGGGGCGGGGTCGACCTGGTGATCGAACACGCCGCCCGCCTCGCCGACGATTCCGGCAAGCTCACCTTGTGGGTCGACCAAATCCGCGACCTGCTGGCCGAAGCCGATTTCCGGGCCGGCGACGCCGGACGGGCGGTCGCCACCCGCGCGGACGTCGCCCTGGCCATCGCCGAGCAGATCCGCCGGGCCGGCCGCCCGCGCGACCGGATGCGGGAGATGACCTTGAACGGGGTGATCCTCGTCGAGACCGAGGGCGCGAGGGTCGGTCAGATCAACGGCCTCAGCGTGATCGAGATCGGCGGCTACGCCTTCGGCCGGCCGACCCGCATCAGTTGCCAGGCGAGGCCCGGCGGCGGCCGGCTGGTCGACATCGAGCGCGAGGTGCAGCTCGGCGGTCCGATCCACTCCAAGGGTGTCCTGATCCTCTCCGGATTTCTCGCCGGCCGCTACGCGCTCGACACGCCGATGTCGCTTCAGGCGAGCTTGGTCTTCGAGCAGTCCTATTCGGGCGTTGAGGGCGACAGCGCCTCGTCGGCCGAGCTGTACGCCCTTCTGTCCGCCCTGGCCGATCTGCCGCTGCGCCAAGACCTGGCGGTCACCGGATCGGTCAACCAGCATGGCGAGATCCAGGCGATCGGGGGCGTGAACCAGAAGATCGAGGGCTTCTTCGACATCTGCGCCGCGCGCGGCCTCACCGGCGGCCAGGGCGTGGTCATCCCCCGCTCGAACGTGCAGCACCTGATGCTGCGCCAGGACGTGATCGACGCCTGCGCGGCCGGACGGTTTTCGATCCACGCGGTCGCCACCATCGACGAGGGACTGGCGCTGATGACCGGCCGCGAGGCGGGCGCGCGCGGCGCCGACGGCCGCTATCCCGAGGCCAGCGTCAACCGCTTGGTCGAGGAGCGTCTGCGTGAATTCGCCAAGGTGCGCCGGAGCTTCGCCCAGGAGGACGGCTCGAACGCCCAGGAAAAGCCGAAATGACCAACGCCCCGGTCGCCTTTTCGCGGATCGTCATCGATCTCGGATCGGGCGCGCCCGACCGGGAGACGCTCCGCCTCGCGGCGCGGTTCGCGGGGCTGCTTCGGATCGAGCTGTTGGGGCTCTTCGCCCACGATCCGCAACTCGCCGGCCTAGTCGATCTTCCGGTCCTGCGGGAGTTCCGCACGCTCGAACAGCGATGGCTGGCGGTTCCCGGCGGCGATCTGGCGCGGTATCTCGATCTGACCGCCGCGCTCGCCCGGCGGGCGCTCGACGCGGCCGGCCGCTCGGCCGGGGTCAGATGCCATTTCGAGAGAACGCACGCCGCGGCCTCGGAGGCGATCACGGCGGTTTCGAGCGCCACCGACATCATCATCGCGGCGGAGACGAAAGCGGCGCCCGGCCATGCCCCGGTCTCGTTCGGCGAGCTGGTGGACGCCGCCCTGGCCACGCCCGCCGCGGTGCTGATCGTGCCCAGCCAGGTGGTTCGCGCGCGCGGTCCGGTCCTGGCGATCGCGGAGCCGGGGCGCGATCCGGACCTGCTGGCCAGCGCGGCGGCGATCGCCGGCGCGGCCAAGGAGCGGCTGGAGGTGGCGGCGCCGTCCAGCCTGGCGCTTCCGCTGCCCTGGGGGCTGTCGGAATCGATCGGCGAGGTGCTGATCGTACTGCCTCGGACCGTTGACGTCGGGGCTGCGGCGCGCGCGCTGGCCGCCCATCGGCGGGTCCCCGTGCTGGTCCTGCCGCCGAAAGACGCGGCGAAGGAAGGCGATTCGCCCCAGGCCGATCGCTCGGCGCCGGCGGCCGATCAATCCAACCGAGGCTCTGGCTAGGTGCGGAGCCTCAACAGGTTGTCCTGACCCAAGCCGAGGCGGGGGTTGATTGGTGTCAACGCGCCCGCCGAGATGGCGTGCTATTCGCCTTTCGCGTTGGGCGCGCGGTCTGGCGGAGGAAAGGGTGATGGATCTCGGCGAGGCGATCGCGAACCGTCGATCGGTGCGCGAATACACCGACGAAGCCGTTGATGAAAAAACGATCCATAGTCTGATCGACGCCGCGACCCGCGCGCCCAGCGCGGTGAACCAGCAACCGTGGACCTTCACCGTGGTCCGCGACCAGGCCGTGCTCGATCGCATCTCGCGCGAGGCGAAGGCCCACATGCTGGCGAGTCCGCATTCCGATCGCTTTCAATCTCTGCTCGCCAGTCCGGATTTCCACATCTTCTATCACGCCCCCGCGCTGATTCTCATTTCGGCGGCCGCGGAGGGACCCTGGATCGTCGAAGATTGCGCGCTGGCCGCCGAGAACCTGATGCTCACGGCCCATGCCGCAGGCTTCGGCACATGTTGGATCGGCTTCGCACAGACTTTCCTCGGCGCACCGGAGGGCAAGGCTTTGCTCGGCCTGCCCGCCGCTTGGGCTCCGGTCGCGCCGATCATCGTCGGACGGCCGAAGACCGCGCCGCCGCCGGTCCCGCGCAACGCGCCGGTGATCCGCTGGATCGGTTAAGCGCCATCGCCTATTCCGCGGCGAGCGGCTGGGCGGCCCAGGCCGAGCGTTCGACCATGCGGCCCGGCAGGGCGCCGGTTGGCCGGCCGTCGCGCATGATCACCTCGCCGCTGACGATGGTGGCGACATAGCCGTCGGCGTCCTGGGTCAGCCGCTTGCCGCCCGAGGGCAGGTCGTTGACCATCTGCGGCGCGTGCAGCGTCAGATGGTCGAAATCGATCACGTTGACGTCCGCCTTCAGCCCCACGGCGAGCCGGCCGCGGTCGGTGATTCCCAGCATCGCCGCCGGCTTGGCCGTCATCGCATTGACGATCCGCGGCAAGGCGATCCGCGCTGATTTCCGGTCGCGGCCCCAGTAGGCGAGCATGAAGGTGGTGTAGGTGGAATCGCAGATCATCCCGTAGTGCGCGCCGCCGTCGCCCAGCGCCGGCACGGCGTTGGGGTGGGTCAGCATGGCGCGGACGTCGTCGAGGCTCTTGTTCTCGTAGTTGGCTGCGGTTTGCAGCAGGAGGGCGTGGCCGTCGTCCTCGAGCAGCAGGTCATAGGCGACCTCGTCGGGCGAGACGCCGCGCGCGCTGGCCTGGGCGGCGATGCTGGTCGCGGGATCGGGCTCGTAGTTCGGCGCGGCGCCCAGCGGGTAGATCTTGTCGAACGCGCGCGCGACCTGGAAGAACACCATGCCGCGCGGCTCCGGCGCGTCGGCCAGGATCGCCGCGCGCACCTCCGGCTTGCGCATCTGCGCCACCCGCTCGGCCAGCGGCAGGTCGGCGATGCGCAGATAGGCGGGGTGCGCGGCGAACGGATGGTAGGAGGCGTCCAGTCCGAGCAGCACGCCGACCGGCCGGGCGAACACCTGGGCGGTCACCCGCGGACCGTCTTCGTTGGCCGCCTTGGTGAAGTCCAGCAGTCCCTTCCAGTTGTCCTTGTCGTACGAGGCCTGGAACAGGCTGTAGGACAAGGGCGAGCCGGTCTCGCGCGCGACCCGGCGGAACATCTCCAGGTCGGCCTTCGGCGACTCGATGTTGAGGATCGCCTGGATCACTCCGCCGCCGGCCTCGCGCATGCCCTCGGCGATCGCCTTCAGCTCGGCCTCCGGCGTGTGGGCGGTCGGGATCACCGTGCCGTCCAGGCTGGTGTGGAAGATGTTGCGCGAGGTGCCCAGGCCCAAGGCCCCCGCCTCGATCGCCTCGCGCGCCAGGCGGCGCATCTGGGCCATGTCCTCTTCGGTCGCGACCCCATGGTCGACGGCGCGCTCGCCCATCACGAACATGCGCAGGGCCGCGTGCGGCAGCTGCACCGCGAAGTCGATGTCGTGCCGCCGACGCTTCAACGCCTCGACGAACTCCGGAAAGCTTTCCCAGTCCCAGGTCAGCCCGTCGGCCAGCACCACCTCGGGCATGTCCTCGACGCCCTCCAGCAGCTTGATCAGCCGGGTGTGGTCCTGCGGCCGGCAGGGCGCGAAACCGACGCCGCAGTTGCCCGTGACCACCGTGGTCACCCCATGGCCCGACGATGGCGAGAGCCGGTCCGACCAGATCAACTGGCCGTCATAGTGGGTGTGGACGTCGATGAAGCCGGGCGTGACCATCTTGCCCGCGGCGTCGATTTCCTCGCGGCCGCGACCGGCGAAGGCGCCGACGGCGATGATTTTTCCACCCGTGATCGCCACGTCGCCGACAAACGGCTCGCCGCCGGCGCCATCGAAGATGGTCCCGCCACGAATCACAAGATCAGCCACGCTATCCATCTCGTCCTCCCGTCGTTCTTGTTTCGCAAACTCTATCATGCGTCCGCCGGGTCGGCCAGAACGCCCCGATCGGCGAAAAACGGAGCCCCCGCTTGAGCGCCAAGGCGCGAGAGGCGACGGGGTGTGGCGCTCGAGCGCCAACGACGGCAGGATGAGGTCCGGCGCAGTGAAAAGAGCGGCGTCCCGCGTCCGCCAACATGGAGAGAGACCGCGATGGTGCTCGAGGGTCTGAAGGTGGTGGAGCTGGCCACCTGGGTCGCCGGCCCCGGCTGCGCCATGATCCTCGGCGAATGGGGCGCGGAGGTGATCAAGGTCGAAAGCTTCGCCGGCGATCCCACCCGGGCCTACTACCCCGACACGCCCGACAGCCCGGGCAATCCGCCGTTTTCGATGGAGAACCGCGGCAAGCGCGCCGTCGTGCTCGACATCTCCAAGGTCGAGGGGCGCCAGGCTCTGCTCGCCATCCTCAAGGACGCCGACGTCTTCGTCACCAACCTCAGGCCGGGGCCGCTCGCCCGCGCGCGCCTCGACTACGACACGCTGAAGGCCGATTTTCCTCGGCTGATCTTCACCAGCGTCTCGGGTTACGGCCTGCGGGGCGACCAAGCCGACACGCCAGCCTTCGACATGACCGGCTTTTGGACCCGCACCGGCATCGCCGCGGCGACCATCCCCCCGGATCGCGAGCCGTTCTTCTGCCGGCCCGGCTTCGGCGATCACGTCACGGCCCTGGCCACCCTGTCCGGCGTGCTGGCGGCGCTGCACCAGCGAAACCGCACCGGCAAGGGCCAATTGGTCGAGGCCTCGCTCATCCGCGCCGGGGTCTACGCCCTGTCCTGGGACCTGTCGGTGCAGCTACGCTTTGGCGAGGTGGTCACCGCCCAGCCGCGCGACGAGCGACCCGGCCCCACCGCCGGCTTCTTCCAGACGGCGGACGGCCGCTGGCTGAGCATGCTGCCGCGCGGCCCGGGATGCTTCCCGGCCCTGATGAGCGCGATCGGCCGGCCCGAACTGGCCGACGCCCCGCGGTTCCAGCCGCCGGTCGAGGACATGGCGGCGGTGCGCGAGCTGCGCGCCGTCATCGACGAGGCCTTCGCCGGCATGACCCTGGCCGAGGCCGCGGAACGGCTGACGCGCTGGGACATCGCCTGGGCGCCGATGGCGACGCCCGCCGAGGTCGTCGATGATCCCCAGGCCCATGCGGCGGGGTGTTTCAAGGATGTCCCGGACAGCTGGGGCGGCTCGTTCCGCCAGCCCGCCGCGCCGGTGCGGTTTCCCGGCGCCGGCGAGGCGCCGGTCCGGCCCGCGCCGCGGCTCGGCCAGCACACCCGCGAGGTGCTGCTGGAGGCGGGCTATGCGCCAGAGGCCGTCGAGGCCCTGCTGCGAAGCGGCGCGGCCGGCCAGACTGACACGACCGTGGAGGGTTGAGCGTCCGGGGCGCGGCCTGAGCTTCAGCTAGGCCTCCGCCGGCCACACCTCGTTCAGCACCCCGAACGCCGAGGCGGCGCAGGGCCAGCCGGCGTAGTGGGCGAGATGGGTGATCATGGCCTCGATCCGACTGCGGGGAATGCCCAGGTTCTTGGCCCCCAGGAAGTGCAGGTGCTGCTCGGCGGTGCGGTTCAGGGCCACCAGCGCCGTGCAGGTGATCAGCGAACGCTCCTCGAGCGTCAGCTCCTCGCCCTGCCAGACCTCGCCGAACAGATGGCCGAAGGTGTAGTCCTGCATCTTGGCTGGCATCGGTGCGCCCCGGTGCGTCGTGCCGGCGAACAGTTTCGCGGCCAGCGCCCGGCCCTTGGCCGCCTTGTCTTCGGTTCCGCTCATAGCCTCACTCCTTGAATTTGATGCTGATCGGCATGCGCCGAATGCCGAGCAGCCGATTGCTCGGCATCCAGTCCGCCTCGCCCGCCAATTCGAACCGGTCGATCCGGGCGAGCAGGCGTTCGAATCCGATCCGCATTTCCAGCCGGGCCAACATTGAGCCCAGGCAGACATGGACGCCGTAGCCGAAGCCGAGATGCATGTTGGGCGATCGGCTGATGTCGAACGCGAACGGTTGATCGAAGACGCGCTCGTCGCGGTTGGCCGACATCTCCCAGAACGTCACCTTGTCCCCCGCCTTGATCGGGCGGCCGCGGATCGCGGTGTCGACCGTCGCCGTGCGGCGCTTGTAGATCGACGGGGTGGTCCAGCGGACGGTCTCCTCGATCGCGGTCTTCATGCGCGCGCGATCCGACCGCAGCAGGTCGAGCTGGTCGGGATGCTCGATCAGCGCCTTGAGCCCGCCGGCCAGCGCGCTGCGCGTGGTCTCCGACCCGGCCGCGAACAGCAGGAGGAAGAAGTTCCGCAGCTCCGCGTCCGAAAGCGGCCGCCCCCCGGCCTGGTCGGGCCTAGCGTGGACGATGGTCGAGAGGATGTCGTCCTTGGGGTTGATCCGTTTTTCCTCGATCAGCCGCATGCCATAGTCGACGATCCTTTGCGCGTACTCGGGAGCGATGATCTCCGAGGAGGCGGTGGAGATGCCTTGATCCACCCACTCGCAAAGCTGGGTGCGATCCTCCTGGGGCACGCCCAGCACCATGCAGATCGCCTGCAGCGGGACCTCCCGGGCGAACTGGGCGACGAAGTCGAACGCCGCGCCCTCGGGAAAGCCGTCGATCAGCCGGTCGACGCGCCGGCGCAACTCGCTCTCGAGCGCGGACACCGCCTGCACGGTGAAGCCTTTCATCACCACGCTTCGCAGCATCCGGTGCTTGGGGTCGTCCGTGGCGTTCAAGGCGTTGCCGGCCGAGGCGTGATCGTTGATCGCCGTGCCGCCCATGGTCCGGTGGCCGCCGGTCTGCGAGGAGAACAGCCGCGGATTGTCCTGGATCGCCTTGACGTCCTCATGCCGGCTGACCACCCAGAAGCCCTCGCCATCCGGGGTGACGTCGGTGGGTTCGTGCCAGAACACCGGCGCGTTGTCCCGCAGCCAGGTGAAGTAGGCGTGGGGAAAACCGCGCGCGAAGGTCTGGTGGTTCGACAAATCCAGGTGATCGACGTTCATGGCTGAGCGGCCGGCTTGGCCACCTCGACGCCGGCGTCGAACTCCAACGCCCGCAGCGTGGCGTAGAACACCTTGTCGGCCAAGCCCTTGGCGATCGCGTCCCGGTAGACGGCGTGGGCCGCCTCGGTGGTCGGCATCGGAACGCCCAGATCACGCGCCGATTCCAGGGCGACGCCGATGTCCTTGGCGGCGATCCCCAGCTTGAAGACGACGTTGTCGAAATCGCGCGCGAGGAACACCGGAGCCAGGCCGGCATAGGCCCCGCCCGAGCTGGCCTTGAGAATTTCAAGCATCGCGGCCGCGTCGAGCCCGGCCTTGGCGGCGAGTACGAACCCCTCCTGCACCACGATGGCGGCGGACAGGAAGATCTGGTTGTTGACCAGCTTGGCGATGGTTCCCTTGCCGGCCGGGCCGACGTGGAACACCCGCGCGGCGAAGCATTTCAGCAGCGGGTCCAGGGCCTCCACCACCGCCGCCTCGCCGCCCGCCATGACCGCCAGCCGGCCCTTGACCGCGGCCACCACCCCGCCGGACACCGGCGCATCGACGAAGGCGATCCCCGATCGGCCCAACTGTTCGGCCAAGCGGACCACGGTGGCGTAGGCGTTGGTCGACAGATCGACGATCACGTCGCCGGCCTTGGCCGCCTCCAGCAGCCCGCCCGACCCGCCGACCACCGCCTCGACCTCTTTGGGTCCGGGCAGCGAGAGAAACACGGTCCGGCAGGCCCTGGCGACCTCGACCGGGGCGTCGGCGAAAGCCGCGCCGGCCGCGGTCCAGTCCGCCGCGCTGGCCCGCGAGATGTCGCTGACCACCAGCCGATGGCCCGCCTCCATCAAACGCCGGGCGATCGCCGAGCCCATCGTGCCGACGCCGATCAAGCCGATGGCGGCGGCGTCCGTGGCGGGACCTGTCATGTCGTGCCTCCCAGCCCGGCTCAGCCTTGTCGGCGGCCGCCAAGGTGTCAACCGGCGGGCGGAATGGCAAGCCGGCCCGGACGATTGCCGCGGACGCCGCGGCGAGGCCTCTTTCCAGACCGCCGATCCCGGTGTTCAATGCGCCGCGACGCCACCCTGACGTGCTTTAAAGATGAGTGGCGATGCAAAAGGGGGCTCCATGACCCACGTTGGAAGTTGCTTCTGCGGCGCCGTGAAGCTGGAGGTGAGCGGATCGCCCGAGGCGATGGGCTATTGCCACTGCCGTTCCTGCCGCTCCTGGTCGGGCGGTCCGGTCAACGCCTTCAGCCTGTGGAAGCCGGAGGCGGTGAAGGTCACCGCCGGCACCGAGCACCTGGCGACGTTCCAGAAGACCGAGCTCAGCCAAAGGCAATACTGCGCCAAATGCGGCGGTCACCTGATGACCAACCATCCGCCGCTCGGCCTGGTGGACGTGTTCGCGGCCGCTATCCCCACCCTCGCCTTCGCCCCGGGCGTTCACGTCAACTACGCCGAGACCGTGCTGCCGATGCGCGACGGCCTGCCGAAACTGAAGGACTTCCCGGCCGAATTCGGCGGCTCGGGCGAGGTGATCGCCGAATAGCGTCGGGCGGCTTCGGCCGGGATGAGCTGGCGGGCGGCGGCGGGCCGGCTTCGACCGATACCGGCGGCAAACTCCGCACTCGAAGCGGTTTCCGCGCCCAATCGAGTCCGGAGGTGAACCGCGAATAATTGGACGCCGCACCAGTGATCCAGGCGCACGGATTGACTTGCCTCACCCACCGCGCGACCGCCGTTGACAAACCTGTTGCTCGACGAGATCGTGGATTTGGACGCAGTGCGTTTCCACTGATCAAGGTCAATGCTGGATCCCGGCATTTGTGTCGTAGTTCCAACGTTAAGTTATGATCGCGGCCCGCTTCCAGCGGTTTGAGTTGTCGCGATTGAGTTGCGGTGAGGAAACACGGCTGAACGACGCCACCAACAAAACTGGTCAACTACTAGGCGAAACATTGCCGCATTAAAAGTTTCAACACACTCAAATGAAACAACGAATGGGGATGAAACCATGTCACATCTGAAACTACTGCTTTCAGCGTCGGCGGGCTTGGCGACCGTGCTTGGCGCGGGCCTGGCGATGGCGGCGGAACCGGCGACTCAGGCGCAGGCTGCGCAGCAGACGATGGTCGGCGAGGTGATCGTGACCGCGCAAAAGCGCGTCCAGCGCCTGCAGGACGTTCCCGTCGTGGTCACCGCCCTGAACCAGCAGCAGCTCCAGGACGCCGGCGTGCGGGACATCAAGGATCTGACCGCCCTGACCCCAGGCCTGACGGTGACGAGCACCGGCAGCGAGGCGAGCACCACCGCCCGCATCCGCGGCGTCGGCACGGTGTCGGACAATATCGGCCTCGAGGACTCGGTCGGCGTCTATATCGATGGCGTCTATAGGCCGCGGAACGGCGTGGCCTTCAACGACCTGGGCGAGCTGTCCGATGTCGAGGTGCTCAAGGGGCCGCAGGGAACCCTGTTTGGCAAGAACACCACAGCCGGCGTGATCCAGATCACCAGCATGCGGCCGCAGTTCACCTTCGGCGCGCAGGGCGAGGCGACCTTCAGCAACTATTCCGGCTACGGCGGCTCGGTGTCGGTCACCGGCCCGATCGTCGGAGACCAACTGGCCGGACGGATCTATCTCGCCGACCGCCAACGCGACGGCTACTATTCCGTGATCTCGCCGCCGGGCTCGAGCCTCAGCAGGCAGAACGACGAGCACCTGTTCACCGTGCGCGGACAGTTGCTGTTCAAGCCGAACGCCGACTTCGACATCAATTTCATCGCCGACTACACCAAGCGCGACGACCATTGCTGCAGCTCGGTGCCGATCATCAGCGGCCCGGCGGCGGGCGTCTTGAACTATATCGACCCGACCGCGACGGCGAACCCGGCGAATCCCAAGAACTACACGATCTACGCCAACCGAAACACGATCGAGCACATCACCGACAGCGGGATTTCGGCCGAGGCCCACTGGCGCACGCCCTGGCTGAACAGCGCCACGCTCACCTCGATCACCGCCTATCGCGACTGGAGGAACAGCGGCGGCGGCGACACCGACGCGACTGGTCTGGACCTGCTCTACGCGCCGACCAGCGCCAGCAACGAATTCAAGCAGTTCACCCAAGAGCTGCGCTACGCGGGCAACACCGATCGGCTGGACTGGATGGTCGGCGCCTTCTATTCGCACGAGGACCTCTACCAGCACGCCATGCTAGCCTGGGGCAGCGACTACGCGACCTACGGCGAGTTGCTGACCTATGCGTTTAGTGGCGGTCTCCTCAGTCCGGCCAACTTCTACATTCCCGTCGCCGGCGCCCCGGGCGGTCCCTTCCCGGTCGGTCAGGGCGAAGACGACCATTACCACCAGGTGGAGCAGAGCGAGTCGCTGTTCACCCAGGAAACCTTCAAGCTGACCGACAAGCTCGAGCTCACCGGCGGCCTGCGCTATACCTGGGAGCACAAGACCGATGATTCCCTCTACAACAACACCGATGGCGGCGCGACGTGCGCGACCGGCCTGACCTATCTGGCCGCCAACCCCACGTTCGCCGATCCTTTCGCCGCGCTCTACTGCGTGATGAACCCGTACTTCAACAACCTGCCCGACCATCAGTCGTCGTCGGAGACCGCCCTGACCGGGACGGCCAAGCTGGCCTACAAGTTCAGCCGCGATTTCATGACCTATGCGTCCTACTCGCGGGGCTATCTGGTCGGCGGCTTCAACCTCGACCGCTACACCACCGGTCAGAACACCACCCTGACCCCGACGCTGAACACCGGCTTCTCGCCGGAATACGTTGACGCTTACGAGATCGGCGAGAAGTCGGCGTTGTTCGACCGCAGCGTGATCCTGGACGCGGCGATTTTCTATCAGAAATATACGGACTTCCAGCTCAACCAGTTCAACGGTCTGCGCTTCGTGGTGACTTCGATCCCGCAGGTGATTTCGCAGGGAGCGGAGGCCGACTTGACCTGGCGCGTCACTCATGAACTGACCGCCAACTTCGGCATGACCTACGCCGACTCCTACTACCCCAAGAGCGCGGCCAATCTGGCCGTGCTTGGCACGCCTTCATCGACACCGGGGGTGTTGTGCAACCCTCCCACCAGCACGGTGTGCAGGCTGCCGGGCACGCGGATGTCGCTGGATCCGCTTTGGTCGCTGACGGCGGCCGTGAGCTATGATCATCCGATCGGCGGCTATCTGGCGCTCCACATGGCGGCGGACGTTAAGTACAACTCCAAAATGAACACCGGGTCCGACCTTGATCCGGCCAAGACCCAGCCCGGATACACCGTGGTCAACGCCCGCCTCGGCCTGGGCGCCCAGAACGGCCGCTGGGAGGCCGACGTCTGGGCGCAGAACCTGTTCAACCAGTACTATGTGCAGGTCGCCTACAACGGCGTGCTTCAGACCTTCGGTCCGCCCAGCGCGTACAATTCCTACTATGGCTTCCTGGGCGCGCCGAGGATGTATGGCGTGACCTTGCGAGTGAAGTACTGACCCGGGCCGCCGCGGTCGCCGAGTAGCGGCGGGCGGTTCGGCAGAAGCGAGCCGCCGAGAGAATCCCAGCCGCTTGACGTGTGCGCAAATATGCACATATTTAGCCCATGGACGCGACAACCCTTCGCCGCAAGACGGCCTCGGAGGTCTCCCGCTCGCTCGACACGGGCCTCTTCCGGGCGCTGTGCGAACCGGTGCGGATCGATATCCTGACGCGGCTGATTCAGATCGGACGCGCGGATGTGGCCTCGATCGCCGCGCCCTTCGATCAGGATCGGTCGGTCATCTCGCGACATCTGCAGATTCTGAAAGACGCCGGGGTGGTCTTCGCCGACCAGGTGGGGCGCCACGTCTATTACGACATCGACGGCCCTTCGGTGTTGGCCAAACTGCGCGACATCACCGACAGGATGGCGAGCCTGGTTCCGACCTGCTGTCCCGGGCCCGTCGGGAAGCGGTGAGCCATGACCCGCGCGGGGGCCGCTCGGCCTAATACATGCATTTATGCGCACTTAAACATTGGATTTCGGCGATGACCGAAGTTTCTGCCGGCTCGGCGCTCAAACCGCTCACCGTCGAAGGACATCTCAACCAGGACTGCTTCTGCATCGAAATCGACCCCGCGCGCGTCTGGCGCGCGCTGGAGCGGACCGCGGCGATGCTTGGTCCCGACGCGGCGTTGGCCAGGGACCGCGCCGGCCTTTTCTCGAACGCCCCAGTCTTCCTGTCCAAGGCCGATCTGACCGCCATGAGCCAAGTCGCCCAGGCGATCGAGACGGTCGCCCAGCTTGGGCCGTTCCAGGCCGCGGCGCTGGCATGGGCGCCCGAGATCGCGAGAACTGATCCTGGACCGCGCGGGGCGTTCATGGGTTATGACTTCCACGTCACGCCGAGCGGCCCCAAGCTGATCGAGGTGAACACCAACGCGGGCGGCGCCTTCCTGAACGCGTTGTTGACCCAGGCCCAGATCGCCTGTTGCGCCGAGGTGCGGGCGCTCACCCGACCGCACCCACTGGCCCGGTTCGAGGACGCCGTCTGGCGCATGTTCCTGGCGGAGTGGCGCCTGCAAGGCCGCTCGGGCGCTCCCGGCGTGATCGCCATCGTCGACGATGCGCCCGAGGGTCAGTATCTCTACCCGGAGTTCCTGCTGGCCCAGGCGTTTTTCGAGCGGCGCGACGTCCGGGCGGTGATCGCGGATCCGAAGGCGCTTCGATTTTCGCAAGGCCGCCTGCGGCTCGGCGATCTGCCGATCGACCTGGTCTACAACCGGCTCGTGGACTTCACCTTCGACGGCGCCGTCGTCGCGGCGCTGCGAAAGGCCTATCTGACCAATGCGGTGGTGGTGACGCCCAACCCGCGCAACCACGCGCTGTTGGCCGACAAGCGCAATCTGACCCTGTTGTCCGACCCGGCGCGGCTCGAAGAGTTCGGCGTCGAAGCCAGACTGCGCGGCATCCTCGCCGGCATGCCCCGCTCCAGGCTGGTCACCGCCGACAACGCCGCCGCGCTCTGGGACGAGCGAAAGTCGCTGTTCTTCAAGCCGGCCGCGGGCCACGCTGGCAAGGCGGTCTATCGCGGGGACAAGATCACGAAGGGCGTCTGGGCCAGCATCCTTCAGGGCGATTACGTGGCGCAGGACTTCGCCGCGCCAGGCCAACGCCGGGTCAAGGTCGAAGGCGATCCGCAGATCCGAAAAATGGACGTGCGGCTCTACACCTACGCCGGGGTCACCCTTCTGACGGCGGCGCGGCTGTACCAGGGCCAGACCACGAATTTCCGAACGCCGGGCGGCGGCTTCGCCCCGATCATCACCCTGGACGGCGGCTGAGCCGGGGCGTCGCCGAGCAACATCCAACACCAATCACGACCCCATCCGATAGAACGCCCGCGCGCTGTCCTTGAACAGCCGCGCCTTCTCCTCGTCGAGGCGCCCGGCGCTGAAACCGCCGATCGGCTCGCGACGATGGACGCCGAGGGCCTCGCCCGCCTATGAGTCCAGACCGACAAGCCAATGCGCGGGAGGATGAAGGCGATGCTGGTCAAGGATCGGATTGTGGTGGTGACGGGGGCGGCGAGCGGGATCGGCCGGGCGCTGGCGCATCGCTTCAAGCAGGAGGGCGCCAAGCTGGTGGTCTGTTCGGACCGCAATGGCGAGGGCGTCAGGGCCGTGGCCCAGGCGGTCGGCGGCGTCGCCTTCGAGACCAACGTCGGCAGGGAAGAAGACATCAAGCGCCTGATCGACACGGTCGAGGCCGATCACGGACCGATCGACCTGTTCTGCTCCAACGCCGGGATCGGCGTCGGCGGCGGGGCCGAGGCGTCCAACGAGGACTGGCAGCGCATCTGGGACATCAACGTGATGGCCCACGTCTGGGCCGCGCGCCATCTGGTGCCGCGGATGATCGAGCGCGGCGGCGGCTATCTCTTGAACACCGCCTCGGCGGCGGGCCTGCTCTCGCAGATCGGCTCGGCGCCCTATGCGGTGACCAAGCACGCCGCCGTGGCCCTGGCCGAATGGCTGTCGATCACCCACGGCGATCAGGGGATCAAGGTCTCGGTGCTCTGTCCGCAGGCGGTCCGCACGGCGATGACCGCGTCCAATCCCGACGGGGTGGCCTCGATCAACGGCATGATCGAGCCGGAGGAGGTCGCCGAGGCCTGCGTGCGGACCATCGAGGCCGAGACCTTCCTGGTCCTGCCCCACCCCGAGGTGCTGGAATACATGCGGCGCAAGACCAACGACTACGACCGCTGGATCGGCGGCATGCGCAAGCTGAACCGGCAATACGGCGGCAAGCCTTGAACAAGGTGCTGTCGGGCGTTCGCGTCCTGGATTTCGGGCGCTACATCGCCGGGCCCTACTGCGCGGCGTTGCTGGCCGAATTCGGCGCGGACGTGATCCGGATCGAAAAGCGCTCCGGCGGCGAGGACCGCTTCCAGGCCCCGGTCACCGCCGACGGCGAAGGCGGCCTCTTCATGCAGATGAACCGCAACAAGCGCGGCATGACGCTGGATCCGATGAAGCCGGGCGGGCATGACGTGGTGCGCCGGCTGGTCGAGACGGCGGACGTCGTGGTGGCCAATTTGCCGCCCCAGACCCTGGCGGCGATGAAGCTGGACTACGACAGCCTCAAGGCGATCAAGCCCGACATCATCCTGACCATGGTCACCGCCTATGGCCAGGGCGGGCCCTATAGCGACCGGGTCGGCTTCGACGGCATCGGCCAGGTGATGTCGGGCGCGGTCTACATGACCTCGGAGGCGGACGGCGAGCGCCCCTATCGCGCCCAGGCGGCCTGGGTCGATTTCGGCACCGCCCTGCATTGCGCCTACGGCACGGCGCTGGCCCTGATGGCGAAACAACAGACCGGCCTCGGCCAGGTGGTCGAGGGCGCGCTGCTGGGCACCGCGCTGACGGTCAGCAACGCCCTGCTGATCGAGCAGGCCATGCTGAACATCAATCGCACGCCGAGCGGAAACCGCGGCCAGACCTCCGGACCGGTCGACATCTTCGAGACGCGCGACGGCTGGATCCTGGTCCAGGTGGTCGGCAATCCGTTGTTCCAGCGCTGGGCCAGGCTGATGGGCGAAGACCACTGGCTCGAGCGATCCGCGCTTCAAGGACGACATCACCCGCGGCGAGAACGGCGCGGTGATCTCCGAGCGGATGAGCCGCTGGTGCGCCGAGCGCGGCTCGACCGAGGCGCTCGACATCCTCGGCAAGGCGATGATCCCGGCCGGACCGGTGCTCAAGCCGCAGCAGACGCTGGACGATCCGCACGTGCGGGCGATGAACTTCTTCCAGCCTACGGACTACCCCGGCCTGCCGAGGCCCGCGCCGATCGCCCGGATTCCGATCGGCCTTTCCGAAAACCCCGGCTCGATCGAGCACCGCGCCCCCATGCTGGGCGAGCACACAGACGCCATCCTGGCCGAGCTGGGCTACGACGAGGGTGAGATCGGGGAGTTGCGCGAGCGGGCGATCGTGTGATGGGTTGCGTCGGGGGGGATTGGGCGATCGGGCGACAGCCTCGAGGCGATCCGGCCCTTGGCTACTGACCGGGTTCGACTCAATCTGGGCGTTGCCAATGGCGCCTGGCCAGCCCACCCTTCCCCGCTCATCCCGGCGAAGGCCGGGACCCAGATCATATGGCTCGGCGCGAGCATGTCGTTCTACGTCTACATCGTCGCCAGTCGGCGTAACGGGACGATCTACGTCGGCATGACCGACGATCTCAGCGGTCGGATCTGGCAACACAAGTCCAAGGCCCGCCCCGGCTTCACGGCGAAATATGGCTGCGATCAGCTTGTTTGGTACGCGGTTTTCGAGAGCCGGGAGGGCGCGTTTCGGCGGGAACGGCAAATCAAGGAATGGCAGCGCAGGTGGAAACTGAGGCTGATCGAGGAGGCCAATCCGGCATGGGCCGATCTCTATGAGAACTCTCAACCGATAGGCTCGCGCCTTATGACTCTGGGTCCCGGCCTTCGCCGGGATGAGCGGAGTGAGGAAAGGCCCGCTCACCACTCGATCCGGTCTTCCGCCGCCGACCAGGAATCAATATTCCCACCGCTCGGTCTGCCAGTCAGGCACACCTACCCACCGGCCTTGGATGGCGTCCCACTCCAGATTGCCCTCCACCTCCACCTCGCCAACGTCGTAGAGAAGTACGCGCATCCCGACCTGCGGCTCACGTCCCATGGCGGCGATGTCTCGCAGTGCAGTTGGAAAATCGAGCCCGAAGCGGTTGTCGCCGATCGGGTCGTTCGTGCTGAAGTAGATTCTCGGGAGAATAGACATCGCGCCATTTTGCCCTAGCGGCACACTCGCGCCAATCTCTCAAGTCCACCCAACCCAGTCTTAAGCCTCAGGCGCCAAGCGCCCGAATCCCTCCGCTACAGCGCGTACTCGAACCCCGCCTCGATCCGCTCTGCGCGGCCGTGGAACAGGGCCTGGGCCTCCTTGTGGGTGTGAATGTAGAGCTGGTTGCGGCGCAGGGCGTCCAGCACCAGGTCGGCGACCGGGCCGGTGTCCAGGGTGCGGCCCTGCAAGGCGGCCAGTTCCTCGTCGGTATAGGTCTTGGCGACGGCGCCGGCGCCGAGCTCGGCCGGGCGGTTGCGGTAGCTGTGGTCGATGTTGGTGGTGACCCGCATCGGGCACAGCACCGAAACCCCGATCCCGGCGCCGCGCAGGTCCTTGCGCAGCGATTCCACCAGGGCCATGTCGCTCACCCCTCGCTTCCGGTCCAGGCGGCGAACCGCGGCGGGCGGCGTTCGATGAACGAGGCGGCGCCCTCGGTGGCGTCCGGATGCTTGAGCGCTGTGGCCATCAGCCGTTCGGCGTCCAGCGCCGCCTCGTCGAAGCTGGTCTCCAGGTGGCGATGGACCGCGGCCTTGATCACCGCCATGGCGCGCGGCGAGACCGTGGCGGCCATCTCGTCGACATAGGCCTCCACCGCGTCCAGGAGCCGCTCGCCCGGGACCACCCGATCCGCGAGTCCGATGCGATAGGCCTCGGCGGCGTCCACCTTGCGCGAACTCCAGAGCAGGTCCAGGGCGCGGCTCAGCCCCACCATCCGGGGCAGCAGCCAGCTCGTGCCATGCTCGGCGATCAGGCCGCGGCGGGTGAAGACCGTGGTCAGGTACGCGCCCTCGGCCATGAACCTCAGGTCGCACATCATGGCCAGCACGAAGCCGCCGCCGGCGCCGACACCGTTGATCGCGGCGATCACCGGCTTGGAGATGTCCAGCAGGAAGCTGAACAGCGCGGGATTGCGCGGGCGCGCGTCGGCGGCTTTGGCGCGCTGGGGCGGGCCGGTCCGCACATGCTCGGCCAGCACGCCGACGTCGAGCCCGGCGCAGAAGCCGCGCCCCGCCCCGGTGACGCACAGCGCCGCCACCTCGGGATCGCGCTCGGCCGCCCGCGCCAGCCGCTCGATCTCGGCGATCATGGTCATGGTCAGGGCGTTCAGCGCCGCCGGCCGGTTCAGGGTGATGACGCCGAGCCTGCCCCGACGCGCGTAGATGACTTCCGCCTCGCTCATCGCCTGCTCCGTCCCTGAAATGGTCCCGTCCGCGCGGATGCGGGCCACCTTACGGAGCGAGCGAGGCCGCTCGCAAGCGCCGGCTGGGCGACGAACAAGCCGACGGGCTCGAAAGCGTTTGCTTCGGTCAGAGGCACCGCGCGGCGAGCGGCGGGAAGCCGTTGAAATCCACCGTGGAGCAGTTGGCGGTGTAGGCGCCGGCCGACAGGAAAATCACCCGCTCACCAGGCTCCAGATCGAGCGGCAGCTCGACTCCGTGATGATAGAGGACATCGGCGCTGTCGCAGGTCGGTCCGGCGAGCACCACAGGGCCGCGTCGCCGGTCGTGACCCGCCACGTGCAAACGGTATCGGATGCGTTCATCCATGGTCTCGTCGAGGCCGGAAAAGAGGCCCGCATCGAGATAGACCCAGCGCCGCACGCGTTCGTGCGGTCGGTCCGCAACGAGGACGACCTCGGTGGCGAGCGCGCCGGCGTCGCCGACCATGTATCGACCGGGCTCGATGAAGAGCTTCGGCGCGGCGCCGGCGAAGGTTTGATGGAGCGCCGAACGCATGGTTTCGACATAGGTCTCGAGCGGCGGCGGCGGACTTGAGTAGTGGGCCGGCAGGCCGCCGCCGAGATTGAGAAACTCCAGCGCCACCCCGCGGCGGGCGGCGCGACGGAAGACTTCGCCGGCGCGATGAATGGCGTGGCGCCACGCATCGGGCCGCATCTGCTGCGAGCCAACGTGGAACGATAGCCCCGCCGGTTCGAGCCCGATCCGCCGAACCTCGTCCAGAAGCTCGACGGCCTGTTCGATGGTGCAGCCGAACTTGTGGGTGAGCGGCCATTCGGCGCCCGCGCCCGAAACGGCGAGGCGGCAGAACACCCGGGCGCCGGCGGCCGCCCGGCCAATCTTCTCGAGCTCCATCTTGCTGTCGAAGGCGAACAGGCCGACGCCGGAGGCGCGGGCCGCGGCGATATCGGCTTCCTTCTTGATCGGGTTGCCGTAGGAAATGAACGCGCCAGGCCCATCGACCGCTCGACAGCGCTCGAGCTCCCCCAGGCTCGCGATGTCGAAGCCGCAGCCGAGCGCGGCGAGCCGATCGAGCACTTCGGGCTGCGGATTGGCTTTGATGGCGTAAAGGATCTGTGCTTCGGGAAACGCCGCATGCAGCGCCAGGAATTGGGCCTCCACGCGAGCCAGGTCGATCAGCAGAATCGGTGTCCGCGCCCCCGCCGCGGCCTCGAGCAGCTTGACGTCAGATGTCGATTGGTTCGCGGGCGGGTTCATGTCAGTCGTCGCGCGCCGGCGGATCCACCGGCGCCGCTGGGGAACATGGATCGAATTGGCGCGCGCCTCGGTTATTCGGCGTTGACGTGCGTCAACATCGGGATGAAACCCACCTCCGTCGTGATTTAGCGCCTCACGACCCGCTCGCCACGCCCCGCATGCACTGGCGACCGCGGCTGTCCTCGGTCCAGACGACGACCGCGCCGTCCGGCTCGCGCCGACCCTTGACCTGGAACGGCGCATCGTCGGTCAGCGGCGAGAGGTTGCGATAGGCGAAGCGCGCCGGGGTCCGCCCGCCGATCACCGCGGCGAGGTTGAAGGCGAAACTGCTCTGCAGCGGCCCATGCACGATCAGACCGTCATAGCCCTCGGCGCCGGTCGCGTAGGGCCGGTCATAGTGGATCCGGTGGCTGTTGAAGGTCAGCGCCGAATAGCGGAACAGCAGCACCGCGGAAGGCTCGATGGTCCAGACCTGGTCGGCCGGCTCCGGCGCGCTCGCGCCGGCCGGCGCGGCGACCGCGGCATCGCCCGCCGCCTCGCGATAGACCGCATCCTGGCGGTCGCGCACCATGAGCTGGCCGCCGACCAGGTAGTCGTGGTCGACCGAAATGAACAGCAGCTGGCCGGTGCGGCCGATCTTCAGCGTCAGGTCGGCGATGGTCGAGCGGCGCGTCACCGGCGCGCCCACCGGGATCGGGCCGAAGGTCGAAATCTCGCCGCCGGCCCACATGCGGCGCGGCAAGGGCGCGGGCGGCATGAAGTCGGACCTGGTCGGCAGGCCGTCCGCCCCGAGGCCGGCGATCGCCGCCGCCCCGGGCGCCAGGCACCAATGCATCGCCAGCGGCGCGTGATCGGGGTCGGCGACCGGCGCCAAATAGGGCTCGAACGTCGCGCGATAGTCGTCGACCAGCCGGCGGGTGACGGCGTCCTCGGCCTGGGTCGCGCGGCCGATCCAAGTCTGCAGATAGTCGATGTCAACTTCTACCATGAGGGATCACCGGCGGCGGGGGCGCGGAGTGTGGACTCCGCTCCGAGCCAACACAAGCGGTCTATCGCCGCGCCCGGGCGTGCAAACCGCCGCGATTGATGATGTAGTCGGCCCAACGCTTTCCCGACCGTCTTTCGGAGCGGGCGGATGCGACAAGAAGGGGGGAGGAAACCGATGATCAGTCCATCCGACTATCTCGAGCACGACGCGGTCGGCCTGGCCGGCCTGGTGCGCAAGGGCGAGGTCAGCCCCGCGGAGCTGGCCGAGGCGGCGCTCGGCCTGATCGACAAGCACAATCCGACGATCAACGTGATCACCGAGCGGATGGCCGACTTCGCCCACAACGCCATCGCCGATGGCCTGCCCGACGGACCGTTCCGCGGCGTGCCCACCCTGCTCAAGGATCTGTTCGAGAACGTGTTGGGCGTGCCCAGCAACAATGGCTCGGCCCTGTTCAAGGGCTGGCTGCCGCCCTACGAGAGCACCCTGGTCAGGAAGGCGCGCGAGGCCGGCCTGGTGATCGTCGGCAAGACCGCGAGCCCGGAGTTCGGCATCGTGCCGACGACCGAGCCCAGGGCGTTCGGCCCGTGCCGCAATCCCTGGAACACCGCCCACACCCCCGGCGGCTCCTCGGGCGGCTCGGCCGCCGCGGTGGCGGCGGGCATCGTGCCGGCGGCGACCGCCTCGGACGGCGGCGGCTCGATCCGCATCCCGGCCTCCTGCTGCGGCCTGTTCGGCCTGAAGCCGAGCCGGGGACGCGTCGGCTCCGGCCCGGTGGAGTCGGAGGGCTGGAACGGCCTGGCCACCAGCGGCGTGGTCAGCCGCACCGTGCGCGACTCCGCGGCCCTGCTCGATGCGCTCGAGGGCGGCGATCCGGGCGAGCCCTACGCCGCGCCGGCGAAGGCGCGTCCCTGGGCGGAGGAAGTCGGCCGCGAGCCGGGCAAGTTGCGGATCGCGGTCTCGCGCAAAACCGCCTCCGGCGTCACCCTGCACCGCGACTGCATCGCCGCGCTCGACGACGCCGCGGCGCTGCTCGCCTCGCTCGGCCACGAGGTGGTCGAGGCCGATCCGCCGCTCGATCTCGACCGCTTCGAGCAAGAGTTCTGGGCGCTGCTCGCGGCCAACACCGCCGCCGACCTGATCGAGATGGAGCAGTCGTTCGGCCGCAAGCTGGGCCTCAACGAGCTGGAGCGCTGGACCTTCAACCTGGCCAGCTTCGCGGACGGCAAGAGCGCCGGCGAAACCATGCTCGGCTTCCGGAACCTGTGGCGGATGCACCGGCCGATGGGCGAGTTTCTGGAGCGCTGCGACGCGCTGCTGACCCCGACCCTGGGCAGCCCGCCGGTGAAGCTCGGGGTGATCGACACCAACCTCGAGGACAAGTTCGAGATGGCGCGTCGGATCAATGGCTTCATGCCGTTCACCCCGCTCGCCAACGCCTTCGGCCATCCGGCCGCGACCGTGCCGCTGTATTGGACCGCGGAGGGGCTGCCGGTCGGGGTGATGTTCCAGACCAAGCTCGGCGGCGAGGGCCTGCTGCTGCGGCTGGCCGCCCAGCTCGAAGCCGCCCGTCCGTGGGCGGACCGTCACCCGCCGGTCTGGGGCTGAACCGGCGAAGACGTTCGCCAACTCGCGGCGAGCACATGATAGATGGGTTGCGGCATGACCAGGCCGGACACCCAGCGGGCGATCAGGGCGGCCAGCATCAGCGGACCGACAAGGCTCGGGTCGCGGGTCATCTCCATCAGGATCACCGCGCTGGTCAGCGGCGCCTGCACGACGCCCGAGAGATAGCTCGTCATCCCCAGCACGACCGCGTCCCGTCCCGCGAACGCGAGCCCCGAATGGGCGAACGCCGCCCCGATCCCGGCGCCGGTGGCGAGGGACGGCGCGAAGATGCCGCCGGGCGTTCCCGACGCCGACGCCGCCAGACTGGCGAAGAACTTCGAGACCGCCAGACCCATCCCCAAGCCCGGATGATCCTGCAGCAGCGACTTGGCCTCGTTGTAGCCCGCCCCGAAGGTCAACCCGCCCGACAGGATGGCCGCCGCCATGGCGACCAGTCCGCAGCCGAGCGCGAAGGCCACCGGATGCGCCCGACGCCAGCGCGTGATCGGGTTGTCCCCGGGACCGATCACGGTGGCCAAGGCCCGCGAAAACAGGCCGCCGCATAATCCCCCCGTGGCGCCGATCAGCGGCGCGGCGATCCAGGCCGAGCCGAGGGCCGCGTCGCCGCTGAGCACGCCGAAATAGGCGTAGTCGCCCTGGAGCGCGTAGGAGGCGAAGCCCGCGACCACGACCACCAGGATGACGGTGGTGTGGGTGCGTCGCTCGAAACTCTTCGCCAGCTCCTCGACCGCGAAGACCACGCCGGCGATCGGCGTGTTGAACGCCGCCGCGACCCCCGCCGCGCCGCCGGCGATGATGATCGCCCTGCGCCCGGGCCCGCCCTTCAGGCCGCGGGTCAGCGTGCGGACGATCCCGGCGACCACCTGCGCGGTCGGCCCCTCGCGCCCGATCGAGGCGCCGCAGGCCAGCATCGCGCTGGTCAGCACCACCTTCCAGGCGGCGGTCTTCAGCGTCACGCGCTGCCCGCCCCAGCGCCCGCGCGAGCGCTGCTCGGCCGCCGCGATCACCTGGGGTATGCCGCTGCCCGCCGCCTCCGGCGCGAAGCGTCGTGTCAGCCAGGTCCCGGCGGCGAACCCGATCGGCAGCAGCATGAGCGTCGGCCATCGGGCGAGATGATAGAGGCGCTCGTGCGCCCGCATCGCCTCGTCGCAAACCCGGGCGAACAGAGCCGCGGCGAGCCCGCCCAACACCGCGACGCTGACGATGATGGTCATGCGCCAGGCGCGTCGGACGTGAAGGCGTCCCGCCAGAACCTCACGGCGCGAACGCGGGCGGGTTGGTTGAGGGCGCGTAGGCGACGTCATGGTCGCGGTATGGCGCTGAGCCGGGGCTGGAGCAATCGCTTCTTCGCCTGGGCGCGGGGCGAATTCGTGACGGCCCTCACGCGGCCAGCGGCCACAGCGTCGGAAACTGGGCGGCGAGCCACTTGGCCAGGGCGGCGTTGACCTGCGTCGGCTTCTCCTGCGCCATCCAGTGGCCGGATCGCACGCTTGCCTCGGTCAGGTTGGCGCAGTGGGCGCGCATCGGCTCGGCCAGCCGCGAGTTGATGGTCTCGCAGACCGTGTCGTAGGCGGCGTGAAGGAACAGGGTCGGCATGCTCAGCCGCCAGTTCGGCTTGGCGCGCCGAGCGAAGGCCATATTGGCCTCGCCGTTCATGTACCAGCTGTCCGGGCCGAAGAAGCCGTTGCGCTCGAGCGCGGCGACATAGCGGTTTTCGTCCTCCTCGCTCAGCACGCTCTCGTCACGCGGCAGATCGGGCGCCCCTGTCCGGGACCGAACCAGCCGCCGTTCGCGCGGACGAAGGCGGTGATCGCCGGCTGGCCCTTGCCGGCGGGACTGCCCGCCCGGAACATCGCCTTGACGCTCGCGCGGACGTCGCGCTCGAACCCGGCGTGCGCGGCGGCGAAGTTCTCCCGATAGAACAGCTGATAGTCCCATTGCGCCGCCGGGAAGCGATCCTCGGGATAGACCGAGCGGTCGGCCAGCGGGATGATCGTCTCCGGCGCGAAGCCGCCTGGGATATAGGGCACGCAGAGGTTGGCCACGCCGTGGCAGCGGTCGGGATGGTGCTGCGCGATCCCCCAGACCACCGGCGCGCCCCAGTCGTGCCCGACCCAGATCGCCTTCTGGGCGCCCAGGGCGTCGAGCAGTTCGATCATGTCGGCGACGATGTGTTCCTGGGCGTAGTCCTCATGCCGCGCATAGACGCTGGAGCGGCCGTAGCCGCGCATGTCCGGCGCGACGGCGCGGAAACCGAGGGCGGCGAACACCGGCAACTGGTGACGCCAGGAGATCGACAGCTCCGGCCAGCCATGCACGAAGATGATCGGCGTCGCGTCCGGCGCCCCGCACGACAGATAGAAGCTGGCGTGCCGCGGGCTCTTGGCGAGGTGTTCCATCACGGAATGGGTCAACGGTTCGGCTCCTGAACCAAGAAAGGCGCGGGCGGTTCGTCCGACTGTTCCGCCGGCCCTATCCGACACCTCGATTAGCGCGCCGGCAAGACCGGCGCCTTGACGACGGGCGGGCCGTGACGCGCGCCGCGAACAGCATTAAGATGCGCGCCTAGCGCCGGATCACCCCGCGCGAGACCAAGGCCGACCCGATGCCGCCCGAGAACAGATTGCGCCTGGAGCTGAGGCGGATCGGACAGAGCCTCGGCCTGAGCGCGCTCGGCGCAAGGCTGAACGCGCGGAATCGAGCCTGGGTGAATCCCGAACCGTCCGAGGCTGAGATATCGTCGCTGGCGGCGTTTCATTGCGCGGACGGGCGCGACCACGCCGGTCGCCGGCATGACGCCATCCTGGCGTTCAGCGACGAGGCGATGCACGACGTGCACGACTTCATCCAGTGGCTGTTTCCGCTGCCCGAGCCGAGCCGAGCGTTTCACGCCGCGCCGGTGATGAGCCAGGAGGACCTGGCGATCATGCGCGCGTCCGATATTTGTCAGGCGCGCCTGCTGGCCGCGCACGGGCGGATGACGCGGTTCCTGACCGACAACCCGGTCTGGCTGCGGCCGCACGACCACAACCATCTTCGCATCACCCGGATGATCCGAAGCACGCGGCTGATCGCCGGCGACGAGGCCGCGGATCGGCTGCGAACCTTCATCCTGGACCACACCCATTCCAACGCCGCCGAGATCAACCCGACCACCCTGGTCTTCTGGGCCAGCGCCTGACCGAGCGGGTTCAGGAGCGTTCCGCGCCGCGCCGCCAGCCGCCGGCCCAGAACGGCTTGAACCGCCGGGGCGGCTGGACCTGATCGACCGGAGCGGCCGGATCGACCGCCGCTGGCGCCGGAGCGGCCGACGCGACGCGGCCGACCAGGCGATCGCCCATCCACACCTCGACGGCGCCGCCCTGGGCCAGCCGCTCGCCGAGCAACAGGGCGGCCTCGTCGTCCAGGCAGACCATCGACAGTTCGCTCACGGCCTGATCGGCGTCGCCGAGTTGCCGAAAACGGTATTCGTCGTTCATTCTGGGCCGGCTCCCAATAAGTGACGCCCCCTGAACCAGAAGCGCCGCGCGCGCGCAAGCTTCACGCCCGGCGCGCCTTGACCACCGCCGCGTCCAGCGCCTGCAGGAAGCGCGAGCGGTCGGCGGGCGCGAACGGCCTTGGCCCGCGGGTGATCTCGCCCATCGAGCGCAGGTGCTCGCCGATGCCGCGCGAGGCCAGCGCGCCGCCGATGCTGTCGGCGGTGAAGGCCCGTCCGTTTGGATGCAGCGCCTGGGCGCCCGCCTTCAGCGCCCGGTCGGCCAACGGGATGTCGGCGGTGATCACCACGTCGCCCACATGAGCGCGCTCGGCGATCCAGTCGTCGGCCACATCGGGGCCATCCTCGACCACCACCGAGGTGATCCGCCCCTCGCGCGGGGTGCGAATCCAGCCGTTCGAGACCACGAACACCGGCAGGGCGTAGCGGGCGGCGACGCGGTAGACCTCGTCCTTGACCGGACAGGCGTCGGCGTCGACGTAGAGGCGGGTCATCCGAGCGCGCGGCGAAGCGGGCTTCAGCCCTCGTCGGTCGGCGTCTCGGCCGGGGCTTGAGAGCGCGCCCGCTCCTGCTCGCGCTGTTCGCGCTTGGCGGCGGCCTTTTCCGCGACCTTGATCGCCTTGAGCCGCTCGCGCTCCATCCGCTCGAAATTGTAGTTGGGCTTGCGCGCCATATCTCGATCTCCCGGTGGCGTAGAAACGCGGCGCGACCCGCCGGAGGGCGCCTGGCGATCTATCCGCGGCGGTGGCTTTACCCTAAACCGCGCCGATGTCCTCCCAAATTATCAACCCGGTGCTGGCCAAGGCGCTCTCCGATCGCGGTTACGCGAACCTGATGCCGGTCCAGTTGGCGGTGCTGGAGCCGCAGGCCCAGGGCCGCGACCTGATGGTTTCGGCCCGCACCGGATCGGGCAAGACCGTGGCCTACGGGCTGGCGCTGGCCGAGACCCTGCTCGGCGCCGACGGCGCGCTCAAACCGGCCGGCGCGCCCGGCGCCCTGGTGATCGCCCCGACGCGCGAGCTGGCCATGCAGGTGCAGCGCGAGCTGCAATGGCTCTATGCGGGCGCCAAGGTGGTCGCCTGCGTCGGCGGCATGGACCCGCGCGCCGAACGACGGGCGTTGGACATCGGTTGCCAGATCGTGGTCGGCACCCCCGGGCGGCTGCGCGACCACCTGGAACGCGGCCAACTGCGCCTGGACCGGTTGGGCGCGGTGATCCTGGACGAGGCCGACGAGATGCTCGACCTCGGCTTTCGCGAGGAGCTGGAGGAGATCCTCGACGCCACGCCGAAGGCGCGCCGCACGCTGCTGTTCTCGGCCACCCTGCCCCGGCCGATCGTGGCCCTGGCCGCGACCTATCAGCGCGACGCCTTGCGGCTGGTGGTCGGCGCCGCCGAGGAGCCGCACGCCGACATCGACTACCGCGCGATCCGCATCGCCCCGGGCGAGGTGGAGCTGGCGACCGTCAACGTGCTGCGCTACTTCGAGCCGGGCGCGGCCCTGGTGTTCTGCTCGACCCGCGAGGCGGTGCGGCGGCTGCACGCCAATCTGGTGGAGCGAGGCTTCAACGTCGTGGCCCTCTCGGGCGAGCTGACCCAGACCGAGCGCACCCATGCGCTGCAAGCTCTGAGGGATCGCCGGGCGCGGGTGTGCGTGGCGACCGACGTCGCCGCGCGCGGCATCGACATCCCCGACCTGGACCTGGTCATCCACGCCGACCTGCCGAGCAACCGCGAGGTGCTGCAGCACCGCTCCGGCCGCACCGGGCGGGCGGGACGCAAGGGCGTCTGCGTCATCCTGGTCCCGCACCCGAAGCGGCGCCGCGCGGACAGCCTGCTCAAGAGCGCCCGGATCGAGGCGGCCTGGCAGGCGCCGCCCAGCGCCGAGGACATCCGCGCCAAGGACCAGACGCGGCTGATCGACCAGGTCGGCCCGGCGGCCGAGGCGGCCGAGGAGGATTTGGCGCTGGCCCGCGCCCTGATGGAGCAGCGTTCGGCCGAAGACATCGCCGCGGCCTATGTGCGGCTGGCGCGCACCCGCATGCCGGCGCCCGAGGACCTGGCCGAAAGCGAGCCGGAGCCGCGGGCCTACGTCGCCGCGCGGGAGCGCCCGCCCGAGCCGCCGCGCCCCGGATTCGAGGATGCGGTCTGGTTCCGCATCGACCTCGGCCGCAACAAGAACGCCGAGGCGCGCTGGCTGCTGCCGATGATCTGCCGGCGCGGCCACGCGACCAAGCGTGACATCGGCGCGATCCGGGTGTTCGAGCGCGAGACCCGCTTCCAGGTCGCCGCCGAGGCGGTCGAGCGGTTCGAGGCCGCGGTGGCCAAGGCCGACGGCGACGGCGGACGCATCGCGCGCCTGGCCGATGACGCCGCCCCGCCGCCCCGCCACCCCGCGCCCCACGGCCGCGGCAAGCCCTACGTCCGGCGCGAGGACGCCGGCGCCGCGAAGCTCAAGGCCAGGCCGTCCGAGCATCCCTGGGCGCCGCCGATCGACGGCGCGGCCAAATCCGGCGGCCGACCCGACAAGCCGAAAAAGTCCAAACGGCCGGCGTCGAAGAAAGGCAAGCCGAACGGCTGAGCCCGGGCGCGACCATTCTAATGCGCATGATCGGGCGCCTGGCCTACGCCCAGGCGCCCGATGGCGACGCCGAGCTGGTCGAGCGCCTGGAACAGCGCCGAACTGGTCCCGAAATTCAGGCTGCTCGCGGCGAGCGAAGCGGTCGAGGCCAAGCTGGACAACGTCCCCGCCGCGGCGCTGGCCGTGGACGAAGAGCCGTTCAGCGCCTTGCCGAGCGCATCGAGCGCCGAGGACAAGCCGCTGGCGCCCTGGGCGAGCGCGTGGCTCGCCGTCGACTGGATCGCCGCCGCCGCCGCGGAGCGAGGATCCTGGAGCGAGGTCAGAAAGGCCAGCGCCGAGCTGGCGAACTGGCCGGAGGGACTGGGCTGCGGCAAAGAGGGCGCGATCGCCTGGGGGCTAGTCGAAAGGTTGCCGGCCGGCAGGCTTTGCCCGGTCGAGCCGGCCCCGACGGCCTGGCCCGCGGCGCCCGTCTGCAGCGAAGCCATCAGCATCTGCAGGGCTTGCAGTGCGCTCGATCCGTTTGAATTATTTGATATTTGCACGTCTATACCCTTCGACGGACCGCCCGAGACCGACAGCGTGGCGGCGCCAATCGGCGCCGAACCCAGGACGGGCCGAAGCAATGTTCATGCGCGCGGCCGGCTCGAACCAGGACTGGTCGAGCCAGGCTGCGAAAATATGTCATCCGGCCGCTGTATTCTCAGCATTTCTTAACCGGAACGGTAGACGATCGACGACCTAAGGGCGCATCATCGACTGGACGCTCGTCGCCGCTGGAGCAAGCTTCAGCGAACGATCGGGCCCAACATGACGAGGGCTTGAAATGAATCGGTTCGTAATGTCGGGCTTGTTGTCCGCCGCCATCGCCTTGAGCGGAGGGACGTTGGCTTCCGCCCAAACCGTCCACCGGTCGGGAAACGTATTCCATGTCGAGGCCTGCGCTGGACCGGCCGCGCCAGGAACCGCCCGCTGTCACGCCCACATCGTGACCGACGCCCGAGGCAATCACCTGCTGAACCGCTTCATGGCGAACCGCTTCGAGAGAAACGCCAAGACCAACGTCGTGCCCGCGGGTTACGGACCGGGCGCGCTGACCTCGGCCTATAACGTCCCGGCCGGCGCCGGCAGCCCGAGCACGATCATCGCGATCGTCGACGCCTACGGCTACAACAACGCCGAGGCCGACCTCGGGGTCTATCGTTCGACGTTCGGCCTGCCGGCATGCACCACCAGCAACGGCTGCTTCACCAAGTACAATCAGAACGGCGTGAAGGGGAACTACCCAAGACAGAACACCGGCTGGGCTCAGGAAACCGCGCTCGACCTCGATATGGCCAGCGCCATGTGCCCCAACTGCAAAATCATTCTGGTCGAGGCCAACTCGGCGACCTACGCCAGTCTGGCGACGGCCGAGAACACCGCGGCCGCGCTGGGCGCCCATGTGATCAGCAACAGCTACGGGGGCGGGGAAGTCGGCTCCCAGAGCTATGAGCCCGCCTACAACCACTCGGGCGTGGCGATCACCGTCAGCTCGGGCGACTCCGGTTACGGCGTCGAGTTTCCCGCGACCTCGCCGCATGTGACCGCGGTCGGCGGAACCAGCCTGTACCAGGCCAGCACGCCGCGAGGCTGGAGCGAAACGGCCTGGGTCGACGGCGGCAGCGGCTGCAGCGCGGTCTACGCCAAGCCCATCTGGCAGACCGATACCCTATGCGGCATGCGCATGGAGGCCGATGTCTCGGCGATCGCCGATCCCAATACCGGCGTGGCGGTCTACGCGCCCGTATTCGGAAATTTCTCGGCCTGGCAGGTGTTCGGCGGCACCAGCGTCGGCGCCCCGCTGGTGGGCGGCGTCTACGCCGCGAACGGCGGCGCGGTGAACTATGGCAGCAACCCCTACGCCAACCTCAGCGCGCTGAACGACGTGACCTCCGGCTCCAACGGCTCGTGCGGCGGCACCTATTTCTGCACCGCCGGCCCCGGCTACGACGGTCCGACCGGGCTGGGCACGCCAAAGGGCGTGACGGCGTTCTAATCGAGAGGATCGCGCACGCGCCTTCGTCCCGGAACGAGCGCGTGACTTGCACGGCTTCGCCTTGACATCCGACCTTCGGCGTCAAGGCGACAGGCCAGGCGATGGGCGCCATATTGCCGGAGACTCCGGGGTGCGCCGATCGTGATTCGCAGACGTCGCGACAGACAGCCAATCGGGCTTTCGGCCGCCGCTTGGCTCGCTGTCCTCATGTTTTCACTGGTGGCGGCATCGGCTCAGCCGCGTCGCGCCCAGGCGCAGACCCAGGCGGCGCCGCAGCCGGCGAGCCTCACCGCCGTCACCGTCGCCGAGGCCGGCCCCGGCGAAACGCGGCTGCTGCTCACCTTCGCCCCGCGCGCGCCGAAATATTCGCTTGTCAGAAACGACAGCGCCCAGCCCGCGATCGCCTTCGCCCTTTCGTCGCGCGCGCCGGGCGTAACGGCGCCGAGTGGCCCGCGCGGCCTGTTGCGCTCGATCAGCTTTGATCAGGAAGACACCGTCCTGATCCTCGACTTCGCCGCCTCCGGGCCGGTGCGGATCACGGTCACGCCCGTCGGGGACAAGGCGATCAGCCTCGGCTTCGCGACGCCCACGCCAATGGCGCAGGGCCTTGCCGCCCGGCCGCCGGAGCGTCAGCTGCCCGAGGCCATCGAGCGCGCGCCCGGAGAAGACGGCTTCGAACTGGTGCCGCTGAAGTACGCCGATGTCAGCGAGGTGGTCGGCCTGCTGACCAACGGGCTGTCCGTCAAGTCCAACGACAACTTCACCCCCCATGAGCCGGCGTTCGGCTCGTCCTCGTCGGGCATGGGCGGATCGGCCGCCTACGTCTCCCCGCCACCCGGCGCCGAGGGGGCGAGCCAATCCGTCGGCCAATCGGTCGACGAGGCGATCGGCGTGGACCGCAGGCTGAACGCCATCATCCTGAAGGGCTCGCCGGATCGGATCGCGCGATTGAAAGCGAAGATCGCCGAGTTCGACGTGCCGGTGCAAAGCGTGCTGCTCGAGACCGAGTTCGTCGAGCTGGACGAGTCCGGGGCCAGGAACGTCGGCCTGGACTTCAACAACACCGCCTCGCAGATCGCCGTCGCGACGCTGCAAACCGGCCAGTTCAACGTCGCCGGCGGCAATAGCGAACACCCGCTAACCAGCGTGGCGCTACAGGGCGCGATCTACGCCCAGGTCAATTCGGGCCACGGTCGGATCGTCTCCACGCCGCGCGTCTCCGCCCAGAGCGGCTCGACCGCCAAGATCGTCACCGGCGACGCCCTGCCGATCCTGACCGCCATCACCCTGTCCGGCGTGAGCGGGGTCTCCCAGCAGGTGCAGTACGTCAATGTCGGCGTCACCCTGCAGATCGCGCCGCGGGTCAGCGGCGACGGCTTCGTGACCTCCCACGTCTTCTGCGTGATCTCCAGCGTCACCGGCGTCTCTCAAGGCTATCCGACGATCAGCCAGCGCGAGGCCTCGACCTCGGCCACCGTCCGGGATGGGGAGAGCTTCGTCATCGGCGGTCTGACCGAGGAAAGCGACTTCCTCACCGACAACAAGCTTCCCGGACTTGGAAGCGCGCCGTTCGCCGGCGATCTGGTTCACCAGCGCACGGGAACGCGATCGAAGACCCAACTCTACATCGTGGTCACCCCACACATCGTCAAACCGGGCGATCCCGCGGCGGCTGTCCCGGCCGAGGCGCGGACGGCCCGCTAAGCCCGGTCGGGCGATATTGTATTTGACCTGACGGCCCGCCGGTCCAAGGATGTGGATCGCCGCCGGATCGGTCGCCTATTCACAAAAAGACGACGCACAGCGGCGACGCGGTTGGAGGAACTCCCCTTGGCCTGCTGCGCGCTCGCGGCCTTTCTGATCAGTCAGATCATCTTCGGCCTGGACTGGGCGCGCGAGCGGCTAGGCCTGGCCGAGCCGGCGCGCGCAGCCGCCAATTCGGTGGTCGCCTGGCGATTGGATGGCGCCGGCGCCGCGCTGGCGCAGGCGCCCGCAACGGCATGGCCCCGCCATCCCGAGCGAGCGGCGACCGGCGCGCGGCTGCGCCTGGCGGCCGTCGGCGGCGGCGTGGCCTTCGCGCTGCTGGCCGGGTTGACCCTGCGCGTCGACGCCGCGTCCCACGCCTGGGGCGCGGTCAGCCTGATCTGCACCGGACATGGCCTGGAGCGGCTGGCGAGTCTGCGCGGAGGCTGAAACACTTTCACCGGCCCCGCGCCGAGGGGCCGAACCTGGGAAAGGCGAGAACGTCCGATGAGCATCGCGATCGATGAAGTTCTGAGCGACGGCTGGGCGCGCCGCTCGCCACTTTCCCGCAGCGGGCGAACCGCGGGACCGGTGACGGTGGCCAAGCAACGCCGCACGGCTATCCTCTACGCGGCGTTCTGCCTGGCCGGACTCCTGCCGTCGATCCTGGGCTTGGCGCCGGTTTGGCAGGCCGCGGGCCTGGGCCTCTGGTTCCCGGGAGCCGGCTTCATCGCCCTTGGCGGCTGGGCGCTGCTGCTGGTTCCGGTGACGCTGGTCCTGTTCGCCGTGGCCCTGTTCGCCTGGTTCGGGGCGGGCATGGTGATCGCTCCCGCCATCGTCTGGCTGGGCGCGGCGGCGATCGCCGGGCTGATGGCGCGCGGCGGCGCGACCTGGCCTACGGCGCCCTTGGCCGTGCCGGCGCTGGCCTTCGCGGGCGGCGCCTTCGCCGCCTACAAGAGTGCGCAACAGCGCAAGGCCGGCGTCGGCCTGCGCGCGGCGCGGGAGGCGGCGGTCCCCTCGGCGGTGGCCAGCGCGGTCGAGTGCGCGGCGGCCCGCCCGGCGGCGGACCAGCGCGAGCTGAGCGCCGAGGACCTCGGCGCCGTGCGCTACCTGCTGGATCGCGCGCTGCAGCCGGTCGACGGCTTCAACGGCTTCGACATCGTCGACCAGTTCCAGACCTCGGCGCTGCGCTACCAGATCAACCACGCCGGCTACGCCCTCGCCGAGCTGCAATGCAACTACACGCCCAGCTTTCACGGCTATCTGTCACGGGCCCAGCGCAACCTGATCGAGAAATACCTCGATCGGCGGGTATGGACCTATTGGCTGTACGAGACCGCCTGGGGGCGCCTGAACCTGACGAACTTTGACCCGGCGGCGAAGGACAACATCATGCTGACCGGCTGGTTCGGCCTGCATGTCGGCATGTACATGCTGGCCAGCGGCGACCGGCGCTACGCCGAGCCCGGTAGCCTGACCTTCAAGCTGAACGAGCGGACGGCCTACGCGCACGACATCCACAGCCTCGCCCGTTCGGTGCGCCAGAACTTCGACGCCGCCCCGTTCTGCCTCTATCCGTGCGAGCCGAACTGGGTCTATCCGATCTGCAACCACTACGGCCTGGCCAGCCTGGCGGTGAACGACCGGCTGTTCGGCGGCGACAGCGTGCCCCAGCTCCGCGAGCGCTGGCTCGCCAATCTGGATACCGAGTTCACCGACGAAAGCGGCAGCATCGTGGGCCTCAGGTCCAGCCTGACCGGCCTGCGCTTCCCCTTCCCCGGCGGCGAGCTGATGTTCGCGCCGTTCATGGACTGCTTCGCGCCGGAGCGGGCCTGGCGCACCTGGGCGATCGCCCGCAACGAGCTGCAATACATCCTGGGCCAGCACGATGGCGACACGCGGCTGATGATGAGCGGGCGCGGTTTCGACTTCGGCAACTATGGCCGAGGCTGGGGCGGCGCCTACGCCTCGATCATGGGCGTGGCGCGCGAGTTCGGCGACAACGCGATAGCCGAGGCCGCCCAGCACAGTCTGGATCTCGATTGCGGCCGCAGCCAGGATGGCGGCATCCTGCGCTACGAGCGGATGTCCAACCTGTCCAACGAGACCGCGATCGTCGGCCGGATTCGCCGGCGCGGCGATTTCCGCGCGGCGGTGATCGAAGGCCCGCCGGCGTCGGTGTTCAAGGGCCCGCTGCTGGCCGAGGCGAGCTACCCCGAGGTCCTGGTGGCGCGGGCGTTCAGCTCGGGCGAGGACCTGGACCTGGTGCTGTTCAACGGCGGCCAGGCCGGCCCGCGGACCATCGGCCTGGGGCGGCTGCGGCCAAACGCCGCCTACCAGACGCAAGGCGCGCAGAACGCCAGCTTCACGGCCGGGCCTGACGGAACCGCCACGCTGTCGATCAATCTCGATGGACGCACGCCGCTGCGCATCACGCCGGCGGGTTGACGCTCGGGACCGGCCTCGCCACCATTCAGGCGAAGGATCGACAAGAAGCAACGCGGCGGCGCCCCGAGATTCTGGCGGGCGCCAGCGACCAATCAAGGGAGATGCTCGGTTATGGCGCAAACCCAACCCGCGGCCTCGAAGGGCTACACCTTGGGCGCGGCGCCCCCGCTCAGGAACCCACAGACCCCCGCCCCTAGGACGACGGGTTCGCTCGATCGCTCGGCGGAACTGCCGAAACCGACGCGGGACGTCGAACAGGCGAAACGCGACATCGCCGAGCATGGTCTGTGCATCTTCGCCGAGGCGCTGAGCCCCGAACAGCTCGGCGCCGCGCGCGCCGCCTTCTACCACGCGGCCGAGCAGGACCGCGCCCGCGGCCAGGAGGTGAAGTTCGGCCTCGACTATGTCGACGACGACACCAACCAGCGGGTCTGGAACCTGCTCAGCCGCGATCCGATCTTCGCCGATCTGGTCGAGCATCCGGTCGCGCTGGAGCTGGTGAAATCCGTGCTCGGCTGGCCGGCGCTGCTCGGCAACATCTCCGGCAACCTGACCGGGCCAGGCGGCGGCGAGATGGTGCTGCACGCCGACCAGATCTTCGTGCCCGAGCCCTGGCCCAGCGAGCCGCAGGGCTTCAACGTCGCCTGGTGCCTGGACGACTTCACCGAGGCGAACGGCGCGACCCGCATCGTGCCGGGCAGCCATCGGCGACACACCGCGCCGACCGAAGCGGACCAGACGATTGACACCGTGCCGCTGGAAGCGCCCGCCGGCGCGATGATCGCGTTCGAAAGCCGGCTCTGGCACAAGACCGGCAACAACCACACCAAGGACCAGCGCCGGGCGGGCGCCTTCGCCTGGTACACCCGGCCGATCTACCGGGCGCAGGAGAACTGGTTCCTCTCGCTCGATCCGCGCGTGCGCCAGTTCGCCTCCGAGGAGATGCTGGTGCTCCTGGGCTACAAGGCCGAGGGGCTGGGCCTGGTGAACGGGGCCTCGCCGGTCTAGGTCCCGCACCGAATTGCCCGTTGCGCGGCCGATCTCCGGATGTGCTAAGCGTTCGCAAACAGCCTATCCGGAGGAGATTCAGTTCATGGCAGGCGACAGCGAACCCCGCTCGCTCGGCGACATCGCCCGCATCCAGGCCCAGGCGCGGGGCGAGACGATCGCCCTGACCTTCGAGGGCCGCGCCGTCAGCTACGCCGCGTTCGACCGCCATTCCAGCCAAGTCGCCAACGGCCTGATCAAGATGGGCGTCAAGCCCGGCGACCGGATCGCCTATCTGGGCAAGAACTCCGACCTCTATTTCGAGGCCCTGTTTGGCGCGACCAAGGCCGGGGCGGTGATGGCGCCGATCAACTGGCGCCTGGCGCCGCCCGAGGTGCGCTACATCATCGGCGACGCGGCGGCCAAGGTGCTGTTCGTCGGCCCGGAATTCATCGACCAGGCGCGCATTCTCCTGCCGGAGTTGAGCACGATCGAGCAGGTCGTGGCCATGGAAGGCGCCGCGGGCGACTGGCCGGACTTCGAGGCTTGGCGCGACGCCCAGTCCGACGCCGATCCGCGCGTGCCGGTCAATTTCGAGGACGTGGCGCTGCAGCTTTACACCTCGGGCACCACCGGCCATCCCAAGGGCGCCATGCTGTCTCACCGCGCCATGCTCAGGCCGCGCGTGGAGCAGAAGGCGGCGGATGTCGACTGGAACCGCTGGGGCGAGGGCGAGGTCTCGCTGGTGGCCATGCCGGTGTTCCACATCGGCGGCACCGGCTGGGGCGTCACCGGGCTGTACAACGGCGCCAAGGGAGTGGTCGCCCGCGAGTTCGATCCGGGCCACGTGCTTGACTTCATCGAGAACGACCGGATCAGCAAGATGTTCATGGTGCCGTCCGCCATGCAGATCGTGGTGCGCCAGCCCAGGGCGCGCGAGGTCGACTACTCCTGCCTCCGGTTCATGATGTACGGCGCCTCGCCGATCCCGCTCGACCTCTTGAAGGAGTGCATGGAGGTGTTCGGCTGCGGCTTCGTGCAGATGTACGGCATGACCGAGACCAACGGCACCATCGTGGCCCTGCCGCCGGAGGACCACGACCCCAAGGGCAATCCGCGCATGCGTTCGGCCGGCAAGCCGCTGCCCGGCGTCGAGATCGCCATCCTGGGCGACGGCGGCGAAAGGCTCGGACCGCACCAGGTGGGCGAGATCATCACCCGTTCGGCGGCCAACATGACCGGCTACTGGAACAAGCCGGACGCCACCGCCAACACCATCGACGAGGAGGGCTGGCTGCGCACCGGCGATGCGGGCTACCTCGACGAGGACGGCTACGTCTTCATCCACGACCGGGTGAAGGACATGATCATCACCGGCGGCGAGAACGTCTATCCGGCCGAGGTGGAGAACGCGATCTTCGGCCATCCGGCGGTGGCCGACGTGGCGGTGATCGGCGTGCCCGACGAGCGGTGGGGCGAGGCGGTCAAGGCGGTGGTGGTCATCCAGCCCGGCGCCGAGGCCACGCCCGCCGAGATCATCGCCTGGGCGCGCGAACGCATCGCCGGCTTCAAGACCCCCAAGAGCGTCGACTTCATCGAGGCCCTGCCCCGCAACCCCTCCGGCAAGATCCTGCGCCGGGAACTGCGCGAGCCCTATTGGGCCGGGATCGAGCGGCGGGTGAACTAGCGACGCCGAAGTCAATCACGGGGAAACGCCATGGCCGACAGATCGCGGGAGATCATTCTCCACCAGTACGACATCTCGCCGTTTTCCGAGAAGGTGCGGGTGATCCTCGGGATCAAGGGCCTAGCGTGGAACGCTGTGACCCAGCCGGTGATCATGCCCAAGCCGGAGCTGGTCCCGCTGACCGGCGGCTACCGCAAGATCCCGGTGATGCAGATCGGGGCCGACGTCTATTGCGACACCCAGATTATCATCCGCGAGCTGGAGCGGCGCCATCCCTCGCCGTCGATCCATGTCGGCGGCGAGGCGGGGCTGTCGCACGCCCTGGCCTTCTGGACCGACCGGCCGCTGTTCACCCTGGCCTGCGACGTGATCTTCGCCGGCTCGGGCGCGGCGTTCCGCGATGAGGCCTTCACCAAGGACCGCGAGGCGCTGTTCGAACGCGCCTTCGACATGGAGGCCCGCGCCGCGGCGGTCCCCAACGCGCTCGACCAGTTGCGCGCCCATCTTGGCTGGATCGACGACCAGCTCGCCGACGGTCGCCGTTTCCTGCTGGGCGAGGCGCCCGGCCATGTCGACGCCTGCGCCTACTACAACCTGGCCTTCATCCGCTGGGTCAACGCCGCGGTGATGGACAAGGTCGGCGCGCTCACGCGCCTGCGGGCCTGGGAGGCGCGGGTCAAGGCGATCGGCCATGGCGTCCGAAGCGAGATGTCCCCCGAAGAGGCGCTCGACATCGCCAAGGCCGCGACCTCGACCGAGCCGGTCCAGGCCGATCCCGAGGAGCCGAACGGCTTCAAGCCGGGCGACGCGGTCACCGTCGGGGCGGACGACTATGGCCGCGACCGGGTCGCCGGCGAGATCGTCTCGACCTCGGCCCAGCACATCGCGATCCGCCGCCGCGACCCCAGGGTCGGCGAGGTGGTGCTGCACTTCCCGCGCGCCGGCTTCGTGGTCAAGGCGGCGTAGGCGGAGCCGACCAGGGTCAGCCGGCGGTCAGGATTTCCAGCGCCTGGCGGGCCAGGGTCGGGGCCTGGTTGATCGCGGGATGGTCGCTGGCCACCACCCCGCTCAGCACCCGGCGATAGACGCCCTGGGTGATCGAGGCCAGGCGGAACAGGCCGAACGCCAGATAGAAGTTCCAACCCTCGATCCCGCCGCGTCCGGTGCGCCGGCAATAGGCGGCGATGTAGTCGGCCTCGCTCGGCAGGCCCGGCTGGTCCATGTCGACGCCCCCGCCGGTGCCCGTGCGGCGCCAGGGAAAGGCGCTGAAGGCGAGGTCGGCCAGCGGATCGCCCACGGTGCACAGCTCCCAGTCCAACACCCCGATCAGCCGCGGCTCGGTCGGATGGAACATCACATTGCCCATCTTGTAGTCGCCGTGAACGATGGTGACGCGCCGATCGCCGGGGACCATGGTCGGCAGCAGTTCGATCAGCCGCTCCATCTCGGCGATCGTCTCGGTCTCGGCGGCGCGATACTGTTTGGTGAAGCGCGAGAGCTGGCGGTCGATGAAGTCGCCGGGCCGGTTGAAGTCGCCCAGGCCGATCGCCTCGTAATCCACCTGATGCAGCTTGGCCAAGACGGCGCCGAAGTCGTCATAGGCCGCGGCGCGATCCGCCGGTGACAGGGTCGGCAGGCTGGCGTCGGTGAAGATGCGCCCGTCGAGATAGTCCATCAGATAGAAGGCCGTGCCGATGATGGCGTCGTCCTCGCAGAGCACGCGCATGGTTGGCGCCGGCACGTCGGTCGCCGCCAGCGCGCGCATGATGCGGAACTCCCGATCGACCTGGTGGGCGCTGGCCAGCAGCACGCCCGGCGGCTTCTTGCGCATGACATAGCGCTTTTGCCCCGCCCGGCCCTCGGTGGTCAGCAGGAAGGTCGGGTTCGACACCCCGCCCTGGAACTGCCGGATCGTCAGGTTCTCGCCGAAATCCTCGACCCGGTCGCGCAGATAGGCGTCCAGCGCGCCGACATCGAACCGATGCGCCGGCGCGATCTCGACCAGCGCTGGACCGCCCGTTGGATTCGCCACTGTCGTTGACCCTGCCTCGCGCTCTATCGTCGGGCCGGCCGCTTGAGCAGCTCGATGACATAGCCGTCGGGATCCTTGGCCAAGCCGACGATCACATTGTCGAATTCCGGCAAGGGTTCGGGCTCGCGGGTGATCTCCAGCCCCCGCGCGCGGATCTTGTCAGCCAGGCCGGTCGGATCGTCGACCCAGAACACCAGCTTGACCGGATTGTCCCGATAGTGCGGCGCCGAGCCGTCGATGTAGTGCATCAGCGCCAGGTGGATGTCGCCGTCGTAGCCGACGATCACCTCCTTCATGTGCGGCAGGTCGAAGGTCTGGATCTGCTTCATCCCCAGCACCTGGGTGTAGAAGGCGACGGACTTTTCCATGTCGCTGACCCCGATGCCGACGGCGCCGAAATGGTCGATCGATTTGGCCATATTGATTGTTCCTCCCCACGCCCGGGCGCGCCCATCGATTTCAACTACTACGCCGGTTTGGGCGCGTCGACCGATCTTTAGAGCGCGCTCTTAGCGGCGTGGCGCCGGCGCATCCCGTTCAAACTCTTGCCCAAATGGCCGCTATCGGGCAGAGATGCGTGGGGAATATCGTTGGAGTCCGATCCAATTCGCGGCGACCGATTTCGACGGATACGCGGTTCGGTGGCATCCGCGACGTCGGCCAGATCGCCGGCGGCTTCGCGTGATGATGCGACCTTGGGGAATGACGATGCCGCAGGACGTTCAGCCGATGTCGAGGCGGGAGTTGGCCAAGGGCGGACGCAGGGCGCGGATCGTGGAGGCGACCTACACGCTCCTGCGCGATGTCGGCGTGGCCGAGCTTTCGGTGAAAATGATCGCCGACCAGGCCGGGGTGAGCCCGGCGACCGTGTACAATCTGTTCGGCACCAAGGGCGCGGTGCTGGAAAAGGTCTACGAACGCGACAAGGCCGAGTTTGAAAAACGCGTCGCGGACATGGCCTCGTCCGACAGCCTCGACCGGATATTCGACTGCGTGGCCGTTTCGGCCGAACTCTACCGCGCCGACCCGCGCTTCTACCGGTCGGTCATGGTGATGCCGAGCGGCAATCCCGCCAGCACCGAACTCGTCGATCAGGTCTTTGAGTTGCGCGCCAAGTTCTGGAGCAACATGGTCCGCGCCGCCACCATCGACCGGCATCTGCGCGCGGACACCGATCCGGCCAGGGTCGGGGCGGTGATGACCCATCTGGCCAGCGGGGCGCTGAGCTTTTGGGTGTCGAACCTGATTTCCGTCGAGCAGTTCGAGCGGGAGACGAGCTATGGCTTCGCCGCCCTGCTCTGGAGCTTCGCCACCCGGGCGACGCAACAGCGGCTGCTGACCAAGCTCGACACGCCGCGCGCGGCGCCGGCGCCGCGCGCGCGGATGGCGGCGTCGGGCGGATAGGCCGCCGGCCGGCGCCGGCGCGGACTTTTGCGATTGCAGGTGAATTAGAGCGCGCTATAAATTCCGCCCGGAGCGAACGAAGGCCGGGCGCGGACTTGGCCGCCAAGGATTCGGACGCGGCGGCCGTCGCGGATAAAACAAAGGTGAGGGAAGAGAGATGGATTTCAGCGTTCCACAGGATCTCCAGGACTACATCGCCGAACTCGACCGCTTCATCGAGGAGAAGATCAAGCCGCTGCAGGCGAAGGACGACAACGAGCGCTTCTTCGACCATCGCCGCGAATGGGCGCGGACCGATTTCGACCGCGATGGCCTGCCGCGGAAGGAATGGGAAGACCTGCTGACCCAGGCGCGCCAGATCGCCGACGAGGCCGGGCACCTGCGCTACGCCTGGCCGGTGGAATGGGGCGGCAAGGGCGGCTCCAACCTGTTCATGGCGATCATTCGCGAGCATCTGGCCGCCAAGGGGCTCGGCCTGCACAACGACCTGCAGACCGAACACTCGATCGTCGGCAACAACCCCTTCATCCTCATGTTCAAGGAGTTCGCCACCAACGCCCAGTACGAGCGTTACAGCGCGGCGCTGATCAAGGGCGAGATCCGCTCGGCCTTCGGCCTGACCGAGCCCAACCACGGCTCCGACGCCACCTTCATGGAGACCCGCGGGGTTCGCGAGGAGCGCAACGGCGTCCAGGGCTGGCTGATCAACGGCCAAAAGATGTGGACCAGCGGCATGCATCACGCCAACTACGTGATGGTGTTCGCCCGCACCTCGGGCAAGGACGGCGACGCCACCGGCATCACCTGCTTCCTCGTGCCCTGCAGCGATCCGGGGGTGAAGATCGAGGAGTGGATGTGGACCTTCAACATGCCCACCGACCACCCGCGGATCAGCATCACCGACGTCTGGGTCTCCGATGACGCGATCTGGGGCGTGGAAGGCCTCGGCCTCGGCATCGGCCAGAGCTTCGTGCACCAGAACCGCATCCGCCAGGCCGCCTCCTCGCTGGGCGCGGCGGTCTACTGCGTCCAGGAGAGCGTCAAATACGCCCGGCTGCGCCAGCCGTTCGGCAAGCCCCTGTCCGACAATCAGGCGATCCAGTGGCCGCTGATCGAGCTGCACACCCAGTGCGAGATGCTGCGCCAGCTGATCCGCAAGACCGCCTGGGAGATGGACAACCTGCCGCACAAGGAGATCGAGCGGCAGATCTCCGACAAGGTCTCGATGTGCAACTACATCGGCAACCGGCTGGTCTGCGACGCCGCCGACCGGGCGATGCAGACCCACGGCGGCATGGGCTATTCACGGCACAAGCAGTTCGAGCACATCTACCGCCACCACCGCCGCTATCGGATCACCGAGGGCTCGGAAGAGATCCAGATGCGCAAGGTGGGCGCCTTCCTGTTCGGCTACATCGGCCCCAAGCGGAAGGAATTCGCCGAGCGCGACGCGAAGTACGCCGAGCTGCGCGCGGCCGGAAAGAACGACCGCGAGATCGCGTTCTAGATCTAGGCCGGCTCGCTGAAGAACTGCGCGCGGATTTCGCGCTTGAGCACCTTGCCGGTCGCCGTGCGCGGCAGATCGGCGTCGGTGATGGTGATCGCGGTCGGAACTTTGTACCGAGCCAGGGTCTCGCCGAGCTTGGCGGCGATCTCCGCCGCGAGATTGGGCGACTGGTCGGCCGGCGCCACCTGGATGACGGCGGCCACCTCCTCGCCGTATTCGGCGCTGGGCAGGCCGATGACCGTGGCGTCGCGGACCAGCGGATGTTCCAGGATCGCGGCCTCCACCTCGGCGCAATAGATGTTCTCGCCGCCGCGGATGATCACGTCCTTCTTGCGGTCGACGACGTAGACCAGGCCGTCCGCATCGACATAGCCGAGGTCGCCGGTGCGGAACCAGCCGCCGCCGAACGCCGCCTCGGTGGCTTCGGGATTGCCCCAATAGCCCTGGATGATGTTCGGGCCGCGGAGCCAGAGCTCGCCGATCTCGCCCTGCGGCAGGTCCCGGCCCGCATCGTCCACGATGCGCAGGTCCGCCGTGGGCACCGGCCGGCCGACGCTGTTGGGGTGGGCGAAATATTCGGCGCCGCCGTTGACGACCACCGCGCTGGTGGTCTCGGTCAGGCCATAGCCGTTGCCGGGGGACGCCTTGGCTTCGAACTGGGTTTCGATGCGCCGGATCAGGTCGGGCGGGACCGGCGCGCCGCCCGAGCCGACGGCCAGGAGGGAGCTCAGGCTCTTGCCGGAAGCCGTCGCCGCTTCCAGCATCTGGCGCACGACGATCGGCACGCCGCCGGCGCTGGTCAGTCCATGGGCGTCGATCAGGTCCACGGCTTCCCGCGCATTCCATTTGTACATCAGCGCCATCTTGGCGCCCATGACGGTACCCATGTAGAGCCCGGTCAGGCCGCCGATGTGGAAGAACGGGAAGGTCTGCAGCACCCCGGCCTGGGGCGCGACGAAGTCGTCCGGCACGCCTAGCATGACCCGGGCCACGGTGCCGGCCAGCAGGGTGTTCATCATGTTGGTGACGTGGTTGCGCTGGGTGGCGACGGCCCCCTTGGGTTTGCCGGTGGTGCCGGAGGTGTAGAGAATGGTCGCCAGGTCGCCGGCCGCCACCTGGACGTCGGGTAGCTCGAGCGCCGGCTTGGCGGCGGCGTCCGCGAAATCCACGCCCCCGGCCGGGCCGCCGTCGCGGCGGGCGACGATGATCTCGGGACCGCCGAGGGTCGCCAGCAGGGGCATGATGCGCTCCAGCCGCTCGCCGTCGATCAGCAGCGCCGAGGGTCTGGAATCCTCCAGCGCATAGGCCAGTTCGGCGGTCGTCCACCAGGCGTTCAGCGCCACCACCACCGCGCCGATCGCCTGGCAGGCCCAGAAGCTGATGATCCATTCCGGATAGTTACGCATGCCGATAGCGACGCGATCGCCCTTCTTGACGCCCTTGTCGGCCAGATAATGGGCGAGCGAGGCCGCCTTGGCGTGGACCTCGGCGAAGGTCAGGGTCTCCGCGCCATAGACGGTGAAGGTCCGCTCCGCATAGGTCCTGGTCGAGAGGAACACGTCGCGCAGGGCGGTCGGGGCGTTCTTGTAGACCCGGACCGGGTAGCCGGCCGAGCGGTCCTCGACCAATTCGAACTGACCGCTCGCGGTAAGCTCGGCAATGATTTCGTCCCTGGTGGGCATACGGGTCTGGTTCCTCGCCTATGACATCCGCGCGCGTCTTCGCGGCCAGGTCGCCCGCGGTTTAGGGTCGAGGCGGAGGGTTCAAATCGCTGTCCCGATCAGCCCTTCGGCGCGGCGGCGGCTTCCTCGAAGTAGCGCTTGGGATTTTCGATCACGATGTGGTCGAGATCCTCCTGGCTCACGCCCATCCGCTTCAGCTCGGGGAAGATGTTCTCGAACAGGTGGGTCATCTTCCAGTTCGGCAACGCCTTGCTCAGTTCGGCCGGGTCGGTGTCGCCCATGAAGCCCTGCCAGCAGTTCACCGAGTTGTGCGAGACCATCACCCGGCTCTTGTGCCCGGCGTCGACCATCGCCTTCAGGTTCTTGATGCGAAGCTCGTCCGAGATCATCTGGGTGAGCCCGAAGCGGTCGAAACCGACATAGGAGCCCCGGTCGGCCAGGGACTTCTGGTACGCGGGATCGTCCCGCCCGTCGCTGTGGCCGACGATCAGGCTCGAGGTCGGCAGGCCCGCGCCGACCGCGATGTCGATCTGGTCGTGGCCGCAGGAGCAGTTCTCGGTGTGGGAGATCAATGGCACGCCGGTCAGCTTGGCCGCGCGCGCGGCGGCCTTGAGGATCTTGCGCTCGTAGTCCGAAACCTTGCCCTCGCCGGTGGCGATCTTGATCACGCCGCAGCGGATGCCGGTGTCGGCGACCCCTACCTCGATCTCCTTGCAGAAGCCCTCGACGATGGCGTCCTCGGACAGGGCCTGCAGGGTGTAGGGGATGCCCATCGACTCGACGTAGGCGCCGGTCGCGCTGATCAGGTTGATGCCGGTCTTCTGGGACACCTCGGCGCACATCTCCACGTCGCGGCCCAGGTCCATCGGGCAGGGATCGATCACCGTGCGCACGCCGTGCGCATGCAGTTGCTGGAAGGCGTCCACCACCCGCTGCACCGCCTCCTTGCGTTTGAACGCCGGCTGGCGGGCGTCCATGAACCAGCCCGGAAAGCCGATCAGCACGTGCTCGTGGATCAGGGTCCGCCCCAGATCCGAGGCCTTCACCTGCCCCGTCGTGGTGTTCACGAGTGCGCTCACGTCGTCTCTCCCTATGCATCGTTAGCCGTCGGCCGCGGGGCCTCGGCGATCAATCTTTCGAGTCCCGCCGCGCGTCCGTCAAGGCGCGAGCTTGAAATCGGCGCGCGTCGATTGGGCGCGCCGCGTCGGCCGCCGCCCCCGCGCGTCTACTGCAACTCGAGTCCTTCAAGGTCGCCGGCCGCGCGCCAAGCCTCGAGCAGCTCGACGAAGGCGATCGCGCCGCGGCCGTAGGGGCCATTGCGGATGGCCCGCTCCGAGGGCTTGCCCTCGTTGTTGTAGTAGCCCGGCGTGCACTCTTCGAGGAAGCGCTTGTTGAACACCGCCGCGTCGATCACCGTCTGAACCCAGGCGTCTTCCGCCGCTTGCGAGGCCTCGACCACGCGCGCCTGCCGGTCGATGGCCTGCTTGACGACGTAGGCCAGGTGCTTGGACTGCTCGTTGATCATGTGCGGGAAGTTGGCGGTGAACCCAGCCTGTGAATTGCTGATCAAAAGACAGTTGGGGAAGCCGCGGCTGTGCATGCCGTGCAGGGTCGAGACCCCGTTCTCCCACTTCTTGGTCAGCGGGATCCCGCCGCGGCCATAGACCTCGTAGCCCGCTCGGCGGGTGTAGCTGGTGCCGACCTCGAAGCCGGTGGCGTAGATCAGGCAATCGATCTCGAATTCCTGGCCATTGGCCACCACCGAGGTCTCGGTGATCGCCTCGACCCCGCGGCCCTCGGTGTCGATCAGATGGACGTTGGGACGGTTGAAGGCGGCCAGGTATTCGTCGTGGAAGCATGGCCGCTTGCAGAACTGGTTGTACCAGGGCTTGAGCGCCTCGGCGGTGGCCCGGTCCTTGACGATGGCGTCGACCCGCGCGCGGACGGACTCCATCTTCTGGAAGTCGGCCAACTGCACGATCCTGGTCATGTCGCCGTTCGCCTGGGCCTCGCCCTGCTTGCGGGTCATCACCAGGAGGTTGCCGATGATGTCGGTCCAGCCGTCGTTGACCAGGTTCACCTCCTGGAATCCGCCCGAGACCAGGACGTTGAAATTGTCCATCCGCGCCTGCTGCCAGCCGGGCTTCAGGCCCGCGGCCCATTCCGGGTCGGTGGGACGGTTGTTGCGCACGTCGATCGACGAAGGCGTGCGCTGGAAGACGTAGAGCTCCTTGGCCCAGGCGCCCAGATGCGGCACGCACTGCACCGCCGTCGCGCCGGTGCCGATGATGCCGACGCGCTTGCCCTTCAGGCCGGTCAGGCCGCCGTCGCAGTCGCCGCCGGTGTAGCCGTAGTCCCAGCGGCTGGTGTGGAACGAGTGGCCCTTGAACGTCTCGATGCCCGGGATGCCCGGCAGCTTGGGCCGATGCAGCGGGCCGTTGGCCATCACCACGAAGCGCGCCCTGATCGCGTCGTCGCGGTTGGTCCTGACGATCCAGCGGGCGGCCGCGTCGTCCCACCGCAGTTCGGTCACCTCGGTCTGGAAGCAGGCCCCGCGGTAGAGGTCGAAGTGTTCGCCGATCGCGCGGCTGTGGGCCAGGATCTCCGCGGCGCTTGGAGTACTTCTCGACCGGGATGTAGCCGATCTCTTCCAGCAGCGGCAGGTAGATGTAGGATTCGATGTCGCAGGCCGCGCCCGGGTAGCGGTTCCAGTACCAGGTGCCGCCGAAGTCGCCGCCCTTCTCGATGATCCGGATGTCCTCGACGCCCGCCTCGCGCAGCCGCGCGCCGGCCAAAAGGCCGCCGAAGCCGCCGCCGATCACCACCACCTCGACCTCGTCGGTCAGCGGCGCGCGGGAAAATCCCGGCTCGACATAGGGATCGTCGAGGTAGTGGGCGAACTGGCCCTTGATCTCGACGTACTGCTCGTTGGCGTCCGAACGCAGGCGCTTGTCGCGTTCGGCGCGGTATTTCGCGCGCAGGGCCTCGGGATCGAAGCCGAGGTCCGACGGCGCCGCCCGCTCAGCCTCGATGGTGTCCGCGCTTTCGGCCATGATTTTCCTCCCGATCGCCTGTTCTTATTGTCGCCCAGGCGTCGCCGGCGCCTTGGCGCCCGCAATCCGCCTGCTGCCTTTCCCGGACTTTCGCCCGCGACGGCGCCGCGGGCAAGCCGGTTTTAGAGTCGGCTCTCATCTTTCGTCGGCTTGCCGATGTTTGATCCGCCCTACCCGATGGTCATTGCCGCCAAGAGCCCCTATCAGGTTCGCGAGCTTGTCGCGTCCCGCGGCCTGACATCGAATGACCGGTCGGCCGAGCGGTTTCGCGGTTGCGCGGCGGGTTGCGCGTTTGCTGGATGAGGCTGGAATGGACCTTGAACTCACCGCCGCCGACCTGGCCTTCCAGGCCGAGGTGCGCGCCTTTCTCGACCGGAACCTGACACCCGAGCTGCGCGAGGCGGGCCGGCGGCTCACCAGCGTCTTCGTCGACCGGAAATACAGCCTGCCCTGGCAGAGGATCCTGCATGCCAAGGGCTGGGTGGCGCCCACCTGGCCGGTCGAATACGGCGGCCCCGGCTGGGACGACATGCAGCGCTACATCTTCTCGATCGAGTGCGCGCGGGCCGGCGCGCCCGGCCTGGCGCCGATGGGCCTGCGCATGGTCGGCCCCTGCATCATGCGCTATGGCGCGCCCGAGCAGAAAGCATTCTTCCTGCCGCGCATCCTCTCGGGCGAAGACTATTGGTGCCAGGGCTATTCCGAGCCCGGCGCGGGGTCGGACCTGGCCTCGCTGCAACTGCGCGCCGACAGCGACGGCGAGCACTATGTGCTGAACGGCTCGAAGATCTGGACCACCCACGCCCACTGGGCCAACCGCATGTTCTGCCTGGTGCGCACGCGGTTCGACGGCAAGCCGCAGGCGGGCATCACCTTCCTGTTGCTGGAGATGGACACCCCGGGGATCACGGTGAAGCCGATCATCACCCTGGCCGGCGAGCACGAGGTCAACCAGGTCTTCTTCGACGACGTTCGCGTGCCCAAGACCGGGCGGCTGGGCGAGGAGAACCAGGGCTGGACGGTGGCCAAATACCTGCTGGAGTTCGAGCGCGGCGGCGGCTCGGCGGCGGGCCTGCAGGTCTCGCTGCGCCGGGTGCGCGCGATGGCCCAGGCCGAGCCGACCGGCCAGGACGGCGCGCTGATCGACGATCCGACCTTCCGCGCCAAGCTCGCCGCCGCGGAAATCGCGGTCCAGGCCATCGAGGTCACCGAGCACCGGGTGATGAGCGCCCTGGCCTCGGGCAAGCCGCCGGGACCCGCCTCGTCGATGCTGAAGACCCAGGGCGCCGAAGCCATGCAGCGGATCGACGAACTGGCCGTCGAGGCGGCGGGCTATTACGCCTACGTCGACCAGCCCGAGGCGCGCGCGCCGGGCTCGAACGCGACGCCGGTCGGTCCCGAGCACAGCCTGATCGCCATGCCCCGCTACCTCAACAACCGGGCCGGCTCGATCTACGGCGGCTCCAACGAGATCCAGCGCGACATCATGGCCCGGCTGGTGCTGGGGCTGTAGCATAGAGCGTGACAGCCGAAAGTGTACGCGGTTTCGGCGCCCATCACGCTCTAACTTTTTGAATTTAGAGCACGATTTAGGCAATTATATACCTTGCAAACCCGGCTAAGCTGGGCGATAGTGAACCTGTTGAAAGGGTTCACCTATGTCCGTCCTGTCCGCCCCGCACTTCCATGATGAAGAAGCCGCCTTCGCCAAGGTGGAAGCGGCCATTTGGCCGAACGGTCCGGTGTGCCCGCACTGCGGCTGCACCGGCCGGATCAGCGCGATCAAACCGAATCCTGAAAAGCGCGTGCGCTACGGCCTGAAGAAGTGCGGCGACTGCAAGAGGCAGTTCACGGTTCGCATGGGCACGATCTTCGAAGAATCCAAACTCCCCCTGCATATCTGGCTCCAGGCCATGCACCTGATGTGCGCCAGCAAGAAGGGCGTCAGCGCCCACCAATTGCACCGTACCTTGGAGATCACCTACAAGAGCGCCTGGTTCCTTGCCCACCGCATCCGCGAAGCCATGCGCTCCGGTGATCTGGCGCCGTTCGGTTCCGACGGCGGCATGGTGGAAGTTGATGAGACATTCATCGGCCATCGCAAAGGCGCGCCGATCCCCGAAGGCGGCATCGGCCACAAGATGAAAGTGCTCAGCCTTGTCGAGCGCAACACCGGCGCCAAGCGTTCGATGGTCCTTCCCGACTTCAAACCGCAGACCATCGCTGACATGGTGTCCGCCAATCTCGCCCGTGAGGCGGTGCTCATGACGGACGAAGCCGGCCACTACAAGCGCGTGGGCAAGCAGGTCGCCGCCCATCACACCGTCAACCACGGCCACAAGGAATACGTCTCCAAGGCCGATCCGACGATCCACACGAACACGATCGAGGGCAGCTTCGCCATCTTCAAGCGGGGCATGCGCGGCATCTACCAGCATTGCGGCGAACAGCACCTTCACCGCTATTTGGCCGAGTTCGATTTCCGCTACACGAATTGCGTTGCGCTGGGTGTGGATGATCAGGCGCGGGCCGAGATCGCCCTACAGGGCGTCGTTGGTCGCCGGTTGACCTATCGCAGGCTTGATCGGGAAACCGACGCCCAAGCCTAAGGGCAAGCGACGGCGGTCGCGGTGGCGAACGAAGCGCCGCAAACGACTGATTCCAAAAGAAAGGCGACCGTGCTATGCACGGCCGCCAGTTTGGATCGACAACCTTCTTGGCCCACATCGAGGCCGCCTTCCCTATGGCCGGGGTCGGCGGTCTCTTTCGTTCAGCCCCTACCGCGTGCGCGTGAGCTTTGGCGCGGCGAGGGCGACTTTCCTGAACATCATCTGCGCCTCCATGAAGCACCCTTGATGGCACCCCCCAGCACGGCCGTCAAGGCATGGGAGGCATCTGTTGCCTTTTGCGCTGACTTGAATTACTGACATGTTGTCAGAAACGGAGAGTCGCCATGGGCGCGCCAACGCCGAAGCCGATCCGCAGCCCTTCCTATCCCATCTCGCCGCTCAGCGAGGCAATCGGTCAGGTGCGGAAGATCGAAACATTGTACCGGCTTACACCAGTTGACCGCCAAGTGGCCGCCAAGTTGATCGGCTATTCCGGTCTCAGCGGACCGGCCAATGCGGCACTAGCCGCACTTGCACAATACGGTCTCGTTGAGCGGGCAGGGAAAGGGGAGTTTCGAGTGACCCCACTTGCCCAAGCAATACTTCACCCGAGTTCGGACAACGAGAAGCGAAAGTGTCTACGTCAGGCGGCATTTAGCCCGACCCTATATCGCGAGCTTCACGAGCGTTGGCCCGCCATGATCCCGCCGGAAGATGGCGTCGTGACCTATCTGAACCGGCAGGGCTTCAACCAAACCGCCATCAAGCCGGCCGCGCGAGCGTATTTGGAGACACTGAGCTTTTTGGAGGAAGCCGGCGCAAGCGAAAGTCATGGCGGGGTCGGTCTGAAGGTCCCAAAATCAGAGTTGCTAGATGACGACGGCGAGCCCGAGCGGCCCGCGATCGTCTACGGCGGAGCCGGCGTCGGCGATCTCATCCAGTGGGAGGTCGGCGGCCTGCTCCAGTTGGAAAAGCCAATGCGGGTCCGCTGGGTCAGTGACGACGCAGAATGGGTCGCCGTTGAGGATAGCGATACGGGTATCCCAATGTCGGAAGTCATCGTCCAAGAGCGCACCGAGGCGCTGCGTTCGCCGCCGCCAATCCCCCCGGCGCAGGCGGCGCGCGTGCCGCCCGCGGGTCTCGGCGCGACGGCGGGGACGGTGCTGCGAACGACCGTCTTCAATTTGCCTGAGGGGGACGTGTCCCTGACCTATCCGGCGATCCTGACAGACGAGAGTGTAGACCTGCTCAAGTATCAGATAGAGGGTACGTTTAAGGCTTTGGCGCTGGCGAAGAAGGCCGCTTCGGTCCTCTATCCGAGTGAAACGCCGCCTTCCGCCTAGCTCCCTGGAGACGCTACAAACTGGTTGTGTGCTAGAAACGACGGCATGGCCGACCAACCCGCACCTAAGCCCCAGATCGACAAGTTCCGCGACCTAGCCCGTGAGCTGGAGACGGACGACGACGAAGCGGCGTTTGATGAGCGGCTGAAGAAGCTGGCGGCGACGAAACCGCCGCCGGCTAGCGAGCGCGACCCTGACGCTGAAGGCGTACCTGTCACGATACTGCCCACCCGCAAAGCGAAGGGTGCCCTGTCCACTTCAAACTGGTCGGCGTCGAGAATAGGAATGCGGGACAAGGCGCAGCGGGTCGGAGAGACCAAGAGGCGCGCGACAAAGAAGTTCACGAAGCCAACGGCGCCGGGAACGAAGCGCTAAAGGATGGCTCACTCGGATCACCACTATAGCATCACAGTGCACTCCGACGATTTGGCCGTGATCAACTGCTTGCGTGCGCTGGCGGATTTTAGCCAGAAGGTCGGCAACAAGCGCATAGCGTGGGGCGGAACGACTGACAGCGCTTGGAAGGCGGCGGGGAACCGCATCACGTTGCGATTCACGAGCACCACATACCGCGCAGGCTTTGTGAACGAAGCGAAACGCCTCTTGCCGAATGACCTTTGGACCGTCGTCGCGGAGCGGGACGATGACCCCGCCAAGCCACAGTCTTAGCGGCGCGCAAACCGCCAGGTCGCCGTTCAGTTTGCAAGATATATAATCGCCACGATTCACGGTTCAGGTGATTCTGCCTGAACCGTGAATCGTGCTTTATGGCGGCTCAGGTCTCGAACCGGCCCTCGGCCAGAACATAGGCGACGGCGCCGTCCGCGCCGGGGATCGGCGTCAGGCGCACGTCGATCGGCAGCGGCTCGCCGTCCCGGGTCAGCTCCACCGCCAGCCGCGCGGGCTTTCCCGACGCGGCGCTGGCGATCGCGGCCTTCAGCGGCTCGGCCGCGGCCGGGTTCGCCGCCAGATCGACGCCCAGCCAGGGCGCGGCCCAGAGCGGCGCGCCGATCAGCGGGCGGTCGACGGCGGTGAGCGCGGAGGCGGCGCGGTTGATCTCCACGATGGCGCCGTCCGGGCTCAGCAGCGCGATCGCCTCGCCGGCGTGGTCGAACACCGCGCGGATGCGCCGTTCGCGCTCGGCCAGGGCTTCGCGGGCGCGGTTGCGCTCGGTCACGTCGCGTAGGTGGGCGGTATAGGTCAGGGCGCCGGCGGCCATCACCTTGGTGATGGTGGCCTCGATCGGGAAGCTTTCGCCCGAGCGGCGCACGCCTCGCACCTCCGGCCGATCACTCATCATCCGCGAGGCCTGTTTGGACTCGCGAAAACTCTCCACATGCGCCACATGCTCGGTTCGAGCCTCCGGCGGCAGCAGGATCGCGAGCGGCTGGCCCAGCACCTCTTCGGCGCGGTAACCGAACATCGTCTCGGCGGCGAGGTTGAAGAAGATGATCTTCTGGTCGGCGTCGGCCGAGACGATGGCGTCCTCGGCCACCATCAAGATGCGCGCGGCGCGAAGGTTGGCGTCCTTCAGCGCGATCTGCTCGCGCCTCAGCGCGGTCTTGTCGCGCACGGTGACGAAGTAGCGCTGGCGCCCGCCCACCCGACCTTCGCGCACCCGCACTTCGACGGTCATCTCCAGGCCGTCCTTGCGGCGGGCGATCAAATCCAAAAAGCGGGACTGCTCGAAGTCCGGCTCGCCCGCCCAGCGGGCCAGCCATTTGACCGGATCGGCCCGACGTTCCGGTCGGATCGGCACCAGCACGGTGATCGGCTGGCCGACCATCTCGGCCGCGCCATAGCCGAACAACGCTTCGGCGGCGGCGTTGACGAAGGTGATCACCCCGTCGGGCGCCGAGACGATCACCGCCTCGGGCAGAGCGTCCAGCACGCTCTGGTGGAAGCCCGGAGCGGCGTCGTCGGCCTGGCGCTCAGGCTCGCTCATGTCCATGATCCCTGGCGCGGCGCCGGCGTCCCGAGCGCTTGCCCGGGACACCGGTCCGCGACGCGCTGCGGTTAGGCGGCGATCGGATGGCCGCCTTCCATCGCTTCCAGCACCCGCGGGTCCTCGAACACCGGGATGCCGGCCTCGTCGTACTTCTTGCGCACGGTGGGAGTGAGCAGGCCGACGCGGGCCAGGGCCGGCAGCATCAGGTCCTTCAGCGAATGAATCTGGCCGGGGGGCAGCTCCTGGGTCACCCCCGCCGCCTCGGCCTCGGCGATGCCCTTGAAGAAGTCGTCCGGATCGAGGCTGCAATTCTCCAGCACCTGCATGAAGCCGGGATCGACCCGGCTGGCCAGGGTGCCGGCCTCGCCGCCGTGGGCCAGGATGTTGACCGCCTGGAAGGCGAATTCGGCCAGGTCCTCGACCTCGTCCTCCGGCAGTTTGGCGATCACCGGGCCCAGATAGGCGTGGCCGAACGAGACGTGCCGGGATTCGTCGCGCATGACGTTGAAGGTGAGCTTCTTGAGCAGCTCGCACTGGGTGGTGCGGTACATGTTGTTGAACGCGCCCAGCGCCAGGCCCTCGACGATCATGTTCATGCCGATCATGATCTTCTCGTAGCGGTCCGACTTCAGGGTCGCGTCGATCAGCGCCTTCAGCCACAGCGACATCGGATAGACGATGGCGATCTTGTCGCAATAGCGGGCGTAGACCTCGACGTGGCGCGCCTCGTCCATGGTCTGGGTGGCGGCGTAGAGCTTGGCGGTGGCGTCGGGCACCGAATGGGTGACGCAGGCCGCGGTCATCAGCGCCCCCTGCTCGCCGTGCAGGAACTGCGACAGCAGCTGGGCGGTGGAGTGCGCCGTGAAAGTCTCCTGCTGCGACTTCGACAGCTTCGAGAAGAACGGCATCCGGTGATAGATGTCCGAACGGTCGTTGATCAGCGGCTTGGATGGGTCCACCGGCGTGTCCCAGGGCAGCAGTTCGTCCGAATCCCACTGGTTCTGTTTGGCCCGCTTATAGAGCTCTTCGACCTTGTCGCCGGACATGATGTATTTGAACGTCCAGGCGATGTTCATCGGGTTCATGTAGAGGTCGTCCGGATTCATCGTGACCTTCCAGTCCGACCTTGGTTTGGCGGTATCCTGTTCCAGCACGCTCATGATGGCTCTCCCTGAGGGGTTGTGGTCAGTATTGACGCGGCGGGGTGCGGACGACGAGGCCGTCGAGGCTGTCGTCGACCTTGATCTGGCAACTGAGGCGGCTGTTCGGCCGCACGTCGAAGGCGAAGTCGAGCATCTCCTGCTCGAGCTCCTCCGGGGGCGGCAGACGCTCGAACCAGCCCGCCTCGACATAGACGTGGCAGGTCGCGCAGGCGCAGGCGCCGCCGCAGTCGCCCTCGATTCCGGGAATGGTGAACCGCTTGGCGCCGTCCATCACCGAAAGCCCGTTCGGCACATTGACATGGTGTTCGGCGCCGCCGGTCTCGATGTAGGTGATCTTCGCCATGCGATGCTTCCGGCCGAGGAACGCGCAAGGAGGACCTGGTCCTTCGCCGCCTCGCGGCCGCCGAACCGATCGCCTGCCATCCGAGGATCGTGACCTTGCGCGCGCAAAGTCCTCTCCCGCCGTTCCCGCGCCGCTCTTGGGCGCCACGAGCTGAACCCTAAGCATGACGCCTGCGTCAACTTTAATCTAGATCAATGATCGATGCGGTTTTGGCGGATCGAGCGGAGACTCTTCCGTCGTCAAATCAACTAGGCTTGACCTGCATCAAGTCACACATGGGTCTTGTTCATCCAAACTGCCCAACCGCTGCGCCGGGCGGTGTAGAGAGTAAACCTATGTCAAGCCTTGCGGCGCTCACCACGCCGGCGCCCGGCGCCATCGAGCCGGACGAAACGGCGTTCCTCGCCGAAGTCCGCGCCTTCCTGGCCGAGGCCCTGACCCCGGATCTGAGAGAGGCGGGCCGCCTGACGCTTGGCGTGCACGCCGACATCGCCGCCTGCCGCGTCTGGCATCGGCGGCTGTTCGAGCGCGGCTGGGTCGCGCCGGCATGGCCGGTGGCCTGGGGCGGCGCGGGATGGACCGCGCGGCAACGTTTCCTATTCGAGCGCGAATGCGCCCTGAACGATGCGCCGGTGCTGTTCGCCGGCGGCATTCGCAGCCTGGGCCCGCTGCTGATCGAGATCGGAACCCCGCTGCAGCAGGCCCGCTACCTGCCCGCCATCCTGTCGGGCGAGGATCTCTGGTGCCAAGGCTTCTCCGAGCCCGGCGCGGGCTCGGACCTCGCCGCCATCGCCACCCGCGCCGAGCGGCGAGGCGAGCACTATGTGGTCAACGGCACGAAGATCTGGACCACCGGCGCGCATCATTCCAACCGCATGTTCGCGATCGTGCGCACGTCCGACGGCGAGCGGCGCCAGCAGGGGCTGACTTTCCTGCTGATCGACATGGACAGCCCGGGCCTGACAGTCTCCCCGATCCTCGGTCTCAACGGCGAACACGAGTTCAATCAGGTGTTTTTCGACGACGTGCGCGTGCCGGCGGCCAACCGGGTCGGCGAGGAGAACGACGGCTGGGGCGTGGCCAAGCGGCTGATGCAACTGGCCCGCTCGAACAACACCCCGTCGGGCCTGGTGCGACGGGTGCTGCGCCGTACGGCTGACGCCATCGCCGCGGCGGGGGAGCGCCTGGAGCCGGCGCTGCGCGCGCGCCTGGCTAGCCTGGAGATCGAGCTGACCGCGTTCGAGCGACTGGAGCTGGCGGCCCTGCCCGCCGGCCGGCCCCGCCCGGAAGACCAGATCTCGCCGTCGATGCTCAAGCTGGTCGGCAGCGAACTGCACCAGAGGGTGGCCGAGCTCGCGCTGGAGGCCGCCGGCCCGCCCGCCATAGCGGCGCTGACCGCCCTCGGCCTGGCCGGCGAGGCGGTCGACGCCGGCGCCCGCATCATGGCCAAGCACCTGGCGGTCCGCGCCGCCACTATCTATTCCGGCACCAGCGAGACCCAGCGCAACGTGATCGCCCGCCATCTGCTGGGCTAGGCCAGGCGTCTGGCGCCGTGGGCGCTCCTTACCGAGATTGATCGAGCGCAAGGCGGCGTCCGACGCATAACGGCAGGGTCAAGCCTCATTTGACCTGCCCGACCTTGGGCGACGGGAGAACTTCCCATGAAAAGACACCCAGCAACCCACCCAACGGTCAGCGCCGCGGGGCGGACCGCGCGAGTGCTCCTAGCGGCGAGCGCGTGCCTGATCCTGGCGCTTCCGACCGCCGCGGCGGCGCAGCCGCAGAGCGGCCATGGAACCGGCGGTCACGGAGCCGGCGGTCACGGAGCCGGCGGCGGCCATGCGCATGGCGCCGCCGGGCCAAGCAGCGTTTCTGGCGGCGGTCGGGGCGGCTCGCACGGCGGCGGCGCGCTCGCCGGGCCGGCGGGCGGCGGCCGAGGCCCGGTCGGCGGCTTCGGCGGCGGACCGCCGGCGGCCAGCAGCCAGTTCGGGCCGGGCCATAGGTTCCACGGCTACGACGGAAGCGAACAGCGCGACGCGCGCGGCAACTTCGGCGACCGCCGCGGCTTCGGCGACGAGTTCAATTCCGTGCGGCGGTTCCGCCACGGCGGCTACGACCGGCCGGGCGGCTGGTATGCGCACCATTGGCGGCACGGCGAGTTCCTGCCATCGCTGTTCTGGACGCAGGACTACTGGCTGCTCAACTACTGGCTGTTCGGCCTGTCCCCGCCGCCCTACGGCTACATCTGGGTGCGCGACGACGGCGACGCCTTGCTGATCGACCGGGCCACCGGCGAAATCGTCGAGGTGATCTACGGGGTGTTCTACTAAGCGCCGAAATGAAGGTCGGGCGGTGGCCTAACTAGGCCGCCGTCCAGCCGCCGTCCATCGACAGGTTGGCGCCGGTGATCTGGCTGGCGGCGTCCGAGCAGAGGTAGACCGCCAGCGCCGCGACCTGTTCGGCGGTGACGAACGTTTTGGTCGGCTGGGCCTGCAGCAATACGTCGTCGATCACCTGCTCGCGGGTCAGGTTCCGCGCCTTCATGGTGGCGGGAATCTGCTGTTCGACCAGCGGCGTCCAGACATAGCCGGGACTGATGCAGTTAACCGTGATCCCAAGGCTCGCGATCTCCAGCGCCACGGTCTTGGTCAGGCCGGCGAGGCCATGCTTGGCCGCGACATAGGCCGCCTTGAACGGCGAGGCGACCAGCGAGTGGGCCGAGGCGGTGGAGATGATCCGGCCCCAGCCCTTGACCTTCATGCGCGGCACGGCCGCGCGCATGAGGTGGAAGGCCGAGGACAGATTGACGGCGATGATCTGGTCCCACTTCTCGACCGGGAAATCCTCGATCGGCGAGACGAACTGGACGCCGGCGTTGGCGATGGCGATGTCGACCGAGCCGAACGCGCGCGCCGCCTGATCGACCATGGCCGCGATCTCCGCCGGCTTGGTCATGTCGGCCGGCGAATAGAGCGCCCCCACCTTGAACTCGCGCTCAAGCCCGGCCCGGATCGCCTCGATCTCGGCGGGATCGCCAAAGCCGTTGATCAGCACGTTGGCGCCCTCGGCCGCGAGGGCGCGGGCGTAGGCGAGGCCGATCCCGCTGGTGGAGCCGGTGACGACGGCGGCTTTGGACGCGAGGCTCATGGGACTCTCCGATTGAGGGACGCGTTCAGTTCGCCGGGGCGGGCTCGGCCGCGCGGGCGAGCCATTGGTCGATGATCCCGATCACCGTCGCCGTGGGCTGGAAGCCCCGGGTGACGACGCCGAACACGCCGGTCCGGTCCGGCCCGCCGATCAGGGTGGGAAAGCCGGTGACCCCGGCCCGCTGGGAGATGGCGTAGTCGCGCCAGGTCTCCGCCTTGGCCTCCTCGCTGGCGTGGGCGGCGAGAAAATCGCGCCGATCCAAGCCGAACTCGGCCGCGAGGTCGGCCAGCACCTCGGGATCGGTCACGTCCCGATTCTCGGCGTAGAACGCCCGCTGCGCCCGCTCGAGAAAATCCAGCGCCCGCGCCGGCCGCAGGCCGCGCATGACCACCACCGCCCGCGCCGCGGGGTCGGTGTCATAGACGAATCCTTCCCGCTCGAAGAAGCCGTGGTCGAACGGCTGGCCGGACGCGTCGGTGACGTGGTCCCAGTGCGGCCGGATGGCCTGTTTGACCTCTTCGGTCATCGGCGCTTCCGCGCCCGGCCGCAGCCCGCCCATGATCAGCCGGATCGGCAGTATCTCGTCATAGCGCTCCCGCACCACCCGCAGGGTCGGGGCGAAACCCCAGCACCACGAACACATCGGGTCGGCGAAATAGATCAGATGGGTTGTCTCCACGGCGCTCTCCCGCGGCTGGTCCGGGCGAGGGCGCCGACGGACATCTCCGCCTAATGTGCGGCCGAGCGCCGCAACCGTCCAGCGCCGCGGGCACGCGGCTCAATAGTGGATCGCCCCCTTGGCGCCGCCGCCGCAGGCGATGGCGTCGCCGGTGATCGATACGCTCTTCGGCGAGGCCAGGAACGCAACCACATAGGCCACCTCCTCCGCATCGATGATCCGGCCGACGGCGGTGTTGGCCCCCATCCGCCGCTCCACCTCCTCGGGCGTCACCCCGATCGCCGCGGCGCGGGCGGCGACCACGCCCGGGGTCTTTTCGGTGCGGGTCAGGCCCGGATGCACCACGGTGACATTGATCCCCGCAGGGCCCAGTTGGTCGGCCAGGTTCTTGGTCAGGGCCGCGACGCCGACGTTGCGGATCGAGCCGATGATCGAGGTGGCCTGCCGGGCGTTCAGCCCGCTGACGTTGATAATCCGGCCCCAGCCGTTGGCCGCCATGTGCGGCGCGGCCTCGCGCGCGCAGCGCAGATAGCCCATCACCTTGATGTTGACGTCGTCCCAGAACAGAGCGTCGGTGATCTCCGCCAGCTTCGGCGGCGCGGCCTGGCCGGCGGGCATGGCCGCGTTGTTGACCAGGATGTCGAGCCCGCCGAGCCGCGCCACCGTCCCCTCCACCAGGCGCTTGACCGAAGCGTCGTCGCCGGTGTCCACGCTCAGGCCGTGAACCTCCGCGCCGGTCTCGGCCGCGAGCGCCGCGGCGGCGACGTCGAGCCTGGCCTGGTCGCGCGCCGCCAGCACCAGCCGGGCGCCTTCCCGCGCCAGTTGGCGGGCGATGGCCAGGCCGATGCCGCGGCTGCCGCCGGTGACCAGCGCGCGCTTTCCTGCCAGTTCGAGGTCCATCCTGGGCTCCATTCGCGAGGTATGGCGCGGCGCGAGGCGTGCGCGCGGACCTTGAGTCTAGGCGCCGTCGCCCGGCGCGGCAATCGCGCGGGCGTGTGACAGCGCAACTGTCGTCTCGATCGGTGGCGCGTTCCGTGCTCCGCTCATGAGATGTGACAGTTGCATGAATGACTTAACTCAAAGCGCGAAGGGCTCGGGCGGATAAGCTGGCGTTGGCGGGGCGCGCCCCCGGAGAACCGCCATGACCGCAAAGGCCAAGATTGTCGAACGGCTGGGCGAGGCCGGCGTGCTGCTGCCCGACCTGATCGTGGCGGCCCTGGCGGCCAACGACCGCGCCAAGCTGAGGCTCACCCTCTTGCAGGAGGCGGCGGCCCGCGCGGCGGCGCCGGGCCGGCCGCTGCTCGACCTGTCCGCCGAGCGCCGGGCCGTCGGGCTCGACGATCCCGCCTTCGACGCGACGCTGGCCGGCGCGCGCGAGGCCGGCGAGGGTCGGCTCGAGATTCCCGGCGCGGCGCGGCTGACCGAGGGCCTTCGGGCCGACATCGCCGCCATGATCGCCCCCATCGCCGCCGCCGACCCGGCGGCCGCCGCCCCGTTCGCCGAGCGCCTGAAGGCCCTGACCCCGGATCCGGTCCCCGCCGGCGATTTCCTGCCTCTCGCGGCGATCGCGGCGATGACCTCGGCGCGCTTAGGCGAGCGCGACAGCGAACACCTGCTGATCATGGACCTGCACAAGGCAGTCAACCGCATCGCCGAGCAGACCGCCGTCGAGACGCTGGACGGGGCGCGGGCCCACCGGCTGACGCCCGACGACCGGCCACGGGTCCTGGCCTTCATGCGCGGACTGAACCGCACCGCGCACCTGGCCTTCGGCCATCCGGGGCTTGGAACCACCGCGACTCGCGTCGGCGCGCGCCTGACCATCCAGAACGACATCGGCGCCACCGACGCCCATGTCATCGTGATCCACGTCGACGGCCTCGCCGCCAGCGTCACCTACACCGACGTGCATCGCGGCCGCACCCGGTTCTTCATGGGCCTGTTCGACGGCGCCGGCGTAAGCTGGAGCCCGCTCACCGAACAGGCGGCGGACGGGCTGGCCAAAGGCGAGGCCTTCTATCTGGTCACCGGCCGGTACGAGGCGGCGGATATTGGCGCGCTCGACGCCTTCCTCGAACGCCTCGGCTCGCGACTGGTCTTCCTGATCGACTGGAACAAGGCCCGCAAGGCCCTGCAGACCTTCGTCGGCAAGGGCGCGGCGGCGGCCCTGCTCGTCGACGCGGCCGCCCGCGATCTCGGCCACCGCGCCTTCCTTGAGCTCGGCGGCGCCGAGTTGGTGCTGGAGGCGGTGCGTCGCGTCGCGGCCGCGCGGGCGCCCTATGGCGCGCGGCTGGACGCGGTGCTGGGCGAGGGCGAGGCGCGTGACTTCCTCGCCGAGGTCCTGCGCATCGCCAGCGAGGGCCTGTCGGCTGGACGCTCGGCGCGCTTGCTGCGCGACGAGATCGAGGCCGATCTGGCCCAGCGGCTGCAGAGCGCGGAGGCCGCCGTCCTGGTCATGGCCGTGCGCCACCTCGGCCTGTCGCGGATGCTGGCCGGCGATATCCGCGACTCGCTGTGCGGCGGCGCGCTGGCGTCGTCCGCGGATCGCTCCGCCCTGGCCGCGCGCGCCACCCGCCTGGAGCGCAAGGGCGACCGCCTGACGCTGGAGGCGCGCGAATTCTCCGGCCGGCTCAAGCAGGCCAACCCCCGGCTGCGCGAGGTGATCGACCAGGTCGAGCAGGGGCTCGACGCGCTCGACGAGGCCGCGTTCCTGTTCAGCCTGCTGCCGGAATCGGCCGACGGCGGCGGCCTGGTGGAGCCGCTGGAGACCCTGGCGGCGTTCGCCGTCGAGAGCGCGAGCCAGATGGTGCGGGCCTGCGAAGCCGCCGCCCGCGCGCCGTCGGGCCGCCGCGAGGACTCGGCGGACGCCCTGCAGGCGATCGACGCGGTCTGCGCGACCGAGCGCGCGGCGGACGAGGCCGAGCGGGCGATGATCGCCGCCCTGATGCGATCACCCTCGCCCGACGCCCGTTTCCCGGTGGTCGGGGTCGAGCTCGCCCATGCGGTGGAGCGGGCCACGGACGACATGGCCCACGCGGCCCTGGCCCTGCGCGACCACCTGCTTGGGGAGCTCTCGCCATGAGGGGCCCGCCCGCCATCGACCCGCGCTATGCGCCTCTGTTCATCGGCATGGACCCGCAGGCCCAGGCGCTGGATCCCGAGCTCGCCGGCTCCAAGGCCGCGATGCTCGCGCGCGTGGCCGGCCTAGGCCTGCGCGTGCCGCCCGCCTTCGTCCTGTCGACTGCCCTGTGCCGGCCGGTGAACGCGGGCCGGCGGAGCGCCGAAAGCGCGCTGGCCGAGGGCCTGCGTCAGGGTGTTCGCCGACTGGAGGCGGCCACGGGACGCAAGTTCGGCGATCCGCGGCGCCCGCTCCTGGTCTCGGTGCGCTCGGGCGCGGCGCGGTCGATGCCGGGCATGTTGTCCACCGTGCTGGACGTCGGCCTGAACGCCGAGACCTTGCGCGGCCTGATCCGCATCACCGGCAATCCGCGCATGGCCTGGGACAGCTATCGCCGCTTCATCCAGGGCTATGCCGAGGTCGTCGGCGACGCCCGGGCCGCTCCGTTCGAGGCGGCGATCGGCGAGACGCTGCACGCCGAACAGGCCGCCAGCGAAACCGAACTCGACCCCGAGGCGCTGGAGCGGCTGTCGCGCGCGATGCTGGCCTTGGCGGCCGACGCCGGCGAGCCGATTCCGCCCGATCCGATGGACCAGCTCATGGCCGCCGCGCGCGCCGTTTATCGTTCCTGGGACAGCGATCGGGCCGCGCAATACCGCCGACTGAACCGCCTGGAGGGGCTGAAGGGCACGGCGGTGACGGTCCAGGCCATGGTGTTCGGCAACTCGGGCGGCCGCTCGGGCGCCGGCGTCGCCTTCTCCCGCAGTCCCGCGACCGGCGAAAAGCCGCTCTACGTCGACTTCCTGCCCGACGCCCAGGGCGAGGACGTGGTGTCCGGCCGCCGCACGCCCGGCGACGCCGCCAGCCTCGCCCGACGGCTGCCCGAGGTCGCGCGGGAGCTGGCCGCCGGCGCCGAGCGGCTGGAGCGGGCGCTTGGGGACGTGCAGGACATCGAATTCACCGTCGAGTCCGGCCAGCTCTATTTCCTGCAGACCCGCCCGGCCAAACGCACGCCCCGGGCGACGCTCCGCACGGCGATCGATCTGGTGCGCGAAGGGCTGATCACCCGCCAGGAAGGCTTGTCGCGCGTTGCGGACGTCGACCTCGAACGGGCGGGCGTGATCCGCTTCGTGGGCGAGGCCCAGCCGGTGGCGAGCGCGATTCCCGCCTCCTCCGGCGTGGCGACCGGCCAGGCGGTGTTCGACGTCGAGGCGGCCGCCCGCAGCGCCGCGCGAGGTTGTCCCGCCATCCTCGTGCGCCGGGATATCTCCACCGACGACATCGCCGGCCTGGCCGCCGCCGCCGGCGTGCTGACGGCGGTCGGCGGACGCACCGCGCACGCCGCCGTGGTCGCGCGGCAGCTTGGCAAGGCCTGTCTGGTCGGCTGTTCAAGCCTCGTGCTGGGCGGGGACGGCTCGGCGCGCCTGGGCCAAGCGGCCTTCAAGGAAGGCGACTGGCTGTCCCTCGACGGCGAGACCGGCGAGATTTTTCTGGGCCGCCGCGAAATCGCCGTCGAGCGTCCAGACGCCGAAATCGCCGAAATCGCGCGCTGGCGCGCCGATCCGTCCTGAGCCGGATCATCCGTTCGCATTGCTCGGCGCCGATTCGTCTCACCAGAAGAGTGGCCCTTCACAAGACTGTCACAAACTGTGGATTTGCAGCATTCATGGTGTTTATTTCGCTGATCGTCTTTCTAAAACTGATTTAAAGCAATTTCCGCGGCTCCCCGCCCGCGTAGTCTGCGAGGCGAACCGCAGAGGCGTCGCGTGAAATGCTAATCGACGAATTGCGCGATCATGGCGGCGTCGACCTTGGATCTCACGCAGAGGCGCACGGCGCCGAACAGCCGTCGCCGCCCGTTAAGCTCGCCGCCCGGCACGTCAACTTTCGCTATGGCGACGAGATCGCGCTCACGGACGTCTCGGTTTCGCTCTACGCCAACCGCGTCACCGCCATCATGGGACCGTCCGGCTGCGGCAAGTCGACGCTGCTGCGCACGTTCAACCGGATGCATGAGCTCTATCCGGACCAGCACGTCGAAGGCGAGATCCTGCTGGACGGCGCGAACATCCTGACCGTCGAATCCGACGTCAACGTGCTGCGATCGCGCGTCGGCATGGTGTTTCAGCAGCCCGCGCCGTTTCCGATGTCGATCTACGAAAACGTCGCCTTCGGCATCCGCCTCTATGAACGCCTTCCGCGCGAGGAGCTGGACGACCGGGTCGAGGCGGCCTTGCGGCGCGCGGCCCTCTGGGCCGAGGTGAAGGACATGCTTTCGGCGAGCGGGCTCGGCCTCTCCGTAGGTCAGCAGCAGCGCCTGTGCATCGCGCGCACCATCGCCTTGGAGCCGGAGGTGATCCTGCTCGACGAGCCCTGCTCGGCGCTGGATCCGGCCTCGACGGAGAAGATCGAGGAGACCATCGCCGAGCTGAAGGCCAATCACACCATCGCCATCGTCACCCACAACCTGCAGCAAGCCGCCCGGCTCGCCGACTACACGGCCTTCATGTACCTTGGCCGGCTGATCGAGTTCGGCCCGACCGGGCAGGTTTTCAAGTCGCCGCGCGACGCGCGCACGAGGGACTACGTCGCCGGCCAATTCGGCTGAGGCCGGGCGCCCTCACCCCATCGGGTAGAGGATGTCCTTGGACACCGCGTCGATTTTCTTCATCACCTCGGCGTCCAGCGTCACCTCCGCCGCCGCCAGGATGTCGCCCACCTGGTCGACGTGGGTGGCCCCGACGATGGTCGAGGCGACGAAGTCGTGCTGCTTGCTCCAGGCGGTGGCCAGCGTCACCAGCGACAGGCCCGCCTCGGCCGCGATCGCGGCGTAACGCTCGGTGGCGGCCAGGGATTTTTCGTTGACGAAACGCTTGGCCATCGTCGCCTGACGCCCGCCGATCTTCAGATAGTTGGAGAACCGCGCCCCGTCCGGCGTCGCCCCGCCCTGGTACTTGCCCGACAGCACCCCGCCAGCCAACGGCGAATAGGGGATCAGGCTGACGCCTTCGTGCCGGCAGACCTGGGCCAGTTCGTCCTCGAAGCGTCGGTTGTTCAGGCTGAAATTGTTCTGGATCGTCTCATAGCGCGCCAGGCCATGGCGCTCGGAGGCGGCCAGGCCCTTCATCAGCCCCCAGCTGGTCTCGTTGCTGCAGCCGATCACCCGCACCTTGCCGGCGGCGATCAAGTCGTCGAGCGCGCGCAGGTGCTCCTCGTAGCGGGCGCCGTGATCGGGCCAGTGCACCTGGTAGAGGTCGACGTAGTCGGTATCCAGCCGCTTCAGGCTGGCCTCGATGGCGCGCACGACGTTGTGTCGGTCCAGCGCGGTCATGCCGGCGCGCTGCGAGGCCTTGAGCCAGCCGTGGCTCGGCCCGCAGACCTTGGTGGCCATAATGATCTCGTCGCGCCGCTTGGTCTTCATCCAGCGCCCGACGATCTCCTCGGTGCGCCCGGCCCAGTCCTCGCTCGGTGGCACGGGGTAGTTCTCGGCGGTGTCGAAGAAGTTGATCCCCGCGTCCAGCGACATATCGAGGATCCGATGGGACATCGCCTCGTCGGCCTGGTTGCCGAAGGTCATCGTGCCCATGCAGATCGTCGAAACCGAGATCGCGCTCCTGCCTAGCCGTTTGGATTGCATGCCGCCCCCTTGGTGTTCGGATCGCCGGCCCGCGGCCGGTCGACCGCGCCTCATACGAAGGCGCGGCGGCTTTCGCAACCATCGCCCGAGAGGGGCGTGGGTTGGCTTCAGACCAGAATGCGGACCGCCACCATGATCAGTCCGGCGGTGCTGACCAGCCAGACCAGCGAGCGCACCTGGCGCACGCCGAAGGCGTAGAGCGGCACATAGGCCACCCGGCCCCAGAAATAGATCTGGGCGCCCAGGGCGGTGGTGGCGTTCTCGCGGCCGGCCACATGGGCGACCAGCACCGCGCCGATGAACAGCGGCAGGGTCTCGAACAGATTGTCCTGGGCCCGGCGCAGGCGCTCGGCCCGCGGATCGAGCGGCGGCATGGTCTCGTCCCTGGGCCCGGTGTTCCACTTCAGACCGTACTGGCCGGTGCGCGCGAAATCGAACAGCAGGATCTGCGCGAAGGCCAGGACCAGCGTCCAGGCCAGCATCTTCAGTTCTATGGTCATTGGCCCCCCAATGGCGTCCATCCGATGCGGGCGCCGATCGGGCGAGCTTAGGGCGGGAAACCGCGACGTCCAGCCCCCGGCAGGTCCGGTCTACGCCGCCTCGACCCCGAACTGCAGCTTGGCCAGGCGGGCGTAGAGGCCGCCGCGGGCGGAAAGCTCGGCGTGATTGCCCTCGTCGACCACATGGCCCTCGTCCATCACCACGATCCGGTCGGCCTCGAGCACGGTGGCCAGCCGGTGGGCGATGACCAGGGTGGTGCGCCCGACCATGGCCTCGTGCAGGGCCTTCTGCACCAGCCGCTCGTTCTCGGCGTCCAGCGCGCTGGTCGCCTCGTCCAAGAGCAGGATCGGCGCGTCGCGCACCAGGGCGCGGGCGATGGCCAGCCGCTGGCGCTGGCCGCCTGAGAGGGTCTTGGCCCGCTCGCCGATCGGGGTGTCGAAGCCCTGCGGCAGCTGATCGAGGAAGCCCTTGGCCTGGGCCGCGGCGGCGGCGGCCTGCATCTCCTCGACACTCGCGTTCTCGCGTCCGAACAGCAGGTTCTCGTAGGCCGAGCCGGAAAACAGCGCCGCGTCCTGTCCGACCAGGGCCATGCGCGCGCGCACCTCGGCCGGATCGGCGTCCTTCAGGTTCACCCCGTCTATGCTCACGCTCCCGGCCTGAGGATCGTAGAACCGCAGCAGAAGGCGCAGCACCGTCGTCTTGCCCGCGCCCGAGGGGCCGACCAGCGCCACCCGTTCGCCCGGCCGCACGCGCAGGGTGAAATCGTTGAGCGCGGCGAGGTCCGGACGGCCCGGATAGGCGAAGGTGACATGCTCGAAGGCGACCTCGCCCCGCGCCGGCTTGGGCATCGGGGTGACCCTGGCCGGGGGCGCGATGCCGGGCCGGGTGGCCAGCAGGTCGTTGATCCGCGACATGGCGCCGGCGGCCTTCTGCAATTCGCCCATCACCTCGCCCAGCTGGCCGACCGAGCTGGCCGCCAGCACCGAGAGGATCATGAACTGCAACAACACCCCGCCGCTCATGGTGTGTTTGATGAACACCGCCGTGGTGGCCAGATAGAGGATGGAGCCAATGCCGGCGTAGATGATCAGGATGACCAGGCCGGTCATCTGGCCGCGGGCGGCGACCCGCGCCATCGAGGCCTTGAAAGCGGTCTCCACCGCCCGGCCGAAACGCTGGGCGACGCTGGTCTCGCGGCCGAAGGCCTGCACGGTCTCGAGCGCGTCGAGGCTCTCGCCGGCGAAGCCAACCGCCTCGGCGAACCGGTCCTGAGCGTTCATCGACAGGCGCCGCACCCGCGCGCCGAACAGATAGAGCGGCCCCAGGACCATGGGCACCAGCGCGACCACATAGAGGAAGTATTGCGGGGTGATCACGATCAGCACCGCGATGGCGATGACGAACATCAGAAGATTGCGCAGGGCGATCGACGACCAGGTGCCGACCATGGCCTCGACGATGGTCATGTCGGTGGTGATCCGCGACAGCACCTCGCCGGTGCGGGTCTTCAGGAAGAAGGCCTGATCGAGGGTCAGAATGTGGTCGTAGAGCACCTTGCGCAGGTCCGCGGTCACCCGCTCGCCCAGCTTGGTGATGAAATAGAACCGCGCGGCGGTGGCGATCGCCAGCACCGCGACCACCGCGGTGAGCAACAGGAATGTGTGGTTCAGCGAGGCGTAGGTGTGCAGCTTGACGCCCCGGTCGACCACCACCCGCACCGCGGCGCTGAGGCCGATGGTGGCGCTGGCGGAGGTCAAGAGGAACACCGTCGCCAGGATCGCGTCCACCAAATGGGCCTTGATGTAGGGCCACAGGGCGCCGAGCGGGCGAAGGTCGCGCCCGCGCGGGCGGCGCTGGGCCGACTGCGACAGCTCCTGGGTGAGCAGCACCCCCGTGGTGGGTCGCCCGCTGGTCGCCGCGTCCGGCTCGCTCATCTCGCCTCCAAATCCAACGCCCGACGGGGCGTCTTGCCTAGACCGGGGGCCTTCGTGTATAGCCGCCCATCCTCGCGGCTGGCGGATACGACATCCACCCCGCCCCCCGCGCATTCAGAGTCGGTCCGAACCCGCCATGAAACAAGACATCCATCCCGACTATCACTTCATCACCGTGGTGATGACGGACGGTACGACCTACCAGACGCGCTCGACCTACGGCAAGGAAGGCGCGACGCTGAACCTCGACATCGACCCGAAGACCCATCCGGCATGGACCGGCGGCCATCACACCCTGCTCGACCGCGGCGGTCGGGTCTCGCGGTTCGCGGCCAAGTACGGCGGCTTCCTCAAGAAATAGGGCGCGTCGGCGCCTTGAGTCGGAAAGCCGGCCCCGGCGACGCGGCCGGCTTTTTCTATGACCGGAAGGCGGCCTGCAGGCGCTCGTGCTGCGAGAGCACCGGATGCGGCTGCTCGGCCTCGGCCGGGTCCAGATACATCCGCCGGTCCAGGTGCATGACCCGCTCGTAGAGCCGGGCGGAGCGTCCGACCAAGTCGGTCAGGCCGATCGGCAGACGGCCGCGCGCGCGCGCGTCGGCCTCGCTCGGGGCGCCGGCCGTCGCCTCGCTGGCCAGGCGGTAGCGCGCGTCGCAGGCCAGCGTCGGGTCCATCTCGCCCTCCCGCACCGCCCGCTGCACCAGAAGCCAGGAGGCGACCTGCATCAGCCGGGTGGTCAGGCGCATGCTCTCGCTGGCGTAGCCCAGCGCGGCCTTGCGATCGAGATGCTTGGATTCCTGGCGGCCGACCCCGTCCAGATAGGCGGCGGTCTCCTCGACCAGAGCCATGCCTTCCTGGAAGGTGCGTTCGAACAGCTCGGAGCGGGCGAAGTCGCGGACCACGCCGGCGCGCCAGCGGCTATCTTCGGCGCCGATCCTGCTCGCGATCATGGGCGTCACACCCGATTCAGTCATATTTTTCGCCTTTCACGCGGTCGGGGAAGGCGTGCGCCCGCCGACGTCTCGGGCTCTGCAACGCCCATGCCAACCGGACGTCCGCCACCGGACAATGGAGCGGTATGGTTGCTATCTCTTGAACAAGGCGTCTGCGGCGACCCGGCCGGACAGCTTGCGGTCCATCTGGGCCTTGGTGCGGTCGATCTCGGCCTGCAGCGCCTCGATCCGTTCCTTCAGCTCGTCGACGGCGTAGAGATCCAGATCCTCCCGCGCCGCCTCGATCAAGGCCTGGCCGCGGACGCGCCGAGGCTCGGCGGGTTCGTCCAACATCGGCACGTCTCCCCTGTTGCCTGCTGGTCAAAGAGCGCTATCTGACCCTCGGCGGCCGGACGAGGCAAGCCCCGGGAGCGGCGAGATGATTCCTGACCAGATGACCGCGATCGCGATCGAGGCCGGCAAGGGCCCGGCCGAAGCGCTGCGGCCGGCGCGGATCGACACGCCCCGCGCGGGCCGAGGGCAGATTCTGATCCATGTGCGCGCGGCCGGGGTCAACCGCCCCGATCTGATGCAGCGGCAGGGCTTCTATCCGCCGCCGCCGGGCGCGCCGGCGACGCTCGGTCTGGAGGCGGCTGGGGTGGTGGCCGAAGTCGGGCCGGGCGCCGCGCGCTGGGCGGTGGGCGATGCGGTCACCGCGCTGCTCGGCGGCGGCGGCTACGCCGAATACGCCGTGGTCGACGCGCGGCACGCCTTGTCGATCCCCAAGGGGTTGGACTTCATCCAGGCCGCGGGCCTGCCCGAGACGGTGTTCACCGTCTTCGCCAACGTCTTCGAGCATGGCGCGCTGAAGCCCGGCGAGACGCTGCTGGTGCATGGCGCGACTTCCGGCATCGGGGTGATGGCGATCCAGATGGCCAAGGCCGCGGGCGCGCGGGTGATCGCCACCGGCCGCGGCGCCGACAAGGCGGTTCGGGCCAAGGCGCTGGGCGCGGACCTGGCGATCGACGCCAGCGCCGAGGACTTCGCCGAAGCCGTCAAGGCCGCCGGCGGCGCGGACGTGGCGCTGGACATGGTCGGCGGCGACTATGTGGCCAAGGAGCTGGACGCGCTGAACGCCGGCGGACGGCTGGTGATGATCGCCACCCAGGCCGGCGCCAGCGTCGAGGTCAACCTGCTGAAGATCATGCAAAAGCGCCTGACCCTGACCGGCTCGACGCTGCGCCCGCGCGGCGCGGACGAAAAGGCCCGGCTGGCGGCGGCTGTGGAGGCCACGGTCTGGCCCTGGATCGAGGCCGGCAAGGTCAGATGCGTGATCGACCAGACCTTCCCCCTGGCCGAGGCGGCCAGGGCCCACGCCCGGCTGGAGGGCGGAAGCCATGTCGGCAAGGTGGTGCTGACGGTCTGATGGATCAGGAAGCGATAGCCGTTTCCATCGCCGGCGAAGCGCCCTATATGATGGATCAGAACACCCGCCCGGCCGAAAGGCCGGGCGCCGTCATTTTTAGGCGCTCCCGGAAAGATTCCCGCATGACCGACATCCTCATGCCCAAGGCCACCGCCGTGTGGCTGATCGACAACACCTCGCTGACCTTCGAGCAGATCGCCGACTTCTGCCAGCTCCACCATCTTGAGGTGAAAGGCATCGCCGACGGCGAGGTCGCGCGCGACATCCGCGGCGCCGATCCGATCGCCAACGGCCAGCTCGCGCGCGAGGAGCTGGACGCGGCCCAGGCCGATCCCAACTACCGCATGAAGCCGCAGAAATCCCGCCACGCCGAGCTGCTGAAGCCGTTGAAGAAGGCCCCGCGCTACACGCCGGTCTCGCGCCGCCAAGACCGGCCGGACGCGATCGCCTGGTTCCTGCGCAACCACCCGGAAATCACCGACGGCCAGATCGTCAAGCTGTTGGGCACCACCAAGGCGACCATCGAGCAGGTGCGGGGTCGCACCCACTGGAACGCCGCCAACATCAAGCCGGTGGACCCGGTGACCCTGGGCCTGGTCGGCCAGCTCGAACTGGACGCCATCGTCAAGAAGGCGGCCGAAAAGAAGGCCAAGGACGACGCCAAGAAGGGCATCGTCGACGACGGCCCCACCCTGGCGCCCGCCTCGGAAACCGGCGTGCTGGAAGCGGACGAGCACGAAGCGGCGGACGACTAGGCAGACTTTCCTTCCGCCCGTCCCCGCGCCGGCGACTGGACAGGCTCGGCAAGCTGGCCGCATAAGACCCCATGGCGAGCTCCTCAACGCCCGACGTGATCATCGCCGGCGCAGGCATGGCGGGATCGACCCTGGCCCTGGCCCTGGCGCACGGCGGGCTGACGCCGGTGCTGATCGACCCGCAGCCGTTCGAGGCCCAACTCGCGCCGACCTTCGACGGGCGCGCCTCGGCCATCGCCTTTTCCTCCTTCCGGGCCTGGGACGCCATGGGGGTGGGCGACGGCCTGCGTCCGCACGCCCAGCGGATCGAGCAGATCCTGGTCACCGACGGTCACGCGGCGGGCGCCGCCTCGCCGGGGCCGACGCCGTTCTTCCTGCGCTTCGACGCGGCCGAGATCGCCGATCGGGTCAATTCCGAACCCCTGGGCTACATGCTGGAGAACCGCCGCACCCGCGCCGGCCTGTCGCGGGCGGTTGAGGCGGCCGGGATCGCGGTGCTGGCCCCGGCGCGGGTCGAGAGCGCCGCGTTCGAGGCCGGCGGCGCGCGCGTGCGGCTGGCCGACGGGCGCGAGATTTCCGCACCGCTGGTGGTCGGGGCCGAGGGTCGCGCCTCGCCCTTGCGAAAACTCGCCGGGATCGGCGCCATCGGCTGGGGCTACGGCCAGAGCGGGGTGGTGGTCACGGTCAAGCTGGAAAAACCCCACGGCGGGGTGGCCCACGAATATTTCCTGCCCTCGGGCCCATTCGCCATCCTGCCGCTGACCGAGAACCGCGCCAGTCTGGTGTGGACCGAGAAGACCCTGGCCGCCGACGCCCTGGGCGGCGCCCGGCCGGAGGTCCTGCTCTCGCTCTTGAAGCGCCGGTTCGGCCCGTTCCTGGGCGAGATCGCGGTGGTGGGGCCGACCTTCGTCTATCCGCTGTCGCTGCAGCTCGCCGAGCGGCTGACCGCGCCGCGGCTGGCGCTGCTGGGCGATGCGGCGCACGGCATCCACCCGATCGCCGGCCAGGGGCTGAACCTCGGCCTGAAGGACGCCGCGGCGCTGTCGCAGGTGCTGGTCGACGCGGCGCGGCTGGGCGAGGACATCGGCTCGGCCGCCGTGCTGGAGCGCTACGCCGCCTGGAGGCGGTTCGACAACGTTTCGGTCGCCGCGGCGATGGAGGTGTTCACCCGCCTGTATTCGAACGACATCCCGGCCCTGCGGCTGGCGCGCGGGATCGGCATGGCGGCGGTCAACCGCATCGGCCTGGCGCGGCGCTTCTTCATGCAGGAGGCCGGCGGCGCGGTGGGGGATTTGCCGCGGCTGTTCAGGGGCGAGGCGCTGTAGGGCGAGATGAATTCATTTTGAATCACTCTATTGCTCCGCTCCTCCCGGCGAATGCCGGGATCCAGATCGTAATGCATATGAGGTGGAATTCGAACCACGAAGTCCACGAAGATCACAAAGGCGACGAGAGTTATTCTTCGTGCCCTTAGTGTGCTTTGTGGTTATATTCTACACTTCCTCGTTCATGACCATATGATCTGGGTCCCGGCATTGACTGCTACGCGCCTCTGCTGCGCAGTCGCCGGGATGAGCGGCGGAGATACTTGGATCAACCTAAACTCATCGTGCTCACCCCTCCCGCGACACGCCTTCCCGCTTCGCCCGATCGAGGAACTCGGCCCACAGGCGGATCTGGTCGCGACCCAGGCGGTAGAGTTCGTCCCAGCTGTAGAGGCCGGTGTCGTGGCCGTCGCTGAAGTCGATGCGCACGGCGTAGCGGCCGACGGGCGCCACATCGTTGATCGCCACGTCCCGCTTGCCGCCGACGGTGCGGCCCGGCCCGGCGCCGTGCCCACGATCCTCGGCGCTGGGAGTCATCACCCGCAGATATTCCGCCGGCAAGGAAAACCGGGCGCCGTCGTCGAAATCGATCTCCAGCACCCGCGCCGCGCGCCGCACGCGCAGCTCCGTCGGCCAGGGGCGTCCAGTCATTCGCCCTCGCCCAGGGCGCGGGCCTCATCGGCCAGCATCACCGGCACCCCGTCCCGGATCGGATAGGCCAGCCGGGCCTGACGGCTGATCAGCTCGCCGCGCGCGCGGTCGTACTCCAAGGGTCCCTTGGTCAGCGGACAGACCAGCACTTCGAGCAGGCGCGGATCGACCTCGGCGGCCGGTTCCACGGGTGAGGGGGGCTGGGCGGTGGGTTCGGTCATGGCGGTCCCTGTCGCGGCGACTCTATTGCAGAGGCGGCGGCTCGTCTTCTCCCGAACGGCCGGCGGTGTCGATCTCCAACAGGGTGATCAGCGCCTCGCGGCGGTCGGCGACAGTGTCCGCCTCCAGAAGAGCCTGCTTCTCGGGGGGCTCGAACGGCAGGGCCATGGCCAGGCTGTTGATCAGCGCCTCGGTCGGGGCGTTCTTGGCCGCGTCCCAGTCCACCCCGAGCCCGCGCCGCTCCAGAAACGCCTTCAGCGAGCGCAGCAGGCGCAGGCGGTCGAACCCCTCGTCGTCGGCCGGCGCGCGCAGGTCGATCTCGAACGGGGTGTAGCTGACCCGCAACTGGCGGTAGGGCGTATGGGCCGGCAGCTCCTCGCCGGCGGCGAACCGGCAAACCCCGGTCAGGGTGATCAGGTACTGGTCGTCCGAGCTCTCGGCGAAGCTGGTGATCCGCCCCAGGCAGCCGACGCCGGCCAGGGTCGGGCGCGAGCGATCGCCGCCGGCCCGGGTCTGGATCATGCCGATCATCCGCTCGGCGGCCATGGCGTCGTCGACCATGTTCAGATAGCGCGGCTCGAAGATGCGCAGCGGCAGCTGGCCGTGGGGCAGGAGCAGCGCGCCGTCGAGCGGAAAGACCGGGATCACCTGCGGCAGGTCGGCGGCGCGGCGGTAAGGGCTGGCGACCACGGCCTTGGCCTTTCTTCGCCCTATGAGAACAGGATCGCGGACAACCGCCGTCGGCCCTGTTTGGCGACCTCGGAGGTCGGGCCGGCGGCTTCGAACACGGTGAGCAGTTGCTTGCGCGCCGCCTGGTCGTTCCAGTCGCGGTCGCGCTCGATGATGGTCAGGAGCTGGTCGGCCGCGTCCCACAGCTTTCCGGCGCCGGCCAGGGCCTTGGCCAGCACGAAGCGCGCCTCGTGGTCGCCCGGATCGGCGGCGATCCTCTGCTCCAGCTCACGGGTCTCTGACGGCGGCGCCTCGGCGATCAGGGCCAGCGCGGCCTTGACGCTGTCCAACTCAGGGTCCTTGGCGTCGGGCGCGGCCATGTCGACCACCTCCCGCGCCCGCTCGGCGTCACCGCCGGTGAGGTAGCAGCGCGCCAGACCGGCGATCGCCTTGGATGCGCGGGGTTCGATCCGCAGCGCCTCGGCATAGGCCTGCGCCGCGCCGCCAAGGTCGCCCAGGTCGAGCGACTCCTTGGCCAGCGCCAGGATCTGGTCGAGGTCCGAGGGGCCTTGATCGCCGATCAGCTTGTCGATGAAGGCCTTGACCTGGCTGTCCGGCACCGCGCCCATGAAGCCGTCCACCGGCTGGCCGTCGACGAAGGCGTAGACCGTCGGGATCGACTGCACGCGCAGCTGGCCCGCATAGGCGGGGTTCTTGTCGACGTCGATCTTGACCAGCTTGACCGCGCCCTTGGCGGCCATCACCGCCTTTTCCAGGGCGGGCGTCAGTTGGCGGCACGGCCCGCACCAGGTGGCCCAGAAATCGACGATGACCGGCTGGGCCTTCGAGGCCTCGATCACGTCGGCGGCGAAACCGGCGTCCGAACCTTCCTTGATCAGGTCCGCCTTGGCCGGTGCGGAAGCGGTCTCTCCGAGCATGGGATCCTCGATCGGGCGGGCCGGCGGCGCGCCGTGGCCTAAAGATGGTCGCGCGCCGCGCTCGCCGCAACGCGTCGGGAGACGAATTTAGGCCGATCGGGCGGGCGCGACCACCACCGGAGGGTCGGCGGCGAAATCCACCACCATCGGGCCGATCCCCAGCGCCGCCAGGAAGGCGAGGAAGCCCGCGCGCGAGACCGCGGTGGTGGCCGCATTGGTCAGCGGATGGAAGTTGACCGGATCGCTGGCCAAGAGCGCGGCGTCGACGACGAAGCTCACCCTGCGCCCGGTATCGTTGATCAGGCCGAACGCGGTGACCGAGCCGGGGGTGACGCCGAGACTCTCGGCCATCAGCGCGGGCGAGCCGAACGACAGGCGCCCCGAGCCGATCACCGCGGGCAATCGCTTCAGGTCGATCCGGGTCTCGTCGAGCGCCGAGATCAGCCAGAGCCGGTCCTTGGCGTCCTTCAGGAACAGGTTCTTGCTGTGCCCGCCCGGCAGGGCGGCCTTGATCTCATCGCCCTCCCCGACGCGGAACACCGGCGGGTGCTCCAGGGTGCGGTGGGCGATGCCGAGGCGGTCCAGGAAGGCGAACAGCGCGGCGGGCGTGGCGGCGGTCATCGAGCCGCTCTACCCGGCCGCTCTGGACGGCTCAAGCCCCCGCCAAGTAGGAAATCGGCGCAAGCGTCCTCGAGCGCCGCCGCCCCGGCCGCGGGCGCTGAAGGCGCGCCGCAACGCCCTTGCCAAGCCGGACGCGCTCTGCGATAAGCCGCCTCCTTTCGGGGCTCTGAGGAGCTCCACGGAGCGCGGGCGTAGCTCAGGGGTAGAGCACAACCTTGCCAAGGTTGGGGTCGTGAGTTCGAATCTCATCGCCCGCTCCAGATTTCTGAAATCGCGAAAACCGAGGACGGGACGGGGTCTCTGCAGCCTCCGGGCGCGGCTTGGCGCTGACCGCCCCCCGTCCCGATCCCTGGTTTGGCGGGAGCCCCTCATCGCATAGTCTGCCGAACGCCAAGCCGGAGGGGCGCGTCATGCGGAATATCACGATCGTCGGAGCCGGGGCGATGGGCTGCCTGTTCGCCGCGCGCCTCGCCGAGGCCGGCGGCCACGTCACCCTGATCGAGGTGGACCGGGGCCGGATCGACGCGCTCAACGCTGACGGAATCACCCTTATCGACGATCGGGGCGAGCGGACCATGGCCGTCCGCGCCATGGCCGCCGCCGCCGCCGTCGGTCCCGTCGACCTGTTGCTGCTGCTCACCAAAGGCATGCACGGCGCGGCCGCGATGCGTTCGGTGGCGCATCTCGCGGGCCCGGAAACCTACGCGCTGACGCTGCAGAACGGCCTCGGGAACGCCGAGACGATCGCCGCCGTCCTCGCGCCCGAGCGCATCCTGATCGGGGTGACGGACTTCCCCGCCGACCTCATCGGCCCGACCCGGGTCGCGTCCCATGGCGGCGGGCGGATATGGCTGGGCGCCTACGCCGCCGGCGCCGAAGCCGGCGCGGAAGCCGCGGCCGCCCTGCTGACGAGCGCGGGGATGGACGCGCGGGCCGATCCCGAGGTCGAGGTCGCGGTCTGGGAGAAGGTGGCGTTCAACGCCGCGCTCAATTCCCTGGCGGCGGTCACCGGATTGACGGTCGGCGGCATGGACACCCCGGCCGGCCGCCGGATCGCACAGGCCGTTCTGGACGAGGTCGTCCTGACCGCCGCGGCGGTCGGCGTCTCGCTCGATCGGCGAAACCTCCGGGCCAAGATCGCGTACGCCTTCGCCAATCACCGCGGGCATAAGGCGTCGATGCTGCAGGATCTGCTGGCCGGGCGACGAACCGAGATCGAGTCGATAAACGGCGCCGTCGTGGCCGCCGCCGAGACCGCGGGCGTGGCCGCGCCCGTCACATCGGCGCTGGCCGATCTGGTGCGCCTGATTGAAGGCGCGGGGCAGTCGCCGGACGATTAGGCCGGAGCCAAGCGGCCGCTCGCGCGGCGTGCGCGGACGAATTAACCCGCTCGAAGGACTGAGGCCCTATGGTTGGCCTCCGCCCAAAACGCCCCAGCCGCGGTCAACTCCCCAAAAATGCCCATAGGAACGCCCGACGAGCTCCAGCGCTTGGTCGAAATGGCCGAGGAGGTCGCCGGCGTCGGCTACTGGCGCGTCGACGCCGCCTCGCGCGAGATCACCTGGTCGGCCCAGGTCGCCCGCATCCTCGGACTGGACCCGGACCAGGTCGATCGGGATTTGGCCAGCGTGTTCGAATTCTATCATCCGGACGATAGGGCGATCGCCAGGGCCCACATGGAGTCCGCCATCACCAGCGGCCTCCCGTTTTCCTTCGAGCTGCGCCTGATCCGTCTCGACGGCGAGCTGCGTCACGTGGCGTGCAAGGGGGCCGCGGAACAAGGCCCCGAGGGCCAGGTGCTCGCCGTCTTCGGCGCGTTCATGGACGTGACGGAGTCCCGCCAGGCGGAAGAAGCCCTGAGGGCGAGCGAAACGCACCATCGCCTGTTCGCCGACAACGCCACCGACCTGATCATGTTGTCGAATGTCGATCACAGACTGACCTATATTTCACCCTCCGTGGAGCGGGTCACCGGCTATAGTCCCGAGCTTTTGGTGGGCAGGCCGCTCATAAGCCTGGTTCACGCCGATGACGGACCCGCGATGCAGGCGATCAGCGAGCGGTTGTACAGGGAAGGGCCGGGCGCCGAGCCTCCGCGCATCGAATATCGCGCGCGCCATCGCGACGGCCGATGGCTGTGGTTCGAAACGCGCACCAGCCTGCTCCGCGATCCGGCGACCGGCGAGCCGACCGGCTGTCTGGACGTGGCGCGCGAGATCACCGCCCGCAAGACGCTCGAGGCCGAACTGCAGGAGCGCACGCGCGAGGCTCAGGCCGCCGCCCAGGCCAAATCGGACTTTCTGGCGAACATGAGCCATGAGATTCGCACGCCGCTGACCGCGATCCTGGGATTCTCCGCCCTGCTGCGCCAGCTCGACGGCCTGCCGGACGCGGCCGGGGCCCACCTTCGGCGGATAACCACCGCGGGCGAGACCCTGCTGGCGGTGGTCAACGACGTCCTCGATTTCTCCAAGCTGGACGCGGGCCTGTTGGAGCTTGATCCCCAGGCGTTCGATCCGGCCGCGCTGCTGCGCGAGACCGCCGACCTCGTCGCGGGCCAGGCCGCGATGAAGCGACTGTCGTTGGACGTGGCGCTGGACGATGAACTGCCCGCGGCGGTGATCGCCGACGGCGCCAGGCTGCGTCAGGTCCTGCTCAACCTCCTCGGCAACGCGATCAAGTTCACCGAGGCCGGCGGCGTCAAAATCCACGCGCGCTACGACGCCGAAGCCGGCGGCCGTCTGCGGATCGCGGTTTCCGACACCGGAGCGGGCGTGCCCGCGGACAGGCGGGACCGGTTGTTCCAGCGTTTCTCCCAAGTCGACGGGTCGGTCAGCCGCCACCACGGCGGGACCGGACTGGGGCTCGCGATCTGCAAGCGGCTGGTCGAACTCATGGGCGGAGACATCGGCGTCGACAGCATCGTCGGCGGCGGCTCGACCTTCTGGTTCACCATCACCGCGCCGGCGGCGCGCATCGAGGCTCGAGACGAAGTGGTCGCGGTGGCCGCGATGCCGAGCCGCCGGATTCTGGTGGTCGACGACCTTGCGGTCAATCGCGAGCTGATCCGCGCGGTGCTCGGTCCGTTCAACCATGATATCCACGAAGCCGGCGGCGGCCAGGAAGCGGTGGAGATCGCCCATCGCACGGCGTTCGATCTGATTCTCATGGATCTGCAGATGCCGGGCATGGACGGATTGGCCGCGACCCGCGTCATCCGGGCGACGGCCGAGCCCAATCACCGCACGCCGATCATCGCGGTCAGCGCCGATGTGCTGTCCGAGCACTTCGCGTCGTACGAGGCGGCGGGCGTGAACGATCATATCGCCAAGCCGATCGACTTCGCCAATCTGATCGGCAAGGTCGCCCATTGGAGCCGTCACGCCCACGGCGACGCCGGCGGGAATGGCGCCCTTGAGGCTAACGCCGGTTAGTCGCCGGCGCGATGACCGCCTGAAAGCGGATCACGCGGCGTCACGGCCATCGTGACCGGAACCGGGTTCAAGACTAATACGCGCTAATCGATCGGAATGAAGATCGAATGGCGGACCTGGCCGGACACCGCCCTGGACAGGTGGCCCTTGCCGGTGACGTCCTCGACCAGGATCACCTCGCCGGCGCCGATGGTCCGCGTCTCGCCGTCGCTGGCGGTGATCTCCACCCCGGCGTCGAGGTTGACGATGTATTGCCGCCGCGGCGCCGGATGCCAGTCCAGGTCATAGTCGCCGGCCGTCTGGCGGAAGATGACGCCGGTGGCCGCCCGCCGCTCGGACAGCTTGCCGCCGGGCAGGTCCTGGACCCATCGCACCTCGATGTCGCGGAAATGAAACTCGCCCGCGCTATCGACGTAGAGATTGTGGATGCGCATGCGCGTGGTCTCCCTTGCCGGTTCGCGGCCGGCAGGGTAGCCGGTAAGGGCGCCGACCGCACGACTTTCGGCATCCGGGCCGACCGAAGGGAACCCCCATGCTCAACAAGCTCGACGATTTTCCGATCCACCAGACGCCCGAGCCGATCGCCCATCCCGCGACCAGCGACCGCAACGTCTACGACCGCACCTGGTTCAACGGCTACGCCAACGACGGCTCTTATTATTTCGGCATCGGGATGGCGATCTATCCCCACCGCGGGATCCTGGACTGCGCCTTCAGCGTCGTGCAGCCGGGCGGGCGCCAGCACTGCTTCTACGGCTCGCGCCGCGCGCCGATCGAGCGCACCGAGATGCAGGTTGGCCCGTTCCGCATGGAGGTGCTCGAGCCGATGCGCCGCACGCGGGTGGTGCTGGAGGACAACGCCAGCGGGGTCTCGTGCGATCTGACCTTCTCGGCCCGGACCGCGGCGATCCAGGAGGCCCGTCAGACCCTGTGGTCCGGCGCCCGGCGGATGATGGACGCGACGCGGTTCGACCAGTTCGGCCGCTGGAGCGGCGTGGTCCGCCATCCCGACGGCGAGTTCACCGTGACCGAGCAGATGTGCCACGGCACCAAGGACCGCTCCTGGGGCGTGCGCGGTGTGGGCGAGCCGGAGACCGGCGGCGCGCCCAAAATGCCGATGAGCGCCTTCTTTCTCTGGGCGCCGCTGTTCTGGGACGACCACATCTCGCACGCCATCTTCTTCGACGGCCCGCGCGGCGAAGCGCTGGTCCGCGAAGGCATCATGGCCCCGCTCTATCCCAGCGAGGCCGAGGTGCCGCCCGGCGTCGAAGATGGACGCGACCAGCGCATGGCGACCGCGCGCCACCGCGTCGACTACGTCCCGGGCACCCGCCTGGCCAAGTCCGCCGAGATCGATCTGGTGGACCACGACGGCAAGACCCGCACCATCGCCCTCGACCCCATCCTCAAGTTCCAGATGAAGGGCCTGGGCTACGGCCACCCCGAATGGGGCCAGGGCATGTGGAAGGGCGAGCTGGCGGTGGGCGGCGAGTCCTTCGACCCGAGGCAACTGGACATGCTGTCGCCGCATCACATCCATGTGCAGCAGGTGGTCCGGGCCAGCGACGGCGAGAAGACCGGCATCGGCGTGCTGGAGCAGGCCTGCATCGGCCCCTACGCGCCATCCGGCTTCACCGACTGGTTCGACGGCGCCAAGGGCTAATGGCGCGGTTCGGAGTTTCGCCCCGGATCGCGGCGAGCGCGGCGCGCGAAAGGGAGTCGTTTTGGACAAAAGCTTGATTATCGCCGCGCGCATCGCGCTCTTCGCCTGCACCGTGATCACGGCCGCGTTCGCCTTCGCCCCGCCGTCTTCCAACGCGCATCTGTTCCCCTGGGACAAGGCCGATCATTTCGCGGCGTTTTTCGCGATCATGACCGCCAGCGTGGTGGCCTTCCCTCGCGCCCGGATCGTCTGGATCGCCGTTGTGGTCAGCGCGGCGGGCGCCGCCATCGAGCTGATCCAGGGGCTTCCATCCGTCGGACGCGATTGCGATGTCTGGGACTGGATGGCCGAAAACGCCGCCATCGCCGCGGTTGTCGGCCTGCTCATCGCCGCCGCGCTGCGCCGCCGCCTAGAGCCGCGCGGGAGGGTCGCGGCTAAGGTCGAGCTCAGACCCTGGGCCGCGTGCGGCCGGCCCAGACCAGAAACCCAGCGCCGAACGCCAGCGCCCAGGCGCCCCAGCCCGCCCATTTGATCTGCCCGCTCATGGCGGCGCCATGCAGGACGTTCAGCCCCTCAAGCAGCAGATAGACGCCCGCCAGGATCAGGACGGCGCCGATGATTCTGGCCGCCAACCTCATGCCGTGGTCCGCCAGCCGGGGGGCGCCAAGCCGGTCAATAGACCTCGAACAGGCCCGCGCCGCCCATGCCGCCGCCGATGCACATGGTCACGACCGCATATTTGGCCTTGCGGCGCTTGCCTTCCTGCAGGATGTGGCCGGTGCAGCGCGCGCCGGTCATGCCGAACGGGTGGCCGATGGAGATCGCGCCGCCGTTGACGTTGTACTTCTCCGGGTCGATGCCGAGAGTGTCGCGGCTGTAAAGGCACTGCGAGGCGAAGGCCTCGTTCAGCTCCCAAAGGTCGATGTCGTCGACCTTCAGCCCGTGGCGCTCCAGAAGCCGCGGCACGGCGAACACCGGCCCGATGCCCATCTCGTCCGGGGCGCAGCCGGCGACGGCCCACCCCCTGAACGCGCCCATCGGCTTGAGCCCGCGCCGCGCGGCCTCCTTGGCCTCCATCAGCACCACGGCGGCGGCGCCGTCGGAAAGCTGGGAGGCGTTGCCGGCGGTGACGAAATTGCCCGGCCCCTTGACCGGCGGCAGCTTGGAGAGGCCCTCCAGCGTGGTGTCCGGCCGGTTGCACTCGTCGCGGTCGACGACATAGTCGACGATCTTCTCCTCGCCGGTCTGCTTGTCGACCACCTTCATCTTGGTCTTCAAGGGGACGATCTCGTCCTTGAACTTGCCGGCCTGCTGGGCGGCGGCGGTGCGTCGCTGGGATTCCAGCGAATATTCGTCCTGATACTCGCGGCTGACCTTGTAGCGCTTGGCCACCACGTCGGCGGTGTCGATCATCGGCATCCAGATGTCCGGATACATCTCGGTCAGGCGCGGGTCGGCCCCGCCGCCCGGAGGCCCGCCCGGCAGGCTGAGCTGCTCGACCCCGCCGCCGACCACCACGTCGGCGCCGTCGTCGGTGATGTAGCGCGAGGCCATGGCGATCGACTGCAGGCCCGAGGAGCAGAACCGGTTGATGGTCACGCCCGAGGTGCTGATCGGCAGCCCGGCCAGCAGCGAAGCCTGGCGGGCGATGTTGCCGCCGCCGGCGCCGACATTACCGATGAAGACGTCCTCGACCGCCTCCCTTTCGATCCCCGACTTTTCGACCGCATGCTGGATCGAATGGGCCATCATGGTCACGGCCGGGGTGATGTTGAACCCGCCGCGACCGGTCTTGGCCAGTCCGGTGCGGGCGTATGAGACGACGACGGCTTCACGCATCCCGATGTTCTCCCTGGTGGATCGTAGCAAACGGATGGTTCCCATCCGTTTGTGGTCCGATCCACTAAATTCAAACCCTTGCGGCAGTTTGGCCCGGACCGGACGGCCGGACAAGCTTTGCGCGGTCGCCTCGACGTCTGGCGAGCGAAAATCATGCCCAAAACGTTAAGCCCTTTGCGCCTAGACTTGTCTTCGAATCCAGAACCGCGAGGTTGGACGAGCGTGCTGAACGGCTTGAAAACATTGGCGCGACGCTGCGTGCGGATCGCCAGCGCGGCGATCGGCCCGTCGGGCGCGGATCACGACGAAGACGCAAGCAATCCGCAGGCCGGGCTGGTCGATGAGCTGCGCGCGGCCATCGCGGCGGAAGAGCTGCTGTTGCACTACATGCCGCTGGCCTCGGCGGCCGACGGGCGGTTGCGCGGCTTCGAGGCGCTGGTGCGTTGGCGCCACCCGACCCGCGGCCTGGTGCCGCCGCTCGACTTCATCCCCCTGGCCGAGGACAGCGGCCTGATCGGCCAGTTGGGCGAATGGGTGCTGCGGCGCGCCTGCGCCGACGCGGCCGACTGGCCCGAACCGGTGCGCGTCGCGGTCAATCTGTCGCCCCGCCAGCTCCATCACGCCGAACTGCCGGTGCTGGTCTGGGACGTGCTGGACGCCTCCGGCCTGCCGCCGGAACGGCTGGAGCTGGAGATCACCGAAACCGCCCTGTTCGAGGACGTGGTCCGCGCGCTGGACAATCTGCGGGCGTTGAAGGCGCGCGGCGTGCGCATCGCCATGGACGATTTCGGCACCGGCTTCTCGTCGCTGGCCACCTTGCAGTCGTTTCCATTCGACAAGCTGAAGATCGACAAGAGCTTCGTGCAGGCGATCCACGAGGACGACCGCGCCACCGCCATCGTGCGGGCGGTGCTGGGTCTGGGCCACAGCCTCGGCATGCCGGTGGTCGCCGAGGGCGTCGAGACCGATCGGCAGCTGGCGTTCCTGAGGGCCGAGGGCTGCGCCGAGGTGCAGGGCTACGGCATCGGCCGCCCGGTCCCGCTGGAAGCGCTGGGGTCGATGATCGGCGGCGGCGCGCTGGGGGTGGCGGGGACCGCGCGGCCGAAGGTGGCCTGAGGGCCGCGCCCGAGGCTATAGTCCGCCCATCCCGTGCGAGATGGAGGGCGGACATGAGCAAGCCCATGAAGATCGACTTCGTGTCGGACGTTTCGTGCCCCTGGTGCGTCATCGGGTTGAAGGGGCTGGAGGCGGCGCTGGAGCGCGTCGGCGATCTGGTCCAGGCCGAAATCCGCTTTCAGCCGTTCGAACTGAACCCGAACATGCCCCCCGAGGGGCAGAACATCGTCGAGCATGTCGGCCAGAAGTACGGCTCCAGTCCCGAGCGATCGGCCGCCGCCCGCGAAATGATCCGCGCGCGGGCCGGCGACGTCGGCTTCACCATCGCCATGAGCGACGACAGCCGGATCTACAACACCTTCGAGGCCCATCGCCTGCTGCACTGGGCCGGGCTGGTCGGCGGCCAGGCGGCGCTGAAACACGCGCTGTTCGACGCCTATTTCACCCGAGGCGAAAACCCCGGCGATCACGAGGCGCTGGTCGCGGCGGCCGAACGGGCCGGGCTGGACTCCGGCGCGGCGCGCGTGGTGCTGGACTCGGGCGCCTATGCCGAGGAGGTCCGCCAGGCCGAGCGTCATTGGCGCGGGGAAGGCGTCAGCGCCGTCCCCACCATCGTCATCAACGACCGCTATGTGATCTCCGGCGGCCAGCCGCCGGAACTGTTCGAACGCGCGCTGCGGGCCATCGCCGCGGAGATCTAGCGGCCCGACGGCTTGGCCCGAGCCGCCGCCAGATCGGTCATGGCGAAATCCTCGCCGACGTAGAGCAGCGGGCAAGCGTTCTCCTTCGCCACGACGTAGGCGAAGCAGTCGCCGAAATTCAGGCCAGCCGGATGGACGCCTTTGCCCCATTGCGCATAAGCCTGGGCGATCCGCCGCGCCGCGAGTTCCGTGACAGGGCTGATCGTCAGATTCAGGCCATCGATGAGCGCGGCGACTTCACCGGCGACATTGCGTCGGTGTGCGACGATCAGAGCCTCCGCCACCGTTCCCGCGGAAATCAAGACCTCGGTCTGAGCCTCCAGAACGTCCATGCAGGAGTCGGAGTTCGGCCTCCCCGAGCACGATCGCCATCAGCGCCGACGTATCGACCGCGATCATTTCGGCAGACCGGCCTCGTCATAGAGGAAATCCTGGCTGGTCGCCGCGCTCGCGCCCCGGACCGCCTTGGCCGCGCCGGCGGCGCGGGCGGCCTCCATGATCTTTCGGCGCTTCGCCCGATCCGGCTGCGCCCGGATGGCCATCAGGCGAACCGTGGGCTGTCCATGCCGCGTGAGAATGACCTCGTCTCCGGCCTCCGCTCGCCGCACGAGGTCGGTCAATTGTCCCTTGGCGTCCGTCACCGAAACCCGCACCACAGACCCCTTACGGACCATGCTTCGGTCCAATTATTATAAATTGGTCCTTGATCTGGTCCATGTCAAGATATCGAGGGTCACGGTGGCGACGTGGTCCGAGACAGTCGGTTCGCAGAGGTGAGGCGCCCGGCCGGTCGGAAAGCGGACATCGCCAGGGTCGCAGGAGGGTGGAAAGCGGTCCGTCGGACATGTCGGAAAGGGGTGGAAGGGGCTCCTCCGAAATCCGCCTCTGCACGGTCAAGCGCCGGGGCCGAGAAATCATTTGTGCATCGGCGCAATTGAATGTTCAATTCGACAGTCAAACCGATTGGCAGAGGCGCGCCCCATGATCCATCACGTATCGATCCCCGCGCGGGACCCGAGCCATGTTGCGAAAGTTCTGTCAGAGCTTACGGGCTGGAAATATAGGCCGTTCCTGGGACCAGTCCCGGGCGCCTTCATGATCTTCGCCGAGGATGGTCAAGGCACCGCAATTGAAATTTACCCCGACGGGACCGAGATATCTCCGAGCGAAGGAGACCGACAGTGCGCGTTCAGCCGCGAGCCCGGTCAACACGCTTTCCCATTTCACCTGTTGCTCTCACTTGACGTTGATCCTGCTGATGTGAAGCGCATCGGCGACCGCGAAGGATGGCGCACGCTAAGGTGCTGGCGTGGACCACCAGGCCATCCGGCGTTTGAGTTGATTGAATTTTGGATCGAGAACCGAGTGATGGTCGAAATCGCCACGCCATCGATGCTCCCAAACTATCTAAAGGTTGCGACCGTCGACGGCCAAGACGCGTTCGTGGCCGGGGTGCAGTCCGCCGCGCCCGCTCCCGCCTAGAGTCAGAATTGCGGCCCCAAGCACGAGTGGATTAGGACCGCATCGGGTCGAATTTCCCCCCTGACTTCGCGACCAGAAGCAGACGCCCCCGCTGATGCGGATGGGTGGCCAGCGTCTTGCTCACCGGCTTATTCAAATCACGCCGCCACCAGGGTTTCCCGCCGGCCGGCGATGCGGCTTGCGGACCACGTCGGTTCAGGCGGCCGTGACCGCCGCCCGATGCGCCTCGGCGGTGATCTCGAACGAGCGGATCCGGGCGGCGTGGTCGAAAATCTGCGCCGTGACCATCAGCTCGTCCGCCCCGGTCCGGGCGATGAAGTCGGCCAGCCCCTGGCGCACCGTCCGCGGCGAGCCGACCACCGCGCAGGCCAGGGCCTGGTCGAGCATGGCCCGCGACATCGGATCCAGGCGCGCGTCCATGTCGTCCACCGGCGGCGGCAGGGGACCCGGCTGGCCGGCGCGCAGATTGACGAAGGCCTGCTGCACCGAACTGAACAGCCGCCAGGCCTCAAGGTCGGTGTCCGCCGCCGAGACCGTCAGCCCGAGCATCACATAGGGCCGATCGAGTTGGGCCGATGGCCGGAAGCGCTCGCGATAGATCGAAAGCGCCCGGTCGAGTTCGGCCGGCGCGAAGTGCGAGGCGAAGGCGAACGGAAGGCCGAGCAGGGCGGCGAGCTGGGCGCCGAACAGGCTGGAGCCGAGGATCCAGATCGGAACCTCGGTCCCCTCGCCCGGCACCGCGCGCACCGCCTGGCCCGGCCGGGCCGGGCGCAGATAGCTCATCAGCTCGACCACGTCCTGCGGGAAGGCGTCGACGTCGGCGTTCAGGTTGCGGCGCAGGGCCTGGGCGGTCTGCGGGTCGGTCCCCGGCGCGCGGCCGAGACCCAGGTCGATGCGGCCGGGATAGAGGCTGGCCAGGGTACCGAACTGTTCGGCGACCATCAGCGGCGCATGGTTCGGCAGCATGATCCCGCCCGCGCCGACCCGGATGGTCTTGGCGCCGCCAGCGATGTAGCCGATCACCACCGCGGTCGCGGCGCTCGCCACCCCGGCCATGTTGTGGTGCTCGGCGATCCAGTAGCGGTTGTAGCCCAAGGCCTCGGCGTGGCGGGCCAAATCGAGGCTGTTGCGCAGGGCTTGGCCGGCGTTCGAGCCTTGCGTGATCGGCGACAGGTCGAGGACGGAAAGCTGGGTCATGGGCTCAATATAGCCGCGAAGGCGCGCGCGACGCCCCCGATTTCGCCGCGGGCGGAGTTGCTGTAGAGCATCGCGCGCGGGGATGCGGCGAGGCGCGCGGCGGAAAGGCGAAGGCGGATGGCGGATTGGGTGCTTGGCGTGATCGGCGGATCGGGCCTCTATGACATCGCGGGCCTGACGGATCGGGCCTGGATCAAGCTCGAAACCCCGTGGGGCGATCCTTCGGACGAGCTCTTGACCGGCGATCTGGGCGGCGTGCGGCTGGTCTTCCTGCCCCGTCACGGGCGCGGGCATCGCCTGTCGCCCACCGCGGTCAACGCCCGGGCCAATATCGCGGCCCTGAAGATCGCCGGCTGCACCGACGTGCTGTCGCTGTCGGCGGTCGGCTCGCTGCGCGAGGAACTGGCGCCGGGAACCTTCGTGGTCGTCGACCAGTTCGTCGACCGCACGTTCGCGCGCGACAAGAGCTTCTTCAGCGACGGCGTGGTGGCCCACGTCTCGATGGCCCATCCCACCTGCCCGCGGCTGTCGGGCCTAGCCGCCGAGGCCGCGCGCGAAGCCGGCGCGGACGTGGTCGAGGGCGGCGCCTACATCGCCATCGAGGGGCCGCAGTTCTCGACCCGCGCCGAGAGCGCGGTCTACCGCGGCTGGGGCTGCGACGTGATCGGGATGACCAACATGCCCGAGGCCAAGCTGGCCCGCGAGGCCGAGCTGCCCTACGCCTCGGTGGCCATGGTCACCGACTACGACTGCTGGCGCGAGGACGAGGCCCACGTCGAGGTCGGTGAGATCATCGCCTGCCTGAACGAGAACGCCGCCAAGGCGCGCGAGCTGGTCCGGCGGCTGGCCGCCAGGCTGACCGGCCCGAGGGCCGCCTCGCCGATCGACACGGTGCTGGACACCGCCATCATCACCGCGCCCGAGGCGCGCGATCCGGCCACGATCGAACGGTTGAAGGTGGTGGCTGGCCGGGCGCTGGGACGCTAGGGCGGGATGATTTCAAATTGAATCACTCTATCACTCCGCTCGTCCCGGCGACTGCCTTGCAGAGGCGCGTAGCAGCCAATGCCGGGATCCAGATCGCATGGCGCACAAAGTGGAATTGGAACCACGAAGGCCACGAAGAGCACAAAGGAGACGAGATCTATGCTTCGTGTTCTTAGTGTGCTTTGTGGTTATATTCTGACTCTCCTCGTTCTTAGCCTTACGATCTGGGTCCCGGCCTTCGCCGGGATGAGCGGTGGAGATACTTGGATCAACCTAAAATCATCCCGCTCTAGGAAGCACAGATGAATCTCAGAGACACCATCCGCACCATTCCCGACTATCCCAAGCCCGGGATCATGTTTCGCGACATCACCACTCTGTTGGGCGACGCGCGCGCGTTCCGGCGGGCCGTGGACGAGCTGGTGCAGCCCTTCGCCGGCCAGAAGATCGACAAGGTCGCCGGCATCGAGGCGCGCGGCTTCATCCTGGGCGGGGCGGTGGCGCACCAGCTCTCGGCCGGCTTCGTCCCCCTGCGCAAGAAGGGCAAGCTGCCGCACAAGACCATGGCGGTGGAATACGCCCTGGAATACGGCGTCGACACCATCGAGATGCACCTGGACGCGGTCGCCTCGGGCGAACGGGTGATGCTGATCGACGACCTGATCGCCACCGGCGGCACCGCCATCGCGGCCATCGAGCTTCTGCGTAGGTGCGGCGCCGAGGTGACCGCCGCGGCCTTCGTCGTCGACCTGCCCGAACTGGGTGGGACGGACAAGGTCAAGGCGCTGGGCGTTCCGGTGTCCAGTCTAGTGGCGTTCGAGGGCCACTGAGCCGCGGCGGCGGGAGATTACAGCCGCGCCGGGATCCGCACGTTCATGCTGCGGTAGGCCCGCAGGAAGCAGGATTGCAGCCGCACCGGCTCATCGACCACCTCGATCAGCGGAAAGCGCTTGAGGACTTCTTCCCAGACGATGCGAAGTTGCATCTCGGCCAGGCGATTGCCCACGCAGCGGTGGATGCCGAAGCCGAACGACAGGTGCTGGCGCGGGCGCTCGCGGCCGATCACGAAGGCGTCTGGATTCTCGATCGCCGTCTCGTCGCGGTTGCCCGAGACGTACCACATGACCACCTTGTCGCCCTTCTTGATGGCCTTGCCGCCGAACTCGATGTCGGAGAGCGCCGTGCGCCGCATGTGCGCGACCGGGGTCTGCCAGCGGATGATCTCCGGCACCATGTTGGCGATCAACCCGGGATCGGCGCGCACCTTGGCGTACTGATCCGGGTGCCGGTTGAGCGCCAGAAGGCCGCCCGAGATCGAGTTGCGGGTGGTGTCGTTGCCGCCAACGATCAACAGCAGGATGTTGCCGAGGAACTCCATCGGCGGCATGTTCCGCGTCGCCTCGCCGTGGGCCAGCATCGAGATCAGGTCATTGGCCGGCGCGGCGTTCACCCGCACGTTCCACAGGTTCTGGAAATAGGCCGCGCAGCCCATCAACTCCGCCCGGATCTGGTCGCGGTGCGCATCGTCGGTCGGTTCGGTGGTGGTCAGGTCGGACCAGTAGGTCAGCTTGCGGCGCTCCTCGAAGGGAAAGTCGAACAGGGTGGCCAGCATCTGGGTGGTCAGTTCGATCGAGACCCGGTCGACCCAGTCGAAGGTCTCGCCGATCGGCAGCTCATCGAGGATCTTGCCCGCGCGCTCGCGGATGATCGGCTCCAGGTTCAACAGGTTGTGCGGCGAGACGATCGGGCTGATCACCTTGCGCTGGGCGTCGTGCTTGGGCGGGTCCATGGCGATGAACATCGGCAGGACGAAGTCTTCCTCCTGATCCTGGATCGAGATCGAGCCCTCCGAGGAGAACACGCCAGGATTGGTCTCGACGCCGACGATGTCGTGGTATTTGGTTACCGACCAGTAGGGCCCGAACTCGCTCTCGGCGGTGTAGTGGACCGGGTCCTCGTTGCGCAGCCGCTCGAAGAACGGCCAGATGGTGTTGTCGCGGAACCGTTCGCCGAGGCTCACGTCGATCTGATCGAGCGGCGTCGAATAGGCTTCCTCGCGCGCGGCCCTGAGTGCGTTGACGGCGCCGTCGGCCATGGGAGTCTCCCTGGGATTTATTAGCCAGAGCAGACACCCACTCGCGGTTGGCCGCAAGAGTTGGAACCCGCCCGGCCGTTAACAATTGCACAAACCGATCGGTTCAAGCTGGTCACCTCGGTTCGATTCGCCGCGCAAATCTCGGATAGGCGCAGGGAAAGCCCGATGCAGGGTTACGTCGAAGACCTCGGTGACCTGATCCAGGCGCGCCGCCGCGCGCAAGTCGCCGCCATTCTGGCGATAGCGCTCGCGCTTCCGCTTTCAGCCAAGGCCCAGACAATGGGGCCGGTGGCGACGTTGGCCGTTAGCGCCGGAGCGGCGGTCGGCCGGACCGACGGCGGGGTCTTCCCCGCGCCGCGGCTCAAGACCGACCACTGGTCGCCGAAAGGCTGGGGCCTGTTCGCCACCACCGGCGGCCGCTCGCTGGATCTGTCACGGCGCGGCGGCTGGGCGGACGATCCCAACGCCAGCCTCGGCGAGACGGAGGCCGGCCTGGGCTGGCGCGGGCGGCGCATCACGGCGGTGATGGGCTACGCCCAGCCCGACTTCGGCCCCGTGGCCGAATATCCGCACAGCCCCAGGCCGCAAGGGGTGGTCGGGCTGAACATCGCGTTTCGGACCCGCTAGTGGATCGTAGCAAACGGATGGTTCCCATCCGTTTGTGGTCCGATCCACTAAATTCAAACGCTTGTGGTGCGTCTCGCAAACGGATGCGGGAGGCATCCGTTTGAGTTGCACCGCTAGGTCATTTCCGCTACTCGGCCGCCCCATGCGCGACCAGATCGCCCAGCTTGGCGATCGCCGCCTCGCGCCTGGCCGGGCCATGCTGGGTGGGGAACAGGCCGTTGGTGCCGTGATACTCGCGCAGCACCTGGCGGGCGACGGTGATCTTGTGCACCTCGGTCGGGCCGTCCGCGAGCCCCATGTGGAAGCTCTCGATGACCTGTTCGGCGAACGGCATCTCCGGGGTCACGCCCAGGGAGCCGTGCAGGTGCAGAGCCCGCGCGGCGACGTCGTGGAACACCTTGGGCATGATCGCCTTGACCGCCGAGATGTCCTTTCGCACCTTCAGATAGTCCTTGTACTTGTCGATCTTCCAGGCGGTCTGCAGCACCAGAAGCCGGAACTGCTCGATCTCGGTCCAGCTGTCGGCGATCTTCTCCTGGACCATCTGCTTGTCGGCCAAGAGCGAACCCTGGGTGTGGCGGCTGAGCACCCGCTCGCACATCATGTCGAACGATTTCTTCACCTGGCCGATGGTGCGCATCGCGTGGTGGATGCGCCCGCCGCCAAGCCGGGTCTGGGCGACGACGAACCCGCCGCCGCGCTCGCCCAGCAGATGGTCCTTGGGCACGCGCACGTTCTCGTAGCGCAGATAGGCGTGGCCGGGCTGGGAGTGGTGCCCGACCGGCATGTTGCGCACCATGGTGACGCCCGGGGTTTCGCTGGGCACGATGAAGGTCGACAGGCGCTGATAGGGCGGCGCGTCGGGATCGGTCACCGCCATGACGATCAGGAAGCTGGCCACATGGGCGTGGGACGAGAACCACTTCTCGCCGTTGATCACCCATTCGTCGCCCACCAGTTCGGCGCGGGTGGTGAACACCTTGGGATCGGCGCCGCCCTGCGGTTCGGTCATCGAGAAGCAGGAGACGATTTCGTTGTCCAACAGCGGCTGCAGATAGCGCGCCTTCTGGTCCGGCGTTCCGAAATGGGCGAGAATCTCGGCGTTGCCGGAATCCGGCGCCTGGCAGCCGAACACGATGGGGCCGAAGTGCGAGCGGCCGAGGATCTCGTTCAGCAGGCCAAGCTTGACCTGGCCATAGCCTTGGCCGCCAAGTTCCGGGCCGAGATGGCAGGCCCACAGCCCCTGGCGCCGGACCTCCGCCTGCAGCGGACGGACCGCGGCGTTGCGCTTCGGATCCTTGACGTCGTAGGCCTGCACCCCGAGGTAATCGAGCGGCTCGACCTCCTCCTTCACGAAGCGTTCGACCCAGTCCAATTTCTGCTGATACGCGGGATCGGTCTCGAAATTCCAGTCCATGGCGTCCCTCCTGGTCCGTTGTCGTTGATCGCCGCCGATCTACCGCCCGGCGACGCCCGGCGTCTAACGCTAACTTGGTCCCGCCCCGGCCTCGCCGCCGCGGCCGCGCGCGGTTTTGACCTGACAACGGCGATCTCGGCGTGCAAGCATTGAGGCCGACTTCGGGGCCAGGCGCCCCGGACGACAGGGAGAGACCGATATGCGTTTGGCAATGGCTTTGATCGTCCAGGGCGACCCGGGAGCCACGCCATGACCACGACCATCGAGCCGTTCACCCTGTCGGTGGACCAGACGGCGCTGGACGATTTGCGTCGGCGGCTGATCGCCACGCGCTGGCCGGAGAAGGAGACGGTCGAGGACTGGTCGCAGGGCGCGCCCCTGACCCACGTCAGCGAGCTCTGCGAGCACTGGCTCAAGGGCTACGACTGGCGCCGCTGCGAGGCCATGCTGAACGGGTTCGGCCAGCACCGCACCGAGATCGACGGGCTGGACATCCATTTCATCCATAAGCGCTCGCCGCATCCGGACGCCCTGCCGCTGTTGATCACCCACGGCTGGCCCGGCTCGGTGATCGAGTTCCACAAGGTGATCGGCCCCCTGACCGACCCGGTGGCCCACGGCGGCAAGGCCGAGGACGCCTTCCACGTCATCGCCCCCTCCCTGCCCGGCTACGGCTTTTCCGCCAAGCCGACGAGCCCCGGCTGGGGCGTGCCGAAGATCGCCAAGGCCTGGGTCACGCTGATGCGGCGGCTGGGCTACCAGCGGTTCGTGGCGCAAGGCGGCGACTGGGGGTCGGCGGTGACCTCGACGATCGCCGGCCTCGGCGCGCCCGAGGTGGCGGGCGTGCACCTCAACATGGTGATCGGCTTTCCTTCGGCCGAGGAGGCGAACGACCTGACCGACCGCGAAAAGGCCGCCCTCGCCTCGTTCGAGCGCTACAACACCCAGGGCAACGGCTATTCCCAGCAGCAGGCCACCCGGCCGCAGACGCTCGGCTACGGCCTGGTGGATTCGCCGGCCGGCCAGGCGGCCTGGATCTACGAGAAGTTCTTCGAATGGACCGATTGCGACGGCGACCCGCGCAAGGTCCTTAGCCTCGACGAGATGCTCGACAACATCATGCTCTACTGGCTGCCCGGCGCCGGCGCCTCATCGGCGCGGCTCTATTGGGAGAGCTTCCGCAACTTCCCCGCCGACCCGATCGACATCCCGGTGGCGTGCAGCATCTTCCCCAAGGAGATCTTCTCCTGCTCGCGGCGCTGGGCGGAGCGGAAGTACAAGAATCTGATCCATTGGAACGAGTTGGACAAGGGCGGCCATTTCGCGGCGTTCGAGCAGCCCGAGCTGTTCGTGAAGGAGTTGCGCGACGCCTTCCGTCCGCTGCGCTGACCGCGCAAACGGCAATCCCAGTCCCGAAAGGCGCGTGAACCATGAGCAAGCTTGCCGGCCGCACCGCCATCGTCACCGGCTCGGGCCGCGGCATCGGCCAGGCGATCGCGATGAAGCTGGGCGCGGACGGCGCCAATGTCGTCATCAACGATCTCGACGAAGCACCGACGAACGAGACGCTGGCGATGCTGCGCGAGGCCGGCGTGAACGCGCGGGCGGTGGTCGGCGACGTGGCGGCGGCGGACTTTCCCGATCGCATCCTCGCCGAGGCGCTGTCGGCGTTCGGCGGCCTCGACATCATCGTCAACAACGCCGGCTACATCTGGAACACGGTGATCCAGAACACCACCGACGAGCAGTGGGACGCGATGATCGACGTCCACGCCTCGGCGCCGTTCCGCCTGTTGCGCGCCGCCGCCGGCTATTTCCGCGAGACCGCCAAGGCCGAGACCGCCGAACTGGGCCGGCCCCGCACGCGCAAGATCGTCAACATCTCGTCGGTCTCCGGCCTGCACGGCGCGGCGACCCAGATCGCCTACGCCGCCGGCAAGGCCGCCTTGCTGGGCGTCACCAAGTCGCTGGCCAAGGAGTGGGGCCGCTACAACATCACGGTCAACTGCGTCGCCTTCGGCCATATCGAGACCCGCCTCACCCAGGCCCTGACCGACGGTCCCCGGACCATCGACGTGCACGGCAAGGCGCTCAAGGTCGGGCTTACCCCCGAATTCGTCGAAGCCAGCAAGGCGACCAGCGCCCTGCAACGCGCCGGCACGCCCGAGGACGCGGCCGGGGCGGTCTATCTGCTGTGCATTCCGGAAAGCGATTTCATCACCGGACACATTCTGGAATGTAGCGGCGGCGCCTAGAGCACGATGCGATCAGACGGAACCGTCTGATCGTTGAATCGTGCTCTAAATTTAAAAGCTTGAGCGCGTTCTGATCGTAAAACCGGGTCCACTTTTACGGAACGCGCTCTAGACATTTGATGATGCGTTCGAGGGAGGCCCTGACATGCACCTGACCCTGTCGGCGGAGGATCTGGCGTTCCGTGACCACGTGCGGGCGACGATCGAAGAGAAGTTCACCCCGGAATTGCGCGCGGCCGCCGCCCGGCAGTCCGGCGTCGTCTCGGAGCCGGAGCTCACGCGCCGCTGGAACAAGGTGCTCTACGAGATAGGCTGGCTGGCGCTTTCCTGGCCAAGCGAATACGGAGGCCCGGGGTTCACCCCCGTTCAGCGCTACATCGTCGAATCCGAACTGGCCGACGCCGGCGCGCCGGGCTTCCACGGCATGGGCATCGCGCTCTGCGGCCCGGTCCTGATGGGCTATGGCACGCCCGAGCAGAAGGCCTACTTCCTGCCCAGGATGCTCACCGGCGAGCACGTCTGGTGCCAGGGCTATTCCGAGCCGGGGTCGGGATCGGACCTCGCCTCGCTGCAGACACGCGCGGTGCGCGACGGCGACGACTATGTGATCAACGGAACCAAGATCTGGACCACGCACGCTCACGTCGCCAACTGGATGTTCATCCTGGTGCGCACCTCGAGCGAGGGCCGGCCGCAGACCGGGATCAGCTTCCTGCTGCTCGACATGACCCAGCCGGGCATTTCCGTGCGGCCGATCATCACCCTGGCCGGCGACCATGAGGTCAATCAGGTGTTCTTCGACAACGTCCGCACCCCGGTCGCCAACCGGGTGGGCGAAGAGAACCAGGGCTGGGCGGTCGCCAAATACCTGCTGGAGTTCGAGCGCGGCGGCGGCGGCTTCGCGGCCCAGCTGAACGGGGCGATGCGCAAGGTGCGCGCCATCGCCAAGGCCGACGACGAGCTTTGGAGCGATGCGGCGTTCCGGCGCAAGATCGCCGAGATCGAGGTCGACATCACCGCGGTCGAGATGACCGAACTGCGGGTGATCTCCAGAAATTCGCTCGGACAGCCCGTCGGCGACGCCACCGCCTCGATGCTCAAGATGAAGGGCACCGAGACCCTGCAACGGGTCACGGCGCTGGCGATGGAGGCGATCGGCCATTACGCCACGCCCGACCAGCGGGCCTCGCTCGGCATGGGCGCCAACACCCCGCCGGTGGGCTACGAGGACACCGCCACGCCCACCGCGCGCTACCTGAACATGCGCGCCTCGACCATCTACGGCGGCTCCAGCGAGGTGCAGCACAACATCATGGCCAGGGCCGCGCTGGGGCTGTAGGGCGAGATGATTTTGAATTGAATCACCTATTGCTCCGCTCATCCCGGCGAATGCCGGGACCCAGATCATATGGCTCGGAACGAGTAAAGTCAGAATATAACCACAAAGTACACTAAGGACACGAAGAATTTAGTTTATCTCCTTTGTGATCTTCGTGATCTTCGTGGTTCGAATTTCGCCTCGTATTCCATACGATCTGGGTCCCGGCATTCGCCGGGATGAGCGGTGGAGATAATGGGTCAACCTATAGTCAACACGCTCTAGTGGCGCGGACCAGACGGATGACACCCGCTGGCGAGCGGGCGTTTGGAATTTCCGAGTAGGGTGCTGGCCCTCTGCCGGAAATCGGCTGGACGGCCCGCGGATGAAAGGCGCACCTTTTTCCGCCCCGCCGAAATGTGTATGATTTAATCGTACACCGTGATGTGTTTTCGTCAGCAAGGAGACTCCGTCATGCGAAATACCCATCCCATCAGCGTCACCTTGCCCCACGACATGGCGGCCATGGTCAAGGCCAAGGTCGCGTCTGGTGAGTACGCGACCGAAAGCGAAGTGATCCGTGATGGCCTGCGCACCCTTCAGGCCCGCGACGCAGCTATCGAGAGCTGGCTTCGGAACGAGGTCGCCAAGAGCTACGATGAATATGCGGCCGACCCCGGCATCGGCATACCCGCCGAAGAGATCATGACTCGTCTGCGCGCGTCGTATCGGGCTCGTCTGGCGAAGTCCGGCGCTGAATGAAACGCTACACCGTCGTTTTCACGCCCCGTGCGGAGCGCCAGCTTTCCGATCTCTATGCCCATATCGCTGGAATACGTCGACAGCATACCCATAGAAGCAAATCCAGCTGTTCCGATGCGACGCTGGCCGGATGCCAGGCGCGCGCTGGGAATAGGTATCGTGTCGACGGAATCAACATTATAAATTGAAGGAGAGAGTGTATCATACCCATCTTACATGGAGGATTCGAATGTTCGACCGAGAAGCCTATCTAAACGCTCTTTACTATGACCTAGCCCAAGCCCAGGCACAGACTGTTGCTCAGTCCGACGGCTATCGCCGATCGTGTGGTCTTGCGATTGAGCGACGGATTTGGATGGAGATCGTCCGGATTAGGCACCGTCGCGTATAGGCGTCGGAATGTCGCTAAGGGTCGAATTGAGCCTTACGCCTCCGGCCCGGAAGCGGACTTCCCCAACTTCAGCAACGCGTCACAGCGAGCCCCGAACGCCCCTCCCCAAGCGCACGAGTCACGCCGCCTCATCTGCCGCGATTACGACCGCCCTTGACCCGCCCCCGATTCCTGTGCATTTTTGTGCCATATGGTCACATCCTCGCCAGCCCCCACGGCGCCGGACGCCGTCGATGCCGAGCTGACCGCCCGGCGGCTGGAGGCGGTCGATCGGCTGGTCGAGATCGGCATGGCGCTGGCCGAGGCGATGCTGCGCCAGGCGCGGGAGCCGGACGCGCCGCGGGTGTTCACCGGCGACCTGGCCCTGGCGTTTTCGCGGATCGCGCGGGCGGTGCGGCTGACGGTGCTGCTGGCCCAGCGGCTGGAGGACGGCCTGCCGGCGCTGGCGGCCCAGGGCGCGGGCGCCGAGGCGGACGACGCGGCGGCGCAGGCCGAGCCAGTGGAGCGCCTCGACGAGGGCGAGGACGCGCCGGACGCCGAACGGGGCGAGCGGGGCGACCGCGAGGCGGACGAGCGCGTCTGGCTGACGCGCCCGATCAGCGCCCTGGCCGCGCAGATCTGCCGCGACCTCGATGCGCCCTACGATCGTACGCTTTGGGGGGACGATATCCCGGGGCCCTACCCCTGTTCCGCTCGTCCCCGCGAAAGCGGGGATCCAGGTGTTTTATCGTCGGGCGCGTTGGCTTCAGGAAAAAGCCTGGGTCCCCGCTTTCGCGGGGATGAGCGGGGTTTTGTGGGGGCTGGCGAGAGCCCGGGGTTCGGCGTGTTGGCCGGCGCCCAAAACCCTCTCCCGGAGGGGAGAGAAAAGGGCCCGCCGTAGGTGGGAGGGTGAGGGGTGACGGCCTCGCCGGACTTTGAACCGCCAAGAACACGAAGACGGGAAGGCGCGATATTGGCTGCGCCGTAATCCCTCACCTTCCCACGCCTTCGGCGCGGGCCCCTCCCTCTCCCGCCGGGAGAGGGGTCTTGGGGCCTTCGCGAGGGCGGGCGTGAGCTTGTCGGGGCCGGCGTGTTCTCCCATGCCAAAACCCCTCTCCCGGAGGGGAGAGGGGTCTTGGCCGGCGCCTAATTGCAATCCCCGCGCGGCGGCCTTAGGGTCCCGGCCACAATAAAAGCATAGGGAGATCGGCATGGACGGCTCTGGACCCCGGGCTTCGGCCGCGTCCAACGACCCGTGGTCGCTGCCGCTAGATCAGATCGACCCGAGTCGGGCGGAGCTGTTCGAGACCGGCGCGCACTACGAGTATTTCCGGCGGCTTAGAAAGGAAGACCCGGTCCACTACACCGCCGAGAGCGCGTTCGGGCCCTACTGGTCGATCACCAAGTTCAACGACATCGTCGCCGTGGACACCAATCATGCGGTGTTCTCCTCCGAGCGCGACATCGCCATCGGCGATCAGCCGGAGGGCTTCGCCCCGCCGATGTTCATCACCATGGACCCGCCCAAGCACGACGCCCAGCGCAAGGCCGCGACGCCGGCGGTGACGCCCAGCCGCCTGGCCGAGCTGGAGGCTGTGATCCGCGAGCGCGCCGGCAAGATCCTGGACTCCCTGCCGCGCGACGAGACCTTCAACTGGGTCGAGCTGGTGTCCAAGGAGCTGACCACCCAGATGCTGGCCACCCTGTTCGACTTCCCCTGGGAAGACCGCCACCTGTTGCCCTATTGGTCGGACGTCGCCACCACTTCCGAGACGGTCGGGGCCAACGCCGACATGGCCGAGCGCGAGCGGATCCTGCACGAGTGCCTGGCCTATTTCATGCGCCTGTGGCGCGAGCGCGCCGCCGCGCCGCCCAAGCTCGACTTCATCTCGCTCTTGGCCCATTCCCCCGACACCCGGAACATGATCGACAATCCGCTGGAGTTCCTGGGCAATCTGATCCTGCTGATCGTCGGCGGCAACGACACCACCCGCAACTCGATCTCGGGCGGGCTTTTGGCGCTCAATCAGTTCCCGGCCGAGTTCGCCAAGGTCAAGGCCGACCACTCGCTGATCCCCAACATGGTCTCGGAGATCATCCGCTGGCAGACGCCGCTGGCGCACATGCGGCGCACGGCGCTGTGCGACATCGAGTTCAGCGGCAAACTGATCAAGAAGGGCGATCGGGTGGTCATGTGGTACGTCTCGGGCAACCGCGACGAAGAAGTGATCGACCGGCCGGATGAGTTCATCATCGATCGGGAGCGCGCGCGCCACCACGTCTCGTTCGGCTTCGGCATCCATCGCTGCATGGGCAACCGCATGGCCGAGCTGCAGCTGCGGGTGCTGTGGGAGGAGATCCTGGCGCGGTTCGACCGCATCGAGGTGGTCGGCGAGCCGGTGCGCGTGACCTCCAACTTCGTCCAGGGCATCGCCGAACTGCCGGTCCGCATCCCCGCCTGAGGCGGCGCGCCGCGATCATCGACCAGACACCCTAGAGGAAATCCCAGACATGACCGAAGCCTGGATCATCGACACCTGCCGCACGCCGCGGGGGATCGGCAAATACCCCAAGGGCGCCCTGTCGCAAATCCATCCCCAGCAACTGGGGGCGACCGTGCTGAAGGCGATCGCCGAGCGCAACGGCGTCAACACCGCCGAGGTGGACGACGTGATCTGGGGCACGAGCGCCCAGGTTGGACCGCAGGGCGGCGACCTTGGCCGGATGGCGGCGCTCACCGCCGGCTACGACATCCGCGCCAGCGGAATGACCCTGGACCGCTTCTGCGGCTCTGGCATCACCGCGGTCAATCTGGCCGCCGCGACCATCATGGCGGGCATGGCGGACCTGGTCGTGGCCGGCGGCACGGAGATGATGTCCATGCCGATGCGCCGCGGGCCGGAGGATGGTCCGCCGGTGATGGACCGGGGCAATCTGCGCCTGCGCGCGCTGCATCCCCAGACCAACCAGGGTATCTGCGCCGACGCCATCGCCACCCTGGAAGGCATCACCCGCGAGGACACCGAGCGCCTCGCCCTGTCCAGCCAGCAGCGCGCGGCCCACGCCATCGCCAACGGCTATTTCAACAAGTCTCTGGTTCCAGTCTATCGCGAGGACGGGACCCTCGCGCTCGACCACGAGGAATTCCCGCGCCCGCAGACCACCCTCGAGGGGCTGGCCGCGCTCAAGCCCTCGTTCGAGGGCTTGGCCGACATCGCCATCGACGACAAGGGCACGACCTACCGCAGCCTGATCCTGCAGAAGTACCCCGACCTCGACATCAAGTTCATCCACCATGCGGGCAATTCCTCGGGCGTGGTGGACGGCGCCTCGGCGGTGCTGCTGGCCTCGCCGGCCTACGCAAAGGCCCACGGGATGAAGCCGCGCGCCCGCGTGGTCGCCATGGCCAATCAGGGCGATGACCCGACCCTGATGCTCAACGCGCCCGTGCCCGCGGCCAAACGGGTGCTGGCCAAGGCGGGCCTGGGCCTGGAGGACATCGACCTGTTCGAGGTCAACGAGGCCTTCGCGGTGGTGGCCGAAAAGTTCATCCGCGACCTGAAGCTCGACCGCGACAAGGTCAATGTGAACGGCGGCGCCATGGCGCTCGGCCACCCGATCGGCGCGACCGGCGCGATGCTGATCGGCACCGTGCTCGACGAGCTGGAGCGCCGCGACCTGACGCGCGGCCTGGTGACCATGTGCGCCGGCGGCGGCATGGCCCCGGCGATCATCATCGAGCGGATCGACTAGGCGTGTTGATTTTAGGTTGATCCAAGTATCTCTACCGCTCATCCCGGCGAAGGCCGGGACCCAGATCGTAAGGCTAGGAACGAAGAGAATCAGAATATAACCACAAAGCACACTAAGAACACGAAGAATAGATCTCGTCTCCTTTGTGCTCTTCGTGGTCTTCGTGGTTCCAATTCCACTTTGTGCGCCATGCGATCTGGATCCCGGCATTCGCCGGGACGAGCGGAGCAATGAAGTGATTCAACTTAATATCATCATGCTCTAAGCTTGGCGGCGCGATGGGCCCGGGCGTGTTCGCGCGCCCGGGCGCCTGTCAGAGGCTGTCGTTGTTGTGCAGTTCGGCCTCGAACGCCTCGTCGCTGATCGCCTTGCGGCCGATCAGCACGCTGCAGGTCACGTGGTCGCTGATGTAGGCGCCGGTGCCGCCCGACCACCAGCGCTGGAGCAGGTTCTGGCGGCGATGGCCGAGCACCACGAGATCGGCCCGAACCTCCCGGGCGAACGCGCCGATCTGCGGGGCCGGCTCGCCGACCACCAGCTTGGCGACCGGCTCCAGTCCGAGCTGCTTGGCCACCGCCACGCCGCGCTCCAGCAAGGCTTTGTAGGTGTTGATCTGCTGACCGACCACGTCGCCGTAGACGCCCTCGGCCATCCGCAGGCCCTCGGTCTCGGGCAGCACCGACAGCAGGAAGACCTGCGCCTTGCACCGCCTCGCCAGAAGGGCGCCCTCTCTCAGGGCGATCAGACCTTCTCGCGAGCCGTCGTAGGCGAGCAGGATGCGTTCATACATGTCAGCGGCCTTTCATTCGCCGGGCCAACATAACAGGACGCAATTCCCGATGGCGTCAATTGGAGCCGCGTCGAGCGCGCCCGAACCCGGCCCGTGACTCGGCCGGCCAAATGAGACAGGCTGGCCGCTAGAACCCGGCGACGACGGCAAGCCGGGCGCGCGACAAGATCAAGGGAGAACGCCTGGATGCTGGACAAGAGGATGCCGCCGCGGGACGCCTGCGTCATGCGCGACCTGATCGACCGGCGGGCGCGGGAGACTCCGGACAAGCCGTTCGCCCTCTTCGCCGACGGATCGCAGTGGACCTACGCCGAGCTGCGCGCGCGGGTCAGGGACTGCGCCGAGGCGCTGCAACGGCTCGGCGTCGGCCAGGGCGACTTCGTCGTGTGCTGGCTGCCGAACGGGCCCGAATGCCTGAGGGTGATGTTGGCCCTGAACTATCTCGGCGCGGTCTATGTGCCGATCAACATCAGTTACCGGGGCGGCCTGCTCGCGCATGTGATCGACAACGCCGGCGCGCGGCTGATGATCGCCGACGCCCAACTGCTCGAGCGCCTGAGGGACGTTCCCTACGCCGAGCTGCGCGACATCGTGGTCATCGGCGAGGCGGGCGCGCCAGTTCCCGGCCTGACGCTGCACGACCAGGCCGTGCTCGACGGCGACGGCGCGGCGCTGCGGCCGCCCGAGCGTGAAATCCAGCCCTGGGACACCTTCTCGATCATCTACACCTCGGGCACCACCGGCCCGTCGAAGGGGGTGCTCACCTCCTCGCTGCAGATCCATGCGATGCTCACCGCGAACAACGCCATGCACGCGGATGATCGCGCGCTGGTCACCCTGCCGATGTTCCACGTCGGCGGCGCCGGGCCGATCTGGGCCTCACTGATGACCGGCGGCTCCCTCGCCCTGGTCGAGTTGTTCCGCACCAGCGAATTCTGGCCGACGATCCGCCGTTTTGGGGTGACCAACACCATTCTGCTGGGCGCGATGACGCCGTTTCTGCTGAAGGAGCCGCCGTCCGAGCAGGACAAGGACCATCCGCTGAGACAAGTGACGATGGTCCCGCTCAGCGACCAGTTCCAAGAGTTCGCCGCGCGGTTCGGCGTCGATATCTACACCACCTTCAACATGACCGAGATCTCCTCGCCGCTGTTCGTGGTCAACCCGACGATCCTGGGCACCTGCGGCAAGCCGCGGGCCGGCGTCGAGGTGCGGGTGGTCGACGAGAACGACTGCGAGGCGCCCGACGGCGTCGTCGGCGAGCTGATCGTGCGCACCGACATGCCGTTCGGCCTGAACCACGGCTATCACAAGAACCCGGAGGCGACGGCCAAGGCCTGGCGCAACGGCTGGTTCCACACCGGCGACGCCTTCCGCCGGGACGCGGAGGGGAACTTCTTCTTCGTCGACCGGATCAAGGACGCCATCCGCCGGCGCGGCGAAAACATCTCCTCGTTCGAGGTGGAGAAGGAAATCGTCGCCCACCAGGACGTCCGCGACGTCGCGGTGGTCGGCGTGCCGAGCGAGTTCGGCGAGGACGAGGTGATGGCCATCCTCAGCCCCGTGCCGGGACGCACCATCGATCTCGTGGCCCTGGTCGAGTTCTTGAAGCCTCGGCTCGCCCACTTCATGGTGCCGCGCTATTTCCGCGTCGTCGCCGACCTGCCGCGCACCCCGACCGAGAAGGTGCAAAAGCACATCCTCAGATCGGACGGGATCACGCCCGACACCTGGGACCGGGAAAAGGCCGGAATTGTCATCAAACGCGAACGCTTGGCGCACGGCTGATCGGTCGAGCGCCGCCAGACCATTTTCCGCCGAAGTGGCCGCCGGTTCGGCGAAGAAAATGGTCTCGCTTAAAACAAACGGCTCGCCGGCGAATTAACCGTTCGATTTCGCTGGAACGAACATTGCAGCCGCACGGACGCCGCTCTCGTGTCAAGTGATGTTGCCCCGTGTTGGATCAAATCCGCCAGTTTTCGCCACGAGCAAAGCGCTTACGTCACCGGCTGAAACGCCGTTCGGAGGAGCGCGTCGAGGTTCTGGGCGAGGCGATGGACCTGGTGAAGGCGGCCGAGATGCTGCACTTCACCCAAGGCGTGATCGCGGCCGGAGGCAAGGCGATCGTCGCTAACCATAATCTGCACAGCCTCTATCTCATCAAGCGGAACGCCGATTTGCGCGCCTTCTTCGACCGGGCCGACCTGGTCGAGGTCGATTCGATCCCGCTGATCCTGTGGGCTCGCCTGGTCGGCCGGCCGAGCCGCCGATTCCACCGCTGCACCTACCTCGACTGGCGCGACGCGTTCTGGGCGATGGCCGAACACCAGCGCTGGCGGGTGTTTTTCCTCGGCGGCGAACCTGGGGTCGGCGAGGTCGGCGCCGACAGGATTCGCGGCGAATGGCCGGGCGTCCAGTTGGTCACGCATCACGGCTATTTCGACGCCACGCCAAGCTCCGCGGCGAATACCGCCGTGGTCGATGAAATCAACCGCTACGCACCGGACGTCCTGTTGGTGGGCATGGGCATGCCCCGCCAAGAGACGTGGGTGATGAGAAATTTCCGCGACCTGCCCGCCTGCGTGATGTTCACGGTGGGCGGCGCGTTCGACTACGAAGCCGGCGTGCAGACGCCCTGCCCGCGGTGGCTGGGACGGTTGGGGCTGGAATGGCTGTTTCGGTTGGCGACCAAACCTCGCCTGTTCAACCGCTATCTGATCGAGCCCTGGAGCCTGATCGCCCCGGCCCTGGCCGATCTGGCCCGCGCCGCCAGCCGATGGTTTGGACCCGAACCAGACCCCCAACCTCGCCAAGCGTCTTTACCGGCGCCCCAACCGATCTGGCGCCGTAGGTTCGATCGCCTACTTTAGCGCCGGCGCTAAAGCAGGCAAGGCGGCGTCCTGCTCCCGCGTCTCTTGCCGCCCCCTGATCCGGAACAGTCCTCCGATCAAAAACACCAAGATCGGAAAAATTGGGACGGCGAATCCGCCTGAGAAATTGAAATAGACAAACAACAAGAATGCAATTCTCTGACTTGGTGCATCCTTGAACAGGATATAACCAAAATAAACAAAAAATGCTATAGTCGTCAAAAGTCCATACTCAAACGCAATTTTGGTTATGACCCACCAGTCATTCGCATTCCCACGTGGAATGTTACCTGGACCCGCGCCCATAACGATGGATGACGGGTTTTTTACCAGATCAAGCAACAGTTGGAAAGGTACAACAAAGCGATAGTACGAGCTCGATCCGACTTGCTGAAATTCGGTGAAACGGTTCTGAACCATGGGCAACCAATTGATGCCGATCGCGGTGATCACACAGGCCACGGACACCAGCCCCACAACGGCCAACGATCGGGGCGACAAACGATTCAGCAGCACAGGGCCGGTGACCAACAACAAAAGCAATCCCGTTCCAGCAAAACAGGCGAGCAACACAGAAGAATAGAAAATCATTCTCCATAATCTTTGAAAATAAACCAACTCAACCGCGAACGCAATTGCCGTGAATTGAGAAATACAAGATACTTCCAGGAAAAAAATTCCATTAGGCTTCATCAAATTCAAACCATATTTTATCGGCTGTATATAATCATATCCAACAAATTGAAATTTTTGTGGAATAAGTTGATTCAAATTAGGCCACACTCTCCATGTCCAAATAAGTTGACTAAAATGCTGCAAAAAGACTACCGCCCCAACCGCAATCATAACATCGAGATATATTTTAATTAAATTATGATACGTTTTTCCGCTAACTTCAATATAAAATAAAAACGGAATGTAAATTGAAATTACCATAATAACGCTATTTATAGAATAGGCGTTTGATTGAAACGCAATGCTAATTGCGGCAAATACAAGCAAAATTACAAGAAACAATAATCGCCGCATATCTATTTTTAAGCTTACAAAAAACGCAAGGGCGAGTAACGCCAGGCCCATCAGCGGCAAGGCGGCTTGGACCGGTCCGCCAACTTGACCGATGTTGATCGGCACCGCGATTTTCTGCAGCACCGTCACGCTAATGACGATGAGGGCGACGAAGGCGGCCAAGGCCGGGCGTCGAAAAGACCTTGAACCATGCCGGGGAGGCTTGCCGTCAGAATGCGCGCCGGTTTGCCAGAACGACCGGGAAATCAATGTCTGGGTCATACGGTTATGAATTCACCCGAATCACGGATTGATTTGGCGGAACCATCGTCCCGGCTCAGGCGGATGATGCAGGCAATTCGCCGCGCTTGTCGAGAATCGGGTGGCGACTTTCGCGGCGAGGCCATCTGCGACGCCAAGCGCATCGTCAAGCCCTCGCTGTAGGCCGAAGCGTGCGCACCAAGACCTCACAATCGCGCCTGCCGCACACCAGATCCTCGATCGGCACCTGCGCGGTCTTGCGCGCCAACGCCGCATACGAGGCTGCGCCCAGCGCGGCCAGGATCGGGACGAGTTCGCGTTCGGGATCGTCCAGCAACAGGCCCGCGTCACGACGCGCCAGCCACTGGCCGATTTCGACCCCGCGCTGGGCGATGGGCACGGCGCCGTGAAGCTGGCCCTCGTAGAGCCGAGTGGCCAACGTCAGGGCGGAATTCAGCCCTACGTTGAAATAGTCGACCGCCCAGGCGAAATGCACGCCGGCATATAGTCCTGGAAGTTCGGCGGGATCATACGGCCCATGGAAACTGACCCCCGGAGCGGCGGCCACCTGGGCGTCGAAATCATCGAACTCCGTGTAGGCCGGACGCCCCCGGATCTCGACCTCGACCAAGCCAGGCGCCTGCCGCGCCAACGCGGTGAGAATATCGAGGCTGCGCCGACACCGGACCATCCCGTACCAGCCGATGCGCCAAGGCGGGCCGGGCGGCCGCGGCGCGGCTTGAACGGGCGGCCCATCCAGGCTGAGCACCTTGTCCTCGACCAGCAGGTTCGAGCGCCGCATCAATCCGCGGGGCTCGAAATAGGCGGAAAAATAGGCCGGAGAACTGGTGATCAGGGTCGATACCCCCCGCATCAGCGTGCGCTCGAGGGCGCGCAACGACCGGCTCGCGGCGCCGGCGCCCAGCATCAGGCGATGCAGGTCGAGCACCTCATAGGCCAAACTCGCATGCCGCGCCGCCAGCGCCCGCGCGACGCAGGCCAGAACCAGCATCTCAAGATTGCGGGCGAGGATCGCATCCGCCCCGGCGAGGCGGCGGCTCCAGACCGGCGCGCGCGCCAGCGCGCCGAGCACCGAACCGATACGAGTGATCAGACGAGCGTCGCGGGTCCGCCCAAGGTCGATGGGCGTCACGCCCGCCACGCGTTCCACCGGCTCGGCGCCACGTCGGAAGCCGATCAGCGTCACCTCGGCGCCGCCCGCCTGGAGCATCAGCACGCGGCGGGCGACCGCCGCATCCGAAAGGTCATGCGCGAAAAAGGCGACCCTCATGCCGCCGCCCGCCGCTTCATCAAAGAGGCGCCCCGGCGTCCAACGGCGAGCGGGAATAGCCCTCGGCCCGGTTCAGCATGAGGCTCGCCCCAATGCTCGCCCCGGCGAAATAGATCGCATAGGCCCATAACATCTCCATCATCGTGAGCTTCAAGCCGACCACCGCCGCGGCGAAGATCGCGAAGCCGATGATCGATGCGATGGTCAGATTCTGGATTTCCCGCCGCGCATTCGCAAACCCCAGAAAGAACAGGACCGGCTGATAAAGGCCGCTGATGAGCACGATAATCCCCGCCACCAGCCCCGCCGAACTTGGCACGACATTGTTGTGCCCCAGCAACAGCGCGAAAATTCTCTGACCCGCGAACACCAACGCCAGGGAAGGGATCGCCGTCGCCGCCAGACAGACACCGAGCACGATGAAAAACAGGCGCTTCGAGCCAACCCGATCCTGCTCGATCACCATGCGGCTGTATCGCGGCAGGGCGATTTCCGCAAGCGTTCTCGAGCCGGTCATCGCCAGACGGGCGATCTTCATGATGCTGTCGAAGGTGACGATCGCCGCGCCAACGCCAAACATCGCCGAGATCAGGCCGTAGGCCGAATTCAGCACCACCAGTTCGGACAGCGTGGTCAGCAGCGAGGTCCAGAACAGCTTGCCATGCGCGCGCAGCGCGGCCCAGGTCATGCCCGGGAATCGAAGCGTGATCGCCAGAACCCCCGATCGACCATTCAGCAGTCTCGCCGCCAGTATCAAAAACAATGCGGTCGTTATCGCGGCGACAACGGTAAACAGCAGAAAATTTCGGGTGATCCAGAGCGCCGCCAAACCCGCGAAGAAAATCAAACGCTGGGCCAACGTGAGACGGACGAATTCCTTCGGCAGATCCACCGACCAAGCCGTGGTCTGAAGGTCGAACGACCAAAAATTGGTGAACAACGCAAAGCTCAGAAACAGAACGTCCTGAAGATAATGGTGCGCACCGCCCTCGATCCACAAAGGCAGAACCGCCGAAACGGCCACGATCAGGGCCGCCTGACCGTATAGGAACGCAACGACTTCCTGGCGCGGCCCCGAATGCGCGCCGCGCACCGAGTCCTCGCGCAAGGCGATGAAGTTGGCCCGGCCAACGGCTTGATCGATCGGCTTCAGGAAAAACCCTATCGCCGTCAGCATCACGACTTTCGAGTAGGTCTCGCTCGGCAGGACGTGCGCGAAAATGACCAGCTGCACGAAGCTGAAAATGGCGCTGAGCACGGAGTTGAACGAGTGCAGAAACCCAAAGCTGTCGAGGAATCGCTTCAACACCAGAATGCTCGATCCATTTGGGCCAGACGGCGCGCGGAACGCCGCGTCGGCGACCGCCGCGCCGAAACGCGGCATGCAAGATGACTGCCAAGTCCAGGCGCGTCCATTCCGGCGCGAAATCGCCGACCTTGGCCTGGCGCGCCGAATGCGCCTTCCCCGATCATGGCGCGTGTGTTAGCCCGCCATCGTCGCTTGCCAGGGCCGCTCTGTTTCATGCGCATGGACAATACCGAAGCGCCAAGTCTCGCCGTCATCGGCCGCGGGCCATATCGGAATCCGCCGGATCGCATCGTGCTCCAGGCTGGGCGCCGGCCGATTGTTGATCGGAACGCAACCATGATCGCGCGCCTATTCGCCCTTGTCTTGATCCTCGCCGGATCGGGCGGCGGCGCCTTCGCGCAAACGCCGGCGGCCGCGCCAGACGCGGCGGGAACGCCCCCGCCACCGCCGCGAGCGAAGCTCGTTCCGCCGCCGCCAGCCCCTCCGCCACCGTCACCACCCGGGTCGGGGATTGCGACCGGGCTCAATCGATACAATGACATAGACGCCCAGAGTCCACCCGGCTGGGGGTGGTGCAGCTACATCGATAAGGACGCCAAGAAAGCTTACTATTCCAGCGTTTTTCTCGCCATCCAAGTCACGAATAAACAGCTTTTTGGACAAAGTTATACGGCTTATATCGGGAAATTTTACGCTGAATACATAAAAAACACCTATGCAGATGCTGGCGGGTACGCGAACTGCCAATGGTGGCCTAACGCCACTGAAAGTATGCAGATCGATGCGGAAAAATCCGACGAGTTCTCCCAGCAAATCTGGAATCTGAAGGTCGTCGAAGCGCCGTGGAAGCCCTGACCGCCACTTGCCGACATCGAAATGTCGTGCGCTCAAGGTAACCGAAGGACAAGCGCCTCATTCACCACGGAAATAAACCCCATCGAACTGAAGCAGCCGCTTTGAGCTCGCGTCGCGAAAGCCCGGCTCGATGTCCCAAAGTCTGAATCCTTTCGACTGCAAGAACTGATGATGTTCCAGCCACAAGGGTTGACCCTCATAGAGCTCGGCCAGCGACAGTTCGAGTTTCACGCCTTGGATCTGTCGATCAAGCGCCTGCCGCGCGCCGGCAAGGACCATGCGCTCGGCGCCCTGCACGTCAATCTTGAGCATCACCGGCAGATGCGCCGGAACCTGAAGCGGTTCAAGCAATTCGTCGATCGTCCGGGTCTCCACCTCGATCGTTCTCACCGTCGAGCTGCCGGGCGAGGCCATTTCATGAAGGCTAGCCATCGCGAGGAGGGAACTACTGACGCTGTTCGCGGCCTCGTGGAACGTCGCCCATCCGTGCTGATCGCTTATGGCGACCGGCGGGCCCACCTCCCATTGGTTCGGGCGCCTGCGGGTCCGGCTTTTCAGCTTCGCCCAAGCGTCCGGCAGCGGCTCAAACGAGATGATGCGGCCTTTGTAGCCCGCGTCGAGCAGATCCTTGGCGAATCCGCCGTCATTGGCGCCCACATCCAAGACGAGGCGAACGGCGCGTCGTTCAAGTTCGGCGGCGAGTCGCAAGAACGGAGAGGTGTAAGCATTGAAACGGCGAATATCCACGCCAAATTTTCGGGCGAAATCGGCCATGACGCTCGCAATAGTCATAGGTCAGATCTCGCTTCCTGTTGTCCCGACTGAAATGTATTTCCATGAATCAGGGGTTGCAATAGACGACCGATGATCGACTCATGTCTTGGATCAATCTTGACGCCGCCCACCGTTCGCCGCCCGTTGAACGTCCAGATGCGTTATCGCTTTCCTCGGCAATGTCCAGCCCGCGACCCTCAACCAGTGAGGGCTCGGACCGAGACGGGCCTGACTGGGTGGATTCCTGTCAAGTCTTAATTCACGAGGGAATGTGACGAACAAAGCTTGGATCGAAAATTCCAATCAATCGGTTCGGGTTGACCCCCCGATGAAGCCGCTATAACCCGATCGGCTGACGATGTCCGGTCGATTGCACTTCGTCTGTTGTAGCCTTGTCGCCTGATGACAGGAGCAAGATGCCTCCGCGGAATGATGTGACGACCGATGGGCTTGGCCGATCCTGGGCGGTTGCTGACGGATCGCCGGGCGCGGTGCCGTTCCGGTGAGCCGCATGGCCCCGATCGCGGTGTTCGCCTACCGCCGCACGGACACCCTCGGCCGGGTGCTCGATGCGCTCGAGGCCTGCCCGGAATTTCCGGATTTGCCGGTGTTCATCTTCTCGGACGGGCCCAAGACCCCGGCCGCGGCCGACGACGTCGCCGCGGTGCGCGCGCTGGTGAAGGCCAGGCCGCGATCGAACATGACGCTGGTCGAGGCCCCCGCGAACGCCGGCCTGGCGCGCTCGATCATCCATGGTGTCGGTCGGCTTTGCGATGAATACGGGCGCGCGATCGTGATCGAGGACGATCTGATCGTCTCGCCCTATCTTCTGGGTTGGTTCAATTCGGCGCTCGAACGTTTCAATGACGAGGCGCGGGTCATGCAGATTTCCGGTTACAGCTTCGGCGGTGAGCCGCCCGGCGCGGACAACCAGGGCGTCTTCCTGCCGATGACGACCTCCTGGGGCTGGGCCACTTGGAAGCGCGCCTGGGACCGGTTCCAGCCCGAGGCCGCGGGATGGGAGGCGGTGACGAGCGACAAGGCGCTGAGGCGCCGCTTCGATCTCGACGGGGTCTATCCCTATGCGCGCATGCTCGAACGGCAGATGCGCGGGGAAATCGATAGCTGGGCGATCCGCTGGTATTGGACGGTGTTCAAGCAGGAGGGCCTTGGCCTGTTCCCGCCCAAGACCCTGGTGCTGAACGTCGGCGACGACGCCCTGGCCACCCATGGCGGACTGCGGCGGCTGATCCGGAGGGTCGTTCGCAGGCCCGAGGCGCTGGCCGACCGGGCGCCGGCCCTGCCGTCGCGCGTCGAAATCGACCCGGCGGTCTGGCGGCGGGTGAAGCGCGACATCATGCGAAGCCGGTTCTAGAGCGTGATGGCGGAACGCCCATGAATCGAGCGCTCACCCATGAGGCGTCGTCGTGCCCCTAGCCTTCGTCGCGGGCGCCAACGGCGCGATCGGCCGACACGTCGTCGAACAACTGTCCGCCGCGGGTTGGCGCGTGGCCGGGATCGGGCACGGACCGGCGGACTGGCCGGGGCCGCGGCCGATCGCGCGCTGGCTGGCGGGCGACGTCTCGCCGGACAACCTGGCGCGGCTGGCCGACCGGCTCGGCGCGCCCGATCTGGTGATCAACCTGGCCGGCGGATCCTCCGTCGGCGTGTCGCTGAGCGACCCCGAGGGCGATTTCGAGCGCACGGTCACGGCCTCGATCCATCTGCTGGAGTTCATCCGCGCGCGCGCGCCGAACGCGCGTCTGGTCGCGGCCTCCAGCGCCGCGGTCTATGGCGACGGCCACGCCGGACCGATCGACGAGGCCGCCGCGACCGACCCGATTTCGCCCTATGGCCGCCACAAGCTGCTGATGGAGCAATCGCTAGCGTCTTTTGGCGAAACCTTCGGGGTAGCCTCGGTGATCGTGCGGCTGTTTTCGGTCTATGGCCCGGGGCTGCGCAAGCAGATGATCTTCGACCTTTGCGCCAGGCTGTCCGCCGCGCCGGACCGAGTGGTGCTGTGGGGGACGGGCGAGGAGACCCGCGATTGGCTGTTCATCGGGGACGCGGCGCGGCTGTTGATCGAGATCGCCGCCTTCGCCAGTCCGGCCGCGCCGATCTACAACGGCTGCACCGGCCAGGCGCGATCGGTGGGCGAAATGGCGCGCCTGCTGTCGGCGGCCTGGGGGCTGGGCGCCGAGATCGCCTTCGACGGCGTCGCACGGGCGGGCGATCCGAGGCATCTGGTCGGCTCGACCAGACGCCTGGCGAGCACCGGCTTTCGGCCCCGGGTGTCGCTGGAGGACGGATTGCGACAGGTTGTCGCCGACGCCAAACGCCGCCTCGGGATTGGTGAGGCATGAGCATTCGCGTCGCCTTCCGTCTGTTCAACCCCGAGGCCTGGACCGGCGGCGTCAACTACATCCTCAACCTCTGCCGCGTCCTGCGCGCCCATGCGCCGGACATCGAGCCGGTGCTGTTCGCCCCGCCGGGGATCGACGCGGCGCTGGGCGAGACCATCGTCGCGGCCACGGGGGCGCCGCCGATCGAACTGCGCGACCGCGGCCACATCGACGACCTGGTGGCCATGATCGGCGTGGACGAGGCGGCCAGCGCCGCCGCCTTTCGCGCGGCCAGGATCGACGTGGTGTTCGAGAGCACCGGCTACTATGGCCCCCGGCCGCGCCTGCCGATGCTGGCGTGGATTCCCGATTTCCAGCATCGCCGCCTGCCGCGCTTCTTCACCCGCCGGCAATGGCTGATCCGCGAGGCGCGCTATCGCTGCCTGCTGGCCAGCCGCGAGCACATCCTGCTGTCGAGCCAGGACGCCCACGCCGACATGGTGAGCCTCTATGGCCCCGATCGCGGGACGGCGCACGTGGCCCCGTTCGCCATCTGCATGACCCGGCCCGCGACGTTCGCGGAGGGCGAGCGCGTGCGGCTGGTCCACGGCCTGCCCGAACGCTTCATCTTCATGCCGAACCAGTTCTGGCCGCATAAGAACCATCAGCTGGTGGCCGAAGCCCTGGGGCGCTTGCCCGCGCGCGAGCGGCCGGTGATCGCGGCCTCGGGCCTGGTCAACGAAGCGCGGGCGCCCGGTCTGCTGAAGCGCCTCGACGAGACCCTGGCGGCCCACGGCGCGAGTAAGAACTTCCGCATCCTCGGCCACCTGCCCTATTCCGAGATCCTGGCGCTGAACGCGCGCGCCGACGCCCTGCTCAATCCCTCGCTGTTCGAGGGCTGGAGCACCACGGTGGAGGAGGCCAAGGCCCTGGGCACGCCGATGGCGCTCTCCAATCTCGGCGTCCACCGCGAACAGGTCGGCGAGGGGGCCATCTTCTTCGATCCCCACGACGCCGCCGACTGCGCCCGCGCCCTCGCCGCGCTCGCCGCCGGCCCGGCGCGCGAGGCCGAGGCGGCCGCCGCCGTCACCGCCCGCAACCAGGCCGCCCAGAAGCGTTTCGCGGACCAGCTGCGCGCCGCCTTCGAGGCGACCCTGGCCAGCGCGGGGCGGTAAGGTTCAGAGTTTGATCGCGTCCACGACGATGGACAGGGGCCGCGGATCGTCGGCCACCCTGGCGTCGTTGTCCGGCGTGCGCTGGACATAGCCCAGGGCGTAGTCGATTGGCTCCAAAACCCGGCGTCCGTCGGGCGCGGTGTAGTGCAGGAACTTGACGCTGCCCCGCTCGGAAAAGCGGCTTTGATCGAACAGCGCCTTCACGGCCTCGAAGGTCGGAAACCACAGGTGTCCGCCGTCCACCACCCGTCCGTTTTCGTAGCGGCCGCCCCCGCCGGGATCGAAAATCAACTCTCCCGCGGCGTTTTTCAACGATCGGCGTTCGTATAGGTCGCACCGATAATCAGGCACGCTGAACCTGAACAGCCCGCCGGGCTTCAGGACGCGATGGATTTCGTTCAGAACCGCTGGAATGGCGCCGTAGTCCAGATGCTCGAAGACATCTTCCGCTTGAAACCGCTCGATACTGTCGTCGGCGAGCGGAAGCGGGGCGGTGATGTCGTGAGCGATGTTGTGGCTGGAAGGCGCGAACGGCGTCAGTCCCAGGTAGGCGTCGAACTGGGGCGCGCCGCGGCTCAATCGACCGGCGTAGAGCCTCGTCACCGCCCCAGACCGCACCCGCTCCCAATTCGCCGGCCTGACGAGGCCAATCCGGCACAGCAGCGTGTCAGCCGTGTCGATCAGTCGATTGGGGGAAATCATCGCGCCCTCGAGAAGCTGAGACTTGCGCCGCCAGACGGCTCGCGCAGCCTAGCATGACGGGCGCGGACGGAGAGGCCCCTCACCGGAAGATCGCTCCCTTCGCCGCCGGAAGATTCCAATAGGCCCAGGCGACGCCGCGGGCGTCGGCCGCGGCCTTGACGTCGTCGTCCCAGGCTAGGCGCGCCTTCAGGCGAGCCGGCGAATCCGTCGTCCGCCAGTCGATCGCGGCGAATTCGCCGAGCAACAGGCGCGAGGGCGCGATGTGGTTGGCCCGAGCCCAGGCCGTCACCCGATCCAACCGCTTGTCGATGTACGCCCGGTCCGGCGCCTGGACGAAATAGCGGGCAATGTCGCGCGCCGCCGACAGCCGGGCCCGCGCGGCATCCAGGTCCGGAAGGTTTTCGGCCTCGATCCGGGCGTTGGTCCGGGCGAGCGTGTCCTCCATTCGCCCCGCCCGCGCGGGATAGGGAACCCCGTCGATGTAGGGCCGCCCCGGATAGGCCTGATGGGTGAACAGGAACGGATCGTAGAAGTGGAACGTATAGATCAGGTTGGGATCGCCCAGGTCGGTGTTGGCCGGGGTCATCGCGGTCAGATCGTCCACGCCGTCGTTGCAGCCGGTGACGACGATGGGCAGGCGCGGCGCCACCCCTCGAACCGCGCGGACCAGCTCGCTCTGCAGTCGAAACCAGCGATCGGCGGCGCAGATTTGATGCGGGGGCTCGTTGAGCAGCTCCAGGGCGACCTGCCTATCCGGATAGCGCGCCAGCCGCGCCGCGATCTCGACCACCAGGGCGCGGTAGCGGGCGAAGACCGCTGGGTCGGCGGCGGAAATCACCGCCGTGTCGGTCCAGACCTTGTTGGCCGGCCGCCAGAAATGCAGGTCGAGGATCACCCCCACGCCTTGGGCGCGATAGGGCGCGATCCCCCGCTCGACCTCGGTCAACAGACGCGCCCGGACGGCGGGCGGGTTTTCCAGCAAGGGCGCCGGATTGACCGGAAGGCGCACGAAGTCGAAGCCCATCGACCGCAGCTCGGCCGCCGAATAGGCCGGCGGATCGCGGGCCAGGCCGGCGAAGCCGGAAACCTGGCCGTCCGGACCGGGAGACCGGAAGGCTTGCGCGCGCACGAAGGCGCCGGCGACGTTGATCCCGTGCTTCATGGGGAAGGGGGTGGCCGCCCGGACATCGGCTCCCATGAAGAGGAACGCGACCGCGGCGCATACGGCCTGGATTCTGGCCGAGATCGCGATGGCGAGGCTCCGACTCAACTCAGCTTCGCGGGTTCTGGCCACTTGCTGGCGAGTCAGCGCCCCCCACAGTTGGCGGCGCGACCCTCACACGCGGACGAGGCCGAGGTCGCGGCCTGTTCACCGCCACTGTCGATGCCTGGCCCAGGCCGGTCCATGCGGCCATCGGCACAAGCGCAAAGAGAGAAATCAGGTTGTGCCACTCGTAGCTATAGCCGTAAATCAGCATGATCGTGAGCCATGCCAAGCCGAGTTGGGGAGAGAGACCGACGAGGTTGGCCGCCCCTCGGCGCCGCAGCGCCCCCAACGCGCGGATCACGCTGCTTGCAATCAACCCAATCAAAGCCACGAGGCCCAATATTCCAGCCTGAAGCAACGTACCCACATATGTATTGTGCAGTTGAGCCTTCCATTCTTCCCCGCCGACGTAGATATCATAGGAACGTCCAGCTTCATTTCCAATCAAATGACGAATCGTTCCCCAACTGTTAAACTGCTCTATCGCTGCCGCCCAAATCAAATGTCGTGCGTCTAATGTAGCCGTGTTTGTCGCGGATTGTTGAAATTCAGCTGGAAATAATTCAGCTACACCATCAACCCCCAACACAAAGATGAGGGAAAGCAATCCAAAAAACAGTAAGATACCAGAGATCTTCACGAATCCTGGCAATTGCAAAATTGATCGCGGATTTAAAATTATATAAATAACAATTCCCGATATCTCTGCAATAATTGCAGTTCTCTGCCTAGAAGCCAGAACAACCATAAACAATAGTAGTGCACATGCACTATAAATTATATCACGTCGACTATTAAATTTCGTAGCAATTCGGTCGAATAAAAATAATACGCTACAGGAAATAAATACCGCTGCGTCTGCGGACAGCGCCCTTTTAGCTCCATATTGGAATTCATTGTATACCGAAGAATGAATATCAATTCCGTATGAAGAACCAAACATAACCCTAAGCAAAAAAATCGCTACTATACCAACTGAACCTATAGCTAATAGCGTCGAAAGATATTTTCTTATTTCATAAATTGGGCGCATCCAAATAATAATTCCTCCCAGCAGGAGGAAAAATAGCGATGTTCTCTGAAAATAGAATGCTTTGAATGGGTCGGTATGGAGTCCACGCACCAAATTCGCTGCATCAATCACCAATAAAAACAAGATACATAGCTTAACAACCGCATCAATAAACTTAGCTCGTCCGTCTCTCCCCACCCATAACATTTTTTCTTTTGGAACAAATAAGAAAGCCGCCGCCCCAAAAACGACTGCGATGTCGATAACATTACAATGGTAGGATCCTACGACAAATAATTCACCAGATCCACGAAATTCGAAATAAATTAGATTGCATAACGCCGAAAACACGCTCGATAAAAACGCAATTTTACCTATTAGTCCAATATCATTTTTGGCTTTTGCTGTCGCACGTGTTCTAAGCATGTGTTTTGTCCATACAACGGAAGCTATCACCTCGTCGATACATTTTTTATGTCTATATGATTCTGTAAGTATTACTAATTCGACGGTGACCCAACATTCTGTTCAATTCGACGACACATTCAAACCTGCCTCGCCCATGCGTACATCTCGAGGCTTAACGGCCGATTATATTCCTACGCAGCAACACGAACAAGCTGGGTGTGCGAGACAGTCAGGGATTGCGCAGATCAATCCGCCAGTCTATCCGCTCGCGATGCGACATGCATTCATCTGTATGAGCGCGCGCATCGCCGCACGGTATGTCGATTCGTCCCTTATCCGCCCGACGGGCATCGATTTTCAACGCCAAAATCCATCTTTATCGCGCCTAACCAAAAAGTATGCGGGTATCGGGACGGCGGGAACGAGTGCGCGGGATGAGCGGCCTCGGCAAGCCAGATCGGCCTTCCAGACACGACCGCTCTCGACGGATTCGGGTCAAGTCCGAGCCCATCAGCCGGGCGCCGCCCTGCGGGCGCTGGCGAAGCCCGAGCCAATCAAGGACCGGTCGCTGACGAACCCGAAGGACAGGTTGACCAAGATCGATGCGAAAGTCTGACAATGCGATTGCGGCGGCCGATCGTAGATCTCATCCGCACCACGCCTACTGAGCGATCCGGGGCGGTTCGGCACCATTGAAAATCCTCACAACGCAGAACAACATGCGTATATCCCCCGGGGTTGCCGACAGAGCTGCTCCGTGCGACCAGTGTTGAATGGCTGGCTTTGCGATCACTTATGCCGACACAACTTCCCTCACCTTCAGAGAAGTCAATGGCTCAAATATTTGAGTTCGAAATATTATTAAATAAAATATGACTGTAATGAATATTAAAAACACCACCGAAGACCAAACCATTCCTGGAGTTCCAAATAATTTTAGAGAAATTATTTTAAGCGGTAAAAAACAGATAATAGAAAATAACGTTGAATACGCTTGTGCTTTTATTTTTCCGCAACCATTCATGTAAACGGAGAGTGGTACTGAAAGCACGTCAACGAACGCCCATGCGACTAGCGCCATCGTTAGGCTCACAGGTACTTCCACACGGTGACTTGTCCAAAGCGAGACCAGAGATCGATGGGCCAAGCCCATTAGGATGACAGCAGCGCCTCCCAAGAGCACCGCGAGAGTCAGGTGAAACCGAAATGTCCTGCGGATAAAGGCGCGATCATTTCGCGCGTATGCGTCAGCATAGCTTGACCACAATGGGGCACCGAACATTCGAATCGGCAGGGAGCAATACTGAAACGGACGGAGCGCCACAGCATAGACGGCGACCGCCGCAGGTCCAAGCACCGCAGCGATCAAGGTAGATTCGCTGGTACTGTTTATTAATACGCCGACTTGGATAAGAAAAAATAGGCTGCCGGTTCCCATGAGCAGCTTAGATTCCCGCCCGACCATTGCGATTGATCCGAGAAATTGGACATGTCCCTCCTTAATAAGTAATATCAATAAACTGATCGGGAAAATGGATGAGAGTCCAAAATTTATGAAAACCAACAAAGGAATGCCCGCGTGTTGTTTTGCCGCAACGAATAATGCAATTACTGCCGATAAATTAGCTACTGATGAGACAAAATGCCCCAAATATGCGCGTTGAAGTCCTTGAAAAATCTTTTTTATTGAGTTGGAAAATAAATATAAGCCAAATAATATTGAAAATATACTAGTAGACAACCGAAATTCGGTCGAATTATGTATATGGAGTATGCTTTCCCAAGGAATCAAACGAGAAACTAAAAACAAGATCGCCGAAGAAACGATGCCAAGGAGCAGCATTAGACCGAGGCCCCCCGTGACCGCCCGATTAGGCGCTCCCTTTTCCGTCGAAATCTGCACTGCGGCGACGTGGGAAACCAGAGCGTTACCGACTCCTAGATCTCAGGAACGAAAGCAATGCGGTGAAGCTGACGATCGTCATCCACGCGCCAAAACGGTCCCTTCCAAGATAGGGTAGCGTTAAGGCCACGCTAACCAACGTCAGCAGGAACGCCGTGCCCATCTCGGCGAAATTGCCCACGGCTGTCATTACGATCCTGCGGTAGCGCTCCTGCGTGCGCCCTTCCTCAGTGTTGCCTGAAAAAGGTGTGAGCCGTAAGTAGCTGAGCGCGGATCTTATTGACATTTTGAATGTGTACACCTGCAAATCAGAGCAATTTAGACCGTCAGAGCGATGGTTATACGTTGTTATTTTAAGTTTTTAAGCCGACCGCCATGACAGTGTGCCCATCAGCTACTCGTCGGCCCGGCGTCACGCTTCGGGCCAAAAAACTAGAAATTGGTGAAGCCAGTTTGGAAACAGCCTTAAACCAGACACCGTTGCTCACCAGTGGGACATTCTTCGATCGGGCATCCAGAATAGCCCTCATGATAAGGTCATGAAAATAACGGCGGAAGTGGCACGGCATTAGAGGTTCGCGCCATAATTCAACGCTGTGAAGGCCAAGCCGATCGAAAGCGAAGCGGAGCGCCGCGGGGGTCCAGCGCGTGAGGTGGTGGGGCGGGAGGTTCAACAGATTGTTGAATCCGCCGCCCATGAAGGACTCATCATTGGGCACGGCGACAACCAACCTACCACCGGGTCGGGCGCACCGGACCATCGACTCCATGAATTGCATCGGATTTTGGACGTGTTCTACAACTTGAAATGAGGTGACGACATCGTAGCGCTCGGCGTTGCGCTCAGCATGCGCCTCGATGAGTTCTTGCTTTACATTGCGTCCTAGGGCCACCGCTTTAACCACGGAGCTCTCCGTCAGTTCCAGGCCAGTGAATGACGCGCCACGAGGAAGGTGGTCGGAAAATCCTCCGAAACCGCATCCCACATCGAGAACCGCATCGCCGACTTTCACCCAACGCGCCGCCTCTTCGTATTCCTGCTTTTCATCCATGTAATACCAGGGCGCGTTATTTAACATAGAATAGAACTTGTCGTCGCCGGCTACAGGAGGATCAAAAAATAAAACGCCACTTTCGTTGCATCTCCAAAGTGTTATACTATCAACTCCTTGAAAGAGATATTCAATATCTCCCACAAACATTCTTGCGAGACGGACAAGATCTGCTGTCTGTACGGCAGATATTAGACTGACCTCAATCCCTCCTGTGATAGGCGACACCAGCTTATTCTCGTCTGGGGTGATTGATTCCGATGGCCGGTCGATATCTGCGGCTACCGAAGTCTGAGCCAGACGCCTCTTTAAGGCTCTCGGAGAGGTAATGTCTGCGTTTTGCATCTGGTCGTGCATTAGAGCGCCTCCTTTGCAGCCGGCCGGCATTGGGGAGTCACGTCAGAAGAACAGCGAGCCGATTCAACTCAGCCTCGCCCCAGCAGTGGTTCCGATCGAAGTCATTGGATCAGGCCCTAAGAATTTTAACGTTGGAGGAAAAGCAGGTCTTGGGAGGCTAGGCGACCATTGTCCTATTCCGGCTCCAAGGATGCACGATCGCGGGATTGGATCTGTAACGCTTGTCGGTAGACACTTAGATAACGGCTGGCCGCCACCGGAGCGCTGAACGCTTCCTCGGCTCTCTGCCGGCTGCGAGAAACGGCGGAGGCGTAAGCGGCGCTATTGTCGAGCAGTCCAAGAATGCCATTCGCCAGCGCTTCCGGATCGCCGACATCAACCAACAGGTCGGATAACTGATCGCCGACGACGAATTGGCTGCCTACCACCTGCCGTCCGGCGACAACGGGCAACCCCCGAGCCATAGCTTCGATTACGATCACTGGACAAGCCTCCCAATAGGAGGGATGGGACAACAAAGTCGCGCGCTCGGACAAGAACTTCATCAGGTCGGAGTGCGGCGTGGCCCCGTGACCGATAACACCTTCCGCTCCTCCGACATATGCCTCATCCAAACCGGGACCGAACAGATGCAGTTCAGCGTTGGGGTGGGCTCGGCGGACGAGCTTATGAGCGGCGATTCCGGTCCGTATGTTCTTGCGACCCGAAATGTCGCCGATCGTGGCGATAATCGGCGGCTGGACAGCGGCGTCAGGTTCGCGATGTTCGAAAGCAGGGACTTCGACGCCGTTGGGAATGATTGACACCTCGCCAAAGTAGCCGTGAAAGCGGGCCCAACCCGCCATGCTGGGCGCGACGGCCGTAACGCATTTGGCGCGGACGAGGACGCGGAACGCGAGGAGCAGCCTTAGAAATCGATAGGCGTTTTTGAATATCCAGGCGACCTCGATCGGCACATCGTGCATGGTCACGACATGCGCGGCCTGACCACGCACCGCAGCCTCGGCATATTCATAGGTCCAGTGGGCGTGCACTAGATCGGGTTGGATGCGCTCGATTTCCTCGGCGACGAAACGAATTTCGGTCTCGAAGAAGTCGAGCGTCCGGAGACGCGCAGACGCGCGCTGTGGTACGTAGATCAACGTCAATCGACCGTGTTTTACTCGTACCGGCTGTTGAATGGTTTGGTCTATGGTTATGGCGTAAACATCGTGGCCTGCACGCAGCAGTTCAAGCGCGAGTGGCCCTATTGGTGTTTGAATCGGACCCGGAGGGGCACCCGTGAAGGGAGCTTGCAAAGCCGTTCGAAAGGGGTCGGTGGCGAATGGTCCGGCGAGTATGATCTTCATCGGGCTTCGCTCGCCAGATCATGAACCAAGCCGATCGCCCTAGCTGGAACGCCGCCGAGGATCGTTAGGGGCGGCACATCGCTCGTGACCATACCGCCGGCGACGATAATGACCCCACGCCCCATGGCAACTCCTTTGTCTCGTTGGGTGGCAAGAGGCCGGCATGCGGAGCCATCAGGTTTCGTAGAGCGTAGGTGTTGTCGTCCGTCAGCCACTGTGCGTTCCAGCCGGGCGGCCGGATCCCAACACCGCCTTCGTGTAGCCGACCGCCAGCAGCAGGGGGCCGAGCGGCCCCGCGTACCGCCACATGAATTTCAGCCAGGGGCGAAGCGGCAGGCCGTGCGGGGAATTGAGCAGGCGCAGCCGCTCACGCAGACTCAGCGAAGGGTCCCGCAACCGGCGAGGCTTGCGGTTCGGCGAACAAAAGCCCACCGGATCGGGGGCGATCCAGAGGCGCGCGCCGCTACGCCGGACGCGATACCCATAGTCTATGTCGCCGATTTGCTGGGTGTAGGCGGGATCGATCAATCCGACCGCGCGAACGACCTGTTCCGGGATCAAGACGCAGTTGCCGTTCATCGTATCGCATCGCGTGAGCTGGTCTGATTTCGGCGGGACCCGAGAGAGTTGCGCCGGATGCCAACGGTTTTTGCGATCGAAGCCGGAATAGGTGATCTCACCGGTTTCAGGGTCCTGCACGGCGCCGAGGATGACATGACCGCCTTGCCCATGGGTGGCGCTGGCTTCGGCGTGAGCGTGCAACAACGATGCCAGCGCATCCGGCTTGAGTTCCACGTCGTCGTTCAGCCACAGCATGAAATCGAACCGGGAGGCGATGGCGTCGCGCATCGCCAGATGCATCCCGCCGCCCCAGAACCGCTGGCCGTCGCCGTCCAGGACACGAACCTGGGGGAAGGCTTCACGCACGGCGCTGGCGGTGCCGTCCGGGCTCGCGTCATCCAGCAGGTGAACCGAGAGCCGTATTCTGTCCGACGCTTGCGACATCAGGCGGCTCAGGCACCGGAGCGTGGTCTCCCGCCGATTGAACGTGGCGAGCACGACAGCGATCGTGATCGGCGAATCAGCCATCTTGTCCCGCTCGCGCCCGCCACCGTGTCATCCGCCGCGCCCAGCCGTCATGCGTCGCTCGAGCGATTTTCCCGAACGACCGGGCCGCTGGCCCGTTTGGTCGTCGCCACGACTTACCTGATCCATCTCGTCCATGCTAGAAACCCTGGCGTTCAGCGATCCATGTCCGCGCGGTTGGTCCCAGACTGCTCCATGCCCCCACCCACGGTTTATGTCCCGCCGGAGACCTTCGACGCGTTGGGCGTGAGAGTCGCGGCGGTGAATCCCGACGAATTTCTGGCGGCGCTGGAGTCCTGGCACGCGGATCCGGCGGCCTCCAGCGGTGGCGGCTTCGTCAACTTTCGCGATGTGCACGGCGTGGTTCGATCATACGAAGACCCCGAGCTGGCCCTGTCCCACGAAAAGGCGCTGATCAACGCGCCCGACGGCTGGCCCCTGGTCTGGCTCGGTCGGCGACGCGGACACAGGGCCATGGCCCAGGTCTGCGGTCCGGACATGCTGCCGGCGGTCTGCCGGTTCGGGGTGAGCCGCGGCTGGCGCCATATCCTCTACGGCTCGACACCCGATGTGCTCGCCAAGCTGAAGGCGCGGCTGGAGCAGGCGGCGCCGGGCGTGGCGATCGTCGACGACATCTCCCCGCCCTTTCGCCCGCTGACCGAGCGGGAGACCGACGAGGTGCTGGAGCGCATCCGACGGGGGCGTCCGCATTTCGTGTGGGTGGGCATCGGCTCGCCCAAGCAGGAGATATGGATGGCGCGCAACGCCGAACGGCTCCCAGGGACGCTGTGCATGGGCGTGGGCGCGGCGTTCGACATGCATGCCGACCGCATTCCGCGCGCTTCGCCGTGGATGCGCAAGCTTGGCCTGGAGTGGCTGTCGCGGGCCCTGCATGAGCCGCGCCGTCTCGGCTCGCGTTACGCCAAGGTGGTGCCGCTGTTCATCTGGCGGGTGTTGCGCGCCGAACTCGGCGGCGCGCGGCGGCCGTCCGACGATCTGGCCCGGCGCTGATCCGCGCGCTGTCCGTCTAAGCCGCCGAGTTCGCCGCGTTGGCCTTGAACCACGCATAGGTCGCCGCGACGCCATCCCTGAGCGGGATTTTCGGGGCCCAGCCAAAGGCGCGCAGCTTGCCGGCGGCCATCAGCTTGCGCGGGGCGCCGTCGGGCTTGGAGGGATCGGTGCGAATGTCGCCGGAAAAGCCGACCACCTCGCAAACCAGTCTGGCCAGCTCCAGAATGGTGATGTCCTCGCCCGAGCCGACGTTGACGTGCTCGAAGTCCGAATAGGTCTTCATCAGATGCACCAGCGCGGCCGCGCAATCGTCCGCGTGCAGGAATTCGCGCCGCGGCGCGCCGGTGCCCCAGAGGGTAAGGCTCGGCTCGCCGCGCGCCTTGGCCTCGTGCGCCTTGCGGATCAGGGCCGGCAGCACGTGACTGGTCTGGAGATCGAAGTTGTCACCCGGGCCATAGAGGTTGGTCGGCATCGCCGAGATGAAATCGCGGCCGTGCTGGCGGCGATAGGCCTGGCCGAGCTTGATGCCGGCGATCTTGGCCAGGGCGTACCACTGGTTGGTCGGCTCCAGCGGCCCGGAAAGCAGGGCCGCCTCCTCGATCGGCTGCGGCGCCAGCTTGGGATAGATGCAGCTCGACCCGAGGATCATCAGCTTGCCGACGCCCGTGCGGTGGGCCGCCTCGACGATATTGGCCTGGATCATCAGGTTGTCGTAAAGAAAATCGGCCGGATAGCTGTCGTTGGCCAGTATCCCGCCGACCCTGGCCGCGGCCAGGAAGATAGCGTCCGGCCGGCGGGCCGCCATCCAGGCCTCGACCTCGGACTGGCGGCGCAGGTCCGCCTCCCCGCGGTCGGCGGTGAGGATCTCGCAGCCTTCCGACGCCAGGGCGCGCACCAGCGCCGAGCCGACCATCCCCTTGTGGCCGGCGACCCATACCCGCTTGCCGGCAAGCGAATAGATCACCGGCGCGCCGTCAGTCGGCATTTCCGCGCGCTTCCTTGGGGACCGCGATCATGTCGGCCCGCACCATTTCGGCGCACAGTTCGCGCCATCCGATCTCGTGCGACCAGCCGAGCTTCTGCTTCGCCTTGCGCGCGTCGCCGATCAAGAGGTCGACCTCGGTCGGGCGGAAATAGCGCGGGTCGACCTCGACATAGACCCGGCCGGTCTTGACGCAGACGCCCTGTTCCTCGACGCCGCGACCGCGCCACTCCAGCGCGACGCCCACTTCGCCAAAGGCCCTGGTCACGAATTCGCGGACCTGGATCGTCTCGCCGGTCGCCAGCACATAATCATCGGCCTCGTCCTGCTGCAGCATCAGCCACATGCCGCGCACATATTCCCGCGCATGTCCCCAGTCGCGTTTCGCGTCCAGGTTTCCAAGGTAGAGCTTGTCTTGAATGCCGTGATGGATCGCCGCCACGCCGCGGGTGATCTTGCGGGTGACGAAGGTCTCGCCGCGCAGCGGGCTTTCGTGGTTGAACAGAATGCCGTTGGAGGCGTGCAGGCCGTAGGCCTCGCGATAGTTCACCACGATCCAGTAGGCATAGAGCTTGGCCGCCGCGTAGGGACTGCGCGGATAGAACGGCGTCTTCTCGTTCTGAGGCGTCTGCTGCGCCAATCCATAGAGCTCGGAGGTGGAGGCCTGATAGAAGCGGGTCTTCTTCTCAAGGCCCAGGATCCGGATGGCCTCGAGCAACCGCAGGGCGCCGACGGCGTCGGAGTTGGCGGTGTATTCCGGGGTCTCGAAGCTGACCGCCACGTGGGATTGGGCCGCCAGATTGTAGATCTCGTCCGGCCGCACCTGCTGCACGATGCGGATCAGGTTGGTGCTGTCGGTCAGGTCGCCGTAGTGCAGGATGAACCGTTGATCGGGCTCATGCGGATCCTGATAGAGATGCTCGATCCGGCCGGTGTTGAACGACGACGAGCGCCGCTTGACGCCGTGGACCACATAGCCCTTGGCCAGCAGAAGCTCCGAGAGGTAAGCCCCATCCTGCCCCGTCACGCCGGTGATCAGCGCGACTTTGCTGCGTTCAATCTGAACCATGACACCATCGTGACCGCCCGCGCCGACCAGCGCCGCCGTCGACATGAGCCGCATTGCTGATTGGGGCCGATTGTGCGATTTCTCGCCGCGTCGCACAAGTGCGCCGCGTCCTGCCGCGATGGATCAGGCCGCGGCGGGTCAGGCTGCGACGGGTCAGGCCGCCGTGATCGGCTCGAGGCTTTCATACCGGAATGACGAAGGGCGCCGCGGTCGTTTTAGGGTCAAGTGGCTTTATCGGCACGCGCCTGGTCAGGCATCTGATCGCGGCGGGCGCCGTGGCGGTTCGCGCGCTCGACATCGAGCCCCCGCGCGAGCGCCTGGACAGCGTCACCTATCGCGTCGCGGACGTCCGCGAGCCCATCGCCCGGGAATGCGGGGCCGGGGCGGCGGTGATCTACAACCTGGCTGCGGTGCATCGAACGCCTGGCCATCCCGCTCATGAATATTACGACACCAACATCGGCGGCGCCCTGAACGCGACGGGCCTGGCCGAAGCCTGCGACATCAAGACCATCGTCTTCACCAGCTCGATTTCCGTCTACGGGCCGTGCGAAGAGACCGTGAACGAAACCTCGCCGCTCCGGCCGGTGAACCCCTACGGCCGGTCGAAACGCCTGGCCGAGCAGATCCACCAGCGATGGCTCGAAGGTGGCGACGATCGACGACTGATCACCGTGCGGCCGGGCGTGGTGTTCGGCCCGGGCGAGCGCGGCAACTACACCAGTCTGGCCAGGGCGCTGCGCAACGGCTGGTTCGCCTTCCCCGGCCGCCGCGACACCGTCAAGAGCGGCGGCTATGTGGACGAGCTTCTGCGAACGATCGACTTCGCGCTCGATCGCCCGGACCGCGCGGTGCTCTACAATTTCGCCTATCCCGACCCCAGTACGATCGGGGACATCGTCGAGGCCTTCGGCCGCGTGACCGGCCGCGAGACCCGACCGATGACCATGCCGCTGGCGCCGATCATGGCGGCGGCCAGCCTGTTCGAGATCGCGAGCCGGTTTGGCCTGAAGACGCCGATCCATCGCGATCGGGTCATGAAGCTGGTCCAATCGACCCGGATCGAGCCAGGCTGGCTGCGCGAGAACGGCTATGCGTTTTCGACCGACCTCGAAGCCGCCCTGACGCGCTGGCGCGACGAAACCGACGGCCGCTTCGATTAGGTATCTATAGCTTTATGAATAAGTCTATTTTTTAACGGCGAATGGCGATCAGCGATTTTGTCAATCCGAACATGCGTTCCTCCAGGTGTTCCGCGTCTGGGAACAAATCCCGCATATCTCGCTTATTGAGGAGCCGGGTTTGATCCACGAAGTCATTGATCCATGATTGATCTGCTCGCGTTATCCACCCATGCGGCGTAATCCATCTAAGCGTTTTTTTTGCAAGAGCCGCTGGAAGATACTGAACGAATGGCGCAAGGAGGTGTACTTCAAGCGGAAAATGCCTATAAGGAGTTTGAATATAGTATCTGGACGCGACTCTACGAAACTCCATTGCAAATTTTTTCTGTTTTTCCAATGAGCCAACATGCTCTATTACCGAATTTGAGTAAGCTATATCAAATAAATTGTCCGAATAAGGAAGATTTGTGCCGTCTCCTTTAACTTTTTTAAATCTACCGTCTTCCCAATTTTCATTTTCTAAATTTAACAATAGAACATTTGGAGTTTTATTTATTAAATTCCAATTTCCAGGATAGCCTCCAACATCAATTATGCTATCTTCATTGCTTAAATTTAAGAGAATTGCCATCTGTTTCATTCTTTTTTTTCTAAAAAAAGTAGAAAATGGCGCAACAATTTTATGAATGATGGCCATGGCGCTCCCCGTTCATTACCCGAAGCAGATCGTAACGTGCACTATATTACAAAACGGCCATCGGTCATATATGAGCGGCTCAATAACCCGCGTCGCTCAGAGGCGGGAAATGCGCCATGGAACGCGGTGATGGTAACCCAAGGTCAGCGGACGACATCAGGGCCAACAGCCATAACCGCCACACCAACAGGCCGGACACGTGACCGCTCCCGACCCAGCCGCATCTTCCGTAAAAAGCACTCCGCCGATCAAGCGCCATCACACAGAACAGAAGCAATATCCCCTTTGGTTCAGCCCACGCCACGATTAATCCGTGGCTCGACGACGCCGGACCACCCATCCGGCGTTTAGAGACCGGGCGGTGATAACGCCGGCCTACTGGCCGAGCGCGCCGGGCTGGTCACCCAGGTCGCGCTGCCGGCGGGCCTCGGCCAGGTCGGCGCCGCGCACGATATGCGGCGTCACCACGATGTAGAGCTCGGTCTTCGACTTGGTGGACGTCTGATGCTGGAAGATCTTGCCCAAGATCGGAATGTCGCCCGCGCCGGGAATCTTGCCGGTGTTGGACAGTTCGTTCTCTTCCGTCAGACCGCCGATCACGAACGAATCGCCGTCGCGCACCGTGGCCGAGGTCGAAGCCTCCCGCTGGCTGATGGTGGGATAGCCTTGCGAATAGCCGGTGACGCTGGAGACCACGCAGAACACGTGGGAGGTGACGAACCCGTCGTCGGTGACCCGAGGCGCGATCTGCAAGGTCACGCCGACCGTGACGTATTGCACCTGCTGGGAGACGCCGTTGACGCCCGACAGGGTGATCGCGGTCAGGATCGGCAGGGCGTCGCCGGTGATGATCTTGGCCGAGGAGCCACTTTGGGCGGAAATGCGGGGTTTGGAGATGATCCGGCCATGCCCCTTTTGCACCTGCGCATAGATCGCCGCCTGCAGGGCGAGGCTTTTCACCCCGTTGATGTCCCCCGTGCCGTACGGAACATAGGCGCCGGAATTGAACGTGGCCGTGGCGATCTGGGAATTGGCGTTGTTGAAGTCGAGACCGACATTCTTCGCTCCGGTCTGAGTCAGTTCGACGAACACGGTTTCGAGAATCACGCTGGAGACCGGCACGTCGATCTTGGCGATCTTTTCCTTCAATCGGGCGACCCGTTCCGGTGAACCGCGAAGGATGATGGCGTTGAGGCGCCGATCAATGCCGATCGCATCATTGACCGAGTGGCCGAACGACAGGTTCGCCGCGTCGCCGGCCGGATTAAGCCCCGGATTGACGACATTGGGGGCGACGCCGCCGGTATTGTTCATCATGCCCGCGGAGCCGAAGGCGGGTTCCTGCGGACTGAACGTGTCGTTCGGCTTGACGGTGTCGTCGGCGGTCAGCAGGCCGACCACTTCACTGACATCGGCGTATTTGAGCGGCACGATTTCGAACTGGTCCTCTTCGGGGTTTCGTTCGGTGAAGGCGGCAAGCGCGCTGGGCGTCGGCGTATCGACCGCCATTTCCCCGCGCAGACTGGGGGCGGAGAAGGTCAGGGCGATCGCCCGGTCACCCGAAGGGGTGGCGGTCAGCCGGATGGGCGACGAAGCGGCGAAGGTCAGGATCAGCGTGCCGTCCCGCTGATCGAACGTCGCGTTCTTCATCGGTTCCGGCGCGCCGGCCGGAAAGCTGGCGCCGCGCCCGCGCAGCGCGCCGGCGAAGGCGATCGTCGGCTTGTCGTTGTCGTTGGCGATGATGGAATACCGCGGCGGCGGCTTGTCGAAGCTCAGCAGCACCTGGGTCTGCCCCTGAGGGGTCTTGCTCACGGCGACGCTGGTCAACACGGCGGGCGCCGCCGGAACGCCCTGGGCTGCGACGGGGCTGGCGGTGATGGCGAAGGCCATGGACAGAACCGCCGCGAAGCCGGACAGCAGCGCCAGCACCGTCCGGCTCCAGGGCTTTGATGTCCGTTCGGCCGAGAGAGGCGCCGCACGCATTCGAAGCGTTGATCCTCTCCTCACGACGAAACCCCGCCCGTAAGCGCCCGTCAGAAACACGGCCATCTGGAGTCAGGGAACGGCCAAATCCGCCATCACTCAATTGGGCAATTTTGGTTAATTTATGGTTATCGCCCGATCGATCGGGCGATCAGCCGCGGGCATCGCGGCCAAAAATCATGTCGATGGCCCGCGATCGGCGCCGACCCCCTGAGGGTTCATGGCGCGAAATCCCGTTGACGAGTCCATCACGCAGCTAACGCCAAGCCATTATTACGCCTCAATGTTGTCATGCTGTTACCTTTATTCATTTCAATCATCGTAACTTAACATTTTAACTTAATGTTTACTAATATAATTGAGTAATCATTTATGCAGATATGAATAGATTGTGACCTCGAGCTTCACTCGTCATCTCAAGGACCAAGCTTCGATGCGCACAACGAAACATCTCCGGGCTTCAGCGTCTCTGCTGGCCCTTGTCTTCGCGGCCACCACCTCGCTCCCCGCCACCTCCACCGCGGCGGTGTCGGCGCCGAGATTCGTCAGGTCGACGCGCCCCTCGTCGACCACCACCACCGCCAGCACCAGCACCGCGCTCAGCCCGGCCTGGTACGTCTCCCCGAACGGGGCGGACACCAATAACGGTCTGTCCGCGACGGCGCCGTTTAAGACGCTGGAAAAGGCCCAGGCCGCCATGCAGGCCTCGACGACTAAAACCACCTACCTGTTAGGCGGGATCTATCTCCGCGCCGCACCAGTGATTCTGAGAGCCGCCGACGCCGGCGAAAGCTGGCTGGCCTATCCCGGCCAGACGCCGGTGCTCGACGGCGGCGGGTCGACCGCCGAGGGATTCTACATCCACGCCAATAACGCCACGGTCCGCTGGCTGACCCTGCAGAACTTCGCCACCAGCGGCATCCTGGTTCAGATCGTGTCCGGCGTGACGATCGACAGCAATACGATACAGAACATTCACGCCACCGCCTGGAACCAAGCCGGCATCCAGACCATGAACAGCTTCGTGAACGGGAAAATCACCCACAATATCGTTCAAAATGTGCAAGGCGACGGAATCGATGTCGCCACGGCCGCTGGGGACAATATCAGCAATTTGCTGATCGACAGCAATTGGGTCCATACCACATGCACGGTTGTCGCCGACTGCGGCGGAATTCACGCCAACGACCGAGCCCAATCGAACACAAACATTGTATTGAGCAATAATATTGTTTCAAATTACGGCAAACTCACCGCCGAATCGGCCGGGATATATCTCGACGATTTCTTGTCTAATGCGCTCATAAAAAACAATATCGTATACGGGTCCGGACAATACACGTTCCTTACCCACGGCGGAAGCAACAATACCGTTGTCAATAATATATTTGACGTCAGCACGAATTACGCCGTTGGTCTTTACCAAAGCGAGGGCTCATCCCCGATGACCCAAAATGTTATATCTTGTAACATATCATATTCTTCCGGATCTCCGCCAATCAGTGTGTGGAGAGACTCTGGAACCGGAACGGCTCCTTCCGATTACAAAAATATTTACTGGGATACAAAAGGATCGATGCCGAACATCGGTGCGATCGTTGACACGAACCCCTTAAACACCAACCCCTACTTCGTGAATCCGAGCGCCGGAAACTACGTCGTTCAATCGGCGGCGCCGACTTCCTTCTGCGGTTTCCAAAACATCAACACCAGTCAGGTCGGTCCGCTGCCCAATACCTGACGTGAGCGTGGACGCGGAAGTCGGCTAGCCCGCTCTCCCCCCGGCTGGCCAGTCGACGCCGCTCGGCGGCAGGCCGTTCGCCAAACAGGCGAGCGGCCTGCTAGCATATTTGGCCTAGCCTAGCCGAGCCAGCCGTCAGTCCCGCACCGTCGACGCCGGGGTCCAGGTCGAATAGGTGCGCCCCGCGAAGACGGCCTCGAGCACGCCATAGGCGACGCCGGCCAGGGCGATGATGGCCGCCAGAACTATTCTGAAGCCCGGCAGATTGACCCAGGCGCCGACCAACAGCGCCGCCAGCAGTTCCGCGAGGGCGAGGGGCGCTATGTGACCAAACCTGAGCCATAGGCCCGCGAGCAGGAAGGATGCGGCGAACAGCAGGTTGAACGGCGTCATCCACTTCAGGAAGCGATGCGAAAGATAGCCGTAGAGCAGGCCAGGCCGCGCCTTTCGAAGCCTGGTCCACAGGGCGCGGTGCACGTTGATCGCCTGGCAGGAGATGCGGGCCTTGCGCTGGAATTCCTCGTCCCATCGCGCCGCGCCGCGCTCCTTGACCTGAACCGTTTGCGTCGAAACCACCCGTTTGCCGGTCAGCAAGGCGCACATCGACAGATAGAGATCGTCGATCAATTCGTCGGGCGGCGGCGTGTAGGCCGACCGCTCGATGACGAACAGCGCCCCGTCCACGCCGATCAAGCCGATGGTGTCCGACTCGAGCGATTTGATGAATTCCTCGATGTTCCAATAGATCGCCCCCGAGGCGCTGATCCCCGATTCGCCCGCGTTGGTGTAGGTCAGCCGCGCCGAGGCCGCGCAGACGTCGGGGTCCCGCATCGCCTCGACCAGGTTGATCAAGGCGTCGCGCGGAACTTCCACATTGGCGTCGGTGAAGGCCAGGAGTTCGGCGTCGGTATTCTCCACCAACCGCTTCAGCCCCACGGTCTTGCCGAGGCGCTCGTCCGATACGACGATGGTCAGCCGATCGCGATACCGTTCGAGCCGCTCGGCGGTGCGATCGGACGAGCCATCGACATAGATGTAAATTTGGGCCGGGCCATAGGCCTCGCTCGCGGCGAGCAAACTCCGGACCTTGGCCTCGATCACCCGCTCTTCGTTGTAGGCCGACATAAAGATCGCCATCGTGGGCCTAGTCCCACCCGGCGCCGGCCGCAGAAGCGGTCGCTTGCGAATCATCATCAGCGAGATCGGGTAGGTTGTGTAGGGATGGACCGCCAACAGGAAACAAATGAGGGCCAGACCGAGACACAGCTCAATCATCGGCGCACCCGCTGGTGAACCCGTCGCATCGGGGCGAGCGAGCCCGCGCCCAGCCCGTCGCCATCGCCATGTGCGAGCAACCACCCCAACCCATGCCCTTGTATATAGCCACGCGCGCGCCGCCGCCACGGCAGATTGACGCCCAGCGCCGGACCCGGACCGGTTGACGCGAGTGTCGGGAAAGTCGCAAGCGAAGCCGCCGTTCCATTTTGGGGCGCATTCTCAGACCGAAGCAGCGCCTCGGTCGCAATAACGTCAATTTCTTATGATCTTTGGCACGCGCCCGCGGCCCGCATGCGGCGCGGCGCGACGCCTCCAAGCCCGGCCGCCGCGGTGTCGAGCGCATGGCGCCCAAGGTCGAGACCCTCATGAGCGCTTTTAGCCGACCGCGCTCGACGCGCCGCAATGATCCAGGCCCGAATCGTGCATCGTGGCGGACGGATTGCGTGAATGTGGCGAGACCACTAGGAATTCGATTGTTGAAGGAGGCGTGACGCATGATCCTCGGACTCTCGCGAGGCTTGTTCCTGGGGGCGGTGATCTTGGCGGCCTGCGCCGGAGCGTCCATCGCCCAGCCGCTCGCCCCGGCGCCGACGACGGCCTCGGTCTCGGACAAGCTGACTGACTACCGGCTTGGCGCGGCGGACAAGATTCGGCTGCTGGTCTACAACGAACCGGACCTGTCCGGTGAATTCGTGGTCAATTCCGACGGCGCCCTCTCGCTCCCCTTGATCGGGGCTGTTCCCGCGACCGGTCGAACCACGGCGGAGATTCGCCAAGACATAGAACAGCGCTTGAGCGATGGGTATCTCAAGTCGCCGCAAGTGAGCATCGATGTCCTGGAATTTCGCCCGTATTTTATCTTCGGCGAGGTGAACAAACCTGGAAACTATCCCTATACCGCCGCCCTCACCGTGATGAAAGCGGTCGCAACGGCGAACGGATTCACTTATCGCGCGGATCAAAAGCACGTTTATCTGCGGCATGAGGGGCAATCCAAGGAAACCAAATACACGATAACGTCGGATCTGCCGTTGGAGCCCGGCGACACCATTCGTATTGGCGAGCGTTATTTTTAGCGGTCGGTCGCGGCCGCGTTTGCCAAGGCCGGGCCGTTCGAACGCATGGGGGAGCAGCTATGGACCCGAAACGCCTACTGTCGATCGCGTTGTTGGTGGGGGGCGGCTTGTTCGCCGCCGGACAAGCGCTGGCTCAGAACCTCGATGACTCGACCGATTTCGGGCTTCCTCAATTCTATGGCCGGGGCAAGAACGTCAGCGTCACGGAGCGCCCGCGACCCGACTATGACGCGGTCGGCATCCTCGCCGGAGGCTTCACCCTGTTCCCGAAGCTTGAGCTTGGCGGACTGGCTTCGGACAACGTGCTGGCGAAACCGCGTGACCCGATATCAGATGTCGCGCTCGTCACCGGTCCGTCCATCATCGCTCAGAGCAATTGGGGGCGCCATAGTCTCACGGCATCCGTCGCGGCGGAGAACCAGACCTTCGCGCGCGATCATTCCCAGGATCAGACGAGCTGGTCGACGCGGGTCGACGGCCACGTGGACGTTCACGGCGATTCCTACATCGCCCTCGGAGCCTACGCGGACCTATACTACGAGGAACCCGGCGGGGCATTGACCCAAAGCCTGGCCATCAAGCCGGTCCCCGTCAACGTCCAAGGCGCTTATGCGCGGGGGCTCTACGGCGCCGACAGGATACGCGTGGCGCTGGACGCGGATTTCCGGCATTTCACCTATGTCAACGTGCCGCAGATCGGCGGCGGCTCCGTCATCGAAACTACGCGGGACATCGATGTGGCTCGCGTGGGCGGGCGTGTCGATTACGCGCTCAGCCCCGACGCGGCCGTCTTCGCGCGTGTGATCTATAGCTCGGGAACCTATCTGAACGGCGCCCCGGCCCTCCGGCGCGATTATGACGAACCGCGACTGCTCACCGGCGTGAATTTCGATATCACCAACTTGTTGCGCGGCGAATTGGGGGTCGGGTACATCGATCGCAGTTACCGCTCGGCGCTGTTTCACGCGCTTGATGGCATGGCCGTCTCGGCGAAGGTGGAGTACTTCCCCGCTCAAGTGCTGACGCTCACCCTGATCGCCCAACGCTTGGTTGACGACGCCGCATTCAGCAACGCCAGCGGCTATTTCGATAATGAAATTTCGCTCCAGGCCGATTATGAACTGAGGCAGAACATTATCTTGAGCGCGATCGCCCACATCGAGCGGGATGACTTCGTCGGGATAACCCGATCGGATACGGCTGGCGGCCTGCAAGCGCGGGGAACCTACTTCATCGATCGGAACCTCGGGGTCAACGCCACGATCGGATTCAGCGATCGAACCTCGTCGGGCCCGGTGGCGACCAGAGGGCCGTCGTTCAACGAGGTGCGCGGCAGCCTCGGCGTGGTCCTCCAGCGCTAGCTCTAGTTCAAAAGTTTGGAGCGTGGCGGCCGCCGAAACCGCATACACTTTCGGCTATCACGCTCTATAGCGCCTGGATCACCATCCGCTCGGTCCCCCGCAACCTGATCGCGGTCAGCACGCCGGATGAATAGGCGCCGGTGTCGACCCCGATTCTCCAACGCTTCAGATCGGGCTCGCGCCTGGGCGTATGTCCATGGACGACGACTCTTCCCGGATAGGGGCATTCGACGCTGGAGAAATCCCGCCGGATCCAAAGCAGGTCGGTTTCCGTCTGCTGCTCGATCGTCAGACCCGGTCGCACCCCGGCATGGACGAACAGGTAGTCGTCGCGTTCGTACCACAACTTCATGCCTTCGACGGCCTGGCGGTGCGCCTCCGGCAACGCCCCGGCGAACTGGGCTTGAACGCCGGCCCAACCCTTGGAGGCGTCCGCTTGGTTCACGTCCACGCCGTAGGACAGAAGGGTCTCGGCGCCGCCGTACTGAATCCAGGACGGACCAACCCCCGGATCCTCTAAAAACTGCAGCAACGCCTGCTCGTGATTGCCCTTCAGGAGCTCGACCTCGCACCAATCCTCTTCGCGCAGGCCGATCGCGCGCTCGATGCAGCCCGCTGATTGCGGACCCCGATCGACCAGATCGCCCAGCAGCACGATGGTCGGCCGATCCGCGTCATGCTCCAGCCCGGTGGCGTCGGCGCGAATGAGCCGGATCATCGCCTCGAAACAATCGAGCCGGCCATGGATATCCCCGATCGCATAGACCGTGCCGGAGATCCGGGAGCGGGGCTCACCGCTATTTCCAGGTCTAGCGGACGTGGCTCGCCTTGGCGCCGGACGGCGGAACCCGATCATGGCTGGACCGCTCCGAGTCGTCGACGCCGCCCAAGCCCGTCAAACAAATCCCATTTCATCGGACCAAGGCCACCCAAGCCGCCTTGTCCAACCATCCCAATCGATTCCTCAACCACCGTTCGGCCATCATTTCCGTTAAGCTGATGGAACCTTACCACGGTTCGGCGGCTCGGACCTCACCTCGTCCGCGCGCATCGCCATTGGAACGGAAATTGCTCGCGATCGAACACGAGCGACACCGCGATGAATTTCCTTCTGACTGGGAAACCATTCGGTTAGTGACTTAGTGAACCATGCGCCTCGCGCGCCAGACAAAAAACCGGAGTCTCGATGGTTGATGCAAACGTGAGTGAGGGGTCGCCGGGCGAGCTCGCCCCAAGCCTTGACCTGTCCGCCACCATCGCGCGCGTCCGGGGCCATCTTCCGCTCGTGCTGCTGGTGACGGGGATCGTACTCGCGGGCGACATCGCGTTCACCTTCATGCAGAAGCCGCGGTACACCGCCACGGCGACCATGTCCTACGCGCCGAAGGACGAAGCGATCGGTCCGACGAGCACGTCCGTTCAGGGCGACATGGCGCGCGACCAGGCCCTGGACACCCAGGTCGAGGCGCTGAAATCGCCCACCGTCGTCGATTCGGTCGTCTCGACGATGCAGCTCGACAAGGATCCCGACTACGCCCTGAGCGCCAAGGAGCAAACGCTCAGTCCGGCGCTGCGGCGGGACGCGCTGCTCGACAAGGTGCTCAAGGATCTGAAGGTCAAGCGGGTCGGCCAGACGCTGCTGTTGAACGTCAACTTCACCAACGCCAGCCCGACCAAGGCGGCCGCGATCGCCAACGCCTTCGCGAACGCCTTCATCCAACGTCAAATTCAGCAGAAAATCGAATTGGCGAACGCCGACAACACGCTGCTGAACGCGCAGATCAACGAAATGCGCCAGAAGGTCGAGACGGCGGACGTCGCCGTCCAGGCTTACAAGGCCGCGAACAATCTCGTGGGCTCGGACACCAACGGCACCGCCCTGACCGAGGCGGAAATATCCGAGCTCGATCAGCAGTTGGCGACGGGGCGGATGATGGAGGCCGAGGCCCAAGGACGTCTGACGGCGGCCCAAGACCAGCTCAGAAACGGATCTCATGGCGAGGACGTCGGCGCGGCGCTGGGCTCGCCGACGATCAGCGAGCTGCGCCAGCAACGCGCCCAGATCAGCGCCCGGGTGGCCGACCTGCAGGGCCGCTACGGCCCGCGACATCCGGATCTGCAGACCGCGCGGCACCAGTTGGCGGACATCGACGCCCAAATCCAGGCGGAGGTCAACCGGATCATCTCCAACCTCACCGCCGAGGTGCAGGTGTCCCGTGAGCGCACGGCGTCGCTTCAGGCCAGCGTCGATAAGGCGCGCGGCCAGCTGATCCAAGGTGACAGCGCCTCGGTGAAGCTCGCCGAATTGCAGAGAAACGCCGAGGCGGCCCGCCAACTTTACGAGACCGTGCTGACGCGGGTCCAAGTGACCGCCACGCAGCAGGCGATCAGCCAGGCCGATTCTCGAATCGATACGCTGGCGTCGGCGCCGTCGACGCCGAGCGTGCCCAACAAGCCGCTCAACATCTTGCTCGGGCTCATCGCCGGCATCGGCCTTGGGGTGATCGTCGCCTACATCGTCGACCGATGGAATGTGCGGCTGAGCTCGATCGAAGACGTGGAGGGTCAGCTCAACCTGCCCTTCCTGGGGTCGATCCCGACCTTGAAGTCCTCGATCGACAAACCCAAGACCAACAACCCGATCGAGGCCGTCATACAGCACCCGTTGTCCGGCTTCGCCGAGGCGTTCCGGGGGGTCAGCACGACCCTCGATTACGGCGAGGCCGATGCGCGCGTGCGGGTCATCGCCGTCACCTCGGCCGTGCCCGCGGAGGGAAAGACCACGACCTCGATCTGCCTGACCCGGGTGCTGGCCCTGGGCGGCGCCCGGGTGGTTCTGGTGGACTGCGACCTTCGCCGGCGCTCGGTCAACGTGTTGTCGAGGCACGAGCCCGAGGTCGGATTGATCGAGGTGCTCGACGGCAAGGCCACGATCGACCAGGCCCTGCGCCTCGACGAGAAGAGCGGCGCCTATTTCATCTCGCTGACCAACGGCTCCCACCTGGCCAAATCGCCCTTCTCCTCCCCGGCGATGGACAGGTTTCTTGACGATTTGAAGGCGCGCTTCGACACCATCATATTGGACACGCCGCCGCTTCTGCCCGTGGTCGACACCCGCATCCTGGCGCAGAAGGTGGACGCCCTGGCGCTCTTGGTGCGTTGGCGGCAAACGCCGCTGCGCGCGGTTCGCGCGGCCATACATCTGCTGGAATCGGTCAACGCGCCGATCACCGGAATCGCTCTGACGCTGGTCAACGTGCAGGCGCCGTCCTACGCCGGCTACGGCTACCAGACCTACTACCACAAGGATTTCAGCAAGTACTACCTGAAGTAGGTTCGCGGCGTCAGGCCGCGGCGCGCGCGAAAGGTCAGTAGGACCCTCGGGCGAACAGCACCGCCGGCACGGTCAGCAAGATGATCCGGACGTCAAGGCCCACGCTCTTGCGGGTGGCGTACAGGGTGTCCATCGCCACGCGCCGGCGGTAGCAGACATCGTTACGCCCGCTGACCTGCCACAGGCCGGTGATGCCGGGACGGACCAGGCAGTAGGACGAGAAACGCCGCCCATAGCGGATCACTTCCGACTGCACGATCGGCCGCGGCCCCACGATGCTCATCTCGCCGCGCAACACATTGAACAGTTGCGGCAATTCGTCCAGGCTCGACCGCCTCAGGAATTCCCCGATCGGGGTGACGCGCGGATCGTTGCGCAGTTTGCGGTCCCTCGCCCATTCCGCGCGCGCCGTGGGGTCGGCCTCGAGGATGCGCGCGAGACGCTCGTCGGCGTCGGTCACCATGGTCCGAAACTTCAGGCATCTGAAGACCCGCCCGCCCCGGCCGATGCGCTGCTGGCCGAACACCGCGGGTCCATCGTCGGAAAGCTTGAGGCCGAGGAACACGGCGACAAGCAGCGGCGCCACAAACACCATCGCCGTGAGCGCGATCACGATATCGAAGAGGCGATGGACCCGGTCGGTCCAATCTATTTCGAAGATGTCAGCGACAGTAAGCGCGTTGGACATCCGCCCGCCTCAAACCCCGATCGACTAACGCTCGGACAGCGCACACTAGTGCTGAACCGCAAGATGGCACAGCGATTCTCCTGGCGGTTGAGATCGCCCGCCCCGCCGGAGCTCACTGGCGCCTTTTTACGACCACATTTGCCGGGTTGACCAGTTCCTGAGCCGTGTTTTCCCAATAAGCCGCCGACGTGATGAAATTGTGAGACTTGGGCGCCACATACGCCTGCACCCATCTCGCAGGATTGACCCATGTCAAACCGAATCCATCGCGTCGCGGGGGCCGCATCTGACGGAAGCGGTTCGTCAAGGATTGAGTGCTACCGGGGCATGGGCGATCGGCTTCGGAGGCGCGGTATGAACCCGAACAGGAAACCATCGAAGGATGAGCCGCGCCGGGCCGCGCCCGCGCCGGCGGCGTCCGAAACCCCGGATCCCAGGCTGACTCCGGTCGATCTCGACGCAGGCCCGGCGTTGGAGGCCAGAACCTCGCCGGCGCGGGCGTTGCAGGACGCCTTGAGCGTCGAATTCGCCGAGAGCGAGCCCGACCGCCGCTGGTCGAAACGCGCGACCTTGGCGTTCATCGTCGCGACCTGCGGGACGTTTTGGGCGGCGGTGGGACTGGGGCTGTCGATCCTCGCCCGCTGAGCCGCGGGTCCGTCAGCCGAAATCCAGCACGATCTTGCCGAAGTGCTCGCCCGCCCGCATGGCGGCGAAGGCGGCCTTGGCCTCGGTCCACGGATAGACCTTGTCGACCACGGGCGCGATCTTTCCGACCTCCATCGCCCGGCACATGGCCTCGAACATCTCGCGCGAGCCGACCGAAACCCCTTGCAGCCGCGCGCTGGTCCCGATCATCGCCCCGAAATTCAGCGCCTGGGAGAAGCCGGTCAGGATGCCGATGATCGAGACGTGGCCGCCGATCCGGATCGCCTTCATGCTCTCGGTCAGGGTCTCGGCGCCGCCGACCTCCATGACGAAATCCGCGCCGCGCCCGCCGGTGGCCTCCCGCACCGCCGCCGACCATTCCGGCGTGGTCTTGTAGTTGACCAGATGGTCGGCGCCGAGCGCCTTGGCGCGCGCCAGCTTCTCATCCGAGGACGAGGTGATCACCGTGCGGTAGCCGGCGGCCTTGGCGAACTGCAGGCCGAAGATCGACACCCCGCCGGTGCCCTGCAGCACCACGGTGTCGCCCGGCTCCAGCCGCGCGTCCTCGAACAGCGCCCGCCAGGCGGTGAGCGCCGCGCAGGGCAGGCTCGCGACCTGATGGTCGGTCAGGAAACCCGGGATCTTGGAGACCCCCTCCTGGCTCAGCGCCACCTTCTGCGCCCCCGCGGCGCGGCCGCCGCCGCCCAGGGCGGACGCCTGGGTCCGCGGCGTCGGCCGGCCGGCGATCCAGTGCTCGAAGAACATCGTCGCCACGCGGTCGCCGACCTTGACCCGGTCGACCCCCGGCCCGACCGCCTCGACGATCCCGCAGCCGTCCGAGAGCGGCGTCACCGGCGGCTGACGCCCGGCCGAGGTCAGGACGGTGAACAGGTCGCGGTAGTTCAGCGAGGCCGCCCGCATGGCCAGCACCACCTCGCCGGGTCCGGGCGTCGGGTCGGGCCGCTCGACGATGCGCAGGGCGTCCAGCCCGGTTCCGGCGCCGATTTCGAGTGCCTTCATCGTCCGGCTCCCTTCAACCGTCACAGTCGCTATTTCGCCCAGCCCTGGAGCACCGCCGCGTCGTGGCGCACGCGTTCGGGCCCGCCCAGCATCTGGCGGTCGAAGCCGATGCGCTTGAACCAGTAGTGCAGGCCCATCAGGTCGGTGAAGCCCATGCCGCCGTGCACCTCGGTGGCGGTGCGGGCGACGAAGGTTCCGACCTCCGAGGTGTGCGCCTTGGCGTGGGCGGCCATCAGGCTGGCCCGCTCGGGGTCCTCGGCCGCGGCGTAAGCGGCGTACCAGATCAGCGAGCGGCAGGGCTCCAGCTCGGCGGCCATCTCGGCGCACAGGTGCTTGACCGCCTGGAACGAGCCGATCACCCGGCCGAACTGGGTCCGCTCGCCGGCGTAGGCCACCGCCTTCTCGATCATCCGCTGGCCGGCGCCCAGGATGTCGGCGGCCAGCGCCACGCGGCCGGCGTCGATCATCCGGCGCAGGGTGGCGGCCGCATCGCGCGCGTTCAGCGGCTCGGCCGGGGTGTCGGCGAAGCCCACTTCGCCCAGCGAGCGGGTGGCGTCGATGCTGGTCAGCGCCGTGCGGCTCAGCCCGTCCGCGTCGGCCGTGACCAGGTGCAGGCCGCCGGCCGCATCGGCGACGACGAACAGATCGGCCGCGCCCGCGTCGAGCACGAACAGCGCCTTGCCATTCAGCCGCCCGCCGGCGGCGGCGAGCCCCGCGCCATCGCGCGCGCCGGAGGCCTGCTCGGCGACCGCGACGCCGCAGATCGCCTCGCCGCTGGCCAGTCTGGGCAGCCAGAGCGCCTGCTGGGCGGGCGAGCCCGAGCCCATCAGGGCCAGGGGCGCCATCACCGCGCTGGCGACGAACGGAACCGGGGCGACCGAGCGGCCCAGCATCTCGGCGGCCAGGGCCGCGTCCAACAGGGTCAGGCCGGCGCCGCCGTGCTCCTCGGGGATCATCAGGCCGGGCACACCAAGCTCGGCCAGGGCGGCCCAGACGTCGGCGGCGCGGCTCTCGCCGTCGGCCGCGGCCTGGCGCACGCGCTCCAGGGGGCAGACCCGATCGAGCGTGCGCGCGATCGCGTCCTGCAGCATGACCTGTTCGTCGCTGAGGGCGAATTCCATGGGGCTCTGTCCTCTCAGTTCGCAGGCTTAGAGCGTGACAGCCGAAAGTGTGTGCGGTTTCGGCGCCAGTCACGCTCTAAACTCAAACGGTTAGAGCCATTTTCAACGCTTTGGATGTTTCTATCCAAAGCTAAATGGCTCTCGGTTCGCGCGGCATGCCGAGGCCGCGTTCGGAGATGATGTTCTTCTGGATCTGGGCGGTGCCCCCGCCGATGATCAGGCCCAGGTCGAACATGTAGTTCCGCTGCCAGACCCCGCCCGCGCGCAGGTGCGGGCTGGCGCCATAGAGCACGCCCAGCTCGCCCAGGGCGTCGATGGCGAAGCCGGCCAGCTGGTGGTTCAGCTCGCAGCCCATCAGCTTGACGATCAGGCCTGGCAGGCCCGGCGCCTCGCCCTTCAGCCGGCCGGTCAGCAGCCGCAGGCCGTGGAACTCCATGGCGTAGACCCGCGCCTGCAGCTTGAGCAGCCGGTCGCGCCAGACCGGATTGTCGATCAGCCGCTCGCCGCCGACGGTCTCGGTCCTGGCCAGCTCGATCAGCGCCCGCAGCCGCGCGCCGGCCTGGTTCGGGTCGCCCAGCATGCCGCGCTCGTGCTTCAGCGTCGCGTTGGCCACCTGCCAGCCCTGGCCGCGCTCGCCGACGATCTGGCGCTTGGGCACGCGCACGTCGGTGAAGAACACCTCGTTGAACTCGGCGTTTCCGGTCATGGTGACCAGCGGCCGCACCTCGATCCCCGGGGTCTTCATGGAGAACAGCAGATAGCTGATCCCCTGGTGCTTGGGCGCGTCGGGCTCGGTGCGCACCAGGCAGAAGATCATGTCGGCGAAGTGGGCCGAGGAGGTCCAGATCTTCTGGCCGTTGATCAAAAAGTCGTCGCCGTCCTCGCTGGCGCGGGTCTTCAGCGAGGCGAGGTCCGAGCCCGATCCCGGCTCGGAATAGCCCTGGCACCAGATCACCTCGCCGCGGATGGTGGGCGCGATCCACCGCTGCTTCTGTTCTTCGGTGCCCAGCTCCAGGAGCGTCGGGACCAGCATCGAGATGCCCTGGTTGGCCATGCCCATCGGCGCGCCGGCGGCGACGAACGCCTCGGCGATGATCCGGCTCTCCAGGATGTCCGGCTCGGCGCCGTAGCCGCCGTATGCCTTCGGGATGGTGCGCGCGGCGTAGCCGTTGGCGATCAAAAGCTGCTGCCACTCGCGGGCCGAGGCCAGGGTCTGGTCGCCGCCGCGCGGGGCGCCGCCGGCGTGTTTCGCCAGGAAGGCGCGCACCTCGGCGCGGAAGGCCTCGTATTTCGGCCCATAGGCAAGGTCCATGGCGTTCCTCCGTCCTGGCCTGCGGCGCAACACCCGTCTCGACCGGGCCGCCGCTTCTCTGTTCTAATCCTTTTCCTAGCCGCCTGCCTGAGGGTCAACACAAGTGCCGATCGATGCGACCGACGCCGTCAGGCGCGCCAGGGACTTCCTGCTGGCCCACCGCACCGACTACGCGGCCGCGCGGGCGGGGTTTGCCTGGCCGCGGCCGGAGCGGTTCAACTTCGCGCTGGACTGGTTCGATGTGATCGCCGCCGAGCGCGACCGCGAGGCGCTGCGCATCGTCGGCCCCGCCGGATCGCTCAGCCGGACCTATCGCCAGCTCTCCGAGGCCTCCAACCAGTTGGCCAACCTGCTGCGCGGTCTGGGCGTGCGTCGCGGCGACACGCTTTTGCTGATGCTGGGCAACGTCGAGCCGCTGTGGGTCTCGATGCTGGCGGCGATGAAGCTGGGCGCGGTGGTCATCCCGACCACGACCTTGCTCAGCCGCGATGATCTGCGCGACCGGCTGGAGCGGGGCAAGGTCGCCCTGGTGATCGCCGCCTCCGAGCACGCGCCGCTGTTCGCCAAGGCCGGCTATCGGGGACCCGCCGTCTGCGTCGGGGCGCCGGTCGAGGGCTGGACGCGGCTGGAAAGTTGCTCGGACCAGCCCGCCGCCTTCACGCCGGACGGCGAGACCGCCTCGTCCGATCCGCTCTTGCTCTATTTCACCTCCGGCACCACGGCCAAGCCCAAGCTGGTGCTGCACAGCCACCTCTCCTACCCGGTCGGCCACCTCTCGACGCTCTATTGGATCGGGCTGCGGCCGGGCGACGTTCACCTGAACATCTCCTCGCCGGGCTGGGCCAAGCACGCCTGGAGCTGCGTCTTCACCCCCTGGCTGGCGGAGGCCACGGTGTTGATCCTGGACCAGCCGCGGTTCGACGCGAAGACGACGCTGGACGCCCTGGTTCGCGAGAAGGTCACCAGCTTCTGCGCGCCGCCGACGGTCTGGCGGATGCTGATCCAAGAGGACCTGAAGGCCTGGAAGACGGCTTTGCGCGAGGTGCTGGGGGCCGGCGAGCCGCTCAATCCGGAGGTGATCGACCAGGTGCGCGCCGCCTGGGGCCTGACCATCCGCGACGGCTACGGCCAGACCGAGACCACCGCCCAGATCGGCAATCCGCCCGGCCAGCCGGTGGTCGTGGGGGCGATGGGCCGGCCCCTGCCGGGCTACGAGATCGTGCTGCTGAACGCCGACGACGCGACGGTGGACGAGGGCGAGATCAGCCTGGTGCTGGGCGAACATCGTCCCGCCGCCCTGATGCTCGGCTACCGCACCGAGGACGGGGTCGCCCCGATCGAGGGCGGCTTCTACCGCACCGGCGACGTGGCCCGCCGCGACGCGGACGGGGTGTTCACCTACGTCGGCCGGGCGGATGACGTGTTCAAGGCCTCCGACTACCGGATCAGCCCGTTCGAGCTGGAGAGCGTGCTGATCGAACACCCGGCCGTGGCCGAGGCGGCGGTGGTGCCCTCGCCCGACCCGACGCGGCTCGCCGTGCCGAAAGCCTTCGTGGTGCTGGCGCCGGGCGCCACTGCCGACGCGGCCACCGCCCGCGCGATCCTGGCCTACGCCCGCGCGGTGCTGGGACCGTTCAAGCGGGTGCGGCGGATCGAGTTCTCCGACCTGCCCAAGACCATCTCGGGCAAGATCCGCCGGGTCGAGCTGCGCGAACTGGAGGCCGGCCGCCGGGCCAGGGGCGAGCGGGGGGAGCTAGAGTGGGCGGAGGAGGATTTCGCGGGGTGAGCGGGGCGGCGTGGGGGACCCGCCGTGGAACTCGGACATTGGCGGTCATCGCGCAGCAGGCTCGCGGACGGCCGTATTGCGCGGCGACAGCGGATAGCGGACGTACATCATCACCACCAGACGGATCACCTCATGAATTTTGCCCTGAAACTGCCATCGCCAGCCTCAACGTTGGTCGAGCATGAAGCCGTCGAAGAACGACGAAAGCGCGCCGTAGGCATCCAGAGGAAGCACATGGGCGACGTACTGGTCCGGGCGCACGATGACGATGCAGCCGTTCCGTCGATCGATCGCGCGCATGTCAAAAATGTCCTCGCCTGACTCGAAGTCGGGACAGAACATCTTTTCATAATCCAGAAGCCCGAACTGCCCCTTGTTCGGCAGGAGCAGGGTCGGCATCTTCTCTAGCTTGAGATCGCGATGCGGCTGCTGGAAGATCGCTCTCAGGTCGATCGTCGCATCCACGTCCGCGCCCCCCGGCGTGTACCGCACGATCGGCGATGCGGGCGAATTTGCCAGGAAGCGGCACAAGGCGGCAACGCCCGAGGTCGCCGCTTCGGGATTCTCCGCACCCGCAAAGGCGAACAGCCGCCATCGCCCATCCGCCTTCACGGCGTGCCCGAGCTGTATCGGTCTAGCGTCGGCCAAACGGATGACGAGCGCGGAGTGAAACCGCTTCCCGATCGGGAAGCCCTCCGCAAGATGCTGGTGATCGGACGCGCCGGTGAGAACCGACTCTGTGTAGCGCGTCGCGGTTCCAGCGGTATAGCGTCCGCTCCTGACGAAATAGTCCTTCACGTCCGCCGGATCTAGCCCCTGCGGATTGTGCGCCGACTTCAGCGGCGAACTCAGCATCGCCGCCCATTCCCGATCGAAGTCGATCAATTCCTTGGCGATGGTCTGCCGCTCGTCATTATAGGTTCGCAGAAATTGCGGCGCGCACCGGCCCCGCACCACCGCGGCGAGCTTCCAGCCTAGATTGAAGGCGTCCTGCATCGATACGTTCATGCCCTGACCCGCCTTGGGGCTGTGCGTGTGGCACGCGTCGCCGGCGATGAAGACGCGGGGCGCGCGCTGCTCCCCGCTCCCCACCTCGAGATCGTCAAACCGGTCGCACAGTCGCTGGCCGATCTCGTAGACCGACCACCAGGCGACCTGCTTCACGTCGAGCGTGTAGGGATGGAAGACGCGTCGGGCCGCGGCGATGACGTCCTCGACGCCGATGGTCCGGGCCGTGACCCGCTCGCCGACCGCGAGTTCGTCCATCTCGACATAGATCCGGATCAGATATCCACCCTCTCTCGGGATGAGCACGATGCTGCCGTGCTCGGCGGAGTTGATGACCGTTTTCAGCCGAATGTCGGGAAAGTCGGTGACGGCCAGCACGTCCATCACGCCCCAGGCCTGATTGGCCGAATCGCCTTTAAGCACCTGCCCGATCGAACGGCGCACGGCGCTCCGGGCGCCGTCGCAACCGACCACATAACCTGCCTTTATCGTCTCTATCGCGCCATCCGACTCTGAGCCGAGGCGCTCGAACCTGATCGTGACCGGATAGTCAACGGCCTCGTCGCCCGTGGAGGCGGCAGGGTCGACCAGCACATCCACGAGGCGTCGCCCGTAATGCGGCGCCAGCTTGGCCGGCGACTTCCGCATGATGTCCAGATAGAATTCATGAACCCTTGCCTGGTTCAGGATGACATGGGGAAACTCCGACAGGCCGTCCTCGGTATCCTTGACCCTCCCCGCGCGGACAATTCCGGACCGTGGATCATCGCCGGGCTTCCAGAAGCTCGTCTCGTTGACCCAATAGGCTTCCCGCAGGACCCGCTCGGCGAAGCCAAAGGCGTTAAACATCTCAATCGTCCGGCACGCGACGCCATCGGCCTGCCCGAGCTCGAGCGGGCCCGGTTTCTGCTCGACGATGCAGGTCGTTATGTCAGGGAAGGCGGAGAGTTGGGCCGCAAGCGTGAGCCCAGCAGGACCACATCCCACGATCAGCACGTCCACCTCTCGCGGAAGCAAGCCGCCGTCGTCTTGCGCGAGCAGTTTCGCCTGCTCGCTTGGCTCGGAAAGCTCGGGGTCGCCGATCCTGAATCCGTTTAGATAAAACTGCATGGCTGTTCCTGCCGTGCTTGTCGCGGCTCTGAAGCGGATGCGCAAGTAGGAGGTGTCTCACAAACCGACATCCCCCAGATAGACGGCCCAGTCGCATCGTCTCGTGGCCGATGTCGATGCCGGGCCGAGGACGTGTTCAAGGCCTCCGACTACCGGATCAGCCCGTTCGAGCTGCGCGAACTGGAAGCCGCCCGGCGGGCAAAGGGCGAGCGGGGGGAGATGGAGTGGTTGGAGAAGAATTTCGGGGATTGAGCGGGGGGGCGGCGTGGGGGACCTCGTCGTCCGGCCGGGAAGCGGACGTTCCGCGGGCCAGACGCGCCGTCCCGGTCATCGCCGCCCCGCCTAACCCACCCGCCGCGCGGTGAGGATCGGCACGGGCGGGCTCAGCATCTCGCCGCGCATCGCCGCGCCGCCGGCGGTCTTCGAGGTCGGCGAGGCGTGGATGGCGCGGACCACGTCCATGCCCTCGACCACCTGGCCGAAGGCGGCGAAGCCGGGCTGGGTCGTCGGGGCCGCGGGGTCGGCGTCGAGGCCGGTCTGGTCGCCGACGCAGATGAAGAAGTCCGCGGTGGCGGTGCCGGGCGCGCGGCAGGCCATGGAGATGGTCCCGTCCTTGTGCGACAGGCCGGTCTTGATCGTGCTCTCATGGGCGATCGGCCGCAGCACCTTGGCCGGATCGCCGCGCAGGCCGCCCTGGATGACGCCCGTCTCCGGCGCCCCCTCGGCGCGCGAGGCGCGGTAGAAGATCGACCGGTCGAACCGCCGCAGGTCCACGTAGCGCAGGAAGTTGCGCGCGGTGATCGGCGCCTTGCCGACGTCGAGGTCGAGGGTGATCACGCCCTTGGTGATTTTCAGCGCCACGCGCACGAGTCCCGTGTCCGCCCGCGCCAGGGCCGGAGCGGCGGCCAGCGCCAGACCGCAGGCCAGCAGCGCGCGTCGATCGATCAAGTGGGTCATGGCGCGAGCTTACCATCGGCGCATTCGCCCGCAATCCGCTTGACCTGACGCCGCGCCAGCGTGTGACTGAGACGCCAACGATCGCCCGACGGAGGACGCCATGACGCTCGATGATCTGATGTTCAAACCCGGCCTGATGAACGGCCAGCGGATCCTGGTCACCGGCGGCGGCACCGGGCTGGGCAAGGTGATGGCCGAGGCGTTCCTGCTAATGGGGGCGGTGGTCTACATCTGCGGCCGGCGCGGCGGGGTGCTGGAGGCGACCGCGGGCGAGCTGATGGGCGCGCACGGCGGCAAGGTGGTTCCGATCCCCTGCGACATTCGCGCGGCCGACGCGATCGGCGACATGCTGGATACGATCTGGGCCGACGGCGGGGCGCTGACCGGCCTGGTCAACAACGCCGCCGGCAACTTCATCAGCCGCACCGAGGACCTCTCGCCGCGCGGCTTCGGAGCGATTTCCGACATCGTCTTCCGCGGCTCGTTCTTCGTGACGCTCGATTGCGGCAAGCGCTGGATCGCCGAGAACAAGCCGGGATCGGTGGTCTCGATCCTGACCACCTGGGTGTGGACCGGCGGGCCGTTCACCGTGCCCTCGGCCATGTCCAAGGCGGGGCTGAACATCATGACCCAGTCGCTGGCGGTGGAGTGGGGGCCGCACGACATCCGCTTCAACGCCATCGCGCCGGGACCGTTCCCGACCGAGGGCGCCTGGGCCCGGCTCAATCCGGGCGACTCGCGCGACACCGGAAGCGCGCCGGGCAATCCGATGGGCCGGGTCGGCAAGATGCCCGAGCTGGCCAATCTGGCGATCTATCTGCTGGCCCCCGGCTCGGAATACGTCAACGGCCAGACCATCGCCATCGACGGCGCGGCCCACCAGGCCGGCGGCGGGGGCTTCGCGAGCTTGCGCAACTGGACCGACGAACAGTGGGAGCAGGCCCGCGAGCAGATTCGCGGGGCCAACGAGAAGGACCGGGCCAAGCGGACGGTGTGAGGCTCGGCGCTACCAGTAGAACTTCAGCCTCGGCCACAGTTCGGCCAGCGGCATGCGCGGCCCGCGCAGGACATAGATCGGGATGTTGGTCTCGAAGGGCCTGGCGTAACGGCTGTCGATCCGGCCGGCGATCTCGACGCTGCGGTAGGCGCTGGCCAGCTTGGCGACGTCGCCGCCAACGGTGATCACCACCGAGCCGTCGTAGCCCTTCGGGCCCCAGAGGTAATAGTTGTTGTGGCCGCTGACCGCCGGCGGGCCGCCCAGTGCCGGGCCGTAGACGTCGATGGCCGCGGCCTCGCCGTAGTCGCGGCCGAAGAACACCGCCCTGGCGCGCTCGGCCGGCGGCAGGGCCTGGTAGACGGCGGCGACCTTGGCGGCCATTTCCCGCCAGCCGAACATGCCCGCCAGATGCAGCGGCAGGGCGCCCTCGGCGCCCTTCTCGGTCGCGGTCGCCGAGGCGGAAAGGCCCAGCGCATGGGCGTAGGCGCCGTATTGGCTCGGCGGCAGGATCGGCAACGCCAGCGGCGCGAGCAGGACGCCGACGCCGGTCACCGCCGCGATCGAGACACCGCGCCACGCCGGGCTCGCCAGCCAGGCTTCGATGGCGACCGCGCCGCCGGCGAGCAGCACGGGGTAGCCCGGCGCCAGGTAGTAGGCCTTGCCGTGCAGCGCATAGACCAGGATCCCCATCATCCCGTAGGCGATCGGGAACACCCGGAACTCAGGGAAGGCCGGCTTGACCGACCAGCGCCAGAGGCCCGCGAGCCAGATCGGCGTCGCGAGCGGTCCGACGAACAGGATCTGCTGGCCGATGAAGGCCAGCGGCGAGAGGGCGATGTTCTTGGCGCTGGCCCCGGCCTCGCCCAGCTCCAGGAACGGCCAGCCGTGCGCCACCTGCCACCAGACGCCCGGCGCGGCGAGTAGGAAGGCGATCGCCGCGCCCAGATAGAGCCAGGGCGAGGCCAGCGAGCGCCGCAGCGGCGTCGCCAGCACGCCGACGGCGAGGCCCGCGAGGTAGAAGCCGATCAGGAACTTGCTGGCCAGGGCGACGCCCGCGAACGCCCCGAAACCCAGCCACCAGCGCTCGTCCCGGCTCTGCGTCAGCCGCGCCAGGCACCAGCCGCAGCCAAGCCAGGTCAGAGGTTGCAGGAAGTCGGTGATCAGCAGCAGGCCGTCGACCAGGAAGACGCCGCCGAACAAGACCGCCAGCCCGGCCAGCCATTGGGCGTAGCGGCCGCCGCCGAGGGTTCGCGTCAGCTCGCAGGTCAGCGCCACCGTCGCGGTCATGGCCAGCGCCGGCAAAAGGCGCAGCGGCAGGAGCGCGGTTCCGAACAGGGCGTGCGAGGCGGCCGCGATCAGCGGAACCAGCGCCGGTTGGTCGACGTAGCCCAGCGCCGGGTGCTGGCCGCAGACGATGAAATAGAGCTCGTCGCCGAACACGCCGTAGCGGTTGTTGACGATCAGGTGCAGGACGAGCGTGGCCGCCGCCAGCAGAGCTGAAGGCCTTGCCAGACCACCGAGCGCGGCTGATCCCCGGGCGCCCGTCGCCTTCCCGCCGGGAAGGGCCCGCCGCCTAGAGCGCAATGATTTCAAATTGAATCACTTACTTGCTCCGCTCCTCCCGGCGAATGCCGGGATCCAGATCGTAATGCATATGAGGTGGAATTCGAACCACGAAGTCCACGAAGATCACAAAGGCGACGAGTATTATTCTTCGTGCCCTTAGTGTGCTTTGTGGTTATGTTCTAAATTTCCTCGTTCATGGCCATATGATCTGGGTCCCGGCATTCGCCGGGATGAGCGGTCATTCGCCGGGATGAGCGGTGGAGATTCTTGGATCAACCTAGAGTCAATACGCCCTAGCGGAACGCGGCGTTCAGCGCCTCCAGCGCGGCCATGCTCGGGGTCAGCTCCGCGTCGTTCAGGGTGTTCAGCGGCGCGTCCACCGTGTCCAGCGCATCGTGCAGGTCGTGCGCCTCCGGGTCGACATACAAGAGGCCGGTGACGATCTCGCCCAGCGCCTGGCGCTGCTGCAGGAAGGCTATGGCCTGGACCCGGTCGGTCGGGTCGTAGTGCTCGGCGAGCTTGTGCAGGGCCAGCACCGAGCCGTCGTGCTGGGTGACCATCTCCACCGTGCCGGGCTTCTGGTCCAGGTGGATCGGCGTGCGCGGCAGGACCACATCCATCCGGTTCACCGCCTCGTTGTGCTCGCGCACATAGTCGAAGCTCTTGGTCGAGCCGGTGTGGTTATTGAACTGCACGCAGGGGCTGATGCAGTCGATGAAGGCCGCGCCGCGGTGGCTCACCGCCGCCTTGATCAAGGGGACGAGCTGGTCCTTGTCGCCGGAGAAGCTGCGGGCGACGAAGGTGGCGCCCAGTTGCAGGGCCAGACCCACCAAGTCGACGGCTGAATCGTGGTTGACCACGCCCTTCTTGGATTTCGAGCCCTTGTCCGAGGTGGCCGAGAACTGGCCCTTGGTCAGGCCGTAGACCCCGTTGTTCTCGACGATATAGACCATGTTGACCCCGCGCCGGACGCAGTGGGCGAACTGACCGAGCCCGATCGAGGCGGAATCGCCGTCGCCGGAGACGCCGAGGTAGATCAGCTCCTTGTTGGCCAGGTTGGCGCCGGTCAAGACGCTCGGCATCCGTCCGTGCACGGTGTTGAAGCCGTGCGCATTGCCGAGGAAATAGTCGGGCGTCTTGGACGAGCAGCCGATCCCGGACAGTTTGGCGATCCGGTGCGGCGGCAGCTCCAGCTCGTAGCAGGCCTGGATGATCGCGGCGCTGATCGAATCATGGCCGCAGCCGGCGCACAGGGTCGACACCGAACCCTCGTAGTCGCGGCGGGTGTAGCCGAGGCTGTTCTCGACCAGCAGCGGGTGACGCAGTTGGGGCTTGGCCAGATAGGTCATTCGGCGGCCTCGATGGCGGGATTGGCGGCGTCCATCCGCGCGGCGATCTCGCCGGTGATGAAGCGGGCGGTGATCGGCGTGCCGTCATAGTGCAGCACGGCGGTCAGCTTGGCCGGATCGACGCCGCCCTCGTTGATGATCAGGCTGCGCAGCTGGCCGTCGCGGTTCTGCTCGACCACGAACACCTGATCGTGCTCGGCGATGAAGTCGAACACCGCGTCCGGGAACGGAAAGCCGCGCACGCGCAGGGCGTTCAGCCGGCGGCCCTGGGCCTCCAGCGTGTCCAGCGCCTCGGCCATCGCCGGCGTGGTCGAGCCGAAATAGACCACCCCGGTCTTGGTGGTCTTCTTGGCGTTCCGCCGCACCGGCGCCGGGATCAGGGTCTTGGCGGTGTCGAACTTGCGCAGCAGGCGCTCCATGTTGTCGACATAGACCGCCCCCTCCTCGCTGTAGCGGGCGTAGGGGTTGCGCGAGGTGCCGCGGGTGAAATAGCCGCCCTTGGTCGGATGGACGCCGGGATAGGTGCGGAACGGAATACCGTCGCCGTCGACGTCGAGGTAGCGGCCGAAGTCGCGTCCGGCCTCCAGGTCCTCGTAGGTCATCACCTTGCCGCGATCGAGCCGCCGGTTCGGGTCCCAGGCCAGCGGCGCGCACAGCCATTCGTTCATGCCGATGTCGAGGTCGAGCATGACGAAGACCGTGGTCTGCAGCCGGTCGGCGAGGTCGAAGGCCCGCGCCCCCATCTCGAAACACTCGCGCGGATCCTCCGGGAACAGCATCGGGTGCTTGGTGTCGCCGTGCGAGGCGTAGGCGGCGGAGAGGAGGTCGGCCTGCTGGGTGCGGGTCGGCATGCCGGTCGAGGGACCGCCGCGCTGCACGTCGAAGATCACCGCCGGGATTTCGGCGAAATACGACAGGCCGACGAACTCCTGCATCAGCGACACGCCCGGCCCGGAGGTGCAGGTGAAGGCCCGCGCGCCGTTCCAGCCGGCGCCGACCACGATGCCGATCGAGGCGATTTCGTCCTCGGCCTGGACGATCGCGTAGCGCGCCTTGCCGGTCGCCGGATCGGCGCGAAATTTCCCGCAGTATGCGCTGAAGGCCTCGGCCAGCGAGGTCGAGGGGGTGATCGGATACCAGGCGCACACCGTCGCCCCGCCGTAGACCGCGCCGATCGCCGAGGCGGTGTTGCCGTCGATGAAGATGCGCTCGCCGACCTTGTCGGCGGTCTTCACCTTCAGGCCGAGCGGGCGCAGGTGGTCGCGCGCATAGTCGCGGCCCATGCGCAGAGCGTCGATGTTCGGCTTGATCAGTCGGTCCTTGCCCTTGAACTGCTCGCCGATCAGTTGCTCGATCGCCGCCATGTCCATGTCCAGCAGCGCCGCCAGCGCCCCGACATAGATGATGTTCTTGAACAGCTGGCGCTGGCGCGGGTCGGAATAGGCGACGTTGCAGATCTCGGTCAGCGGCAGGCCGACCACATTGATGTCGTCGCGGAACTTCGAGGCCGGCATCGGCTTGGTGGAGTCATAGACCAGATAGCCACCGGGCTCGATCTCGGCCACGTCGCGGTCCCAGGTCTGGGGGTTCATCGCCACCATCACGTCGACCCCGCCGCGGCGGCCGATGTGGCCGGCCTCGCAGACGCGCACCTCGTACCAGGTCGGCAGGCCCTGGATGTTCGACGGGAAGATGTTGCGCGCCGAGACCGGCACGCCCATCCGCAGGACCGACTTGACGAACAAGCCATTGGCGCTGGCCGAGCCGGAGCCGTTGACGTTGGCGAACTTGACCACGAAGTCGTTGACGCCGGTGAGCGGTTTCATTTCGCGCACGCGCCTTTCGCATGAGTGATGTTCAGCAGGAACTTCTGCATATCCCATGCCCCGGTCGGACAGCGTTCGGCGCAAAGGCCGCAGTGCAGGCAGACGTCCTCGTCCTTGACCATGATCCGCCCGGTCTTCAGCGAGTCGGAGACGTAGAGGTCCTGAGTCAGGTTCAGCGCCGGCGCCTTCAGCCGGCCGCGCAGATCGGCCTCCTCGCCGTCGGCGGTGAAGGTGATGCAGTCCACCGGACAGATGTCGACGCAAGCGTCGCACTCGATGCACAGGGGTTCGTTGAACACCGTCTGGACATCGCAGTTCAGGCAGCGCTCGGCCTCGCGATTGCCCAAGGCGCGATCGAAGCCCAGCTCCACCTCCAGCTTGACGTTCTTCAGCGCCGCGGCCTTTTCCCGAAGCGGCACACGGTTGCGCAGCGCGTTGGAGATGTCGTTGTCGTAGCTCCACTCGTGGATGCCCATCTTCTGGCTGACCAGGCTGACGCCCGGCGCCGGCCGGTCGGCGATGTCCTCGCCGCGGCAGAACTTGTCGATCGAGACCGCCGCGTCATGGCCATGGGCGACGGCCCAGATGATGTTCTTCGGCCCGAACGCGGCGTCGCCGCCGAAGAAGACGCCCGGCAGGCTCGAGGCCATGGTGACCGCATCGACCTTGGGCATGCCCCATTCGTCGAACTCCAGGCCGATGTCCCGCTCGATCCAGGGAAAGGCGTTCTCCTGGCCGACCGCCACCAGCACGTCGTCGCACGGATAGTGCTGGTCCGGCTCGCCGGTCGGGACCAGCTTGCGGCGGCCCTTTTCGTCGTAGACCGCTTCGACGGACTCGAACACCACCCCGGTCAGCCTGCCGTTCTCGTGGGTGAAGGCCTTGGGGGTCAGGTAGTTGAGGATCGGGATGTCCTCGTGCATCGCGTCCTCCTTCTCCCAGGGGGACGCCTTCATCTCCTCGAAGCCAGAGCGGACGATCACCTTGACGTCCTCGCCGCCCAGCCGGCGCGAGGTGCGGCAGCAGTCCATGGCGGTGTTGCCGCCGCCGAGCACGATCACCCGCTTGCCGATCTTGTCGATGTGCTCGAACGAGACGCTCGACAGCCAATCGATGCCGATGTGGATGTTGGCCGCGGCTTCCTTGCGGCCGGGGATGTCGAGGTCGCGCCCGCGCGGGGCGCCCGAGCCGACGAACACCGCGTCGTAGCCCTCGGCCAACAACGCCTCGAGGCTGTCGATTCGCTGGCCGAGCCGAAGCTCCATACCCAGGCCGGTGATGTAGCCCACCTCCTCGTCGATCACCCCTTCGGGCAAGCGAAAGCGGGGGATCTGGCTGCGGATCATGCCGCCGGCCTTGGCGTCGCCGTCGAACAGGGTGATCGCGTAGCCCAGCGGCGCCAGGTCGCACGCCACGGTCAGCGAGGCCGGCCCGGCGCCAATCAGGGCGATGCGCTTGCCGTTCTTGGCCTTGGCCGGCGAGGGCAGCCGGGCGGCGATGTCGTCCTTGTTGTCGGCGGCGACGCGCTTGAGCCGGCAGATCGCCACCGGCTCGTCCTCGATCCGCCCGCGGCGGCAGGCCGGCTCGCAGGGGCGGTCGCAGGTGCGGCCGAGAATGCCGGGGAAGACGTTGGACCGCCAGTTGATCATGTAGGCGTCGGTGTAGCGCCCGGCGGCGATCAGCCGGATGTATTCCGGCACCGGGGTATGGGCCGGACAGGCCCACTGGCAATCGACGACCTTATGGAAGTAGTCGGGCCGGGTCGTATCGGTACGCAGCAACGCCGTTTCCTCTCAACAGCGCACTCTTCCCCCGGCCGGCGGCCCTCGGGTTCGCCACGGAACCGGGTCCGCCCGTCCCCGACGCGGCGCTCATTCAATGGTAACGCCCGCGTGAACGCGTCGACAACCCGGTTTCTGACCGCCGATCACTAATTTCGCTCCCGCCGCGGCCCTCGCCGCCGCTCCCCGAAGGGTCAAGACTTTGTGAGGTTCGCCAGGATCGGGTGAATCAAGTTGCGTTGCGCAACCATCCTGGCAGAGTTGAAATGGTTAATAATTCGTGAACGTCCAGCGGCGGGAGAGTCTAGCGATGACCGCGACTGTCGAATTCGAACACGATCCGGAAGTCCTGGCGGGGTTCCAGCTCGCGGATGCGGAAGATCATCTGCCGGACGAAGAGGACGCCGCGGCCTTGGCGGCGGTTTATCGGCGGATCGCCGATCGCCGGGCGCAACTGGAAAACGCCGACGTGCTGCGCCGGGCCCGCTCGCTCTAAGCTGACGGGACGCCTCGATCGATAACCCGGCGGCGGGCGGCCCGCGGATCGCGGCGGCTGATTATGTATACCCCTCCCCTCAACCAACTCTGGCTCGGCGCGCGCCGATATACGATTGTCATGCGTTGGTGATTTGAGCGGCCCAAGGGGCGGGGATGCGACAGATGTTGATTGCGGCGGCCGCGCTCGCCGTCGTGGCGCCGGGCCCCTCGGCGCTGGCGGACGATATGGCCGCGGCGGCCACGCCGGAGCAGGCGCTCGCGGTCCATGTCCAGTTCACCGACCTCGCCCAGTTCCATCCCGCCTTCCACTCGGCGTTTCGCGGCCCCAACAGCCTGGATCCGGGCGCGCGGGGCGATGCGACCAACGACCTGACGGTCTTTCTCGGCGCACGGCTCTGGCGGAGGGCGGAAATCTGGGCCAATCCCGAGATCGACCAGGGCTTTGGCCTCAGCAACACCGAAGGCGTCGCTGGTTTCCCCAATGGCGATGGCGCCAAGGTCGGTGCGAAAACGCCTTACCTGAAGCTTCAGCGGCTGTTTCTGCGCCAGACGATCGACCTCGGCGGCACCTGTCAGTCGGTCGATCCCGATCAGAATGTCCTTGGCGCCAGTCGCACGGCGAACCGGGTTGTCCTGACCGTCGGCAAGTTCAACGTCACCGACGTCTTCGACACCAACGAATACGCCCATGACCCGCGGCACGATTTCATGAACTGGACGCTGATCGACACCGGAACGTTCGACTACGCCGCCGACGCCTGGGGCTACACCTATGGCGCCGCCGCGGAGTGGTATCAGGGCGACTGGACCGGGCGCGCCGGCCTGTTCGACCTGTCGAATGTGCCCAACAACCAGGTGCTCGATGGCAAGTTCGACCAGTTCCAGACCATCGCCGAAATCGAGCATCGCCACAGCCTAGGCGGCCAGCCCGGCGCGGTCCGGGTGACCGGCTACCTCACCCGCGGGCGGATGGGCCATTTCGACGACGCCCTGCGGCTGGCGGCCGCCACCGGTCAGATCCCCGATGTCGCGCTGGTTCGCAAATATTCCAGCCGGGGCGGGATCGGCGTCACGCTCGAACAGCAGCTCACCGACGATCTCGGCGGCTTCGTCCGCGCGGGCTATGCGGAGGGTGACGCCGAAGCCTATGAGTTCACCGACGTCGACACGACCGGGGCCGCGGGCCTGTCGCTGGCGGGCAAGCGCTGGGGGCGGGCGGACGACACCGTCGGCGCCGCCGTGGTGGTCAACGCCGCCTCCGCTCACCGCCTGGCCTATCTCGCGGCCGGCGGCCTCGGCATCCTGGTGGGCGACGGCCGGCTCGTGCATTCCGGGCCGGAGACCATCTTCGAGACCTACTATAGCATCGCCGTGGTCAAGGTCGTGCACCTGACCTTCGACTACCAGTTCATCGACAATCCGGCCTACAACCGCGACCGCGGGCCGGTCTCGGTGCTCAGCCTGCGGACGCACCTGCAGTACTGAGGCGGCTAGTGGTGCGACTCAAACGCTGCCTCCCGCATCCGTTTGCGAGACGCACCACAAGCGTTTGAATTTAGTGGATCGGACCACAAACGGATGGGAACCATCCGTTTGTGGTCCGATCCACTAGAGCGCGATAGCCGAAAGTGGAAGCCGGTTTCGGCGCCCATCGCGCTCTAACGCTAAAAGACTCTCAGAATCGCTGCGAAAGCCCGACGTAGGCCTGCGCCGCCGGGGTGGCGGCGTTGAGCCCGAGGTTGACCCCGCCGTCGAGCTGGACGTTCGGGTGGCTGGCCGGGATCCAGGCCAAGCCCAGGTCGAAGGAGTACTGCCGCACCTCGCCCTTGGGATCGAAATTGACGTCGCCCCAGAGCTCGACCGAGGCGGTGAGGGTCTTGGAGATCGGGCGGCTGAAACTGACGAGGCCCGAAAGGTTGGCGTGGCGGCCGCCGCCCGAGGCGTCAGCCAGCACATCGGCCTCCGGATCGACGCTCAGCGACCAGCTGGCCGGCAGGTTGAACACCAGGGGCGCGATCAGCCCGCCCTCGACCGCGCCATCGCCGATCCCCGCCCGGGCGGTCGGCGCCTTGACGTAGGGCGCGAGCGCGAAGGCGAAATCGCCACTATCGTCGCCGACCAGATTCCATTTGACCCGCGCATAGAGGTCGCCGACCCCGCTCACCGTGGTCCTGACGCCGGTCGCGTGATCGCGGGTGGCGACGGTCTCCGCCGGGACCATGTTCAGCTCGACGTCAAGGCTGTTGGTCAGGCCCAGCTTGAGCGTGGGGTTGGTGAACAGCCAGGTCCGCGTGGTCGCGCCGTTCGAATGGTCGTCGGTGAAGTTGACGATGTCGGACTCGAACTGGAAATGGCCGGCATCGACCGTGCAGGCGCCGGTCGACTTGGTCGGCCGGTCGGTGCAGAAGGCCCGCTCCCGATCCGGCGGGGTCGGGTTGAACAGCCAATAGCCGCTCTTGTCCGGCGCCGCGGCGTCGGCGGCAAGGGTCACGTCGGCCGCGAACAGGGCGAGCGCGAGGCTCGCGGCGCCCAGCCAAAATCGATGGTTCATCCCGACGCCCCCTGGCCCGATGCGCTCCCGCCGCGGGCCGACTTGCGTCGCCGAGCCTCAGGGGTGGATGCGCACGGGCATGTATTCATAGCCCTTGACGAAGCTGGAGAGCACCCGGCGGGGCGGCTCCATCACCTCGATAAACCGCCAACGCTTGAGAATTTCCTCCCAGACGATGCGAAGCTGCATCTCCGCCAGGCGGTTGCCGACGCAGCGGTGGATGCCGAAGCCGAACGACAGGTGCTGGCGCGGGCGCTCGCGGTCGATGATGAAGGCGTTGGGATTCTCGATCGCCTCCTCGTCGCGGTTGCCGGAGACGTACCACATCAGGACCTTGTCGCCGGCCTTGATCTTCTGGCCGCCGACCTCGGCGTCGACCAGGGCGGTGCGCCGCATATAGGCCAGCGGCGTCTGCCAGCGGATGATCTCGGGCACCATGCTGGGGACCAACTCGTGGTTGGCGCGCAGCTTTTCGTACTGGTCGGGGTTCTCGTTCAGCGCCAGCACCCCGCCGCTGATCGAATTGCGCGTGGTGTCGTTGCCGCCGACGATCAGCAGGATCAGGTTCCCGAGGTATTCCATCCGGTCCATGTTGCGGGTGGCCTCGCCGTGGGACAGCATCGAGATCAGGTCGCCGCCGGGGTTCGGATCATTGACCCGCTCATTCCACAGCCGGGTGAAATAGTCGGCGCATTCGAACAGCTCGGCCCGGCGCTGCTCTTCGGTCTCGATGATCCCGGCCCCCGGGACCGCGGTGGCGACGTCCGACCAGCGGGTCAGCTTGCGGCGTTCCTCGAACGGGAAGTCGAACAGGGTGGCCAGCATCTGGGTGGTCAGTTCGATCGAGACCCGATCGACCCAGTCGAAGGTCTCGCCGACCGGCAGTTCGTCGAAGATCTTGCAGATCCGCGAGCGGATCAGGCCCTCCATCTTGGCCAGGTTCGCCGGCGAGACGATCGGGCTGACCACCTTGCGCTGGGCGTCGTGCTTGGGCGGGTCCATGGCGATGAACATCGGCAGGCGGAAGTCTTCCTCGGGATCGCGGATGGTGATGCCGCCTTCCGAGGAGAAGACGCCGTGGTTGGTGTCCACCTGCATGATGTCGTGGTATTTGGTGACCGACCAATAGGGGCCGTTTTCGCTCTCGCGGCAGTAGTGGACCGGCGCCTCCTTGCGCAGCCGCTCGAAGTAGGGCCACATGGTGTTGGTCCGGAACAGCTCCGGCTGGCAGACGTCGAAGTCTTCCAGCGGCGTCGAATAGGCCTTGGCCCGCGCGTCCTTCATCAGGTCGACCGCACCGTCCGCCATCGCTTCGCACTCCCATTGTCGCCGAGGCGCCGCGCGCCCGGCTCGCCCGTCATTGGCCGATCCGCCGGATCGGCGTTCGATTTGCCGCATGGCGCCAGAAATCCGCCGGATTGTCATCTGTATTTATGACGCATCCGTCAACTTTTTGAGCTTGGATTCGCCGCGCGGATGGTGACGGATGCCGCGGTCGCCCAACCCAACCGCGCGAGGACCGCATGGCCCAGTTTAAGCTTCTGATCGACGGCCGCCTGGAAGACGGCGACATGATCATGGACGTAATCAATCCCGCGAGCGAACAGGTGGTCTCACCCTGCCCGCGGGCGTCGAAGGCCCAGCTCGACAAGGCGGTCGCCGCGGCCAAGGCGGCCTTCCCGGCCTGGAGCCGCACCCCGATCGCCGAGCGCAAGGCGCTGATCGGCAAGATCGCCGACGTGATCGAGGCCAACGCCGCCGAGCTGGCGCGGCTCTTGACCCAGGAGCAGGGCAAGCCGATCGGCGACGCCACCTTCGAGGTCTACGGCGCGGCGGCCTTCTTCCGCTACTTCACCTTGCTCGACCTGCCGGTGAAGGTGATCCAGGACGACGCGGGCAAGCGGGTCGAGGCGCACCGCCGCCCGCTCGGCGTGATCGCGGCGATCACCCCGTGGAACTTCCCGCTGATCCTGATGGCCTTCAAGGTTCCCGCCGCGCTCCTGGCCGGCAACACCATCGTGCTCAAGCCCGCCGCCACCACGCCGCTCGCCACCCTGCGGTTCGGCGAGCTGATCCAGGACATTGTCCCGGCCGGCGTGGTCAACGTCATCGCCGACGCCAACGACCTGGGCGGCGAGCTGACCAAGCACCCCGACGTGCGCAAGGTCTCGTTCACCGGCTCGACCGCCACCGGCAAGAAGGTGATGGCCGGCGCGGCCGACGCGCTGAAGCGGATCACCCTGGAGCTGGGCGGCAACGACGCGGCGATCGTGCTGGACGACGTCGACGTCAAGGCGACCGCGCCGAAGATCTTCCAGGGCGCGTTCCAGAACGCCGGCCAGGTCTGCATCGCGGTCAAGCGGGTCTATGCTCATGAGAGCATCTACGACGCCCTGTGCGCCGAGCTGGCCCAGCTGGCCGACGCCGCGGTGATCGGCGACGGGCTGGAGCAAGGCACCCAGATCGGGCCGCTGCAGAACAAGATGCAGTTCGACAAGGTCAAGGAGATGCTCGAGGACGCGCGGCTGCACGGCAATATCATCGCCGGGGGCGTCATCCCCGACCGGCCCGGCTACTTCATCCGTCCGACCATCGTGCGCGACATCGCCGATGGTGTGCGGCTGGTCGACGAGGAGCAGTTCGGCCCGGTATTGCCGGTGATCAAGTTCGCCGACGCCGAGGACGCCCTGACGCGGGCCAACAACACTCCCTACGGCCTCGGCGGCTCGGTCTGGTCGAGCGATGTGGGCCGCGCCTACGCCCTGGCCGAGCGGATGGAATCCGGCACCGTCTGGATCAACCAGCACGCCGACCTGGCCCCCAACATCCCGTTCGGCGGAGCCAAGCAGTCGGGCATCGGCGTCGAACTGGGCGAAGAGGGCCTGGCCGAGTTCACCCAGCTGCAGGTGATCAGCATCGCGCGGTGAGGGGGCTTCAGGCGGCTGGCGTCGCCACCCGGATCGCCGGGGCGAAGGCGCCGGTCAGGGGTTTGGCAAAGGCGATCAGGGTGTCTTCGCCCTTGGCGTGGAGCGTGGTGGGAACGTCGCCGTCCAGCAGCTTCGCGCCGCCGTCCAGCGCCAGGCCCTTGATCGTCAGGCTCTCGCCCGAGGGCGCGCCGAGCACGATCAGGTTCAGCGCGCCGTCGGACCTGGTGATCCGCACCGGCAGGCCGTCGTCGGTCACCGCCTCCGCCTGGGTCCAGGGTCTGGAGCCATAGATCGCCGCGCCGTTGACCTTGAGCCAGTCGCCAAAGGCCTTCAACCGCGCGCGCTGCGGGTCCGGAATGACGCCGCTGGCCATGGAGCCGACGTTGAGCAGCAGGCCGCCGTTCTTGGACACCGCGTCGATGAAGTCGCCGATCAGGGTCTCGGCCGAGGCGTAGTCCGCCTCGCCATCGTCGCGGTTGAAGCCGAAGGAATGGCTCATCCCCCGCGTCGCCTCCCATTTCTTGGCCTGGATGTCGGGGAAGCGGGCGTATTCCGGAGTGCGGAAGTCGCTGTGCGGGATCGGCTGGGGGATGATCCCCTCGAAGGCCTTGGGGTTCTTGGCGATGCCGGCCTTGATCCGCGCGTCCAGCGCCCGGCGGGCGGGCTTCAACCGCAGCGCCTTGGAGGCGAGGCTGGCGCAGACCCAGCGGTCGTTGACCACCCCGTCGGGCACGGCGTTGTAATAGTCCGCGAACAGCCGATAGAGCCGGTCCTGACCGGTGGGCCAGGAGATGTCGTTCCATAGGACGCTCGGCTGGTAGCGCGCGATCAGCTCGCGCACCTGCGCCTCCGCATAGGCCGGATAGGCCCCGCCCGGCGTCGAGCCGATGAAATCCGCCAGGGTCCGCAAGGGCTCGGGATTGAAGCTCCAGTCGATGCCGCCTGAATAGTAGACGCCGAAGCGCAGGCCCTCGGCCCGGACCGCGGCGGCGATCTCGCCGACGATGTCGCGCCCGGCGTCCCAACCCGGCCGCCTGGGGTTCTTCACCCCGCTCGGCCACAGGCAGAAGCCGTCATGGTGCTTGGTGACCAGCACCACATAGCGCGCGCCGGCCTCGCGGAAGGCCTGGGCCCAGGCGCCCGCGTCCCAGTCCTTCAGCCTGGCCAGGAACGGGTCCTTGAACGCCTCGTAGGGCGCGCCGCCGTAGTTGGCCGCGTGGAACGCCGCCGAGGGCGTGCCTTCGACCTTGATCGCGTTGGCGTACCATTCGGTATAGGGCGTCATCGCCACGGCGCGGTCGTAATCGGTCTTGAAGGCGTCCGAGATCGAGCCCCGGCCCGAGGCGAAGGCGGGGATGGCGAACAGTCCCCAGTGGATGAAGATCCCGAACTTGGCGTCGTCGTACCAGGCCGGCAGGGGCCGCGCATTGAGCGAGGCGAGCGTGGGCGCGAAAGTCTGGGCGGGCATGCTGGCCTCCCCGGTTCCGGGCGATCGGGCGCGCGGACCCCATGCAGCCTTGCCGGCGGAGAGCCGGATGTCCATGGCGCCGCGACGTCATGCTTATCGCGGCGGCCCGCCTGGGGTTAGAATGGGTCAAACAGAGACAAGGGAGACACGCCAGTGGCCTATGAACAGATCCTCTACGCCGTCGAGGACGGCGTCGCGACGGTGACCCTGAACCGGCCGGAGCGGCTGAACGCCTGGAACGGTGTGATCGCATCCGAGGTCAAGGCGGCGATGCGCGCCGCCAGCGACGATCCCAAGGTCAAGGTGATCGTGCTGACCGGCGCCGGCCGCGGCTTCTGCTCCGGCGCCGACATGACCGTGCTGCAGGACGTGCAAGCCGGCGCCCGCTCCGGCGGCCAGAGGCAGGCCGAGGAGGCGCCGTTCGACGCCGCCGCCGACCCGAGCTTCCGCAAGGCTTATTCCTATTTCCCCGCCGTGAAGAAGCCGATCATCGCCGCGATCAACGGCGCCGCCGCCGGCCTCGGGCTGATCATGACGCTCTACTGCGACATGCGCTTCGCCTCCGACGCCGCGGTGTTCACCACCGCCTTCTCCCGCCGTGGCCTGATCGCCGAGCATGGGATCAGCTGGCTCTTGCCCCGCATCGTCGGCATGGGCAACGCCGCGGACCTGATGTTCTCGGCCCGCAAGATCGGCGCGATCGAGGCCAAGGAGATGGGCCTGGTGGGCCGGGTGATCCCCCACCAGAGCTTCATGGAGGAGGTGATGGCCTATGCCCACATGCTGGCCAGCGAGGTCTCGCCCCGCTCCTTGCGCGAGATGAAGCGCGAGATCTGGAACGCCCAGTTCCAGACCCTGGGCGAGGCGATCGAGGCGGCCAACGCCGACATGCCGGCCAGTTTCGTCTCCGAGGACTTCAAGGAGGGCGTCGCCCACTTCCTGGAAAAACGCCCGCCGGCCTTCACCGGACGCTGAATCCGGCGCCGGTCCCGCTCGACTTTCCGGGCCGGCCGGTCCAGCCTTGGGCGGAAGGCCGAGAGGCCGGACGCGAGGGAGATTGGGCGATGGACGGATCGGTGCTCGACGGCGCGCTGTGGACCGAGGCGGGCGAATCCCTGCTGGCCGACGCGATCCGCCTCAGACGCGCGATCCACGAGGAGCCGGAACTGGGCCTGCAGCTGCCCAAGACCAGCGCCAAGATCAGGGCCGCGCTCGAGGGCCTGCCGCTGGAAATCCGCGAGGGGCCGTCGACCAGCGGCCTGATGGCCATCCTGCGCGGCTCGGACAACGGCCGCACCGTGCTGCTGCGCGGCGACATGGACGCCCTGCCGCTCAGGGAAGACACCGGGCTGGAATACCGCTCGCGCACCGACGGCGCCATGCACGCCTGCGGCCACGACACCCATGTGGCCATGCTGGTCGGGGCGGCCAAGGCGCTGTGCGCCCAGCGCGAGCGGCTCGCGGGCACGGTGATGTTCATGTTCCAGCCCGGCGAGGAGGGCTGGTTCGGCGCGCGCCACATGATCGACGACGGCCTGCTGGACAACCCTTCGCCGGACGCGGCCTTCGCCATGCACATCTCGCCGAACATGCCGCGGGGGATGTTCGGCAGCCGGCACGGCACGCTGCTTGCCTCGGCCGACGAGGTCGAGATCAGGATCAAGGGGCGCGGCGGCCACGCCTCGATGCCGCACGACGCGCTCGATCCGATCCCCGTGGCCTGCGAGATCGTCACCGCCCTGCAGAGCTTCATCACCCGCCGGATTTCGGTGTTCAACCCGGCGGTGCTGACCATCGCCAAGATCACCTCCGGCACCACCCACAACGTGATCCCGGAGGAGGCCGAACTGTTGGGCACGCTGCGCACCCTGAGCGAGCACGCGCGGCTGACCGCGCACGAGGGCATCGAGCGGGTCGCCCGCAACATCGCCGCGGCCCACGGCGCCGAGGCCGAGGTCGAGATCACCACCGGCTTTCCGGTCACCGTCTGCGACGGCCGCATCGTCGACCTGGCCGAGCGCACCGCCAAGGCGCTGTTCGGCGAGGACGCCTGGATGAGCATGGCCAACCCGCTGATGGGGGCCGAGGACTTCTCCTACGTGCTGAACAAGGTTCCCGGCGCGATGGCCTTTTTGGGCGCCGCGCCGGAAGGCGGCGACTGGCGCACCTGCTGCGCCCTGCACTCCAACCGCATGGTGCTGGACGAGACGGTGATGGCCAGGGGCGTGGCCATGCACTGCGGCTTCGCCCAGGCGTTTCTCAACGGCGAGGAGGTGGTCTAGAGCGTGTTGATTTTAGGTTGATCCAAGTATCTCTACCGCTCATCCCGGCGAAGGCCGGGACCCAGATCAACGAACACAAGTTTATCCGTATCATCCTAGATATAACCTCTCAGCCCTACGATCTGGGTCCCGGCCTTCGCCGGGATGAGCGGAGCAATGAAGTGATTCAACTTAATATCATCATGCTCTAGGCGCGAGCGTCCGGGCGCCTCGCCGGTCCACTCCCGGCGTCAGGGCTCGAAGATTTAACACACGAATCCGAACCGGCTGGCGTTGGCGACCAGCCGGCGGTAGGCGGGAGTCGCTGTCCGATAGAGGCGGTTTGCGGAGGGATCGATGGCGCGGGCGACCTGCATTCGGGATTTTCGCGAGATCGCCCGGCGGCGGATTCCGCGCGCCATCTTCGAATACGCCGACGGCGGCGCCTACGGCGAGCTGACCCTGGCCGCCAATCGCCGCGACCTCGACGCCATGACCCTGCGCCAGCGGGTGATGATCGACGTTTCTCAACGCGCGCTGGCCAGCACCCTGGTCGGCCAGCCAGTCAGCCTGCCGCTGGCCATCGCCCCCACCGGCCTGACCGGCCTGTTCCATCCCGACGGCGAGATCTGCGGCGCGCGGGCGGCGCAGGCCGCGGGCATCCCGTTCTGCCTGTCGACCATGTCGATCTGCTCGATCGAGGATGTGCGCGGCGCGGTGGAGGCGCCGTTCTGGTTCCAGCTCTATGTGATGCGCGACCGCGGCTTCACCCGCGCGCTGATCGAGCGCGCCCGGGCCGCCGAGTGCTCCGCCCTGGTGGTCACCCTGGACCTGCAGGTGCAGGGCCAGCGTCACAAGGACATCAAGAACGGGCTGTCGGTGCCGCCCCGGCTGACCTGGCGCAACGCGCTGGACATCGCCGGCAAGCCGGCCTGGGCGCTCGGCGTGCTGCGCGGGCGCCGGCGCACCTTCGGCAACCTGACCGAGCTGGGCCGGCCCAGCGATCTGTCCTCGCTGTCGGCCTGGATCCTCAGCCAGTTCGATCCGGCGATGAGCTGGACGGACATCGAGGCGTTCCGCGCGATCTGGCCCGGCAAGCTGATCCTCAAGGGGGTGCTGGACGCCGAGGACGCGCGCATCGCCGCGTCCGTCGGCGCGGACGCGATCGTGGTCTCCAACCACGGCGGGCGCCAGCTCGACAGCGCCCCCTCCTCGATCTCGGTGCTGGGCGAGGTCGCGCAGGCGGTCGGCGAGCGGGTCGAGGTGCTGTTCGACGGCGGAATCCAGTCGGGCCAGGACCTGCTCAAGGCCCTGGCGCTGGGCGCGCGCGGCGGCCTGATCGGCAAGGCCTTCCTCTACGCCCTGGCGGCCGGCGGCCAGGCGGGGGTGGCGCGGGCGATCGAGATCATCCAGGGCGAGCTGTCGGTCAGCATGGCCCTGACCGGGGTGACCGACGTGACCCATGTCGATCGGCGGGTGCTGCGCTGAGCCCTAAAGCGCGTTGACTTTAGTTTGATCCAAGTATCTCCACCGCTCATCCCGGCGAATGCCGGGACCCAGATCGTAAAGCTGAAGCGCTACATTCGAAACAACACCGACGGGCTAGCGTCATTTGATCTGGATCCCGGCATTCGCCGGGACGAGCGGAGCAAAAGAGTAATTCAATTTGAAATCATCTCGCTCTATCGGTGGAAGGTGACGCCGACCCGCACCGTGCGCGGGGCGTCGTAGCTGACCACGTTGGCCGCCGTGCGCCCGGTCTGGATCGCCGCGTCGAACAGGTTGTCGGCGGCGACGTAGGCGCTGACGCTTGGCGTCAACCGCACCTGCGCCCGCGCGTCGACGGTCACGCCCGGCGCCAGCCGGCGGGTGTTCTGGTCGTCGTCGAAGCGCGCGCTTTCGTAGCGGGCGTCCGCGCTCAGGGTCAGGCGCGAGGCCGCGCGCCAGTCGATCCCCGCCGTCGCCGCGAATCTCGGGGTCTCGGCCGGGCGCAGGCCGGTGAGCCGCGGCGCGGCGGCGCCGCCATCGACCGTGGCGTAGGTGTAATCGGCCGCGATCCGGACGTTGAGCGTCTCGCCGAGCGAGCGGTGGGCCTCGGCCTCCAGGCCGGCGGCGTCGATGTGATCGACGTTGCGCCGCTGGTACAGGGTCCCGCCGGCCGCGACAAAGTTGCCGATCGGATCGAACAGGTCGACGGTCGGACCCTTGGCGATGGTGGCGTTGATGACCGCGTCCCGCAGCCGGTTGGCGAAGGCGGTCAGGCTCCAGGCGCCCCTGGCCCCATCACCGCCGACGCCGACCTCGACGCCGTATAATTTCTCGGGCTTCAACGCCGGATTGGCCTCGGTCAGATCGCTGCCGACCCGGAACGGGCGATCCAGCTCGTTCAGCGTCGCCGGCCGAAAACCGACATAGGCCGCCGAGCGCAGATAGTAGCCGCCGTCCAGATCGCGGCGCAGGCCGATGCGGGCGGTCGGCTGGACGCCGCCGCGATCGCCCGGATGCTGGTCGTAGCTGATCGCGCCGGTCGAGATCAGCCGCTCGACGCGATGGGTGTCGAGGTTGTCCCAGCCGTCGATCCGGGCCCCGCCGGTCAGAAGCCATGGACCGAAGTCACGGGCGGCCTCGATATAGACGCCGCCGACGACGCTCGCGCCGCCGGTGATCCGCGAGCGGGTGAAGGCGCCGCCCGAAAAACTGTACAGTTCCTCGCTCTGGCCGTTGGCCGCGCGGATGTCGGCGCCGACTTCCCAGCTATAGGTGTTGACGGCGCGGCGCACCGCGGCGTTGAAGCCGTAGCCGATCGCCGGCGTGGCGTACTGGTTGTTCGACGGCGTGGCCGTGGCCCGGTTCGCCGCCACCGAGACCGAGGTGTTCGACAGGCCCGAATTGAACACCCAGCCCTGCAGCCGGTAGCCGAGCGCATCGGCGGTCGGCGCGCGGGTGTAGCTAAGGCTCGCCTCCTGCCCCGTCGCGCGCGAGTCGGCGCCGACGAGGCCCGCGCCGCGGTCCTCCTGGAACGCCGAAATCCGCGCCGCCAGCACGCCCGGGCCGATCTCGTCGGTCAGCCGCGCCGACGTGCTCCAGTCGTGCAGGGCGAGCGGCCGGTCGGCCGCGCCGGCGCCATAGCGGACCGGAACGAAGCCGTGGGTGCTCTCGCCGGCGGCGCTGACAAGCAGGCTCGCCGCGCCGAACTTGGCCGAGGCGATCGCCTGGCCCTCGACGTCGCCCAGGCCGCCATATGAGGCGTCGGCCGCGATCCCGCCCGGGGCCTCGTCGTCTTCCGACAGACTGACCACGCCGGTCAAAGCGCCGGCGCCATAGGGACCCGCGCCCGCGCCGCGTACGATGTCCGCGCCTTGGATCAGGTCCGAGGGCAGGGCCGACCAGATCACCCAGCCGCCGAACGGATCGTTCTGGGGAACCCCGTCCAGGGTGACCAGGGCGCGGCTGGCGCCCGAGCCGGCGATGGCCCGCAGCGAGACGCCCTGAGTGGTCGGATTGGCCGCCAGGCTGGAGGTGCGCCGGAACAGCGAAAAGCTCGGGACCGCGCTCAGCGACTCGTCCAGCCGGGGGCTGGCCCGCAGGCTCGCCTGGTCCAGCCGGATGATCGAAAACGCCGGATCGCCCGCCGGTTCGGGCAGGCGGATCGCCCGCACGACCACGGTCTCCACGGTCGGCGGCGTGTCGATCCCCATGCCTGCCCCCTCTTTTTGGTTCCACCCGCGCGGGATTGACGCGGCCCGGCCTAGGTCTGGTTGGTCAGGACGATGGTGCCCGAGGCGGCGAACATGCCGCCGACGCCGTGGCTCACCGCGATCTTCGCGCCCGCGACCTGAGCCGGGGCGATCCCCCGCATCTGCCGCACGCTCTCCTGCAACGCATACATGCCGTACATGCCCGAATGCATGTAGGACAGTCCCCCGCCGTTGGTGTTCAGCGGCAGCTTGCCGATCTTCCCGGTTGACGAGGTTGGGGCGGTGTTGCGCTCGCCGATGAAGGCGGCGGCCTCGCCCGGCGCGCAGAAGCCGAGGTCCTCCAGCCCGTAGAGCGGCAGATGGGCGAAGGCGTCGTAGATCATCAGATGGTCAACGTCGGCGTGGGTGATCCCGGCCTCGTCGAACGCCTTGCGGCCCGAGACGCGGAACGCCTTGGAGCTGGTGAAGTCCTCCATCTGGCTGACGATCGGGGTCTCGACGCTTTCGCCGGTCCCCAGCACATAGACCGGCTTTTGCGGGAAGTCCCTGGCCCGCTCGGCGCTGGTCAGGATCAGCGCCCCGCCGCCGTCGGTGACCAGGCAGCACATCAGCATGCGGAACGGCCAGGCGATCATCGGCGAGTTCAAGACGTCGTCGACGGTGATCGGGTCCTTAAAACTGGCCCGCGGATTGAGCGCGGCCCATTCGCGCTGGATCACCGCCACCATCGCCACCTGCGCCTCGGTGACGCCATAGGTCTTCATGTAGCGAAGGGCCGGGATGGTGAACATGGTCGGCGGCGCGGTGACGCCGAATGGAACCTCGAACTGGCCGGCCCAGCTCGACGGCGAGCGGCCGAAGCCGGACGAGCCGATCCGCGAGCGGCCGCTTTCGCCGTGGGTGATCAGCACGGTCTTGCACAGCCCCGCGTTGATCGCCGCCGCCGCGTGGCGCACGTGCAGCATGAACGAGCAGCCGCCGACGCTGGTTCCGTCCACCCAGGTCGGGGTGACGCCGAGGTAGCTGGCGATCTGGACCGGGCTCTCGCCGGCGGTGGCGATCCCGTCGATGTCCGAGGGCTTCAGCCCGGCGTCGGCCAGGGCGTTGAGGGCGGCGTCGCCGTGCAGACCCAGCACGGACGTGTCGGGGATCTTGCCCATCTGAGTGGTCTCGGCCGCGCCGACGATCGCGACGGATTTCCGTTTCATCCCGATCACCCCTTCGCCGGCTGGAACAGCGGCAGCGAGATATCGTCGCTGGCCTTCAGGAAGGTGACCTCGAGCGGCATGTCGAGCCGCAGGGCCTCGGGCGTCTGCGGGCAGCCGACGATGTTGGTCATCATCCGCGGGCCCTCGGCCAGGGTGACCACCGCGATCGAGTGCGGCTCGCTTCCCATGTCCGGCCGCGGCCGGTGGTTGATCACATAGCTGTAGAGGCTGGCCCGGCCGCTGGCCGCATAGACCTCGACCGCCCGCGAGCCGCACGCCGGGCAGAACGGGCGGGGCGGGAAATAGCTCTCGGCGCAGCCGGTGCAGCGTTGCAGGCGAAGCTCGCCCGCCTTGCAGCCGTCCCAGAAATGCCGGGTCTCCGGCGTGGGCTGCGGCAGTATCCTGTCCATCAATGGCGTCCCTTGGAATGAAACCGCGAATGTCAAATCGCGCCGCCATCGCCGGACGCCGCCCACCCTGCCTAGAGCGCGTTAGCCGAAAGTGGAAGCCGGTTTCGGCGCCCATCGCGTTCTAACGTTTGGAAGACGAAGGCGGTCGGCGGGCAGGAGAGCGCGGGCGGTCCCGCGCTCCCTCCGAGTCAGCCGTGCAGCTTCTTCGCCGCCTCCGCGATCTTGCGGCCCTGGTAGCGGGCGCCGGTCAGTTCGTTGGCGCTCGGCTGGCGCGAGCCGTCGCCGCCAGCCAGGGTGGTGGCGCCATAGGGGCTGCCGCCGGTGATCTCGTCCAGGGTCATCTGGCCGGCGTAGCCGTAGTCCAGGCCCACGATCACCATGCCGAAGTGCAAGAGGTTGGTGATGATCGAGAACAGCGTGGTCTCCTGGCCGCCATGCTGGGTCGCGGTCGAGGTGAAGGCGCCGCCGACCTTGCCGTTCAACGCCCCGCGCGCCCACAGCCCGCCCGCCTGGTCGAGGAAGCTCGCCATCTGCGAGGCCATGCGGCCGAAGCGGGTGCCGACGCCGATCACGATGGCGTCGTAGTTCGCCAACTCCGCGACGCTGGCCACCGGCGCGGCCTGGTCGAGCTTGAAGTGGGCCGCCTTGGCGATCTCGGGCGGGACGGTTTCGGGCACGCGCTTGACGTCGACCTGAGCCCCGGCTTCGCGGGCGCCTTCGGCGACGGCCTCGGCCATCTTTTCGATATGTCCGTAGGCGGAATGATACAGGACGAGAACCTTGGGCATCGGATGTTTCCTAGGGTTGGGGAGGAAGAAGAGGCCGCGCGGCGGTCAGGCCGCGTCGACCAGGACGAGTTCGGTGTCTTCGGCGGCGGTGATGGCCAGGGCCGCTTCGTTGGCGATGGCGGCGCCGTCGCGCGCGTCGATCCGCACGCCATTGACCTCGGCCGCGCCCTTGGCGAGCGCCAGATAGGCGTGGCGCTCGGCGCCCAGCGGATAGTCGATGCGCTCGCCAGCCTTCAGCGTCGCGCCCAGCACCCGCGCCTGGGTCCGGATCGGCAGGGCCTCGTCGTCGCCGGCGATTCCGCTGGCCAGGGTGACCAGGCGGCCCGAGCGATCGGCCTTGGGGAAAGGCTTGGCCCCCCAGGTCGGCGCGCCGCCGGGACGGTCCGGCCGGATCCAGATCTGGAAGATCTTGGTGGTTGTCGGCTCGAGATTGTATTCGGCGTGGCGGATTCCGGTCCCGGCGCTCATCACCTGGACGTCGCCGGCGGCGGTGCGCCCCTGGTTGCCCAGGCTGTCCCTGTGAGTGATGGCGCCCTCGCGGACATAGGTGATGATCTCCATGTCGGCATGGGGATGCGGCGGAAAGCCGGCGTTCGGCGCGATCTCGTCGTCGTTCCACACCCGCAAGGCGCCGTGGCCCATGCGGAGCGGGTCATGGTAGTCGGCGAACGAGAAATGATGCCGGGTCTTCAGCCAGCCGTGGTCCGCGCCGCCGAGGCTGGAAAACGGTCTGCGATCGATCATGATGGCTCTCCTCCGCCCGTCCGCCGACCCCGGAAAGCGCGGGACCGTTTGGCGCTGCGGGTGTCTTCGCGGCGATATCTATGGACGGCGTGACAGATCATAAATAGAAACATTCGAAAATCATTGTTTCTAAAACTAACATGTCGAATCTGCCCGACCTCGAAGGCCTCGCCATCTTCGCCAAGGTGGCCGAACGCCGCTCCTTCGCCAGGGCGGCGGACGAGCTGGCCCTGTCCAAGGCGACTGTCTCCAAGGCCGTCAGCCGGTTGGAGCAAAGGCTCGGCGCGCGCCTTTTCAACCGCACCTCGCGCCGGCTGGCGCTGACCGATCTGGGACGCGGCCTGGCCCAGCGGGCCGCGACGCTGCTGGCTGACGCCGAGGCGGTCGAGGCCGACGCCCTGGCCCAGTCGGCGACGCCCAGAGGCGTGACGCGGCTGGCCGCGCCAATGTCCTTCGGCCTCAGGAAAATCGCGCCGATCCTGCCGCAGTTCCTCGCCCTCTATCCGGACGTCTCGATCGACCTTCACCTGAGCGACGCGGTTGTGGACCTGATCGGCGAGGGGTTCGACGCCGCGCTGCGCATCGGAATCCTGCCGGATTCATCGCTGCGCGCCCGCCGGCTCCGCCCGGTGCGGCGCATGGTGGTCGGCGCGCCGACCTATTTCGAGCGGCGCGGGCGGCCGAGCCATCCGGCCCATCTCGCTGAACACATCTGCCTCGGCTACGCCTATCTGGCGACGCCGGATGTCTGGCGCTTTTCCAATGCGGCGGGCGAGGCGGTCTCGGTGCGGCCGGCAGGGCCGCTTCGAGCCAACAACGCCGATGCCTTGATGCCCGCTCTGTTGGCGGGTCTGGGGATCGCGGTGCAGCCGGACTTCGTGGTCGCCGAGGCCCTGGCCGATGGCGAGCTGGAGGCGGTGATGAGCGATTGGTCGATGGCGGACAGCTTCCTGCACCTGCTCACTCCGCCCGGCGACCCGCGGCCCGCGAGGGTCGAGGTGCTGGTCGAGTTCCTGGCTCGCCGACTCTCCGCGCGTTGAACGGCCGGTTCTACCGCGTCGGCGGGGCGATCTCGCCCGACCAACAGCACTTGCAGCGGCGCCTCGGGGCGGCCGAAGACTATGGGGCGCTCGCCGCGCTCAGCCGTAGGCCGCGAGGCGTCCGGGGCCTTGCGGTTCGGCGTCCAGCTCGGCCAGGCGCCGTTCCAGCGCCTCGATCTCGGCGGCGATGTGGGTCCGCTGGGCGTCCAGCCGTTCGGCCTTCTCGCGCAGCTTGCCCAGCGCCTTGTCCAACTGCCGCCGACCGTGGTCGGCGCGGTCGTAGTCGTCCAGCAGTTCGCGGATCTCCTCCAGGCTCAGCGCCGCCCGCCGGCCCCAGGAGATCACCTGCACCCGGTTGAAGTCCGCCCGCGAATACTGGCGCGTCTTGTGCGCGCCGCGGCGGGGCGCGATCAGACCCTTCTCCTCGTAGAACCGCAGCGCGCGGGGGCTGATCGAGAAGTGCTGGCAGAGCTGGCCGATCTGGTAGCTCGAAGCGATCTTCAGGTCGTTCGGACGCATGGGATGGGCCTCTGTCGGGAAGGTTTGCAAAGCTTTGGCGCGTCGCGCGCCGGAGCCGCCACCTTGCGCATTACGCTGCGAGAGGCAATTGCGCGGCAGGCGGAAAGCGGCTTTGTTGTGAAACCAGAGCTTCACAATAACCAGTTATAGCAAAGTTGCGAAAATGGCCGGAAAGCTGTTCATCGGACCGCGGGTCCGCCGCCTGCGCGAGGCGCGGGGCTGGACGCTGGACGTCTGCGCCGGCCGGCTGGGCCTGTCGATCAGCTACCTCTCGCAGATCGAGACCAACCAGCGGCCGGTCACCGCGCGGGTCTTGATTTCGCTGCTGCGGGTGTTCGAGGTCGACGCCGCCACCTTCGACGCCGACGACGAGGACCGGCTGATCGCCGACCTGCGCGAGGCCACGGCGGAAGAGACCGCCGGCGAGCCGCCTTCGCTGGGCGAGATCAAGCAGGTGGTCGCCGGAGCGCCGGCGCTGGCGCGCCAGTATCTGCGGCTGCACCACGCCTACCGGCGGATGGACGAGCGGCTGAAGGCGACCGAGGCGGCGGTGGCGCTGGACGAAGGCGCCGCGGCCAGCGCGATCCTGCCCTACGAGGAGGTGCGCGACTTCTTCCACTACCGCAACAACTACATCCACGACCTGGATCTCGCGGCCGAGCGGCTGGCGGGGGTCTGCGGCGTCGGCGAGGGCGACAATCCGGACGGGGCGCTGACCGCCTATCTGGCCGAGCGATGCGGCGTGCGCACGGTCGTGGCCGCCGGCATGGGCGGAGTGCTGCGCCGGTTCGACCCGGCGAGCGGCGTGATGACCCTGGACGGCGCGCAGCCCGCCGAGACCCGCACCTTCCAGCTCGCCTATCAGCTGGTGGCGCGCGAGCTGCGCGCGATCATCGACGCCGAACTGGCCTCGGCGGGCTTTCGCACCGAGGCGGCGCGCGACGTCGGCCGGGTGGGGCTCGGCAACTATGCGGCGGGCGCGCTGCTGATGCCCTATGTCCGCCTGCGCCAGGCGGCCCAGGACCTGCGCCACGACGTCGAGCGGCTGCAGTCGGTGTTCCACGCCAGTTTCGAGCAAGTCTGCCACCGCCTGAGCACCCTGCAGCGGCCGAGCCTGCGCGGCCTGCCGTTCTACTTCGTGCGGGTCGACCTGGCCGGCAACATCACCAAGCGCCACAGCGCCACGCGCCTGCAGTTCGCCCGTTTCGGCGGCGGCTGCCCCTTGTGGAACGTGCACGAGGCGTTCGGCCAGCCGGGGCGCATCCTGGTGCAGCTGGCCGAAATGCCGGACGGCGTGCGCTACCTCTGCGTGGCCAAGGGCATCGTCAAGCCGTCGGGGGCCTATGACGCGCCGGAGCGGCGCTACGCCATCGGCCTGGGCTGCGAGATCGGCCACGCCCCCGAGGTGGTCTACGCCCGCGGGGTGAATCTGGACGGACCCAGCGTGCCGATCGGGGTGACCTGCCGCATCTGCGAGCGCGACGACTGCGCCCAGCGGGCCTTCCCGCCGATCGACCGCCCGCTCAGGGTTCCCGCCAACGAGCGGGCGATCGTGCCCTATCGGATCGAGGACGCGCGGCGGTGACGTTGAACCCTTCCCCCTCGATGGGGGCAGGAGGCTCAGGCGCTGGCGCCGGTGGCCCGGCCCCTGTAAATCCCCACCATGCGCGCGCAGATCGACCCCTTCCACGCCATCGGCGTCAGCCACCTGGCCCATGAGCTGAAGGGCCGGGGCGCCTCGATCATCCACATGGAGTTCGGCCAGCCCTCGACCGGCGCCCCCGCCGCGGCGATCGCCGCCGCCCACAAGGTGCTCGACTCGGAGGCCATGGGCTATTGGGAGAGCCCGGCGCTGCGGGCCCGTATCGCGCGCCACTACGCCGAGACCTACGGCCTTTCCATCGAGCCGGGCCGGATCGTGCTCACCTGCGGCGCCTCGCCGGCGCTGCTGCTGGCGCTGATCTCCAGCTTCGATCCGGGCGAGGCGGTGGCGCTGGCCCGGCCCGGCTACGTCGCCTACCGCAATACGCTCAAAGCGCTGCACCTGAGCCCGGTGGAGATCGCCTGCGGCCCGGAAAGCCGCTTCCAACTCACCGCCGCCCACCTGGCCGCGCTCGATCCGGCGCCGGCCGGGGTGATCGTCGCCAGCCCGGCCAATCCGACCGGGACCATCATTGCGCCTACGGAGATGTCGGCGATCGCCGAGGTCTGCCGGGAGCGGGGCGTCCGGATCGTCTCCGACGAGATCTACCATGGCTTGAGCTACGTCGAGCCGGCCCGCTCGATGCTGGAATTCGAGCCGGACGCCCTGGTGATCAATAGCTTCTCGAAATATTTCAGCATGGCCGGCTGGCGGCTCGGCTGGCTCTTGTCGCCGTCCGAACACGCCCCGCGCGCCCGCGCCTATGTCGGCAACCTGTTCCTCACCGCGCCCTCGCTCAGCCAGCACGCGGCGCTGGCGGCGATGGACGCGCGCGAGGAGCTGGAGGGCCATGTGGCGGTCTATCGCCGCAACCGCGCGCTGCTGCTGGAGGCCCTGCCCCGGTTGGGGCTGCGCGCCATCGCCCCGCCGGACGGCGCCTTCTACATCTACGCCGACATCGGCCATCTGACGAGCGACAGCCTGGCGTTCTGCAAGCAGCTGCTGCGCGACACCGGCGTGGCCACCGCGCCGGGGATCGACTTCGATCCGGTCGACGGGCGCCGCTTCATCCGCCTCAGCTTCGCGGTCTCCACCCCCGAGGTCGAGGAGGCCCTGGCCCGCCTGACCCCCTGGTTCGCCGCCCAGGGCGAGCCGGCGAGCGCCGAGGGTTAAGCTGGGCTCAGGTCCGGCAGCGCGTTGACCACCGGGGTGAGCCATTGGCCGAGGCGGCGCCAGGCGGCGGGGTCGTCCGGCATCAGGCCCAGACGCACCACCACCAGCGACTTGGACGGCGCGATCAGCACCACTTGGCCCTCGTGGCCCTGGCAGGAAAAGGCGTCCATCGGCCCCGCGCCGTCCATCAGCGAGGGCGATTTGCGGCCCGGTTCGGCCTCCAGCCAGAAACCGGCGCCGTAGGTCGGCTCGACCGTTGGCGTGCGGGCGAACCTTACCCAGCCGTCGGGCAGCAGCCGCCGGCCATTCACCACGCCGTCCAGCCGATAGAGCTCGCCGAACCGCGCGAAGTCACGGGCCGAGGCGTAGACCAGCGAGCCGCCATAGAAGCCGCCGGCCGCGTCGAACTCGGCCAGGGCGCTGGTCATGCCCGCCGGCTCGAACAGCCGCTGGCGGATCCACCCGGCCATCGCCGCGCGGCGCATATCCGGCGCGACAGCCTCGGGGAACAGATTGATCTGCAACTCGGCCGCCGCGAGCTGGAAGGTGCCGGTCGAATAGTTCCAGCGGGTTCCGGGCGGGTAGGCCTGTGGCCGCGCCGCGAGATAGGCCGCCCCGTTCAGCCGCCCGGGGCCGTAGAGCATCTTGGTCGCGTCGGAATCCACCGGGCTGTAGGAGCCCTCATCCCAGCGCAGCCCGTCGGTCAGGGTCAGGAGGCTGCGCAGCGTCAGGCGCGGGTCGGGGTGGGCCACGCTCCTCAGCGGCCGGTCGATGTCGACCTTGCCCTCCAGCACCGCGATCCCGGCCAGGGCGTGGGTGATCGACTTGGCCATCGACCAGGAGACGTGGCGCACGGCCGGCCCGTGATCGGGGCCGTAGCGCTCGAACACCAGCTTGCCGTCCTGCGCGATCAGCAGGGCGTGGCTCTTGCCGACCGGCGAGGCGGGTCCGCTGGCCGTCGCCCAGGCCCGCTCGATGAGAGCAAGATCGCCCTGCGGCGTTCCGGTCGGCCAGTCGGCGGGCGTCGGGGCCGGGGCCGCGATTGGCGACAGCTCGCCACGGCCGGAGCCCGGCGCCAGCACGGCGGCGAGCGATGCGGCGCCCAAACCCCTGGCGAAGTCCCGTCGCTTCATGCCAACCTCGCTTCAATCGGCGGCGCGCCGCGAGGCGCGGCGGCTTTGGTCCGGCGATCATAGCCTAAACCAGCGGAACGGGATCAACCCATGGGCTCGCAAACGGACAGGCGGATCATGGACGGATCGCGATACCGGACCTGGGCGGGGGCGGCGCTGCTGGCGATCGCGCTCGCCGCCGGCGCCTGGGCCTATCGGACCTTCACGCCCTATCCCCGGATCGGCGCGGTCTATGTCGCCAAGCAATACTGCTCGTGCCTGTTCGTCGCCGGCCGCTCGGATCGCTCCTGCCGCGCCGAGTTCGAGCCCGACATCGACCGCTTCAGCCTCTCGGTCGACCGCTCCCGCCTGCCCGCCCGCGCCCGCGTGAGCGCCCGCCTGGCGGTATTCTCCGGCGAAGCGACCTACGCCGACGGCTACGGGTGCTCCGTATCCAGATGAGCGGCGCCGGCGGGAAGCCTACGGCCGGCCGGCGTGGGGGGCGTCGACGGTGGCGATCAGCAGCTTGCCCTTCGGCGCCGCGGCGGCCTCGTGCGCGATCGAGGTCGGCGCGGTCAGCATGAACAGGGTTCGTCCGTCGTCGCCGCCGAGCATGCAGGCGTAGCAGGGCTCGCCGGTGTCGATCACCTCCAGCACCGCCCCGCCCTCGGCGATCAGCGCGCATTCCGGCGCGATCGGATTGGCGATCCAGATGGCGCCGTTGGCGTCGAGGGCGATGCCGTCGGGCACGCGCGGCCAGGTGGTGGCCCAGACGCGGCGGTTGGACAGCGAACCATCTGAACCGAGGTCGAACGCCGTCAGCGCGCCGCCGAGGGTTTCGCCGACGATCAGGGTCTTGCCGTCGGGGGTGATCACCGAGCCGTTGGGAAAGTGCAGATCGCCCGCCGCCACCCGCGCGGTCCCGTCCGGCGAGACGCAGGCCAGCTTGGCGGTGGGATGGTCGGCGATCACGCTGTCGACGCCGCGCGCGACCATCTCGGCGTCGAGGTCGAAGCCGAAGTTGCCGACGAAGGCCCGCCCGGCGGCGTCCACCACCATGTCGTTGCAGTGAAAGCTGGCGATGCCGCTCAGGTCGGCGTGCACGCCGATCTTGCCGTCGCTGGAGCGGCGAAGCACCTGGCGCTTCTGCATCGAGACGATGAGCATCGAGCCGTCGGGCATCCAGCCGAGCCCCGAGGGACGATCGTCGATCTCGAACTCGGTGCGCAGGTCGCCGGCCAGCGACACCGACTTCACCGCGTGGGCGAAAAAGTCGCTGAACCACAGCCGCCCCGCGCGCCAGCGCGGGCCTTCGCCGAAATAGACGCCCTCCGTGAGAACCCGCGTCGCCCGTCCCATGATCGCCACCCTTGTCCGTCGCCGCCAGCGCGCCTGGCCTGGCTGTTGGCGCAACCCTATCGGTCCCGGCGCGGATGGAAAAGTTGCGGCGGAAAACGAAGCTCGGATTCGAAACCTAGGCGCTGTTCCCCGAGTTCATGTATCAATCGGTTCTGACGGTTGGCGATCAGACCAACGAGGAGTGAAACATGACTATCCACACGACCGCCGCGGGCGAGGCCGGATCGGTGCCGCTCAACAAGATCGACGTCAGCAACCCCGATTTGTTCCACCGCGACACGGTCGGTGAATATTTCCGCCGCCTGCGGCATGAGGACCCGGTGCACTACTGCGCCGAGAGCGCCTACGGGCCCTATTGGTCGGTGACGAAATACAACGACATCATGCACGTCGACACGCACCACCAAGTCTATTCGTCCGAGGCCAGTCTGGGCGGCATCGTCATCGACGACAACATCATGAACGGCGGCGAAGGCGGCCTGCAGCTGCCTAACTTCATCGGCATGGACCCGCCCAAGCACGACGAGCAGCGCAAGGTGGTCAGCCCCATCGTGGCCCCGGGCAATCTGGCGCTGATGGAAGGGACCATCCGCGAGCGGGTCCGCCGCGTGCTGGACAACCTGCCGGTGGGCGAGGCGTTCAACTGGGTCGACCGGGTCTCGATCGAGATCACCACCCAGATGCTGGCGACCCTGTTCGACTTCCCGTTCGAGGAGCGCCGCAAGCTGACCCGCTGGTCGGACGTCGCCACCGCGCAGCCCGGCGGCGGCGTGGTCGACAGTTGGGAGCAGCGCATGTCCGAGCTGATGGAATGCGCCGAGTATTTCCAGCGCCTGTGGAACGAGCGGGTCAACGCCGAGCCGGGCTCGGACCTGATCTCCATGATGGCCCACTCGCCGGTGACGCGGAACATGGAGCCGCTGGAGTACCTCGCCAACGTGCTGCTGTTGATCGTCGGCGGCAACGACACCACCCGCAACTCCATGTCCGGCGGCGTCGTGGCCCTGCATCAGAACCCGGGCGAGTTCGCCAAGCTGACCGCCAACCCCAAGCTGATCGAATCCATGGTGCCAGAGATCATCCGCTGGCAGACCCCCCTGCCCCACATGCGCCGCACGGCCCTGGCCGACGCCGAACTGGGCGGCAAGACCATCAAGAAGGGCGACAAGGTGGTCATGTGGTATTTGTCCGGCAACCGCGACGAGGATGTGATCGAGCGTGCGGACGACTTCATCATCGACCGCGAGCGCCCGCGCCAGCACCTGTCGTTCGGCTTCGGCATCCATCGCTGCGTCGGCAACCGCCTGGCCGAACTGCAGCTGCGCATCCTGTGGGAGGAAATCCTCCCGCGCTTCAAGCGGCTGGAAGTGGTGGGCGAGCCGGAGCGGGTCCGCTCGAACTTCGTGCGCGGTTATTCGAACCTGCAGGTGATCCTGCACGCGTGAGGCCCGCGGCGCCTTCAAGGTGGGCTCGCGCGACTTGCCCTCGCCCCGCGCCTTCGCCAAGGTCGCGCCAACAAGAACGGGAGGCCTCGCTTGAGCCAGGATCTGTTGGACGTCGCAACCTTCGCCGCCGGCCATCCGGTCGAGCTCTATCGCGAGCTGCGCGCGAAATCGCCGGTGCATCGCAACCCCGAGCCGGACGGACCCGGCTTCTGGGCGCTGATGCGCTACGCCGACGTCTATGCGGTCGACCACGACTTCCAGTCGTTCTCGTCGGAGCCGACCATCATGATCGCCGACGCCGAGATCGGCGCCTCGTTCGACGACGCCAAGATGATGCTGATGATGGACCCGCCGCAGCACACCGGGTTCCGCAAGCTGATCCGCGGCGAGTTCACCCGCCCGGCCGCGGCGGGCAAGGGCTCGCGCCTGCACACCCTGGCGCGGCGGATCGTCGATGAGGTGATCGAGCGCGGCGAGTGCGACTTCGTCGCCGAGGTCGCCGGCGAGATGCCGTCCTATGTGATCGCCGAGTTGATGGGCCTGCCGCTCGACGACGGGCGCGAACTCTACACCCTGACCGAGACCATCCACTCCGCGCCCGAGAGCCTGCCGCCGGACGCGATCCCCAAGGCCGTGATGAAGATGTTCGAGTACGCCGCCGGGGTGATCAAGGACAAGCGCGCGCGCCCGGGCGACGATCTGGCCACGCGCCTGCTGCAGGCCGAGGTCGAGGGCCGGCGGCTGAGCGACAACGAGTTCCTGCTGTTCTTCCTGCTGCTGATCGACGCCGGCGGCGACACCACCCGCAACCTTTTGTCCAGCGGCATCCTGGCGCTGCAACAGAACCCGGCCCAGCGCGCCTGGCTGATGGCCGACGTGCCCGGCCGGCTGCCCACGGCGCGCGAGGAGCTGCTGCGCTACGCCAGCCCGGTGATCTACATGCGCCGCACGGCCACGCGCGACACCCAGATCGGCGAAACCAAGATCGCCGCCGGCGACAAGGTGGTGATGTATTTCGGCGCCGCCAACCGCGACCCGGAGAAGTTCGACGATCCCGACGCGCTGAACCTGGCCCGCGCGCCCAACGAGCACATCGCCTTCGGCGGCGGCCCGCACGTCTGCCTGGGCCAGCACCTGGCGCGGATCGAGATCGACGCCATCCTGGTCGAGGTGCTGACGCGGATGGATGATCTGGAGATTTCCAGGCCCCCGGAATGGCTGGCCTCGACCTTCATCTCCGGACCGAAGAGCATGCCGGTCCGCTTCAAGCCCGGACCGAGGCTGTCTTAGACCAACGCCCCGCGCGGGCGGCGGAAGGAGCGAGCGCCATGACCAGCGAAGCCATCCTCGAACCCGACCTGCCGATCGTCGATCCGCACCATCACCTGTGGGACCGCCGGGCCTTTTCCGACGATCCGACCGGGCCGGTGAAGCACGGCTTCGAGCACGTCGCCCGCCTGGCCTCGCGCTACATGTTCGAGGAGCTGCTGGCCGACGCCTCCAGCGGCCACAACGTGCGCGCCACCGTGTTCGTCGACTGCGGGGCGATGTACCGCGCCGACGGGCCCGAGGCGTTCAAGTCGGTCGGCGAGACCGAGTTCGTCAACGGCGTCGCGGCGAGGAGCGCCAGCGGCCTCTATGGCGATTTCCGGGCCTGCGCCGGCATCGTCAGCAACGTCAACCTGGAGGCTGTGGGCTCGGGCGCGGCCGAGGTGCTGGAGGCGCACATCGCCGCCGGCGGCGGCCGCTTTCGCGGCATCCGCAACATCGCGGCGCACGATCCGGACCCGGACGTGCTCGGCCCCCTGGCCCGCACGCCCCCCGGCCTCTACCGCTCGGCGCGGTTCCGCGAAGGCTACGCGAGGCTGGCGCCGCTCGGCCTGTCGTTCGACGCCTGGGTGCTGGAGCCGCAGTTGCCGGACGTGATCGACCTGGCCCGCGCCTTCCCCGAGACGCCGATGGTGCTCGACCACGTCGGCACGCCGGTCGGCATCGCCGGCTATGCGGGCACGCGCGAGGCGCGGTTCGGGGTCTGGCGCGACAACATCCGCGCGCTGGCCAAGTCGCCGAACGTGTTCGTCAAGCTCGGGGGCCTGGCGATGGTGTTCCCCGGCTTCAAGTCGTTCATGCAAAAGCCGCCGGCCAGCTCGGAGCAGCTCGCGGCGGAATGGAAGCCCTATATCGAGACCTGCATCGAGGCGTTCGGTCCGGACCGCTGCATGTTCGAGAGCAACTTCCCGGTCGACCTGTGCGGCGCGACCTATCCGGTGCTGTGGAACGCCTTCAAGCGGCTGGCCGCGGGCTGCTCCGCCGACGAGAAGACCGCCCTGTTCAGCGGCGCGGCCAGCAAATTCTATCGGCTGAAGTTGTAGGGCGCCGGCGCCCTTCGCCCCGTCTCGGCGGTCGCACCCCCAACCCTGCCCTTCCCCCATCGAGGGGGAAGGGTTCTTGAGTCAGCGGGTCAGAGCAGATCCCCGCCGGCCATCGAGGCGGTGGTGCCGGTGGCCTTGAACGCCTTGATCACGTTGCGCCCAACGGTCCAGCGGTGCACCTCGTCCGGCCCGTCGACCAGCCGTTGCGAGCGGATCGCGGTGTACCAGCGGGCCAGCGGGGTATCGAGGCTGTAGCCCAGGGCGCCGTGCAGCTGGATGGCGGTGTCGACCACGTGGTGCACCATGTGGGCCAGATAGACCTTGGCGATGGAGTTTTCTTGCCGCAGGTCCATGCCCTTCTCGGCCTTGTAGGCGATGTGCAGCAGCATCAGGCGGGCGATGTAGAGCTGGCTGGCGCATTCGGCGACCATGAACTGCACGGCCTGGCGGTCGGAGACGAACTGGCCGAAGGTCTTGCGCTGGGTGATGTGGGCCACGGCCATGTCGAGCGCGCGCTGGGCCATGGCGACGTTGTGCATGCCGTGGCGCAGGCGGCCGTAGGCCAGCCGGTGCTGGCCCATGTTGAAGCCGCCGCCTTCGCCGCCGAGAAGGTTCTCGGCCGGGACCACCAGATCCTTGATCTCGATCTCGGAGTGGCCGCCGCCCATGATGTGCGACAGCGGGCCCTCGAGCGCCATGGTCGGAATGTCGCGCTTGATCTTGTAGCCGGGGTTGGGCAGTTCGACGATGAAGGTCGAATAGCGCTGGTGGCGCGGCGCGTCGGGATCGGTCATCGCCATGACCACGGCGAGGTCGGCGGCGCTGGCGGCGGAGGAGAACCATTTCTCGCCGTTCAGCACATAGTTCTCGTTGCCGTCCTTGACCGCCCGGGTCTGCATGCCGGTGGCGTCGGCGCCGGCGGCCTTCTCGGTCATCGAATAGCAGACGCGCTTTTCGCCGTTCAGCAGCGGCTTGAGGTACTTCTCCTTCTGGAACTCGGTGCCGTGCGCCAAAAGGGTGAGGATGGTGGCGTCGTCCGGGCCCTGGCTGTTCATCGACAGGGCGCCGAGGTGGCTCTCGCCCAGCTCCATCTGGACCAGGGCGTTGGCCAGCGGACCCAGGCCCATGCCGCCGTATTCCTTGGGCACGAACGGCATCCACAGGCCCTGGGCGCGGGCCTTGGCGCGCAGCTCGGCCAGCAGCGCCTTGTAGTCGCGGCCGTTCTGCAATTCCTTCTCGGCGGGAATGCATTCGTCATGCACCCATTGGCGGACCCGCTCGCGGATGGCCTTGGCTTCGGGCGGAATCTCGAAATCGATGGACATGGTGTCGCTCTCCCTGATTGAGCCGGCGCCGTCCGAGCCAGTCGCCCGAACGTTTGTTTGAAACCCGATCGTAGAGCAGGCGCCCCGACGGCGCCAATGGCGTTCGAACGGAAGGGTTGTCCGGCGGAAAATGGTCTAGCCGCGGGCGCTGATTCAAGAATTTAGGGGCTCAGCCCAGCGCCGGATCGCTCAGGCTGGGCCGGCCGGTCTCGATGTGGCCGGCCAAGCGGCGCAGGAAGCCGGGCGCCTCCGCCACCGTCACCGACAGGTCGTACCAGTGGGCGCTGTCGGCGATCGGCCATGGGTCGGCGACCCGCGCGCCCGGCGCCAGGCGGTGGGTGCGGGCCGGCGTCTTGGCGTAGGCGTTGGCGAGCGTGATGGTGAGCGGGCGCGCGCCGGCGTTGCGGACCACGACCTCCAGCCGCTCGCCCGCCGCCTCGTAGCGCGCCTCGACCTCGACGCCGGGGCCGGCGCCGTCTCCGCGAAAGCTCCGCAAAAAGCCGTTCGGCCCATACAGGGTCAGGTCATAGCCGTCCGGTCCGACCGGCAGGACGTCCCGCACCGCCTTGCCGGCCTCGACGGTGTAGAACCAGGGCCCCGCCTCGCTCTTGGCCGGATAGAGGTTGAAGCCGGCGCCCGCCGCGCCGACATTGGCGATAGCCAGCTCGAGCCCGTCGGGCGCGAGCCTGGCCCAGGCCTCGAAGGCGTAGGGCAGCGCCCGCGCCGGCCTTTGACCCGGCTCCTGACGCGGCAAGGGCTGCGGCGTCGCCGGCGGCTTGGGCCAGGGCAGGCTGGCCTGGGCCTGCGCCCTGGCCGGCAGGCCCGAAGCGTCCGGCAGGCCGGGCTCGAAGGCCGTGTTCGGCGTGTTGAAGTCGAACACGCTGGTCAGATCGCCGGTCACCGCCCGCCGCCAGGGGGTGATCAGCGGCGCGGCGACGCCGAACCGCCGCTCCAGGAGGCGAAGCACCGAGGTGTGGTCGAACACCTGTGAATTGACGAAGCCGCCCTTGGTCCAGGGCGAGACCACGATCAGCGGCACCCGCGGGCCCAGCCCCACCGGAACGCCCTGGTAGACCTCGCCGGTCACCTCCACCGTGCTCTTGCCCGGCGCGGCGCCAGCCGGCGGGACGATCGGCGGGACGTGGTCGAAGAAGCCGTCGTTCTCGTCGTAGTTCAAGATCAGCGCGGTCTTGGCCCAGACCTCGGGATTGGCGGCCAGGGCCGCGATCAGCCGCGCGGTCAGGTCCTCCCCGGCGGCCGGCGTCGCCGAGGGATGTTCGCACAGCTTGTAGGGGGCGACGATCCAGGAGACCCGGGGCAGGGCGTCGGCCGCCACGTCCTTGGCGAAGGCCGCGACCAGATGCTCGCCGTTCGAGGTCTTGGCGTTGGCGGCGTTGGCCCCCTCCGCCCAGGCCCGGCCGCGCTGATACAGGGGCGAAGACTTATCCAGACCTCGGAAGGCGGCGAAATAGGCCAGGGCGTTGTCGCCGTAGTTGTCGAACTCCTGGTAGACCCGCCAGGAAATCCCCGCGGCTTGCAGCCGCTCGGCGTAGGTCGGCCAGGCGTAGGCCTTGAACGCCTTGGCGTCGTTGGCCGGATCGGCGGACTCGTTCGGCTCGTCGGGCGGATTGGCCGCCACCTGCGGGCCGTCGTCGCCCACGGCCAGGCCGCTGGTGCCGGTGAACAGGTACATCCGGTTGGGATTGGTCGGGCCGAAAATCGAGCAGTGGTAGCCGTCGCAGATGGTGAAGGCGTCGGCCAGGGCGTGGTGGAACGGAATGTCCGCGCGGGTGAAGTAGCCCATGGTCAGGGCGGTCTTGGCCGCGACCCAGGCGTCGTGCCGCCTCCATCGCTCGTGGCTGGCCTTCCAGCTATGGTCGAGGCTGTACAGGCTCTGGGCGCGGGTCGCGTCGGACTCCAGGTGAAAGGGCGTGACCGTCTCCGCCGAGCCGGGCGCCTTGGGCTGGTGGAACACGCTTTGGCCTCCGGGTAGGATCAGGGGCCGGGGATCGGAAAAGCCGCGCACCCCGCGCAGGGTCCCGAAATAGTGGTCGAACGAGCGGTTCTCCTGCATGAAGATCACCACGTGCTCGAGGTCGCGGACCGTGCCGGTGACGCGCCGCGCCGGCAGGGCCAGGGCACGGCCGATCGCCTCGGGCAGCACGGCCGATCCGACCGCGGCGCCCGCCGCGAGCTTCAGGAACCGCCGCCGTTCGCCAGACGCCTGGGTCATGTCTCGTCCTCCCCGACGCGGATGCGAGAGCCTTCAACGCTTCCACCCGCCCGCGCAAGGCCGGGGTATGGCGCCGATGTTTGACGCCGCCACGACAGCCCGGTGACCGCCAGCGGCGGCGCCGCTTGAGGCGCAAACGGCCTCATGAGCCATGGACCAAAGTCTGGGCAAGACCGTTGTCGGCCCGTAGCGGGGATAGGTGTCATAAAATCGATATGGGCGCCACATAGTCTGTCGGATTGTGAAGTCTCTCGCAAATGGCCGCCCCGAACCGCTCGACGCTCAAGCTAGTCGTGCGGGATTAGATCGTTGACGCGAGCCCGGATTCTTCCGACCGATAAGGGCGCCCCTAACGCGCACCGGTTCATGATGACCTGATGACGTCTCGAGTATTCGACTTGGCGGTGATCGGCGGCGGCGTGATCGGCCTTGCGCATGCCTATGTGGCGGCCAAGGCGGGCCGGCGCGTCGCGGTGATCGAAAAGGACGTTCGCGCCAACGGCGCCTCGATCCGAAATTTCGGCTTTGTGACCGTAACGGGCCAGGAGCGTGGCGACAGCTGGCGGCTGGCCCGCCGAACGCGCGATGTCTGGGCTGAAGTGGCGCTCGAAGCTGGACTACGGATCGAGCATCAAGGCCTCTACCTGACGGCCCGCTCGGTGGAGGCGGTAGCGGTGATCGAGGCCTTTCTCGCCACGGAAATGGGCGAAGGCTGCAGCCTGCTGTCGCCCGATGACTTCAGAGGCGTGGCGAGCGGTCTCGGTGGTTCCGATCTCAGGGGCGTCCTTCACAGTCCGCACGAGCTTCGCGTGGAATCCCGAACCGTTATCCCTGCCTTGACAGCGTGGCTGGCAAACGCGCTGGGTGTCGTCTTCTTCAGTGAAACCGTGGCCTTCGAAGTGACGCCGCCACGCCTTCGCACGTCGCGCGGCGTGATTGAGGCGGGCGCCGCGGTGGTCTGCCCGGGCGATGATTTCGTCACCCTCTATCCCGACCGCATCGCGAGTTACACGCTTCGCAAATGCCGTCTTTCGATGGTCAAGCTCGCCGATCCCGGCCTCAGATTGCCGGGCGCCCTCATGTCGGACCTCAGTCTGACGCGCTATCGCGGCTATGCGGCCCTGCCGGAAGCCCACGCGCTCGAAGTCAAGCTTCGCGAAGAACAGCCGAGCCACTATGAACACGGCGTGCACCTGATCGTGGCGCAAAGCGACGATGGCGGCCTGATCGTCGGCGACAGCCACCATTACGACCATCTTCCCGGACCCTTCGCGCCCGCCGCGGCGGAGCGCGATATCCTCGACGAGTACGCTCGCGCCACGGGCCGCGACGCACCGCCGGTGTTGGAGCGTTGGACCGGTGTTTACGCCGTCGCCGACGACCGCAACTATTTGATCGACACGCCCGAGCCAGGAGTGCGTCTGGTGATCGTCACCAGCGGCACGGGCGCTTCGACCGGTTTCGGCATCGCCGAGCGAGTGATCGGCGATCTCTTTGGTCTGAAAACGGAAGTGGCGGCATGAGCTTTCCAATCAAGGCCGTGGTGTTCGACTGGGCGGGCACCATGATCGATTTCGGCTGCATGGCGCCGGTTCGGGCGCTGATCGACGTCTTCCACGAAGAGGGGATCTCGCTTTCAGCCGAGGAAGCGCGGCGGGACATGGGTAAGGCGAAGCTCGATCACCTTCGCGCGCTGCTGACCGATCCGGCGGTTCTGGCGCGTTGGATCGCGCTGAAGGGCGGGCCCGTATCGGAAGCCGATGTTGATCGGATTTACCGCAGGCTTGAGCCGGCCATGAAAGCGGCGGCGGCGGAAAGTTCGCTTCTGATACCCGGCGCGGCGGAAGCCGCGGCGGAGTTGCGCGCGCTAGGGGTGCGGATCGGCTCCGGCACTGGCTATACGCGCGAAATGATGGCCGACATCCTGCCGCGCGCCGCCGAGCAGGGCTATGCGCCGGAGGTGGTGGTCTGCGCCGGCGAGACCCCGAGCGGGCGTCCGGCTCCCTTGATGACCTGGAAGGCGCTGATCGCGCTCGACGCCTGGCCGGCGCGAGCATGCGTCAAGGTCGACGACGCCCCAGTCGGCATCGAAGAAGGCCGCTTGGCGGGGTGTTGGACCGTCGGGCTATCGGCTTCTGGCAACGGTGTTGGGCTCGATCTCGAGACTTATTCGGCGCTGACGCCGGAAGACCGGCGTGAAAGGCTCGCCCATTCCGAGAACGCACTCAAGGCGGCGGGCGCCGATTTCGTCATCGAGGACGTCTCGCATCTTCTGCCGGTCACGCATGAGATCGCCCGGCGGATCACCGCTTCATGAGTGTCTCTTCGATTTCGATCGCGCCGCCGCTCATGGAGCGCCTGCGCGGCTGGCTCTCGCGCGCGCCGGCGCCCGTCTTCGCGCTCTACGGCGGGCTGATGGCCTTCGGCGCCTATTTCGCCATGTACGCCTTCAGAAAACCCTTCACGGTGGCAAGCTACGCCACCGCCGCGCCAGTGGTGGTGAAATACAAGATCGCCCTGGTGATCGCCCAGGTGTTCGGCTACGCGCTGTCAAAGGTCGCCGGGGTCAAGGTGATCTCCGAAATGCCGCCACATCGCCGCGCCTTCGCCATTGTGGCTCTAATCGCAGGCGCCGAACTCGCCCTGGTCCTGTTCGCCCTCATTCCGGCGCCCTGGAACATCGCTTGCCTGTTCGCCAATGGTCTGGCGCTCGGCATGATCTGGGGCCTGGTGTTCGGATTTCTCGAAGGCCGGCGCACGTCTGAACTCCTTGGCGCCATGTTGTGCGCTAGCTTCATCGTCTCCTCCGGCGTGGTCAAATCCGTCGGCGAAAGCGTGATGCTGCGGGGCTGGGCGAACGAATATTGGATGCCGGCGGCGACAGGGCTTCTGTTCTCGCCCCTTTTGCTGGTCTGTGTGTTCGGGCTAGCCGCCCTGCCGGCGCCAAGCGCCGAGGATGAACGGCTACGGGTGGCGCGGGCGCCCATGGATGGCGCCGCTAGGCGGAGGATGTTCGCGGCCTTCGCACCCGGCCTGATCGCCTTGGTCATCATCTATGTCGGTCTGACCGCCTTGCGGGATTTTCGCGATAATTTCGCCGTCGAGATATGGAACGGCCTTGGCTTCAAGAATGACGCCGAAATCTTCACCCTCTCCGAACTTCCTGTGGCGGTGATCGTCCTGGTGACCCTGGCGTTGCTTATGTTCATCCGCGACAACCGTCGCGCCTTTTTGGCCAATCTCGCCCTGGTGGCCGCGGGCCTGTCCATGGCGGGGCTGTCTTCTCTTGCCTTTCAGGCGCATCTGATCGGGCCGATCGCATGGATGATCGCGCTCGGCGCGGGCCTCTATCTCAGCTACACGCCGTTCAACGCGCTGTTGTTCGATCGCTTCATCGCCGCCAGCGGCCGCGCCGGCACCGCCGGATTCCTGATCTATGTCGCCGACGCCAGCGGCTATGTCGGTTCCGTCGCCCTGCTGATCTATCGCAACTTCGGCGGCGTGCAGTTCTCCTGGGTCAAGTTTCTGCTCATCGTTTCCTATGCCTCGGCGTCCGCGGGTCTGGTTTTGATCGTCGGCGCGGGCATCTATTTCCATCACCGCCTCAAGCACGAAAATCTGGATGTTCAAACTGTCGAGCCTTGAGCAGATCGAACGACTCTATGCCGAACGCGGCGGATTGAGTTATGGCGAAGGCGTTACGCAAACCCAACACGCCCTGCAATGCGCCGCCCTGGCCGAAGCGGACGGCGCCGCGCCCAGCCTCGTCGTCGCCGCCCTCTTGCACGACATCGGACACCTGTTCGAGAACGAAGAGGATGTGGCGGAATTCAAGTTCGACGATCGCCATGAAACCACGGGCGCCCAGGCGCTCGCGCGTCTGTTCGGCGCGGCGGTGTGCGAGCCCATCGCCCTGCACGTGGCGGCCAAGCGCTATCTCTGTTTCAAGGAGGCGCGCTATTTTCAAGATCTGAGCGCGGCCTCCCAAGCATCGCTCAAGCTGCAAGGTGGTCCGTTCGACCCGGCGGATGCGGCGGCTTTCGAGCGCTTGCCCTATTGGCGAGAGGCGCTCGCGCTTAGACGATTTGACGACCTGGGCAAATGCGAAGAGCCCTCCAAGCGCTCCTTCGCCGATTATGCGCCGCTGATGCGCGCGTTGTTGACCGGCGCTTCCGCCCAACGACCGTGAAAACAGCCTTCGCGGACTCACAACGCTGGCGACAGGGCGTCACGTTATTGTCGCCAATAATTTAACGTTCTGAAATTTCTGCGTCACCGAAGTGTCACTCGCCGCTTCCATACACGGCCAGCGTCGCGGTTCGCCTCGCGACGTTCACTTCGGTGTGGGCTGTTTTCGGCGTGTGCGCGGGGGCGGACGGTCATTTCCTCCATAGCCATAGTGTCGGCAGCCCTTGAGGCGACTCTCGGGGAAAAAATTCATGAAAGCCAGATATCTGATTTCGTGCGCGATCGCCGCGGTCCTTAGCGGCGGCACGGGCGCTGTCGCTGCTGAGATGAGCGGGTCGTCCGCGGGTGTTGAAGCGGCAGGCGCGCCAGTCGCCGTCGGCGAAGTCATCGTCACGGCCCAGCGCCGCAGCGAGAGCATCCAAAACGTGCCGATGACCGTCCAGGCCCTCTCAGGTGACGCCATCAGCAAGCTGAACATCACCAACGTCGAGCAGATCCTCCGCTTCACGCCCAACGTGGTCTATTCGGCGCCCGGCGCCGGCCAAGGCCAGCTGTCGATGCGCGGCCTGTCGACCGGTCGCGCCGGCGAGCAGTCCTACGCCACCGTCGGCAACTTCCCCAACGTTGCGGTATATCTGGACGAGCAGTCCATGCAGTTCCCGGGCCGCGCCCCGGACATCTACCTCGCCGACATGCAGCGTGTGGAAATCCTGGAAGGCCCGCAGGGCACCCTGTTCGGCGGGGGCGCCGAGGCCGGCGCGGTGCGCTACATCACCAACAAACCCAAGCTGAACGTCTTCGAGGGTAACGTCGAAGGCATGTACGGTTACACCGAGCACGGCGACAACAACTGGAGCTTCTCCGGCGTCGTCAACCTGCCCCTGGTGACCGACAAGCTCGCGGCCCGCGTCGTCGTATACAACGACCGCCAGGGCGGCTACATCGACAACGTGCCGAGCACCTTCACGCGAAACGAGCAGCTCGACAACAATACCTACATTGGCGTGAGGCCGACCGGCGGCCTCTGCCCGGACGGCGGCGGCCCCAACCCGCACACCGGCTTCTGCCTGCCCGCGGGCACGGCGCAGTACAACAATTATGCCATGGCCAGCAAGGACCAGAACCCTGTTACCACCCAGGGCGCGCGCGTCGAGCTGCTGTGGCAAGTCAACCCGGATTGGGACCTGCTGCTCTCGCAGAGCGTGCAGAACCTCGACGCCGAAGGCCTGTCGACCACCTATCCGGTCGGCTCCGACTTTCAGCCTCTGCAGCCGCTGCAGGTCACTAGCTTCGTGCCGACATACAACAAGGACAACTTCGAGAGCACGGCCTGGACCCTCAATGGAAAAATCCACGGCTTGAACGTGATCTACACCGGCGCCTACACCGACCGCCACATTACCCAGCAGAACGACTACACCAACTACTCGCGCACCCTTTATGGGCAGTACTACGAGTGCACGGGAGGCAACAACTCAGGCTTCGGGGCCGGCAGCGCCAGCGGGCCGAAGGTGCCGGCCAAATGCTACTCGCCGATCACCTTCTGGCACGACAAGGTGCACAACACGCATATGAGCCACGAGGCGCGCATCAGCACCCCGTCTGACTGGCGCCTCCGTGGCGTCGCCGGCGTGTACTACGAGCAGTTCCGCATCTATGACGTGATGGACTTCAACTATAAGACCATCCCGTCCTGCGACGAGGGCAATAACCTCGCGGTCGCCCTGGCCGGGGGCGCAACCTGCGTCGGCAATGACGCACCGGCGCCCGGCTCCACCCAGAACCAGCCCGGAATTAAGGGCGACATGGTTGGCTACGGCGATGACACCACACGCGGCTACGACCAGACGGCCGTCTTCGCGCAGTTTGATTTCGACATTATCCCCAAGGTGCTGACCATCACCGCAGGCACTCGTTATTTCGACTACAACGAGTTCGAAAAGGGCTCGATCTACCACACCGCGACCAATTGTACGGACGTGCTGGTGTGTCCGCCGAAGGCCAATATCGACAAGGAACACCTGTCGGCCACCTACACCGGCTTCAAGAGCCACTTCGGCATCCAGTACAAGCCGACCAAGGACCTGATGTTCTACGCCATCTATTCGGAGGGCTACCGTCCCGGCGGCTTCAATCGCTACCCCGAAACCAAGGCCCCCCTCACCTCGGGCAACAATCAGTACACGAAGCCGGTGTCTTACGCGCCCGACAGTCTCAAGAATTACGAAGCGGGGGTGAAGTCGGAGTTTTTCGATCACCGACTGCAGCTGAACCTGACCGGCTACCACATGGATTGGAGCAACAGCCAGATCGCGCTCTATCAACCCTGCTGCCTGGGCAACTCCACTTTCACCACCAACGGCGCAAGCTACGGCATCGATGGCGTAGAGGTGCAGTTCATCGCTCGCCTGATGGAAGGCCTGACCGTGCAGGGCTCGGCCAGCTACAACGACAACAAGCAGACGACCTCACCCTGCCTGGTCAGCAACGCCGTAGGGTCTCCGACCCTGGGCAAGTGCATCACTCAGGTGAAAGGCCAGCCCTATCCGAACCCGTTCGGTGTAAAGGGCGGAATCTCGGCGTTCTCGCCGACGTACCAAGCCAACCTGGGCGTCAGATATGAATGGAAAATGTGGGAATACAGTCCGTTCGTCAGCCTCGACGGTAGCTACACCAGCGAACAGTTCAACGAGCCGCAGAACTACATCGCGGGGGATCAGCCGTCGCAGATCGTCCCGACCACGACCTATCTGCGCTATACGATCCCGGGCTATGGCACGGTCAACGGTTCTCTCGGCTTCGTCCGCGGCAAGTGGACGGTCGAGCTAATCGGGCAGAACCTGCTGGATTCCAACGCCATCACCCTGGCGTCGTCGGGCCAGTTCATCAAAGCCGTGGTGCCGCTCCGGCCGCGGGTGATCAACCTCAAGGTTGGCATGCGCTTCTAGCTTGGCGCGATGGCTCTGGATCAATATCTATGGGCGGGCGGCGACGCCCGCCCACCTACGCCCCCAGAGCCCATGGACGCTCCCCTCTCGCCGCCTGCCGACAAGCCCCCCGTCGAAGCGGAAGTGGTCCGGCTGCGCGGCCTGCAGCAAGCGGGTCGCCACGCCGAGGCCCTGCCCGCTGCCCTTACGCTGCAGGCGAATCTTCCGGAAAACCGCGACGTTTTGCTGATCGTCGCCACCAGCCAGCGCTGCCTCGGCCGGATCGACGCGGCCACGCAGACCCTGGACCAGCTGGAGCGGCTCTATCCGCGCTTCAGCCGCCTGCACCAGGAGCGGGGCATGTGCTTCGTCGCCCGACGCGACGCGCCGAACGCGATCCAGAGTCTGCTGGTCTCGGTCAACATCAATCCCGCACTTCCCGCCAGCTGGAACATGCTGGAAAGCCTCTACCGCATGACCGGCGACCAGGAAAACGCCGCCACCGCCAAGGCTCACGTGGAGACCCTGAAGACCCTCGCACCCGAGGTGGTGCGCGCGACCTCGCACTTTTCGGACGGCGACATTGGCCTCGCCGAGCAGATCATCCGGCCCTACCTGCAGAAGCACGGCGACGATCCTGAGGCCATGCGGCTGCTCGCCCGCATCGGCATCGAATTGGAGGTTCTAAACGACGCCGAGACCCTGCTGGAAGCGGTGCTGACCCGCCTGCCCAACTATCACGCCGCCCGTCAGGACTACGTTCAGACGCTGATCAAGCGCCAGAAGCACATCGAGGCCCGGACCGAGGTGCAGAAGCTGCTCGCCGTCGATCCGACCAATGGCGAGTGGCTCACCCTCGCGGCCAACGCCGAGGTCGGCCTCGGCCAGAGCGAGCGAGCGCTGGAGATCTACGCAGAGATGCTCCGCCTGCAGCCCGCGTCGTGGGATGTGCCGCTGTGGATGGGCCATGCGCAGAAGACCATCGGCCAGGTCCCCGAAGCCATCGCCTCCTACCGCGCCGCCGCCGCCGCGCGCGCCAACTTCGGCGACGCCTACTGGAGCCTCGCCAACCTCAAGACCTACCGCTTCACCGACAACGAGATCGCCCGCATGCGGGCGGAGGAGGCCTCCCCAACCACCGTCCCGGTCGACCGCTTCCACTTGTGCTTCGCGCTCGGCAAGGCGCTTGAGCACCGCGGCGAGTTCGAGGAGTCCTGGACCTTCTACAAGCGGGGCAACGCCCTGAAGCGCTCAGAGAGCAAGTACGTCCCGGAGATTACCGAGGCCAACACGAAAGCCCAGATACGGGTCTGCACCCGGGCCTTCTTTGCCGAACGCGCCGGCTGGGGCGATCCCCGCCCGGATCCGATCTTCGTCCTTGGCCTGCCCCGGGCCGGATCGACCCTGATCGAGCAGATCCTGGCGTCCCATTCCCAGGTCGAGGGCACCCTGGAGCTGTCCGACGTCCAGCGCGCCGTACTCGACATCCAGGGCCAGGGACCAAAGGACACAAGGCCCCGCTACCCCGACGTCCTCGCCGACCTTTCGGCGGAAGCCTTTTGCGCTCTGGGCGGGCGCTACCTCACCGATACCCGCGCCTATCGCACCGGCGGTCGCCCGTTCTTCATCGACAAGATGCCGAACAACTTCCGGCATATCGGCTTGATCCACCTGATGTTGCCGAACGCCAGGATCATCGACGCGCGGCGCGAGCCGATGGCCTGCTGTTTCAGCAACTTCAAGCAATTGTTCGCCCAGGGACAGGAATTCACCTACAGTCTGAATGACGTCGCCCGCTACTACCGCACCTATCTCGACCTGATGCGCCATTGGGACGAGGCCCTGCCCGGCCGCGTGCTGCGCGTGCAGCACGAGGATGTGGTGGACGATCTGGAGGGCAGCGTGCGGCGGATCCTGGACTACTGCGGCCTCGCATTCGAGCCGGCCTGCATCGAGTTCCACAAGACCCGGCGCGCAGTGCGCACGCCGAGTTCGGAACAGGTGCGACAGCCCATTTTCCGCGATGGCCTTGAGCAATGGAAGAAGTACGAACCCTGGCTCGGCCCCCTCAAGATCGCCCTTTCCGAGGTCTCATGACAGCCGGCCGGCTCCGACTCAGCCTCCTCGTCGTCCTGGCGCTCGCCGCCGTGATCGGCGCGGGGCTTTGGATCCGCGCCGCGCGGGCGCCGCACAATGTGATCATCTTCGTCGCCGACGGCCTGCGCTCGGGGATCGTCACGCCGGACACCGCCCCGGCCCTGGCCCAGGTGCGCGCGGAGGGGGTGGATTTCCGCAACAGCCATGCGCTGTTTCCCACCGTGACCACGCCGAACGCCTCGGCCATCGCCACCGGCCACCGGCTGGGCGACACCGGCGACTTCGCCAACATGGTCTTCGCCGGCGAGCCAGCCCTGGCCTCGGCCTACGGCGGCCTGGTCGCGCCGCTGGAGGACGATTCGGTGCTGGCCGACATGGACCGGCGCTTCGACGGCGACTACCTGGGCGAGACCAGCCTGCTGGCGGCGGCCCGCGCCAACGGCTTCTCCACCGCGGTGATCGGCAAGCTCGGTCCCGCCCGGGTGCAGGACGTGACCGCCGACCCGGCGAGGGAGACCCTCGTCATCGACGACGAGACCGGCCAGGCCGACGGCCTGCCCGCGCCGGCCTGGGTGCTCGCGGCGATCAAGGCGGCGGGCCTGTCCCCGATCGCGCCCGATCGCGGCTTGAACACCGATCCGGGCGATTACATCCGCTCGGGCGTCAAGGTGGCCAATGTCGAACAGCAGAACTGGTTCGCCGACGTGGCGGCCAAGGTGCTGCTGCCCCGCTTCAAGGCGGCCCATCGTCCGTTCGTGCTGGTGTTCTGGTCGCGCGACCCCGATGGCACCCAGCACAATCAGGGCGACAGCCTCAACCTCCTGTCGCCCGGGATCAACGGCCCGACCTCGATGGCGGCGATCCGCAACGCCTCGAGCGACCTGCAAAGGCTGCGCGAGGCCCTGCGCGCCCTCGGGCTCGACAAGACCACCGACATCGTGGTCACCGCCGACCACGGCTTTTCCACCGCCTCGAAGCAGAGCGCGACCAGTCCGGCCGCCCAGATCGCCTATCGCGACGTGCCCAAGGGCTTCCTGCCGCCGGGGTTCCTGGCCATCGACCTGGCCCGGGCGCTGGACCTGCCGCTGTACGACGCGGCGGGTCTGCCGATCGAGCTGAACGACGGTTTCCACCCGCGCCACGGGGGCGCCGTGCTGGGCGCCGACCCCGCCCACCCGCGGGTGGTGATCGCCTCGAACGGCGGCTCCGACCAGATCTGGCTGCCGGGGCCCGACGCCAAGGCGCTGGCCGCCAAGACGTTGGTCAGGCGCGTGGTCGCGGCCCTCATCGCCCAGGACTACACCGGCGGGGTGTTCGTCGACGATGCGTTCGGCGCGATCCCGGGGACCCTGCCGTTCAGCGCGGTGGGCCTGCAAGGCTCGGCCCGCACCCCCCGCCCGGCCGTCATCGTCAGCTTCAGGAGCTTCCCCGGCGACTGCGGCCAGCCGGAGATCTGCGGCGTCGAGGTGGCCGACACCGACCTGCAGCAGGGCCAGGGCATCCACGGAACCTTCGGCCGGGCCGACACCCACAATTTCATGGCCGCCATCGGACCGGACTTCAGGAGCGGATTCGTCGATCCGACGCCGGTCGGCAACGCCGACCTCGCCGTCACCCTGGCCAAGCTCCTGCGCCTGAACATCGCCCCGCGCGGCGCGCTGACCGGCCGGGTGCTGAGCGAAAGCCTCAAGGGCGGCGCGCCGGTCGCCTTCCGTGCGCGGACGGTGCGTTCGGCCCCGGCGGCGAACGGCTTCGTCACCGTGCTGAACGCCCAGGACGCCGGAGCAACGCCCTATTTCGACGCCGCCGGCGCGCCGGGCCGCACCCTTGGGCTGCGGCCCTGACTTAACGAATCGGCGGCCCTTGCCGCCGGGCCGCACCCTTGGGCTGCGGCCCTGATCCAAAGAATTGGCGGCCCTTGCCGCCGGGCCGAACGCTGGGGCTGCGGCCCTAATAGGCCCGCCCGATCAGGATCTCCTCGATGCCCGGTTCGCCGGAGAACAGGCAGGGGCCGAGGCTGGACGGCCGGTCGCTCGGAGCGATGCGGATGGTCAGCTTCAGGGTCTTCAGGCGGGCGACCACCGCCTCCAGCGCCGCGCCGGTCGGCCGGCTCCAGGGCGCGCGCACCCAGCCCTTGAAGGCGGCGGCGGCGTCCTCGTCCTCCGCCGCCGGGCCGAAATAGGCCGCCAGGGCCTCGAAACTGTCGATGTCGCCGCGGATGTTCCCGTCCAACCGCGCCTTGGCCTGGTCGAACAGCGCGGCCTGGATCTCGGCCAGCAATCGCTCGGCCCCGCCGATGAAGGCGGCCCGGGGCAGGCTGGTCGAAGCCACCTTCTCGCCGACCCGCAAGGCGTCGCGGCGCATGAAGGTCACCTGCCCCCCGGCCGCATCGCGCGGGCCGATCTCGACGATCACCGGCGCGCCGCGCCTGACCCAGTCCCAGCGCTTGTCGGCCGAACGGATCGGCTTCTTGTCGACGAAGGCCCGGATCGGCGCGCCGAAGGCCGCTCCCGCCGACAACTCGCCGGCCAGCGCCTGGCAGTAGGCCAGCACCTCGGCGTCCTCCGGCTTGTCGCGCAGGATCGGCACGATGACGATCTGGCGCGGGGCGATGGCCGGCGGCAGGCGCAGACCGTCGTCGTCGCCGTGGGTCATGATCACCCCGCCGATCAGCCGGGTGGAGACGCCCCAGCTCGTCGTATGGCAGAACGCCCAGTCGCCGGTCTCGGTCTGGAAGCGGATGTTCTGGGCCTTGGCGAAATGATCGCCCAGATAGTGCGAGGTGCCCGACTGCAGGGCCTTGCCGTCCTGCATCATCGCCTCGATCGCATAGGTGGTCACCGCGCCCGGAAAGCGTTCGTGCTCGGGCTTCTCGCCGGCGATCACCGGCATGGCCAGGACGGCCTCGGCGAACTCGCGATAGACCTCCAGCATGCGCAGGGTCTCGGCGCGGGCGTCGGCCTCGTCGGCGTGGGCGGTGTGGCCCTCCTGCCAGAGGAATTCGGCGGTGCGCAGAAAAAGACGCGTGCGCATCTCCCAGCGCACCACATTGGCCCACTGGTTGAGCAGCAGCGGCAGGTCGCGATAGCTGCGGATCCAGCGCTGGAAGGCGTCGCCGATGATGGTCTCGGAGGTCGGCCGCACGACCAGCGGCTCCTCCAGCTCGGCGTCCGGATCGGGCCGCAGCACCCCGTCGATCATCTTCAGCCGGTGGTGGGTGACCACCGCCATCTCCTTGGCGAAGCCCTCGACGTGCTCGGCCTCCTTGGCGATGAAGCTCAGGGGGATGAACAGCGGGAAATAGCAGTTCTCGTGGCCGGTGGCCTTGATCCGCGCGTCCAGCGCCCGCTGGATCAGCTCCCACACCCCATAGCCCCACGGCTTGATCACCATGCAGCCGCGCGCCGGGCTGTTCTCGGCCATGTCCGCGTCGCGGACCACCGCCTGGTACCATTCGGCGAAATTCTCGGCTCGGGTGATGCTCAGGGCCGTCTGCATGGGGTCTCCGGCGGCGCGCGCGGCTTTAGATTTGGCGCCCTGACGCTGCCTTACACGCCGGCGCGGGGCGGCGGCAAACCCAAAGCCGCGCGCGCGGCGCGGGTCAGCTTGGCGGCGACCAGGGCGTGAGCCTGTCCGAGATAGGCGCGCAGGTCATCGTCGCCCAGGGCGTCCTGGCGCCGCAGCCGCACCCATTTGGCCCGCCGCAGATAGGGCGCCGGCTCGGCGAAGCCGTGCTCGATCAGAAGCTCGTAGGCCATCTCCGAGACCTTGAACACGTAAGACGCCGGCTCGCCCGCGCGCGACAGGCCGGCGATGGCGAACACCTTGGGTCCGAGCTTGTAGACGCTGGCCCCGCCCCACTGGACGACCTTGGTCGCCGCCGGAAGATCGAGGCAGGCGGCCTCGAACGCCTCGGGGCTCACGCCTGGACGCCGACCCCGATCGGGCAGCTCACCCCGGTGCCGCCGACGCCGCAATAGCCGTGCGGGTTCTTGGCCAGGTACTGCTGGTGATAGTCCTCGGCGAAATAGAACGGGCCGGCCGGCGCGATCTCGGTGGTCACCGGCCCGTAGCCCTCGGCGGCCAGCGCCTGGGCGTAGAGCGCGCGCGAGGCCTCGGCGGCCCGGGCCTGGGCGTCGGAGAGGGGATAGATCCCCGAGCGGTATTGCGTGCCGATGTCGCCGCCCTGGCGCATGCCCTGGGTCGGATCGTGGCCTTCCCAGAACACCTTCAAGAGGGCCTCGTAGCTCACCGCCTTCGGATCATAGACCACCAGCACCGCCTCGGTGTGGCCGGTGCGGCCGGAGCAGACCTCCTCATAGGTGGGGTTGGGCGTCAGGCCGGCGACATAGCCCACCGCCGTGACCCATACGCCCGGGACCTGCCAGAACTTGCGCTCCACGCCCCAGAAACAGCCCATGGCGAACACCGCCCGCTCGAGCCCCTCGGGATAGGGCCCCTTCAGCGGCCGACCGCAGACGAAGTGGTGGGTCGCGGTCGGGATCGGCGCGGGCCGGCCGGGCAGCGCGCTCTCGCGGGTCGGCAGCTCCAGGCTCTTGTGGGCGAACGGCATGGCGGGCTCCTCCCTCGCATGGATCAGGTGGCGTGCGTTAAGGCAGCATAGCCGGATTCCCGGCCGGATTCACGCCCGGCCCCAGCCTCGCTTGTGGCGGGGCGCTTCCTGAGTATATTGCCCGCCTTCCGCGCGAGGCGGGGCCGCTCGTCCGGCCTTCCGCGCCGGTGGGTGAGGTGGCCGAGTGGTTGAAGGCGCACGCCTGGAACGCGTGTATAGGGGAAACTCTATCGAGGGTTCGAATCCCTCTCTCACCGCCAGACGCCCGGTGTCCGGCCCGGACGCACCGGACGCATAGGTCAACATGATTACCCGTCACGCCGTCCGTGCGCGCGATGGACTTAGGCTGTAGGTATCCTGTCGACGGATTCTCCCCTGTTGGACTGACGGCGCCCCTCGCTCACCGCCCCAACAGCGCGTACACGCGCCTTGTCCTCAGCAGATCCGGGCCTCGCGAAACAAGCACGCCGATGGCGAGGGAGCCCAGGACGACCAACGGTATCGCCCAGGTCGGGATCCATGAATCATGTCCAACCAGCACCCGCGTCCCCGACAAAACAACGCCATGGAGTATGTATATGTAGAGACTCGCGCCGGCGATGACCGAAAGCGGCGGAGCCAGAAGGGGTCCAACCGGGATCCTGCGCACAAAGATCAAGGTCGGCGCCGCCACGACCAGGAAGGGGATCGCGAGCGCCTCTGTGTCGAGCGGCAGAATGAACATGATCACAACACCAGCCGCGAGCAGTCCGATTTTTTCTCGCTGTGATTTGAGCTTCTCGATCAGCCAACCATACAAGAAGAGGGGGGCCGCCGACATCGGCGTGCGGTCATAAAGTATTCCCGCGTCGCTGTACCGCCGGGCGATGGCGGCGGCGATAAGGGCGAGAACGAAGGTTCCGATAGCCGTCGCCTTCGGTCGATCGCGCGACAGGGCGCGGACCTGCGGCGCAAGAAAAATAAGGCTTAAAAACAATATGAAATCAAGATAAACTTCTAAAAACCAGTAAATCTTGAATCTACGCTCGCCGTGCCAAATTATTCCATGGGTAAAATTACTATACAAGAGAAATTGAGGCCAAACAATTTGATGTATCGCGAAAGAATACAAAGTCAAAATGGCGAAATATGGTAGCATTACTTTAGAAATCGTCGATCTTATAACCTGTTCATACCCGCCCGTTTCAAGTCTTGGAAGCTGAAATCTGGCGAAATTCATACCGACGATAAGCAGGAGTACGTTCGTCGCGCCGGCAAATGCGAAGTCTATGCTATGAGTAAGCACAACAAAAATGATTGCGATCGCGCGCAAGACGACGCTGCTCTCGAGCACCTTCAGGCTTCGATCCTTGGTCGCGCCGCGCCGCCAGGCGTCAGCGGTGGCGCCCTCCGCCAATGCGTCGGCGTTTTCCGAAAGATCCCGTGAGCAAACAAGCTCCTCCAACCCGGCGAAAGGCAAGCGCTCCCATCCCTCCGGAGCGCCGCCCGGTCTGGAATCAAGCAGCATCAAGGCTTGGACATAGTTCAGGGAATCGCCGCCCAGGCTGATGAACGTGTCCTCGTCTCTGATCGCTTTTACGCCCAGAATCGCGGCCATCTCGCCGCGAAGTTCGGCGCCGGGCGATCGCATCGCCAACGCCAGATCCGCGCCCTGAGCCGGCGCCGTGATCGACGCATTGCGGTATTCCTCGGCCAGGCCCTGCCGATCAATCTTGCCATTGGGCCCGATCGGCATCGTCTCACGCCAATGAATGACTTTGGGCTGCATGAAATTCGGCAATTGCCGCATGAGGTCACGAGGCAATTCCGTCTCGGCCTCAGACGTTCCGGGCGCGGCGCGGACAACCAGGTGAACCGCCTGACCAAGTCGCTTGTCAGGGATCCCGAGCGCAACGGCCTCCGCAATGAGACCCGTCGCGAGCGCCGCCTCCTCGATCTCCTGCGGGCTGATCCGGTTGCCGGAGCTCTTGATCATCGCATCGCGCCGACCGACGAAATAGAGCAGCCCGTCGGCGTCGCGCCTGACCCTGTCGCCCGACCACACCGCGACGCCGCCATATCGCGACTGCCGCGGCGCCGGTCGAAACCGCTCGGCGGTGCGTTCCGCGTCCTGCCAGTAGCCTTGCGCCACCAACGGCCCGCAATGGACGAGTTCGCCCTCCTCCTCGTCGGCGGTCACCTCCCCATCGTCGCCGATGACGAGAATCTCGGCGCACGGGATGGCCTTGCCCATCGAGGTCGGATGGCTATCAATCAGCGCCGGATCGAGAAAGGTCGAGCGGAAGGCCTCGGTCAGGCCATACATCGCGAAAAGCTGGGCCTGGGGGAAAATCGTCCGCAGGCGACAGACGAGATCGGGCGTCAGCGCGCCCCCGCTGTTGGTCAACCGCCGCAGTTTCGCCGCCGCTGCCTGCGGCCAATCAAGTTCGGCGAGTTGCACCCACAGGGGCGGAACACCCGCCAGCGTGGTAATATCATGGCGCTCGATCGCCTTCATCACGTCGAGCTGGGTCAGGTAATCGAGTGGGACGACGCTTGCCCCGGCATACCAGCTCGAAAGCAGCTGATTCTGGCCATAATCGAACGACAGCGGCAACACGGCCAGCGTCCGGTCATCGGGCTTCAGGCCGAGGTAACCGGCGACGCTTTTCGCGCCGAGCCACATGTTGGCGTGACTCAACATCACTCCCTTGGGTCGCCCGGTCGAACCGCTGGTGTAGAGGATTGCCGCCAGTTCGCCCGGATCCGCCGCGGATGGCGGCAGTTCCAGCCCCAGTTCCGTTGCCTCAGCCAGCGCGTCGCCCTCGGCCACCCGCCGGCAGCCGGCAGGAACGTCGCCCGGCTCAAGCGTCGCCATCCGCGCCGGCGCGCCGATCAGCATCCGGGCGCCGCTATCGGCGAGAATATGGGCGACCTGCGCATGCTTGAGCAACGGATTGACGGGGACATGGACCAGTCCAGCCCGGGCAGCCGCCAGCGGAAGCAGACAGGTAAGCTCATCCTTCCCGGCCCAGCTCGCCACCCGCGCGCCAGGTTCGGGCGCGCAATGCCTCAGCCAGCCGCTAAGCGCCGCGATCCGCGCCCTTAAGTCCTTGAAGGTAAGGTTGCCCGAGCGCAGCAGCAGCGCGGGAGCGTCGTCGGCCCCGGTCAGCACAAGATGGTCCAACGGCCGGGCCGCAAGACTGGGTTCAACCTGAAACTTGGTTATCTCGCCTCGGATCGTATCGGACATTTGGCGCTTTCGATATTATATCATGTCGACGTCCACAAGGAGGTCGTCGAGTTGAGGTTGGGCAGAATAATTCCGAAGTGTAACTGACAAGTTGGAACTACCCGTCGTTGTCAGCCCAAGCTTAGGCGGGCGCTAACTGGGATGGGGTAGGGCGGTCGGCCGAAGAAGCTGGCGACGGGGTAGGGCGTCTCACGCGGCGCTCTTGCCCCGAGGTCCCGATGGATTACGCTGCGACGGACATCTCAAGGGGGACCCCATGCGCGAAATCCTGATCGGCGCCTTGCTGGCGTCCGTGGTCGCCGCGGCGCCGGCGGCCGCGGCGGAGGCCGCCGCCCCGTGCGAGCGCCCGCCGAGCAACGAGGCCGTGGTGCGCGTCTTCTTCGACGAGGTGTTCGTCCAGGGCAAGATCCGGCACGGGTTCGAGTGCTACGTGCGCGAGGACTACATCCAGCATAACCCCTTGGCGGCCGACGGCCGCGCCGCGGTGCTGAGCTTCTTCGAGTCCATTCCGGCCGAAAAGCGTCCAAAAGTGACCCTGGCGCGCGTCATCGTTGAGGGCGACCTGGCCGCCGTCCACTACAAGAGCGAATTCCCGGGCCGGCCGCCGTTCGCCGTCGTCGACATCTTCCGCCTCGAGGACGGCAAGATCGCCGAGCACTGGGACGTCGTGCAGCCGATCCCGGACAAGTCCAACAATCCGCACCCGATGTTCTGAGACCGGCGCCACCCGCCGCGTCATTAATCGGCGAACCATCCAAACCCTGGTTCTTGGCGAATGAAAATTCAGGGGCGGGGCGATTTAGAGCCCGATCGCATTGGGATGTTGGATTTATTTAAGTTCAAAAAAATAAATGCGCGATATTTGTTTCTATTGTTTAGCTTATTTTTCCATATTAAAATATAAGTTGTGTGCCTTTGATCTATTTTAAGCCATTATTTATAATAAAATCTTGAAAGATGAATACCTTTCAACCATGATGCTGTTTCAAAATGATACATTGTTTTGAAAAAATTAACTACACTGCTTATACAAAGATTCATTTGACTATTTTAAATTTCGGATTGGGCCGGCATTCAAAGCGAACCGGCTCTCGGCTGTCAAAATGGCGCCGGACACCTGCGAATAGGGAACGATTTAATGTCACTTAGCGTGAACACCAACGCTGGCGCGCTGGTCGCTCTGCAAAGCCTGAGCTCCACCGCGATGGCGCTGCAACAAGCCCAAAACGAGGTCTCCACCGGCTTGGCGATCGCCACGCCGCAGGACAACGGCGCGATCTGGGCCATCGCCCAGAACGAACGCGGCAACTCCTCGGCGCTCGGCGCCGTGGCCCAGTCGCTGCAACGCGCCCAGTCGACCGTCCAGGTCGCCACCTCGGCCGGCAACAGCGTCTCCAACCTGTTGAACCAACTGAAGACGCTGGCGCTCTCGGGCTCGGACACCTCGCTCGATCCGGTCAGCCTGGCCGCCTACAACACCCAGTTCAAATCGCTCCTGACCCAGATCACCCAGATCGTGAGCACCTCGGACTTCAACGGGGTCAATATGATCAAGTCGGGGGGCACCTCGATCTACGCCCTGGCCTCGGTGACCGGCAGTCAATTGACCGTCAGCGCTCAGGACCTGTCGCTGGGCGGCGCCAACATGGCCGCTCTGACCGCGACCTCGTCGATCGGCACGACGACCCTGGCCACCAACATGGTCACCACGGTCCAAACCGCGATCGTCAACGTCAACGCCGCCCTGGGCCAACTCGGCACCGGGGCCACCGCCCTGCAGAACCAACTGACCTTCGTTCAGAACCTGCAGGACACGCTGGACATCGGCGTCGGCAACCTGGTCAACGCCAACATGGGCAAGGAAAGCGCCCTGCTCAGCTCGCTGCAGACCAAGCAGCAGCTCGGCATCCAGGCGCTCTCGATCGCCAACCAGTCGAGCTCGGCCCTGCTGAGCCTGTTCCGGTAATCAAACCGGCGTCGGAGGCGGGCGCGCGCCCGCCTCCGGTATCGCCCGCGATCGTGAATCGCCGGCGACCTTCTCCCCCCGATAGGCCTCAGCGTGTCCGCGCCAGCAGATCCTCCACCGCGCGGCGGGCCATCACCCGCACCAGGGCGCCCCGATACTCCGCCGAGGCGTGCAGATCGCTGTTGAAGCGGCCGTGGTCGATGGCGGCCTGGTCGACGGCGGCGGGGTCCAGCTTGCGGCTCAGCGCCTGCTCGAGGCTCGTGGCCCGGTAGGCGCAGGGACCCGCGCCGGTGACGCCGACCCGCACGGCGGCGCCAAAATCGGCGACAAACACCCCGACCACGGCGTAGCGCGAGGCGGGATTGGGAAATTTCCGATAGGCCGCGCGCCTGGGGATCGGGAATTCAATGGCGCGGATCAGCTCGCCCGGCGCCAGGGCGGTCTCGAACAGGTCCTTGAAATAGTCGTCGGCGGCGATGGTCCGCCGGTCGGTGTGGATCGTGGCGCCCAGGCCGATCACCGCGGCGGGATAGTCGGCCGACGGGTCGCTGTTGGCCACCGAACCGCCCAGGGTGCCGCGATTGCGCACCTGGGCGTCGCCGATCCGCGAGGCCAGATCGGCCAGCGCCGGGATCGCGCGCCGCACCTCCGCCGAGGCCGCCACCGCGGCGTGACGGCTCATCGCCCCGATCACCACCCGGTCCGCCTTCACCTCGATCCCCGCCATGTCGGGCAGCGCGGCGAGGTCGATCAGGTCCGACGGCGAGGCCAGCCTTTGCTTGAGCGTGGGCAGCAGCGTCATCCCACCGGCGAGATAGGTCCCGTCCGGCGCGTCCCGGCGCAGGGCGAGCGCGGCGGCGAGGGTTTCGGGCCGATGATAGGCGAAGTCATGCATGGTCTCTGCCTCCTCAAGCCGTCTTCAGCGCGCGCCAGACGCGCTCGGGCGACGCCGGCATGGCGATGTCGCGAACCCCCAGCGCGTCGGTCACCGCGTTCATGATCGCCGCCGGGGCGCCGATGGCGCCGGCCTCGCCGCAGCCCTTCACCCCCAGCGGATTGTGCGTGCACGGCGTGACGGTGGTGTCGACGTTGAAACTGGGCAGGTCGTCGGCGCGCGGCATGCAGTAGTCCATGAACGAGCCGGTCACCAGCTGGCCCGCCTCGTCGTAGATCCCGTGCTCCAGGAGCGCCTGGCCGATGCCCTGGGCGATGCCGCCGTGCACCTGGCCCTCGACGATCATCGGATTGATCACTTGGCCGAAGTCGTCGACCGCGACGAAGCTGACCACCTCGACCACCCCGGTCTCGGGATCGATCTCGACCTCGGCGATGTGCGCCCCCGCCGGATAGGTGAAGTTCTTCGGATCGTAGAAGCTCTTCTCCGACAGGCCGGGCTCCAGGTCCTCGGGGAAGTTCGCCGGCACATAGGCCGCGAAGGCCACCTCGCCGAACGTGAGCTTCTTGTTGCTGGAGCCGACCGCGAAGACGCCGTCCTCGAACGCCACCGCGCCCGGGTCCACGCCCAGCATGTGGGCGGCGATGCGCCTGGCCTTGGCGATGATCTTGTCCGTGGCCCGGATCAGCGCCGAGCCGCCCACGGCCAGCGAGCGCGAACCGTAGGTGCCGAGCCCGAACTCCACCCGGCCGGTGTCGCCGTGCACCACCTCCACCTGATCGAACGGCACGCCCAGCTTGTCGGAGACGATCTGGGCGAAGGTGGTCTCGTGGCCCTGGCCGTGGCTGTGCGAGCCGGTGAACACGGTGACCGACGCGGTGGGATTGACCCGCACCTCGCCGCTTTCATAGAGGCCCACCCCGGCGCCGAGCTGGATGGCCAGTTGCGAGGGGGCCAGGCCGCAGGCCTCGATGTAGCACGACAGGCCGATGCCGCGCTTCTTGCCGCGCGCCTCGGCCGCCTCGCGCCGCTGGGGGAAGCCGGCGTAGTCGGCGCGTTGCAGGGCCTTGGCCAGGCTCGCCTCGTAGTCGCCGATGTCATAGACCAGCGCCACCGGCGTCTCGTAGGGGAACTGGTCGGGCCGGATGAAGTTGCGCCGCCTAAGCTCGGCCGGATCGATCCCCAACTCGCGCGCGGCGGTCTCCACCATGCGCTCGACGACATAGGTCGCTTCCGGCCGCCCGGCCCCGCGATAGGCGTCCACCGGCGCGGTGTTGGTGTAGACCCCCTCCACCTCGACATGGATCGCCGGCGTGCGGTATTGGCCCGCCAGCAGGGTGCCATAGAGATAGGTCGGCACCGCCGAGGCGAAGGTCGACAGATAGGCGCCGAGATTGGCGCGGGTCCTGACCCTCAGGGCCAGGAAGGTCCCGTCCGCGTCCAGCGCCAGTTCGGCCTTGGTCAGATGGTCGCGGCCGTGGGCGTCGGAAAGGAAGGATTCCGAACGCTCCGCCGTCCACTTCACCGGCCGCCGGATCCGCCGCGCCGCCCAGGCCGCGGCCGTCTCCTCGGGATAGACGAAGATCTTCGAGCCGAACCCGCCGCCCACGTCCGGCGAGATGACGCGCAGCTTGTGCTCGGGCGCGAGCTGGACGAAGGCCGACAGGATCAGCCGCTCCAGATGCGGGTTCTGCGAGGTGGTGTAGAGGGTGAACTCCTCGGTCGAGGCGTCGTAGGCCGCCACCGCCGCGCGCGGCTCCATGGCGTTGGGGATCAGCCGGTTGTTGGAGAACTCCAGGGTGGTGACGTGCTTGGCGCGGGCGAAGGCCGCGTCGGTCGCCTGCTCGTCGCCGAGCGCCCAGGTGAAGCTGACGTTCCTCGGCGCGTTGGGGTAGATCTGCGCCCCCTCGGTGGCGGTGGCCAGGTTGGGGGCGGCCTCCAGCTCCTCGAAGTCGCTCGCCACCGCTTCGGCGCCGACGCGCGCCGCGGCCAGGGTCTCGGCGATCACCACCCCATAGGGCTCGCCGACGAAATTCACCCGCTCCACCGCCAGCGGCGGGCGCGGGGCGACCAGCATGTCGCTCCCGTCCTTCGACTTGACCAGCCAGCCGCAGGGCAGATCGCCGATCTTGTCGGCCGCCAGGTCCTTGCCGGTGAACACCCCGATGACGCCGGGAATCGCCAGCGCGGCGGAGGCGTCCACCTGGGCGACGCGCGCCCTGGGATACGGTGAGCGCAGGAACACCGCATGGGTCTGGCCGGGCAGGTTGATGTCGTCGGTGTAGCGGCCCTGACCGGTGATGAAGCGGATGTCTTCGCGGCGCTTGACCGATTTGCCGATGCTGGTTTCGCTCATCCTTGGGTCCTCACATGCGGCCCGCGCCGGCGAGCACCGCGCGGACGATGTTGTGATAGCCGGTGCAGCGGCAGAGGTTGCCTTTGAGCCCCTCGCGCACCGCCGCCTCGTCGAGCGCGCCGCCGTGCTTCACCAGATCGATGGCGCGCATGATCATGCCGGGCGTGCAGAAGCCGCATTGCAGGGCGTGGGTGTCCTGGAACGCCGCCTGCATGGGATGCAGGTTGCCGGGCGCGCCGATGCCCTCGATCGTGGTCACCGCGGCGCCCTCGGCCTGGGCCGCCAGCATGGCGCAGGCCTTCACCGCCCGGCCGTCCACCTCGACGGTGCAGGCGCCGCACTGGCTGGTGTCGCAGCCGACGTGCGTGCCGGTCAGGCCGAGCCGGTCGCGGATCAGATCGACGAGCAGGGTGTTGGGCTCGACGTCCAGCTGATGGGCGACGTCGTTGACCGATAGAGAAACCTTCACGCCGCTTCCTCCCCTTCTCTCTGTTCGCCCCGCGCTTATCGCAAAAGCGCGGCGGCCGCGAGCGCCGCCAGCACGATCCCCGCGGCCACGACGATCGCGACCCATCGGCGGTCCGGCTTGGCCGCGAGTTCCGCCGCCGGCGGCTCGGCGGTCTTGCCGCTGGCGCCCGGCGCGACGATCTCGCCGAACTTGGCGAAGAAGTCGTCGGCCATCTTGCGCGCCGCCCCGTCGATCAGCCGCTGGCCGACCTGGGCCAGCTTGCCGCCGACATTGCCTTCCACCGCGTAGCGCAGCAGCGTGGCGCCGGCGTCCTCGCTCAGCGAGACCTTGGCCTCGCCCTTGCCGAATCCGGCCGCGCCGCCCTTGACGCTGGCCTTCAGGGTGTAGGCGTGGGGCGGATCGAGATCGGCGAGCTGGACCTCGGCGGTGAAGGTGGCGCTCAGCGGGCCGACCTTGGCCTTGACCGTGGCGGCGAAGGCGTCGTCGCCGACCTTGGTCATCGACTGGCAGCCGTCGATGCACCGGGACAGCACGTCCGCATCGTTCAGCGCCCGCCATACGGCGTCGATGTCGGCCCCGATCCGATACTCGCCGGTTTGCCGCATGCGCCCTCCATCACCGATTCGGCGAATAGGCGCATTGTCGGGCGCGGGAGGCAAGCGGCGCGCGGCGCCAGGCAGGCGGCGCTACTCCGGCCGGGGCGTGGAATAGGTCAGATAGCCCCGCTCGACCATGCGGCGCATGGCGTCGTAGACCTCGGTCAGCTCCTCGTAGGTCATCCGCAGCGCGGCCAGTCTGCCGACCTGGTCGGGACCGGGGGGTTGAGCGGCCTCGGTGATGGCGAGCGCGGCGGCGACCCAGCGGCCGCGCGCATGCGCCGCGGCCATGGCCACCCGCTCGAATTTCTGAACGTCGACGCCGCCGAGGGTTTCGGTCAGCACCTTGCGATTGGCGTCGTAGGCCGTGAAGTCGATCTGTTCGAGCGCGCCGCGCAGATGGCGCTGGCTTTGAGGATCGCCACCGTCGTTGGGTTCGAAGTGATCGCCGACCGAACGCCTGGCGCCGTAGCGTCGAAATATCGACATGTCTTCCCACCCGTCTCGGACTATCGCCCGGTCAGATTAGCCGTTCAGCGTTAATATTTCGGCGCCGGCCCGCCGTGGCCACGGGCCTTGGCCGGCATTTCGGTTGACAGGGTTAGCAACCGAGTATGCACTCGTGGGTGAACTCGGCCCGCCGCAAATCGAGTTCAGTCTAAAAATGCGGTTGCACAAAGCATTGCGATCGGATCACAAACGATCCGCGCAGCGATCGGGGAGGGGTCGTTCAATGACATATTTTCCACGCTTTCGGATTTCACGCTTTCGGGGCTTGCTCGCGATGGGGGCTTCGTCGGCGGCCCTTTTGAGCGCCGCGCCGGTTCTGGCGCAGACCGCGGCCGCCGGCGCCACCCCGCCCCCAAGACCGGGCACGACGGTGGGCGAAGTCATCGTCACCGCCGAAAAGCGCGCGGTCAGCCTGCAGAAGGTCCCCATCGCGGTGACCGCGTTCACCGCCCAGCAGCGCGATCTGCAGGGCATCACCTCGATCCAGGACATCACCAACTTCACCCCCGGCCTGACCTATTCGAGCCAGCTCGACCGGGCGGCGATCCGCGGCGTGGGACGGCTCAGCAACACGCTGTCGCTGGATCCCGCCGTCGCCATCTATATCGACGACTTCTACTCCACCTCGACGTTCCTGGTCGGCCTGGACGACATGCTGATCGATCGCGACGAGATCGAGCGCGGGCCGCAAGGCACGCTCTACGGCCGCAACGCCATCGCCGGCCTGATCAACGTCATCACCAAGCGGCCGACCGACACCCTGTCGGGCGAAGTGCGCGCCGCCTATGGCAATTTCGACCGCTCGCAATTCGAGGGCACGGTCAGCGGGCCGATCGTCGATGGTCTGAAATTCCGCCTGTCCGGCGTCTACACCAACCAGAACCAGGGCTATCTCAAGAACGTCGCCGGCGGCCCCAGCGAAGGCGGCGTCACCCACGACTGGTATTACAACGCCAATCTGGAATGGAAGCCGACCAACAAGGACGATCTGTGGCTGGACTTCTATCAGTTGGGCTTCGTCAACGACCGCGGCGGCCCGGGCAGCCTGCTGGGCACGCCGACGACCGGGCACTATGAAACCAGCCTGAACAATTACGACACCCAGGTCACCTTCAACCCGAATTTCGGCTACAGCACGCTCACCGGATTTTCCACGCCGACCGTCTTCAACCCGTTCGGCACCGCGCTCGGACCGGTGCCGGGCTCGGTGGTCGGCATTCCGGCCGGATACACCGACAATCCGGCGTTGGGCAACATCAGAAACTTCGCCCATTCCATTCCCACGGCGATCAATCTGAAGAACTCGTTCGCGATAGATTTTCACTGGACCCACGAATTCGACCATTTCAACGTCAAATACGTGTTCGGATACGATCAGTATAATTACCAAATGGACACCAGTTTGTACTGGGGCGACAACTCCAGCGTCACCTCGTATCAGGTTCCGTACGCCCCAGGTTCAGTGTGCGCCTATTACGCGCAGTTCGACGCTTGCGGACCGCTCACGGTGCATCCGAGCCAGGATTTCCGCTACATCGAGCATAACCGCTGGATGAGCCACGAGCTCACCTTCTCCTCGACCGACAGCGGCCCGGTGCAATGGATCGGCGGGCTCTATTATTTCGACCAGCACTACCAGGATCCGATCACGGTTTCTCAGCCTGACCAGCCGCAGATCGGCACGCCCTCCGGCGGACCCCCAAGCCCCGGAAATGTCTGGTACAACGAGAAATATGGGCTCGCGACCACCAGCCTGGCGGGTTACGGCCAGGCCGACTGGAAGGTCACCGACACGATCAAACTCACCGGCGGGCTTCGCTACACCTATGACCATAAATACGGCTTCGAGACCTATCGGCTGATCTCCTTCTCGGACGCCTTGGCCGCCCTCGGCGTCAGCGCTGAAAATCTTGGCAGTTTGATGCCGGCGGTCGACATCACCAGCGGGGTTTTGTCAGGCAATGGCTATAATCCCGGCATTTTCACCACCTATTACAAGGGCGTGAAATGCCTGCCGACGCTGCAGGCCGACGGCACCTGGCGCCGCTGCCTGGACGATGAATCGACGGCGGTGACCGGAACCTTCGGCGTCGAATGGACGCCGGACGCCCACAGCCTCGGCTACGTCCGCTACAATCGCGGCTACAAGGCGTTCGGCTTCAACGCCGGAACCATCACCCCGAATCCGGAGGTCAAGCCGGAGACCATCGACGACGTCGAGATTGGTTGGAAACAGACGCTGTCTTCCAACTTCCAATACAATATCGACGCCTTCTACTATAATTACGAGAACGACCAGGTGCCGGTCACGGTCAACAACGGGGCGCTGGCGACCGCGGAGTTTTTCAACATACCCAAGGCGGTGGCCGACGGAATCGAGCTGCAATTCGTCTGGCAGCCGATCGAGCGGCTGTACGTCACGGTCGACTACGGCTTCAACCATACCGAGATCCAGTCCGGCTGCAGCCTGGTCAGCGGCGTCCTGGTCGGCTTCTGCGAGGAAGACGTCAACGATCCGCAAGCCCTGGCGGCGGGCGCCAAGGCGGTCGGATATGTGCCAACCTCGACCGGGCCGGTGGCCTATCAGGGCGTGAAGGGCAACCAGTTGCCGCAGGCGCCCGAAAACAAGGTCGGCGTCAACGTCAACTACACCTGGGAGTTCGAGCCAGGCAATTTCACCCTCTCGGGCAGCTTCATCTGGAAGGACACGTCCTACGCGGCCATCTTCCAGCGCTCGTACTATTCGGCGCCGTCGTGGAATCAGGTCGATCTGCGGGCGGTGTGGAGCGGCGATCACGACCGCTACGAGATCGTCGCCTATGTGAAGAACCTGTTCAACAGCCTGGGCTACGACGCCGCGGGCGGCGGGATCGGCTACTATTCGGCGACGGCGACCGCCTACTCATCGACGGCGTACCCCAACCCCGGGGGTCAGAACACGAGCTATGACCTGACCCCGCCGCGGACCTACGGCATGGAGGTGCACTACAAGTTCTAGCGCGCGAGGCCGAAACCCCTCTCCCCTCGGGAGAGGGGTTTTGGGCGCGAGCGAACACGCCGGGCCCGGGATGTGTGAATCGCTTAGGGCGAATGCCGGGGATGAGCGGGAGGGACGCCCCGTCAGCCGGTCAGCACCTGGTCCAGCGCCGCGAACAGCTTGGCCACGTCGATCGGCTTGGTCACCACCGCGTCCATCCCGGCGGCCAGGTATTGCTCGACCTGATGGGCCATGGCGTTGGCCGTGAGGCCAAGGATCGGCGTGCGTGGCCGGCCCGAGACGGCCTCCTTGTCGCGGATGGCCCGGGTCGCGCCCACGCCGTCGAGCTCGGGCATGTGCACGTCCATCAAGATGACGTCGAATTCACCCGTCTCCCACGCCTCGACGGCCTGCGATCCGTTGGCCACGATCACCGGCTGCACGCCCGCCTGATGCAGCAGGGTCTTGAGCACCAACTGGTTGGTCGGATTGTCCTCCGCGGCGAGCAGACGGATCGCCGGCAGCGGCGAAGCGGCGGCCTTGGGCGCCGCGGCGCGCGGCGCGCCGGCGGGCGCGGCCTCGGCGCGCGGCAGGGGCAGAACGACCTCGAAGGTCGAGCCTTGCCCCAGGCTGCTCGAAACCTCGATCGACCCGCCCATCAGCTCGATCAGCTCATGGGTGATCGCCAGGCCCAGGCCGGTGCCGCCATAGCGTCGGGTGGTCGTGGCGTCGGCTTGCACGAAGGCGTTGAACAGGTTGGACAGGACCTGCGGCGCCATGCCGATCCCGGTGTCCTTCACCGTCAGGCGCAGCATCCCGTCCCGATAGGCGCCCGTCACCCGAACCTCTCCCCGCTCGGTGAACTTCAGCGCGTTGGAAATCAGGTTGTAGAGGATCTGACGCACCCGCGTGGGATCGCCGACATAGCCGCCCTCGGCCTTTTCGACGTCGAGCGCGAACGAGACCCCCTTCTGGTTGGCCAGGGAGGTGAAGGTCGCCTGGGCGCCGCGGACCAGCTCGCCGAGATCGAAGGCGATCGCTTCCAGGTCGAGCTTGCCGGCTTCGATCTTGCTGAGGTCGAGCACGTCGTTGAGGATCGCCAGCAGCGCCTCCCCCGATTGGCGAATCACGTCCAGCCGCTCCGCCTGCTCGGGCGAAAGCGCGTCGATGGCCATGGCCTGGGCCATGCCCAGGATGCCATTGAGCGGCGTGCGGATCTCGTGGCTCATCGTCGCCAGGAACGCGCTCTTGGCGAGGTTGGCCGCTTCGACCGACGCCATGGCCTCGGCCATCGCGGCCTCGGCGCGGCGGCGCTCGGAGATGTCCTGCAGCGCGCCGATCAGGCGCAGGGGGCGGCGGTTCTCGTCCTCGATCAGCTCGGCGGTGAGCAGCGCCCAGATCCGTCGCCCGTCGGACCGGTTGACCAGCGTCTCGAACCGGAAGTCCTTCCCCGTCTTGCGGTGACGCCGCCACGCCTGCTCGGCCTCGGCGCGGTAATCGGGGTGGACGCCGAACCAGACGTTCTTCGCCAGATCCTCGAACGTCACCGGCCGTTCGAAGAAGGTGTCCTCCGCGCCCGCCTTGAACAGGACGCGCGCCCGGAAGTCCATTTCGAACACGTGCAGATTGGCGCTTTGCAGGGCGATGGTCAGCCTCTGCTCGGAGCGGACCAACCGCTCCTCCGCCCGCCGCCGCTCGGTGATGTCGCGGACGATCGCGGTGAAGATCAGCCCGGTGGGGGCCTGGCGCCTGGACAGGGAGGCCTCGAGCGGAAACTCCTCGCCGTTCTTGCGCAGGCCGAGCAGCGCGCCGCGCTCGCGCATGGTCTTGCTGTCGATCGGGCCGCCGGCGAAGCGGCCCACATGCCCTTCATGCGCCGGACGGAAACGCTGGGGGATCAGCCGCGCGATCGGCTGGCCGATGATCTCGTCGGCCGTGTAGCCGAAAATCTCCTCGGCGCCCTTGCTGAACATCAGTATGCGGATGGCCTGGTCGGCGACGATGATCGCCTCGGACGAGACCTTGAATATCCCGAGGAGGATTTCATTATCCGGCACCGATTTCAGCTCATCGACAGGCTCAAGACTCACTCTTGGGGCCCCTGCGCCGCTTGCTCGCGCGGACGGGCCGGCCACGCCCGGAAGGGAACCCCGGCCGGCGGGACTTCGGGGCGGCGACATCGGTGTCCTCGGGGGGGTCCTCGGCCGGACGCGACCGCCGGTCCTTGGCGATCTCGACCACCAGCTTGAGGATGCTGCGCCGCAGCGTCGGCGGGGTGGCGGCGTAGGCCGCCAGCAGCTCGGGCGCGCCAGAACTCGCGCAGGTGCCCGGTGTCCTGGCGGAACAGCGGGCTCGGCACACCGGCGTCGTCCAGGTCCCCGATCAGGTCGATCACCCGGCAGTTCAGCGCGTGGGCGATCTCGACCAGCCTCGAGAAGCTGACCCGGTTGTAGCCGCGTTCGTATTTCTGGATCTGCTGAAAGGTCAGCCCGACCGCCTGGGCGAGCGCGGTCTGGGACAGGCCCAGCGATTTGCGGCGCTGGCGGATTCTGAGGCCCAGCGCCACGTCGAGCTTGTTTGGCACGTTCGTTGCTGCCGCACCCGCACCCGCACCCGCGATTTTGGAATCGCCTTTGCCTGAAGGAGGTTTCATTGCGCCATTCTTTCTCCGGAACGCGTGCGAACTTGGCATGGCCGATGGTCATCACGATTTAACTTTACCGGCAATGTGATGACGGAAAAAATTTCGCGGGGACCAGTGTAGGACACGCCAAAAAGATGGCATGTTACGCCAAATGAGCCCATCGCCCGCGATCGAAGAGATTAAGCTCGCGCCAATCTATTTTAGGTTGCTTTTGCGACATTTTGGCATAACGCCGGAACTCCGGGCCGATATCCTACAAGGCACTGGTGTATCTGAAAAAGACCTCGAAGAGAACTCTCGGCATGTAACGCTGAATCAGCAGATACGGCAACAAGACAATCTGAATCGGTTGTTCGGCGAGGGATGGGCGATATCGGCGCCGGATTTGTGGGGTCTTTCGGCGTTCGGTCTATTGGGTTTCGCGAGCGGAACGGCACCGAATCTTAGCCAAGCCTTCCAGGTGATAATAGAACAGTCCGATACTATTGGAAAAATATGGCGGTATTCTCTAGACATTCACGGAAACAAAGCTTGTTTTTATTACGATTTAGACATAGATATTCCGAAACCTCATTTTCGACAAAGCCTAGAAATTGGTTTCATTGGGTTGAAATCCCTTTTTTATATATATATTTCGCGACCTCCGGTTGAGGCCAAATTCAAATTCACTTTCCCCAGTCCAAAATACGCCGTTCAACTGAGAAGCATTCTCGGAGCGAAGGTCGAGTTCAATGCGCCGCGCAACGGGGTCGAATTCCCCGCCGCATGGCTGCGGCTGCGATCGCCGCTGCACGACGCCGCCACCTTTCGGTTCGCCTACTGGCAGTTGGAGAAAGAGAACGCGGCGTTGTCGTCATCCGAGTTGATCCGGGCGCGGGTCCAGCGTCTGTTGCGCGCCAAGCCCAATGCTCACTCCACCCTGCCGGAAACCGCGTCGGCCTTGGGCATGTCGACACGCACGCTGGTTCGCAAACTGGGCCTGGAAAACACCTCGTTCCTGAAATTGCTCGAGGCCGAGCGGGAGCGAAAAGCCGCGGAATTGCTGCGGCTCGAGGCGATGAAGGTCGCGGACGTCGCCGAGCGGCTCGGCTATAGGGATCCATCGAGCTTCGCGCGGGCGCGCAGGCGCTGGGCGAGGCGCGCGGCGCTCGATCGTTGAGCGCCATCGCCGCTCCCGGCCTGGAATTCCGGCGGGGAGCGAATAAGGTGAGCGGCTCGCCGACCCGATCACGGGGATAAGGCGCGGGGATAAGGCCATGACCAGCCGCCGCGGCGCCGTCGCCAGGGGATCGACCTTCCTGAGGTTCGTCGCGCAGCAGCTCCGCGAGCGCGGGCGCATCGCGCGCGAGATCGCTCGGGCCGGGGCCGTCCCGTTCGCCATCGAGGCGCCCGCCACCGTCCTGACCGCCGATGAGCCCGACTGGCGAAGCGCCGGACTGCGGGTCCGCGCCGGCGAGCGGTTCGCCGTCTCCGCCCGCGGCGCGATCTGGCTGTCCAAGCCCCTGTCGGTGGCGATGGAGCCGCGATCGTGCCTGTGGGTGCGGATCTCCGGAGCGCCGGAAACCGCCAAGCCCGCGGACAACGACCATGTGTTCGCCGCCTGGGCGGACGGCGAGGTCGAGCTGTTCCTCAAGGCGCTGAGCGAGTGGGCCTCGCCCGCCGGCGACCTGCTGTCGCCGGATCGGCCGGCGATGGCCGGCGAGATCGCCGTCCGCGTGGCCTTGAGCGAGCGGCCCGCCACGGAATTGGCGGCGCCGGACGGATGGCGCTATCTGTGGCGGCTCGGCGACGGGACGGTCTATTCGCCCGGCGCGGACGGCGGGATCGACATCAAGACGCACGGGGACGTCGGCATCCTGCAGGCCGAGGTCGATCATGTGCTGACCCCCGCCACGCGGTTGGAATGGTCCTGGCGCGTCGACCAGCTCCCCTCCAAGCTGCCCGAGGACATTTCGCTCACCCACGACTATCTGTCGGTGGCCGTCGAGTTCGACGACGGCAAGGATCTGACCTTCATGTGGTCGGCCGGCCTGCCGCGCGATCACGTCTTCGCCTGTCCATTGAACTTCTGGTGCGATCGCGAAACCCATTGGGTGGTGCGCACCCCGCGCGACGGACTGGGCGCCTGGCGCGACGAAAGCCGCTCGCTGTGGAGCGACACCCAGACGGCCTATGGCGCGCGCCCGGCCAGGGCCGTGCGGCTGTGGCTGATCGCCAACAGCATTTTCCAGCGCAACCGAGGCGCCGCCACGGTGCGCGACCTGAGACTGATCGAGGCCGGCTGAGCCGGCCGTGACTCTAGATCACCAGTGGCTGGAAACCGGCGGGCGGTGAACCTCGCCGGCGGCGCGGCCAAAGTAGCCGCTGGAATTGACGACGGGCGGCGCGACCAGGGCGGCGGGCGCCTCGGCGGCCAGCATGGCCAGCCGCACCGGGGGAGCGGCGCTCGCCACCGTGGGTGCCGGCGGGACGATTGTCTCGACCATCGCGACCTGGACCGGCGCCAGGCCGACATCGAAGCCGTCGATCGGCGGGGGCGGGATCTCGGCGCCGGCGTATCGGCCCTGGAAGGCGGCCGGCGCGCCCAGGCCGCCGGGCCAGCGATAGAAGACGTGGGCGCTAATTTGGGTCAGCTTGACCACGCTGGCGCGCCAGTAGGGCACGACCCAGATCGTATGGTAGTGGGTCGCCTCGCCGACATCCTTCTGGACATAGCCGCCCAGCGCGCGTTCGGCGATCCGCGAGGCCTGCCGCCAGCCGGCCTGGCTCGGGCGGCGGCCTAGCGATCCGTCGCAGGTGAAGGTGAACTGGCAGCCGGTCGGCAGGTTGGCGCCCTCGAACACCACTCCGCAGACGGTCTTGGGGAACAGCGGGTGGCGCACGCGGTTCAGCACCACCTGGGCCACGGCCGCCTCGCCGTCGGGCCCCTGGTTGGCGGCCTCGTAGTAGACGGCCATGGTCAGGCAGGCCAGCGCCCGCGCCCGGTCGGCGGCGCTGGCGCGGTCCAGCCTGAACGGCCGGGCCGGCGGATTGGGCAGGGTCGAGACGGGAAGCTGGGCGTTGGCCGCGGCGGCCTGGTCCGGCGACAGCCGCTCGAACACCTGGGGCGGGATGGCCTGGCCGTTCGGCGCCGTCGCCGGCGAGGCGTCGAGCTTGGCGCCGGTCGGCTGGCCGGCGCGCGCGTCATGGGCGCGCAGCTTGGCCAGGCTAGGGGCGGTCGGGCTGGCCAGCGCCCCGAAGAACCAGACGCCGCTGCAGAAAACGGTGACGAACACGCCGGACGCCAGCGTGAGCCTGGCGCGCATAGGCAAATATCCCAGGCCCTTTCGCCACATGCATCGTGTCCCTGATCGCCCCAATCCGCCGGATCGCGTCGATTCCGACGGTCAATGGCTTCAGCTCAAGCGAGCCACGCAAATCTGGCGCCACTCTGATCGAGCGGACAAGCGTCGCTATTAGCGGATAATGTCGGGGCCGGATACGGCGAACAACCTTGGGGGGATAGTGCCGGGTCCGCCGGGCCTAGAGCGCGTTCCGCAAAAGTGGATCCGGTTTTGCGATCAGAACGCGCTCAAGCTTTTGGATATAGAGCACGATTCAACGATCAGGCGATTCCGCCTGATCGCATCGTGCTCTAATGCCTTCGCACGAAGGCGATCAGCGCCGCCCAGACCGCGGCGTTCAGCAGCAGGGCGATCACGCGAGGCCAATTTATCGCATCGAGGAACCGTTCGCGCGTGGCCTTTCCCGAGACCGGGCGCATTACGCCAGGTACAGCGAAGGTCAGCTGTGTTTCCGCCCGCATTCGAATGGTCTTCCGCCAGTCCGCCGCTTAACGTCGGCGAGAATCACGACGAATTCAAGTCGAAGTTTCCACCTCCGCTCGCTGTCGGATCGCGGCAAACCGATGGCTTCCATCCGTCCACGGTCGATCCGCTAAATTCAAGCGCTTGTCGTGCGGGCGAGTTCGCCGCTATCGGCCGTAGCGGGCCATAAAGGTGCGCACCGCCTCGTCGATGGTCGCATCGATCTCGGCCTGGTTCGGCCGGGCGATCAGGTTCAGCACATAGCGGAAATGCAGGGCGCCGCGGCACAGGGCCATGAATTGTTCGGCGGCGACCTCGCAGTCCTCGGCCGCGATCTCGCCACGCGCGCGGGCCTCATCCAGCGTCCGGGTCAGGCGCATCAGCGCCACCGCCGCCCCCAATTCGTAGAACACCCGGGCCAGCTCCGGCGTGCGGTGGGCCTCGGCCACCACCAACTGAAACATCCGCACCGCCCAGTCCGACATCAAAAGGCCCAAAAAGCGCTTGCCGATCGCCGACAGCCGCGCGGCGATGTCCGGGCCGTCGACGCCCTCGAACATGTCGTGCGCGAACCGTCCGCATTCGTCGCGGACATAGGCCGCGAACAGCTCCTCCTTGCTCTTGAAATAGTTGTAGAGCGTGCCCTTCGAGCCGCCGAGGCGGGCGGCGATGCTCGACATGGACGCCGCGGCGAACCCCTCCTCGGAGAACACCGCGCGCGCGACCGCGATGATCGCCTCGCGCCGCTGATCGCGCCGGTCCCTCAGGACAACCTCGGACATTTTTCGACCCCGCCCGGGCTTCGCGGTTGACCGCCGTCGACGCCGGGAGCATGTTCGCAATATGACCGTACCGTACGGTCAAATCAATGGGGCGTGTCAAGGCCGTGTCCGCGGTGTTTTTCCCCACCCGCAAGTCCCGCGAAGCCGCCGGGGCCTGGCGGATGGTCCTGGTCCCGCTGATCGCCGGCGCGCTCGCGGCCTGCGCCAGCCAACCGGACCTGGGCGCGGCGCCGAAGCCGCTGGCGGCCGCGAGCTTGGCCTCGGCGCGCAGCTTCGCCGCGCCGGCGGCCGACTGGCCGGCCGACGGCTGGTGGCGCGCCTATGGCGATCCGCAGCTGGACCAGCTGATCGAGGCGGCGCTGGCCGGGGCCCCGGACATGGCCGCGGCCAAGGCGCGGCTGGAGCGGGCCAAGGCCGCCGCCGACCAGGCGCGCGCGGCGCTCTTCCCGTCGCTGTCGGCGGGCGGCCTGATCGGCCAGGCCAAGCAGAGCTACAACTACGGCTTTCCCAAGCTGTTCGTGCCGAAGGGCTACCTGACCGCGCCGCAGATTTCGCTGAACTTCGACTACGAGATCGATTTCTGGGGCAAGAACCGCAACGCGGTCGCCGCCGCCACCTCCGAGGCCAGGGCCGCGGCCGCGGACGCCGCCGAGGCGCGCCTGACCCTGTCGACCGCCGTGGCCGCGGCCTATGCGGATCTGGCGCGGCTCCATGCCGAGCGCGCGGTGGCCGCCCGCTCGCTCGCCTCGCGCGAGGAGACCCTGGACCTGGTCCGCCGGCGGGTGGCCAACGGTGTGGACTCCGAGGCGGAGCTGGATGAGGCGGCAGCCGGTCCGCCCGCCGCCCGGGCCGAGCTCGCCGCCGTGGACGAACAGATCGCCCTGATCCGCGACCAGCTCGCCGCCCTGATCGGTCAGGGTCCGGATCGTGGGCTGTCCATCACCCCGCCCGGCCAGGCCGCGCTCAAGGCCTTCGGCCTGCCCGATCGCCTGGCCGCCGACCTGATCGGCCGTCGCCCGGACCTGGCGGCCGCCAAGTGGCGCGCCCAGGCCGCCGCGCGGCGGATCGGCGTGGCCAAGGCCGCCTTCTATCCGAACGTCAACCTGTCCGCGGTGATCGGCTATGAATCCCTGGGCCTGACCAGGCTGGTCGCGGCCGGCTCGGACTACGGCCAGTACGGCGCGGCGGTCAGCCTGCCGATCTTCGAGGGCGGACGGCTGATCGCGAATCTGCGCGGCGCCCGCGCCGACTATGACGCGGCGGTCGCCAGCTACGACGCGACCCTGATCCAGGCCCTGCGCGAGGTGGCCGACGCCGCCGCCAGCCAAAGGGCGCTGGTCGATCGGCTGAAGCAGAGCCGCGAGGCGCTCGCCGATGAGGAGGCGGCCTACAGGATCGCGCGCCTGCGCTACGAGGGGGGCGTGGCCAACTACCAGATGGTGCTGCTGGCCGAGGACGCGGTGCTGCGGGCGCGCCGCGACGTCGTCGACCTCGAAGCCCGCGCCTTCAGTCTCGACATCCAACTCATCAAGGCCCTCGGCGGCGGCTTCGCCGGCGCCTGACCGCCGCGGCGCTCATCCGGACCCATCCCATGCCTGAACTCATCCCCGGTGTTTTTCCCCGATCAGGACGCCGACCCGGCCGATCGGGCCCGCGCCGCCGGCCATCATCGACTGCGGCTGTTCGGCCTGTTGGGCGCGCTGATCCTGGTCGCCGGCGTGGCCGCGGTCGACTACTGGCTGCTGGTCGGCCGCTACAAGGTCTCCACCGACAACGCCTACGTCGACGCCGACGCGGCCCAGATCACACCCCAGATCTCCGGCCAAGTCTCCCAGGTGCTGGTGGTCGAAACCCAGCCGGTCAAGGCCGGACAGGTGCTGGTGCGGATCGACGACACCGACGCCAGGGTCGCCCTGGCCCAGGCCCAGGCCCAACTCGACCAAGCCGAGCGCAAGGTGAAAGGCTATTTCGCCAACGCCGAGGCGCTGGGCGGCCAGGTCGCCTCGCGCCAAGCCGCGATCCTGCGCGCCGACGCCCAGATCGCCGCCGCCCGATCCGACCTAGAGCGGGCGCGCACCGAGCTTGGCCGGCGCGAGCGGCTGGCCGCCTCGGGCGCGGTGTCCGGCGACGAGCTGACCCAGGCCCAGAATCAGTTCCACACCGCCGAGGCCGCCCTGGCCCAGGCCCGCGCCGAAAAGACCCAGGCCCAGGCCGAACGCGCCGCCGCCTTCGGCACGCGCCAAGTCAACGACGCCCTGATCGCCGGCGCGCCGGTCGAACAGAACCCCGAGGTCGCCGCCGCCCAGACCAGGGTCGAGCAGGCCCAGCTCGATCTCGACCGCACCGTGCTGCGCGCGCCGTTCGACGGGGTGATCGCCCGCAAACAGGTCGCGGTCGGCCAGCGCGTCGCCGTCGGCGCGGCGCTGATGAACGTGGTGCCGATCGATCGGGCCTATGTCGACGCCAACTTCAAGGAGGTGCAGCTGCGCAAGGTGCGCATCGGCCAGCCGGTCACCTTGACCTCCGACTATTGGGGCGACGGGGCGGAGTTCCACGGCGTGGTCGTGGGCCTGGCCGGCGGGACCGGCGCGGCGTTTTCGCTGATCCCGGCCCAGAACGCGACCGGCAACTGGATCAAGGTGGTCCAGCGCCTGCCGGTGCGCATCGCGCTCGATCCGCGCGAGCTGGCGCGCCGCCCCTTGCGGGTCGGGCTGTCGATGAAGGCGACGATCGACGTCGGCCAACCCTGACCGCCCGCGATCAGGAGCCCGCCATGTCCGACGCCCCGCAAGCCCCGCCGGCCAACGCGCACGACGTCATGCCGATGAGCGGCCCGGCGCTTTGGATCGGCGGTCTGCTGCTGGCCCTGGCCAACTTCATGGCCGTGCTGGACCTGACCATCGCCAACGTCTCGGTGCCCAACATCGCCGGCGGCCTGGCCGTCTCGCCCAGCCAGGGGGCCTGGGTGATCACCTCCTATGCGGTGGCCGAGGCGATCACCGTGCCCCTGACCGGCTGGCTGGCCCAGAGGTTCGGGGCGGTGAAGGTGTTCGTGGGCGCGATGGCCGGCTTCGGCCTGTTCTCGGCCCTGTGCGGCCTGGCCCCGTCGCTCGGGGTGCTGGTGGCGTTCCGCATCCTGCAGGGCTTGGCCGGCGGACCAATGATGCCCCTGTCCCAAACCCTCCTTAGGCGGATCTTCCCGGTGAAGCAGCAGCCGATGGCCATGGGCCTTTGGGGCATGACCACGGTGGTCGGTCCGATCGTCGGTCCGCTGCTCGGCGGCGCCCTGGTCGACCAGGCCGGCTGGCCCTGGGTGTTCTACATCAACGTGCCGGTCGCCGCGGTCTGCGCGACGTTGACCTGGCGCGTCCTGGCCAGCCGCGAGACCCCGACCGAGCGCCGGCCGGTCGATATCATCGGCCTGGCCCTTTTGATCACCTGGGTCGGGTCGATGCAGATCATGCTGGACAAGGGCAAGGAGCTGGACTGGTTCCAGTCGCCCGTCATCGTCGCCCTGGCCCTCGTGGCGCTGATCGGCTTCATCGCCTTCATCATCTGGGAGCTGACCGAAGCCCACCCGATCGTCGACCTCAGGGTCTTCCGCCATCGGGGCTTCACCGCCTCGACGGTGATCATGAGCCTGACCTTCGGCGCCTTCTTTTCGTCCGTGGTGCTGATCCCGTTCTGGCTGCAAATCGACATGGGCTACACCGCCGGCTGGGCCGGACGGGCGATGGCCTTCCAGGGGATCCTGGCGGTGGTGTTCTCGCCGATCGTGGCCAGGCTGATGGGTCGCTTCGACCTGCGGACCCTGGTCTGCTTCGGCATCCTCGTCATGGGCGCCGTCACCCTTTGGCGATCCGGTTTCACCTCCGACATCAATTTCGTGGCGATCGCCCTGCCGAATTTCGTCCAAGGCATGGCGATGCCGTTCTTCTTCATCCCCACCACCAGCCTGGCGCTGGTCTCGGTGCTGCCCCAGGAGACCGCCTCGGCCGCCGGGCTGATGAACTTCATGCGCACCACCGCCGGCGCCTTCGGCGCCTCGATCACCCTGACCGCCTGGGAAAACGCCGGAAGCGTCCAGCGCAACGATCTGGTCGGCGCCCTGCACGACCCGCAAGGGATGATGAGCGCCGTGGCCAGCCACGGCATGACCGCCGCCCAGGCGCTCGGCCAGTTGGACTATCTGGTCGAGAGCCAGGCGACGATGGCGGCGATCGATCACGTTTTCCTGGTGATCTCGATCATCTTCGTGTTCGCCGCCATGGCGGTGTGGATCGCGCCAAGGCCCGCGCCGATCGCCGACCCCATGGCCTTGGACGGCCATTAGAGCACGATGCGATCAGGCGGAATCCGCCTGATCGTTGAATCGGGCTCTAAATTCAAAAGTTCGAGCGCGTTCTCATCGCAAAACCGGATCCACTTTTGCGGAACGCGCTCTAGGGCGCGTCGATCTGAACCGATCAGGCTCTGGGATGGGTGATCCTGGCCGGAACGATGGCGCCCTCGCAGCCGACCTTGCGCGCGGCGGCGACCAGGGCGGCCTGGGCCGCGGCGACCGGTTCGTCGCCCAACATCCGGCGCGCGAGATAGACGCCGTTGAAACAGTCGCCGGCGCCGGTGGTGTCGACCACCTTCACATTCGGCGGCGGCTGGACCGCGGTGATTTCTCCGCCCGACAGGATCAGGCAGCCGTCCGCGCCCAGCGTCAGGGCGATCTCCAGGCCGCCGGCGGCGCGCAGGGCCTGGACCTGGGCCGAGGGGGCGGTGGCGGCGAACAGCCATTCGGCGTCGTCGCGGCTCGATCGGACGATGTCGGCGATCGCCATCACCGGCGCCAGCGTCGCGCGCGCCTCGTTCATCCCCTCCCACAGGCCGGGCCGGATGTTGAGGTCGAAGGCGATCCGCCCCACCCGTCCCTTCAGCGACCGCAGCAGGCCGGTCGCCCGGACGCGATCCTCGGCGGACAGGATGGCGAGCGATATGCCCGACAGATAGACCAGGTCCGCTCCCGCCAGCCGATCCGCGCCGCCGTCCGCCTCCAGCAATCGCAGCCAGCGCCGCGCGGCCGACGCCGAACGCCAGTAGTGGAAGCTTCGCTCGCCGCGTTCGTCCAGTTCGATCATGTAGAGCCCCGGCTCGAGGCCCGGAGCGACATAGGCCAGGGCCTGGGAAATCTGCTCGTCCGCCCAGGCCGCGCGCATGGCGCGGCTGAGCGCGCCCTCGCCGGTGGCGGTCAGGAACTCGACCTCGAGGCGCGGCGCGGTGCGCTTGAGGTAGACGGCGGTGTTGTAGGCGTCGCCGGCGAAGCCGCGGGCGTAGCGGTCATCGTCCGCCTCGCGCAGCTCGACCATGCACTCCCCGATGGCGATCGCCCGCATCCGTTTCGCCCCGCCGTCGCCGCGACCGCCCCGGCGGTCAGACGATCGTCGCGTCCGCCTTGCCCCAGTAGGCGTCGCGGATCAACCGCTTGTACAGCTTGCCGGTGGCGTGGCGGGGCAGCTCCCGCATGAAGTCGTAGCGGCGCGGGGCCTTGACGTGCGACAGCCGCTCGCGGGTCCAGTCGGCCAGCTCCGCCGCCAGCTCCGGTCCGGCGTCGGCCCAGTCGGCCGGCTGGATCACCGCCACCACCTGCTCGCCCATCTCCTCGTGCGGCGCGCCGACCACGGCGACGTCGGCGACCTTGGGGTGGCCGATCAGCAGGTTCTCGATCTCCTGCGGATAGATGTTCACCCCGCCGGAGATGATCATGAAGCTCTTGCGGTCGGTGAGGTAGAGGAAGCCCTCCTCGTCCATCCAGCCCACGTCGCCCAGGGTCGACCAGCCGTTTTTGTTGCGGCTCTCGGCGGTCTTGGCGGGATCGCCGTGGTATTCGAACTGGCCGCCGCCGGTGAAGTAGACCAGCCCCTCGGACCGCGGCGGCAGCGACTCGCCCTCGTCGTCGCAGATGTGCATCTCGGCGGTGATGCACCGCCCGACCGAGCCCTTGTGCGCCAGCCATTCGGTGGAGTTGATCGCGCACAGGCCGTTGCCCTCGGTGCCGGCGTAGTACTCGTTGATGATCGGACCCCACCAGGCGATCATCTGCTCCTTGACCGGCGCCGGGCAGGGCGCGGCGGCGTGGAACACCGCCTTGAGCGAGGACAGGTCGTATTTGTTCCGCACGTCTTCCGGCAGCTTCAGCATGCGGACGAAATGGGTCGGCACCCATTGGGCGGTGGTGATCCTGTGCTTTTCGATCAGCCGCAGGGCGTCCTCGGGGTCGAACCGCTCCATGATCACCACCGTGCCGCCCAGGGCGTGGATCGCCATGGTCCAGCCCAGCGGGGCGGAGTGGTAGAGCGGCGCGGGCGAGAGGTAGATCGAGTCCGGCGTCCAGCCGTACAGCGCCTGGCCCAGCATTGTCAGCATGTTCGGCGCGTCGATCGGCTGCGGCCCCGACTCGGCCGCGATCCGCTTGACCCCCTTCGGCCGGCCGGTGGTGCCGGACGAATAGAGCATGACGCCGCCAGCGGTTTCGTCCGCGACCGGAGTCTTCGGCTGCATGTCGCGCGCGGGCTCCAGGGCCTCGTACCCGGGCTCGCTCCCGCCGACCATGTAGAGCTTCACGCCGGCGAGCAGCGGGACCAGCTTGCTCGCCACCTCGGCCAGCGACTTGGAGGCGATCAGCGCCTTGGCCTCGCAATCCTTGACGATGTACTCCACCTCGCCCGCCGTCAGTTTCGAGGAGATGGCGGTGAACCGGAGGCCCGAACGCTGGGCGGCCCAGAGCAGCTCGTGGTAGCGGGGGGAATTGTCGAGGAACAAGGCGATCGAGTCCCCGACCTTCAGCCCCGCCGCGCGCAGCAGATGGGCGCACTGGTTGGAGCGTTCGTCGAGTTCACGGTAGGTCACCGTTTCGCCGGAGCCGGCCATGATGTAGGCCGGCTTGTCGGGCGTGGTCTTGGCGTGGATCGAGGGATGCATGTGGACTGGAGCGCCTGATTTGACTGAGGGTTCCTGGAGCGTTCTTGGCGTCTTGGGCCGCGCGTCGCCGCCGGCCGGTTCCCCAATAGCTTAACGGAGTTCACTTGCGCCACAAATTCTCGAGCCGAGGCGCGCGATGAGGCGCGCGACGATCGGCGATCTGCTGGATGAGCTGAAGCCGGGCCTGTCGGTCTATCTGCCCGGAACCACCGCCGAGGTGACGGCCTTGCGCGCCATCCTCGCCGCCGATCCCGAACGCTGCGCCGGGGTCCGGTTCATCGGCTGTTTCGTGCCGGGGATGAACGACTTCGACTATGCGGCGCTGAGCCCGACCACCGAGCTCACCACCTTCATGATGGCGCCGGCGCTGCGCGCCTCGTTCGAGGCCGGACGGGTGCGGTTGATCCCCCTGGCCTATTCCGAGATCGCCGAGCACCTGGCCGAGCGGGCGAGCATCGACCTCGCCCTGTTCCACCTCGCGCCGCCCGACGCGGACGGCCTGTGCGCCACCGGGGTCGCCGCGGACTTCGCCGCCCTGGTCTGGCCGAGGGCCAAGCGCCGGATCGCCCTGATCAACCCGGCCATGCCGGTGATGCGGCGCGGGCCCCGCCTGCCGATCGCCGAGGCCGATCTGGCGATCGAGATCGACAGCCCGATCATCGAGGCCGCCGCCGCGCCCGAGGCCGCCGAGACGAACGCCATCGCCGAAAGGGTCGCGGCCTTGGTGGGCGACGGGGCGGCGATCCAGTTCGGCATCGGCGGCGCGCCGGCCGCGGTGCTGGCCCGGCTGACCGATCGCCGGGGCCTCGTCATCCGCTCGGGCATGGTGATCGATCAGGTCCGGGCACTGGCCGAGGCCGGCGCCCTGGCGGCGGGCGGCGCGCACATCACCGGCCTCGCCCTCGGTTCGGCCGACTTCCACCGCTTCCTGGCCGAAAGCGATCTGGTGGAGTTCGCCGACGTCCGCGTCACCCACGGGGCGGCGGCGCTTTCCACCGTCGAGCGGTTCACCTCGATCAATTCGGCGCTAGAGGTCGATCTGTTCGGCCAGGTCAACGCCGAGTGGCGCGGCGAGCGGGTGGTCAGCGGGGTCGGCGGCTCGCCGGATTTCGTCCGCGCCGCGCGCCGCTCGGTGGGCGGCCGCTCGATCATCGCCCTGGCCTCGAGCGCCGGCGGTGGCAAGATCGCCCGCATCGTCCCGAGGCTCACCTCGCCCACCGTCTCGATCTCGCGCGCCGACATCGACACCGTGGTCACCGAGCACGGCGTGGCCGAACTGACCGACCGCGCGCTGGACGAGCGCGCCGAGGCGCTGATCGCCATCGCCCATCCGGAGCATCGCGAGGCGCTGGCGGCGGAGTGGGCGAAGATGCGGGCGAGGTTTTAGCGGGCCCCGGTCGAGCGGGTGGCGTCGCGGCGCCGCGTTCCGTCTGGCGCCCGGTGATCGGGTGGGGATAAGCTCGCCGCGATCCCGTCGATCACGCGCTCGACGGGATCGCGGCGAAGGCTCTGGCGCTGAACGTGGAGCGGACGGCATGACCTGGACATCGCGCCTGGCGATCGCGGCGATCGGCCTTCTGGCCCTGGCGAGGCCCGTCGCGGCGCAGGCCCCCGGCCCGGAATCGCCGCCGCCGCCCTGGTTCGCCATCGCCGACATCCCGAGCCAGGATCCGAAGATCGCGAACACCCGCTGGCTGTGGAACCGCGAGGCGCGCACGCTGCGCTACTGCCGCCAGGACGCCGTCGGCAAGACCTTCACCTGCGCCGACGCGACCCTGCCGGCGGGCGAATGGGTGCTGCGGAAACTGGAGGACGCGCCGGAGCCTGGCGTCGCCTCCGCGACCCAGTTCTTCAGCCCCGACCTCGGCCAGACCCTGGAATGCCGCGCGACGAGCGACGGCGCCTTGAGCTGCGGCTAGAGCACGATGCGATCAGGCGGAATCGCCTGATCGTTGAATCGTGCTCTATATCCAAAAGCTTGAGCGCGTTCTGATCGCAAAACCGGATCCACTTTTGCGGAACGCGCTCTAGGTTCTGTGGACACTTATCGTAACCACAGGACGATGGCGGCGAGCGTGATCACGGCCAGATAGTTCCTGGCGGTCTTTTCGAAGCGCGTGGCCACGCGGCGGAACTGCTTGAGCTTCGAGAAGCAGCACTCGACGAGGTGTCGTTGGGCATAGAGGTGCTTGTCCAGCGGGTGCTTTTTGGCGCGCGAGGGATTGTTGGGGATCACCGCGAGCGCGCCCTTGTCGGCGATCGCCTGGCGCAAGTGGTCTGCGTCGTAGGCGGTGTCGGCCATGACGATTTCAGCGGGCAGGCCCTCGATCAACGGCCCGGCTTGTGGCGCATCACCCATCTGGCCAGCGGTAAGGGTAAAGCGCACAGGGCAGCCTAACCCACGGACGGCCATGTGGATCTTGGTGCTCAGGCCGCCGCGCGAGCGGCCAATGGCCTGATCTTCAGGCCCCCCTTTTTCGCCCCTGCCGCATGCTGGTGGGCGCGAACGATGGTGGAGTTGACGATCAGGTATTCGAAGTCGGGATCATCCGACATCGCCTCGAAGATGCGCCACCAGACGCCCTTCTGGCTCCACCGATTGAACCGTCGCCAGACACTATTCCAGTCGCCGAAAACATCGGGAAGATCGCGCCAGGGCGAGCCCGTGCGCACAATCCAAAGCACCCCTTCGACAAACATCCGATTGTCGCGCCCAGTCGAGCCCTTCTGATCAGGCCGACCTATGATCAGACCCGAAATCCGCTCCCAATTGGCGTCGCTCAACACCAATCGATCCATCACACCCAAGACCGCCTCCAAAAAGCAGTCTTGAATCACGCTTCGCGATCAGCGGGAATCCCTAGAGTCCACAGAACCTAGGGCGGGCGCTGCGATTTGGCGCTGGCCGGCGGCGGCCGCGTCTCGGGCTTGATTCTGTCTCACCACGAAGATCACCAAGCGCACGAAGCGAGCGCCGACTTCGTGGCCTTCGCGCGCTTGGTGGTTCAAAACCCGCGCTTGACATTCCGACGACTCTGATGTTCTGGTTTTGTTCAGATGAACGCCCCCACGCCCGCCGCCGCCGAGCCGAGGTCCGAGATGGCCGAACGGCGCTCGCTGATGCTGTGGGACCTGGCCGAGATCGGCATGAATCTGGCGCGGGAGATCGAGCGGCGGGCGATGGACGAGGCCGCGCCGCGATCGGAGGTCGCCGATCTGGCCCTGGCCTTCTCGCGCGTCGCCCGGGCGGTGCGTCAGACCGTGGCGCTGGAGGCCAGGCTGGCCGAGCCGCCGCGCGAGCCTCGGGCTCCGCGCGCGCCCAAGGCCGCGGCCAACGACAACGCCGCCTGGGCCCCGCCGACCCCGGAGTTCATCGAACGGACCCGCGCCACGGTGCGCAAGGCCATCGTCCGGGACATCGTCGAGCAGACCATCGCGGCCGAGGCGCCTGAACGCGGCGAGGGCTACGACGCCGAGCGGCTGCTGGCCGATCTGGACGAGCGGCTCGAGGACGAGGACGACTACGTCGATTTCGCCCTGCTCTCGCTGGTCGAGCTGGTCGAGCGCATCTGCCGCGATCTGGGCGTGCGGTTCGATCCGAGCCTGTTGGAGGACGACGACTGGTATCCGCTGCCCCCCACGGCCGGCCCGTTCGTGCGGCAGGAACGCTATATGGGCCGGCCGGAACCGCCCGATCCCTCTTCCGCTCCTCCCGGCGAACGCCGGGACCCAGATGACAAGGCGAAGGCCTGGCCGGGCTCGAGCCCCTGAACTCAAGCCCCTGAGGCCGCGCCATACGATCTGGGTCCCGGCGTTCGCCGGGAGGAGCGGAGGTGGGGTGCGTCTCCGAGCCTGTCTCACCACGAAGACCACCAAGGACACAAAGCCGGAACGCAGGCCGACTTCGCGCCCTTCGTGTCCTTGGTGGTTCAAAATCCGCCGCCGAAAGCGGGAGGCTAGATATGGCGCGCCCCCTATCCCCACGCCCTGAAATGCTTCGACAGCTTCAATCCCTGGCGCTGGTAGTGCGAGCCGCCGGCGCCATAGAGCCTCGTCGAGCGTTCGGTCAGCGGCTCGAACACCAGGCGCGCGACGGTCTGGCCGTCCTCCAGAAGGAATGGAGTCTCGTGGCTGCGCACTTCCAAAACCCCGCGCGAGCCGGCCCCGCCGGCCTCCGCCGTACCGAAACCGGGGTCGAAGAAGCCGGCGTAGTGGACGCGGAACTCGCCGACGGCCGGATCGATCGGGGTCATTTCGGCGGCCTGGGTCACCGGGATCTCGATCGCGCCCTTCGAGGCCAGGATGTAGAATTCGCCGGGATCGAGCAGCAGCTCGCCGCGCCGGGCCTCCAGCGGCTCCCAGAAGTCGCGCGGATCGTGGCCGTCCTCCAGATCGAGGTCGATCACCCCGGCGTGGCGGCGGGCCCTGAAGCCGGCGAGCGGGCCGGTCAGGTCGACGCCGATGTCCTGGCTGGCCAGCCGGTTCGGCTCGCCCCGGCGCAGGCGAAGCTGGTTGAGCCGGGTGCCGGCGCGCGCCAGCACCGAGAAGGTCTGCGGCGCGATCTCGACATAGATCGGGCCGCGATAGCCGGCGGCCACGTCGTCGAACGCCGCGCCATGGTCGGTCAGGGCGCGCACGAACACGTCGAGCCGCCCGGTCGAGCTCTTCGGATTGGCCCGGGCCGAGACCCCCGGCGGCAGGCGCATCGCCTCCCGCACCGGGGCGATGTAGACGCAGCCGCGCTCCAGCACCGCCCCGCCGGTCAGGTCGAGCCGGTGCATGGCCACGTCCGCCAGCCGCTCGGCGACGGTGCGGCCAGCCCCCGGCAGGAACGAGGCCCGCGCGCGCCAGGCGTAGTCGCCCAGGCGCAGGTCGAGGCTGGCCGGCTGGATCTGGTCGGCGGCGAAGGGATCGGACGCGGAAATGGCGCCGCTGGCGACCAGGGCCTCAATGGCCTGGCAGGGCAGGATTCCGGGGGAGCGGGCGTTGGTCATCGGCCCGGACACTCGCCGCTGCCCCCGAGTCTGGCAAGCGGGTGTCTGGCAAGCGTTCGTCTGGCAAGCGCGTATCTGGCGAGCGGCCTTGACCTGGAGGGGGCCGGCGCCTTTCATGCCGCACTTTTTGCAGAGCGGGATGTGAAAAAGTGGATGCCGGTTTTTCACATCGATCCCGCTCTAAACTTTTAGAATCGATCACGTTTTATGATTTTGGATTTGTTCAATCCAAAATCATCGTGATCTAGGAAGCGCGTGATGGCCGAGAGCGAGACGGGCGAAAGCCCGGAAAACTGGGAGAACGCCACCCGCCTAGTGCGCGGCGGGAGCCTGCGCGGCCCGTTCGGCGAGGCCGCCGAGGCGCTCTATCTGACCCAGTCGTTCGTCTACGACACCGCCGAGAGCGCCAATGCGCGCTTCGCCGGCGAGGAGCCGGGCTTCGTCTATTCGCGCTTCGCCAATCCGACGGTGAAGATGTTCGAGGACCGGCTGGCGCTTTTGGAAGGCGCCGAGGCCTGCCGCGCCCAGGCTTCGGGCATGGCGGCGGTGCACATGGCGCTGATGGGGCTGGTCCGGGCCGGCGACCACATCCTGGCCGGCCAGGCGCTGTTCGGCTCCAACCGCTGGATCCTGAATAACTGGGCGCCCCGGTTCGGCGTCGAGACCACCCTGGTCGCGGGTCCCGACCTCGCCGCCTGGCGGGCGGCGATACGGCCGAACACCAAGGCGATCCTGATCGAAAGCCCGGCCAATCCGCTCCTGGAGATCACCGACATCGCCGCGGTGGCCCAGATCGCGCGCGAGGCCGGAGCCAAGGTGATCGTCGACAACGTGTTCGCCACGCCGATCCTGCAAAAGCCGCTGCAGCTGGGCGCGGACGTGGTGGTCTATTCGGCGACCAAGCACATCGACGGCCAGGGCCGGGTGCTGGGCGGGGCGATCCTCGGCTCGGCCGCCCTGTTGGACGAAGCCTACCGCGACGCGCTGCGCCACACCGGCCCGGCGCTGTCGCCGTTCAACGCCTGGGTGCTGCTGAACGGGCTGGTGACCCTGGACCTGCGGGTGCGCCGCCAGAGCGAGATCGCCGCGGGCCTGGCCGACCTGATCGCCGCCCACCCCAAGGTTCGCGACTGCCGCTATCCCGGCCGCGCCGACCATCCCCAGCATGAGATCGCGCGGCGACAGATGACCGGCGGCGGCAATGCGATGATCGCCGGCGGCACGCTGATCGCCTTCGACCTGGGCAGCCAGGCGGCGGCGTTCAACATGCTGAACCGGCTCGAGATCGTCGACATCTCGAACAACCTCGGCGACGCGCGTTCGATGGCCACCCATCCGACCACCACCACCCACCGGGCGATGAGCGAGGAGCAGCGGCTGGAGATCGGCCTGACCCCCGGCTGGGTGCGCCTGTCGGTCGGGCTGGAGGGCGCGGGCGATCTGGCTCGCGACATCCAGCGCGCGCTGGACGCGGCGTGACCCGCAACCCGCATCGCCGGACCAGGAGCTCGCCGATCTACGAGGCGACCACCCGCGGCGTCGTGGTGCGGGTGATGACCACCTATCTGCCGGCCCAGTCCGATCCCGACGAGAGCCGCTATTGCTGGGCCTATATGATCGAGATCGAGAACCACGGCGCCGAGGCGGTGCAGCTGATCTCGCGGCGCTGGGAGATCACCAACGCGATGAACCGCACCGAGATCGTCACCGGCCCCGGGGTGGTGGGCGAGCAGCCGCACCTGAAGCCGCGCGAGGCGTTCCGCTATTCGTCCGGCTGCCCCTTGACCACCCCCTCGGGCGAGATGCGCGGGACCTACCAGATGGTCACCGACGCGGGCGAGGCGTTCGAGGTCGAGATCCCGGCGTTTTCCCTGCACCTGCCCACCGCGCGCAAGACGGTGAATTAGAGCGCGTTCCGCAAAAGTGGACCCGGTTTTGCGATCAGAACGCGCTCAAACTTTTGAATTTAGAGCCCGATTCAACGATCAGGCGATTTGGCCTGATCGCATCGTGCTCTAGGTTCTGTGGACACTTATCGTAACCACAGGACGATGGCGGCGAGCGTGATCACGGCCAGATAGTTCCTGGCGGTCTTTTCGAAGCGCGTGGCCACGCGGCGGAACTGCTTGAGCTTCGAGAAGCAGCACTCGACGAGGTGTCGTTGGGCATAGAGGTGCTTGTCCAGCGGGTGCTTTTTGGCGCGCGAGGGATTGTTGGGGATCACCGCGAGCGCGCCCTTGTCGGCGATCGCCTGGCGCAAGTGGTCTGCGTCGTAGGCGGTGTCGGCCATGACGATTTCAGCGGGCAGGCCCTCGATCAACGGCCCGGCTTGTGGCGCATCACCCATCTGGCCAGCGGTAAGGGTAAAGCGCACAGGGCAGCCTAACCCACGGACGGCCATGTGGATCTTGGTGCTCAGGCCGCCGCGCGAGCGGCCAATGGCCTGATCTTCAGGCCCCCCTTTTTCGCCCCTGCCGCATGCTGGTGGGCGCGAACGATGGTGGAGTCGACGATCAGGTATTCGAAGTCGGGATCATCCGACATCGCCTCGAAGATGCGCCACCAGACGCCCTTCTGGCTCCACCGATTGAACCGTCGCCAGACACTATTCCAGTCGCCGAAAACATCGGGAAGATCGCGCCAGGGCGAGCCCGTGCGCACAATCCAAAGCACCCCTTCGACAAACATCCGATTGTCGCGCCCAGTCGAGCCCTTCTGATCAGGCCGACCTATGATCAGACCCGAAATCCGCTCCCAATTGGCGTCGCTCAACACCAATCGATCCATCACACCCAAGACCGCCTCCAAAAAGCAGTCTTGAATCACGCTTCGCGATCAGCGGGAATCCCTAGAGTCCACAGAACCTAGAGTGAGAGGCTCCTTCCCCCTCGATGGGGGAAGGGTTTTCAGCTCACCCCTCGATCGACCCCGGCGCGATGTCGTAGGTGCGCGAGCAGTATTCGCAGGTCACCCGGATCAACCCGTCGTCCTCGACCATCTCGGCCCGTTCGCCGGCGGGAAACGAGCGCAGCACCCCCTCGATCCGCTCGCGCGAGCAGCGGCAGAAGGCGCGCAGCGGCGAAGGCGCGAACAGGCGCACCCCGTCCTCGTGGAACAGGCGGTAGAGCAGCCGCTCGGGGGCGATGCGGGGATCGACCAGCTCGTCCTCGCCCAGGGTTTCGAACAGCGCCTGGGCGGTGGTCCAGGCCTCATGGGTCGAGCCGCGCGCCTCGTCCTCGGCGACGTTCTGGAGGATCACCCCGCCGGCGCGCCAGCTCGGGTCGGCGTCGGTCCGCACCTGGCCGACCGCCAGCCGCACGCGGGTCGGCACCTGTTCGGACTGGGCGAAATAGTGCTCGGCGCACAGGGCCAGGGTCTCGCCCTCGATCGGGGTGACGCCCTGGTAGCGCTCCATCTCGCCGCCCTGGTCGACGGTCATGATGAACACGCCCTGGCCGAGCAGGGTCTTGGCCCCCGGCAGGGCGAAGCCGCCCGAGACCTCGGCCACCCGCTCGGCGTCATAGCGGCAATAGCCGCGCAGGGCGCCGGTGGTGTCGTAGTCGGCGACCACATAGGCCACCGGCCCATCGCCCTGGGCTTGCAGGATCAGCCGGCCCTCGAACTTCAGGCTGGCCCCCACCAGGGCGGCGAGCGCGCAGGCCTCGCCCAAGAGGTTGGCCACCGGCTCGGGATAGGCGTGGCGGGTCAAGATGTCGTCGACCATGCCACCCAGCCGCGCGATGCGGCCGCGCACGGGCTGGCCGTCGATCTGGAAGGCGGCGACGAGATCGTCGGCGATGGGGGAAGCGTCGGTCACGAAAGGCATCTACGATAGATAGGCGACGAAATCACCGGCGCGAGGGCGCCGCCGTCTCAGCGGCCCAGGCACCAGGCCAGGATCGCCTTCTGGGCGTGGATGCGGTTCTCCGCCTCGTCCCAGACGATGGATTGCGCCCCGTCCAGCACCTCGTCGGTCACCTCCTCGCCGCGGTGGGCGGGCAGGCAGTGCAGGAACACCGCGCCCGGCGCGGCGCGAGCCATCAGGGCCGCGTCGACCTGATAGGGCGAGAGCGCGGCGATGCGCGCCTCGTGGTCGAGGTCGCCCATCGAGACGAAGGTGTCGGCGATCACCGCGTCCGCGCCCTTGACCGACGCGCACGGGTCGTCGGTCAGCTCGATCTGGGCGCCGCGCGCCAGCGCGCGGGCCACGTCCACCCGGTCGGGCCGGTAGGCGTCCGGGCAGGCGATCCTCAGGCGAAAGCCGAGCTGGCCGGCGACGTGGATGAAGCTGGAGCAGACGTTGTTGCCGTCGCCGACCCAGGCCAGGGTCTTGCCGGTCACCGGCCCGCGATGCTCCTCGAAAGCCTGCAGGTCGGCGATGATCTGGCAGGGATGGCCGGCGTCGCTGAGCCCGTTGATCACCGGCACGCTGGCGGCGGCGGCGAACCGCTCCAGGGTCTCATGCGCGTTGGCGCGGATCATCACCGCATCGACCATGCGCGAGAGCACCCTGGCGGTGTCCTCGACGCTCTCGCCGCGGCCGAGCTGCATGTCGGCCGCGGTGGCGATGATGGTGTCGCCGCCGAGCTGGCGCATGGCCGCGTCGAACGAGAAGCGGGTGCGGGTCGAGTTCTTCTCGAAGATCATCGCCAGGGTGCGATCCTTGGCGGGCGCGTCGGGATCGACCGCCCCCTTGGGCCAGCCGAGGCGGGCGGCCTTGCGGGCCTTGGCGTCCTCGAGCAGGGCGCGAAGCACGTCGGCCTCGAAGCGCCAGAGGTCGATGAAATGACGAGGCTGTTGGGTCATCGGAGAAAATCCGAAAGGGCGCCCGGGTCGGTCGACGGGCGCGGCGAGCGGGGATACGGCGCGGGAAGGCCCTCAGGCGGCCGCTTTTCGTCGCGCGGTCTCGCAGGCCCGCTCCAGCTTCTCGATCGCCTCGCGCGCCTCGTCCAACGTCAGGATCAGCGGCGGCAACAGCCGCACGCAGTTCTCGCCGCCGCCGGCGATCAGCAGCTTCTCGTCGCGCGCCAGCACCATGAACTCGCGGTTGTTCGGGATCAGCTTGATCCCGATCAGCAGCCCCTTGCCGCGGATGTCGACGATGATGTCGCCATAGCGGTCCTTCAGCCCCTCGAGCTGCTGGCCGAGATAGCCCGCCACCTCGCGCACATGGGCCATCAGTTCGGGCTTGGCGATCTCGGCGAACGCCGCGAGCCCCACCGCCATGGCCAGGGGATTGCCGCCATAGGTCGAGCCATGGGCGCCGACGGTCATGCCCTTGGCCGCATCGTGGGTGGCCAGGCAGGCGCCGACCGGAAAGCCGCCGCCCAGCGCCTTGGCGACGCACATGATGTCGGGTTGCGCGCCCTCGGCCCAGTCGTGGGCGAACAGGCGGCCGGTGCGGCCGAGGCCGCACTGGATCTCGTCGTAGATCAAAAGCACGCCGTGCTCGCTGCACAGCTGGCGCATGGCTGTGAGCTGGCGTTCGTCCAGCGTGCGCGCCCCGCCCTCGCCCTGCACCGGCTCGATGATCACCGCCGCGGTGGTCGGGCCGAACAGCGCCTTCAGCGCCTCATGATCGCCGAACGGGGCCTGGAGATAGCCAGGCAGACGCGGGCCGAAGCCGTCGAGATAGGCCGGATTGCCCGAGGCGTTGACCGCCGCGTAGCTGCGCCCATGGAACGAGCCCTCGAAGCCGATCACGTCGATCCGCTCGGGCCGGCCGTTGGCGGCATGGTGTTTCCGCGCCGTCTTCAGCGCGCATTCCACCGCCTCGGTGCCGGAATTGGTGAAGAACACCACGTCGGCGAAGGTCGCCTCGCACAGGGCCGCCGCCAGCGCCTCCTGCTGGGGGATGCGGTAGATGTTGGAGACGTGCCAGAGCTTCTCGCCCTGGGTCTTCAGCGCCTCCACCAGCTTGGGGTGGGCGTGGCCGAGGGCGTCGACCGCGATGCCGGCGACGCAATCAAGGTAGGCCTCGCCGTCGGTGGAATACAGGCGCGAGCCTTCGCCGCGCTCGAACGCCAACGGGGCGCGGTTATAGACGCCCAGAATGTGGTCGGTGGAGCTCGCGGGCGATGGTCCAGGCATGGACGGCCTCCCAAAACGGGAACGTCCCCGCGCCGCCGGGCCGGGGACTGGAAGGCTGAGGCTTTTCGCCATTGGAGAGCGGCCTGTCAACCATGCCACTGTCGTGAAGCTGGAAACCGAAGCCTACGACTTCAACCGGTAGCCGGTCTGGAACAGCCACCAGCAGATCGCGCCCATCAACAGGGTCAGCGCCGCGATCACCCCGACGCCCACCCCGATCGCGCTGTCGCTCTGGCCGATGAAGCCGTAGCGAAAGCCCGAGATCATGTAGAAGAACGGGTTGTACCCCGAGATCGTGCGGAACGGCTCATGCAGCCGGCTGACCGTGTAGAAGGTGCCGGACAGAAAGCTCATCGGCATGACGATGAAGTTGGTCACCGCCGCCAGGTGGTCGAACTTCTCGGCCCACAGGCCGGTGACCATGCCGATCAGGCCCATCATCATCGCGGCGCCGAAGCCGAAATAGATCACCGCCCACCAGTGGGCGACGGAAAAGCTCAAATGGTTGTCGAACACCAGGATGGCGTAGACCGACAGGGCGCTGACCAGGCCGACGAACAGGCCCCGCGTCGCCGCCCCGAGCGCGAAGGCCACCACCTGTTCGGTCGGCGACAGCGGCGGGGTGAGGAAATCCTGGGTCAGCCCCATCATCTTGGCCTGCATCAGCGACGAGGAGGAGTTGGCGAAGGCCGAGTTCATGATCTGCATCATGATCAGGCCCGGCCCCATGAACAGCGGATAGGCCGCGCCGGCGACCGGCGGCCTGGCTCCCTGGGTCGCGACCGAGAAGACCATCAGATAAAGCACGGTGGTCACCACCGGCGCGATCACGGTCTGCATCCCCACCTTCCAGAAGCGCCGCACTTCCTTGAGGTAGAGGGTGGTCGCGCCGGTCCAGTTGACCCCGTGGTAGTCGCGCGGCGCCGGCGGCCTCGCCGCCCTTCCGGCGAACTCGGGCATGTCCTTCATGGTCCTGATGTGCACCCGGCCCCGTCCGTTCGCAAGGGGGCGACAAATTGACTTAACATGTGGTTCCTGTGGACAGATATGATGGCGCCTATTGTGTCTATTAACGGATCGTCTACGATATCTGGTGGAAACGGAGAGCCGACGAGGGATCGAGACGCAAGATATTGGGTCTCGATGATCGGCAGGCCGGCGGGCGGGCTGGAGGCAGGCCATGGGTTGGACCGACGAGCGCGTAGAGCTGTTGAAAAAGCTTTGGATGGATGGGCTTTCCGCCAGTCAGATCGCCAAGCAACTGGGGGGCGTGACCCGCAACGCGGTGATCGGCAAGGTGCACCGGCTGGGCCTGTCCGGCCGCGCCGCGCCCTCGCAACCGACCCGTCCGGCGTTCAAGACGCCGCGCACGCCGCGTCCGGCTCCCTCGGCGGCGCCGCGGCGCATCGAGGCCCACGCCGCGCCCGCGCCGCAACCGGTGTTCTATCCCGAGGAGCCGGGTTCGGCCACGGTGCTGACGCTGGGCGCACACATGTGCAAATGGCCGATCGGCGACCCGGCCACCGACAATTTTTCGTTCTGCGGCCGGCGCACCGATGTCGACGGGCCCTACTGCGCCCAGCATTCGCGCATCGCCTATCAGCCGCAGCAGGCCCGCAAGCGCTCCAGCGCCTCGGAGCTGGCGCGCTCCCTGCGCCGCTACATATAGGCTAGGACATGGGGCCAGACTCCGTTTGTCCCGCAAAGGCGTGGATGAGCGGATGGCGTCTCGGGCGACCCCGGAGAACTAGATCCTGAATCAGGCGTCGGCTTCCAGCGAATAGCCGGCGGAACGGACAGTGCGGATCGGATCGATCTCGATATATTGGTTCAGCGCCTTGCGCAGGCGACCGATGTGCACGTCGACGGTGCGGGCCTCGACATAGACATCCGAGCCCCAGACGGCGTCCAGAAGCTGTTCACGGCTGAACACCCGACCAGGATGCTGCATCAGAAAGTCCAGCAGGCGGAATTCTGTCGGCCCAAGGTGGATCTCACGATCGGCGCGCCGCACCCGGTGGGCGACCCGGTCGACGATGATGTCGCCAAGCTGCAGCCGGTCGTCGGCCAGGCCGGGCCTGATGCGGCGCAGCACGGCGCGGATGCGGGCGGCCAGCTCGCTCATCGAGAATGGCTTGACCACATAGTCATCGGCGCCCGTGTCCAGGCCTCGGATGCGGTCGCTCTCCTCGCCGCGGGCCGTCAGCATGATGATCGGCAGATTGCGGGTCTCCGGCCGGGCGCGCAGCCGGCGGCAGACCTCGACGCCGGAAACCTTGGGCAGCATCCAGTCCAGCACCACCAAATCGGGCGCCCGCTCATCGACCAGCATCAGCGCCTCCTCGCCGTCGGCGGCGAGGGTGACGCGATAGCCCTCCTTGTCGAGATTGTACTGGAGCAGAGCCGCAAGCGCGTCCTCGTCCTCGACCACGAGCACGTTGGGGATCATGTCAGCTGTCTTCCTTCAAGGGGTCCGGCCGCCGCTCCAGGGCGTCCCATTTGGGCCGCTCGCCGGTCATCACATCCCCGGTGATCTCGAAATGGATGATCTCGGCGATGTTGGTGGCATGGTCGCCGATCCGTTCGAGGTTCTTGGCGATGAACAGCAGGTGCGCGCCCGGCGTGATGGTCCGCGGATCGCCCATCATGTAGGTCAACAGCTCGCGGAACAGGCTGTTGTAGTGCTCGTCGACCTCCTCGTCGCGCGCCCACACGCCCGCCGCCTTGTCGAGCTCGCCGGCGGTGTAGGCGTCCAGCACCTCCTTCAGCCGGCCCACGACCAGGCGGCCCATCCGCTCGATCGAGCGGGTCAGCGGCGTCAGCGGCTCGCTCTCGCTCAGCACCAGCGAGCGCTTGGCGATGTTGCGCGCCAGGTCGCCGCAGCGCTCCAGGTTCATGGCGATCTTCAGCGCCGCCACCGCCCGGCGCAGCGCGCGCCCGACGGGCTGGCGGGTCGCGATCAGTTCGATCGCGCGGCGTTCGATGTCGGCTTGCAATGCGTCCAGCTTGGCGTCGCGCGCGATCACCGCCTGGGCGAGCGGCACGTCGCGTCGGGTGACGGCGTCCACGCCGTCGGCGATCTGCGCCTCGGCCAGACCGCCAAGGCGGGCGACCTCCGCGACCAGGGACTCCACCAGATCACCGCTCAACTCCACCCGGGGCTCGTTCATGGATTTCCGAGACTTTGAAATAAACACGCCACCCATCCAGCGAAGCTGATTCTGCAAGCGTGACGCCCGATTGCACTCGCGATGCGACGGTTTTATGACGGTTATATTACATCTGTGGAAGATAAACCGTGAACGTGGTTCCTTGGCCCTCGACGCTCTCGATGGCGAGACCGCCGCGGTGGCGATTGATGATGTGCTTGACGATCGCCAGGCCGAGGCCCGTGCCCAACCGCTCGCCGCTCTTTTGACCTTCCACCCGGTAGAAACGCTCCGAGAGCCGAGGCAGGTGCTCGCGCGCGATGCCGGGGCCGTGGTCGGTGACGCGCAGGACCACGAACCGCTCGCCGCCCATCAGGTCCGGTGACAGCAACGACAGACGCGCCGCTCCGACGCGAATCGGGGCGATGGCCGCATCGGCCGAAAGATTCGCGACCAACTCGATTTCCACCACCCCGTCCGTCGGCGAGTATTTGACCGCGTTATCAATCAGGTTCTGCGCCACCTGCAGCATCTGGTCGCGATCGCCGACGATGTTGGCCACCCCTCGTTCGACCGTTTGGAGGATCAGCCGCACGCCCCGCTCGGCCGCCAAGGGCGCCAGGGCGTCGATCACGTCGAGCACCGCCAGCACCAAGTCCAGCCGACCCTCGGGCGCGATGTGCTCGTTAAGCTCGATCCGACTCAGGGACATCAAGTCCTCGATCAACCGCCCCATCCGAGCCGCCTGGGTGGCCATCACCCCCAAGAACCGCTCCCGGGCCACCGCGTCGTCACGGGCATGACCGCGCAGGGTTTCGATGAAGCCGGTCAGCGAGGCGAGCGGGGTGCGCAGTTCATGACTGGCGTTGGCCAGGAAGTCGGCGCGCATCCGCTCGTTGCGGCGCGAATCGGTCTCGTCGCGCAGCGCCACCAGCGCCAGCCGCGCGCCGTCGGCGCCGTCGGCCAAGGGCCGGGTCAGCACCCGCCAGAACCGGTCCTGGGCGCCGCCTGTCTCCCACGACGCCTCGCCGGCCTCTCCGCCGAACAGGCTCTCGTCCACCGCCTCCAGCACCCGAGGATGGCGGATCGCCGACACCAATGGACTGCCCTCGCTCTGGATGCGCAACAGCTCGCGCGCGGCGGCGTTGGCGAACACCAGCCGGCGGTCGGCCGGATCGTCCGCGTTCCGAGCGGCGACGACCAGCACCGGGTCCGGCAAGCTTTCCACCATCTCGGCGAACGCCGGGCGTTCGCGTTCGGGGACGGGACTTTCGACGGCCGTCAGCGTTGATTCGGTCATGAAGCCTGGCTCCCGGCGGACTGACGGGCGGCCGGCGCGTGGGCCAGCCTGAGCAAATTAGCCGCGCCCGGCGTGCCGAACGGGGTGCCGGCCAGGATCAGGATGCGTCCGTTGGGCGGGGCCAGGCCGAGATCGGCGACCATCAGAGCCGCGCCGCGCGTGAGGTGATCCAAGCCCTTCGGCTGTTCGGCCAACCTTGGTTCCAGACCCCAGACCAAAGCTAGCTTGCGCGCGACGTTCAGGTTGGGGGCCAAGGCCAGCACCGGCTGCAACGGCCGCTCGCGGGCCAACCGCTGAGCGGTGACCCCGGTGGTGGTGAAGGCCACCAGACAGGCCATCGAGCCGGATTCCGCGGCTCGGCGCGCTGCGGCGACCAGGGCGTCCGCGTCTTCGTCCTCGAGCCCGCCCTGCTCGGCGCCCATCAGCTCCGGCCAACTTGGATCGCGCTCCACCCGCTCGATGATCCGGTTCATCATCGTCACCGCCTCGACCGGAAAGGCCCCGGCGGCGGTCTCGGCCGACAGCATCATCGCATCGGCGCCCTCGTAGACAGCGTTGGCCACGTCCGAGGCCTCGGCCCGGGTCGGAGTGGGCGCCGTGATCATCGATTCGAGCATTTGGGTGGCGACGATCACCGGCAGGCCGCGGCGGCGGGCGGCGCGGATGATCACCTTCTGGGCCACCGGCACCTCTTCGGGCTCAAGCTCGACGCCCAGGTCGCCGCGCGCCACCATCACCCCGTCGCACTGGTCGAGCACCGCGCCGAGATCGCGCAAGGCGGCCGGCTTTTCGATCTTGGCCAACACCGCGGCGCGGCCGGAGACCAGGCGGCGCAGCTCGGCCATGTCCGCCGCGCGCTGGACAAAGGAAAGGGCCACCCAGTCGACCCCGATGCGCAGGGCGAAGGCCAGATCCTCGCGGTCCTTTGGCGTCAAGGGCGAAAGCGGGATCACCACGCCCGGCAGGGAGACGCCCTTGTGATCGGCCAGCCGCTCGCCCTGGATCACGTCGGCGTCGGCGAAATCGGCGCCGCATTCGCTCACCTTGAGCCGCACCTTGCCGTCGTCCAGCAGCAGCACCGATCCCGGCCGCAGGACTTCGAACAGTTCAGGATGGGGGAGACTGACGCGGCGGACGTCGCCGGCGAGCGGAGCGAGATCCAGCCGGATAGACTGACCGGGGGTGATCTTGACCTCACCGGCCTTGAACACCCCGATGCGGAACTTCGGTCCCTGCAGATCGGCGAGCACCGCCAGCGGCCGATCGACCCGCGCTTCCGCCGCGCGCACCGCCGCCAGGGCCGCGGCATGATCGTCGTGGACTCCGTGGCTGAAGTTCAGGCGGAAGACGTCCGCCCCGGCCGTGGCCAGGGCCAGCACCGTGTCCGGCGCGCGGCTGGACGGGCCGAGCGTGGCGACGATCCGGGCGTGCCGCACACGGATCACGCCGCCGCCTCCAGTTCCGGCAGGAGGCTCGCGGCGCCCGTCAGGGCCGCGTGGGCGGCGATCACCACCAGGGTTGGAATGGCCTTCATGTAGTCACTCATGCGCCCCTTGGCTTCGAACCGCCGGCGAAATTCGCTCGACTCGAGAACATCCAGAATAGCCGGTGCGATGCCGCCGGCGATATAGACCCCGCGCCGGGCGCCGAACGCCAGCGCGAAATCGCCGGCGACCGAGCCCAGCATGGCGCAGAACCGGCCGAGCGTGGCTCGGGCGAGCGGGTCGCCGGCCAAGCCGCGTTTGGTGATCTCGTCAGGCCGATCGCAGGTGACCGGCTCCCCGCGGATCTCGGCCAGCGCCTGGTGCAGGTTCAACAGGCCGGGGCCGGAGATCAGCCGCTCGACCGACGCACGGCCGAAGCGGGCCATCAGACGACGGACGATCTCCAGCTCGACCTCGTCGCCCGGGGAAAAACCGACGTGGCCGCCCTCGCCGGTCAGGATGGTCCGATGGACGCCGTCATCTGCTAGGGCGGCGGCGCCGAAGCCGGTGCCGGGACCGAGGATTGCGGCGGTGGCGCGCGTGATCGCCGCGCCGGGGGGGCCGATGCGGCGCACATCATCGCCGCCCAGGTGGTCGATCGCCAGGGCTTGAGCTGCGAAGTCGTTGATCAGCCTCACGCCAGACAGATCGCAGGCCTTGGCCAGGACGCGCTCGGAAAGCCGCCAGGCGGTGTTGTTGGTCAGTTCGACTATGCCGTTCTCGACGGGGCCGGCGGCGGCGATCACCGCGAACCTGGGGCGCTGGCGTGGTCCGAGCCGATCCAGAAAGGCGCCCATCGCCTCCTCGCCCGTCGCATAGTCCACCACCCGCAGGCTGGTGACCGCGTCCAGCCTCACGGCGCCATCCGTGACCCGCGCCAGGGCGAAACGCGCGTGGGTGCCGCCCACGTCGCCCACCATTCCGCTCAGTGACCGGATCATCGACTAGAACAGCGCCGAGGCGCCGGCCTCCGCCGGGCCGACCGCGCGGCGCATGTGGCCGAACAGCTCGCGCCCGAAGCCGAAGTCCGACGATTTCGCGGCGGCGGCAGGACGTGCGCACAGCTCGGCCGGATCGATCCGGACCTCCAGCACCCCAGCCTCCGCGTCGAGCCTCACAATGTCGCCGTCGCGCAGACGGGCCAGCGGCCCGCCCTCGATCGCCTCCGGGGTGACGTGCAGCGCCGCCAAGGTCTTGCCCGAGGCGCCCGACATCCGCCCGTCGGTGACCAGGGCCACCTTCTGGCCGCGGTCCAGCAGCACCCCAAGTGTGGGACTGAGACTGTGCAGCTCGGGCATGCCGTTCGCCTTGGGCCCCTGAAAGCGGACCACGGCGATGAAGTCGCCGGTCAGAGCCCCGGCGCGGAAGGCGGCCAGCAGCTCGTCCTGGTCGTCGAACACCTTGGCCGGCGCCTCGATCACCCGATGCTCCGGCTTGACCGCCGAGCTCTTGACCACCGCCCGGCCGAGGTTGCCGGCCACGAGGCGAATGCCGCCCTCGGCGTCGAACGGATCGTCAGCGGGGCGCAGCATCGATCGGTCGAGCGAGGCCGTCGGACCCTCGCGCCAGACCACCTCGCCGCCCTCCAGGAACGGCTCCTGCTGATAGCGCCGCAGGCCGCCGGGCCCCGCGACCGTGATAACATCGTCATGAGCCAAGCCCGCGTCCAAAAGCTGACGCACGACGAAGGCCATGCCGCCGGCCGCGTGGAAGTGATTCACATCGCCCGAGCCGTTCGGATAGACCCGCGCGATCAGCGGCGTGACGCGCGAGAGCTCGCCGAAATCGTCCCAGTTGATCGCAATCCCCGCCGCTCGGGCGATCGCCACTAGGTGCAGAGTGTGGTTGGTCGACCCACCGGTGGCCAGCAACCCGACAATGCCGTTGACGATCGCCTTTTCGCTGATCACCCGGGCTATCGGAGCATGGTCCGGCCGGCCCGCGCCGATCTCGACGACGCGGCGGGCGGCCGCCTCGGTCAGCGCCCGGCGCAGCGGCGTTCCAGGATTGACGAAGGCCGCGCCCGGCAGGTGCAGGCCCATCATCTCCATCAGCATCTGGTTGGAGTTGGCGGTGCCGTAGAAGGTGCAGGTTCCCGGGCCGTGATAGGAAGCCATTTCGGCGGCTAGGAGTTCCTCACGGCTCGCCTTGCCTTCTGCGTAGAGACCACGCACCCTGGCCTTCTCTGTATTGGGCAGCCCGCTGGTCATTGGCCCGGCCGGCACGAACAGGATCGGCAGATGGCCGAAGGGCAGGGTCCCCATCGCCAGCCCCGGCACGATCTTGTCGCACACGCCTAGGCAGAGCCCGCCGTCGAATGCGTTGTGGGTCAGGGCCACCGCCGTGGCCATGGCGATCACGTCGCGCGAGAACAGCGACAGCTCCATCCCCGGCTGGCCCTGGGTGACCCCGTCGCACATCGCCGGAACCCCGCCGGCGAACTGGGCGGTGGCGCCCACGGCCCGCGCGGCGGCCTTGATCAACTCGGGATAGGTCTCCAGCGGCTGATGGGCCGAGAGCATGTCGTTGTAGGCCGAGACGATGGCGATGTTCGGCGCGGCCGGGTCCATGATCCTGAGTTTGTCGGCCGCCGGCGCGGCGGCAAAGGCGTGGGCGAAGTTGGCGCACGACAGCTTGCCCCGCCCCGGCGTGGCCTGGCGGGCCGCCTCCATCCGCTGAAGGTAGCCCGCGCGCCCGTCGCGGCTGCGCGCCTCGATCCTGGCGGTGACTTCGGCGACCACTGGATGCATGCGGACTCTCCCGGCGTCGACCTGACCTTGTTCCTAACACAGGCTGACGCCCCGGCCAGCGCGAGCGCGATCGATGGGCTCGAAAACGCCGGCGGCGAACCCTGCTGGTTTCTGAGCCTCTCGCCGTCGTGCTAAAGACGAGGCGCGGCCTGCGGGGGCCAGCCATCAAACCTTGATTCGAGTTCCATGGACCTCACCAGCCTGCAGCATCTGCTCTTAGCCCTTCCCGGCCAGCGCGTGGTCTGCGTCGGCGACGTGATGGTCGACCGGTTCGTCTACGGCGAGGTGACCCGCCTGTCGCCGGAGGCGCCGATTCCGGTGCTGGCGCGCTCGCACGAGCTGGTGATGCTGGGCGCCGCCGGCAATGTGGCGCGCAACGTTGCGGCGCTGGGCGGCGAGGTGGCCCTGGTGGGCCTGGTGGGTGACGACGCCGAGGCCGGCGAGGCTCTGCGCCTGGTGGGCGAGGAGACCGGCATCGAGGGGTTCCTGGTCGCCGACCCCGGCCGACCGACCACGCTGAAGACCCGTTTCGTCTCCGGCGGGCAGCAGCTTTTGCGCGTGGACCTGGAGGATGATCGACCGGTGACGGGCGAGGTGGCCCGACGCCTGACCGCGACCGTGATCGACGTCTGCCGAGACGCGGCGGTCGTGCTGATCTCGGACTACGGCAAGGGAGTGGTGAGCGAGGCCGTGATCGGCGCGGCCCGCCAGTCCGGGGCGATGGTCATCGTGGATTCCAAGGCGCGCGACTTCGGGCGCTACGGGCCGGTCGACCTGATCAAGCCCAACGCCGCCGAGCTGGCCTTCGCCACCGGTCTGCCGACCGCGACCGACGAGGCGGTCGCCGCGGCCCTGAGCGAGGCGTTGTCGCTGTGCCAAGCCAAGGCGATCCTGGTGACCCGGGCGGCCAAGGGCATGTCGCTGGGCGTGCGTGGCAAGCCCGCGCGCCATTTCGCTGGCGCCCCGCGCGAAGTGTTTGACGTCTCCGGCGCCGGGGACACCACGTTGGCGGCTCTAGGCGTGGCGCTGGCCGCCAAGGCGTCGATCGAGGACGCTGTCACCTTCGCCATGCTGGCCGCCGGCGTCGCGGTGACCAAGGCCGGCACCGCCGTCGTGCGGCCCGACGAGATCGTCGAGGCCTCGCTCAGCGCCCACCGGCCCCCGGCCGGAGCCAAGATCGCCACCCCCCAGCGCCTCGCCGAGGAGGTCGCGCGCTGGCGGGCGATGGGCTTCAAGGTCGGTTTCACCAACGGCTGTTTCGACATCCTGCACCGCGGCCACGTGGCCTATCTGAACCAGGCCCGCGGCTGGTGCGACCGTCTGATCGTCGGGCTGAACTCCGACCGCTCGGTCAGGGCGCTGAAAGGCGAAGGCCGGCCGGTCAACGACCTGGAGAGCCGGGCCATGGTGCTGGCGGGGCTGGGCTGCGTGGACCTGGTGGCGCCGTTCGACGAGGACACCCCGATCCGGCTGATCGAGACCGCCCGGCCCGACGTGTTGATCAAGGGCGCGGACTACGCCGAGGAGCAAGTGATCGGCGCCGCCCTGGTCAAGTCGTGGGGCGGCGAAGTGCGGCTGGCCGACATCGTCGACGGCTATTCGACCAGCGCGGCCATCACCCGGATGGCTTCCAAGAAGATCTCGTAACCGGGCGCGACGGGGGCTAGGCCGAACCCGCGAACCGGCGTTATCGTCGGTGATCCGATACGCGGCTTGGAGGGAAGGCGATGAGGTTTGCACGGGCGGCGGCGGTCGCCGCCATGGCGGCGCTGGCGGGTCGGGCGGCGGGCCAGACCTCCGGCGGCCAGCACGTCACCGGGCCGGTGGCGGTCTATTGGATGAGCGCCTCGACCACCAGCGGCATGATGGGCGCGATGGCCGGCATGGCCGGCCCGGGCGGGCGCAGGCCGAGCATGGGCGCGATGATGGGCGGCGGTTTCGCCCGCGCCATGGACCCCAACGCCTACGGCCACACCCTGATCCTGCAGCTCGGCTCGTCCCGCAGGCCGCAATCGGGCGATCCCCAGGCCGAGCACGATCCGCCCCAGGCGCTGGGCGCCGGTCCGGCGCTGCCGCTGCTCACCCCCGTCCAGCAGCAGGCCGTGCATGAGGAGGCCGAGCCCGGCCCGCCGCCGCGGTACCAGCAGCCGCGCGGCCGCATGCTGATCTTCTGGGGCTGCGGCGAGCACGCCGGTCCCGGCCAGCCGCTGGTGATCGATTTCGCCAAGCTCGGCCCCCAGGGCCAGGGCGCCGGACAGTTCGCCGCCCTGTCGCGCGGCCTGGGCGTAACCCCAATGCAGCCCCCCTCACCCGGCCGCAACGCCACCTATGGCGAATGGCCGAACGTCCAGTCCCGCACCCAGGTCCCGCCGGACGGCTCGCTGCAAGGCGCCCACGCCGTCCGGGGCAACTACACCCCCGACATCAACTTCACCCTGACCGCCGACCAGGACTTCCTGCCGCCGATCCGGCTGCACACCAACGTCAAGAACCCGTCCGGCTCGGCCAGCCTGGGCTGGGGCGCGGTGGACGGCGCGCGCGGCTACATCGCCTCGATGTTCGGCTCGCAGGGCGGCGGCGACGTGGTGATGTGGACCTCCTCGGCGATCCAGGCCACCGCCTTCGCCCTGCCCGAATACCTGAGCGACCGCGAGATCGCCCGGCTGGTCGACAACCACGTCCTGATGCCGCCCGCCCAGACCAGCTGCACGGTGCCGCAGGAGGCCGTCCAGGCCGCGCGCCAGGGCATGTTCAGACTGGTCGCCTATGGCGGCGAGAGCAACATCAGCTATCCGCCGCGCCCGCCCGCGCCGAGGCCCTGGAACATCGACTGGACGGTCAAGATCCGCTACCGCGCCGAGACCAGCGGCATGCTGGGCATGACCATGCCGGGCATGGGCGGGATGGGCGACGAGCGCCAAGGCCCAGGCGAGCGCGACCAGGAACAGCAGCAACAGCAGCAGCGCCGGCCCAACCCGTTCAACCCGTTCGGCGGCATGGGCGGGATGATTCCGTAGTCGCTGGACGGGCGCGACGAATCGATTTTTCCGCTCATCCCCGCGAAAGCGGGGACCCAGGCGTTTTATCGTCGAGCGCCGCGCGTTTCGGAAAAAACCTGGATTCCTTGAATTCTCAAACGAAGCGCAATACTCTCTGTCGGGTAGTTAGGTGTAGCTACAGTTACATTGACACTGTCTGAAATAGCTCGATTTAAGTTTCAAAGCTGACTCATCCTTCGCTGTGCCGATAGTTTCGTACAGCGTCACCGTAACTCCGTGAAAACGAGATCTGGCTCATCTGGCGGCGCTCACCCGCACCACTAGGCTTGGGACGCCCTATTCGCTCTTGCTCCGGCGAGAATTGCGCGGCGCCGGCTCAACCACACCGGGGCCCTCCGACACGATCGTTTGCACTGTCACGTTGGAAAGTTTGCGGGCGAGACTGGCGACGGTCACACCCTTCTCCTTGGCTTCCTGAAACAGGTTATAGATGTCCTCGCCTCTCATCGTGGTGCCCTCGTCCGCGATGAGGAAGGTATCCAGGCTGAAGGGTGCCTCCTCTCGATCGCCCGGCGCGACGGGGAAATCGACAATCGTCTCGAGATTTTCCTCCGTCATGATGTCTTGAATAGCTTCGCCGTGAATGAAGCGGCTACGGGCGTTCGGCAAAATTCGGATCGCTTCGATTTCTGCGATCTCGCCACGCCGGAGCGGAATGTGAAAGTCGTTGTAGTTGATGAAAGGCCGCTGATTGACGCGCATTTGAAAATGGTAGTGCGGCCATGCTCCTTTGTTGGCATTGGCGTGGCCAGCGTAGTCGCCCTGCCCACATGACATTGACCATTCAAGGTCCTTGTACCTGATCGTGACCTCTACAAGACGGCCCTCACCTTTCAGATCACCATTGTCTGTGATGTGTCGAGCGAAGCCTTCCTCGTTGGCGAACCACCGCAGGTAGCTTTGGATTTGAAACATGCCAAAGTGCGCCGTGACCTTCTCGAAATGCTTCTTGCGAAACCCCTCGGGCTTGAGCAGCCAGTGAAGGCAAGGCTTACGTTCCTCGAAGGAGCCGAGCGAATCGTTGCACATGAAGCACCGGCTCTCGGCCAAGCCGGCCTTGAATTCCGCGTAGGCTTGATCTGAATCCTCGCGCTGTTGGCGATGAATTTCGGCTCGCTTCTCTTCGGGGAGCGCTTCGAGCCATTCGGCGAACCGCCGACCGTCTTCCCGGTGATCTTTGGACATTTCGTTACCCCCAGCGTTACCCCTGGAAGTTCGAAACTGACAAGGATCGCGCTAAGTGCTTGAAAAACTGGCGCGCCCGGAACGATTCGAACGTCCGACCCTCAGATTCGTAGTCTGATGCTCTATCCAGCTGAGCTACGGGCGCGCACGCCTTGCGGCGAGGGCGCGGAACCTAGCGTCGAGCGGCGGCGGACGCAAGCCGGCCTTGCGCCGCCATGGCGGTTTCGGCTTCAGCCGGGCAGGTCGCGCCAGCAGACCGCTTCGCCGCCCGGCCAGGACGTGGCCTCGTAGACCCCGCGGGCGATGGCGCGAGCCAGACAGTCGGCGGCCAGGGCGCCGATGCGGGCGAGCGCCATCGGGCCCGGCTCGGTCAGGGGCAATCGGCCGGTCGACAGGGCGAAGACCACGTCACCATCGCTCGGGCCATGCGCCGGGCGGATGGCGCGGGCCAAGCCGTCCTGGGCCATGATCGCCACGCGCTTGGCCTGAGCGGGGGTCAGGGCGACGTCGGTGGCCACGCAGGCGATGGTGGTGTTGGCCCGGGGCGCGGCGGCGGCCTTGGACGCGCCCCATTGATCCGGGCGAGCGATCAGCCCCGCGGGGCCGAGACCGCCGAACTCGCCGTCCAGCTCGTAGGGCGCGGCCCAGAAGCTTCGCCCTTCCGGCGCGATGACCGAGCCGAAGCTGTTGACCGCCGCGATCGCGCCGATGGTGAAACCGTCATGGGTGACCGCCGAGGCCGAACCGATTCCGCCCTTCAGGGTCCCGGCCATGGCGCCCTGGCCGGCGCCGGCGGTTCCAAGCGCAAAGGTCTGCCCCGCCGCCTTCGCCGCCGCGATCCCCAGCGCGCGGTAGGGCGGCTCGAGGCCCCAGGCCTTGTCGCCGCCGTTGGCCAGGTCGTAGAGGATCGCGGCCGGCACGATCGGCGAGGGCGGAACCCCCTCGCGCGCCGCCAGGCGAAAGCCGCGGCCCTGCGCGCCCAGCCAGGCGGCGACGCCGTCGGCGGCGGCTAGGCCGTAGACCGAACCGCCGGCCAGCACGACCGCGTCGACCGCGTCGACCAGGTTTTCCGGGGCCAGCGCGTCGGTCTCGCGCGTGCCGGGCGCGCCCCCGGCCACGCTGCAGGCGGCGATGGCGGGCGGCTGCGCCAGGATCACGGTCACGCCGGTGCGCGCGGCCCCGTCCTCGGCCTGGCCGACCAGAAGGCCGGGCACGTCGGTGATCAGATTGCGGGCCCCGGCCCGGGCGGGAACGGTCATGGCCTGGACCTCGCACGTCGGGCCGGGCGATGTCCACCGGCGGCTTTCATCCGCGCGCGGCTCGCCTATGTTGGGCCTTTGCCGCTTGCCGGTCGGCCAAGGGGATAATACGCGATGCGTCGAGTTGTGCTGGCCGCATTGGTCTGCGCCCGCCTCATCCTGGTCGGCCCGCCCGCCCAGGCCGACCCCACGCCGTCCTTGGCCCGCCACGCCATGGTCGCGGCGGCCAATCCGCTGGCCGCCCGGGCAGGCCTGAGGGTGCTTGAAACCGGCGGGACGGCGATCGACGCGGCGGTGGCGGTGCAGGCGGTGCTCGGCTTGGTCGAGCCGCAGAGTTCGGGCCTCGGGGGCGGCTCGTTCCTGGTCTATTACGACGCCAGGACCCGCGCCGTGACCGCCTACGACGGCCGCGAGGTCGCGCCCAAGGGAGCCTCGCCGGACATGTTCCTGGGCCCCGACGGCAAGCCCATGGCCTTCTTCACCGCCGTGCTCTCCGGCCGCTCGACCGGGGTTCCGGGCGCGGTGGCCATGCTGGCCCTGGCGCACGGGGAGCATGGAAAGACGCCCTGGCGCGAGCTGTTCGGCGACGCGGAACGGCTGGCGAGCGACGGCTTCGTGGTCAGCCCGCGCCTGGCCGGCATGATCGCGAGCCGCGCGCCCCAGGCCGGCGCGCCGGACATGGTCGCCTATTTCAGCAAACCCGACGGGACCCGGCTGAAGGCCGGCGACGTCTTGAAGAACCCCGCCTACGCCGAGACCGTCCGGCGGCTGGCGGCCGAGGGGCCGAGCGCCCTCTATTCCGGACAGATCGCCGCCGACATCGCCGCGCGGGTCCATGAAGGTCCCATTCCTGGAACCCTGAGCGCCGCCGACATCGCCGCCTATCGTCCGCGCGAGGCCCCAGCCCTGTGCCGGCCCTATCGGACCTATCGGGTCTGCACCGCCAACGATCCCTCGGGCGGCTCGGCCGTGCTGGAGGGCCTGGGCCTGTTGCAGCGGACCGATATCGCCACGCGCGGACCGGCCGATCCCGTGGCCTGGCTGGAGTTCGCCCAGGCCAGCCGGCTGATGTACGCCGATCGCGACCGCTACATCGGCGATCCCGCCTTCGTCAGTGTTCCCATGCAGGGTCTGCTCGATCCGACCTATCTCGACGCGCGGGCCAGGCTGATCGGGCCGCGGGCCGGCCCGCCGCCGAGCCCGGGTCGGCCGCGCGGCGCGCCGGCGGTGGGCGCGGACAAAACGCTCGAGCCGGGCGGGACCTCGCATTTCGTCATCGTCGATGCGCGCGGCGACGTGGCCTCGATGACCACCACGGTGGAGAGCGTCTTCGGCTCGGGCCGGATGACCCACGGCTTCGTGCTGAACAATCAGTTGACGGACTTTTCCTTCTCGCCGAGCGAGCCGGACGGCGCGCCGGCGGCCAATGCGGTGGCCGCCGGCAAGCGGCCGCGCTCGTCGATGGCGCCGGTGATCGTATTCGACCGGCGGGGCCGCTTCGTCGCCGCCCTGGGCTCGCCCGGCGGCACCTCGATCCTGGCCTACAATCTGAAAGCCCTGGTGGGAATCCTGGACTGGAAGCTGCCCGCGAGCCAGGCGCTGGCCCTGCCCAACCTGGTTCCGCGCGGGGCGGTGTTCACCAGCGAGGCGGCGAAGTTCGCCCCGGGCGTGGTCGAGGCGTTGGCGGCGCGGGGCGTGCACATCGTTCCGGGCTACAACGAGGAGAGCGGCCTGCACGCCGTCGTCGCCCGTCCTGGCGGCCTGGAAGGCGCCGCCGATCCCCGCCGCGAGGGAGTGGCGATCGGTTACTGAGGCGTCCGCGCCTGCCCCTTGGCGGCCCGCGTCCGCTTGAGCGGCGACGCCTCGGGCTCGAGCGCGCCGGCCAGGCGCAATTCGAACTCAGCGCCTTCGGGCCCGGTTCGGGTCAGCGCCAGATCGCCACCGTGGCCCTGGGCCAGTTCGCGGGCGATGGCCAGGCCCAGGCCCGCGCCGCCTTGCCGGCCGGAGCCGGAGAAGGGCTGGAAAAGCCGCGCCCGCAGCCGCTCGGGTACGCCCGGCCCGGTGTCGGAGATGGTGATCACACTGGCGTCATCCCGCCGCTCCAGGGCCACGCTAACCCGGCCCCGGCCGTCTGGGGCCGACGCGCCGAGGATCGCCTCGCGGGCGTTGCGCAAGAGGTTGACCAGGATGCGGTGCAACTGTTCGGGATCGGCGCTGACCCGCGCATCGGCGCCAATGGTGGTTTCCAGCCGCACCCCTTCGCGTGTCAGGCCGGCGTCCTCGGCCGCGGCCTCCAGCGCGGGCAGCAGGTGCAGCGCCCTGGAGTTCGGCGTGGCCTCCTCGCTCTTGCCGTAGGCCAGAACGTCCGAGGCCAAACGCACCGCGCGATCCAGCGCCCGCTCCAGTCTGGGCAGGGCCTGGGCCACCTTGGGATCGCCCGACTGGGCCAGCCGCTCGGAGGCGATCTGGGCGCTGGTCAACATGTTGCGCAGGTCGTGGTTGATCTTGGCCACCGCTTCGCCGAGCGCGGCCAGCCTGGCGCGGGAGGCGAGCGCGATGCGCAGGTCGGCCTGCATGCGATCCAGCTCGGCCTCGGCGCGGCCGATCTCGTCGCGACGCCCGGACAGATTAATATGGGCCGCGGGGTCTTCCGGATCGGCCCGGAACCGCTCCATCGCCCTGGTGATTCGTTGCATCGGCCGCACTAGAAGCGCGTTCAGCGACAGATAGACCAGCCCGCCGGCGACGATGGAGATGAAGGCGTCGATGGCCGAGAGCCGCAGTAGGTAGCCCTCGAGCTCGGTCTTCAGCGGCGCGTCGGGCACCACGATCTCGACAAAGTCGCCGTCGCGGAACTGGGGGCGCGCCACCACCCGCACCATCCGCCCCTCGCCGCCGAGCAGGGTCTGGAACGGCGCGATCAGCCACGCGCCCGAATAACCGCCGCGAAGGTCGACGAGGTAAGGCGTACGCGCCATCCTGGGCGCGGCCAGCAGCAACCGGCGCGCCCCTCCGCTCTGCACCGCGACCGAAACCACGCCCGCGCCATTCAGAAGCTGGCTGGAGACCTTGTCGCTGACCACCTGGTTGGGCGCCGCGTCGACCGCCAGCGAGGCCAGTTCCGCCGCCCGCAGCCGATCGTACAGCCAGCTGTTCTCGAACTGGGCCAGCGAGGGCGGCAGGATCAGCAACCCCGCCAAGGCGACGAACAGCACGGTCAGGATCAGCAGCCGCGACGACAGCCCGCCCGGCCAGAACAGCCTGCGCGCTGCCCGCCGGACATCCCGACCGGCGTCGGCCTCGGGACGCCCCGAGGGCCCCGGCTGCTGGGGCGCGGAGACTGAAGCGTCCGCCATGCGCAATCCGTTACTTCACGTAAGCGGCTGGAGCAACGCGCGCGCTGAAGCGCTCAAGTCCGCGGCCGGCGCAGATGGCGCGCCACGACGGGAGCCAGCGACAGCAGCGCGAGCCCCGCCAAGGCCATCAACACCTCGGGCCGGACCAGGGCGTGCAGGTCCGGCCGCGCGCCCTGGGCGAACATCTTGCCCAGGCCCGAGCCCAGGCCCGCGTAGACGAAGGAGACCGGTAGGATGCCGAAAAAGGTCGCAAGAACAAAGGTGCGTGGCGGAATCTCGACGAAACCGAGCGCCAGATTGGCGAGCGTCATCGGCATCACCGGCAACAGGCGCAGCAGCATGACATAGGAAAACGCATCGGCCAGCACCCCGTCCTCAATCCTCGCGATCATCGGCCCGGCCCGCCGGCGCAGAACGTCGCCCGTCGCGGCGCGGCAGACCAGGAAGACCACCGTCGCGCCAAGCGTGCAACCGCAGGCCGCGGCCAGGCCCCCCACCCAGGGACCAAATAGAAACCCACCGCTCAGCGTCAGGACCAGCGCCACCGGCAGCGACAGGCCGATCGCCAGCGCATAGACCCCGACGTAGGCCAGCACGCTGAGCGCCGGATGCAGACGCGCCACCGCCTCGAGCTGGTCGCGATGACGGTGAAGTTGGTGCAACGACAGCTGGTTCGGCAGGCCGAGGGCGAGCGCGGCCGCCAGGCCCGCGGCGACCAGGGCCAACGGGCCGAACCGGCGCGCGAGCGCCAGAGCCGAGGCCGCGCGCGGAGAGGAAGACCGCCGACTCACCGGGACGGCTCAGGCATGCTCGGCCCCGACCGCCTGGGCGACCGAGGCGAACCCATCGGCGGCGAGCAGCCCGTCCAGCTCGCGGCGGATGCGCGCCGCCAGCCCTGGCCCCTCGTAGACCATGGCCGAATAAAGCTGCACCGCGCGCGCGCCGGCGCGAATTTTGGCGTAGGCGTCCGCGCCGCTCGCGATCCCACCGACCCCGATCAAGGCGATGCGGTCGCGGGCGGCCTGGTGAAACTGGCCAAGGACGCGGTTCGACAGGGCGGTCAGCGGCGCGCCCGAAAGGCCGCCGGCCTCGGCCTTCAGCGGCGATTTCAAGGTCTCGGGGCGCGAGAGGGTGGTGTTGCCCACGACGATGGCGTCCAGACCGTGCGCCAGGCTGGCCTCGACAATGGCCTCGATCTCGTCCTCGGCCAGATCGGGCGCGACCTTGAGCCACACCGGATGGCCGCCCGCCCCATCGGTCAGCGCCGCGCGCGCCTCGCCAAGCCGGCCCAGGAGCTCGGCCAGCGCCTCCTTGGTCTGCAACGCGCGAAGGCCCGGCGTATTGGGCGAGGAGATGTTGACGGTGAAATAGTCGGCCAGACCCCACAACCGCGCAAGGCCGGTGACATAGTCGCCGATGCGGTCGGGCGAGTCCTTATTGGCTCCGATGTTGGCCCCGACGACGCCTCGGCGCGGTCGCGCGGCAAGGCGGGCGGCAAAGGCGTCGAGCCCGGCGTTGTTGAACCCCATGCGGTTGATCACCGCCCGGTCCTCACTCAGCCGGAACAGCCGCGGACGCGGATTGCCCGCCTGGGGCAGGGGGGTGACCGTGCCGCACTCGACGAAGCCGAAGCCGGCGGCCAGCATGGCGTCGGGCGTCTCGGCGTTCTTGTCGAAGCCGGCGGCCAGGCCGACGCAGTTTTCGAGCCTCAGGCCGCAAAGCGTGACCGCCAGCCGCAGCTGGCCGCCGCGCGGCGCGCGCGGTCCGAGCCCGGCGCGCAGCAGGCCGATGGCGGCGGCGTGGGCGTCTTCCGGGTCCAGCACGCGCAGGGCGCCGGCGGCGAGGTCGTGCAGCAGGCTCAAGGCGCCAGCACGCCGATCACCGGCACGCCCTCCGCGTCGAGATCGAGCGGGCGCGCCGCGCGCACCGCGCCAGTCGGCATCGAGCCATAGAGGTGAGGAAACAGCGCGCCGCCCCGCGACGGCTCCCAGGTCACTGGCGCGCCGAGCGCGTCGGGGTCCACCTCCAGCAGCACCAAGTCGGCCACGCCGCGGAAATGCCGCCGCGCCGTCTCCTGGACCTGATCGGCGGTTGAAAAATGGATGAAGCCATCGGCCAGATCGACCGGCGAACCGGCGAACGTCCCGAGCGCCGAGGCCGCCAGCCAGGCGGCGCGATCCAGAATCTTGTAGATCGGGTTCACGTCGGCCCGCCGCCTTGCTCGCGCGGCAGGAACACCCGCTCCAACTCGGCGACGCCCTCGGCGCCGTGGCGGAACACCGCCGCCGCCGCGGTGGGAAAGTCCCGCAATCCCGCCGCGCGGACGGGCGCCGCCGCAGCTAGGGCCAGGGCGAACTCGTGCAGGCCGGGATTATGGCCGACGACCATCACGCTCAGCCTCTCGCCCGCCGCCCCCACCGCAGCCGATATCTGCTCGGGCGTCGCCAGATAAAGGCCGCGAAGGATTTCACACCGCGCATTGGGGAAGGCGCGCGAGACCTCGTCCCAGGTCTCCTGGGCGCGACGGGCGGGCGAAACCAGCGCCAGATCAGGGACCACGCCCGCCTCGGCCAACACCCGCCCGATCAGGGCGCAGTCGCGCCGGCCCCGATCGGTCAGGCCGCGATCGAAATCGTCGCCGGTGGCGGAGACCGACTCGGCCTTGCCGTGGCGCAGCAGGATCAGTCGGCGCATCGGGTCTCCCGGCGAGGACATTCGTGCCTGGAGCCTTTTAGCTTCAGGCGGAATCGCCTGAAGCGCCTGAAAAGGCTCTGTCTCCTAAACATTGGTGCGCCATGGCCGCCGAAACTGGTTCCACTTTCGGCGATCGCGCTCCGACAGGTTCCTTAGCGCGCCCACGCCGTACGCGGAAGCGATCGGTTGACAGGCGACGGGCTAGGCGGTCCAACCCGCGCATGGGCCAAGATTTGGGCATGTCGCACATGACGGACGCGGACGGCGGGGTGATCCGCTTCGGGTCGGACCGGCAGTTGCGCCTGGAATCCGGCGCGCGGCTTGGCCAGCTGGAGGTGGCTTACCGCACCTACGGCGCGCTGAACGCCGATCGCAGCAATGCCGTCCTCATCTGCCACGCCCTGACCGGCGACCAGCACGTCGCCGCCGAGCATCCGGTGACCGGAAAACCGGGCTGGTGGACCCAGGTTGTCGGACCCGGCCGCCCGCTCGATCCGGCCAAACATTTCATCATCTGCTCGAACGTGGTGGGCGGCTGCATGGGCACCACCGGGCCCTCGTCGATCGATCCCGAGACGGGGCGCGCCTACGGGCTGAGCTTTCCGGTCATCACTATTCCCGACATGGTGCGCGCCCAGGCCATGCTGATCGACGCCCTGGGCATCGAGACGCTGTTTTCGGTGATCGGCGGCTCGATGGGCGGCATGCAGGTGCTGCAATGGGCGGCCGACTTTCCCGAGCGGCTGTTCTCGGCCGTGTGCATCGCCGCGGCCGCCCGCCATTCGGCCCAGAACATCGCCTTCCACGAGGTGGGCCGGCAGGCGATCATGGCCGATCCGGACTGGCGCGGCGGCGCCTACGCTCAGCATGGCGTCAGACCGGAAAAAGGGCTGGCGGTGGCGCGGATGGCCGCGCACATCACCTATCTGTCCGAGCCAGCCCTGCAGCGGAAGTTCGGCCGCGAGTTGCAGCGCGACGGCCTGTCCTGGGGATTTGACGCCGACTTCCAGGTCGAGAGCTACCTGCGCCATCAAGGCTCCAGCTTCGTCGATCGGTTCGACGCCAACAGCTATCTCTACATCACCCGCGCGCTCGACTATTTCGACCTGGCGGAGGCCCATGGCGGGGTGCTGGCCAACGCCTTCGCCCGGGCCCGCGAGGTGCGCTTCTGCGCCCTGTCGTTCACCTCCGACTGGCTCTATCCGACCCTCGAGAGTCGCGCCATCGTGCGCGCCCTGAACGCCGCCGGCTGTCGCGCCAGCTTCGTCGAGATCGAGACCGACAAGGGCCACGACGCCTTCTTCCTGGACGAGCCGGTGCTGCGAACGGCGCTGACCGGCTTTCTGCAGTCGGCGGCCCACGCCCGGGGCCTCGCCGCATGAGCGGCCGGAGAGAGGACTTCCGCGAGATCCTGCGGCTGGTGCGGCCCGGCTCGCGGGTGCTGGACATCGGCTGCGGAGAAGGGACGCTGCTGGATTTGCTGGCGCGGGAAAAGAACGTCGACGGCCGGGGGCTGGAGATCAGCCCGGCGGGGGTGGCGGCCTGCTTGGCGCGCGGCCTGGCGGTGGTCCAGGGCGACGCGGACCGCGACCTGGCGGATTTTCCGAGCCGCGGGTTCGACTACGCCATCCTGTCACAGACCCTACAGACGGTGCGAGAGCCGCGTACGGTGCTGAATGCGCTGTTGCGCATCGCCGAACGCGCGATCGTCTCGGTGCCCAATTTCGGTCACTGGCGGGTGCGGCTGGCGTTGCTCGCCAGCGGGCGGATGCCGACGACCGAAACGTTGCCCGAGCCCTGGTGGTCGACGCCCAACATCCATCTGTGCACGCTCAAGGACTTCGTGCTGCTGTGCGAGGATCTGGGGATCCGTATCGAGACGGCCTCGGCCCTCGTCGACGGCCGGCCGGCGCGGCCGATCGATCCGACGCGGGGGCTGGAGAACTGGCGCGCCGAACAGGCGTTGTTCCTGCTCAGCCGACCGAACCAGACGGAGCCGGCGGCGACGCGGCGACCGGGCGAAGACCTGTTCGACCGCTAAAACAGGAACCGGGCGACGGCGCGGGCGTCGTAGGTCTGATAGCCGTTGCGGAATTCGCCCCCCGCGTCGGCGGTGATGTCGGCGAAGGACCCGCTGGCCCGAATCCCCAGGCGCGCCAGAAGCCCTCCGCGATCCGTCAGGTCCGGTGTCAGGGTGAAACTCGATCCGCCGCTGAGGAAGCGCGCCGTCGTCGAGGCGGGGCCGCCGTAGATGATCTGGCGCCAACCTACGGTCAGCTCCGGGCGCCAGCGCAGCGCGTCGCCGAAGCCCCAGCCCAGCACCAGATCGCCCTGCGCGGACGCTTCGCTGCCGAGCCGAGAATTGATTCCCAAATTCAGCGCGCTTCCGCCGCCCTGCTCACTATGGGCGGTTTCATAGAGCGCGACGTAGTCGACCGAGGCTTCCGGGCGCATGTAGAAGCGGCCATGTGTGATCTGGTAGCTGACGCCGAACTGCGCCGAGCCCACCGCGCCGCTCCACTGCGACTTGGCGTCCCGCAACAGGGTCACGGCGCCGGCTGCGGTCTGATCGAGCAACAGCCGATGGCTGCCCAGCGAGACATAGCCGCCGTTGACGCTGGCGTTCGCGTTCAGCCCCTCCCCGCCCGCCCGCCAGTAGACGCCGCCCTCGATCGCTATGGTGGACAGCGTTCCGTCGCTGGTCTGGGTGGAATTGTTGACGGCGTTGGTGAGGAAGGCCGCGGTCACGCCGATCGCGCTGTCGCCGCGCGCGTGCTCAATGCCGCCGGCGAGGCCGAAGCCTTCGGCCTGATAGCCGGTGGTGGCTGAACTGTTGTCGCGATTGGCGAGAAAACCGATCTCCTGCACCCAACCGCGAGTCTGGTTGGTCTGCAACTTGACCGGCGCCTCGGCCTCGGCGCGCGCGAGGGCCCGCTGGCCGTTGGCGATGGCCTCGAACGGCCCGCCGGCGTAGTCGGGCAGGAACTGGTTGTAGATGTGGAGGAAGCCCGAACGGGTGGTCTGGCTCAGCACATCGCTCTCGACCGGAACATCGGTGCTCATCTGCGTGAAGATCGCGCCGTAGGCCGCGGCCTGGGCCGGATTGAGCCCCATTGCGGCGGCGGACTTAAGGCTGATCTGGATGTCCAGGTCGGTGGCCGTGTTGCTGATCAGACCCTGGTACAGAAAGGGCAGTTGGCCCAGCAGCGAGGTGTCGATGCCGCCGACCGACAAGGCTCCGGCATGGATCAGGGTGAAGGTCTCGGTCGTGGTCAGCTTCGACATCAGGTTGACGCCGATTTTCGCGCCGGAATCGATCGTCGCGTTGCCGGCGACATTGAACTGGGCCGCCGCGGCGTTGGCCTGGCGCGGATCGATCGAAAAGATCACCACGCCCGTCGCACCGATGGTCAGGTTGGGGGCGTTGATCGTCGCGGTCGGGCCGCCCAGCGTGTTCGACGTCGGCGCGGTCATGTCGAGCGTGCCGTCCAGGATGTCGAGCGTCAGCGCGCCGCTCGCCGATTGCGACAACGCGCCGATCAGCGTGGCCCCGCCGTTGATCGTCAGGCTGTTGTCGCCAGCGCCATTGTAGACCAGAGCGCCGGTCATGTTGCCCGCCTCGAGATCGAGTCTCTCGGCGCCGATGATGCTCCCGGGTGACGCCGTCGCCACGGTGGAGTTGCCGAAGATCACCGCGCCGGTGATGGTCGGGATGATCGAGGTGTTGCCGTTCGCGGATTGGGTGACGCTGACGTCGCCGCCGACGTTGGCCAAGTATATCGCCACCGCGTCGCTGTGGGCGGGGTCCGCTGTCTGGCCGGAGACGATCGGCGTGACGCTGGCGGCGATGGTGTTGGTGTTGGTGACCGAGGTGACCGTGCCGGACAGGTCGTCGATGGCGATGGCCTGGCCCTGGATCCCGCCCGCCGCGGTGAAGTTGACCGCCGCGGGAATGCCGCCGATCGCCGCGCTGATCGTGCCGCTGTTGTTGATCGACGTCAGTGACCCGCCCGGCCCGACCTTGATCGCGCTGACCGTGATCGGCACCGACTTGGTGGGGTCGGCCACGCTGACCTCATTGCCCGGCGCGCTGGCGGAGATCACGGCGTTCGAGGAGGCCGAGGCGGCGATGGTGCCGGAATTGACCAGCGTCGACACTGAATAGACGCCCGAGGTCGTGCTTGAAGCGTTGCCGTTTCCGATCAGGATCGCGGTGGCGTCGCCCTGCCCAGCGGTGTGGGATTCCGTCGCCGCCAGCACCGTGCCGGTGACATCGATGCCGCCTCCCAGGGTGACGTTACCGAAGTCGCCGCCGCTGGCGACGCCGGAGCTGGCGACCGGCAGGGGATTGACCCCGCCGATCTGGATGGCGACGGCGCTGACATCCGGATAGGCGCCGTAGGCGTAGACCGAGCCGGCGACCTCCAGGCTGAAACCGGCGGCGTTGGCGCCGACGTCGATCGCATTGGCGCCGCCGATCATCAGGGCGGGCGCCGAGCCGTAGACCGTCAGAACGCCCGCGGGCACGGCCGATACATTGCCGGAGGCGGCCACCGCGGCGGCCAAGGTGACGCCGGATCCGACATTACCGCCGATCTCCAGGGCGGGACCGCCCTGCAACGTCTGGTCCGCCGTGAGATTGGCCAGGACGGTGGGATCGGTCGGCGCCGTGGTCGACCGGTAGCCGGTGGCGGTGATCGATCCGTCGATCGTGACGCCGCCGCCGACGCCGCCGCTCAGCGCCACGCCGACGGCGTTCTGACCGGTCGCGCCGACGATGGCGCCGATGGTCACGTTGCCGTCGATCTTGCCGGTCGCGTCGATGCCGTAGGAGACGTTTCCAGCATTGGTGACGGTGGTGTTGCCGTTAATCGTGCCGGCGGGGGTTCCGCCATAGGTCGGCGTGCCGCCGGTGACGGTGATGTCGCCGGTCTGGGTCAGGTTGCCGGTCATTTCCGTCCCGATCGCGATCCCGGCCGAGTTCTCGCCGATGACGGTGATCGTGCCGGTGTTGGAGATCGATCCGTAGAATACGCCCGGGCCGGTGACGTCGATCCCATCGCGGTACGCGCCGTTGGCGAAGGGGCCGTTGGTGATCGACTGGTTGGTGCCGTCACCGCTGGTGGACTCGGTGTTGTCGATGGAGCCGCTGTTGGAGATGAGGTTGGTGGCGGCGCCCGCCGAGGTCGTCGATCCGGCCTCGATCAGGATATCGCTGACTGGGATGGTCGCATTGCCGCTCACGGCGGTATAGCTGACTGTTCCGCTGCTGGTGATGGTGACGCTGGCGTTGCTGTCGACGGTGATCGCCGCGGGGCTGGGCGACGGGGCGATCGAGCCGCTGACCGTCACATTGCCGGCGCTCGAGGTCGACAACGGCGTCGTGGTGCTGGTCGAGACCGTGGTGTCTGCATGGGCCCGATCCACGGCGGCCATGGCCGCGAACGACAGCGGCGCCAGCGCGGCGGCGACCCAAAGGCGTTTCATCGACCCACTCCCCTCACCGACGCGCGCGTTTTTCTTGAACGCGATCATGTCAGCTTAATGTCGAAAATCGAGCACCCCGACCCGCGTGGCGAGGCATCCATAACCTAATCCCGTCAGCCCGCGATAGCCTCGGCGTCACGTTCTCCGGTGCGGATGCGCACGGCGGCCTCGAGATCCATCACGAAAATCTTGCCATCGCCGATCTTGCCCGTGTTCGCCGAGCGGGTGATGGCCTCGATGATCGCCTCGGCCAAGTCGGAAGAGACCGCGATCTCGAGCTTGACCTTGGGCAGCAGCTTTATCTCGTACTCGGCGCCGCGATAGACCTCGGTCTTGCCCTTCTGGCGGCCGTAGCCACGAACCTCCGTGACCGTCAGGCCCGACGCGCCGGTCTCAGTCACCGCCTCGAGCACGGCGTCCAAGCGGCTTGGCTTGATGACCGCGGTGATCATTTTCATTGTTCGAGTCTCCGGATACGCGAACGCGCGTCTAGGCTACGGCCTCGCGCGGTCCGCTCCAAGCCTTGATGGCCCGGGAGCGCCCGGGCGTGTGCGTTTTTGGGGTTTTTCGCAGCGGCGAAGGCGCCAGCGGACCCGGAGCGAACACCCGCGCCGGCGCCGGCCGTCCCTTGGGTCGCACCGCGAAGCTGGTTTTTACCGCCTCGAGCAGAATCAAGCCCGACAGGCCTGGCCACAGCCAGGCGCCCATCTGCTCGAACCCGTCCGCCCAGCGCGCCGCCCACTGCAGCGGCGGGGCGAACAGCGCCCGTGACCAGGCGAGCGGCTCGAGGCCGGCCTCGCGCACCAGGCTCTCGAGCTGGCCTCGGGTGTAGGGCCGGCCGTGGCCGAACGGGGTGGCCTCGGCGTCGGACCAGAACCCCACCCGATTGGCCGCCGCCACGATCACCCGCCCGGACGGCGCCATCACCCGCCAGACCTCGCGCAGCAGAGCAGCCGGATCGTCGGCCTCCTCCAGGGCGTGGATCACCAGCACCCGGTCAAACAGGGCGTTGGCGAACGGCAGGGCGTATTCGTCGCCGAGGACGGCGAGGTTGCGGGCGCCGGCCGGCCAGACCTCGACCCCCTGGGCCGCCGGCATGGCGGCGATCGTCCGGCGGGCGCCGCGCATGAAGACGCCAAGGTAGGGGGCGGCATAGCCCAAGCCCATCAGGTCCAGCCCCTCGGCCTGGCCCCAGGCCTCCGCCAGCTTGCGCGCGATGATCGCCCGCGCGGCCTGTCCCAAGGCCGTGGCGTAGAACTCGCGCAGGTCCAGCACGTCGCGCCGCATGATTTCGAACTTGCCCGATCCCGATGAAACACCTTCATAGTCCGTCGACGCGGGGCTTGTCCCGCCGATCCCTGCGTTGAATATGGGCGGGCGAGGTAGCGACCGCGCTGGAGAACCCCCATGCCCTTGATCGTCCGCCAATTCCCCTGCCTGTCGGACAACTACGGCTTTCTGGCGCGCGACGAGGCCAGCGGACGCGTCGCCTGCATCGACACGCCCGACGCCGGAACCATATTGCGCGAGCTTGAGCACCTAGGCTGGTCGTTGTCGCTGATCCTGAACACCCACTGGCACCCGGACCACGCCGGCGGCAACGCCGAACTCAAGGCCGCCACCGGCGCCCAGGTGATCGGGCCCGCCGAGGTCGAGCGGATCGCGCCCCTCGACCGCAAGGTTTCGGACGGCGACGTCGTCGAGCTCGGCGAGACTCGCTTCACCGTGATCGACACCGGCGGCCACACCCTGGGCCATGTCACCTATTTCGACGCGGCCGACCAGATCGCCTTCGTCGGCGACACCCTGTTCTCGCTGGGATGCGGGCGCGTTTTCGAGGGTACCGCCGAGCAGATGTGGTCCAGCCTCTCGCGCCTGGCCGCCCTGCCCGACGAGACCGCCGTCTATTGCGCCCACGAATACACCGCCTCCAACGCGCGCTTCGCCCTGTCGATCGACGATGCCGCGGCGCTGAAGACCCGCGCCGAGGAGGTGTTCGCCGCCCGCGAGCGGGGCGAGCCGACCGTGCCGACCACCATCGCCCGGGAGAAGGCGACCAATCCCTTCCTGCGGGCGGGCGACGCGACGCGCTTCGCCGCGATCCGCGCGGCCAAGGACAGCTTCAAGGGCTGACCGGCGTCTTACCGCCTCAGCGCCGCGGCGATGCGCCGCGAGGACGGCCGGCACGCGACCACCCCGCGCAGACCGCCGCCGGGTTGCGGGACGATGACCACTCGAAGCACGCCCTGGTCGAGCACCGCCTGGGCCTTGCGACCGGGTGTCAGAATCACTTTGGAGACCTTGGCCAGCACTCTGCGGCCCCGCGGATCTCGGGCCATGACTTCGATCGCCTCGGCCGCCACCGTGGCGGCGTCGGCCACCAGGCTGGCGGTCTGCGGCGACACGTCGGGCGCGTCGAACACCACCAGTCGCTGGGCGGCCCGAGAGGCGTGCGCGCTGGCCTGGGCCAATCGCTGGAGCAGGGCGTTGGGCGTCAGGATGGCGAGCGGGCGGAGCGCGGGAGCCTCGCCGACCAGGGCGGCGGCGGCCCCGCCCGGGTGGGCGAGGGTGAACAGAGTCATGCCGCCGAAGCGGGTGGCGCGCAGCATCGGCTCGCCAGCGTCGTTCTTGTAGATCACATCACCATGCGCCGCGGGCCGCGGCGTCAGCACCCAAATCTCGGGGCTGTCGTCGAAGCGCAGCAGCGGAAGCGGCGCGGAGCGGTCGAGCACGAAGGCCGCATCGCCGTCCTGGTCGGCGTACCGGGCCACTATCGGCTCCTTGGCCGCGTCCCGTCGCCCGTTCGGGCCGAACAGTTCATCGCCCAAGGTGAACGGCCTGGCCTGCGCGGCCTGGCCCAAGGCCACGGCCGCGGCCAGGCCGCACGCCAATGCCGCGATCGCCGGTCTCACACCTCGCATCCCCCTGCAGATGCGCGCGGAGTGGGGCGCTTTTTGGACGTCATGGCCCGCGCCGCCGCCCGGCGAATCATGCCGCCATATATTGCCCACCGTTCACGGTAAGACAGGCGCCGGTGATGAACGAGGCGTCCTCGCGGGCCAAAAACGCCACACAGGCGGCGATTTCCTCGGCCTTGCCCAGTCGTCCGACCGGGATGCCGGCCACGATCCGCTCAAGCACGGCCTGCGGCACCGACTGAACCATTTCGGTGTCGGTATAGCCGGGCGCGACGGCGTTGACCGTGATCCCCTTGTTGGCCGTCTCCTGCGCCAGCGCCTTGGTGAAGCCGATGGCGCCGGCCTTGGCCGCCGAATAGTTGGTCTGGCCCATCTGTCCCTTCTGCCCGTTGATCGAGGAGATGTTGATGATCCGGCCGTAGCCGCGTTCGCGCATGCCGTCGATCACTTGGCGGCTCATGTTGAAGATCGAGGCCAGGTTGACGAAGATCACCTCGTTCCACTGCTGCGGGGTCATCTTGTGCAGCATGGCGTCGCGGGTAATTCCGGCGTTGTTGACCAGGACGTCGATCGGGCCGAGCCGGGCCTCGACCTCGGCCACCGCCCGCCGGCAATCCTCGAACTCGCCGACGTTGCCCCTGACGATCATCGCCCCCAGTTCGTCCGCGCAGGCGCGCGCCGCCTCTTCATTGCCGGCGTAACCGGCCGCGACCTCGAAGCCGTCGGACTTCAGCCGCTCAACGATGGCCCGACCAATCCCCCGGGTGCCGCCGGTGACCATCGCCACTCTGCCCATACATCTCTCCCTTCGTTGAATTGACCGCGAACCGCGTCAGTCCCGTTCGACGCAAAGCGCCACGCCCATGCCGCCGCCGACGCAGAGGGTGGCCAAACCCTTCTTGGCGCCTCGCCGGCTCATCTCATGCAGCAGCGTGGTCAGAATCCGCGCGCCCGAGGCGCCGATCGGATGGCCGATCGCGATCGCCCCGCCGTTGACGTTCACCCTGTCCGGATCCAGACCCAACTCGCGCACCACGCTGAGCGACTGGGCGGCGAAGGCCTCGTTGGATTCGATCAGGTCCAGATCGTCGATCGACCAGCCGGCCTTTTCCAGCGCCTTGCGGGTGGCCGGTATCGGACCCGTGCCCATGATCTCGGGTTCGACCCCGGCGTGGGCCCAGGAGGCGATGCGGGCCAGGGGCTCGAGGCCCCGGGCCTTGGCCTCGCCCTCGCTCATCAGGACCAGGGCGGCGGCGCCGTCGTTCAGTCCCGAGGCGTTGGCGGCGGTGACCGAACCGTCCTTGGTGAAGGCCGGCCTCAGGCCCGCGACGCTTTCGTAGGTCGCGCCGTGACGGATGTACTCGTCCTTGTCGACCACGACGTCGCCCTTGCGGCCCTTGACGGTCACCGGCGCGATCTCGACGTCGAAGCGGCCGGCGGCCTGGGCCGCCTCGGCCTTGTTCTGGGAGGCGACGGCGAAGCGGTCCTGATCCTCGCGGGTGATTTGCCAGCGCGCGGCGACGTTCTCGGCCGTCTGGCCCATGTGATAGCCATGGAAGGCGTCCAACAGGCCGTCCTTCAACATGGTGTCCACCAGGGCCAGATCGCCCATCTTCTGACCATTGCGCAGATTGGCCGCGTGAGGCGACTGGCTCATGCTCTCCTGGCCGCCGGCGATCACGATCCTGGCGTCACCCTGCAGAATCTGCTGGGCGCCAAGCGCCACCGCGCGCAGGCCCGAGCCGCACAGTTGATTGAGGCTCCAGGCCGGGCTCTCGACCGGGATGCCCGCGTTGATCGCCGCCTGACGGGCGGGGCCTTGGCCGGCGCCGGCCTGCAGCACCTGGCCCAGCACCACCTCGTCGACGTCGGCCGCCGCGATGCCGGCGCGCTCGATCGCGGCCTGGATGGCGATGCGCCCAAGCTCATGGGCCGGCAGTCCGGATAGCGCGCCGTTGAAGGATCCGACCGGGGTGCGGGCGGCGGAGACGATGACGATGCTGTTGCTCATGGCGATCCTCTCGATCGTGCGGCCGGTGAAGGGGGCGAGCGCCCGCGGCGCCTAGCGCTTCGACACCATTGCCTCACCGGCCGGCGTTCGTCACGACCAAGCGCACAAAAACACGGTCGCAAAAGGACGACTGGCGCTGGCGTGCCGCATCCGCGATACTGCGGCGCCGAACACCGGCTATCGGCCGTCGAACAGACAGCCGCCCGAGGAGAGCAATGGCTGACGTCGAACAGTCCTCGGCTTCGCCCGAGTCCGAGCGCGTGGTGATCAAGAAGTACGCTAACCGGCGGCTCTATAACACCAGATCGAGCGCCTACGTCACGCTCGAAAATCTGTCTGAGATGGTCAAGAGCGGGGTCGACTTCGTGGTCTACGACGCCAAGACCAACGAGGACATCACCCGATCGGTGCTGACCCAGATCATCTTCGACGAGGAAAACCGCGGCCAGAACCTGCTGCCGATCCAGTTTCTGCGGCAATTGATCCGCTTCTACGGCGACAGCATGCAGGCCTTCGTACCGAGCTATCTGGAACTGTCGCTGGACAGCTTCGCGCGCCAGCAGGACCGGATGCGCGAACAGATCGCCGGCGCGATCGGCGTGGCGCCTGGCATGGGCTTCATGGAAGATCAGGTGCGCCAGAACCTGGCCATGTTCGACCGGGCGATGAAGATGTTCACCCCCTTCACCTTCGTCCGGCCCGACGAGGCCGCCGCGCCTGCGCCGCCCGAGCCGGCCAAGCCCGCCGCCGGCGTCCAACTCGACGACCTCAAGCGCCGCATCGAGGAAATGCAGTCCCAGATCGCCGAACTGGCGGCGAAACAATCCAAGGAATAGCCGGATAGATCGGCTCGCTACGGCTTTTTAACGCTGGCGCCCTCACCCTGACGGCCGATTTCGCAACGGCTCGGCGCGAACATGACGGATCCCGTTTCCCCGATCGGCGGCGCACCCGGCGCGCGACGCGTCTCGCGGCGCTCGGTTGGTGAGGATGATCCGCGGGACATCCACGCCGACGCCGATGAAGCGCACGGCGCGCGCCTGCCCGTGACGAGCGAACCGCGGTCCGAGCCCGCCCCGCCCCGGTCGCGCCGCGCGGCCCTGGCCGCCTTCGTCGCCCAGCTCCTGGGTCAGGGCGGGCAGAAGCGCGGTCTGCGCGGCGGTCCCGAGACGCTCGACAAGGCGCGCAGCGCGTATCTCGAGGCCGAATGGTCCGGGCCGGCCGACCGGCGGCTGCGCACCGGCCGGATCACCAAGACCGAGATATAGCTGCGGATTCCGCTGCGGCGTCCAATACCAGCACCAAGCCGTATTGGCCCGATATTTGCTTTGCGTTCACCACGTTCGTATCCAACGCAGAGCTGTCCATGCCCGTCCTCGCCGCATTCGCCGTCAAGACCTTCGACATCTTCGTGGTGGCCCTGATCTTCACCGCCCTCACCTGACGCGATCCCGCTCGCTTCAGCCGTTGTGGAAATCGATCTCCCGACGGGCGGCGGCGATGGTGACGATGAACCCGGCCAAGACATCCAGCAGAACCATCAGGACCAGAAGGAAGAAGGTCGAAGTGGCGAAGGCCGGAAACAGCAGGAACTCGAGCAGACATCCGATGAACAGGATCATGGTCAGGGAGTGGTTGACGATCGCCACCTGACGGCTGGTGGTCGATTTGAGCAGCTCGACGAACAGCACCACCAGAGCGGCGGCGAGCAGCAGGTCGCCCAGGCTGACCGCCCAGACCGCGCGCGAGGCCATGGGAACCGCGAACAGCTTGGCCGACAAGCGCTCGTCCGTCCCGGTCCCGCCAAAGCCGCCGGCGATGGTCAGGGCCAGAAGGTTGTACAGAAGCACCGGCAGGGCTAGCAGCGGCAGCGCGCCCAGCATGACGCCTCCTCCTCCAAACGCGCCGCGGCCCGTCGATGCCCACGAGTTCCAGCCTGACCGATTTGCGGGCGAGATGCAAAGCCGCAACTCGCCTTAGAGAGGCTCGATCTCGCCGGGGGAGCGCGCGCGTGCGCGCAGCCAGACCACGCCCATCAGATCCCAAATCGAGGCCCACAGCCGGCCAAGGTTGGTGTATTTCGACGCGCCCCAACGTCGTGGGCGATGGCCCACCGGCTCGAACGCCACCGAATATCCCTCGCGGATCAACAGGGCCGGCAGAAAACGGTGCTGGTGGTCGAAATAGGGCAGGCGCAGATAGGCCTCGCGGCGCATCGCCTTCAGCCCGCAGCCGCCGTCCCTGGCGCGGTCGCCGAACAGCCCGCGGCGCACCGCATTGGCCAAGCGCGAGGCGAGCCGCTTGGCGAGGCCGTCCTGGCGCTTCGTCCGCTCGCCGCCGATCAGACCGAGGCCCGGCGGAGCGGTCGCCAGCCGCCGGGCCAGACGCGGCGCATCGGCCGGATCGTTCTGCCCGTCACCGTCCAGGGTGACGATGATCGCTCCGCGCGCGGCCAGGACTCCCGTGCGGATCGCCCGGCTCTGCCCGGCGTTGCGGCCGTGGCCGATCACCCGCAGGGTCGGCAGTTCGGCCTTCAGCGCGACCAGCGCCGCGCGCGTGCCGTCACGGCTGGCGTCGTCGACAAAGATCATCTCATAGGCCAGGCCTTCGAACGCCGCGGCGATCTCCCGCGCCAGCGACGCGACCGCGCCTTCCTCGTTGAACACTGGCGCGACAACAGAGAAGTCCGGGTCCATCGGATGCGCGCCCTGGGTTGAAGCCCTCTGGTTCGTGCTATCAAAGCCGCGATGACGCAAGAGACTCGCCTGGACGGCCTGGCGCGCGGCTGGAGGGGCCCGCTGCTGGCGGCGCTGGTCGCGCTGATCGCCGGCCTGCCCGGGCTGATCGCCCTGCCGCCGCTCGACCGTGACGAGTCGCTGTTCGCCCAGGCGACCGCCCAGATGCTGGAGACCGGCGATTTCGTCTCCATCCGCTACCAGGACCACCCGCGCGACAAAAAGCCGGTGGCGATCAACTGGCTGCAGGCCGCGAGCGTTTCGATCCTATCTTCGCCGCAGGCCCGCCAGATCTGGGCCTATCGGGTCCCCTCGCTGCTGGGCGCCATGCTGGCGGCGGGGGCCCTGGCCTGGGGCGTGGCGCGGTTCTTCACCGCCGGGATCGGGCTTTTGGCCGGCGCGATCCTCGCCAGCAGCCTATTGCTCTCGACCGAAGCCGGCATCGCCAAGACCGACGCGGTGTTGTGCGGATCGACCACCCTGGCCATGGCGGCCTTCGCCCGGATCTACGCCGCCTCGCGGGAGGATGCGGCGGGCGGCGGGCGCGGCGCCAAGACCCTGTTCTGGCTCGGCCTGGCGCTGGCCATGCTGGACAAGGGTCCGGTGGGGCCGATGGTCGCCGTGCTCACGGGCCTGACGCTCTGGGCCTGGGACCGCAAGGCGCCCTGGGCGCGCACCCTGGGCTGGGGCTGGGGCCTGATTGCGCTCGCGGCGATCGTTGGGCCCTGGGCGGTGGCCATCACGGTCAAGACCGACGGGGCGTTCTGGGCTGGATCGATCGGCGGCGACCTGGCCTCCAAGCTGGTGGGCGGCGATTCCAGCCATGGCGCGCCTCCGGGCCTGCATAGCCTGGCGGCCATCTTCCTGCTGTTCCCGGCGAGCGCGCTGCTGCCGGCGGCGCTGAATCTCGGTTGGAAAGCCCGCGCCGAGCCCGGAGCGCGCTTCGCGCTGGCCTGGCTGGCGCCGACCTGGCTGGTGTTCGAGGCCATGCCGACCAAGCTCATCCACTACCCCCTGCCGGTCTACGGCGCGCTCGCCTGGCTGGCCGCGGTCGCGCTTGCTCGGCCGATCGGCCGATGGAGCGCCTGGATCGGCGCGGGACTGTCGCTGATCGCGGGGATCGCCCTCGCCGCGGTCGCCGGGTGGCTGCAGGCCAAGTTCGGCCAAGCCGCCTCACTCGGCTGGAGCCTCGCGGCGGAGGTTCTGGCGATGCTCGCCGCCCTGGCGGGCGGCGCCGCCGTGCTCTCGCCCAGGCCGCGCACGGGCCTCGCCGCAGCCCTGGCGCTTGGCATCGGGGCGCACGCCGCGCTCGCCGGCTTGGCGCCGCGACTGGAGCCGCTCTGGCTGTCGCGCCGCATTGTCGCCGCGCTCGACCAAGCCCGCCTCGACCCGCGCGACGGCCTGACTCCCGGGCCAGTCACCGTGGTCGGCTTCGCCGAGCCCAGCTTGGTCTTCCTGCTTGGCACCGAGACCGAGTTCGGCGACGTGGGCGATGCGGCCGAGGCTATCTCAGAGGGCCGGCCGGTGGTGGTCGAACACCGCCAGGAGGCCGCCTTCCGTCACGAACTGGCCGCCGACGGGCTGAAGGCGAGCGCGGTCGGGTCGGCCACGGGCCTGGACTATTCGATCGGGCGCGCCGATGAGTTGAGCCTCTACCGCTCGGACAGCTCGCCCGAACGTTCAAACCCCGATCAAGGAGGCGCCCGATGAGCCAGCGCATCGAGATCGTCGAGGTCGGCCCGCGCGACGGCCTGCAGAACGAGTCAACCAGTCTGGGGGTGGACCGGAAGGTCGAATTCATCCATCGCCTGGAGGCCTGCGGCGTGCGGCGGATCGAGGCGGTCTCCTTCGTCAATCCGCGCCGGGTGCCGCAGATGGCCGGCGCCGAAGAGGTGATGGCCGCCCTGCCCCGCGCCAGCGACCGCTCGCGCATCGGCCTGGTGCTCAACCAGCGCGGCTGGGAGCGGGCCGTGGCCGCCGGCTGCGACGAGGCCAATGTCGTGGTCTGCGCCTCCGACGGTTTCGGCATCCGCAACCAAGGCGCCAGCGTCGCCGAGCAGGTCGCCGCCATGGCCGCGATCGCCGAGCGGCGGGCGGTCAGCGGCGGGCCGGCGCTGTCCCTGACGATTTCGGTGGCGTTCGGCGATCCGTTCGACGGCGAGGTCAGCGTCGGTCAGGTCGCCGCCATCGCCCGCGAGGCCGCCGGCGTCGGCATTGGCGAAATCGCGCTGGGCGACACCATCGGGGTGGCCGATCCCTGGGGCGTACGCGCACGTATCGAGGCGGTGCGCGAGGCCGCGCCGGACGCGCGCATCCGCATGCATTTCCACAACACCCGCAACACCGGCCTGGCCAACGCCTACGCCAGCGTCGAGGCGGGAGTGGACGTGCTGGACGCGAGCTGCGGCGGCATCGGCGGTTGCCCCTTCGCTCCCGCCGCGACCGGCAATATCGCGACCGAGGACCTGGTCTACATGCTGAACCGGGCGGGCATCGAGACGGGCCTGGATCTGGACGGCCTGATCGAGACCGGCCGGTGGATCGGCGAGCAGCTGGGCAAGGCCGCCCCTTCGGCGCTCACCCGCGCGGGCGTTTTCCCGCCGCGGCCAAATTAGACGTGTAAGACCGCTAGCCTTGCGTGGCGCGGCGGCTTAGGTTTTCCTAAACTCAGGGAGGTTTCATGCGCATCATCACAGCCGCCACGCTCGCTGTTTCGCTGCTCGGCCTGACGGCCTGCGCGAAGCCGTGGAAGGAATCCACCTATCCGACCTGGGGCTTCGCCGCCTCGTTCCGCGTTCCTCCCACGGTCAAGGACACCCCGCCCTCCGCCAAGGAGGGCACGCCGCACATGTTCCAGGTGGAGGCGGTTCAGGATGGGCGTGACCTGGTCGTGGCGGTGAGCGACACTACGAACACGGACAAGACCGACCAGCAGATTCTCACGGACATTCCCCAGGCCATGGTGCAGAGCGCGGATGGGACGGTGAAGGCCCACAGCAATGTCACCCTCGGCAAGGTGGTCGGCCGCGAACTGACCATCGACCGGGGCAACAATCCGACCGAGCGGGCGCGGGTGTTCGTGGCGAACAAGAAGGTCTACCAGGTCATCACCCAGTCGCCGCAGGGCTCGGACGATCCCGAAGCGCTCAAGTTCCTAAATTCCTTCCGCCTGCTTCCTTAATAGCCGCGCTGGTCGGCTCACACGGCTCTAACCCCGCGGATACGGCGGCGCGGCCTCCTGGGTCAGCAGGGCGATCGCCTCGTTAAGCGTGACGATCTGCTGACCGTCCGAGCCCAGGCGGCGCAATGCGGAGCTGCCTGATAGGGTTGGGCGGCGCGGAGGCAAGCTGTAGGGCAGCCTCACATTTTCGGTTCAACTTGATCCAGGTTAAGGCGCGTGACCGTGAATGGTTGCTATTGCGAATAACTCGCAATAAAGAGTGAGCGGTCGTTTTTGCAACGTGGCGGCCGACCAAGCGTTCGGTACGGAATTTGGCATGAGATCAGATCGCCAGGGCGCGCCCGTTCGGCCTCCAGCCAAAGCCAGGCGAATAGGGTCCGTCTATCCGGCGGCGGCGTTCATCGCTGGCGCGACGCTGCTGGTCACGATTGGAGGCGCGAGCGCCGCTCCGCCAGTCATCTCTATCCCGGTCGTTTCGGATCAGGCCGGGGCCTCGACGAATGAAGGCGCGTTCGATTTTCTGAAGAACTGGCGGCGCAATGCCGGCCTGTTCGGCGATATGTGGGGATTGCGCTCGGCGCTCAGCCGCCATGGCCTATCCCTGGCGGTGGAGGAAACCAGCGAGGGCCTGGGCAACCTCACCGGCGGCGCGCGGCGCGGCTTCGATTACGACGGCCTGACCCAGGCCGTATCGCAGCTCAGCACCCAGCGCGCGTTCGGCTGGTATGGCGGGACGTTCAATGTCAGCGCGTTGCAAATCCACGGGCGCAACCTGAGCGCCGACAACCTGCGAAGCCTGCAGACGGCGAGCGGTATCGAGGCCGACCGATCGACGCGGCTCTGGGAGGCCTGGTACGATCAGAAGTTCCTCGATGAGGACCGGCTGGACATCAAGATCGGTCAGCAGAGCCTCGACCAGGAGTTCATGGTCAGCAACAATGCCCTCACTTTCGTCAACACCATGTTCGGTTGGCCGATGCTGCCATCCGCCGACCTGCCCGGAGGCGGACCGGCCTATCCGCTGTCGGCGTTGGGCGTGCGGGTGCGCGAGCGCCCGATCGATCCGGTCAACATCCTGGTCGGCGTGTTCAGCGGCAGCCCGGCCGAGGACACGAATATCGACCCGCAGATCAGTAACCCATACGGGACCAGCTTCCCGCTGAATCGCGGCGCTCTGGTCATCGCAGAACTGCAGTATTCCTATCCGGCGTTGGGTGGCATGGTCTCGCCCGGCCAAGCCCAGCCCCTGGCCCGCATCTACCGGCTCGGCGTCTGGTGCGACACCGAGAACTTCGCCGACCAACGATACGACAACGCAGGTCTATTGCTGGCCGACCCCGCCAGCGACGGCTCGCCGCGTCGGCATCAGGGAGATTATGCGATCTACGCCGTGGTCGATCAGATGGTCTGGCGCAGCGGCAAAGACCCCAATCGCACGGTCAGCGTCTTCGCCCGCGCGATGGGCGCGCCGCTGGCCGACCGCAATCTCGTCGACTTCAGTCTGAACGCGGGCGTGGTCATGCGCGACCCATTGACCTACCGAACCGACGACACCTTCGGCCTCGGCATGGGCTATGCCCACGTCAGCCGGCAGGCCTCCGCCCACGACCGTGATGTCGCCGTGGAGACGAGTGCGTTCAATCCGGCGCGTGGTGGCGAGACCTATGTAGAGGCGACCTACCAGTATCAAGTGACGCCCTGGCTGCAATTGCAGCCGGACGCGCAGTACGTGTTCAATCCAGGCGGCGGCGTCGCCAATCCGAGCGATCCGACGCAGCGCGTCAAGGACGAACTCGTCGTCGGCGCACGCACGAATATCCTGTTCTGAGATGGATGATCCGCGAATGATGATCGAGTTACGAAAGACTGGCGTTCAACGCCGCTGGGCACGGGGGCCACGACCTGGGTTCGCGCTTGCGGCGTTCATTTGGCTCTGCGCGGGCGATAGCGCGCAAGCGGTCGCGCCGCAGGGTTTTCTTGAAACCATCCATCGGCACATCACCTTGACGTCGACGGTGACGGACAATGGCGACCTCAATCCCTACGCGGTCGTGGTGGCGCCGGTCTCGGCCGGAAAGATCCAGAAGGACGACGTTCTGGTCGACAACTTCAACAACATCTCGAATTTGCAGGGCACGGGCACGACGATCGTCGACTACAACCCGACCACCAAACAGACCCGCCTGTTCGCCCAGGTCCCGCAGAAGCTGGCGCAGTGCCCTGGCGGCGTCGGCCTGTCGACGGCCATGACCATGCTGAAGAGCGGTTGGGTGATCGTCGGCAGCACGCCGAGCACGGACGGCACCACGAAAACCAAAGGCGATGGTTGTCTTCTGGTGCTCGACCGCGACGGCAAGCTGGTCGCCACCTGGTCGGGACCGACGATCAACGACCCGTGGGGCAATATGGCCACCATCGACAATGGCTCGACCGCGACGCTGTTCATCAGCATGGCGGGGTTCGGCGTCCCCGGTCCCGACGTGCTCGACCCCACGACCCGCTATCCCGTCATCGTGCGCAAGGCGACGGTGCTGCGGCTGGAGCTGTCGATACTGGAGGGCAAGCCGCCCGTGCTGGTCAGCCAGACGGTTGTCGGCGACGGCTTCGCCCAGCGCGCAGACCGCGACAATTTCCTGTTCGGGCCGACAGGCCTGGCGCTCGACAAGGACAATACGCTCTATGTCACCGACGGCCTGGACAACGTGATCACCGCCATCCCCGACGCCGTCAGTCGCGCCACGAGCGCTGGAACCGGTCGGGTGATGACCCAAGGCGAACTACTGCAATGGCCGCTGGCCATGACCTGGACGCCGCAAGGCCATCTTCTGGTCTGCAACGGCAAAAACGGTCAGCTCGTCGAGGTCGATCCAACTTCGGGCAAGCAGATTTACGCCCAGTGGATCGACTCCGATCAGGCTCAGTCGCCTCCAGGCAACGGCGACCTCTTCGGTATCGCCATGACGCCGGACGGCGCGGGCTTCTACTACGTCGAAGACGACATGAACACCTTGGTCAAAGGTTCACGATGAGCAGCCCCAGTGATGCCGAACCCGGGACATCCCGGCGCTTGTTCCTGACCGGCGCGGCGGGGTTGGCGGGCGCGGCGGGCGTCATTACGACGTCCGCATCGGCGGCAATGGCCACCCCGCCCAAGGGGCGAACGGAAGCCTTCTGGGGCTCGCACCAAGCCGGAATTATAACGCCCGCCCAGAAGCACACCTATTTCGCGGCCTTTGATCTCGTAACAGCTAGACGCGACGATGTCGTCGGCCTGCTGCGCGCCTGGACAGATGCGTCGGCGAGAATGACCTCTGGACAAACGGCTCGCGTTTTAGGGTCCGACCCGTCGGACCCGCCCGCCGATTCCGGCGAGGTTCTGGGCTTGGCTCCCGCGCGTCTGACCGTAACCTTCGGATTCGGCGCGGGGTTGTTCGCCAAAGACGGCCAGGACCGGTTCGGCCTCGCGCACCTGCGACCGGCGGCTTTGATCGACCTGCCCCGCTTCAACGGCGATCAGCTCGTCGCCCAGCGCACCGGCGGGGATCTGTCGGTGCAGGCCTGCGCCGACGATCCACAGGTCGCCTTTCACGCGGTGCGCCAACTCTCGCGGCTGGCCGATGGCGTCGCTCAGTTGCGGTGGGCCCAACCAGGCTTCGTGGCGGGCTACGCCGCTGGCGAGACGCCACGCAACCTGATGGGGTTCAAGGACGGCACCATGAACCCCCCGCTCACCGACTCGAAGCTGATGGATCAGTTCATCTGGGTGGGCCAGGAGGGCGACGCCTGGATGTGCGGCGGCAGCTACATGGTCGCGCGGCCGATCCGCATCGCGCTCGAGCACTGGGACCGCATGAAGCTGGCCTTCCAAGAGCAGACCATGGGCCGCCGGAAGGACTCCGGCGCGGCCTTGGGCAAGACCCACGAGTTCGACCCGATCGACCTCGACGCCGTCGATCATGATGGCAATCCCGTGATCCCGGAAAACTCCCATGTCCGGCTCGGCGCACCGGCCCTCAATGACGGCGTGCAAATCCTTCGCCGGTCGTATTCCTACGACAATGGACTGAGCTTCGTCGCCGAGCGCTGGCCGCCGTGGCGGCAAGGCATGGAGTTCGACGCCGGCCTGCTCTTCGTCTGCTACCAGCGCGATCCGCGAACCGGCTTCGTCAAGATTTTCGAGAACATGGCCAAATTCGACATGATGAACCAGTTCGTCACCCATATCGGCGGCGGCCTGTTCGCCTGTCCTCGCGGCGCCTCGCAAGGCGAGTTCATCGGACAACGGCTATTCGAAGCCGGTTGATCGGAGACGATCATCCGCTTGGGTGTCGCCGTGACACCCTACCGCCGTAGGTCTGGCGGCGCGGCTTCTTCGGTCAGAAGAGCGATGGCCTGGTCCAGCGTGACGATCTGCTGGCCGTCCGAGCCCAGGCGGCGCAGGGCGAGCTTGCCCTCCTCGGCCTCGCGCCGGCCGACCACGGCGATGACCGGGACCTTGGCCAGGCTGTGCTCGCGGACCTTGTAGTTGATCTTCTCGTTGCGCAGGTCGGCCTCAATGCGCAGGCCCGCCTTCTTCAGCGCCGCGACGGCCGCCGCCGCATAGTCGTCGGCGTCGGAGGTGATGGTCGCGACCACCGCTTGGGTCGGCGCCAGCCACAGCGGAAAGGCGCCGGCATGGTGCTCGATCAACACGCCGATGAACCGCTCCAGCGAGCCCAGGATCGCCCGGTGCAGCATCACCGGCCGGTGCTTTTGCCCGTCCTCGCCGATGTAGGACGCATCCAACCGCTCGGGCAAAACGTAGTCGAGTTGTAGCGTGCCGCATTGCCAGGTGCGCCCGATCGCGTCGCGCAGGTGGAATTCCAGCTTGGGACCGTAGAAGGCGCCCTCGTTCGGCAGCCGCTCGACCGCGACGCCGGCGGCCTGCGCCGCCCGCTCTAGCTTGGTCTCGGCCGCGTCCCAGATCGCATCGGAGCCGTGGCGCAGGTCGGGCCGCAGGGCCAGCTTGACCGAATCCAGCTCCACCTGCAGGTCGGCGTAGACCGAGGTCAGGAACTCGACGAATGCCTTGGCTTCGGCCTCGATCTGCGCCTCGGTGCAGAAGATGTGGGCGTCGTCCTGCGACAGGCCCCGCACCCGCATCACCCCGTGCAGCGAGCCGGAGCTTTCGTTGCGGTGCAGGCCGTCGAACTCGGCCATGCGGATCGGCAGCTCGCGGTAGGAGCGCTGGCCGTGATTGAAGATCTGCAGATGACCGGGGCAGTTCATCGGCTTGACCGCCAGGGTCTCGCCATCGGCGGTCTCGCAGACGAACATGTTGGCGTGGAACTTATCCCAGTGACCGGATTGCTCCCACAGGGCGCGGTCCAGGATCTGGGGCGTCTTGACCTCGACGTAGCCCGCGTCCTCCATCCGTCGGCGCACATAATTCTGTAGGGTGCGGTAGAGCGTCCAGCCCTTGGGGTGCCAGAAGATCATCCCCCGGCCCTCTTCCTGGAAGTGGAACAGGCCCATGGCCGCGCCAAGCCGGCGATGGTCGCGCTTCTCGGCCTCCTCGACGCGCTTGAGATAGGCTTCGAGGTCTTCCGGCCTGGCCCAGGCGGTGCCGTAGATGCGCTGCAGCTGGGCGTTGTTCTGGTCCCCGCGCCAGTAGGCGCCGGCCAGCTTGGTCAGCTTGAACGCCTTGCCGACATGGCGCGTCGAGGGCAGGTGCGGGCCGCGGCAAAGGTCTTTCCAGGCCCCCTGGCGATAGATCGTCACCGTCTCGCCGGCGGGGATATCGCGGATGATCTCGGCCTTGTAGCGCTCGCCCATGGCCTCAAAATCGGCGATGGCCGCGTCGCGGTCGACCACTTCGCGCGTGATCGTCTCGTCGCGGTCGACGATCTCGCGCATGCGGGCCTCGATCCTGGCGAGGTCTTCGAGCTGGAACGGCTCGTCGCGGGCGAAGTCGTAGAAGAAGCCATCCTCGACGTTCGGACCGATGGTCACCTGGGTCGCGGGGAACAGCTCCTGCACCGCCTCGGCCAGCAGGTGGGCGGCGTCGTGGCGGATCACCTCCAGCGCCTCGGGCGCCTCGCGGGTGACGATCTCGATCCGCCCGCCGCGCGGCAACGGCCGGGCCAAGTCCAGGAGTTCGCCGTCGAGCTTGACCAGGATGGCCTTCTTCTCGAGCGACTTGGAGATGGCGGCGGCGACGTCGCGGCCGGAACTGCCGTCCGGGAATTGTCGACGCGAGCCGTCGGGGAAAATCAGGTCGATCATCGGTCTTCACACATCCAGTTCCGCGGCGGAGGCGGATCCCAGCCGGAACCGCCCCACGGATGACATCGGCACAGCCTGCGAACGGCGAGCGCCCCGCCGCGCCAGGGACCGTGGGCGATCAGGACCTCCGCCGCATAGTCCGAACAGGTCGGAAGAAACCGGCATCGGCGCCCGATCAGGGGCGAGAGCGTCAGTTTGTAGGCGCGGTGCGCGCCCCTGACGGTGCGTTCATAAAAGCTCATGCCGGCGCGGCCGCGAACGCTGCATCGACCCCGCTTATCGCCTCGCGACCCGAGTTGATCAAGCCGCGCCGGCGCGGCGCGTTCGCCGGCTTGTCGCCGCCTGCGCCTTGCGAACCGCCTCGGCGGCCGCCTCGAAGGCCAACAGGGTCGAGGTGTGGCGAGCGGGATAGTCCTTCACCGGCTCCAGCACGGACAGCTCCGAAAAACGGCCCCGCGGCGGCGGACCATCGGCTTTAAGCATAGCACGAAGCGCGTCGCGGGCCACTTCGATCTCCGCCAGGTTGGCGCCGATGACGTGCTCGCCGAGCACTGCGGCGGCCGCCTGACCGAGCGCGCAGGCCCGGACGTCCTGGGCGAAATCGGCCACCTTGCCGTCCTTGACCACCACGTCGACGATGATCTTCGAGCCGCACAGCTTGGAGACCTTCTCGGCGCTGGCGTCGGGCGCGGCCAAGCGTCCGGCGTGGGGCATGTTGGCCGCCAGCTTGAGAATCTTCGTCGAATAGAGTTCGTCGATCATGGCGGCTATGTGGGCTCGCCGCCGGCCTGGCGCCAGCGCGCCTCGGCCCGGTCGCGGACCGCCTCGCCCATCGCCGCGAAGCCCGCGCGGATCCGACGCTTCGCCCGCCGCCCGATCGCGGACGCCAACAGGCCGTCGAACAGCTCGCCGTTGGAGAAGATGCAGCCGGTGTCGTGCATCTTCTCGATCTCCAGGTAGCGGATCGAGGTCATCAGTCCGGCCATCGTCGAAAGCCGCCAGTGGATCGCCTCGTCCGGAGCCCAGTCCAGCACCACCGGGCGGATGATCCGCGGCTTGCCGCCCGGCGGGGCCAGCGTCAGGGTCAGCTGCTCGCCGAAGCCGATCACGCCCTTGGCCTCGGGATAGAGCGGGTTCCACTCGCGCCAGGTCGACAGGTCGGAAATCACCTCCCAGACCACGTGGGCCGGCGCCTGGATCCCCAGGCGATGTTCCAGTTTCACGCTCATGTCGCCTCCCTGAGCCGCCAGGTCGCGCCGTCCGGGCCGTCCATCACCACTACGTTCAGCGCGTTGAGTTCGTCGCGGATGCGGTCGGCGGTGGCCCAGTCCTTGGCCTGGCGCGCCTCCAGGCGGGTCTTGAGCAACCCCTCGACCCGCGCCTTCAGCGCCTCGTCCGCGTCGCCCTCGAACCAGGCGTCCGGATCGGCTTGCAAAAAGCCCAGCAAGGCCCCCGCCGCCAGCAGGGCCGACTTGGCCGCCGCCCGCTCGGCCGTCTCGCTCGCGGTCTCCAGGGTCTTGGCCAGGGCGAACAGCTCGGCGAACGCGCGGGGGGTGTTGAGGTCGTCGCCGATGGCCTCGAGGAAGGCGGCCGGCGGCTCGCCCGGCGCGGTCTCCAGATCCACGGCGCGCCGAAGCGCGCCGTACAGTCGATCGAGCGATTTTTCCGCCTGGGCGAGCAGCTCGCCGGTCCAGTCCAGCGGCTGGCGGTAGTGGCCGGACAAGAGGGCCCAGCGGACCACCTCGCCGGGGACCTTGGCCAGCAGATCGTGCGCCAGGACCACATTGCCCAGGCTCTTGGACATCTTCTCCTCGCCGAAGGTGAGGAAGCCATTGTGCAGCCAGTAGTTGGCGTAGCCGCTCGCATGGTCGGCGCACAGGCCCTGCGCCCGCTCGTTCTCGTGGTGCGGAAACACCAGGTCGATGCCGCCGCCATGGATGTCGATCGGCAGGCCCAGGGTCTGTTCGATCATCGCCGAGCATTCGATGTGCCAGCCCGGCCGGCCCGGCCCCCAGGGCGAGGGCCATTCCGGCTCGCCCGGCTTGGACGGCTTCCAGAGCACGAAGTCGGCGGGGTGGCGTTTGTAGGGCGCCACGTCCACCCGCGCGCCGGCGATCATGTCGTCCATCGATCGGCCCGACAGCTGGCCATATCCGGCGTAGGCCTGGGTGTCGAACAGCACATGGCCCTCGGCGGCGTAGGCGGCGCTATTGCGGATCAACCGGCCGATCATGGCGATGATGGCGTCCATGGTCTGGGTCGCGCGCGGCTCGAAGGTCGGCCGAAGCGCGCCGAGCGCCGCGGCGTCGGCGTGATAGGCCTCCAGATAGCGGCGGGTGATCTCGCCGATCGGCACGCCCTCCTGGGCCGCCTTGGCGTTGATCTTGTCGTCCACGTCGGTGACGTTGGCGGCGTAGACCACCGCCCCTGGCCCATAGATGTGGCGCAGCACGCGGAACAGGAGGTCGAACACCACCACCGGCCGGAAATTGCCGATGTGCGAGTAGTTATAGACGGTCGGACCGCACACATACATCGTCACCCGCTTCGGATCGTTCGGGACGAATGGCCGCTTTTCACCGGCCATGGTGTCGTGAAGGGTGAGAATCATCGCGCCAGACGCTGCGGAATGGTTGTTGGAACTCAGGTTGCTCCCATATAGCTTTAGGTCGGTCGGGAGGCCATGGGGCGGCGGCAAGGCCGCGACCGGCTGACCCCCGGCGGTGCGAAAGGGTGGCACGCGTCATTCCGGGACCATCGTCCCGGCGCAACTCAGCCCTGGGAACTTCAAACCATGGATGCTCTGGCCAAGGACCGAAAGCTGATCGGCGCGGGCGAACTTGACCTCGATCCGGTGATCCGGCCCTCGCTCGAACAGGCGATGGACGCGGTTCGCACGCTGATCGCCTGGGCCGGCGACGATCCGCGCCGCGAGGGCCTGATCGATACGCCCCAGCGCGTGGCCGAAGCCTTCGCCGAATGGTTCGACGGCTACGGCGCCGATCCCGACAAGGAGCTGTCGCGGGTGTTCGAGGACGTCCAGGGCTATGACGACATCGTCATGCTGCGCGACATCGAGGTGGAGAGCCACTGCGAGCACCACATGGCCCCGTTCCTGGGCAAGGCCTATGTCGCCTACATGCCGACCGACCGGGTCGTGGGCCTGTCGAAGCTGGCGCGGGTGGTGGAGATTTTCGCCCGCCGGCTGCAGACCCAGGAGGCCCTGACCCAGCAGATCGTCGATGCGATCAACGACGGGCTGAAGCCCGCTGGCGTCGCCGTGCTGATCGACGCCGAACACCAGTGCATGACCACGCGCGGAGTGCGTCACCGGCACGTCTCGACCCTCACCACCCGCTTCACCGGCGTGTTCAAGACCGATCCCGCCCTGCAGCAGCGGTTCTTGAACTTCTGCGGCAGAAAATAACCTCAGCGGCCCGCGGACTGGGGCCTGGAGGCGTCCAATGTCCGATCCCTTCCCGGCGCCCGGACCGGCGATCGAGCTGGAGCGCGGCGAGCGGCTGACCCCGCAATTCGATCGCGACGGCCTGATCGCGGCGATCGCCGTACATGCCGACACCGGCGAGGTCCTGATGCTGGCCTGGATGAACGCCGAGGCCCTGCGCCTGACGCTGGACACCGGCGAGGCCCACTATTTCAGCCGCGCGCGCCAGGCGCTGTGGAGGAAGGGCGAGACCAGCGGCCAGATCCAGAAAGTGGCGGAGGTGCGCGTCGACTGCGACCAGGACGCGGTGCTGCTCAAGGTGCGGCCCCAAGGCGACGGCGGGGCCTGCCACGTGGGCTATCGCTCATGCTTCTATCGCCTGGTCCGGGACGACGGCCTGGTCCTGACGCCCGACGCGGAGGACGGCGGACGCTGACGCTCGCCCCCGATCCCTTCGAGGACGACGACCTGCCGACCGCGGACGGCGGCGAAGAGCGGCTGGTCACGCTTTCGCCCGGCGAGGCGGGCGAGCGGCTGGACAAGGCGTTGGCGGCCAAGCTCGCGGACCTGTCGCGCGCGCGCCTGCAGGCCCTGATCGCCGAGGGCGCCTTGAGCTTCGCCGGCGCGCCCGTGCGCGACGTCGCCGGCAAGGCCCGGGCCGGCGACTACCGCCTGCGCATCCCGCCGCCCGCTCCCGCCGAGCCCCTGCCCGAGTCCATTCCACTCACCGTGCTGTTCGAAGACGCCCATCTGATCGTGATCGACAAGCCGGCCGGCATGGCGGTCCACCCGGCGCCCGGCAGCGAGACCGGCACTCTGGTCAACGCGCTTTTGGCCCATTGTGGCGCGAGCCTTTCGGGCGTCGGCGGCATCGCCCGGCCCGGCATCGTGCACCGGCTGGACAAGGACACCTCGGGGGTGATGGTCGCCGCCAAGTCCGACGCCGCGCACGCCGGGCTCTCGGCCCAGTTCGCGGCCCACGACATCGAGCGGCTCTACATCGCGCTGACCCGCGGCGCGCCGGAACCGCGGCGCGGAACCATCACCAGCCGCATCGGCCGCTCGCCCCACAACCGCAAGAAGATGGCGGTGCTGCGCTCCGGCGGGCGCGAGGCGGTGACCCACTATCGGGTCGAGGCGAGCTTCGGTTCGTCCGAGCGGCCGACGGCGGCGCGGGTGGTCTGCACGTTGCAGACCGGCCGGACCCATCAGATCCGCGTGCATCTCGCCTCGAAGGGCGCGCCCGTGCTGGGCGATCCACTGTATGGCTCGGGGCCGGCGGCGGCCGAAGTGCGCGCCGCGATGGCCGAAGCGGGCCTGAAGCGGCAGGCGTTGCATGCGGCCGTGCTCGGCTTTCGCCATCCGGTGAGCGGAGCTATGCTGCGCTTCGAGACCCCGCCGCCGCCGGACATGGCGGCCTTGGCCGAAGCCTTGCGCCTGACGAAACAAACAATACCTGAGTTGAATGCTCGGACATGATTTCCGCCCATCGTGGTCTTAAACCGGACGCAACCTGAACCTATCTAGGATGTTGGAGGGGGCGACGGCGCGTGTGGCGCCTGGCCAGGCTTCCTGTCGTGGGGACTTGAGGATATGGCAGCAGCCAGTACGCTCGCCGTTATGTCGCCGGAAGGCGGCCTTTCGCGTTATCTGACCGAAATTCGCAAGTTTCCGATGCTCAGCAAGGACGAGGAGTTCATGCTGGCCAAGCGGTGGCGCGAGCACAGCGACCCTGAGGCCGCGCACAAGCTGGTCACCTCCCACCTGCGTCTGGTGGCCAAGATCGCCATGGGCTACCGCGGCTATGGGCTGCCGATCGGCGAGGTGATCTCCGAGGGCAACGTCGGCCTGATGCAGGCGGTCAAGAAGTTCGAGCCGGACAAGGGCTTCCGCCTGGCCACCTACGCCATGTGGTGGATCCGGGCCTCGATCCAGGAATATATCCTGAGGTCCTGGTCGCTGGTGAAGATGGGCACCACCGCGGCGCAGAAGAAGCTGTTCTTCAACCTGCGCAAGGCCAAGAGCGAGATCAGCGCCTTCGAGGAGGGTGATCTTCGGCCCGAACAGGTCAGCCACATCGCCACCCGCCTGGGCGTGCTGGACGAGGAAGTCATCTCGATGAACCGGCGTCTCTCGGGCCCGGACAGCTCGTTGAACGCGCCCCTGCGCTCGGACGGCGAGAGCGAGTGGCAGGACTGGCTGGCTGACGACACCGCCGTCAGCCAGGAAACCAAGCTGGCCGAGGACGAGGAGCGCTCGATCCGCATGTCGCTTCTGGAAGAGGCGATGAAGGAGCTGAGCGACCGGGAACGTCACATTCTTACCGAGCGACGGCTAAAGGACAGTCCGACCACGTTGGAAGACCTGGCGTCGCAATACGGCGTCAGCCGCGAGCGGGTGCGCCAGATCGAGGTGCGGGCGTTCGAAAAGCTGCAGAAGGCGATGCGCGCCGCGGCCGAAGAGCGGAACCTGAACGCGGCCTGAGCCTCGACGACCGCCCTCGCGGAGAGGGGCTCGCGCGCCGCAGGCGGCTTACGCCGCCGCGGTCACCGCCGGGCCGCCTTCTTCCGACGCCATGAAGGCCCAAAGGCTGGCGGAACTGGCCTCGACATCCGAACGCGACAGGATTCCGCTGTCCGCGGCCGCCGCGAGGCAGCGCTCGAACACCGCCGTCGCCGCGGTTAGCTTCAAGTTCTTGAGCGCGGCCGCCGAGCGCTTGAGTTCGGCGGCCTGAGCCTGCATCGAACGCAGCGCCTGGACAGGATCGCTCTCGATCGCCTTGATCGCCGACTTGAGGATCAGCAGCGCCTGGCGGATGCGGGCGGCGTCAGCCATCGACGGCAGATCGCTCTGACGCTTTCGCGGCCCCTGGTAGTCGCCGAAATTGAACCGCCGCCGGTCGGGGCCGATGTAGTTGATCGCCTCGATCCAGTCGCGCGAGTGCAGGGTCACCGCCTCGATCCGGCGGACGAGGTCCTTGGTGGTGAACGGCTTGCGCAGAAACTCATGCACCCCGGCGTCGCGCGAGGCGACGATGGCGCCGGCCGTGGCCTCGGCGGTCACCACGATCACCGGCGCCTGGCGGGCGGCAAGCGCCGAGCGACGCAGGGCGCGCACGAAGTTCAGCCCGTCGAGGTTCTTGCCGCTCAGTTCGGTGAAGACGATCTGCGGATCAAACTCCTCGCAGGCCGCCATCGCGTCGGCGTCGGTGGCCTCGAGCACGACGTGCCTGGCCCCAAGGCCCTTGAGCAATTCGGCCATCAGCCGCGCGCCCGCTGGCGATCCGTCGACCACCAGCACCCGCCCCAGAAACGGCGCGAGCTGACGCGCTAGTTTTTCTTCGCCAAAGACCATGGTCGCTCGCCGCCTTCCCCTGAGCGACCACTATGGCAGCCGCCGGTAAACAGCGGCTTGACGCGCGCTAACCTTGAAACGGGTCGCGCATCAGGATGGTGTCGTCCCGCTCGGGGCTGGTCGAAAGCAGCGCGACCGGCGCGCCGATCAACTCTTCGATCCGGCGCACGTACTTGACCGCGTTGGCCGGCAGGTCCTTCCAGCTGCGGGCGCCGTGGGTGGTCTGGCTCCACCCCTCGATCATCTCATAGATCGGCTCGGCGGCCGCTTGGTCCCTCATGCCCGAGGGCAGGTAGTCGAGCGTGCGATCGCCGATCCTGTAGCCGACGCAGACCTTCAGGGTCTGCAGTCCGTCCAGCACATCGAGCTTGGTCAGGGCGATGCCATGGATGCCATTGATGGCGATGGTCTGGCGCACCAGCACCGCGTCGAACCAGCCGCAGCGGCGCGGGCGGCCGGTGTTGACCCCGACCTCCTTGCCGACGGTGCTCAGATGCCGGCCGATCTCGTCGTCCAGTTCGGTGGGGAACGGTCCCTCCCCGACCCGGGTGGTGTAGGCCTTGACGATGCCCAGCACGTAGCCGACCGAGCGCGGCCCAAGGCCCGAGCCCGCCGCCGCCTGGCCGGCCATGGTGTTGGACGAGGTGACGAACGGATAGGTGCCGTGGTCGACGTCCAGCAGCGCGCCCTGCGCGCCCTCGAACAGGATCCGCTTGCCCTCGCGCGCCTTGGCGTCCAGCACCCGCCAGGCCGGCTGGGCGTAGATCAGGACCTTGGGCGCCACGTCGAGGAGCGCGGCCAGCAGCGCATGCGCGTCGGCGTCGGGCAGGCCCAGGCCCCGCCGAAGCGCGTTGTGGTGGGTGAGTAGCCGATCGATCTTGGCCCTCAGCGTCTCGGGATCGGCGAGATCGGCGACGCGGATCGCGCGGCGGCCGACCTTGTCCTCGTAGGCCGGGCCGATGCCGCGGCCGGTGGTGCCGATCTTCTGGCTGGACTGGACCTCGCGGGCCTTGTCCAGATCGCCGTGGATCGGCAGGATCAGGGCGGCGTTGTCGGCCAGGATCAAGAGCTGCGGCGTGATCGAAACCCCCTGGGCCTCGATCCGCTCGATCTCGGCCAGCAGCGCCCAGGGATCGACCACCACCCCGTTGCCGATCACCGATAGCTTGCCCTGAACCACGCCCGAGGGCAGCAGGGCGAGCTTGTAGGTCTGATCGCCGACGACCAGCGTGTGGCCGGCGTTGTGGCCGCCCTGGAAGCGCACGACCACGTCCGCCCGGTTGGACAGCCAGTCAACGATCTTGCCCTTGCCTTCATCGCCCCACTGGGCGCCGACGACGGTGACATTGGCCATGGACAGCCCTCCGCGCCTGCCCGCGACATCCCACCGCCCTTCGACAGGACTCGGCGGCGGGACGTTTGACCTGTTGTTGAGCGCGCGGCGAACGCGGGGATGAGCCCGATCGGAAGGCCGCGTGTCGCCCTCCTAGACAGGAGCAGGCTCGGTGCGTCAAGCCCAAGCCGCGCCCAAGTCCTTGGCGTCAGAACGCCAGGGCGCGAGCCTCCTTCACGTGCGGCAGGGTCTTGACCTTGGCCAGCAGGGCCTCGCTCGGGGCCTGGTCGACGCCCACCAGCGCGATCGCTTCGTCGCCCGCCGAGCGGCGGCCGAGGTTGAACGTCGCGATGTTCACCCCCGCCTCGCCCAGAAGCACGCCGAGCGCGCCGATGAAGCCCGGCTTGTCCAGGTTGTTGACGTACAGCATGGCCGGCATGAACGGGGCGTCCAGCTCCACGCCCTTGACCTCGACCACCCGCGGCGCGCCAGCGATCAGGGTGCCGGCGAAGGCCCGTTTGCCCCGCTCGGTGGTCACCGTGATCCGCATCAGCGAATCGAACACCGGCGAGTCCTCCTGGCGCGATTCGGACAGCACGATGCCCCGCTCCTTGGCCATCGCCGGGGCGGAGACCATGTTGACCTCGGCCAGCATCGGCCGCAGCACCCCGGCCAGCGCCGCGGCGGTCAGCGGCTTGACGTTGAGCGCCGAGACCTCGCCCTCGTAGGCGACGTCGATCGCCTTGAGGCCGAAATCGACCATCTGGCCGGCGAAGGCGCCGAGCTTTTCCGCCAGCGCCACATAGGGCTTCAGCTTGGGCGCCTCGTCGGCGCTGATCGAGGGGCTGTTGAGCGCATTGGTCACCGCCCCGGTCAGCAAATAGTCGCTCATCTGTTCGGCGACCTGCAGGGCGACGTTCTCCTGCGCCTCGTTGGTCGAGGCGCCCAGGTGCGGCGTGGCGATGAAGTTGGGCGCGCCGAACAGCGCGTTTTGCTGGGCTGGCTCCTCGACGAAGACGTCGAACGCCGCCCCGCCGATGGCGCCGAGTCCAGCCCCTCGCGCAGCGCCGCCTCGTCGACCAGGCCGCCGCGGGCGCAGTTGATGATCAAGACGCCCTTCTTGGTCTTGGCCAGGTTCTCGCGGCCGAGGATGTTGCGGGTCTTGTCGGTCAGCGGGGTGTGCAGGGTGATGATGTCGGCCCGGGCCAGCAACTCGTCCAGCTCGACCTTCTCAACTCCGATCTCCACCGCCCGTTCGGGCGACAGGAACGGGTCGTAGGCCACCACCTTCATCTTCAGGCCGTTGGCGCGGTCGGCGACGATCGAGCCGATGTTGCCGGCGCCGATCAAGCCCAGGGTCTTGGCGTAGAGCTCGACGCCCATGAAGCGATTCTTCTCCCACTTGCCGGCCTGGGTCGAGGCGTCGGCCTGGGGCAGTTGGCGGGCCAGGGCGAACATCAGGGCGATGGCGTGCTCGGCGGTGGTGATCGAATTGCCGAATGGGGTGTTCATCACCACCACCCCGGCGGCGGTGGCGGCGGGGATGTCGACGTTGTCGACCCCGATGCCGGCCCGGCCGATCACCTTCAGCTTCTTGGCCGCGGCGATGACGTCCTTGTCGGCCTTGGTGGCGGAACGGACGGCCAGGCCGTCGTAGTCGCCGATGATCTTCAGCAGCTCTTCCTTGGCCAGGCCGGTCTTGACGTCGGCCTCGACGCCGCGGGCCTTAAAGATGTCGATGGCGGCGGGGGACAGTTTGTCGGCGATGAGGACGCGGGGAGCCATGCGAGGTCTCCTTTCGATGGCGATTAAGTGCGGGAAATCCCCTCCGCCCTCGGGCGGGTCGGCTCGGCGGCGAAGGGGCCTAGGCGTGCGACTAAACGTTCAGGCGACCTGCGACAGCTCGCCGGCGACGGTCTGGAAGGCCCAGTCCAGCCAGGGGGTCAGGGCGTCGAGGTCGGACGCCTCGACCGTGGCCCCGCACCAGATGCGCAGGCCCGGCGGGGCGTCGCGGTAGGCGCCGGCGTCGAGCGCCACGCCTTCCTTTTCCAGCAGGGCCGTCAGCTTCTTGGCGAATTCGGCCTGGCCGTCCTCGGGCAGGGCGGTGACACGGGGATCGACGATCTTCAGGCACACCGAGGTGTTCGAGCGGGTCCGCGGATCCTCGGCCAGGTAGTCGATCCAGGCCGTCCGCGCGACCCAGCGGGCCAGCACCTCGGCGTTGGCGTCGGCGCGGGCGTACAGGGCCTGCAACCCGCCGATCGAGGACGCCCATCGCAGCGCGTCGAGATAGTCCTCGACCGCCAGCATCGAGGGGGTGTTGATCGTCGCGCCCTCGAAGATTTCGAGATTGACCTTGCCCTTCTTGGTCATGCGGAAAATCTTCGGCATCGGCCAGGGCGGGACGTAGCTCTCCAGGCGGGCCACCGCCCGGGGCGAGAGCGCCAGCATGCCGTGCGCCGCCTCGCCGCCCAACACCTTCTGCCAGGAGAAGGTCACCGCATCGAGCTTGCCCCAGTCGAGGGCCTGGGCGAAGACCGCGCTGGTCGCGTCGCAGATCACCACGCCCTGCCGGTCAGCGGCGATGAAGTCGGCGTTGGGAACCCGCACGCCGGAGGTGGTGCCGTTCCAGGCGAACACCAGGTCGGCGTCGGGCCGCACCTTGCTCAGGTCCGGCAGCTTGCCGTAGGGCGCGCTCAGCGCCTCGGCGCCTTTGATCTTCAGTTGGCTGACGACGTCGGTGACCCAGTCGTTCGAGAAACTTTCCCAGGCCAGCACCTGGACCGGCCGCGGGCCCAAGAGCGACCACAGCGCCATTTCCATCGCGCCGGTGTCGGAGGCTGGCACGATGCCGATCAAGAAGTCCGAGGGAACGCCCAGCAGCTCGCGCGTGCGGTCGATCGCCTCCTTCAGCCGCGACTTGCCGATTTTCGAGCGGTGGGACCGGCCGACAACCGCTCCCTGCAGATTCGCCAGGCTCCATCCGGGGCGCTTGGCGCAGGGGCCGGAAGAGAATTCGGGGCGCGCCGGACGCATCGCCGGCTTGGCGGGTAAGCTCGTCATGATGTCTCCCATCCTTGCAGATGAGCAGCGCCCCGTTGGGAGGGCGTGGCCCGCCGCGGGTGATACACCAAGCTTTCTCAAACGCCAGTTAATTCGACGTCGCGGCGCGGAATCTAAAGTCGCAGCCGGCTCTCGATCACGGTCACCGCCCGCCCGCGCAGCAGCACCCTCGCGCCGCTCACCTCGGCCTCGATGTCGCCGCCGCTCGATGTCAAATGCGGGCCGCTTATCGCTCCCGCATCGGCCAGGCGTGGTCCAGCGGGCCGGCGCCGGCGCCGAAGCCGGGGGCGCGGCGGATGGCCTCGGCGACATAGGCCCAGGCGCGAGCCGTCGCCGCCTCCAGCGTCAGACCCTGGGCCAGGCCGGTCGCGATGGCCGAGGCCAGGGTGCAGCCGGTGCCGTGGGTGTGACGGGTGTCGATCCGCGCGCCGGAAAAGCCGGTCTCTCCGGCCGGGGTGATCAGAAGATCTGTGACGCTCGCGCCCGGCACATGGCCGCCCTTCATCAGCACGGCGGCCGCGCCCATGGCCAGCAACGCCTCGCCGGCGCGGCGCAGGTCGTCGGTGGTCTCCACCACAAGGCCAGTCAAGGCCGCGGCCTCGGGCGCGTTGGGGGTGAGCAGGGTGGCCAGCGGGATCAGCCGGCCACGGACCGCCGCCAGCGCCCGCTCGTCCATCAGCGCCGCGCCGCCCTTGGCGATCATCACCGGGTCGATCACGACGGGAACGCTCACACCCGTCAGGATCTCGGCCACCGTCTCGACCATCTCCGCCGAACCCAGCATGCCGGTCTTGACCGCGTCGGCGCCGATGTCGTCCAGCACCGCCCGGACCTGGGCGACGACGAGCTCTGGCGGGACCGGATGCACGGCGCCGACGCCCAGCGTGTTCTGCACGGTGATCGCGGTGATCGCGCTGGCCGCATGGCCGCCGAGCGCGGTGATCGTCTTGATGTCGGCCTGGACCCCGGCGCCGCCGCCGCTGTCCGAGCCGGCGATGGTCAGGACCCGGCCCCTGGATTCAGCCATGGCCGCCGGCTCCGTCGATCGCGGCCTGCACCGCCAGCGCCTGGATCGTCTCGCGCACGTCGTGGACCCGCACCATCGCCACCCCGGCCCGCGCCCCCGCCAGGGCGCAGGCGAGCGAGCCACCCAGCCGGTCGATGGCGGTCTTGGCGGCCGGGTCGATGACGCTGACCAGCCGCTTGCGGCTGGCGCCCAGCAGCACCGGAAAGCCGAGCGCGGTGATCCGCTCCAGATGAGCCAGGAGAGTGAGATTGTGGGCCAGGGTCTTGCCGAAGCCGATGCCCGGATCGAGCCAGATCGCCTCGCGCGCGACCCCGGCGGCCATGGCGGCCTCGGCGCGGGTGGTCAGCGCGGCCGAGACCTCGGCGAGCACGTCGTCATAGGCCGGCGCGATCTGCATGGTGCGCGGCTCGCCCCGCATGTGCATCAGCACCACCTGGCAACCCAGCTCGGCGGCGACGGCCGGCGCGTCGGGGCGCCAGCCCAGGGCGGTGACGTCGTTCCACATCGTCGCGCCCGCCTCCACCGCGGCGCGCGCGACGGGCGGCTTCATGGTGTCGATCGAGATCGCGATGTCGCTCTCGCGCCGGATCGCCGCGATCAGGGGCAGCACCCGGGCCGTCTCCTCGGCCTCGGCCACGGGTTCGGCGCCCGGCCGGGTCGAACTCGCCGCCGATGTCCAGCACCTCGGCGCCGTCGGCGATCAGCCGGCGCGCATGGGCCAGCGCCGCCGCCTGTCCCAGATGCCGTCCGCCGTCAGAGAAGCTGTCGGGGGTGACGTTGACCACCCCCATCACCAGCGGCCGCCCGCTCGGCTCGCCGCGACCGCGCAGGCTCACGCCGGTTCGGGATCCGGGGAGTGGGTCAGGGGCACGGAGACCGCCGGTCCGGCCGGGCGCTTGTCCTCCGGCTCGTCGCGGCGAGGTGGGACGCCTTTCAGCACATTGGTGATCTCGTCACCGCTGAGGGTCTCGTATTCCAGCAGCGCCTTGGCCAGGGTGTGCAGGTCCTCGATCCGCTCGGTCAGGATGCGCCGGGCCTCGTCGAGACCAGCCTGCACCAGCCGGCGCACCTCGAAATCGATCTTCTGGGCGGTGTCCTCGGAGACGTTTTGGGTGCGCGCGACCGAGTGGCCGAGGAACACCTCTTCCTGGTTGTCGCCGTAGGAGACCGCCCCCAAGGCGTCGGAGAAGCCCCAGCGGGTGACCATGTTGCGCGCGAGCGCGGTGGCGGCCTGGATGTCGCTGGAGGCGCCCGAGGTGACCTTCTCCTTGCCGAAGATCAACTCCTCGGAGACCCGCCCGGCCATCATGATCGCCAGGCGCGAGGTCATCTGCTGGTAGTCCATCGAATAGCGATCGCCCTCGGGCAGCTGCATGACCATGCCCAGCGCGCGCCCGCGGGGGATGATCGTCGCCTTGTGCACCGGATCGGCGCCCGGGACGGTCATCGCCACCAGCGCGTGGCCGCCCTCGTGATAGGCGGTGTTGCGCTTTTCGGTGTCGCTCATGGCCATGGACTTGCGCTCGGCGCCCATCATGACCTTGTCCTTGGCGTGCTCGAAGTCGTGCATCGAGACCATGCGCTTGTTGCGCCGGGCGGCCATCAGGGCGGCTTCGTTGACCAGATTGGCTAGGTCGGCGCCGGAGAAGCCGGGCGTGCCGCGCGCCAGGGTGCGCACATCGACGTCGGCGGCCAGGGGCACGTTGCGCATGTGCACGCGGATGATCTTCTCGCGTCCGGCCACGTCGGGATTGGGCACCACCACCTGGCGGTCGAAACGGCCGGGACGCAGCAGCGCCGGGTCGAGCACGTCCGGGCGGTTGGTCGCCGCCACCAGTATGATGCCTTCGTTGGCCTCGAAGCCGTCCATCTCGACCAGAAGCTGGTTCAGGGTCTGCTCGCGCTCGTCGTTGCCGCCGCCCAGGCCGGCGCCGCGGTGGCGGCCGACCGCGTCGATCTCGTCGATGAAGATGATGCAGGGCGCGTTCTTCTTGGCCTGCTCGAACATGTCGCGCACACGGCTGGCGCCGACGCCGACGAACATCTCGACGAAGTCCGAGCCGGAAATGGTGAAGAAGGGAACGCCCGCCTCCCCCGCGACCGCGCGCGCCAGCAGCGTCTTGCCGGTGCCCGGCGGGCCGACCAGCAGGGCGCCCTTGGGTATCTTGCCGCCCAGCTTCTGGAACTTGCCCGGGTCCTTCAGGAAGTCGACGATCTCGGACAGTTCGTCCTTGGCCTCGTCCACGCCGGCGACGTCGTCGAAGGTGACGCGGTTCTTGTTCTCGGTCAAAAGCCGCGCCTTTGACTTGCCGAAGCCCATGGCCCCGCGCGCGCCGCCCTGCATCTGGCGCATGAAGAAGATCCAGATGCCGGCGAGCACCAGGATCGGCAGCAGGTTGACCAGGACGCTGAGCGGTGTGATGGCGCCGGCCTGCTTGACTTGGATATCGGCGCCGTTGACTTCCAGCCGCTTGACCAGTTCACCCTGGTCCTGCGGGGTGACGGCGGTCACGCTCTTGTTGTCGCTGTCGAAGGCTTCGATCGAATCGGCGCGCAGCACCGCCCGCTTCACATGGCCCGAATCGATCCGGCCGAGCAGTTGCGAATAGCTGACTTCCTGAGAGCCGCCGGTTTTGGCGCTCTGGTTCATCATGCCGTAGAGTCCGACCAGCACGACGCCGATCACCGCCCAGATGGCTAGGTTACGCAGGTTCATTCCTCAGCCTCGCAAAGAGCCTCGGTCAGAACATAAGACGCCGGAGGGCATTTCGCCACGCGCCCGATGCTCGCCCGCGAGTTTAGCTCGCGGGTTCTTTCGAAATCGCTCCACACGCCGCCGCCATCCGGGCTTGCACCAGCTCGCGCGCCTGGACCGCGCCGCCGGCGAGAATCGGACAGGTCACCCGCCCTTCGACGTCGATCGCGGCCGGCAGCGCCGGGCGAGCCTGCGGGGCCAGGGCGCCGAGCGCGCGCCGTTCGGCCGGATCGAGCCTGGCGGCCAAGCCCGCCAGCGGACGCACGCTCAGACCCGGCCGGTAAGCGGTCAGCTCGAATCGCCCGTCCCAGACCAGCGGCGCATTCGCCGGCAAGGCCAGGGGCGCAAGGCCGCCGCGCGTCGCCTCGCCCGCGTCGCGGACGACGAGGACCCGCGCCTCGCTCGCCGCGATCCTCGCGCCGCGCAACGTCGCCTTCACCGGATCGGCTCCGATCAGCCGCTGGGCGAGCGCCTCCAGCCGCGCGCCGCGGGGCGGTCGATCCCCGCCGCCGGCGCAGAGCGCCGCGGTCGCCAGCAGACGCCGTGCGGCCTGGGCCGGCGCCGCGCGCAGCGCCTGGCGATCCAAGTCGAACGTCCCACCCGCGCCCGCCGCGACCGATCGCGCCAAGCCGGCGAGCGTCGCATCGTCCGGCCCGGGCTCGCGCGGCGTCCCGCCGCCGGCCAGCAGCGCCCGCGCCCGCGCCCGGGTCTGGGCAAGGTCGACGTTGGCCGGATCGTCGATCCAGCGCTCGCCCCGCGCGGCGAGCCAATCCCTCAACGCCGCCCGGCGCACGCCCAGCAAGGGCCGCAGCAAAAACAACCCGCGACCCTCCGGCCAAGCCGGCGAGGGCGACCATTCGCGCGGCGTCCCGAGGCTCGAGCCCCAACCTCGCATCACCTCGCCCTCGAGGATGTCGTCCGCGGTGTGGCCCAGCACGATCACCCGCGCGCCGGCTTGGCGGGCCGCCTCGGCCAACAGCCGGTGGCGGGCGGCGCGGGCGGCGGCGGGCAGACCGCGCGCGGGCTTGTCGCCCCGCCAGGTCAGGGCGCGAAACCCTATCCCCAGCCGGGCGGCGGTTTCGGCGGCGAAGGCGGTCCAGGCGGCGCTCGCCGGCTGCAAGGCGTGATCCACGTTCAAGGCGATCAGCCGCCGCCCGCTTCGCTCGGACCAGGCCTTGGCCGCGAGCAGGACGGCCAGCGAGTCGCCGCCGCCGGAAAATCCGACCGCGATGGGCGCCGCCGAGCCGGGGATCAGCCGCCGCTCGAACGCCTTGGCGCCGAGGTCGTCCACCTCAGCCGCCGCTCAACGGGCGCAGCCGGCCTTTTGGCGGGCGGCGGCGGCGCGGGTTCGAGCCGCGGGGCTGGCTTGCGGATAGCGTCGGTCGAACGCGGCGAGCGCGTCGCAGGCGTCCTTGCGCCTGTTCAATTGGACCAGCGACAGGGACAGCTTGACCACCGCGTCGGGCGCCCAGGCGGTGTCGGGCCAGCCGCGGATCGCGCCCGCATAGGCCACGGCCGCACCGGCGTAGTCCTGCTGGATGTACTTGGTCTCGCCGAGCCAATAGCGGGCCGGACGGGCGTTGGGGCTGTCGCCGAACCGGTCGACATAGTCCTGGAAGGCGGCGGCGGCGGCCTTGTAGTCGCCGTCGAGCAGCAATTGGCGAGCGCTGGCGTAGGCGGCCTTGGAATCGTCCTGACCCTCCCCCGTCCCTTGGGCGGGGCGGCGACCGGACGGACCGGCGCCGCCGGGCTGGGCGTCCGGCGCGGGCGGCGGCGCGGGCATCAGGGCGGCGAGCTGTTTTTCCAGCTTGTCCAGCCGCTCCGACAGGACGGCGGTCTCGGCCTTGGCGGCGGCCTGATCGCGCCGGGCCAGGGCGAGGTCGTGCTGCAGGCTCTCGATCTGGCCGGTCATCCCGCGCAGAGACTGCTCCAGGTCGTCCAGCCGCGCGGTCAAGGCGACGACCTGAGGATCGGGTCCGGCGTCCTTGACCTCGACCGGCGCGCCGGTGGCCCGCGCCTGCAGCACGATGTCGCGGATCTCGCGCAACTGCTTCTCCAGCCGGTCCAGCCGTTTGCTCGCCGGCTCGCCGTAGGTCTGGTCCTGGGCGACGGCAGCCGGGGCGGCGCAGGCCAGGAAAACGGCGAGCGCCGCGCCGAGCGCCGGCCGGAAGCATCTGGTCTTGCTCATCGCGCGATGATCACCCTGTCGCCGCGTCCAAAATGCGGCCGCGCCACCCTAGAGGGCGGCGGGGCCGTCCGGCGACGGCCCTCATACCATGCCGCCCCACCCAGGGCATTCGGCGAAAAGACCTACCGCGCGCCTTCGGTGATATCGGTGTGGGCGTTGCGGTTGCGCGACCAGGCGTCCTCGCCGGAGCCGGGATCGATCGGCCGCTCCTTGCCGTAGGAGACGGTGGCGATCCGGTCGGCCGCGACGCCGCGGGCGATCAGGAACTCACGCACCGAGTTCGCCCGCCGCGCGCCGAGGGCGATATTGTATTCGCGGGTGCCGCGTTCGTCGCAATTGCCTTCGATGCGAACCCGCACCGCCGGATAGCGGTTCAGCCAGTCGGCCTGCTGGGCGAGCACCTTCTGGGCGTCCGAGCGGACCGAATAGGCGTCGAAGTCAAAATAGACCCGATCGCCGGCGTTGATCACGAAATCCTGCTGTGAGCCGGGCAGCGGGCCTACCGGCGCCTCGCTGATCGGCGGAGGCGGCGGACGCCGCGGACGCTCCCGCGGCGGCGGGGGGGGCGCGGGCGGCGGGGGCGGGGGCGTTGAGGCGCAGGCGGCGATCGAAACGGCCGCGCCGGTGATCAGCGCCAATCGGGTTGCACGCCTGAAGTCGAAAGCCATCGATGGTCTCCTCTCTTCACGAAAGCCCCGGCCGCCGATATTGGCGCCCCGGGCGACCGCTGTCCTGAAAAACCCGCGCCGGGCTGGCGCTGTAAGATCACCCGGTTCTAGTTAAGCAATGGCGACCAGGCCGGGTCGGACGCCGAGCCCGGATAGGGCGCCACCTGCTCGATACGGCCGGTCACGTCGACCATCCACAGCCGCGGACCGCCGCCGCCCGCCTCGCGGAAGAACATGATCACCCGCCCGTTCGGCGCCCAGGTCGGGCCCTCGTCGAGATAGCTGGTGGTCAAGATGCGTTCGCCCGACCCGTCCGGCTTCATCACCCCGATATGGAAACTGGAGCCGGTCTGTTTGGTGAAGGCGATCATGTCGCCGGTGGGCGACCAGACCGGATCGGTGTAGCGCCCGTCGCCGAACGAGATCCGGTGCTGGTCCGAGCCGTCGGCGTTCATCTCATAGAGCTGCGGGCTGCCGCCGCGGTCGGAGTTAAACACGATCTTGGACCCGTCCGGCGAGAAGCATGGCGAGGTGTCAATCGACGGATCGGTGGTCAGCCGCTGGGTCGCGCGGTTGTGCAGGTCCATCACGAAGATGTCGGTGTTGCCGCCTTGTTCGACCGAGAAGGCGACCTTGGACCCATCCGGCGAGAAGCGCGGAGCGAACACCATGCCGGAATAGTGGCCCAGGCTCTCGCGCCGGCCGGTCTCCAGGTTGAACAGATAGACCGAAGCGCCGTCGTCCCGCAGCACCATGTAGGTGATCTCCTGGCTGGTGGAGGAAAACCGCGGGGTGAACACCTGCTCGGCGCCGTCGGTCAGATAGCTCGGATTGGCGCCGTCCTGGTCCATGATGGTCAGCCGTCGCACGCGCCGGGTCTTGGGCCCGCTCTCGGAGACGAACACCACCCGTGAATCGAAATAGCCCTTCTCGCCGGTCAGCTTCTCGTAAACGGCGTCGGAGATCTTGTGCGCCACGTGGCGCCAAGCCTCCGGCGTCGCGGTGAACTCGATCGCGGTGAGCTGCTGCTGGGCGAAAACGTCGTAGAGTCGAAAATCGACCTGCAATCGCCCATCCGGATCGACCGTCACCTGGCCGACGACCAACGCCTGGCCGCCGATCTGTTTCCAGTCGGGAAACCGGGGCTGCAGATTCACGTCCGGCGCCTTGTCAGCGAACAGGTTGGGGTCCAGCGGCCGAAACAGGCCGGAGCGCTGCAGGTCCGCGGCGACCACCGCGGCGATGTCGCTCGCATAGGGGCTGGCGCCGCCGAACGCGGGAATGGCGATCGGCATCGGCTGCAGAACACCCTGATTGACGTCGACCACGATGTCGGCGCAGGCCGGCGGGGGGGACAGGGCGAAGACGCCGGCGAGGGCGGCCAGCATGGCCAGGAGGCGGAACGGCGGTCGGTTCATCGCGGAGCTCATCGGTTGGCGCAGAACTGCTTGGCGTTGAAATTCACGGTGATCCTCTGGCCATGGGACGCCTGGGCCAGATTATCGAACGGCTCGCCCTGGTAAACGGCGCGCTTGGCCCGGTCGGACGCGGCCTTGACCGCGGGATCACTGGCGTTTTCCCCCGACGCTTGGGGCGCGCCGATCAGCCGCCCGCCGGGATCCAGCCGAAAGCTGACCTGGATGACCACATCCGCGCCCCCCGGGGCGTCGCAGTTGGGATTCCACAGCCGCTCCAACTCATCGCCCAGGGCGGCTAGGGCGCTGTCCGAGACCGTCGAGCCGGCGCCAGGCGCGAGGCGGGCCTGCACCGCCGTCTCCGGGCGACTGGGCCCGCGCGGCGCGGGCGAGCGGCGCGCCCCCGCGGCCTTGGAGGCCTTGTCCAGGCTGGCCAGGATGGCCTCGGGATCGAAGCTGGGCCGCACCGCCTTGGCCGGCGCGGGCCTAGACGCCGCCGGGGGATGCGGCGCGACCTTGGGCGGCGGCGTGCGCGCGGTCGGCGGCGGAGCCGGAAGCGGCGCCGCCTGCGGCGCGACCGGCGCGGGCTCGGCGTCCGGCGCGGGCTGTTCGGCGGCGGCGGGCGTCGGACTCGGGGCTTCGAGCGCCGGCCTGAGGTTGCTGGCTTGCGAGGTGGTGACCAGGGTGACCGGCACCACTTCGCCCAGCCGGATCGGCTTGTTCAGCCAGGGCCAGGCGATCACGCCCGCCGCCAGCACCGCCAAGTGCAGCGCCGCCGAGGCGGCGAGGGCGGGATAGCGATCGTCGGCCACGGCGGGCATCACGGCGCCGTCGGGGAGCCCGCCGGCCCAACGCCCGCGCCCGCAGTGGCCGGGGGCAGTCGGTCCAGACCCGACGAGGGACCACCGGTGTCGGTCAAAAGGCCGATCGAGGTGAAGCCGGACTGCGCCAGGCTGGCCATCACCTGGGCCACCACCGCATAGGGCGCGCGTCCGTCGGCCCGCACATAGACCGGCTTGGCCGGGCCCGCGACGGCCAGGTCATGCAGCCTAGGCGCGAGGGCGGCGAACGGCGTCTGGGCGTTGTCCAGGAAGATCGAGCCGTCCTGCCGGATCGAAACCGTCAGGGGCTGGTTCTGATTGTCGATCGCCCCAGCCTCGGTCTTGGGCAGCTCGACCGGCACGCCAGCGGTCAACAGCGGCGCGGAGATCATGAAGATGATCAGCAGCACCAGCATCACATCGACCAGCGGGGTGACGTTGATCTCCGACAGGGCGCGGCGGCTGCGCCCGCGTCGGCGCCCGCGCCGCTGGTTGGAGGAATCGAGCGACAGGGCCATGGGGCCTAGACCCGCTCGGCCAGGCGGCGCGCCACCGCCGCCGACAGCTCGTCGGCGAAACCCTCCAGCCGGCCGGTGAACTTGCCCGCGTCGGTGGTGAACTTGTTGTAGGCGACATAGGCCGGGATGGCGGCGGCCAGGCCCACGGCGGTGGCGAACAGCGCCTCGGCGATCGAGGGGGCGACCACCGACAGATTGGTGTTCTTCTGCAGGGCGATCGACTGGAAGGCGTGCATGATGCCCCAGACGGTGCCGAACAGGCCGACGAACGGCGAGGCGGTGGCGACGATGGCCAGCGTGCCCAGCCCCTCCTCCACCCGGGCGCTTTCGCGGGCGATGATCGAGTCCATCGCCCGGTCGATCCGTTGCAGCAGGAGCGCGATCTGGGTCTCGCCGATGGCGCCCTTGGCCTTGCCCTCGCGCCAGTCGCGCAGCGCCGCCTGCAACAGCCGCGGCAGGGCGTGGCGGGGCGCCTCGCCGGCCTCGGCGGCGATCTGTTCGAGCGAACGGCCCGAGGCGACCTGATTCTCGAACCGGTCCGCCTCGCGGTTCAGCGCGCCGAGCCGGAACAGCTTGTCGATGATCACCGTCCACGACCACAAAGAGGCCAGCATCAATCCGACCAACACCGCCTTGACCACCCAGTCGGCGCGCAGGAACACGGCCAGGATCGAAAAGCTCTCGGGAGTGAGCGTGCTTGGCGCATCCATTGCGGCGAAGGCTCCAGGTCTGATCCGATCCGTTGGCGGGCGAGGGTGGTGAAACTATGGCGCGGCGAGCGTAAACCAAGGCGTAAGCGCCTCGACCATCGACTTCGGCGGCCGGCGCGCGCGGCCGTCCAGGCCGATGCAGGCGGCCTGGACCTCGGCCTCGCAGATCACCGTCTCCCCCCGGACGATCCGCTGGCTGATGAACAGCCGAGGCCCGCGCACGGCGTCATAGGTGGTGCGGACCAGGAGCGCATCGTCGATCCTGGCCGAGGCGCGGAAGTCGATGGCCAGGCGGGTGATCACGAAGGCGGTCGGCTCGTCGCTCGCCAGCAGGTCGCTGTGGCCGATCCCGGCCAGCCGAAGGAAATCCGATCGGCCGCGCTCCAGATAGCGGGCGTGGTTGGCGTGATAGACCACGCCGGTGAAGTCGGTGTCCTCGTAATAGACCCGCACCGGCAGGAGATGCTCGCGGTCCTCGAACCATCCGGCGCACGGCGCTGTATCCGCGATCGCCATCATTGATCCTCGAATAGTCCCGGCGAGGCCTTGGGTTCGCGGGGCGGATTGAGGCCGATATGCAGATAGGCCTTGGCGCAGGCGATGCGGCCGCGCGGGGTGCGCTGGATGAAACCCTGCTGGATCAGGTAGGGCTCGATCACGTCCTCGACCGCGTCGCGCGCCTCGGCGATCGCATAGGCCAGGGTCTCCACCCCGGCCGGTCCGCCGTCGTAGTGCTCGATCAACGCGCGCAGGTAGCGGCGGTCGAGGCTGTCGAGTCCGGCCTCGTCCACCTCCAGCCGGGCTAGGCCGCGGGCGGCGGCGGCGCGGTCGATCCGCTCGGCCCCCTCGGCGCCGGCGAAATCGCGCACCCGGCGCAGCAGGCGGCCGGCCACCCTGGGGGTGCCGCGCGCGCGCCCGGCGATCTCGGCCGCGCCCTCGCCGGTCAGCTCCGCGCCCAGCTTGCGGGCGGCCTGGACCAGCACCGTGGTCAGCTCCTCGGGGGTATAGAACTCCAGCCGCAGCGGGATGCCGAACCGGTCGCGCAAGGGGGTGGCCAGCAGGCCGGCGCGGGTGGTCGCCGCCACCAGGGTGAAGGGCGCCAGATCGATGCGGATCGAGCGGGCCGAGGGTCCCTCGCCGATGATCAGGTCCAGCACATGGTCCTCCATCGCCGGATAGAGGATCTCCTCCACGTTGGCCGCCAGCCGGTGGATCTCGTCGATGAACAGCACGTCGTTCGGTTCGAGGTTGGTCAGGATCGCCGCCAGGTCGCCGGCCTTGGCCAGCACCGGCCCGGAAGTGGCGCGGAAGTTGACCCCGAGCTCGCGGGCGATGATCTGGGCCAGCGTGGTCTTGCCCAGGCCCGGCGGGCCAAACAGCAGGACGTGGTCCAGCGCCTCGCCGCGGCCGCGCGCCGCCTCGATGAAGATGGACAGGTTGGCCTTGGTCTGGGCCTGGCCGACGAATTCGCTCAGGCTTTGGGGCCGCATCGCCCGGTCGGGCGCCTCCTGGGCCGCCGCCTCGCCGGAGACCAGCCGGGTCATCGGCCGAGCTCCTGCAGGGCGGCCTTGATCAAGGCGCGTTCATCGACGGCCTCGCCGAGGCGGATCGCGGCCTGCTCGACCACGCGCCGGGCGGAGGCCTCGGCGACGCCGAGCCCCATCAGGGCGGCGACCGCCTCGCCGGCGGCGGTCGGGGCCGCGCGCTGCGCCGCAGCCGGGATGTGACCTGTGGCCAGCGGCGCATTGCTGATCGGCTTGTCCTTCAGCTCGGTGACGATGCGCTGGGCGAGCTTGGGGCCTACCCCCTGGGCGCGGCCGACCAGGGCCTTGTCCTCGCCCGACACCGCATGGGCCAGTTCGGCCGGCGAAAGCACGTCCAGCACCGAGAGCGCGGCCTTGGGCCCGACGCCCTGGATCGCCAGGAGCAGCACGAAGGCGCCGCGCTCTTCGCGGGTCAGAAAGCCGTAGAGCCGCATGCCGGCGGCCTCGGTCCACTGGGTCTCGACGTGCAGCATCGTCTCCTCGCCCGGCGGCGGCAGGCGCGAGAGGGTCCGCGAGCCGCAGCGGACCACATAGCCCACGCCGCCCACGTCGATCAGGGCGTCCTCCTCGCCGGCTTCGGCCACCGCGCCGCGCAGGCGGCCGATCACGCCACGGCTCCGAAGGTCCGCGCCCGGCGCGCGTGGGCGTGGGCGATGGCGACGGCCAGCGCGTCGGCGGCGTCGGCGGTCGGTCCACCGGCGGCGGGCAACAGCCGCGCGATCATGAAGGCGACCTGGGCCTTGTCCGCCCCGCCCGTGCCCACCACGGCCTTCTTGACCACCTTGGCGGCGTACTCGGCGACCGGCAGGCCGGCCCGGGCCGGCGCGATCATCGCCGCGGCGCGGGCGTGGCCGAGCTTGAGGGTGGAGGATCCGTTGGCGGTGACGAAGGTCTCCTCCACCGCCGCCTCGTGGGGGGCGTGGTCGGCGATGACCTGGGTTATGGCCTCGAACAGGAACAACAGGCGCTCGGCGAACGGCAGGGTCTCGCGCGGGGCGATCACCCCGTGGGCGACGTGGCTGAGGCGCGCGCCCTCGACCGCCACTACGCCCCAGCCGGTGCGGCGCAGACCCGGATCGAGGCCCAGAATGCGAATCGCGTTCGTCATGTGTTCCAGAGCATCGCGCGCGCGAGGCCCCAGGGAAAGCGCCGGAAGGGTTAACCGGAGATTACCGGGCCTAGAGCACGATGCGATCAGGCGGAATCGCCTGATCGTTGAATCGGGCTCTAAATTCAAAAGTTCGAGCGCGTTCTGATCGCAAAACCGGATCCACTTTTGCGGAACGCGCTCTGGCCGGGCGGCTCACCCCGCCAGACGGGCGAGGTCCTCGTCGCTGAAGTCGGCGTTGGTGAACACGGTCTGCACGTCGTCATCGTCGTCGAGCGCGTCGATCAGCTTGAACAGGGTCGTGGCTTCGTCGCTGGAGACCGGGACCAGGGTCTTGGGCTTCCAGACCACGGCGGTCGCCTGGGGCGCGCCAAGCGTGGCTTCCAGCGCTTCGGCCACGGCCGAGAGGTCCTCGAAGGCGGTGTAGATGACGTGGCCGTCCTCGTCGGATTCGACGTCCTGGGCGCCGGCCTCGATCGCCGCCTCCATCACCGCGTCCTCCGAACCGGCCGTGGCGGGATAGCGGATCTCGCCCAGCCGATCGAACATGAACGACACCGCCCCGGTCTCGCCGAGGTTGCCGCCGTTCTTGCCGAACAGCGAGCGCACGGAGGAGGCCGCGCGGTTGCGATTGTCGGTCAGCACCTCGACGATGACGCCTACCCCGCCGGGGCCGAAGCCCTCGTAGCGGATGTCCTCGTAGTTGTCGGCCTCGCCGCCCTGGGCCTTCTTGATCGCCCGCTCGATGTTGTCCTTGGGCATCGACTCGGCGCGGGCGGTGGCGATGGCCAGGCGCAGGCGGGCGTTGGCGGTCGGGTCCGGCAGCCCCTGCTTGGCCGCCAGCGTGATGTCGCGCGACAGCTTGGAGAAGATCTTGGAGCGCTTCTTGTCCTGGGCGCCCTTGCGGAACTGGATGTTCTTGAACTTGGAATGGCCGGCCATGGTCCCGTCTGGCTGCGGTTCGAGGTTGGCGGCTTCTAGCGCTCCGGATCGTCGAAGGCCAGAGCGTGGCGCTCGGCGGCGGCGGCGATTGAACTCGCGTGGCCACCGCGAATTAGACAGTTCAAGATGGCGGGCCTAGCCTCGGGCCGGAACCGCGCCATCGTCACCCAGAAGGAGCCCGCGTCATGACCGCATCCGGCGCCATTGACCAGACTGACGCCTCCGCCAAGGCGCTCGTCGTCCCGCCGCCCAAGCCCGCGAGCCTTGAGCGCGTGCGGGTGGGCGCGCTCAGCGCCGGCGCGGTCGCGGTCGGCGCCCTGGCGCTCGGCGCACTGGCGATCGGGGTCATCGTGATCGGCCGGCTTGTGGTCGGACGCTTGGCCGTGGGCCAGGCGTCGGTCGGGCGGGCCCGGCTGGGCAAGGTGCGGATCGACGAGCTGGTGGTGCGAAAACTTACGGTGCTGGAGCGCGGCGAAGGCTGACCCTCGCGGCCTGACCTCAGGCGGTGACCCGCTCGACCACAGGCACGGTCTGCGACAGCCGCCCGCCGATGCGGATCGGCTCGAGCCGGCGCGCCAGGCCGCTGGCCGGGTCGGTCTCGACGAACACCCCGCAGACCGTGGCCGGCCCCTCGGCGGGCTTGAAGCGGCCGCCGGAGATGCGGGTGGTGAAGCGCCTGAGCGGCTCGTCCTTCTGGTTGCCGATCACGCTGTCGTAGTCGGCGCAGGCGCCGGCGTCGGTCTGATAGCCGGTGCCGCCGGGCAGGATCTGGCCATCGGCGGTCGGCACATGGCTGTGGGTGCCCACCACCAGGCTGGCGCGGCCATCGCAGAAATGGCCCATGGCCATCTTTTCCGAAGTGGCCTCGGCGTGCATGTCGACGATCACCGCGTCGGCCACGGCGCCCAACGGACAGGCCTCCAGCTCGCGGTCGACCGCGGCGAAGGGATCGTCCATCGCCTCCATGTGCACCCGGCCTAGAAGGTTGATCACCAGCACCCGGCGGCCGGCCTCGGTCTCGAACACCTGGGCCCCGCGGCCAGGCGCGTCGGACAGGATCGGATAGTTCAACGGCCGGATCAGCCGCGGCTCGCGCACGATGTAAGTCAGCGCCTCGCGCTGGTCCCAGGCGTGGTTGCCCAGCGTCAGGCAGTCGGCCCCGGCCTGGAACAGCTCGCGCGCGGTGTTCTCGGTGACGCCGAAGCCGGCCGCGGCGTTCTCGGCGTTGACGATGACGAACTCCAGGCCGAGGCGGCGGCGCAGGTCGGGCAGATGGTCGGCGAGCCCGTCGCGGCCGGCGCGGCCGACGACGTCGCCGAAGAAGGCAAAACGCATGTCAAAGGTCCCTATTCGAGCTCGATATAGCCTTTTTCCGTGAGGATTGCGTCCAGCCTCTGATCGTGCGGCTCGAGCGGGATATCGGCCACTTCCTGGCCGGCGTAGGCCAGGCCGAGCGCGAACACCGTCCCTTCGGCCCTCAACGCTTCAAGCGTGCGGTCATAATGGCCGCCGCCCTGGCCCATCCGCCCGCCCTTGCGGTCAAAGGCGAGCAGCGGGGTGATCACCAGATCGGGCCGCACCGCCGGCGCCTCCGCCGTGGGCGCGGCGATATTCCAGGCGTCGGGCTCCAGCCGGTCGCCCGGCGCATAGGCCCGAAACGTCAGCGGCCCCTCGCGCTCGACCGCCACCGGCAGGGCCAAAAGCACGCCGGCCTGCGCCAGGCGCCGCATCAGCGGACGCGGGTCGATCTCGCCGCCGCGCGGGCGATAGCCGGCGGCCACGATCACGCCGCTGGCGCGGCCGGGGGAATAGTGGCTCGCGGCCCGCTCGCCGGCGTCGGGACTCTCGGCCGCCAGCGCCTTGCGCCGCTCGCGCAACACCAGGCGCAGCGCGGTCTTGGCGGAAGCGGCCGAGGCGTGGACCATGCGGATATCCGAAGGCCCAGCCCGCGCCCTGGACCAGGGGCGGTGAGCGATGTGCGGGGTGGCGGCGCCGCGAAAACCGTGAAGGCGTTTCAATCCACTCGGACCTGGTCAGACCAGGTGGGCGCCGTGTGTCCAAGACCACGATCCCGGACAGGGACAGCTCCCGATAGAGAGAATTAAGGTCCCCGGGATGTGATGCCTTCGACGCGAGCCGCAGCAAGACCCGCCGACCCCGCAAGGTAAGGGCTCCGCGCCGGTTTCGCTAGGCTTATGCGAAACCCGCCCCGTCCGCCCGGCGCCGGCTACGCCGCGGACTTGGCCGACATCGCCTCGATGCGGCGGGCGGCGGCGTCCAGAGCATTGGCCGCGCGGGTCTCGCGCTCGACCGCTTCGGACCGCACGCGGGCCAGTTCGGCCTGGGCGTGAGCCAGCCGCGCGCGGGCGTCGGCCAGTTCGTCGGCCAACAGCAGCGCGCCCATCAAAAACAGCCGCGTCTCGCCGAGGTGACCCACCGATTGGCCGACCTGGCGCACTTGGCGATCGAACAGGCCGGCCAGATCGAGCAGGTGATTTTCCTGTCCGTCCTCGCAACCAACCGTATAGGGCCGACCGTTCACCTCGATGGTCACCTGGGCCATGGCCCTATCCTTTCTCGCCCAGCGCGGCCTTGATCTCGGCGATCGCCTGGCCCAGCGCCTGAGAGGCCAGAGCGCCGGCGATCTCCAACTCGCGCTCACGGCCGCGGCAGGCGTCGAGCTCGGCCGCCAGCTTGGCGCGATCCTGTTCGAACAGACTGGCGTTGGCCTGTCCGACCTCGCTCATCATGGCGGCGAGGCGCAGTTCGAGCTGACCGACGGCGCGGTCGAGCCGGCGAATCGCAACGTCCAGCGTTCCGTTCTCCTGGGCCTCCTCGCTCATGCCGTCACCGCTCCGCATCGATCATGAAGTTTTGTTATAGACTGCGCCCGCGCCTAGCCGAAAGCGGCGGCTTGCTTGACCCCCGAAGCCGGCCCGTGCGAAGCCCGCCTTGTCCGCCCGCTCCGCCCCTTTCGCAAGGCCCGCCGTCGATGACCGCCTCTCCGAAAACCATGGCCGACGCCATCCGCGTCCTGTCGATGGATGCGGTGCATAAAGCCAAGTCCGGCCACCAGGGCATGCCGATGGGCATGGCCGACGTCGCCACGGCGCTCTGGAGCCGATTCTTGAAGTTTGACGCCGCGCGGCCCGACTGGGCCGACCGCGACCGATTCGTGCTGTCGGCCGGGCACGGATCGATGCTGCTCTACAGCCTCCTGCACCTGACCGGCTTCAAGTCGATGCCGATGTCCGAGATCGAGCATTTCCGTCAGTGGGGCTCCAACACCCCCGGCCACCCCGAATACGGCCACACCCCGGGCGTCGAGACCACCACCGGGCCGCTAGGCCAGGGTCTCGCCACCGCCGTCGGCATGGCCATGGCCGAGCGCGGCCTGGCCGCGCGGTTCGGCGCCGAACTGGTCGACCACCGCACCTGGGTGATCGCCGGCGACGGCTGTCTGATGGAAGGGATAAGCCATGAGGCGATCTCCCTCGCCGGCCGGCTGAAGCTGGCCAAGCTGACCGTGCTGTTCGACGACAACGGCGTGACCATCGACGGCGAGGCCACCCTCGCCGAGACCGGTGACCAGCTGATGCGCTTCAAGGCCGCCGGCTGGGCGGTGAAGGCGATCGACGGCCACGACGTCGGCGCGATCCGCCGGGCCCTGGCCTGGGCGGTGCGCCAGGACCGCCCGACGATGCTGGCCTGCAAGACCCGGATCAGCCGCGGCGCGGGGCCGAAGGAGGCCGACCCGCACGGCCACGGCTACACCCTGTTCGATGCGGAGATCGCCGAGGCGCGAGCGGCGATGGACTGGAGCTGGCCGCCGTTCGTCATTCCCGACGACATCGCCAAGGCCTGGCGCAAGGTCGGCCGGCGCGGCGCGCGGGTCCGCAAGGCCTGGGAAGCCGCTCTGAAGACGCACGCCGCCCGCGGCGAGTTCGAACGGCTGATCCGGGGCGATTTGCCCGAAGATGCTTTCGTGGCCCTCGCCGCCCATATCCAGAAACTCGCCGCCGAGCGGCCGGCCAACGCCACCCGGGTCTGGTCGGGCGCGGCGCTGGAGACCTTGGTTCCGGCGATCCCCGAGATGATCGGCGGCTCGGCCGACCTCACCGGATCGAACAACACCATCGTCAAGGGAATGAAACCGTTCGACGCGCCGGACTACGCCGGCCGCTACGTCCACTACGGGGTGCGCGAGCACGGCATGGCCGCGGCGATGAACGGCATGGCCCTGCATGGCGGGGTGATCCCCTATTCCGGCACCTTCCTGGTGTTCTCCGACTATTCTCGGCCGGCGATCCGGCTGGGCGCCCTGATGGGCGCGCGGGTGGTCCACGTGATGACCCACGATTCCATCGGCCTGGGCGAAGATGGACCGACCCACCAGCCGGTCGAGCACCTGGCTTCGCTGCGCGCCATGCCCAATCTGCTGGTGTTCCGTCCGGCCGACGGGATCGAGACCGCCGAATGCTGGCGCGTGGCGCTGGAGCACCGCCAGACCCCCTCGCTGATGGCCCTCTCGCGCCAGAAGACCCCGGCGGTTCGGACCGACGCAACGGTGACCGAAAACCTGTCGGCCCGCGGCGCCTACGAACTCGCGCCCGCCAAGGGCGACGCCCAGGTAACCCTGTTCGCCTCCGGGACCGAGGTCGCCATCGCGCTGGCGGCGCGCGACATCCTGCAGGACGAGCAAATCGGGACCCGCGTGGTCTCCACCCCCTGCTGGGAGCTGTTCGAGACCCAGCCGGCCGACTACCGCACCGAAACCATCGGCGGCTCGCCCGCGCGGGTCGCGGTCGAGGCCGGCGTACGCCAGGGCTGGGAGCGGTTCGTCGGCGAGGACGGCGGCTTCGTCGGCATGAGCGGTTTCGGCGCCAGCGCCCCCTACGAGCGGCTCTATCGCGAGTTCGGCATCACCCCCGAGGCCGTGGCCGGCGAGGCCAAGGCCAAGCTGCGCCAGGCCTGAGGCGAAGAACCGGCGCCTCGGCTCTCCGCCAACGCCCCGCGCCCGGCGCGCGCGGTGGCTCCGAGGGTGAAACTCATGGCCGGCGAGGGGTGCGACCTATCGTCGGGGAAGACTTGACTTCCCCGGTCCCAGCCGCAAAACCGCCCGCCAAGCTCGCACGAGAGGACCCTCAAATGACCGTTCGCGTCGCTATCAACGGGTTTGGCCGCATCGGCCGTCTGGTTCTGCGCTCGATCGTCGAGCATGCTCGGCGCGATATCGAGGTGGTGGCGATCAACGACCTGGGCCCGGTCGAGACCAACGCCCACCTGTTGCGCTACGACAGCGTGCACGGCCGCTTCCCCGGCCTGATCGACGTCGACGGCGATTCGATCGACGTGGGCCTGGGCAAGATCAAGGTCACCGCGATCCGCAACCCCGCCGAACTGCCGCACAAGGCGCTCGGCGTCGACATCGCGCTCGAATGCACGGGCCTGTTCACCAAGAAGGACAAGGCCGCCGCGCACCTCGAGGCCGGCGCCAGGCGCGTCCTGGTCTCCGCCCCCTGCGACGGCGCCGACAAGACCATCGTCTATGGCGTCAACCACGAGACCCTGACCGCCGCCGACCTGGTGGTCTCCAACGGCTCGTGCACCACCAATTGCCTGGCGCCGGTGGCCAAGGTTCTCCTGGATCTGGCCGGGATCGAGCGCGGCTACATGACCACGATCCATTCCTACACCGGCGACCAGCCGACGCTGGACACCCTGCACCACGATCTCTACCGGGCCCGCGCCGCGGCCATGTCGATGATCCCGACCTCGACCGGCGCGGCCAAGGCGCTCGGCCTGGTGCTGCCCGAGCTGGCCGGCAAGCTCGACGGTTCCTCGATCCGGGTGCCGACCCCGAACGTCTCGGTGGTCGACCTGAAGGTCGTCCCCGGCCGTGACGTGACCAAGGACGAGGTCAATGAAGCGATGATCGCGGCCTCGACCTCCGGCCCGCTCAAGGGCGTCCTCGCGGTGACCCGCGATCCATTGGTCTCGGTGGACCTGAACCACATCGCCGCCTCGTCGACCGTCGCTCTGCCGCAGACCCAGGTGATCGAGGGCAAGCTGGTGCGGGTCCTGTCCTGGTACGACAACGAGTGGGGCTTCTCGACCCGGATGGCCGACGTCGCGCTCGAACTCGCCAAGCATTTCTAGCGCCAGCCCATGCCTTACCGGACGCTCGACCAGGTCGATCTTCACGGCAAGCGCGCCCTGGTCAGGGTCGACTTCAACGTGCCCAACCATGACGGGGCGGTCACCGACGACACCCGCCTGCGCGCCGCTCTGCCGACCATCGAAGCGCTGCGCAAGGGCGGGGCCAAGGTCATCCTGATCAGCCACTTCGACCGGCCGAAGGGCAAGCGCGTGCCCTCGATGAGTCTGAAGCCGCTGGTCGAACCGCTGTCCAAGCTGATCGGCGCTCCGGTGGCCTTCGCCGACGACTGCGTCGGCGAGACGGCCGAGCGGGCCGAGGGCTATCTGCACCCCGGCGACGTGCTGCTGCTGGAGAACCTGCGTTATCACGCCGGCGAGGAGGCCAACGACCCAGCCTTCGCCAAACAGCTGGCGGCGCTGGGCGACATCTACGTCAACGACGCCTTTTCCGCCGCCCACCGGGCCCACGCCTCGACCGAGGCGATCGCCCACCTCCTGCCCGCCTACGCCGGCGAATCGATGCGGCGCGAACTGACCGCGCTCGACCGCGCGCTTGGCCATCCCGAGCGACCGGTGCTGGGCATCGTCGGCGGGTCCAAGGTCTCGACCAAGCTGGAGCTGCTCGGCCATCTGGTGACCAAGCTCGATCGGCTGGCGATCGGCGGCGGCATGGCCAACACCTTCCTGTTCGCGCAAGGCTGGGAGGTCGGCGCCTCCTATTGCGAAAAGGAGCTGGCCGACACCGCCCGCGAGATCATGCGCGACGCCGGGCGCAACCACTGCGAACTGCTCCTGCCGATCGACATCGTGGTCGGCGAGCGGCCGGAGCCCGGCGCCGCCGCGCGGGTGCGCGGGCTTGGCGAACTGGACGAACACGAGCGGATTCTCGACGCGGGACCGCAAACCGTGGCGCGACTCTTGCGGGCGATGGACGAGTCCAAGACGCTGATCTGGAATGGGCCGCTGGGCGTGTTCGAAGTTCCGCCGTTCGACAAGGGCACCATGGCCGCGGCGCGGCACGCCGCGGAATTGGCCAAGGCCGGCAAGCTGGTGGCGGTCGCCGGCGGGGGTGATACCGTGGCGGCCTTGAACGCGGCCGGGGTGAGCGGCGATCTGACCTTCGTCTCCACCGCCGGCGGCGCGTTCCTGGAGTGGATGGAAGGCAAGGCCCTGCCGGGGGTCGAGGCGCTGAACCGCTGAGGGTGAGACAGCGGTCGAACGGGTGAGGAGAAGGCGATGGCGCGGATTACACTCAGGCAATTGCTCGATCACGCCGCCGAGCATGGCTACGGCGTGCCGGCGTTCAACATCAACAACATGGAACAGGGGCTGGCGATCATGGCCGCCGCCGATTCCCTCGCCGCGCCGGTGATCATCCAGGCCAGCCGCGGCGCGCGGCAGTACGCCAACGACGTGGTGCTGGCCAAGCTGATCGACGCCCTGGTCGAGATCTATCCGCACATCCCGGTGTGCATGCACCAGGACCACGGCAACAACGAAGCCACCTGCGTCACCGCCATCCAGCACGGCTTCACCTCGGTGATGATGGACGGCTCGCTGGGCGCCGACGGCAAGACCCCCTCGAGCTACGAATACAACGTCGAGATCACGCGCAACGTGGCCAGGATGGCCCACTGGGGCGGTGTCTCGGTCGAGGGCGAACTGGGCGTCCTGGGCTCGCTGGAATCCGGCAAGGGCGAGAAGGAGGACGGCCACGGCTTCGAGGGAACCCTGTCCCACAGCCAGCTTCTGACCGACCCGGAGCAGGCGGTGGATTTCGTGCGCAAGACCGAGGTCGATGCGCTGGCCATCGCCATGGGCACCAGCCACGGCGCCTACAAGTTCACCCGCAAGCCGGACGGCGACATCCTGGCCATGGGGGTGATCGAGGAGATTCACCGCCGCCTGCCCAACACCCACCTGGTCATGCACGGCTCGTCCTCGGTGCCGCAGGACCTGCAGGACATCATCAACAAGTACGGCGGTGAGATGCCTCAGACCTGGGGCGTGCCGATCGAGGAGATCCAGCGCGGCATCAAGAACGGCGTGCGCAAGATCAACATCGACACCGACAACCGCATGGCGATGACCGGCCAGATCCGTCGGGTCCTGACCGAGCACCCCGAGGAGTTCGATCCGCGCAAGTACCTGAAGCCGGCGATGGAGGCGATGACCAAGGTCTGCCGCCAGCGGCTGGAAGAGTTCGGGACCGCCGGCCAGGCTCCCAAGATCGATCCCCTGCCGCTGTCGGCCATGGCGCAGCGCTACGCCTCGGGCGAACTCTCGCCCAAGTTCGGCGGCTCGAAGCAGGCGGCGGAATAGAGCTGATCCCGAGGACCCTTCCGCCGTCCGGCGGCTGTTCGGCCTTGCGCCGGCGTGCGCGCCGGCGCAATCCTATCGGCGTTCCGGAGCAGACCCGCCATGGACGCCCTTCTGCTATCGCGGCTGCAGTTCGCCTTCACCATCGCCTTCCACATCGTCTTTCCGAGCTTCACCATCGGCCTGGCGAGTTATCTGGCGGTGCTGGAAGGCGCCTGGCTGGCCAGCGGGCGCGAGGCCTTCGTTCGTCTGTACCTGTTCTGGGTCAAGGTGTTCGCCATTTCGTTCGGGATGGGCGTCGTCTCCGGCGTGGTGCTGAGCTATCAGATCGGAACCAACTGGAGCGTCTTCTCGGCCAAGGTCGGGCCGGTGCTCGGGCCTCTGTTGGCGTTCGAGGTGCTGACCGCATTCTTCCTCGAGGCGAGCTTCTTGGGGGTGATGCTGTTCGGTTGGCGCAAGGTCGGGCGCGGCCTGCACTTCGCGTCGACAGTGCTGGTCGCCTTCGGAACCCTGGTCTCGGCCTTCTGGATCGTCTCGGCCAACAGCTGGATGCAGTATCCCGTGAGCTTCACCCGCGACGCCGCTGGCCGGATGATCGCGGTTGACTGGTGGCGGGTGATCGTCTCGCCTACCTTGCCGTCGCGCTATGCGCACATGGTGCTCGCCGCCTATCTGACCACCGCCCTGGTGGTCGGCGCGGCCTCCGCCTTCCAGCTTCTGAAGCGTCGGGGCCAGGCGGAATCGAAGATCGCCCTGCGCATGGCGATCGGCATGTTCGCCCTGGTCGCGCCGCTGCAGCTCCTGGTCGGCGACATCTCGGGCAAGCTGGCCGAACAGGTGCAGCCGGCCAAGATCGCGGCGATCGAGGGCTTCTGGGAGAGCCGGACCGAGCAGCCGTTCCATATCCTGGCCTGGCCAGACCGCGCCCTCCAGGCCAACCGGTTCGAATGGTCGGTTCCCAAAGTCGGCAGCTGGCTGATGACCGGCGACGCCGAGGCCCGCGTGCCCGGCCTCAAGGCCTTCTCCCTCGCCGACCAGCCGCCCTCGGCCCTGTTGTTCTACACATTCCGCGCCATGGTCGGGCTGGGAATTCTGATGATCGCGCTGGGGTTCTGGGGCCTGGCGTTATGGGCCACGGGCGGGCCGGAGCGCTCGCGGGCCTATCTGATCAGCGCCACGGCCATGGGCCCGGCGGGGTTCGTGGCGGTGATCTGCGGCTGGATCGTCGCCGAGGTCGGCCGCCAGCCCTATGTGGTCTACGGCGTGCTGCGCACCGCCGATGCGGTCGCGCCGCTGCGACCGGGCGAAGTTTCAGCTTCCCTGCTGGGCTTCGTGATCGTCTACGCCATCGTGTTCAGCGCCGGTGCGCTCTACATCCTGCGGTTGATCGCCCAGGGACCGGAGAGCGCCGAGCAGCCTTCGGCCGGACCGCCGCGCGCGCCCGGCTCGCCCCTGGCCGCCGCGCCGGAACCCGCCTCGGAGGCCGCGCCGTGAGCCTCGATCTTCCGCTTATCCTGGCCGGCGTGCTGGCCGTCGCGGTGCTGCTCTACGTGCTGCTGGACGGCTTCGACCTGGGCGTCGGGATCCTGTTCCCCTTCGCCCGCGGCCCGGCCGACCGCGACCTGATGATGAGCGCCATCGCGCCGGTCTGGGACGGCAACGAAACCTGGCTGGTGATGGGCGGCGGCGGGCTGCTCGCCGCGTTCCCGACCGCCTACGCCGTGGTCATGCCCGCCCTCTACATTCCGGTGATGGCGATGCTGTTCGCGCTGATCCTGCGTGGCGTGGCGTTCGAGTTCCGCCTGCACGGCCGGCGCGGCGGCAAGCGGTTCTGGACCGCGGCCTTCGCCGGGGGATCGCTGGTCGCGGCGCTCGCCCAGGGCCTGGTTCTGGGCGGCTTCATCCAGGGAATCGCGGTCAGGGACGGCGCCTTCGCCGGCGGGCCGTTCGACTGGCTGACGCCCTATTCGGCGCTCACCGCGCTGGGACTGGTGGCCGGCTACGCGCTGCTGGGCGCGACCTGGCTGATCGCCAAGACCAGGGACGAGTTGCACGGCGACGCGCGGCGCTGGGCCTGGCGCTCGGGCGTGGCCGTGGCCCTGTTCCTGGCTGCGGTCAGCCTGGCGACGCTTGGCGTACATCCCTCCATCGCCGCGCGCTGGGGCTATGTCGCCGGTCACGTCGACTGGCGCCGGGCCATGCCGCTGGCGCCGGCCCCGATGCTGGGTCTCGTGGGCCTCGCCAGCCTCGTCCTCGGTCTTCGCGCCCGATCGGACCTGTGGCCGTTCGCCGGCGCGGCGCTGGTCTTCCTATCGGGCTATCTGGGCCTTGCCGCGGACTTCTTTCCCTATGTCGTGCCCTACGCCCTGACCTATCGCCAAGCGGCCTCGGCGAACAACGCCCTGGCCCTGATCCTGGCCGGCGTCGTCGTGCTGCTGCCGGTCGTCCTCGGCTATACCGTGTTCGTCTACTGGCTATTCCGCGGCAAGGTGAGCGCCGATGCGGCCTATCATTGAACGTCCGCCCGAGCCCGGCGCGCCGGCCGCGCCGCTGTGGCTCCGGCTCTCGTGGCTGGTCGCGATCGCCGCGACTGCCGGGTTGTCCGCCGCCCTCGTCGCCGGAGGACTGAAGGCGCTTTTGACCGCGCATTGACGCCGCGGGTGGCGGGGGTTAGCCGCTGGCCATGCCGCATCCCGCCTGCCGCCTCTATCTGATCACCCCGCCGGTCATCGACGACCTCGCCGCCTTCGGCCATGAACTGGCCCAGGCGCTGGACGCCGGCGACGTGGCGGCGCTGCAGATACGCCTGAAGCCCGCGCCCGATGCGGTGATCGCCGCGGTGGTGGATGTGCTCTCGCCGATCGCCCGCAGCCGGGACGTGGCGGTGATCCTCAACGACCGGCCGGACCTGGCGGCCAAGCTCGGCTGCGACGGCGTGCACATCGGCCAGGACGACGGCCCCTATGCGCAGGCGCGGCGGCTGATGGGACCGGATCGCATCGTCGGCGTCACCTGCCACGACAGCCGCCACCTGGCGATGGAGGCGGCCGAGGCCGGGGCCGACTATGTCGCCTTCGGCGCCTTTTTCGAGACCGCGACCAAGAATCCCGAGACCCGCGCCGATCCGGAGATCCTGTCTATCTGGCAGGAGATGATGCAGACCCCGTGCGTGGCGATCGGCGGGATCACGGTGGACAACTGCCGGCCGCTGGTGGCGGCGGGGGCCGACTTCATCGCGGTCTCCAGCGGGGTCTGGGCCTACCCCGAGGGCCCCGCCGCGGCGGTGAGGGCGTTCAACGCCGAGATCGCCAAGGGCCTGGCCGATCGCGGCTGATCGGCCCGCGGCAAGCCTCGCCTTGCCTTTGGCGGGTCCGATGACTAGGTTCCGCGGCCAATTCACCCCCCTCTTCCCGAAAAAGAATCCGATGAAGATCAACGGCAACGCCATCAAGCCCGGCAATGTGATCCAGCACGACGGCGGCCTGTGGGTCGCGGTCAAGACCGCCCACGTCAAGCCCGGCAAGGGCGGCGCCTTCGCCCAGGTCGAGTTGAAGAACCTGATCGACGGGCGCAAGCTGAACGAACGCTTCCGCTCGTCCGACACCGTCGAGCGCGTGCGGCTGGAGCAGAAGGACTACCAGTTCCTCTACGAGCAGGGCGACATGCTGGTGTTCATGGACACCACGACCTACGACCAGATCGAGCTGCACAAGGACTTCGTCGGCGAGGAGCGCGTGCAATACCTCCAGGAGGGCATGCCGGTGACCGTGGAGTTCCACGAGGAGCGGCCGATCGGCATCACCCTGCCCGACACCGTGGTCTTGGAAATCGTCGAGGCCGACGCGGTGGTCAAGGGCCAGACGGCCTCGTCCTCCTACAAGCCGGCCAAGGCCTCCAATGGCATGCGCATCCTGATCCCGCCCTATATGGGCGTGGGCGAGAAGGTGTTGGTCTCGACCGAGACCGGGGAATACATGCGCCGCGCCGACTGAGCCTGGCGTGAGCACCCCCAGCGCCCTTCTGAAGGTGATGATCGACGCGGCGCGCAAGGCCGCGCGCGGCCTGACCCGCGATTTCGGCGAGCTGGCGGAGCTGCAGGTCTCGCGCAAGGGGCCGGCGGACTACGTCTCGGCCGCCGACACCAAGGCCGAACAGGTGCTGTTCGAGGCGCTGAGCGCCGCGCGCCCGGGCTACGGCTTCCTGGGCGAGGAGCGCGGCCTGATCGCGGGCAGCGACAAGACCCACACCTGGATCGCCGACCCGCTGGACGGCACCACCAACTTCCTGCACGCCATCCCCCACTTCGCGGTGACCGTAGCGCTGGAGCGCGAGGGGACCATCGTCGCCGGGGTGACCTATAATCCGATCTCCAACGAGCTCTACTGGGCCGAGCGCGGCAAGGGCTGCTTCCTGAACGACAAGCGCCTGCGGGTCGCGGCGCGGCGCGATCTGGGCGAGGCGGTGCTGGCCACCGGCATTCCGTTCATGGGCCGGCTGGGCCATGCGACCTTCCTGAAGGAGCTGCACCAGATCGCCCAGCGCGTCTCCGGCGTGCGCCGGTTCGGCTCGGCCGCGCTGGATCTGGCCTATGTGGCGGCCGGCCGGTTCGACGGTTTCTGGGAGCGGGGCCTGGGCCGCTGGGACATGGCCGCGGGCGTGTTGTTCGTCGCCGAGGCGGGCGGCGTAGTCTCCGACGCCGACGGCGGGCCCGATCCGCTGGAGGCGGGAACCATCTGCGTGGCCAATTCCGACCTGCACCCCCTGGTGCTCGAGCGGCTGCGCGCGGCGGCCTAGACGGCGCCTTCGGGAAGGGTGTTCATACGGGGCTCACAGGGAGGACGACGCGGATGGCGCCACAGGACAAGGCCCGACAGCTCGCGCAAGACGGATGGTGCGTGGTCCCGGGCGTGCTGTCGCCGAGCGAGGCGGACTCGGTGCGCGAGCGGCTGTGGGCGGCGGCCGAGGAGAGCGAGCGACGGGGCGCGCCGACCCGCAACATCGGCCTCGATCCGAACCAGCACAATGTGCGGGTGTTCAACCTGATCGATCTCGATCCGGTGTTCATCGACCTGATCCAGCATCCTCAGGCCATCTCGCTGGTCGAGAGCCTGATCGGCGAGGATTTCCTGATCTCGAACTTCACCGCCAACATCGCCTTGCCAGGCTCCGGCTCGATGGAGCTGCACTCGGACCAATCGATCGTCGTCCCGGAGCCCTGGTTCAATCCGTGGGCGATCAACATCATCTGGTGTCTGAATGATGTGCGCGAGGCCAATGGCGCGACCCGGTTCCTGCCCGGCAGCCAGCATTTCAGGACCGCCGCCGAGGCGCCCGCCGACGCGCTGAAGCGCATGCGGCCATTCGAGGCGCCGATCGGCTCGATCATCGCGATGGACGGGCGGCTCTGGCACACTTCGGGCGCCAATGTGACGCGGGACGAGGAGCGGGCGCTGCTGTTCGGCTACTATTCCCGCGGCTTCCTTCGGCCGCAGCAGAACTGGAATGCGGCGCTGTCGCCGCGGACCCTCGCCGGCCTGTCGCCGACCATGCGGACATGGCTGGGCCTGGAGGTGTCGGCCAATGTCGGCCTGGCCCAGCCCCTGCTCAAGCATCTACCGAAGGACACGTCGGCAAGGCCGTTGCTCGGCTGATCGGCGCCAACTTTCGGATCGCTCCGACGCGCCGGCTCCACGCCCGGCCGCCTCAGGCCGGAAGACCCAAGGGCCGGGTGCGCGACAGGGTCTGCCATTCCGCCAGATCGCCGCTCATCACCTCGGCGGCGTTCCGGGTGCGGTCGGCCAGGCGGGGGAATTCCAGCGGCTCGCCCCGCAGCGCGTCGCGCACCGTCGCCAATCGGGCCGCCGTCGCCTTCGAACGCTCGCCGACGGTCTCGAAGTCGCCCTGCACCCGCACCGCGTTCAGCGCCGCGCCGAAGGTCGGGAAGGCCGCGGTGAGGACGGTGACGAAGAAGCGGATGTTCTCCGCCCATCGCCAGCCGGTGAAATACTGCACCGCGAAGGCGACCAGGAAGCTGACGCCCACCGCCACCGGCGCGGCGAACAGAAAGACGCCGTTCACATGCAGCCGGTGAGCGGCCATCTCCATGCGATGGCTGTTGGCGTGATGATAGGCGATCTGGCCGTTCAGCTCGGTCTCGACCACCGCCCCGCGCACCTCGACCAGATAGGACGGGTCGGTCACCCGGTTGGGCAGCGGCAGCAGCCGCTCGATGGAGCGCACGTACCAGCTCACCCAGTCGTCCTGTTCCAGCCGCGCGCCGCGCCGGGCCTCGCCGCCCCCGGCGGGCGCGTGGCGCGGCCGCGCGATCGGGCTGCGCGCGCCGACCAGGGTCAGTATCCGCAGGTGCCGCAGCCATTCGGCGGACCGGCGATAGTTCAGCCAGCGCTGGTGCCAGTCGCGCCGCGCCCCGAGTCGCCAGACCCCCAGGATCACCGAGATCAGACCGATCTCCATGAGCACGAGGAGCGCCTTAAGCGTCAGCCGGTCGATCTCGCCGAGGCCGACCAGACGCAGTTCGCTGACCAGCCCCAAAAGCGCCAGCGAGACCGCGACCGCCGCGGCGATGAAATTGAACACGAAGGCCGAGCGATAGAGTTCGGCATAGCGCACGGCCAGCCGGTCGCTGGCCACGACGGTCGGCAGCAGGGTCTCGCACACCACCTTGGTCAGCGGGTCCAGCGGCTGGCGTTCGGGAAACCGCGCGCGCCATTGCTCCGGTTCGGGCTCATTGGCCGATGGTTCGAGGAAATCGCTCAATCTCAGGGCCCGCACCCCGACCATCCAGAGGAAGATCGAATAGATCGGCCAGCCGTGCGAGCGATGGATCGGCTCCAGGTAAAAGTTTCGCAATCCCTTCCGCGCGTCGGAATCGGACGGCGGCGCGATCAGGGCGGCCAGCACCTTCGCCAGCAGCGGCGTCGCATCGCGCCGCGGCAGATCCTCGATCCGCACATGGCTGGGCGGCAGGTCCAGATCGCCGGTCCACAACAGCCGCACCTCGTCCGGCGCGGCGGGATTGATCAGCAGCACCGGGGCGCCCTCGCTGACCGCCTGTCCGACGATATTGGCGGTGCCGCCGAGGCCGGCCGGCTCGCCTTCGTCCCACACCGCAATCAAGATGTCGGCATGGCCCAGCATGATCAGGCCGCCGGCCTCGTAGCCGCGCTTCTGGCTCAGCGGCCCGCCCGGACGGTCCAGCTCGAACACCGATTCGGCCCGGGCCAAAAGAGCGCGGAACTCGGCTTTCGACCGCTCGGTCGCGAAGTCCTGCTCATAGACCGCTCGTGTCGCCGGCAGCACCACCTCCAGGCTGGCGCCGGCGCGCAGGGCCGCTTCGGCGACGATTCGGTCCGCGCCTTCGGCCAGGGCCGACACCACCGTCAGCTCGGCCTGCCGCGCGCTGAACGCCCAGCGGGCGCCCTCGATCGCCGGCGCGATCCCCTCCGACAGGGCCTTGAACACCCGATCGAGGCTGGCCGCGATCGCCGCGCGGGCGTCGTCGTGAAGCTTGGGGCCCGGACGGTGCCCGGTCACCCCGACCCGCAGCCGCACGTGCGGGCGGATGGGAGCCGCCTCCTGGCTCATCACGCGCCGATGCGGTCGGATCGCGCCCTGGACTGGATGCTCCCCCAAAAAGCCGCTCCCGGTCACGCCCCAACGAGCCCGCCGACCCGCGGGACGTCCGGCCTTCGCCGGCAGGCTTAACCCAATCACCTGTTAGCGAAAAGGCGTCGGACGGACAGATGGCCGCGCTCAGCCGATCTCCCGAGCCAGCCCCAGCGCCCGCGCGGCCTGGCCGATGGCGGCCAGCTTGGCGTCGAAGCGGCTCCAGTCGTCGGCCTCGGCGATCGCCGCCCAGATCGCCTCGATCTCGTCGTAGAGCAGCTCTTCCGGCTCGGCGGCGGCGAAATAGGGCTGCGCCAGCCGCTCGGGCCGGTCGGGCTCGTAGGCCTCGAGCAGGGCTTGGAAGGCGGTGAACGCATCGCCGCCGTAAAGCCTGGCGCGCGGACCGGCCAGTGCCCGCGCCCGCGAGGCCACGCCGCCGAACCAGTCGAAGAAGAACGGCTCCCAGCGCAGCGCCTCGCCGCCCTCGGCCAGGGCGCGGAAGGCGGCGTTGACCAGTTCGATGTCGGCCTCCTCGCTTCGAGGCTTGAGCGCCAGGCGGTTCAGCATGGCGATGGTCAGCTCGCGCCGGTAGACGGCCGAAAAGCCGCCCAGCGCCTCGGCCAGCGGCGCCTGTTCGCTGACCAGCAAGAGACATCCGGCGAGCTGCCGCAGGCTCCAGAACACCGCCTCGGGCTGGCGGCCGAAGCTGTAGAGCCCGGTCTGGTCGAAATAGGCGGCGACGAAGTTGGGATCGTTGCGCGGCAGGAACCGGTAGGGTCCGTAGTCGAAGCTCTCGCCGGTGATGTTCATGTTGTCAGTGTTGAGCACGCCATGCACGAAGCCGGCCGCCATCCAGCGGGCGACCAGGCGGGCGCTGGCCTCGACCACAGCCGAAAGCAGCGCCGCGGCGCGGGCCGCGCCGTCCGCCTCGGCCATGAGCGCCGGATAGTAGACCTCGGCCGCGTGGTCAACGAGCCGGGCGATGTTGTCGGCCCGCTCCAGATAGGCGTGGCGCTGGAAGCTGCCGAAGCGGATGTGGCCGTGCGACAGGCGGGTCAGCACCGCCGAGCGGGTCGGGCTGGGCTCGTCGTTGCGCTCGAGCGCCTCGCCGGTCTCGATCAGCGAGAAGGCGCGCGAGGTCGGAACCCCCAGCGCCTCGAGCATCTCGGCCGCCAGCACCTCGCGCACCCCGCCCTTCAGCGTCAGCCGTCCGTCGGCGGTGCGCGACCAGGGGGTCTGGCCCGAGCCCTTGGTCGCCAGGTCCAGCAGGCGCCCGGAGCCCGCCTCGCGTTGCTGGGCGAATAGAAAGCCGCGGCCGTCGCCGAGGTCGGGATTGTAAACCCTGAATTGATGGCCGTGGTAGCGCATGGCCAGCGGCTCGGCCTGATTGCCCACGAGTGGCTCGAAGCGGGCGAAGGCGGCGCGCCACTCCTCGTCGTCCAGACCATCGAGTCCTATCGTCGCCGCCGCGCGCTGGTTGCGGTAACGGATGTCGGCGCGCGGGAACGCGGCCGGGCGCACCGGATCGGCGAAGTCGGCGCCCAGGGCGGCGAAGCGGGGATCGGGTCGGTAGGCGCTTGAGACGGGCATCGGCCTCACATGGTCGGGCCAGGCGCGCGCGGCAAGCTTTTGTCGCCGAACCGGCTCATGCTAACCGGCAAGGGTTCGATTCGGACCTGGAGGCGATCTTGGCCCCGCGCGCCACCCTCGATTTTCTCAAGACCGAAGCCGCCGGCGGCGTGGTGCTGGGGATCGGCGCCCTGGCGGCCCTGATCTGGGCCAATTCGCCCTATTCCGCCGTCTATTTCGGCCTGATCCACGCCCGATTCTCGATCCAGATTGGCGCCTTCGCCGAGACCCTGGCGCTGCGCGACTGGGTCAGGGACGGGCTGATGGCGGTGTTCTTCTTCGTCGTCGGACTGGAGATCAAACAGGAGGTGCTGAAGGGAGAGCTGTCGAGCTTTCGCAAGCTGGCCCTGCCGGCGGGCGCGGCGCTGGGCGGCCTGATCGCCCCGGCCCTGATCTATCTCGCGTTCAACGCGGGAACCGGCGGAGCGCCGCGCGGCTGGCCCGTCGGCGCGGCCAGCGACATCGCCTTCGCCCTCGCCGCCCTGACCCTGGTCGGCCGGCGGCTGCCGGATGCGCTGAGGCTGTTCTTCCTGACCGTGGCGATCGCCGGCGACATCGGCGCGGTGGCGCTGATCGCCGTCCTGTTCACCGGCCATGTCCATCCCTGGCCCCTGGTCGGCGCGGCGCTGACCCTGGCGGCGCTGATCGGGCTGTCGGAGTGGAAGGAGGCGCCCTTCCTGTTCCGGGCGGTCGGCTTTCTGGTGCTCGGCGGCTTCGCGCTGAAGTCCGGGGTCTCGACCTCGCTGGCTGGGGTCGCGGCGGCCCTGACCGTGCCGATCGGCCCGCGCCGGCCCGACCAGGAGGGGGTGCTCAAGCATTTCATGGAAAGCGTCCACCCCTATGTCGCCTTCGTCGTCCTGCCGCTATTCGCCTTCACCGCCGCCGGAATCCCGCTGGCCGGCCACGCTTGGGCGGACCTCGTCAGCCCGATCACCCTGGGGGTGGCCGCCGGCCTCGTCCTGGGCAAGCAGGTCGGGGTGCTGGGCGCGACTTGGCTGATGGTCCGCGCGGGCCTCGCGCGGCGGCCGACCGGCGCATCCTGGTTCGAGCTTTGGGGGATCGCCCTGCTGTGCGGGATCGGCTTTTCGATGAGCCTCTACATCGCCGCCCTGGCGTTTCCCGACCAGGCGGGCTTGGCGCGCGCCGAGATCAGCCTGGGCGCCATGATCGGCTCGGTGGTCTCCGGGACCGCCGGAATCGTCGTCCTGGCCCTCGCCGCGCGCCGCAGAGACGTCATGCGCGCCTAGGTGAGCACCGTGTCCGCCAGCGCCTCGCGCCAGGCCAGATCGCCCGCCCCGCGCGGCGCGGCGATCACCGGCGAGACGCCGGACAGCCGGGCGATCGCGGCCACGGTCTCGGCGAACGGGGTTCCGGCGCCCTGGCTTTCGCTGACCACCACCGCTTTCAACACAAGCCCCCGCGCGCGCAGCGCCGCGATCGCCGTCAGGGCATGGCTGATCGCGCCGAGATAGGAGCCGCAGATCAGCGCCACCGGCGCGCCGACACCGGCCATCAGGTCGAGCCCGGTCGTGTCTTCATCCACCGGCGAGGCCACCCCGCCGGCGCCCTCGACCAGCACCAGCGCGTCCGGCCGGGCCGCGATGCGCGCGCGGCAGAAGGCGATCACGGCGTCGCAGTCGACCGCCCGGCCCTCCAACTTGGCGGCCATGTCCGGCGAGAGCGGCGCGGCGTAGCGCCAGGGCGAGATCGCCTCCAGCGCCGCCGCGTCCAGCCGGCGGCCCAGCGCGGTCAACAGCTGCCCCGGGTCGCTCATCGCCCAGTCGAACGGATCGAAGCCACTGACCACCGGCTTGAGCGCGGCGCTGATGCACGGGCCGACCTACATGGCCAATCCGCTGGCCTGCGCCGCCGCCAACGCCTCGCTCGACCTGTTCAAGACCGGCGCTTGGAGCGCCCGTCGCCCGCACCGAAGCGGGCCTGACCGAGGGCCTGGCGCCCTGCCGCGGCCTGCCGGACGTGGTCGACGTGCGCACGCTCGGCGCCATCGGGGTGGTGGAGTTCGACCAGCCGGTCGACGCCGGCGGCCTGTGCGCCCGCTTCGCCGCCGAGGACGTCTGGATCCGGCCGATGGGCAAGATGCTGGGGGCTGGAGCCTAACCCCTAAGCCCACACCATCATCGCCGCGCCCGCGACGAGGGCGGCCAGGCCGATGGCCGTCGAGCCGCGCTCGCCGATCGGCGCGGCCTTCTCGATCAGCACGATCACGGCCAGCGCCGCCACCCACGCCAAGCTCATCACCCCGCCGACGAACAGCAGCGCCATCAAGAGCCAGCAGCAGCCGATGCAGTAGGCGCCGTGGGCCAGCCCCAGCCGCGCGGCGCCGGCCCATCCCGGCCGCCACAGCCGGGTGACGAAGGACAGGGGCGAGCGGCACTGCTCCAGGCAGGCGCGCTTGATCGGTGTCAGCTGATAGAGGCCCGCAGCCACCAGAAGCCCGCCGGCGATGTGGCCGCCGCCCAGCCGCAGCGTCGCCTGCGAGACCAGCCCGGCCTGGACCAGCAGCACCTGGGCCAGCGCCGCCGCCGCCGAGAACGCCGCCCACAACAGCCCATAGACGCCCGCGAACACGACGGTCGGGGCCAGCACCGCGCCCTGGGCCTTGGCCCCGCGCGCGAAGGCCGCGTAGAGCAGGATCATCGGGGCGGCCGACGGCAGCATCATCGCCACCATCATCACCAGCCACATGCCGAAGGCGGCCAGCCAATCGGCGGCGAGCGACATCCGCGCGGGCGCGGCGGGCATGTCCATGCCGGCCATCGCCGGGGCCGCGGGCGATCCTCCGACCGGCGGCGACATGGAGCCGGCATGGCGCGCCAGCCACACCCAGGCCAAGAGGCAGAGCATCGCCAGACAGCCGCCGACGATCCAGCGATCGCGCGTCAGAAGGCCCTGGAGTGCGCTGGGCTCGCGCGTCAACCGGCGCCGTGCGTGGACAGGTTCAGCATCGCCACATGGGCGTGGCCGGTGCTCCAGCTCAGCGGCACCGGACCGGGCGAGTGGGTCTCGCCGCTGGCGTACTCGGCCTCGCGGTATTCGAAGCCCTCGGGCAGCACCACCCGCGCCCGATGCTCCGCGCCGGTGACCGGGTTGCGGATCGGCGAAATCCGGGTGTCCAGCACCCCCTCGATCTTCAGCCGGCCAAGGCGGCGGTCCATGTCCAGCTCGAAGGCGATGGGCAGGAAGGCCGGCGGGTGCATGGTCTCGATCACGGTGGCGAAGACGTTGAAGATGGTCGCGCCCGGCACGGTTTCCTGACCGGACAGGATGGTCAGCACGGCGTTGCGCTGGGCTTCGCTGGCGGCGGGGTCGATGACCACGAAGGCCTCGCCGCCGCCCTCGTGAATCGCTTTGGGCCAGGCGAACATGCCGGCCCACTTGACCCCGGCGAGCGGCACGTCGCCGAAATGCCCGACGTCGATGCGCATCCCGGTCATCGCCCGGCAGTTTCCGTGCGTGGGCAGGGCGTTGAACTGGCACGGACAGCCCCAGTCGCAGTTGCAGCTGGAGATTTCCGGCCCCTGCATACGCCAGTCTATCAAGGCCATGACCTTCCTCCGCGGCGTGTTCCGCGAAGACTATCCCTGGGCGCGGCAAATGCAATCGCCAGGCAGGCGCAGGCGGCGCGACCTAGCCCAGAGCCGCCTTCATCTTCGCGGCCGCTTCCTTCACCGCCGCCGCCGCGGCCGGCGAGAGGCCGGCCATCTGGTAGAAGCCGTGGATGAATTCCGGGTAGTGTTTGTGCTCGGTCGGCACCCCGGCGGCCTGCAGCTTTTCGGCGTATTCGCGGCCTTCGTCCTTGAGCGGATCAAAGCCGCCGGTCGCCACGAAGGCTGGCGCGAGGTCGGCATGGGACGAGGCGTTCAGCACGCTGACCCGCGGGTCCGACCGGTCGCCGCCCTGGATGAACAGGCTGTCGACGAACCAGTCCATCCCCGCCTTGGTCAGGAAATAGCCCTCGGCCAGGTCGCGCAGGGAATCGGTCTCCCGGTCGATTTGAGTGACCGGATAGAGCAGCATCTGGAACGCCAGCTTGTGCTTGCCGCCGTCGCGCAGGGCGATCGCCACCGCCGCGGCCAGGTTGCCGCCGGCGGAATCGCCGCCCAGCCCGACCTTGGCCGGATCGAAGCCGATCTCGGCGGCGTGCTCGAACACCCAATTGGCCGCCGCCACCGCATCGTCGTAGGAAGCCGGAAACGGATGTTCAGGCGCCAGACGATAGTCGATCGCCAGCACCCTGACGCCGGACGCCGCGGCCAGTTGCCGGCAGACGCCGTCGTGGGTCTCCAGATCGCCGATCACCCAGCCGCCGCCGTGGTAGTAGACCAGGCCCGGCCCCGGCGTCTTGGCCGATTTGGGCGCATAGAGCCGCGCCTTGATCGGCCCGGCGCCGCCGGCCACCGTCAGATCGCGGACGTCCAGGTCGGGGAAGCTGACGTCCCCGTCCAGGCCGAGGCTGCGGTAGAACTCCCGCGCGCCCGCCGGCCCCAGGGCTTCAATCCCCGGACCGCCGGCTTCGGCGGCGGCGTCCAACATGGCCTTGAAAAATGGATCGAGCATGAGCGGCCCCTCCCAGGGACGATACGGTTGGCGTTTCCTCGGAAAATAAAACGGCCGGCGCTTCTGCGGCGCCGGCCGTCTTAGTGGCTTACTCGGCGGCGGCGGCCGGGCTGTAGCCCAGCACCGCCTTGGTTTCGAGGAACTCGGCGAAGCCGTAGTCGCCCCATTCGCGGCCGTTGCCCGACATCTTGTAGCCGCCGAACGGCGCGGTCATGTCGCCGCCGCCGCCGTTGATGCTGACCTGGCCGGCGCGCAGGCGCGAAGCCACCGCCCGGATCTTGGCCTGATCGGTTCCGGAGATGTAGGCCGCCAGGCCATACTCGGTGTCGTTGCCGACCTCGACCGCCTGGTCGACGCTGTCATAGCCGAGGATCGAGACCACCGGGCCGAAGATCTCTTCCTTGGCGATGGTCATGTCGTTGGTGACGTTGGCGAACACGGTGGGCTTGACGTAGTAGCCCTTGCTCAGGCCGTCCGGACGGCCGGTGCCGCCGGTGACCAAGGTGGCGCCCTCGTCGATGCCCTTCTGGATCAGGCCCTGGATCTTCTTCCACTGCACCTCGGAGACCACCGGGCCCATCTGGAAGTTGCCGTTCGGGTCGCCCACGGTGACGCTCTCGGCAGTGGCCTTGGCGATCTTGATCACCTCGTCCATCTTCTTGGCCGGGACCAGCATGCGGGTCGGCGCGTTGCAGGACTGGCCGGAGTTCTGCATCACGTGCAGCACCCCGCCACCCACCGCCTTTTGCAGGTCGGCGTCTTCCAGGATGATGTTCGGGCTCTTGCCGCCCAGCTCCTGGGCCACGCGCTTGACCGTCGGGGCCGCGGCCTTGGCCACCTCGATCCCAGCGCGGGTCGAGCCGGTGAAGGAGACCATGTCCACGCCCGGATGGCTGGAAATCGCCGCGCCGACCCCGGGGCCGTCGCCGTTGATCATGTTGAACACCCCGGCCGGAACGCCGGCGGCGTGCAGGATCTCGGTCCAGATGTAGCCCGAGAACGGGGCGACTTCGGAGGGCTTGAGCACCATGGTGCAGCCCACCGCCAGCGCCGGGACCACCTTGCAGGCGATCTGGTTGATCGGCCAGTTCCACGGGGTGATGAAGCCGCACACGCCGATCGGCTCCTTGACGATCCGGGTCGGGCCGCGGTCTTCCTCGAACTTGTAGCTCTTCAGGATGCCGATCGCGGTATGCAGGTGGCCGAGACCGATCGCGGCCTGGGCGTTTTTCGACAGCGAGGCGGGCGCGCCCATCTCCTCGGTGATGGCCGCGGCCATGTCGTCATAGCGCTTCTGATATTCGGCGGTGATCCGCTCGAGCAGCTCCAGGCGCTCTTCGCGGCTGGTCAGCGAGAAGGTCTTGAACGCCTTCTGGGCGGCCTTGACCGCCTTGTCGACGTCGGCGGCCGAGCCGATCGAGATGTGGCCGGCGACGGATTCATCCGCCGGGTTGATGACCTCCAGCGTCTTGGGCGTCACCGGGTCGACCCATTTGCCGTCGATATAAAACTTCAGATATTCACGCATCTCGTGCTCCTTGGCGTGTCCCACCGGGCCCATTGGGCCTTCTGGAACTAATTATGAGGGATCGGCGATCACGGCGAAAGGGGGGTCCGTGCGGAAGCGCCTCGTCTAGGGACGCTGGTGGATTTGCGGCTGTCCGGGGACCGGGCTGTCGGCCTTTAGCACATAGTCCGCGCGGATCGAGCCGATATAGAGGTCTGTGAGCCCCGCGCCGCCCCAGGTGACGTTGGTCGGGTGATTGACCACCGCGCCGCCCGGGTCGTGGATCACGGTCTGGACCGTCCCGTTCGGGCTGATCGCCACCACCTTGTTGGCCGCGGGCAGGCAGACCCAAAGATGACCTTCGGCGTCGAAGCCGATCCCGTCGGTGTAGCCCAGTTCGTTGTGGTCGACCGCCGGCTCGCCCGCCCGCTGCAGCCTGCCCAGCACCGGGCCGTAGCGTTCGCCCGGGCCGAGCCGCGCGCCGGGCAGGATGTCAAAGCGCAGCACGTCCGCGGCGCTGGTCTGGGCGCAGTAGAGCGCGCGCTCGTCCTCGGCCAGGGCCAGGCCGTTGGGAAACTTCAGCCCCTCGGCGACGATCTGGCTCGATCCATCGGGCCGGAGCACGAAAAGAAAGCCGTCGGCGCGCCCGTCCAGCGCCTCGGGCCAGGTCCGGGCGTGGGTCGAGTTGGCGCACCATAGGTTGCCGGCCCGGTCGAGCACCGGATAGTTGGCCGAGGTCAGCCGCCGTCCGTCCACCTCGGCCAGCAGCACCTCGCGCGCCCCGGTCGCCGGGTCGAACCGCTCCAGCGGCCCCTCCTGCTGGTCGTAGATGCCGAAGTTGGCGATCAGGATCCGCCCCTGGCGGTCCATGTTGATCCCGTTCGGCGCGCCGCGCTGCGGGCCCAGCCGCCGGAAGGATCCGTCGGGGAAGATCTCCGCCACCGCGCACTGGTGGTCCGAGGCGAACACCCGCCCGTCCGGCCCGACCACCACGTCCTCGGGCCGGTCGATGCCGATGGCGATCTTGGCGAAGGCGGCGGTCGGGATCGGCTGCAGCGGCATGACGGCGCCTCTACTGTGGCTCTGGCGGGCGGCGCGATCACCCGCACAAAACCGGCCGCCTGGCAAGCGCTGGCGCGTCCGCGCGGCGCGCGCCCGGCCAACCACGGCCTTGCGGCCGGGGCGCCCGCTCGCTAAAGCCGGCGTCAACCGAAGTCGAACGCCCGAGGCCCGCCATGTCCGCCATCTTGATGATCGTCGCCTTCCTCGCGGTGCTGGTCGCGCTGAACATCGCCGAGCACGGCCGCGCCGATTGAGCCAGGCCTCACGCGGCGGCGCGCTGGTCACCGGCGCGGCGCGGCGGATCGGCCGCGCCCTGGCCCTGGCCGCCGCCAGGGCCGGCCATGACGTGGCGATCCACGCCCGCGAGGCGGACGCCGACAGCGAGAGCCTGACCGCCGAGATCGCCGCCCTGGGCCGCCGCGCCGCGGTGGTGACCGGCGATCTGACCGACGCGCGGGCGCTGGCTTCCCTGGTCCCCAACTCAGCGGCTGCGGTCGGGCGCCTGAGCCTGCTGGTCAACAACGCCTCGCTGTTCGAGGACGACCGGCTGCAGACCCTGACCGGCGCCTCGCTGGATGCCCATCTGTCGACCAATCTGCGCGCGCCGATCCTGCTGACCCAGGCCTTCGCGGATATGGCGGACGCCGGCGGTCTGGTGGTCAACATCCTCGACCAGCGGGTCTGGAGGCCGACGCCGCGATATTTCAGCTACGCCGTGGCCAAGGCCGCCCTGTGGCAGGCGACGCTGATGAGCGCCCAGGCGCTGGCCCCGTCCATCCGGGTCAACGCCATCGGCCCGGGCCCCACCCTGGCCTCGATCCACCAGAGCCCGGCCGATTTCGCCGCCGAAGCTGCGCGGGTTCCGCTGCAGAGACCGGCGAGTCCCGACGAAATCGCCGCCGCCCTCGCCTATCTGATTGACGCGAAGTCAGTGACCGGCCAGATGATCGCCGTCGACGGCGGCCAGCACCTGGCCTGGCGGACGCCCGACATCATCGAGCCCTGACCGATCGTCCCGCCCTTGAGCGCCACCGTTCCCTTCCCGCATTCGCCCCCCGCGATCGGCATCGAGACCCTGAAGGTGTTCGTGCGCGCGGCGCGGATCGAGGCGGAGATCGGGGTCTACGCCCATGAGCACGGCCGCCGCCAGCCGCTGATCATCGACGTCGAACTGGACATCGCCCGCCGGCCGGTCGAGCACATCGCCGACACCGTCAACTACGAGAGCGTGGTCGCCAAGGCCAGGGCGCTGGCCGCCGGCGGTCATTTCAAGCTGGTCGAGGCCTTCGCCGAACACCTGGCGCGGGCCTGCCTGGAGGATCCGCTGGTGCTGCGCGCCAAGGTGCGGGTCGAAAAGCCCGAGGCTCTGGCGCCCGTCGCCGCGGCGGCCGGAGTCGAGATCGTCCTGACGCGAGGAGGCTAAGCGCCTACGCCGGCGCCAGCTCGCGCCGCACCAGACGCGAATAGTCGTCCATCAGCGACAGCGAGATATTGCCCGGGGTGTAGCGGTGCGGGCCGATCTCGGCCACCGGGGTCACCTCGGCGGCGGTGCCGCACAGAAACACCTCCGAGAAGCTGGCCAGCTCCTCGGCCGGGATGTGCCGCTGCACCACCTCGAAACCGCGGCTCTTGGCGATGGCGATCACGCTGCGGCGGGTGATGCCGTCGAGGAAGCAGTCGGGCTCGGGCGTATGGATCACCCCGTCGCGCACCAGGAAGACGTTGGCCCCGGTCGATTCGGCCACATAGCCGCGCCAGTCCAGCATCAGGGCGTCGGTATAGCCCTCCCTCTCGGCGGCGTGCTTGGAGACGGTGCAGATCATGTAGAGCCCGGTCGCCTTGGAGGCGGTCGGCGCGGTCTCCGGCGAGGGACGGCGGTATTTGGCGAAGGTCAGGCGGATGCCCCGGGCCTTCTCCTCGGGCTTGAAGTAGCTCGGCCATTCCCAGCAGGCTATCGCCGCGTGGATGGTGGTGTTCTGCGCCGAGACCCCGATCATCTCCGACCCTCGCCAGGCGATCGGGCGCACATAGGCGTCGTCCAGCCCGTTGCGCGCGCAGGTGTCCTTGCAGGCCTGGTCGATCTCGGCCACGCTGTAGGGGATCTTGAAGTCGAGGATCTCGGCCGAGCGGTGCAGACGTTCGGTGTGTTCGGTCAGCTTGAAGATTTCGCCGCCGTACATGCGTTCGCCTTCGAACACCGCTGAGGCATAATGCAGGCCATGGGTCAGTACGTGCACCTTCGCCTCGCGCCACGGAACGAAGGTCCCGTCCAGCCATATCCAGCCGTCGCGATCGTCGAAAGGCACCAAAGACATCGGGCAAGCTCCTCCATACGCACGAAACGTCCCCATATTCCGGGTTCGCCGGAACGGGGCGTCGCCAGGGCTATAGCACAAAGGCCGGGATGTGAACGCCTCGACTGACCACGCATCAATGGCGCGGCACCTGTTGGTGGTCGACGACGACGACCGCATCCGCTCGCTGCTGAAGGAATATCTCGCCCGCTCGGGGTTTCGGGTGACCACCGCCGCGAACGCCGCCGGCGCGCGCCGCCAGCTCGCCGCGATCGATTTCGATCTTCTGATCCTGGACGTGATGATGCCCGGTGAGGACGGCTTTTCGCTGATCCGCTGGCTGCGCGGCGGCGGGCCGTCGCGGGCTACGCCGGTGCTGATGCTGACCGCGCGCGATGCGGCGGGCGATCGGATCGAAGGTTTGAGCCTGGGCGCCGATGACTATCTGCCCAAACCGTTCGAGCCGCGGGAGCTGGTGCTGCGCATCGAGGCGATCCTGCGCCGCGCGGGCGCCCCGGCGGGCGGCGCGCGGCGGCTGTCGCTGGGCCAATGCAGTTTCGATGTCGGGCGCGGCGAACTGCTGCGCGGCGAGACGGCGGTGCGGCTGACCGAGGCCGAGGCGCGGCTCCTGCGGCGGCTGGCCTCCGACGCCCACGCGCCGGTCGACCGGCTGGATCTGGCGCGCGAGACCGCCGACGCCAGCGGCCGGGCCGTCGATGTCCAAGTCACCCGCCTGCGCCGCAAGATCGAGGCCGACCCCAAGGCTCCGCGCTATCTGCGCACCGTGCGCGGGGTGGGTTACATGCTGGCCCCCGACTGATGACCAGCTTCGCCAAGAGCCTGTTCTGGCCGCGCGTCGTCAAGCGCTGGCTGCCCTCGACCCTGTTCGGCCGCTCGCTGCTGATCATCGTGCTGCCGATCGCGATCATGCAGGTCGCGGTCACCTGGATATTCTTCGACGCCCACTGGCAAACCGTGACCAGCCGCCTGTCCGAGGGCCTGGCGGGCGACGTCGCCTGGGTGGTCGACAGCTACCAGGCCGACCCTTCGCCGGCGGGCCTAGCCAAGTTGGCCGATCGGGCCGAGCACTCGCTGAGCCTGTCGGTGGCGCTGCGGGAGGATAGCGCCCTGCCGACTTCCAGGCGAACCGCGCTGTTCGCGCCGCTGGACCGCGCCTTGAAGCAAGCCCTGGTCAACCGGCTGGACCAGCCGTTCTGGCTCGACACCACCCGCTACCCCGCCTACGTCGACATCCGGGTGCAGGTGAAGCAGGGCGTCCTGCGGATCATCGCCCCGCGCGACCGCGCCTTCGCCACCCAGGGCCATATCTTCATCCTGTGGATGGTCGTGGCGACGGTGCTGCTGACCGGCGTGTCGCTGCTGTTCATCCGCAACCAGGTGCGCGCGATCGAGCGGCTGGCTGACGCCGCCGAAGCCTTTGGCCGGGGCGGCGACGTGCCCCAGTTCAAGCCGCACGGCGCGGCGGAGGTGCGCAAGGCCGCCTTCGCCTTCATCGCCATGAAGGAGCGCATTCAGCGCCACATCGACCAGCGCACCGCGCTTCTGGCCTCGGTCAGCCATGACCTGCGCACCCCCCTGACCCGGCTGAAGCTGGAGGCGGCCCTGGCCGAGCCGTCCCCGCGGGTCCAGGAGATCAAGCGCGATCTGGCCGAGATGGAGCATATGATCGACGAATACCTCGCCTTCGCCCGCGGCGAGGGCGGCGAGATGCTGGAGACCGTGGCCCTGCGCGGGCTGATCGAGGAGGTCAGCGTCGGCGCGACGCGGGCCGGCGCCGAGGTGGCGGTCGACGCCGACGGCGCGCTCTTGGCCAACGTGCGGCCCAACGCCTTCAAGCGCGCGCTGTCGAACCTGGTGATGAATGCCGCCGCCCATGGCGAACGGGTCAATGTCGCCGCCCGGCCGCGGCCGGCGGGCGGGGTGGAGATCGTGGTCGACGACGACGGGCCGGGAATCTCGCCCGACCGCTACGAGGACGCCTTCAAGCCGTTCAACCGGCTCGACGATGCGCGCAACCAGAACGAAAAGGGCGTCGGCCTGGGCCTGGCCATCGCCCGCGACGTGGCCCGCGGCCTGGGCGGCGACGTCACCCTGGGCCGCAGCCCGATGGGCGGGCTGCGCGCGGTGGTGCGGCTGCCGGGCTAAGCCTTATCCGCCCAGCTCCCTCGAGCGCCGCACCGCGGCCGCCACCGCTTCGGCGACCAGGGGTCCGAGGCCATGCTCACCCATCAAGACCTCGAGCGCCGCCTCGGTGGTGCCGCCGGGCGAGGTGACCTGGCGGCGCAGTTCGGCCGGATCCTCCGCCGTCTGGTCCAACAGCGCCGCCGCCCCGATCAGGGTCGCGCGGACCAGGGCGCGCGCGGCCTCGGCCGGCAGGCCCTCGGCCTGGCCCGCCGCCTCCAGCGCCTCGATGAAGGCGTAAAGATAGGCCGGCGCCGAGCCGGAGACCGCGACGGTGACGTCCATCAGCGCCTCGTCGCCGATGTCGACGCAGGCTCCCACCGGATCGAACAGCGCGTGGGCCCGCGCGCGCGCGGTCTTATCGACCGCCACGATCGAGGCCGCGCCTTTGCCGATGGCCACGGCCGTGGTGGGCATCACCCGCGCCGCCCGCCGTCCGCCGAAGGCGGCGGAGATCTCACCGGTCCTGACTCCCGCCGCGATCGAGACGATCACCGCCTGGGGATGCAAAAGCGGCGCGAGCTCGGCGGCCACCGCGCGCCAGATCTGCGGCTTGACCGCCAACAGCACGGTCGGCGCCTCGACCAGCTCCGCCTCCGGCGGGTTCAGCCGTGCGCCTTCGCCCAGCGCGGCGAGGGCGGCGGGCGCGGGATGCGGATCGAGCACGATCAACTGGTCGGGCGAAAAGGCGGCCGCGCGGGACCAGCCTTGGATCAGGGCGCCGCCCATGCGGCCCGCGCCGAGGAGCAGGATAGGGGTCATGACGACAGACCTAACGCGACGGCGCGCGCATCGCAAAGCCGCGCCGGGCGCCAAGCCCGCGGGTCGTCGCGCGGATCAGGCCTGGCCGACGGTCTCGAACATGCAGGCGGCCATCGCCTCGTCCGGCGACTTGGCCCCCTTCAGCAGGAAATCGAAGGCCGGATAGAACCGGTCGGCCGCCTCGACCGCGGCGTCGATCATCGCCGCCGCCTGGGCCAGGGTCGGGCGCTCGCCATGCGGCAGGGACAGGGCGTGGCGGAAGACGATCTCGCCGTCGTCCGCCCAGACCTCGAAATGCCCCAGCCAGATCCGCTGGTTGATCAGCGACAGCAGTTCATGCGTCGCCGGCCGCCGCGATTTCGGCGCGCGCATGTCGAGCGACAGGCAAAGCTGCAGGCAGTCGACCTCCGGGCGCCAGGCGAACCACAGCTCGTAGTCCTTCCAGTCGCCGGTCAGCGCGAAGGCCAGGTCGCCATCCTCGGTGCGGTCGAAGGTCAGGTTTTCGGCCGCCAGCACGTGTTCGACCACATCCAGCGGATCGAAGCCCGGTTCGACGTCGTCTTCTTCCGATTGCGGGGTGTCCATGGGACCTCGTCGACGTTGGGCGGCGGGAGTGGCGGGGAACGGATGAATCAGCAGCTTAATCTGCTTCGAGGCCGGCGTCTCAACCGGCTTCTTGTCGTGGGCGAGCCGGCCTCCCGCGCGAGGACTTGGACTTCGCCGGCGTCTCGCCCTTCAGCGCGGCGACCTCGTCGCGCAGCAGCTTGAGTTCGGCCTTGAGCGCGTCAAGCTCGTCGCGACGCACCAGATCGAAGTCGGCGACGAACTTGTCGGCCTGGGCGCGAAAGGCGGTTCTGGCCTCCTCGCCGGCGGCCTGGGCCAAGCCGAGCGCCGCAGTGGTCAGCTTGGCGAACTCGTCGAGAAACGGGTTTTGGGTCTGCATGCCCCCTTCTATACGGGAAATGCCGAATTAATGCGACGGGGTGCGTCGGCGCGACCTCCCATGGCGCCGCGGCGCCTGATAAACTGACGCCTGAGCGCCCGCTTCGAGGATGCCCCGTGCCGTTCCCCAAATTCGATCCGGTCCTGATCCATCTCGGCCCGTTGGCCATCCGCTGGTACGCCCTGGCCTATATCGCGGGCATCCTGCTGGGTTGGCGCTACTGCGCGCGCCTGATCCGCGAGGCGCGCTTGTGGCCGCCCATCGCCCCGCCGGCCAGCGTGACCCAGATCGACGATCTGGTGCTGTGGATCACCCTGGGCGTCATCGCTGGCGGGCGGGTGGGTTATGTCCTGTTCTACGGCCGCGGCCAGTTCGACCAGGATCCGATGGAGATGCTGCGGCTGTGGCACGGCGGGATGTCGTTCCACGGCGGGTTTGTCGGCGTGATCGCGGCGGTCGTGATCTTCGCGCGGGTCAACCGGATCGACATGCTGCGGCTGGGCGATCTGATCGCGCCCTGCGCGCCGATCGGCCTGTTCTTCGGCCGCCTGGCCAACTTCATCAACGGCGAGTTGTGGGGCCGGCCGACCAGCCTGCCCTGGGGCATCGTCTTTCCCAGCGCTTCGGACAGCCTGCCGCGCCATCCCAGCCAGCTCTACGAGGCCGGCCTCGAAGGCCTCGCGCTGTTCCTGATCCTGCGCTGGGCCACCCATCGGGCGCGCTGGCTGCCCCGGCCGGGCGCGGTGACCGGCCTGTTCATGCTGTTTTACGGACTGTTCCGCATCGGCTTGGAGACCGTGCGCAATCCCGACATCGGCATGCCGAGCTTTCCGTTCGGCCTGACCATGGGCATGATCCTGTCGATCCCGATGGCGCTCGCCGGCCTCGCCCTGATGGTCAGAGCTCTGCGCGGATCGAAGCCGACGCCCGCGCCAAGCGCCGATCAGGCGCGGGGATGAGCCTGACCGACAAGCTCAAGGCGGCCATCCGCGCGACGGGGCCGATCGGCGTCGACGCCTTCATGACCGCCTGTCTGCACGATCCCGAGCACGGCTATTACGCCACCCGACCCCGGCTGGGCGAGGACGGCGATTTCGTCACCGCGCCCTTGATCTCTCAGATGTTCGGCGAGCTGATCGGCCTGTGGGCGGTGGAGACCTGGGTCGGATTGGGTCGGCCGCACCCGTTCCGCCTGATCGAGATCGGCCCGGGTGACGGGACCCTGATCGCCGACGCTTTGCGCGCCGCCAGGCTGGCCCCGGACTTCCTGGCCGCCGCCGACCTCTGGCTGGTCGAGACCAGCGCGCCGCTGGCCGAGCGGCAGCGCCAGCGGCTGGCTGGAGCCAATGCGCGCTGGACCGCGCGCCTGGACGAGGTTCCGGGCGACGCGCCGATGATCCTGATCGCCAACGAGGTGCTCGATTGCCTGCCCGCGGCCCAACTCGTGCGCCGGGCCGAAGGCTGGGCCGAGCGCGTGGTCGGGGTGGACACGGCCGGCGAGCTGACCTTCGGCCTCGCGCCACTGATCCCGCCCCTCTCGGACCAGGACGACGCCTGGCCGATCGGAACCCTGGTCGAGATTTCCCCCGCTCAATCGATTCTCGCCGCTGACGTCGTCGGGCGCATCACACGGTGGGGCGGGGCGGCGCTGCTGATCGACTACGGCGGCGAGCCTGGCGGCGGCGACACCCTGCAGGCCCTGCGTGGGCACCAGAAGGTCGACCCCCTCTCCAGCCCCGGCGAGGCCGACCTGACCGTCCACGCCGACTTTCGCGCCGTACGGCTGGCGGCCGAGACGCTCGGCGCGCGCGCCGCCCTCGTCACCCAGGGCGAATTCCTGCGCCGGCTGGGGATCGAACAGCGCGCCGCGGCGCTGGCCCGCGCGGCGCCCGATCGCGCCGGGACCATCGCGCGCCAGCTCGCGCGGCTGGTGGACGACGACCAGATGGGGCGGCTGTTCAAGGCGGCCTGCCTCTATGGCGCGAGCAATCGGCCGCCGCCTGGGTTCGAGGACGCGTGATGGCGCACCCTCCCGTCCTGCGATCAACGCTGCTGACCCCGTTGAGCGGCGTGCGCCACGCCTTCTTCACTCGTAATGGCGGGGTCTCGAGCGGGATCTACGCCAGCCTCAACCTCGGCCGCGGCTCGAAGGACGATCCAGCCGCGGTGGAAGCCAACCGCGCCCGGGCCGCCGAGGTGTTCGGCGCGGACCCCGACCAGCTGCTCACCGCCTATCAGATCCATTCGGCCCGCGTCCATGTGGCCGAGACCCCTTGGGCCCAGGCGCCCGAAGCCGACGCCATCGTCACCCGTGCCGCAGGCCTGGTGCTGGGCGCGCTGTCGGCCGATTGCGCGCCGATCCTGCTGGCCGACGCCGAGGCGCGGGTGGTGGCCTGCGCCCACGCCGGCTGGAGGGGCGCGCTGGGCGGGGTGGTCGAGGCGGTGATCGAGGCGATGGCCGCCCTGGGCGCCGCGCCGGAGCGCATGGCGGCGGCGATCGGCCCCTGTATCGGCCCGGCCTCCTACGAGGTGGGCCTGGAGTTCCTTGAGCGGTTCGCTCGCGAGGCGCCGGGCTGCGAGCGCTTCTTCGCCGCCGGCGCCCGGCCGGACAAGCGCCTGTTCGACCTGCCCGGCTTCGTGCTGGCGCGGCTGCGCGAGGCGGGGGTCGGCGCCTGCGCCTGGATCGGCCGCGACACCTGCGCCGAGGAGGCCGCGTTCTTCTCCAACCGCCGGGCGGTCCGGCGGGGCGAGGGCGACTATGGCCGGCTATTGTCGGCGATCATGCTGGAATCGCCCGCCTAGAATAGGATCGCCCGATCACGGGACTTGCCCCCGGCGGCCCGACTGCTAGAAGCCCGGAGCGACGCCGCCTCCGAGGGAATTGATCGATGAAGCTGCTCGCCGGCAACTCCAACCGCGTGCTCGCCGAGGCGATCGCCGACCATCTCGACCTGCCCCTGACCAAGGCGCAGGTGCGCCGCTTCTCGGACAACGAGGTGTTCGTGGTGATCGAGGAGAACGTGCGCGGCGAGGACGTGTTCGTCATCCAGTCGACCAGCTATCCGGCCAACGACAACCTGATGGAGCTGCTGATCTGCATGGACGCGCTGACCCGGGCGTCGGCGCGGCGGATCACCGCGGTCATCCCCTATTTCGGCTATGCCCGGCAGGACCGCAAGACCGGCGGGCGCACCCCGATCTCGGCCAAGCTGGTGGCCAACCTGATCACCCGCGCCGGGGCCGACCGGGTGCTGACGATGGATCTGCACGCCGGCCAGATCCAGGGCTTCTTCGACATCCCGACCGACAATCTGGTGGCCATTCCGGTGCTCGCGACGGACATCACCCGCCACTACAAGAACACCAGCGACCTGATGATCGTCTCGCCGGACGTCGGCGGGGTGGTGCGGGTGCGCGCCCTGGCCAACCGGCTCGACGCCGACCTCGCCATCGTCGACAAGCGCCGATCCGGCCCCGGCCAGAGCGAGGTGATGAACATCGTCGGCGACGTCAAGGGCCGCCGCTGCATCCTGTTCGACGACATCGTCGATTCCGCCGGCACCCTGTGCAGCGCCGCCGCCGCCCTGGTCGAGCACGGCGCGACCGAGGTCTCGGCCTATGTCACCCATGGGGTGCTCTCCGGCGCGGCGGTCGAGCGGGTGCGCGCCTCGGTGCTCAAGGAGCTGGTGGTGACCGATTCGATCGAGGCGCCCGATCTGGTGAAAACCTGCGACAAGATCCGCCCGGTCAGCATCGCGCCGCTGATCGGCGAGGCCATCCGGCGGATCGCCAATGAGGAATCGGTGTCCAAATTGTTCGACTGAGGCCCAATGAGCGGCCCGCGTCCTTGTCCCGAGGGAATCGGCCAGATGTCCATCCAGCGCCTGCGCAGCGTCCTGACCGGCTTGGCGCTCGCCGGCGCCGCGGCGCTGGCCGCGTGCGCCCCCCCGCCCCCGCCCCCGCAGCCCCCGGCGGCGCCGCCGACGCCGCCGGCGATCTCGCTGTCCGACGCCCTGATCCAGGACGCGGCGGTGTTCCAGGCCTATGTGGCCCAGACCGCGGCCGTCAGCCCCGATTTCAGGAGCGCCGCCGACGTCGCCCAGGCGCTGAGGCAGTCCGACACCATCGCCCCGGAGCAGCTGCTGCGCGGCGAGATCGCCTATGCCGCCATCGCCGCCCTGCAGGACCCGAACTTCGTGGCCAATGTGCGCGCGTTCGGCGCCGACCCGACAGCGCGCCAGCAGATGAGCGCCGTGATCTTCAAAGACCCCGGTTACGCCGTCGCTTTCGGGGGGTCCGACACCGCCGCGGGGCTGGCGATGGCCACGATCGCCCCGGAGGGCCGCAAGCTGTTCGACGCCGGCGCGGCGGTCAAACAGGCCGCCTTCGACATCCAGCGCCAGGACTGGTCCAAAGCCCCGGTCCGGGATCGCCCCCAACGACTGGCCGACGCCAAGACCGCGTCCCTGTTCAACGACATCGCCTCGGTCGAGCAGGTCTCACGGCTGCGGTCCGCGGCCGTCGGTCAAAGCCCGATTCCGCTGCGGGGCCCCGGTCTCGCCCCGCCCTATCCGCCGGTGATCGTGCGCGGCCTGGCCGTCGCCGCGCTGGCGGCCCTTGGCGAGGCGGGCGACGAGCGACTGGACAGCCTGACGCCGCTGATGACCGACGCGCCGACGGCGACCTGCCTGAACACCGCCAAGCTCAATCTCTACCAGTGCCTGGCGGGCGCGCGGCCGAACTACGAGGACATCTTCTGCCTCGGCCAGCACGTGATGATGGACACCGGCCAGTGCGTGATGATCGCCGCCGGCGCGCCGGCGCCGGTCGTCGTCCCCCCGCCGCCGCTGACCCAGACCGTCTCGACCCCCAAACGCGCAAGGCCGATCCGCCGCAAACGACACGGCTAGATATGAACCGCCCCGCCGGACGGCGTTGCGCCGCGGGACGGAAGCGTGTATCTAGCCGCCCCTATTCAACCGACCCACGCCGCGCGGTCTTTGCGCGGCGTTTCGTTTCGAGAGCATGGCCATGGCCGAGATCGTCCTGAACGTCGAAGTCCGCGAACGCACCGGCACCGGCGGCGCCCGCGAAGCCCGCCGCGCGGGCAAGGTGCCCGGTGTGCTTTATGGCGGAACCCTCGATCCGGTGGCGATCGCGGTCCGCTCCAACGAATTCCGCAAGGCGCTGCACTCGGGCAAGCTTCTGGGCCACAAGGTCACCCTGAAATACGGCGATGAGACCCAGCCGGTGATCGCCAAGGACGTCCAGTTTCACCCCGTCACCGACGAGGCCACGCACTTCGACCTCTATCGCGTCGACGAGCACCAACTGATCCGCATCTCGATCCCGGTGCACTTCCGCAACCAGGACGCCTCGCCCGGCATCAAGCGTGGCGGCACGCTGAACGTGGCGCTGCACGCGGTCGAGATCATGGTCCCCGCCGACCAGATTCCCGAGGAGCTGGTGGCCGACCTGACCGGTCTGGACATCGGCGACGCGGTGCGCAGCACCGACCTGCCGCTACCCGCCGGCGCCCAGCTCGGCGCCCACGACCGCGACGTGGTCGTCGCCTCGATCGCCACCTCCTCGGCGATGCAGGCCGAAGAAGAAACCGTCGCGGCCGAAGAGACGACGACGGAAGCGTGATCGGAACACCGATCCGCTGAATGAGTCTCGCCCCGCGATGGGGTAGGGACAGGGTCGGGCTGGACCGGATTTGCGTGAGGCCGTCATGCTGATCATCGTCGGCCTCGGCAATCCCGGGGCGCAATACGCCCACAACCGCCACAACATCGGTTTTCTGGCCCTGAAGGCGATCGCGGGGCGCTGGCGCTTCGCGCCCGAGCGCACGCGGTTCTCCGGCCTAGCCGCCGAGGGCGCGATCGAGACGCCGCAAGGCCCGGTCCGCGCCCTGCTGCTCAAGCCCCAGACCTTTTACAACGAGAGCGGCCGGGCGGTCGGCGAGGCGATGAAGTTCTACAAGGCGTCGCCGGCCGACGTGGTGGTGTTCTACGACGAGATCGACCTGGCGCCCGGGCGGTTTCGGATGAAGACCGGCGGCGGGGCGGCCGGCAACAACGGCATCCGCTCGATCACCGCGCACATCGGCGCCGACTTTCGCCGCGCGCGCATGGGCACCGGCCATCCGGGCCACAAGGACAAGGTGATGGGCCACGTGCTGAGCGACTTCCACAAGGTCGAGCGGGGCTGGGTGGGCGCCCTGTGCAACGCCTGCGCCGAAGCCTTGCCGCTCTTGGCCCTGGGCGAGGACGAGAAATACCAGGCCGAGGTGATGCGCTTGGCTCCCGCCGAAAAGGCCGACCCGCGGCAGCCTGAGGCGGGCGGCGACTGAGCCGGGCCAACGGTTGCGGCGGAAACGCTGGCGAAGACGTCGGATCGGGGCGACCGGTTTCGGCCGAAAGCGCCGATTTTGACCGCGCCGCCGCGGGTCATTCATTGCTGACGCCGGCCGGATCAGGTTAAAGCCCTGTCCGGGACTGATTCCGCGTTGGTTGGAGGCGAGCGTCGCCCATGCGCATCACGGCTGTCGCCCGTACATTTCGCGTCGCGGCGCCGGGTGCTGAAAAATATCGAATTCGTGGCTTAGATCAACGATAGGCAGTGACGTGGCTGACCGGTTATCCATCAAGCGCAACGGCTTTGTTCGAGATAATCTCTACGCTCGCCTTCTAGACAATGCGCTCGACCGGGCATTAGCGCTCGATGGCAAAGTGTCGACGCCGATACTGAACATGGTCGGCATGTCCGGAAAAAACTACCGATTGCTGATCAACAACCTGGTCGGGTCGATGCCGGGCGCTCGATACCTGGAAGTTGGCTCATGGGCGGGGTCCACCGCTTGTTCCGCCATGGAAGGCAATCGAGTCACCGTAGTATGCATCGACAACTGGTCGGAATTCGGCGGGCCAAAGGACGTATTTCTGGCGAATGTCGGCTTTTGCGCCTCGGACAACATTTCTTTTGCTTTCATTGAAAGCGATTTCCGCGCGGTGAACTACGCCGGGATTGGAAAATTCAACATCTATCTGTTTGATGGGCCGCACAGCCAGCAAGATCAATACGACGGCGTCGCGCTCGCCTTGCCGGCGCTGGACGATCAATTCATCTTCATCGTCGACGACTGGAACTGGCCGGCCGTTCGCGATGGCACCCGCGCCGCGATCGCCGCCGCGAGGCTGAATGTTCTCTATTCAATCGAGATCAGAACGACACAGGACGACAGCCACGCCGCCGTCGCGCAGCAGGATAGCGATTGGCACAACGGCTATTTCATCGCCGTCATTTCAAAATAGCGGTCGCCCGAGGCCGTTCAGAACCATCCCGCCTCCAAGGTCGCGCCCCCTCGACCGCCGCGCCGCTGGCAAGGGCCGCGACCGACGCCTTTCGCCACTGGCCCGCCGATGTGCTAGGTCCCCCCGTCCAATCCCTGTCCAAGAGTTTCCATGGCCCTGAAAGTCGCCATCGTCGGCCTGCCGAACGTCGGCAAATCGACCCTGTTCAACGCCCTGACCCAGACCGCGGCGGCCCAGGCGGCCAACTATCCGTTCTGCACCATCGAACCCAATGTCGGCGACGTGGCGGTGCCGGAGCCGCGGCTGGAGAGGCTGGCGAAGATCGCTGGGTCGAAGGAGATCATCCCGGCCCGGATCAACTTCGTCGACGTCGCCGGTCTGGTGCGCGGCGCCTCCAAGGGCGAAGGGTTGGGCAACCAGTTCCTGGCCAATATCCGCGACTGCGACGCCATCGCCCTGGTCGCCCGCTGCTTCGTCGACGACGACATCACCCATGTGGAAGGCCGCATCGATCCGATCTCGGACTTGGAGATCATCGACACCGAACTGATGCTGGCCGACCTGGAAAGCCTGGAAAAACGGGCGGTCAATCTGGAGAAGCGGGCCAAGGGCGGCGACAAGGAGAGCGCGACCACCCTGCGCCTGGCCAAGCTGGCGCTGGACCAACTCAACGCCGGCCGACCGGCGCGCGTCGCCGAGGTCGCCGAGGACGACGACAAGGCCTGGCGGATGCTGCAGCTGCTAACCTCGAAGCCGGCGCTCTACGTCTGCAACGTCGACGAGGCCTCGGCGGGGGACGGCAACGCCCTGTCGCGCCAAGTCGCCGAGCGGGCGGCCAAGGACGGCGCCAAGTGCGTGGTGATCTCGGCCAAGATCGAAAGCGAGATCGCCCTGCTGGATTCGGCCGAACGCACCGAATTCCTGGAGACCATCGGCCTCGCCGAGCCCGGCCTGAACCGGCTGATCCGCGAGGCCTACGCGCTCCTGGGCCTGCGGACCTATTTCACCACCGGGCCGAAGGAGGCGCGGGCTTGGACCATTCCGGCGGGGGCCACCGCCCCGCAAAGCGCGGGCGTGATCCACACCGACTTCGAAAAGGGCTTCATTCGGGCCGAGACCATCGCTTATGACGACTATGTCCGCCTGAACGGCGAGGCGGGGGCCCGCGAGGCCGGTCGCATGCGCCTGGAAGGCAAGGAGTATGTCGTCCAGGATGGCGATGTGATGCATTTCAGGTTCAATACCTAGATCGGGCGGATAGAGCGCCCTGACCAGACACAACGGGAGCGAGGCCATGGCCGAGATGATCAAGATCAAGAGCACCGCCGCGGATGGGTTCGAATTCGCCGCCCTGCACGCGAACGCCGAGGGCCGCCGGCGCGGCGGGGTGATCGTGATCCAGGAGATTTTCGGCCTCGACCCGTATGTCCAGGCCGACGTCGCGCGCTGGGCCAAGCTGGGCTTCGAGGCGCTCGCCCCGTCGATGTACGACCGCGTCGAACCCGGATTCGTCTCGGGCCACGACGAGGCCGGACTGGCCGCGGCCTTCGCCATCGTCGGCAAAGCCAAGCCCGAGGACGCCCTGGCCGACATCGCCGCCTGCATCGCCTACCTCAAGCCGCGCGGGCCGGTGTTCATCGTCGGCTACTGCTATGGCGGGGCCATGGTCTGGCAGGCGGCGGGCAAGCTCGATGGCCTCGCGGCCGGCTCCAGCTACTATGGCGGCGGCGTCGCCGCGGCGGCGGATCTGACGCCGAAATGTCCGGTGATCTGCCACTTCGGCCGCAAGGACACCTATATCCCCGCCGACGAGGTCGCCGCCAAGCTCAAGGCCACCCAACCCGGCGTGCCGGTCTACATCTACGAAAAGTCCGGACACGGATTCAACAACGACGGACGGCCAGACTCCGACCCAGACGACGCCAAGCTGGCGCGCGAACGCACGCTGGCCCTGTTCGAGCAGAACGGCGCGGCCTGAGCCGGTGGTCCTTGGGCGTACGATCCGGCTGACCAGCCCGGTCGACGGGTTTTCGTTCGGAGCCTACCATGTGGAGCCCCGAAACGCGCGCCAGGGCGGGCTGGTGCTGATCCAGGAGGTGTTCGGCGTCACCGACCACATCCGCGAGTTGGCCGACAGCTACGCCGAGGCCGGCTACGAGGTCATCGCGCCGTCGATGTACGACCGGCTGGAGCCGGGTTTCGCGGCGGACTACGCCTCGGACGCGGTGGCCAGGGCCGTGCGCTATTCCCAGGAGACCCCCTGGGACCAGGTCGAGGCCGACCTGCAAGCGGCGATCGACGCGCTGGCGCCGCCGGTGTTCGTCGCCGGCTTCTGCTGGGGCGGGACGGCGACTTGGCTGGCGGCTTGCCGCTGCGAGGGCGTGACGGCGGCGTCCAGCTTCTATGGCCGGCGGATTCCCGAGTTGTTGGACGAGACGCCGCGCTGTCCGATCATCCTGCATTTCGGCAAGACCGACGCCAGCATCCCGCCCGCGACGATCGAGCAGATCGCCGCCGCCCATCCGGAGATTCCGATCCACCTCTACGACGCCGGCCACGGCTTCGTCTCCGACCGGCGGGCGGACTATCACCCCGACAGCGCCCGCCTGGCGCGGCTGCGCACGCTGCAGCTGTTCCAGCGCGCGGCCGGGGCGCGCGGGGAGCATTAGGCCGCTCACTCCTCCTCGATCCGCTCGCGCACCTCCGGCTGCTTCTCCAGCCGCCGTACGACGAACGCCTGGGCCAACAGGATGCCGATGCCGGCGCCGTAGCCGGAGAACACTCCGGCCGGATAGCGGCCGCCATGGGCGACGCCGGCGACCTGCAGATAGATGAAGGCGGCCGCGGTCGCCAGCACGCCCACGCCGACGATCACCGAGCCGGCCGACTGGCCGAAGCCGGCGTCGAAGCTCATCAGCACATAGCGCCCGAGCCATCGGCGCACCGGCGGAACGATCAGCGGGCCGAGCCAGAACAGCAGCAGGAAGGCGGCGGGAAACAGCAGGGTGAGCTGGGCTTTCAGACGGGCGGTTCCCGGCAGCACTCGCCAGGCGTGGACCACGGCGCCCGCGTAGATCAGAAGGCCCGCCGCCACCGCGACGTCCTGCATGCGTTTGAAGTTCTTCCACGCGCGGGTCTGAGTCACGCCGCCTCAATAACACGGGGGCCGGCGCGGCGACAAAACCCGCGGCGCCCGCCTGATCCTCTGTTCCAGGCCGAACCGAAAAGGACTCGCCGAAGGCGCTCCGGCGAGTCCCAAGATCGATGGTGAAGCAGAACGAGCCTAGTGTTCGATGTTCCGCCATAGCCGCCGGTAGCTGGCGTAGAGCAGGCCGGCGAACAACAACAGGTAGAGCATCACCGCAAAGCCGGTCTTCTTGCGCTCGTCGGCGTGGGGCTCGGCCGCCCAGGCCAGGAAGGCCACCACGTCCTTGGCTTCCTGCTCCGGCGTCGCCTTGGTCCCGTCGTCGTAGGTGACCCGGTCGGCGGTCAGCTGCAGCGGCATGCCGATGAAGCCGCCGACTGGGATCTGCTTGGCGCCGGGCGGCATGAAGGCGGTCATGTCGCCGGGCATGTAGGGATTGTAGAACTTGCCGGCCGGCACCGTCATGCCCGCCGGCGCCGCAACATAGCCGGTGAGGATCGAATAGACGTAGCGCGGCCCGTTCTCGCGCGCCTTGATGATCAGCGACAGGTCGGGCGGCAGGGCGCCGCCGTTGGAGGCCCGGGCGGCGTACTCGTTGGCGAACGGCGAGACGAAGGTGTCGGCGGGGGTGGCCGGCCGCTTGATCACGTCGCCCGTATCGGTGTCGATGTCGGCGACCTGGAAGTCCTTGACCAGCGTCTTGACGTAGGGGTTTTCGTTCGGGTTCGGGTACTTGGGATCGTAGAACGGACCGCCCTCCTGGCCGAGGTTGCGGTAGCTCATCAGCCTCATCGCGTGACAGGCCGAACAGACGTCGTGGTAGACCTTGTAACCGCGTTGCAGCTGCTCCTGGTCGAACCGGCCGAACGGGCCCTCGAAGCTCCAGGAGGCGTCCTTGGGCTCCGCGGCCGTGGTGGCGGCGAAGGCCGGCTGAGCCGCGGTGGCGAGACCCAGGACCGCCGCGATAACGAGCGCTTTGCGCAGCATCTGGCTCAACCCTTCTTCTTAGGCGACGCGGCCGCGCCGGACGGGGCCGCCGCGCCAGAGGACAGGACCGGCTTGGAGATCGAGTCCGGCACTGGCAACGGGGTCTCGAACAGACCCACGAGGAACAACGAAACAAAAAATCCAAAATAGCCGACAAGCCCGAGTCGCGAGAGCCAGACGAAGCTGTTGATGTTGGCGTCCATCAGATCGAAGCCGCCGAGGCCTGGAATGACCTGCTGGTCCGGCTCGTGGCCGCCGCAGTAGCCGAGGACCAGGCAGGTGACGACGAACAGCCAGAAAAAGGTCCGCGCCGTCGGTCGGTAGCGCATCGAGCGCACCTTGGAGGTGTCGATCCAAGGCAGCACGAACAGGATGCCGATCGAGGCGAACATCGCCAGGACGCCCATCAGTTTGTTCGGGATGGCCCGAAGGATCGCGTAGTAGGGCAGGAAGTACCACTCCGGCACGATGTGCTGCGGCGTCACCAGGGGATTGGCTTCGATGGCGTTATCCGGCGCGAGCAGGCCGTCCGGGTTGAAGAACACGAACGTCGCGAACAGGATCAGGAACACCGCGATCGCGAAGCCGTCCTTCACCGTGTAATAGGGGTGGAAGGGGATGGTGTCCTTCTCGCTCTTGACGTCGACGCCGAGCGGATTGTTGTTGCCCGGCACGTGCAGCGCCCAAAGGTGCAGCACGACCACGCCGGCGATCATGAACGGCAGCAGATAGTGCAGCGAGTAGAAGCGGTTCAGCGTCGGATTGTCGACCGCGAACCCGCCCCACAGCCAAGTGGTGATCGCCCCGCCGATCACCGGCAGGGATCCGACAATATTGGTGATCACCGTCGCGCCCCAGAAGCTCATCTGCCCCCAGGGCAGGACGTAGCCCATGAAGGCGGTGGCCATCATCAGGGCGTAGATGATCATTCCGAGGAGCCAGATCACTTCCCGCGGCGCCTTGTAGGAGCCGTAATAGATGCCGCGGAACATGTGGATGTAGACCGCGAAGAAGAAGAGTGATGCGCCCGTCGTGTGGATGTAACGGATCATCCAGCCGTGGTTCACGTCGCGCATGATGTGCTCGACGCTGGCGAAGGCGAGGTTCGAGTTGGCGACATAGTGCATCGCCAGGATCACGCCGGTGACGATCTGGATCGCCAGGCAGAAGGCCAGGATGGCGCCGAAGGTCCACCAGTAGTTCAGGTTCTTCGGCGTCGGGAAGGCCATGAAATCCACGCCGAACCGAATGATCGGCAGGCGGGTGTCGAGCCAGCGCTCGATGGCCGTTTTCGGCTGGTAAATCGAATGTCCGCTCATCTGGATGTCAGCCGATCTTGACCTTGGTGTCGGAAAGGAAGGCGTAGTCGGGCAGCGCCAGGTTCTTCGGCGCCGGGCCTTTGCGGATACGCCCGGAGGTGTCGTACTGCGAGCCGTGGCAGGGGCAGAACCAGCCGCCGTAGTCGCCCTGACCGAAGTTGGGCACGCAGCCCAGGTGGGTGCACACCCCGACCAGGATCAGCCATTGCGCCTTGCCGGGCTTGTGGCGGGAGGCGTCGGTTTCGGGATCGCGCAGGTCGGCGTGGTCGCCGGCGACCGCCTCGGCGATCTCCTTGGCCGTGCGATAGCGCACGAACACCGGCTTGGAGCGCCACTTGACCACGACCTGCTGGCCCTCCTGGACCTTGGTCAGGTCAAACTCGATGGACGATAGCGCCAGAGTGTCTCCGGACGGGTTCATCTGGTCGATGAACGGCCAGGCGACGGCGGCCACTCCGCCCACGGCCGCCGCGGTCGCGGCGATGTGGATGAAGTCGCGCCGGCTGGGATCGTCCCCCGGACTGGTCTTTGCGACGGTAGCGGCCACCTCAGCTCACCCTTCGATTCGCGCCGCCATCACTGTATCGGCGCACGCCCCAACATCTCGACCTTTCTCAGGTCGCCTGCGACAAGAGCGGCGGCGGCAGCCGAGGCGCAACGCGCGACATTTTCATCGCCCGAACCCGCCCCCTCGCGAGTCGGCCGCACCCGCCAGCATCTTGTGTGGTTCGCTTAGAATGCGCCTAGCCTTTTTTCAACCAGACATTCCGCAAAACCTCGGCGGAGCGGTCAGACTGGCCGCCTGCCTGCTCACGCCGATCGAGGTGATCGAGCCTTGCGCGTTCCCGTTGACGGACCCGGCGCTGCGGCGCGCGGCGCTGGATTACGGCGGCCAGGCCGAGATCATTCGCCGCGCATCCTGGGCCGATTTCATCGCCGCGCCCGAGCGAGGAGCCGGCCGGCTGGTGCTGTTCACCACCCGCGGGGCCAGTCCCTATACCGATTTCGCCTTCCGGCGCGGCGACACCCTGCTGTTCGGCCAGGAGAGCGCTGGCGCGCCCGAGGTCGTCCACGCCGCGGCCGACGCGCGGCTGATCGTGCCGATCGCGCCGTCGGCGCGTTCGCTGAACGTGGTGGCCGCCGCCGCCATGGCGCTGGGCGAGGCGCTTAGACAGACGCGGGGCTTTCCCGCCATGGGTCAGACGCGCTAGAGCCAAATAAAGTTGGCAAGGACGCGCATGACCGAGATCGCCGCCATCGTCGAGGAGCGCCGCGCCCGCGCCCGCGCCTGGTTCGAATCGCTGCGCGACCGGATCTTCGCCACCCTGGAGGCGATCGAGGACGCCGCCCCGGCCGATCTTTATCCCGGCGAGCCCGGCCGCTTCGAGCGGCGGGCCTGGACGCGCGAGACCGGCGCCGGCGGCGGGGTCGGGGGCTTCCTCTCCGGCCGGGTGTTCGAGAAGGCCGGAGTGCACACTTCCTCGGCCAACGGACGCTTCAGCCCAGAGATGGCCGCCGCCATGCCCGGCGCCGAGAAAGATCCAAGTTACGTCTCGACCAGCATCAGCCTGATCGTCCATCCGCGCTCGCCGCGGGTGCCGGCCGTGCACATGAACACCCGTTTTTTGTCGACCGCCGAGAGCTGGTTCGGCGGCGGGGCCGACCTGACGCCCCTGCTGGACGAGCAGCGCCGGCAGGACGCGCCGGACGCCATCGAGTTCCACGCCGCCATGCGCCGGGCCTGCGACGCCCACCACCCCGACTGGCACGCCAGATACAAGAAATGGTGCGACGAGTATTTCTTCCTGCCGCACCGGGGCGAGCCGCGCGGCATCGGCGGCGTCTTCTACGACCGGCACAATTCCGGCGACTTCGAGCGTGACTTCGCCTTCACCCGCGACGTCGGCGAGGCGTTCCTGGAGGTCTATCCGAAGATCGCGCGGCGCCGGATGATCGAGCCGTGGAGCCAAGCCGAGCGCGAGGAGCAACTGGTCCGCCGCGGCCGCTATGTCGAGTTCAACCTGCTCTACGACCGTGGCACCATGTTCGGCCTGAAGACCGGCGGCAACATCGAGACCATCCTCTCCTCCATGCCGCCGATCGTGCGTTGGCCCTGATGGCGATTGTCGGCGACATCTTCGCCCACGCGCGGGCGACGCCGGACAAGGCGGCCGTCATCTTCAATGGGCGGCCGGTGAGCTACCGACAGTTCGCCGCGTTCGTGTTCCTGGCGCGAGTTTTTTTCGAAAGACAAGCGATCCGTCGCGATCGCGCGGCGGTCTTGTGCGTTCACAACCGGTTCGACGGCTGGATCATCGGCCTGGCGCTGCGCGGCCTGGGGGTGACGACGGTCATCGTCCAGTCGGCGGAGGCCATCGCGATGCTGGGCCTGGGGCCGGTCAGCCTGATCTTGCTTCCAACCGAGGCCGACGCCTGGTCCGGCCTAGCCGCCGCGGCCGCTCGGGCCGGCGGGCCGCTGATCCTGGTTCCGGCGGACGTTTCGGCCGGCTGGCAAGCGGTCGATTTCCGCGGCGCCGAATCGATCGCCGCCACACCCGGCGGCGGGCATATCCTGCTCACCTCCGGCACCACCGGGGCCTACAAGAAGGTGCTGATCGATCAGGCCGCGGAAGCGCGGGACGTTCGTCAGCGCGCCGAGGTCTTCGGGCTGACCGGCGATTCGGTGGTGAGCGTGTTCGATTTTGGCGGCTGGACCTCGCTCGGCCACAACATGCCGGTCTGCGCCTGGAGCCTGGGCGCGAGCGTGGGTTTTCAGCAGGGCCCTGAACATCGCCGCTTCCTCGTCACGCCCGGGCTGACCCATGCTATCGCCACGCCGCATCTGCTGGCCGACCTGCTGGACCCCGCGGCCGGAAATTCGGTCCGAAACGACGCGGTGACCCTGTTCGTCGGCGGCGGCGTCCTGCCGCCGGCCCAGTGGCGCGCGGCGCGGGAGCGACTGACCCGCGACGTCCGGACCTTCATCGGCTGCACCGAAACCGGAGCGTTTTGCTCGACCGCCGTGGAAACCGCCGACGGTTTGCCCTGGCACCGGATCCATCCGGGCTGCGAGGCCCAGGTGGTCGACGACCAGGACCGGCCGGCGCCGATCGGCGAGACCGGGATCGTCCGGGTCCGCACGAACGGCGTGAGCGGTTATCTGGGCGACGAGCAGACCAGTCGCGCCTTCTTCCGCGACGGTTTCTTCTATCCGGGCGACCTCGGCGTCCTGCGCGCGGACGGACGGCTTTCGCTGCAAGGCCGCGTGACCGACGTGATCAACGTGCTGGGCGACAAGATCGCCTCCGCGCCGATCGAGGCCGCGCTGCAGGACCGGCTGGGCGCCGAAGCGGTCTGCGTCTTCTCCACGCCCGGCGAAAACGGCGAGGACGTTCATGTCGCGATCCAGTCCGGGCGGACGATCGACCCGGCCGATCTGCAGGCGGCGCTGCGCGCGGCCCTGCCGCCCGGAATCGCCGACGTGCATGTCCATTCGGTCGAGGGCTTCCCGCGCAACCACATGGGCAAGATCGAGCGCGCGGCGCTGAAGGCGCAGCTCCTGCCGAAGACCGCTTCGCCCTAACGCCAGGGCCGATCGGGGCGATGACCGCGGCTCAGCGCTCCAGCATCGCGGCCCGAAGGCTTTCGCGACCCGCCTCGGTCACGCCGATCTCGTCGAGGAAGCGGTCCACCCCGCCGGCGCGGTTCAGCGAGTTGAAGAAGCGCGGCAGATAGGTTTCCTGCACCGAGATCAGCCGGTTCAGCACCTCGATCGGCATGTCGAATCCATGCTCCCGCCGCACCCGCTTCAGGACCTCGGCCTGGGCGGGACCGAAGTCGTTGGCCGCGCCGGACTTGATGAAATCCTCCAGGATGTCTTCCGGCGACACGCCCAGGACGGAATGGATCAGCGCCACCAACACCCCGGTGCGATCCTTTCCCAGGGTGCAGTGGATCAGCGCGCGCCCGTCCAGCGCCGGCAGCGTATTGAGCACCTGGGCGAACATGCGCCGATAGGCCGGGTCATGGGGCAGGTCTTCATACAGTTGCAGATAATAGGCGTCCGCCGTCGCCACATCCCTCGGCCGCATCGCCATGATCGCCAGGTGCGGCGCCTCCAGGCCGGCTTCCGCCTCGGTGTGGCGCACGATCCGCTCGGCGTAGGCGGCGGGCCAGGGCGACGGCGCGCCCGCCTGTTCGGCCGGGTGGCGCAGATCGGCGATCAGCTTGAAATCCAGCTCCAGCAGGCCACGCAGCGCCTCGGCGGCGAAGTCGCTCGGCTGGGCCGAGCGGAACACGCGGTCGGTCCGAACCGTCCCGCCAAACCGTGACGGATAGCCGCCGATATCGCGAAAATTGTTCACCAGCACGTCGTTCCGGTCCTCTTTTCGGCCGCCCAGGCGGCGAGATTGGCCGATATCCGGTCTCTAAGCGCTTGCATGGGGCGAGTATGGCGACAAGAACCGGCAAACCCCAGAATTCTTGCACGGCGAGGCGGACGGATGCGCACGGTGACGGTCTACACCGACTACAAGAGCCCCTACGCCTATCTGGCCAAGGACCCGATCTACGAGATGGCCGAGGCCTGCGGCGCCCGGCTCGACTGGCTGCCCTACACGCTCGACATTCCAAGCTATCTCGGGGCCGCGGAGCTCGGCGCCGACGGCCAGGTGACCGCGTCCCAGCGCGACGCGCATCAATGGCGCAAGGTGCGCTACGCCTACATGGATTGCCGCCGCCAAGCCAACAAGCGCGGCCTGACCGTGCTGGGCACGCGCAAGATCTGGGACAGTTCGCTGGCCGCGATCGGCCTGCTCTGGGCCAAACGCCAGGGCGACGCCGTGCTGCGCGCCTATTCCGATCGGGTGTTCGAGCGCTTCTGGCGCCGTGATCTGGATATCGAGGACGCCGGGGTGATTGCCGCCGTGCTCGGCGAGGCCGGGGCGGAGACGACGGGCTTCGCCGACTATCTGGCGGGCGCCGGCCGGCGCGAGCATGACGCGATCCGCGCACAGGCCGAGGCGGCGGGCGTGTTCGGGGTGCCGAGCCTGATCGTCGACGGCGAGCTCTATTGGGGCCGCGAGCACCTGGACGACATCCGCCGACGGCTGCTTGGCGCGTCTTAGCCGCGATCGCTTTCGTCAGCCGACGCCCAGCCAGTCCAGGATCGCCGCGTTCGCCTCGCGCGGATAGCAATGGCTCAGGTCGTCGATCTCGCGGTAGGTCACTCGCGCGCCGGCCGCCGTCAGGGCCTCGCGCGCCCGCCGCGCCACGGCGACGGGGAACATCCAGTCCAGCGCGCCGTGGGTCAGAAAGATCGGCAGGCCGGCCATCCGGTCCGGATCCGCCATCTCGGCGATGAACGGGTGAAACGAGGCGGAGACCGGCGCGAGGTGGGTGAACGGCGAGTCCGCCTCCAGGCCGCTCACATAGCAAAACGTGCCGCCGTCGCTCATGCCGGTCAGCAGCATCCGCGCCGGGTCGATGTTCCAGCGGCCGCGCGCCTGGTCCAGGATGCGGGCGAGGTTCGGCGTGTCGGTGTCGGGCCCGGCCAGCGCCCAGGTCTGCCCGGTGGCGGTGGGGGCGAGCAGGATCGCGCCGCGGGCGCGGGCGTCGCGCAGCCAGCTCCACAGGAAACCGCGGCCGTTCCCGGCGCCGCCGTGCAGCGCCACGACCAGCGGCCAGGCGCGGTCGGGGTCGTAGTATTCGGGCGCATAGGCCGAATAGCCGCCCCGCTCGCCCGGTTCGTTGTCGAAGTGGAAGACGCCGGTGTCCTCGCGCGGCTCGGCGCGCATCAGGCGGGCCTGCAGATCCTGGTCGTCGCGCGACGCCGGATCGAGGAAGAAGCGGCTGACCGGCGGCAGGCCGGCGGCGAGCGGGTAGAGCGCCTCCTGGGCGCGCGGGGCGTGGCGCAGGGCGCGGAACACCGCGCGCAATTCGTCCGGCTGATGCGGCGCGGCGCGCAGCTCGTCGAAGCCCGCGAGCACGGCGTCGCTCGCGGCCTCCAGCCCGGCGCGGGCGCCCGCCAGCCGCTCGGGCCAGGCCGCCAGCCGGGGGCGGGCGGCGCGCAGGGCCTGATCGGGCGCGCCCACCGCGTCCATCACCGCCTCGAAATCGGGCGGGTTCAGATGGCGGGCGACGAAGCCGAGCGCCTCGAGCGAGCGCAGCAAGGGCGGCAGCAGGACCACCAGGTCGTCAAGCTCGGCATCGTCCAACGCGTCCTCCCGCTCAGGATCCTGACGCCCAGGCGCGGCCCTCGGCGGCCGCGGCGGCCTGGTCTGGCGCATCCCGGCCGCGCCGGCGCAGGTCGACCTGCCGCGCCACCTCCCCGGCCGAGGCGCCGCGCTCGCGCATCCACTGCTCGAACCCGGCCAGGTCCCGGGCGATGGCCAGAACCATGCCGGGCGTGGCGTCGCTCACCACCTGGGTCTCGATCCGTCCGAAGCCGCCGAACGCGCGTTCGACGAAGGCCTCGGCCTCCGCCCCGCCGTCCCACAGCATCACCATGCTCCGCGGCTCGCCGGGCAGGTACAGCCATTGCCGCACCGCCAAGTCGGCCGGCGCGGGTCCCTGCCACAGGCAGGCCAGCCATTCGCCGACGCGATCCGGATCAGGCTGGAAGCGGGAGTGGTGCAGCATAAAGGCTCCTGTTGCATGCGCGGCGGGCCGCCCGGCTCAATAGGCCAGCCCCTGGGCGACCGCCTTGAGCTGTTCGACCAGCGACAGCTTGTCGGCGGTGAAATCGTGGTCGATCCACCAGTCCTCGACCTCGGCCAGCACCTCGCCGATCAGCGGCCCCTTGGGCACGCCGGCGGCCAGCACCTCCTCGCCGGTTAGCGGGAAGACCGGCCGAGGCCAAGTCTGGGCCATCGGCAGCAGCGCGCGCCACTGGACGCCGGCGGCCGGGCGGTCGGACGCGGCCCAGGCCAAGAGCGCCCGGTCGCAGAAGGCGCCGGCGCCCAGCCGATAGACCGCTCGCCGGGCCGCGCGCGGACTCATCCAGGAGACAATGCGGGGCTCCCTGCCCAGGGCGGCGACCAGCCGGTCGCGCTGGGCGTTGGACAGCCGCAGCCGCTCGGCCGCGGCCAGCCCTGCCGACGGATCGCGCGGCAAGAGGGCCGCCAAGCGCAGCAGGGGATCGCACTGGAACAGCTGGTCGGTCTCGATGCCGACCAGCCGCTCGAACCGGGCCAGGCCCTCGGCGCCGGGCAGCGTCAGCGCCAGGATCCCGGTCTGGGCCATCAGCCGAACCACACCGCGCGGATCGTCCGCCTCCAGGAGCTTGAGCAGTTCCTTGGACATCCGCTCGGCCGACAGGTTGGCGAGCCGGTTCTTCAGCCGCTCGCAGGCCGAAAGGCTCGGCCCATCCGGCTCGCCGCGCCCGTACCAGGCCAGAAAGCGGAAGAAGCGCAGGATGCGCAGGCCATCCTCCAGGATGCGGGTCTCCGGATCGCCGACGAACACCACCCGCCCGGCGCGCGCGTCGGCCAGACCCTGGCCGGTGGGGTCGAAAATCCGGCCCTCGGCGTCCGCGTAGAGCGCGTTGAGGCGAAAGTCGCGCCGCTGGGCGTCCTGCGCCCAATCGCCGGTGAAGGCCACCACCGCCCGGCGTCCATCGGTCTCGACATCGCGGCGCAGGGTGGTGATCTCGAACGGCTTGCCGCCCGAAACCGCGGTGACCGTGCCGTGCTCGACTCCGGTGGGAACGGCCTTCAGCCTGGCCGCCTCCAGGGCGGCGATCACCTGACTTGGCGTCAGGGGCGTGGCGATGTCGATGTCGGCCACCGGATGGCCGGTCAGGCTATTGCGCACGCAGCCGCCGACGAAGCGGGCGCAGCCGGCGCCGCCCGCCGCCTCCAGCGCCGCGATCACCGCCTGCGTCTCGGCCGCGCGCATCCAGGGCCTGACGCCCATGTTCTCGCCGGCCTCAACCCCGCTCATCGCCGCTCGCTTTCTCGGCCGCCACGTACAGCCGCTCATATAGGATGCGCAGCATCCCCGCCGTGACCCCCCAGATCAGCCGCCCGTCATGCGGCATGGCGTAGAAGTGCCGGCGCATCCCCTCCGCCGTCTCGCGCGAGCGGCGTTCGTGGTTCTCCGGATCCATCAGGAAAGCGAACGGGGTTTCGAACACGTCGGCGACCTCCTGCGGATTCGGCTTGAGCGTAAAGCCCGGCCGCACGAAGCCCACCACCGGAGTGATGTCGAAGCCGGACAGGCTCTGGTAGCGGGTCGACAGGCCCGCGAGGGTCACGGCGCCGGGATCGAGGCCGATCTCCTCCTGCGCCTCCCTGAGCGCGGTCTCCCAGGGCGTCTCGCCCGGATCGCAGCGGCCGCCGGGAAACGCCACCTGGCCGGTGTGGGCGCGCAGGGTGTCGGCCCGGCGGGTCAGCAGCACGGTCAGGCCGGCCGAATGCTCGACCAGCGGAATCAGCACGGCGGCCGGTTTCAGCGTCACGTCGGCGGGCACGCCGCCCACCGCGTCGAAGTCGGAATGCATCGCCCGCGCGGCGGGATCGTAGGATTCGATCGGGTCGAGGTGGGAGACGATCCAGGCCCGCAGCTCGGCGCCCGTCATGGCAGGTGCGCCCGCGCCGGCCCGACCGGAAACCAGGCGCCGTTGGACCAAACGCCCAGCCTCGGCCCCTCGGGGGTCTGGCGTTCCTCGGAAAGCTCGACCAATTCGTAGAACACCGGCCGGCGGATGCGCGCCTCCAGGCCCCGGCGCACGTGCAGATAGGGCCGCGGCTCGCCGCTGACCGGATCGACCTCGACGCGGATGGCGTTGTCCGGCCCGGCCTCGACCACGTCGCCGACGTTGGTCAAGAAGCGCAGCGCCTCGCCCACCCTGTCGACCCGCACGGCGATGAACGGCGCGTCCTCGACGGTGATCCGCATCTTCTCCGCCGGGGTGACCAGGTGGAAACCGTCGGGGTCCTTGCGCAGCACGCTTGAGAACAGGCGCACCAGGGCCTCGCGCCCGATCGGCGAGCCTTCATGGAACCACACCCCGTCGCGCCGAATCACGATGTCAATCTCGCCGCAGTGGGCGGGGTTCCACAGGTGCACCGGCGGCAGGCCGCGCCCCGGCGCCTGTCGCGCCGCCGCGGCCACCCCCTCCAAGCCCGTCTTTGCGTCGGCCGCGTTGGTCATGGCGCAAGTCTAGCGGGCTCGCCGCCGACCGCACGCGGAAACTCAGCCTGCGGTCACCGGCCCGGACAGGTCCTGATCCGCGCCCGGCGTCAAAGCCAGGACCAGCACCCGGTTCGGATCGACCGGTCCGGGCATCGGGACGCGCCCCGGCGGGACCTTGCGAAAGCCGAGGGGCGCGAAATAGGGCTCGTCGCCGACCAGCAGAATCAGCGCGTGGCCGGCGTCCCTGGCCGCCTCGCACGCCTTGCGGATCAGGGCGGCGCCCAGCCCCAGGCTGCGGAATTCCGGCTCGACCGCGAACGGGCCGAGGAACACCACGGCCTTGTCGCCGATGTGCGCCGGCCACATCCGAACGCAGCCGACCAGCCGATCGTGCGACCAGGCGACGAAGGAGGCGCCCAGCAGCGGGATGTTGCGCTCGCGCAGCCGCTCGGCCGCCTTGGCGTAGCGCCCTGGGCCGAAGGCGCGGTCGATCAGGCCGTCGACCAGGCGCGCGTCGGCGGCCTGTTCAGGCAGAAGCGTCGGAAGCTTGGGCGAGGCGGTCCGCGCGGGGGCCGGGGGTGAGGTCATGAGCGTCACGGGAGACAGGAGCGAGGGGTCTGGTCCCGAATCATGACGCGCGCGCCAAGGCCGCAGATTCGGGCGTTCAGTCGCGGAGCCGAGTCCGCGAGAGCATGGATCGTCGAAGGCGTCGCATCGCTCGCTCGCGCCGTGAAGGGCTGTCACAGCCCGGCAAGGCGCGGCGAATAGGGCCGATCGAGGGCCTCGTCAATGCAAAGCCGCGCGCGGGGCGGGCGCCGGGCCGACAAAGCCGTTGTCGCCCGGCGATCGCCAAGCCAAGGTGCGCGCGACCATGCCCTCCCCCGCAATCGAATCGGCCGAAGCATCGAGCCTGCTGCGGCAGCGCCCCTTCGTCCTGTTCTGGACCGCGCGGCTCTTGTCCTCGCTCGGCCTGCAGGCCCAGGCCGTGACCATCGCCTGGCAGGTCTACACCATCGCCCGCGACACCCATCACGACGTGCGCCAGGCGGCTTTCGCCGTGGGCATGATCGGCCTGGCCCAGTTCCTGCCGGTGGTGGCGATGACGCTGCCGGCCGGCGAGATGGCCGACCGCTACGACCGCCGGCTGATCGCCGCCATCTGTCTGGCCGTCGATGCGGCGACGGCGGGCGCCCTGGCCATCCTGGCCTTCGTCGACGGGCGCGCGATCTGGCCGATCTATGTCGCCGCCATCCTGTTCGGATCGGCCCGCACCTTCCTCAGCCCGGCCAACACGGCGCTCGGGCCGATGCTGGTTCCCCGGCCGCTGCTGCCGCGCGCGATCGCCTGGAGTTCGCTGGCCTGGCAGTCCGCGTCGATCGTCGGGCCGGCGCTGGGCGGGCTTCTGTGCGCCATCTCGCCGGTGGTCTCGTTCGCCGTGGCGTTCGGCTTCTATCTCGCCTCGGCCGGCTGCCTGCTCTTGATCCGGGCGGAGACGCGGCCGGTGATCCAGCCGGGCTCGCGCTGGGCCCTGGTCAAGGAAGGGCTGGCCTATGTCTGGGAGAACAAGATCGTGTTCGGCGCGATCTCGCTCGACCTCTTCGCCGTGCTGCTCGGCGGGGCGACGGCGCTCTTGCCGGTGTTCGCGCGCGACGTGCTGAACGTCGGCGCCCAGGGCTTCGGCGTCCTGCGGGCCGGGCCGGCGATCGGGGCGGCGGCGATCGCGGTGCTGCTCGCGGCGCGGCCGATCCGGCGCAAGGCGGGGCTGGTGATGTTCTCGGGGGTCGCGGTGTTCGGCGCGGCGACGGTGGTGTTCGCGGTCTCCAAGGTCCTCGTGCTGTCCGTGGCCGCCCTGGCGGTGCTGGGCGGCGCCGACATGCTCAGCGTCTATGTGCGCCAGACCCTGGTGCAGCTGGTCACCCCCGATCCGATGCGCGGGCGGGTGGGGGCGGTCTCCAGCCTGTTCATCGGCGCCTCCAACGAGCTAGGAGAATTCGAGAGCGGGGTCGCCGCCCGCTTCCTGGGGCCGGTGGGCGCGGCCCTGTTCGGCGGGATCGGGGCGCTGGTCGTCACCCTGCTCTGGGCCCGGCTTTTCCCCGCGCTGCGCAAGGCCGACCGGCTGTCGTAGGGGCTGGGCCTAACCGCTCGCCAGCCGAATCAGCGCCTCGCCCGAGAGACGGCGGGTGATCCATTCGCTCTTCGCGGTCGCGCCGAGCGAGTCGTAGAAGGCGATCGCGGGGGCGTTCCAGTCCAGCACCGCCCATTCCAGCCGCGTCAGGCCCTCGTCCACGCAGCGGCGCGCCAGGGCGGCCAGCAGCGCCTTGCCGGCGCCCAGGCCGCGAGCCTCGGGCCTGACATAGAGGTCCTCCAGCCAGATTCCGTGCCGTCCGGTGAACGTCGACAGATTATAGAACCACAGCGCGAAACCCACCGGGCCCCCGTCCCGCTCGGCGATGTCGCAAAACGCGCGCGGGCGCTCGCCGAACAGCACCGCCGCGATGTCGGTCTCGGTGGCCTCGACCTCGTGCAGCAGCTTCTCGTAGTCCGCCAGCGCGCGGATGAAGCCATGGATCAGCGCCACGTCCGACGGCGCCGCGGCGCGAATGGTCGGGCCCATGCCTCGATCGACCCTATCCGGCCGACTTGGCCCGGTACCAGACGACGCCGTCCTCTCCCAATTCGGCCACCGCCCGGCCGCGGCCGATCAGGCAGTTGAGGTGGGCCAGGCTCTCGCCGGTCGCCATGCCCATCAGATCCGGCCCGATCTTGCGCGCGAACAGGGCGGCGAACACGTCGATCGAGCGCTTCGGCTCGGCCAGGATCTTTTCCAGCCGCTCGAGACCGCGCTCGTGGCCGCGGATCAGATGGTCCAGCCGCGCGTGCAGGCCGATGAACGGATCATTGTGCGCCGGCAGCACCAGGACGTCGTCGGGCACCAGGCGCTTGATCCGCTCCAGCGAGACCAGCCAGTCGGTCAGGGGATCGCCGTCCGGTTCGGTGGGGAACACCGAGACGTTGGAGGAAATCCGGGGCAGCACCTGGTCGCCCGAGATCAACAGCTTCAGTTCGGGGCAGTAGAGGCAGGCGTGCTCCGGCGAATGGCCCGCGCCCACCACCACCCGCCAGAGATGCTCGCCGATAGTGATCTCGTCGCCGTCCTGGATGCGACGATAACTGTCCGGGAGCTGATAGATCGCCTTGCCGAAGCCGCCGAAGCGGGCCTTGTAGTTGTCCAGCGCCTCCTCGTCCCAGCCGGCGGCGCGATAGAAGTCGATGGCGTCCTGCGGCGCCTCGCGGCCGGTGTCGGCGGACAGCATGCGGCATTGCAGATACTCCAGCCGGGTCATCCACACCCGGCAATGGAACTTGCGGGTGATCCAGCCGGCCAGGCCGACATGGTCGGGATGCAGGTGGGTGACGAACACCCGGCTGATCGGCCCATCGCCCAGCGGGCCGGCGATCACCTTGCGCCAGGCCTTGGACGTCGGGCTGGTCTGCATGCCGGTGTCGACCAGGGCCCAGCCATTGCCGTCCCTCAGCGCCCAGACATTGATGAACGACAAGGGGCCGCCCAGCGGCATCCGCATCCAGAACACGCCCGGAGCGACCTCACGCGCCTCGCCCAACTCGGGCGGCTCTCCGAGCGGATAGACCAGCGCCGGGCGGCGTTCGCCGCCATCTCGATCCTGCGCGCCGTCAGCCACGCCGTCCTCCCCGCTCCATGCCAGGTCACCTCCGATGAAACGCCTTCGGGGTAGACCGACCCCGCCTCGGCGTCCAGCCTGATCGCCGCGGCCACGCCATCGGCCAGCCTCGGCTTGACCGGCGGGCCAACCGCGCGTTTAAGCTCCGCCAGCAAAGGAACGACCCAGGAGATAGAGAGAATGAGGGCCCTAGGAATTGGCTTCGCGGCCATCCTGATCGTCACGGCCATGGCCAGTTCGGCCTTCGCGGCCAAGGATGACACCCCGCCGGAGGCGCGCAAGGCCGGCATGGCCGCGGCGCCCGCGCTGATCCAGGCGGCGCAGCTGCCCTGCACCCTGGCCGACGCCCGGCTGATGGGTACCGGCACGGGCGAGGACAAGGTCAAAATGACCTTCTACGAGGTCGCCTGCAAGGATGCGCTGGGCTATGTGGTCATAGCCAAGGACAAGGCCCCCAAGCCGAGCTTCTTCGACTGCGTGATCATGTCGGCGCCCGGCGCGGACGGCAAGCCGAACCCGTCGGCTTGCAAACTGCCCGGCAACCTGAATCCGGGCGCGGGGCTGAACAGCACGGTGGCCGCGGCCGGCCGGACCTGCGCGGTCGACAAGGCGCGCTACATCGGCTCGACCTCCGACACCAACCTCTATGAAGTGGCCTGCCATGAGGGCGCCGGCTACATCCTGCGGCTGCCCAAGGCGGCGGGCGGCGCCCCGATCGCCACCATGTGCGCGGTGTTCGGCTCCGCCAGCCAGGTCAAGTGCGAACTGATCGCGCCCGAGCAACAGATGGCCGCGATCGATCGGCTCGTCGCCGCCAGCGGGAAGCCCTGTACGGTCAAGGGCCGTCGCTATGTGGGCTCGACCGCGGACCTGAGCGATTTCTTCGAGGTCGCCTGCACCGAGGGTGGCGGCTACATCCTGCAGGCGGACTCCCACGGCAAGGTCCAGCAGGCGATCGATTGCGTCAAGGCGGTCAACCTCGCCGGCGGCTGCACCCTGACCGACGTCCGCCAGGCCGAGACCGAGCAGGACGCGGTCTACACCGACCTGGCCAAGAAGTCCGGGTTCGACTGCACGGTCTCCAAATACGCCGATTTCCCGCCCCGGGCGGACGGCGCCGAGGTGGTCGAGCTGGCCTGCTCCAACCGTCCCGACGGCGGGGTCGGGATCTTCCCGGCCAAGGGCCAGCCGAAGGTGCTGGACTGCTTGCGCGCCGGCGTCGCGGGCTATGGCTGTTCGTTCTCGGACATCAGCCCGCTGTTCAGCAAGCTCAGCGACCAACTCAAGGCCAAGGGCAAGGGATCCTGCGTGGTCTCCGGCGCGCGGCCCTACGCCCAGACCTCCGCCGGCGCGGACCTGATCGAGGTCGCCTGCGCCGACGGCGGGCCGGGCTGGGTGATCGAGTACGCGGCCGACGCCACCGCTCCGACCGCGCTGCTCAACTGCGTGCAGGCGGCGGCCATGGGCGGCGGCGGCTGTCAACTGCCGACCAACAAGCCGCGTTGAGTTCGGCGGCATAAGACAAGACGAGGGCCCGCCGGATCGCTCCGGCGGGCGCTTTTCGTTCGGCTCAGGCCAGCTGGACCTCGATCAGCGTGGGGCCGGTCTGGGCCATGGCGGCGGCGAAGGCGGCGTCGAAGCTTTCGGCGTCGGCGCAGCGCACCGCGGGCAGGCCGAGCCCGGAGGCCAGCGAGACCCAGTCGATCCGCGGGTCGTCCAGATTGAGCAGGCCCGACGCCGCCCGCCCGGGCGCGCCGGCCCCGGTGCGGGCCAGCTCGATGCCGAGGATGCGATAGCTGTGGTTGGCGAAGATCACCACGGTCACGTCCAGCGCCTCGCGCGCCAGGGTCCAGAGCCCCTGGAGCGTATACATCGCCGCCCCGTCGCCGTTCAGCGACAGGACCTTGCGGCCGGGGCTGGCGATGGCCGCGCCCACCGCCAGCGGGATGCCCTGGCCGATCGCGCCGCCGGTCAGCCCCAGCCAGTCGTGGGGGCGCGCGCCCTTGGTCTGCAGGAAGATCGGCAGGCCGGAGGTCACCGCATCGTCCGAGACGACCGCCTCGCTCGGCATGTGCCGGGCGATCGAGGCGCCGACGCTATAAGCGTTGATCTCGCCGGTCGGACGATCCGGCAGCTCCAGGCTGTTGGACGGCCCCTGGGCCGGGGCGCCCAGGGCCTCGGCCAGCAGCTCCAGCGCCAGGGCGCCATCCTGGCCGCGGTCGGCCAGGCTGAAGCTGGCGCAGCCCTCGGGAACCAGCACGCTGGGCGCCGCCGGATAGGCGAAGAAGGCCACCGGCTGGGTGGTCTCGACGAACACCATCAGATCGGTCCCGGCGAGGTCCTCCAGCGCCATCTCGCTGAAATACAGCATCTTGTCGGGCGAGAAGCGCCCGGCGCCGCGCGGCTGGCGGGCGAGGAAGGTGTCGGTGATCACCCGATAGCCTAGCCCGTTCAGGCGGGCGGCGGCGCGCAGGCCCCGCTCGCCGCAGGCCCCGGCGCCGATCAGCAGCGCCGGCTTGGCCGCGCCCCTCAGCCGCCGGGCGGCCTCGTCGACCGCGTCCGACGCCGGCGGCGCGCACGCTGGCCGCTCCAGCACCGGGCCCTTGCGGCTGGCGGCCGACCAGGCGCAGTCGGCGGGCAGGATCAGGCTGACCGGACCGCCCGGCGGGCCGAAGCTCGCCCGCACCGCCTCGGCCGCCAGGTCCGCGGCTTGGTCCGCCGTCTCGGCCATCCTCAGCCAGAGCGAGTTGGGTCCGGCCAGGGCGGGAATGTCGGAGGTCAGCGGCGCGTCGTACTGGCGGTGATAGGTCGCATGGTCGCCGATCACATTGACGATCGGCGTGCCCGCCCGGCGGGCGTTGTGCAGGTTGGCGCCGCCGTTCAGATAGCCCGGACCCAGATGTAAGAGGGTCACCGCCGGCTTGCCCGCCATGCGGCCGTAGCCGTCGGCCGCGCCGGTGACCACGCCCTCGAACAGGCCGAGCACCGCCCTGACCCGCGGCTCGCGGTCGAGCGCGGTGACGAACTGCATCTCGCTGGTGCCCGGATTGGCGAAACAAGCCTCGACGCCGTTGTCGGCGAGCGTGGCGAGCATGGCGTCGGCGCCGTTCATCGGCCTCTCCCTTTCAAACCGGTATCCTCTAGTGGATCGTAGCAAACGGATGGTTCCCATCCGTTTGTGGTCCGATCCACTAAATTCAAACGCTTGTGGTGCGTCTCGCAAACGGATGCGGGAGGCATCCGTTTGAGTCGCACCACTAGCACCCGCCGGCCGGGCGAGGCGATCACCGATCGAGGACGATCACCTCGGCGTCGGGCGTCGCGGCGAACAGCCGCTCGACCTCGGCGGCGCGCCGGGCGCGGGCCATCGCCTGGTTGATGTAGCCCTTGTCGGTGATCTCGCCGCTCAAGGGATCGGGCGCATGATCCAGGATCAGGGCGCGCGCGATCTTGCCGCCGCCGCCCTTGGCCGCCGCGTTCAGCCGCTTCAGACCCGCCTCGACCGCCGCCCGCGCGGCGGCGGGACCGCCCAGCGCCTCGGCGTGGGCTACGTCGGGGAACAGCAAGAGACCCACGCCGTCGCGCCCCTCGCCGCAGACGATCGCGTCGGTCATCGCCCCGCCGATCGCCGACAGCGCCGAAAGCCGCAAGGTTCCAGCCGCGACGAAGGTGCCCGAGGCCAGCTTGAAGTTCTCCACCAACCGGCCGTCGAACACCAGGCCCGCGCGCGGATCGCGGGGGTCGACCAGCCTGGTCGCGTCGCCCAGCCGATAGAAACCCTCCCCGTCGAACGGATCCAGCGCGCCTTCGGGCGGATTGTAGTAGCCGGGCGAGACCTGCGGCCCGCGCACGCGGATCTCGAACTTCTCGCCCTCCGGCGCGAGCTTGGCGGCGGTTCCGGGCACCGGCAGGCCGCACAGGCCGGTCTTCAGGTTCGGCCAGTGAACGTTGCAGGCGGTCGGTCCGGTCTCGGTCGAGCCATAGCCGGAGCCAATGCTGATCTGTTCGCCGACGGTGCGCAGGGCGACCGCCTGGATGCGGTCGCAGACGCTCTGGGCCAGGCCCGCGCCGCCATATTGCAGCAGCCGCGCCCGCTCGAAGAACACCCGCGCCAGGGCTTCGTCGCGCTCCAGCTCGCCGGCCAGCAGGCCCCAGCCGGCCGGCACCATGTTGTGATAGGTGGCGGAAACTTCCTTCAGATTACGGATAGTCTCGCCGAACCGGGCCGGCGTCGGCTGGCCGTGGTCGATATGGAGCGTCCCGCCCCGGTGCAGCAGCATGTGCAGGATCGCCGTGCCGCCCAGGCTGTGGCTCCAGGGCGCGCCGTGCACCGCCACCCAGGGATCGGGATCGTCGAAACAGGCGGCGATCTGGGCGCCGTTGGCGCAGACGTTGGAATGCAGGCAGATCACCGCCTTGGGCCGGCCGGTCGAGCCGGAGGTCAGGAGCAGCTTGGCGATGTCTTCCGGCCGGGCGATGTCGGCCTGGGGCGCGGCCTGCAGCAGCGCCGCCAGCGGATGGTCGCCCGACCGCGCGTGGGCCTGGGCGATCACCGCCAGCCCCGCCAGCGCCGGCGCCTCCAGCGCGGCGGCGAAGGCGGCCGCGTCGTCGACGAACACCGCCGCCGGATCGATCAGCCGAACCGCGTGGGCCAAGCGCGAAGGGTCCGCGCCCGGATGGCCGTACTGCGGCGAGACCGGGGCTACGGCTGCGCCGATCCGCATGGCGGCGTAGGCGATCAGGGCGTGCGCGATCCCGTTCTGGGCCAGGATCAGCAGCGGCCGACCGGGGCCGAGGCCCAGCCCTTTCAGCGAGGCGGCCAGGCGCGCGACCTGCTCGCGCCCCTCGGCGTAGCTCAATTCGCGCCAGCCCGCGCCGGAGCGTTCGGCCAGCCAGGTGCGGCCCGGCGCGGCCATCGCCCAATGGTCGAGCGCGGCGTTGGTGGTCTGGAACGCGCGATCGAACGGCGTCGGATTGGTCAGCACCACCGTCCCGTCGGGACGATGCTCGACCTCGAGCCGCCGCTCCACAAACCTCGGATCCCGGATCCGGGCCCCCGCGCCATCCGCCATGATCCGATTAATCCGTAGCCAGAGTTTCTAAAAACCGCACCGGCTCGCCGGCGCCCTCGGCGACGACCTCGTCGTCGCGCATCGCCACCCGCCCGCGGATGATCGTCGCCATCGGCCAGCCCTTGGCCTCGAAGCCGTCGAACGGCGTCCAGCCGCAGCGGCTGGCCATCGCCTGGTGCTGGATCGTCCGGCGGGCCTTGAGGTCGACCAGGGTCAGGTCGGCGTCGTAACCTTCGGCCATCCGGCCCTTGCCGGCGACGCCGAACACCCGCCCTGGTCCGTGCGAGGTGAGATCGACCAGGCGCTCCAGGCTGAGCCGCCCCTCGGCCACATGGGTCAGCATCACCGCCGCCAGGGTCTGCACCCCGGGCATGCCCGAGGGCGAGGCCGGATAGGGCCGGGCCTTCTCTTCGCGGGTGTGCGGCGCGTGGTCCGAGCCCAGCACGTCGGCCACGCCCATGGCGATGGCGCGCCACAGGCCCGGCTGGTGGGAGGCGTCGCGGATCGGCGGGTTCATTTGGGCCAAGCCCTTCAGCCGCTGGTAGGCCTCGGGTCCGACCAGGGTCAGGTGCTGGGGGGTCAGCTCGACGCTGGCGATGTCCTTGTTTGCGCTGAGAAAGTCGATCTCCTCGGCGGTGCTCACGTGCAGCACGTGGATCCGCTTGCCCAGCCGGCGGGCGATGCGCGCCAGCCGGCGGGTCGAGGTGATGGCGCTCTGCGCGTCGCGCACCTCGGGATGGCTGGTCCAGTCGCCGGTGCGCGCCAGCGGCCGGCGCTCGGCCAGGCGGTATTCGTCCTCGGAGTGGAAGGTCGCGCGACGGCTTACGTGGCGCAGAATCTGCTCGACCCCTTCGTCGTCCGCCACCAAGAGGGTCCCGGTCGAGGCGCCCATGAACACCTTGACCCCGCAGCAGCCGGGCAAGCGCTCCAGCTCGCCGAGGAAGGCCGCGTTCTCGTGCGTGCCGCCGACGTAGAAGGCGTGGTCGCAGTGCATCCGCCCGCGGGCGCGGGCCAGTTTGTCGGCCAGGGCCTCGGCGTCGGTGGTGGTCGGCTCGGTGTTGGGCATCTCGAACACCGCGGTCACCCCGCCCAGCACCGCGGCGCGCGAGCCGCTCTCCAGGTCTTCCTTCCATTCCAGGCCGGGTTCGCGGAAATGCACCTGGCTGTCGATCATCCCCGGCAGCACGGCGAGGCCCCGGGCGTCGACCACCTCGCCGGCGTGGGCCTGGGCCAGGTCGCCGATCGCCGCGATCTTGCCGGCGCGCACCCCAACGTCCGCCGCGCCCCGGCCGGCGTGGTTGACCACCTCGCCCCCGCGCACGATCAGATCGAAGGTCTCAGCCATGCCAAGGCTCCGTTTCCGCCAACATCCGCCGCGCCGCGCCGAGCACCCCTTCGACCGACAGATCGAACATATGGCAGATGGCCTGCTCCAGGTCAGGGTCCAGCCGCCGAAACGCCTCGAAATCCCGCGGCCCGCGCAGCACCCGCGCGTGCGGCCCCCAGGGCGCGCAGACCCGCTCGTCCGACGGGCCGAACAGGGCGAGCGTGGGCGCGCCGGCGGCCGCGGCCAGCTGGGTCGCGCCGGACTCGTTGCCGATCACCAGCCGCGCGCGCTTGAGGCAGGCATAGGCGGTCAGGGGATCGAGCTGGCCGGGCTCGGCGACGATCCGATCGCGCGAGACCGCCATCTTGACCGCCCGCCCGGCCTCGCGGTCACCCACGTCGCCCAGGATCATCAGCCGTCCGTCGGGCATGGGGCCGTTCGGCCCCAGCAGCCGCGCCGCGACCTCGCCGAACCGCTCGGCCGGCCAAGCCTTGCCGACCCAGCTCGCGCCCGGCGCCACCGCCAAGATCGGCCGCCCGCCCGCGGTCCGCTCGGCCGCCGCCGCCTCGGTCTCCGGCCCAGTGAACAGGAAGGGCGCGGGCGGGTCATCCTCCAGCCCGAGCAGGCGCGCGGCCTGGACCACCTTGTGGACCGGGGCGCTGGTCGGATGCAGCACCGCGCGGCGACGCCGTCGCAGGAAGGGCGCCACCCCCGTGCCCCGCAAATCGAGGATCAGGCCCCAGAGCCGGCCGCGCACCTTGCTCCACAGCCGAAGGCCCGGCAGGGCGCCGCCCTTGTCCCGCACGATGATCCGCTCCAGACCCGGCGTGTCGGCGAACAGCGGCGCGGTCACCGGCCCCGCGACGATGGTGAAGCGGGCGTTCGGCACCTCGTCATGCAGCCGCTTGATCAGCCCCGAGGACAGCACCGCCTCGCCGAGGCGCGGGCTGGCGATGAACAGAATCGGGAAGGGCTTTTCGGCCATCCGCCTGACTATAGGCCGCGCGGGGCTGGCGCGCGAGCCGGGCCGGCGCCACATCAGGGACGCCATGGCCGAACCGATCCACTATGCAGCACTGTCCAGTCGCGCCCTGGTCCGCATCGCCGGACCCGACTGGCGAAGCTTCCTGCAAGGGCTGCTGACCCAGGACGCCCTGACCCTGGCGGCGGGCGAGGCGCGGTTCGGCGGGCTTTTGACGCCGCAGGGCAAGCTGCTGTTCGACCTGTTCATGGTCGGACGAGAGGGCGGCTGCCTGATCGACGTCGCCGCCGACCGGCGCGAGGCGCTGATCCAGCGGCTGGCGATCTACCGGCTGCGGGCCAAGGTCGAGATCACCCCGCACGAGGGCATGGTGACGGCGCTGTGGCCCGCGCCGGCGGGCGATCCGGGACCGGGCTGGGTGCGTGATCCGCGCCTGGCGGCGCTCGGCCTGCGCGGCTATGACGCGGCGCCGCCCGCCGACGCGGCGCGCGCCGGTGAGGCCGCCTACGACGCCCACCGCCTGGCCCTGGGTGTGCCCGACCCGGCCCGCGACGCCCCGGCCGAGACCACCTACCCGATCGAGGCCAACTTCGACCTCCTGGCCGGCATCGATTTCAACAAGGGCTGTTTCGTCGGCCAGGAGACCACCTCGCGGATGAAACGGCGGGGCGCGATCAGGAGCCGCATGCTGCCGATCGCCTTCGACGGCGCCCCGCCGGCGTTCGGGGCGGAAGTGCTGGCGGGAGACTTGCGCGCCGGCGAGGTGCGCACCGGCGCGGCGGGCCGGGCGATGGCGCTCTTGCGCCTGGACCGGATCGAAGGCGCCAACCTCACCGTCGACGGCCGCCCGGTGCGGGTGGAGCGGCCGGGGTATCTGGAGGATTGAGGTGACGGCGCGGACGGCGCTCACAAACTGGCGTGTGTCCCCGCTTACTGGCCGACCCCGGACTCAGGGGCGCTTGGCAAGCGAATGAAGACGGAAACGATCCTGACCTTCGCCCGGCTGGATAGTGTGGGCACTCACAAGAGCGGCCTCCTCGACCGGCCGTGTCGAGCGGCCGGCGTTCCTGCCCCAGGAAGAATAGTGTCCGCACAATAACGTTTCCTGGGCGCCCGCCGCCGCTTCCGCATCGGCCCCTCCCGGGCGTAGCCTGGGCCGATGAGCGAGCAGCCGAATTGGTGCGCCTGGCGCGGCATGGCGGGCGATCCGCTGTACGAGGCCTATCACGACACCGAATGGGGCGTGCCCGAATACGACAGCCGGGCGCTGTGGGAGAAGCTGGTGCTGGACGGCTTCCAGGCCGGCTTGGCGTGGATCACCATCCTGAGGAAGCGCGAGGCGTTCCGCGCCGCCTTCGCCGGTTTCGATCCCGAGATCGTCGTCCGGTTCGGCGCGGCGGACCGCGCGCGGCTGATGGCCGACGCCGGCATCGTCCGCTCCAACGCCAAGATCGACGCGGCGATCGCCGGCGCGCGGATCTGGCTGGACATGCGCGAGGCGGGCGAGGACTTCTCGGCCTTCCTCTGGAGCTTCACCGGCGGCGCGCCGATCCGCAACCAATGGAGCCATGTCAGCCAGGTTCCCGCCCAGACCCCGCTGGCGGTCGAGATGGCCAGGGCGCTGAAGGCCAAGGGCTTCAAGTTCTGCGGCCCGGTGATCGTCTACGCCTTCATGCAGGCGGTGGGCATGGTCAACGACCACATCACCGACTGTTTCCGCCACGAGGCGGTCTCCCGCATGGGGCCGCCGTGAGACCGCGGGTAAGGCCCGCCGGCCCCGACATGCGATTCGAGACCGCCGGCCCCGCGCCGGTCTGCGGCGTCGACGAGGCCGGGCGCGGCCCGCTCGCCGGGCCGGTCTTTGCGGCGGCGGTGATCCTGCGCGCCGAACAGGTTCCGGATGGATTGAACGATTCGAAAAAACTGACCGCCAGGACGCGCGAGCGGCTGGAGGGCGAGATCAAGGCCTCGGCGCTGGCCTGGTCGGTCGCTTTCGCCAGCGTCGAGGAGATCGCGGCGCTGAACATCCTGCGCGCCAGCGGCCTGGCCATGCGCCGGGCGGTCGAGACCCTGACCCCGGCGCCCGCCTTCGCCCTGGTGGACGGCGCCGACGCCTTCGACCTTCCGGTCCCGGTCAAGACCGTCGTCGGCGGCGACGGCCTGTGCTGCTCGATCGCTGCGGCCTCGATCCTGGCCAAGACCGCGCGCGACCGGCTGATGATCGAGATGGACGCGCGCCATCCCGGCTACGGTTTCGCCGAGCACAAGGGCTATGGCGTGCCGGCGCATCTGGAGGCGCTGGCGCGGCTTGGGCCCTGCGCCATCCACCGCATGGGCTGGGCGCCGCTGCGGGCGCTGACGGAAGGCGGTCGTGCGATTTCGAGAGGCGGCTTGCGCGATCTGGCCGAGGCGGATGACCAGCCCGGCGTCTGAACCCGAAGAGCGGGCCCGCGTCCTGGCGCCGCCCTTGCGCGACGCCGCGCTTCGCCTGCGCGGCCTGATCCGCGGCAGCGAGGCCTCGATGGTGGTGCTGGGCGTGCTGGCGGGCGTCGCCGCGGGCCTGGCGGTCGCGCTCTTGGGCGCGCTTTCCAGCGGGATGCACGATGTGCTGTTCGGCATCGGCGGCGAGCGGCTGAGCGGAGCGTCCAGCCTGCCCCGCGGCCTTGGCGCCCCGGTCATGGGCGGTCTTGCGCTGGCGGCGGCCAACTGGATCTGGACCCGCAGGCGACGGACCATCGCGGTCGATCCGATCGAAGCCAACGCCCTGCACGGCGGGCGCATGCCGCTGCGCGACAGCCTGTGGGTGACCTTCCAGACCCTGTTGTCCAACGGCTGCGGCGCCTCGGTCGGGCTGGAGGCCGGCTACGCCCAGATGGGCGGGGGGCTGGCCTCGAAGCTCGGCGTGGCGCTTCGGCTGCGGCGCGCGGATCTCAGGGTGCTGGTCGGATGCGGCGCAGGTGGGGCGATCGGGGCGGCGTTCGGCGCGCCCTTGACCGGCGCCTTCTACGCCTTCGAGCTGATCGTCGGGGTCTATTCGATCGCCAACGCCGCGCCGATCCTGGCGGCGAGCCTGGCGGGCGTGTTGACCGCGCGGGCGGTGCGCGCCGTCACCTATCAGATGAGCCTGCCGCCCGCGGCCGCGCCCCTCCTGATCGACTACCCGCTGATGATCGGCTTCGGCGTTCTGTGCGCGGGGCTCGGCATCGCCATCATGCGATCGGTCTATCTGATGGAGCGGGCTCAGGACCTGATCCGCCTGCCCCGATCGGTGCGGCCGGGGATCGGCGGCTGCGCGATGGCCGGTCTGGCGCTGATCACGCCCCAGGTGCTGGCGTCCGGCCACGGCGCGCTAGCGGTCGATCTGCCCGCGCGGCTCTCGGCCCTGACCCTGGTCACCCTGTTCGGGCTGAAGATGCTGGCCTCGGTGGTCTCGCTGGGGTCGGGGTTCCGGGGCGGACTGTTCTTCGCCTCCCTGTTCCTCGGGGCGCTGGCCGGCAAGCTGGCGGCGGTGCTGCTGGCCAGCTTCGCCCCCGCCCTGGCGGTCGATCCGACGATCTGCGTGCTGGTGGGCATGAGCACCTTGGCGGTTTCGGTGGTCGGCGGGCCGCTGACCATGTCGTTCCTGGTGCTGGAGACCACCGGCGATTTCGCGGTGACGACCATCGTCCTGGCCGCCTGCGTCGTCACCAGCCTCGTGGTGCGCCAGACCTTCGGCTACTCCTTCTCGACCTGGCGACTGCACCTGCGCGGCGAGACCATCCGCGGCGCCATCGACGTCGGCTGGATGCGCCAACTGGTGGTCCAGCGGATGATGCGGCGCGAGCCGGCGACCATCCCCGGCGCGGCCAGCTTGGCCGAGCTTCGCCAGCGCTACCCGCTCGGTTCGACCCAGCGGGTGGTGGTGGTCGATTCCGAGGGTCGCTATCTGGGCATGGCGTTGATCGCCGAGGCCTTCGCCATCGCCGACCAGCCCGGCGGCGACCGCGGCCGCACCGCCGCCGACATCGCCCAATGGCGCGACAGCCCGCTGCTGCCCGAGATGAACGTCAAACAGGCGGTGTCGATCTTCGAGCGCACCGAAAGCGAGGCGCTCGCCGTGGTCGACAGTCCGGAAAACCGCAAGGTGATCGGGCTGCTGACCGAGGGCTACGCCCTGCGCCGCTACGCCGAGGAGCTGGACAAGGCCCGCGCGGGTCTGGCCGGCGGCGCTTAGGAATCCCTTAGCGTTAGAGCGACCTTAACCGTGTCCGCCGCAGTTTCCCGGATTCAAGGCGGGGTGCGTCGGATGAGCTTCGGGCCGGAAACCATCATCGAGGGCGACTGCATCGCCGAACTGGCGAAGCTGCCGGACAAGTCCGTCGACCTGGTCTTCGCCGACCCGCCCTACAACCTTCAGCTCGGCGGCGAACTCTTGCGGCCCGACAATTCCAAGGTCGACGCGGTCGACGACCACTGGGACCAGTTCACCTCGTTCGAGGCCTACGACGCCTTCACCCGCGAGTGGCTGAGCGCCTGCCGGCGGGTGCTGAAGGACGACGGCGCCCTGTGGGTGATTGGCAGCTACCATAACGTCTTTCGGGTCGGAGCGGCGCTGCAGGACCTCGGCTTCTGGATCCTGAACGACATCATCTGGCGCAAGTCCAACCCGATGCCGAACTTCAAGGGCACGCGGTTCACAAACGCCCACGAGACCCTGATCTGGGCCGCCAAGCACCGCGGGCCCAAGCGCTACACCTTCAACTACGACGCGATGAAGATGGCCAACGACGAGCTGCAGATGCGCTCGGACTGGACGCTGGCCCTGTGCACCGGCGAGGAGCGGATCAAGGACGCCTCGGGCGCGAAGGCCCACCCGACCCAGAAGCCAGAGGCCCTGCTGCACCGGGTGATCCTGTCCTCGTCCAAGCCGGGCGATCTGGTGCTAGACCCGTTCTTCGGCGTTGGCACCACCGGGGCCGCGGCCAAGCGGCTCGGCCGCCGGTTCATCGGCATCGAGCGCGAGAGCATCTACGCCGCCCTGGCCCGCGAGCGCATCGCCAAGGTGATCCCGGCGGCCCCAAGCGACCTGGACGTGTTCGGCTCCAAGCGCTCCGAGCCGCGCATCCCGTTCGGCCAGATCGTCGAGGCGGGGCTGCTGCGTCCGGGCGACAAGCTCTACTGCCCCAAGGGCGAGCGGGTGGCGCGGGTGCGCGCCGACGGCAGCCTGATGCTGGGCGATCTGGCCGGCTCGATCCACAAGCTGGGGGCCATGGTCCAGTCGATCCCGGCCTGCAACGGCTGGACCTTTTGGCACTTCAAGACCGACCGGGGCCTGACGCCGATCGACGTGCTGCGGGCCAAGGTCCGCGCCGGCCATGCCGAGGCGCCTAGCCCGATGGAGTCAGCCCCGCCCGCGCCGCTTTGAGGAACACGCTGGGCAGGCCGGCGAGGGCCTCGCGCGGGGACCAGATCAGGTCCGCCGCCATATCGTCGGCCTCCGCCCGCCAGACCTGCAGGGTCAGGGAAAAGTGGGTGAAGACGTGCTCGATCTCGCCGACCCGCCGCCACGCTCCCGCCGCCGGGGCCGCCGCCCTGACCTCCGAGGCGGTCCAGGGCCGGGCGCGCCAGTCGCTGGTCGGCAGGGCCAACATGCCGCCGAGCAAGCCCTTCGGCGGACGGCGCACCAGGCCGACTTGGCTCCCCCACACGAGCAGATAGGCCGCGCCGTGGCGCCGGGGCCGGTCGGCCTTGGCCGAGCGCCTCGGCCAGGTCTCCGGCGCGCCGGCGGCCCGCGCCGCGCACGATCCGGCCAGCGGACAGCGCTCGCACAGCGGCGCCTTGGGCCGGCAGATCAGCGCGCCCAGGTCCATCAGCGCCTGGGCCCAGTCGCCGGGGCGGTCGGCGTCGACCAGCCGCCCCGCCAGGGCCTTCAGCTCGGGCTTGGCCGCCGGCAGCGGCGCCTCGACGGCGTAAAGCCGGGCGATCACCCGCTCGACATTGCCGTCGACCACGTTGGCCGGCTGGTCGAAGGCGATCGCCGCCACCGCCGCGGCGGTGTAGGCGCCAACGCCCGGCAGCGCCAAAAGCCCCGCCTCGTCGCCCGGAAAGACGCCACCGTGATCCCTCGCCACCGCCCGCGCGCAGGCCAGCAGGTTGCGGGCGCGGGCGTAGTAGCCGAGCCCCGCCCAGGCCGCCATCACCTCGCCGTCCTCGGCGGCGGCCAGGGCCGAGACCGTCGGCCAGCGCCCGACGAACGCCAAAAAATAGGGCGCGGCGTGCGCGACCGTGGTCTGCTGCAGCATCACCTCGGAGAGCCACACCCGATAGGGATCGGCCCGCGCGCCCCCCGCCCGCGCGCCCGGCCCCACGCGCCAAGGCAGGTCGCGGGCGTTGGCGGCGTACCAGGCGAGGAGCTGTTTGCGGATGGAGGTTTTGACGGGCGCCACGCCCCGTCATAGCGGGCCAGCCGCGACGCGGCTATAAGAGGGCATGCCCCGCTCCCTGCCCTCGCCCGACGAGGCGGTCCGCATCCTGGCGGCCAAGCGCACCCGCCCGCCTCGGCGCTCGCCGCCGGCGGCCGGCCGCTCGCTGGCCAAACTGGTCAAGGCGCTGGACGAGCGGTTCGGCCAGGGCCCCGACGGGCTGAAGGCCCGCTGGCGCGAGATCGCCGGCGAACAGCTCGCCGCCCGCACCGAGCCGGCCAGGCTCAGCAAGCCGCGCAATGGCGGCGGCGCGGTGCTGGAGCTGAAGGTCGACGGGCCGGCCGCGGCCCTGATCCAGCACCAGGCGGCCGAGATCGTGGCGCGGGTCAACCTGTTCCTGGGCGAGGGCGCGGTGGCCAGGCTGCGCATCGTGCAGGGTCCGGTGCGCCGGGCGGACGCCGGCCAGGCCGCCGCCAAGGCCGCCCAGGCGCGGCGCCGGCGCGCCCAGCCGCTGGACGCGGAACTCGAGGCCGAGCTGGAATCCGGCCTGGACCGGCTTGCCGAAGGCCCGCTGAAGGGGGCCCTGCGCCGCCTGGGCCGGCACGTGTTGCGCCAGCAGCCGCCCTCCTGACCACCCACCCCTTGCACGGAAGAGTTTAGGCCCATGGATCGAAGGCTGTTCATCGGCGGCGCCGCGCTCGGGCTCGGCGCCGGACTGGCCAGGCCAAGCCTGGCCGGGGCCGCGCTCGCCGCGGTCGAGCCGGACGACATGGTCATGGGCTCGCCCAAGGCCAGGGTCACGGTGATCGAATACGCCTCGGCCAGCTGCCCGCACTGCGCCAGGTTCAACAACGAGGTGTTCCCGGCGTTCAAGGCCAAATACATCGACACCGGCCGGGTGCTCTACGCCTTTCGCGAGTTCCTGACCCAGCCGATCGAGTTCGCCGCGGCCAGCTTCCTGATCGCGCGCTGCGCCGGAAAGGATAAGTATTTCAGCGTGGTGGACGCCATATTCCGCGCCCAGACGGAAATCTATGCGACCGGGGACCTCAAGAACCCCCTACTGAAGATCGCCGCCGGCGCGGGGATGGACGAAAAGGCGGTGGACGCCTGCCTTAACGACAAGGCCGGGCTGCGGGCGCTGAACGACCGCATCCAACGCTATCTCTCCCGCGACGGGATCGACGGCACGCCGACCTTCCTGGTGAACGGCCAGCGGCTGAGCGGCGAACAGAGCCTGGAGGCGCTGGACGCGGCGATCGCCGCGGCGGAGGCCAAGGCCGCGCCCGCCCAGCGCCTGACGCACGGTTAACCGGAGATTGACAAGCCGCCCGCGAGGCGGTTTGCCCTTGTGGGTCCGTCTCTGGGCGGCGCGGGCAGAATCGCGCTTAACTCAGGCCCCCGACGGCTGGCCTATCAGTTAAGGAAAACGCCCATGCGCCGCTCGCAGATGAGCTTCATCGTCATCGCCGCCTTCGCCTTCGCCCTCGCGGCCTGCGACCGGTTCAGCGCCAAGACCGCCACCGTCACCGCCGACGACATGAGCCTGGGCGCCGCCGCCGCCAAGGTCACGGTGATCGAATACGCCTCGGCCAGTTGCCCGCACTGCGCGCGGTTCAACAACACCGTCTTCCCGGCGTTCAAGGCCCAGTACATCGACACCGGCAAGGTCCACTACGTGTTCCGCGAATTTCTCACTCCGCCGACCGAGGTCGCCGCGGCCGGGTTCCTGATGGCCCGGTGCGCCGGCAAGGACAAATATTTCAGCGTCCTGGATGCGATCTACCGCGGCCAGGAGGCGATGTTCCAGTCGGGCGACTACCGCGGCGCTCTTTTGAAGATAGCGCAATCCGCCGGCATGACCGAGCCGCAGTTCACCGCCTGCATCTCCGACGACAAGTCGATCCAGGCGCTGAACGACCGGGTGGAGACCTATCAGAAACGCGACCACATCACCGGCACCCCGACTTTCATCGTCAACGGCAAGACGCTGGACGGAGAGCAGTCGCTGGCCAGCCTCGCCAGCGCGATCGGCGCCGCCCAGGCCGCGGCCAGATAGGCGCGGATCGGGCAAGCGCGTGCAGTTCCAGCGGCTGCGCCTTTCGGGCTTCAAGTCCTTCGTCGAGCCGATCGAGTTCCGCATCGAACCGGGGTTGACCGGGATCGTCGGCCCGAACGGTTGCGGCAAGTCCAACCTGCTCGAAGCGCTGCGCTGGGTGATGGGGGCAAATTCCGCCAAGGCCATGCGCGCCGGCGGGATGGACGACGTGATCTTCGCCGGCTCGGGCGGGCGGCCCTCGCGCAACCATGCCGAGGTGCAGCTGACCATCGACAACGCCGACCGCACCGCCCCGGCCCAGTTCGCCGCCGAGCCGGTGCTCGAGGTGGTCCGGCGCATCGATCGCGGCCAGGGTTCGACCTTCAAGGTCAATGGGCGGGAGATGCGGGCGCGCGACGTGCAGCTGCTGTTCGCCGACGCCTCCACCGGGGCCAATTCGCCCGCCCTGGTGCGCCAGGGCCAGATCAGCGAGCTGATCGCCGCCAAGCCGCAGAACCGCCGGATGATCCTGGAAGAGGCCGGCGGAGTCTCGGGTCTGCACTCGCGCCGTCATGAGGCCGAGCTGCGGCTGCGCGCGGCGGAAGCCAACATGGCCCGGCTTGACGACGTGCTGGGCGAGTTGGAGGCCAGCCTTGGCCGACTGAAGCGCGAGGCGCGTCAGGCCGAGAAATACAAGAAATTGGCCGCCGAGATCCGGGCGCTGCAGGCCGGCGTGCTCTACGCGCGCTGGAAGGACGCGGCCGAGGCGCTGGAGCGGGTGGAGACCGAGGCGGGCGCGGCGGCGCGCGAGGTGGAGGAGACCGCCGGGGCGGCGGCGGCGGCCGGGGCGGCGCTGATCGCGGCCGAGGCGGCGCTCAGCCCGCTGCGCGAGGAGGCCCAGACCGCCGGCGCGGTGCTGCATCGCCTGGCGATCGAGAACGACCGGCTGGAGCGCGAGGCCGAACAGGCCGCCGCCGCGGTCGAGCGGCTAGCTGGCGAGATCGCTCGGTTGGACGCCGATCGGACGCGCGAGACCCAGAGTCTGGACGATGCCCGGGCCGCGCTGGTTCGGCTGACGGCCGAACGCGCCGAAGTCGAGGGCCAGATCGCCGCCGCGCCCCAACGTCTGCCCGAACTGGACACCGCCTGGCGCGCCGCCGACGCCGCGCGGATCGCCGCCGAGAGCGAGGTCGAGGCCCTGGCGGCCCAGCTTTCGGCCGTGGAGGCCCATCGTCGTTCGATGGAGACCCGCATCGGCGAGGCGCGCGAGCGCTTGGCGCGCGCGGGGCGGGCGCTGGATGCGGCCAAGGCCGACCGCGCCCAGGTCGGCGAGGCGCCGGATTCCAAGGCCACCGAGGCCGGGTTGCGCCTCGAAGCGGCGCTGGAGGCGCTGAGCGAGGCCCGCGCGCGCCTGGAGGCGGCCGAATCCGCCCACGCCGGCGCCAGCGACGCCGAGATCACCGCGCGCGACATCGCCCGCAAGGTCGAGGACCCGCTCGGCCGACTGAAGGCCGAGGCGCGGGGCTTGGCCCAGCTCACCGCGCCGGCTGGCAAGACCGGCTACCCCCCGGCCCTGGACCAGGTGGCGCCGGAACCGGGCTATGAGGCCGCCCTGGCCGCGGCGCTGGGCGACGATCTGAGCGCCGCGCTCGATCCCAAGGCGCCCGTCTTCTGGGGCGGCCGCGCGGTCGAAGCGCCGGACTGGCCCAAGGGCGTTCGGCCGCTGGCCCCGCTGATCGACGCGCCCCCGGAGCTGGCCGCGCGGCTGGCCTTCACCGCCTTGGTCGAGCGCAAGGACGCCGAGCGGTTGCTGCCATTGCTGGCGCCGGGCGCGCGGATGGTCTCGCGCGAGGGCGATCTTTGGCGCTGGGACGGTTTCGTCGCCCGCGCCGGCGCGCCCAAGCCCGCCGCCGTGCGCCTGGAGCAGCGCCGGCGGCTGGCGATCGTCGAAGCCGAGATCGACCGCCTGACGCCGGCGAGCGCCAAGGCCGCCGCCGCGCACGCCGAGGCGAGCGAAGCGGTGCGCGCCGCCGCCTCGGCCCTGGCCGAGGCCCGCCGCGGCCCCCTCGCGGCCGAACAGGCGCTGGGCGCCGCGCGCGAGGCGTTCGAGCGTCTCGGCCGCGATGCGGCCCGGCGCGAGGCGCGCATCCAAACGCTGGACCAGACCATCGCCCATTTCGACGCCGAGCGGACGCAGGCGCAGGTCGCGCTGGCCGCCATCGAGGCCGAAGCCGAGGCCCTGGAGCAGCCCAGCGATCTTGGCCCGCGTCTGAGCCAGGTTCGCGCCGTCGCCGAGACCTCGCGCGAAGCCGCCGCGGCGGCCCGCGCCGCGCTGGACATCGAGACCCGCGAGCAGGCCGGCCGCGCCAGCCGTCTGGCGGCCCTCACCGACGACCACGACAATTGGACCCGCCGCGCGGCCGCCGCGGAGAGCCGGATCGAGACCCTGGCCAGCAATCGCGCCGAGGCCGCCATTGCGCTGGAGGCCGCCCGCGAGGCGCCCGGCGCCCTGGAGGAGCGCCGCGAGCGGCTGCTGGACGAGCTTTCCGCGGCGCAAGAGCGGCAGGCCAGGGCCGGTGATGTCCTGAGCGAAGCCGAGGCCGCCCGCGCCGCCGCCGACCGGGCCGCCCGCGCGGCCGATTCCCTCGCCGGACAGGCGCGGGAGCGCCGCGCCGCGCTCGGCGCCCACCTGCAGGCCGCGCGCGCGCGGCTGGCCGAGGTCGCCGCCGGCATCCGCGAAACCGTGCGGATCGAGCCCGAGGCGCTGGGGCGGCGGCTGATCAACGACGGCCTGTTCACCGAGCTCGACGCCGAGGGGATCGAGCGGCGACTAGCCGTCCTGGAGCGCGACCGCGACGCGATCGGGCCGGTCAATCTGCGCGCCGAGGAGGAGGTCGCCGAACATGAGGCTCGCTTGGACGGCCTGCGCGCCGATCGGGCGGACTTGGCCGGCGCGGTGGCCAAGCTGCGGCGCGGCATCGAGGCGCTGAATGCTGAGGGGCGCGAGCGGCTGCTGGCCGCGTTCGAGGTGATCGACGGCCATTTCAAGACCCTGTTCCAGGCCCTGTTCGACGGCGGCCAGGCCGAGCTGAGGCTGATCGAATCCGACGATCCGCTGGAGGCCGGCCTGGAGATCTTCGCCTGCCCGCCGGGCAAGCGGCTGGCGATCATGAGCCTGATGAGCGGCGGCGAGCAGGCGCTGACCGCCGCGGCGCTGATCTTCGGGGTGTTCCTGGCCAATCCGGCGCCGATCTGCGTGCTGGACGAGGTGGATGCGCCGCTGGACGACGCCAACGTCGACCGGTTCTGCAACCTGCTCAACGAAATGCGCCAACGCACCTCGACCCGGTTCATCGCCATCACCCACAACCCGGTGACCATGGCCCGGATGGACCGGCTCTACGGCGTGACCATGCCCGAACGCGGCGTCTCGCAACTGGTTTCGGTCGACCTGAGGCAAGCCGAGGCGATGGCGGCGCAGTAGCGCCGATCAGACTACGGCCAACCGCGTTCGTTCAGGCCGCCGCGTCCCGGGCCGAGGCCGGATCGTAATTCAATATCGGCGACAGCCATCGCTCGGCCATCGCCAACGTCCAGCCCTTGCGGGCGGCGTAGTCGGCCACCTGGTCGCGGTCGATCTTGCCGACGCCGAAATAGTGCGCCTTCGGATGCGCCAGATAGAGCCCGGAGACCGAGGCCGGCGGGGTCATGGCGAAGCTTTCGGTCAGACCCATGCCGGTGTTGGATTCCGCGTCCAGCAGGCGGAACAGGATGGCCTTCTCGGTGTGGTCCGGCTGGGCCGGATAGCCGGGCGCCGGACGGATGCCGCGATAGCGCTCGCCGATCAGGGCCTCGAGGTCGAAGGCCTCGTTTGGCGCATAGCCCCACAGCTCGGTGCGGACCTTGCGGTGCAGCGCCTCGGCGAAGGCCTCGGCCAGCCGGTCGGCCAGAGCGGTGGCGAGGATCGCCGAATAGTCGTCGCCGGCCGCCTTGAACCGCCGGGCGATCTCCGTCTCGCCGTGGCCGGCGGTGACCGCGAAGGCGCCGACATAGTCGGGCTTGGTCCCGATCGGCGCGACGAAATCGGCCAGCGCCAGATTGGCCTTGCCCTCGGACTTGGCCATCTGCTGGCGCAGGGTGTGCAGCCGGGCGAGCTCGGCGCCGCGGGTTTCGTCCGTGTAGAGCACGATGTCGTCGCCGTCGGCGTTGGCCGGCCAGAACCCGACGACACCGCGGGCGGTGAGCCAGCCCTCGGCGATGATCCGCTGCAGCATGGCGCGGGCGTCGGCGTAGAGCTCGCGCGCGGCCTTTCCGACCGTCTCGTCCTCCAGGATGGCGGGAAACCGCCCGACCAGCTCCCAGCTGGCGAAGAACGGGGTCCAGTCGATGTGGCGGGCGAGATCGGAAAGGTCGTAGGGCCCGAAGGCGCGCGCGCCGATGAAGCTCGGCCGCGGCGGGTCATAGTCCGCCCAGTCGATGGCGAAACGCGCGGCGCGGGCCTGGGCCAGGCTGGCGCGGGCCTTGGTCTCCTGGCCGCGGGCGAACTGCTCGCGGATGCGGACGTATTCGTCGCGCGTGGCCCGCTCGTTGCGCGCCCGCTCGTCCGGCGAGAGCAGGCCGGAGACCACCGAGACCGCGCGGCTGGCGTCCGGGACGTAGGTGGTCGAGCCGCGCCGATAGGACGGTTCGATCTTCACCGCGGTGTGGGTGCGGCTGGTGGTGGCGCCCCCGATCAGCAGCGGGACGGAGAAGCCGCGCCGCTCCATCTCGCCGGCGACGAACACCATTTCGTCCAGCGAGGGGGTGATCAGGCCGGAGAGGCCGACGATGTCGACCTTGCGCGCCTGGGCCTCGTCCAGAATCCGGTCGCAGGGGACCATCACCCCGAGGTCGATGACCTCGTAGTTGTTGCATTGCAGAACCACGCCGACGATGTTCTTGCCGATGTCGTGCACGTCGCCCTTGACCGTGGCCATCAGGATCTTGCCGGCGGCCTGGCGCGGCCCGTGGCCCTTCTCGGCCTCCATGAACGGCTCCAGCCAGGCAACCGCCTGTTTCATCACCCGGGCGGACTTGACCACCTGGGGCAGGAACATCTTGCCCGCGCCGAACAGGTCGCCGACGACGTTCATCCCGTCCATCAGCGGGCCTTCGATCACGTGCAGCGGCCGCGCCGACGCGAGCCGAGCTTCTTCCGTATCCTGATCGATGAAGTCGCTGATCCCGTGCGTCAGGGCGTGGATCAGCCGCTCGGCCACCGGCAGGGCGCGCCAGGCCAGGTCCGGCCCGGTGTCCTGGCCCTTGCCGCCCTTGTAGTTCGGGGCCAGCTCGACCAGCCGCTCGGTGGCGCTGACGCCGGCCTTGGGGCGGCGGTTCAGGATCACGTCCTCGACCGCCTCGCGCAGCACCGGATCGATGTCGTCGTACAGCGGCAGCTCGCCGGCGTTGACGATGGCCATGTCCATGCCGGCCGCGACCGCGTGGTAGAGGAACACCGAGTGGATCGCCCGCCGCACCGGCTCGTTGCCGCGGAAGCTGAACGAGACGTTGGACACCCCGCCCGAGACCCGCGCGTAGGGCAGCGTCTGCTTGATCACCCGCGTCGCCTCGATGAAGTCGACCGCGTAGTTGTCGTGCTCTTCGATCCCCGTCGCCACCGCGAAGATGTTCGGATCGAAGATGATCTCCTCCGGTGGGAAGCCGATCTTCTCCGTAAGCAGATTGTAGGCGCGCTCGCAGATCGCGATCTTGCGCCCCACGGTGTCGGCCTGGCCCTGTTCGTCGAACGCCATCACCACCACGGCCGCGCCATAGCGACGGCAGGCGCGCGCCTGGCCCAGGAACTTGTCCTCGCCCTCCTTCAGGCTGATCGAATTGACGATCGCCTTGCCCTGCACGCATTTCAGTCCGGCCTCGATCACCTCCCACTTGGAGGAGTCGATCATGATCGGCACCCGGGCGATGTCCGGCTCGGCGGCGATCAGGTTGAGGAAGGTGGTCATCGCTCGCGCCGAATCCAGCAGGCCCTCGTCCATGTTGACGTCCAGCATCTGGGCGCCGGCCTCGACCTGCTGGCGGGCCACCGCCAGGGCGGCCGGGTAGTCGCCCTCGGCCACCAGCTTGCGGAAGCGCGCCGAACCGGTGACGTTGGTTCGCTCGCCGATGTTGACGAAGGTCGGTCTCATGGCGCCGGATCAATGGGCAAGAAAGGCATCGTCAGGCCAGTTCGAACGGCTCGAGGCCGGCCAGGCGCAGCGCCTTGGGCCGCTCGGGGATCGGGCGCGGCTTCAGCCCGGCCACCGCCTCCGCGACATGGGCGATGTGGTCGGGCGTCGTGCCGCAGCAGCCGCCCAGGATGTTGACCAGCCCGCTCCGCGCCCACTCGCCCAGCATGCAGGCGGTCTGTTCGGCGCTTTCGTCGTATTCGCCGAAGGCGTTCGGCAGGCCGGCGTTGGGATAGGCCGCGACCAGGGTGTCGGCGATGCGGGCCAGCTCGGCGATGTGCGGGCGCATCAGCTCCGCGCCGAGCGCGCAGTTCAGCCCGACGGCGAAAGGCCTGGCGTGGCGGACGGAGTTCCAGAACGCCTCGATCGTCTGGCCCGACAGGGTGCGGCCCGAGCGGTCGGTGATGGTGCCGGAAATCCAGATCGGCAGCGGCTCGTAGCCCTCGTCCTCGAGATCCAGGATCGCCTTGATCGCGGCCTTGCAGTTGAGCGTGTCGGTGATGGTCTCGATCAGATAGAGGTCGACCCCGCCCTCGTGCAGCGCCTGGACCTGTTCGCGATAGGCCGCGTAGACCTGATCGAAGCTCACCGCGCGCGCGCCCGGATCGTTGACGTCGGAGGACATCGACAGCATCCGGTTCAACGGCCCGATCGAACCGGCGACGAAGCGCGGCCGGTCCGGCGTCTGGGCGCTCCAGCGGTCGGCGGCCGCGCGGGCGATTTGCGCGCCGGCCAGGTTGATGTCGCGCACCGCGGCTTCCAGCCCATAGTCGGCCTGGGCGATGGCGGTCGAGGAGAAAGTGTTGGTCTCGGCGATGTCGGCGCCGGCGGCGAAGTAGGCGGCGTGCAGCTCGGCGATGACGTCCGGCCGGGTCAGGCACAGAAGGTCGTTGTCGCCCTTGAGCTGGACGGGATGGTCCTTGAACCGCTCGCCGCGGAAGTCGGCCTCGCCCAGCCCCCGGCTCTGGATCATCGCGCCCCAGGCCCCGTCGAGCACCAGGATGCGGTCCTTGGCGGCGGCCTTCAGCGCGGCGATGCGCTCAGCCCTGGTCATCGCGCGGCCTCCCGCGCGCCCAGCACCCGGCCGATGGCGTGGACCAGCTCCGCCCGGTTCAGGGTGTAGAAGTGGAAGTCGGAGAAGCCCTCCTCCCGCAGTCGCGCGCAGGTCTCCGCGGCCAGCGAACAGGCGACCAGCCTGCGGGTGTCGGGATCTTCGTCCAGCCCCTCGAACAGGGCCCCCAGCCAGTCCGGCAAGATGATGCCGCAGGGTCCGGCCATCCGCGCCAGGCCCTTGAAATTGGTCACCGGCATGATTCCCGGCAGGATCGGGATGGTCACCCCCGCGGCGCGCACCTGGTCGACGAACCGCAAGAAGCCGTCGACGTCGAAGAAGAACTGGGTGATCGCCCGGGTGGCGCCGGCGTCGATCTTGGCCTTCAAGACGTCGATGTCGTGAGTCACCGACGGGCTTTCCGGGTGCTTCTGCGGATAGAGGCCGACAGTGATCTCGAACGGGGCGATGCGGGTGATGGCGGCCACCAACTCGGTGGCGTTGGCGTAGCCGTCGGCCCGGGGCCGGTAGGTCCCGCCCAAGGCGCCGGGCGGGTCTCCGCGCAGGGCCACCAGATGGCGCACCCCGGCGTCCCAGTAGTCGCCGATCACGGAATCGACGTCGGCCCTGCTGGCGTCGACGCAGGTCAGGTGCGCGGCGGGTTTCAGCGCGGTCTCGTCTAGTATCCGCCGCACGGTGCGGTGGGTGCGCTCGCGGGTCGAACCGCCGGCGCCGTAGGTGACCGAGACGAATTGCGGGGCCAGCGACGCCAGCCGGCGGATCGCCGCCCACAGGCTCTCCTCCGCCTCCGGGGTGCGCGGCGGGGAGAACTCGAACGACAGCCGCGGGCCGCCGGCCTGATCGGCCTGACGCCGCTCGACCGGGCCGAGCGCGGGCGACAGGCGGACGGCGGCGTTCACGCCGCGCTCCTCTTGGATACGGCCGATCTCTGGGCCGCGCGCCCGGCGGTCCAGATTTTCACTGTCAGCCCCTTGTCCTTGGTCGGCGGCAGAGCGACCGGCGCGCCGGCCGAAAGGCCCGCGGTCTCGAACCAGCGGCCCATCTCGGCGTCGGAGAAGCCCAGCCGGCGATGCTGGTGCGCCTCGCGCAGGAACTCCAGGCCGTGCGGGGCGAAATCGACGATCAACAGCTTGCCGCCCGGCGCGACCAGCCGCGCCGCCTCGGCCACCGCCGCGGCGGGATCGGACAGATAGTGCAGCACCTGATGCACCACCACCAGGTCGGCGCAGCCGCCGGCCAGGCGGGTCTCGAAGATGTCGCCGTGGCGCAGCTCCAGCCGCTTCAGCCCCGCCTCGGCGGCGTTGCGGCGGGCGATGTTCAGCATCTGCTGGGAGAGATCCAGGCCAATGGCGCTTTCCACCCGGTCCGCCAGCAGGGTCAGCATCCGCCCGGTGCCGGCGCCGAGGTCGACCAGCCGCCGGAACGGCCCGGGCCCGATGGCGTTCAGCACCGCGGCCTCGACGTCGGCTTCCTCGACATAGAGGGTGCGCAGCTCGTCCCAGCGGGCGGCGTTGCGGGCGAAATAGGCGGCGGCGGCGGCGGTGCGCTCGCGGCGCACCCGCTCCAGTCGCTCGGCGTCGCGCGCGATCAGACTGTCGGTCGGCGCAATCTGGGCCAGCGCCTGGTCCAGCACCGCCCGACGCGGGCCCTCGGCCGCCAGCCGATAGAACACCCAGGCGCCGTCCGGAAAGCGTTCGGCCAGGCCCGCCTCGGTCAACAGCTTGAGATGACGCGAAACTCGCGGCTGGCTCTGGTCCAGGATCTGGCTCAGCTCCATCACCGCCAGCTCCTCGCGGGCCAGAAGCGCGAGAATCCGCAGCCGGCTGGGCTCACCGGCGGCGCGCAACATCTCGACGAGCTGTTCGGACGACAGGATCATAAATCACATAAAGATATCTTTATGTCTTTATGTCAAGTTAAAACCCCGGCGATCGATAAGCTCCGGCCCTTGCTTTCGCGGCCCGAGCGGCCGCCTAACGCCCGAATTTCTGGAACTTGATCCGGTGCGGGATCAGGCTGTCGGCGCCCAGGCGGCGCTTCTTGTCTTCCTCGTAGGCCTCGAAATTGCCCTCGAACCATTCGACGTGGCTGTCGCCCTCGAAGGCCAGGATGTGGGTGCACAGCCGGTCGAGGAACCAGCGGTCGTGGCTGATCACCACCACGCAGCCGGCGAACTGTTCGAGCGCGTCCTCCAGGTTCTGCAGGGTCTCGATGTCCAGGTCGTTGGTCGGCTCGTCGAGCAGGATGACATTGCCGCCGGTGGTCAGGGTCTTGGCCAGGTGGACGCGATTTCGCTCCCCGCCCGAGAGCAGGCCAACCTTCTTCTGCTGATCGCCGCCCTTGAAGTTGAACGAGCCGACGTAGGAGCGGCTGACGATCTCGCGGTCGCCCACCTTGATCACGTCGAGCCCGCCGGAGATCGCCTCCCACACGGTCTTCTTCGGGTCCAGGTCGTCGCGGGTCTGGTCGACATAGGCGAGCTTGACCGTCTCGCCCAGGCGGATGGTCCCGGCGTCGGGTTTCTCCTGGCCGGTGATCAGCTTGAACAGGGTGGTCTTGCCGGCGCCGTTGGGGCCGATCACCCCGACGATGCCGTTGGGCGGCAGTTTGAACGACAGACCTTTGAACAGGATCTTGTCGCCGTATTCCTTCTCCAGATTGTCCGCCTCGATCACCACATTGCCCAGACGCGGTCCCGGCGGGATCTGGATGGTGGCGAAGCTCTGCTTCTCGCGTTCCTGCTGGTTGACCATCTCCTCGTAGGAGGCCAGGCGCGCCTTGGATTTCGAGCGGCGCGCGCTGGGCGAGGAGCGCACCCATTCCAACTCGCGGGCCATGGCGCGCTGACGCGCCTCGCTCTCGCTCTGCTCCTGGCGGACGCGCTTTTCCTTCTGCTCCAGCCAGGCCGAGTAGTTGCCCTCGTAGGGGATGCCCTTGCCGCGATCGAGCTCCAGCGTCCACTTGGTCACCTGGTCGAGGAAATAGCGATCGTGGGTGACCAGGATCACGCAGCCGGGGAAGTTCTCCAGGTGATGCTGCAGCCAGGCGACGGATTCGGCGTCCAGGTGGTTGGTCGGCTCGTCCAGCAGCAGCATGTCGGGCTTGGACAGCAGCAGGCGCGCCAGGGCCACGCGGCGGCGCTCGCCGCCGGACAGATTGGCCACGCCGCTGTCGTCGGGCGGACAGCGCAGGGCGTCCATCGCCATCTCGACCTTGGAATCGATGTCCCAGAAGTCGCCGGCGTCGATCTTCTCCTGGAGGGCGGTCATCTCCTCCATCAGCTCGTCGCTGTAGGTCTCGCCAAGTTCGGCCGCGATGGCGTTGAACCGGTCGAAGATCGTCTTCTCCTCGCACCAGGCGATGACGTTGCCCCAGACGTCGAGCGCGGGATCGAGGCTGGGCTCCTGCTCGAGGTAGCCCATCTTGGTCCCCTCGGCCGCCTTGGCCTCGCCGCTGAACTCCTTGTCGATCCCGGCCATGATCTTCAGCAGGGTCGACTTGCCCGAGCCGTTGACCCCCACCACGCCGATCTTGGCGTCGGGGTAGAACGACAGCCAGATGTTCTCGAACACCTTCTTGCCGCCGGGATAGGCCTTGGTCAGGCCCTGCATCTGGAAAATATACTGAAGGGCCATGGACAGGCTCGCGCTTTCGGGACGGGGGATCGGGGAGGAACCGCGCGGTTCTATCCAACGCGCGCGCGCGCGTCCACGCCGGCGGATCAGGCGCCGAAGCCCCCGCCCCCCGTCGCCGGCGGCGGGCTGACTACCGGCCGGTCGGCATGTCCTTGAAGGCCACGTCCTTGTCGACCCGGATGTCGCCGGGCAGGCCGAGCACCCGCTCGGCGATGATGTTCTTCAGGATCTCGTCGGTGCCGCCGGCGATGCGCAGGCCGGGCGAGGACAAAAGCCCGCTCTGGAACGCCGCCGAGAGCGGCGCGAGCGCCCCATCGTCGATAATGCCGTACTGGTCCTCCAGCTCCACCGCCGCATTGGTCAGGTCCTGCAGCTGGTTGGCGGCGATGATCTTGCCGATCGAGCTTTCCGGGCCCGGCGTCTGGCCGCGCGACAGGGCGGTCATGGTGCGGAAGCGGGTGTATTTCAGCCCCTCGGACTGCACGTACCAGTCGGCCAGCTTCTCGCGGAACGCCGAATCGGCGAGCGCCGCGCCCCTGTCGGTCCGCAGATCGCGGGCCAGGCGCATGATGGTCGCATAGTCGATGCCGGCGCCGCCGCCGACCGCCAGGCGCTCGTTCATCAGCGTGACCAGCGAGACCTTCCAGCCGTCGCCGATCGGGCCCAGCCGCTGGCTGTCGTTGACCCGCACGTCGGTGAAATAGACCTCGTTGAAGTTGCGCCCGCCCGACATCTGGTGGATCGGCCGCACCTCGACGCCCGGGGACTTCATGTCCAGCCAGAACATCGTCAGGCCCTTGTGCTTGGGCACGTTGGGATCGGTGCGCACGACGATGATGCCGAAGTCCGAGTAGTGGGCGCCGGAGGTCCAGACCTTCTGACCGTTGATCACCCATTCGTCGCCCTGGCGCACCGCCCGGGTGCGGGCCGCGGCCACGTCCGAGCCGCCGGAGGGCTCGGAGAACAGCTGGCACCAGATCTCCTCGCCGCGCAGGGCCGGGCCGACGAACCGCTGCTTGGTCTCGTCGCCCGCGAAGGCCATCACGGTCGGCACGCACATGCCCAGGCCGATGGCGAAATAGCCGGAGGCGACGCCGAACTTGGCCTCCTCCTGGCTGAAGATCACCGCCTCGATCGGCGTGCCGCCGCCGCCACCCCATTCCTTGGGCCAGGTGATCTGGGCGTAGCCGGCCTCGGCCTTCTTGGCCTGCCAGGCCTTGGCCCGGGCCATGTCGTCCTGGCTCTCGTCGTCCTCGAGCGGAGCGCCGGTGGTCTTGGCGGCGTATTTGGGGGCGTTCTGCTGTAGCCAGGCGCGCGCCTTGGCGCGGTAGGCGGCCTCTTCGGGGGAGTCGGTGAAGTCCATGGGTGGTTTCCTCGGCGTTTCTTGCCTTAGGGGTGTTCGGGCGCGCGCGTCAGGCCGCGTTGCGCCGTTCGAGATGGCTGACCAGCCGCTCCTTCCAGACCCTGGGGGCCCCGGCGACCAGGGCGAGCTGGCGCGAGCGGCGGTAATAGAGGTGGCAGTCCACCTCCCAGGTGAAGCCCATGCCGCCGTGGGTCTGGGTGTTCTCCTTCGCGGCGAACCACATCGCCTCGGAGGCGGCGACGCGGGCGGCGGAGGCGGCGATCGGCAGTTCGGCCGCGCCGGCGTTCAGCGCCCAGGCGCCGTAGTAGGCGTTGGAGCGGGCCAGCTCGTTCTTGACATAGACGTCGGCCAGCTTGTGCTTGATCGCCTGGTAGCTGCCGATCAGGCGGCCGAAGGCGTAGCGCTCGAGCGCGTAGTCCTTGGCCATGGCCAGGCAGCGATCGGCGCCGCCGACCTGTTCGAAGGCGATCAGCACCGCCGCGCGGTCCAGGATCTGCTCGGCCAGCGCGAAGCCGTCGCCCACCGCGCCCAGCCGCTCGGCCGGCGCGCCGGTGAAGGTCAGCTTGGCCGCGCCGCGGGTCGGGTCCAGGGTCTTCAGCGTCTCGCGGCCGACGCCCGGGCCAGACAGGTCCACAAGAAACAGGCCCGGCTTGCCGCCCTCCTTGGCCAGCACCACCGCCAGGCCGGCGACGTCGCCGTCGGTCACCGGAATCTTGGTCCCGCTCAGCTTGCCGCCCTGGACCGTGGCGTTGACCGACGCGGGCGAGAGCGCGCCCGGCCCCTCGACCGTGGCGAAGGCGCCGATCAGTTCGCCGGCGGCGATCTTCGGCAGGTGGGCGGCCTTCTGCGCCTCCGAGCCCGCCAGCATCAGCGCCTCGGCCAGGAAATAGACCGTCGAGCCGAACGGGATCGGCGCGCAGACCCGGCCGAGCTCCTCGGCGATGGCGCACAGCTCGATGTGGCCGAGGCCCAGCCCGCCGTGCGCCTCGGGGATGGCCGCGCCGAGCCAGCCCTGGGCGGAGACTTTTTTCCACAGGCCCTCGTCGTAGCTCTTGGCCGGATCGTCGAGCACCGCGCGGACCTTGGCCGGCGCGCACTCGGCCTCGAGGAACTTGCGCGCCTCGTCCTTGAGGAACTTCTGGTCGTCGGAATAATCGAAATTCATGGTGTCTCGACGCCTGCCGGCGCCGCCCTCGCCTGTTCGTTCGCTCGCCCCCAGGATACCGGTCTTTGGCGGCGGTGAAAGATTGACCCAGCGTCAATGACTTGCGGCCCGCCGCCCACTGCTGGCGCGGCGGGCGCGGGCGGGCTAAATCCTGGCGATGCCCACCGAGACTCCCCAGCCGATCCGGCTTTCCGACTATCGCCCACCCGCCTTCCTGATCGACCAGGCGTCGCTGGATTTTCGGCTCGCGCCGAACGCCACCCGCGTCAGGGCCAGGCTGACCATCCGCCGCAACGGCGATCACGCCGAAGCGCTGCGGCTGAACGGGGCGCGGCTAAAGCCGATCTCGTTCGCCATCGACGGCAAGCCGTTGGCCGAGGGCGAGTACGTCGTCGCCGCCGAGGCGCTGACCATCGCCCGGGTCCCGGACGCCTTCGTGCTGGAGACCGAGGTCGAGATCGACCCGCAGGGCAATACGGCGCTGGAAGGGCTCTACATGTCCGCCGGCCGGTTTTGCACCCAGTGCGAGGCCGAGGGGTTCCGCAAGATCACCTGGTTCGCCGACCGCCCGGACGTGCTGGCCCGCTTCACCGCGCGGATCGAGGCGGACAAGGCGGCCTATCCGCGGCTGTTGTCCAACGGCAACCTTGTCGAGGCCGGGGACCTGGACGGCGGGCGGCATTTCGCGGTCTGGAACGATCCCTTCCCCAAGCCCTGCTACCTGTTCGCCCTGGTGGCGGGCGAGCTGGACGAGCTGGCCGACAGCTTCACGACCATGAGCGGGCGCAAGGTCGCGCTGCGCCTCTTCGTCGACACCGGCATGGCGGCGCGCGCGGCCTATGCGATGGATTCGCTGAAACGGGCGATGAAGTGGGACGAGCAGGCGTTCGGCCGCGAGTACGACCTGGATCTGTTCATGATCGTCGCGGTGCGCGACTTCAATTTCGGGGCGATGGAGAACAAGGGCCTCAACATCTTCAACTCCTCGCTGCTGCTGGCCGATCCGGAGACCGCGACCGACCTCGACTACGAGCGGATCGAGGGGGTGGTGGCGCACGAGTATTTCCACAACTGGACCGGAAACCGGATCACCTGCCGCGACTGGTTCCAACTGTGCCTGAAGGAAGGCCTGACGGTGTTTCGCGACCAGGCCTTCTCCGCCGACCAGCGCGGCCACGCCGTGCAGCGGATCAAGGCGGTGAAGACCCTCAGAGCGCACCAATTCCAGGAGGACGCCGGGCCGATGGCTCACCCGGCGCGGCCGTCGAGCTATCTGAAGATCGACAATTTCTACACCGCGACCATCTACGAGAAGGGCGCGGAGGTGATCCGGATGCTGAAGACCCTGATCGGGGAAGCGGCGTTCCGGCGGGGCATGGACCTGTATTTCGAGCGCTGGGACGGCCAGGCGGCCACGGTGGAGGCGCTCATCGCCTGTTTCGCCGAAGCCTCCGGGCGCGATCTGGACGATTTCTTCGCCTGGTACGAACAGGCCGGCACGCCCCACCTGACTGTGGAGGCGCGCTATAACGCCGCAGCCCGGGCGTTGGAGGTGACCCTGACCCAGGCCACCGCGCCGACGCCCGGCCAGCCGGACAAGCGGCCGCTGCCCATTCCGGTGGCGATCGGCCTGCTGGACGAGGAGGGCCGAACGCAATCCTTCCGCCTGCCGGACGCGGACCAGGCGGGCGAGGACGGGCTGATCGTGTTGGACACCGAGCGGCGGACCGTGCGGCTGGAGGGCGTGGCCCGCGCGCCGGTGCTCTCGGCCCTGCGCGGCTTCTCGGCGCCGGTTCGACTGACGAACGATATGCCGCCCAAGGACCGCTACGTGCTCCTGGCCGCCGACCCGGACCTGTTCAACCGCTGGGAGGCCGGACACGACTTGGCGCACGGCCTGATCCTGTCGCGCGCCGCCGGCGCTCCGGACGAGGTCGGCGAAGAGCGCTACGCCGCCGCCGTCGGCCGGGCCCTCGCCGACCAGTCGGCCGAGCCGGCGTTCAAGGCCCTGTTGCTCGCCCTGCCCAGCGAGTCGGACCTGGCCCAGGCGATGGATCCGGTCGACCCCGCCGCCCTGCACGAGGCTCGCGAGGCCCTGCGCGCGCGCTTGGCGGTGCATCTGGGCGATGTCCTGCGCCGGCTGCACGGCGGGCTGCAGGAGGGCGGCGAATTCTCGGCCGACGCCGCGAGCGCCGGTCGCCGCGCGTTGCGCAACGCCGCGCTGGAGTTGCTGGCCGCCGATCCGCACGCCGAGAACATCGAACGCGCCCAAGGCCATTTCCGCGGCGCGGCCAATATGACCGACGCGATGGGCGGGCTGAGCGCCCTGATGCTGATCGGCGGCGAGCCGTTCGACACGGCCCTGGCCGAGTTCTATGCGCGCTGGAAGCATGAACCGCTGGTGATCGACAAATGGTTCGCGATCCAGGCCCGCGCCCCCGCCGAGGATGTTCTGGGCCGGGTCCTGGGCCTGACCGCCCATCCGGCCTTCGATCCCAAAAACCCCAACCGCCTGCGCGCCCTGGTGCAGTCCTTCGCCAGCGGCAATTCGTTCCGCTTCCACGATCCGTCGGGCGCCGGCCACCGCTTCCTGGCCGACCAGATCCTGGCCGTGGACGGCTTCAACCCGATGACCGCCGCGCGGTTGATCGAGCCGCTCGCGGCCTGGCGGCGCTATGCGCCGGCGCTGAGCGAGCTCATGCGCGCGCAGTTGCAGCGGATCGCCGACACGCCGGGCCTGTCCAAGAACCTGTTCGAGATGGTCAGCCGCGCCCTGGCCTGACCTCCGCTTTCCAATTCAAGGGCCGCGCGGGCGGCTCGCCGCGTGACAGGACTCCATGGGCGCGCGTAGACTCGAGCGAGGTGACTCGGCGAGGGAGCTGGGCGTTTGGGGCGCGGTGGGGGTGTGAGCGTGACGCAGGCCGCGCGGGACGCCGACGCCTTCGATGCGACACGTCGCGAGACCGCGACTCGAACGCCGACAACCCCGCTCGTCCGCGCGGCCGTGCTGTCGGGCCTTGTGCTTCTGGCGCTCTATATCGCGTTCGGCGTCTTTCGGCTGACCCATGGCCCGGCGGGCGCATCCGACACCCGCGGCCAAGCCGCGGCGGCGCTGGCCGGGCGGGTGGAAGCGGACGCCGCCCGGCTGGACGCGGCTCTCCAGGCCGCCGGCGCGGTTGACCAGCGCTTTCCAGCCAATCCGATCGACGCCGCCGAAGCCGGGCTGAAGGCCGCCCGGCCCACGGCCCAGGCCCTGGCTCTGGTCGGCGACGGGGGCGTGCTGGCCGCCGCCGGCGACATGCGGGGCGCCGACTGGCCCGCCGCCGCCCAGGCCGCGCGCGCCTCGGGACGGTTGCTGTGGTTCGGCCGGCTGAAGGACGACGATCGGGTGTTCGCCGCCCGCGCGGTCGAGGGCGCGGGCGGCCAGCCGCTGGCCATCGCGGCGGCGAGCTTCGGCCACGCCCTCGATGACGCCCCCCAGACCAAGGACGGGCTCGCCTGGCTGGTGATCACCCCCGATGGCCAGATGCTCGCCGCCCGCGGGCCCGGCGGGGTGAACCAGACCGCCAATGTCCGCGAGGCGCTGTCGATCGCGCCGGAGGCGCTGCGGGCCGAGGCCCCCACCGGCGCCTTGCCGGACGGGACACGGGTCAGCCTGGCGGCGAGTCCGGTGGCGGGCGGCGCCCTGCTGGCCGTCGTCGCCTTCCCGCGCGCGGCGGGCGGCGCCGGCCCGGGGCGGGACATTTCCGGCGAGCTGTTCGCGCTGCTCGCGCCGCTGCCGGTCGGACTGGCGCTGGCGCTGTTGCTCTTCGTCCAGATGCGCCGGGCCGAGGCCGCCCGGCAAGCCTATACGGAAAACGAGCAGCGCTTCCGCCTAGCGGTCGAGGCGGCGCGCTGCGGCATCTGGGAGTGGGACCTGGACGAGGATCGAGTGCTGATGAGCGACATATCGGCCGCCATCCTCGGCTGGGGCGGCGGCGGGGCGGCGGCGGGCGACGAGGTGTTGGCCAAGATCGCGCCGGAGCATCGCGAACGGGTGCGCCAGACCCTGGCCTCGGCCCGCGACTACGGCGCGTTCGACGTCTCGTTCCGGGTGCCGGGCGACAACGGGCGCTCGGCCTGGATCGACGCGCGAGGCCAAGCGCTGGCCGAGTCGGGCGAAGCCGGCTATCGGCGCATCGTGGGCGTGATGCTTGACGTCACCGAGGAGCGGATCACCCAAGCCCGCGCCCAGGCCGCCGAGAACCGCCTGCGCGATGCGATCGATAGCGTCTCCGAGGCCTTCGTGCTGTGGGACCGCACCGGGCGGCTGTTGATGTGCAATAAGAGCTACCGCGCCTTTTTCGGGCTGGAGGCGCGCATTCTCAAACCTGGCGCGCAGCGCGAGATCGTCGCCCAGATCGCCAGGCTGGCGATCAAGCACGAACACCCGCCCGTCGAGGGCCGACCCGGTGTGCGCGAAGCTGAAATGCAGGATGGCCGCTGGCTGCAGATTTCCGAGCGTCGCACCGCGGACGGCGGCCTGGTGATGACCGCCGCGGACATCACCGCCATCAAGCGCCAGGACGAGGCCCGCCGGTTGAACGAAGCCCAGCTGCAGGACTTGGTGGCCAATCTGGAGCGCAGCCAGATCCAGCAGGCCGAGCTCGCCCGCAAGTACGAGATGGAAAAGATTCGGGCCGAGGGCGCGAACAGGGCCAAGAGCGAATTCCTGGCCAATATGAGCCACGAACTGCGCACGCCGCTGAACGCGATCAACGGCTTCTCCGAGATCATGGTCGGCGAGATGTTCGGACCGATGGGCGACAAGCGCTATCGCGAATACGCGCAGGACATCCTCTCGTCCGGCCAGCATCTCCTGGCGCTGATCAACGACATTCTCGACATGTCCAAGATCGAGGCGGGCAAGATGACCCTGCGGTTCGAGCCGCTGCATCTGGGCGACGTCGTCGAGGACGCGGTGCGGCTGGTGCAGAACCGGGGCGAAGCCGCCGGTCTCACCTTCGAGGTGGCGCTGCCGAACCTGCCCGAGGTCGAGGCCGATTACCGGGCGATCAAGCAGGTGCTGCTCAACCTTCTGTCCAACGCCGTGAAATTCACTCCGCGCGGCGGCCGGATCACGATCAGCGGCGAGATGCGCCGCGATCCGCTGGGCGAGCGCGTGCGGATCAGCGTCAGCGACACCGGCATCGGCATCTCGGCCGACGACCTGGGCCGCCTGGCCAGACCGTTCGAGCAAATCGAGAGCCAGCACTCCAAGACCCAGCAGGGCACCGGCCTTGGCCTGGCGCTGACCAAGTCGCTGGTCGAGATGCACGAGGGCGCGCTGGAGATCGAAAGCGAACCGGGCAGAGGCACCACGGTCAGCTTCCTTTTGCCGCTTCACCTGGTCGCGGGCGAGCGCGCGGCCTGAACGCGCGCGGGCGGCCCGCCGTCCGAACGAGCCGGAGGGTTAATCCGTCGCGGCCGGAGCGGGAATCAGGCGTTCGTACGCCGCGAGCGCGGCCGCTCGGGCGGCCCGCAGCCGCCCCGCCAGGCTGGCGAAGCCCCTGACCCCGCCGGCGCGCGCCAGGGCCGCCTGGAACGCCTTTGGCTCGCGCGTCGGATCGGCGCCCTCCTCCAGCGCCACCTTCAAAAGTTGGGACAGGTTCTGCTGCAGCCGCCAGGCGGCCTCGAGCGCCGCGAGCGACCGCGAATCGGCCAGCCCCGTCTCGGCGATCGCCGCCAGGGCCTCGGCGGTGTGCGGCCGCAGCGGCCCGCCCGCCTCGGCGCCCACGATCTGCAGGTATTGGGCGACGAACTCGATATCGACCAGGCCGCCAGGGGCCAGCTTCAGGTCCCAGAAGCCGGACGGCGGCTTTTCGGTGGCGATCAAGGCGCGCATCTCGCGCGCGTCGGCGGCCGCGGCCCGGCGATCGCGCGGCCGGCGCAGGGCCGTCTCGATCGCCCCGGCGACCCAGTCGGCGAAGCTCGGCGAGGTGGCCCAGACCACCCGCGCCCGGGTCAGGGCCATGATCTCCCAGGTCTCGGCCTCGGTTCGGTAATAGCCCTCGAAGGCGGCGGCGCTGACCGCGACCGGCCCGGCGGCGCCGGAGGGGCGAAGGCGCATGTCGACCTGATACAGGCCGCCCTCGGCGGTGGGCGCCGACAGGGCCGCGATCAGCCGCTGGGTGAACCGCGCGTAGAAGGTCTCGGCCATCCAGCCCTTGTCGGCCGAGACCGCGCCCTCGCCATGCGCCCGGTAGAGCGTCATCAGGTCGAGGTCCGAACCGGCGGACATCTCGCGCGAGCCGCATTTTCCCAAGGCGACCACCGCCACCTCGCCGGGAAAGGCGCCGGCGATCCGCTCGGTCTCGGCCAGGGCGGCCGGGGCCAGCGCGCGGATGCAAGCGTCGGCCAGATCGGCGAAGGCGCGACCGGCCTGGTCGGCGCTGGCCGCCCCGCTCATCACCTGCACCCCGATACGGAAGGCCTGTTCGCGATGAACCCGGCGCACCGCGTCCATCGCCGCTTCGAATCCCGCCGACGCGCGGGCCAGGGCCGCGGTCAAGGCCTGCTCGTCGTCTCCCGGCTGAACCGGCTCGAAGAAGGCGCGGTCCAGCATGGCGTCCAGCGCCGCGGGCCGCCGCGCCAGGGTGTCGGCGAGTTGGGGGGCGTAGGCCATCACCTCGACCACCAGTTCGAACAGTTTCGGCTGGGCCAGGAACAGGGATTGCACCTGAACACCGGCGTTCAGCCGCTCGAAGAAGGCCGCGAAACGCCAAAAGGCGGTGTCCGGCGCGCCGGCGGCGCGGGCGGCCTCCAGCAGGCGCGGCGCCAGGCGGGTGAACAGCTCGCGCCCGCCCTCGGTGCGGGTCGCCGCGATGCGGCCGTGGTGCCAGGCCCGGATGGTCGCCGACACCCGCGCCGGATCGGAATAGCCCATCCGCGCCAGGGTGCGAAGCGTCTCCGGATCGTCCTCGACCCCGGTGAACACCAGGCTGCCGAACCGCGAGGACAAGTCCTCCGCCTCTGGGAAAAGCTCGCCGTAGCGGCGGTTGACCGCCTTCAGCAGCCGCCCGACCCGGGCGTCGAACCGGCGCAGGCTGTGCTCGCCCCAAAGCGCCGCGATCCGCCTGCGCTCGGCGTCGGCTTGCGGCAGCTTGTGGGTCTGCTCGTCGGCGAGCATCTGGGCGCGATGCTCGAGCGCGCGCAGCGCCGCATAGGCCTCGGTCAGTTCGCCTGCGGCGGCGGTGGTGATCACGCCGGCCCGGGCCAGGGCGGCGAGGCCGTCGACCGTGCGGTTGGCCCGCAGCGTCGGATCGCGCCCGCCGAGGATCAACTGCTGGGTCTGGACGTAGAACTCGATCTCGCGGATGCCGCCATGGCCCAGCTTGACGTCGGCGCCCTTGGCTTCGAGCCGTTCGTCGACCTTGTGCGCATGAATCTGGCGCTTGATCGACTGAATGTCGGCGATGGCGCTGAAATCCAGGTTGCGCCGCCAGACGAACGGGGTCAGCTCGGCCAGGAACGCCCGGGCGCGGGCCAGGTCCCCGGCGGCCGGACGGGCCTTGATCAGCGCCGCGCGCTCCCAGTTCTGGCCGACGGTCTCGTAGTAGTCGAGCGCGGCGGCCACCGGCGCGGCCGGCGGGGTGGCGGCGGGATCGGGCCGAAGCCGCAGGTCGACGCGGAACACATAGCCGTCGGCGGTGCGCTGCTGCAGCATCTCGGCCACGGCCTGGGTCAGCCGCACGGCGAATCCCTGGGGCTCGACCCCGGCGGCGAGCGGCAGGGCCTCGGGCTCATAGAAGATCGAAAAATCGATATCGCTGGAATAGTTGAGCTCGAAGGCGCCGTACTTGCCCATGGCGATGCAGAACAGGCCCGGGACCGGACCCGCCGGGTCTCGGCTCGCCAACAGGCGGCCGCGCTCGACCTCGGCCCAGGCGGTCACGGCCAGGGCGGCCTTCAGCGCCGCGTCGGCGAACCGGGTCAGAGCGCCGGTCAGCGCGTCGAGGTCCCAGACCCCGCCCAGATCGGCCAGGGCGGTCAGCAGGTGGATGTCGCCCTTGAGCACCCTCAGGCGCGACTTGGCGCGCTCGGCGCCCACGCCATGGGCCTCGATCTCGGCGGTTTCGGCCAGGATTTCCGCCAGCCGCGCCCGCGGCTCGGCCTCCAGGATCGCCCGCAACCGCTCAGGCCGCCGCACGGCGAGGTTCGTCAGATAGGGGGCGGCGCCGAACACCGGCGCCAGCGCGGGCTCGGCGGCGTTCAACGCCTCCAGCCAGCCCGCCGCGGCGGCGGCCGCCGACAGGGTCTGCATCGCGCGCGCTGCGGCCGCCGCGTCGAACACCGGCCCGCATGGGCCAAGCCGGCCGGCGAGAGCGTCCGCCGCGGGCACGCGCGGCCTCTAGCGGTCCTGGCTTTCGATCTTGACCGGCGCGAAGCGGGTCACGCCATCGCGATGGATGCCCAGCAGGATGCTGCCTCGGCCGGCCTTCTTGGCGGCGGCCACCGCCGCCACCATGTCGGTCGGCGAGGCGATGTCGCTGTCGCCGGCGCGCACGATGACATCGCCGGCCTTCAAGCCCTTGTCGCCGGCGTCGGACGAGGGCTTCACCGCCAGCACCGCCGCGCCGCGCAGGTTTCCGGGCAGGCCCAGACGGCCGCGCGTCTCGTCGTCCAGCGAGCCGAGCGTCATGCCGAGCGTGGTGGGGTGTTCGGCGTGCTGAGACTGCGGCGAGGTCGGACCCGAACCCTCGCCGCCTTTGTTGTTGGCCGCGATCTCGCTGGGCGGCGGACGGATGCCCGAGGTGACGTCGACGGTCTTGAGCTTGCCATTGCGCAGGAGCGAAAGATGCAAGGTGTCGCCGGGATGCTGGCCCGCGACCAGTCGGGTCAGTTCGGTCGCGCCGCCCACCGAATGGCCGTTCAGCTCGACCACCACGTCGCCGGGCATCACGCCGGACTTCTGGGCCGGACCGCCCGGCACCAAGTCGGCGACCAGGGCGCCCTTCTTGCCGCTCATGCCCATGCTGTCGGCAATCTCGGGGGTCACGTCCTGGATGGTCGCGCCGAGGTAGCCGCGGGTGATCTTGCCGCCGCCGATCAACTGCTTGGTGATGGCGTCGGCCACGTCGGCGGGAATGGCGAAGCCGATGCCGACCGATCCGCCCGAGGGGGAGAAGATCGCCGAATTGACCCCGATCACCCGGCCATAGATGTCGAAGGTCGGCCCGCCGGAATTGCCGCGATTGATCGGCGCGTCGATTTGGATGAAGTCGACAAAGTTGTCGCCGATGTTGCGCCCATAGGCCGAGACGATCCCGGCGGTGGCGGTGCCGTTCAGGCCGTAGGGATTGCCGACCGCCAGCACCCAGTCGCCGACCCGCGGCCTGGCCGAGTTCTCGAAATTGACGAACGGAAAGCCCGAGCCCTGGACCTTGAGCACCGCCAGGTCGGTGTCCTCGTCGCGGCCGATGATCTTGGCCGGCAGCTGGCGGCCGTCGGTCAGGGTGACCTTGATATCCTCGGCGTTCTCGACGACGTGATTGTTAGTGACGACATAGCCGTCGGTGGAGATGAAGAAACCCGAGCCGGAAGACTGGGCCTTGGGGCCCTTGTCGCCGCCTGAACCGCCCGAGCCGCCGTCGTCGTCATCGTCGCCCTTGCCGCCGGGCGGCAGGCTGAATGGGAAGTTCTCGAACCCGGGGATCTGGCGCAGCGCGCGCGCGTCCATGTGAGAGGTGACATCGATCGACACCACCGCCGGGGAGACGCGCTCGAAGATGTCGGCGAACGACAGCGGCGCGCCGGGCGGCGGCGAGAAGATCGAGCTGGTCGAGACTCGGGTCAGGGGCAGCCCGTGGCCGCCCAGGGTGGCGGTCGAGGTCCAGCGCACCCCGCCGCCCGCCAGCGCCGCGGCCGCGACGCCCGCGGCGGCGAGGCCGATGAGAAAGCCGGTCTTCATGGTCGCCATGTTCGCTTCGATCCTTGTCGCGCCGACATGCCGGCCCGCGCGGCGCGGAACCGCCGGCGAGTTCGGCGACATTGCTTTGCGCGTAGATTTGAGGCTTCCGCAAGGCGTTTTCCAGGGCCTGACCTTCGCCAGGCGTTCAGCCGTCGCGAAGTCGGGCGAGGCGGGCTTCCTCTTCCGGCGTCAAGGGCTCGTCGGCGGGAGGCGAGGGCCGGCGCGCGCGCAGCCATAGAACCGCCCCGCCGGCCAGGACGATCGCGAAGGGCGCGAGCCAGGCCACGGCGTTGGCGGCGGAAAACCGAGGCCGCAGCAGGATGAATTCGCCGTAGCGCTGAACCAGGAAGCGGCGAACCTCGGCGTCGTCGCGGCCAGCCGCGATCTGGCCGCGAACGGTCTGGCGAAGATCGCGCGCCAGGTCGGCCTCGGAATCGTCGATCGACTCGTTCTGGCAGACGACGCAGCGGATTTGCTCGAACAGCGCGCGCGCCCGCGCCTCCTGGCCGGGATCGGCCAACCGGTCGCCGGGATCGGCCGCCGCCGCCAGGCAGAACACCGCCGCCAGCGCCGCGAGGCCCGCCGGGAGCCTCATTGCGCCGGCTCCAGCGCCATGTGCGCGGCTCGCCGCGGCAGGCCGAAGCGCAGGCGCCGGTCGGACAGCGAGACCGCCCCGCCCAGCGCCATCAGCAGTGGGCCGAGGAAGATCAGCCGCGACCATCGGTTCCAATAGGCGCGCACCAGCCAGACCGGCCGGCCGGCCGGGCCCGCGCGACGCTCGCCGAGCACGATGTAGATGTCGCTGACGCCGGGCGGACAGATCGCCACCTTGGAGGTGGTCTGGCGCTGCGCCGGATAGAACCGCCGCGCCGGCGTCGCGCGGCAGATCTCTCGGCCGGCCTTGGTCACGCTGATCACCGCCCGTTCGGCCGCATAGTTCGGGCCATCGAGCGGGCCGACGCTTCGCAGGTTCAGCTCGAAGGCCCCCAGCGGCAGGCGGTCGCCGACGCCCATCACCTTGGCCGCCTCCACCCGCCAGGCGGTCTCGAACGCCGCGCCCATCACGAAGACGCCGATGCCGATGTGCGCCAGCGTCATGCCCCAAGCGCCGCGCGGCAGGCGGCGCAGGCGGCGCAGCGCCTCGCCGGCGGACCCCTTGCCCGCCCGCCCCCGGTCGGCCAGCTCGGCGATCGCGCCGCAGACCAGCCAGACCCCGAGCCCCACGCCGAACGCGGCCAGCGCCTTGTGCGGCTGGTTGATCGCCAGCACCGCGCCGCCGGCCGCCAGCGCCACGAGGCCCGCCGCCCACAGCCGCTGGAGCGCGCCGAGAAGATCGGCCCGCTTCCAGGCCAGCAACGGTCCGATCGGCAGCATCAGCAGCACCGCCGCCATCAGCGGCGTGAAGGTCAGCGCGTAATAGGGAGCGCCGAACGAGGCCACCTCTCCGGTCAGGGCCTGGCGGATCAGCGGATAGAGCGTGCCCAAGAGCACAGTCGCGGCGGCCGCCGAAATGAACAGGTTGTTGACCACCAGCGCCGTCTCGCGGCTGATCGGGGCGAACAGGCCGCCCGGCGGCAGGTTCGGCGCGCGCCAGGCGAACAGGCCAAATCCCGACCCCGCGGCGATCCCGAGGATGCTGAGCAGCAGCATGCCGCGCTTGGGATTGACCGCGAACGCATGCACCGACATCAGAACGCCCGAGCGCACCAGAAACGCGCCCAGCATCGAGAAGGTGAAGGCCATCAGGGCCAGGAACACGGTCCAGGCCGCCAGCGCGCCGCGCTTTTCGGTCACCACCGCCGAGTGCAGCAGGGCGGTTGCCGCCAGCCAGGGCATGAAGCTGGCGTTCTCCACCGGGTCCCACGCCCACCAGCCGCCCCAGCCGAGTTCGTAATAGGCCCAGAACGAGCCCAGGGTGATGCCGATGGTCAAAAGGCTCCAGGACGCCAGCGCCCAGGGCCTGACCCAGCGCGCCCAGGCCGCGTCGAGCCGCCCCTCGATCAGAGCCGCCACCGCCAGCGAATAGACCACCGACAGGCCGACGTAGCCGGCGTAGAGGAACGGCGGATGGATGGCTAGGAACGGGTCCTGCAGGATCGGATTGAGCGAGGCCCCCTCGACCGGCGGATGCGCCAGCCGCATCAGGGGGTTGGACGCGAACACCGTGTAGCCGAGAAACAGCGCGCCCAGCAGCCCCTGGCTCGCCACCGCCGTCGCCTTCAGCCGGGCGGGCAAGCCGTCGCCGCCCAGCGCGATCACCGCGCCGAACCCGGTCAAGGCCAGGCACCAGAGCAGCATCGAGCCGTCGTGATTGCCCCACACGCCGGCGATCTTGTAGAGCAGCGGCTTGGCGGTGTGCGAGTTCTCGGCGACGTTGGCGACCGAGAAATCCGAGGTGACGAAGGCGATCATCAGCGCGGCGAAGGCGAGGGCCACGCCGAGGAACGCCCCCGCCGCCGCACCTTCCCCGGCGCCGGCCAGAACCCCCGAGCCGCGCAGCCGGCCGCCGATCGAAAGCCCGGCCTGGGCCAGCGACATGACCAGCGCCAGCACCAGAGCGAAGGACCCGAGCTCCGCGGTCATCAACGCTCCGTCGCCGCGCGCCCGGACACCCGATCGTCGCCGCGCCATTCGCCGGAGGCCTTGAGCGCGCGGGTGACCTCGCGGGGCATATACTTCTCGTCGTGCTTGGCCAGCACCTCGCTGGCCTCGAACACGCCGTCGGCGCGGTAGGCGCCCTTGGTCACCACCCCCTGGCCCTCGCGGAACAGGTCCGGCAGGTCGCCGCGATAGACCACCGGGTCGCGGGCGGCGCGGTCCATCACCACGAAATCGACGCTGCCGTCCGCCCGCTTGACCACGCTGCCCTTGGCCACCAGTCCGCCGAGCTGGAACGGACGGCCCGCCGGCACGTGCGCGGCGTGGGCCTGAGCCGGCGAGTAGAACATCGAGACGGTGTCGCGCATGGCGTAAAGGGTCAAGCCCGCGGCGGCGGCGAGGATCGGCGCGGCCAGGGCGATCACGGCGAGGCGGCGACGCGCCTTTCTGGATTTCGGCAGAATGTTCATCGTGCGACCGGCCTTTGACGACTGTCCAAAACCCTACCCCATGAGGGCGCTGGATGCTGTCGCCAAAACCGCGGGCGCTGCATGATCCAGATCATTATTGCGGCCCCGATGCGGCTCGTTCGACCAGGCGCAGATCGGCGGGTCTTTGCTTAAACAGCGCCCGCGCCTTGGCCAGGGCGGCGGCGCGGTCGGACTCGTCGCCCAGCACGGCGTAGGAACGGATCAGCCGAGCCCAGCCGGCCGGATCGTCGGGATTGGCCTTGAGCCGCGCGGCCAGGGCGCCGACCATCGCGCGGATGAAGCCCTGCTGGCCGCGCGAGGTTTCGGCGGCCTGATCCGGCGAACCCTGGGGCAAGGCATGGGTCTTGTCGACCACCGCGATCTCCTGCTCGAGCCCCTGGCGGCGAGGATCGGCGGGCGCCAGGCCGTGGTCCAGCCTCCGCCAGTCGGCCAGTCCGCCCGCCACGTCGCCGGCCGCGATCCTGGCGCGGGCCAGATAGTAGCGCGACGCGGGCGCGGACGGATCGACCTGGGCGGCCTGTCGGAAGGCCTTCAGCGCGTCGTCGGTGATCTCGCCCTCGGCCTGGGCCATGTCGGTCTCGCCGAGCGCGGTCCACAGATCGGCGCGGCGCGGCGCCAGGGACAGCGCGGCCTGAAGGCTCTGGGCGGCGGAAAACGGATCGCCCGAGGCCGTCTGGACGCGCGACAGGAAGAAATAGGCCTGAGGATCGTTCGGCCGTTCACGGACGATCAACTGAAGCACCGCGGCCAATTGATCAGCTCCGAGCGTGGCGGGATCGGCGGCGCGCCAGGCGGTCAGCCGGCGGGCGAACGGCTGGTCGGGGGCGAGGGGCGAGCCGACCGCCAGATAGATACCGACCGCGGCCAGCGGCGCGATCGCGGCGACGGCGGCGACCGCCAGCCGCCCGCCGCGGGTCGACGCCGGCGCCGGCGTGGTCTTTTCATCCGCCGCGGCCAGCAGGCGGCGGGCGGCCTCGGCGTGGGCCGAGCGGCGTTCGTCCGCGAGCAGCAGGCCGTGGTCGGACAGATCGTCGATCTCGGCGAGTTGGCGGCGATAGACGGCCAGAGCGGGATCCTCCGCGCCGCCGACCCTGGCCGCGCGGGCGGCGCGATGGATGATCAGGGCGGCGGCGGCGGCCGAGACCAGCGCGGCCGAGATCCAGAGGGCGATCATGGCGCGGTGCTTAACCCAAAGACCTTGAGCGCGCGAGGGCGCTGTTCGATGGGTCCGGTCAGGCGGCTTCGGCCCGGCGCCGCACGAGCTGGGCGGCCCTGTCGCCGCGGACATCGCCGATGAAGCTGGCGGCGATATCCAGATAGGCGTGGATCCTGCCAAGGTCGACGGCCTCGACGTTCTGCATCGCCTCCAGCAGATCCTCGACATATCGGTCGAGGCGGGCCTCGAGCTTCTTACCGACCTTGGCGCGGGCCGCGCCGAAGCCGGACGAGGTGGCCGAGGTCTGCGATCGGTCGAAGAATCCCATCAGCCCCTGCGCCCGTCGAACCAGACGGGGATCCGGATCGGTGGTCAGTCTGGGCGCGCCCTTCAAGCCCCTGCCAAAACGGACCATCCGCAGCGGCAACGCCTGGTCGACGGCCTTTTCGATCTTTGCCAGGCGGGCCTCGGCCAGTTCCGCCAGGGTCCGTTTCTCCTTGGCCACGCGGCGGCCCCACGGCCCGTCGCGGCTGAGCTCCAGAATCATCTCGAATTCGGCGAGTTCCTGGGCCGCCACGTGCAGATGCTCCGCCGCCTCGACCCCGGCCTCGCGGCCGTCGTCGGGATCGAAAGCGCGGACGGCGGCCAGCCGCCGGGCGATGTCGCCGAGGATATAGCCGCCGAACCGCTCCAGCTCCGAGCTCGCCAGATAATTGTCGTTGGCCCTGGTCACGACCGCGGCGAGGATCCGCAGGATGCGCCAGGGCTCGGGCAGGTGCGCCAGCAGCATCTCGATCAGCCGCGGGCCGGCCTCGTCGGACAGCGCGACCGCATCCTTGTAAGCCAGGCGCGCCACCGCCGCGCGCTCGTCGCTCATTCGGCCCAGCCACTCGGGCAGTTGGGTGATCGCCGGGCGCGCCAGCGGGACTAGGTCAAGATAGCCGGCGAACATCGCCGTCGCGCCCTCGCCGGCGCCCGCCAGGGCCTGGCTCGCCGCCGCGAAGGCGGGATCGGCCCGACGCAGGCCCTTGGCCGCGCGAACGCAGAGCTCGTCGTAGATTTTATCGCGCGCGCGCGCGCCTTCCCGATGGTCGAGGCAGGCGGCCTCGGCGGCGGCGACCCGTTCCGGATGGGCCGCGCGCAGGCCGGACCATATCCCGCGGATGGTCGCGCCGGAAAAGCGCATGTCGCCGAGGTCGGAAGGTCGGCACAGCGGGATCACCGGGCCCAGCACCGCGGCGCGCACGCGGCGGTCATTGGCTTCCTTCTCGATCAGCTCATGGACCTGAGCCAGCGCCCCGCCCTGTTCGACCTCGCCGGACAGCGCCTGCTCCAGTTCGCGCAGGGCGGCTTCCGGCGTCGCCGTGAACAGGTTGGCGATGACCGAACTCTGCTGATCTGTCAGTCGTGGCATCGCGAACCTGGATTCCATCCGAATTCGCCGCGATAGTGCCGAACTGACCGTTAAGGCATCGCGAACCGTATTCAGACCTCGGCGCGGGGCAATTCGACACTGACCTTGAGGCCGCCGAGCGGCGAATCCTCCAGGCTCACCGCGCCGCCGTAGGCGCGCGCCAGCTCGTCGACGATCGACAGGCCAAGGCCCGACCCGGGCGCCGATTCGTCCAGCCTGGCCCCGCGCTTCAGCACCTCCTGACGGCGCTCGGCGGGCAGGCCCGGGCCGTTGTCCTCGATCACCAGCAATAGCCGGCCCGCCTCGCCCGCGGCGGCCACCGCGCGGACCCGGTCGTCGCCGTACTTGCAGGCGTTCTCGAGCACGTTGCCAACGATCTCCAGCAGGTCCTGACGCTCGCCCTGGAAGATCATATCCTCGCTCGCGCGCCAGTCGATCTCCATGCCCCGGTCGCGGAAGATGCGCTCCAGCGCGTGGGCTAGCTCCTCCAGCACCGGAGCGACCGGCGTGCGCTCGCGCAAGCCCTGCGGGCGGGCCGCGGCCCTGGCCCGGCGCAGATGATGGTCGACCTGGCCGCGCATGGCCTCGGCCTGGCGCGTGACCACCTCGGCCAGGCGTCCGGGTTGGCGTTCGGCCTCGCTCAGCATCACCGTCAGCGGGGTCTTCAGCGCGTGGGCGAGGTTGCCGACGTGGGTGCGCTGGCGCTCCATCACCTCCTGGTCGTGGGCCACCAGGGCGTTCAGCTCCTCGGCCAGGGGTTTCAGTTCCGACGGGTAGTCTCCGGCCAGGCGCTCGGTCTTGCCGGTGCGCACCGCCGCCACCTCGCGCCTGAGCGCGAACAGCGGCGCCAGCCCCACCCGCACCTGGATGAACACCGCCAGCACCAAGCCCAGGCCCAAGGCCACCAGGGCGGCGGCGGTCACCGCCGCGAACCCGCGCGCGGCCGCGTCCACCGGCGTGCGGTCCTCGGCCGCCATGAAGATCACCGGGGCGGCGCGGCCGGGCAGACGGGCCAGCAGGGCGGCGGCCCTTAGCGGCTCGCGCACCGGCCCTTCGGCGTCGTAATACAAGGGCTTTCCCGCCGCCGCGATCAGCGCGGCCGGGCCGTCCGGCGGACCGCTCAGGGCGCTGTCCCACAGCGAGCGCGAGCGGACCAGGGCGCGCAGCTTGCCGCCGGCGGGCTCGGCGATCTCCCAGTACTTGCCGGAATAGGCGCGCGTGGCCCGCGAATCGGTCAGCGGCGGAGCGTCGACCGTTCCGTCGTCGTCGACGCTGGAGCCGGCGTAGAGACCGTTGACCGTGTCCAACAGGCCGTCGTCGAAACGGGCGAGCGCCTCGCGCTGGAACAGGGCGGTCATGGCCACGCCGGTGGCCAGGAGCACCGCCACGCTCCAGATCGCCGCCAGCAGAACCAGCCGCCGAGAGAGCGAAGGACGCCAGAGGCGCGCCAGGTTCACGAGCCCGTCGCCTCGCCCTCCAGGGCGATCAACCGGTAGCCCAGGCCGCGCACCGTCTCGATCCGGTCGGGCCCGATCTTCTTGCGCAGCCGTCCGACGAACACCTCTATGGTGTTGGAATCACGGTCGAAATCCTGATCGTACAGATGCTCGACCAGCTCCGTGCGGCCGATCACCCGGCCCTGATGCATCATCAGATAGTGCAAGAGCCGGTATTCGAGCGAGGTCAGCCGCAGCGGCTCGCCGTTGACCGAGGCGCGGGCCGCGCGCGGATCGAGCCGCAAGCCTCCGCACGACAGCGTCGCCGCCGCATGACCGGCCGCGCGACGCAACAGCGCCCGCAGCCGGGCCAGCAGCTCCTCGGTGTGGAACGGTTTGGTCAGATAGTCGTCGGCGCCGGCGTCGAACCCGGCCACCTTGTCGCTCCAGGCGCCCCGGGCGGTCAGGATCAGCACCGGGGTCGCGCGGCCGTCGCGCCGCCAGCGCTCCAGCACCGAAACGCCGTCGATCTTGGGCAGGCCGAGATCGAGGATGATCGCGTCGTAGGGTTCGGTGTCGCCCAAGAAGTGGGCCTCCTCGCCGTCGGCGGCATGGTCCACCGCATAGTCGGCGTCGACCAGGGCGTGTCTGAGCTGGCGCGAGAGGTCGGCGTCGTCTTCGGCGAGCAGAATGCGCATGGCCCGATCTATCTCCCCTCGGCGCCGAGGATGGCGCCGGTCTTGGCGTCGACGATGTAATCGATCCGGCGGCCGTCCGCCGCCGCCCAGCGCACGCGGTAGACCGCCCGGCCCCGCGCCTGCTCCAGGCCGGCGTCGAGCTGCCGGCCGGGGGTTCGCCGAGCGATCCGCGCGATCACCTCGGCCAGCGGCGCATAGCGACCCTGGCGGACGCCGGCGCGGGCCTCGTCCTGCTGGGCGCCCCAGTCCGCGCCCAGGGAATCGTAGGCCGGCGGCGCGCCGCTGGACCCCGGCGCGGCCGCGAGCATCAGTGCGACGAACGGGATGGGGGAGACCTTCATGCGCATGTTCCATAAGCGCATGCCGCTGAACACGATCTGAATAGACCGCGGCGCGCGCCAGCGCGGCAAGGCGCGTTACGCCAGGATGGCTGGGCGAAGGCCATGCAGGCTGTTGCCGAGGAACCAGCGCGACGCATGCCGCAAATCCTCCAGGCCGAGGGTCCGTTCCATCGCGCGGCCCTCGGCGATCAGACATGAACGCAGGACGCCGGGCAAGGCGCCGCCGCACAGGGGTGGGGTGACGAGGCGCCCGCCGATCTCCGCGAACACCGAATTGCGCGAGCCGTCCGCGATTCCGCCGCGCCGGTTCAGCAGCAGCGTCTCGTCCAGGCCGCGAGCGGCGGCGCGCGCGAAGGCGTCCTCGTGAACCTCGCGCCGGGTGGTCTTGTGGCGCAGGAACGGATCGGCGGCGTCGAGCGGGCGGTCGGCCACGCCGACCCGAAGCGTCCGCGGCTCGGCGGCGGCGATGGGCTCGCCGGCGAGGCTCAGCCCGCCGCCGCGCGCCAGGACCGCGCGAACGCGCCGATCGGCGGATTGGCTCGACCAGGTCCGCGCCAGCCGTGCCAAATCCGCCTCCGTCGCGGCGCGGTCGAAGTCGAACCCAAGTCGGGCGGCCGACGTCGCCAGTCGATCGAGATGGTTCCGTAGACGGACGAAACCGTCCGGCCGCGTCCAGCGGAAAGTCTCGATGAGTTGGTAATCCGCCGCGAGGTCGGTGAGCACGCGCGCCTTGAGCAGGGCCTCGTCATATTCCGCGTCCGGATCGGAATCAGCGACGACGCCGCCGCCGACGCCGAAGCGGCCCTCGCCGTCGGAGGCGATCACGGCGGTGCGGATGGCGACGTTGAAGCTCACGTCGCCGGAGGGGGCGATGGCGCCCAGCCCGCCGGTATAGGCGCCGCGGGGTTCGGGTTCGAGATCGCGGATCACCTGGCCAGCCCGCACCTTGGGCGCGCCGACGATCGATCCGCAGGGGAACAGCGCCGCGATTTGTTCGCGCAAGGCCTTGCTCGGGCGCAGCCGCGCGGTCACCGTCGAGGTGAGCGTATGGAAGCTGGGATAGGTTTCCACCGTGAACAGGGCCGGCACGCGCACGCTGCCCGGTTCGCTGATCCGGGCCAGATCGTTGCGGAGCAGATCGACGATCATCAGGTTCTCGGCTCGCTGTTTGGGGTCTGCGGCAAGCCCGTCGCGGGCGGCCAGGTCGGCGCGAGGATCGGCGCCTCTGGCCGCGGTGCCTTTCATCGGCCGGGTCACCGCCCGGCGGTCGGCGGTTTCGATCCAGAGTTCCGGCGAGACCGACAGGATCGTCCGGTCGCCCAGCGACAGCAGACCCGCGTGCGCCACCGGCTGAGCGGCGCGCAACGCGCCGTAGAGCGCGAGCGGATCGCCGGCGTAGCGGAACCGCATCGGGAAGGTGAGGTTGACCTGATAGAGGTCGCCCGCCGCGATCAGCGCCAGGATCCGACGCACCTTGTCGACGTGGGCGGCCCGGTCGTGGCCCGCCCGCGCCCCGGTGATCGGCGGCGGCGGCCCAAGCTCGGCGAACGCGGCGTCGAGACGCTCGGCCGCCAGGGCCTCGGCCCGTTCGAACAGTCCGAACCAGAGCAGCGGGATATCGCGCGGCTCGGGCAACAGCGGGGCGAGTTTGGGCTCCAGCGCGTAACCCAGTTCGTAGGAGAACAGGCCGGCCGCGTGCAGCCCCTGGGCCAGCCCGCGCTCGATCAGCCCGAAAGCCCGTTCGACCCCCGCCGGCTCGTCGCAGCGGACGATGGAGACGGGGTTTCGGTAAAGCCGCGCGGGCGAGCCGGCCAGCCGGTCCTCCAGCAGGACGAAGGGCGCCGACAGGCCGTTCAGCGGCGCCTCGCTCGCCGATCCGCGCGGGCGCCCGGCGACGCGCTGGGGCCTAGTCGTCGCCGCGCCCGGCCGACATTTGGCTGAAGGATCCAACGGCGCGTTCAGCCGCCCTTCCGGCGGGGCGTGTAGGGCCTGTCCTTGCGCCATTGCTCGGCGAAGCGCTCCAACTCCGGATCGGGGGGATCCGGCAGGGTGACCTGCACCCGCGCCAACAGGTCGCCCCGCGCGCCGGTGCGCGGATCGACCAGGCCGCGGCCCTTGAGCCTGAGGGTCGAGCCGGCGTTCGAGCCCTTGGGCACGGTCAGGCTGACCGCCCCGTCCGGCGTGGCCGCCTCGACCTTGGCGCCCAGCACCGCGTCGGGCACCGAGACCGGCAGATCCATCACCAGGGCCTCGCCCTCGCGGCGAAAAATCGGGTGCGGGCGCAGCGCCAGTTCGATCAGCGCGTCGCCCGGACCGGCGCGGCCGGGCGAGCCCTGGCCCTTCAGCCGCAGGGTCTGGCCGTCGGCCGCGCCCTTGGGGATAGTCACCTCGATGGTCCGCCCGTCGGAGAAGGCGATGCGCTTGCGCGCGCCCTGGATCGCCTCCTCCAGATCGATCTCCAGCCGCGCCCGCACATCCGCCCCCTTGGTCGGCGCGTTGAAGCCGCCGCGGCCGCCGCCGCGGCCGCCGAACACCTCGCCCAGGATGTCGTTCAGATCGACGCCCTCGAACTGGGCGCCGCCGAAGCCGCCCCTCGGGCCGCCGTCGAAGCCGCCGCGGCCGAACCCCTCGCCGGAAAAGCCGCGCATGGTCTCGCGCCCCTCCGCGTCGATCTCGCCGCGGTCGAACTTCTTGCGCTTGTCCTCGTCGCCCAGCAGGTCGAAGGCGGCGGAGACCCGTTTGAAACGCTCCTCGGCGGCCTTGTCGCCGGGATTCTTGTCCGGATGGTACTGCTTGGCCAACTTGCGGAAGGCGCGACGGACCTCGTCCGCGCTGGCCGCGCGCGACACGCCGAGTTCCTGATAGGGGTCCTGCGCCAAGTGTCTCGCCCGCCGTTCGAAATGGGTGTTCACGCGCCTCATCAATTAGGCTGTTCGCGGGCCCGCGCAAGGGTCATTGTGGCATTTCTGCCACACGGCGGCCTCAGTCCGCGCCGCGCTCGGCCAGCAGGTCCGGCGCCTCGAACGCCACCGCGTCCTCGGGATCGGCCAGGCTCGCCTCGGACAGGGTCTGGCCGCGGATGCCGACCCCGGCGCGATGCACGCTTTCCGGATCGCCGCTGACCAGCGGATGCCAGTCGGCCAGTCCGCGGCCCTCGTGCAGCCGACGGTAGGCGCAGCTCTTGGGCATCCACAAGAGGTCCTCGATGTTGCTGGGGGTCAGCTTGATGCAGTCGGGCACCTGAGCCTTGCGGTTGGCGTAGTCGCCGCAGCGGCAGAGGCGGTCGTCGAACAGGCGGCAGGCGACCCGGGTCGGGATGATCTCGCCGGTCGCCTCGTCCTCGAAACGGATCAGGCAGCACAGACCGCAGCCGTCGCACAGGCTTTCCCATTCGGCCGGCGTCATCTGGTCCAGCGTCTTGGTCCGCCAAAAAGGTTTGCGCGCCATCATCCGAAGACCCTTAAAGGGCGATCTAGCCGGCGCCGCCGCCAAAGACCAACGCAAATTCAGTGAACGACCGCCTCAGACCACCCCGGGAGCCGAACGGCCCGCCGCCCCGATTCACGCCCGTGACGGCCCGACCGAAGCGCGGCGGGCGGGCGTTGCGGCTGGCGGCGGCGATCCTCGTCGCCCTACTGCTGGTCGGCGCCGGCCTCGCCGCCCTGGCGATCAAGACCTTCGTCGACGGCGTGCCGCCGCTGCCGGACACCAACGCGCTCGAGGTGGCCAACCAGGCGCCGGGTATGACCTTCGAGGACCATGAGGGCAAGGTCATCGCCGCCCGTGGCCCGCGCCACGGCCATCTGGTCAGACTGTCCGAACTGCCGGCCTACGTCCCGCGCGCCTTCCTGGCGGCCGAGGACCGGCGGTTCTACCAGCACGGCCCAGTCGATCTGCGCGGCGTCGCCCGGGCGTTGCGGGCCAACCTCAAGGCCGGCCACATCGTCCAGGGCGGCTCGACCCTGACCCAGCAGTTGGCCAGGACCCTGTTCCTGTCGCCGGACCAGACGCTCAAGCGCAAGCTGCAGGAAGCGGTGATCGCCTGGCGGCTGGAAGCGGCGATGAGCAAGAACCATGTGCTGGAGCTCTACCTCAACCGCATTTTCTTCGGCGACAACGCCTATGGCGTCGACGCGGCGGCCCAGACCTATTTCGGCAAGCCGGCGAGCCGGCTGACGCTGCAGGAGGCGGCCCTGCTGGCCGCCCTGCCCAAGGCGCCCACGCGGCTGGCCCTGACCAACGACATGGAGGCGGCCCTGGCGCGTTCGCGGATCATCCTGGCGAGCATGAGGGCTGAGGGCTGGATCGGCGCGGGCGAGGAGCAGGCCGCCCTCTCCGCCCCGCCCAAGCTCGCCCCCGAGGCGCCGGGCGAAGGCGACTTCGGCTATGTGCTCGACATGGCCGCGGCCCAGGCGGTGCGGATCGCCGGCGCCCAGGCCCCCGATCTGGTGGTTCGCCTGAGCGTCGATCCAAGGCTGCAGACCGCCGCCCAGGGCCTGGTGCGCCAGACCATCGCCGCCGAGGGCCGGCGGAGCGGGTTTCAGCAGGGCGCGCTGGTGCTGCTGGCCCCGGACGGGGCGATTCGGGCGCTGGCGGGCGGCGCCGATCACCGGCTTTCGGCCTTCAACCGGGCCACCCAGGCCCAGCGCCAGCCCGGCTCCGCGTTCAAGCCGATCATCTACGCCGCGGCGCTGGAGGCCGGGATCCGGCCGACCGACACCCGCCTGGACGCGCCCTTGCGGGTCGGCGACTGGAGCCCCAGCAACTACGGCGGCGGCTATCGCGGCGCGGTGACCCTCGCCGAGGCCCTGGCGCTGTCGATCAACACCGTGGCCGTGCGGCTGGCCAGCGAGATCGGCGGCGATAAGATCGGCGAGATCGCCCACCGCTTCGGCCTGAAGGACATTCCCGACCGCCCCGACCTTTCGGTCGCCCTGGGCGCCTACGAGGTCAACCTGCTGGAGCTGACCTCGGCCTTCCAGGTGTTCCAGCAGGGCGGCTCGCGGCTCGATCCCTATCTGATCGAGCAGATCGCCACCGCCAGGGGCGATGTGCTCTACACCCATGTTCCGTCCGCCGGCGTCAGCGTCTACGACGCGGCCAACGCGAGCGATATGGTGCGGATGATGGAGGGGGTGATCGCCCACGGCACCGGCGTTCGGGCCGCGCTGGACCGGCCGGCCGCCGGCAAGACCGGCACCAGCCAGAACTGGCGCGACGCCTGGTTCGTCGGCTTCACCCCGGACTGGATCTGCGGGGTGTGGGTCGGCAACGACGACGGCGCGTCGATGGCCAAGGTCACCGGCGGGGAGATCCCGGCCGAGATGTGGAAGCGGATGATGATCACGGCGCATGGCGACACCGAGCCGCATGACTTCGCCTGGCTGCCAGCGGCGACGGCGGATGACGAGGCCGCCGACTCCGGCGAGCCCGGCGCGGACGCGGCCGCCGACCCCCGCGGCGGCTTCTACGGCGGCCTGGCCAACGCTTTCGACAAGGTCAAGGATGGCGACAAGGTCGGGGGCGGGGGACGCGACGATCCGCCGCCCGACGACCAACCGCCCGTCGGGCCGGACAATCCGCCCGATCGCGGCGACGATCGCGATCCGGGGAGCCGAAATTGAGTCCGCGCCCGCCGATCGTGGCGCTGAAGGCCGTGCGGCTGGCCGACGGGCCGCGCATGCTGTTCGACGGGGTCGACTTGGCGCTGGAAGCCGGCGTGCGCGCCTGCCTGGTGGGCCGCAACGGGGCGGGCAAGTCGACCCTGCTGCGGGTGCTGGCCGGGCTGACCGAGCCGGACGGCGGCGAGCGGTCCTCGGCCCCCGCCGCGCGGGTGACGCTGGTCGCGCAGGAGCCGGCGATCACCGGCGCCAACCTCTTGGCCTACGCCAGCGCGGGCGGCGCCGAGGCGCACGAGGCGGAGGCGGCGCTGCAAACCTTCGGCCTCGATCCCACCCGCTCCGTCGAGGGCCTCTCCGGCGGGGAGGGCCGCCGGGCCGCGCTGGCGAGGGCCTTCGCCGAGCGGCCGGACGTGCTGCTGCTCGACGAGCCGACCAACCACCTGGACATCTTCGCCATCGAGACGCTGGAGGCGGAACTGGCGTCCAGCCGCGCCGCGGCCCTGATCGTCAGCCACGACCGCGCCTTCCTGGAGCGGACCACCCAGCGCTGCTTCTGGCTGGAGGACCGGCGGATCTGGCGGCTGGACAAGGGGTTTTCCGCCTTCGACGCCTGGTCGGCCAAGATCGCCGCCGACCAGGCCGAGGCGCTGCGCCGGCTGAACAAGGCCATCGAACGCGAGACCTACTGGTTCTACCGCTCGATCACCGCCCAGCGCACCCGCAACGAGGGCCGCGCGCGCGAGCTGGCGGCGATGCGCAGCCGCAAGGCCGAAATGCTGCGCGATGCGCGCCAGCCCCTGGCCCTGGCGGTGGAGGCGGGCGGCGAATCCGGCCGCCGCGTGGTCGAGGCCAAGGGTCTGAGCAAGACGTTCGGGGCGCGGGTGCTGATCAAGGGCTTTTCCACCCGCATCCAGCGCGGCGATCGGCTGGCCATCGTCGGGCCGAACGGGGCCGGCAAGACCACCCTGGTCAAATTGCTGCTGGGCGAACTCGCGCCCGACGCCGGCGAAGTTAAGCTGGGGACTGGCCTCGATATCGCCTATGTCGACCAGGCCAGGGCCGACCTGAAGGCGGAGATGAGCCTTTGGGACGCGCTGGCGCCCGCCGGCGGCGACCAGGTGATGGTGCGCGGCAAGCCCCGCCACATCGCCGCCTACGCCCGTGACTTTTTGTTCCAGGACAGTCAGCTTCGCCAGCCAGTGGCCAGCCTGTCGGGCGGTGAGCGCAACCGCCTGCTCTTGGCCCGCGCCCTGGCCCAGCCGGCGAACCTGCTGGTGCTGGACGAGCCGACCAATGACCTGGACATGGACACCCTCGACCTGTTGGAAGCCGTGCTGGCCGACTACGAGGGCACCTTGATCCTGGTCAGCCACGACCGCGACTTCATCGACCGGCTGGCGACCTCGACCATCGCCCTGGATGGGGCCGGCCGCATCGTCGAGACCCCTGGCGGATGGAGCGATTTCGTCCGCCAGAACCCCGGCTTCTTCGACGCCGTCCGCGACCGCGCAGACCAGCCCAGGGCCGCGAGCGCCGCCCGGCCGGCGTCCGCCCCGCCCGAGCGCGCGCCGGTCAAGCTGTCCTACAAGGACCAGCGCCGCCTGGAGGCGCTGGATGCGGCGATGCCGCGGCTGTCGGACGAGATCGTGGCGCTGGAGGCGCGGCTGGAGGACGCTGGCCTCTACGCCCGCGACCCCAAGACCTTCGAGGCGATCATGCGGCGCCTGAGCGCCGCGCGGACGGAGCTCGCCGCTGCCGAAGAGGAATGGCTGGGCCTGGAGGAAAAGCGCGAGGCGCTGGCCAAGGGCGGCTGACGATGGAGCGTTTTCGACGCCGCGAACGATTCCGCTCGGCGCCAAAAGCCTCTAAGTTGGCGCGCCACGGCCGGGGAGGGTGAGTTGAATCGGCGCAGTCTGTTCGCAATCGTACTGGCGGTCGCCCTGAGCGCCTGTTCCCCGGCCAAGCACGCCGCGCCATCGGGCGGGCTGACCCCGATCAAGTTCGCCACCGACTGGCGCGCCCAGGCCGAACAGGGCGGCTTCTACGAGGCGCTGGCCACCGGCGAATACAAGAAGCGCGGCCTGGACGTGAGCATCATCCAGGGCGGGCCGGCGGTGGACGTGCCCCAGCTGCTGGCCACCGGGGCCATCGACCTGGGCGTCGGCTCGAACAGCTTCATCGTGCTCAACATCGCCAAGGCCCAGGCGCCGATCAAGGCGGTGATGGCCACCATGCAGTCCGACCCGCAGGTGCTGATCGCCCACCCCGACCAGAACATCCGCTCGCTCGCCGACATGAAGGGCCGGCCGATCCTGCTGGCCGACGCCTCGATCACCGCTTTCTGGGTCTGGCTGAAGGCCAAGTACGGCTTCACCGACGATCAGGTGCGCAAGTACGACTTCTCCGACGCCCCGTTCCTGGCCGACAAGCGGCTGATCCAGGAGGGCTATCTGACCAGCGAGCCCTACACGATCGAAAAGGCGAGCGGGATCAAGCCGGCGGTGTTCCTGCTGGCCGACGAGGGCTATCCCGGCTACGCCGGCATGGTGCTGGCGCGCGATGGCCTGATCGCTTCGAGCCCGGCCGCGGTGAAGGCCTTCGTCGACGCCACCGCCCAGGGCTGGAAGGCCTATCTGTACGGCGATCCGAGGCCGGCCGACGCCCTGATCCTGAAGGACAACCCCGAGATGAGCCAGGACGTGCTGGACCAGGCCCGGGCCAAGATGCGCGAAAAGGGCATCGTCCTGTCGGGTGACGCGGCCCGCCAGGGCGTCGGCGCGATGAGCGACGCGCGCTGGGCCAGCTTCTTTTCGATCGCCTCCAGCCAGAGCGTCTATCCCAAGGACATGGACTATCGCCGCGCCTACACGCTCCAGTTCCTGCCGACGGGCGTGAAGTAGCGCGTCCGCCTTGAACCCGCCGATCGCCGAACTGAGGGCCGTCGAGGTCGATTACCCGCGCGGGCCGGCGCTGGGGCCGTTCGACCTGACGCTGGCGCCCGGCGAGATCGTCGCCCTGGTCGGACCGTCCGGCTGCGGCAAGTCCACCGCGCTTAGGCTGCTGGCCGGGCTGGAGGCGCCGACGCGCGGCCAGGTGATCCGCGCCTCCGGCCGGGGCGAGACCGCGGTGGTGTTCCAATCGCCGACCCTGATGCCCTGGGCCAGCGCGCTGGACAATGTCGCCCTGCCGCTGGCGCTGGCGCGGGTCGCCCGCCGGACGGCGCGGGAGCGGGCGGCGCTGGCCCTGGCCAGGGTCCGGCTGAGCGGGGTCGACGGCGCCAAGCCGGCCCAGCTTTCCGGCGGCATGGCCATGCGGGTCTCGCTGGCCCGCGCCCTGGTCACCGAGCCCAGGCTGCTGTTGCTGGACGAGCCGTTCGCCGCGCTCGACGAGATCACCCGCCGCGCCCTGGCCGAGGACGTGCATCATCTGTGGGCGCACGCGCGGCCGGCGATCGTCTTCGTCACCCACAACGTGGAGGAGGCGGTCTACATGGCCGGGCGGACCATCGTGATGACGCCGGGGCCGGGTCGCTTCGCCGGCGAGACCCGGCTGGAGGCCCCGCTGCCGCGGCCGGCGGGCTTTCGCACCACCGCCGCTTTCCGCGAGGCGGCCGAGCAGGTTTCGCGCACTCTGGACGCGGCGATGGCCGCCGGCGCGGCGTCCGCATGAGCCCCCCGTCGACCGAATCCTGGCGATCCTGGCGCCGATCGCCTTCATCGCCCTGCTGCTGGCGGTCTGGGAGATCGCCTGCCGCGCCCTGGCCCTGCCCAGCTACCTGTTGCCGCCGCCGTCGCAGATCGCCGTCGCCACGATCAAGGACCTGCCGCTCTTGGCCTCGGGCGCCTGGAACACCTTGTCGACCGCGCTGATGGCCCTGGCCTGGGCCAGCCTGTTCGCCTGCCTGCTGGCCCTGGTGGTGGCGATCAATCCCTTGATCGAGCGGGCGGTCCAGCCGGTGGTCACCACCTTGCAAGTGACCCCGATCGTGGCCATCGCGCCGCTGGTGACCATCTGGGCGGGCCTGGAGCATCCCGAGCGGGCGATCCTGGTGCTGGCGGTGGTGGTGGCCTTCTTCCCGATCTTCTCCGGGGCCCTGACTGGCTTGAAGAGCGCCGATCCGGACCTGGAGCGGCTGTTCGACCTCTACGGCGCGGGCCGCCTGCAGCGGCTGTTTCGCCTGCGTCTGCCGTCGGCGGTTCCCTTCCTGCTGGAGGGGCACAAGGTCGCCGCCGGCCTGGCCCTGGTCGGGGCGGTGGTCGCCGAGTTCGTCGCCGGCAGCGGCGGCGCGCAGGGCCTGGCCTGGCGGATCCTGGAGGCCAAACACCGGCTGGAGACCGCCAAGATGTTCGCCGCCCTGGTGGTGCTGGCGATCATGGGCATCGCCCTCTACAGCCTGATGCACGCCGCCGAGCGGGCGATTTTGCGCCACTGGCGAGGCCGTTAGGCGAGGGTTAAGGCCGCGACGCTATGACTAGGACGGGAATGTCCCGCCCGGAGTCGCCATGCCCCGCCTCGCCGCCTTCGCCGCCGCCGCGCTCCTCGCGCCGCTCGCCGGGGCGTGGGCGCGGACCGCCAGCGCCGCCGAAACCGACGCCGCTTCACCGCCGATCCGCTTCTTGACCTGGCCCGGCAAGTCCGCCGCGCCGGCCGCCGGCCAGTCCCGTGTCCCCACGGCGGCGCCCGCCGTCGCCCTGCCCCGACAGTTCTTCGCCAGCGGCGGCGACGACCTGGCCGCTCCGCCGCCGCCGCTTCCGCCGCGTACGGAGCCCGGAACCCAAGCCGCCACCTCGAGCGCCAACACCGCATCCAATCGCGCGCGCCAGAACGATATCCTGACCGCCGACAGCGCCTCCGACGGACCCGTCGCCGGCGCGGAAAGCCCAAATTGACGTCCATGTCCGACAGCAAGATTCACGACCTGATCACCCTGGCCAACGAACCGTCGAGCGAGCGTCGGCGCGAACTCCTGCGCGTGGTCACCGATCTGTTCTTCGCCGCGCCGCCGCGACGCGCCGCCGAGATGGCGCTGTTCGACGACGTGCTCAGCCAGCTCGCCGGCGAGATGGAAGAGGCGGTCAAGGCCGAGTTGTCCGATCGGATGGCCGGCGCCGAAGCCGCGCCACGCAAGCTGCTGACGCATCTGGCGGGCGACAGCATCGCCGTGGCCGAGCCGGTGCTGACGCGCTCGCGGGCGCTCACCGAGGATGACCTGTTGCGCGTCGCCCACACCCGCGGCCAGGGCCATCTGCGCGCGATCAGCCGGCGCGAGAGCGTGTCCGAAGCGGTCTCCGACGCCATCGTCGAGCGCGGCGACGACACCACCTTGTCGGTGCTGTTGGCCAATGATCGCGCGGAGCTGTCCAGAGCCGCGCACGAGGCCGCGGTCGACCGCGCCGCGGCCAATCCCGATCTGCACCAGGTGGTGATCGACCGCCGGTCGCTGCCGGTGGACCTGCTCAACGAGATGTATTTCGTGGTCGAATCCCAGCTGCGTGACCGAATCCTGGAAAAGAACGCCGCGGTCAATCCGGATGCGCTAGAGGCCGCGCTCGCCGCCGGTCGCAAGCGCGTGGCGGCCCGCCACGGCGCGCTGCCCGACGACTACGCCGAGGCCGAGGCCGCGGTGAGCGAATTGAGAGCCAAGGGCGGGATCGGGCCGGCCGCCCTGACCGCGTTCCTGCGTAATGGCGAGACCACCAAATTCCTGGTCGCCCTGTCGGAGATGGCCGAGATCGACTTCCACACCGCCCGCCGGATCCTGGAGCGCCGCGAGCTGGACGCCCTGGCCATCGTCTGCAAGGCGGCGGACTTCGACCGTTCGCTGTTCTTGACCTTCGCGGTGCTGATGCTGGGCCAGGAGGCCGACGCCATGGGCCGGGCGGGCGAGTACGGTAAGCTCTATTCCGACCTGCCGCGCGATTCGGCCTGCCGCACGATCCGCTTCTGGCGCATGCGCCGGCAGATCGGCGACGTCGCCGCCGCCTGATCGCGTCTTTAAGCTAGGTCTGCGACGAGCGGACCCGCATCCGCTCCAGCCCGCGCGCGGCCACGTCGGCGAGGCCGCGCAGGCCCCGTTCCGAGAACACGTCCAGCGCCGTCGACAGCGCCAGGTCGACGGCCGACCCCGAGGCGCTCTCGCGCCCGGTGATCGCCGCGCGCGCCTCGCAAATCTGGGCGTAGCTGAGCTGGCGCACGGCCCAGGTCACCGGGTCCTTGGCCGGATCGGCCAGAGACAGCTCGACCCGCAGCGAGGATTCGGCGTCGGCCAAGCCCCCCAGGTCGCGGGTCAGCTCGGCCCGGCGGACCAGGCAGGAGACGCGTTCGTGCGCCGCGACCGCCCGCAACGGCAGCATCGGCTGATCGGCCAGCACCATCAGCGCCCGATCATAGCAACCCAGCGCCTGGTCGAAGGCGCGCGCCGCATCGCTCGCGTCGCCCAGCATCCTGAGCGCGCCGCCCAGCGCGAGCTGCGCCTGGACCCAGTCCAGCGGGCTGTGGTCGCGGCCGAGCTGCTCCAGCACGGTCACCAGGCCGCCCACCGCCTCGGAAATCTCGGCGACCTCGCCGTCCAGCTCGCCCAACGCCGCGCGCGCCTGGCCGTGGGCAATGGCCACCCGCGCCCAGGTCAGCGGCTCATAGGCCGGGTCAAGTCCTTCGCCCGCCCGGCTCAGCCCGTCCAGCGCCATGCGCAGCAGCAGCGGGTCCTTCAGCCGCATCCCGCAGGCGCTCAAGAATTCGGCGCGATCGGCCCGCGCGCCGGCGACCACGAGCCTGGCCGCCGCCCCGCCGCGCCGGGCATAGCCCTCCAGCGCCCGGATCGGCGCCTCGAAGGCGCCAGCGGCCCGAAGCGCGGCCTCGCGGTCGCCCGAGGCGATCACCCCGCGCGCCTCGATCGCGGCCCGGCCGGCCTGAGCCGTCACCCCTGGCAGGGCGGCGCCGGCGGCCCGCTGCGCCTCGATCAGGGCGAGGTTGGCCGCCGCGTTCAGACCCTCGTCGCCGAACAGCACGGCCCCGGTCATCGCGGCCAGGGCCTGCTCGCAGCGCGCGGCGGCCCAGCGGCGCGGCCGCGCCTCGCGCCCGAAGCCGGCGGCGGCCTGTTCGGCATAGGCCGCGGCCTTGCGCAGGAAGGCTGGATCGCCGGTGCGGCGGGCGGTCTCGCGCCAAGCGATGGCCGCCTCGAGCTGACGCTGGGGGCGGTCCCTGGCGCTGACCCGGCCGGCGGCGATGTCCGCCGCGCGGACCTCGGCGCGCAGCAGGTTCAACTCAAGCAGCTCCAGAAGCGCGCCGTCGCCCCCGGTCAGTCCGTCCCGGAACAGCGCGGGCGTCGGTTCGGCGCCAAACCAGCGGCGCAACCGCCGGCCGAATTCGAACATGCGATGACAGCTCCGAGGCGAAAGGCGTCCCACGCCGGAACAGCCCGGCGGGTCTTCGCCTTCCCCCCAGCAAAGCCGGAGCCACGCGGTTTAACAAGTGGTTAATATTAATATATGGTTAATATTCTCGTCAGACGCGAAATCTTGCGGTCGCGCGATGGATCGGCGTGGAAACCTACCCCCGTTCTTTCGTCCGCTGAAACTCCACGTCCGGGAACCGCTCGCCAACATAGCCGATCTCCCAGCTCGACTTGGCCAGGAACACCGGACCCCCGTCGATGTCCTGGGCCATCGCTGAGCGATGCTTGGCGGCGAAGTCCTCGACCGCGTCGCGCGAGCCGCCCAGCCAGCGGGCCTCGGAATAGGGGGCGGCCTCGAACACCACGTCCAGGCCGTATTCCCCGGCCAGCCTATCCGCCATCACCTCGAACTGAAGTTGTCCCACCGCGCCGACGACGAAGTCGGCCCCGATGTTCGGGCGGAACAGTTGAGTCACCCCCTCCTCGGCCAGGCCCTCCAGCGCCTTCTTCAGGTGCTTGGCCTTTAGCGGATCGGTGACCCGCACCCGGCGGAGGATTTCCGGAGCGAAATTCGGCAGGCCCGCGAACCGCAGCTGACCGGTCTCCGACAGGCTGTCGCCGACCCTCAAGACCCCATGGTTGGGGATGCCGATGACGTCGCCGGCGAAGGCGTCCTCGGCCAACTCGCGGTCGGAGGCGAAGAACATCACCGGGGCGTTGACCGAAATCTGCCGGCCGGTGTTCTGCACCTTCAGCTTCATGCCGCGCCGGAACTCGCCCGAGCACAGGCGCAGGAAGGCGATGCGGTCGCGGTGGTTGGGGTCGATGTTGGCCTGGACCTTGAACACGAAGCCGGAGACCTCGGCGTCGCCCGGCGCGACATGGGTCTCCTCGCCGCCGCGCAGGGCCTTGACCGGCTTGGGCGGCGGGGCGTAGGCGCCCAGGCCCTCCAACAGCTCGTCGACGCCGAAGTGGCGCAGGGCCGCGCCGAAGAAGACCGGGGTCATGTGGCCTTCGAGGAAGGCCTGGGGGTCGAACGGCTTGGCCGCCTCCCGCACCAGCATGGCGCCCTCCTCGACCTCGTCCCGCTCGTCCGGATCGAGGAAGCGGGCGATGGCGTTGGAGTTGAACGCCACCGGCCCCGGATGGCCCTCGGTGTCGTCCGAGGCGCGTTTGGCGTAGGGCAGGAACCGCTGGCCGCGCAGGTCCAACACCCCCTTGAAGCGCCCGCCCGAACCGGCCGGCCAGTAGAGCGGAGCGGGATCCAGCGCCAGCTTGGCGGCGATCTCGTCCAGCAGCTCGAACGGATCGCGCGCCTCGCGGTCCATCTTGTTGATGAAGGTGACGATCGGGATGTCGCGCAGGCGGCAGACCTCGAACAGCTTCAGCGTCTGGGGCTCGATGCCCTTGGCCGCGTCCAACACCATCACCGCCGCGTCGGCCGCGGTCAGGGTGCGGTAGGTGTCCTCCGAGAAGTCCTCGTGGCCGGGGGTGTCCAGCAGGTTGAACATTAGGCCGGCGTGGTCGAAGGTCATCACGCTGGCCGAGACCGAAATGCCGCGCTCGCGCTCGATCTTCATCCAGTCCGAACGGGTGCGCCGCTGCTCGCCGCGCGCGCGCACCGCCCCGGCCGCGCGGATCGCCCCGCCGGCCAGCAGCAGGTTCTCGGTCAGGGTGGTCTTGCCCGCGTCCGGATGGGAGATGATCGCGAAGGTGCGGCGGCGCGCGGCCTCGGCGGCGGGGGAGGTGGTGCTCATGGCGCCGCGCGATAGCCCGGACGCGGGGCGCTGTCACGCGGCCTTAGCCCCCCTCCACCGGCTCGGTCAGGAAATGCCGGCCCTCGGTGTCGTCGATCTCGACCACCCAGAGGTCCGGATCGATCCGGGCGGCGCGGGCGATGTAGGCGTCGAGGTCGACCTCGACGGTCGAGGCCGCCGGCTGCATCCACACCCGCTCGCCGTCGCCCCGCGTGGCCTCGGCGAACAGCCGCGCGGTCCCCGCGCGCCGGTTCAGCGCCTTGACCAGCACGCTGCCGGCCCGCGCGTCGCCCTTGCGCGCCACCACCGGAAAAGCGCCCGCCAACTCGGCCCGGCGGATCAGGGCGGCGACCCAGACGTCGGTCGACAGCTGCACGGGCGAAGCCTCCGATAACCGTCTCGAAAGACGCGCGGCTGGATTCTAGCGTGTCCCGCGCCCAACACGAGTGATTCGATCCATATGCCGAGCCCAAGCCCAGCCCGCCGCGCCGGCCCGATGACCGCCCTCGCGCTCGGGCTGGGGCTGTCGCTCGCCGCGCCCGGGGCCCGCGCCGCCGCCATCGACGTCTATTACGAGCGCGCGGTGATGCTCGCCGCCGACGACCGCTGTCATCTGTTCAGCCCCGAGTTGGCTTCGGCCCTGGCCTCGGCCGAGGCCCAGGCGCATGGGGCGGCGCTGCGGTCGGGCGCGCGCGACGCGGCGCTGGATCAGGCGGCTCAGCGCGCCCAGGCCCGCGCCGGCGCGGCGGCGTGCGATTCGCCGGACATCATCACCGCCGCCGGGCGGGTGCGCGCGGCTTTCGCCAGCTACAGCAAACTGCGGCGGATGAGCTTTCCCGGCGACACCGCCGACTGGACAGCCGAGCGCGCCGCGCCCCTGCGGCATGCGGTCTGGAAGCTGTCGCAGACCACCCGGTTCGGCGCGGCCAGCGCGGTGCTCGGCCTAGCCGGCCGCGACGGTCCGAGCCTGTTCCTGAGCGTGGCCAGCTTCCCCGACCAGGCCCAGCCCTATACCGCGCGGCTGGTGCTGCGCGACCGCTCGCTGGCGCCCGAACCGTTCCTGAACCGGATCCGCGCCACCCCTGGAGCCGTACTGCCGCTGCCCGCGCGGATGCCGCCGCGCTCGGCGACCGCCGCCTTCCTGCCGGAGGCGCGCGGCGAAGCCGACGAGCTGCTGCTGCCGGCGGGGGCGCGCGCCGGCGTCGCCTTCCGCTTTCCCAAGGCCGCGGTCGCCAGCTTGGCGGCGCTCGATCCGCGCGAGGCGGTGGCGGTCGATTTCGTCTTCGCCGGAGCCGGAGGCGATCAGGTGCGCACCGCCTATTTCGAGGTCGGCGATTTCGCCGCCGGCCGCGCCTTTCTGGCCGCCGATCAGCGCTGAGGATTGAAGGCGATCACCTGGGCGCCGCCGTGACCCTCGGCGGGGCCGTCCTCGGGCGGCGCCGCGCTGGTCGGGACCAGCACCGGCAGGCGGATGGTCACCGCCGTGCCCTCGCCGAGCCGGCTCTCGATCGCCATCTCGCCGCCGTGCAGTTCGGCGAAGGCGCGCACCAGCGAAAGGCCGAGCCCCGTGCCCCTGGCCTGCTGGCCCAACTCGCCGGCCTGTTCGTAGGGACGGCCCAGCCGCTCCAGGTCGCTCGCGGCGATGCCGACGCCGCTGTCGGCCACGCACAGCTCCATCGCCCCGGCCAGGGCGTTCAGCGAGACGGTGACCAGGCCGCCGCGCGGGGTGAACTTCAGGGCGTTGGACATCAGGTTGAGGGTGATTTGCTTCAGCGCCCGGCGGTCGGCGTCAACCTCCAGCTCCCGGCTGGGCAGGACGCCGCGCAACTGCACGCCTACGTCGTCCGCCTGGACCCGCATCAGCCGCAGCGCCGCCGAAACCGGCTCGCGCGCGTCCAACCGCTCGCGGTTCAGCTCGTACTTGGCCGCCTCGATCTTGGACATGTCCAACACGTCGTTGATCAGGTCCAAGAGGTGCGAGCCCGCGTCGTGGATCAGTTCGGCGTATTCGACGTACTTGCCGGGCAGCGGGCCGAAGATCGTCTCCCGCATGATGTCGGAGAAGCCCATGATCGCGTTCAGCGGCGTGCGCAGCTCGTGGCTCATGTTGGCCAGGAAGCGCGACTTGCCCACCGCCAGAGCCTCGGCGTCGGCGCGGGCCGCCTCCAGGCCCGCCTCGCGCGCGCGCTCGGCCGAGACGTCGCGCAGCGCCGCCGCCAGCCGCCCCTCGGACAGCCGGGCGATGTCCAGCGCCAGCCAGACCTCGGCTGCGCCAGCCTGGCGAAAGCCGAACCGGGCCGAGCCGGCTTGAGCCGCATCGCGCAGCGCCTCGCGCAACAGCGGCTGGTCGGCGGCGGCGACGAGCTGGACCAGGCCCTCGCCGCGCATCGCATGGCCCGCGACGCTGGCCGGCGCGCGGCCGAAGGCGCGCTCGACTTCGCCGGCTTGGTCGATCACCAGGATCAGATAGGGCTGGGCGTCGAGGATCGCCCGGGCCTCGTCGAAGGCTGGGCCGGCGCGGGCCGGGCTCGCCGGCGCCTGGGCCGCGCGGCGGCGGATCAGCGTCAGGGCTGCGGCCGCGCCCGCCGCGGTGGTGGCGAGACCGGTGAAGCCCAGACCGAAGCCCAGCGCGCCGGACGGCTGGCCGCCAACGAGGCCCGCCGCCTGCGCCAGGGCGGTCGTGGCCACCGCCAGCAGCGAGAGCGCCGCGCCCTGGGACAGGCGATGGGCGCCGCCCAAGAGACCGGCCGCGATCATCGGCGCCAGGCACCAGACCGCCAAGGGGCTGGCGAGCCCGCCGGTCAGCGCCGCGGCCAGGGCGCCGGCGAGCGCCCAGGCGGCCACCACGCCGGCGCGCAAACGCGGGCCGTCGTAATTGCGGGCGATCAGGAGGCCGATCGCCGGGGCCGCGCCGACCGCGAGAGCCGGCCCCGTCCCGGCGCTCCAGGGTGCGGTCAGCCAAAGCACGCCTGCGGCAAGGGCTAGGGCGCCGGCCCAGCCGCCGTGCCAGCGCAGCGCGTCGTCCAGACCGGGGCCCGGATCGGGGCCCGGATCGGGCGCGGTCTGGGTGTTGGCGCGGGAGTCATCCATCGGTGGGGCGACAGCCTAGCGGCGCGCGCGCCGCTAGGCGAGCGCTCTCGCTCGTCGCGCGATGACCTCGCGGGGGACGGATTGGGGACAAGCGCGGCCAGACGCCAAGCGCGGCGCGGCCCGCGACGGCCGGCCGGCGACATTGCCCTTCGGACCCGGGCCGCATAAGTGCAGGCGATGGACTATCCCCGCGAGCGGCCATGACCGGATCCATCCTCGATGAGCTGGACGACCTCGCCGCCGAGTTCGACCTTCTGGGCGACTGGGAGGAGCGCTACCGCCATGTCATCGACCTCGGCCGCGGACTCGCCCCGCTGAGCGAGGCGGAACGCTCCGACGCCAACAGGGTCCGCGGCTGCGCCAGCCAGGTCTGGCTGGTCGCCGAGCCGGGGCCGGGCGGAACCCTGGCCTTTCGCGGCGATTCCGACGCCCACATCGTGCGCGGGCTGATCGCGATCCTGCTTCGGCTGTATTCCGGGCGCGGCGCCGAGGAGATCCTCGCGTTCGACGCGCGGGCGGGCTTCGAGCGGCTGGGCCTGAAGGCGGCCCTGTCCGCCCAGCGCTCGAACGGCCTGTTCTCGATGGTCGAACGCATCCGCCGGGACGCCGAGTCGGCGCGGGCCTTGTCTGGCGAATCAGGCGCGGGCTCCGCGGAAAAAACGGTTTAGCCGCGAACCGCGCGAACCGCTTCGCTTGGGGCCGGCGCCGGGCGTTTCAGGCGGCGCGGATGCCGCTGACCGCGCCATCGCCCTGCACGCCGAGAATCGCGTCGTAGCCGAGGATCATATCGACGTCCTGGCCGTTGCGGGCCAGCGGCAAACGCAACCACAGCACCGACAGATGCCCGGCCCCGCGCCAGGCCAAATTATGCACCCCGACGCCGGGCCTTCGCTGCTCGACCACCTTGTCCAGCTCGGCGCGCCAGTAGTCGACCGCGGCGGCGTTGTAGACCTCTTCCAGCGTGCGGCCGGTGATCTCGCGCCCATAGACGCCGTAGAGGCCGGTGCCGGCCAGCCGCAGGCGGTACGCGCGCGGCTCGTGCTGAACGTCGATCAGGCTGACGGTCGGCAGGTGGCGCTTGAAATGTTCCGGATGGATGCTCGCGCGGCCGGGCAACCGCGCGCCCTGACGGCGCGACGCCCAATAGGCGAAAATCTCTTCGTGCGCCCGCACCGCCGTCGCGGGGCCGCCCGTTTGGGCCATCATCGACGGATTCCTTAACAAGCGATTGGAATCACAATGATTCACTATCGCTTAACCGAGAAATCCCTGGCAAGCGAAAACGCCCCGTCAAGCCCGGCGGCGGGAGGGCGATTCGACGAACTCAACCGAGCGCCGGCCGCTGGAGCGGGGAAAACGCGTCGAGTCCGCGCTCGTCGCCCTCGCTGACCGCCCGCGGCGAATCCGGCGTCGGGGTCCAGGACAAGGACCAGTTCCAGTATCGCAGCACCGTCTGGGCGCGATCGACGGCGATCATGTCATAGGTGATCAACACCCGCTCGAAAGCCGGCCACACCGCGTTGGATGAATCGGTCTCGCGCCGCTCCAGGCCGCGCCACAGCGAGCGCAGCGCGCTCTTGGGCAGGCCGGTGGCCTTGCACAGGATGGCGAGCGGCTCGCCGCCGGGATCATTGAATATCTTGGCCCCGGTGACCGGCTTCAGGCCCGCCAGATAGGCGATCTCCTCGGCCAGTTCGCGGGTCATTCCGCCTTCCGCGGCGAGGATGGCGTCGTCCAGACTGGCGTAGGGACTCTTGGCGAGCGCCTCACGGTTGCGCTGGCGTCGTTCGATGAACTGCAGGGCCTTGCGCGACAGGGGATCGGCCCAGTTCTCGCGCGCGGCCATGGGAAACACGTCGCCGGCCGCCTCCTGCAGCACCTCGCGCGAGACGGCGAAGCGTTGGAGGATCGCGCGGCGCGCATCGGCGTCGGCCCACCAGAACAGGACATAAGCGTGCGATGGGCGCAACTCGCGCCGATGCAGCAGCAGCCGGATCAGGCGGGGGTGCTCGCGGGTCGCCGCGACCAGGGCCTCGACGGAATCGCCCGACAGCCGCGCCTGGTCGTTGCGCAGCAGCGCCTCGATCACCGGGATCTCCATCGCCTCGACCAGCGCCTCGCTGACCACGTCCGACACCACGCGACGATGGGCGATCAACCGCCGGTGCTCCGGGCTGGCGTGGCGCGCGCAGTCCACCAGGTCGGTGTCGCTGAGCGAGGGGCAGTTCTCCAGAAAGTCGCGCGAGACCTGGATGACGTCGCGCAGCAGCAGCCGGGCGAGCACCGGCGGCGGTTCGGTCAGCACGGCCAGGCGGTGGGCGACGCGGGCCCGCTCGTCGACTTCGGCCTCGCGCAGCATCTCGACCAGGATGTCGGCGGTTATCGCCCGTTCGAAGGCGTTGACCCGGCTGGAGGGCAGGCAGACCAGATCGGCCAGACGCTTGAGCAGCGCCCTCCGCGCCTTTGAGACGCTGGGCGGCGCCGGCTCGGCGGCGGGGGAGGCGGAATGGGGCGCGGCTTGGCTCATCGGACCGGCGTGATGCTGAAAGCCCATCTTGGCCGCGAGCGGGTTAACCCCGCGTTTACGATTTCCGCCTCGCCGCCCCTACTTGAACTCGGGGTCGGTCCAATAGGGCCAGATATCGGGTAGGTCGCTGGACACCTTGTCCGGATAGTGGGGTGGGCGTTTTTCGAGAAAGGCGCTGACGCCTTCGCGCGCGTCGGCCGCGCGGCCGCGGGCCTGGATCGCCCGGCTGTCGGCGCGGTGGGCCTCCATCGGATGGCTGGCGGACAGGCCGCGCCACATCAGCTGACGCACCAGGCTGACCGAGACCGGCGCGGTGTTGTCGGCGATGTCGCGGGCCAGCGCCCGGGCCGCGGGCAGAAGCTCGTCGGCTGCGTGCAGCGAGCGCACCAGGCCGCGCTCATGCGCCTCGGAGGCCGGAAAGACGCGCCCCGAATAGCACCACTCCAGCGCCGTCGAGATGCCGACCACGCGCGGCAGGAAGAACGAGGAGCAGGCTTCGGGCGCGATGCCGCGACGGGCGAAGACGAAGCCGAAGCGGGCCGCCTCAGAGGCCATGCGGATATCCATCGCCAGCTGCATGGTCACCCCAATCCCGACCGCCGGCCCGTTCACCGCCGCGATCACCGGCTTGAGGCTCTGATAGATGCGCAAGGTGAGCAGGCCGCCGCCGTCGCGGTGTATGTCCTCGACCTTTTCGCCGGCGCCCTCGCCGGCTCGCGCGTCATAGTCGAAGGTCTTGGCCCCGGCTGACAGGTCGGCTCCGGCGCAGAAGGCCCGACCGGCGCCGGTGACGATCACCGCCTTGACGGCGTCATCCGCGTCGGTCCGGTCGAAGGCCGCGATCATCTCCGACATCATCTGGCCGGTGAAGGCGTTCAGCTTGTCCGGACGATTGAGGGTGATCGTCGCGATCCCGTCCTCGACGTCCAACAGGATGGTCTCGTAGGTGGGGTTGGTCATCCGTGCGCTCCCTGGGCCCTTGTTGGGTCGCGGCGACGCGACGGGCCCCTCGCCGAACCGGGTGCGCGCATCGCCTTCGCGACCGGGGCCGGCGATAGCACATCTCGAAACGACAGCGATAGGCCGGGCGCGGTCATCGTGGACGCGGCTTGCGTCCCGTCGGCTAAGGCGCCATCAAACGCCCGTTTAGACTGGAGATCGAACGATGCCGACAGTGGACTTCAAGGACGTGGCCAGCTTGGTCGGTCAGGAGACCGGCGTCTCCGACTGGCTGCAGATCACCCAGGAGCGGGTCAACCAGTTCGCCGAGGCGACCGGCGACCACCAGTGGATCCATGTCGACGTCGAACGCGCCAACCGCGAGATGGGCGGGCCGATCGCCCACGGCTATCTGACCCTGTCGCTGATCCCGTTCCTGAGCGCGGGCATGCTCAACATCAAGGGAGTCATCCGCGGCATCAACTACGGCTCGGACAAGATCCGCTTCACCAACATGGTGCGGGTCGGCAAGCGGGTGCGCCTGCGCCAGAAGCTGATCGGCGCCGAGCCCAAGGCCGGCGGCCTGCAGCTCAAGAACGAATGCACCATCGAGATCGAAGGCGAGGAACGCCCCGCCTGCGTCGCCGAAACCATCACCATCGTCTACGGGGCGTAAGCCTCATCAACCGCTAGGCTGCTTCGACCGGAAATGGCCTCTCCTTGAGTCAGGCCGCGGCGGCGCGGCCGGCGGTGTCGGGCAGGGCGGCGTTCATCGCCTGCAGCAGGCGGTCCGGCTTGATCGGCTTTTCGACCACGCTGTGCATGCCGCTGGCGATGTAGTTCTTGGCGTCCGCGGGATCGACGTTGGCGGTCAGGGCGACGATCGGCACGGCCCCCGGCGCGCCCGGTAGGGCGCGGATGGCCCGCGTGGCTTCGACCCCATCCATGCGCGGCATGCGGATGTCCATCAAGATCAGGTCGAACCGACCGGTGCGCGCGGCCTCCAGCGCCTCCAGCCCATCCTCGACACATTCCGAGGTGCAGCCGAACATCTCGCACAAGGCTTCGGCCACCATTCGGTTGGTGGCGTTGTCGTCGACCACCAGCACATGGGCCGGACGCTTGATCGTATTGGCGCCGCCCCGGGCCGGTTCGACGGTCGCGGCCACCTCGCGGGCGGGGAATTCAAACACGATGGTGGCGCCGGCGCCGGCGTTGGCCTCGGCGCGAATCTCGCCGCCCATCCGCTCGACGATCTGGCGGCAGAGCGCCAGACCCAGACCGCTGGGCGCGACGGCGCCGCCGTCGAACACCTGGCTCAACCGCGCGGCCGACAGCCCGCCGCCGGTGTCGCGCACGCGGCCGGTCAGGCGCAGGCCATCGCCGCCGCGTCGGGCGTGCAGGCTGGCCTCGATGGCGCCGCTGCGGGCGAGGCCGAGGGCCGCGCCAATCAGGCCGTCGAACACCTGCTCCAGGCGGGCGGCGTCGATTTCCGCCGTCAGGTCCGGCTCGCCGTCATAGGCCACCGCCAGGACCACCCGTTCCTGAGCGGCGCGGGCCTGCCAGCGGTCGTGGACACCATCCATCAGTTCGCGCAGCCGCAGCGGCCGCAGATCGAGCGTCGGCTCGCCGCCCTCGGCGCGCGATAGGCTCAGCGCATCGTCCAGGGTCGCGGCCATGGCCTGGCACGACTCGACGATGGTTCCGACAAACGACTCGGCATCGACCGACAAGGGCTGGCGCCGCAACATTTCAGCCACCGCCAGCATGCCGCTCAGCGGGGCGCGAAGCGCGCCGCCGATCAGCTCGGCGAAGCGGCGGCTATCCTCGAGCGCCGGCCCGGCGTCGCATTTCAATCGGAACAGGGCGCGGGCCGGGACCACGCCGAGGTAGCGGGCGCCGTCCATCACCACCAGGCCCGCGGCCGGCTCGGCATGGGCCAGAATGAGGGCGCAGGCCTCGTCCACGCTGGTGTCCGGCCCCGTGGTCAGGGCGCGGCTCATGACGTCGGCGACGGTGCGTCGCCTATCGTCGGACCGCACGCCGCCGCGAGCGATCACGCCCTTGGGACGGCTGGCCTCGACCACCGCGATCAAGTCCCACTCGGGATGCTCGCGGAAGCGGTCCAGCACCGCCCCGCACAGGCTCGTGGGACCGATCGGATCAGGGTGTTCGATCAGACGGGAAAGGCTGGGCATTCTGGAACGCGGCGCTGTTGGAGGTTCAACCTGCACGCATTTCAATTTAGAACGCGTTAATCCGGCGTTCGATTCTGATTAATGAGGATCGACGCGCCGGACGAGATCGCCGTTCACAGCACAGGCGATATCATCGCGAGCATATCGCCGCGGTCCGCGGACGCGCCGGACGGTTCAGGCCGCCGGACGGATGGTGTAGTAAGTCCGGCGCGGCGGCGCGCCGAAGCGGCCGCGCTCCTTTCCGTCGGCGCCTGGTGATCGATGTCCGAGCCCATGACTGGCGACCAAGCCGCCCTGGTGCTGTTTTCCGGCGGCCAGGACTCCACCGTTTGCCTGGCCTGGGCGCTCGAGCGCTATGAGCGGGTCGAGACGGTGGGTTTCGACTATGGTCAACGCCATCGCATCGAGCTGACGGCGCGACGGGCGGTGCGGCGCGCGATCGCCCGCCGGTTCCCCGCCTGGAGCGCCCGGCTCGGCGCGGACCACCGGCTCGACCTGCGCGCGTTCGGCAAGATCGGCGAGAGCGCCCTGACCGCCGAGCGGGCCATCGAGGTCACCGAACGCGGCCTGCCGTCGACCTTCGTGCCCGGCCGCAACCTGGTGTTCCTGGCCCATGCCGCGGCCCTGGCCGACCGGCGGGGGCTGAACGCGCTGGTCGGCGGCATGTGCGAGACCGACTATTCCGGCTATCCCGACTGCCGGCGCGACACCCTCGATGCGATGCAGACGGCGCTGAACCTGGGCATGGAACGGAATTTCCGCATCGAGACGCCGCTGATGCGGCTGACCAAGGCGCAGACCTGGGCCCTGGCCAAGGGGCTGGGCGGCGAGGCGCTGGTGACGATCACGCTCGAGGACAGCCACACCTGCTATCTGGGCGATCGCACGGCGCATGACTGGGGCAAGGGCTGCGGGGCCTGTCCGGCGTGCGCGCTGCGCGCGCGCGGCTGGGCCGAGTGGACCGCGGCCGGCGCCCCGGCGCTGAAGCCATGAGCTATGCGGTCAAGGAGATCTTCCTCACCCTGCAGGGCGAGGGCGGACAGGCCGGCCGCGCGGCGGTGTTCTGCCGCTTCGCCGGCTGCAATCTGTGGAGCGGGCGCGAGCAGGATCGCGCCGGCGCCGTCTGCCGCTTCTGCGACACCGATTTCGTTGGCACGGACGGCGAAGGCGGCGGCCGCTTCGCAACGCCCGAGGCCCTGGCGGAGGCGGTGGAGGGGTGCTGGCGCGGATCGCCCGAGGGACGGCTGGTGGTCTGCACCGGCGGCGAGCCGCTGCTGCAGTTGGACGCGCCGCTGATCGCGGCCCTGCGCGCCAGGGGCTTCGAGGTCGCGGTGGAGACCAACGGCGCCATCGCCGCGCCGGCGGGGATCGACTGGATCTGCGTCAGCCCCAAGGCCGATGCGCCGCTGGCCCAGACCGAGGGCCAGGAGTTGAAGCTGGTCTATCCGCAAGACGGCGTCGACCCGGCGCGGTTCGAGGCGATGGCGTTCGAGCGCCTCTATCTGCAGCCGATGGACGGGCCGGCGCTGCGGGCCAACACCCAGGCGGCCGTGGCTTATTGCCTGGCGCATCCCCGCTGGCGTTTGAGCGTGCAAACCCATAAGTACCTCGGCCTTCCGTGAGCGCCTCCCCCCGAACGACCATGACCGACGCGATTTTCGAGATCACCAAGGCCGCAAGCTTCGATGCGGCCCACCACATGACCCATCCCGAGGTCGACGGCCGCTATCGCCGCCTGCACGGCCATTCGTTCCGCGTCGAGGCCAGCGTGCGCGGCCCGGCCGGCGCGGAGACCGGCTGGGTCGAGGATTTCGCCGCTCTGGAGGCGGCGCTGAAGACGCTGGCCGGCGAGCTGGACCATGGCCTGCTCAACGAGCATCCCGGTCTGGAGACCCCGACGCTGGAACACCTGTGCCTGCACTTCGCCGGACGGCTGAAACCGCGCTTTCCCGGCCTGTCGCGGATCGTGGTCTCGCGCCCGACCGTCGGCGAGCGCTGCGCCCTGGAGCTTTGAGGGTGGGTTAGTCCAGGTCGTAACTCTGGCCGGCGCCGGCGCGGTCGGCGGCGCGGCGGCGGGGGCCGTTGTAGTTCGGACTGGCTTGCCGGCGTCGGTCGGGGCCGAAGTAGTCGGCCGAGCGAACGAACGGGCGCGGGGTTTCGACCACCCGGGTGAGGCGATCCAGAACCCCCCGCGCGGTCACCGGCTTGGACAGGAATTCGTTGACCCCCGCGTCGCGCGCCTCGGCCACCCGGCGCGGGGTGAAGTGGCCGGTGATCATGATCACCGGCGTCGTCGGACTGGGGCTGTCGGGCCCATTGCGCAGCTTGCGCACGAAATCCAGCCCGTCCAGCGGCTGCATCTCCAGATCGGTCATGACGATGTCGATCTTGCGGGCGCGCAGGATCTTCAGGGCCTCGGCCCCGTCGGGCGCCTCGAATACCTGGAGCACCCCCATCGCGCGCAGGATCTCGGCCAACAGCATCCGCATGTGGTGGTTGTCGTCGACCAACAGGATGTTCAGCCGCTCAAACTGCACGTGCGCCCCGCCGGATCAGTTTCAACACATGGACACAAAACCGAACGCGCCGAACAGTTTTCGCGGCGAGCCGGACCTCGCCATGGCCTAGCCGCCGACGCTGGTCAACTCAAAACACGAGGCCGGCGTTCGACTTGCAATTCGCGGTTTATGATGCGCGACCCGGTTCACCTTTAACGGTCCAGAGCGGGCCGACGTGGCCGGTCTGGGCCCGATGGCGCAGCATGGCGTCGGCCAGCACGCAGGCGAGCATGGCCTCGACCACCGGAGCGGCGCGGATGCCGACGCAGGGATCGTGGCGGCCCTTGGTGCGCAGCTCGATCTCGGCGCCGGCCTCGTCGATCGAGCGGCGGGGGCTCAGGATCGAGGAGGTGGGCTTGAACGCCACCCGCGCGATGATCGGCTGGCCGGTGGAGATGCCGCCTAGCACGCCGCCGGCGTGGTTGGACAGAAACCGCGCGCCCTCATCGCCCATCCGCATCTCGTCGGCGTTCTCCTCGCCGCTCAGCCGGGCGGCCGCGAAGCCGTCGCCGATCTCCACCCCCTTGGCCGCGTTGATCGACATTAGCGCCGCGGCGATCTCGGCGTCCAGCTTGCCGTAGATCGGCGCGCCCCAGCCGGCGGGCGCGCCGGCGGCCTCGACCTCGATCACCGCGCCGGTGGACGAGCCGGCCTTGCGCGCCGCCTCCAGATGCCGCTCCCAGGCCTCGACGACGCCGGCATCGGGGGACCAGAAGGGGTTGTTCTGGGTCTCGTCCCAGTCCCACCGGTCGCGTTCGATCGCAATCGATCCGATCTGCACCAGGCCCGCGCGGATGGTGACCGCCTCGCCCAGCACCTTGCGCGCCACCGCGCCGGCGGCCACCCGCGCGGCGGTCTCCCGCGCGGACGATCGCCCACCGCCGCGATAGTCACGCACGCCGTACTTGCTGAGGTAGGCGAAGTCGGCGTGGCCAGGGCGAAACGCATGGGCGATTTCGGAATAATCGCGCGAGCGTTGGTCGACGTTCTCGATCATCAACGAGATCGGCGTGCCCGTGGTCACGGGTCCGCCCGTGCGCTCGTCCTCGAACACGCCGGACAGGATGCGCACCTGGTCCGGCTCCTGGCGCTGGGTGACGAACCGGCCGGCGCCCGGCCGGCGCTTGTCGAGAAAGGCCTGGATGTCGGCTTCGGTCAGGGCCAGGCCCGGCGGGCAGCCGTCGATCACGCAGCCCAGCGCCGGCCCGTGACTCTCGCCCCAGGTGGTTACGCGAAACAACCGGCCGAAGGTGTTGTGCGACATGAGCGCCCTTCTACCCGAACCCGCGCGGCCGCGCCAAACCTCAGGCGGCCCAGGCGGACGCGAACCGGCGCCGCTTGATCTGGACGGAGGTTTCCGCACGCGAATCCGGCGCCGGCCTCAACCGCAGCAACAGGTCCCCGGCGACCCGCGCACCGCGCGCCGGCAAGCCCAGCCCCGGCAGCCGAGCGAAACCGCGCGCGACATCGGCCGCCGAGATTCGGACGCTGGCTTTCCCGGCCGGCGTTTCGATCTCCAGACGCCCGCCGTCGATCATCAACGCGAAATCGATGCGCGCGGTCATCAGAAGATCGTCTCCGGCGATGGCCGCCCCCGGTCCGTTGGCGATGGCGACCCGAAAGGTCCGGCCCGATATCCGCACCAGATCGCCGGCGCGCAGGCCGGCGGGCAGCCGCACCGACGCCTCGCGCCCGTCGTCCAGCCGCAGCCGCGTCCAGCCGCCGGCCAGGGCCTGGGCCGGGGTGATCTCCAGCCGCGCCGCCGTCTCCTCCCTGGCCTCGGGCGCCGGCGCGCTGGGCGCGGGCGCCGCCGCGTCGAGCCGTCGATAAGCCTCGATCACCTGTCGCAGCCGCTCGCCGTCGCCGCCGGGACGGTCGGGATGGGCCGCCTTGACCGCGCGGTTGAATGCCCGTCGCAGATCCTCTGCGGTGGCGCCCGGCGGGATGCCGAGCAAACGTCTGGCGCTCGCGGCGTCGATCGTTGGATTGGGTCCGGTCACCCCCCGAAGATCGGCGGTCATGGTCAACGACCGGTTAAGGCTGCGCGCGCGGCCCCGGCCGGCTATAGGAGCGTTATGAGCAAGCCGCCCCTGATCCCCCCGTCGCCGAGCGAGGACGACTACGCCGCGGCGGCCGCAGCCGAGCCCCCGTTGCCGGACGGCGCCGACCCGATCGGCCTGTTCGTCGAATGGATGGCGGCGGCCGCGGCGGCCGAGCCCAGCGATCCGCACGCCATGACCCTGGCCAGCGTCGATGCGGACGGGCGGCCCGACGCGCGAGTGGTGCTGCTCAAGGACGTCGACGCGCGCGGCTTCACCTTCTTCACCAACACCGAGAGCGCCAAGGGCCGGGAGCTGGCCGCCAACCCCGCTGCGGCCCTGGTGTTTCACTGGAAGTCGCTGCGCCGTCAGGTGCGCGTGCGCGGGACGGTCGAGCCGGTGAGCGGCGCCGAGGCCGACGCCTATTTCGCCAGCCGCGCCCGGGTCAGCCAGATCGGCGCCTGGGCCTCGGACCAGTCGCGCCCGATGCCGGATCGATTCGCGCTGGAAAGGCGGGTCGCCGAATACGGCTTGAAGTTCGGCCTGGGCCGGCCGCCGAGGCCGCCGCACTGGGGCGGCTATCGGCTGGCGCCGCTGCGGATCGAGTTCTGGCGCGACCGCCCGTTCCGCCTGCACGAGCGCCTGGCCTTCACGCGGGATGGCCCGGCGGAAGCCTGGACGACGTCGCGTCTGTTCCCCTAAAGCGCCGAAAACCCGCTTCGCCGGCCGATTGTCCGGCCGCGCCGTCGGCGATAGATTTGGCTCAACCGCGCACCTTGAGGAAACCATCGATGCTGGGCTTGATGCAGAACTGGCCGCTGACGGTCGACCGCATCCTCGATCACGCCAAGACCTGGCACGGCGATCGCGAGATCGTCAGCCGCTCGGTCGAGGGCCCGATCGTGCGCACCACCTACGCCGAGCTGCACGCGCGCGCGCGGCGGGTGTCGAACGCGCTGCTGGCCCTGGGCGTGCGGCCAGGCGATCGAATCGGCACCCTGGCCTGGAACTCGGCCCGGCACATGGAGACCTGGTACGGCATCATGGGCATCGGGGCGGTGTGCCACACCCTCAACCCCCGCCTGTTCGCCGAACAGCTCGGCTACATCATCAACCACGCGGGTGATCGGATCATCTTCACCGACCTGACCTTCGCGCCGATGCTGAATGCGCTTCGCGACCAGATCCCCAGCGTCGAGCGGTTCGTGGTGATGAGCGACCGCGACCACATGGCCGAGGCCGGCTTGCCGGACGCGTTGTGCCTGGAAGAGCTGATCGAGCAGCACTCGCCGGACGTGACCTGGGGCGGGTTCGACGAGAACCTGGCCTGCGGCCTGTGCTACACCTCGGGCACCACCGGCAACCCCAAGGGCGTGCTCTATTCGCACCGCTCGAACTTCATGCACACGATGGTCACGTTGCAGGCCGACGTGATGGGCCTGTCCAATCGCGACGTGATCCTGCCGGTGGTGCCGATGTTTCACGCCAACGCCTGGGGCATCGCCTTTTCCGGGCCGGCGGTGGGCGCCAAGCTGGTCATGCCGGGGCCGAAGATGGACGGCGCCTCGATCCACGAGCTGCTGGAGACCGAAGCCGTGACCTTCTCGGCCGCGGTGCCGACGGTCTGGCAGATGCTGCTGCAGCACCTTCAGGCCACCGACGGCAAGCTGACCACGCTCAAGCGGGTGGTGATCGGCGGCTCGGCGGTTCCCGAAGCTATCGTCCGCGGCTTCCGCGACGGCTACGGGGTGGACGTCACCCACGCCTGGGGCATGACCGAAACCTCGCCGCTGGGCACCCTGGCCACCCCGACCGCCCCGATCGCCGCCTTGCCGTTCGACGAGCAGATCAAGTTCAAGCTCAAACAGGGCCGCCCGCCGGCGGGGGTGGAGCTGAAGCTGACCGACGATGAGGGCGCGCGCCTGCCGCACGATGGGGCCACCTTCGGGCGGCTGAAGGTGCGCGGGGTGTTCGTGGTGCGCGAGTACTTCAAGGGCGAGGGCGGCGACATCCTGGATTCCGAGGGCTATTTCGACACCGGCGACGTGGCGACCATCGACGAACACGGCTTCATGCAGATCACCGACCGGGCCAAGGACGTGATCAAGTCGGGCGGCGAGTGGATCAGCTCGATCGAGATCGAGAACATCGCCGCGGGCCATCCCAAGGCGGCGCTGGCGGCGGTCATTGGCGTCGCCCACCCCAAATGGGACGAGCGGCCGCTGCTCCTGGTCAAACTGAAAGACGGCGAGGCGGCGACGCGCGAGGAGTTCCTGGCCTTCCTGGACGGCAAGATCGCCAAATGGTGGACGCCGGACGATGTGGTGTTCGTCGACGAGATCCCGCTCGGGGCCACCGGCAAGATCGACAAGAAGCTGATCCGCCAGCGTTTCGAAGGCTATGTCCTGCCCAGCGCCAAGGCGGCGGAATAAGCCCCCTTTGCCGCGCGGGCCGGCCGTCTGTCTTTAAGTGAGACCATTTTCTTCGCCGAACCGGTGGCCACTTCGGCGGAAAATGATCTAGGTCTGCCGCCATGAGCCAGCCCACGCCGCCCGTCGCCCGCAGGGATCCCAAGCGGATCGAACAGCTCGGCCGGGTCCGCGTCGACGACTACGCCTGGATGAAGGACGACAACTGGCAGGCGGTGCTGCGCGATCCGGCCGCCATCCGCCCCGACGTCAAGGCCCACCTTCAGGCCGAGAACGCCTACACCGCCGCCATGCTGGCGCCGACCGAGCCGCTGCAGGCCAAGCTGTTCGAGGAGATGAAGGGACGGATCAAGGAGGACGACGCCTCGGTCCCGACGCCGGACGGATCGTGGGACTACTACATCCGCTACCAGACGGGCGCCCAGCATCCGATCCACGCCCGCCGCCCGCGCGGGCGTGAGGTTGGCGAGGCGGTGCTGCTGGACGAGGACGCCGAGGCCAAGGGCAAGGCCTTCTTCCAGGTCGCCGCGGCCGAGCACAGCCCCGACCATGCCCTGTTCGCCTACGCCGTCGACGAGCAGGGCTCGGAGGTCCATCGCATCCTGGTCAAGGACCTGGCCACCGGCGAAATCCTGCCCGAGCCGGTGGAAAGCAGCGCCGGCGGCTTCTGCTGGTCGCCGGACTCGCGCTTTCTGTTCTGGATCTGGCGCGACGACCACGGCCGGCCGGCCAAGGTGTTCCGCCGGCCCGCGCGGGGTGGCGCCGCGGATGACGTCCTGGTCTATCACGAGCCGGACGACGGTTTCTTCCTTTCGGTCGGGACCACCGCGTCGGACGCCTACATCGTGATCGGCTCGGGCGATCACGAGACCTCGGAGGCGCGGCTGATCCCCGCCACAGATCCCACCGCCGAGCCGAAGGTGGTCGAGCCGCGCACGCCGGGGCTGCGCTACGACATCGAGCACTGGGACGGGCGGCTGTTCATCCGCACCAACGCCGACGGGGCGATCGATTTCAAGGTGGTCACCGCGCCCGAGGTCGCGCCCGGCCGCGCCAACTGGACCGACTGGGCCGCGCACCAGCCCGGCCGCTACGTCGTCGCCATCACCGCGTTCAAGGACTGGTTCGTGCGGCTGGTGCGCGAGAACGCCTCGAACAGCATCGTCTTGACCGAGCGATCCGGCGGCGGCGAACACGCGATCGGCTTCGACGAGGCCGCCTACGCCCTCGGCTTGGCCGGCGGCTACGAGTTCGACACCACCACCCTGCGCTTCGTCTATGAATTGCCCACCACGCCGCGCCAGTGGTTCGACTACGACATGGCCAAGCGCGCGCGCACCCTGCGCAAGACCCAGGAGATCCCCTCCGGCCACGATCCGGCGCGCTATGTGACTCGACGCCTTTATGCGACCGCCCCCGACGGGGCCGAGGTTCCGATCACCGTCTTGATGAAGGCCGGAACGCCGCTGGACGGCCCCGCGCCGCTGCTGCTCTACGGCTACGGCGCCTATGGCATCCCGATGGAGCCGCATTTTTCGATCCGCAACCTGTCGCTGGTCGATCGCGGCTGGGTCTGGGCCACGGCCCATGTGCGCGGCGGCTCGGAAAAGGGCTGGGGCTGGTTCCTGGACGGGCGGGGGGCCAAGAAGACCAACACCTTCACCGACTTCATCGCCTGCGCCGAGGCGCTGGTTGCGCAAGGCTACGGCCAGGTCGGGCGGATCGTCGCCTATGGCGGATCGGCCGGCGGCATGCTGATGGGCGCGATCGCCAACCTGCGGCCCGAGCTGTGGGCCGGGATCATCGGGGCGGTGCCGTTCGTCGACGTGTTGAACACGATGAGCGACACCAGCCTGCCGCTGACCCCCGCCGAATGGCCCGAATGGGGCAATCCGCTGGAGGATGCGGGCGCCTACGAGGCGATCGCCGGCTACAGCCCCTACGACAACATCACGGCCAGGCCCTATCCGGCGGTGCTGGCCACCGGCGGCCTGTCCGACCCGCGCGTCACCTATTGGGAGCCGGCCAAGTGGATCGCCAAGCTGCGCGAACACACCACCGGCGCCGCGCCGATGCTGCTCAAGATCAACCTGGAGGCGGGCCACGGCGGCGCCTCGGGACGGTTCGAGTTCCTCAAGGAGATCGCGCTCGACTACGCCTTCGCCATCTGGGCGGTGGAGCGCGGCTGGGAGAGGCCGTGATGCGGATACGGGCGGCGACGAGCGATGATGCGCCGGCGCTGGCGGCGATCTACGGCCACCATGTGCTGCACGGCTTCGGCACCTTCGAGGAAGTCCCACCCGGCGCCGAGGAGATGGCGAGGCGGATCGCGGCGGTGACCGGCCGGGGCCTGCCCTATCTGGTCTGCGAGCTCGACGGGGCGGTGCGCGGCTTCGCCTACGCCAGCCCGTTCCGCACCCGCGCGGCCTATCGCTACACCGTCGAGGACAGCGTCTATATCGCGCCCGACCGCCAGGGCCAGGGCATCGGCAAGGCGCTGCTGGGGGCGGTGATCGCGGCCTGCGAGCTGCTGGGCCTGCGCCAGATGGTGGCGATGATCGGCGATGCGGCCAACGCCGGCTCGATCGGGCTGCACAGATCGTGCGGCTTCACCCCCGCCGGGGTGCTGAGCGCGGCGGGCTTCAAGGCCGGCCGCTGGGTCGACGTGGTGATCATGCAAAGGCCGCTGAACGGCGGCGCCGAAACCCCGCCCGGCCCGGGCGGGCTGGAGCTATCCGGGGGTTAGAGGGCGGCTGGGGGACTAGGATTTGTTCCCCGCTCCAAAAACCTAATCAAATCAGTTCTCTGAAACGGTGGACTCGTAGGCTGTGTGCCAAGTTCGTATATCAGTTTGTGCGCCACACGGCACAATAGTTTTGGGAATGAAAGCGACCGTTTAGATTTCTGGATCACCTTCCGTTGCGAAACTCGCGGAGAGGGTAGTTGTGGCTTACTTCAACCAGCGTTCGCCGTCGCGCTCTGGAAATCGAGAGAGGCGCGTCATCGTGCTCCTCTGGGGCATCTGGATGTTGTGGGGCTTCGGAGGGCAGACAGTCTGGTCAAGACTTATGATTGATGTCCACGGTGTTGTTGTGTCGAGCCTTGACGATCCATCAACGGGAGCACCTCGGTATGCCACGGTCTACGGCATTCGTGCGGATGACGGTCGCACCATCCAGTATGTCGCCGGAGCAACAGACGCTTCGCTTCAGCGAAGTTTGCCAGTCGGTAGTCGATTGGACAAATCTCGCGGGCAACTTGATTACGATGTTGATGGTCGACGTGTCTCGTTCCCCATCGGATTCTACGCCGCCGTGATAATGGTTGCCCTTGGGGCTATCGCTTTTGGAGCCACAGGATTGCCAGCCGCATTCCGCTCTCTTCGCAACCGATGATCCGCGAGAGAATGAGGACACGAATCCGTCAGTTTGCCAGCCGGAACATCGTCGCCTCGTTCAAATCCTCGAACTCGAATCGGGAGATCCCGATGTCGGTCAGGATGCGCCGGAACCAGCGGCGCCGCGTGTTGTAGCGGCACCAGAGTTCGGCGGCGACCCTGCGCTCGTCGTCGCTGTAGCCGTTGAAATCGCCGTCGGCCAAAGCCTCTTGTTGGCGAACGCGCGTCCAGATCCCGACTTCAAATAATACTCGAACGCGCGCGCCCGGCGTTCGTCGTCAAACGAAAAATAGGCCGTGAGTTTCCAAGGTTTGTATTTCGCCGTGTGAACGGACGCGCCTTCGTTATGCGACTTGACCCTCTTCTTCAGGTCGGTCGTGAAGCCGACATACCGCTGATCCGGATTGGACAGGCTGATCAGCAGGTAGACGTAGAACACGGCTGAACCTTCGACGGGATTGGCGCGGCGTAAGCCAGCCGAAGCGCGCGGGACTGGTACAGCCCTCCTTCGCTAAAGCTCCGGCGGGCAGCCTCCGCTCGCTTCGCGCGCGTAGACTGGCTGGGGGACAAGGACTCGAACCTTGAATGACGGTACCAAAAACCGCAGTGTTACCATTACACCATCCCCCAACGGACCGGCGAATCGCAAGGCCCGCGGGCGCGCGCCGGCTCGCGAGGCGGCCGGGATATCGCAACGCCCAGGCCATTGCAACAGCATCGCCGAGGCTCGCTTGCGCCCCTATCGGGCCTGCTCTATAAGCCGCCCCTCGCGTCGGAGTATAGCTCAGCCTGGTAGAGCACCGTCTTCGGGAGGCGGGGGTCGCAGGTTCGAATCCTGCTACTCCGACCAATCGTCCCGCCCCATCTCGCCGATTGTCGGACGGCGTCCGCCGGTCTTGATTGTAAGGCAAATTAGCCTTACATAAACGCGGACACATCACGAGGCCGGGTCATGAGCACCCTCACGGTCACCGCCAAGGGCCAGGTCACCCTGCGCAAGGACCTGTTGAAACACCTGGGCGTCCATCCCGGGGACAAGATCAGCGTGGACAAGCTGCCCGATGGCCGGATCGAGGTGAAGGCCGCGCGGCCGGCCGGCAAGATCTCCGAGGTCTTCGATTTGCTGAAGCGGGAGAACGGCCCCTGCCTGTCGATCGAGGAGATCAACGAGATCGCCGCCCGGGGCTGGAGCGGCGAACGATGAAGATCACCGCCGACACCAACGTCCTCGTCCGGGCGATCACGGGCGACCACGCGCGGCAAAGCGCGGTCGCCCAGACGGAGTTGGCGAACGCCGATGTGGTGGCGTTGGCGCTGCCGGCGCTCTGCGAACTGGTCTGGGTGCTGTCGTGGGGCTACAAAATCACTTCGGCCGAAGTCGCTGTCGCGATCCGGCGATTGATCGCCAGCGCGAACGTCGCCGTGAACCGGCCCGCGGCGGAAGCCGGATTGGCCGTGCTGGACGCCGGCGGCGACTTCGCCGACGGGGTCATCGCCCATGAGGGCCGCTGGCTCGGCGCGGAGGCCTTCGTCTCTTTCGACGGGAAGGCCGTGAAACTGCTGGAGTCGCAAGGCGAGGCCGCCCGCCTGCTGTCGTAGAGTTCGAACTCGGCGCCGGCCGGCGAAGGAACGCTCACAGCAGCTTGGCGCGAACGCCAAGCTCTCCGGCGGCGGCGGCGAGGCGCTGGTCCAGCGTCACCAGCAGGAAGTCCGCCCGCCGACAGGCCGCGACGTGAAGCGCGTCCGGCGCGCGCAGCATCAGATCGAAACGGCGGACGAACACGTTGGCGAGCCGGACGTCCGAGGCTTGCAGGTCCAGATCGTCCGCCGACGCCGCGCGCCAGGCGTCGAAATCGGCGAGCCGCGCCGCAGCGTCGTCGCGATCCAGAAGACCGGTTCGAACCAGACGCGACAAGGCCGATGCGACTTCCGCGGCCGCGAACTCGCTGATCACCAGGGGCTCGTCGGTCTCGGCGATGAAGCGGTCGACCGCCGCGCTCGCGGCCTCCTCGATGAGGGTCGGCAGGATCGTGCTGGCGTCGAGGTAGGCGCTCACGCCTCGGGATCTTCGTACAGCTGGTTCAACAGCTCGACCGATGTCATTCCGACGCCACCGCGGCCTTGGCGGCGGGCCTTCAGCCACGCGTAGCTCGCCGGCGTCGCCTTCCGCCCGCCCGAGACGATGGGGCGCAGCTCGGCGATCGCCTTTCCATGGCGGGAGATGATCACTTCCTCCCCTTCCAGGGCACGGTCGAGCAGTCGGGGCAAACGGCTCTTGGCGTCGGCGACACTGTAAGTCGTCATCGTATTCTCCAGATTATGGCCATCATTATAGTCATATTTTGAACGTGTTCAACGGTTCCGTTTTCGCGACCCGGTTTTGACCCTGCCCGTCCGCGCGCTAGGGTGAGCGCCTCATCTGGCGTCCGGGTTCGACGATGAAGCAGTTTTTCCTGACCATGGCCGGGGTGTTCGCCGGCCTCGCGCTGTTCTTCATCGGCGTGCCGTTCCTGGTCCTGATGCTGATCGCCGGCGCCGCCCATCCCGGGGTTCCGGCCGCCAACACCGTCCTGTCGCTCGACCTGCGCAAGGCGCTGACCGACCAGGAGCCGCAAAACCCCTTCGCCGCGCTCGGCGGCCGGTCGCTGGCGGTGACCGGCGTGATCGAGGCCCTGCACCGGGCCGAAAGCGACGGGCGGATCAAGGCGCTGTTCGTGCGCCTGCCGGAAGGCGGGATGACGCCGGGCGAGGCGGACGAACTGCGGCTGGCCTTCCTGCGCTTCCGCGCCGCCAACAAGCCGGTGATCGTCCACAGCCAGGGCCTCTATCCCGTCGGGGCGATCACCTCGACCTACATGCTGGGCGCGGCGGCGGACCAGCTGTGGATGCAGCCGGGCGCGCCGTTCCAGGCCACCGGCCTGGCGGTGCAGGACGTCTTCTTCAAGCGCCTGTTCGACAAGTACGGCGTCAAGCCCGACTTCGAGCAGCGCTACGAGTACAAGAACGCGATCAACGGCTACCTGTACGACGACTACACCGCGGCCCACCGCCAGGGGGAGCTGTCGTGGATGGGCGCGATCTACGACAGCGCGCTCGCCGCCGCGGCGGCCGATCGCCACATCACGCCCGCCGCGCTGAAGGCGGTGATCGAGGCCGGCCCCTATGACGCCGGCCAGGCGCTGAGCCGGCATCTGATCGACAGGCTCGGCCAGGTGCGCGAGGCGCGGGACGCCGCCCTGAAGGCCGCCGGACCCGGCGCCAAGCTGGTCGACGTCGGCGACTATCTGGACGGCCTGCCCAGCCTGGACGGCCCGCCGGGCCGGCCGGTGGTCGCCGTGGTCAAGGCCGAGGGCGACATCATGACCGGCCAGACGGACGCGGGCATCGGCTCGCGGCTGATCAATTCCGACGCGGTGGCCGACGCCCTCTACGCCGCCGCCGACGACAAGCAGGTCAAGGCGATCGTGCTGCGGCTGAATTCGCCGGGCGGTTCGGACACCGCGTCCGAACAGATCCTGGCCGCCGTGCGCGCGGCCAAGGCGAAGAAGCCGGTGGTGGTCTCGATGGGGGCTTATGGCGCTTCAGGAGGGTATTGGATTTCCTCGGGCGCCTCGGCCATCGTCGCCGAGCCGACCACCCTGACCGGCTCGATCGGAGTGTTCGGCGGCAAATTCGCGATCGGCCCGGCGCTGGCTCATTTCGGCGTCGACCTTAGGCAGAACAGCGTCGGCGGGCCCTACGCCAGCGCCGACAACGCCTCCGAGCCGTTCACCCCGCGCCAGCAGAGCGCCTTCGCCGCCCAGATCGATAAGGTCTACGACGGCTTCGTCGCCCGCGTCGCCGAGGGCCGCCATCTGCCGGCGTCCAGGGTGCGCGAGATCGCCCGCGGCCGGGTGTGGACCGGCGCCCAGGCCAAGCGGCTGGGCCTGGTGGACGAGGTCGGCGGCTTCTATCAGGCGGTGGACAAGGCCAAGGCCCTGGCCGGCCTCTCGGGCCAGACGGTGCGGCTGAAGACGTTCAGCGGCGCGGCCTCGCCGCTCGAGGCGCTGCAACGGCTGTTCGGGATCAGCGAGAGCGCGCTGCGCGCGCTGGAGACCGCCGACGCGGCGCTGGGCGATCCGAGCGCCCAGTCAATGCTCGGCCAGGTCGACGACGCCCGCCTGCGCGGCCAGGGCGCCCTGGCGCTGGCGCCGCTGCCCAGGCTGTAGGGCCCGCGCTCAACCGCCGAACGGAGCGGCGGCGCGGTGGCCCTTGATGCAGAGATAGCGCGTGCGGTGCCAGTCGGTCAGGTTGTCGACCCAGCCGGTGATCTTTGGGTTCACCAGGTTCTTGTTGACCAGAAAGCCGACCGGGGCGACGGCGACGTCGTTGATCATGATCCGTTCGGCCTGGGCGAGGTAGCCGGCCCGCCGCATGACGTCCGGCTCGTTGTCGGCCTTGGCGAGCAGGGCGTCGTAGACCGGATTGTCGTAGTCGCCGTAGTTCTGCGCCCCGGTATGCGACTGCTCCAGCATGAGAAAGCTGGTGGCGTCGTTGTAGTCGGCGATCCAGGCGGCGCTGCTGACCTGGAAGTTGCGGATGCGCAGGTCCTGGTAGAGAATCTGGGTGTCGTCCTCGGCCAGCGTGGTCTCGACGCCGATGGCGCGCCAGTCGGCCTGGATCGCCGGCGCCGTCAGCGAGCCGCCCGGTGTGTTGCCGTGCTTGTATTCGATCTTCAGCGGATGGCCGGGACCGAAGCCGGCGGCGGCCAGCAACCGTCTGGCCTCGGCCTGACGCCTGGCCAGCGGCCATCGCGCCCAGGCCGGCGGCGGGACGGCTTGGTAGTTGGCCACGCCCGGCGGCGTCATGGCGTAGGCGGACGGCTCGCCGGCGCGGTCCAGCTTGGCGGTGATGAAATCCCGGTCGAGGGCCATGCTGAGCGCCGTGCGCACGCGCTTGTCCGCGAGCTGGGGAACCTCCCGGCTCTTGGTGTTGAACACCAGATAGGAGACCCCGAGGAAGGTGTGGGTCCGCACATAGTCCGGCATCTGTCCCGGCTGGCGCAGGAAGCCGACGCGGTTGGACTGGATGTCGCTGTTGGCGTCGAGTTCGCCGCGCCGCACCCGGCGTTCGGCGGCGACCGAGTCCGAACTCGGATAATAGTCCACCTGGTCGATGCAGACCGACCTGGCGTCGTAGAAATAGGGGTTGCGCACCGCCTTGATGCGATCGCCGAGCTTCCAGAACACCAGCTTGTACGGCCCGTTGGAGACGTAGTGCTCCGGCTTGAGCCAGTCATCGCCCCAGCGCTCGACGACGTGCTTGGGAACCGGGAAGGTGATCTGGTGCTTGAGTATCTCCGGCAGATAGGCCGCCGGATGGTCGAGGTCGATCTCGAGGGTCAGCGGATCGATCGCCCGCACGCCCAGCGCCGCCGGCGGCGCCTTGCCCTCGTTCACCGGCTCGGCGTTCCTGATGAAATAGAGCAGGTAGGCGTATTCCGACGCCGTCTTCGGATCCATCAGGCGGCGGAACGAGAACACGAAGTCGTCGGCCGTCACCGGCGCGCCGTCGGACCATTTCGCCTCGCGCAGGTGAAAGACCCACACCTTGCCGTCGGGGCTGGTGGTCCAGGACTTCGCCATGCCGGGAATCGCGCCGCCGTCCGGCGCGTCCTGGGTCAGGCCCATGAACAGGTCGCCGAGGATGCGGGACTCCCAGGTTCCGGTGGTCTTCGGCGGATCCAGCGAGATCGGCTCCGAGCCGTTGCCCAGCTCCAGGCAGAGCTGGCCGGCCGGGCAGGGCGAGCGGACGGCCTTCTGCGGGCCGCAGGCCGCCAGCAGCGCCATCAGGCCAAGGCCGAGGAAAGTCCGGATCGCCCGCCGCATCGGCCCTACCGGTCCTTCGGGTCGATGGCGTCGCGCAGGCCGTCGCCGATGAAATTGAAGCACATCAGGGTGATGACCATCACGATCGACGGAAAGATCAGCACCCAGGGCGCCAGGTCCATGTCCCGGGCGCCTTCCGAGATCAGCGTGCCCAGCGAGGTCAGCGGCTCCTGCACCCCCATGCCGAGGAAGCTGAGAAAACTTTCCGCCAGGATCACCGCCGGTATGGTCAAGGTGACATAGACCACGACCGGGCCCAGCAGGTTCGGCACGATGTGGCGCGCGATGATCGCCCGGGTCGACAGCCCGGCCGCCCGCGCCGCCTCGACGAACTCCTTCTGTTTCAACGACAGGGTCTGGCCGCGCACGATCCGCGACATGGTCAGCCACTCCACCGCGCCGATGGCGACGAACATCAGGATGAAGTTCCGCCCGAAGGTGACCATCAGCAGGATGACGAAGAAGATGAACGGCAGGGCGTAGAGCACGTCGACGAAGCGCATCATCACCTCGTCGACCACCCCGCCCAGGAAGCCCGCGGTCGCACCCCAGGTCACGCCGATGACCAACGAGACCATGGTGGCCACCACCCCGATGGCCAGCGAGACGCGCAGGCCGATCAGCAGGCGAGCCAAGAGGTCGCGGCCCAGCGAATCGGCGCCGAACAGGTGCCCGGCGACCAGGGGCGCGTCCCAGACGTCGTCCTTGTTGATCGCATCGTAGCGGTAGGCCGTCAGATAGGGCCCGATCACGGCGGCGAGGACGAGCAGTCCCAGAACCGTCGCCCCGATCACCGCGGCGCGGTTGCGCAGCAGCCGGCGGCGCGCGTCGTCCCACAGGCTGCGGCCCTTGAGGGCGGCTTGCTCCATCGTCGCGGCGCCGCGCCGCGAGCCGAAGGTCAGGCCGAGCCCCTTCACGACATCCGCACCCTGGGGTCGAGCGCCGCCAGGATCAGGTCCGAGGCCAGATTGAGCAGGATGATCAGGCTGGCGTAGAGGATCACCACCCCCATGACGACGGTGTAGTCGCGCTGCAGGGCGCTGGTGACGAAGAACTTGCCCAGACCCGGCAGGCCGAAGATCTGCTCCACCACCAGCGAGCCGGTGATCAGCCCGGCGCTGGCCGGGCCGAGATAGCTGACCAGCGGCGCCAGCGCCGCGCGCAGGGCGTGGCGAAAGACCACCGTGGCCTCGGACAGTCCCTTGGCGCGGGCGGTGCGCACATAGTTGGACCGCAGCACCTCGATCATCCCGGCGCGGGTCAAGCGCGAAATGACCGCGACCTGCGGCAGGGTGAGCACGGCGACGGGCAGGATCAGGCTGACCGGGCCGTTCAGGCCGCCGGTCGGCGCCCAGCCCAGCTTGGAGGCGAAGATCAGGCGCAGGATCGGCGCGATCACGAAACTGGGGATGCAGACGCCGGTGATGGCGACCCCCATCACCGCATAGTCGATCGCATGGTTCTGCCTCAGCGCCGCGAGCACGCCGAGTGTCACCCCCAGAATGCTGGACAGGATCAGCGCCGAGAGGCCGATGGTCAGGCTGGTCGGGAAGCTCTCGCCGACCAGCTGCAGCACGCTCTTGTCCCGATACTTCAGCGACGGGCCAAAATCGCCGCGGACGGCGCCGCTCAGATAGTCGAAGTATTGCGCGGGCAGAGGCTTGTCCATGTGGAACTTGGCCTCGACGTTCTTCAGGATCTCGGGCGGCAGCTTGCGCGAGGTCTCGAACGGGCTGCCCGGCGCGGCGCGCATCATGAAGAAGGCGATGGTGACGACCAAGAACAGCGTCGGGACCGCGACCAGCAGTCGGCGCAGAAGAAAACGGATCATCCAGACGGCTCGGCAAGGCCGGATCACGCGCCGGCGAGGTTGCGAAACTTTCATTCGCCCCCGATGTTGTCAACGAAGCCGCGGACGGGCCGCGAGCGCAGGGATCAGGATCGCCGATGAGCGAGTTTCGCCGGGTGACGGACACTTTCGCCGTCGCGCCCCAGATCAGCCCCGAGGACATCGCCGCCGCCGCCGCCCAGGGCTATGTGCTGGTGATCAACAACCGGCCGGACGGCGAGGCCCCGGACCAGCCGGACAGCGCGGCGATGGCGGCGGCTGCCAAGGCGGCGGGGCTGGGCTACCTCTACAATCCGGTGCGCGGCGCGCCGGCGCCGGACCAGATCGCCGCCCAGGCCGAGGCGGTGGCGGCCGCCAAGGGCCCGGTGCTGGCCTTCTGCCGCTCGGGCACGCGCTCGATCGTCACCTGGTCGCTGGGCCAGGCCCAGGCCGGGGCGCGGTCGAGGGATGAGCTGGCGCGGCTCGGGGCGACGGCCGGCTACGACCTCGCGCCGGTGCTGGGGGTCTAGCGGCCGATGACGACCCGCGCGGCCATCGCGGTCGGGGCCGGCTGGCAGCCCGACAAGGACACGACAAGCTGTGCCGCGATGATACACAGGAGCGCGGCCGCCGGGCGCTGCAATCGTTTTGAAACGAAGATGACCAGATCGCCAACCATGCCCCACCCTTCCAGGCCCCATCGCCCGGGCCCCGCGCAAGCTTCGCGCCGCCCGGCGGGAGCGACGGCATGATCGCCTTCGTGCGCGACATCGACTTCGCCTACGGCCGGGTCGACCAGGTCTCGCCGCTGATCCGGCGGGTGGTGGCCAACAATCCCGGCCCGTTCACCTTCACCGGCACCGGGGTCTATATCGTGGGCCGGGGCGAGGTGGCGGTGATCGACCCGGGGCCGGACCTGGCCGAACACCTGGAAGCCCTGACCGCGGCGCTGGACGGCGAGCGGGTCGTGGCCATCCTGACCACCCACACCCACTCGGATCATTCGCCCCTGGCCCGGCCGCTGGCCGCGCGGACCGGGGCGACCATCTACGGCCGCGCCGCGCCGGGCGCGGACGAGGCGGCGGTGAGGCTGGAGGAGGCGCACGACGCCGCCTTCCGCCCGGACATCGTGGTGGCCGACGGCCAGATCATCGCCGGACCCGGCTGGACGCTGGAGGCGATCACCACGCCCGGCCACGCCTCCAACCACGTCTGCTATGCGCTGAAGGAGGAGAACGCGCTGTTTTCCGGCGATCACGTGATGGGCTGGTCGACGACGGTGATCAGCCCGCCGGACGGCGACATGGGCGCCTATTACGCCAGCCTGGACAAGGTGGCCCGACGCGGTTTCTCCACCCTCTGGCCGACCCACGGGCCGCCGGTCACCAAGGTCGCGTCGTTCCTGGCCGCCTACAAGGCCCACCGGCTGGAGCGCGAGCGGCAGATCCTGGACCAGCTCGCCGCCGGCCATGGGCGGATCGGCGAGATGGTGCCGGTGATGTACGCCGCGGTCGATCCGCGCCTGCACCCCGCCGCGGCCCATTCGGTGCTGGCCCACATGATCCACCTGACCCGCCAGGGCGTGGTGGCCACCGACGGCGAGCCGGGGCCCGACAGCGTCTACCGCCTAGCGGGGTAAGTCCCGGTCCGCTCCAAGACGCGCGCATCGTCTTCGCGAGACGCCCGCGCCGGCAAGCGACGCCTCAAGGGTTCTGGGACGGAGAACTCCGGCTGAACCTTGGCCTTGGACGCGCTCAGCGCGCTCGCGTCGCGCTTCGCTCGGGCCTGGGTCTTGGTCTTGGGAGCGGCCTTCGCCTTGGTGGCGGCGCTCGCCGCGCCGTTGCTCTTTTTGCCGTTGAGTGCGGAGATTTCGCCGAGCAGTTGCGCGCTCGCGCCGCGGTCGCGCAGGCGCCGCAGCACGCCTTTCACAATCGACTTCTTGCCCTTCTTAAGGGCCTGCGCCTCGAGCTCGGCCAGTACGGCCAGCACAGCGTCGTTCGCGGAATTGCTCATGATCCAGTCCTCCATTTGTCCTTTCGCGATCCAATATGAGCAAGCCACGCAGGGTGATTCGCGAGATCGGCAGGCTGGACTTCTATCCGTATTCGGATGAAAATTCCAAGCCTATTCGTTCGCGGGGGCGGGCGCAAACCAGGCCGGCTCGGGTCGAGCCCGTCGTTCGCCAAGCCTCGGAACCGAGCCGGTCAGGCGGGGCGGACGCCAGCGGTTGAACCGCGCCGCCTAGAGCAAATTCCGATCTGATCGGATCGGAATTTGCTCGTAAGTCTTTAAGTGAGACCATTTTCTTCGCCGAACCGGCGACCACTTCGGCGGAAAATGGTCTACCTCAGCCGCGCCTTGATCGCATCGCCCACCCGCATGGCGTTGGCGACGATGGTCAAGGTGGGGTTGACCGCGGCTGAGGAGACGAAGAAGCCGGAGTCGACCACATAGAGGTTGTCCAGCTCGTGCGCCTTGCAGTTGACGTCGAGCACCGACGAGGCCGGATCGGCGCCGAAGCGGGTGGCGCCGAGCTGGTGGGCGGTGCCGTAGAGCGGCAAGAGCGAATCCAGCTCCAACCGATGCTGCGAGAACGGATGGGCGTGGTCGACGAAACCGTCCAGCGCCGCGTGCAGGGTGTTCACCAACCGCTCGTGGCCTTCCAGATTGTTGTGCTGGTATTCCAGGCTGATGCGCCCGTCGGGCAGCAGACGCACGCGGTTGTCCGGATCCGGCAGATCCTCGGAGATGATCAGGAAGCTCAAGATCCGGTGGGCCACCGCGTCGGTGAACACGTCCGGCGCCAGGGCCGGCGGCAGGAAGTTGGAGACCTGGCCCTCCAGGGTCTTGCCCGACATGTATTCCAAGAGCTGGATGTGCCCCATCGGGAAGTCGAACCCGCCGCGCGGATCGCGGTGGTAGAAATCGTTCACCGCCAGGGTCTTGGGAAAGCTGGTCTCGACCGGCGCGGCGGTCAGCGAGACCATGGCGGTCAGGGTGTGGAAGGCGTAGTTGCGCCCCACCTGGTCCGAGCCGTTGGCCAGGCCGTTCGGGTGCGCCGCGTTGGCCGAGCCCAGAAGGATGCAGGCGGTGTTGACCGTCCCGGCCGCCAGCACCACCAGGTCGGCGCTCCAGCGCTCCTCGCCCTGGGCCGTCTCGCAGACCACTTGCGTGACGGCGCGGCCGGCGGCGTCGGTCTCCAGCCGCCTGACCTTGCGCCCGGTCAGGAGGGTGACGTTGGCCTCGCCCAGCAGCGGCTCGACCGCGAGGCTGCGCGCGTCGGACTTGGCCTTGACCAGGCAGGGATAGCCGCCGCAGGTCTTGCAGCGGATGCAGACGCTGGTCAGCGGCCGGTCCTGGTCCAGGTCGACGCCGAGCGGCAGGGCGAACGGCCGCCAGCCCTGGCCTTGCAGATGGCTTCGCAGACGCGCGATGCCCGGATCGTCGCGCACCGGCGGGAAGGCGTAGGCCGGCTCGTCGCCGCGCTCGGTCGGATCGACCCCGCGCTGGCCGTGCACCCGCCACAGCCGTTCGGCCTCGTCGTAGTAGGGCGCCAGGTCGGACAGATCGATCGGCCAGGCGGGCGAGAGGCCGCCGGCGTGCCGCACCTCGCCGAAATCGCTTTCGCGCAGCCGCATCAGGGCCGCGCCGTAGAAGCTGGTGTTGCCGCCGACCCAGTAGTGGGTGTTGGGGGTGAACGGCTTGCCGCGCCGGTCGAACCACTGCTCCCTGGTGCGGTACTTGTGGTCGATGAACACGCTCTGGGGGTCCCAGTTCTCCGCCTCGCGCGGCAGGTGCTCGCCGCGCTCCAGGATCAGGATGCGCTTGCCGGTGGGCGCCAGCCGCTGGGCCAGGGTGGCGCCGCCGGCGCCGCTGCCGACGACGATGACGTCGAAATGCTCGCTCACGGGGTCTCGTCCTCCAGATGGTATTTGGCCGAGCCGGCGGCGATCATCGCCCGCACCAGGGGTTCGGGCAGGGTCTTCATCAGCATCGCGGCGAGCTGGTTGCGCCAGCCCGGCGTGACCACCACCCGGCCGGCGGCGTTGGCCCGCAGGGTGATCTGGACCACCTGTTCGGCGCTCTGCCAGGGGACCCGACGCTCGGCGTCCATGATCGCCTGGATGCCGGCGGCGGCGGCGAACTCGGTGCGCACGAAGCCGGGGCAGACGGCGGTGACGCGGACGCCGCGCGCGCGGTATTCCGCATCTAGCGCCTGGCTGAACTTGACCATCAGCATCTTGGCCCCCGGATAGAGGCTGTTGCCCGCCACCCCCGGCGAAAAGGCGGCGAGCGAGGCGACATTGATGATCGATCCGCCGCCCCGCGCGGCCATCGCCGGGATCACCGCGTGGGCCAGGCCGCAGGCGTTGACCACCAGGGTCATCAGGAACGCGCGCTGGCGCGCCCAGGGCACGCCCGCGAAGCTTTGCGGAACGCCGAAACCGGCGTTGTTGACCAGCACGTCGACACGGCGGCCCCGCGCGGCGATCGCCTCCATGATCGGCGCGTGGGCATCGACGGCGGAGAGGTCGGCGGGAACCGCGAAGGCCTCGATCCCATGGGCGGCGGCGAGCTCGGCCGCCAGCGCCTCCAGCCGCTCCGCCCGCCGCGCCACCAGCGCCAAGTCCAGGCCCCGCGCCGCATAGGCCCGGGCGAACGCCTCGCCCAGTCCCGCCGAGGCGCCGGTGACCAGGGCCAGGGGCCGCGCGGGGTCGGAGGGCTCAGCCATGTCGCGATGATCCGGCGCCGCGGGAGGTCATGGGCGGAGCTTGCGGGCGCCGCGGCCCGGCGTCAAACGCCGGCGGCGGATCAGGGCCTGGAGGACTGCCCGATCGGCGCCGGCCTGGCCGCCGTCCTGGCCGCCATCCGGCCCAGCATCAGCAGGCCGACCAGCACCGCCGCATAGGCGCCGACCTGGACCCCCATCGGCCGATCCGAATAGCCAACCAGCGCGTGCAGCGCCCGGCCGATCAGCCCGTCGTCGGGCAGCCAGCCGGAGGTGTCCCACAGCTGGTCCCCGAAGGTGGGAACCTTGTCCGCCCTGGCCAGATGCACCGCGGCCTGTCCAGCCATGCCGGCGGCCAGCAGGGTCACCAGGCCGTTGGTGAATGAAAACAGCGCGCGGGCGGGAATCGCCAGCAGGCCGCGGTAGAGCAACCAGGCGACGCCCACGCCGCCCGCGACGCCCAAGAGGCCGCCGAGCGCCATCGCCGCCGGATTGGTCCCGCCGGAGACGGCGACGCCGAACAGGAACAGCACCACCTCGGCGCCTTCGCGCAGCACCGCTATGGCCACCACCACGGCCATCGCCAACAGCGTGCGGTCGCCCCGCGCGACCGATGCGCCCAGCGCCTTCATCTCGGCGCTCAGTTCGCGGGCGTGGCGCGACATCCACGCCACATGCCAGCCGAGCATCAGCACCGCGGCGGCCAGGATGGCGGCGTTGAACACGTCCTGGCCCGCGCCGGCGAAGGCGTCGGACAGCCGCTGGGCGAACATCGCGACCAGCATTGCGCCGGCGAGCCCGGCCGAGACGCCGCCGGCTATCCATCGGCCCCGCCCGCGCGCGCCCTCGGTGGCGGCCAGGACGATGCCGACGATCAGCCCGGCCTCGAGCACCTCGCGAAAGACGATCAGCGCGGAAGCAAGCATCGGATCACCGTTTCGATTCGATGGCGTTGACCCGGCCCTGCGCGGTCCGGGGATGGAATTCGCCCATGAAGTCGTAAGCGCCGGGCTTGAGCGGCCCGATGGTGAAGCTCGTGCGCCCGTTCGGGGTCACCAGCTGCTCGACCCGCAGATCGTGGCTGTCGAACTCCTCGGTCGCGGCGTCGCGATTGGTCAACACGATGCGCACCTTCTCGCCGGCGGGGACATCGAAGGCGGATGGCGAGAACCGGTGATCCTTCAGGGTCAGCGAAACCGTCACCGGTTCGGCGGCGGCCAGACCGGACGTCGCGATCCAGAGCGCGCTCGCGAGCCAAATATGCGAAAGGTTCATGTGCTGGTCCCGCGTTTTCAAAGCGCCGCCTTGATACATGCAATTGACAATCGTTCGCAAGAAATAATATTCCGGCGGGCAGGCCGAAGGGGACGATGATGAAACGGACGATATCCGCGGCGGCCCTCGGGGTCTGGCTGTTCGGCGTCACGCGGGCCTTGGCCGACCCGCGCTTGGACGAGGTGGTCTATACGCCCTATGTGCAAAACCAGGTCGCCGAATTCGAGGTCCGGCGCGGCCAGCAGATCGGCGGCGCCACCGCCGGCCAGGCGACGAGCGTGTTCGAGGCCGAATACGGCCTGAACGACCGGGTCAGCCTGGCGCTGGTCGGCGCGCTGGCCTCGGCCCCGGGGCAGGCCAGCCGCCTCGACGGGATCGGGCTGGAGGGCATCACCTATCTGGGCCAGATCCCCGGGATCGGCGTCGATGCCGGCCTCTATCTCGAATACACCCACGGCTTGGCCGGCGAGCGCGACGCCGTCGAGGGCAAGCTGCTGCTGGCCAAGACGGCCGGCCGGTTTCAGGGGCTGGCCAATCTGATCGTCGAGCGGCCGCTCGGCGCGCCGGCCGGCCAGGACTATGCGTCCTATGGCTATGCCGTCTCCGCGACCTGGCAGACGGTCGGAAACCTTCGGCTCGGGGCCGAAGCCTTCGGCGACCTGGGCGATGATCATGGGTTCTTGTCGCATCCCGTGGGCGCTTATGTGGGACCGCAGCTAAAATGGGAAGGCCGCCCGCCCGGCTCGCCGGTCGACATCGGCCTGGACCTGGGCTGGCTCGCGGCGGTCGGCGCGGATCGGAGCGAAGCCCGCAGCCAAGTGAAGGTCGGCGTGGAGCTGGAGCGGCGCTTCTAGGGGTGCGCTGGTAGCTGGGGGCGGGATCGAACCGCCGACCTGTGGGTTATGAATCCACCGCTCTAACCATCTGAGCTACCCAGCCATGACCGCATCCGCGTTCGCGGCGAGCGGGGTTTATAGGGGCTCGGCTATCCGGCTTCAAGGCGAACGCCCAGCCGGCCGTCAGCCGCCGGTCGGGGTCGAAAGGCCGAGCAGGCCCGCGACATATTCGCCGATGGCCAGCGAGCTGGTCAGGCCGGGGCTTTCGATGCCGAACAGGGCGGCCAGCCCCTCGACGCCGTGGCGCTCGGGTCCGTCGATGCGGAAGTCCGGCTGCGGCTCGCCGGGGCCGTGCAGCTTGGGCCGGATGCCGGCGTAGTCGGGGCTGAGCGCGCCGTCCGGCAGGCCGGGCCAGAACCGGCGGATATAGGCGGCGAACCCCGCCTCGCGCGCCGGATCGACGCTGTAGTCCTCATGGTCCACGAACTCCAAGTCCGGGCCGAAGCGGGCCTGACCGCCGAGGTCGCGGCGATAGTGCACCCCGAGCGCCCCGGCGATCGGCGGCGGATAGATCAGCCGCGCGAACGGCGGGCGGCCGTGGAAGACGAAATAGACCCCCTTGCCGTAGTGCAGGGGCGGGATCTGGTCTGGCGGAAAGCCCTCAATGCGCGCCGCGAGCGCCTGGGCCGACAGCCCCGGCGCGGTGACCAGTAGGCGGCAGGTCAGGCTGGCCGGATCATCGCCGCCGGCGCGCAGGCGAAAGCCGCCGCCGTCCAGGGGCTCGGCCCGCTCGAGCGGCGTGGAGACCACCACCGCCCCGCCGCGGTCCTCGATCTCGCCGACCAGGGCCAGCATGTAGCCGTGGCTGTCGAACACCCCGCTTTGCGGCGAGGCCAGGGCCATCACGGCCCTCAGCTCGGGCTCCAGGGCATGGACCTGGGCGGCGTCCAGCCGGGTGATGGCCTCCACGCCGTTGATCTCGGCCTGGCGTCCGATCGCCTCGACCTGGGCGACCTCGCGCTCGTCGGTGGCCACCACCAGCTTGCCGCAGCGCTGGAAGGCGACGCCATGCGCCTCCAGAAAGCCGTAGAGCCGCCGCCGTCCCTCGACGCAGAGCCGGGCCTTCAACGAGCCGGTCGGATAGTAGAGGCCGGCGTGAATCACCTCGGAATTGCGCGAGGAGACGCCCTGGCCGATGGCGCGCTCCTGCTCCAGCACCGCCACCGAAGCGCCCCGGCGGGCCAGGGCGTAGCCGCAAGCCAGGCCCACCGCGCCGGCCCCGGCCACGACCGCGTCGAAATCGAAGGCGTCGGGGCTCGGGGCTGCCATCGCGGCTGATTCTAATCGTTTGGCGCCGGATCGCCAGGGCGATCGACCAGAGCCTTTCCCACTCAAAACGTTAGAGCGCTTCCTGATCGCCAAACCGGACCCACTTTGGCGGGAAGCACTCTAGGCGGCGCCACGCTGACGCCGAAGGGCGTGGCCGCGATGCGACGGCGCCGGAGAAAATCGCGAATACTGACCGATCTTGCGTCATATGCGTTGTCCGTGTGGCATGATCGCGCGCGATCATCCACCAAGAGGATGGAAATTTGCCCGAAACCCTTGATGCGGTGGACTCCCGGATTCTCGACCTGATCCAGCACGACGCCGGCCTGTCGGTGGCCGAGGTGGCCGAGCGGGTCGGGCTGTCGTCCAGCCCCTGCTGGCGGCGGATCAAGCGGCTGGAGGACGCCGGGGTGATCCAGCGGCGGGTGACCATCCTCGACCGCGAGAAGCTCGGCCTCGGCTTCGAGGTCTACTGCACCACCAAGCTGCAACTGCCGACCAAGCAGAATCTGGAGGCGTTCGAGGCGGCGATCGCCGACTGGCCCGAGGTGGTGCAGTGCGCCACGGTGACCGGCTCGTCGGACTATGAGCTGCGCATCGTCACCCGCGACATGCGCGCCTTCGACGACTTCCTGCGCGAGAAGCTACTGTCGCTGGGCCTGGTCTCCAACGTCGAAAGCCGCATCGTGATCCGCCCGGTGAAGAACTCCACCGCGCTGCCGCTCGGCCTGGTCAGCGCCCATCTGGGGGACCAGAGCTAGGGCGCTGGCGCCCGCAGCGCCCGCCACGCCGCACGGGCGTAGTCGATCCCGGTCCACAGGGTGACCACCGCGGCCAGGGCGAGCAGCATCTCGGCCGCCTGCAACGCGCGCCACAGCATCGCGATCGGGACCTCGATCCGCCAGGCCGGCCAGAGCGACAGGCCCATCAGGGCGCCCAGCGCGACCAGTTGCAGCGTGGTCTTGCTCTTGGCCAGGAAGGTCACCGGTAGCTTGATCCCGCGCGGGGCCAGGACCTCACGCAGGGCCGAGACGGCGAATTCACGGAACAGGATCAGGCCGCCGGGGACCAGCACCCCCGGCGTGCGGATCGCCAACAGGCCGAGGATCGCGCCGCAGACCAGGATCTTGTCCGCGATCGGATCGAGGATGGCGCCGGTCAGGCTGACCACGCCCCAGCGCCGCGCCAGCCAGCCGTCGAGAAAATCCGTGGCCGCCGCGACGACGAAGGCGGCGAAGGCGAAGCGGGCGAGCCAGGTCCCAACCGCGGGCGCGACCTCGCCGCCCGCAAGCCCCTCCCCGATCACCGCCAGGGCGGCGAACATCGTCAGTGAAAGGACCAGCCGCAGCAGCGTCAGCGCGTTGGGCAGATGTTTCATCGTCCCGCCCTCAGCTTCCGCGGAAATAGTCGAAGATGCGTTCGGCCAGGGCGCCGGAGACCCCCTCGACCTTGGCCAGGTCCGCCGCCGAGGCGCGCGAGACCCCGCGGGCGGAGCCGAAGGCGTGCAGCAGGGCGCGCTTGCGCCCCGGCCCGACGCCCTCGATCTCGTCCAGCGGATTCCTGCTCATCTCGGCCTTGCGACGGACGCGGTGGCTGCCGATGGCGAAGCGGTGGGCCTCGTCGCGCAGCCGTTGCAGGTAGTAGAGCACCGGGTCCTTCGGTTCGAGCATGAACGGCGGCTTGCCGGGCAGAAAGAAACGCTCCAGCCCCGCGTCCCGGTCCGGCCCCTTGGCCACCCCGACGAAGGCCACGTCCTCGACCCCGAGGTCGGCCGCCATCTCCAGCGCCGCGTCGAGCTGGCCGGCGCCGCCGTCGATCAGCACCAGGTCCGGCCGCGGCGGCGCCTCGCCGGCCTCCTCCTCCTTGGCCAGGCGGGCGAAGCGGCGGCGCAGCACCTCGCGCATCATGCCGTAGTCGTCGCCGGGGGTGAGCTCGGTGCTCTTGATGTTGAACTTGCGGTACTGGCTCTTCTGGAAGCCGTCCGGGCCGGCCACGATCATGCCGCCGACGGCGTTGGTCCCCATGATGTGGGAGTTGTCGTAGACCTCGATCCGCTCCGGCGGGGCGTCCAGGGCGAAGGCCTCGGCCACCCCGGCCAGCAGTCGTCCTTGCGCGGAGCTTTCCGCCATCCGTCGGCCCAGCGCCTCGCGCGCATTGGTCAGGGCGTGGGCCACCAGCTCGGCCTTCTCGCCGCGCGCCGGCCGGGCGATCTCGACCTTGCGGCCCGCCTTCAGGCTGAACGCCTCGGCCAGCAACTCGCGGTTGGGCGGCGCGTGCGAGACCAGGATCAGGCGCGGGATCGCCTGGTTCTCGTAGAACTGGCCGAGGAAGGCGTCGAGGATGCCGCCGGCCTCGTCGTCGCCCTCGATGGTGTTGGCCACCTTGGGGAAATAGGCGCGGTTGCCCCAGTTCTGCCCGGCGCGGAAGAAGAACACCTGCACGCAGGCCTGGCCGCCCTCGCAATGGGCGGCGAAGACGTCGGCCTCCTCCAGGCTTTGGGGATTGATCGACTGCTCCTGGCTGACCGACGAGAGGGCGCGGATGCGGTCACGCAGGCGCGCGGCGCGCTCGAACTCCAGCGCCTCGGAGGCCGCCGCCATCTCGTCGGACAGCGCCTTCATCACCGCCCGGCTCTTGCCGCGCAGGAAGTCATGCGCCTGTTCGACCAGGGCGGAATACTCGTCCGGCGTGACCAGGCCGACGCAGGGCGCCGAGCAGCGCTTGATCTGGTGCAGCATGCACGGCCGGGTGCGGCTCTCGAACACGCTGTCGGAACAGGAGCGCAGCAAGAACGCCTTCTGCAGGCTGTTGACCGCGCGGTTCACCGCCCAGGCCGAGGCGAAGGGGCCGAAATAGTCGCCGGGAATGGTGTGGGCGCCGCGGTGCTTCTTGATCTGCGGGGAGGCATGGTCGCGGCGGATCAGGATTTCCGGAAAGCTCTTGTCGTCGCGCATCTGCACGTTGAAGCGCGGCTTGAGCTGCTTGATCAGATTGACCTCCAGCAGCAGCGCCTCGGTCTCGGTCTTGGTGCTGACGAACTCCATGGCCCGGGTCAGGTGGACCATGTGGGCCACCCGCTGGGTGTGGAAGCGCCCCTGCGCGTACTGGGTGACGCGCTTCTTCAGCGAGCGCGCCTTGCCGACGTAGAGCACCTCGCCGGCCTCGCCGAGCATGCGGTAGACCCCGGGCGCGTCCGGCAGCCGGCGGACCTGATCCTTGATCAGGGCGGCGCCTTGCAATGCGCTCTGGGCGGTCGGGGCGGCCGGATCGTCGGGCATGGAAGACGATATAGGCGAGTCTGGCCGCGAAGGCATGGGATGGGTGCGGGGCGGAAACGGGCGAGCGCCCTGGCCAGCCGGCCAATGTGGTCGTTGATGTCCGCTTAGGGTGGAATAGCCCTACAGCTCCAAGGCCAGCGAGAACCTCTTGCTCATGTCGACCCGGATTGTCCCGGCGCCGATATCCTCCTCGCCATCGACGATAAAACCGAGGTTCAGGTAGAGTCTCACATTCTCGGTGAAGCGCTTGTTCGTGTAGAGCCTTATCCGGTTATAGCCGAGTGACCGGGCGACTTCCTCTGCGTGCGCCATCAGCTTTGAGCCCAGGCCACGCCCCTGGAAGTCGGGCGCGACGGCGACGTTCTCGACCAGAAGCTCGTCGCCTTCATCGATGGTCTCGATCAGGCCGACGAGAGCACCCTCCATGTACAGCAGATCGAAGCGGTGACGCTGCACGGCGACATCGTAGTCCGCGCCCATCGGCTTGGGCTCACGGCCGATCACGGGGACCCATTTGGCGTAGGCTTCACGCGTGAGCTGACGAATGGCGATCGCGTCGCTGGCGTCCGCTCGACGCAATTCGATGGCCGCACGCATAGCCGGTCTCCCGCGGGAAGGGGCGAGGAGACATTAAGAAGCCGCTGGCCGCAACGGGTCGAGAGCGAAAGTTAGGCCCCCGCTCGTCCCGGCGAATGCCGGGATCCAGATCATAAAGCACGGAGCTAGCCGTTTAGCGTCTCATAGAGGTCCGACCACGTCGGATTGGCCGCTTCGATCAGCATCAGCTTCCAGCTTCGCCGCCATTCCTTGATCTGGCGGTCGCGACGGTTGGCGACGATGTAAACGTAGAACGACATCCCAGCATCGCGCCTTATGATCTGGATCCCGGCATTCGCCGGGACGAGCGGAGCAAAGATGCGCGCCCGGCTTGGCGATGACCACCCTGGAGGCCGGCATGGACTTCTCGACCATCACCTATGAGACGATCGACCGCATCGCGGTCATCACCCTGAACCGTCCCGACAAGTTCAACACCATCCGCCCGCCGATGCCCGAGGAGGTGGACAAGGCGCTGGAGGCCGCCACGCGCGACCGCGAGGTGCGGGTGGTGTTCCTGCAAGGCGCCGGAAAATCGTTCTGCGCCGGCTACGACTTCTCGGGCGGCCTGGAGCACCACGAGGACTACGGCTTTCACGTCGACGGCGAATACGACATCGGCCTCGACATGATGATGAACCTGAGCCCGCACATGGGGCCGACGCAGAAGTTCATGAGCCTGTGGCGCTGCCCGAAGCCGGTGGTGGTCAAGGTGCAGGGCTGGTGCGTCGGCGGCGGCTCGGAATACGCGCTGTTGGGCGACATCGTGATCGCCGCCGAGGACGCCCGCTTCGGCACGCCCTATGCGCGGGTCTGGGGCTGCCACCTGACCGGCATGTGGGTCTATCGGCTGGGTCTGACCCGGGCCAAGCACTACGCCCTGACCGGCGAATCGGTCAGCGGCAAGGAGGCGGCGGAGATCGGGCTGATCAACTTCGCCTATCCGCTGGAGGAGCTGCACGACAAGGCCTGGGCCTATGCGAGGAAGCTGGCCGGCATTCCGGTCACCCAGCTGGCGGCGATGAAGTTCATCACCAACCAGGTGTTCGATCAGATGGGCGCGCAGCACACCGCCCAGATCGGGCCGATCTTCGACGTGATCATGCGCAACACCCACGAGGCGGACGCCTTCGTCGAGACCGCGCGCACGAAAGGCGTCTCCGCGGCCGTGGCCGAACGCGACGGGCCGTTCGGCGACTACAGCCAGGGCGGGCCGGCGCTGAAGCCGAGGATCTAGAGCGCCCGCCCGACTTGGATCGATGGTTTTCCCGCTCCTCCCCGCACAGGCGGAGCCGGGCGGCTTATCGTCGAGCGCCGCTGGCTCCCATCCCGACACCCCCGATAGAAGGCGGCGCGCTTGAACGACCTCACCCGGCTTCGTCGCGGGCCTCGACACCCGTCGCCGGGGTTTGGAGGTCCGTCTCCAGTTTCAAGGCGTTCTTGAGCTCCTGCAGACGGCGCTTCGCCGCATTGTCCAACTGGGCCATCTGCTTGCCGTACTCGGCGAAGACGCCGCCGCGTTCGGTCTCTTCGGCCGCCCGCACCGCCTTCTCGAGATTGGCGTAGACCTCCGCCGCCGCCGCCAACGCGCTCGGAAAACGCGAAAACGCGACCATCGCGGAGGCGTCGCCCAGGGATTGGATCGAAAACGCCGTCAACAGGCGCTCCGTGGCGAGCAGGGCGTGGCTGGGCGACACCCTCGCGATGCGCCCGCGTCGAGCCTCATCGCGCAATAGAAGGTGAAGATCGTGGATCTGGGTCACCGCGAGGATGGCCAGATTCAACGCTGCGGTCTTGGCCGACAGCGCCGATTGCTCCTCTCTTCGCTGGGTCTCCTCGCGGACGCGTTCCTCTCGACGGCGGCTGGCCCGCGAGTCGCTGGCCGCCACCCAGGCGGCGCCGATGACCGCCGCGATCGTGCCGATCGCCTGAACCCAGGACGCAGTGTCGGACCATACGCTCTCCGTCATGTCTTTCCGACCTTTCGTGAAGGGCTCGCGGCGGGCGCGCGGGACGTCGGCGCCCTAAACCCGCATCTCCCCCGCCGCGATCTTGGCGAACACCGCCTTGGTCAGCCTCATATAGCCCTTGCCCGTGGCGCGGACATAGAGCGGCTGGCGGATCACCGCCGGATCGAAGCCCTCGGCCACCAAGTCCAGCTTGCGGTACTTGAAGGTGCCGGTGGTGGCGATCTCCGGCTGCAGGCGCACGAACACCGGCCGGGCGTAGGAGGCGAGCCGCGCGTCGACCCCGGCGGCGAAGGCGGTGATGTCGAAGTCCGGCGCGACCACCAGCGAGGCCATGCCGGCGCGGCCATCCTGGCCCGTGACCTTGACGCCGTAGACCGTGGCCTCCTTCACCCCCGGCAGCAGCGAAAGCTGTTCGGCCACCTCGCTGGTCGAGACGTTCTCGCCCTTCCAGCGGAAGGTGTCGCCGATGCGGTCGACGAAGTAGAAATAGCCCTCGTCGTCCTGGCGCATCAGATCGCCGGTGGCGAACCAGGCGTCGCCGCGGCTAAACACGTCGCGCAGGATCTTCTTCTCGCTGGCCGCCGTGTCGGCGTAGCCGGCGAACTCGGCCCGCGCGTCGCGGTCGCGGATCTGGCCGATGCATTCGCCCACCTCGCCCGGACGGGTCTCGCGGCACAGGCCGTCGGCCCCGCGGATCGGCGTCTCGGTCTCGACGTCGAAGCCCACCAGCCGCACGTTGAAGCGGCCGCGCAGATAAGGCGGCACGCGGCCGATCGCGCCGGGTTTGCCGTCGAAATTGAACAGCGAGACGTTGCCCTCGGTCGAGCCGTAGAACTCGAGGATCTCGGGGATGGCGAAACGGGCCTGGATGGCCTCCCACACCTCGAGGCCCAGGCCGTTGCCGAACGCCAGGCGCAGGGCGTGGCCCCGCTCGACCGGCTGCTCGGGCTGGTTCGCCAGATAGCGGCAGAGCTCGCCGATGTAGACGAACATGGTGCAGCGCTCGGCGTGGATGTCGTCCCAGAACTGGCGGGCCGAGAATTTGCTCCGCAGCACCATGGCGCCGCCGTTCAGCAGCGCCGCGCCGGCGGCGCACAGCCCGCCGGTGGCGTGATACAGCGGCAGGGCGACATAGATGCGGTCGCTGGCCCGCGCGCCCGTCGCCGCCGCGAAGCCGCGCATGTAGAGCTGGGCGCGCGCGTGGGTGACCTTGGCCGCCTTGGGCGGGCCGGTGGTGCCGGAGGTGTAGATGTAGAGCGCGGTCTCGCCGGCGAGGATGCCCGCGCGGATCGAGCGGTCGGGCCGCAGCGCGCCGCAGCTCTTCAGCGCCTGGGTCAGGTCGCGCTGCTCGCCGTGCGCCTCGTCGAGGCTCCAGACCGTCAGGCGCCGCCGCAACGCCTCGCCCAGCGCCGCGATGCGCGGGGCGCCCTCGACGTCGGTGATCGCATGGTCGGCGCCGGCGATGTTCAGGCAGTGGGCCAGCGGCTCGCCGGCGAGGTTGCTGTTGATCAGCGCCGTGGCCACCCCGACCTTGGACAGGCCCCACCAGACCGCCAGGTAGTCGGCGCGGTTGGCCATGAACAGGGCCACGGCGTGACCGCGGCGCAGGCCGTGCTCGATCGCCCAGTGGGCGTAGCGGTTGGCCAGCGCGTCCAGCTCGCCGTAGGTCAGCTCCGCGCCGTCGAAGCTGATCGCGCACCGCTCGCGCCAGGCGTCCGCCGCCGCTTCGAGATCGTCGCAGATCAACTGGCTGGATTGGCTGGAAATCGAGCCCACCCGCCGCAAGGTCCGGATCAGCGCCCCGAGAAACTTGAACTCGCGCCGAACCCGCGCCCACAGACCCATTGAGCGACCCTCCGCCGCCTCACCATCCCGGAGCCGCCGGCGCCGGTCAAGGCGAGGCCGCGCCCGTGTGCTAGACTGCGTTCATGACCCCGCCGCGTGCGATCCTGTTCGATCTCGACGAGACCATCCTGACCTTCGGCCGCCGGCCGGAGCAACTGCTCGCCGTGGCCCAGGACTTCGTGGGCGCGGGCGGCGATCCGACCGCCGAGGCCCTGGCTCGGACGGTGGAGGCGCGGCTTGCCGCCTTCTGGTCCGACAAGGCCCGCCAGGACGCCTGGCGCATGCGCGTGACCGAGGCGCGGTACGTGGCGGTGGAGGAGGCCTTCGCCGAGCTGTCGGCCGCCGGGGCCCGCGGCCTGACCCCGGACGCGGCCCGCCGGTTCGCCGACGCCTTCCACGCCCTGCGGACCGGGCGGATCAAGCCCTTCCCCGGCGCGGTCGAGACCCTCGACGCCCTGCGGGCCGCGGGCGTGCGGATGGCGCTGATCACCAACGGTCCCGGCGAGATCCAGCGGGCCAAGATCGACCGCTTCGACCTCGCCCGCCGCTTCGACCATGTGCAGGTCGAGGGCGAATGCGGCTTCGGCAAGCCCGAGCCGCGCGCCTATCGCCATGCGTTGGACGCCCTGGACGCCGCCCCGCGTCAGGCCTGGATCGTCGGCGACAACCTCGAATGGGAGGTGGCCGCGCCGCAGAAGCTGGGGATTCATGCGATCTGGTGCGATCCCTACGGCGCCGGCCTGCCGGCGGACACCGCGGCGAGGCCCGATCGGATCATCCGCTCGCTGACGGAGCTGACGCCGAGCTAGGGCACCTACCCTTTCGCCTCGACGTAGATCGCCCCGCCACCCTCGCGGAACTTCTCGGCCATCTCGGCCATGCCGGCCTCGGCGACGTCGTTCTGACCGGCCGCCGAATCGCGGATTTCCTGGCTGATCTTCATCGCGCAGAACTTCGGCCCGCACATCGAGCAGAAGTGCGCCACCTTGTGCGCCTCCTTGGGCAGGCTCTCGTCGTGGTATTCGCGGGCGGTCTCCGGATCGAGGCCGAGGTTGAACTGGTCCTCCCAGCGGAACTCGAAGCGGGCGCGCGAGACGGCATCGTCCCAAGCCCGCGCGCCGGGATGGCCCTTGGCCAGGTCGGCGGCGTGGGCGGCGATCTTGTAGGCGATCACGCCCTGTTTGACGTCCTCGCGGTCGGGCAGACCCAGGTGCTCCTTGGGCGTGACGTAGCAGAGCATGGCGGTGCCGAACCAGCCGATCATCGCCGCGCCGATCGCCGAGGTGATGTGGTCGTAGCCGGGCGCCACGTCGGTGGTCAGCGGTCCCAGCGTATAGAAGGGCGCCTCGTGGCAGGCCTTCAGCTGCTTGTCCATGTTGGCCTTGATCTTGTGCATCGGCACGTGGCCGGGCCCCTCGATCATCACCTGCACGCCGTGCCTCCAGGCGACCTTGGTCAGCTGCCCCAGGGTCTCCAGCTCGGCGAACTGGGCCATATCGTTGGCGTCGGCGATCGAGCCCGGGCGCAGGCCGTCGCCCAGGCTGAAGGAGACGTCATAGGCCCGCATGATCTCGCAGATGTCCTCGAAATGGTCGTGGAGGAAGTTCTCGCGGTGATGGGCCAGGCACCATTTGGCCATGATCGAGCCGCCGCGCGAGACGATGCCGGTCACCCGTTTGGCGGTCAGCGGGATGTAGGCCAGGCGCACCCCGGCATGGATGGTGAAATAGTCCACCCCCTGCTCGGCCTGTTCGATCAGGGTGTCGCGGAACACCTCCCAGGTCAGGTCCTCGGCGACGCCGTCGACCTTCTCCAGCGCCTGGTAGATCGGCACGGTGCCCAAGGGCGTCGGGCAATTGCGCAGGATCCATTCGCGGATGTTGTGGATGTTGCGCCCCGTGGACAGGTCCATGATGGTGTCCGCGCCCCAGCGGATCGCCCAGACCATCTTGTCGACCTCGTCGGAGACCTGGGACAGCACCGCCGAATTGCCGATGTTGGCGTTGATCTTGACCAGGAAGTTGCGGCCGATGGCCATCGGCTCCAGCTCGCCGTGGTTGATGTTGGCCGGGATGATGGCGCGGCCGCGGGCGACCTCGTCGCGCACGAACTCGGGGGTGACGAAGTCGGGAATCTCGGCCCCGAAATCCTCGCCGTCGCGGATGAACGGATCGGACGCCTGGCGGCGCAGGTTCTCGCGGATGGCGACGTATTCCATCTCGGGGGTGATGACGCCACGACGGGCGTACTCCAGCTGGGTCACCGCCGCCCCGCCCTTGGCGCGGAACGGCTTGCGGTCGGTCTGGAACCGGGGGGCCAGGTGCTTGCCGGCCGCGCCGCCGTTGTCCTCGGGCCGCACCGGGCGGGGCTCGACCCGATCGACGTCGCCCCGCGCCAGCACCCAGGCGTCGCGCGGCCGGGGCAGGCCGCGATTGATGTCGATGTCGGCCGCCGGGTCGGTGTAGGGGCCGGACGGATCGTAAAGGGTCAGGGCCGGCTCGCCGGCGCTCGGATGCACGGCCACCTCGCGGAACGGCACGCGGATGTCGGGGAACAGCACACCCCCCTGATAGACCTTGCGCGAGCCGGGGCGCTCGCCGGTGGGGAGGGCCTTGCCGACCGGGGTCTGGATGTTCATCGCCGTGCTCCATCGGAACGAGGCCACAACGCGAGGGGGGACAAGGGACCGGACGGCCCGTTTCTCTCCCTTCGCCGGCATGACCCGGATCAGGTTCAGCGGGTCGCGGCTGCGGCCGCCTCTCAGCCCCTCTGGCGGGGCGCCCCGGAGAATGAGGCGAGACTACGCCCACGCCGGCGCGGGTCAAGCGCGGGCGACGCCCCTAGAGGCTGACCTGGCCGCCCATCTCCAGCACCCGGCCGGCCGGGATCTGGAAGAAGTCGGTGGGATTGGCGGCGTTCTTGCTGAGCAGGATGAACAGGCGGTCCTGCAGCCGGCCAAGACCCTTGCGCGGGCTGGCGACCACGGTCTTGCGGCCGAGGAAGAAGGAGGTCGACATCGCCTCGTAGACCAGGCCCTGCGTCTTGCAGGCGGCCAGGGCCTTGGGAATGTTCGGCGATTCCATGAAGCCGTAGCGGACGATCACCCGCTGGAAGTCGTCGTTGATCCGCTCGACGCTGACCCGCTCGGTCTCGGCGACGCGGGGATCTCGACGGTCCGCACGGTCAGGATGATGTTCCGCTGATGCAGCACCTTGTTGTGCTTGAGGTTGTGCAACAAGGCGCCGGGCGCATGGTCGGGGTCGGCGGTCAGATAGACCGCGGCGCCGGAAACCCGGTGGGGCGGGCGGGCGGCGAGCATGGCGACGAAGTCGGCCAGCGGCGGGGCGTCGCGCTGGAGCTTGCGGTTGACGATGTCGTTGCCGCGCACCCAGGTGGCCATGACGACGAACAGCGCCGCGCCCATCACCAGCGGCAGGGCCGCGCCCGACATGAGCTTCAGCGAATTGGCCCCCAGGAAGATCAGGTCCAGCGTCAGCATCGGCCCGATCATCGCCACCGCGCCGATCAGCGGCCAGCGCCATTGCCGGGTGACGACGATGAAGGCCAGCGAGGTGGTCACCGCCATGGTGCCGGTCACCGCGAAGCCATAGGCCTGGCCCAGGGCGTCGGAGCTCTTGAACACCGCGATCAGCAGCACCACGCCGACCGCCAGCATCATGTTGATCTGGGGCAGGTAGATCTGGCCGGCCTGGGTCTCGGAGGTGCGCCGCACCACCATGCGCGGCAGCAGGCCGAGCTGCATGGCCTGGTTGGTCAGCGAGAAGGCGCCGGTGATCACCGCTTGGCTGGCGATCACCGTGGCGGCGGTGGCCAGGATCACCATCGGCGCGCGCAGCGCCGCCGGGGTCATCTGGAAGAACCAGTCGACGTCGCCGACCGGCGCGCCGTGGGCCGCGCGCAGGGTCTCCAGCACGAAGGCGCCCTGGCCCAGATAGTTCAGCATCAGGCAGGGCAGCGCCAGGAACAGCCAGGCGGCCTGGATCGGCCAACGCCCGAAATGGCCCATGTCGGCGTACAGCGCCTCGGCCCCGGTCACGGTCAGGAACACCGAGCCCAGCACCAGCAGGCTGACGAAGCCGTGATGCAACAGAAAGCCCACCGCGTAGGTCGGGCTGATCGCCAGAAGGATGCCCGGCGCATGGATGATATGCATCACCCCGAACCCCGCGATCGCCGCGAACCAGACCACCAGCACCGGCCCGAAGAACACCGCCACCTTGGCGGTGCCGCGCGACTGGACGGCGAACAGCACGGTCAGGATCGCCAGGCTGGTGACGATCACCACGCCGAGCGAGACCGAGGAGGCCAGCGCCGGCACGGTCTTCAGCCCCTCGACCGCCGACAGCACCGAGATCGCCGGGGTGATGATCGAATCGCCGTAGAACAGAGCCGCGCCGATGCCGCCGAGGGCGAAGACCAGCACGGTGCGCCGCCCGATCGCCGCCTGGGCCAGGGCCATCAGCGACAGCACCCCGCCCTCGCCGCGGTTGTCGGCCCGCATCAAGAACAGCACGTATTTGACCGTGACCACCAGGATCAGCGCCCAGAGCGCCAGCGAGACCACGCCGTAGGCCGCGTCGACATGGACCCCGCCCTGGGCCGCCTGAGCCAGGGCCTGGCGGAAGGCGTAGAGCGGGCTGGTGCCGATGTCGCCGAACACCACGCCGACCGCGCCTATCGCCATCGACCAGAACGGGCCGCCGTGGCCATTCGGCGCGGCGGGGCTCGCTGGGGTCTGGGTCGGGGCGCTGGGGGCGGGGGAATGGGCGGCGAGCGGGGCTTCGCCAGTCATTCTGCAGGGGCTCCGAGGGCGCCGGGGGGCCCGGGCGGTCACCGGCCGGCGCGATACGCCTCTAGGAGCGCGAGCGCAAGCGGATTGACGCCGCTCGCGCCGACCCGGACCATGGATCGGAAGGCTCGCCCTATTCCAGGACGACGATCACCACCCGGCGGTTCTGGGCGCGGCCGGCGCGGGTCTTGTTGGAGGCGACCGGATCATCCTGGCCGTAGGAGATGGTCGCCATCCGGTTCAGCGCCACGCCCTGCTTGTTCAGGCAGCGGCGGACCGCCTCGGCGCGCTCCGCGCCCAGACGATAGTTCGCGGCCGGCTTGCCGGTGGCGTCGGTGTAGCCCTGGATCTCCAGATAGACGTTCTTGTTCTCGCCCTTCAGCCGGGCGGCGAAATCGCTCAGCTTGGCCGCCGCGTCGCTCGACAGGGTCGAGCCGTTGGTCCGGAACTTGGCCGCGTCGTCCGTCAGCACCATGGAGTAGTCGAACTTGCCGCTCGACAGCTTGCCGGCCGCCTCGGCGCGCGCCAGCGCGTCGCGCGTGTTCTGGTCGAGCTGAGCCAGGTGGGCGTCGATCTGGCCGAGCCGGGCGTCATGGCCCTTCACCTGACCCTGCAGATCGGTGACCTGGCCCTGAACCGGCGAAATGTGCTGGTCGACATAGTCCTTGGTCGCGCATCCGCCCAGCCACAGGCCCCCCGCGAGCACGGCGGCCGCGATCTTCAGCTTCGACATTCTGTCCCCCCTCCATCTTCTCATCCATGGGCGCGATCCGCAGCTTGCGGCGGGGCGCGGTTTTTGTCCGTGGTCGGGCGTATCTAGGCCAAAAGGCGAAATCAGGGCAAGGGCTCTCGCCCGTGCGAAAATCGCCGCGCCATGCCATGCTGGCGGACCCGAAGCCGGAGGCCGCATGAGCCTGAACCCGATCCTCGCCGCCCTGGCGGCCCTGGCGCTGGCCGCCCCGCCGCCACTCACCCAGATGACCCCGCCGGCCACGATCGCCGTCAAGGGACCCGACGGTCGAAGCGCGGTGATTTCCGAATCCGACCTGCGCGACATGCGCCGCTACGACGTCGCGGTGACCTGGGGCGGCGGCCACGCCTACGCCGGGGCGGCGCTGAGCGAGATCCTGGCGCGGGTCGGCGCGCCGTCGGAGGTGCGCCTGCACGGCCCGGCGCTGGACCAGGTGGTGATCGTCAAGGGCCGCGACGGCTTCATCGCCGTCCTGGCCATCGCCGAGACCGCTATCGGCTTCAAGGGCCAGCCGGTGATCCTGGCCGATACGGAGGACGGCCAGCCGTTGAACGACAAGGAGGGCCCCTACCGGCTGGTGATCGGCGGCGAGCCCAAGCCGCCCCGCTCGGTCTGGGGCGTGAGCGAGATCGAGCTGCGGGCGGTCCGATAGGGGGCTAATGGGTCAGCGACGCGGCGGCGGCCTCAAGCGCGCCGAGGGCCAGTCGCCGGGCGCGCTGGGCCACCTGTTCGGGCGGCAGGGCGGCCAGGCCGCGCAGGCGTTGCAGGCTGATCTCGACCGTCGCGCCGTCCGGGGTGAGGACGCTGACCGCCACCGACGTCGGGCCGACGGTGACGGTGGGGGGCAGGCGGATCGCATCAATCATGGGGCGCCTCCCGGCAAACGACCCCCTCGACGCCGGCTTGTGCTCCAGCGCGCGGGCCGCGTCCAGGCAAGCTTTCGTGACGGAATGGGATGGCGGGGACACCCTACCGAACCGACGACGCTAAGCCCAGCAGGCTATCCTCAAGCGCCAACGCCAATCCGCCCGCGCCGCACGACCACTTAAATCGACAAACCGGACAGGTTGAGTAACGCGACCCACACCAACAAAATGGCGGCGATAGCAATCGCGACGCCGTATGGAATTCCGCGACCGAAGTCGCCCTTGCCCCGCAGGGCGAACATGACCAATGCCCTTCGCGGTCGTAACGCCAAACTCACGATGGCGATCACTCCGCCGGCCAGGGACGTCGCTAGGCCCAGCGTCAAAAGATGATCCAGGCCGGTGAACAGGGCGACGGCGGCGAACAGTTTCGCGTCACCGGCGCCGACAACGCCCAAGGCATACAGTCCGACGCCCACGGCCAGGGCGATGACGCCCGCCATTAGCGCGTGCTCGGCCCAAGGCCCCCAATTCAACAGCGCCCATGGGACGAAAAGGCCGATGACAGCCAGAACGGTCCAATTCGGAATCGTGCGGGTCCTGATGTCGCTGACGGCCGCCCAGATGAGAGTCAGGGTGAGCAAGCCGGCGACGATCCAGCGTCCGAATTCAGGGAGCGGCATTGACCCCAGTCGCCGTTTCGGCGCTGTGCGCGGCGAGTTCGCGCGTCATCTGCAGATTTTCCGAAGCCCGGCTGTAGAACTGCCCCTTCGCGGCGATCGCCTGGTTGAGTAGCAGATCCGCCCGCGCATAGTCGCCGCGCATCGCGGCGGCCACGCCGACATTGTTCAGCACCGCGGCGCGGTCGTCTCCAACCCCGGTCATGGCGGCGCGGTCGTAATGCCCTTCCATGGCCAGGGTCAGGCGCAGGTTGGTCCGCGCCGAGGCGAGCGAGGGGTCCTTCTCGAGCGCGGCGACGAAGTCCGCCGCGGCCTCGTCCGTCCGGCGTTGCAGGAGACGCGAATAACCGCGGTTGTTCAGCACCATGGCGGCGTTGGCGCCCGGCGCCGCAAGGGCCTTGGCGTACGCCGCCTGCGCGGCCGGCCAATCGCGCCGAAGATCGTATTCCGAGCCAAGGCCGTTCCAGGCGCGCCACAAACCGGCGTTCAGCGCCGTGGCCGCCTTGAGGTCGGCGAGCGCCTCGTCGGAGCGACCCAGCAGGGACAGGGCGAGCCCTTCGCCTTCGAGGGCGCGGGCCTTCTGGGCCGGATCGGCCGCCACGGTGCGGAAGACCTCCAGCGCATCGGCGTAGCGGCCGCGGGCCAGGAGCAGTTCGCCGCTGAGGATGGTCAGTTCTGGCGACCCCAGATCCTCGGCCACCGCCTGTTCAAGCAGCGCGCCGGCGTCGACATATCGCCGCTCGTCGAGGGCCTGGCTGACTTGCGCCGCCAGCGCCGCGGCCCTGGCGGCGTCGGGCGTCGCCGCGCCGTGATTCTGCGAGGGCGCGCGGGAGAACAGGCCTGCGGCCAAGACGGGCGCCGGCGCGGCGATCAGCGCGGCCATCGTCATCAGCAGAACCGGCCGCATGGCGCGCGTCATCCGCGCCGCGCCTTCGCTTGCCGGCCGGCCGACGCCGATATCGCGTCCGTTCCGATCACCAGCTCCATGCGGGTGCAGGTCGCACACGGGTTGAGCCGCACCGGAAACGACAGAGTGCGGGCCAGGCCGGTGGCGGCCCGTTGAGCGGTCGGCGGATACTGCAACTGACTCGTGGAGGTGACCGCGGCGGTGGTTTTCGCCGCGACCACACGCCACCCCTTGCCGGCGAGCCGCGCCTGGATCGGATCAGCGCCCCGCGCCTCGCCCGTCGCGTTCAAGAGGCGCACGGGATGACCGACCAGCACGGTTGTCGGGGTCTTGGACGCCAGCGGTGGAAGCATCGGCTTGGCGGCGGCGATCATGATCGTCGCCGGTGGGGACTCGGCCAGCATGATCGCTTCCGCCGGCCGGTCGGCGATGCGCCGTTGCTGTAGGGCGAGCGAATAGGCGCGATCGATCGCCACGACCTTCGAGCCGGGATCCGCCGCTTCGGCGAGATCATAGTAGCGGTGGCTGAGATCGAAACGTCCCAGCTTGTCGTAGACGACGCCCATCGCGGTGAGCACCCGCGGGTCGTTCGCGCGACGTTCCCTGGCCAACTGCAGCACATCCAGCGCCAGCCCGTAGTCCCGTTGATCGATCGCGGCCACCGCGCGCGCGTACAGGGCGTCTTCGGCCTCGGCGGCGCTTCTCTGGGGGGCGTTGGCCGGCACGAGCGTGATCTTCGCCCAGTGTCTGGTCCAGGGCAGATACTGACAGCCGCCCAGGCCGAGGGCCAGGGTGGCCAAGAAAAGCAGCGGCAATCGGTTCCGGGCCATGGTCAGTGGACTCCGCTGATGTGCGTCAGGGACGGGATGACGTTGCGAACCGTGTCGATGATCGCGGGCAGCAGAACGGCCGTGACGATCACCGGCAGGATGCAGGCGACGAGCGGGATGGTCAGCAGCACGGGAATCCGCATCGCCTTTTCCTCGGCCTTGAGCATCCGGTGCTGGCGCATCTCCTGAGAGAAAGTCCTGAGGCCCTGGGTGATGGAGACCCCAAGGGCGTCGGTCTGGATTAGCAGGGCGACAAAGGACTTCACAACGTCCACCTGCGCGCGTTCGGCGAGACTACGAAGCGCCTCGGCGCGGCTACGTCCCGCGCGAAGCTCTTGGGAAAGGCGCCGGAACTCCTCGGAGATGCGCGGATGCGACTCGACCGTCTCTTCCCCGACCCGGATGAACGCCGCCTCGAGCGCGAGGCCGGCCTCGACGCACACCACCATCAGGTCCAGCGCGTCGGGAAATTCGTTCTCGAGCTGGCCGCGCCGCGCGTTGGCGCGGTTGTCGATGAAGGCGCGCGGAAGGATCAGCGCCAAGCCGCTGAGGATCAGGGGAAAGAAGATCAGTTTCGGACCGCTCACCGGATGGCCGACGAACTTCTGGGCGAGCAGGAAGGCCACGGGCAGGCCGATCGCCAGGCTGAACCGGATGACCACGTACCAGGCCGGGGCGGCGGGGGATTCGAAGCCCGCGTCGACGAGATCGCGAGCCAATTTCTGGCGCTCGTTCGGGTCGTTCAGCGACTGGGCCTGCACCCAGGCGAGGATCGGATTTTGGACGCCTTGCTGACGGACCACCGATGCGCGGGGGGACGCCGCGCGCGCCCCGCTCTCCTGACGCAGCCGGCGGTAGACATTGAAGCCCGTCTCGACCCGCCTGGCCAGAAAAAGGACGGAGACGACCACCAGAGAGAAGATCGCCGCTTCAACAATAAAGAAAAGAATGGCGTTCATGGTCGGCTCAATATTTGAAGTTTACGATCCGTCGAATCATAAGTTGACCGATGAGATAGAGGACGATGACGCCGATGACTGTCGGCCAGAAAATCGGGTCGGAAAACTTGCTGGTGTAGAACGTCGGACTGGTGGCCAAGAGCACGGAAACGACCAGGATCGGCAGCGCGCTGAGCACATAGGCCGACATCTTGCCCTCGCTGGCCAGCGCCTTGACCCGCAGGTGCAGGGTCTGGCGATTGCGGATCACCGTCGAGAGGTTCTGCAGGATTTCGGCCAGATTGCCGCCGGTCTCCGACTGGATGCCAACGCTGACGGCGAAGTAGTGGGCCTCGGGCGATCCCGTGCGGCGGGCGAAGTTCAACAAGGCCTCGTGGAACTCGCGGCCGTAGGTGGTCTCGTCGACGATCAGGCCGAATTCGGAGCCGATCGGATCGCCCATCTCCTCGGCGGCCAGCTGCACCGCCGCGATCACCGGGTGGCCCGCGCGGATGGCCCGGATGACGATGTCCAGGGCGAGCGGCATCTGCTGTTCGATCAGCCTCAGCCGGCGGCGGCGACGCCCGTTGAGCCAGACGAGGGCGCCGGTGATCGCCAGTCCCAGCGCGCCGAGCAGCGCCGTCAGGGCGTTGAGGAGCGGCGCCTTCCCCGCGAACAGGCTCAGCAGCACCAGGCTGACGACCCAGAACAGCAAGGCCGCGCCGCCGACGATGGCCATGAGGCGCAACGGAGACATCGAGAGGCCAGCTTGGCGGCAGAGGAGAAAGAGGCGCTCGTAAAGGTCTGGCGCCGCGGCGGCCAGGCGGCCGCCATCCGGCTTGCGCACGAGGGCCGTGAACACCTCCTCCGGCGTCAGACCTTGGTCCAAAAGCGTAAGGCGCCGGTTCACCCGCTGGGTCCGGTCGCGGGAGGCGAACATCGCCGAGGCCAGGGTCTGGACGATCGTAACGACCGCCACGAACGCCAGGATGAAAGCGATCGGAACCAGCATGGGCTCAGGCCGATTTTCGGTTGGGGGCGAACATCTCCGAGGGCAACTCGATGCCCCGAGCGGTCAGCTGCTCCATGAACTTCGGCCGCACGCCGGTGGTCTCGAAGTCCCCCAGCACCGATCCATCCGGCGCCCGCCCACGACGGCGGAAGCGGAAGATCTCCTGCATCATCACCGTGTCTTCCTCCATGCCGACGAGTTCGGCGATGGAGACCAGCCGTCGACGGCCGTCGTCCATCCGCTCGACCTGAATGACCACATTGATCGCCGAAGCGATTTGCTGACGCACCGATCGCGGTGAAATCTCGAGGCCCGCCATCCCGATCATCTGCTCCACGCGGGTCAAGGCGTCGCGCACGGAGTTGGCGTGCACCGTGGTCATGGAACCGTCGTGGCCGGTATTCATCGCTTGCAGCATGTCGAACGCCTCGCCGGTGCGCACCTCGCCGACGATGATCCGGTCGGGCCGCATCCGCAGCGCGTTCTTCACCAGCTCCCGTTGGGCGATCTCGCCCTTGCCCTCGATGTTGGGCGGCCGGGTTTCTAGCCGGCCAACGTGGGGCTGTTGCAGTTGCAGCTCGGCGGAATCCTCGATGGTGATGATGCGCTCGCGATGGTCGATGAAGGCGGACATGGCGTTGAGCAGGGTGGTCTTGCCCGAGCCCGTGCCGCCGGAGATCAATACGTTGCGGCGCGCCTTGACGATCACGTCCAGCACCCTGGCCATTTCGACGGTGATGCTGCCGAACTCGATCAGCTTTTCCATCCCGATGGGTGTGCGGGCGAACTTGCGGATCGAGACCAGCGCGCCGTCCACCGCCAGCGGCGGGATGATGGCGTTGACCCGCGAGCCGTCGGCCAGGCGCGCGTCGACCATCGGCGAGGTCTCGTCGACCCGCCGGCCCACCGCGGCGACGATCTTGTTGATGATGCGCAGGAGATGGCGGCCGTCCTGGAACTGGACGTCGGTGCGCTCCAGGTGTCCGCCCCGCTCCACATAGACCGCATCATGGGTGTTGATCAGGATGTCGGTGACCGAATCGTCCTTCAGCAGCGGCTCGAGCGGGCCGAGGCCGAGGATTTCGTCGAGAATGTCGTCGATGAGCTGATCGGTCTGCTGCGGCGTCAGCAGCCGCCGCTCGTCGGCGAGCAGCTGGATCACGGCGCCGCGGATTTCCAGACGCAGGTTCTCGCGGGGGGTGCGGTCGAGGACGGAGAGGTTGAGAACGTCGAGCAGACGCCTGTGCAGACGCACCTTCAGGGCCGTCGCCCCCTCGATCTGCGCGTTGGCCGCGCCGCTCGCGTCGCCGGCGATCGATCTGGCGTCGGACCAGAGGCGGCTCATGGCCAGCGCCTCGCGCGTTTTCCGGGCTGGGCGACGGGGGCCGGGACGAGCAGGGCCGACAGTTCGCCGATCGCCTTCTCCAGCTTGGAGCCCCCGCGAACCGCGGAAAGCTCGCGGCCCTGGGCGATGGCGTCGTTCATCAGCCGACGGTCCTCGGGGATGATGAGATCGAAATCGCGCCTAAGGGCCTTCTCGGCGGCTTTCACGGAGACGACGGCTTGCTGGTCGGCGCTCAGCTGGTTGAGCACCAGGGTCAGGGGAATGGTGTCGAGCCGCTGGGCGGCCATCACCTTGAACTGGCGCTGGACGAGATTGATGTGCGGCACCGAAAGATGGGTGACCAGGACGATGCGATCGCAGCGCTGCAGCGCCTGATTGGTCCACGCCGTCCACACGGTGGGCAGGTCCAAGAGGGTGACGGCGAAGTCGCGCCGCAGGGCCTTCATCAGGCCGTCGACATCCTGTGGGTTCAGGATTTCGAGGGGAGTCAGCTCGCGCGGGGCGGCCAACAGCCGGGCACCGCTGTGATGCCGGGCGATGGCGTCGCGCAGCGGCGCGTCCTCCAGGCGCCCGCCGCCGCCCAGGATGTCGGTCAGGGTGAGGGCGTCGGCAAGGTCGAGGTAGAGCGCGCCCTGGCCAAACTGCAGGTCCAGATCGGCGAAGCAGACGCCGCCCTCGACATCGCCGCGGCTGGCGAGCATGGCGGCGAGCTGGGTTCCCAGCGCGGTGGCCCCGGTCCCTCCTCCGGCCTTGAGCAGGGCGATCACATGGCCGGCGGCGGCGCGCGGCGCCGAGGCGTCGACGCTGGCCAGCAGTCGCTCCAGGCTCAGCGCCAGGGCCGCGTCGCTGACCGGCGCGGGCAGGATGTCGGCCGCGCCGCCGCGCATCAGGCGGCGGGTGTTGGTGACGTCCGCGTTGCGCAAGGCGACGATCACGGGCAGCCCCGCCGATCGCCGGTCAAGACGCGCGAGAACCTGTTCGATCCCGGCCGCCTCGGCGCCGACGATCAGGGCGGCGAGCCCGGCGGGCGGGTGATCTGGCCAAACGGCGCCGACATTGACGAATTCCACATGCGGAAACAGCGCCGCCAGCGACACGATCCGTTCGGGACCGCCGATCGCATCCTCGACATAGCCGACCCGGGGCCCATCCATCGGCGAGTCATGACGGCGGCCGGTTTCGGGCGACGGGAATTTGAGACGCATCTCGGTCATGCCGGACTGCACGCCTAGGGCGTTCCCATCCCGACACCAGCGCCGGCGCCCGATCCCGCGCCGCTGGACCCGCCGGCCCGGCCGGAAGCCTCGCCGGAGACGGGCTGTATCACCGCGTCATGCTGGTAACGGGTCTGGGCGAGCGCGGCGCGCGCGCCGTCGGCGGGCGGCGGCGGACCGGCCTTGGCGGCGGCGTCCGGATCGGTGATCTGGGCCGCGAGGTCCTGGCTCACCGCCTGGCCGAAGTCGTCCGCGATCCGCAGTCTGGACTGGGTGCAGCCCGCGAGCAGCGCGCCGACGCCGGCCAGGGCGATCAGCAGGAGCCGCGGTTTCGATAATGCTCTCATCGCTTGCCTCTCATGCTCGATCGTCAATACAGCACATGGCCGTAGGGGCCCTCGACGCCGCCCTTGGTCGGATCTTGCGACATCAATACCCTGTCCTCGGGCCGGACGTCGCCGGGCTTGCCATGCTGCATTCCGAACAGGAACAGCTCGAAGTCGGACGGCGGAACGAAATGGTCGGTCGGCAGAGCGACGGGCCCGCGCCGCGGGGTGACGAGGTGCGGCGTGACCACGATGACCAGTTCGGTCTGGTCGCGCTGGAAGCCGGTGGAATGGAACAGGGAGCCGAGGATCGGGATGTCGCCCACGAACGGGAAGGCGCGGATCGAGTTCTGATAGTTGTCGCTCAGCAGGCCGGCGACGGTGAACGACTCGCCGTCACGCAACTCGACGGTGGTGTGGGCGCGGCGGACCTTGATGCCGGGAATGCTCAGGCCGTTCTCGATGAAGGCGGTGGTGGGGTCGATGCTGGAGACTTCCGGGTTCACGACGAGGTTGAGCATCCCGTCCTTCAGGATGGTCGGCGTGAAGGCCAGGGAGATGCCGAACTGCTTGAACTCGACCGTGATGGTGTTGCCGCCGGTGCCGCCGCCGGTGTTCTGGGCCACGGGGATCGGGAACTCGCCCCCGGCGAGGAAGCTGGCGGTGTCGCCGGACATGGCCACCAGCGTCGGTTCGGCCAGGGTCTTGACCACGCCCTTGGTCTCCAGGGCGTCGAACAGGACGCTCAGGTCACCGTCGCCCGCCTTGAACAGCATCGCCGCGGTGCCGAAGCTGTCGAGCACGCTCTTGGTCGTGTTGACCAGGGTGTCGCCCGTGGTGACGGAAAACACGTTATTGCTGCCGGGGCAGTTCGTCGTGTGACAGGTCCGGCTGACATTCAGGCGCAGGTTCTTGGCCGTGGTGCGCTCCATCTCCACGAAGCGGACCGACAGCATCACCTGCTGGGTGCCCTCGACACCCATCATGTTGACCACCTTGGTCGGCGCATAGTTCTCGGCCAGGGCCAGGACCTGCTGCAGACCCGCGGGGCTGCTGACCGTCCCGGAGAGCAGGAGCGACTGGTTGGCCGACAGCGCGGTCACATCCGCCTCGTTCGGCAGGATCTGGTGCAGCCGCGACTTGAAGCCGTCGATGTCGGGGCCGACCACCACGTTCACCGCCGCGATCAGGCGCTTGCCGTGGCCATAGATCGTCAGGGCGGTCGAGCCCATCGACTTGCCGACGACATAGACCGAATGGTCCGACAGCGGCACGACGTCGGCGACCTTCGGATCGGCGATCATCAGATCGGTGTAGGGCCCGGGAACCTCGAGCACCTGCGATTTGCCCTGGCCGATCTCCACCTGGTAGCTGGAACTCGGTTGATAGTCCGTCGCCGCGGCTTGCGGCGCGGCCTTCGCGGCCTCGCCGGTGAAAGCCAGGAGCAGCAGCGCGAGGGCGATCGGCGCCGCGCCAATCCAGGGCCGGGTCGGGCCGGTTGCACCGTTCATCGCGCTATTGCCCCTTGGCGAGGTGAAAGTGGTTGGACGAGCAAGATTCGCGCCAGGCCGCGAAGTGATCGGGTGTCGGCCCATGCTCAGCGCCCGCTCAGCCGGTAGCCGGTGGTCTCGGTCACGCGCGTGACCCGGATGATCCCCGGGCCGGAAAGCGAAGCGCGCTTCGCCTTTCCGGACGCGGACGGTCCGGCGGCGGACGACGCCTTAAAGCCCAGTTCGGCCACGGTGGTGGCGCGCCGCGCCAGGGGCGCATCGTCGGCCACGTGGCGAAGCGAGAGCGACACCGAACCCACCGTCTGGCCCAGGGTGATGGTCTGCGCCTGCTCGGGCGTCACCTGGATGGTGACCGCCTTGGCCACGGCCGGCTTGTCGGCCTCGTCGTTGTCGGATTGATCGACCCCGACCACCTTGACGTTGTCGGCCAGGATCTGGGTGACGGTGTTCACCGGCTGGTTATTGCCCTGGCTGATCGCGCGGGTGAGCAGCACGTCGACCCGGTCGCCGGGCAGCACGAAGCCGCCGACCCCGGTCACGTCGCTGGCGCGGATGGCCACCGCCTGCATGCCCGGATCGATCACGCTGGAAAGATTGAGCCGCCCGCCCGGGCCGCTGACCTCGGTGAGCAGGACCGGCTCGCCGGGCGTGAGGCCGCGCAGGGCGAGGCGCTGAACGCCCTTGCCGCCGGAGATCTGATCGACGCTGGTGAAGGCGCCGGCGGGGACCGAGGCGGCGGGGAAGCCCACGACCTTCAACATTGGAGACTGCAGGGTCATGCCCCGGGCGATCGGCTGGGCGGCGACCACCACCGGCGAAAGGCCGCCGGCGGCCGGCTGCGCCTTGCGCGCGCCGCCGAACGTATTGTTCAGGATGATGACGGCGACGAGGCCGAGAACGATCGCGACGGCCAGCGTCGCTAGGGTGCGTATGGGCATCGCGGGCAACCTCGAAGGCTAGGGCGAAACACCGCGGAACAGTCGGCAGCCGGACTCGACACTGGCTCGCGGACCAACGCCCGCGGGGAACGATACTACATTAAACACAGGCGCACACGACCGGCGCGTCGGCCGGCCGTGTGCCTAACAGAATCACCACTTAGACCTGGGCGGCGGCGGCGTTGATCGCGGACGTGATGTTGGTGCCGAGGGTGCCAACCGCGACGGCGATGCCGGTGCAGACGATGGCCAGGATCAGGGCGTATTCGGCCGCCGAGGCGCCGGATTCGCTCTTGAGGAACTTGGAAAGGCTACGCATGATGGTTTTCCTTCTGTATTTTGACAGGGCTCGCGCCCTTACCCGAACCGTCACCGGCGAATGTCAATTCGCTAGGTGAGACCCGTGTCGATGGTTTGCCCGTAAGGGAGAAATCTAGACCTTGCCTGCGGCGGTGGTGACCGCGGAAGAGATGTTGGTGCCGAGGGTGCCAACCGCGACGGCGATGCCGGTGCAGACGATGGCCAGGATCAGGGCGTATTCGGCCGCCGAGGCGCCGGACTCGCTCTTCAGGAACTTGGAAATGCTACGCATGAGGATTCTCCGTTCACAGGTTGACGGCGCGCCGGACCCGGAAGGCGCCGGCGACGTGACGATAGGCGGTGACGGGTCTCGATCCGCCGCCAGCCTGAAGAAACGGAAAACACCATTTTAACGCGTTGTAAACGTAAATGAATGGTTAACACGCAAAATGCGCGTCGCCGATATGAGTTGTGCTCGCGTATCGATCGTCTCGAATTGACACGCTTTCGCTTGCTGCGTGTTCAGGTTGGGTTAAAGCTTCGCGTGTGTGGCGAAATCAGTGGAATGAATACGGAATATTCTCCGTGGATTCAGGGGCGGGATCGATACATTTTATTATCGTTTTCTCGTGAATAGACTCAGATATTGCGTCCGGACGCCGGACCTGTCTCACCACGAAGCCCACCAAGGACACGAAGGGTTGAAGCCTTCCCCATCGGCGGATGGGGAAACGAGATATTTCTTCGTGTCCTTCGTGCGCTTCGTGGTTCAAAACCCGCGCGACCCCGAACGCGGCGGCGAAGCGCTCCCCCACGGGGAAGGAGGCAAGCCCTCTACGCGCTCGCCCGCTCGCCACCGGCGGACAGGGTCAGCCTGCCGACGGCGATGCGCCCGGCCAGGCCCGTCGCGGCCAGCGTCAGGGCGACGGCGGCGAGCTGAGCGCGCCCAGACAGCGCCCCCGGAGGCTCCAGCAGCAACATGAATGGCGTGAACGGCGGCGCGAACACCAGCCACGCCAGCTTGCCCGCGGCCCCCGAGACGGCGGCGAGGGCGACGAAGAAGGCGGCGAGCAGGACGGCGAACATCGGCCGCGAAAGATTCTGGGCCGCGGCGGAATCGCGCGCGCTCGCGCCCACCGCCACGGTGACCAGGCCGTAGAAGCCGTAGGCCAACCCATAAAGCCCGGCCGCCCGCGCCAGCATGACCGGCGCGGCGACGCCGCCGAGCGCCGCGTGAACCAGCCCCGCCCCGCTGGGCGCCAGCAAGCCGAGGGCGCCGACCGATCCCAACCACGCCACCAGGATCAGGGCCGAGACCGCCCCCACCCCGGCCAGCTTGCCGAACACGATCTCCCATGGCCTGGCGGCGGCCAGCAAACCCTCCAGCGCGCGGTTGGCGCGCTCGCGCACGACCGCCTGGAGCAGCATGCCCAGGGAGCCGGTGAGCGTCAGCCAAAGGATCATCACCAGACCGAAACGCGCGGCCGCGCCAGCGTCCGCCATCCGGGGCGCGGAACCGGCCGCCTCGATGACGCGCGTCGGCGGCGCGCCGATTCCGGCCGCGGCGAGCCGGTCCCGGGCGAGGTCGCGCTCCATCGTGCGGCCGACGAGCCGCCTGCCGGCGGCGGACAGCGGAAAATCGCCGCTGAAACGCGCCTGGACGCTCCCGTCCGTCAGGCGGGTGACGACCAGGCTGGCGGCGGCCTTCGAGGCGCCAGCCCATGCGTAGCGCCGTCCCTCGATCCGGGCGGCTTCGTCGAGCGCGGCCGTCGCCGAGCCGGCCAACGCCGGGTCGCTCGCGCGAACCGCGACCGCCAGCGGCGGCGGACCGCCCGCCGCGACCGCCAGGGCCAAGGCGCCGGCCATGAGCAGCGGCCCGGCGACCAGGGCGATCCAGAAGCTCACGGTCATCGTGTAGGCCCGGAACTCCCGCTCGGCGATCAGCCACGCCGGCGCGGTCACGGCCCGGCGATCTCGCGGACAGGCCGAAAAGCGCCTTGGGCGGCCAGGGTGGATACCATGGTTGGGCGTCCTCGCTCACAGCGCGCGTCGCCGAGGTTATCGAAGACAGGCGTTTAAGAAAGTCTTCGCCATGTTTGCGATCGCATCCCTTTGGCAGGCCATCGGATAAGACGTCGGACATGAAACCCATCGCCCGGACGGCCGCAGCCTCGACACGGCGCCGCTCAAACCAATGCCCATACTCTTGCCCGGCCGACGCCTATCGAGCATCGTTCGCCCAATGACAACTCAGCGCATCGTTTCCCTGCAGATTCTGCGGTTCGTCGCGGCGACCGGGGTCATTACGCTTCACGCCTGGGAAGTAATGACCAAAGGACATGTGGTGGCTCATCTGGGTGTGATCGGCGAATTCGGCCCGGCGGGCGTCGATCTTTTTTTCGTTATCAGCGGGTTCATAATCACATCGGTGTCAACCGGAGCGACGGCCGCGGAATTTCTGGCGCGTCGACTTACACGGATTTTGCCACTCTACTGGCTCCTCACTGGGGCGATGATGGCGATCTATATGGCCGTCGGAGAGTTTGACCCACACCAAATGCTGGCGTCATTCTTGTTCGTGCCAACCTTGAATTATAGCTCATATATTATATCTGGCTGGACCCTCTGTTTCGAAATATTATTTTACATTTGTTTTTCAGCTGTTCTTTATTCACCGAAACGCGGGATGCCAATCGCGGTCGGCATTTACATCGCCGCCGTATTTGGCCGCGAAGTTCTTGGTGGCCCGGTGCTCCAATTCATTGGGAACCCGATGATTTTGGAATTTCTGGCGGGGTGCTTGATCGCGGTTCTGCCTCGATCGCGCACGGCGGCGCTGCTCTCCGCCGCTAGCGCAGTGGCGTGGGGCGTCATAATTGTCGCCACGGGCTACGAGGCGGGCGCTCATCAGTCGCCTTTCTCGGGCGATGCGATCTGGTTTCGCGTATTGATGTGGGGCGCACCGGCTGCATTTCTGGTGTATGCCGCGGTGCAGATGCGTTTGGCTGGCAGGGTGTGTGACGTTTTGGCCTATCTCGGCGATGCATCGTTTTCCGCCTATCTTATACATGATTTCGTTCGGATACTCCTGGTGCTAGTTCACGATCTTATATCACCTGTAATTGGTGTGTTATTAACTATAGTCGTATCGTGGTTGCTTGCTGTCATATTATATGAAGGTCTTGAAAGACCCTTGCTCAAGCTCTTCAGGCGTCCCAAACCGGCGCGGGCTGATCTCCTGGTTCGCCAGTAATGTTCCCGCGTTCGCATAGCTTGAGGTCACGGGTTTCGGAAAATCGTCACCGCCGCTCTGCTGGATCGGTCCCGAGCGCGCGGTGCTGTCGCCGGCCATCGCCCACTCCCGGCGGCGGTCTACCCGACCGTGGTCAACGCTTCGGAAAGGATGCGGGGTCGATCGTGCGCGGCATGTGGCCGCCAGGGTGGTGATGAAGCGTTTCGGGACCATCGATCGTGATCACGCCTCGCCCCGGACGGGCGTCGATCGCGTCAGCCCGTTCCTGGCCGCCCTGACCCTGGGCGTGTACCTGGCCTTCGGCTATGTCGCCGCGATCAACACCCACAACGGCGTCGGCCTCGGCGGCGCGCCGCTGTTCTATGATTTCAGCGCCTTCTACCAGGCCGCGGCGTTCGCCGATTCCGGCCGGGCGGCCGCGGCCTACGACGACGGCGCCATGATCGCGGCGGAGAAGGCGGCGTTTCCCGGCATGACGGTGCGGCTGCCGTGGAACTATCCGCCGACGTTCCAGCTCATGCTCATGCCTCTCGCCGCCCTGCCCTATGTCGCGGCCTGGCTGTTGTGGTCCGGCGCGACCTATGGCGCCTACGGCCTGCTGGCGCGCCGGCTCGTCGAGCCGGATCGTCTCTGGCTCGTGCTGCTGGCGCCCGGCGCGGCGGTCAATCTGTTCGTCGGCCAGAACGGCCTGCTCAGCACCGCCCTGATCGGGTGGGGCGTTCTCATGCTCGGCCGTCGGCCCATCGTCGGCGGCGTCTTGCTCGGCCTAATGAGCTACAAGCCTCAATTCGCGGTTCTCGCGCCGCTCGCGCTGATCTGCGGGCGGGAATGGCGCGCCCTGGCCGCGGCCGTGGTCTCGGGAGCGGCGCTGGCCTTGCTGGCGCTGGCCGTGCTCGGCGTCGGCCCCTGGCTCGCCTTTCTGCACAAGGCCGCCCAGCCGGCGGCGATCTTTTCGTCGAGTTCGTCCGATTGGCGCTCGATCCCCAGCGTCATGATCATGGCCAGGAGCCTGGGGCTCGACGCCGCCGTCAGCTCGGCCTTGCACTGGAGCGTCGCGGCCGCGGCCGCCGCCGGGGCGATGTGGATCTGGCGAGCGACCAGCGACTGGCGGATTCGCGCCGCCGCCCTGGCGGCCGCGACTCTGCTCGTGACGCCCTATCTGCGGGTCTACGATCTGGCGCTGCTGATCCTGCCGATCGCGGTCCTGCTGTCCGGCGCCGAGGACGGGAAACGGCTCGGGCTTGGCGAGACGGCGCTCCTGTTCGCCGCCTGGCTGCTTCCGGCGGCGCTGATGGTCACAAGGTCCCCGATCCAACTCGGCCCCCTCGCGCCCGCGGCGCTGCTGGGCCTGCTGCTGTGGCGCGTCGCCCGCGCGCGGACGCCGGTGATCGAACAGCGCTGACCGCGGTCAGGCGGCGCGGCGTCGTATTCCGGCGTCGGAACTCGATCCGGCCGCGGAGGCCAGATCCCAGAACGCGCCTTCGAGGTCGGCCTTGATCGGCTGGAAGGTGAAGATCGGCACGCCGTGCTCGGCCAGGGCGCGCATCAGCGCCGGGTGGGTGACGTCATGCGGGAGGACCACGCGCCAACGGCCAGCCTCGCCGATGGCTCCGGCGAGAGGCCGCACCTGACCGCCGACCGCCGCGGCCGCCGATGTCAGGCCCGCTTGATCAGAGGTGACCACCACCGCGCCATGCGGCGCGCGGCGCGAGGCCTCGGCGATCGCACCTTCGAAAACGGTCCGCCCCTCGGCCAGCATCACCACCCGGTCGCACAGGCTCTCGGCGGCGGGCATCGAGTGGGTGGAAAACAGGATGGCGCCGCCCTGGGAGCGGAACTCGGCGAACAACGACAGCATTTCGGACTGGGCCACGGGGTCGAGGCCGGAGAGGGGCTCGTCCAGGACGAGCAGGCGGGGACGGTGGACAAGGGCGCACAGGACCTGGACGCGCTGGGCGTTGCCCTTGGAGAGGGATCCGATCCGGGCCCGCTCGCGACCGCCCAGGCCAATCCGCTCCAGCAGCGCGTCGGCGGCGCGCAGGGCCGCGCGGCGTTCCATCCCTTTCAGCCGGCCGTGGAAGGCGATCGCCTCGCGCGCCCGCTCGCTCGGGAACAGACCGCGCTCCTCGGGCAGGAAGCCGATTTGGCGGCGCGCCTGGGCGTCCGCCGGACGGCCGAACAGGCGGACGTCGCCGGCGTCCGGCTTCAGCAGACCCAAGATGCAGCGCAGGGTGGTGCTCTTGCCCGCCCCGTTGACGCCGATGAAGCCGGTGATGCAGCCCGCCGGCGCCGTCAGGCGGACGTCCTCGATCCCCCGTCCCCCGGCGAACCGCTTCGCTAGTCCCCGCGCCTCGAGCAGCGGGCCATCCAATGAGCCTGGAGCCGTCATCGGGCTATTTTGGGCGGCGGGGCGTTTAGCAAACTCTAACGGCGCGGAAGGGGGCGGCGCTATCGAGCCGTCACGATGATTTCCACATCGGCGCCATGCGTGGTCCTGCGCGTGAGATCATGGCTGATCCCGGCCGCGCGCAAGGCTTGCAGCACCAACATCTCGGTCGGCGTCGGGTCGCTGGGATCGCCAAGGCCGACGGCGATCCCCTGACTGATCGCATGAACTCGGCATCGGATAGGATTCGTCGACCAGGTTCCAACCATGCGCGGCCGAGAACGCCTCGATAAGGTCGCGCGCGTAGCGGCCCGTTTCGGCGGAGATCGAGTCGTGGAGAATCGACAGATGCGACGCGGCGAGGGGCGGATAGCCCGCCTCGGCGATCGCCCGTTTCTGCTCATCGCTCAGGCGGCGCGGCGGAAGCGAGGCCAAATAGCCCTCCAACTGCCGAAACCTGGCCCCGACCTGGGCGGGCGTGCGGCCGGCGAATTCACGCTCGAAGTCCCTGTAGCGCTGCTCGGCGAGGCTCAGACGCGCCCGGAGCGACGCGATGACGCCGCGTTCGAGCCCGCTCAGCAGCAGCCAGATGGCGCACGCCGCGGCGCCGAGGCCGGCGACAAGATACAGGCGCGGCCCGGAGATGCTGACCCACGCAGCGATCAGAAAGGTCTTGACGGCGGTCCAATCCACGATGGCAACATATCTTAATTCGCCGCGAAAGTCTGGGGAACGACCGATTTCGCCATGAATTATATGGTAGCGAATAGCGAAGAGGCGATCGGAATTGTGTATTCGCCCGACCCGGCGGCCGCGCCCGTCGCCGGTGAACGTCGGCGAATTCTCCTCTTGGGTGTCTTGCTGTATGGCGGCCCGGTTTCGTGCTAGCCTCCGGCGACGAACCCATTGGCGCTGAATGTCCTGGCGGGGGACTGTCATGAAACCGAAAGGCAGACGATCGCGCGCGGCGGCGTCGCGCATGTCGGGTTTTTTCAAGCGCTTCGCATGGGACCGGCGCGCCAATGTCGCGGCGCTGACGGCCCTGTTGCTGATCCCGCTGCTCGGGGCCCTGGGCCTGGCCGGCGAGGTCTCCTCGTGGTTCATGCTCAACCGCGCGATGCAGAACGCCGCCGACTCCGCCGCCATCGCGGCGGCGACCAACGGGGATGCGACGAACCAGGACAAGGGAACCCCCGCCCTCTATATGTATCAGCGGGAAGCCGACGCCGCGGCCGCGAAATACGGCTATGTAAACGGCGCGAACGCCGTCCAGGTCCTGCCCTCCACGGTGACCTGTCCGAGCGGCAGCGGCACTTGCTTCCAGGTAAAAATCTCCAAGCCGGTCCCGCTCTATCTCGTCCGGATCGTCGGCTTCAACGGCAACACGACCCTGTCCGGCTCGCCGGCCCAGACCATCGCCGCCACCGCGATCGCCAGCTCTGGAGGAGGCGGGACCTCATTCTGCGTGCTGGCGTTGGGCGGGACGGTGAATTCGGGGGTCACCGCCAATGGCGGCCCGAAGACCGACCTGTCAGGCTGCAGCGTAGGCTCCAACGGAGACGAGACGTGCAACGGCCACGATCTCAACGCCGATGCGGGCTATGCGTACTACAGTGACAGCGGCTGTGGCGTCGTTCAGCACTCGGACGTTTCTCAAAAATTTTCTGATCCGGTAGATTTCAATCGAGCCGCGAACATTCCGCCCAATACTTGCAGTTCCTATCCCCAGGAGGTCAGCGGCGTGGCCGCGTCGCAAAATCAATTGGCGACTAGCTACACGGGAGGGGGGGTCCAGATTTTCTGCGGCGATGTCCAGCTGGGCACGACCACCGTCGACAAAAAGGGGAAGACTGTTTTTACCCCTGGTAACCCGACCCTTGCTGCGGGCACCGTGATAGTGATCGAGAACGGGACACTCGATACAGCAGGCGGCACCCTCACCGCCAGCGGCGCGACGATCATCTTCACCGGACCGACAGTTTCTGGCCTGTCGCCGTCGCACTTCCCGACTGGAGGCGGGACGCTGAACCTCACGGCGCCCACTTCCGGAACTTGGTCGGGCGTGGCCATCTATCAGGATCCCAATCTGCCCTCGGGCTCGGGAGTCGATATATCCGCCGCCGGCAACAGTCCGACATGGAATATCGTCGGCATGGTCTATCTGCCGAACTCCAACGTGACCATCAGCGGCGCGGTCAACAAGAACTCGAACGGCTCCTGCATCGGTCTCGTGGTGAACACGCTCACCATTAATGGCACGGGCTATATTCTGGACCACAACGGATGCGCGGGCGCTGGCGTCACCCTGCCCGGAATCGGGGCGACCCGCGTGGCGCTGGTCAAATGAGCGTGTGGTTTCGCCAGTTTCGCGGCCGCGCCGCCGGCTTTTTCCGCGACGCGGGCGCCGCCGCGGCGGTGGAGACGGCGCTGGTGGTGAGCTTGCTGACCATCCCTCTGCTCAACATCACCGACCTCGGCATCTACGCCTATCGCCGGATGCAGGTCGAGAACGCCGCCCAGATGGGCGCGCAAGCGGCCTGGAGCAGCTGCAATACGGCGGCCGCATTCGCGTCCAGCTGTTCGGGGCTCGCCGCCACAGCGACCACCGCGGTCCAAAACACCTCGCTGGGAACGGGCGTCACCCTGGCGAGCGGCTCGCCGGCGGAGGGTTATTATTGCACCACCACCTCCGGCGCGTTGTCCTTGGTCGCGACGCCGCCCGCCGGTCCGCCAGCCGACTGCAGTGGCGTGAGCGGCGCGTCGAATCCCAGCAAACCGCCGGGCGATTACATCCAGGTCAGCGTCACCTACAGCTTCACCTCGCCGTTCTCGGACGTCAGCGTGACCTCGCTGCTGCCGTCGCCGATCACCAAGACCACCTGGACGCGGGTGCTCTAGCGATGATGCGGCGGCGCGCATTCTGGCCCGACCGGGGCGGGGCGAGCGCGGCGGAGTTCGCGCTGGTGGTTCCGGTGTTCTTCGCCCTGACCATCGGCGCGATCAACCTGTGCATCCTGCTGTTCATCAACACCCGGCTGCACAACGCCGTGGACGCCGCCGCGCGCTGCATGTCGATGGTCGATAATCCGGCGAGTTCCTGCCTCACCCCCGCCGCGACCCAGACCTACGCCGCCACGACCTTCGGCTTTCCGAACCTCTCGCCCGTCTTTGTGGCCACGGCGGGCGCGAGCGGCGGCTGCAACAAGGTCACCGGCGCGGCCACCTACCAGCTCAACGCCGTGGTCACGAGCCTGCCGGTGACGATGTCGGCCCAATCCTGCTTTCCCGTCCAGACCTGACGCCGGCGCGGCGCGCGCCAGCCGCCGTTTTCACGAAATCTGAAACCTTACAGCCCCATACAGCCGCCCATGACGTCGTCGACCGCGACCGAAGACCTGACCGACCTGCCGCTGAACATCGCGCTGCGCGGGGATTCGGTGATGATCATCCTGCCGGACGGCGTCCAGATCGCCATGACCTTGTCCGCCGCCGAACGCTCGGCGCAGCGGCTGTCGGATGCCTTGGCGTTCGCACGGAACCAACATCCGAAGGCCAAACGTAGATAGCGACGCGGGTTGTTCGCCCATCTGGGCAAACAAGGAAATGGTGCCCCAGGTCGGACTCGAACCAACACGACCTTGCGGCCAACAGATTTTGAGTCTGCCGCGTCTACCATTTCGCCACTGGGGCCTCGCGGACGCTCCCTTAAGGGGCGGCGCGAAGGCGCGCACTCTAGCCATGCGCGGGCGGGCGTCAACGAAGCCGTCGCGCGGCGGCGAGACTTGGGCGGCGAACCCTGATAGGAGCCCGCAGCCACCCCCTGACGGAGCCGACATGCTGCGTTTCCTCTACGATTGGGTCCTGCGCCTGGCGGCGGGACGCTTCGCCCTGCCGATCATGGCCGGCGTCGCCATGGTCGAGGCGAGCTTTCCGTTCGCGCCGCCGGACGTGATGCTGGGCCCGATGGTGCTGGCCCGGCGCGAGCGGGCCTGGCTGTACGCGGCGGTCTGCACCGCCGGCTCGGTCTGCGGCGGGATGATCGGCTATGGGCTCGGCCATTTCCTGACCGGCGCGGCGATGCGCCTGCTGATCCTGTCCGGCCATCCGGGCGCACTGGCCAGCTTCCAGGCCCTGTTCGCCAAGTACGGGCTGGCGGTGATCCTGATCAAGGGCTTCACCCCGGTGCCCTACATGCTGGTGACCCTGGCCTCGGGCGTCGCCCATTTCAATTTCGCGGTGTTCGTCGCCGCCTCGATCGCCACCCGCGGCGGGCGCTTCTTCCTGGAGGCGGGGCTGCTCAGCCATCCCAGGGCCCAGGCGGTGATCGAGCGGCATCTGACCGTGCTGTTCCTCGCCGGGATCGGGCTGGTGATCGGCGTGTTCCTGCTGGTCCGCCACTTGGGTCTCGGCTGATTTCGCGCGATAGAAGGCCATGCGTCCGCTGATCGGCTTCACCCTCCGCCACTGGCTCGCCCTGGCCTTGACCGCCTCGGCGGCCATGCTGGCCATCGCCCACGGCTTCGAGACCTTCGGCCATCTGGCCCCCTGCACGCTTTGCTACTACCAGCGCGACGCCTACTGGGCCGCGCTGTGGATCGCCGTGGTCGGGCTGATCGCGCTGCGGGGCCCGCTGGCCCCGCTCGCGCCCCTGGCCGGCTGGCTGTTGGCCGCGGCCTTCCTGGCGGGGGCGGGGATCGCGGTCTGGCACGCCGGGGCGGAGTGGAAATTCTGGCCGGGACCGAAGACCTGCGCCAGCGGCGGCGAGGGGGCCAGCGCGGCGGGCCTGGCCGCGCTGATGCAGGGCTCCAAAATCGCCGCGCCGCACTGCGACGAGGCGGCTTGGCGGCTCTGGGGCCTGTCGATGGCCGGATGGAACGCGCTGATCTCGCTGAAGCTGGCGATCTGGAGCGCGGTCTGGTCGGTGTGGAGCGCGCGCCGTGGCTGAACCGCGCCCGATCCCCCCGCGCCCGGGTCCGGGCGGGCCCACCGCGCGCCTGGCCGAGATCCTGCGCGTCGATCAGGCCGGCGAGCTAGGCGCGGTGCACATCTATCGCGGCCAGCGGGCGGTGCTGAACCGCGCCCGCGGCCATGACCGCATCGCCTGGCAATTGCAGGAGATGGAGGCCCAGGAGGCGCTGCATCTGGCCGCGTTCGATGCGCTTTTGACGGAGCGGCGGGTGCGCCCGACGCTGATGGCGCCGGTGTGGCGGGCGGCGGGCCTGGCGCTGGGCGCCGCGACCGCGCTGATCGGCGAGACGGCGGCGCACGCCTGCACCGAGGCGGTGGAGAGCGTGATCGAACAGCACTACGCCGGCCAGATCGCCGAGCTGGCCGAGGCCGAGCCGGCCCTCGCCGCCACGCTGTCGCGCTTCCGCGACGAGGAGTTGGCCCACCGCGACACCGCGATCGCCGAAGGCGCGCGCGCGGCGCCGGCCTATCCGCTGCTGGCGGGGATCATTCGGATCGGCTGCCGGGCGGCGATCAAGATCAGTGAGAAGATCTAGGCCGTTTTCCGCCGAGGCAGGGACGGCGCGTCGAGCGGCAGGTGGGTCTTGATGATCCGCCGGTGGGTCTGGGCCTCCAGCATCTCCAGCTTCACCGGCGCCGGCGGCACGCGCAGGTCCAGCCAGGGCGAAATCTCGTGCATCGCCACGCTCTCGTCGCCCAGGAAGACGAGTTGGGTGACGATCTGCTGGGTCCAGGTGGCGCCGGCCTTGGCGTAGGTGGCCACCACGATGTCGTCGTCCCGGAACGGAAAATCGTTCCAGATCGTGGAATCCATGTGGTGATTCATCAATTCGCGCGTCTTGCGCGGCCAGACGGCCCGGGTTTGCGGCATGTCCCTCTCCGGTTCGGCGCTCAGGCGCATGGTGGATGGGATCGCAAGGCGATGTCAAAACCGCTGGAGCCGGGCGCCGCGCATCGAACGCCGGGCGGTCGACCGCTACGCCTCCAGCTCGATGTCCCAGTAGAGGTAGTCGAGCCAGCTCCCCGGATGAGCATTAATCGTTGTTTTACAACGATATTATCGACTCATGCGGGGCGGCAAAGAGCACTGAATCACCACATGGTCATCACCGAAGCCCGGTTTCGCGGGGTGCACTTTTTTCCGAAACCGGCCATTTGAGCGGAGAGTGAATTCCGCCCATACCCGATAACCTAGCCGCAAACGGCATCCCCACAGGTTTTGATGAGGGGTAGCCTCACCGGAACATCGCAACATCACAACACACCGCAACAATGTTGCGCCTTGTTCCGCCCCGGTCTAGCTGGGGGATGGCTTGACAACGCAACAACCAAGGGGGTACGGCTCCTACCGAGCCGCCCCGACTTGTTGCGGTCCACCGAGCGACCCGACGCTGTAGCGGCCTTTGGTCCAAACCCCTTCAGTTCTAACCCTGATCTCAGGCTCGCCATCGTCGGGCTTACCTCACAAAACCTGTGGGCAGATCACAAGCCGGGCATGACCATTAGCGGTGCAGCTGCTCACCGCCATCCATCGAACCCCCGCCTTGGCTCAGGGGCCGCCGCTGGCGTCGATCGCCGGGTCTGCGCGCTGCCACATAGCCAAACCCCAGAACGCCCGCCTACGGACTCCCCAGCGGACCAAGCGATCAAATGACGATCGAATGCGGCAACTGCCCCACCACCTGAGCGTACAGCTCAACGGGATCGGCCCCCATCGCCCTGGCCAAGGCGTAGAATTCCAGCACGTCCACACGCCGCTGCGAGCGCTCGATCAGCGAAATGAATGTCTGGTCCTTCCCGATCCTGCGCGCGACTTCGGCCTGAGTGAGTCCAGCTTTCCTCCGTGCGGCGATCAGCGCCTCCACGACATGAACATGTTCGCCGGAAAACACCGACTTGGGCATTGAATCGCCAGCCTTCTAGGTCTGGCGGTCCAGCTATATGGAAAATATCCATAGGCATTTTTTCCGTATCTGCCTATGTGACTGCCGCGTGCGGGCTACAACTCCAGCGGTGGCCCGATGGGAGGGCCGAAGTTGAAACATCCGATCAACGTCATTTGTGGCGGCGCGCTGTTGTCGCTAGGTCTTTTGGGGGGCTCGGTCACAGTCCATGCGCAGGACACGTGCGCGAGCTACGTCGGGACGACCATCAAACCGCAGACCTTCGATGCGGCGGCGGCCCCATTCGCCAAGTTGACCCCGAAGGGCGAATTCGAAACGACCGCGCAGTATGAAGCTCGAAAGGCCGCGGCGACTGGCGGTAGCGCGGCAACGGTCATAGTCACGGAAAAATCGCAGCAAGAATTTAAATATAACGCCGACGATCAAAGCATATATGTAAATGCATACGCATTTCATAATATTAGATTCGATACGGCTCGGGCCGCAATGAATGCTCAACCGCAATTTACGGGCGGCGGAAATATATATGCTGTAGTTTCTCAGCAAGAACACATTACTGGTTCTTATGTTGGTCAAAATGGATTTGGCGCGACGACAATAGTGCATAAGCACATAAAACACTCAAATGTGATATTTGAGCGACCGGCCGCCAGTTCCGGTCCAAAGGGAATTGAAGGTGAAAGCATATTCGGCGGGGGTGGTGGTGCCTACCTCGGCAAAATATCTATGCCCCCACAACAAGCCAAAACAGCACTTTCAGCCCTTAAACTTGCCATTGTGCTAAAACCCAAAGACCCATATCTGGCAAATGGATCGTGGCGAGGCGACGAGCCCACGTTCGATTCCCCAGATAGATATACTTATTCTTTTACAATACTTTTTGCCGACTTTCAGTGCGGCCTCGTCACGGATGGGGCCAACAAGGTCCTAGCTGCCTATCCGATGAACTGAACAGCAGGATCACCGCTTGCCCCGATTTCCCGCGCACCTGGAGCCCGCCATGAACCTCAAACAATCGCGGTCAGCCAACGCGCCGTCGCGTATCGGAAGCGGCGTCGCTCTAAGTCGTCACCTTTCGTGTCACGCCTCCGCCGGAGTCAATCGCCGAGGTCGCCCGCTCCACAGATAGGCCAGCGCTTATAGTTAAACCTGCTATCCTCGCCAGTCCCGAAAGGCATAAGTTATGAAAAATGCTATTGTTGGAGTAATTTTTGGAACAATCGTTTTGCTTGTAATAATGGTTGTTTTGAGTTCAATGTCGCCGCCTGAAACTGCCGAACAACGATTTGATAGATTTAAAGCGGCTTGCGCTAGAGAACCTAACCCAGATCAATGTTTACTTCGTGAGGCTGTGTTGTCTGCCGATAAGATGCAAGCAAAGCACCAACGAGAAGTAGATAGACAAGCTGGAAACTAATTGCCTACTGTGGGCAAGTGCGCTCAGCGGCTCTCTAGCGCGCCGCATCACCACCACATCATACCGAACACGTTGGCGCAGCCTCAGACGGCAGTACCGCATTGCATAGGCGACATGATCGGCCCGACTAGTATCCCCGCTCTGCCGATTCCAATTCATTTCGCATAGAAGCCTGCCGCTTCAGCTGGTCCAGCAAATCGATCCAGTCCGACAAGCTGATCTTGTCGAAATCAATATCAAATTCGTGTTCACGCTGGAGAACCGATTCCCTTGGAACGAGAGCACCGATAAACTTTAGGTATGTAACCGGATCACCACATCGGACGCGAGCAATAACGTCAGCGCCGTGTTCATTAAAATCAGCGGAAATCGCGTCGATAACCATAGTGGTCAGACGATTGCGGCTTCCAGGGCGTCGACCATTTGGATTCCCACTCTCACCTACTTTGAACGGTCGCCCCCGCTGCAACCGCGCTGTAGATGCAGCGGGAACGGGCAGGCCCTCTGCTAATCCTAATTCAGATGCAGGGCTAACGGGGTTAGCAATGGGCAGTTTTTCGGTGTCGTTCATGACCTCAGCACTCAAGCTTTCGTGGAATATTGTTTTCAACAATTACCTCATGTTCAAATCGGGTTGTGGGGTATTTTGAAATAAAAGCTTCTAGAGCATAAATATCGTATTTGAATCTGTCGACATACCGCTGCAATTCGACGTCAAATTCAATTGCGCGTTCGTGTCCAAAATGTCGTAATAGACGCCGAAGTTCTGTTCCGATAGCGTCGATATGAACTATGATCTTGCGATATTTCTCAGTGTATGGGTCATATCGCGAAACCCGAAGCACATAGAACATCGTGCACCTTTCTACGAGCAATGTGGCGGCGCGATGTAGTGTATTATCTTTCATTTTGAACCCATTTAAAGGTGGTGTTACGTGAAAGCATCAAAATATATTTGCGACAGTTTGATTCAAGCATATCGACGCCATTCTGGAAGCCAGTAGTGCCCGTCGAAGGTCTGCACTAACCCGAGATCAAGTAGCGATTTGTGAGCGCGCCTGAAAGCCGTTGCCTTGGCGGGCTGCTCGCCATCTGAGATAGCCATTTTGTAGCAACGGTCGCGCCAAGCCGCCTCAGGGACCACGGCAGACGGAGGAAACAGGGGTTGTCCGCCGCACTTCATGATCCCCGCCAGCACGGCCTCAGTCGGCTCTATAGCCCCGTCACCGTAGCACGCGCGGAGGGCGTCCAGGGCCACGCGGTTGGCTCCGCTAAGCGGTGGCCTGGCCTTGGCCTGAGGCTTGGCATCCGTTGGCACGGCGACCACCGAAACGGCCGGCTCGCCGAAGTTGTCGACGATCTCCGGTAATTCGAGCCGCTGTAGCCGGAAGAACATCGGGTCGAAGCCCGGACCACGAAATTTCTGGCGATGAAAAAACTCGATCAATCCGTCTTCGTTCCAGGCGCAAAGCTCGCCATCAATCGAGCCGCTGAATGCGCCCCCGCCGCGCGGCTGGAGGGAGTCGCGTGTGGCCCCTTTCGCCGGGTGCATGAGCACCACTGTCGCCGGATCGCCCAAGGCCGCCATGAGGCTCCTGAGGGCCGTAGCGAGGGCCTGCATCTCCCTATTGGCGTTCTCGTCGTCGGCACCTGAGTGCGCGGGGCCGGTATCCACGATGCAGAGGCCGTAAGGCCCATGTACCACCGCCTCATCCACAAAAACTTTCAGAACTTCAGGTTCATCTATAGAGAAAGGGTGCCGCGTAAAGAAGAGTTGACCATCAAGCGCGGCAGGGTCGATACTAAATAGATTACATGCAGACACAATTCGCAATTTAACATCGTCTGCATTTTCGCCACATAGGAACAGCACCTTTGACATCATCATCTTGTGGCTGAACAATTCTAGACCCAGAGCGGCGTGCAAAGATATAGTAATGGCTACGGCGGTTTTACCACCTCCCCATAGTGCGGTGAGGGCATATAGGCTCCCTAACTGCAAAACATGGTGCCAGATGTAGAAAAGCGGCTTCCTATCAGCCATAAATAGCTTGATCGGCACGACATTAGTACGGACCTGAGGGATAGATAGGTTCCGAAGGCTCTCACTAATTGCCAAAACGTCAGAGACAATTGGAGTTATACGATCAAAGCTTTTTTCAATCATGCGTCTCAAATAGTCTAAGCGTTTTGCCTTGGCGCGCTGCCCCAAGGCCGACAATCTAAATATCCTTGCGACCTGCTCTATATTGTGTGTGTAGAACGCGATAATATTTACAAGTGCTTGATCGGCTTCGGATTGGCTTTGATAATCACCTTGCCAATGACCATCGATTAGCTTTTTGAATCTTGCACCATTTTTGGCATTAGTGGCGATTTCAACAATTTCAGCATCGGTTCTGACTTGAGGTCGATCCGTTGAGGCAGTCGGGCAAAGTTTTGACGCTCCGCCTAGTTCTGCCCACAGTGTTGTAACAAGTTCTTGACGCTTAACAATGGGTTGGGGCATGATAGATAGCGCCAGTAAGTGTCATGTAACGCAGTTGACTATAAATTTCTATTCCGTCCCGCTTTCTTCCAGAAGGAACTTTGCCTAGAACGATAATGTGGAAGCCAGTGCCGGACGGACTTACTTCTGTGTAACTGTCAAAAGCAAGGATAACGTCTACGTTACGCTTATGAACGGCCGGATCGTTGGTGTTATTATCTAAATCTATGAATGCATAAGGATCAGCTTCAGTCAGAACAAATCCTATTCCATCATAACCGCCGGCAATAAACGCTTCTCTAGCGTCGACGTAGGTGCCCCAGGTGGACGGATTGGAAACGTCAGCTAATTGTCCTGTCTTCGGATCATATGGAGGCTTAGGGCGCGCGCCATCGGACCGCACTGGACCATATTTCCAGCACACAAACTGTGGGTAAGCCTTCAGTTCCGCAGGTATGAGGTCAAATTGGCTTGGCGTGGAATTTCGGATGAGTGCGGGTGTGCCCAACGGATCAGCGCTACCCGCCACCTCCGATCCCAAATCGGGGGCGGTTTCATTTTGGATCATGCCGCGCCGCGCTCCGAGGTCGATGCGGCGCGCTTGCTGGCAGCCCACGCGTAGAGGTCTGAGAGACTATATCGGACGGCCCGGCCGAAGGTCGAGAATTGGCAGCCGCCGCCACGGAGTCTTAGCTGACGCAGATAGCTCCGGCTGAGGCGAAGGATTTCAGCCGCCTCAACGTCGCTGACGTAACGATCCTGAGTTTGCATTGCTCGCTTCCGAACACACACCGGCCTTCCGGTGCATCGCTGCGAACATAGAAGCCGGATAGGTGCCGCCTCAGGCAATACGCCCACCCCCGGCCGGGTCCGACGTCACCCCCAATCCTGTCGGACGTCACCGGGGGTCAAGTCCAAATAGTTCCAATCGCGTTAGAAGCCCTCCCGTTTGAGAAAATCACGAATGGCTTTGTCGTCGGTTGGAAGCTTCAATTGGTGGCCGGTGTTGACGGCCTCATTTTTCCTGTTTTCTCGGACGTACCTCGCGATAGCGCTTTTGGATATGCTGTGCTGTTTCCTTCTAAGACCGTTCGCGATGGCCACAACTCCGGAGCCGTAGTTCTCCATAACTGTGCGTCGTGCCTGCTCTGCTCGCTTGATTTTCCCCGCCTCGGAGCCCTTTTGTGCCGCGCGGCCGGCCCGGGCTGTTCTCATCACGCTGGCGCGGCCCCCGCGCACCGTTTGAAACACAGCGAAAAGCATTCCCACCTCCACGAGGCGCAAGCCTGCGGAGTCGGCCTGACTCCGGAAGCCATCCCTCCATCGCTCAAGCATCGCATGGTCGTTTCCAAAGGTGCGCTGCATGAACAGCCCTTCTTCGCCTTCGCGCGTGGCGGAATTGAGCAAAACCATCGCCACGTTGGCGCTTGCTCTGAGCATAATCGCCACGTCCTCAACAGAGCCCTGACCGACGCGAGACCGGAGGTCGTCGATGGTTACGCCATCTGGCGGCCATTCAGTAATCTCGCTGCGCTGCAAGGCCGCAGTCGCTTCCGAGATGCAGAATGCCAGAAATTCGTGGACATTCATGCCGCCACTCCTCGGGCGACCACCCGGCTCTGTGAACCACCAGAATTCTTCAATTGAGAAGATTGACGGGCGCTCACTCATCGGATACCGCCCTTGATCTCATGAACGTCAGCACCGAGCCCGCCTCGCATGGCGGCCGAAATAGAGCCGGCGATCCTGTCGGCCGCATCCTTCAGCGGATCATCGGCAAGGTGCGCGTAACGGTTCGTCGTGGCGACATCGGCATGGCCGAGGAGTTTGCCGATCAAATGTAGCCCCGAGCCGCCAGCTAGAGCGACGCTCGCAAAGCTGTGACGCAGGTCATGAATGCGCAGGTCTTCCATGCCGGCGCGCTTGCGGAAACCAACCCAGGCCCAATCGAGATTGCGGATGGCTAGCGTCGGATCGCGCGGGTCAGCGAACACATAGGGGCTCTTGGTCCGATCGATTTTGCTGAGGAGTTCCTTCGCGGCGGCACCAAGCCGGATCGCCTTGCGCCCGGTTTTTGAGTCTTCGAGCTGAAGGAGCCCGCGCTCATGATCAACCTCTGACCAGCGAAGGCGCGCGATCTCATTCTTTCGTGCTCCAGTGAGCGCCAGGAGTTGGATGATCGCGACATGGTAGGGGTGCGCGCCCTCGGTTTCAGCGACCGTCAGCGCATCGCCCAGCGTGCCTAGCTCTTTCGGCGAAAGGAACCGCTCCCGCTTGCTATCCTTGAACCGGGCCACACCTTTGGCGGGATTTTCAACGCATAGCTTCCGGGCCACCGCAAACTTGAAGATGCCGCCCAGCAGGCCGACCGTCCTCGATGCCGCGCCCCGGCCGCCGCGAGTGTGCGGCGTGCTCTCCGACCTTACCCGGCCCGACGCCACGTCGTTCATAAGGCGTTCGATGTCGGCGGAGCCCACGTCGGTGATGCGCCGAACCCCGATCAGCGGCTTGATGTGCCGAGCAATCCTGATTTTGTCGAGCGTGAGCGTGCTGGCCTTCTTCGTCGCCACACCTTCGGCTAGATAGAGATCGCACAATTCGGCGACCGTTAGCGTCTCCCGTGCGGCCGCCTTCGCGGCCTGCGGATCATGGCCAAGCTCCACTTGGGCGAGGACGTTTATGGCTTCGTCCCGGGCTTCTTCTGGCGTGAGCTTCCCGTATCTACCTACCTTGAACTGACGCAGCGTTCCCCTCCGGCCACCGCCAACGCGATATCGGACGATGAAGGTCTTCGATCCGCTCGGCTCAACCTTCAGGCCGAAGCCCTTCAGGTCCGAATCCCAGACCGTGAACCGCAACCCCTCGGGATGCGCGGAATCCACCGTGCGCTTCGTCAGGCGCGCGACACGCCCCGCCTCTTTGATTGCCATCACCAGCCGCCAATCTCTGTTTGGTCATCACACGGTCATCACCGATTGGCTGACACGCGCGAACACCGATAGCGGACTGTAGCGCTCAAATCCCTTATAGATCAATGCCACGATAACATCCAAAGCGCTGGGTAGCCCCCTACGCCTCCAGCTCGATGTCCCAGTACAGGTAGTCGAGCCAGCTCTCGTGTAGGTGGTTCGGCGGAAAGCGCCGGCCGTGGTCCTGCAATTCGAACATGTTGGGCCGACGCGGGTGACGGTGGGGATGCATCCCCGCCTCGCGCGGGGTGCGCCCGCCCTTGGTCAGGTTGCAGCGCGCGCAGGCGGTGACGATGTTCTCCCAGGTCGTGCGGCCGCCGCGCGAGCGGGGAATGACGTGATCGAAGGTCAGATCATCGCCCGAGCTGCAGTACTGACAGGTGAAGCTGTCGCGCAGGAACAGGTTGAAACGGGTGAAGGCCGGCGGCCGGTCCTGGGCGACATATTGCTTGAGCGAGACCACGCTCGGCAGGCGCATCTCGAACGACGGCGAATGGACGACCTGATCGTAGGTCGAGACCACATCGACCCGATCGAGAAACACCGCCTTGATCACCTCCTGCCAGGGCCACAGCGACAGGGGGTAGTAGGACAGCGGCCGAAAATCGGCGTTCAAGACGAGAGCGGGCCAGCCGGACGGCGGGCGCTTAAGCACCTGCATGGGGAGCCCTCCGCCATGCCGGGACGATGCGAAACGGGTGAAGTCGAACTAGACTGAAGACGGGCCTCCTGGCTGTCGGCGGCGGTCCTGGGTCCTCAAGAATCAGACAAGACGACCGGACGCGCCGGACCATAGGCGAAATTCTGTGACAGCTCTATGCCGCCCTCGAGCCTGACGCAATCGAGGGGGACGCCGCAGCGTCCCCCTCTAGCTTGAGTCTTTGTTCATGGCTCGGGCGTCTTGGGTCAGACGCCGGCGACCGCGAGGGCGGCCAGTGCGCCGCCGGTCAGGACGCCGAGGGCCAGCAGGAGCAGGCCGCCGGCGCGGTCGAGGAGAGTTTCATAGCGTGCGAGAGACATGGTCCTAGATCCTTATGATTGCTTATCCCGCCTCCAGGGGGAGCTGGAAGTCGTCCGTCCCGAACGGTCCGGGGGGAGCCGGGCGCCGTTCGATCTGGACGCTGCTTAGATACAACCTATTTAAACGGTGTCAAGATGATCTTTACGTCGTTCGGATTAAAAGTTAGACAGGCTATAAAATGGGTGGAAACATGAAGACCCAGGCCGTGCTCCCCGACCCAAAGCCCTATCATCATGGCGACCTGCGCCGCGCGCTGCTGCGCGCCGCCGTGGTCATCCTGGAACGAGAAGGTCCGAGCGCCTTGTCGCTGCGGGCGGTCGCCCGCGAGGCCGGAGTCAGCCCGGCCGCGCCCTACCATCACTTCAAGGACAAGAGCGAGCTGCTCAACGCCGTGGCGGCGGAAGGCTTCAGCCGGCTGAAGACGGCCCTGGCCGAGGCCCTCGCCGCGGCTCATGGCGACGGGGCGCGCACCTCGCTGGGCGTGGCCTATGTCGAGTTCGCCCAGGCACATCCCGCGCTCTATCGGGTGATGTGGGACTGCGCGCGCAACGGCGAGAAGCTGCCTGAGGAAACCCTCCACGACGACGGCGCCTTCGACCTGATCAAACAGACCCTGCGCGAGGCGGCCGGCGGCCAGATCAGCGACCTCGACCTCGAGCTGACCGCCATCGCCTCCTGGTGCGCCGCGCACGGCCTGGCCGAAATCAGCACTTTCGCCCAGTTCAAGCCGCTGAAGGATGCGCTCGGCGGCGAGCGGGCCTTTCTCAAGGCCGTGCTCAACCACCTAGGCGGCGCGCGCCGCCACCACCACGCCTGAACGTCCCCGATCATCCCGCCAGCCGGTTCGCGCCCTCACCCACCGGGCGGCTGCACCGCGGCCACGCCCTTTCCGCCCTGACCGCCGCCGAGACGGCCCGCCAGACCGGCGGACGCTTCATCCTGCGCATCGAGGATATCGACGCCGAACGCTGCCGGCCGGCCTTCGAGGCGGCGATCCTCGAAGACTTGGCGTGGCTTGGCCTTAAGTGGGACAGCCCGCCGCGCCGCCAGTCGGAGCACCTGGCCGACTACGCCGCCGCGCTGGAGTTGCTTCGCGCCCGAGAGTTGGTCTACCGCTGCTTCAAGACCCGCCGCGAGGTGCTGGAAGACATCGGCCGCGCGCCGCATGGCCCGCAGAGCGCCTATGTCGGCGCGCCCTTGCCGGCGCGAGAAGAGACGCGACGATTGGCGGCCGGCGAGCCGTTCGCTTGGCGGCTGTCGCTGCTCGCCGCCCGCGCGGCCCTCGGCCCGGCGTTCGCGGCGCTCGGGTTCACCGAATTGGGCCGCGGGCCGGGCGGAGAGGCCGGACGCCAGCTCGCGCGACCCAAACGGGCCGGAGACGTGATCCTGGCGCGCAAGGACCTGGGCGTCGCCTACCATCTAGCCGTGGTGGTCGACGACGCGATCCAGAACATCACCCACGTCGTGCGCGGCGAGGACCTGTTCGAGGCGACGCACGTCCAACGCCTGTTGCAAGCGCTGCTGGGACTGCCGACACCGCTTTATCGCCACCACCGCTTGCTGGTCGGACCGGACGGCAGACGCTACGCCAAGCGCGACAAGGCCGAGACCTTGGCCGAGATCAGGCGCCGCGGCGTCTCGCCCGAAGCTCTGCGGGCGGAGCTGGGGTTTGAAGCCTAGAGGGCCTTGAGATCGACTGCCGCGGTCTTGCCGCGCTCGTCCTTCAACTCGTAGCTGACCTGCTGGCCTTCATTGAGGCTGCGAAGCCCCGCCCGTTCGACCGCGGAGATGTGGACGAACACGTCCTTTCCGCCGCCTTCCGGTTGAATGAAGCCATAGCCTTTGGTGGTGTTGAACCACTTCACGATGCCGTTGGGCATACTTTCGTTCCCTGAAAGCCGTTCCAGTTGCAGGCGCCGCCGAGGCGGTCTGCCCGTGACAATCGCAAATCTGGTGTCGGCTAATTCGTAGGAGCGAGGTCGCCCGGCGGCAGCCAAGAGATCGGATTGCCCAAAATAAGTGCCTTCCGTCTTTTGTCAGGTCAACCCAAAACGGCCGCCTAGCCAGGCGCGGCCAAGGTCGATCCGATCACATCGGCGTGGCCCTCCAGCGTCGGTTTTTGGGATCAAGGTCGCGCGATCAGCGCCTCGACCAGCGCGCGCGCGTCCGGGCCGCTCCAGTCGGTTGCACCGGAAAGCCGGGCCCGCTCGCGGCCCTTGGCGTCGTAGACCACCGTGGTCGGAAACCCCTCCGCCGGCGGATCGAGCGCGAAGGCCAGGGCGTATTTCGGATCCTGATAGAAGCCGAGCGGCGGATGTTCGGCGATGAACGTCCGCGCCTTCTCGCGATCGGCCAGCCGATCCATGCTGACCGGCGCGACGACGAGCCGGCCGGGGTAGGCCGCCTGCAGCCGGGCCAGGGTCGGCATCTCCTTGACGCACGGCGCGCACCAGGTCGCCCAGAGGTTGACCACGAGCACCGGCGCCTTCAGGTCAGCCAGCCGGATCGCGTGGCCCTGAGCGTCGAGAATAGGCGTGTCCGGCGCCGGACCCGCCTTGGCGCTGACCTCCAGCTTGGCCATATCGCCGCGGGCGAACGATTTCAGGTCCGCCGAACCACCGGCGGGTTTGATGAGCATGGCGGCGATGACGTATAGAACAGCGGCGACGCCGATCAGGGCGGCGCCCCAGAGCGCGTAGGCCGACAGCCCACGCCTGGGCCCGCCCTTCTTCTGTGTCCCGCGGACTTCGTTCATGATCAAGGACCCCACACCCGCGCCGGCACGGCCGGACCCGGACCCGTCATCCGGCGCCGGCCAGTCCATGTGGGGCGGACGCTTCTCCGTCAAGCCGGCCGAGCTGATGCAGGCGATCAATGTCTCGATCAGCTTCGACCGGCGGCTGGCGGCCGAGGACATCCGCGGCTCCCAGGCCCACGCCGCCATGCTGGCCGAATGCGGTCTAATCGGCCCGGCCGACGCCGCGGCGATCCGGGACGGCCTGACTCGGATCGAGGCGGAGATCGCCGCAGGAAGCTTCCCGTTCCGCGACGAGTACGAAGACATCCACATGAACATCGAGGCGAGGCTGAAGGAGCTGATCGGCCCCGCCGCCGGGCGGCTGCACACCGCCCGCTCGCGCAACGACCAGGTGGCGCTGGATTTCCGCATGTGGGTGCGCAGCGCCTGCGAGCGCTCGGTCGACCAGCTGCGCGCTCTGCAGCGGGCCCTTTTGGCCAAGGCCGAGGCCCACGCCGGCGACTTGATGCCGGGCTTCACCCACCTGCAGCCGGCCCAGCCGGTGACCTTCGGCCATCACCTGATGGCCTATGTCGAGATGTTCGGCCGCGACGCCTCGCGGTTTTCCGCCGCGCGCGAACGGATGAACGAGTGCCCGCTGGGCGCGGCGGCTCTGGCCGGCTCCCCATTTGCGATCGACCGCCACGGGTTGGCCGCCGCGCTGGGATTCGACGCCCCAACCGCCAATTCGATGGACAGCGTGGCGGCCCGCGACTTCGCCCTGGAGGCGCTGGCGGCGGCGACGATCTGCGCCACCCATCTCTCGCGCCTGGCCGAGGAGATCGTGCTCTGGGCCACGCCCCAGTTCGGCTTCGTGACGCTGTCGGACGCCTTCACCACCGGCTCGTCGATCATGCCACAGAAGCGCAACCCCGACGCGGCCGAACTGGTCCGGGCCAAGGTCGGGCGGGTGCTGGGCGCCCTGACCGCGCTGACCGTGGTGATGAAGGGCCTGCCGCTGACCTATTCGAAGGACATGCAGGAGGACAAGGTTCCCGTCTTCGAAGCGTTCGACGCGCTGGAGCTATCGCTGAACGCCATGACCGGCATGGTCGCCGATCTGGAGCCGAACGTTGCGCGGATGGCCGAGGCCGCGGGCGGCGGCTTCTCGACCGCGACCGACCTGGCCGACTGGCTGGTCCGCGCTCTGGATATGCCGTTCCGCGAGGCGCATCATGTCACCGGCGCTGCGGTCAAGCGGGCCGAGGCGCTGGGCCTGCGGGACTTGGCCTCGCTGCCGCTGGCCGAGTTGCAGACACTTGAGCCGCGGATTACCGGAGAGGTCTACAAGGTGCTGACGCCCGAGGCCTCGGCCGCCAGCCGAACCAGCTACGGCGGAACCGCGCCCGCCCAGGTCCGTGAGCAAATCGCGCGCTGGAAGGATCGACTGAGATGACCCCGCGCCCCCTGATCGCCGCATTAGCCCTCGCCTGCACCGCCGCCCTCACCGGCTGCGGCAAGACCGGAGAACTGGAGCGGCCCGCCCCCTTGTTCGACGCCAAGGCCAAGGCCGACTATGACGCCCAGAAGGCGGCCGACGCCGCCGCCAAGGCGCGCGAAGCCGCGGCCCGCCGCAATCAGCGCGGCGACACGGTGTTCGATCCGATCGACCAGCCGCCGGCCCAAGCGCCTTACGCGCCCGCCATACCCGGCCGCACCGACCCCCTGGGCCCCAGCCCGCAAACGCCGGGCCCGGGTTCGAGCTACGCGCCCGATCGATGAATCATTTCGAGGTTCGGGATGGCGAGCTGGCCTGCGAGGGGGTCGCGCTGTCGGCGATCGCCGAGGCGGTCGGCACGCCGGTCTATGTCTATTCGACCGCGACGCTGGAGCGGCACTTCACCGTCTTTCGGGGCGCCATGGCCGGGATCGGCTGCGGTGAGCCGCTGATCGCATACGCGGTCAAGGCCAATTCCAACCTCTCGGTGCTGAAGACCTTGGCCGATCTGGGGGCCGGGGCCGACACCGTTTCGGAAGGCGAGGTGCGCCGCGCGCTGGCCGCCGGCGTGCCGCCCGAGCGAATCGTCTTGTCCGGCGTCGGCAAGACCTCCGCGGAACTGGCCTTCGCCATCGACGTCGGAGTGGCCGAGATCAACGTCGAGTCCGCGCCGGAACTCGAGCGCCTGGCCCGCATCGCCGAGGGCAAGGGCGCGCGCGCGCCGATCGCGATCAGGGTCAATCCGGACGTCTCGGCCGGCGGCCACGCCAAGATCGCCACCGGCAAGGTCGACAACAAGTTCGGCGTCTCCATGGCCGAAGCCGAGCGGCTCTACGCCAGCGCCTCGAACAGCGCTCACCTGCGCCCGCTGGGCGTCGCCTGCCACATCGGCAGTCAGATCATCGCCCTGGCGCCGCTGAAGGACGCCTTCGCCAAGATGCGCGGGCTGGTCGAACGGCTGCGCGGCCAGGGCCTCGGCGTCGAGCGGTTGGACCTGGGCGGGGGCCTGGGCGTGCCCTATTTCAATCAGCCGACGCCGCCGTCGCCGGCCGACTTCGCTGCGGTGATCCGCGAGGTGCTGGGCGGGCTGGACGTGGGCCTGACCTTCGAGCCCGGCCGGGTGATCGCCGCCAATGCGGGGGTGCTGGTCAGCCGCGTTATCCACGTTCACGATCGGCCGGAGGGGCCGCGGTTTCTGGTGCTGGACGCGGCGATGAACGACCTGATCCGTCCGGCCATGTACGACGCCTACCACGACATCCGGCCGGTGCGCCCGCCGGCCGAAGGCGCCGAGACCGCACCCTACGACGTGGTCGGGCCGGTGTGCGAAACCGGCGACACCTTCGCGCGGCAACGCGTCCTGCCGAGGCTGACCGCAGGAGATCTGGTGGCCTTCATGTCGGCCGGCGCCTATGGCGCGGTGATGGGCAGCGAATATAACACCCGCCCGCTGGCCCCCGAGGTGCTGGTGCGCGGCGACCGTTACGCCGTGGTCCGCCCCCGCCCGACCTACGCGGAGATGCTCGCGCGTGAGCCCTTGGCGCCCTGGCTCTAGGGCCGACGCTCTAGCCGGCCGGCCCCGGTCGGCTCCCTGTATTGTCCCCCGCGGCGGCCGGCAGGGCGTAGGGCGAGCCGGCGGGCTCGGGCTGGGCGTCGGCGGCGCCGGTGATCGGCGCGATGCTGGTCGGGCCGCGCAGCGCGGGCGCGGTGGCGGGCGGCGGCGGGGGGGCGGCGGCCGTGAGCGCGCCGTTGGGCCTGGGGCCCACGATCACGAAGGCGATCTCCACGTCGGTGGCGCTGACTGGCGGGTCGAGCACATCGACCGAAAACCGACGCACCTCACCCGGCGGGATGCGCGCGCCGCCCGGATCGGCGATCTTGACCAGCACCGGCTTGCCCGCGGCGTTCAGCAGGCTGATCCGCAGTGGCGGGGCGACAACCGGCCGGGCGTACACGTTGCGCAGCGCGCCGGTGACCACCACGGCGGCGTGGCCGTCCTTCAGCGCCGGCCGGGCATGCTGGTTTTCGATCGCGAGGCCCACCAAGTTGACCGGAAGGCCAACCATGGCGTAGGCGCCCGCGGTGCGAGGCCAGAGCCGCGCGACGTCCTGACGCAGCACCACCGCCGTTCCGATCAATATCGCCAGAATTCCCAGCAGTCCCGCCCAGATCGCGCCAGTCGCCGCAGCCTGGCGCACCTTCTTCTGGGTCTGAACCTTTTCGCGGAAGACACGCGGCAATTCGTCCGCCGACAACGGCTGAGCCTCGAAGGAAAGGGCGGAGAAGTCGGGCTCGGGCGGCGGCGTGGTCTCAACTTCGGGCTCGGGCGCGACGGTCTCCGGCTCCAGCGGCATGGCCGTCCAGCGGGCGCCGCAGGCGCCGCAGCGCACCGCGCGCCCTTGCGGGCTGATGCGTTCGTCGTCCACAACAAAGCGGGTGGCGCAGTCGGGACAGGTTAGTATCATGGCCGGCGAATCGGATGCATGAGCGCCCTCCCCGCCGAGGTCGCCGATTTCGGCCCGCATGTCCAGAACCGCCGACGTCCGCCAGGCCTTCGCGACGCCCATGACGCACGATGCGCTCGATGAAGCTCCCGTGGTCGCCTTCAGCGGCGTCGGCCTGCGTTATGGACGCGCGGACGAGGTGCTGAAAGACCTGACCTTCGAGTTGGCGCCCGGCTCGTTCCACTTTCTGACCGGCGCGTCCGGAGCGGGTAAAACCTCGCTGCTGCGGCTGATCCACCTGGCGCTGAAGCCGAGCCGCGGGCTAATCAGCCTGTTCGGGCGCGATGTCGCCCGCCTCAAGCGCCGAGACCTGCCGATGATGCGCCGCAGGATCGGGGTGGTCTTGCAGGACAAGCGTTTGTTGGAGCACCTGAACGCCTTCGACAACGTCGCCCTGCCGCTGCGGTTGGCCGGCCGAAAGGCCACGGGCTACGCCGCCGACGTGGCCGAACTCCTGACTTGGGTCGGTTTGGGGGATCGGATGGACGCCTATCCGCAGGTGCTGTCCGGCGGCGAGCAGCAGCGGCTGGCGATCGCCCGCGCGGTGGTCAACCGGCCGCAGATCCTCCTGGCCGACGAACCCACCGGCGACGTGGACCACGAGATGGCGCTGCGCATCCTTCGCCTGTTCGTCGAGCTGAATCGCCTGGGCACGACGGTGCTGATCGCCAGCCACGACGAGGCCCTGGTCAACGGTTCGGGTCGGGCGATCCTGCGCCTGGACGACGGTCGGCTGGAGCAGATTCCCGCGGCGAGGCCGGCATGAGCGAGGTCTTGCCCCACCCGCCGCGCCGGCGCGCCGCGCCGCTCCTGCCGCGCGGGGATGCGCGCGACGGGGCACTGGGGTTCGTGGTGGCCACCCTGTGCTTCCTCGCCTGTCTCGCCACGGTGGCGGCGCTTAGCACGGATCGGGCGGCGCGCGGCTGGCGCGCGGACCTGACCGGCTCGGCCACCGTGGTGGTGCGGCCCAACGCGGACGAGACCGCCGACGCCGCCGCCGCGCGCGCCGCCGAGACCCTCGCCGGGGTCAAGGGCGTGGTCGAGGCCGAAGCGTTGGAGCGCGAGAAGGCCGAGGCTCTGCTGCGGCCCTGGCTGGGCGACGAAGCTGTGCTGCACGACCTGCCGGTGCCGCGTCTGGTCAGCGTCGATCTCGATCCCAGGGCGCCGGCCAGCGCCGCAGCGATGAACCGGGCGTTGAAGACCGCCGGGATCGACGCCAGCCTCGACGATCACAGCCGATGGCTGAAGGACATCCTCAGAGCCGCAGGCATCGCCCGCGCGGCGGCGATCGGCGTCGCCGTCCTGATCGCGGCGGCGGCCGGGGCGGTCATCGTCTTCGCCACCCGCGCGGGACTGGCCGCGCGGAGCGACGTGGTCAGCGTGCTGCATCTGGCCGGGGCCGAGGACGGGTTCATCGCCGATCTGTTCGTGGCCCGATTCGCCCGGATGGCGGCGCTGGCGGGCCTGATCGGCGCCGGCGCGGTGGCGATCGTCGGAGCGGTGGTTCGGTTGAGTGGCGGCGAAGCGGGACTGACGCCGGTTCTGCCGTTGGCCTGGAGCGATCTGATGGTTCTGCCCGCCTGCCCGCTCATCGCCGCTCTGATCGCGGCGCTGGCGGCCCGGGGCACGGCGCTGAAGCTTCTGGGGACGATGCCATGAAAAGCGCCGCCGCGCTGCTGATCGTCATCGCCCTGTGGGCGGTCGGCCTGTTGGCCTTCGCCTCGCGGGTGGCCAACTCGACCCCCGCGTCCGATCCGCCGGTCTCGGACGGCGTCGTCGCCCTGACCGGCGCCTCGACCGCGCGGCTGACCGCGGCGGTGCGCCTGTTGGAAATCGGCAAGGCCAGGCGCGTGCTGATCTCCGGCGTCAATCAGAAGGCCAGCCGCGCCGACATCCGCGGCGTGACCAAGGCCACTCGGCGCTACTACGACTGCTGCATCGATCTGGGCTTTCGCGCCACCGACACGGTTGGCAATGCGCGCGAGACCGCAGCCTGGGCGCGCGCCCACGGTTACCGCACATTGATCGTCGTGACCTCGGACTTCCACATTCCGCGCGCGATGCTGGAGCTGCGCGCGGCCATGCCCGGCCTGCGCTTGCAGCCCTATCCGGTGAAGAGCGAGGAGCTTGACGCCGAGCACTGGTGGCGCAGCGGCGAGGGCGCCAGGCGGATGGTGATCGAGTACAGCAAATATCTGGCGATTCTGACCCGCGAGGCGGTGCTCAGCCTGGGACCGAAGGACCGCGGCGTCTCGGCGTCGGACCCAAGCGCCACGCCAGCCGGAGCGCGGCGATGATCTGGGCGAGGTCGCTGCTGTTCGTGGCGATATTCTATCTGTGGTCGACCTTGACGGCGATCCTGATGCTGCCGACGCTGGTCCTGCCGCGCGCGGCCTGCGCCTGGTGCCTTCGGATGTGGGGGAGAATCGACACCTGGCTGTTGTGGGCGATCTGCGACATCAAGGTCGAGGTCCGGGGGCGCCAATTCCTACCCACCGGCGCCGCCCTCATCGCTCCCAAGCACCAGTGCATGTTCGACATCTTCGGCGTCTTCGCCTTCCTGCCCGACTCCTGTTTCGTGCTGCGCAAGGAGTTCATGCGCATCCCCTTCTTCGGCTGGTACGCCTGGAAGGCCGGAATGATCGTCATCGACCGCGAAGGACAGGCCAAGGCGCTGAAGAAGATGGTCGCCGACAGCCGCGACCGGTTGAGACACGCGCGCCAGATCGTCATCTTCCCGGAAGGCCACCGTGGCGAGCCGGGCGTGGCCGGCCACTACAAGCCCGGCGTCGCGGCGCTTTATCGCGAGCTCGATGTCCCCTGCACCCCGCTGGCGCTCAACGCCGGCGTCCACTGGCCAGCGCACGGCTTTTTGCGCCGTCCCGGAACCATCGTGTTCGAGTTCCTCGAGCCGATCCCCTCCGGCCTGAAGCGGGCGGAATTCATGCGGCTGCTGCGAGACAGGCTGGAGAGCGCCTCGAATGCCCTCTTGGCGGAGGGGCTATAGGATCGCGGCGCGATCAACCGAGGATGGTCGCCTCCAACGCCTCCACCCGGGCCAGCAGTCGCTCCATGGTCCGGTCAGCGACCCCCTCCTCGCGCAGGTGCGCCACCAGGTCGCGCAGATAATCGAGGTTGCGGCCCGACAGGCCCGAGGCCCCGGCGATCAGCCGGGCCTGGGCTTCCAGATCCAGGTCTCCGGCCCATTGCGGATGGGTCAGATCCGACAGGAAGACCAGGGCCGCGACCGCCTCGCCGCCCGGCAGGCGAACTCTCGCCCAGGCCTCGAAATAGGTCTCGGTCGGCTGTTCGCGCTCTCGCAGATAGGCGTAGGTCTGGTCCCAGTCGCTCCGCGCCACCCGATAGGCCGCTCCGCGGGCCGAGCCGCCCGGCGCCAGCCCCAGGACCAGCCCGGGCCGGGCCGGGACGCCCCGGTGATGAACCGAATAGATGCAGAAGGCGCGCCGGCGGCCATGGATGATCGCGGCCTTGCGCTCTACAAACGCAAATCCCGGTCGCCACATCAATGAGCCGTAGCCGAACACCCAGCGGTCGCCAGACCCGCCGTCCCCGTCCCTAGCCATCGCCTCGCCTCGAAACCCGGTGCGCCCCTCGCCGATGACCTTGCCCGACTCGCCCGCCCCCCACAAACCGCCGAACCGCTGGTGGCTCTATGGCCCCTATCTGGCGCTAGCGTTGGCTGCGCTCGCATGGAGCGGGGCCTGGTTGTGGATCCGCGGCCAGGTGGCGGCGCGGCTCGACGGCGCGGCGGTCGCGACCCCGGGCGGACCGAGCCTTGCCTGGGATCACCGGCGGATCGGCGGCTATCCGTTCCGCATCGAGGTGGTGCTGGAGGGGGCGCGGGCGAGCGAGTCCTCCGGTTGGGGCGTCACGGCCCCGCAGGTCCGCGCCGAGAGCTACGCCTACGACCTGAAGCACTGGATCGCCTACGCCCCGCACGGGGTGGTGCTGAGCCGGCCCGGCGCCGGACAGGTGACGGTGACCGGCCAGGCATTGAGGGCCAGCCTGGCGCTGGAGGCGCCGAGAGGCGCGCGCGTCGCGATCGAGGGACTGAGACTGGCCTTCGCGCCCAGGCCCGGCGCGCGGGTCTTCCCGCTGATCGCCGCCGACCGAATCGACGCGCACGCCCGGCCAGCCGGCCCGGACCAGGTCGAATTCCTGATCCAGCTCCAAGGTGTGAAGCTCGCGCCGACGAGCCTGTTCGGCAAGATCGCGGGCGCTTCGCCGGCATCCAGCGCCTGGCATGGAACTCTGTCGAAGGTCTCGGCGCTGAATGGCCGCGACTGGCCGGAAATGGCGCGGGCCTGGTCCGCGGCGGGTGGGTCGATCGCCGTCCTGGGCGCGGACATCGACGCCGGGCCGGTGCGGCTGCGGGCCAGCGGTGGCCAGTTGGCGATCGGGCCGGACGGACGGCTGAGCGGCGGCCTCTCCCTCGGCTTGGCGCGGCTCGCGCCAAGCCTCACGGCCTTCAGCCAGGCCGGCGCGCTCGATCCCGCGTTCACGCGCGCCGCTGGCGAGATCGCCCAGGCCCGGTCCTTGGCCAGTCCCGCCGGCAAGGCCGATCTGACCTTCCAGGCCGGGGTGACCACCTTCGGGCCGTTGGCGATAGGGCCGGCGCCGCGGATCTATTGACACGGCCGCCGCTATTGCGCGGCCCGCCGCAATCACTATGGTCCGGCGGCTTTCTTTTCCGAGGGTGAAAGTGGATCAGGAGACGCCATCGCTGGACGAGGTGCGGGCGCGGATCGACGCGATCGACGCCGAACTCCTGCGCCTGGTGGACGAGCGGGCCGGCATCGCCCGGATCGTCGCCGAGGCCAAGCGCGCGGCCGGCGACGGCGACAAGTTCGGCCTGAGGCCCGCGCGCGAGGCCCAGCTCGTCCGCCGGCTCCTGGCCACCCCCAGAAAGGGCGCGTCCGACGCGCTTACGGTGCGTCTTTGGCGCGAGCTGATCTCGGACAATCTAGCCCGTCAGGGACCGTTCCATCTGTCGGTCTGGGGCGCGAACGACCCGGCCCGCGCCGTCGAACTGGCCCGCGCGCGTTTCGGCTCGGCCCCGCCGCTGGAGCGGGCCGCGCGGCCGGAAGACGCGCTGGCCGCGGCCAAGAGCCTGGGCGGAGTGGGCGTGCTGGCCCTGGTCCCCGACCACGGCTGGTGGGGCCGCCTCTTGGCCGAGCCAACCCTTTCGGTGTTCGCCGCCCTGCCATGCCTGGCCGCCTGGGGCCCGCTCTCGGCGCTGGCGGTGGCGCGGATCGAGGTCGAGCCGACCGGAGCGGACCAGACCTTCTGGGTCACCGACGCCGGCCAGTCGGCTGCGGCGATCGAGGAAGCGCTGAGCCGCGACGGGGTCGCCGCCCGCCTGGTCAGCCACGGCGGCGGGCTGAAGCTGTTCGCCCTAGCCGGCTTCCACCAGCGCGACGACGAGCGGCTGGCCCGCGCGCCCGGCCGGTTGAGCGGCGTGATCGGCGCCGCCGCCCTGCCGTTCGACCTTTGAGCGACGGACGCCATGACCAGCCCCGCCTCCCGCGCCGATCTGGACCGTCCGACGCCCAAGCCGGGCATCGGCGACATCACCCCCTACAAGCCCGGCAAGTCCCAGACCGAGGGTTTCGATAACCCTGTCAAGCTGTCATCGAACGAGAACATCCTGGGCTGCAGCCCGGCGGCCAAGGCCGCCTTCGCCGCGGCGGCGGAACAGCTCAACCTCTATCCGGATGGGCGGGCGAACGCCCTGCGCGCCGCGATCGCGGCGCGCTATGACATCGAGCCCGAGCGGCTGGTGTTCGGCTGCGGCACCGACGAGATCTTCCACCTGATCAACCAGGTGTTCCTCGAGCCCGGCGACAACATCATCCAGGGCGAATACGGCTTCGGCGCCTATGCGATCGGCGCGCGGGCGAGCCAAGGCGAGGTGCGTTTCGCGCCCGAGCCGAACCTGCGCATCGACGTGGACGAGATGCTGAAGCTGGTCGACGAGCGCACCCGGATCGTGTTCATCGCCAACCCCGCCAATCCGACCGGCACCTGGATCACCGCCGAGGAAGTCCGCCGGCTGCACGCGGACCTGCCGCCGAGCGTGGTTCTGGTGCTGGACGGCGCCTACGCCGAATTCTGCACCGATCCCGGCTTCGACGACGGGCTGGACCTGGCGCGCGACAGCGCCAACGTCGTCGTCACCCACACATTCTCCAAGCTTCACGGCCTGGCGGCGCTGCGGGTCGGCTGGGCCTATTGTTCGCTAGAGATCGCCGACGCCATCGACCGCATTCGCTTGCCGTTCAACACCTCGATCGCCGGCCAGGCGGCTGCGATCGCGGCGCTGGGCGATGAGGCTTTTCAGGCCCGGTCGCTGGAGCTGGTCGAGCGCTGGCGACCGTGGCTGGCGCAGCAGCTTGGCGGCCTGGGTCTGGAGGTCACCCCTTCGGCGGCGAACTTCATCCTGATCCGCTTTCCGACCGAGCCGGGGCGCACGGCGTCCGAGGCCGAGGCCTTTCTGGCGTCGCGCGGCTATCTGGTGCGCGGCGTCGCCAGCTACGGCCTGCCGCAGCACCTTCGGATCAACGTCGGGCTGGAAGCGCACAACCGCGCGGTCGTCGACCTGTTGGCCCAGTTCCTCGCGCAGGACGCGGGCGAGTGAGCGCCGCGCCGGTCAAGCGGCTGGCGGTGATCGGCTGCGGCCTGATCGGCTCGTCGCTGGCGCGCGCCGCCCGGGCCAAGGGCGCGGCGGACGAGATCGTGGTCAGCGACCTCAGCGCCGAGGTGCGTGCGCGCGTTGTCGAGCTTGGCATCGCCGACCGGGTCGTCGGCGATCCCGCCGAGGCGGCGCGTGGGGCGGACTTGGTGATCATCGCGGTCCCGCCGGCGGCGATCGGGGCGGCCGCCAAGGCATTGGCGCCGGGGTTGGAGTCGGGTGCGATCCTGTCGGATGTCGGATCGGTCAAGGGCGCGGTGGGCGAGGCGATGGCCGCCGCCGCCCCGCCGGGCGTCGCGGTGATCCCCGGTCATCCGATCGCCGGCACCGAACAGTCCGGCCCCGACGCTGGTTTCGCCAGCCTGTTCGAAAACCGTTGGACCATTCTTTGCCCCAGGCCGTCGGACGATCCGGCCTATCCCGAGGCGGTGGCCAAGCTGACGGCTTTCTGGCGGGCCTTGGGCGCCCAGGTCGAGTTGATGGACGATCGCCACCACGACCTGGTGCTGGCCGTCACCTCCCACCTGCCGCACCTGATCGCCTACAACATTGTCGGCACCGCGGACGACCTGGAGGGCGTCACCCAAGGCGAGGTGATGAAATTTTCCGCCGGCGGATTTCGCGATTTCACCCGCATCGCCGCCTCGGACCCGGTGATGTGGCGCGATGTGTTCCTTCTGAACAAGGACGCGGTGCTGGAGATTCTCGGCCGCTTCACCGAGGATCTGCACGCCCTCTCGCGTGCGATCCGCTGGGGCGAGGGCGACAAGCTGGAGACCCTGTTCACCCGCACCCGCGCCATCCGTCGCGGCATCGTCGCCGCCGGTCAGGAAAGTCCCGAACCGAACTTCGGCCGCGACAAGAAGCCGGGGTAGGCGCGCCGGCGGCCCACGACCACGCTTGCCGCTTCAGCAGGCAAGGTGCGCCGAGACCGCCTCGATCGCCTCCACCAGACCGACGCGTTCGATCCGCACGCCGTCCGGCAGACTGGAAAACAGCCGGGTGGGCGCGGCGGGATCGAGCATGACGAAGACGCCCTTGTCGTCGGCGCGGCGGATCAGCCGGCCGAAGGCCTGGGCGATGCGGGCTCTCGCGATGCCGTCGTCATAGCCCTTGCCGCCGAAGCGGGCGCGGCGGGCCTTGTGCAGCAGGTCTGGCCTCGGCCATGGCACGCGGTCGAACACCAGAAGCCGCAGCGAGCGGCCCGGCACATCAACCCCATCGCGGACGGCGTCGGTGCCCAGCAGACAGGCGTCCTCCTCGACCCGGAAGATGTCGACCAGCGCTCCCGCCTCCAGTGGATCGACATGCTGGGCGTAGAGCGCGAGCCCCCCCTCGGCCAGGGGCGGCGCGATCCGGTCATACACCGCGCGCAATCGCCGGATGGCGGTGAACAGGCCGAGCGCCCCGCCGCCCGAGGCCTTGAACAGCTCGCGCATCGCGGCGGCCACCTGGCGCGGATCCTCCTTGCCGACGTCGGTCACCACCAGGGCCTTGGCGTTGGTCTCGTAGTCGAACGGCGAGGCGAGCCGCAGGGTCTTGGGCCGCTCGGGAAAACGCGCCGCGCCGGTGCGCATTTCGGCCAGGGCGAAGGGATCGTCGAGGGCCGAATCGGCAAGGGTGGCGCTGGTCACCAGCACGCCATGGGCGGGGGCGAGCACCGCCCCATGCAAGGGCTCGGTCGGATCGATCCAGTGGCGGCGGCAGGCGGCGTCGACCACCCGGCCGTAGAGGAAGCTCGCCTCGAACCAGTCGACGAAGTCGGGGTCGTCATCGGCGTCCTCGCCGATCGCCCGCAGCATCGAACGCCAGGCCGGCAGCATCATCCGCACCCGCCGATCCAGGCCGCGCAGCGCGCCCTCGATGCGCGCGCGATCGCCGATGGCCAGCCCGTCGGCGCCTTGGTCCAGCACCTCCTCCAGCCGGCGCGCGAGAGCCAGCAGCGGCGCCTCGACCGCGGCTAGCGCCCGGGCGGCCTCGCTAGCGGTCTCGCGCACAATGTCGAGCGCCGGGCGGGCGGCGCATTCCTGGCCGACGTCCGAAGCCGCGGTGCGGGCGGCAAGCTGCTCAAGTGCGGCGGTGAGGAATTTTTCGATCGCGCCGATCGGATTGGCCTCGCCGGAAGGTGGGGCGATGCGGCTCGACCAACCCTCGGCCGGCAGGGCGGAGGCCGCGCGGATCGCCTCGTCCAGCGCGTGGCGGGCGTCCTGGCGATCCCCGACCAAATCCCCAAGGCGCAGCTCCAATCCCCGGCCACGCCTCCCGCGCCCTTCGGGGCCCCGGATCCAGCGACGCAACTCCGCCGTCTCGACCCCTGAAAGCGCGGCCGAAAACGCCGCATCGGCCGCATCGAACAAGTGGTGGCCCTCGTCGAACACGATTCGTTTCAAGGCCGTGGTCTCCACGTCGCTCTTCAGGCCCCGCGCCGCCCGCGCCCCGTCGAACGCCGCTTGGGTCAGCACCAGGGCGTGGTTGGCGATAACGATGTCGGCCCGGCGCGAGGCGCGCACCGCCTTTTCGATGAAACAGGCTCGGTAGTGCGGACAGGCCGCGTGCACGCATTCGCCGCGGCGGTCGACCAGGTTGGCGGGACTGGCCTGCGCCGCCGGTCCGATGGCGAACAGGCCGGGCAGCCAGCCGGGAAAATCGCCGCCGGTCATGTCGCCGTCACGGCTGGCCCGCGCCCAGCGGGCGGCGAGCGCCACCCCGATCAGGTCGCCTCCGCCGGTCAGGGCGGCATTGACCTGCTCCTGCAGGTTCAACAGGCAGAGGTAGTTCTCCCGCCCCTTGCGCACCACCGCCTTGCGGGCGCGGATCGCCGGGTCCGGATAAAGGGCGTGGCTCTCGCGCTCGATCTGGCGCTGCAGGGCGCGGGTGAAGGTCGAGACCCACACCGCCGGGCCATTGGCCTCGGCCCACAGCGAGGCCGGCGCCAGATAGCCCAGGGTCTTGCCGACCCCGGTGCCCGCTTCGGCCAACATCAGATTGGGTTCGCCCTCGCGTTCGCGCGGTTGGAAGGCGTGGGCGGTCTCGGCGGCGAACTCGGCCTGGGCATGGCGGGCCTCGTCCAGCCCGGCGCGGCCAAGCAACTCGGCCAGGCGCGCGCGGGCGGCGCCGGGATCGACGGGCTTGGAGCCCGGCTCGCCCGGCGGGGCCTGATCCTCCCATTCGGCGATCCGGCTCCAGACCTCGAGCCCGCTGCCGCGCCAGCCCTCGCGCGCGGGCTTCGAGCGCAAGGCCGAAACCACCGCGGCGCCCCAGGCCCAGCTGGCGCGGGCCAGGGTCTCGGCGCTCGCCAGCGCCTCCTCGCGGTTCGGCCAGGGGGCCTCGGCCAACTCGCCGAGCAGGGCGGCGCAGACTTCGCGCAGCGCCGTCGCCTGCTCCGCCGGCCCGCGCGGCTCGGCCCGCCCCAGCGCCAGGGCCAGGCCTACAGCGGTCGGGGCGCAGAACTGAGCCGGCCGGACGAAGGCGAACAACTCCAGGGCATCGAAGATGTCGCGCGAGCGGCCGGGCGCCTGCAGCTCTAGCCGCCGCGCTGTCAGGGCCGCGTGCGCCACCATCACCGGCGCGGACATCGCAAGGCTCCGCGCCTCGGCGGAGCTGACCGCCCGCGCGCTCGCGCCATCGCAGACCGCCGCCCGCGGCCCTGGCAGGACCACGAGCGCCGGCGCCAGCTCCAGCGCGGCCGATACGGCGTTCATGCGCAGACTGGTAGCTGATCGCGTCACGAAACGGAACGGGAACGTAGATCGTAAACGAATGGTTAACGCGCGTGGCGTGACGGAGCGTCGCGCTCCACATCATCGAAACAAAACGCGAACATACCATAGGCATCGCGCATGAATGGCGATGGTTAAAAAGACACGCGTCGGTACCCTGGGCCCCAATCGGCTCACGCCATCGCTTGGTCGCGGCTGGTCGGCGATTAGAGACTACTGCTGCTGGTCCACCGTCGCCAGACGCTGCGTCAGGGCGGGATCGAGCTGGCCGGTGGCCGGCAGGCCCTGGCCGCGCTGATAGGCGGCGATGGCCAGCTTCAGCGCCGGCGAGACTGACCCGTCGAACGGCCCCTGATAGAAGCCGAGCTTGGAGAGGGCGCGCTGAGCGACGGCCAAGCTCGACGCATCCCCGCCAGCCCCAGTCTGCGCCGGCTGGGCGGTCTGGGGCTGGAAGCCTTCGGCCGCGCGCTCGGCGGCGTTCTGCGCTTCGGCCGACAACTGGCTCTTGATCCGAAGCGCGCTCATCCGCGACTCACCGTCGCCCGAGCGCGCCGCGATCAGATACCATTTGTAGGCTTCGGCCGGGTTCTGCGCGACCCCGAAGCCCTCCTCGTAGAGCCGCGCCAGATTGTACTGGCTGTCCACCAAGCCAAGGTCGGCCGCCCGATGGAACCATTCGGCGGCGCTGGTCAGGTTCTTCGGCCCGCCGACGCCCTCGAAGAAGTAGAGCGCCATGTTGTGCATCGCCTTGCGATCGCCACCCTGGGCCGCCCGCTCGGTCCAGCGCCGGGCCTCGACCATGTCCTTCGGCAGACCGGCCTGACCGTCCTCATAGAGCTTGGCGAGATAGAACTGGGCCGGAGCATAGCCGAGGTTGGCGGCCTTTTGCAGCACCGTCACCCCGGTCTTGTCCTTGGACTCGATGCGGCGGACGGCGTCGTTGTAAAGCTCCGCGCCGCCGGCGCCGTTCGCGGCCGGTGGGTTGGCCTGTTGCTGATCGGCGGCGGCCATCTGGTCGGCGATCGGCTTGGGGGCGAGGGCGACGGCCGCCAGCGGGTTCGGCGCGACATCGCCGGTCGCCGAATGAGCCGCCTGCGGGGCTTCCACGCCGAGGGCCTCGGCCACCCGTTCGGGCAAGGCGCCGCGCGGCTTGTCCGACAGGATCACGTAGCCCGCCAGCGCCACGCCCACGGCAGCGGCGCCGCCGGAAACCATCAGCGCGGCGCGCATGACCGAGCCACCGCGCTTCTTCTTGCCGCCAAACAGCGAGCCGGCCCGGGTGTCCTTGCCCCGCGCTTTGGCGTCCTGACCCGAAGAGGCGGCCCTGGCCGCGGCCCGAGCCTGTTCGATCAGCTCCCGGGTCGTCATCGGCGCCGCCGGCTGGGCCGGGTGGAAGTCGTCGCTGGCGGCCTCGGGGGCGGCGGGGCGCTCATGAACCTGAAGCTCGAAGGCGTCGCTTTCCCGGGCTTCAAGCTCATGGACCCCGGTCTCGCGAGCCTCAAGGTCCTCATTCCCCTCGGCGGGCGCCGGCGAACTCCAATCGTCCTCGACCGCCAACTCTTCGGAGGCCGCAAACAGGCCGGCGCCGTAATCCTGCGGCTCACCTTCGGCGTGAGCCGGCTGAACGAATTCGCCATCCTCTGCGAGGGCGCCGGCCTCGGCCTCCGGCTCGACCGGCGAGGTGAACCGCCCGACCTCGTGCGCGGCCGCATCGTCCAAGTCGGGAGCGGGCGCGGCGAGGGTATCGTCGCCAAACGGGGCCACCGCGGGATCGGCATAGGCTTCATGGGCCAGCGCCCCACCCGGCTGGGGCGCCGTCAGGGCGGTCTCGACAGGAAGGCCCTGGACCTTCGCCAAACCTTGATCGATCCGTCCACGCGCGCCCTCGAGCAAGCGCGCGGTGCGCTCTTCGCTAAGGCGAATGCGTTCGACCAGATCGGTCGTGGCGCGCTCCTGGCGATCCTGCAACCGCTCGGTCGCCCGCGCGACCTGGTCGCCCACATCGTCGATCGCTTGGGCCGACCGGCGTTCGGCGTTGGCGATCCGCTCGGTCAACCGTTCGGTGATGCGGGTGATCTCTCCGCCGAGCCGTTCGAGCGCCTGCGCGCCGACCGCGTCGGCGACGCGGGCCACTTCGCCGCTGACCTGAGCGATCGCCTGGTTGGAACGCTGCTCGGCCTCCTGAACGCTATGCGTCAGGGTGTCGGCCATGCGCAGGAGTTCACGCCCCATCTTTTCTATGGCGCCGGCGGATCGTTGCTCGGCCGCGCGGACATGGCCGGAGATTTCCTCCACCGCCTGTTCCATCCGCTCGAAGCGTCCATCGGTGGCGCTGGCGCGAATGGCCTCGGCCATCTCGGCCCGCACTGCGTCCATCTGGTCGGTCAGGGCGGCGGCCAAGGCCTCCAGCCGCGGCTCCTGGCCGCTCTCCAGCCGAGTCTCGGTGGCCTTCAGCCTGATCTCAAGCTCGGCGAAGGCGCCTTCCATATCGCGGAGCGCGTCGGCGGTGCGCCGCTCGGCCTGCTCGATCCGGGTCGACATTCGCGAGACGACGGTTTCGACCAACTCGCGCGCCGCGCTTTCGGTAAAGGCGGCGTCCAACCGCTCGTGGACTCCATCCAACTCCTGGCGCATGCCACTGAAAGTTTCGGACGTGCGGCCCTGGCTGTCGTGGACCTGGCTCGCGACCTTGGCCAACACGCCTTCCAGCGCCTTCAGCGTCTCGCCGGGACGCGCTTCGGCGACGCCATGTTCGATCTTGCGCAGCCGTTCGGCGGTCCGGGTCTGTTCAGCGCGCAGGCCGTCGAGCGCACCCTCTATCCGGGCGCCGACGGCGTTCCGGTCGCGTTCGGAGCCGTCCAAGCGCGCCATCAGATTGGCCACCGCCTGCTCGATGCCGCCGATCGCCCCCGCCGAGCGTTGCTCGGCGGCCTCGATCCGCGCCGACAACCGGCCTAGCGTGTCGCTTACCCGGAAGGCGTCCTCCACCGGGCGTGAATAGTCCTCATACCGAATCCGGGTCGACGGCGCGTGGCGGCCAAAGGTCGGGTAACGGGGGGCTTCTTCCACCGGGGTCTCGTCCTCGAGGATCACCTGGTTCAGCCATTCGCCGAGCGTCATGCCCGATCTGCGTGCGAGATCCTTGGCGATCTCACGCGCCTTCGGATCGATGCCCTTCACGCTCCACGGCGTCCCCGCGGTCATCCGAATCGCTCTCCAAGCACGTTAACTGGACGCTAACTATCAATGCTTGGCGTGTAAACGCGCCAGCGACACCAAATATAGCGTCGGGTCGGATCATCTGTGGATGATATCGCCGCACGCGGTCCCGCCCATGACGAGCTCACGCATCAAGCGTTAACGGATCGTTAAGGCTTGATGAAAGGTTGCGGCTCCCCCTCGCTGGCCGGAAGTGGAGGCTCCGTGACCGGAGGGACCGGGATCTCACCGCGGCGCGGGCGCTTGGCCAAGCCGGAGACCCCACCGGACGACAAAAGCCCCATGTCGGCCAAGAGAACGGGAATCGCCCACTTGTGCGGCGCGGCGATATAGCGCGGCTGCCAGATCGGATCGTACTTGTCCTTGTACCGGCGCACCCCGCGGAAATTGTACAGCTCCTCGCCGCGCTCAAACAGAAGCCGGCCGACCCTGGACATGATCGGCGCCAGCGGACGGTCCTCGAGACCCGCCAGCGGCGCCATGCCGAATTCGAACGCCACGTAACCCTCGCGCCGGCCCCACTGCAGAAGCTCGACGAACAGGAAATCCATCACGTTCTTGGGCGCCGCCTCGTCGTAGCGCATTAGGTCCATCGAGAAGGACGAGCGGTCGGCGGTGGTCCAGATGGTGGCGAAGGCGACGATCCGCCCATCCACTCGCACCACCGCGCAGGGGAATTCGGCCACATAGCGCGGCTCGAACCCACCCATGGAAAACCGCTTGTCGCCGCCGACCTGGCGGCGGAGCCAGGCGTCGGAGACCCGCTTGAGTTCGTCCATCCGCGAGCGCACGGCCTCGCGCGGCAAGACCTCGAACACAGCCCCGGTCTCGCCGGCTTTACGCCAGTTGCGGCGCAGCACGTCGCGCCGGCGGCCCTGGAGCGAAAAGCCGTCCAGGGCAACGGTGGCCGACTCGCCGGTCTTCTGGATCGAAAGGCCCAGCTCGACCACCTCGGGCAGGATGTCGGGGCCGATGGCGTAGAGGGCTGGGCGAGCGGCGTGGGCGTCGGCCAGCTCGCGAAACCGCCAGAGCAGCTCGATCCGCTCCTCGCGCTTGCCCACCGGTGGGCCGAGCGCGATCCACGAGCGCCCGCGCACGCCGAACATCAAGAAGCTCTCGCCGGACTGCGAGAACAAGAACCGCTTGTCGCCCAACAGCGCCAAGTTGGCCGACGGCTCAGCGTCCTCGGCGCTGGCCAGGATGGCCCGGACCCGCTCGAACTGGGGATCGTCGTCGCCGACGATCGGCGGGGTGGCCGGGGTCGCCAGCATTCGCCACAGCCCCACCGCCAGCAGCAAAATCGCCGCGCCGGCCGAGGCGCGCAGCGAGCGGGTGGCGTCGGCGTCGGTCAGCGCCTTCCACCACAGAGTGTCGGAATAGTCGGCGTGGCTGAACGACCACCAGCCGAGCGCGGCGGCGCCGGCGACCGCGGCGAAGGCCGACAGCAGCCAGCCCGGGGTGATCTCCATGCGGGTCAGGCGCGAGGTGCGCGGGAAGGCCGGATGCAGCGGTAGGAGCAGCAACCACAACAACGCCAAGGCAGCGGTCTCCGGCCAGTTGAAGCCCTTGAGCAGAGCCAGCACCGCCGCGGTCGCCACGACCCCCACTGTCGCCACCCAGGCCGCGTCCAGCCGCCGGCGAAGCCCGAACGCCAGCAGCACCAGGACCAAGCCCAGGATCGAGGACAGAAAATGGCTGATCTCGATCAGATAGAGCGGCGCGACCTTGGAGATGAACAGGAAGCGCTCCGGATCGGACGGCGTCGCGCCAGACACCAGGAGCATCACCCCAGCCGCCAGGGTCAGGGCCGCGGACGCCGTTGGCGCGATCTCAAGCGCCGCGGACCTGAACTCGCGAAGCAAACCCATGCCGATCCTTGTCGCGCCTCGGCGCAAATCCCTCGCGGCCAAGCATAGCCTGAAGCGCGTCGAATTTCAGAACCCTCGCGCATGGCGCAGAGTGAAAACGACGCCGGAGTCAGTTTGCGCGACCGCGGCCGTGCGGTAAGTTGGCGGCCATTGCAAGCCCCGGCGTGATCGGGGCGGGATTTTGGGAGCGGGAATCGATGGCGGATTTCGGCGGCGATCCAGAGGCCTTTCGCGCCGAGGCGCGCGCCTGGCTGGCGGCCAACTATCCGGCCGAGTTGCGCGATCCGAAAACCAAGGTCGACCCGGAGGCGAGCTGGGGCGGCCGCGCCTTCGCGGACAACCACACCGACCCCCATATCGCCTGGATGCGCAAGCTGGCGGCGCGCGGCTGGACCGCGCCGACTTGGCCCAAAACCTACGGCGGCGGCGGCTTGTCGAGCGCCGAGGCGCGGGTGCTGGACCAGGAGATCTCCCGCGGCGGCTATCGCGCGCCGCTCGCCTCGTTCGGCCTTTGGATGCTGGGCCCGGTGCTGCTTGAGTACGCCAGCGAGGCCCAGAAGCAGGAGCACCTGCCCAAAATCGTGCGCGGCGAGATCCGCTGGTGCCAGGGCTATTCGGAGCCAGGCGCGGGCTCGGACCTGGCCTCGCTGCAGACCCGCTGCGAGGACAAGGGCGGCCACTGGCTGATCAACGGCCAGAAGATCTGGACCTCGTACGCCAACAAGGCCGACTGGTGCTTCTGTCTGGTGCGCACCGACACCGCCAAGAAGCACGAGGGCGTCAGCTTCATCCTGATCGATATGTCCAGCCCCGGCGTCGAGACCCGACCGATCAAACTGATCTCCGGCGAGAGCCCGTTCTGCGAGACCTTCTTCACCGACGTGAAGGTCCCCAAGGCCAATCTTGTGGGCCAGGTGAACGGCGGCTGGGAGATCGCCAAACGGCTGCTGCAGTACGAGCGGCAGAACATCTCCGGCGGATTCGGCTCGGGCGGCGCGGCCGGCGACCTCGGCGAACTGGCCAAGACCTACGTTGGTGCCGACGAGACCGGCGCGGTGGACGACGCTGATCTTCGTTCGCGCATCACCCGCAACAAGATGGATTTCCAGAGCTTCTATTTAACGCTCGCCCGCGCGGCCGCGGAATCGCGCGCTGGCAACGGGCCGAGCGCGGCGACCTCGATCATCAAATACGCCGCCGCCGCCCTGGCCCAGGAGCGCAGCGAGCTGATGGTCGAGACTCTCGGTCACCAGGGCCTGGGCTGGGAGGGGGAGGGTTTTGCGCCGAATGAGATTGTCACCACCCGCGGCTGGCTGCGCTCGAAGGGCAATTCGATCGAAGGCGGCACCTCGGAGGTCAATCTAAACGTAGTCTCCAAACGCGTGCTCGGCCTGCCCGATCCAAAATAGTCAGGGACCCAGGATTGTGTCTGAATAAAATTTTCTATAATTTCAATATCTTATATAACCACAAACATGACGGAGCCGCGCCCGAGCCACGGCGCAACTCCAGAACGTCGATTTGAGGGAGAGCGATCGATGGCTGATTTCGGCGGCGATCTCGACGCCTTCCGCGCCGAGGCGCGGGGCTGGCTGGAGGCCAATTTCCCGCCGTCCCTGAAGGGCCGCGGGGCGATGATGTACCAGGAGGGCGGCCCGTCCCAGGACGCGGATTTCAAACTCTGGGTCCGCGGGATGGGCGAAAAGGGTTGGGGAACCCCGACCTGGCCCAAGGCCTGTGGCGGGGGCGGCCTGTCCGCCGCCGAGGCGCGGGTGCTGCAGCAGGAGATGGCGCACATCGGCGCCTGGAGCCCGATCGGCGGCATGGGCGTGATGATGTTCGGCCCGACCTTGCTGGAATACGGCACGGAGGCGCAGAAGCAGCGCCACATCCCGCCGATCGTCCGCGCGGACCTGCGCTGGTGCCAGGGTTTTTCCGAACCGGGCGCGGGCTCGGACCTGGCCTCGCTGCAAACCCGCTGCGAGGACAAGGGCGATCATTATCTGATCAACGGCCAGAAGATCTGGACCTCCGGCGCCCAGTACGCCGACTGGTGTTTCTGCCTGGTGCGGACCGACACCACGAAAAAGCATGAGGGCATCAGCTTCATCCTGATCGACATGCGCTCGCCCGGCGTCGAGGTGCGCCCGATCCGGCTGATCAGCGGCAATTCACCGTTCTGCGAAACCTTCTTCACCGACGTGAAGGTCCCCAAGGACAATCTGGTCGGCCCGCTGAACGGCGGCTGGACCATCGCCAAGCGCCTGTTGCAGCATGAGCGCAGCGGCATCGCGGGCGGGGGCGGGAGCGGATCGCGCGGCCTGTTCGGGGCTTCGCCCAACGAGCTGGCCAAGACCTATGTCGGCCTCGACGAACAAGGCCGCATCGCCGACCTGGAGCTTCGCGCGCGGATCGCCGCCCACGACATCGATGCTCGGGCCTTCGCCCTGACGGCGACGCGTTCGATGGCGGAATCGCGGTCGAACCAGGGGCCCAGCGCGGCCACCTCGATCATGAAGAACGCCGGCTCGGCCATCGGCCAGCAACGCGCGGAACTGCTCGTCGAGATTCTGGGCGCCCAGGGCCTGGGATGGGAGGGCGAGGGCTTTACGTCCGAGGAGCTGGCCGCCGTGCGCAACTGGCTCGGCGGCAAGGCCACCACCATCTACGGCGGCTCCTTCGAGATCCAGAACAACATCATCTCCAAGCGGATCCTCGGCCTGCCCGATCCGCTCGGCGCCGCATCGCACGAGAGGACCTGAATTCATGGCCGTTCTGACCGAAGAACAAAGCATGCTGCGCGACGCCGCGCGCACCTGGACCCAGGACAAGTCGCCGGTTTCGGCGTTCCGCAAGCTGCGCGACTCCGCCTCGACGACCGGCTACGACCCTGCGGCCTTCGCCGAGATGGCGGAGATGGGCTGGACCGGAGTGATCATCCCCGAAGCCTACGGCGGCTCGGATTTCGGCTATCTCGGCCTGGGATTGATTTTGGAGGAGACCGGCCGCACGCTCACCGCCTCGCCGCTGCTCTCCTCCGCGCTCGCGGCGGCCAGCGCCATCGTGCTGGGCGGGAGCGAGGCCCAGAAGCAGGCCTTCCTGCCCAAGATCGCCTCGGGCGAGCTGGTGGCCACCCTGGCCGTCGATGAGGGCGCCCACCACGCCCCGGCCAAGGTCGCGCTGGCCGCGACCCGGTCCGGCGCCGGTTACAGTCTGACGGGCGGCAAGACCTTTGTGCTCGAGGGCGGCGCGGCCGGGCTGTTCGTGGTCTCGGCCCGCACCTCGGGCAAACCGGGCGAAACCGACGGGATCACCCTGTTCCTGGTCCCCGGCGACGCCAAGGGCCTGACCCGCAAGGCTCTTAAGCTGGCCGACTCGCGCGGCGCCGCCAACCTCACCTTCGAGGCCGTCGAGGTCGGCGCCGACGCGGTGCTCGGTGAGGTCGGCCAGGGCTGGCCGCTCTTGGAAAAAACCCTCGACCGGGCCCGCGCGGGTCTGGCGGCCGAAATGCTCGGCTCCGCGGTCCAGGCGTTCGAGACCACCCTCGACTACCTCAAGGTCCGCGTGCAGTTCGGCCAGGTGATCGGCGCCTTCCAGGCCCTGCAGCACCGGGCGGCCAAGATGTTCACCGATCTCGAGCTGGCCCGCTCCTGCGTCGAGGCGGCCCTCACCGCGATCGACAACGACGCGCCGGACACCGCAGAGCTTGTCTCCCTGGCCAAGGCCAAGATGGGCGATGTGCTGCACCTGGTTTCCAACGAAATGGTGCAGATGCACGGCGGCATCGGCATGACCGACGCCCACGACGCCGGCCTCTACCTCAAGCGCGCCCGCGCCGTCGAGGCCACCTACGGCGGCCAGTCCTACCACCGCGACCGTTATGCCCGGCTGAACGGATACTGATCCGCGCTCGGGATACTGGCGTTCGCTCAATTGATCGCCACGCCCGCCCCGGCTAAGCTCGGGGCGGCCGAATTGAACGGGAAGGTGCCGACCATGAGACATCTGGCGATCGCGGCGACAGTTCTCGGCTTGATCGCGGGGCTCAGCGCCGCCGGGCCGGCCAGCGCCCAATACGGCATGGACAAGGGCCAGCCGAAGAACGCCCTGACGCCCGAGCTGCCGCACTGCGACCGCCCGATCGGCACCGCGGCGGTGAAGGAGCCGGAAAATCGCTGGTGGGTGGGGCTGGGTCTGTCCAGTCCGGAAACCCTGCTCAAGCTGTTCGCCTCCCGCTCGGGCTGCCTCAGAATGGTCGACCGCAACGGCGGCTTGGCCATGCACAACGAAGAAGAAGGCCTGGCCCAGTCGGGCGAGCTGCGCCGCGGCTCCAACGTGGGGCGCGGTCAGGTGGCCTCGGCGGACTATTTCCTGGTCCCCGACATCGCCAATTCCAACTCCAACTCCGGCGGCAACAACATCGGCGCGGTGGCCGGCAGCTTCCTGCCCGGCGGCTTCGGCGCGCTCGCCGGCGGCCTCCGGACCAAAAGCTCCGAGGCCCAGGTGTTGATCACCCTGACTGACGCGCGCACCACCGAGCAGATCTATGTCGCCGAAGGCGCGGCCAAGAAGACCGACATCTCGTTCGAGGCCGGAGGTGGCGGCGGGGGCTGGGGCGGCTTCGCGGCCCTGGCCGGCGGCGGCTATTCCAACACCGACATCGGCAAGGTGATCACGGCGGCCTATTTCAACGCCTTCGTCGACCTCGTCCGCTACATGCAGAGCAGCGCCGCGCCCGCGGCCGGGTCAGCGTCGGCCAATGCCGGCATCCAAGCCTATAGCGTCACGGAGCCGATCGTGATGCGCGACCAACCCTCGCCACACGCCAAGTCGGTGCGCAATTTCACCCCGGGCGATCTGGTCTATCCAACCGGCCAGCGCAACGGAGTTTGGTGGGAAGTCGATGATGAGAACGGCAACCGCGGTTGGGTTTCGTCCGCCGCGATCAGCCCTCGCTGAGATCGATCGCCGGCGTCCTGCTTCCGCCCAAGCGCCTTTGCGCCCGCAGCTTTCGCTTTACATCTCTGGGGGCTAGTGGATCGCCTGGGGCGCAAGACGGAGCACGACGGTGATGCGCAAGCGTTTGAGGCTGAAGCCCATCGGCAAGCAGATCATGGTGATCACTGGCGCGACGTCGGGCATCGGCCTGTCAACCGCCCGGGCCGCGGCGGCCCGCGGCGCGCGGCTAGTGCTCGCCGCGCGCAACGAGGATGCGCTGAAGGCGGTGCGCGACGACCTGACCGGCAAGGGCGCCCAGGTGATCTACGCGGTGGCCGACGTCGGCGTCGAGGCGCAGGTGCGGACTATCGCCGATGCTGCGATCACGGCGTTCGGCGGCTTCGACGTCTGGGTCAACAACGCCGGGGTCTCGATCTTCGGCCCGATCCGCGCCACGCCGATCGCGGACCAGCGGCGGCTGTTCGAGACCAACTATTGGGGCGTGGTCTATGGTTCGCTGGCGGCGGTGGATCATTTCCTGGACCGCGAGGGCGGCGGGGTGCTGATCAACCTGGGTTCGAGTTTGGGTGATCTGCCGTTGCCGCTGCAAGCCGCCAATTCGGCCTCCAAGGCCGCGGTGGCGAGCTTCACCAAGGCGTTGCGGATGGAGCTGATGGCCGAGCGCGCGCCGGTCTCGGTGAGCCTGATCAAGCCTTCGGCGATCGACACCCCGTACAAGGATCACGCCCGTAACCTGACCGGCGCGGCGGTCCGCAATCCGCCGCCGGTCTATGCCACCCCGCTGGTGGCGGACGCCGTCCTCTACGCAGCCAGTCATCGGGTGCGGGAGCTGACGGTCGGCTCATCGGGCGGCCTCCTGGGCGCGCTGAACCTGCTGGCCCCTTCGGCGGCCGAGCCGCTGCTGGCCTGGGCCGCGCCGAGGCTGGAAAAGGACGCCGGCGGCCGCCGGGCGCTGGACGACAACCTGCACCATGCGGGGCATGACCTGCGCGAACGCTCGTTCCAGGCCGGCGTGCGCGAGACCAGCCTCTATTCCACCGCCCAGATGCGGCCCAAGACCACCTTCGCCCTGGCCCTGCTCGCCGGCCTGACCGCCGGCGCGGCCCTGTTCGGCGCCCGCCGCGGCGCGGAAGAAGCCGCCCCGCCTTCGTCCTGGCGAATCTAGCGGCGAAGCCGGGTTCAGCCCGGCTCCAGCGAGCCGGTCAGCGAGGCGCGCTGGGAGAGTTCGATCCAGTTGCCGGCGGGGTCCTTGACCATCGATATCCGCGCGGTGGCTCCAAGCGTGATCGGCGCCATCGCCTCGCGGCCGCCGTGGGCCAGGACATGAGCGTGCTCGGCGTCGGCCTTGAACACCTGGAAGGTGATGTAGCGCCAACCCGGCCCGTCGAACGGCGCCTCGATCGGAGCATCGTCCGCTTGCTCGATCAGAATCAGACCCGCGCCGGCGCGGAACGCCGCGCCCGCGGCATAGGGCGCTTCCGCCAAGCCCAGAGCCTCGGCATAGAACCGTCGCTGGGCGGCAAGATCGCGCACCTGGATCCGCACGCCGATCTGGCCGACGCCGAACGCGCCCTTGGGGACTAGGCTGACGCGATTGCCGTCCGGGTCGGCCAGCGAGCGAATCTCGGCCAGGCCCTCGCGGGCGATCAGCAGTTCGCGATAACCGCTGGGCGGGTTCCGGGGCGGCGGCTCCGTCAGATGATTGATCTTCAGCACCGAGCCCATCAGATCGTGCCGGTGCTGGTCCATGCCCGGACGGATCGGCAGTATCTGATCGAACGGAACCCCGACTTTGCCTTGCCAGAACGCCAGCATCGGCTCCAGCGCATTGGTCGAAAGCCCGATGTCGAACTGGGGTTTGGCGAGTCTCATGGCTTTGATTTCCGTTCCTGAACCCACCAGAGCGTCTTGGCCGGCGTCCCGCAAGCCCGCCGGCTTGTCTCACCGCTTGCCGCGACCGCGCGCGACCCGCAAGATCACCAAAACACAATCAGGGAAGAAGCCCATGCCCCAGGCCCAGGTGAACGGCGTCAGTCTCGAACACGACAGCTTCGGACCCGACGACGCCGAGCCGCTGCTGCTGATCATGGGCCTCGGCGCCCAGATGACCCGCTGGACCGTCCCGTTCTGCGAGAGCCTGGTCGCCCAGGGTTTTCGGGTGATCCGCTTCGACAACCGCGACGTCGGCCTGTCGACCCATCTGGACGACGCCCCGATCCCCGATCTGGCCGCGATTTCCGAGGCGCACCGCCGGCGCGAAAAGCCGGACGTGCCCTACAGCCTGTTCGACATGGCCGACGACGCCGCGGGCCTGCTCGACGCTCTTGGGATCGAGCGGGCGCACATCGTCGGCGCCTCGCTGGGCGGGATGGTCGCCCAACTGGTGGCCAGCGAACATCCGCACCGCACCCTGTCGCTGACCTCGATCATGTCGAACACCGGCAACCCCCACCTGCCCAGGGCCACGCCCGAGGCGATGGCGGCGCTGTCCAGCCGCCCGCCCAACCCGTTCAAGGACGAGGAGGGATTTCTGGCGGCGAGCGTGGCGACGGCCCGGGTGGTCGGCAGCCCGGCCTATCCGATCGACGAGACGGAGCTGCGCGCCCAGGCCCTGGAGGCGGCCAGGCGCGCCTATTATCCGGCCGGGTTCGCCCGGCAGTTCGCCGCGGCCAACGCCACCGGCGACCGCCGCGCCCGGCTGGCCGCGATCACCGCCCCGACCCTGGTGATCCACGGCGCCGCCGATCCGCTGATCCCGCTCGCCGGGGGCGAGGACACCGCAGCCAACATCAAGGGCGCCGAGCTGAAGGTGATCGAGGGCATGGGCCACGACATCCCGCCACAACTCTACGAGACCATCGCCATGGCCATCGCCGCCAACGCCCGGCGCGCTTGTCCGGCGACATCCCAGCGTTCATAGGAGGGAAAAGCTAAAGTCAATGACCCAGGAAACCCCCATGCTCGGACCCAAACTGCGCTTCGGCGCCTTCATCGCGCCCTTCCACCCGCTGAACGAGAACCCGACCCTGGCCCTCGAGCGCGACCTCGAGCTGGTCCAGTGGATGGATGCGCTGGGCTATGACGAGGCCTGGATCGGCGAACACCATTCGGCCGGCTACGAGATCATCGCCAGCCCCGAGCTGTTCATCGCCACCGTGGCCGAGCGCACCCGGCACATCCGGCTGGGCACCGGCGTCTCGTCCCTGCCCTACCATCATCCGCTGATGCTGGCCGATCGGCTGAACCAGCTCGACCACATCACCCGCGGCCGGGTGATGCTGGGCGTCGGGCCGGGCGCCCTGCCGTCGGACGCCTTCATGATGGGCATTCCGGTGGCCAAGCAGCGCGATCGGATGGATGAGGCGCTGGACTGCATCGTCCGCCTGATGCGCGGCGAGACGGTCAGCCACAAGAGCGACTGGTTCGAACTCTGCGAGGCCCGCTTGCAGCTCACCCCCTTCACCCGCCCCTCGATCGAGATGGCGGTGGCGAGCCAGGTCTCGCCCACTGGCGCCAACGCGGCCGGCCGCCACGGCATCGGACTGCTGTCGATCGGGGCGACCTCGGCCGGCGGATTCAACGCCCTGGCCTCCAACTGGGCGATCGCCGAGCAGACCGCGCGCGACAACGGCAAGACCGTCGACCGCTCGGCCTGGCGCCTGGTCGGCCCGATGCACATCGCCGAGACCCGCGAACAGGCCCGCGCCGACGTCGCCTTCGGCCTGGAGAAATGGCTCTACTACTTCACCCATGTGGCGGCCCTGCCCCTGGCGATGGCGGGCGACGATCCGGTCGACGCCATGATCGCCTCGGGCCTGGCCGTGATCGGCGACCCCGACGACGCCATCGCCCAGCTCGAGCGGCTGGAGCAACAATCCGGCGGCTATGGCGCCTTCCTGATGCTGGACCACAACTGGGCCGAATGGGACCGCAAGAAGAAGTCCTACGAGATGATGGCGCGCTACGTCTTCCCGCGCTTTCAGGCGTCCAACATCAATCGCGAAAACTCGCTCGGCTGGGCGCGGGACAACCGCGAAACCTTCATCGGCCAGTCGATGGCGGCGGTCGGCGCCCGCGTGGCGCAACACATCCAGGACAAGGGCGCCGAGAACATCGCGCCGGAAATCATGGAAGCCATGGGCCTGAACAAGAAGCCCGACGCCGCCGAATAGGCCGGGCGACGACCTAGGCCCGGGCGGGCTCGACGACGATCTTGACCTGGGTTTCCGGGTCGCCCAGCGCCTTAAAGGCGTCGGCGACGCCCGACAGCCCAACCGCGTCGGTGATCACCGGGGCCACGTCGATGCGGCCCTCGGCGATGTCGTTCAGGGTCTGGGCGAATTCCTCAGGCGTGTAGCCCAGGACGAAGCGAAAATCGATCTGCTTGCTGATCGCCATGAACGGCTCGACCGTGTCGGGCTCCATGCAAACCCCGGCGACGATGATCTGCGCGCCGGTAGGGCAGGCCTCCATCAGTGTCTGCAGCATGCCCGGCACGCCGACGCATTCGAAGATGATCGCCCGCTTGACCGTCTGGCCGCTCATCTGGGCGAAGGTCTGCTCCAGGCCGGTGACCGCCACCCCCATGTCGGCCCATTTGGCGTGCGGCGATTGCTGGGCCGGATCGACGACGATGTCCGCGCCCAGGCGTTCGGCCATCTTGCGCCGGGCGGGCGAGAAGTCCGCCGCGGCCACGGGGCCGTAGCCGCGCGCCTTCAAGGAGGCGATCACCGCCAGCCCGACGGGCCCGCAGCCGACCACCAGAGCCGCGCTCGGCTGGTCGATGGCCGCGCGGGCCACCGCGTGGGCGCCGACGGCGAACGGCTCGGTCATCGCCGCCTGGCGGTCGGACAGGCCGTTGGGAACCTCCAGCAGCATGGACTCGGTCAGCAGCATGCGTTCGGCGAAGCCGCCGGGGTGGATGTTGGAATAACCGACCGTGTCCATGCCGCTCGGACCGGCGATGATCGGCATCGAGACCACCCGCGCGCCCGATTTGATGCGCCGCTCGCAGCCCGGTCCATGGTCCAGCACCTCGGCGCTGAATTCATGCCCGAACACGATGGGCTTCGTCGGGTCCATGCCGCCAATGCCGCCGCCGGCCCGGCGGGTCAACTCGACCATACGGTCCAGATGATGCAGAGCGTGCAAATCCGAGCCGCAGATGCCGCAGCATAGGGTCTTAACCAGAACCTCGCCCGCCTTCGGCTCCAGTTCGGGAATCTCTTCGCAGGTCAGCCGCCCGCCTAGCGCCACCACCGCCCGCATGTCGTCTCTCCCTTGGTTCGCCTATTTGACCCCCGCGCGGGGCCGCTGGCAACGGCGCCCCTCGGAAGGACGAGGCGCCGGCGTCAGGCCTTGACCGGCCGCATCCAGGTTCCGCAGATCAGCACCGCGCCGTCCTTTTCCGGCAGGGCCAGCTTGCGCGCGGCGGCCAAGCTCGCGGCCGGGTCCTCGACCTCGATGTCGAGACCAACCACCCCGGTGCCGTCGGAGTCGATCGGCGGGATGAAGCGGACGACGCCGCGTGAGAACTTGAGCTGGTTTCCGGCGCTGACCGGAGTCTCGAACAGGTTGGACCAGCGTTCGGCGGCGGCCTTGGGATCGCGGCTCTGGATGTCGACAGCGGCGATGCCCAGGGCGCTGTCAGCGGGGAAATCGCGCCAGTCGCGGCCCGCGGGCGGCCATTTGCTCAAAGGTTCGCGCCAGGCCTTATCGTTCTCGACCGTGTCGATCGAGGAGAGCACGCCGGCGCAATCGCCCGGATGGAAGTGGGTGAAGATGTAGCCGTCGTGGTGGCTCTCGGCGATCAGCCGCACGCCGATATCGGCCAAGCGCTTACGGTGGGCCAGGGCGTCCGCCGCCTGCAGGATCACCATATAGCCGGCGTCGCCGCCGCGGCGGCCGAGGTAGCGCGCGGCCGAGGCGTCGTCGCGCACCGGCTGGACCACCTCCAGGAACTCGCCGCCGACCGGCATCACCGCGTTGATCAGGCCGAAGACGCCCACGCCCGGGTCCCTGAATCCCACCTTCAGCCCGAACACTACTCCAAGCTGGGCGACGACGGGCTCCAGCTTCTCGGCGACCAGGGCGATCTGTCTCACGCGCATGTCGGTCATTCCTGCTCCTCCCGATCGGCGACTTCCGCCAGCAGTTCTTCCGTGTGCTCGCCCATCCGGGGCGGATGGCGGCGGATATTGGCTGGCGTCCTGGAGTAACGCACGGGCGGGCGCAGGTTGAAATAGGCGCCGGCGTCCGGGTGCTCGTAGCGCTCGAACAGGCCGACGGCCGCCAGATGCGGATCGGCCTGCAGCTCGTCCAGCCGGTTCATTCGCACCACCGGGATATGCAGGGGTTTCAGGGTCGCCAACCATTCGTCGGTGGTGCGGGTGAGGGTGACCTGCTCGACCAAGCCGTAGAGTTCGCGGATGTGCCGACCACGGGTGGCGTAGTCGGAAAATCGCGGATCCTTGCCGAAGCTCTCACCCCAGCCGGCCACCTCGAAGAACTGGTCCCATTGCTTGTCCGTGTACGGCAGAAGGCCGATGTAGCCGTCCTTGGTGGCGAACGGTTTGCGCTCGGGATTGGCCACCCGGGTGTAGGCCCACTGTCCGGTCGGCGGATCATAGACGTGGCCGAAGAAGTGTTCCGCCAGGTTGAAGCTGGTCATGCACTCCAGCATCGGCACCTCGACGAACTGGCCCTCGCCGGTGCGGGCGTGGTGGAACAGCGCCGCCAGGACCGCCTGGGCCATGAAATGGCCGCTGACCTTGTCGGCGATCAGGCTGGGGATCAGCCGCGGCGCCGGGTTCCCGTCCGTGCAATTCAACAGGTCGGCCATACCGCAGGCCGACTGGATCAGGTCGTCGTAGGCCGGCTCTCCGGCATAGGGCCCGTCCGCGCCGTAGCCGGCGCCGTGGACATAGACGATGTCCGGCCGGATCTGTTTGACCGCCTCGTAATCCAGCCCGAGCCGTTTCAACCCGTCATAGCGCACCGAGGCGGCGAACACCTGGCTGGTCCTGATCAACCGCCGCAGCGCCCGCATGGCCTTCTCGTCGCGCAGGTCCAGCAGCATCGAGCGCTTGTTGCGGTTGATGGTCATGAAGATCGGCCCGAGGTCGTCGGGCGCGCCCGCCGGCGGATGACCGGCCCAGCGCATGATGTCGCCCCCGCCGCCCCGACGGCCGCCGGGAAACTCGACCTTGATCACATCGGCGCCCAGATCACCCAGCATCTGAGTCGCATAGGCGCCGAACACCACGCCAGTCATGTCCAGGACGCGCACGCCCTTGAGCGGGCCGGTGGTTTCGGTGGCGAGCGCCCGAACCTTGTTTTGCATCGGTCTATGGCCCTCCCTTGGCGACGCCCTGGGCGGGCTTAGCATACGAAATCGGGCGGGGGCCACGCGGATGGTGCGATCTTGCCCCGCCAGGGCGTGGACGCCGGGCCGGAGTTCCGCCACGATTGGCCAAAGGGACAGGAAAACGTCGGGGACGGGCCGCCATGGATTTCGAACTGAGCGAAGAACACCGGATGCTGAAGGATCTGGTGCGCCGCTTCGTCGATGACGAGCTGATGCCGCTGGAGGCCGGCGTGTTGGCGCGGGAGGCTGACGGCAAGGGTTTGGGCTTGGCCAAGGCCGACCAGGATCGCATCGACGAGGTGTCCAAACGCCTGGGCCTGTGGGGGCTCGACGCGCCGGAGGACATCGGCGGCGCCGACCTGCCCGCCGTGGCCATGGTCGGGGTCAACGAGGAGCTGGGCCGGACCGTCACCCCCTACACACTGCCGCCCGACTCGCCGAACCTTCGCATGCTGATGGCCACGGTGAACGAGCGCCAGCGCGTCGCCTATCTAGAGCCCTACGTCCGCGGCGAAACGGTCTCGGCGATCGGCATTTCCGAGCCCGGCGCCGGAGGCGACCCGGCCGGGATGATCACCAAGGCTGAACGCGACGGCGAGGACTGGGTCATCAACGGCCGCAAGATCTGGATCAGCCGCGCCGACCACGCCGACTTCACCATCCTGATGGCGGTGACCGACAAGGAAAAGCGCGCCCGTGGCGGCATCTCGGCCTTCCTGGTCGACAAGGGAACGCCCGGCTTCAACGTGCTGCGCCGCATCCCGATGGTCGGCGGGGCGGTGACCTATGAAGTGGTGCTGGAGGACTGCCGGGTTCCAAGCTGGAAGCTGCTGGGCGTCGAGGGCCAGGGCTTCGCGCCGATGCAACTGCGGCTGGGCACCCGGCGGATCGAGATGGCCTCCTGGTCGATCGGCATGGCCCAGCGGGCGCTGGACATGATCTGCGACTACGCGCCGCAACGGGTGACCTTCGGTCAGCCGCTGTCCGAGCGCCAGGCGATCCAATGGTGGGTGGCGGACGCGGCCACCCGCATCCACGCCGCCCGGCTGATGACCTACGACTGCGCCTGGAAGTTGGACCATGGCCGCGACGTGCGGCTGGAAATCTCGATGATCAAGGCCTACGCCACCGAGATGGCCTGGGAGGTGGTCGACCACGCCATGCAGACCTTTGGCGCCATGGGCATGACCAAGGAGCTGCCGCTGCAGCTGATGGCCTCAAAACTGCGCACCATGCGCATCTACGACGGCCCCACCGAGGTGCACAAATGGGTGGTGGCCCGCAATCTGTTGGGAGGCGGCCGGCGATGAACCTGCGCGAGCGCTACGGCGACATCAGCCTGATCCTGGACGGCCATGTGGCGGTGCTGGAGATCGACAAGCCGCCGCACAACCACGTCAGCGTCGACTTGATGCGCGACCTGGCCGACGCCTTCGAGGCGCTGGACGTCGAGCCCCGGTGCCGGGCCCTGCTCCTGGTCAGCGCGGGCAAGAGTTTCTGCGCCGGCGCCGACCTGACCGCCCCGCGTGGCCTGACCAGCGGCGAAGTCAGCGGGATCAATCCGTTGTATGCGCAGGCGGTGCGGCTGTTCTCCAACAAGAAGCCGATCGTGGCCGCCGTCCAGGGCGCGGCGGTGGGCGCGGGCCTGGGCCTGGCCCTGGTCGCCGATTTCCGCGTCGCCGCGCCGGAGGCCAGGTTCACCGCCAACTTCGTCAAGCTGGGCTTCCACCCGGGCTTCGGCATCACCCACACCCTGCCCCGGCTGATCGGCGAGCAGCGGGCGGCGCTGCTCTGCCTGACCGGCCGGCGGATCAAGGCCGACGAGGCTCTGGCCTGGGGTCTGGTGGATGCGGTCGCGCCGCTGGAGACGCTGCGTGAAGCGGCGCTCGGTCTGGCGCGCGAGTTGGCCGAGAACGCGCCGCTGGCGGTGCAGTCGACGCGGGCGACCCTGCGCGGCGCCCTAGCCGCCGAGGTCAAGGCCCAGACCGACCTCGAGTTCACCGAACAGGAATGGCTGCGCAAGACCGCCGACTTCGCCGAGGGCGTCCGCGCCGTGGCCGAACGCCGGCCAGGGGCGTTCACCGGCGCCTGAGTCCGGGCTCGGATCGCTTGGCAAATGGGAGGACGAACGGATGGCCAAACTCAAGCGTGATGGCGTCGAGCTGTATTACGAAGCGCATGGCGAGGGCCCGGTGATCTTGCTCAGCCATGGCTATTCCGCCACATCTGAGATGTGGCGCGGCCAAGTCGAACCGTTATCGAAACACCACAAGCTGGTCATCTGGGACATGCGCGGCCACGGCCGCTCGGACTATCCGGAAGATTTGGCGGCCTACTCGGAGCCGGCCACGGTGGCCGACATGGCCGCAATCCTGGACGCGGTGGGCGCGGACAAGGCGATCGTCGGCGGCCTGTCGCTCGGCGGCTATATGTCGCTGGCGTTCAACCGGGTCCATCCGGAGCGGGTGCGGGCCTTGCTGATCATCGACACCGGACCCGGCTATCGCAACGACGAGGCGCGGGCGGGCTGGAACGCCAACGCCCTGCGCACCGCCGAGCGCTACGAGACCGAGGGCCTGGAGCGGCTCGCCGCCGGCAGCCCCGAAATGCGGATGAGCAAGCACCGCGACGCCAGGGGCCTGGCCAAGGCCGCGCGCGGCATGCTCACCCAGCGCGACCCCGCGGTGCTCAATTCGCTGACCTCCATCGCGGTCCCTTCGCTGGTGCTGGTCGGAGCCGACGACACCCCGTTCCTGGCCGCCAGCGACTACATGGCCGCCAAGATTCCCGGCGCGGTCAAGGTGGTGATCCCCAAAGCCGGCCACGCCGCCAATATCGACCAGCCCGAGGCGTTCAACCACGCGGTGCTGGATTTCCTGGCGGCGGCGAAGCTGGAGGCTTGACGGTCAATCCTCGACCGGGGCCGCGTGTGCAAGCAACGGCGCCGGATCTCGGCTGGCGCGGTTGGGCTGATCGACCTTGCCGCTGAGCTCGGACCCGGCGTTCCGCGGCAGGGGGACGAAGAAGAATAGACCGGCCAGCGAGACGACGCCGATGATGAAGAAGGCGGGCGAGACGTCGGCCGCCTTGAGCCCGCTCGATCCGTGCAAGCGGCGGATCAGACTCAGCAGCATCGCCGCCAGGCCGATGCCAACGCTCTGGGCCAACTGCTGGCCCATCGCCGAGAGGCTGCTGGCCCGGCTCATCCGCGCCTGATCGACGTCGGCGTAAGCAATGGCGTTCAGCGCGGTGAACTGCAGCGACCGGAAAAAGCCGCCCATCAGCAGGGTCGCGATGATCAGCCCATGCCAGGTCGTGGCGCGAAACAGGCTGTAGCTCATAAAGGTCAGGCTGGTGATCAGGGTGTTGCCCACCAGCACCGGCTTGAACCCCAGCCAGCCGATGATCGGCCGGGCGGTGACCTTCATCAGGAGCGCTCCCGCGCCGCTGGCGAAGGTCATCATCCCGGCGGCGAAGGCGCTCATGCCGAAACCCATCTGCAGCAGCAGGGCCAGAAGAAAGGGCGTCGCGCCCATGCCCATCCGCAGGAAGGCCCCGCCGACCGTGGAGCTCATGAACGTGGGAATGCGGAGCAGGTCGAGATCGAGCAGGGCGTGCGGCGTGCGCCGCGCATGGCGGGCGTAGATGACGAGGCATACCGCCCCGCCGACCAACATGGCCGCCACCACCGCGAACGGCAGCATGCCGCGGCCGAGGTTCTCGAAGCCGTAGACCAGGCCCGCCAGGCCGAAGCCAGTCAGCACGAAGCCGCGCCAGTCCAGCGGCGGGCTGTGGTCTTCGCGGATGTTCGGAATGAACATGGTGACCAGGGCCACGCCCAGGATCCCCATCGGAATGTTGATGAAGAAGATCCACCGCCAGGAGGCGAAGGTGGTGATGAAGCCGCCGATCGGCGGGCCCAGCACCGGCCCCAGCATCGCCGGCATGGTCAGGTAGCTCATCGCCCGCACCAACTCGGACTTGGACACCGATCTCAAGAGCACCAGCCGCCCGACCGGCGCCATCATCGCCCCGGCCATGCCCTGGGTCATCCGCGCGGCCACCAGTTCGGGCAGGCTCCGCGAGAGCCCGCAGCCGAGCGATGAAAGGGCGAACAGCGCGATGGCCAGACGGAATACGGACTTGGCCCCGAACCGGTCAGCCGCCCAACCGCTGATCGGCAGGAACACCGCGGAGGCCAGAAGGTAGGATGTGATCGCCAGGTTCAGCGTCACCGGGTCTTCGTGCAGCGACCGCGCCATGGTCGGCAGGGCGTTGGAGATCACCGTCGCATCCAGCGTCTGCATGAACAGGGCGCTGCCGATGATCAGCGGGATCAGCGGGCCGGTGGGCGTCAGCGGCGGCGCATCGTCCATCGCCACATGGTCGACCGCATCGGGCGCGTTGAGTTCGGTCCGGTTCATGCCCGGTCCCCAGCGATCTGCTCGAGCGCCCCGATCGCTGCGGCCAGCGCCTCGCGCGTGTCGGACGACAGGGCCGAAAGCCGCACGGCCAGCCAGTCGTTGCGGCGACGCCGGACGGCGTCGAGCGCCTTGCCGCCGGCCGCGGTCAGGGTCAGGCCCACGCGCCGCTTGTCCTGGCTGTCCGGGGCTAGGCGAGCGATCCAGCCGGCCGCCTCCAACCGCTTGACGTGCGCACTCATGCTCGGGCGCGACATCGCCTCCAGATCGGCCAGTTCGGAGACTCCGACGCCATCCCGCTGTTTCACCGCGCCGAGCAGCAAGGCGTCGAGCGGCGACAGGCCGAGCGCTTGCGACTCGCGCCTCAGCTTGCGACCCAGGCGAAGCAAGGCGGGACGCAGCGCCTCGGCCAGGGCCTGGACATCGGTCGGCGGGCGCGACGGGGAGACGGTCATGGCGGCAATATGATTAGGTAGGCTAACTATCTGTTCGCGCTCACGCCTGTCAAGGCGGAGGGGCCGCCGATCTGGGTTCGAACGCGTTGGGCGGCGGCGCGATCAAGGCGCCTCTTCAAGCGCGACGGGCGCGTCGCGGGGAGTGACGAGCGGCGCGAGACGCGGCAGCAGCCAGTGTTCGATGTCGTCGATCACCTCATAGACCACCGGCACCATGACCAGAGACAGGATGGTCGAGGTGATCAGCCCGCCGATCACCGCGATCGCCATCGGCTGGCGGAACTCCGATCCCTTGCCGATCGACAGGGCGGTCGGCAGCATGCCGGCGGCCATCGCCACGGTGGTCATGATGATCGGCCGCGCCCGCTCGCGGCAGGCCTCCATGATCGCCTCGCGCTGGGCGATCCCCGCCCGCTCGCGCTCGATGGCGTATTCGACCAGGAGGATGGAGTTCTTCGCCGCCACCCCCAGCAGCATCAGAAGCCCGATCAGCGAGGGGATGGAGACCGATTCATGCGCCGCCACTAGGCCCATGAACGCCCCGCCGATCGCCAGCGGCAGGGCCGAGATGATGGTGATCGGCTTGAAGAAGCTGCGGAACAGCAGCACCAGCACCGCGTAGATCATCGCCACACCGGTGAAGAAGGCCATGCCCAGCGCGCCGAACAGCTCCTGGAACTCCTGCTGCTGGCCGGTGGATGTGGTAGTCACGCCCGCCGGAAGGTTGCGCATGATCGGCAGCGTCTTCGCCTCGGCCATCCCTTGGCCGAGCTGAGCGCCGTTGACCAGGTCGGCGTCGACCGACAGCATCCGCTTGCGATCGTAGCGGTTGATCACCGAGGGGCCGGCCTGAAAGTCGACGTCGGCGACGCTGGACAGCGGGGTCGTCCCGCCGCTGGCGGTGGGCACCTGTAGCGCCCGGATCCTGTCGATGTTGGTCCGCGCCTCGACCGGCAGGCGCACACGGATCGGAATCCGCCGCTCGCCCTGGGTCAGCTTGGGCACATTGGCGTCGATGTCGCCGACGGTGGCGACCCGCGCGATCGAGGCGATCGATTGCACTGTCACGCCCAGCCGGGCGGCCTCTTCCGGCCTCGGGCGGATGGCGATTTCGGGGGCCGTGGGCGGGGCGGAGGGACGCGGATCGGCGATGGTCTTCAACCCGCGCATCTCGCGTTCGAGCTCTTCGCCAGTCCGGTTGAGCACCTCGCCATCCTGACTGGTCAGCACCATCTGGATCGCGGCCGAGCCGAAGCCGAGCGTCTGCAGAGCCACCCGCGAGTCGGGGATGTCCCGGAAATAGGGGCGGATGCGGTCCTCGATCTGACTGACCGTCGCCGACCGCGCGGGGTTGAGGATCACGGTGATCGTGCCGGCCGAGGGACCGCCGCTGCCGCCGCCGCCGAACCCTTCGCCCGCGGTCTCGCCGACCTGGGTGAAGACCATCTCCGCTTCCGGAATCCGCGCGCGCACCAGGGCCGTGGTCTGGGCGCTGATCCGGTGCATGTCGGCCATGGTGGCGCCGGGCGGGCCTTCGACGCCGATGAACATATAGTCCGGGTTGCCGGGCGGCTGCACGCCCTGGGGCAGGGTCGCGATCAGGGCCAGCGACACGATGAAGATCACCCCGCCGATGCCGGCGGTCACCAGTCGGTGAGACAGCGCCCATTCAAGAACGCGGCGATAAATTGGACGCAGATCGCCGCGCGGATGCGGCTCGGCCGCTGGTTTGAGGAAATACGCGGCCAGCAGGGGGGTGAGCAGCCGCGCCACCAGCAGCGAGAACAGCACGGCCACCGAGACGGTGATGCCGAACTCGCGGAAGAACTGGCCGGGAATCGAGCCCATGAACGAGACCGGGGTGAACACCACCACGATGGTCGAGGTGGTCGCGACCACCGCCAAGCCGATCTGGTCGGCGCCCTCCATCGCCGCGCGGTAGGGCCGGGCGCCGGCCTGCACCCGTTTTTGGATGTTCTCGATCTCGACGATGGCGTCGTCGACCAGAATGCCGATCACCAGGGTCAGGGCCAGCAGGGTCACGACATTCAGGCTGAAATGGAACAGCGCCATGACCAGAAAGGTTGGGATCAGCGAGACTGGCATGGCGATGGCGGTGATCGCGGTCGAGCGCCAGTCGCGCAGGAACAGAAAGACCACGAGCGAAGCGAGAATCATCCCCTCAAGCATGCTGTGCAAGGTCGCGGCATAGGCCGCGCGGGTGTTGTTGACCGTCGAGAAGATCTTGGTGAACCTCACCTCCGGATGCGCCGCCTGCAGGGTGGCGAGCGCCTTGAGCACCTCGTCCTCGACGCGGACCTCGCTGGCTTCGTTGGTCTTGAGCACCTGAAAGCCGACAACCGGGCGGCCGTCCAACTCGGCGAAACGCCGCGGCTCGCCCGAGCCGTCGCCCACGTCGGCGACATCCGACAGCTTGACGAACCGTCCGCCAGCGGTGGGAATCGTCAGGTTGCGAAGCTGCTCCACGGTCTGGGCCGCGCCCAGCACCCGCAGGGTCTGTTCGCGGCCGCCCACGTCCACGCGGCCGCCCGGATAGTCGACATTGAACGCGCCGAGCGCGACGTTCAACGCGTTCGCGGTCAGGCCCTGGGCCGCCAGCCGATCGGGGTCGACGACAACGTTGATCTCGCGATCGATCCCGCCCACGCGGGAGACCTGAGCCACGCCCTTGGCCGTCTGCAGTTCGCGCGCGACGGTGTCGTCGATGAACCAGGAGATCTCGGCCGGCGTCAGGGTCGGCGAGGAGACCGCATAGGTCAGGATCGGTTCGGAGGCGATCTCCAGGCGCTGGACCGTGGGGGGATCGATCTCGCGCGGCAGCGCCGCTCGGGTCTGGTCGACCCTCTGGCGGACCTCGTCGGTCGCCTTTTGCAAGTCCTCGCCCAGCTCGAATTGAACCATGGTGTTCGAGAGGCCCTGGCTGACCTGCGACTGGATCGACCGCACGTTCGGGATGCCCGCCATGGCGTCCTCGATCGGTCGGGTGATCTGGGTCTCCATCTCCCCCGGCGCCGCGGCGCTCTCGGTGACGGTCACCGCGACCGCGGGAAACACCACGTTCGGGTACTGTTTGATCGGCAGGAAGTTGTAGGAAACCAGTCCAGCCATCACCGCGATAATGAACAGCAACGCGACGGGGATCGGGTTCTTGATGCCCCAGGTCGAAAGGCGCAACTCGGCCATCAGGATGCGCCCTCGGCCGGAGTCGCGACCTGTTCCGGCCTCAGTTGCTCCGGCCGCACCTCATCGCCCGGCAACACGAAGGTCGAGCCGCCGAGCAGCACCCGCGCGCCCACCGGCGGGCCCTGGATCAATTCGACGTAGCCGCCCTCATGCTGACCGGTCTTCACCGCGACCTGACGCACCCGGTTGTCGGTCCCGACGACCATCATCGAGGCGCCGTCCGCCTCGTAGCGGATCGCGGTTTCCGGCGCGGCCGTCACCGTTCGCTCGATGCCGGTGAACACCGCGCGACCGAAACCGCCGGGCCTCAGGTCCGCCAGCACCGGCAGGCTGACGCGGACCTTGCCAAGCTTGGTCTGGGGATCGACGCTGGGATAGACCAGCCGGACCGCACCCTTGACGCTTGCTCCATCCGGCAGCGCCACTTGGACCGCGTCGCCGACCTTGATCCCGGCGAGGTCGCCCTCAGCGACCTGGGCTTCCAGTTCGACGAGGCTGTCGCGAGCGATGCGGAACATCGGATTGCCACCACCACCGGCCACATCGCCCGGCCGCACGTTGCGCTCCAGCACCAGGCCGCCGACCGGAGCGCGGATGATCATCCGCTCGTCGCGGGTCTGCAGATCGCGAAGCTGGGCGCTCTGGGCGGCGAGCGCAGCGCGCGCGGCGCGCGCCTGGAACCCGCGCTGATCGATCTGTTCGACCGAGAGCACACCTTGACCCTCCAGGCCGATCACATGCCGGGCTTGTTCCTCGGCCTGATCGGCCACGACCTTTTGTTGGGCGACCAGCGCGGCCTGCTGGGCGATCTGCGCGCGTAGCAGGGTGTCGTCGAGCCGCACCAGGGGCTGATCCATGGTCACGCGCGCATCCGGCTCGACGTAGACCCGCGCGACGCGAAAGCCGGCCAGCGGCGTCTCGGCATAGACCGCCGCCTCCTCTCGGGACACTAGAAGGCCCGAGGACTCCAGGCCGCCGGCCAGGGTGCGGGTCTCGACGCGCGCGACGTTGACCACGCGCGGCGGCGGGGGCGGGCTGACAGCGGCCTTCCTGGCGCACCCTGTCGCCGCTAACGCCAGCATCAACGCCGCGACGGCGGCCCATTTCGTCACAGCGCCCGGTTTCATCCGCCGGCCCGCGCGCCCGCCGCCGAGCCGGGCGACCAGCCGCCGCCGAGCGCCTTGAACGCCTGCACCGAACGTCGCAGCGCCTGCACCTGGGCGCTGGTCAGGGCGCTGCGCGTGGCGCGCCAGGTCTGCTCGGCGCCGAGCGTGGAGGTCAGATCGTCCAGGCCGGCCGCGTAGCGTTGGCGGGCGGCGTCAAAGGCCGAGCGCGCCTCGGCCTCGCCGGCGGTCAACAGGCGGACGCGAGTTTCGTCGGCCGAAAGCCCGACCAGAGCGTTCTCCGTTTCGGCATAGGCGGTCTGCACCGCCTTCTGGTAGGCGATCGCGGCCTGGTTGGCGCGCGCACCCTGGGCGCGGATCACGCTCTTCAGCCGCGGCATGTCCAGCACCGGCTGGGCCAGGCCCAGCCCGATCGACCAGAAGTCGCCAGTGATCGGAAAACCGATCTGGTTGTTCGAGCTCAGGCCGACGCCGGGCTGCAGGGTGAACCTGGGAAACAGCGCCAGTTCATCCAGCTTGAGTTCGCCCGTGGCGGACTTCAGCGTGGCCGCCGCCTCGCGCACGTCGGGCCGGCGGGCCATCAGCTCGCCCGGCACGCTGGCGGGGACCTGGGGCGGGGAGCCGGCGCTGGCGGGGGTCGGCAGACTGTCGAGCGGGTCGACGCCGCGCCCGATCAGCACCAGGAGGATTCGCCGCGCGGCGTGCAACTGGCTTTCCAGGTCGGCGACCTGAGCGTCGCTCTGGGCGGCTTGCGCGGTGGCCTGGTCGGCGTCGGCCTTCGAACCCAGACCGCGCTCGGCCTTGGCATGGGCGATGTCGGCGAGTTGACGTGCGATGCGAGCCGCCTCGCGCGCGTCGTCGAGCTGGATGGCTAGGCCCCGCGCCTGGAACAGCTCATCGGCGACATTGGCCGCCAAGCTCGCCCGCGAGGCTTCGTAATCGAACCGCGCCGCGGCCAGATCGGCGTTGGCCTTGCGCCGGGTCACCACGCTGCGGCCGAACAGATCCAGCTCCCAGCTGACGTTGAAGTTGGCGCTGGCGTTGTAGGTCGCTCCGGACGGCGAAAGCGAGATTCTCTGACCGTTGAACTGGAACGTGGCGGACTTGCCGATCGGATAGGTGTCGGTGCGCGTGGCGCCAGCCTGAATATCACCCTGCGGGCCATAGGCCGCCAACGCCCCGGCGCGCACCGCCAGCGCCTCGTCAAGCCGGGCCCGGGCGCTGAGCGCGTCCGGCGCGCCGATCAGGGCCTGCCCGATCAGGCTCTCCAGCTGCGGGTCGTTGTAGAGCGTCCACCACTGTTCGATATCCACTCCGGCGCGGGTCGCATCCGTCGGCGCCTCGTAGACCGCCGGCAGGCGCGTATCCGGCGCGCGCACGTTCGAGCCGAGCGTGCAGCACGCCAGCCAGGGCGCCAGAGCCAGGAAGATGACGGAAACGCGGTTCATCGTATCGTCAGTTGCAGGTTTCGGCGTTGACCCGCGCGCCCGGACCAAGATCGTCGTCCCGGCGAATGCGACGCTGGAGGCCGCCGGATGCGCGTGTTTTACACACTAAGGTTGAGTCACTTGATCCACTACCGCCGGCCTCATCACGACGCATCCTCACGCGCGCGCCGCGCGGTCGTTTTACGGCCGCGAATCAGGCGTTTCATCGCCAAGGTTGGGCGTGCGGTTGAGCGACGTCCAGCGGCATCCACGCTCGCCTTGATTATCAGGATGGTAATGCGTGATCGAGCGGCTGTGACCAAGGGCTGAGACTTTGGTTAACGGCGGCTTAACCGCGAAGGCCGCATCAACGGGCCATGCGATCGCCCGTCCCGCCCTTCGCCCTGCTGATCGCCTTCGCCGCCGCCCAGGGCGCGGCGGCGGACGGGGCGAGCGCGGTCAAGCCGTCGATGCGGGAGCCGCAAATGGCGCGGCCGGTCAAGCTCAAGCCGGCGTCGCGCGCGCCGCTGCCGGTCGCGTTCGTCCCGCTTGCCGGAACGGTCCGAACCGACGCCGGACAATGCCAGAGGGGCTGCGACCAGACCTATTACTTCTGCCTCGCCGCCGACGAAACTGACGCCTGCCCGAGCGCCTGGACCCGCTGCCGGGCCAGCTGTCGGCGCGGCTCGACGGCGGCTCCATGAACCGCGGGGGATGATCGGCCCTCTTGCCCGCCGGGCTGGAATAAGGCTCTGTCTAGGCTGGCCGCAGACGGCTTCACGCCAGCTTTCGAGTACGAATGACCGACGTCGCAGACTTGGGTGTCGCCTCCGCGGGCAAGCGGGCGCAGACCAAACAGCAGAACCGGCGCGCGATCCTGGACGCGGCTCGGCAGGTGTTTGGCGAGCTGGGCTACGAGGTCGCCACGGTGCGCGACATCATCCGACGAACGAACCTGTCGGTCGGGGCCTTCTACAACTACTACCGCTCTAAGGAGGAGGTGTACGAGGCGCTGTCCGACGACGGCGCGCGCCGATTCCGCCCGATCCTGCGCGCCCAGTACGAGGCCGCCACCGACTTTCCCAGCTACATTCGCGGCGCGATCACCGCCTATTTCAACTTCATCGTCGACGAGGACGCCGCCTGGCGCGACAAGCCCCTGGCCGCGGACCATCGTCACCCGCACGTGCGCGCCGAGACCCCGGAGATGAAGGCGGTGTTCGACCAGGTCCGCTGGTCGATCTCCGATGTGCTGGAGCGCGGATCGGGGCCGAAGGTTGATTCCGAATTCCTCGCGGCGGCCTGCATCGCCATCGCCCGGGAAGTGGGCGACAAGATGCTGGCGCGCCGACCGGTCGATGTGCCGGCGGCGGTCGAATTCGCGGTCCAGATGATCCTCGGTGGCCTGCCGGCCTTGCCGCTCTCGAAATCCTGAGCCCGGGAAGCCGCGCATGGCCGACTCGGTGACCCAGAAATTCATCCTGAAGGCCGTTCTGGCCCTGCCAACCCCGATTCTGCGGCTGTTGTCCGGCGGTGGGGTGGTGTTTCAGGGCGGCCGCACCCTAGACCCGCGTCTACAGTTCCTGGCCAACGCCGGCCGCAGCCTCCCGCCGCTCAGCAGCCTGACCCCCGAGGCCGCCCGCGCCGGTACGGCTCAGGCCCTGGCCACCACCGCCGGTCCGCGCGAAAGCGGGGTGCGCATCGAGGCCCTGTCGATCGACGGACCGGCCGGGCCGATTCCGCTTCGGGCCTATCAACCGCCGCTGCTCGACGATGCAGCGCCGCTGATGGTGTTCGCCCATTTCGGCGGCGGGGTGATCGGCGACCTCGACACCTGCGACGCTTTCTGCTCCATCCTGGCCAAGTTAGCTCACTGCGCGGTCGTCTCGGTCGACTATCGACTCGCGCCCGAACACCGCTTCCCTGCGGGGCTGGAGGACGTGCTGGCCGCCTATCGTTGGGCGCGGGACAATGCGGCCCGCTTCGGCGCCCCGGCGGGTAAGGTGGCGATCGGCGGGGATTCCATGGGCGGCAACTTCGCCGCCGTCCTGGCCCAGGAAATGAAGCGTTGCGGCGAGCCGCAACCGGCGCTGCAACTTCTGATCTATCCCGCTGTCGACGCCGCCAGCGAAACCCAGTCGATGACCACCTACGCCGACGCCTATCCGCTGTCGCGCGCAAGCATGGAGTGGTTCGTGGGCCACTATCTGGGCGCCGACGCCGATCCCACCGACCCGAGGGCCTCGCCGATCCGGTCGGACGACCTGAGTGGCCTGGCGCCCGCCCTGGTGATCACCGCCGGCTTCGATCCGCTGGTCGATCAGGGCGAGGCCTACGCCAAGCGCCTGAGGGATGCAGGCGTCCCGGTGGTCTATCGCTGCTACGATTCGCTGGCCCACGCCTTCACCGCCTTCACCGGCGTCGTGCCGGCGGCCGACGTCGCCTGCCGCGAGATCGCCGGCCTGGTGCGCGAGGGCGGCCAGGGCCGGATCCATTGACGGAGCCGGATGCATGAAGGCCTTGGTCGTCGACGCCCTGGCGGCGGACTACGGCGGCTGCGCCGTGCGCGAGATCGAGACCCCGCGTCCGGGTCCGGGCGAGGCGCTGGTCAAGGTGCGCGCGGCCTCGGTGAACTTCCCCGACCTTCTGATGACCCGCGGCGAATACCAGTTCAAACCGCAGATTCCGTTCATCTCCGGCATGGAGATGACGGGCGAGATCGCCGCCGTGGGCGAAGGCGTGGAGCGCTGGAAGATTGGCGATGCTGTGATGGGCGGGGCCAAGACCGGCGCCTTCGCCGAATTCACTCTAACGCAGGCGGCGAACCTGCGGCCGAAGCCCGAGCGGATGAGCTTCTCGCAAGCCACAGCCTTTACTGGAGCCTATATCACAGCCTACGTCGGCCTGGTGCGGCGCGCCCAGGCCCAGCCCGGCGAATGGCTCCTGGTCCACGGCGCGGCGGGTGGGGTGGGCCTGGCCGCGCTCGACCTTGGCAAGGTCCTGGGCTGCAAGGTGATCGCGGCCTCGGCCTCGGACGAGAAGCTGGCCGTGGTGGCCCGGGAATACGCGCCCGACGCGGTGGTCAACGTCACCGGCGGCTTTCGCGACAAGGTCATGGAGATCACCGGCGGTCGCGGCGCCGACATCATCTACGATCCGGTGAGCGGTGATGTGTTCGACGAGAGCGTCCGCTGCATCGCCTTCGACGGGCGGCTCCTGGTCGTGGGATTCACCTCCGGTCGCATCGCCTCGGTCTCGGTCAACATGCCGCTGATCAAGGGCTTTTCGGTGATTGGGGTGCGCGCCGGTGAGTACGGCCGCAAGTTTCCCGAAAAGGGCCGCGAAAACATCAAGGCGGTGTGGGACCTGGCCGACCAGGGCAGGATCCGCCCGAGGGTCTACGTCGAGTTGCCGCTGTCCCGCTGGCGTGAGGCGTTCGATCTCTTGGCCGACCGCAAAGTGATCGGCAAGGCGGTGATCCGGCCGGATTTATAGGACCGGGACCGTTCAAGGTTGACAGGCGCCGCCCTCTTGCGTATCCACCGCGCTCTTTTTCGCGCGCCCCATTTGCGGAGCCTTCACTGTGAAGCGGACCTACCAGCCGTCCAGACTCGTGCGTAAGCGCCGTCACGGCTACCGCACGCGCATGGCCACCAAAAACGGCCAGAAGATCGTCGCCCGCCGCCGGGCCAAGGGCCGCAAGCGGCTGACGGCCTAGCCCGCGTCCTCCCGCCCCGGGGATGCGCCGGCGTCAGCGATAGGAGGGTGAGGATTTCGGCGTCCGAGATGACCCGCCCGACCTTGCCCCATGAGGATTTCCCGACCATCGAGCGCATGACAAGCCGCGCCGAGTTCTTGGCCACGGCCAAGGGCGCCGCCTGCGCGCGCGGCGCGGTGGTGGTCCAGGCGCTGGACCGGACGGCTCAGCGCAGCCAAATCCGCGTCGGCTTCACCGCCACCCGCAAGATCGGTGGGGCGGTGACCCGCAACCGCGCCAAGCGGCGGTTGCGCGAGGCGGCCCGACTGACCTTGCCCCTCCTGGGCAAGGCAGGTTTTGATTATGTATTCATCGCCAGGAGCGGAACGGCGGCGCGTCCCTGGGCCCGTCTGCTTGACGACGTCAAAAGCGCGCTGATAAGCCTCGCCGCCAATCAGGTCCCCGCGGCGCCCGCGCCGGCGGCCGCTCTCCGGTAAGCCGATCCATGGAAAACGATACCAGCCGCAACACGATCCTGTTCGTGGTCTGCGCCGTGGCGATCATGGTGGCCTACCAGGTCTGGGTGCTCGGACCGCAGACCAAAAAGCACCAGTTGGAGGCCCAGCGGGCGGCGAGCGCCGCGGCGGCGGCTCCGCATGCGGCCGGCGCACCGAGCTCGGCCGCGCTGGGCGTCCTGTCAACGCCCCAGGCGCTCACCGCGAGCCCGCAGGTCGCGATCGACACCCCGAGCCTGACCGGTCGAATCACGCTGCGCGGCGCGCGGATCGACCAGCTTTTCCTCAAGGGCTACCACACTACGACGGATCCCAGATCGCCCCTGGTCCAGCTCCTGCGTCCCGAGGGGACGGCGCACGCCTGGTTCATCCAGACCGGCTGGACCAACCGCGACGCGACGGACTTGCCGGACCTCGACGCCATCCAGTGGACCGCCAGGCCGGGCGCCGAACTGACCCCGGCCACGCCGCTGGTGCTGACCTACGACAACGGCCAGGGGGTTAAATTCACCCGCACCATCGCCGTCGACGACCACGCCCTGTTCACGGTGACCGACCAGGTCGCCAACGGCGCGGCCCAGCCCGCCTCGCTTCGGCCCTACGGCCTGGTCGAGCAGCAGGGCCTGCCGGCGGACATGAACAACAGCAGCATCGTGCACGAAGGCGCGATCGGCATGCTGGGCGGCGAGGCCGATGCCGGCAAATACACGCTCAAGCTGGCCAAGTACAAGGAATGGAAGAAGAAGGGCTATCCCGATCTGATTTCGAGGGGCGGCTGGCTGGGCGCGACCGAAAAATACTGGCTCACCGCCCTGATCCCCGACCAGTCCGAAACCATCACCGCCAAGTTCCCGGTGCAGGCGGTGAACGGCGTCGACGTCTACAAGACCGGCTTTCTGGGCGCGCCCCAGACCATCGCCCCCGGCCAGAATCTGACCCGCACCGTTCGCATCTTCGCCGGCGCCAAGACCGTTCCGCTGCTAAACGCCTATGGCGAACGATACGGCCTGCCCAAATTCGACAACGCCATCGACTGGGGCATGTTCTGGTTCTTCACCCACCCGCTGTTCGACCTGCTCGAGTTCCTCAAGGGCTACATCGGCAACATCGGCCTTTCGATCCTGGCGATGACCGTGCTGGTCAAGGCGGTCTTCTTCCCGCTGGCCAACAAGAGCTACGAATTGATCAGCAAGATGAAGAAGATCCAGCCCTTGATGGAAGAGCTGAAAAAACGCCACGGCGCCGACCAGACCAAGCTGCAGCAGGAGACCATGGCGCTCTATCAGCGGGAGAAGATCAATCCGCTGATGGGCTGTTTGCCGATGCTGATCCAGATCCCGGTGTTCTACTCGCTATACAAGGTGCTGACGGTCACCATCGAGATGCGCCAGGCGCCGTTCTACGGCTGGATCCACGACTTGGCCGCCAAGGATCCCACCACGGTCTGGAACCTGTTCGGCCTGATCCCCTGGAACCCGTCGACGACGCCGCTGATCGGCGGCTTTCTGGACGGGCCGCTGCACATCGGCGCCTGGCCCCTGATCTACGGCTTCACCATGTGGCTGAGCCAAGCGATGAACCCGCCGGCGCCCGATCCGGCGCAGCAGCGCATCTTCCAGCTGATGCCGATCATGTTCACCTTCATCATGGCCCCGTTCACCGTCGGACTGCTGATCTACTGGTCGTGGAACAACCTGCTCTCGATCATCCAGCAGTACGTGATCATGCGCCGCTTCAAGGTGGACAATCCGATCGACGACTTCATCGGCCGCTTCCTCAAACCGCGTCCGGCGGGGTGACCGCGCAGCCGGCGCAGGGCTCCGACATCCGCGCACCCGAGGCGCTCGAGGCCGCGCGGGTGCTGTTCGCTCGGCCGGCGACCTTCCTGATGGGCGCGGCCCAGATCGCCGGCCTGCCGCCGCCGGACCTGCCGGAGGTGGCCTTCGCCGGGCGCTCCAACGTCGGCAAATCCTCGCTGATCAACGCCCTGGTGGGACAGAAACACCTGGCCAGGGCCTCGAACGAACCCGGGCGCACGCGCGAGGTGAACTTCTTCGTGCTGGACGAGCGGCTGCGGCTGGTCGACCTGCCCGGCTACGGCTTCGCCCGGGCCTCGAAGAGCGCGACCGGCAAGTTCCAGAACCTGGGCCGCGCCTACCTGCGCGGCCGGCCGAACCTGATGCGGGTGTATCTGTTGATCGACGCGAGGCACGGGCTGAAACCGATCGACGGCGAGGCGCTCGACGCCCTGGACCTGGCCGCGGTCTCCTATCAGATCGTGCTGACCAAGGCCGACAAGCTCAAGCCCGCCGAGGTCGCCAAGGTGACCCAGGCCACGGCCAAGGCGGTCGCCCGCCGTCCCGCCGCGTTCCCGCGGGTGCTGGCCACCTCCGCCGAAGAGGCAAGCGGCCTGGCCGAGCTGCGCGCGGAGATCGCCGAGGCGGTCGGCCTTGCCTGAGCAGGCGCTCGCATGTGTGAAACGGTGACAACCGCCGCCGCCTGCTCTATCGGGAGCCGCTCACCAGCCCCGGCGGACACGCGATGACCGACACCTCCCAATACAACCCCGACGAACCGGGTTGGGCCACCGCCAAGACCCTGGCCGAGGCGCTGCCTTACATCCAGATCTACGACCGCGAGACGGTGGTGATCAAATACGGCGGCCACGCCATGGGCGAGGAGGAGATGGCTCGCCTGTTCGCCGCCGACGCCGTGCTGATCAAGCTGTTGGGCGTCCATCCGGTGATCGTGCACGGCGGTGGCCCGCAGATCAGCCGCATGCTGGACCGGGCCGGCGTCAAGTCGACCTTCGTCGACGGGCTTCGGGTGACCGACCAAGCCACCATGGAGGTCGCCGAAATGGTGCTCTCCGGCGCGATCAACAAGGAAATCGTCCACCTGATCAACCGCGCCGGGGCCGAGGCCGACGTGCGCGGCGTGGGCCTCTCGGGCAAGGACGCGCGGCTGATCACCGTGGAGAAAACCAAGAAGACCCGCCGCGATCCGGACTCCAACATCGAGCACATCGTCGATCTGGGCTTCGTCGGCGAGCCCAAGACCGTCGATCCAAAGATCGTCGAGGCCCTGATCTACGCCGACCAGGACTATATCCCGGTGATCGCCCCGATCGGGGTGTCCGAGGAGGGCGCGACCTACAACATCAACGCCGACACCGTCGCCGGGGCGGTGGCCGGGGCGCTGAGGGCCAAGCGCCTGCTGCTGCTGACCGACGTGGCGGGCGTGCTCGACAAGAAGGGCGAATTGATCCGCCAGCTGACGGTCTCGGAAGCGCGCCGCGCGATCGCCGGGGGCGTGGCGACCGGCGGCATGATCCCCAAGTTGGAGACCGCGATCGCCGCGGTCCAGGCCGGGGTCGAGGCGGTGGTCATCCTGGACGGGCGCCGGCCGCACGCCATGCTGACCGAACTGTTCACCGAACACGGCGCGGGAACCCTGGTGCGGGCATGAGCGGCGTCTCGGCGCCCGATCCGCGGGCAGACTTGCGACATGTGGAGGTCTGGCTGTTCGACCTGGACAACACCCTCTACCCGCCGGAAACCGCGTTCATGGGGCTGATCGAACAGCGGATGACGGCCTTCGTGGCGCGCGAGACCGGACTCCGCGCCGGCCGAGGCGCTGGCCTTGCAGAAGCGTTATCTGCACGAGCACGGCACCACCCTGGCCGGGCTGATGGCCCGGCACGGCGTCGATCCCGAGGTGTTCCTGAACGAGGTGCACGACGTCTCGCTCGACGCCCTGACCCCCGATCCGCCGCTCAAGGCCGCCCTCGCGGCGCCTGCCCGGCCGGCGGCTGGTGTTCACCAACGGCGATGCGCGCCACGCCGAACGGGTGCTGGACAGGCTGGAGCTGACCGGCCAGTTCGAGGCGGTGTTCCACATCGCCGCCGCGGACTATGTGCCCAAGCCGGCGCCCGAGACCTTCGATCGGATGACCCGCGCCCACGACGTCGATCCCACCGTCACCGCCTTCTTCGAGGACAGCGAAAAGAACCTCGCCCCCGCCGCGGCGATCGGCATGACCACCGTGCTGGTCGGCCCCCACGCCGAGGCATCGAGCGCCGACTTCGTCCACTTTCGCACCCGCCACCTGGCGCCCTTCCTGGCCGCCGCGCGGATCAGGGAGAGCTAGACCATGATCAAAAGCCCCGACTTCGAGGCGCTGGAGCAAGCGGTCGACGCCGCCTGGGAGCGCCGCGACGAGATCACCACCACCACCACCGGAATCCTGCGCGAGCCGGTCGAGGAGGCGATCAGCCTGCTGGACGCCGGCCGCGCGCGGGTGGCGGAAAAGATCGACGGGACGTGGGTGACGCGCCAGTGGCTGAAGAAGGCGGTGCTGTTGTCCTTCCGGCTGCACGCCAACAGCCTGATGGTCAACGGCGGCGGCCTGACCCACGAGCCGGGCCTGGGGCCCTGGTGGGACAAGGTTCCAGGCAAGTTCGGCGACTGGACGCCGGGTCATTTCGCCGAGGCCGGCTTTCGCGCCGTGCCAGGGGCGGTGGTGCGTCGCGGGGCTTACATCGGCCGCAACGCCGTGCTGATGCCCTCGTTCGTCAACATCGGCGCCTATGTCGGCGAAGGGACCATGGTCGACACCTGGGCCACGGTCGGCTCCTGCGCCCAGATCGGCCGCGACGTCCACCTGTCGGGCGGGGCGGGCATCGGCGGGGTGCTGGAGCCCTTGCAGGCCAATCCGACCATCATCGAGGACGGCTGTTTCATCGGCGCCCGCTCGGAGGTGGCCGAAGGCGTGATCGTCGGCCAGGGCGCGGTCCTGTCGATGGGCGTATTCCTGAGCGCCTCGACCAAGATCATCGACCGCAAGACCGGCGAGGTCCATCGCGGCCGTGTCCCGCCCTATTCGGTGGTGGTGCCCGGCGCCCTGCCCGACCCACACGGCCTAGGTCCGAGCCTTTCCTGCGCGGTGATCGTCAAGATCGTCGACGCCCAGACCCGCTCGAAAACCTCGGTCAACGAGCTGCTGCGCGACTAAGGTCGCCGGTCAGTCCATGGCCGGCGCGGGCGCGACGACCCCGCCGTAGTAGCGATGCAACAGGACGAACACCGCGCCCGCACCGAAGAGCGCCAGCGCTATGGCCAGTGAGATCGGCGCCCCGGCCCACAAAAGGCCCGCCGCCGCCAGGCATCCGCTCGCCGCGCCGGCGTCCCAACCGCCCTCGGTGGCGATGTGGAAGCGCAAAGCGCAGGGCGATCCCTTGGCCTGGTTGTAGACCGCCGTCATCATCGTCGGGATGTAGAGGGCTGGGACTAGAGCGCCGGCGGCGTTGGCCGCGACCGCCAGCGCCGGATCGCCATAGCTGACCGCGCGAAGGCCGGTCACCACGCCCACCGAGCCGACCGCGAGCCACACCGCCCGCGAGCCATGCCCGGCGTCGATCAGCCGGCCAAGCATGAGACCGCTGGCGGCGCCGAACAGGGCGGCGAGCGCCATCGCCCCGCCATAGGCGGTGAAGCTCTGACCCAGCGACTGAAACAGCGCGATCTGCCAGGCATAGACGAAGCCCGCGCAGATCGATCCGTCGGCGGCGAACATCAGGACGCCGGGCAGGGCCGCGCCGAACGCGCCCGGCGCCTCGTGGGGCACCGAGACGTTGCGGATTCCAAACAGCGGGAGCGCCGCTAGCGCCAGGACGACGGACGTGGCGCCGAACGCCGCAGCGGGGCCGAGCGCGACCAGCGCCCAGCCGGTCGCCAGCGGGCCGATTATGCCCACGACAGCCGCGATCGCCTCGCGCGCGCCCAGTTGATGGCCGCGATGATCGGCGTCGCCGAGCGAGGCGAAATAGGCGTGGTAGGAGGTCCAGTAGACCGTATCGCCGACCGCGGAGGTCGCGCACAGCAGGAGCAGCGGCCAGCCAAGGCCATGCACCCGCGCGAGCAGCGGGTATTGCAGGGCGCTCAGCAGCGTTCCGGCGATCACCAGCGGCTTCAGTCCAAAACGCGCGGCGGGCGCCAGGATCAGGGGGCGGATCGCGAACCGGCCCGCGAGAATCAGCGCCAGCACGGCGAGGACCGCGGGCGCCGGCACGCCCGCGCGCAGGAGGAAGGCCGCGAAGAAGGCGCCGCCGCCGCTCAGGGCCAGCGCGTGGACGCCGTAATGCAGATTGAGCCAATTGACAGAATCGTTGCGGAAGAAGGCCATGGCCGCGGTCTCGATGGCTGATGGTGTCGGAGGATCAACAAAGGCTCCGTCGCCGCCGAGGCGCGCGCTATGCGCCGCCTCGCGGTTCGAGCGAGGGTTCTTTGATGCTGTTCAACCAGCCAAGAGAGAGCCTCGCGCGCAAGCCTCGCCGTTCAGGCCTGGGCCAGCCTAGCCTTGTCCAGTCCGGCCTGCAACGCAGGCCTCAGCTCGACTGCGTCGTATCGGGCAAGCCGAGGATCCGCTTGGAGATGATGTTGTTCTGGATCTCGAACGAGCCGCCGTAGATCGACATCGCCTTGCCTCCGAGCCAGCCGCGCACGGTGTTGATCTCCTCGGCGGTGAAGCCCTCGCCCTCCCAGCCGAGGCCGCCGTGGCCCATGATCTCCAAGCTGAGCTCGGCCCGGGTCTGGCCGATCACCGATGCGGAATTCTTCAAGGTCGAGGCGGCGTTGCTCGGGCCTGCGTTCCCTTTCGCTTCGGCCGCGGCCCTGGCGATGGTCAGCCCATGGGCCCTGACGTGCATCAGATGGTCTGTCAGCCGCGCTCGCAGGTCCGCGTCCATCAACCGTCCATCATCGTCGAGTCCGACATAGCGCTTGGCGATCTCGTCGAGGGGCCTGAGCTTGACCCCCGCGCCGCCGACGCCCGTCTGGCTGGCCCGTTCGTGCTGCAAAAGCCGCTTGCCCACCGTCCAGCCATGATTCAGATCGCCCAGAAGCGCGCCCTTGTCCGCCCGCGCGTCGGTGAAGAAGGTCTCGCAGAACGGCGAATCGCCGCTGATCAGCTTGATCAGCCGCGTCTCCACTCCTGGCTGGCGCATGTTCAGCAGGATGAAGCTGATGCCCTCGTGCTTCTTGGCGGCCGGATCGGTGCGCACCAGGCAGCCACACCAGTCGGACCATTGCGCGCCCGAGGTCCAGACCTTCTGGCCGTTGATCAGCCAATGGTCGCCGGCGTCGACGCACTTGGTCTGCAGCGAGGCCAGGTCCGAGCCCGCGCCGGGCTCCGAATAGCCCACGCACCAGCGCACCTCGCCGCGGACGATCGGCGGAATATGCCGACGCTTCTGCTCGGCGGTTCCGTAGTCGAGGATGGTCGGGCCAATCATGGATATGCCCATGCCGAAGGCCAGCGGGTTGAACGCGCCGATCCGCTCCATCTCCTGCTGCAGCACCCGCGCGGCCTGGGGCGACAGTCCGCCGCCGCCATATTCGGTCGGCCAGGTCGGGGCGCCCCAACCCTTGTCGGCCATGCGCTGGCGCCAGACCGCCAGATCGCCCTCCGCCTTGCCGCCTTCGGACTCGGCCAGCAACGCCGCGCCCTTGCCGCGCAACGCGGCGGGAAAGCTCTTCGCCAGCCACGCACGCACCTCGGCGCGGAACGCCTCCAACTCCGCCTCGCCGCCGAAATCCGCCATCTCGCTCACCTCGGACCAATCCGGCGTGTAAAAGAGCATCGGATCGTCCGCGAATCCACCGCCTTGCGCGAGGCGCGACCGCGCGTGGGATCGAACAGGCCGGGGCCTAGCCCTCGACGATCCGCAGGCTCGCCGGATCGCGGCCCTTCTCCCGCAGCCGCGCCTCGCAGGCGGGGCGAACGGCCACCCAGTCGCGGGCGAGAATCCCCAGACCCACCACGTCCTTGAAGCCGCCATCCCTGAAAATGTGCTCGCGATAGAGCGCCTCGCGGGTGAAGCCGAACGATTCATGCAGCTTCCAGACCGCCTCGTTGTCGAGGAACACCTCGCAGCAGAGCTTGTTCAGCCCCAACGGCCCAAACACGTGCTGCAGGACGATGTATTCGACCCCGGCGCCGATCCCCTGGCCGCGGGTCGAGGTCTCGCCCAGATAATAGGCCCAGTCGCACTTGCGGTTGACCAGGTCGATCCGGGTCAAGTTGGCCAGGCCCACCCCCTCGCCGTCCCGCTCGATGATCCAGTAGCGGCGGTCGGACGCCGCCAGCGCCCGGGCGAACCAGCGGTCGTGCTCGTCCTGGCCGATTAGGTGGTCGGAATACATGTAGGCCGCCACATGCGGGGCGTTGCGCCAAGCCAGCAGCCGGGCGCTGTCGGCGGCGCGGATCGAGCGAAGCAGCAGACTCATCGGCGGGCGGCTCGCGGAACACCAGGATCTGGGTCCGATCCTGGTCGACAGGGACGGCCGGATCGTTCAACTGTTCGAGCCGAGTTTCAAGACTTCCGGCTGAGCCGGCCGAGATGACGCCTCGCCTCGGCCGTCGAGGCGTCAAACAGGGCATCAAAGGGAGAAATGCGCATGGACCAGGCCACGACCACCGGGAGCGTGACCCTCGCGGCCAAGGCGCCGCTGCTCAAATGGCGGGTCGGGGCGGTGACCATCACCCGCATCGTCGAACTGGACGCCATCGGCGGCAGCCGGTTCATCCTGCCCCAGGCCACGCGCGAGGCGATCGTTCAGATCCCCTGGTTGCAGCCGCATTTCGCCGACGAAACCGGCAGGTTGAAGATGAGCATCCACGCCCTGGTGGTCGAGACGCCCACCCGCCGGATCGTGGTCGACACCTGCATCGGCAACGACAAGCCCCGAGCGAGCATGCCCGCCTGGAACCAGATGCAAACCAGCTTCCTGCAAGACTTCGAGGCGGCCGGCTTCGCCCGGGACAGCATCGACACGGTGCTGTGCACCCACCTGCACGTCGACCACGTCGGCTGGAACACCATGCTGGTGGATGGCCGCTGGGCGCCGACCTTTCCCAACGCCCGCTACCTGATGGGACGCACCGAGTTCGACTACTGGCGAGGCGAGCCCGACACCTTCGCCAGCGAGCCGGCGATCTTCCGCGATTCGGTGCAGCCGGTGTTCGACGCCGGCCTGGTCGATCTGGTGGAGACCGACCATGTGGTCTGCGACGAGATCAGACTGACCCCGACGCTGGGCCACACGCCCGGGCACGTCAGCATCAAGATATCCTCGCAAGGCGCGGAGGCGCTGATCACTGGCGACTTCGTCCACCACCCCTGCCAGATGGCCCATCCGGAATGGGCTTCCGCGCCCGACTATGACCAGGACCAGTCGATCCGCACCCGCCAGGAGACCTTCGCCGCCCTGGCCGACGGCCCAACCCTGGTGATCGGCACCCATTTCGCCACCCCGACCGCGGGTCGCATCGTGCGCGACGGCGAGGCGTTCCGCTTCGAGGTCTAGCGCCCGCCTTAGCGGACCGGCGTCAGCGCCTTGATCAGGGTGTGGCCGGCATCGTCGGGAGCCAGGCTGACCCGGGCGCCGAGCGGCTCGCACGCGATCATGGTCTGGACCACCTCGGCGTCGTCCGGCGCGGTCATCGCGATGAAGCGCGCGCCGCCGGCGTCCAGCTTGCCGATCGCCATCCCTTTCGGCGCCGGGCCGGCGTAATCGATGGTGTAGGTCTCGATCACCCCTTCGCCGGCGGCCGGCCCGGCCAGCGCCGGCGCGGGCCAGGCGTCGACTTCGGCCTGCAGGGCCTTGCTGCTGAAGCCCTTCCATTCGGCCGGCAGGGCCGAATAGACGCCGACGGAATATTTCGACAGGTCGCCGCCGTTGGCGCCGACGAAACCGGTCGCCTGCGGCCGCGCGCGCAGCGCCCGCGTCATGCTGGCGATGGCATGCATCGAATAGTTGTTCCCCGCACCGCCGAAGAACGGCAGGCCGCCGGTCACGGTCAGCGGTCGCGGATCATCCGCCGCTATGCCAAGGCCGTCGCGAATGTTGAACACCGCGATCGGAAAGCAGCTGTAGAGGTCGAACAGATCGACCTGGCCGACGTCCAGCCCCGCCAGCGCCAGCGCGCGACGGGCGGCCATCACCGAGGCCGGGCTCCTCGACATGTCCTGCCGTTCGAGCATCATGCGCTCAAACGAGTCCGCGCCGCCGTGCAGGTAGATGAATCGGTCCTCCGGCACGCCGAGCACCCGGGCCTGGCCCACCGAGGTCAGCAGCACCGCCGCGCCCTGGTTGGTCTGGTCCCGCGCCACCAGCCGACGCGGATAGGGGTCCGACGTCAACCGGTTGCGCTCGGTAACCGTGGCCAGTTGCTCGGCGGTGTAAACCTCCCGCGACATCGCGTGCGGGTTGCCGGCGGCGACCTTGGTGAAGGGCGCGAACAGCCGGCCCATCTCCAGCGCATAGGCGGCGCGGTCCAGGCCCAGCCGTCCGCGACGGGCGTTCTCGCACAGAGCGTAGCGGCTGATCGGGGTGCTTCCGCCATGTTCGACGAAGTCGCGGGTCAGGTATCGCTCACCGAACCCCCGATCCTCCAGTTCGCCGTCCACCGTCTCGGCCCAGTCGCGGCGCTCGCCCTTGGAACTCAGATGCCGGACGGTCGAAATCGCCTCAGAGCCGACCAGCAGGACCATCCGCGCCTGGCCGGAGCCGATCGCCTGGGCGAACTCGTTGACCAGGTGCTGTGGACCCTGCCCGCCGACCGGTTCCAAAATCGCTCGGGACGGATCGGCGCCAATGCGCCGCGCGACCGAGCGCGGAAAGTTGTTCGAGGCGCCGAACGGGGGGACGATCTTGGGGGCCGATATCTCGAACTGCCGGATGGCGGCGATCACGTCGATATGCGGAGCGAGAACCTCGGCCGAAAGAGCGTCGTCCAGCGCCGCCCGCGCGGCCAGGCCTGCCAGATCCGCCGGCGACAGCGCCCGATAATCGGCCGAATCGATCCGCTCCGACGCCTCGCCCACGCCAATGATCACCGGGGTCAACTCGTTCACGTCCGCATTCCTCCCTGACGGCTGTGACCTTGTAGCGTTGTCCGCCGCCTTGACCAGATCGGCGCTGGGAGCCCTTGCGCCCTATGAGTCACCACAGCGATCATTGTCGGCGATCCGATTGGCGATCCGGCCAGCCGGGCGAGTCGGTTTCAGGCGGTCTCCCGCACCCTGACCGGCTCGAACATCTTCAGGACCGCGAGGCCTTCCGGATTCGGCGCGTAACTCACTCGCGCCCCGAGCGGGTCCTCGTCGATCATCGCCTTCACGATCGCATCGCCTTCGTCGGTCTTGGCCACGAACCGGGCGCCGTCACGGGCCCGGCGACCGATCACGATCCCCCTGGGCGCCGCGGCGGCGTAGTCGATGGTGTAGGTTTCGATGATTCCGTCCGCCGCCTCGGTTCCAGCCAGGGCGGGCGCCGGCCATGCGTCAACCTCGCCTTGCAGCGCCTTGTTGTCGAAGGCTCGCCAGGCCGTCGGCTTGGTCGAATAGATCCCAACGGAGTATTTCGAAAGGATGCCGCCGTTGGCGCATACCAGGCCGAAGGCGCCGGGCGCGTCGCGGAGGGCGCGGACCACGCCGGCGATCGCGTGCATGGAATAGTTGTTTCCCGCTCCGCCGAAATAGGGCAGGCCGCCGGTGACGGTGAGCGGCCGCGGATCGTCCGCCGCGATCCCGAGGCCATCACGGACGTTGAACACGGCGATCGGAAAGCAGCTATAGAAATCGAACACGGCGACATCGCGGATTGACACGCCGGCCGCCGCCAAAGCGCGCTCGACCGCCATCACCGAAGCCGGGCTGGAAGAAAGATCGCGTCGTTCGATCAGGGTTCTTTCCGCGATGTCCGCTCCGCCGTGCAGGTAGACGTAGCGGTCTTCCGGCACGCCAAGCTCGCGCGCCTTGGCCACCGACGTGATGAGCACCGCCGCGCCCTGGTTGGCTTGGTCACGGGCGACCAGGCGCCGCGGAAAGGGATCGGAGGTCAGACGATTCAACTCCGTCACCGTCGCCAAGTCTTCCGCCGTGTGGACCTGTCGCGACATGGCGTGCGGATTGCCCGCCGCCACGCGGGTGAAAGGTGCGAACAGCCTTCCCATTTCCAGGCGGTAGTCGGCGCGGCCGAGGCCCAACCGGGCGCAGCGCGCGTTCTCGCAAAGCGCATAGGCGGTGATCGCGCTGCGCACCCCATGATCGGTCAGGTCGCGCGTCAACATCCGCTCGCCGAAACCCCGATCCTCCAGCTGTCCGCCCACGCTCTCCGACCAGTCCCGCGTCTCGCCCCGCGCGGTCAGGTGACGGACCGTGGATATGGCCTCCGAGCCGCAGATCAGGGCCATGCCAATCTTGCCCAGAGCGATGGCCTGGGCGAACTCATTGACCAGGTGCTGCGGGCCTTGGCCCCCTACCGGCTCCAAGATGGCGCGGACGGGATCGGCGCCGATGCGCTTGCCCACGGCCCGCGGAAAGTTGTCCGCCCGGCCGAACGGGGCCACGGCGCGCGGGCCGGAGACCTCGAACTGGCGGATCGCCGCGATGACGTCGATGTGCGCCGCCAATGTCGCGGTCCCGAGGGCCATGTCGAGCGCGGCGCGAGCCGCCTGGGCGGCCAAATCCACGGGTGAGTGCGCGACATAGTTCGGCGCCTCGATTCGCTCCGAAGCTTCTCCCACACCGATGATCACGGGCGTCAGATCACGCAACGTCGGCCACTCCCCCATTTGATTTGGCGCACCCTGCCAAAACCAGATGGGCCGAGTCCAGGCTTGCGTGAGCGGTGCGGGGGAGATTCGAGGCGCCGGATCGTTCCGGCGCGGACGGTCAAAGGCCGCCTTCGCCCTCAGACCGCCTAGGCGTTGCGGGTCGTCACAAACTCACAGCCGGCTGGGATCGACCAGGAGGCTGCCGCCCTTGATGGCCAGCAATTCGTTGCAGCCGTCCTCGATCAGCGAGGCGCGGGCGTCGCGTAGCAGCTTCTCCAGCGGATAGGCTCGTGTCATGCCGTTGCCGCCGAAGATCTGCAGCGCCTCGCTGGCCACCTCGAAGGCGGTCTGGGTGCCGGTGATCTTCGAGGCGATTGACGCTTGCAGCGCCCGCGTTCCGGACAGGGTGTTGAACCGGTAGACCCGGCGCGCCAGGGCGCGGGCGGACTCGATCTTCCGCAGCATGTGGAACAGCCGATAGCGGACGTTCTGGTGCTGGATGATCGGAACGCCACCCTGCTTGCGCTCGTGGGCGTAGTCCCAGGCCAGTTCGTAGGCTCCGCGCGCTAGGCCGACGAACAACGGTCCCATGCCCGCGTTGGCCTCGCACAGGATGTCGTAGACGGCGTCGGCGTATTGATTGGGGCCGGCGGCGATGAAACGGGCCGGAACCTCGACGTTGTCGAAGAAAATCTCGCCCTGCGGCAAGGCGCGCTGGCCCATCTTGTCGAGGGACCTGCCGCGCGTCACGCCCGGCAGGTTGAGCGGCACATAGATGTTGACCCCCTCGCGGCCCTGACCGCGGTCGAAGGTCGTGAACAGGGTGCAGTATTCGGCCGTCGGACCATTGGAGACCCAGGCCGACTTCTGGCCGTTGAGCACCACCTTGTCGTCCTTGAGGGTGGCGATGACGGACGGCCGCTCGTGGACGCCGTTTGGGTGAGCCACATGTCCATCCCAGTCCAGCATGTCGGATCCGGCGACGGGTTCGGTAATCCCCCAGCAGCCGAGCATGGTCTCGGGGAAGGCCTCCATCAGGTCGGCGCGTCCCCACCGGGCCGCCATCCCGTACCCGAGCCCGCCGGCGCCGACAGCGCAGGTCAAGCCGGAATCGCCCCGGCCCAGCTCCTCGTAGATCATCGCGTTCAGATCGCAGATATCCTCCGCCGGCAAGTCCAGGGACTGGGTCTGATTGAGGCCGAGCGCCCTGTATTGCTCGATCGTCTTCCAGTAGCTCGAGCCCGGCGCCATGACCTCCTCCGGCGTCAGCCGGTCGAGCGCCGTCCCGTTCGGGCGCAGCACCTCGTCGGCGAAGCGGCGCGCCAGTTCGACCGCCTGACGTTTCACCTCGTCCATCGGAGCCTCGAAACCGGTGGCAGGCAGATCCACATAGGCCGGTCGCACGCTCAGGCCCGGGGTGGCGGGGAACGACGCCGATATGTCCTTGTGACGCACATTCATGGCTGAGACCCCTGATGGCTGGCTAAGGTTGCGTTTCCTCGGGGACGTCCCGCCTTACGACGGGCGCATCGTTAGGCAGGCTTGCACCCAGCCGATCGCGGATGAATGATCGACCTCGCCATTCGCTTGACATTTCCCGCCAAACGGCGCGGCTCTGCCGAACGGTTGGCGTTCACCGCCTGGAGCAGGCAAGGCCATGCGCCTTGAAACGCTTGATCGGATCGACTTTCCAAACTTGAGCATCCGCATCATGCGCTCGATGCTCGATGAGTTGGGGCTCGATCCCGCCCCGGCGCTCACGGCCGCCGGCGTCGCCCAGGCGCTGATCGACGACCCCAACGGCCGCGTCACCGGCCGGCAGGAGTTGGATTTCCAGCACGCCTACGTGGAGCTGACCGGACGGGCGCTGGAAGTCTGGTTCCGAACCGGGCTGCGCTATCGGATGCTCAGCTACGGAGCCTACGGCTTTGCAATGATGGCCGCGGGCACGTTGCGGCGCGCGTTGGAGTTTTCCAGTGTTTTCAGCGATCTGAACTATTCATTGATGCGCTATTCGGTGATCGTCGAGGAGGGCCGCTTGACTGGCGTCGGCATGGATCCCTCGCCCATACCCGAGGCTCTGCGGGACTTTTCGATGTATCGCGCGCTCGGGTCCGTCACCACGATGCTCAATGACATCTGGCAAGGCCGCTTTCCCCTGACGCGCATTGAGGTGACCCTACCCGAGCCGGACGATCGAGCGTTGTACGCGCGAGAGCTGCGCGCGCCTCTGGTCTTCGGCGCCGCCCGCAACGCCTGGATCTGGCCGCCCGAGCTGGAGGACGTCGCCCTGCCGATGAGCAACGCGGTCTGCGAGGAAACCTACGCGCGCCAATGCGCGGAGATCGTCGCGCGCCAGCCGACCGAAGATCCGTTCGTCCGCCGCTGCCTCGACGCCCTGGTCCGCGCCGGAGGCCGCTATCCCAGCCCCGAAGGGCTGGCGCAGTCGCTGTTCGTGTCCGAGCGCACGCTGCAGCGCCGGCTGAACGAGCGTGGCGTCTCCTATCGTTCGCTGCTGGACCAGGTGCGCCACCAGCACGCCCAGGAACTCTTGCAGACCACCACGATAAGCATCGACCAGGTCGCCGAGGCCCTCGGCTATTCGGAGTTGGCCGCCTTCACTCACGCCTTCACCCGGTGGTCGGGGGACAGCCCCTCGGCGTTTCGCCGTTCGCTCCAGCACGGCTGACAGGACGTCGTCCCAGCCGATCCCTTGATGTAGAGCAAGGTCATGCACCCACGGCCTCAAGATCATCCGACCTTGCCGGCTGCTGCGAGCAGGCGCAATTCGGGGACAAGCCGGGCCACGCCGGATCGCATCCGTTGAATTGAACCGGAGCACGCGTCGCATTGGGAGGTTGAATGCCCGTTCTGGAGTCGAGACTGGATACCCGCGCTGACGGGTTTCAGGCCAATCGCGCGGACATGCTCGAGTTGCTCGGGGTCATGGAAGGCCTGCTCGAGCAAGCCGCGCAGGGCGGCGGCGAAGAAGCGATCAACCGCCTCCGCTCCCGGGGAAAAATGCCGATCCGGGAGCGCATCGCACACGCGCTCGACCGCGATTCGCCCTTCTTGGAAATCAGCCCGCTTGCGGCGTGGCGCTCGCCCTTTCCGGTCGGGTCGGGGTTCGTGGTCGGCATCGGCGTGATCGAGAACGTTGAATGCGTGATCCTGGGCCACGACCCCTCGGTGCGGGCGGGCGCTTTCAATGCGTTCAACGGCAAGAAACTGATGCGCGGCCTGGAACTCGCGCGCATCAACCGGATGCCCTATGTGCAGTTTGTCGAATCCGCCGGCGCTGACCTCAGCGGCGAGTCAGGAAATGAGGATCCTGAGGCCGAAATTCGGCGGGAGGTCGGCCATTTCGCCGAGTCCGGCCGCCTGTTCTACGAGATAACCGAACTCTCGAAGATGCGAATTCCGACCATCTCGGTCGTCTTCGGGTCCTCGACCGCCGGGGCGCCTACCAACCGGGCATGAGCGACTACAACATCCTGATCAAGAACCAGTCCCAGGTGTTTCTGGGTGGGCCGCCGCTGGTGAAGATGGCGACCGGCGAGGACGCCGACGTCGAGAGCCTCGGCGGCGCGGACATGCACACCACCATTTCCGGTCTTGGCGACTATCTTGCGCAGGACGAAATGGACGGCATCCGCATATGCCGCGAAGTCGTGCGGCATTTGAACTGGCGGAAACTCGGTCCGGAGCCATCAGGCGATTTCAAGGAGCCGCTGTACGATGCGGAAGACCTGCTCGGCATGGTCTCCAAGGATCTCCGCCAGCCGTTCGACATGCGCGAAGTGATCGCCCGCATCGTCGATGGTTCCTATTTTGAGGAATTCAAGCCGCTTTATGGCCCCACGTTGGTCTGCGGTTGGGCCAGCATTCACGGGTATCCGGTCGGAATTCTAGGAAATAACGGCGCGCTTTTCTCTGAATCTTCGGAAAAAGCGGCACAGTTCATCCAGCTGTGCAATCAGATCGATGTTCCGTTGCTGTTCTTGCACAACATCACCGGGTACATCGTGGGCACGGATTTCGAGCAAGGGGGCATCACCAAGAACGGCTCGAAGATGATCAATGCGGTGTCGAATTCGACGGTGCCTCACATCTCGGTGATTGTCGGGGCGTCCTACGGCGCCGGCAACTACGGCATGAGCGGACGCGCGTTCGGCCCGCGTTTCACCTTCATCTGGCCAACGGCGAAGATCGCCGTGATGGGCCCCAAACAGATGGCGGGGGTGATGTCGATCGTCGGCCGGGCGTCGGCGAAACGGCGAGGCCTTCCCTTCGATGAGGCCGCCGACGCCATGCGCGCCGCCGGCGTGGAGTACTGGGCCGAAGAACGCTCGAAAGGGCTGTACGCCACATCGCGGATATCCGACGACGGCATGATCGATCCGCGCGATACGCGCGTGGTGATCGCGATGGCGCTTTCGGCCTGCTGCAACAACGAGGTCAAGGGAACCAAGGAGTTCGGCACATGGCGGATGTGATCCACACCCGGCCGATCACCCGCCTGCTCGTCGCCAACCGGGGTGAGATCGCCCGGCGCATTTTCAGGACCGCCCGGGAGATGGGGATTTCGACGGTGGCCGTCTATGCGGACGGCGACGCCGAGGCGCCGTTCGTCAGGGAGGCCGACATCGGCGTGGCGCTGAACGGGCGGACGTCGGCGCAAACCTATCTGGACGTCGAGAAGGTGCTGGGCGCCTGCCGGCGCGCCGGCGCCGATGCGGTGCATCCGGGCTATGGCTTCCTGTCCGAGAACGCCGATTTCGCCCAGGCGGTGATCGACGCCGGCCTGATCTGGATCGGGCCGACCCCCGAGGTCATCGGCCTGATGGGTGACAAACTGTCCGCCAAGCGGCTGATGCGGGTCGCGGGCGTGCCGACGCTCGATGCGGCGGAGATCACGAGCAAAACCGACGTCGGCAAGGCGGCGCACAAGATCGGATATCCGGTTCTGGTCAAGGCGTCGGCCGGCGGCGGCGGCCGCGGCATGCGGATTGTCAGCGCCAAATCCGACCTCGACGCCGCCGTCGCGAGCGCGCGGCGCGAAGCCGCCAGTTCGTTCGGCGACGACACCGTCTTTCTGGAGCGCTGGCTGGAGAAGACGCGTCACGTCGAGATCCAGATCCTCGGCGACACCCATGGCAACCTGGTTCACTGCTTCGAGCGCGAATGCTCCATCCAGAGGCGTCACCAGAAAATCATCGAGGAAGCCCCCTGCTCGGCGCTGGACGATAAGACCAGAGCCTCGATGTGCGCCGCCGCCCTCTCCGCCGCGCGCGAGCTGGGCTATTCCTCGGCCGGCACGGTCGAGTTCCTGCTGAGCGGCAAGGAGTTCTGGTTTCTGGAGGTCAATGCGCGGCTGCAGGTGGAGCATCCGGTCACCGAAGCGATCATCGGCAAGGACCTAGTGCGCGAGCAGATCCGCATCGCCGAAGGCGCGCCGATGTCGTTTTCCCAGGACGACCTCGTGATCGACGGGCACGCGATCGAGGCGCGTCTGTGCGCGGAGGACCCGCAGAACAGCTTCCTGCCCGCGCCCGGCCCGGTGATCGCCTGGCGGCCGTCCACGTCGGGGCGCGCAAGATATGACTCCGGCGTGGAGGCCGGCAGCGTGGTCAGCCCCGATTTCGACGCGATGATCGCCAAGGTCATCGTCCATGCGCCCACCCGCCGGGAGGCCGCGAGCCGGCTCGCCCGGGTGCTGGAGACGACACAGGTGCAGGGCGTCACCACCAATCGCGATTTCCTCGTGGCCACATTACGCACGCCGCAATTCCTCGCTGGCGACACCACGACCGACTTCATCGAACGCGTCGCGCCCGCCGCGCGTCGGAGCTTCAGCCGATCGGAGCTCGTCAACGCCAGCATCGCGGCGGCCGTCGAAGGCCAGGCCCGGCGGCGCGCGGCCGCCAAGGTGCTGAAATCGATCCCCAGCGGCTGGAGATGTTCGGTGACGCCGATGGAGCAGATCGGGTTCGTCGCCGACGACGAAGAGATCCTTCTCGCCTATCGGGCGCGGCGAGATGGCCTGTTCCGATTTGTCGTGGACGAGACGGAGCGGCTTGTCAGGCCCTACCGGTGCGGCGAGGGTGTGGTCGATCTGGCCATCGACGGCCTGCGGCTGGAATATCTGGCGAGGCGCCAGGACGAGCGGTGGTTCCTTCACGGCCCCGATGGGGATTTGCAGCTCAAGGAGCAACCAAGGTACCCGGTCACTCAGGTCGAAGATCTCACGGGCGGCCTCAAGGCGCCGATGCCCGGCGTCATCCGGTCGATCATCGTTCAGGCGGGGGAGAGCGTGGCGAAGGGCCAGCTTCTGCTGATCCTGGAGGCGATGAAGATGGAGCATCGCATCACCGCCCCGCGCGACGGCGTGGTGAGCGAAACCAATGTCTCGGTCGGCGAGCAGGTCGGCAACGGCCAGCTGCTGCTGACGCTGGCGGCCAAGGATGAGGGGGGATGAGGCGATGACGACGGGCGAGGCGACGCTTTACGAGATCAAGGACGGCGCGGCCTGGATCACCCTGAACCGGCCGGAGAACCGCAACGCCCTGTCCGCCGGGCTGGTCAACGAACTCTACGACCACCTCGTCGCCGCCAACCAGGACCCCGCCGTCCGCTCGATCGTGATCACCGGCGCCGGTCCCGCCTTCTGCGCGGGCGCCGACCTGAAGAACCCTCCGGGAAACGCTTCGGCCACCGGGCGCGCGGTGAGTCTGCCCGAAGTGCTGAATGCGATGCTCGACAGCCCCAAACCGGTCATCGCCGCCATCAACGGCGCCGCCTTCGCCGGCGGCCTCGGCCTGGTCGGCGCGGCGGACATCGTGGTGACCGTCGAAGACGTTCAATTCAGTTTCAGCGAGGTGAGGATTGGCGTCATACCCGCGGTGATCTCGGTGGTGTGCGTTCCCAAGCTCGGCGTCCACAACGCGATGAAACTGTTCCTGACGGGGGAGCGCTTCACCGGCAAACAGGCCGTGGAGATGGGACTGGCGCATTGCGCGGTCCCGGCGGGCAGGCTGCTCGCGGCTGTCCAGGAAGAGATCGATATGATCAACCTGGGCGGCCCGACCGCCGTCCAGGAATGCAAGAAGCTGGTCCGGCGGGTGTCCGAGCTCTCGATCGAAGAGGGCTTCGCCGAAACCGCGCCCTGGAGCGTGCGGATGTTCCAGTCCCAGGAAGCCGCCGAGGGTATGTCCGCGTTTCGCGAAAAGCGCAAACCGGCCTGGACCGCCGGCCAATGATTGTCAGGGATCGCAGACGATGAACGACATCATCCGTATCGCCAATTGCAGCGGCTTCTACGGCGACCGGTTGGACGCCGCGCGGGAAATGGTCGAGGCCGGCCCGATCGACGTTCTGACCGGCGACTATCTCGCCGAACTGACCATGTCGATCCTGTACGGCCAGAAACAGGCCCGCGGCGAGCAGATGGGCTATGTCGGCACGTTCCTGAAACAGCTCGAGGATGTCGCCGGCCTGTGCCTCGAACGCGGCGTCAAGATCGTGACCAACGCCGGGGGGCTGAATCCGAAAAGCATGGCCAACGAGGTCGAGAAGATCCTCGCCAAGCTCGGACTGGACGCGAAGGTCGCCTATATCGACGGCGACGATCTGCTGGGGGATCTGGACCGCCTGCGGGCGCAGGGCGAAGCCTTCACCAACCTGGACTCCGGCGCGCCCCTGGCCGGGTCGGGTCAGAAGCCGTTGACCGCGAACGTCTATTTCGGCGCCTGGGGGATCAAGGCGGCGCTCGATCGCGGCGCCGACATCGTCATCTGCCCGCGCGTGACCGACGCTGCCCTGGTCATCGGACCCGCGGCCTGGAAGTTCAACTGGAAGCGCGACGACTATGATGCGCTTGCCGGCGCGCTGACCGCCGGTCACATCGTCGAGTGCGGCGCGCAATGCTGCGGCGGCAACTACGCCTTCTTCCAGGAGGTGCCGAGCTTCCGCGATGTCGGCTACCCGATCGCCGAGATCGAGGCGGACGGCGCCTTCACCATCACCAAGCATCCGGGAACCGGGGGGCTGATCTCCGTCGGCACGATCACCGCGCAACTGCTGTACGAGATTTCGAGCCCCGCCTACGTCAACCCCGACGTGGTCGCCCATTTCGACACCTTGCAGATCGAGCAGGCGGGCCCGGACCGTGTGCGGGTGAGCGGATGTCGCGGATCGAGCCCCCCGCCGACCCACAAGGTCTGTCTCAACACCCTCGGCCCCTACAAGCAGAGCTTCGAGGTCCTGCTCACCGGCCTCGATATCGAAAAGAAGGCGGAGGTCTATCTCGACGCGGTGTTCCACAATCTTGGCGGCAAGGCGCAGTTCGACGACGTCGATATCCAGCTCATTCGCAGCGACAAGGAAGACCCCGCGACCAACGAGGAGGCCTACGCCACCTTGCGCGTCACCATAACCAGCCGCGATCCGGCGCGCCTCGGCCGGCTGCTCAACGCCAAGGTCACCGAGCTTGGTCTCGCCAACATCCCAGGGAACACCGGCCGCGGCGGCGGCGGGTTCACCGGCGAGCGGGTGATCGTCCATTGGCCGGCGCTGATCGACAGCCGGCGTGTCACCGAGCGGGTGCATTTGGGCGGCGAGACCATCGAGGTCCTGCCCACCCAGCGCCTGGGTCTCGACGAGATCTACTTCCAGACCGTGCCGGTCGCGGTCCGGCCGGCGCCGGGCGGCGATCGGGTCCGCATCCCGTTCGGCCGCCTGTTCGGCACGCGGTCCGGCGACAAGGGCGGCAACGCCAACTGCGGCGTCTGGGCCAAGACCGACGAGGCCTACGGCTTTCTCCACCGCTACCTCACCGTGGAGGAATTCAAGCGGCTGTGCCCGGACATGGCCGCCTACGAGATCGAGCGATACGAGATGCCGAACCTGCGCGCGCTCAATTTCTACATCAAGGGCGTGCTGGGCGGCGGGGCTTCGTCGGGCCACCGGATCGACAAACAGGCCAAGTCGCTGGGCGAATATCTCGGCGCGAAATACATCCAGGCGCCGAAAGTGCTGGTCGATCAGCTCGGACTCGCCGTCGCCGGGCACCGCTGACGGCGGCGCGGCTTAGGTGCTCGCCTCTTCCTGCTTGGCCATCGCGCGCTGGAAGGCCGGGCGCTCCATCAGACGCTGCAGATATCGCGCGCAGTTCGGCTTGTATTGCTTGTCCAGGCCGAGCGTGGCGCCGAGAAACAGAGCGTAATGGATGGCGATGTCGGCGATGGTGAACCGGTCCGCGCACAGATAATCCCGGCCTTCCAACGCGGTCTCGACACAGCGCAGGCGCGAGAGATACCAGATCGAATAGTCGTCCACGACCTGCGGCTGGCGCCGCTCGGGGGGCTCCAGCCTGGAATAGCGCAGCACGATGGTCTGCGGAAAGGTCAAGGTCGCGTCGCTGCGGTACAGCCAATTCAGGTATTCGCCGTAGGCCGGCTCGGAGGCATCGACGCGCAGGTCGTTTGGGCGATGCTTGTCGGCCAGGTAGTGACATATCCCCGAGGATTCCGTCATCGTCAGCCCGCCGTCGACCATCGTCGGGACAGTCCCGAGCGGATTGATGCCGAGATAGCCGGGATAGCTGGCGCGCGGCGGGAACGCCATGTTCACCAGCTCATAGTCCAGGCCCAACTCTTCCAGCGTCCAGAGCGGGCGCAGCGATCGGGCGTTCTTGCAGTGATACAGTTTCATTGGGAGCCGACTGACATTGGCGCGGGTGGCGTCAACCGGCATAGCCGCGCGGTCGCAGCGGTCGAAATCAAACCTTCGGGATATCGCCGCCGGGGAGTGGCCGGCGAGCGGAACCCTGGATTCGGCCGCGCCGGTCAGGTTTCGGCCCCCGATTCCCGTTCCAGGCCGCACATGGGACTGGCCTAACGCCCGCGCGCGGACGTATGGAAGATCGCATCGCGGCCGGGGCGAGAACGCCAGATCCTGTGGGCGAGGGACCATTCGAATGACCGACCGATCGGCCGCGGGCGCCCTGCCTGCCAGGGGTGGCTCGACCGCCGTCAAGCTCAGCCCGACCAGCCTAGTGGTTTGGACCATCGCGATCAGCGCGGCGATCCGTCTGGTCATGGGCCAAGTCGTCGGTTTCGGAAACGGCGAGGCCTATTACCTGGCGAGCGCGCGCCACCTGGCGCTCAGCTATTTCGACCAGCCGCCGCTGTCCTTGTGGATCGCGCACTTCGCCATCGCGCTGTTCGGGACCGGATCGTCGCTCCTGCCGCGCCTGCCGTTTATCGCGATGTTTTCGGGCACCACCTGGCTGATGTACCGGCTGGGCGCGCGGCTGTTCGGCGAGGCCGCCGGCGCCTGGTCGGCGGTGCTGCTCAACCTCTCGGTGCTGTTCACTATCAGCGTCGGAAGCTGGGTGCAGCCGGACGCGCCGCTGTTCTTTTTCCTGACCGCCGCCGCCCTGCCGCTCGTCGATCTCGTCTTCGGCGAACCCGAACATCCCCTGCGCCAATGGGTGCTCGCCGGCGCCTGCTTCGGGCTGGCGATGCTGTCCAAGTACCACGCGGCCCTGATCCTGGCGGGTCTGGTCCTTTTCGTGGCGACCAGCCCGCGCCACCGCGCTTGGTTCTTCAAGCCCGGAGTGATGCTGGCCGGGCTGATCGGAGCCGCGGTCTTCGCGCCGGTGGTGATCTGGAATCTTCAGAACCATTGGGCTTCGTTCGCCTTCCAGGGTGAGCGGATCGTGCGCTCGCGAGGGCTGCGCTTCGACTGGCTGGCGCGCAGCATCCTGGGCCAGGCCCTGATCATCGGGCCGTTGATCTGGCCGCCGCTGATCGCGGTCTACGTCAAGGCGCTGCGGGTGGGGCCGCGCGATCCCAGAACCTGGTTCCTCTGCTGCCTGGCGATCAGCCCGATCATCCTGTTCACCGCCGCCGCGCTCTGGGCGCCGCTCGGCTGGCATTTCCACTGGCAGGCGCCGGGCTACCTCTATCTGTTTCCGCTGCTCGGCAAGTCGGTGGCCGAGGCGATGGAGCGCGGCGCCAAGGGCACGCGAAACTGGCTGATCGCCTCGGCGGGCGTGCTGGTGCTGTTCGTCGGCCTCTTGGGCAGCCAGGCGGCGAGCGGCTGGATGACCGGGCTGTTGGCGCGGCTCGCCCGGCCCCAGCCCTATTACGCGACCAACCCGACCCGCGAGGTGCTCGACTGGCGCCCGCTGCGAAGCGCGCTCGATCGGCGCGGACTGCTGAAGCAAGGCCGACTCTTCGTGGTGACCGGCAAATGGTACGAAGCCGGCCACGCCGACGTCGCCGTCGGCGACAAACTGCCGGTGGTGTGCCTGTGCGGCGATGCGCGCAACATCGCCTTCGGTTGGGACGATCGCGCCTTCGTCGGGTGGGACGCCCTGATCGTCGCGCCGAGCAGTTCAAAACAGAATCCGCTCGCCGACTACGGCGCCTATTTCCGCTCGATCACGCCGCTGGCCGACGTCGACGTCCCGCTGGGCGGCCGCTCGGCCCTGACCCTGCATGTCTGGCGCGCGAGCGACTACTATCGGCCCTATCCGATGGCCTACGGCGTCTCGCGCCATGGCCCCGCCGCGGGGCCGCCGGTGGCGTCGGGGCAGGAGCCGTAGGACGGAATTCGATGGAGCGGGCGGGGGGAATCGAACCCCCGACATTCAGCTTGGGAAGCTGACGTTCTACCTCTGAACTACGCCCGCGTCTGGGGGCGGGACCCTAGCCGAAAATCCGGGTTCCGCAAGGCGGCCGGACGCGCCGGTCAGAAATTGACCCGCGCGCTGATCGCACCGTCGACCACCATGTTGATCCCCGTGGTGAAGGCCGAGCGCGGGCTGGACAGGAACACCGTGGCGCTGGCGATTTCTTGCGGCGTCGCCATCCGGCCGGTGGGATTGCGCTTGAGCATGGTCTCGAACAGGGCCGGCATGCCGACCTTGATCCTGCCCCAGACGCCGTCATCGAAGTAGACCGTGCCGGGCGAGACCACGTTGGCGCGGATGTGCTTGGCGGCGTTCCCGCGCGCCACGCCCTTGGCGTAATGGATCAATGCCGCCTTCATCGCCCCATAGGCCGAGACCCCGTCGCCCGACTCGGCGGCCGAGACCGAGGAAATGATCACGAAAGCCGCGTCGCCCTTGGCCGCGCCGGCCTGTTCCAGAAACGGCTGGGCCGCCTCGAACGAGCGCACCGCGCCCATGATGTCGACGTCATAGAGGCCCTTCCACGCCGCTTCGCTGGAATCCATCGGCATGGCGCTGGCGTTGGAGACCAGCACGTCGATCCCGCCCAGCCGCTCGCCCGCCTGGGTGATGAACCCCTTCAGCGCCGGTCCGTCGGCGATGTCCATCGCCGCGCCCCACGCTTGAACCCCCTTGGCCTTCAGCGTCGCGACCGCGGCCTCGACCTCGGCCGCATGGCGCGCGCAGATCGCGACATTGGCGCCCTCGTCGGCGAACAGGTCGGCGATCGCCCGGCCGATCCCGCGCGAAGCGCCGGTGACCACCGCCGTCTTGCCCTTCAATTGCAGATCCATGCCAGTTCCCTCGCTCGCCTTTCTTGCGTCAGGCCCTAAGGCTAGGGCGCAATCGCCGCGAATGTCCAACAAATCAAGGCCCCGCCCATGCCTCTGGGCTAATCCGGCGGAGTTGGGCAGGATGGGGCCAACGCAACTGGAGTGCGGCCGCGATGGCTGAACGCATCCTCGTGATCGGCGCCGGCATGGCCGGGCTGTGCGTGGCCCTGGCGCTGTCGCCCCAAGGGCGCGAGGTGCTGTTGCTGGAAAAGGACGCCGCCCCGCCGAAGGGGAGCGCCGACCAGGCCTTCTTCGACTGGAACCGGCGCGGGGTCGGCCACCTGCGCCACAGCCACGCCTTCCTCGCGCGCCTGCGCAACATCATCAAGCATCACCACCCCGCGCTGTTGCAGCGGTTGCTGGCCGCCGGCTGCCGCGAGATCGGGTTTGCCGACATGCTGCCGGACCATCTGAAGGCGGACTACCGGCCAAGCCCCGGCGATGCGGACATGGCGGTGCTGACCAGCCGGCGCACGACGCTGGAATGGGTGATGCGCGGCTATGTCGAAGACCTCGCCAACGTCACGCTGGTCAATGATGCGTTCGTGCGTGGCCTGATCGTCGAGAGGGGCGACGAGGATCAGATTCGCATCGTCGGCCTGAACGGCGAGGTCGCGGGCTCCGCGGCCGAGTGGCGCGCCGATGTGGTGATCGACGCCGGCGGCAAGACCTCCCAGGCGATCGAGCAGCTGATCGAGGCCGGCTGCGCGGTCGGCGACGACTGCGAAGACTGCGGCATCTACTACTACACCCGCCACTATCGGCTGCTGGAAGGGCTGGAGGAGCCGCCGCGGGGCGCGGCGCCGAGCACCGGAGATCTGGGCTTCATCAAGTACGGCCTGTTTCCCGGCGATAATCGTTGCTTCTCGATCACCCTGGCGGCGCCGGAGATCGAGACCGAACTGCGCCAGAACCTGGTTCGCCCCGAGGTGTTCGACCGCATCTGTTCGATGTTCCCCGGCATCGCGCCGTGGACCGACGCCGCCCGCGCCGAGCCGATCAGCAAGGTGTTCGGCATGGGCGACCTGAAAAGCCGCTGGCGCGGCTTGGCGCCCGCCGATCAGCACGCGCCGCAAGGCTTCTTCGCCGTGGGCGACAGCCTGATCCGCACCAATCCGCTCTATGGCCGAGGCTGTTCCTTCGCCGCGGTCGAGGCCTTCATCCTCGCCGGGGTGCTGGCCGAAACCGCCGATCCGACCGCACGGGCGCGGCTCTACGACACCCGGGTCAAGGCCGAGTTGACGGTCTATTTCGACGACATGCGCGCCCAGGACCGGGCGGCGGTTCGGCGGGCCCGCGACGCCCTGGACCCCGCCTATGTCGCGCCGCTGCGCTCCAAGATCATGACCAGCCTGTTCAACGACGGAATCCGCATCGCGGTGCGGTCCGACATCGGCCTGATGCGCGCGGCGCTACGCGACTTCCACATGATCGAACCGCCTCGGGCCTGGCTGAGGCGCCCGGTCAATCTGGCCAAGGTGCTCGGGGTCTGGGCCAGGGGCCGGCGCCGCAACGCCGCCCTTTACCCGCCTTCGCTCGGCCCCAAACGCGGTGAAATGATGCGCAGTCTGGGTCTCGCCGGCCGGGCCGCCGTCGGCTAATCAGGACGAACTCGAGGAAGGACACCGATCGGATGCCGCTCAAACGCCTGCCGCTGCTGGTTTCTCTGCTCGCGCTGGCCATCGCGCCGCTGGCCGCGGGACCGGCCCGCGCCGCCCCCGACCCCGCATCGAGCCAGATCGCGAGCTTCGACAACGCGCTCGTGGAGAGCATGCAGCAGGGTCCGAGCCTGGGCGCCAAGGGCCGCTATCGCAAGCTCGCGCCGGTGATCGAACGCACCTTCGACCTGCCGACGATGACCCGGTTCGCGGTGGGCCCGGCCTGGAGCGGTTTTTCCAAGGCCCAGCAGCAGGCCGCGATCGACGCCTTCGGCCGCCTGACGATCGCCAGCTATGCGCACAATTTCAACAGCTATGGCGGCGAGCGGTTCGAGATCGAGCCCAACGTCCAGACCCGCGGCCCGGACAAGATCGTCCAGACCCACATGATCCGCCCGCACGACGCCCCGGTCGCTCTGATCTATCGGATGCGCGAGAGCGGCGGCGCCTGGAAGGTGATCGACGTCTATTACGGCGCGATCAGCCAGCTGACGACCCGCCGATCGGACTTCGCCGCCCCGGTCGCCTCGGGCGGCGCGGCGGGATTGGTCGCTCACCTGGATGCCCTGGTCGACAATCTGATGAAATAGGCTTCGCGGCGATCAGTCCGCTGGATCGGGCCGGGCCGGCGGCGGACCCATCAGGGCCGGCTGGAACAGCAGGGCCGAGACCAGGGTCCAGACCAGCGAGATCATCAGCAGCTTGCCCATGCTGGCGGTGCCGGGATGGCTGGAGGCCCACAGGCTGCCGAAGCCGGTGGCGGTGGTCAGGGCGCTGAAGAACACCGCCCGCGCCAAGCTCGAGGTCAACAGGTGCGAGCCGCCGGAGCGCCAGGACATCACGAAATAGATGTGGAAGGCGACGCCGATGCCGAACAGCAGCGGCAGGGCGATGATGTTGGCGAAGTTCAACGGCTGGCCGATGACCACGCAGCTGCCCATGGTCAACAGCCCGGTCAGCACGATCGGGGCCATGGTGATTGCGACATCCCGCACCCGCCGCAGCACGATCAGCAGCAACAGGGTGATGATGATGAACGAGAGCACGCCCGCCTCGATGAAGGCGCTGGCCACCGTGCGGCCGCCCTCGTGGATACCCACCGGCGCGCCGGTCGCGTCCGGCGCCGCCCGGGTCACCGCGTCGATGAATCGGGTCAACACGCCGTTGTTGTTGGAATCGCCCTTGGGCGTGATCGAGACTCGCGCGCGGCCGTCGGGGGCGACCCAGTCGCGCGCCAGATCCGGCGGCAGGGTCTTAAGACTGACCGGCTCGGGCTGCAGGGAGGCGCGGGCCTGGTCGAGCAGGGTCGAAAGGCCGGGCATCAGCACCTGGGCGGCCCTGGCCCGCGCCGCCGGGCCGGCCTTGGCCAGCGCATCGAGATCAGCGGCCAGCCGACGCGCGTCCGCCGACGCCGGAGTGTTTCCGCTCGCCGCCCCACGCAGCGCCATGGCGGTCTGGTTCAGGGCCTCAACCACCTCGGCGTCGCTCGGCGGCGGGGCGACGACAAACGGATTGAGCGTCAGGTCGAGAAGGTTCGCCGCATCGGCGATGATCGCCAGCTTCTGCGTCTGGTCGGCGGGCACGAAGCTGGACAGGGTGCGCACGCTCGAAACCTCGGGCAGGGTCTTGATCTTGGCCGCGAGCAGATCGGCGGCGGCCAGGTTTGGGCGCACCACCTCCAGCGTATTGGGCGTCTGGTCGGGATTTTTCATCAGGTCGAACAAGGTCGCGACCGACTCGGTCTTTGGACTGCGCAGGTGAATCGGGTTGAAGTCGAAATGCAGCAGCGGCAGCAGCGCCGCCGAGACCACCGCCGCCCCGACCCCGGTCCCCACCACCAGCCGCCGATGGCCAAGGACAAATTCGTCGATCATCGACAGGCGCGGATCGGTTCCCCGCTCCGGCGCGCCGGATGGTCGCGTCAGCCGGATCAGGGCCGGCAACAGCGTCAGGTTCAGCGCCAGCGCGATGAACATGCCAAGCCCGGCGACCACGCCGAGCTGCTGGATGCCGGTGTAGTCGGTCGGCGCGAAAGCGAGGAAGCCGGCGGCGATCGCCGTCGCCGCCAGGGTCAGCGAGCGGCCCATGCCGCGCCCGGTGGCGACCAACGCCTCGCGCACCTCCTCCCCGCTGGCGAGCTCGGCGCGAAACCGGACGCTGAACTGAATGCCGAAATCGATCCCCAGGCCGACGAACAGAGGGATGAAGGCGACCGAGATCGCATTGTATCGGTGGAACCCCAAAAGGCCCGCCGCCGCGGTGATCACCAGGCCGACAAAGGTTGTTGCAAGGATGCTGGCGATCAGCCGCGCCGAGCGCACCGCCAGCCACAGCATCAGGACAATGGCGCCGAACGCCAGGGCGGCGATGAGGGGCGCGCGGTCGGCCAGGGTTCCGAATTCCTCGTCCTGCAGCGGGATCGGCCCGGTCAACCGCACGCTGACGCCATGGGCGGCGTCGAGCTCAAGCGTCTTGGCCGCCTCGCGGATCGCCGCGCTCGGCGCCTTGCCGGGCTCGAGTTGGGCGAAATCGAGCCCGGGATTGACCAGGATCAGGTGGCGCAGCTCGCGCGGGTCGCTCGCTCCGCCGGCGATCAGGGCGCGCCAGGAAAAAAAAGTCGGCCGGGCCGCCTTGATGTCTTCGAGGACGTCGGCGAGCCGGACGATCGGATCGTGCAGGTCTTCCAGCGACGCCTGGCCGGCGCCGACGCCTTGCAGCGCGGTGGTCAGGGTTCCCATCAGGCCACGAATCGATGGATCGGCCGCCACCGGCCCCAGGAACGGCTGAGCCTTGATCAGCTGGTCCATCGTGGTGCGCACGTCCTTGACGGAGGCGAACAACAGCCCGTTGCGCGACCAGAACGGGCCCGCGTCCGGCCGACGCACGGCATGGAACAGATCGGGCTGGGCGGCGAGCTTGTCGGCGAGCGCGGCGGCGCCCTGTTCGGCCAACTCGGGCGTCTTGCCGTCGACCACCACCACGATCAGCGAGCCGTCGGGCGGGAACGCCTTGTTCAAGGCCGCTTCGCGGACGCGCCAGGGCAGTCCGCGCGAGAGCAGCTCGTCGGTGTTGGTGCTCATCGCGAAGTGGCCGACCGCATAGACCGCGGCCGCCGACCCGAGCGCCAGGCTCAGCGCCACGACAAGCCAAGCCCTGTCGGCGCACAGCCCCACCAACCGCCCGATCAGTGATGGGCGCCCGCTCACGCCGCCGTCCGCGGCTCAAGACCGCCGTGTCCGGACCTTTTCATCGGCTCGCTGTCCTCGCTGGAAAAGCGGGATTGACCATACCCGAACGGCGTCGTCCAGCCCGCCCGGGTCACGCGCCTGCGCCACCGCAGCGAAGGTTTCGGTTGCGCGAGGCGCCGCCTCGCCAATATGGCTCTGTCTCGTGAGGGAGAGGCCCATGCGCGATTTTGCCTTGGCCGTAATGGTCGGCGCGATGGTCATTGGCGGCGCGCCCGCGGCGCTGGCCGCGGACACGCACGCGCCCGGCGATCCGTGGGAGCGGGTCAACCGCTTCGCCTACGCGGTCGAGGGGGCGCTGGACCGAGCTGTCATCCATCCGCTGTCCGTGGCGTTCCGTCACATCGCGCCGGGCCCGGTCGGACAAGGGGTGCACAATCTGATCGTCAACCTGTCCGAACCGAACGCCTTCATCAACGACGTGCTCCAGGCGCGGTTCAAGCGGGCGGCCACGCCCGCCGGCCGGTTCGTCACCAACACCACGATCGGCTTTCTGGGCCTGTTCGACGTCGCCACCCATCTGGGCATGACCCATCACGACAACGAGTTCGGGGTCACCCTGGGCCGGTACGGGGTCGGGCCAGGCCCCTACATGTACGTGCCGCTGATCGGGCCGACCACGGTGCGCGACATCCTCGGCTCGGGCGTCGACGCCCTGATCGATCCGATCCACTGGGCCAGCTACGCCAACCGGCCGGAGGTCAGCGCCGTGCGCGCGCTGGTCGGCGGCCTGGACGAGCGGGTTGCGACTGAAGCTCAGCTGAACGCGCTCTTGAGCGACGCGGCCGACCCTTACGCCACGCTGCGGTCGGTCTATCTGCAGAACAAGGAAGGCGAGATCCGCGGCGAAGGCGCGCCGCTCGAGAAACTGCCGTCGTTCGAAGACATAATTCCCCAGTTGCCCCCGGCGCCCGCCTCCGCCGGCGCGACGCCGGTCGACGACGCGCCACCGGCCGCGTCGCCTCCGCCCGACCAGAACCCGCCCGGCTAGGGCGCTTTTCGCCCAGTCTCCCGCTCAGGCCTTGCGCGTGGTCAGGTGCAGCGCGCCGAAGATCGACAAGCCCGCGATCATCAGCACGGCGGCCAGGACCACCGCGCCATGCACATGGTGCTCGCCGACCACCCGTGAGGCGAGGAACGGCCCCAGCGCGCCGCCAAACAACTGGGCCCCGCCGATCTGCACCGCCGCCCGGCGCGTGGGATCGGCCTCAATGGTCATCGGCGCCAGGAACGGCGCGGCCATCATGTAGACAAAACCGATGGCCGCGTTCGCGGCGACGAACAGCCAGGCCGGCGGCCAGAACATGAACACCGCCCAGCCGGCGAGGGTCACCAGGGTGCTCAGCAGAAACATGGCGAAATAGTGCGCCCGCCCGGCCAGGGCGGTGGCCAGGGCGCTGCCAAGGATCTGCGCGGCCAGCGACGCGGTGATCGCGATTCCCGCCACGCCCGAGTTCAGCTCCGCCTGCAGCGCCAGAGGCACGATGTAGATGCCCACCGCGCCGAACGCGGCGGAAAACAACAGGGTTCCGGCCAGGGCGACCCAGCCGCGCGGCGGCGGCGCGCCGGCGGTGGCGCCGCCGTCGGGCAGGGCGGCGTAGTGGTTGCGGCCGAACAGGGCGATGGGCGCGCCGGCAAGCACCAATCCCGCGCCCAGCGCAAAACCGCCGCTGGCGTGCCACCGCGGCGCGACCACCGCCGTGAGGGCCGCGGTGAAGACGAACTGGCAGAGCGTCAGGCCGGCATAATACACCCCCGCCCAACGCTCCGGCGTCTGCGAGCGGGCGATCATGCCGATGGTGATCCACAACAAAACCCCCTCCGGCACGCCAGCCAGCGCCCTGAGACCGGTCACTTCGAGGCCGCTGGCCCAGAGCATGGCCAAGTTGATCGCGGCTAGGCCGATGACGGAGATCAGGCTGATCTGGCGAAGCCGCACCGGCTTGACCAGCGCGCCGCAGCCCGCGGCCGCCAAGCCCATGGTCAGGGCCTCGGCCATGGCGGTGTCACCAATCCGGGCCACGGCCAGACGATGTTCGCTGGCCAACGCGCCGAGCAGCACCGGCATGGCGCCGGCCAGCAACAGTGCGACCACGCCCAGGCCGATGGCGGCGCCCGCCTCCACGGCGGTCAACGGCGGGCCGACGACCTCGTGAACCAGGTGGTCGTCGGCGGGTCCGTGGCTGGGGGGATCGGTCGCTTCCCTGCTCATCGCCTTAGAGCCTAAGCGATCCTGAGCCGGCTGGCATCGGTCAAGTTTCAGCTTTGAATAAATTCTCGTCCGCCAAGCGGGACCGCGTCTGAGTCCGGGTCAACGCCTCCCGTTCTGCTGATAAACCAGCCGTCAACCTGAACCGGACCTGATCATTCGGGTTCAGCGCCAGTTCAGCACCGCGTTGCGAAGGTGGCGCGGTTCGAGGGCGACCGCGCGGTGCGGCCCTACCGATCCGAACACCAAGGTTCGAAAGGACGACATCGTCATGAACATCAAGCGCAACGCCTTGCTGGCGATCATGAGTCTGGTTCTGGCCGGAGCCGCCGTCACCGGCGCCTCGGCGGACCCCCTGCATCCCCGCCATGACCAGGTGAACGCGCGCCTGGCCCATCAGGCGGTTCGCATCCGCGAGGCCCGCCGCGAGGGTCTCGTCAGCGCCCGCGAGGCCCGGCGGCTGCACCAGGCCGACCACCGGGTGCGCAGACAGGAAGCCCGCTTCGCGCACCGTCACGCGGGCCGCATCAGTCGCCGCGAACAGGTTCGCCTGAACCGCGCGGAAAACGGTATCGGCCGGCAGATTCCCAGCTGACCGCGCGGACTTCGGCGGGCGTGAAGACCCGCAGCCCACCAAGATGTGCGAAAGGGCGGCCCACTGGACCGCCCTTCGCCGGCTTAGCCTGATTCCACAGTCAACGGCCTTGCGCGTCCTCGCGCCCGCCGCCGCAAGCCTCTGCGGGACTCCCCTCACCCCAACGAGGTTCCCCACGAACCTCGCGAAGCGGCAATTACGCTTATTGTCGCCGATCGCGACGGGTGCGCAATCGCGATCAACGGCGTCGGTCGCAATGCTGACAAACTGTGACTCTTTGGGCACATCTCGCCAGGTCGGGTCGGCGCATCGGACAACGGCGCCGTCGAATGGCCCCGTCCCGGCGGCGAGGCGGGGTCGCTCAGCGCCGCGAACTGTGTTATAGAGGTCTTTGTCTCGCTCCAACGACGGGACATGGCCGAACGCGTCGAGCCGCGCGGCGCCCGCGAGCCGAGCGCACCAGGGAATTTCCATTGCCGTCCGCCCAATCGCCGAACCCGACGACCGCCGATTCATCGGCTCCGAACGTCACCGCGCTCAAGGTCGGGATCGCCGAGAGCCTCGCCGCCGCCGAATACTCGCAGGCGCCCTACCGGCACTGGCTGTTGCCGGACCTGTTCGACGCGGCGACCACCGAGGCCCTGTCAACGCTGCCCTTCCCGGCGCCCGAGCTGGGCGGGGTGTCCGGCGCGCGCGAGTTGCATAACGACACCCGCCGTTATTTCGACCATGACAACATCAAGACCTTTCCCGTCTGCCGGAGCGTGGCCGAGGCTTTTCAGGATTCAGGGACGGTCGGCCTGTTCGAGACGGCGACGGGCGCCAGCCTGGAAGGCTGCTGCCTACGCATCGAATACGCCCAGGATGTTTCCGGTTTCTGGCTGAAACCCCACACCGACCTCGGGGTCAAGAAGCTGACCCTGTTGTGCTACCTAGCCGACCCGCAGGGCCAGGATGATCTGGGCACCGACATTTATCAGGACGCCGAAACCTGGGTCAAACGCTCGCCGTTCGTGCGGGGCATGGGTCTGCTGTTCGTGCCGTCCGACGATACCTGGCATGGCTTCAAGCCACGCCCGTTCGAGGGCGTGCGCAAATCGGTGATCATCAACTACGTCACCAGCGAGTGGCGCGCCCGCGAGCAGCTGGCCTATCCCGACGCGCCGGTGCGCGCGGCCAGCATGCGCCGCACCGCCTGAGCCGCCGCGCCCGTCGCGTCGATCGGCGCGCGCGGCGGCGGCGGTGAGGGATCGCCTTCGAACCATCGCGCGAACCCCTGGTCGATCAGCCCGGCGATGAAGGCACCCTGGCGGCGCCCGCCCTCGCCGCCGAATATCTCGACCCCGGCCGCGGTCGCCAGCGCCTCGGAGACCATCGAGACGCTGTCGCCGGTCACCACGATCCGGTCGGACAGGGCGAGGATGCCGAGGTAGGGATTGTCGCCCTCGAAGTCCCAAAGATAGGCGTCCGCGTCCCCCGCCAACCGCTCGGCGAGATGCGCGCGCACCGCCGGTGGCGTGCGCCGCGAGGGCGTGATGGCCAGGCGCGCGTTCAAGCCCCGACGCGCGCGCGAAAGTCCCGCCAGCAGGCGTTCGGCCTGATCGGCGGTGAACGGCTGGCGCCTGGTCGAGCCGCCCAGCAGCACGCCCAGCACCGGCCGCCCATCGGGCGTCAGCCGACCGCGCCAGGCCCGCGCCGCCGCGGCGAGCCGCGCGGGCGTCACATCATGCAGGGCGGTCGGCACGCTGATCACGTTCGGCCCGGCGATCCGGTCGTGCGTCATCGCCACCACCAGGTCGAAGGCGGAGAGCGCGGTCAGCGGGTTTTGGATGTGCGCGGTGGCCGTCCGCCCGCGGCTGGCGCGTCGGATCGCGATCGAGACTGCGGCGGCTTTTCGTCCGCAGGTGACCACCAGGTCCGGCCAGGGCGGCGCCGGCCGATCGCGCGCCGGATCCAGGCCGCCGAGCGCGAACGGCGCCGCGATCGCCCCGGGTAGCCAACACCAGGGCGGTCGCGGATCGACCACCCACTCGCGCGCCGCATCGGACAACGCCCGCGCCAAACCCCTGGCCTGGGTGCGATAGCCGGCCTCCCCGGTGGTGATGAACCAGACGTCAAGCGCGCTCATGGGCGGCGGGGTCTCCGGCGAGGATCGCGCCGTGCCTATAGCCGAGATGCCCGCCGGCGCGACAGTGCGAACCGTCCGGCGACGGATGCGGCTTGAGCCAAGGCTCCGGAACCGCCATCTGGGCATTCAATTCAGGCGACGGCGGATGTAGTCTGCGCGCCGAGCCGGCGGACCACCTGTTCTGGAGCCCCCATGAGCCTTCTCGATCTGGACGCGCTCGCGGCCGAGCCGCTGATCAACGACCCCTACGACTATCTGGTGGTGAAAAACTTCGTGCGCCCCGAGGCCGCCGCGGCCATCGGCGCCGATTACCCCGCGGTCGACAAGCCCGGCTCCTTCGCTCTGGACGACGTTGAGGTGAAGGCGAGCTTCGCGGCTCTGATCGAGGAGCTGAAGGGCGAGCGCTTCCGCCAGGAGATCGAGCGCAAGTTCGGCATCGCGCTTTCCAACCTGCCCACGACCTTCACCGTGCGGGGCATGTGCGGGGCGGGCGACGGCCAGATCCACACCGATTCCAAGACCAAGGTGATCACCGTCCTGGTCTATCTCAACCCGCCGTGGGCGCCAGACGGGGGGCGCCTGCGCGTGCTGCGCAACGGCGAGGATCTCGAAGCCGTCGCCGCCGAGGTGGCCCCCGAATTCGGCACCCTGGTGGTGTTCCGCCGCTCGGAGCGCTCCTGGCATGGGCACAAGCCGTTCGTCGGGCCGCGGCGCGTGGTGCAGATGAACTGGGTGGTCTCGCAGCGCGTGGCCGGCTTGCAGATGTTCCGTCACCGGCTGTCGGCGGCGGTGAAGCGACTGACGCCACGCATCCGCGCCAAGGCCGACGCGGCCTGATCCGCGCGCCGATGGCCGCCGGCCCCCTGAGCGCCCGCGCGGCGTACGATCGCCCGAACGCGCCGCCGGCTTGGCTTTTGCTGTTCCTGCTGGCGGTGACGGCCGCGCGGCTGCTTGCCGCGGCCGTGGTTCCGCTGACCGAGGACGAGGCCTACTACCGGCTCTGGGCCCAGGTTCCGCAGCTCGGCTACTACGACCATCCGCCGATGATCGCCTGGTGGATCGGCGCGGGCATGCGCCTGCTTGGCGACAATCCGCTGGGCGCACGGCTGGTTCCGAGCCTCGCCTGCGGCCTGTCCGGCCTGCTGATTTTCGACCTCGCCGGTCGGCTGGGCGCCGACAGGGCGACGGCCGCGCGCGCCAGCGTCTGGTACAACGCCACCCTGCTGGTCGGCATGGGTGGCGGCTTGGCCACCCCGGACGCGGCGGCGACGCCGTTCTGGGTGCTCACCCTCTGGTGCCTGGCGCGGACGAAGGAGACGAAGGGCGAGGCCTGGTGGCTCGCGGCCGGGGCGGCGGCGGGCCTGGCGTGCCTGTCCAAATACTCGTCCCTATTCATCGCCCCGGGGGTGATCCTCTGGCTGGCCGCCTCGCCGCCGGGGCTGGCGAGCCTTCGTCGGCCGTGGCCCTGGGCCGCGGCGCTCATCGCCGGCGCCCTGTTCGGCCTGAACCTCGCCTGGAACGCCGAGCACCATTGGGTGACCTTGCACAAGCAGTTCGGCCGCCTCGTCCCGCATGGCCTGAGGCCGCAATACCTGGCCGAGTTGCTGGTCGGCCAGTTCGTATTGCTCAATCCGCTGATCGCCGTCTTCGCGATCCGCGGCCTGCGCGGACCCTGGCGCGCGAAGCCCGAACCTGGCCGGCCGGACTTGAGGCTGCTGCTGGCCACCGGCCTGCCGTTCGTCGTCTATCTGATGCTGCATAGCCTGCATGACCGGGTGCAGGCGCATTGGCCGGCGCCGGTCTATCCCTCGCTCGCGATCATCGCGGCGGCTGCCGCCGAGCACGCGCCGGCGAGCGGCTGGCTGGCTGGGCTGAGGCGCGCGGCGGCGCCGCTCGGCCTCGGGCTCTCGGCCCTGGCGATGGCGCACGTCGCGCTGCCGGTGACTGACATAAGGGGGCTGAACGATCCCAGCGGCGCGCTCAGGGGCTGGCCGGCCTTCGCCCGCGCGGTGGAGCAGCTTCGCCAAGCGCATGGCGCGGCCTGGATCGGCACCCTCAGCTATGGCGCGGCCGCCCAGCTCGACGCCGCCGGTCCGAAGGCGCCGGTGGTCGAGATCGCCGAGCGCGACCGCTATCTGGCCGGCGACGCGTCCTGGCGCGCGGACCTTGGCCGGCCTGGACTGTTGGTCGACCTCGAACGCCGGGTGAAACCGGAGGCGCTGCGGGATTGTTTCGCCCTGGTCGAGCCGGTGGGCGAACTGGTGCGCCATCAAGGCGCCAGCCGGCTCGATCGCTACGCCGTCTTCCTGGTTGGGCGGCCCCGACGCGATGTACTGGCCAAGGGCTGCTTCGAAACAGCCGCGCACGCCGGTCTTTAGGCATATGACAAGCCGGATTTGAAAATCAGGACGTTCTGAATGCAGCCCGATCAGGCGCCCGGATCACCTTCGCGTTGGCGCGATCTGGTCGAGGACGGCCGGTTGCCGAAGTTCGCCCTGATCTGCGCCGGCACCTGGCTGACCGCCGCGGACGAACTGATGACCGCCACCATCATGCCCAGCGTGGCCCGCGACATCGGCGGTTACGCCTGGTTCGGTTGGGCGGTGGCGACCTTTCTGCTGGGCTCGATCCTGGGCGGTGCGAGCGCGGGGCGACTGTCGGTGCGCTTCGGGCTGCGGCCGGCCCTGGCCATCGGCGGCGGTGCCTATGCGCTGGGCTGCGCGGCCAGCGCGCTGGCTCCAGCCATCGGCTGGTTCCTGCTCGGTCGCCTGCTGCAAGGGCTGGGCGGCGGCTGGGTGGTGGGACTGTGCTACGTCGCGGTGACCGCGCTGTTTCCGCAGACGGTCTGGGCGCGGGTGTTCAGCGCCCTGTCCGGGGTCTGGGGCGCGGCCACCCTGGTCAGCCCGCTGATCGGCGGCCTGTTCGCCGAAGCTGGGATCTGGCGCGGGGCCTTCTGGTTGTTCGCGGCCCAGGGCCTCGGCTTCATCGCCGCCGCCTGGGTCATGGTCGGGACCCCACTGAGAGCCGAGCAGGCGCCGGCCGGACGGCCGCCCTACGTCCAGGTTCTGGCGCTGACGGTCAGCGTGGTTGCGATCGGGGCCGCGGGGCTTTGGCCGACCGGCCAGGAAGCGGCGATCTCGGCCGCCGTTGGCCTTGTGGTGTTCGGCCTGTTCCTCTGGCTGGACCGGTCCTCGCCCTCGCGGCTTCTGCCGCGCTCGGCCAGCGATCCGCGCACTGCGGCGGGCGCGGGCCTGCTGATGATCTTCGCCCTCCAGGCCTCGACCATCGCCTTTTCGGTCTACGGCTCGCAGCTGCTCCAGACCCTGCGCCACGCCCGGCCGATCCTGGCCGGCTACATCCTGGGCGGCTCGGCCTTCGCCTGGACCGCCGGGGCCCTCGGCGTCGCGGGCCGGCGCGCCGACAGGCTGTTCATCCGGCTGGGCGCGGTGATCATCACCCTGGCCCTGGTCGGCCTGGCCCTGAGCGTTCCCCACGGCGGCCTGCCATTGATCGCGTTCTGCGTCATGGCCCAGGGCGGAGGCTTCGGCCTGGCCTGGTCGTTCACCGCCGCCCGCGTCGTCGCCAACGTCCCGGAGAGCGAACGCGCCTTCGCCTCCTCGTCGATGCCCACGGCCCAGCTGATCGGCGCGGTGGTGGGCGCCGCGGCCGCCGGCGCGATCGCCAATCTCCTGGGCTTCGCGAACGGCGTCACGATCGCGCGGGCGAGCCTCGCCGGCTTCTGGCTGTTCGCCAGTTTCATACCCCTGGCCCTGATCGGTTGCCTCGCCGCCTGGCGGCTGACCTCGATCGGGGTGTCCGCCTGGCGGCTGACCGAGACGCGCTGATCCGATACGCAACCGGCGCGATTTGTTAATCTGGCGGGAACCAGGCCCCGGGCATCTCTAGGTTCTGTGGACACTTATCGTAACCACAGGACGATGGCGGCGAGCGTGATCACGGCCAGATAGTTCCTGGCGGTCTTTTCGAAGCGCGTGGCCACGCGGCGGAACTGCTTGAGCTTCGAGAAGCAGCACTCGACGAGGTGTCGTTGGGCATAGAGGTGCTTGTCCAGCGGGTGCTTTTTGGCGCGCGAGGGATTGTTGGGGATCACCGCGAGCGCGCCCTTGTCGGCGATCGCCTGGCGCAAGTGGTCTGCGTCGTAGGCGGTGTCGGCCATGACGATTTCAGCGGGCAGGCCCTCGATCAACGGCCCGGCTTGTGGCGCATCACCCATCTGGCCAGCGGTAAGGGTAAAGCGCACAGGGCAGCCTAACCCACGGACGGCCATGTGGATCTTGGTGCTCAGGCCGCCGCGCGAGCGGCCAATGGCCTGATCTTCAGGCCCCCCTTTTTCGCCCCTGCCGCATGCTGGTGGGCGCGAACGATGGTGGAGTCGACGATCAGGTATTCGAAGTCGGGATCATCCGACATCGCCTCGAAGATGCGCCACCAGACGCCCTTCTGGCTCCACCGATTGAACCGTCGCCAGACACTATTCCAGTCGCCGAAAACATCGGGAAGATCGCGCCAGGGCGAGCCCGTGCGCACAATCCAAAGCACCCCTTCGACAAACATCCGATTGTCGCGCCCAGTCGAGCCCTTCTGATCAGGCCGACCTATGATCAGACCCGAAATCCGCTCCCAATTGGCGTCGCTCAACACCAATCGATCCATCACACCCAAGACCGCCTCCAAAAAGCAGTCTTGAATCACGCTTCGCGATCAGCGGGAATCCCTAGAGTCCACAGAACCTAGAGCGGGATGTGAAAAAGTGGATACCGGTTTTTCACGTCAATCCCGCTCTAAACTTTTAGAATCGATCACGTTTTATGATTTGGATTGATTCAATCCAAAATCATCGTGATCTAGCCGCGGGGCCACCCCGCCGATCCACGGAGAATGCACAGCCTCATGGCCAGCGACGCACCGCCGCGCGCGACCTCATCCCCCGCCTCGCCCGGCCGGCTCGACCCCGCCGACTGGACCGCGCTGCGCGAACAGGGCCACCGGATGCTGGACGACATGCTCGATCACCTCGAACGTCTGCGCGAGACCCCGGTCTGGCGGCCGATGTCGCGTGAGCATCGCGCGCGGTTCGCCACCCCGCCGCCCGCCGGACCCACGAGCCTGGCGGCGGTGCACAAAGATTTCATGCGCGATGTCCTACCCTATGCCGGCGGCAATCTGCATCCCGGCTTCATGGGCTGGGTTCAGGGCGCCGGCACCCCGGTGGGCATGCTGGCGGAGATGCTGGCAGCCGGTCTGAACGGCAATCTGGGCGGCCGCGACCATGCGCCGATCGAGCTTGAGCGCGAGGTGGCCGGATGGGTCCGCGACCTGTTCGGCCTGCCGTCAAGCGCCAGCGGCCTGTTCGTCACCGGCGCCTCGATGGCCAACTTCATCGGCGTCCTGGCCGCGCGCACCCGCGCGCTGGGTCCGACGGTGCGCACTGCGGGCCTGATCGGCGCGGAAAAGCGGCTCGTCGCCTACACCTCGCGCGCCGCCCACGCCTGTGTGCGCCGGGCGATGGAGATGAGCGGCCTGGGCGGCCAGGCCCTGCGGGAGGTCCGCTTCGACGCCGACCAACGCATCGACCTTACGGCCCTGCGCGAAGCGATCGCGGCTGACCGGACCACCGGCCTGACCCCGTTCCTGATCGTCGGCAACGCCGGAACCGTGGACGTCGGGGCGATCGACGACCTGAATGGCCTGGCCGACATCGCGCGATCCGAGGCCCTGTGGCTGCACATCGACGGCGCCTATGGCGCGCTGGGCGTGCTGAGCGCCGAGATTGCCCCCAAGCTGGCCGGACTTGAGCGCGCCGACACCATCGCCTTCGACTTCCACAAATGGGGTCAGGTCCCCTATGACGCCGGCTTCCTGATCGCCCGCGACGGGGCGGTGCTGCGCGAGACCTTCGCCACGCCGGCGGCCTATCTGAACCGCGAGCCGCGCGGCATGGCGGGCGGAGACTGGTGGCCCTGCGACTACGGGCCGGATCTGTCCCGGGGATTTCGCGCACTGAAGACCTGGTTCACCTTGCGGGTTCATGGCTTGAAGGCGATCGGCGCGTCGATCGACCGCAGCTGCGCGATGGCCCGCGCTCTGCAGAGCCGGATCGAGGCCGAGCCCGAACTGGAGCTCCTGGCGCCGGCCCAGCTGAACATCGTCTGTTTCCGCTACCGCTGCGCGAACGCCGACGCGGTCAACCGGGCCATTGTCATAGCGTTGCAGGAGGCCGGCCGCGTCGCCCCGTCGCTGACCGAAATCGACGGCAAGGCGGCGATCCGCGCGGCCCTGTTCAACCACCGCACCGAGCCGCAAGATCTGGACGCCCTGATCGAGGGCGCGCTGCGCTTCGGCCGCGCCTCGGCCGAGCGGGCGGAGGCGCGCTGATGAACGCCGAGCCGATCGCGAACCCGGCCGAGGCGCCGGCGATCCTGGGTCTGGCCCGCCTGGCGCGGATGGTGTTCGAGCGCGTCGACCTGCAGCCGCGGTGGGACCGCCTGGCCGAGCGGGCCGCGAACGATCCGACCGACGCGGCGGCGCTGCTGGACCTTTCCACCATGCTGCTGCTGACCGGCCAGAGCGAGCAGGGCCTCGGGCTGCAAGCCCAGGCGCTGGCCCTGCAATCCAGCTATCGGCGGCTGGTCGAGGGGGGCTCGCCCAGTCTTCGCGTGCTGGCGATCATGACGCCCGGCGACATGATGGCCAATACGCCGCTCGACTTCCTGCTGGCCGGGTCGGACATCGAGCTGATCTGTCTCTATGTGGCGCCGGGCCTGGCGCTGCCCGATCCGTTGCCGGAGCATGATGTCGCCTTCCTGGCCATCGGCGAGTTGGAGGCGAACAACCCGCTGCTGCGAATCCTGGCGCCGCTGCTGTCCCGATGGCCGAGGCCGCTATTGAACGGCGACGCCGCGCGCGTCGCCAGCCTGACCCGCGACGGGGTCTGCGGCCTTTTGGCCGGCGCCCCGGGCATCGTCGCGCCCCAGGCCGCGCGGACCGATCGCGCCGGTCTGGTTCGCATCGCCGCCGGCGAGGTCCCGCCGGCCGGGTTCGCGTTCCCGATCATCGTCCGCCCGATCGGATCGCACGCCGGGAGCGGGCTGGAGAAGCTCGACGAGGCCGCCGCGCTCGGCGCCTATCTGGCCGGCCAGGCGGGCGATCGGTTCTACGTCTCCCCCTTCGTCGACTACGCCAGCGCCGATGGACTGTTTCGCAAGCAGCGCATCGCCCTGATCCAGGGCCGGCCATTCGTCTGCCACCTGGCGGTTTCGGCCCACTGGATGGTGCACTATCTGAACGCCGCCATGCTCGACAGCGCCGAAAACCGCGCGTTCGAGGCGCGGTTCATGGAGACGTTTGACCAGACCTTCGCCGTCCGGCACCGGGCGGCCTTTGCTAGCCTCTCCGAGCGCATAGGTCTGGATTATTTCGCCATCGACTGCGCCGAGACCAAGGACGGCGAGCTGCTGCTGTTCGAGGCGGACGTGGCGATGATCGTGCACGACATGGATCCGCCGGACCTGTTTCCCTACAAGCAACCCCAGATGCGCAAGGTGTTCGACGCCTTCCAGGCGATGCTGCGCGCGGCGGGGGCCGCGGCGTCTCAGGCCTGAGCGCGGGCGGCGTCCGCAACGGCGTCCAGGGCGGCCATGGCCTGACCGATCACCGCTTCGGGGCCGCGAGCGCCATCGGACAGCGCCTCCGCCACCAACCTGGCGCTGACGCACAGTCGAAGGGCGCTGACCGGGACGTCGGCGAGGACGCCGCAGGCGACGGGCTGGCCGAGCCTGACCCCGGCCCGGCGCAGCGATTGGTAGACCGCCTGGGTCTGCGGGGCGGAGATAACGCCGGCGCCGCGAGCGGACCCGGCGCGCAAGCGGAAGCCGAAGATCGTCGGAGTCGAATCCCAGCTCTCCGGGGCGGCGATCGCGCGACGATCGAGCGCGCGCGTGGCGATCGGATCGAGCATCGGATCGACCGCGAGCCGCGCCTCGATCGCGTCGGCGAAGGCGCTGAGAAAGGCCGCGACCTTGGTCTCGGCCAAGGCGCGAAAGGCTTCGAGCTCGACCAGGGCCGCGCGCCAGCGCAACAACAGGCCGAAGTTGGCGGCTTCGGGCAGGGCCGCGCGCGCGACCCAGCCCGCCGGCCATTCCGCGCGCGCCGAATAGAGCCCGAACGCCGGCTTGAGCAGCCGCCCCTTCAGCCGCCCGCCAACCGAGGCCGGAACCAGCAGCGCGCCGGAGAAGGTTGGACCGGTGAGGAATTTCGAACCGGTCACCGCGACCATCAGGCCGGCGGCCAGATAGGCGCGCAAAGACGCCGGTGACAGGCGGAACTGACAGGCGTCGACCAGCACTTCGAGCGTGCGCGGAAAGCGGCGTCGCAGCGCCATCATCACCTCGAGGCTCGGTGCGATCAGTCCGGTCTTTGACACGTCGGCGACCGTAAGCAGCACACGGCGCCCCGCGCGGGAGGCCTCGAGCACCAGAGCGTCCAGTTCGGCCTCGATTTCCGCGCCATCGCGCAGCGCCCCGTCCGGGCCGCGGGCCGGCACGGCGACGAAGGCGCTCGAGCCCCCGCCGAGCGCCTCGCCGGGCGCCACCCGCTCGCCAAGCGCGGCGCGATCGCTGAAATGACGGCCGCATAGCGCCCGCGGCACGCCGCTGCCGGTCTCTTCGGCCTCGACCGCCAGGCACAGCAGCGGATTGGCTGGCTCGCCGCCGACCAGCTCAGCGACGATCAGATGCAGGTCGGTGCCGGAGGCGGCGAAGGCGACCTCCAGACCCGGCAGATCGGAGAGCCCGCTCAAGGCCAGCAACTCGCCGCGCAGGGCGTCGAGTTCGCGCGCGTAGATCACGGCGGCGGGCTCGACCGCGGCGGCGCGGGCCAAGCGCTGGCGCAAGGCGTCGGCCGCCTTATAGGCGGGCCGGGAGATGATCGAGGCGGTTGAGGAGGCGAAATCCAGCCCTCGCGAAACCGGCGTGGGCGGGCAGCCATACCGATTCAGGCCGTCCGCCGGATCAAGCGCGATCCGAGCGTCACCGCCCTGGACCAGCAGGGCGTCGGTCGAGGCCAGGAGCGGCGACGATCCCGCGGACGCCCGCGGCGGCGATGTCGAATGGCCCAGCGCCTTGCGCATGTTTCGGCTTGCCCCCGCCCGACCCTCACCACAACGACGATCGGTGATGGCGTCAGACTCGACCAAAGTGCGGTCCCCGGGTTGAAAGACGATTAACCCAGGCTCTCGTCGATGACGCACACACGTGCGAATATGCCGCAGTGGGCTCTCGCAGCCACGCCGAAGGAGGCGCTGGGTGAACGAAACCTCGGTGGATCAGATCGCGCCAGGGGCGGTGAGTCCGACAGCGGCGGTCGGCGCGCGCCGACCGGTCCGCGAGGTGGTCTATCGCCACGGCCTAGTGGTGCGGATCACCCACTGGATCAACCTGCTGGTCATCAGCCTGCTGTTGATGAGCGGGCTGCAGATATTCAACGCCCACCCCCGGCTCTACTGGGGCGAATACGGCGCGGATTTCGACCGGCCGCTGTTGGCGATGACGGCGAGCGGTCAGCATACGGACAATCTGACCGGAATGACGATCATCGCCGGCCGCGCTTTCACGACCACCGGCCTGTTCGGCGTGTCCGCCGGCCGAGGCGGCGAACCGGCGATCCAGGGCTTCCCGCGCTGGGCGACCCTGCCGAGTTGGCGCGACCTGGCCGCCGGGCGGCGCTGGCATTTCTTCCTGGCCTGGACCTTCGTGCTGAACGGGCTGATTTATCTGCTGGCGGGGCTGGTGAACGGCCACTTCCGGCGCGACCTGACGCCGACCCGCGCCCAGCTCAAACCCAGCCATATCCTCGGCGATATCTGGGACCACCTCCGCCTGCGACAGCCGGCGGGCGAGCACGCCAAGTCCTACAACGTGCTGCAGAAGTTCGCCTATCTGGCGGTGATCTTCCTGCTGACGCCGGCGATGGCGCTGACCGGCCTGGCCATGTCGCCAGGGTTCGACGCGGCCGCGCCCTGGCTGGTGACCCTGTTCGGGGGGCGTCAGTCGGCGCGAACCCTGCATTTCGCCACGGCCAACCTCATCGTGTTGTTCGTCCTGGTTCATGTGGCGGAGGTGTTCGTCGCCGGGGCGTTCAACGAGATCGGCTCGATGATCACCGGGCGCTACGCCGTTCGCGGGGAGCCGCTGGAATGAGCTTGAACGGATTTTCCCGCCGCGGGCTGATCGCCAGCGGTGGGCTGGCGCTGGGGGGAGTTATGCTGGGCGGCTGCGACCGGCTCTCGCGGTCGCCGGCGTTCCAGGACCTGATCGGCCAGGCCCAAGGCCTGACGCTCGCGACCCAGCGCTTGGCCCTGGCCGGCCAGCCGCTGGCGCGGGAGTTCTCGACCAAGGACCTGTCGCCGATCTTCAAGGCCAACGGGTCGACCCGGCCAAGGAGCCCGGAGTATCTGGCGGTCGAGCAAGACAATTTCGCCGCCTGGCGGCTGACCGTCGGCGGCTTGGTGAGCCGCCCGCTCAGCCTGTCGCTCGACCGGATCAAGGCCCTTCCCTCACACACCCAGATCACCCGTCACGACTGCGTCGAGGGCTGGAGCGCGATCGGCCAGTGGACCGGGACGCCGCTGGGCGGCCTGCTGGGCGCGGCCGGCGTCCTGCCCGCCGCCCGCTATGTGGTCTTCCACTGCGCCGATGATCTTGCGTCCTCGGCCGACGGGATGGGGCGCTATTACGAGAGCATCGACCTGTTCGACGCCTTCCATCCCCAGACCATCCTGGCCTATGCGATGAACGGCGCGCCCCTGGCCGTCGCCCATGGCGCGCCGCTGAGGCTGAGGGTCGAGCGCCAGCTGGGCTACAAACAGGCCAAATATGTCATGCGGATCGAGTTGGTCGACCGGCTGGACCATATCGGCGGCGGCAAGGGCGGCTTTTGGGAAGACCGCGGCTACGAGTGGTACGCCGGAATCTGATCGCAGGCGCGTCTACTCCGGTTTGACGTTGAAACGCGCCAGTTCGGCCTTCGGCGGGGCCCAGTCCGGCTTGAGCTGGGAGGCCTTGAGATAATCGTCGTAGGCGGACCTCAGGTCCTTGAGCTTCTCGTCGGCGATGGCGCGGTTGTAGTAGGCCTTCTCCGGCTGATCGGGGTTCAACGACAGGCCGTGATCGATGTCGGCGATGGCCTCGGCATAACATTTCAGGGCGATCAGCGCGCCGCCGCGGTCGACATAGGCGTTCGCGATGTTGGGATCGTGCTTGAGCGCCGCGTCGAAGTCCACGATGGCCTGAGCATATTGCTTATGTTGCATGCGGATCGCCCCGCGGTCGGTATAGGTCGCGGCGAGGTCGTGGTCCGACATCAGGGGCGAGCCGAGGGCCAGGGTGCATTCGTCGATTCCGGTATTGTTGAAATCGCCGAACTTAGCCGCCTCTTGGCAAGCCTGGGCCTGGGGGTTACCGCTCAGGACCACCTCGCCGCTGGCGGGCGTCGACAGCGCCGACATCGTCGAAGCGGTCGAGGGGGCCGAATTCGCGATAGGGGCGGGCGGCGCGGGCGACGGCTCGGCGGCCGAGGCCGTCCCAGCCGTATTCAAGCCCACCAGGCCAAACATCGCGGCCCCGGCCACGCCCGCCCACGGGGTTCTGATCATCGCCAACCTCCTCAGCTCGCGTTGACCGACCCGATCGATCGTCACCGGGTCGAGCGTCCGATGCGGCAGGATACGCCGATTTCCGCCGGGGTGAAGGATTGGAGCCGAGTGGCGCCCCTCGACCCGATCGGTCCGTTTCGGTGCTATCCGCCGCCGTGCTGGGTCAGCGCGGCGCGGTAACCCGAGTAGTTAGGCTGATCGACGGCAAGCTTGGCGAAGGTCGTGGCCCAGAGCTGCTCGGCGACGCCGGGGCTCGACAGGTCCAGCACGCCGGAAGCGATCTTGCCGGCGAATTCGCCGGTCAGCTCGGCCAGGGTCCCGTCGTGACCCAGAATCGAGCGCAGGCGCTCGTGCTCGGCGGCATCGGCGGCCGGGGCCAGCGCCAGCTCGCGGCGAGACATCTCCAGCGCATTGGCGGCCACGCGGGCCATAAAGGCGGTGCGCGGGCTGGATTCCACCGCGACGACCGAGCGCAGAAACTCGGCCACCGCGCCCATGATCTCGCTCGGGGTCGGCTGGTCTTGCATGGTCAGGCGGCCAGAATGCGCATCAGGTCGACCTCGGTTTCCGAGGTCCGCCGGGCGATCACCGCCCGCTCGACGGATGCATCGACGGTGCGGAACGACGCCGCGCCGCCGGCGCACATCACCCCCCATCGCAGGCTGCCGAACACCTCCCACCACAGGCTGGCCGCCCGGTTCACCGGCGCGCCGCCGGCCGCCTCGTAGCCGGCGTAGAAATCCTCGCGATCGCCAAAGCCGCCCACCGGCTTGTCCTCCACCCCGAAGCGCCAGGAGTTGACGCACATCCAGCCCGTGTCCTCCATCGGATCGCCCACGTGGGCCAACTCCCAATCGAGCACCGCGCGCACCCCGTCGGGACCGATGATCAGATTGCCGTTGCGAAAATCGCCGTGGACCAGCCGCAGATGGTCTCGCGTCGGCGGAAGGTTGCGTCTGAGCCAGCGGAAGGCCAGCTCGAACACCGGTCGGGGCCAGTCCGTGGCGCGATAGAGCGCCTCCCATTGATCGACGCAATCGGCCGACGTCTGACGACTCAGGGTCGGGAACGGCTGGGGATCGATGGCGTGGATGCGCGCCAGGATCTCGCCGCACTGACGGGCGAGGACGGTCCGCGCCTGAGCCAGGGCCGGGCTCTTGACGATCCGCCCCCCAAGCGTCTCGCCCTCGATGAAGTCCATGATAAAGCCGTGGCCGATCTTGTCCTCCGGCGAGAACACATGGCGCACCGGCGGCGTCGGCACGCCCGCCGCCGCCGCGGCCTCGATCAGTTGCGCCTCGACCTCCATGCCCATCGCCAGTGGCGAGACGCGCTCGCCCCCCGGCGGGCGGCGCACGATCAGCGGGATGCGCCGCTCGCCCGCGACCAGATCGAAGCGCCACAGTTCCTGAGTGGCGCCAGCCGACAGCCGAGCGAGGCCGGCAATTTCGCTCGCGCCCGGCTCCAGCCGGGGCGCCAGGGACGTGAGGGTGCGTTCGAGCTCGCTCACGCCGGCTGGGTTTGTCTGGTCCAAGGCCGCGTCCGTCCCACTTCGCCAGTCATTGCTCGATGCCCGTCTCTCGCCTATCAAATCAACGATAGTCCATAACGCAAGGAGGAGGTGCGGCGCTGCCGCATGGGAAGGTCAAGCCTTCTTCCGCAGGGCCACCAACAACATATGGCGACAGACGACATCCGGATTCCCGCGGCGATCGCCGAGCCCCTGGTCGATCCCAGCGCCTATGCCGACGGGCGCATCTTCGACAGCTACGCCTGGCTTCGGGCCAACAATCCGGTGGGCTTGGCCGAGGTCGAGGGCTTCGATCCCTTCTGGGTGGTGACCAAGCACGCGGACATTCTGGAGGTCAGCCGCCAGAACGAGCTGTTCCACAGCGGCGATCGGGCCACCACCCTGACCAACCAGGCCGCCGACGCCCATGTGCGCCAAATGACCGGTGGCAGTCCGCACCTGGTGCGCAGCCTGGTGCAGATGGACGCACCCGACCATCCCAAGTACCGAGCCCTGACCCAGGCTTGGTTCATGCCGCAGAACCTGCGCAAGCTGGAGGATCGCATCCGCGAGATCGCCGTCGCCTCGGTCGAGCGGATGGCCGCCACCGGCGGGGCCTGCGACTTCGTGCGCGAGGTGGCGCTGCACTATCCGTTGCACGTGGTGATGGAGATTCTTGGCGTACCCGAGGCGGACGAGCCGCGCATGCTGATGCTGACCCAGGAGATGTTCGGCGCCGCCGACCCCGAACTCAGCCGCAGCGCGGACCAGGTCGACCAGTCGCGGGACCTGGGCGCGATCCAAGCGGTGATCGCCGACTTCTACAACTACTTTGGCAAGATCAGCGCCGACCGTCGCGCCCACCCGGCCGGCGACCTAGCCACCGTGATCGCCAACGCCCAGATCGACGGTGCGCCGATCTCCGAGCTGGAAGCCTTGAGCTACTATGTGATCGTCGCCTCCGCCGGGCACGACACCACCTCCTCGACCACCGCCGGGGCGATGTGGGCGCTGGCCGAGCACCCGGAGCAGCTGGACTGGGTCAAGGCCGACCTGTCCCGCGTGCCAAACATGATCGAGGAAGCGATCCGCTGGACCACGCCGGTGAAAACCTTCATGCGTTCGGCGACCGCGGACGCCGAACTGGGCGGGCGCAAGATCGCCAAGGGCGACTGGCTGATGCTGTGTTACGCCTCGGGCAATCGCGACGAAGCGGTGTTCGACGAGCCGCAGCGGTTCAACGCGGCCCGCACGCCCAACCGCCAGCTCGCCTTCGGCTACGGCGCGCACCTTTGCCTGGGGCAACACTTGGCGCGGATGGAGATGCGCATCCTCTACGAGGCGCTGTTGCCGCGACTGAAGTCGGTTTCGCTGGCGGGCGAGGGCAAGATGTCGTTGTCGACCTTCGTCAATGGGCCGAAAACCCTGCCGATCCGCTTCGAGATGACCTGACGGCCCGCCATTCCGACGCTTCGGGTCAGACTCTCGACCGTCAGCCGGACCAGGGCGCGCGGCGGCAAGCAAAAAAAGCCCGGGGCCAGGCCCCGGGCTCGAGGTTCGCAGCCTGTCGCGGGGGAGCGACTCCAAGGCTGCGCGGGCGACTCCAGATACAGACGAAAGCATAGGAGCGTCGAACCCCTCGGCCCTGATCTAGATCAACGGCCGTGCGATCGGCCGACACCGCGTCGCGCGAGCGCGGGTGGCGCATCGGAAATAGACTTCGAAATCGCTGGCGCGCGACCCGGGTCTGGAATTAATCGACCATACGGCGTCAAATGGCCCGGCGACCGATCGCCGGAACCCGCCCGTTCGCGACCACGACTGTAATTGATCACCAACGAAGGCAGGGCCGTTTTGCGGATCGCCGCGTGTTAGCAACCGGGACATCCCGCCAGCGCCGATTCCGAGCGCGTCACTGGTTGGCGGTGATCGGGCCGGGCCTGCTGGTCATGCTGGCCGACACCGACGCCGGCTCGATCATCACCGCGGCCCAGAGCGGCGCCCAGTGGGGCTACAAGCTCCTGGCGCTGCAACTGATCCTGATCCCTATCCTTTATATGGTGCAGGAATTGACGCTGCGATTGGGCCTAGTCACCGGAAAGGGACACGGCGAGCTGATCCGCGAGCGGTTCGGCAAGGCGTGGGCTTGGCTGTCGGTCTCGACCCTGATGGTCGCCTGCATCGGGGCGATCGTGACCCAGCTCAGCGGCATGGCCGGGGTCGGCGCCCTGTTCGGCATCCCGGCCTGGGTGACCATGGCGGTGGTGATCGCCCTGATCCTGGCGATGGTCTGGACCGGGTCCTACCGCTCGATCGAGCGGGTGGCGATCGTGTTCGGCCTGTTCGAGCTGGCCTTCGTCTTCGTGGCCTGGCGCGCGGCGCCCCAGGCGCCCCAGATCGCCGCCGAACTCACCCAGATCCCGCTGGCCAATCCCAAATACCTCTATCTGGTGGCCGCCAATTTGGGCGCGGTGATCATGCCCTGGATGATCTTCTATCAGCAGTCGGCGGTCCTGGATAAGCAGCTGGACGTCAGCGACCTGAAGGTCGCGCGGATCGACACGGCGATCGGCGCGCTGATCACCCAGACGGTCATGGCCGCGGTGCTGATCGCCACCGGCGCCACCATCCACCGGGCCGACCCCAACGCCTCGCTGAACACCGTCCAGCAGATCGCCCACGCCATCACCCCGTTCCTGGGCGACGCGGTCGGGCGGGTGGTGTTCGCCGCCGGCATGACCGGGGCGGCGGTGGTGGCGACCATCGTGGTCTGCCTGACCGCGGCCTGGGGCGTCGGCGAGGTCGCCGGCTACAAGCGCTCGCTGGAGGATCATCCGCTGGAGGCGCCCTGGTTCTATGGCATCTTCACCGTCTGTCTGATCGGCGGCGGGGTGCTGGTCACTTCGGGCGTCAACCTGGTCAATCTGTCGGTCGCGGTTGAGGTGATGAACGCGCTGCTGCTGCCGATCGTGCTCGGCTTCCTCTATATGCTGAGCCTGAAGGCCCTGCCCGATGCGTACCGGCTGAAGGGCGCCTACGCCTGGCTGGTCGGGGCGATCGTGGCCGCGACCGCCGGCTTCGGCGTCTACGCCGGCGTCACCGGCGCTCTGGCGGGCGGCTAACTGGGCCTTACCAGACGGCCGCCGCGGTCGAGACATAGTTCCAAAGCGCCCCGAACAGCGCGCCGGCGGCGCCGGCGGCCAGGGGGACCGGATAGAGCCGGTAGAGCGACGAGGAGACCGCCAGATTGGCCGCCAGGCCAATGCTGCACAGGGCGCAGAACTTCAGATAACCGAACAGCAAGCCGACGCCGCGCTGGCGTCTGTCGCGGTAGGTGACCTCGTTGTTGATCAGATAGTTCGACGTCATCGCCACCATGGAGGCGGCGAACTGAGCAAGGGTGAATTGCGCGGTGGTGGCGTGCGCCGCGGGAGCCTTCGACAGCGCGGTCTCGATGGCGAGAAAGCCCTGCAGCGCGGCGAGCTGGACCACCATGCCGCTGCCGCCCACCAGGCCGAACATCAAGGCCCGGGTCGGCACCAGGCCGCCGCTCAGCTTGGAAAGCAGCAGGCCGAGGTAGTCGACCACCACCCGGTTGTCGAGCTTGCTGCCGCCCGCCTTGCGTTCGCGGAAGCTGTAGGGCAGCTCGACGATCCGCAGCGCCCGCGGCTGCGAGGCGATCAGGTCGAACAGAATCTTGAACCCCTCGGTAGCCAGCCGCGGCGCCACCCCATCGACCAGTTCGCGCCGGATCATGAAGAAGCCGCTGACCGGGTCGCTGACCTGCTGGCGCAGCACCATCCGACCCAGCCGGTTGGCGAAGCGACTGCCCAGGCTGCGCACCGGACTCAGCCCCTCCGCGACCGCTGGCGCGTCGAGGTAGCGGCTGGCCACCACTAGGTCAGCCTCGCCGGATCGCAGCACTTCGAGCATGCGCGGCAAGAGGGTCTCGTCGTGCTGCAAATCACCGTCGATCACCCCGACATAGGGCGCGGCGCTGGCCAGGGCGCCTTCGACCACCGCGCCGGCCAAGCCGCGCCGGCGAACGCGGCGGATGCACTGGATGCGCGGATCGATCGCGGCGATCTCCTTGACCGCCTCGGCGGTGCCGTCGGGAGAATCGTCGTCGACGAAGATCGCCTGCCAGCGCACGCCATTCAGCACCACGCGCAGCCGTTCGACCACGCGCGCGACGTTGGCGCGCTCGTTGAAGGTCGGCACGATCATGGTGAGCTCGTAGGCTTTGGCGGGCGAGGGCGAACCGGCCGGATCGACGGCGATCGCCGCGCCTTCGCGCCCGCTCGATACTGTCGGCAAAGATGGTCTCCCACGCGCGCTGAACCACGCGTCCCGCCCCAAAGCAGGCCCGATTACCACGAGGCGTGGAGGCTGTCGCCCCTCGCCTAAGCGGACGTTAACTCCGCGCTGCGACAATGAGGCGCGCGTTCGAGGGTTTACGCCCGGGTCCAACACGCCAATGGTTCCGCGGCCGCCGATCGAGGCGCGGGTGGGGGACACGATCCTGGACAAGCGAACCGCGATTTCGCCGACCAAGACTGACGAAGCGAGCGACCCGACGAAGCTTCGCCGCGCCGGCGAAAGCCCGGACGGCGCCGAAGATGTCGATTTCGCTTCGAGCCGGGCCGCGCGCAGGAAGATGCAGCTGTGGCTCACCGTCGTCACCACCGCCGCCGCCATCGCGATCCTCGCCGTGGTCTGGATGAGCATGCCGCGCGCCGGCTGACGTCGGGGCGCGATCGCCGCTGCTGGTTTCGGCTTGCGATCGCCTGACCTGAACGCGCAAGATCGATCCGGACCCCGGCCGCCGTGGCTGGCCGAGAGAGCCCGAACCTTCGGGGGAGATGCGCGTCGATGTCGGACGAGATGATTTCGTTGGGCGAAAAGCTGGCCCGCCGGGCCAGGGCCGCGCCGGACGCGCCGATCGTCAGCTGCGAGGGCGTGACCCGGACCGCGGCGGAATTCCACGCCCGCACCAACCGAATTGCCCGCGCGCTGGAAGGCCTGGGCGTCGAACTGGGCGACTTGGTCACCATCGGCCTGCCGAATAGCGTCGACTTCGTCGAGGCTACATGGGCCTGCTGGAAGCTGGGCGCGACGCCCCAGCCGGTGTCGTTCCGCCTGCCGCGGGCCGAGCTGCAGGCGATCGTCGACCTGGCCGATCCGCCCGTGGTGATCGCCTTGCCCGGCATGGAGACCGACCGTAGGCGGGTGAGCGTCGACGATCTGCTGGCCCTGTCGGACGACGAGCGGGACCTGGACGATCGCATCGCCCCGTCGCTCAAGGCACCGACCTCGGGCGGCTCGACCGGCCGGCCCAAGCTGATCCTGGCCGGCGCGCCCGGGACCACCCTGGCCGCCCCCCCGGACGGAGGCCTCTGGCGGTTCCGCTTCGGGGACACCGCGATCGTGCCCGGGCCGCTCTACCACAACGGCCCCTTCCTCGCCGCGCTCGGCGGGATCGTCTACGACGGCCACGTGGTGATCATGCCCCGGTTTGACGCCGAGGCGGTGCTGGCCGAGGTGGACCGTCGCCGCGGCTCCTGGATCTACCTGGTGCCGACCATGATGAGCCGGATCTGGCGCCTGCCCGAAGAGGTCCGCACGGGCTACGACCTGTCCTCTCTGGTCACGCTCTGGCACCTGGCCGCGCCCTGCCCGCCCTGGCTGAAGCAGGCCTATATCGACTGGCTGGGCGCCGATGTGGTGATGGAGCTCTATGGCGGCACCGAGGGGCAGGCCGCGACGGTGATCACCGGCCGGGAATGGCTGGCGCACCGCGGTTCGGTCGGCCGCACGGTGATGGGCGAGATCAAGGCCTTCGGCCCGGACGGCCAGCCGCTGCCGCCCGGCGAGGTCGGCGAGATCTACATGCGCCGCGATCCCGGCGCGCCGCCGACCTACGCCTACCGGGGCGCGGAGCCGAGCACCCTGCCGGGCGGCTGGGAATCGCTGGGCGACGTTGGTTGGTTCGACGAGGACGGCTTTCTCTATCTCGCCGACCGCCGCACCGACATGATCCTGGTCGGGGGTTCGAACGTCTATCCGGCCGAGGTCGAGGCGGCGATAGACGAGCATCCGCTGGTGATCTCCAGCGCGGTGGTCGGCCTGCCAGACGAGGACCTGGGCGCGCAGATCCACGCCATCGTCCAGGCCCGCGCGGGGCTCGACACGGAGAACTTGCGCCGCCACCTGGCCGACCGGCTGGTGACCTACAAGCGCCCACGCACCTTCGAATTCGTCGACGAACCGCTGCGCGACGAGGCGGGCAAGGTGCGCCGCACCCAACTGCGCGACGAACGGATCGCCCGGATGAAGACCGCGGCCGGCTAGACTTGTCCTGGCGGCGGGCTTGCGCGATACCGCCATTGCATGCGGAACGCGGCCCGCCCTTTTCCCGCGAGGCGATCCCCTGATGGCCATCTTCGACGAACGCCCGATCCGATCGCCCAGCCAACCGGCCGAGACCATCCGCACCGACGATCTTAGTCCGTGGATGGTGTGGGCCGCGGCGGCCGGTATCGGGTCGCTGGCCCTGTTCGGCCTCTATCTCGGCGTGCGCGGCGGCCACCCGGCGGCGGGAATCGACCTGACGCTGACCCGCGGCGAAGCGCTCAATCCCGCCACCGCCGCCGCGGCTTCCCCGGCCATCGCCTTGCCGAACAACCAGCCGTGGTCGACCTTGAACGGCCCGGAAGTCCTGCCCAAGAGCGCGGTCGCGCCCAAGTCCGCCGCCGCGGACGAGTCGGACAGCGGCGCGGAAGCTTCGGAAGAGCCCGTCGCCGCGGCCGCCGCGACAGATCAAGCCGAGCCCGCGCCGGCCGCCGTCCCGCCTCCCGCGCAGGCGCTTGAACCACCGGCCAACACCACGACGCCCTGATCCGTTCGGACGGCCTAGTTGCTCACCGCCGGCGCCCTGTCCCCCGGCTGCTCACTGGCCGGAGCGACGCGCGACGTCATCCCAGCGGCGGCGGCATCGTCGGCGACATCCGCCTCGGACTGGGCTGCGACCAGAGCCGGCGCGCCGGACGCGGTGGGCGCCGTCTTCCTGGCCGGTTTGGCCGTTTCAGTGGGGTTGGAGGGGGTGAGGTGGATCGCGCTGGAACTCGCCGCGGCATGGCCGGGCTGCTCGGCGCCCATCAGGGTCTGGAGACCCAGGGTGGCCGCGATCCCGACGAGGAACCCGAGCAGCGTCCAGCCCAGAGCCGCTCCGCCGCCGCCGTCTCTCGCCACGACGCCCCCTCAGCAACCGTTCCGGCTCAGGCGCCGCGCCATTCGCGGACGGGGCCGACGTCCATATGCACGAAATTGGAGTCTGGATAGTAGCCGACGCCGCCGCGGGCCAAGCTGAGCGCGGCGGCGTGCAGGTGGCGGAGGTCGACGCCGGGAAGGCGGATGTCGATCGCCATGCCAGACATGTGAAAGCTCTTCTTGGCGACCCCCTCGCTGCGTTCGTGCAGCATGGCGTTGGTCGCCGGCGAGCGGTAGCCGGAGATCACCTGGAACGGCGCGCCGGCGCCGGTCAGGGCGGTCACCGCGTCCAGAAGGTCCAGGAGGCGCGGATCGATCGGGTGCACCTCGCCGGTGCGGAAGTCTCGCAGGTGCTTGTTCACCACATCCAGCACGTCGGGAATGTACTCGCCCCGCTCCCAATAGACGGCCCGCAGCGACTCGCCGGTGTGGAGATTGTCGAGCGCCACCGAGCGCGTGTCGACGCCGCCCGCGAGGGCCAGGCTCGGAGACGCAAGGCCCGCGCCCAGCGCGCCAAGGCCCAGCTTGAGAAGGGAGCGTCTTCCAAACAACGCGAAGTTCACCCTGGACAAGTTTCGGCCCGCGGCCGCTCGGAAGCGCAAGACAACCTAAGCTGTGGTCCGCGTCAACCCGCGCCGTTGGTCTGGGCGGCGATCCGCTGCATCAGCGCATGGTCCCAATCATAGGGATCGCCACGAAAATTCATCTGCCCGTCAGGGCCGACATAGGCGGTCCAGTAGAGCAGGAAAACCGCGATCGGCTTGGGCAGGAAGGCGCGCACCGTATCGCCGCCGGCGATGGTCGAGGCGATGGCCTCGGGGGTCCATTGGGCCGAGCCCTGCATCATCAAATTGGCCAGCGGCACAGGCTTTTCCAGCCGCACGCAGCCGTGGCTGACCAACCGCGCATAGCGGTCGAAAACCGAGTGGGTCGGGGTGTCGTGCAGATAGACCCCGTACTTGTTGACGAAGTCGAACTTGATGTGGCCGAGAGCGGCCTTGTTCCCGGGCTTCTGCTGCAGGCGCACGCCGCCATCGGGCGAGCGGATCACAATGAAGTCATTGCGCCTGAAATAGCCGGGATGGGCGCGCTCCTTTGGGAACAGCTCCTTGGCCGCGATGTCCGGGGGCACGTTCCAGGGCGGGTTAAGCACGATGCTCTGGATCGACGAGCGCAGCATCGGGGTCTCGTCGCCCGGACGGCCGGCCGCGGCTCGCATCGACAGGACCGGCGTGTCCTCGTGGAACACCGTCAGGACGGTGGCGGCGACATTGACCTGGATCCGGTCGGACGGCAGCGCCACCGGCAGCCAGCGCCAGCGCTCCATATTGGCGATGATCTGGTCGACCCGCTCGTCCGCCGGCACGTTGAGGGCCGCCAGGGTCTGTTTGTCGAGCACGCCGGTGGGCTCAAGGCCGAACCGCTTCTGGACCCGCGCCACCGCGGCGGCCAGCGTCTGGTCGAACACCGGCCCGCCGGCGGCGTTCACCTCTTTGTCCTCGACGGCCAGGCGGGCGCGCAGCGCGGCCACCCGCTCGCCGGTCGAACCGAGCTTGAGGTCGGGGCCGGCGTCGAGCGCATCCCAGCCGCCGCGAGCGGCGATGGCGCGATAGACCGCCAAGCCCCCGCGAAGGGCGTCATAGCCTGTGTAGGGCGGCGGCAGGCTGTCGAGCCAGGGGCCCAGCCGATCCTGCGCCACGGCCTGGACGAAGCCGGGGGTGGGATCGAAAGGTTCGGGCTTGAGGCCCCATTTGTACAGGAAGGCGTCGGGCGCCAGCCGGCCGGCGCGCACCGCCAACGCATAGCGCAAGGTCTCGGCGATCAGCACCGCTTGGCCGGCGCGCCTCGCCTCGGGGTCCTGCGACTGGAGTTGGGCGTCCAGCCCTAGCGGGGTAAAGGCGCCGACATCGAAACCGTGCGCGTCGGCCTGACTCAGGGTCCGCTGCAACAGCGCGATCTGGTCCGGCCGCAGGGCGATCGCCGGGGCCGGCGCGGGGGAGATGGGCGAAACGGGCGGAGCGGACGGCGCGCCAAGTTGGGCTTCCGCGGCCCCGCTCAGCGCAAGCAGACAGGCGGCGACCGCGACGGCGACCTTTCCGCCTCGTCGCGCCGCGATCGTCTGCGCCTCAGCCGCGCGCGCCATGAAGCATTCCTATGGGTCGAAATCGGATGTCGAATCTCGCCGATTCGAGATAGGCGAGTTTCCCTAAAAAACTGCCCTGGACACGAAGGAATCACCCGACTGCGGCTTTTCTGCACGCCGCGGACGACGACCATCCGATCCGGCTAGCCGTCGGGCGGGAACGCTTGTCGCGCGATGGCGTTTCGGCGAGCGGCGCCGGGCGTTATTGGTCATCCCCTTCTTCCGCGGGGGCGGCTATGAAGCGGTCGGACGACGAGGTGAACAGGGCAGGGCCGCGCGATGACCAATCCGCTGATCGAACTGGAACGCGTCGGCCAGGCGGCCTGGCTGGACTTCATCGAGCGCCGGATCCTCGAGAACGGCGCGTTCGGTGACCTGATCGCCCGTGACGGCCTGACCGGCGTCACCTCCAATCCGGCCATCTTCGAGAAGGCGATCGCCCATTCCAGCGATTACGACGCGGCGGTGCGGGTCTTCCTCGAACAGGGCGACGCCGAGGTCGAGGCGGTGTTCGAACACTTGGCCATCGCCGACATTCGGGCGGCCGCCGACCAACTACGCGGGGTCCATGAGCGCACCGGCGGGCGCGACGGCTTCGTCAGCCTGGAGGTCTCGCCCCATCTCGCCATGGAAACCGAGGCCACCATCGCCGAGGCGCGGCGGCTGTGGGCGGCGGTGGACCGGCCGAACCTGATGATCAAGGTCCCCGGGACCGGGCCCGGAATCCCGGCGATCCGCGCGCTGATCGGCGAGGCGATCAACGTCAACGTCACCCTGTTGTTCTCAATCGACGCCTATCTGGCGGTCGCCGAGGCCCATATCGCCGGGCTCGAGGCGCTGAAGGCCGCTGGCGGCGACGTCTCGAGGGTCGCGAGCGTCGCGAGTTTCTTCGTCAGCCGGATCGACACCGAGATCGACAAGCTGATCGACGCGCGCCTGGCGTCATCTGGCGAGGGGGTCGACACCGCGCAGCTCCGATCGGTGCGTGGCCAAGTCGCCATCGCTAGCGCCAAGATCGCCTACCAGCGCTATCAGGCGCTGATCGCCACTCCGCGATGGGTGGCGCTGGCGGCGGCCGGCGCGGCGCCCCAGAGGCTGCTCTGGGCCTCCACCGGGACCAAGAACTCCGACTATTCCGACGTGCTCTACATCGAATCCCTGATCGGACCAGGCACGGTCAACACCATGCCGCCCAAGACCATGGACGCCTTCCGCGACCACGGGACGGTGCGCCCGAGCCTGACCGAGAACGTCTATGCGGCCGCCCGCGTGCTGGACCAGGCCAAGCATCTCGGCCTTGACCTGGACGCGGTCACAGACCGCCTGGTGGTCGAGGGGGTGCGCCAGTTCGCCGACGCAGCCGACACGCTCTACGCCGCGGTGGCCAGAAAGCGCGCCGCCGTCCTGGGCGACCGGCTCAACGGCCAGCACGTGGCCCTGTCCAAAGAGCTGATCGAGCCGGTGGCCGCCCTGGCCGAGCAGGCCCGCACAGAGGGCTGGAACTCGGCGGCTGTGGGCGAGGGACGCCCGTCTCTGGACCGGCGCCGACGAGGCGAGGTGGCTGGGCTGGCTGGATGCCGCCCGCGGCCAGCGGATCGATCCGCCCGCGCTCAAGGCCTTCGCCGCCGAGGTCGCCGACGCCGGCTTCATCCATGCGGTGCTGCTTGGCATGGGCGGTTCGAGCCTCGGGCCCGAGGTGCTCGCCGAGACCTTCGGCTCGCGCCCCGGCCATCCCCGGCTGCTGGTGCTGGACTCGACCGACCCGGATCAGATCGGCCGCGTCGAGGCGCAGATCGACCCGGCCCGGACCCTGTTCATCGTCGCCAGCAAGTCGGGCTCGACCCTGGAGCCGGACATGCTGCACCGATACTTCTTCGCGCTCGTCGCCAAGGCGGTCGGCGAGGAGCGCGCCGGCGCCCAGTTCGTCGCCATCACCGATCCCGGCTCCAGACTGGAGGCGACGGCGCGCGAGCAGGGCTTCCGCCGCATCTTCCTGGGCGATCCCGAGATCGGCGGGCGCTACTCGGTGCTGTCCAACTTCGGCATGGTCCCGGCCGCGGTGATCGGCCTCGACCTGGCCGGCTTCATGGCCAGCGCCGAGACGATGACCCGCTCGTGCGGGCCGAGCGCGCCGCCGGCGGCCAATCCGGGCGTTGAGCTGGGCCTGGTGCTCGGCGCGGCGGCCAAGGCCGGACGCGACAAGCTGACCATCCTCGCCTCCCACGGCCTTTCCGACGTCGGCGCCTGGCTCGAGCAGCTGATCGCCGAATCCACCGGCAAGCACGGGCTGGGGATCATCCCCCTGGCCGGGGAGCCCGTCGGCGAGCCCGGCGTTTACGGCGGCGACCGGATCTTCGCCTATCTGCGCATCGACGGGCGCGACGATCCGGCGCTGGACGCGGCGGTGCGCGCGCTGGAAGAGGCCGGACACCCGGTCGTGCGGATCGTGCTGGCCAGCCGCGATACGCTTGGCCAGGAGTTCGTCCGCTGGGAGGTCGCCACCGCCATCGCCGGGGCGGTGATCGGGATCAATCCGTTCGACCAGCCCGACGTCGAGGCCAGCAAGATCAAGACCCGTGCCCTGACCGACGCCTATGAGGCGAGCGGCGCGATCACGCCGGAGACGCCGGTGCTGCGGGCCGAGGGCCTTAGCCTGTTCGCCGATCCGGCCAACGCCGCGGCGCTGGAGAAGGCCGCCGGGCCCCCCGCCCTGGGCGCCTGGCTGAGCGCCCATTTCGCCCGCGCCGGCGAAGGCGACTACATTGGATTGTTGGCCTATCTCGACCGCGATCCCGCCCATGCGCGGGCGCTGGACGCCCTGCGCGCCAGGCTTCGCGACCATACCCGCTGCGCCACCGTGGTCGGCTTCGGTCCGCGGTTCCTGCATTCAACCGGCCAGGCCTACAAGGGCGGGCCAAACAGCGGCGTGTTCCTGCAGATCACCGCCGATCCCGTCCACGACCAGCCGATCCCGGGCCGCAAGGCCAGCTTCGGCGTGGTCGAGGCGGCCCAGGCCTGCGGCGACCTGGAGGTGCTGGCCGAACGCGGCCGGCGGCTGCTTCGCGTGCATCTGGGCGACGACATCGAAGGCGGCCTGGAGCGGCTGTCCATCCTGATCGGGCGGGCCCTGACATGATCGCCGCGCAACCTCGCTCTTCCGTCCGCCTCGCCGCCCTGCGATAGTCTTGGACCATGAGCGACCTGCACGACGACGATCTCGAGACCGAAGCGCTGCGCCTGGCCGACGAGGCGCGCCGGCCCAAGCGACGGGTGCGTCCGAGGCTGGCCCGCGCCCTCGCCGGCGGCGAGGACCTGGAAGTGGAAACGCCGCACGGACCGGTGATGGCCTGGCGGCTCGGCGCCGGCCCCGCCACGCTGCTGGTGCACGGCTGGAACGACGACAACGCCCTGTGGGGACCGCTGATCGACGCCTGCGAGCAGCTTGGCCGGGCGGTGGTGGCCTTCGACCTGCCGGGCCACGGCTGGTCGCCGTCGGAAGCCCATTCGCTGGACGCCGCGGGCGAAGCGGCGGTGGCCGTCGCCCGTGCGCTCGGGCCGGTGGACTCGGTGGTAGCCCACTCGTTCGGCTGCCCGACGACGATCTACGCCCTCGGCCACGGTCTCGACGCGCCCCGCGCGGTCCTGATCGGCTCGCCCGTACCGCGCACCAAGCCATACGACCGCTTCAACGCCGACTGGGTGCAAGAGATGATCGACCAGGGCGAGGACCCCGAAGTGGTCGGACGGGCCGCGGAAATCCTGCGCGAGCGACTGGCCAATCCGGAACAGACGTTCATGAACATCGACGCCGCCATCGCCGCCATGACCGCCAAGGCGCTGATCATCCACTCGTTCGACGACGACGCCTGCCCGGTCGGCAACGCCCAGGCCATGGCCGACCTGTGGCCGGGCTCGGAGCTGTTCCTGGCCGACGAACTCGGCCATCGGCTGATCGCCCAGGATCACGCCATCGTCCAGCGGGTGGTGGACTTCGTCGAGGGGTTCTGAAGGCCGGCGGCGCCGGGCGCCCGTGATCTCGGGGTAAACTGAACCGCGGGCTTTTCAGAACGACCTTCGCGGGCTAACCGAGCCGCGATGGTTCAAACCCTGTCCGCCGCCTATCAGGAACGGCTGCACGCCGGCCACCTGAAACCCGATCCGGCGCAGGCCGCCGGCGTGGCCGCCCTCGCGCGGCTGGAGGGCGAGCTGAACGCCCTGGGCGAGCCCAGCTTCGGCCTGTCGCTGTTCAAACGGCCGAAGACCCCGCGCGGGATCTATCTGTGGGGGCCGGTCGGACGCGGCAAGTCGATGCTGATGGACCTGTTCTTCGCCTCGGCCCCGGTGGCGCGCAAACGAAGGGTGCATTTCCAGGCGTTCATGGCCCAGGTCCACGCCCTGATCGGCCAGTGGCGCAAGGGCGACGCGGCCCAGCGCAAGGCCCGCTTCGGCCAGTCCAAGGGCGATGATCCGATCGCCCCCACCGCCGAGCTGATCGCCGAAGAAGCCAAGCTGCTCTGCTTCGACGAGCTGCAGGTCACCGACATCGCCGACGCCATGATCCTGGGGCGACTGTTCGAGGCCCTGTTCGAACGCGGCGTGGTCCTGGTGGCCACCTCCAACCGCGTGCCTGACGATCTCTACAGGGACGGGCTCAACCGCCAGCTGTTCGCGCCGTTCATCGCCATGCTGAAGGAGAAACTGGAGGTGGTGCGGATCGCCGGGCCGATTGACTTCCGCCTGGACCTGCTGCGCTCGGCCCGGGTCTATTTCACCCCGGCCGACGCGGACGCGGAGGCGGGTTTCGACGCCCTCTGGCGCGAGATTCTGGGCGGCGCGCCGGAGACCGGGGCGAGCCTGGAGGTGCTGGGCCGTCAGTTGCATCTGCCGCGCGCCGCCGGCGGCCTGCTCCGCGCCTCGTTCGCCAGCCTCTGTGGCGCCGCGCTGGGGCCCCAGGATTATCTGGCGATCGCCGCGCGGTTCGACACCGTCTTCCTGGAGGCGGTGCCGGTGCTGGCGCCCGAGCGGCGCGACCCGGCGCGGCGGCTGGTGATGCTGATCGACACCCTCTACGAGGCCGGCGCGCGCCTGGTGGTCCTGGCCCAGGCCGAGCCCGACGACCTCCATCCCACGGGCGAGGGCGCCTTCGATTTCGAACGCACCGCCTCGCGCCTGCACGAGATGCGCTCGGCCGCCTGGCTTGAGAAGGCGGCGGAGTAGCCGGAACGACGTGAGCAGTCAGACGCCCCGCGGGGCCGTAGCGAACCTTGCCGGCCCGCGTTGCGGCTGGTCTTGTTCCATTCGCCGAGGTCGGGCCAAGGATCAGGCGGCGCCAGGAGCGGACTCAAAATCCGCTCCAGGAACCAGACGTTTGGAGGCGCGCGCCGACCCCGCCCATGGCGTCACCAACCGCCATGTAATAGCAATGGACCCAGATCCCACCGGGCCAGGCCAAGGCCCTTCTGAGAGTCACCGATGGCGTTATTGGTCTTAAGCGTGGTCGGCAGCGACCGGCCTGGGCTCACCAAGGCGCTCGCGGCCGCGGTCCTCTCGGCCGGAGGCAATTGGCTGGAAAGCCATCTTAGTCGGCTGGGCGGCCTTTACGTCGGATCGGTGCTGGTCGAGCTGGAGGCGGACGGCGTTGATCGGTTGCGTTCGGCCGTGTGCACGGTGGACGCCCACGGTCTCGAGGTGCGAATCGCCCCCGCTATCGAAGGGCTCGTCGCGGCCGGCGAAGCCCTTCATTTCGGCCTAGTCGGCCACGATCGGCCAGGGATCGTGAACCAGGTAACCGCCGTCTTGAGCGGCCTCGACGCAAATATCGAGACGTTCAAAACTTGGATCGGCGCCGAGCCCCATTTCGGTATCCCGCTGTTCCACATGGAGGCGCGCCTTCGGCTTCCGCCCGAACTCCAGGCGGGCAGGGTTCAGGCGGCGCTGGAGGAAATCTCGGCCGAGATCATGGTCGACATCTCGCTCACCCCGGCGCAGTAGCGCCAATCACGGACACTCGGACGTGCGCGGAGCGCAGACCTTGGGTTCCGCGCGCCGGCGTCGGCGATCAGGTCAGCATCGGGGCCATGCCGGGCTCGGCCTTGGCCATCGCCCTCTGGTAGGCGGGGCGCTGGCCGATGCGCTGGAGATAGGCCCGAAGGTTCGGATAGCCGTCGATCGATAGGCCGCGAAACGCCCGGCTGGTGGTCAGGCAGTAGACCATCATGATGTCGGCGGTGGTCAGGTTCGCGCCGCCAAAGAACGGCGCCTGGCCCAGCCGCGCCTCGACCATCGCCCAACCGCGACGGCTGCGATCCTCGACGAAGACCGCGGTTGGGTTGCCTTCGCCGCCGCCGGCCAGCACCAGCTGCATCATCAGCGTGGTCATGAAGGTGCCGTTGGACCAGTGGAACCAGAACAGGTGGTCGGCGAAATCGGGATCGTCGCGCCCAGGTGTGAGCCGCCCCTCGTCATGGCGCGCGCAGATGTAGTCGCAGATCGCGCCGCTCTCGCCCAGCACCAGGTCGCCGTCGGTGATCACCGGCGCGATGCCCATCGGATGCAGCGCCTTGTACGCGTCCGGCGCGAGGCGGTTGTCCGCCCGCCTCTCGTAGCGCTTGAGCGCGTAGTCCAGCCCCAGCTCCTCGCACAGCCAGACGATGCGCTCGGATTGGGAAATCCCCAGGTGATGAACCGTCAGCATGGGCGCGTCCCCTCCTGAATTGAGGCGCCCAGGCTAGGCCATCGCCGCCAGCGTCGATACCCCTGCGTTCAGCCTCCCAAGCCGCCACGCCTTCTGGCTAAAGACGACGATGCGCCAGGAGCAGACATTAGTGCCGGTGCAGCATGTAGACCTTAGCTCTTTAGTTCAAACGAAGGACCCCGTGGGGGCAGGTTGCCAGCCCATCGCAACTGTTCGGGCACCTGGTAATCGCGCTACAACCGCTCATCGAGTTGAGCTTGGCGGCCACAGATGACTCACGCTCCTTCCCCAAGTGCTGAGCTTTCGGCGAGCGAGCCCGCTCGTTACGACCCCATCGTCATCCTCCCCGACGAGGTCACGGGCGACACCATCCACCTCAACGCCTATCAGCGCGCAACGCGGACGACTGATCGGCTGAACCAGGGCGGCATGGAGCCGCCGATCTTGGGTTTGTTCGGCGAGGTCGGGAGTCTCCTCAGCGCGCTGAAAAAGAAGCAGCGCGATAAGGCCGCGTTCGACCAGTACGACGCAGCGATCATTGAGGAGTTGGGTGACGCGCTTTGGTATTTCACCAACTTGGCGTCACGGGCGGGACTCGACCTCAGCATCCTCGCCCAGCGGATGTTTCGCGAAATCGGCGACTGGGACGAGGTCGACCAGCACGAGTTCGGCACCTTCGACGACATTCAGGGGCGCCTCGACCCCCCCGTCTCCGAGCAAGAATTCAGCGCCCGGGCTATTGCCCTCGCTGGCTATGTTGGCGACTTGGTCAACGACTTCCGAGCCAACGCTTTTGCCAACAACCGCGACAAGCTCTCCGCCCACATGGTGGAAATCTTTCGGGCCCTGGTGGCCGCCGCGGACGCCGCCGAGGTCGGCATGAACGCGGCCGCTCGCGGTAACCTGCTGAAGATTTTCAGCCGCTGGCCCATCGACTCAAGCTACCCCCTGCGCATCGACTCGGGCATGCCGAAGAACGAGCGCCTGCCCGAGCGCTTGGAATTCTTCATTGCAGAAGAAACGAATGGTACAAAATCTTACGTCATACAGAAGTGCAACGGGATCATTGTTGGAGACCGACTGACAGATAATAAGAGCGAACGCGACGATTACAGATTTCACGACGTCTTCCACATTGCTTTCGCAGTTCATCTCGGCTGGTCGCCAGTCCTAAGAGCCCTGCTCCACCTCAAGCGCAAAAGCGATGCGGAGTTGGACGAAAATCAGGATGGTGCTCGCGCCATCCTTATCGAAGAAGGGGTCGCAACCTTCATCTTCGGGCGGGGCCTCGATCGTCAACTCTTCGAAGGTCTGGACCACATCGACTATGACCTCTTGAAATCCATTCAGGAATTCATCCGCGGCTATGAAGTGACGCGCTGTGCGCTGTGGCAGTGGGAGAAGGCCATCTTGGACGGATTTGCCGTATTCCGCGCCTTGAGAGCGCACCGCCAGGGCTATGTCGTGGCCGACTTCGACGGCCATACGCTTGAGTTTAGAGAGGGTATCGATGAGGGGTGATAATGTCGCGGTGAAGGGCGAGCCGCTGGATCGTGCGCAGGAGTTCTCGTCCGCCCTGTGGGCGATGGAGTTCGAGAACGTCTTCAATCCCTACCGCCACGTCTGTGAGATCCATGACGACGAGGCTTCGCCTGGGGTTCGACTCCACAACCTGGAAGTCTATTTCGCCGAGGCCTTCAGAGCGATGCCGCGCACAGCCTGGATCGGACGTGACCTAGGCTATCGCGGCGGCCGCCGCACCGGACTGCCGTTGACCGACGAAGCCCACCTCCCCTCATTCTGCATCGCCTTCAACGTAGATGGCGCGCGCAAGGCGACGACGACGCAAACTGTGGCGGAGCGCACCGCCGCCGAAATCTGGCGCGTCATAGAAGCAATCGAAGAGCCGCCATTCCTGTGGAACGCCTTCCCGTTCCATCCCCACGAAGCCGGTGCACCCCTGAACAACCGCTGTCACACGCGGCGCGAGTTCGCCGCTTGCGAGGATCTTTTGGCAGCTATGATGAAGGCCTTCGACTTCGAGCGAATCTTTGTGCTGGGCAACGATGCCGGCCGCGCGCTTGAACGCCTGGGCCTAGCTCACACCTATGTGCGCCACCCCAGCTACGGCGGGCAGACAGAGTTCAGGCGGCAGATGGCAGAGGCGTATGATCTGCGGCTGGAGCCACGACAGCCTGAACTAGCGATGTAGCCTCGGCGTCCGCCGCCTTGCGGCAGGCCGCAATCAGCCGTCTGATGTCGCCCTCTCCCCACCGGCCACCGTCGCCGTTGCCGCCGCCGGTGTCCAGGCGGGCGAAGGTCGAGTTGATCGTCAGCGGTCCCACTTCTAGTCCACTTTCGTTGGCGACGAAGAACTGCAACCTGGCCAAGCCGATGAGGTTGCCCAGAAGCCTCTGGACGTAGAAGTGCGATCGATAGGTCGCGTTCAATCGAACCCGCCCGTCGTAGACCTTGAAGCTCAGATGGCTGAGGCAAGGTCCGCCATAGAAACGCAACCGATCGCGGTCCGGGTCGTAGATTTCGATGTCGTCTTCGAAGGGACCGATGTTGAGCTCATGCGCCGCCCGATACTTGCCATGGTCCTTGATCTTGGTGACGAGCGCCGCAAGCGGCACGTATTTGCGCTTCTTCGAGTCCAGCCGCGGTTCAAGCAGGCGCAGGGCATAGGTGCCCCATCGGCGATCATTGCTGCGAGCGCTCCTGATGTGCTGGATGCGCTTGGGATACACCTCGTACACGCCCTTGGCGCCGTGATGCAGATAGTCGCTGAGCGGAAAGAGCGTTTCCGCTACCGTTTCAACCCGGGAGCCTCCATGGTCCCGGAGGAAGGTGTCGACGGTATCGAGGATCACCCGATCCGACGCCGAGTAGATCGTTGGCGTCGCGATACCGAGGAAGACGTCGAAGTCCTCGTGCGCCGGACAGCCTGCGAGATGCTCAACCGCCTTAAGCCAGACACTGGGACAGGTTTCGCCTTTGATCAGTTCCATCGGTAGCTCTCAGGTTAGGACCGCGGTGTCGCGGAGTTGCCCGGCGACATAGGGACGCGACAGCCAGGCGTGTCCGCCGGCGCCCCAAGAGGCGCCCCAGCTGTTGCGGATCAGGATGTGCTGATCACCACTCGGATCTCGTCCGTGCCCAACGGCAAGCACTGCGTGGCCGCTGCGGGCCGGATCAGGATTCAATAGCGGCAGCCGTCCGCTTGGGGTGCAGCGCAAGAAGCTGGCGGTGATCACCAGCCCCAGCACCACAGGGCGGTCGCCGTCGAGCGCGGCGACAATCGCGTCGAAGTCGAGAGACGACATATCCGCCGTCGCCTTCCACACTGGACTCGTAAAAGTTGGAACCGTCCAGGCACCCGGCGCGGGCTGCGCCGCCAAGTAGGGCCAGACGGCGTCCACAGGTTGACCGTCGTCGCGAAGCGCATCGCCCATCGCAAGCATCGAGGCCCCCGCGCCCGGCTCGGACCCCGGCGTTCGCTGAACCGCTTGATAGAACAGGTATTCGATAGAAAGGGGTTCAGGTGCGGCTGCATGGCGCTCGTGAGCGGCCGTCGTTGCGAACGCAAGACATGTCGAGCGCTGGCCCTGGTGTCCGACGCCTGGAAACTGTAGTCGCAGGTCGACATCGACGATCACGCCGGCATGGCCCCCATTCGCCGGCGCTCGGCCTTGGAAAGGCCCCCTGTTTCGGCGCCGTCAAAGTTCAGCGTCACGGTGAGGCGCGAATCGTTGCCAGGGCTCCACGGTTGGCTCTCGATGAGGGAGACCCTCCGACGATCCGATGCCAAGGGCCTCGCCATGACGCGACGTTTGGCAGGCGCGCCATAGACGACCGGATTCTCGCTGAACTCTGATCTGTCATCGAGAATTTCGAGGCCGGCATCGCGCAGGATGCCTACGTCCCACTCATATCCGGCGCTGCTGTTCTCCGGCAGTTCCAACCGGACCAGGTCGCGCTCGGTGCTGCCAATGACTCCGCCATCGTCACGCTCGGTGAAGCGCCAGACGTCGGCCCATGAGTTGGCTGGCCGAAATCCGTCGCCCAGCCGCGCCTTCAAATTGGCGACCTTCTCCTTCCGGAGCGCGTCAACTTCGGGTCGCTTCAGGATTTGATGGCTGAGAAGCCCCCAGCATGTCGCCTCGTAGCTGGCACCCATGCGCAACGAGAGTTGGTAGGTGACGTTGGGGTTGCGCAGTTCAGCGACCGACCACCCCTGCCGCTTGATGTGGTAGCCGTAGAGCCATCTTGGGAGCATGAACTCGGCCGCAAAGGCGTCGGCGGCGACCTCCTGGAGATCGCGCCCCCTGTCCGGCCCAAGTGGCCCTCGCTCGAGAATCTCCAGGTCGATGCTGGCCTCGTGGTCGAGCATCAAATGGCCGAGTTCGTGGGCGGCCGTGAATCTCTGGATGCTGAGAGTCCGGCGCGTGGTGATCATGATCCCCCGCAGGGGCTTCGGCAGGCAGAGCCCCTGGGCGGTCTCGAGGGGCTTGAACAGAAGGGGAATGTCCAGTTCGGCAATGATGTCGAACACGTCGACCGCCCCGCCCGACTGGCGGATGCGCGCCTCCAGCCCAAGCTGACGATGAAGCCGTTTGGCGGACGCAGCCGCGTTCAATCGGGTGGAGGCGGCAGGCGACCTAGCCAACGCGATCGTCCTTCTTCGATCGAGCCTGCAAGAACTCAGCAAAACGCAGAAGCTCCGCGCGATCCTGGTCTGAGAGATCGCGGGTCGCGCGAGCCAAGTGCTGAACGTCCTCTGGAATCTGTTGCGGCATAGCGCCGGCGAGAGCCTCGACGGATTGGCCGTAGAGTTTGGCAAACGCGGCCAGCTCGACCGCGTCGACCTTCCGTCGACCATTTTCTACCTGAGAGAGTGATGGACGGGAAATCCCAATCACTCGGGCCGCTTCATCTTGCGTCAGTTCCAGATACTCGCGCGCTTTGCGGAGCCGCTCACCGAGGTCGCGCCATTGGTCCGCTGGGGATGCCATGGGGGGCTACGCCTCCACCGGCTGCTTGCTGGATGTCTTCTTCACCTTGAGCTCGCCGACGAAGACGGCCCGCAGCTTCGGGATAAGGTCCGCGATCATGGCGTCGCAGCTGTCGTAGCCACCGGGTTTGATGATCTCGGGCGGCAGCTCGATGCCGAGCACTTCCTCGGTGATCAAAGTCGCGTCCACTACGCGCTTCGAATCGATCGCGGCTCGGACACTGATGATCGAGCCGCCAGCGCCAGCGGGGGCCTTAGCCTCAATTGAACCGTCGATGGAGGCGGACTCCGTTTCAAACCATCCCTCCAGTTCAGCGATCAACACCGCTTTCTTTTCCGCGAAGACTTTCTCCAGATTCTCCTTGGTTAGTGCGTCGGCCATGGGGTTCTCCGTCTGATTGTCACACATATATAGCACACCATGTTGGATTTTCCAACGTGGTTGAACAATCGGGTTCTGATGGACGAGGCGGCACACTGCCTCGCGCCGCGGCCACGCCAAAAGGAGATGCACCGGACCTCCGTTAGGAGCCAGTCTCAGACACCGGGTACCGCGACCAGCATTCTGCCGGTCAGCGGACGTTCTGAACGGCGCCTAAGAGTCAGAACACGCCGTGTCGACATGCCGACCCGACGTTCGGCTTTGGTCGTGAACACTTGACGTACCGCGTCCCGAGCCAGATCGCCTCCATCCCGCGGGCGAAAGCGCCTTCGACTTCGAACGCACCGCCTCGCGCCTGCATGAGATGCGCTCGGCCGCCTGGCTGGAGAAGGCGGGGGAGTCGTTGGAACGACGGAAGCGGTCAGACGCCGCGTGGCGACGAACTCGGACGTTTAGACACCAGTCAAAGGCGCGCCAGCCGTTCAGCGAGAGCATCGATGAACACCTTCACTTTGGCTGTCAGATACCGGGCCGATGGGTACAGGACGTAGATCGGCGCCGGCCCGCTCCGCCAGTGCGGCAGGACCTGTTCCAGCCGGCGGTCCGCGAGTTCCGCGGCTATGTCCGCCTGGGACCGCAACATGATCCCGTGCCCGGCCAGAGCCCAATCATTCACCACGGCCCCACTGTCGGCCCTCAGGCGGCATGGTGTCTCGATCTCCGCCACCGTCCCGTCTGGTCCCTCCAGCCGCCAGGGCTCCGCGCCGTCGTCATAGCGCAGGAAGGCGTGACCGGCCGTGTCCCGCGGGGTGCGCGGTCGCCCCATCCTGTCCAGGTAGTCCGGTGAGGCCGCCAGGATGCGGCGGTTGTCGGCAAGCTTGCGCATCACCGCGGTCGAGTCCTTCGGCGCGCCGATCCGAACCGCCACGTCGATCCGCGCCTCGATCAGGTCGATCAGGCGGTCGTCCAGCCTGAGGTCCACGGTCAGCTCGGGGTGCCGCGCCACCAGGTTCGCGGCCACGGGGGCCACGTGGATCTGGCCGAAGGCGACCGGCGCGCTGATGCGCAGCGGGCCCCTCGGCGCGTCCCGCCCGCTGGAAAGGCGCGCCTCGGCGTCGCCCAGTTCCTCGAGCATCCGCTCCACATGGGCCAATAGCGCCTGGCCTTCGCCGGTCGCGGAGAGCCGGCGGGTGGTGCGGTTCACCAGCCGCACGCCGACCCGCCGCTCCAGGGCGGCAAGGCGCTTGCTCACCACGGCCAGTCCAACGCCCAGGTCCCGGGCGGCCGCCGACAGGCTGCCCAGCGCCAGGATACGCTGAAAGGTCCGCAGTTCGTTGAGGTCGTCCAGCAAACTATCAATCCTAGTTCAATAATGCCTCGACCAATCACTCTATTATCGTCGTTCTTGCAACGAATTATCTTCGCCTGGCCAAAGCGCCTGTCCCGGCGCACGCCATTCAGACGGAGCAGACCCGTGACCGACACCAGCGCTCTCGCCCAGCCCTTGCGCCTTCCGTCCGGCGCCGTCCTGCCCAACCGGATCGTCAAGGCGGCGATGAGCGAGGGCATGGCGGACGCGAACAATCACGCCACGCCGCGCCTCGATAGGCTGTATCGCCGCTGGGCCGGCTCGGGTGCGGGCCTGCTGCTGTCCGGCAACATCCAGGTCGACCGCTGGCATCTGGAGCGTCCCGGCAATGTCGTGCTCGACGATGGCGCCGGTCTCTCCGCCCTGGCCGCCATGGCCCAGGCGGGCAAGTCCGAGGGCGCCGCCTTCTGGGCCCAGCTGTCCCACACCGGCCGCCAGGTCTGCGACATCATCAACGACGCGCCGCTGTCCTCGTCCGATGTGGAGATCGACGTCATGCGCGGGGTCGGCTTTTCTTTCGCCAAGCCCAAGGCCATGAGCGAGGCGCAGATCGGGCACGCCGTCGATCAGTTCGCCGCGGCCGCCCGGCGCGCCCGCGACGTCGGTTTCACTGGCGTCCAGCTCCACGCCGCGCACGGCTATCTGTTCTCGCAGTTCCTTAGTCCTCTCGCCAACCGCCGCACCGACCGCTGGGGCGGGCCGCTGGAGCATCGGGCGCGCTTTCTGCTGGCGACCATCGCCGCTGTCCGCGCCGCTGTCGGCCCGGACTTCCCGATCGGCATCAAGCTGAATGCGTCGGACTTCCAGAAGGGGGGCTTCACCAACGCCGAATGCTTGGAACTTGTCGGATGGCTCAACGCCTCCGGACTCGACCTGTTGGAGCTCTCCGGCGGCTCGCTGGAGCAGCCCAAGATCGTCGAGTTTTCGATCAAGGACGAAGGCGAGGATGCTCCGCGCCCGAGCACCGTTGCTCGGGAAGCCTATTTTGTCGCCTTCGCCGGCGCCGTGCGCGCGGTGGCGAAAATGCCGGTCATGGTGACAGGCGGTTTTCGAACCGCCGCGGGCATGGTCGAGGCGCTGGAACGGGGCGAACTCGACCTGATCGGAATCGGCCGGCCCTTCATCGTTGACCCGCATGTCGGGGCCAGGCTGCTCTCCGGCGAGATTGATCGGGCTTTCGCCGCCGAGGATCGGGTCGGCCTGTTCCATATCCTGCCCTGGTTCAACATGCAGCTTGAGCGTTTGGCGGATGGCCTGGATCCCGACCTGACCCTCACGGGCGAGGCCGCCGCGGCCGCGTTCGGCCCCTTGGAGGCGCGGATCTTCGCCGATCTGTTGCAGCGCCGGGCGCCCGTAGCCACCGACGCATGAGGATCTGCCGCCATGCCTGTCCGCAAGCTGGCCCACTACGCCGTCCGCGCCCAGGACTTGGAGGCCTCGCGGCGCTTCTACGAAGATGTTCTCCAGTTTCGCGTCGGCTTCCGACCGCCCTTCGCCTTCCCGGGCGTCTGGCTTTACCTCGGTGAGGACGAGTCCGAGCTGGGCGTGGTTCATCTGATCGGGAGCGCCGCGCCGGAGGCCCTCAACGACTACCTGGGCGTCCGCCACAATGCGGGGCAGGGAAGCGCCGGCCCGATCGACCATATCGCCTTCCTCGCCGAGGATTGGCCGGCGTTGCGCAACCGCTGTGTCGCTGCTGGCGCGGCCTATATCGAACGGTCCGTTCCGGAGCTGAACCTGCGCCAGGTGTTCCTGACCGATCCGTCGGGAGTGACTGTGGAATTGAACTTCTCAGCCTGAATCCGGCATTTCTAGGCTGGCGAAGGATGACGGCTTCGGCTCGCAAACACCCGACGCGCGCCGTCCCGAACCGGACCTTCGGCGATGGCTGTGCGGCTGGCCCCTACCCCTCGCCGGCCACCAGGGCCAGCACCGCCGCGCCGTAGCGTTCGAGCTTGCCCTGGCCGACGCCGCCGATGCGGGCCAGGGCGGCGGCGGATTTCGGCTTGGCCCCGGCGATCTCGGCCAGGGTGCGGTCGTGGAAGATCACGTAGGGCGGCACGGCCTGCCGGGCGGCCTCGTCGCGCCGCCAGACGCGCAAGAGCTCGAACAGGCCGCGGTCGGCCTCGCCCAGCGCCACCGCCTCGCGGCCCTTGCGCGGGCGGCCCGAGCGGGTCGTCGGATCATGCGCCTCGGGCGCGCGGCGCAGCTGGACGGATCGCTCGCCGCGATAGACCGCCCGCACCGCCTCGGGCTCGCCCAGGCCGAGCAGCGGGCGCCCCTCGTTCGGATCCTCGCGCAGCAGGCCCTCGAACAGCAGCTGATCGATCAGGTCGCGCCAGCCGGCCGGGCTGAACTCGCGCCCGACGCCGAAGGTCGAAAGCTCGGTCTCGGCCGCGCTGGGGGTCTTGGTCTTGCCGAGCAGGTGCTCGATCACCCGGCCGCGCCCGAGCCGCCCGCCCAGGCGATGCACGGCCGACAGCGCCTTCTGGGCCGACAGGGTCGCATCGATCGCCTCGGGTGGCTCCAGGCACAGGTCGCATTGCCCGCACGGCTCGACCCCGGTCTCGCCGAAATAGCGACGCACCGCCGCGGCCCGGCAACCCATGCCGTCCAGCATCGCGTAGAGCTGGCGGGCCTTGCGCACCTGGACCTGGCGGACCTCGCCCGTGAGCTCGCGGGTCTCGATGCGCCGAAGCGCCCAGTTGAAATCCGCCGCGCCATAGAGGGTGATCCCCTCGGCCGGCTCGCCGTCGCGGCCGGCGCGGCCGATCTCCTGCCAATAGGCCTCGATCGAGGCCGGCGGATCGGCGTGGATGACGAACCGCACGTCAGGCTTGTCGATGCCCATGCCAAAGGCGATGGTCGCCACCATCACCGCATCCTCGGCCCGCAGGAACGCGTCCAGCCTCTGGGCGCGGACGGCCTTGTCCAGCCCGGCGTGGTAGGCCAGCGCCGGCATGCCGGCCTCGACCAGGCTGGCGGCCATCTCGTCGGCGCCGTCGCGCGAGCCGGCGTAGACCACGCCCGCCCGGCCGCGGCGCTGGGTGACCAGCTCCAGCACGCGCTTTCGCCCCCGCCCGGACTTGCGCTCGGCGAACAGGATCAGTTCGGGCCGGGCGAAGCTGGCGACGAACTCGCGCGCGCCGTCCAGCCGCAGTTCGGTGACGATGTCGCGCCGCGTGCGCGCATCGGCCGTGGCGGTGACCGCCAGGCGCGGAGCGTTCGGGAACAGCTCGGCGAGCTTGCCCAGCATGCGGTACTCGGGCCGGAAGTCGTGGCCCCACTGGCTGACGCAATGGGCCTCGTCGATCGCCACCAGGGCGATGTCCAGCCGGACCAGACGCTCGAGCATGGCCGGCTGCATCAAGCCCTCCGGCGAAAGGTAGAGCAGATCGAGCCGGCCCGCCTCGATCGACCGCCAGGTCTGCGCGCGCTCGTCCGGCTCGGTGCTGGAATCCAGCCGTGCGGCGGCGACGCCCGACTGCCGCAGCGCGGCGACCTGGTCGGTCATCAGGGCGATCAGCGGCGAGACCACCAGGCCCAGGCCCGGCCGCATCAGGCTGGGGACCTGGTAGCACAGGCTCTTGCCGCCGCCGGTGGGCAGCACGGCCACGGCGCTGCGGCCGGCCAGCACCTCACCGATCACCTCGCCTTGCAGACCGCGGAAGTCCGCGTGGCCGAAGGTGCGAAGCAGGACCGCTCGGGCGGAAGCGAGAAGCGAATCGGGGCTCACGCGCCTGGTTATGGCCGAGGCCGGTCCGTCCGCCAACGATCGCTAGGGCTGGCGCCAGCCCTTGTCGGTCATGCAGGTCGCGAAGGCCGCCGCGCGGATCTGCGGGCTGGTGTCGGTCAGCGGATTGTCCTTGGCCACCGCCGCGGCCATGGCGCTGGTCAGGCCATAGCGGGGATCCGAGTAGCCGGCGGCCGCATTGACATCGACGCCGGCGCTCTCGTCGCGGCATGCGGCCATGTCGGCGGCCAAGCGGGCCGGATCGCCGCCGACCCAATCATTGGCCGATTTGGACGTGCTCGCGCAACCGGCTAGCGCCGCGGCGCCGAACGCCACCGTCGTCGTCCAGACTGCGATCGTCTTCACCATGCGCTCTCCCAAGCCGCGCCACCCGGGGCGAACGCTAGCCGTGTCAGATGGCGAAGTCATGGCCTCCTAACCGGTTGCGCGCCGGATTCACCGTTCGTCAACCCTCTGGAGCCACCCCTTCGACTTGGGATATGAGCGGGCGGCGGGGCGGGGGCGCCGCATCGCGGAGAACGATACGATGGCGAACGGCCAAGGCCGCGCACCTGGCCAGGCGGGCGGCGGATCGGGACGAGAGCCCCGCCGTGGGCGCGGTTTCCCGCAAAGACTGCTCTACTGGACCCTGGTCGTCGCGGTCTGGGGCCTGATCGCGCTGGCCGCGGTGTTCGCGGTGTTCGCCACCGACCTGCCCGACACCTCCAAGATCTTCAACGTCACCCGTCAGCCGTCGGTCTCCTACCTCGACCGCTCGGGCGGCCAGATCGCGGTGCGAGGCAGCCAGTTCTCGCCGCCGGTGAATCTGGACGAGCTGCCGGCCTATGTGCCCGCCGCGTTCGTGGCGATCGAGGACCAGCGATTCTACCAACACTTCGGATTCGACCCGATCGCCATGGCCCGCTCGCTGATCGCCGACCTGCGCGCCGGCCACGTGGTCCAGGGCGCCTCGACCATCACCCAGCAGCTGGCGCGCAACCTGTTCCTGACCCCCGACAAGACGCCCAAGCGCAAGATCCAGGAACTGATTCTGGCGGTCTGGCTGGAGACCAAGTTCAGCAAGAAACAGATCCTCTCGCTCTATCTGAACCGGGTCTATTTCGGCGAAGGCGCCTATGGCATCGAGGCCGCCTCGCAACGCTATTTCAACGAGCCGGCGTCCAGGCTTTCCGTCGGCGAGGCCGCGCTGCTGGCCGGGCTGATGAAGGGGCCCTCGCGCTACAGTCCGGTCTCGGCCACCGACCGGGCCGAACGGCGGGCCACCATCGTTCTGGACAAGATGGTCGAGACCCACGCCATCACCCCGGCCCAACGCGATCAGGCCTTCGCCCAGCCGGTCAGGGTTTCGGCCACCCTGGCCAACCAGAACGCCCAGTATTTCGTCGACTGGGTCGATCAACAGGTCCGCGACCTGGTGGGCCAACCGCAGGAAGACCTGGTGGTCGAGACCACGCTGGACCTGCCGATCCAGCAGAACGCCGAACGCGCCGTGCGCGACGTGTTGATGCGCGACGGGCCGAGCAAGGGGGTGCAGCAGGCGGCGCTGGTCGCGCTGGACGGCGAGGGACGCATCCGCGCCTATGTCGGGGGGGACGACTACGTCACCAGCCCGTACGACCGCGCCAGCCTAGCCCAGCGCCAAGCCGGCTCCTCGTTCAAGCCGTTCGTCTACCTGACCGCGATGGAGCGCGGCCACACGCCGAACGATCCGGTGGTCGACGAGCCGATCACCATCGGCGACTGGCAGCCGCGCAACTACACCGGCAAATACCTCGGCCCGATCACCCTGCAGACCGCGCTGGCCCAGTCGATCAACACCGTGGCCGCGCGGCTCGGCAACGAGGTCGGGACCGACAATGTCGCCGCCACCGCCCACCGGCTGGGCATCACTTCCCAGATCCAGACCAGCCCCTCGATGGCGCTCGGCGCGGTCGAGGTCACCCCGATCGAGATGGCCCAGGCCTATGCGGCCTTCTCCAACGGCGGCTATGCGACCAAGGCTTACGGCATCGGCCGGATCCGCACCGCCGCGGGCAAGGTGCTGTACGACCACAACCTGGCTTCGCCCGCGCGCGAGGCGGTGATCGGCCAGCCGGCCCTGTCCTACATGATCCAGATGATGCGCGAGGTGGTCGCCGACGGCACCGGCGCGAGAGCCAAGATCGGCGGCTACGACCTGGCCGGCAAGACCGGCACCACCAGCGACTACCGCGACGCCTGGTTCATCGGCTACACCGGCGGCTTCACCGCCGCGGTCTGGACGGGCCGCGACGACAACACCCCGATGCGCAAGGTGACCGGCGGCGCCTCGCCGGCGGAGATCTGGCGCGGCTTCATGGCCGCCAGCCTGCCCCGGCTGAACGTCCAGGCCATCCCTGGCGCCACCGCCCCGGCCGGCTCGGGCGACCTGATCGGCGACATCCTGTCCCAAGCCAATGGCCAGAGCGGCCAGGCGGCGAACCAGACCCCCGCGGCCCAGGCGCCCGAGACCAGACGGCCCGAGATCGAGCCGCCGCCTGGCTGAGCTTAGCCGAACGCGTGCAGCCTGGCCCCGTTGGCCCGCAGCCAGGCGCGGTGCGGCCGCGGATCGCCCACCAGGCCGCGCAGCACCGCCCAGAAGCGGGGCGAATGGTTGGCCTCGATCAGGTGGGCGCATTCGTGGGCGGCGACGTAGTCCATCACCGGAAACGGCGCGAGCACCAGCCGCCAGGAATAGCGGATGCGCCCGACCTCAAACCCCGCGCCGAAACCGCTGGGCCGGGGCGGGCGGCAGGAGCCCCAGCGGGCCCGCGCGTCCATGATCGAAACCACCGGCAGGGGCCGGCCCAGATTCAGCGCATGGCTCTCGGTCCGCTCGGTCAGGACGCGGCGCGCCTCAGCCTTGAGCAGGCGCATCGCCGCGCGGGCGAAGGCCTCGCCCTCGCCGGGCGCGATCAGCGTCAGGGGCCCGTCGTCGGCCGCCGGCCGCCAGCGGCCACGGCCCGGTCCCGCCTCCAGGACGCAGGGCGCGCCCAGGAGCTCGATCACCATCCCCGGCGCGATCCGCGCATTTTGCGGCAACTCCGCCAGACGGGCGGCGATCCAGCCGGCCCGCTCGCCGGCGAAGGCCGCGGCCTCGCCCAGAAGCCGCGGCGCGGGCGCGGTGGCGATGATTTCGCGGCGGGCGGGGTCGAGCCTCAGGCTGACGCGCCGCGCCCGGGCGCTGACCCGCAGCACCACCGGCGCGCCGGCCACCTCGATGCGGTCGCCGTCGGCGTAGCCTCTGAAACGGAAAAGACCCATGCGCCCAGTTAGGCCGCGAATCGGGTGCGTGTCAGCCCGCCTATGCGGCGTCCGCCGCCCGCTCGCCGGCGTGGTCGAGACGCTTGATGAAGCCGCGCACGCGCGGGTATATCTCCTCGCGGAAGCGCCTGCCGTTGAACACCCCATAGTGGCCGACGCCCGGTTGGACGTAGTCCTCCTTCAGCGCGTCGGGCAGGCCGGCGCACAAAACGTGGGCGGCCTGGGTCTGGCCGATGCCGGAGATGTCGTCGTTCTCGCCCTCGACGGTCATCAGGCCGATGTCGGTGATCGCCTCGGGCCGCACCGGCCGGCCGCGGTGGACCAGCTCGCCTTTGGGCAGCAGATACTTCTGGAACACGATCTCGATGGTCTGCAGGTAGAACTCCTCGGACAGGTCGAGCACCGAGAGGTATTCGTCGTAGAACTCCAGGTGCTTTTCCGCGCTGTCGCCGTCGCCGCCGACCAGATGGTTGAAATAGCGCTGGTGGGCCTCGTGGTGCCGCTCCAGGTTCATCGACATGAAGCTGAACAGCTGGACGAAGCCCGGATAGACCCGGCGCATCACCCCCGGATAGGGCGGCGGGACGGTGTAGATCATCTGCCGCTGGAACCAGGTGAACGGCCGTTCCTCGGCCAACCGGTTGGTGACCGTGGGCGACAGGCGCGCATCGATCGGCGAGCCCATGAAGGTCATGGTCGCGGGCCTGGAGGGATGGCCGTCCTCGGCCATCAGGCTGGCGGCGGCCAGCACCGGCGGGCCCGGCTGGCAGACCGCCACCACGTGCGGGCGCGGCCCCAGCGCCGTCAGCATCTCGCGCACGTGGTCGATGTAGTCGTGGAAGTCGAACCGGCCCTCCAGCATCGGCGCCTCCCGCGCGTTCGACCAGTCGGTGACATAGACCTCGTGGTCCTGCAGGAAGGCCTGCACCGTGCCGCGCAGCAAAGTGGCGTAGTGGCCCGATAGGGGCGCGACGATCAACACCGCCGGCTCCAGCTTAGTGCGCCCAGCGCGGCGCATGTCGGCCATGTCGCGGGTGAAGTGAATCAACTTAGCCCAGGGCGAGGACCAGACGGCGGCCGGACGCACTCGAACCTCTGTCCCGTCGATCAGCGCCGAATCTATGTTCCACGCCGGCTTGCCATAACGGCGGGTGACATTGGCGAACAGGTCACTGGCGGCGTAGATCGTACGTCCCGCTGTGCTTTCGGCCGCCGGGTTCAGCGGCGAACTCCAGAAATCGCGGGCCAGGCGCACGGCCAGGCGCAGCGGGGTGGAGGCATAATAGGCCGCCTCATGCATCGCATAGAGCATCAGCCGATCCTCGCGGGGTAAGGGGAGGGCGCATTGCGCATTGTGCGGCGCAGCATAGCACTCGCGAGGTTACTAGAGTCCAGTCATCCCATGGGGTCAAGCCGCGCCCCCTCGCCGCATGGTCTTGAGAATCTGATCGCGGGTTTGATCGGGCGTCAGGCCGTAGGCGATCACGCTGTCGAACTGACCATCGGGGTTCATCAGATAGATCGCCGAGGAGTGATCGACCGCATAGCTCGTCCCAGAGCCTTGCTTCTGGTAGTAGACGCCATAGGCCTTGGCGACGGCCGCGATCTGATCGGGCGCGCCGGTGAGGCCGATCGTCCCGCGCGGGAAGGCGGCGCTGGACAGATAGGCCTTCAGCACCGCCGGCGTGTCGCGTTCGGGATCGACGGTGATGAACACCACCTGGAAGTCCTTCGCCTTGGCCCCCAGCGCCTGACTCGCCGCGCCCAGGGTCTGAAGCGTGGTCGGGCAGACGTCCGGGCAGAAGGTGTAGCCGAAGAACACCGCAGTCCATTTGCGCTTCAACACCGACTGATCGACCGGCCGGCCGGTCTGGTCGACCAAGTGGAACGGCCCGCCGATCGCCGCGCCGGCGCCTTGCGTCTGACCCGGCGCGGGCGGCGCGCCGAAGCGCCAGGCCGCGAGGCCGGCCAGCATCAGCGCCGCCAACCCCACCACAACCCAGGGCGCGTATCGGCGAAGCATGGCGGATGTATCTCCTGGCGCGTGGCCTGCTAGGCTGGCGGCATGACAAACGCGCCGCAGACAATGGCCGGCCGGGCGAGCCTGGATAAGCCCGGGCTCGGCTCCAGGCAAGACGGGTTGCTGGGCGAGACCCCGCTGCCGCGCGAGCGGTTGACCCTGGCCTTCATCATCCGGATACGCTGGCTGTTGGTCGCAGGCGAGCTAGCCACTGTGCTGGTCGCCATGGCGGCCGGTCTGGTCGCGCCCTACGCCACCTGCCTGGGGCTGATCGCGGTGGCCGCGGGGTTCAACCTGGCGCTAAGCCTGGGCGGGCTGATCCGACGGCCCGCGCTTGAATGGGAGCTGGCCCTGCAGATGGCGTTCAACATCCTGCAGGTCGCGGCCCTGGTGTTCCTGACTGGCGGCGTCGCCAATCCCTACGCGGTGCTGCTGATCGCCCCGGTCAGCCTGGCCGCCGCGACGCTGAGTCCGCGCTACACCCTGATGCTGGGGGCCCTGACCTTCGCCGCGGTGATGGTGCTGATGCTGTGGGGCGCGCCCTTGCCCTGGCCGCGCGGTCCGGCGCCGCCGCACCCGAACATCATCTACCGGCTGGCCATGGCCATCGCCCTGTTGGCCGGAATCGCGACGGTGGGCGGCTATGCCTGGCGCACCGCGTCCGACGCGGCGCGGATGGAGTTGGCGCTGGGCGTGACCCAGGCGGTGTTGGCGCGCGAGCAGCGTCTTTCGGCCCTGGGAGGTCTGGCCGCGGCGGCCGCGCATGAACTCGGCACGCCGCTGGCGACCATCTCGGTGGTGGCCAAGGAGTTGGTCCGCGCCGCGCCGGACGGCCAGATCCGCGACGACGCCGAGATTCTGGTCTCCCAGGCCGAGCGCTGCCGCGAGATCTTGCGGCGGCTGACCGAGGCGCCCGACACCGACGATGCTCTCCACGCGCGCATGACCTTGTCGCAGTTCGCCAACGAGATGATCGAGCCGCACCTGCAGGCCGGGGTGCGCCTCGAGGCGGTGATCACCGGCCCGCCCGGCGTGCGGCCGCCGGAGATCCGACGCATGCCGGAGGTGCTCCACGCCATGACCTCGTTGATCGAGAACGCGGTCGATTTCGCCCGCTCGGATGTATTGGTCACCGTGCGGTTCGACGAGACGACAGTCTCGGTCGAGGTGCGCGACGACGGGCCGGGCTTTTCCTCCGAGATTCTCGGACGCCTGGGCCAGCCCTATGTCACCAGCCGGCCGGCCGGCGAAGGCTCGCGCTCGGGCCATATCGGGATGGGCCTGGGCTTTTTCATCGCCAAGACCCTGCTTGAGCGGACCGGCGCGGTGATTGAATTCCACAACGCTCGGCGGGGCGGGGCGGTGGTCGCCACCCGCTGGCGCCGAGCCGACATCGAAGCGCCCGATCTGCCCGACGGGTTCGAACTGGGCGGGTTCGACGCCGACGAAGAGCCGGACGGGTCGGACGAGGCCTTGGAAAAAGGCGCTTGATGCGAATCCGACGCCGGCGACATCATGCGCCGGCGGTCTCAACCTGCGGGAGCGGCCGAGGAGCGCGTCATGGATGACCTGGCCGATGCGGTGGCCGAGCTGCCTGATCGCAGCCTGTTGGTGCTGGACGATGACGCGCCGCTGCGCATGCGGCTGGGTCGAGCGCTGGAAAGTCGGGGATTCGAGCCGCGGCTGGCGGCCACCGTCGCCGAGGCCCTGGCCGCGGTGAAGGCCGCGCCGCCCGCGTTCGCGGTGCTGGACATGCGGCTGGAGGATGGCAACGGCCTGCAGGTGTGCGAGGCGATCCGGACCGCCCGGCCCGACGCGCGGGTGATCATGCTGACCGGCTATGGCGCGATCGCCACCGCGGTGGCCGCGATCAAGGCCGGGGCGGTCGACTATCTGCCCAAGCCCGCCGACGCCGACGACGTGGTGCGCGCGCTGCTGGCCCGCCCGGACCAGACCCCGACCCCGCCGGAAAACCCGATGTCGGCCGACCGGGTGCGCTGGGAGCACATCCAGCGGGTCTATGAGCTCTGCGGCCACAATGTCTCGGAAACCGCGCGACGGCTGAACATGCACCGTCGCACCCTGCAGCGCATCCTGGCCAAGCGCGCGCCGCGATAGGTCAGCCCAGCGCCACGAACAGCCACGTATTCTGAATTTGTTCGAAAATCGGAACCTAAAGCCAGTCCCGCCTATGACATCGGCGTCTGCTCGTCGTAGACCAGCTTGCCGGTATCGTAGCCGAGGCCGCGGGCGCGGGCGACCAGGGCGGCCTTCTGGGCGTCGGTCAGCACCGCGCGGCGCGAGAATATCCAGACGTAGCGCGGGTTTGGCGTGCCCATGATCGACCAGCTGTAGTCGTCGCCGCGGTCGACGACCCAATAGTCCTGATGCACGAAGCCGCCGAAAAAGCCGATGCGGATCTTGGACGGGGCGATGATCCGGCCGGCGCCGCGCCAGACCCTGGTCGGCCCGGAGGGCGAGCCGATGTGGCAAGTCTGAACCACGTTGTACTGGTCGCCCCCGCCCTTGGTCCAGTCGGAGGTCGCGCCTTCGCAGCGGTCCTGCAGGGTGTTGGGCACGCGCGCGATCTCGTACCAGCGGCCGAGATAGCGGTTGGGATCGATTGGCTTGCGCGGTTCGGGCGCCAGCGGCGTGGCCTGGGCCGCGGTGGCCATGAGCAGCGCCAGACTCAGAACCATTTGACGCAGGCGGCGCGCGCCCATACCCGGAAACTGTACGCTCATCGCGCCCCTTCCCTGACCCATCCCGGCCCCCATAACACGAAACCGCCCCGCCGGGATGCGGCGAGGCGGCTCGAATGGTCAGAAAATTTGGCTATTCCGCGGCGATCAGCGTCGCCGATCGGCCGCGGTCCCGGAAATTGATCGTCTGGAGGTATTTGATGCCCTCCTCGGCGATGGCGTCGCCGACCATCCGCTCGCCTTCGGCCTTCAGTTCGTCCATGTCGACGTACATGCCGTAGAAGGCGCGGGTGCGGTCGGTGATGATTCCCGCGTTGAGCAGGGTCTTGATCAGCACGCGGAAGATGTTGGTGGCTTCCTTCATGTCCTCGCGGCGGGCCTCGTCGGTGGCGATCTCCTGGAACTCGGCGATCACCCGGTTCGGGTCGAGGCCGAATTCCTCGAAGAGGTCCTGCTGCTCGCTCGGCGCCACCAGGTTGAACAGCAGGGTCTGGAAGCAGTGGGCCGCCCAATCCTCGACGATGGCGTGCTCTTCGGGATCGAGCTTGGGCACCGTGCGGTCGGCCCAGATCTTGCCGAACTTGTGGTGGAAGGCCTCATCGGTCATCACGAGCTGCATCAGCTTGCGGCCGAGGGGATCGTTCAGCTTCTGGAAGAAGGTGGCGAAGGCGCCCATGGCCAGGCCCTCGACCAGCATCTGCATGCCGATGATCTTCTTGTAGACCTCGGGCGAGCCGATGATCTCGACCAGCAAGTTCTGCAGCACCGGGCTGCAGGCCGCCGGCCGGCCCCAACGAGCCTTGATGTACTGGGCGAACGCGGTGACGTGGCGGGCTTCTTCGCGGGTCTGGTTGGCGGCGTACTCCTGAGCGCCCTGGTCGTAGAGCACGTGGCACAGCGAGGCCGACAGGTTCAACGCGCCCTGTTCGCCGTGCAGGATCGAGGAGAAGCTGCGCAGGGCGCTCTGGTTGATGAAGCGGATGCGCGTCTTGGGGTCGGACAGGGCGTCGGAGACATATTTGGTCTGCAGTGCGCCGATCATGTCCTCGGGCAACAGCGCCTGATTCTCCATGTCGAACGGCTCGTCGAAGTCGATGTATTTCTTGTCGAGCGGGTCCCAGAAATGGTCGTGCGTCGCCGAGATGATCTTGTCGAACGCGCTGGAGCGGGCGCCGTAGCGATCGAGGTTCAGCATCGCCTCGAAATCGTCCGGCGCCACGGCTTCATACATGGCGTCCTTGGTGATGTTCTTGATCGTCATGCTATCTGCCCCCGAGACGAATGGCGCCTTGGGCGCCGGCTTATCGAACAAAAATGCCGGCTTCAGCGCCCGAGGTCAAGAAAAATGACGGGGGCGTCACCAAGTTTCGCGTCTCATTCGCGGCCCACACGCGCCCGTCCGGCGCCATCTAGAACAGCTTCGCCATCGGAACCACGCCCTTGTCCGTCTCGGCGGCGTGGCCGAGATGGTCATGGACGCCGAAAGCGTCCTCGATGGTCCTCAGCAGCGAATAATGATTGTAGGGCGTGGCGTCGCGCGCGCCGCGCGGGCCGTGGTTGGTGATGACGATCGTCGGGATGTGGCCGCCGCCGAAATTGGAGGGGGCGTCGGGCGTCACCCCGCAGCAGCCCTCGCGGGTCTTGCCGACGCCTTCGTCGAAAGTGATCACGATCGCGGTCCGATCGGCCGAACGCCAGGCCGGACTGGCCTGGATCCGTTTCACCAGATCGCCGGCGATCCGGTCGCCTCTGCGGATCAGCGCCGCCTGATCGGCGCCGTCGCAGCCGGCGGGCAGGTTGGGGCCATGCAGGCCGTGCATGTCGTCGCACTGGTTGGGAACGATCAGGGCGAAGTTCGGCAGCCGGTTTGACGCGATGTCGGCGTCGAGCTGGTGGAAGTCGACGATGTGCTCCGCCCGCTTCGGATCGCGCTGGACCGATGCGAAATTCATGAAGCCGGAGTGCTTGGAGGCGTAGAGCGCGGTCTTTCGGCCGCCGTCGGCGAGCGCCGGGTCGCTCGCGGTCACCGCCATCGAGCCGGGCTCGGGCAGGCTCTCGTAATAGCCCTTCCAGGTCAGGCCAGCCGCCTCCAGTTGCTGGCCGAGGTGCGGGGCCTGGACCGTATGATCGACATAGCCGGGGGCCGAGGCGCCCGGGCAGGCCGGATCGCTCAGCCCGGCATGGCAGAAATAGCCGTCGTCGTCGTGGATGCCGAAGGTGTCGCCGCCCAGCAGGGCGACATAGTTGGCCTCGCTGGGATGGACTTCGCCGAAGAACTGGCTGGCGTCGCCATAGGCGCTCGCCAGGGCGGCGATGTTCGGCGCCGTCGCCGGGTCCAGAATCTGGGCATAGTCCCTGTTCTCCTCGACGATGACGAAGATGTGCGCGTAGCGCGGCACGGCCCGGTCGGCCTCGGTCATCGCCTGGGACCAAGCGCCGGTCGCGGCGCCGATCCCGATCGCGGCGGCCAGCCCGAATATCATCTTGCGCGACATGCGTGAGTCCTTCCGGATGCGGGCGTCTCAGCGGGCCGGCGCGACGACTAGGATCTCGAACGTGCCCGGCTCGGCCGCCGGCCTGGCGCCCGCCGCCTGCGCGACGTAGCGGGCGGTCGGCAGATAGACCTTGCCGGTCTCGGGGTCGACCACGCCGGTCCGCGCGCCGATCTGGGTCGTCACGGTCTGGACGACGGCGACGTCGCTCGGCCCCCGCACGGCGAGAACGTCCATCACTCCGTCCCGGCCGCACGGGATGAAGACCAGCCGGCGTGAGGGATCATAGACCAACTGGTCGGGGCCGGCGCCGATCGCCAGGCTCGCCGCCTCGACGCCGTCGGCGGCGCGGATCACCTTGGCGAGCTTGTTGGCGCACGCGGCGATCAGCACGCCCGCGTCGGGGGCGTAGGCGAGTCCCGTCGGGCCCTCGCAGCCGGCCAGGGCGTAGTGGCCGATCAGGGTCCGGGCCTTGGTGTCCAGCACCGCGATCCGGTTCTGGTCCTCGATATTGATGAATACCTTGCCGGCGCCGTCGGCGACCGCCAACTCCAGGCCGCCGCCGACCGCGATCGATCCGACCGCCTTTCGCGCCTTGGGGTCGATCAGCGTCACGTCTCCGGTCTTGCCGTTCATCACCAGGGCAAGGCCGCTGGCCGGGTCGAACATCGCCGCGTCGGGTTTCTGGCCGGTGGGGATGTCGGCGATCAGCCGTCCGCTGACCGCATCCACCAGATGGGCCGAATTCGACCCCGCGTCGGTCACCAGAAGCTGCGTCCCGGCCGCGAGCGGCAGTACCGCGTGCGAGTGCTGCGCCGCGGCGAGATGGCCGGCGACCGCGCCCGACCGGACGTCCAGCGCCAGCACCCCGTCGCTGCGACTGACGTAGACCCGGTGAAGCACGGGATCGAAGCTGACGAAGTCGAAACCGCCGTCCGGGACCTTGATCCGTTCGACCAGGCCGTAGGACGCCACGGGCTGGGGGGCCGCGGCCAGCGAGGCCGTCGACGCCGCGGCGAGCCAGGCGAGTGTCAGCCGACCGACGGCCTTCAAATACATTTGATGCTCCAATCCGCTGATTGGCCGCCCGCGATGTTGAACGCTCAAGTGAAGTTTTCTTGGCGGAACTATCGCGGTTTGGCGTCTCTCGCCCGCTCGGTCAACCGTGATCGGAATCCTGGCGACCCGGCCGGCCTATTCCGCCTCGATCGCGTCGATGGCGTCGTCGGACAGCCCGAAGTGGTGGCCGATCTCGTGCACCAGCACGTGGTTGATCAGCTCGCCCAGACCGACGTCGCCGCGCTCGGCCCATTCGTCCAGGATCGGGCGCCGATAGAGGAAGACCATCGATGCCTGGGGGCTGGGATCGAGCAGCGAGCGTCGGGTCAGGTCGACGCCCTGATAGAGGCCGGTCAGCTCGAACGGGTCCTCGATCCCGAGATCGTCCAGCACGTCCGGCTCGGCGAAGTCCTCGACGCGGAAGACAACCTCGCCGGCCATCGCGCGGAACGCCTCGGGCAGGGCCGCGAACGCCGCCTGCGCCAAGGCGGCGAACGCGTCCAGCGTGGGGGCGGTGGCCCCGGTCCAGTCGATTGGCCAGTCCATTGGCCTTTTCATCGGCTCAGCGCCTATTCGTCCGGCATGATGATGTGCGGCGCCTCGGGCGGACGAAACTCGAACAGGCCGATGTCCAACGGCTGCTGCGGCTTGATCGGCCGTAGCGGCTCGGCGACAAGGCGGCGCAGGGCGGCGGGATCGGCGGCCTCGGCGCGGCCAGGGCGCGCGGGCGGGATCGACGCCGGCTCGGCCGCCGAGCCGGTGCGCCAGTAGCTGATCGACACGCGCCATACCGTCGCGGTCGGCGCCAGGGGTTCGGGCCAGCGCCGCCCGTCGCGATAGACCGGCCGCATCCCGCGCTCGGCGCGTTTGCGGCGCCCCGGCGATTCGGCGGCCAGCTCGCGAAGCTGGCAGAAGCGATCCTCGGGCTGGATCTGGACCCGGCGCTCCGGGCGCTCGTCGTCCAGCCGCCCGACGTAGGCGTCCAGCGCCGCCTCGCGCGTGGCGAAGGCCGGCCCGACCGGCTCGGTGACGAAATCCACCGCCTCGCCAGCCAAGCTCGCGGCTTGGCTGGCCCGCGCGGCGCGGCCCAGCGGGCGGGCGAGAGCCGCCTCGGCGGTCTGGGCGATGGGGTAGGCGATGGCGCTCATCAGCTCATTTTGCAGCAAAGAGCGGCCAAACGGGAGGTCGAACCGCCGAACAAACAACCCACCTGCCCTAGACACCCGGCGCCGGGTTATGGTTGGCCGATGATTCGCTGGTCTCTCCACGCTGGACGCGCGCCGGGATGACCGCCGCGCCGGACCTGATCGTCGCCGCGGCCGCGGGCGCCGTCTGTCTCGCGCTTGCCGCCACGCTGTGGGCGCTGTCGGTGCGCCACCAGGCCGATCGTCGCATCGCCGCGGCCCGTCAGCGGCTGGAAGGCTTGGCGGACACCGCCCAGGCCTCGGCCGAGGCCTTCGACAGCGCCCTGCTGAGGTTCGAGGATGGCGGCTGCCAGCTAGCCTGGGGCGGCGAGGCCTTCAGGTTGTGCGCCAAGCTGATGGGGCTGGACGAGACCCAGGCCCTGGCCCAACCGCGGTTGGTGGTCGAAGCGCTGATGGACGCCAACCCTGACCATCGCCGCCGGCTGATCGCCCTGTTCGAGACCGGCGAGCCTTGCGCCTTTCAGGCGCGCGGCGACCAGGGCGTCGTCTCGCTCGACGCTCGCTCGGCCGGCGTCAGCGCCTGGCTCATGTTGCGGCCGATGATCGCCAGCGACGGCGGCCTGCCCCCCGCGGCGCGGTTCGCGGCGCTGTTGGACGCCCTGCCCCAGCCGGCCTGGGTCTGCTCGATCGCCGGAGGCCTGATCTGGGCCAACCAGGCCTTCCTCGAAGCCGTCGACGCCGCCTCGCTGGAGGACGCGGTGACCCGCAAGCTGGGCTTCGACCGCGCCGCCAGCGCCCTGATCGCCGATGTCGCCAAGACGGGCGCGCCGCGTCAGGTGCTGAGCTGGACCCCGGTCAAGGGACAAAGGCGCGCGTTCCGGATCTGCGCGCGACCGCTGGAAGGCGGCGACATCGGCGTCTGGGCGTTGGAGGTGACCGAAGCGGAAGAGACCCGCGAGGCGCTGAAGCGGCATGTCGAGGCGCATGACGAGACGCTGAACCACCTGGGCGATGCGGTGGCGATCTTCAGCGCCGCCAAGAAGCTGACCTTCCACAACACCGCCTTCGCCGAACTCTGGGGGCTGGAGCCGGCCTGGCTCGCCGAACACCCCAGCCACGGCGAGGTGCTCGACCGGCTGCGCCAGCGCCGGCGCCTGCCCGAAACCGCCGACTACAGCCGCTGGAAGACCGGCGAGCTGGGATGGTACGAGGCGATGGGTCCGGCGGCGGACGATCTGTGGACCCTGCCGGACGGGCGCACGCTCAGAGTGGTGCGCCAGCCGCACCCGTTGGGCGGGCTGCTGGTCCTGTTCTCCGACATCACCGACGAATTGCGCCTCAAGGCCCAGTACAACGCCTTGATCCAGGTCCAGCAGGCGACGCTGGACAAGTTGAACGACGCGGTGGCGGTGTTCGGCTCGGACGGGCGGCTGCGGCTGCACAACGAGGCCTTCGCCCGGTTCTGGAACGTGGCGCCGGGCGCGATCGAAGCGGCGTACGATTTCGACGGAGTGGTCGAGCTGTGCGTGCCGCGCTTGCACGATGCCCAGTTCTGGCGCGAGCTGAAGGGCCGGGTGACCGATCCAGACCCCCGCGCGCGCATCGCTGTGAGTGGCGAGGCCAAGACCTCGGACGACCGCATCGTCGCCTATCAGTCGCGCCCGCTGCCGGACGGAGCGACGCTGGTGGCCTTCGCGGACATCACCGACACCCGCAAGCTGGAGAAGGCGGTGGCCGAACGCTCGGCGGCCCTGGCCGAGACCGAACGGCTGAAGCGGGACTTCGTGGGCAACGTCTCCTACGAGCTGCGCACGCCGCTCACCACCATCATCGGCTATGCCGAGCTCCTGGATGGGGCGGGCGAGGCCCTGCCCGAACGCTCGCGCGCCCATGTCGCCTCGGTCCGCGCCGCGGCCGGCCATCTCGCGCGCTCGATCGACGATGTGCTCGACATGGCGCAGATCGACGCCGGAGAGATGGCGCTGGACCTCGGCGACGTGCGGATTCGCGATCTTCTGTCGGAGGCCGCTGCGCGGTGGGCGCGCGAGGCCGCGGAGGTGAGCATCGAGGTGAGCTGCGATCCAGAGATCGGGATCATCCGCGCCGACGCCCGGCGCCTGGCCCAGAGTCTGGATCACCTTGTCGAGAACGCGCTGCTGCAAACCCCGCCGGGCGGGACGGTGACCCTCTCGGCGCGGCGGGCGCTGAGCGAGATCCAGATCCAGGTTGCCGACACCGGCCGGGGCATCCCGTTCCACGTCCAGGCGCACATCTTCGATCGCTTCGTCGGGCGCGATCGCGGCGGGCCGGGCCTAGGGCTGGCCCTGGTCAAGTCGCTGATCGAACTGCACGGCGGCTGGGTGGCGCTGGAAAGCGAGCCGAATCACGGCGCGACCTTCACCTGCCACCTTCCCGAGACCGCCCTCGGCGGCGGCGGTCAGCCCGAGCTGGCGTTTTAGCAAAGCCGGTCAGTGCTGGCTTTCCGGGAGCCGAACGACCAGGCCGTCCAGTTCGTCGGTGACCTTGATCTGGCAGGACAGCCGCGAGTTCGGCTCGACCGCTTCGGCGAAGTCGAGCATCGACTCCTCCATCGCCGTGGGCGCGCCAGTCTTGCCGCGCCAGGCCTCGTCGACATAGACGTGGCAGGTCGCGCAGGCGCAGGCGCCGCCGCAGTCCGCGTCGATGCCCGGGATGTTGTTCTTCACGGCGCCTTCCATGACGGACAGGCCCGGCTTCACGTCGACCGTATGCTCGGTCCCGTCGTGTTCGATGTAGGTGATTTTCGCCATCAACTCTCGCCTCTCCCTAGGCGGCGACCTCTTTCATAGAAACGTGGGGGTCCGCAAGCCTCTCTCGCGCGACGGAGCGCCGCTGGGCGATCAACTGCTTGCCCATCATGAACTCCGGCGGGGCGTTCACCGCCTCCACCGCCAGCAGGGTGTCGCCCTTCAGGTGAAACACCGCGAACTTGCCCGCGGTCGGATCGCCGCGCACCAGAATGTCGTCGGCGTCGAACGGCACGCCGGCGATCTGCAGCTTGATGTCGTATTGGTCGGACCAGAACCAGGGCGTCTCGCCCGTCGGCGCCGGGCGACCGACGATGGCGCAGGCGGCCTGCTTGGCCTGTTCCAGCGCATTGGGCACGCTCTCGAGCCGGTGAGTGCGGTCATAGAGCGGCATCGGGCGGTTGGTGACGTCGCCGATGGCGAAGATCGCGGGATCGGACGTGCGCGCCTCCAGATCGACCACCACCCCGTTGGCGCAAGTCAGGCCAGCGTCCTTGGCCAGGTCCTCGTTGGGAACCGCCCCGACCCCCACCAGGGCGGCGTCGCAGGCGATCAGTCGTCCGTCGTCGAGCTTGACGCCGGTGACATGGCCGTCCCGCCCCTCGAAGCCGGCGACTCCAACGCCCAACTCGAACCTCACGCCCCGGGCGCGGTGATAATCCTGGAAGAAGCGCGACAGCGGCTCGGAGGCGACGCGGGCGAGCACCCGGGGCATCACCTCGATCACCACCGCCTCGGCGCCCAGGGCGCGGGCCGACGCCGCCGCCTCGAGCCCGACGTAGCCGCCGCCGATGATCGCCAGGGTCTTGCCGCCGGCGCCCAGCACCATCTTCAGCGCCTCGGCGTCGGCGGCGGTGCGCAGTTCGAGCACACCCGCGAGGTCCGCGCCGGGCAGGATCAGCCGCCGCGCCCGCGCGCCGGTGGCCAGGATCAGAATGTCGTAGCCTATCGTCTCGCCGCTGGTCAGTCGCACGGTCTTGGCCGCGCGGTCGATCTTGCCGACGCGCGCGCCCATCCGCAAGTCGATGTCATGCTCGCGGTAGAAGCTCTGGGGCTTCAGCGCCAGGGACTCGGCGTCGGCCTCGCCCTTCAGCCAAGCCTTGGACAGCGGCGGACGCTGATAGGGCGCGATCGGCTCCTCGCCCAGCAGAGCAATGGAGCCTTCGAAGCCATACTGACGCAGCAGCGCCGCGGCTGTGCCGCCCGCATGGCCCGCGCCCACGATCACCACCCGCGCCCGCGGATCGCTCAAGCCCGATCTCCTCCCCCTAGATCACGATGATTTTGGATTGAATCAATCCAAAATCATGAACGTGACTGATTCTAATGACTTAGAGCGGGATCAATGCGGAAAACCGGTGTCCACTTTTCCGCATCCCGCTCTAGCCGCCTGAAAATGACGGGGGCGTCACTTGCTGGCAAGCGCCTTTTGGCCGCCACCGCGTCAGATTACCCGCTCGACCATCATCTTCTTGATTTCGGCGATCGCCTTGGCCGGGTTCAGCCCCTTGGGGCAGACCTGGACGCAGTTCATGATGGTGTGACAGCGATAGAGCTTGAACGGATCCTCCAGCCCATCCAGCCGCTCGCCCGCCGCCTCGTCGCGGCTGTCGATCAGCCAGCGGTAGGCCTGCAGCAGGGCTGCCGGTCCCAGGTAGCGCTCGCCGTTCCACCAGTAGCTCGGGCAGGAGGTCGAACAGCAGGCGCAGAGGATGCACTCGTAGAGGCCGTCCAGCTTGCCGCGGTCCTCGATGCTCTGGACCCATTCCTTCTGTGGCTCGGGCGTGGTGGTGTGCAGCCACGGCTCGATCGAGGCGTACTGGGCGTAGAAGATCGACAGGTCCGGGATCAGGTCCTTGACCACTGGCTGGTGCGGCAGCGGGGAGATCAGGACTTCCTTGCCGGGAACCTCTTCCCAGCCGTGGGTGCAGGCCAACGTATTGCGCCCGCCGACGGTCATCGCGCACGATCCGCAGACCCCCTCGCGGCACGAGCGGCGGAAGGCCAACGTGGTGTCCATGGTGTTCTTGATGTGGATCAGCGCGTCCAGCACCATCGGCCCGCACTGGTCGACCGCGACGTCGTAGGTGTCCCAGCGCGGATTGCCGCCGGTCTCCGGATCGTAGCGGTAGATGCGGAAGCGCTTGACCGTCTTGGCCCCGGCCGGCGCGGGCCAATGCTTGCCCTTGCCGACCTTGGAATTCTTTGGGAGCGTCAGCTGAACCATCGTCTGCGCCTCAGTACACCCGCGCCTTGGGCGCAATGTATTCGATGTCTTTGCTCATGGGCTCGGTGTGCACCGGCCGGTAGTCGATCGAGACCTTGCCGGTGGCCATGTCGAGCCAAGCCAGGGTGTGCTTCATCCAGTTGGCGTCGTCGCGGTTCGGGAAGTCCTCGCGGGCGTGGGCGCCTCGGCTTTCGGTGCGGTTGAGCGCGCCGTTGGCGGTGACGATGGCCTGGGCGAGCAGGTTGTCGAGTTCGAGCGACTCGACGAGATCGGTGTTCCAGACCAGGCCGCGGTCGCTGGTCTTGATGTCGGCCATGCCCTGGCGGACCTGCTCGACCCGTTCCACGCCGTTCTTGAGCGCCTCGGCGACGCGGAAGACGGCGACATCCTCCTGCATGGCCCGCTGCATGGACAGGCGAAGTTCGGCCGTGGGCGTTCCGCCCGAGGCGTTGCGGAGACGGTCGAAGCGGGCGAGCGAGGCGTCGGTCTGAACCGGCTTGAGCTCCGGCTGGCGGGCGCCGGGCGTGAGCTTTTCGGCGCAGCGCAGGCCGGCCGCGCGGCCGAAGACGACGATGTCGACTAGGCTGTTCGATCCCAGGCGGTTGGAGCCGTGCACCGACACGCAGGCCGCCTCGCCCACCGCCATCAGGCCCGGAACCACATGGTCGGGATCGCCGGCGACCTTGGTGACCACCTCGCCGTGGTAGTTGGTCTGGATGCCGCCCATGTTGTAGTGGGCCGTCGGCAGGACCGGGATCGGCTCCTTGGTCACATCGACGCCGGCGAAGATCTTCGAGGTCTCGGAAATGCCCGGCAGCCGCTCGTGCAGCATCGCCGGGCTCAAGTGATCGAGGTGAAGGAAGATGTGGTCCTTCTTCGGGCCCACGCCGCGGCCCTCGCGGATCTCCACGGTCATCGCCCGGCTGACCATGTCGCGGGGCGCCAGATCCTTCACGCTGGGCGCATAGCGCTCCATGAACCGCTCGCCCTCGGAATTGGTCAGATAGCCACCCTCGCCGCGCGCGCCCTCGGTGATCAGGCAGCCGGCGCCATAGATGCCGGTGGGGTGGAACTGGACGAACTCCATGTCCTGCAGCGGCAGGCCGGCGCGCAGCACCATGCCGTTGCCGTCGCCGGTCTGGGTGTGGGCGCCGGTGCAGGAGAAATAGATCCGGCCGTAGCCGCCGGTGGCCAGGATCACCGTCTGGGCCTGAAACCGGTGCAGGGTCCCGTCGTCAAGCTTCCAGGCGGTCAGGCCGACGCAGGTCTCCCCATCCATGATCAGGTCGAGCGCGAAATACTCGATGAAGAACTCCACGTCGTGCGACAGGCTCTGGCCATACATGGTGTGCAGCATGGCGTGGCCGGTGCGGTCGGCCGCCGCGCAGGTGCGCTGGATCGGCGCCTCGCCGAAATTGCGGGTCATGCCGCCGAACGCGCGTTGATAGATGCGCCCGTCGTCGGTGCGTGAGAACGGCACCCCCCAATGCTCCAGTTCGTAGACCGCGGCGGGCGCGTGGCGGACCAGGTATTCGATGGCGTCCTGGTCGCCCAGCCAGTCGGACCCCTTGACGGTGTCGTACATGTGCCAGCGCCAGTCGTCGGGGCTCATGTTGCCCAACGAGGCGGCGATGCCGCCCTGGGCGGCGACGGTATGCGACCTTGTCGGGAACACCTTGGTCACGCAGGCGGTCTTCAAGCCCGCCTCAGCGCAGCCCAGCGCCGCGCGCAGGCCCGAGCCGCCGGCCCCGACCACCACCACGTCGAAGCTGTGATCGATGAACTCATACGCGGCCATGTCAGTAGGCTCCGGCGCCGAAGGCGACCTTCAGGATCGAAAACACCCCGATCGCGCCGCCGACCCAGCAGACGAACAGGTTGATCAGCAGAAGGGCGATCTTGCCGGCGGGGTCCTGGATGTAGTCCTCGATGATCGTGCGCATGCCGAGGTTCATGTGCGCGAACGCCACCCCGATCAGCAGCGCCGCCGGCGCCGCGTTCCACGGCGAACGCAGCCAGGCGGTGGTGGTGGCGAAATCCGCGTGGGCCAGGCCCAGGGCCACCGAGATGGCCCAGAGCACCAACACGATCAGGGCCGCGCCGGTGACCCTTTGGGCGATGAAGTGGCTGACGCCGTGCCTCGCGGCGCCCAGACCGCGCACCCGCCCGAGCGGGGTTCGATAGCTGGCCATGGTCAAGCGGCTCCCGACATCAGGGCGACGGCCCAGACCGCCGCGGTGGCCGCGGCGCCGAAGGCGATGGCCCCGGCGGCGCTGGCGCTGGCGATACGGGGAGAAAAGCCCACTCCGCCGTCCCAGAACAGGTGCCGCACGCCGTTGGCCAGGTGAAAGAAGGCGGAAAAAGTCAGGCCGATCAGAACCAGCTTGCCGAGCGGCGAGCCCAAGAGGCCGCGATAGGCGTCGAACGCGCGTGGGCCTGACGCCAGCGACGTGGCCCATCCCGCGGCGATCAGGGCGCCGGCATAGAGCGCCATGCCGCTTGCCCGGTGCAGGATCGAGCCCAGCATGGTGACGTGCCAGCGCCAGACCTGAAGATGCGGGGAAAGCGGTCTGTCGCCCGCCCCGTTCGCCCTTGCCCCGCTCATCGGCGATGTTCCTCCTGCAACGACCTTGCGCCGCTTTTAAGCCGCGCGAGATGGGTGTCAACGCGACCGAAGCCGCCCGACTAGACGTCGACCTCGGCGTCCAGGGCGTTGTCCTGGATGAATTCGCGGCGCGGCTCGACCAGATCGCCCATCAGCCGCGAGAACATGTCGTCGGCGTCGTCGGCGTGGTTGACCTTGACTTGCAACAGGGTGCGGGCATCGGCGTCGAGCGTGGTCTCCCACAGTTGGTCGGGGTTCATCTCGCCCAGCCCCTTGTAGCGCTGGATCGACAGCCCGCGCCGGCCGGTCTCGATGACCGCGGCCATCAGGTCGAGCGGCCCGCGCACCGTGGCGGCGCGGTCCTTGCGCCGGTAGGTCGCCGGGGCGGCGAAGTCCGCCGCCAGCTCGCCGGCTCGCTCGGCCAAGCGCCGAGCGTCGGCCGAATGCAGCAGCGCCTCGTCCAGCACGATCCGCTCGGAAACGCCGCGGCGCACGCGCGAGAACACGTAACCGCCGTCAGGTCCCGCCTCGCCGGCCCAGCGTCCGTCGCCTTCCTCGGCGTAGAGGTCGAGCCGGGCGGCGGCGCGAACCGGATCTCGGCCGTCGCCGAACAGGCCGGCCAAAGCCGCCTGCTCCACGGCGAAGGCCGGTGCCCGCGAAGCCAGCCGCTCGATGTTGGCGCGCGCGGTCTTGGCCGCCTGGACCAGGGCCAGAAGGTCCGCGCCGGTGCGCTGCTCGCCAGAGGCCAGCTCCAGCACCGCGGCCTCCACGCCCTCGTCGATCAGGAAAGCGTCCAGCTCGCCGTCGTCCTTGAGGTAGCGCGAGGACTTGCCCTTGGACGCCTTATAGAGCGGCGGCTGGGCGATATAGAGATAACCCCGCTCCAGCACTTGCGGCATCTGGCGATAGAAGAAAGTGAGCAAAAGCGTGCGGATGTGGGCGCCGTCGACGTCGGCGTCGGTCATCACCACGATCTTGTGGTAGCGGATTTTCTCGATGTCGAAGTCGTCGCGGCCGATTCCCGCGCCCAGGGCGGTGATCAGGGTGCCGATCTGGTCCGACGACAACATCTTGTCGAACCGGGCCCGCTCGACGTTGAGAATCTTGCCACGCAGGGGCAGAACGGCCTGGTTTTCGCGATTTCGCGCCTGTTTGGCCGAGCCGCCGGCGCTGTCGCCCTCGACGATGAACAGTTCCGACTTGGCCGGATCGCGCTCCTGGCAATCAGCGAGCTTGCCGGGCAGGGAGGTGATGTCCAGCGCCGACTTGCGCCGGGTCAGTTCGCGCGCCTTGCGCGCCGCCTCGCGGGCGGCGGCGGCCTCGGCGATCTTCTGCACGATGGCCTTGGCCTCGGTCGGATGCTCCTCGAACCAGGTGGCGATACCTTCGCCGACCAAGCCCTCGACCGCCGGGCGGACTTCGGATGAGACCAGCTTGTCCTTGGTCTGGGAGGAAAACTTGGGGTCCGGCACCTTGACCGACAGCACGCAGGTCAGCCCCTCGCGGGCGTCCTCGCCGGAGACCGAGACCTTCTCGCGCTTGGCCGCGCCGCTGGTCTCGGCATAGCCGGTGATCACCCGGGTCAGGGCCGCCGCGGAAGGCCGACAGGTGGGTGCCGCCGTCCCGCTGGGGGATGTTGTTGGTGAAGCACAGCATGGTCTCGTGGTAGCCGTCGTTCCACCACAGCGACAGGTCGATATGGACCTTGTCGCGCTGGCCGCGGATCACGATCGGATCGCGGATCAGCGGCGTCTTGGCCTTGTCCAGGTAACGCACGAAGGCCTCGACCCCGCCCTCGTAGGACAGGATCTCCTCGAACGGCTCGGCGCCGCGCAGATCCTTGAGCACGATCGAGACGCCCGAGTTCAGGAAGGCCAGCTCGCGCAGCCGGTGCTCCAGCGTCTTGCGGTCGAACTCGATGGCCGAAAAGGTCTCCAGCGACGGCAGGAAGGTGACCTCGGTGCCGGTCAGGAACTCGCCGTTCGCCCGCCTGGGCGCGTCCCCGATCACCTTCAGCGGATCGACCGGATCGCCGTGCCGGAAGGTCATCTCGTGCGCCTTGCCGTCGCGGTAGATTTTCAGCCTCAGCCAGTCGGACAGTGCGTTGACCACCGACACCCCCACCCCGTGCAGGCCGCCGGAGACCTTGTAGGCATTCTGATCGAATTTCCCGCCGGCGTGCAGCTGGGTCATGATGACTTCGGCCGCCGAGACACCCTCGCCCTCGTGAATGTCGGTCGGCACGCCGCGCCCGTCGTCGGTGACGGTCGCCGAGCCGTCGGCGTTGAGGATCACCTGGACCAGGCTGGCGTAGCCAGCCAAAGCCTCGTCGATGGCGTTGTCGACCACCTCATAGACCATGTGATGCAGGCCCGAGCCGTCGTCGGTGTCGCCGATATACATGCCCGGGCGCTTGCGCACCGCGTCCAGGCCCTTGAGCACCTTGATGAAGTCGGCGCCGTAGTCGTCGCCGTTCAGGTCGCGTTCGGGGGTCTCGTCGCTCATAGCTTGTCCAGTGCGGATTCATCCAGGATGGACAGGGTTCCGGCGTCCACGCGAACACCTTCGGCCCGGCCCTTCAGGTCGTTGAACAGCGCCTCGTCGGTCCCGGTCAGAAAAGCCTGCAGGCCAAGCGCCTCGATTTCGTCGAACAGCGCCGCGCGCCGGAGCTGGTCCAGGTGCGCGGCGACCTCGTCGAGCAACAATATAGGATTCGGCGAGGATTCCGCACGGGAAAGTCGCGAGGCCTGGGCCAACACCAGGTTCAGGATCAGCGCCTTCTGCTCGCCGGTCGAGCATTCGGCGGCGGGGCGGTCCTTCTGGCGGTGCCGCACCACCAGGTCGGTGCGGTGCGGGCCGGTCAGGGCGCGGCCGACGGCGGCGTCCCGCTCGCGCGCGGCGGCCAGGGCGTCGGCCAAGCGCGCGGCGATCTCACCCTCGCCCACGCCGGCGGCGGCCATTTGCTCGAAGCCGCCCGACAGCGACAGGTCGGCCAGGGGAAACGGCCGCTCGCCACGAGCGTCGATCTCCTCCTGCAGAGCCGACAGGGTGCGCGCGCGAACCGCGGCCACCTCCGCCCCGGCCTCGGCCGCTTGGGCCTCGAGCGCGCCCAGCCAGACCCCGTCGGCCGATCCGTCGCTCAGCAGACGCATGCGCTCGCGCAACGCCCGCTCATAGGTTCCGGCGGCGAGCGCGTGGGCCGGTTCGGCGGCGAAGGCCAGCCGATCGAAGAACCGACGCCGCTCGCCCGCGCCGTCCAGGAACAGCCGATCCTGCTCCGGCGTCAGCCAAACCAGGCGCAGATGGTCCGAAAGGCGGGACGGCGGCGCGCTTTCGCCCTCGATCCGCACGCTACGCCGCACCGCGCCCGGGCTCTCGGTCCCCGCGCCCAGACGGGTGATTCCGTCCTCCCCCTCGACCTCGGCGGCCACCGCCCAGGCCCGCCCCGCCGCTTCGCCGGCCAGCCGGCGACCGACCTCGGCGATCGCGGCATGGCGCAGGCCCCGGCCGGGCGCCAACAGGCTGATCGCCTCCAGCAGATTGGTCTTGCCCGCCCCGTTCGGCCCGAACAGGAACACCGGCGCCCCCGACAGGTCCAGAGCGCCGTGCGCGTAGGAGCGGAACTCGGAGAGACTGATCCGGCGGAGAACGGCGCGCACTAAGCCCGAAGGGGCATCAGCACGTACTGCACGTCCGGATCGGCCGGATCGAGCACGAGCGTGGGGTCGAGGCTGCCCGCGCCGAAGCGGAACTCGGCGCTCTCGCCCTGGATCTGGCCGGCGACGTCGAGCAGGTAACGCGCGTTGAAGCCGATCTCGAACGGATCGCCGTCGTAATCCACCTCCAGCTCCTCGACCCCCTGGCCGGCCTCCATGTTGCGCACGGTGAGCACGATGCGGCCGCGCTCGACCGCCATCTTCACCGAGCGGCTGCGCTCGGCTGAGATCGTCGCGACCCGATCGACCGCCTGGGCGAACAAGGCGTTGTCGACCATCAGGACGCGCTGGTTGTCGCGCGGGATCACCCGCTCGTACGGCGGGAAGGCGCCGTCGATCACCTTCGAGGTCAGGGCCGCGCGGCCGAATTCGAAGCGGATCTTCTGCGGCGAGATCTGCAGATCGACGCTTTCGCCGGCGTCCTCGAGCAGGCGTCGGGCCTCCTGCACGGTCTTGCGCGGGATGATCACACCCGGCAGGCCGGCCGCGCCCTCGGGGGCCAGCATCTCGGCCAGGGCCAGGCGGTGGCCGTCCGTCGCCACCGCGCGCAGCTTGGCCACGCCGCCCTCGGAGACCACGTGCAGATAAAGCCCGTTCAGATAGTAGCGGGTCTCCTCGGTGGAGATCGCGAACCGCGTCTTGTCGATCAGCCGGATCAAATCGCCGGTGTCGATCGTCACCCGGCCGGACAGGCCGTCCGAGGACATGATCGGAAAGTCGCCGGCTGGCAGCACCGGCAGGTTGAAGCGCGAGCGGCCGGCCGAGACCTGCAGGCGCGGATCCTCGCCGGTGAAGCGCAGCTCCACCTCGGCGCCTTCCGGCAGTTTGCGGACGATTTCGTAGAGGGTGTGGGCGGGCGCGGTGATCTGGCCCTGGCCGTCGACCCGACCCTCGGTCTCGTCGATGATCTCCATGTCGAGATCCGTCGCCGACAGCGCCATGCCGTCGCGATCCGCCGACAGCAGCACATTGGACAGGATCGGGATGGTGTTGCGCCGTTCAACGACGCTTTGCACGTGCCCCAGGGCCTTCAGCAGGGCCGCGCGCTCGATGGTAAGCTGCATATGCTCGTCCGATCCCCGGTCGCGGCGACGCCTCTTTTAAAGACCCCTCCCCGCGACCCGATGGAGGGGCCAGGAGATTAACCGAAAACAGGCGGTGGGAAAGGGGCTCGACGCCGCTATCGACGCCGGCGAGCGACACGGCCCCGCCGCTCAGCCCCGCAGCTTGCGGATCAAGGCCTCGAGGTCGCGCGCGAGCTGGGGGTCTTCGAGCTTCAGCGCCTCGATCCGGCGCACCGCGTGCAGCACCGTGGTGTGGTCGCGACCGCCGAACCGGCGACCGATGTCGGGCAGCGAGCGGGTGGTCAGTTGCTTGGCCAGCCACATCGCCGCCTGCCGCGGCCGGGCGATGGAGCGGTTGCGCCGTTCGGAGACCAAATCGGCCTGTTTCATGCCGTAGTGCCCGGCGCACGCCTTCTGGATGTCGTCGATGGTGATCCGCTTTTCGCCGCCGCGCAGATGGGGCCGCAGCATGGCCTGGGCCTCATCGAGGCTGAGGTTGACGACCCGCTCGCCCGCATGGGCCACCAGGGTGTTGAGCGCGCCCTCCATTTCGCGCACCGAATCGGTGAACCGGTCGGCCAGGAACTGCAGCACCTCGGGCCGAGCCTTCGCGACGGTCAGGCTCTGCTGGCGCGACAGCAGATCCAGCTTGCGCTCCAGAATGCCCAGCCGCAGCGCGCGATCCGCCGGCTCGATGCCGCAGACCAATCCCGCCTGCAGGTGTGAGCGCAGTCGCGCGTCCATCTCGGTCATGGCGCTCGGCGCCCGATCGGCGGTGAACACCACCCGGCGGCCATCCTGGGTCAGGGCGGCGAGCGTATGGAACAGCTCTTCCTGGCTCGACTGTTTGCCGGCGATGAAGTGGACGTCGTCGATCAGAAGCAGATCCGCGGCGCGCAGCTCGTCCTTGAACGCTGGCCCGGTCCGGTCCATCAGCGCCTTGACGAACGAGGAGAGGAAGCGCTCGGCGGTCAGATAGATGACCTTGCGGCTTGGCGCGCCTCGCATCGCCTCCCAGGCGATGGCGTTCAAAAGGTGGGTCTTGCCGAAGCCATACGGACCATGGAAGACCACCGGATTGAAATAGCCCTCGGTCCAGGACGCGACCCGCTTGGCCACCTCGAAGGCGAATGCGTTGGCGGGCCCGGGCACGAAGGTCTCGAAGGTGAACCGCTCCTGCAGACCCGCGCCGCGCAGCATCCGCGCCGGCGCGGACGTCAGCGCCGCCCGCGCGATCGGGGCGGCGGCGTCCGGCGCGCTCGCCCCTGGATCGGCCAGCGCCGCCGCGCCGGCGCCGCATGCCTGGGTATCGAAGTCGGCGCGGGATTTCAGCTCCGGCGGACGCCGCCCCGGATCATATTGAGCCCACAGCTCGCCCAAGCGACGCCAGGCGTTCCGCCGAATCCAGTCGCGCGCAATGCCGGTCGGCGTGACCAGCACCAGGCCGCCGACGGAATCCTCGCGCAGGCTGGCTTGGCCCAGCCATGAGCCGAAGGTGTCCTCGCCCAGGTCCGCGCGCAGCGCGGCGCAGACCTTCGACCACACCGCCGCCGCCAGCCCGCCGCTCGCTCCGGCGTCGGAGCCTGGAGCTTCGGTCGCTCCAATGCGTTCGGCATAGCCCATCGTCATGGCGCCCCAGCCCCTCGAATCGTTTCAAATGTCACGCCTCCCCCCGGAGGCGTGCCGCTTCCAATCGCCAGGGCGCGAAACCCCGAAGGGCGACCGCAACGGCCGCCGCTCGATTTTCGTCCGTACTGAGATGGAAACCTAGTTGAACCCTCAGAGTAGCTAGCGCCGGAGGGGGGTCAACCGGGATTCTTTGCGCCGCACGCGGAAAAAAATATTGACTCGGCGGGGGCCACGAAGGGGCAAGGGAAAGTCAAATTTCAGCGTCTGTTCACTGAACAAAAGGTCGCGACGGGTCCAGCCGAGACGCCACCGCTCGCGCGGCGCAGTCGAGTCCTATAGTATAATTATTTCAATGAATTAAAATTCCAGGCCGGTCCGGCCGCCGCTCGTTCAGGCGGTCGCCAGCCTCTTCAGCCGCGCGGCGAGGCGGGAGACTTTGCGCGAGCCGGTGTTGGCATGCACGACCCCGCGGGAGACCGCTCGCATCAGCTCGGACTCGGCCTTAACGAACGCCGCCGTGGCGCTCGGAACATCACCCCCCTCGACCGCTTCCTCGAACTTGCGAAGGAAGGTGCGAACGCGCGAACGGCGCGCTTTGTTGACCTCGGTTCGGCGCGCGATCTTGCGGATCGACTTCTTGGCGCCAGGGGTGTTGGCCATGCGTCTCAGCCTCGAATGCGGACGAGCGCCGGGACCCTGGTTCCGGCGCCAAAATTCAGAAGTGCGCGGCTATACGGCAAGCGCGCCAGCGGGTCAATGCGCGGGCGGGGCCTGCGGCGATGCGCTCATGGCCCCTCGACCTTGAAGCCGCGCGCGCGCAGCAAGGCCGGCACGCCATCCGGGCCAACCAGATGGCCGACTCCGACGACCACCACCGCCTCGCCCGAACCCCGCAGACGTTCGGCGATCGTTTCGACCCAGCGATGGTTGCGATCCGCCACCAGGTTTTTGTAAACCCCCGGCGCCAGGGTCATCATCGGCCGCAGCGCTTCGCGTCGAAGCGCCCTGGTGTCGCCAGCCATCCAGGCGCGCACCAGCCGGCGGTAGCTGTCGGGTCCTTCGTCGAGTTCGTCCAAGGTTTCGCGAAGCGAGGCGACCTGGTCGCGGATCGGGGCGGCGGCCAGATAACGAATCTGTTCGGTCGGGGTTTCGAACGCCCGGCGCTGGACACCCGGCGCGAGTTCGGCCGAGAGTTGGCGCTCGACGCCGTCCTCCACCCCCGCGCCGGCCAGGCGGTAGCTGGCCACCGAGAGGGTCACGTCGGCGAACCAGGGCTTGAGCCGGTCGAGTCCCTCGACCGGCAGGCCGCATTCTCGGGCGGCGCGCGCCAGCCGGGCCCGGTCGCGCGCCGGCAGCTGGGCGCTGAGGGTCTGGCCGGCCGGCTGCATCCCCGCCGCCAGCGCCGCCTGGCCGGCGGCCAGATTAGAGGCATCGTCGATTGGGATCTCAAACCAGACGTCATCGGCTGCGGCGAGCGCGTCTTTGAGCTTCGCCGGCTCCCACGTCAGGCCCGGCGGCAGAAGATGCACCGAGCCGAACAGCACGACGGTGGCGCCCTGGCTCCTGACCACCCAGACCGCGGGTTCGGCCGCGACCGCGCCTGCGCCGAGGCCGAGGAGGACGATCGCAAGGGCGATTCGAAGGGAGCGAAGCATTGCGCCAGCCTAGGGGCGCCCGGCTTGGAGAGCTAGCGCTGGCATTCAGGGCAGAAGAAGCTCGATCGGCCCGACTGGACAATGCGGCGGATGACGCCTCGGCAGCCAGCCCGCTCGCAAGGCTCATGCTCCCGGCCATAGGCTCGAAAGCGGTGTTGGAAATAGCCAAGCGCGCCGTCAGCGCCGGCATAGTCGCGTAGGGTCGATCCACCCGCCGCGATGGCCTCCTCCAGCACCTCGCCGACCGCATCGACGATCGCCTCCAGGTGTTTGCGCCCGACCGCGCCGGCCGGCCGCTCGGGCGACACCCCGGCCCGGTGCAGCGCCTCGCAGACATAGATGTTGCCGAGCCCCGCCACCACGCGCTGGTCGAGCAACATGGACTTGACGCTCTGCTTGCGGCCGGCGAAGGCCGCGGCGAGACCGGCGGCGGTGAACTCCGGACCGAGCGGCTCGGGCCCCAGACCGGCGAACCAGGGATGCGTCTCGATCCCTTCGGCGCGCACCAGCCCCATGTAGCCAAACCGGCGCGGATCGAAGAAGGTCACCCGGGCCCCGGCGTCGGTCCCGAACACCACATGGGCGTGCTTGGGGTCGGCCGCGGCGGCGTAGACGAAGTCGCCCGAACGCTTTTCGGCGCCGGCGCCCTCGATCTCGAACCGGCCGGTCATGCCCAGATGCATGACCAGCACCTCGCCCCGGTCCAGGTGGGCGAGCAGATATTTGGCCCGCCGCCCGAGGCTCTCGATCCGCGCTCCGGTCAGCCGCTGGACGAAGCCTATGGGCAAGGGAAAGCGCAGATCCGGCCGCCGCGTCTCGACCCGGGTCAGGCGCGCACCCTCCAGCACGGGCGCCAAGCCCCGGCGGACGGTCTCGACTTCGGGAAGTTCGGGCATGGCCCATCTAGGCCCACGCGACCCAGGCCGCCAAGCCGGATGCGACGGCGCGGCCAGTCTTGGCGGATGACGGCGCCGACCCAAAGCCTTAAGAGGCGTGCATGAGCAAACCCGCCGCCAGCTTCGGCTTCAAGGACGTGGATCCGGCCGACAAGCCCGCTCTGGTGCGCGATGTGTTCGACCGCGTGGCCCGCCGCTACGATCTGATGAACGATCTGATGAGCGCCGGCGTGCATCGGATCTGGAAGGACGCGCTCGTCGCCCGGCTCAATCCCCAGCCTGGCGAGCTGATCGTCGATTGCGCCGGCGGCACCGGGGACCTGGCCTTCCGCATCGCCAAGCGGGCCCGCGCCGTCCAGCTTCGCCGGGGCGGGCCGGACGCGTGCATCTTGGTGGCGGACTATAACGCCGAGATGATCGCGGCCGGCCGCGAGCGCGGCCCGCCGCCCGAGGTGATCTGGACGGTGGGCGACGCCCAGGCCCTGCCGCTGCCCAACGCCTGCGCCGACGCCTATGTCATCGGCTTCGGCATCCGCAACGTGACCGACATCGACCAGGCGCTGCGCGAGGCGCGGCGGGTGCTCAAGCCTGGTGGACGGTTCTTGTGTCTGGAGTTTTCGCGGCCCGTCGCCGAAACTGTGCGGAAGGCCTACGATCGCTATTCGTTCAAGCTGATCCCTCGGGTCGGCGAATGGGTGGCCCATGACCGAGAGGCCTACCAGTACCTGGTGGAAAGCATCCGGCGCTTCCCCGATCAGGCGCGCTTCGCCGAAATGATGACCCGCGCCGGATTCGGCTGCGTGGCGTGGACCAATTTCACCGGCGGCGTCGCGGCCCTGCACCAGGGCTGGGCGCTCGGGTCTGTTCCGTGCGGATCGGACGCCGTTCGGGGCTCCGGATGAGCCGGCCCGCCGCATTCGGACGCCTGGTCGGCGCGACCTGGGTGCTGATCCGGGCCGATGCGCTCGCGCCGCGCGAGATCGACCCGGCGCTGCCCCCCGCGGCCCGTCAGCTCGCGCGCGCCTTGCGCCTGCTGTCGGGCCCGCAGGCGCGCCAAGGCCGGCCCGGCCAGCGGCTGGCCAAGGCGCTAGAGCATCTGGGGCCCGCGGCGATCAAGCTCGGCCAAGTGCTCTCGACTCGCGCCGACATCTTCGGCCACGCCTTCGCCGAGGACTTGTCGCGGCTGAAGGACCAACTCGCCCCCTTCCCCACCGAGATCGCCAAGGCGGTGGTCGCGGCCGACCTCGACCAGCCGGTCGAGACGTTGTTCGCCAGTTTCGAGGCGCCGATCGCCGCCGCCTCGCTGGCCCAGGCGCACCGCGCCACCCTGGCGGATGGTCAGGCGGTGGCGGTCAAGGTGCTGCGACCCGGAATTGAGTGGCGGGTCGCGCGGGACATCGAGGTGCTCAAGCTGGCCGCCAGCCTAATCGAGGGCGCGGTCCCGCCGGCCCGGCGCCTGGAGCCGCGGGCCCTGGCCGACATCGTCTCGCGCTCGCTGGAGCTGGAGCTGGATCTGCGGCTGGAGGCGGCGGGCGCCAGCGAGTTGCGCGAGGTGATGGCGCTAGACGCCTATATGCGCGCGCCGCCCGTGGTCTGGGCGGGGGTTGGACGGCGGGTGCTGACCCTAGGCTGGGCCGACGGCGTCGCCCTGTCCGATCCCGCGGCGCTGGAACAGCCCGGGATAGACCGACGGGCCCTGGCGGACAATCTGGTGCGCGCCTTCCTGGCCCAGGCGCTGGACCACGGAGTTTTCCACGCCGATCTGCATGAGGGCAATCTGTTCGTCAGCCCGCCAGGAACGATCACCGCGGTGGACTTCGGCATCGTCGGCCGACTCGACGCCGTCGCTCGTCGGCACCTGGCCGAGATCCTGTGGGGCTTTTTACAGCGCGACTACATGCGCGTGGCCAAGGCCCATTTCGACGCCGGCTATGTCCCGGCGCGGCATTCGATCGAGGCCTTCGCCCAGGCGCTGCGCGCGGTCGGCGAGCCGAATGTCGGCCGCCCGTCGGGGTCGGTCTCGATGGGCCGGCTCCTTGGCCTGCTGTTCGAGATCACCGCCCTGTTCGACATGCACCTACGGCCCGAACTGGTCCTGCTGCAGAAGACCATGGTCACCGTCGAGGGCGTCGCCCGACGAATCGATCCGGAGCACAACCTCTGGGTTTCGGCCGAGCCGGTGGTGCGTCGATGGATCATGCGCGAGCTGTCGCCCGCCGCGCGCGCCCGTGATCTGGCCAGCGAGGCGGCCAAGGCCTTGCGGACCCTGACGCGGCTCGCCCAGGCCCCGCCCGCGCCGGCGTCGGTCAATCCGCCGCCGCACGCCTCGCGGCTGTGGTGGTTCGCGCTGGGCGCGGGGGCGTCAGGCCTGGCCTTCCTGGCCGGCGCGCTGTTCAGCCGTCATCCCTGATCGTCCGGGCTGTCGCCGGATCGGCGCGTGCGCGTGCGATCGCCGGGCCGGCGCGAGCCGCCCTGGCTGGCGTCTTCGGCCAGGCGTTGTTTCTGTTCCTCCCAATAGGCATGGCCATCGCGGGGCTTGAACATGGTCCTGGGCGCGCCTTCGCGGCTCACCACGGCGAAGACATTGGCCTTCGGATCGTAGAGCAGCCGGTCGCCGTTGTTGCGGGTCAGGGTCAGGACCCCCCGCGGCGGCGCATCAACGAAAGCGTGAGTCTTTTTCACGAAGTCGTCCACGTCCTTGGCGCCGAAGTCGGCCCCGTCGCGGGCGAACTGGTAGCGGGCGTTCTCTTCGGCGGTGTGGCGCCGGTTGGCCGCCCACATCGGCTTGCCGCCGACCAACGGGACCGGCGCGGCGCGCGGATCCTCTCGGGTTGTCGCGACCTGAAGATCGGCGTCGCCGCCGCGCGAAGCCGTCGTCGCCGCGCCGACCTCATGACCGCGCGCCGGAATCGACGCCGGTCCCCGATCGCAGCCCGCCAGCGCCACCAGGACGGCCCCGCTCACCGCCGTCAGAACGCTTACCTTTCCACGCCCCATGCCCATGATTGACTCTCCAAGTTGCAGTTCCGGAACAAAATAAGAACAATCCGGGACGTTTGTCCAGAGCCTTTCAAAACGCTATGAGCGGGCGTCGAAAGAGGAACCGGCGGCGTGGACGACAAACGGGTTCTGCTGATCGTGGGCGGCGGCGTGGCGGCCTACAAGGCGCTGGAGCTGGTCCGCCTCCTGCGCAAGGCGCGGATCGCGGTGCGGCCTGTGCTGACCGCCGCCGGGGCGCGGTTCGTCACCCCCCTGTCGCTGTCGGCCCTGGCCGAGGACAAGGTCTATCAAGATCTGTTCTCGCTGACCGACGAGGCGGAGATGGGCCACATCCAACTGTCGCGTTCGTCCGATCTGGTGGCCGTCGCCCCGGCCACCGCCGACCTGATGGCCAAGGCCGCGAACGGACTGGCGGACGACCTGGCCTCGACCGTGTTGCTGGCCACCGACAAGCCAGTCCTGATGGCGCCGGCGATGAACGTGCGGATGTGGGCCCACCCGGCCACCAGCCGCAACCTCATGACCCTGAAGGCCGACGGAATCCAGATTGTTGGCCCCGGCGAGGGTCCCATGGCCTGCGGCGAGTTCGGTCTCGGCCGGATGGCCGAGCCGGCGGAGATCTTCGAGGCTATCGTTCACACCCTGGAGGGCGGCGCGGGCGCCCCGCTCACCGGCCGACGCTGTCTGGTCACCGCCGGGCCAACCGAGGAGCCGCTGGACCCGGTGAGGGTCTTGACCAACCGCTCCAGCGGCAAGCAGGGCTACGCCATCGCCGCGGCCCTGGCTCGGCTGGGCGCCGAGGTGACCCTGGTCTCCGGCCCCACCGCCCTGCCCGCCCCGTCCGGCGTGCGGCGCATGGACGTGCGCACCGCGGTCGAGATGCTGGAGGCCTCCAAGGCCGCCCTGCCGGTCGATGTCGCGGTCTGCGTCGCCGCCGTCGCCGACTGGCGCGCGGACGCGGTGTTCGGGGTCAAGTTGAAGAAGGGCAAGGACGGTCCGCCGATGCTGCGCCTAGTGGAAAACCCCGACATACTGGCGACCTTGTCCCGGTCGGGGCCCTCCCGCCCGAAGCTGGTGATCGGATTCGCCGCCGAGACCAACGACGTCGAGGCCCACGCCCGGGCCAAGCTGGCGAGCAAGGGCTGCGACTGGGTCGTGGCCAACGACGTCAGCCAGGACGGGGTGATGGGCGGCGACGACAACGCCGTGATGGTGATCGATCGGACGGGCGTCGAGCGCTGGCCGCGGAGCCCGAAGTCCGTGGTGGCCAAACGGCTGGCCCGCCGCATCGCCGAGACCCTGGCGTGAATCCGTCCGTCGCGGTGAGCCGCCTGCCTCACGCCGAAGGCCTGCCCCTGCCGGCTTATGAGAGCGAGGGCGCGGCGGGGATGGACCTGCGCGCGGCGGCGCCCGAGGACGAGCCGATCACCCTGCGTCCAGGGGAGCGAGCCTTGGTTCCCACGGGCCTATGCATCGCGCTGCCAGCCGGTTTCGAGGCCCAGGTGCGGCCGCGCTCGGGCTTGGCCGCCAAGGCGGGGATCACCTGTCTCAACACGCCCGGCACCATCGACAGCGACTATCGCGGCGAGGTCAAGGTGATCCTGATCAACCTCGGCCCCGAGGACTTCATCATCCGCCGCGGCGACCGCATCGCCCAGATGGTGATCGCCCCGGTCGTCCAGGCCCGCTGGCGCGAGGTCGCGAACCTGGACGGAACCGACCGCGGCGAGAGTGGCTTCGGCTCGACCGGCGGACGGTAGCCTTTTTCCACTAAAGCGAGCGCGGGTTTGGTCCCCGGGTTAAACCGTCCCCAGCGGCGGCGGGGCCTGGAAGCCGCCAAGCTCGTCCTCGATCGCCTGGGCCGCGGCCAGGGTGCGGCCGTCGCCGCCCCTCGGGCCAATCAGCTGGACCCCCACCGGAAGGCCGCCGGGCGAGAGGCCGGCCGGGATGACCGTGGCCGGAAGGCCGCAGGCGCTGGCCAAGGCGATCCAATTCAGCATCGCGCCATAGGGAATCCTCGCGCCGTCCGACTGTATCAGCGTCCGGCGGTTGAACGGGCGATGATCGTGCGGGAAGGCGGTCACCGGGGCGATCGGCGCCAGAACGACGTCGTAACGCTCGAACACGGTTCTGACCTGAAAGCCGATGCGCGCGCGCACCTCGTCGGCCGCCAACCATTCGGCATGGGTCGCAGTATAGCCCAAGACCTGGGCCGCCCACGAGTTCGAGCCCGCCCCGAGGCGCCGCGCCAAGACCGCCAAGCCGCGCAGATTGCGCATCGAGCGTCTCGTCACCGGCGGCAGATCCGCCTGGAGCGCGCTCATCAACAACACCCGATAGGCGCCGAGCATGGCCGCGCTGTCGACCGGACGCACGGCGTCGACGCTCGCGCCGCAGCGCGCGATCTGCTGGGCGAAGCCGGTCACCACGGCGCCCACCTCGGGGTCGAGCGGGAAGCCGCCCTCGCTCAGCCACACTCCGATCCGCAAATCCTTCAACGCCTGCGAAGGCGCCTTGACCGCCATCGGCCCTCCCTCCAGCACCGAAAACAGCAGCCGAAGGTCGCGCGCCGAGCGGGCCATCGGTCCGACCACATTGAGGTCGCGCTCGGCCAGGGTTCCCCGCGCCGGCGGAATGTGGCCCCGCTGGGAAACCAATCCCCAGGTCGGCTTGTGTGAGAAGACGCCGCAGAACGCGGCCGGAACGCGCAGCGAGCCGCCGATGTCCGAGCCGATCTCCAGCGCGGTGACCCCGGTGGCCAGGGCGGCGGCCGCGCCGCCGGACGAGCCGCCGCAGGTCCGGTCGGTGTCCCACGGATTGGCGGTCGTCCCGTAGAGGCCGTTGTAGGTCTGCCAGTCGGCGGCCATCACCGGCACATTGGTCTTGCCCCAGATCACCGCGCCCTCGTGCCGGGCGCGCGCGACAACCGCCGCGTCCGGAACCGAGGCCTTGCGCCGCAACGATTCGAGACCCGAGGAGGCAGGCAGTCCGGCGACGTCCAGGGTGTCCTTAATGGTCATCGGCAGCCCGGCGAGCGCGCCCAACGGCTCGCCCTTGACCCGCAACTCGTCGATCGAACGGGCGCGGGCGCGAGCGCGCTCCAGATCGGTTTCGACCACCGCGTTGATCCGGTTGTGCTGGCTCTTCCAACGGGCGGCCGCCAAGTCCAAAAGCTCGAGCGCGCCGATCCGCCCGCCCTCCAGCGCCTGGATCTGGCCGGTGGCGTCGAGCGAGAGGATGTCAGACATCCGGGCCTTCGCGCTCGAGGCCCAGCACAGCCTGCATGTCGTAGAGGCCGGGCGGACGGGCGGCGACCCACAGCGCCGCCTGGATCGCGCCTCGGGCGAACAGACCCCGGTCGCGGGCCGAATGGGACAGGGTGATGATCTCCTCATCCGCGGCGAACACCACGCTGTGCTCGCCGACGATGCCGCCGCCGCGCATCGAGGAAAACCCGATCGCGCCTTGCGCCCGCGCGCCGGTCAGGCCGTCGCGGCCGCGCTCGGAGACCTGGGCCAGATCCACGCCCCGTCCCCGCGCCGCCGCCTCGCCCAGCATCAGGGCGGTTCCCGAGGGCGCATCGACCTTGCGCCGATGGTGGGCCTCGAACACCTCGATATCGAAATCGGCCGCGTCCAGCGCGCGCGCCGCCCGCCGCACCAGGCCCAGGAGCAGGTTCACCCCGAGCGAGAAATTGCCGGAGGCCACGATCGGGATGGTTCGCGCCGCCGTCGCCAGCGTCGCGGCCTGGTCGGATGAAAAGCCGGTCGAGCCGACCGCCAGGGCCACCCCGCCGTGCTCGGCGCAAGCCCGGGCCAGCGCGGCGGACGCCTCCGGCGTGGTGAAGTCGATGATCACGTCCGACCGGGCGATCGCCTCGGCGGCCGTCGCCAGATCGACGCCGTCGAGGGTCTGGCCGGCGAGGTCGGGGCGATCGAACAGCGGACCCAGGACCGCGCCCTCGCGCGAGCGGACCAGGGCCGCCACCGCGCGGCCCATCCGCCCGAGCGCGCCAGCGACGCCGATCCTGACCGGAGGGGATTGCGTCATGTAAGTCCCATATCGAAAGAACACGCGCCTGGGCGAGCGCGCGACCGTGGCGCACGATGCGGCGTCAATGTCCCCTCGCCAAGCGTCCGGTCAACGGCAAACCGGCCCGAGCCGGGAGAATCCCGCCGCGTCGGTCTTTCGCGCCCCGCGCCGGATGCGCGCGGTTGTGGCGGTCGGGCCGCCTCGTTAGGGTGCGCCGCATTCATAGGACGGTCGCCGCATCGGGCCGCCGCAATCGGGTTCAGGGCCTGCAACACCACATGAGCGATTCCGAAAAGCGCACCTTCACCGACGAAGACGCGCTGGCTTTCCATAAGTTTCCGACACCGGGCAAGGTCGCCGTGGTGGCGACCAAGCCGATGGCGACGCAACGCGACCTGTCGCTGGCCTATTCGCCCGGCGTCGCCATTCCGGTGCTGCGCATCGCCGCCGATCCGGACGCCGCCTACGACTACACCTCCAAGGGCAACCTCGTGGGGGTGATCTCGAACGGCACCGCCATTCTCGGGCTGGGCGACCTGGGCGCCTTGGCCTCCAAGCCGGTGATGGAGGGCAAGGCGGTGCTGTTCAAGCGCTTCGCCGACGTCGATTCGATCGACATCGAAATCTCCTCCCGCGACCCGGACGAGATCATCACCGTGGTCAAGAACATCGGCGTCACCTTCGGCGGGATCAACCTCGAGGACATTAAGAGCCCCGAGTGCTTCCGCATCGAGAGCGAGCTGCAGGAGCTCCTGGATATCCCGGTGTTCCACGACGACCAGCACGGCACGGCGATCATCTCCGCGGCCGGGCTGATCAACGCCTGCCACATCACCGGCCGCAAGCTGGAGGACATCAAGCTGGTGCTGTGCGGCGTCGGCGCGGCCGGCATCGCCTCGCTGGACCTGATGAAGGCGATGGGCGTGCGCCACGACAACTGCATCGCGGTCGACACCAAGGGCGTGATCTGGCGCGGCCGAACGGAAAGCATGAACCAGTGGAAGTCGGCCCACGCGGTCGACACCGACGCGCGCACCCTGGCCGACGCGGTCAAGGGCGCGGACGTGTTCATCGGGCTTTCGGCCAAGGGCGTGCTGACCCCCGAGATGGTCGCCACGATGGCGCCCAATCCGATCATCTTCGCCATGGCCAATCCGGACCCCGAGATCACCCCGGAAGAGGCCAAGGCGGTGCGACCGGACGTGATCATCGCCACCGGCCGGTCGGACTATCCCAACCAGGTCAACAATGTGCTGGGATTTCCCTACATCTTCCGCGGCGCCCTGGACGTGCGCGCCCGACGGGTGAACCATGAGATGAAGATCGCCTGCGCCAACGCCCTGGCGCAACTCGCGCGCGAGGACGTGCCCGACGAGGTCGCGGCGGCCTATCACGGGCGGGCGCTGAAGTTCGGGCCGGAATACATCATCCCCTCGCCGTTCGATCCGCGGCTGATCTCCTACATCCCGCCGTTCGTCGCCCAGGCGGCGATGGACACCGGCGTCGCGCGCCGGCCGATCGAGGACATGGACGCCTACCGCGCCTCCCTGGCCCAGCGGCTCGATCCGACGGCCGGCTTCATGCAGAAGATCGCCGGCCAGGTGCTGGCCGCGCCCAAGAAGCGGATCGTGTTCGCCGAGGGAGAGGAGCCGAGCGTGATCCGCGCCGCCTACGCCTTCCAGGTCGAGGGGCTGGGCCAGGCCATCCTGGTCGGCCGCGAGGAGTTGGTGCGCGAGAACATGCATCTGGTGGGCCTCAATCCGGACGAATGCCCGTTTGAGATCATCAACGCGCGCCTGTCGCACCGCAATCCGGAGTTCGTCGACTTCCTGTACGAACGGCTGCGGCGCGAAGGCTATCTGATGCGCGACGTCCAGCGGCTGATCAACCAGGACCGCAACTCCTTCGCCGCCTCGATGGTCGCCCTGGGCTACGCCGACGGCATGGTCACCGGCGTCACCCGCAACTTCGATCAGGCGCTGGAGGAGGTGCTGCGGGCGATCGATCCGGCGCCCACCGGGCGGATCGTCGGCATGTCGATCGTGCTGGCCAAGGGACACACCCTGTTCGTGGCCGATTCCAGCGTCACCGAGATGCCCGAGGCGGACGATCTGGTCGAGATCGCCATCGAGACCGCGCGCGCGGTCCGCGCCCTGGGCTTCACCCCACGCCTGGCCTTCTTGTCCTACTCCACCTTCGGCAATCCGATGGGCACGCGCTCGGAACGGATTCGCGAGGCGGTGGCCATGCTCGACGAGATGGACGTCGACTTCGAGTACGAAGGCGAAATGCCGCCCGAGCTGGCGTTGGAGACCGAGAACCGGGCCAACTATCCGTTCATGCGGCTCACCGGGCCGGCCAACGTGCTGATCATGCCGGCGATCCACTCGGCCTCGATCTCCACCAAGCTGGTCCAGTCCCTGGGCGGGGCCACGGTGATCGGGCCGGTGCTCCTGGGCCTGTCCAAGTCGGTGCAGATCTGCCCCCTGTCGGCGTCAGTGTCCAAGATCCTGAACATGGCGACCATGGCGGCCTATGAGCGGCCGTTGACCGGCGTCTAGACGGACGCGGCGGACGCGGCCGGCTTGGTCCGCCGCGCCACCGCCACCGCCAGGATCATCGAGAACACGCCCACCAGACCGGAATAGAAGAAGAAGGCGACATAGCCGGCGCCTAGGGCGCCGGGGCTGACATGGGACTTGGCCCAGGCCTGGGCGAAGGCGCCCGGCGCGGCGTGGTCGAACAGGGCCAAGAGCGGCGCGAACGGCCCGCCCGGCCGAGCGGCCTGGGCGGCGGCCTCGACGATGCGGCCCGATTGCGAGGCCAAAAGTTTGCCCGGCAGCGAATAAAGCGAGGAGAACAGGGCGTACTGGGTGGCGGTGAAACCGGCCGAGGTCAGGCTGGACATGTAGGCGATCAGGCAGGTGCCGGCGAAGCCCGAGACCGCGTTGTCGATGCCGATGGCGATCAGAAGGCTGCGGAAGTCGGGCCCCTGGGTCGCCAGCCAGGCGAAGATGGTGTTGGTGATCGGCAGGGCGAAGGCGCCGATGACCAGCGAACGCATCACCCCGAGCCGGGCCACCGCAAGCCCGCCGGCGAAAACCCCGACCATCGAGGCCACGAAGCCGAAGAGTTTCCGCGCCCCGGCGATCTGATCCATCGAAAACCCCAGGTCCAGGTAGAACGGGTTCATGATGTTCAGCACGAAGTCCGACAGTCGGTAGACGCAGATCAGCACCAGAATCAGCACGCCGGTTTTGCCGAATCGGCTGAAGAAATCGCCCAGCGGCTCGCCGAACGCGCGCGACAGATAGGCCCCAGGGCGGGTTTGAAGGCCGGGCAAGGGCCAGGCCGCGGCCACGATCACCGCCCCGCCGAGCACGACGCCGCACAACTGCAGCCCGACTCCGTAGGACTTGGCGCTCCACGCGGCCTTGAGCATGGCCCCCGCTTGGTCGGCGCCAACCAGACCCAGGCCCAGGGCCAGGATATCGGCGTTGGCCGCCAGCCCCGCGCCCAACAGCAGCGCCCCGAACGCCAGCACGGCCATCCGCGCGGCCCACTCCAGCGCCTCGATCGCCGGCGGCGTGCGGATATCGAGGTGGGGAAGCGAGGGGATGGCGTGGGCGTTCTCGCGCGGCGCGCCGAGGACCGAAGCCACGCCCACCGTCATCAGGGTGGCCATCAGCAAATAGGAGACGCTCCAGCCGAAACGTTCGGCCAGGACCAGGGCCAACGCGCCGCCGGCCACGCCAGCGATCCGGTAACCCCACTGATAGGCCGCCGCCATGGCGCCCTGCCGGGTGATTTCCGTGGCCTCGATCCGCCAGGCGTCGACCACGATGTCCTGGGTCGCCGAGGCGAAGCCGGTCAAGACGGCGAACAGCGCGATCCGAATCAGACCGGTCCTCGGATCGCTCCCGGCCACCAGCAGGAGGCCTACGATCACCGCGACCTGGGCCGCCAGCATCCAGGCGCGCCGCCGACCGAGCCAGGCGGTCAGGCCGGGCAGGGCGGTGCGGTCGACCACGGGCGCCCACAGGAATTTGAACGAATAGGCCAGTGTCGCCAGGCTGAAGAAGGAGATCACCTTCAGCGACAGGCCCGAATTGCGCAGCCAAGCCGAAAGGGTGTCGAAAATCAGCAGATTCGGCAGGCCCGAGGCGAATCCCAGGCCCAGCATCACCACGGTCCGATGGTCGAGGTAGGCCCCAAAGCCGCCGAATCCGCTGGCGCGGGGCGGCGGGCGTTCGCTGCTCATGGCCGTCATCCCCTTGAGCAAGGGGCGCGGCGGGGCCCCAAATCAGGAGGCGAGCTTGGCCCGCGGCTTGGCCCGCGTCCAGACGGCGCCGGTCCAGCGGCGGAGCACCGCCCGCAGCGCGGCCTGGGCGAGGGGCTTGGCCAGGAAATCGTCCATGCCCGCCGCCAGGCACGCGCGGCGATCCTCCTCGAAGGCGTCGGCGGTCAGGGCGATGATCGGCGTCTTTACCCCCTGCGACCGCAGCGCCTTGGCGGCCGCGAAGCCGTCGAGGCCGGGCATGCGCAGGTCCATCAGGATGAGGTCGTAGGTCTGGGTTTCCATCGCGACGATCGCCTCGCGGCCGCCGATGGCGCGGTCGACCGCGCAGCCTTCGCGCTCGAGCAGCGAGCGGGCGAGCAGCGCGTTGATCGAATTGTCCTCGACCAGGAGCACCCGCGCCCCGGCGCCGCCCTTCAGGCCGGCCTGCTTGTCGGCGCGCTCGTCCCCCGCGCGGTCCCGCGCGGCCGCCTCGCCGGATGCGGCCAGCACCCATTCGACCAGTGAGGCGGGCCGGAGCGGTTTGATCAGATAGCCGGCGAAACCCGCCCGACGATAACCGGGAATCCTCGCCCGCTCCTCCGGTCCCAGCAGCACCACCGAGGCCCGACCGGCAAGGGGTTTCAGCAACCTGCGCCGGCCGCTGGCGACCATTGCGTGGTCCAACAGCGCGACGGCCCCTTCCGGCGCGGCTTCGAGCGGCGGGCCCAGCTCGGCGAAGATCGATGCGCTGGCGCCCGCCGCCTCGATCAATCCCGCGGCCGCCGCGCGCACCACCGGGTTCGGCGAGACCACCACCACCGAGCGCCCGCTGAGCGGCCGCCGGTTCCCCGCAGCCGGCTCGGCGATGGCGAAATCCGCCTCGAAATAGAACCGCGCGCCACCCAGCGGCGGAGATTCGATGTCAACCGCGCCCGCGTGGGCGGCGGCCAGCCGTCGCACGATGGCCAGGCCGAGGCCGGCGCTGTCGGTGCGCGCGCCATCGCCGTGCGCCTGGACGAACGGCTCGAAAATGCGCTCCCGGTCGGCTTCGGGCACGCCGGGGCCGGTGTCGGTGACGCAGAATCTGAGCCGGGCGGTCGGCCCCGAGCCGCAGCGCTCGACCGATAGCAGCACCCCGCCCGTCTCGGTGAACTTCACCGCGTTGCCGGCGAGATTGAACAGGATCTGGCGGATGCGGCCTTCGTCGGCCAGCACCACCGGCAGGTTGGCCGGCGCGGTCCAGGCGATCTCCAGCCCCTTGGCGGTCGCGCGCGGGCTGAGCAACTCGGCGATGGACTGCAAAAGCCGCCGCGGCTTGACCGGAGCCGGGTGCAGGGTGAACTCCCCGGCGTCGAGGCGGGCCAAGTCCAATACGTCGTTGACCAGGCCCAAGAGGTGGCGCCCGCTTTCCCGCAACGCCGACAGATAGGCCCGCTGATCCGAGGCCAGCGGGGTTTCCGCCAAGAGGTCGGCCATGCCCAGGACGCCGTTCAGCGGCGTACGCAACTCGTGGCTCAGCGAGGCGAGGTAGCGGTCCCGCTGCGTCGGCCCTTCGGCGCGGCGCTCGCCGGTGATCAGCCGCATCCCGTCCGGCAGCTCGGCCAGCCGCCAGACCACCAGAGCGCCGCCGAGGCTCGACAGGGTCTCGATCCGCCCTCCCGGCGCGATCGCCAGAAGCAGGGCGGGATCGACACCGCTGGCCTCGAACGCGGCGTTGCAGGCGACCAGCCGCCCGTCCGGATCCGCCGTGGCGGCGGGGATGTCGAGCGCGTCGACAAAGGCTTTTGTCTGGACCATGGCGGACGCAACCTAGCGTCCGGCGTTTAACGGAGGGTCAAGCGGCTTTGCATCAACGCGCGGGGCGTATTCAGCCCGTCCAGGCCGCGCGCGCGATCTCGGCCAAGCCCGCGCCCTCAGACGCCGGGCCGACGCGGCGGTAGATCAGGGCCTCCGCGACGTGGACCCGGCGGACGCGTGGGGCGGCCTCCAGGTCGGCGATGGTGCGGGCCAGCCGCAGGGTGCGCGTCCAGCCGCGGGCGGTCAGCCCCGCGCCCTCGGCGGCCTTGGTCAGCAGCGCGCGCGCCGGCTCGTCCAGATCGGCGACGGCCTCCAGCCAGCGCCCCTCGGCGCGGGCGTTGAGGCTGGCGGCGCCCTCCGCCTCGCCGGCCGCTCCCGCGCGAGCCGCCTGGATCTGGCGCGCGGCGGCCACCCGGGCCGCGGCCTCGGCGGTGCCCTCGGCCGGCGGCGGCAGGGCGAGATCGGCGGCGGTGACCGGCGGCACGTCGATCTGCAGGTCGATGCGGTCGATCAAGGGACCCGACACCCGGCTCTGGTAGCTCTGCAGGCAGCGCGGCGCGCGGCCGCAGGCGCCGCGCCCGAGGCCGCCGTGACCGCAACGGCAGGGGTTCATCGCCGCCACCAGCTGCACCCGGGCCGGATAGCGCACATGGGCGTTGGCCCGGGCGACCATCACCTCGCCGGTCTCCAGCGGCGCGCGCAGGGAATCCAGCGCCTGGGCGCTGAATTCCGGCAGTTCGTCGAGAAACAGCACCCCGTTGTGCGCCAGCGACACCTCACCCGGCTTGGCGCGCAAGCCGCCGCCGGTCAGGGCGGCCATGGAGGCGGAATGGTGGGGCGCGCGGAACGGGCGGGCCCGGGTCAGGGCGCCGCGCGCGATCAATCCTGCCACCGAATGGACCATCGAGGTCTCGAGCAGCTCGGGCGGCGACAGCGGCGGCAAAAGGCCGGGCAGGCGCTGGGCCATCATCGACTTGCCCGAGCCTGGCGGGCCGACGAACAGGATGTTGTGGCCGCCGGCGGCGGCGATCTCCAGCGCCCGCTTGGCGGCTTCCTGACCCTTGACGTCCCGCAGGTCGGGGACGCGCTCGCCGTCGACCACCGGACCGGGGGCGGGCTGACCCAGCACCTGAAGCCCGCGGAAATGATTGACCAGCGAGATCAGCGAACGGGCCGCCAGCACCCGGCAGTCGCCGACCCAGGCGGCTTCCGGCCCACAGGCCTCGGGACAGATCAAGCCCAGGCCCATGGCGCTGGCCGCCACCGCGGCCGGCAGGGCGCCGGCCACCGGGGCGATCTGGCCATCGAGGCCGAGCTCGCCCACCGCCGCCCATTCGCTCAGGCTGTCCGGCGCGATCACGCCCATCGCCGCCATCATGCCGAGCGCGATCGGCAGATCGTAGTGGCTGCCCTCCTTGGGCAGGTCCGCCGGGGCGAGGTTGACCACGATCCGGCGCGCGGGCAGGGCCAAGCCCAGGCCGGCGAAGGCGGCGCGAACCCGCTCGCGGCTTTCGGCCACCGCCTTGTCGGCCAGGCCGACAACCACGAAGCGAACCTCGCCCCCGGTGAGCTGAACCTCGACGTCCACGCGCCGCGCCTCGACGCCCTCGAACGCCACGGTGACGATACGCGCGACCATCGCTTCCTCAAGCCCTTCTAATGCTTGAACTTATCCACAAGCTGAGCACGATGGCGGGGCCAGATCAAGAACAAAACTGGAACTTTAGGCGAAATCGCGACATTTCAGGTGCTTAGCCCAAACGACCTTGGCGTTGTTCAAGCCGTGGCGCGGATCGCCTCGATGCGGTCCCACAGGGCCGCGGCCGCGTCGGCGCCGCCGAACCGCTTGAGTTGCTGGGCGCCGGTCGGCGAGGTGACGTTGATCTCCGTCAGGTAGTCGCCGATCACGTCGATGCCGACGAACAACAGGCCCCGCCGGCGCAGCTCCGGCCCGATGATGGCGCATAGCTCCCGATCGCGCGCGGTCAGCTCCACCGCCTCCGCCCGACCGCCGCGGGCCAGGTTGGAGCGCACCTGGCCGGCCGCCGGCACCCGGTTGATCGCGCCGACCGGCTCGCCGTCGACCAGGAGCACCCGCTTGTCGCCCTTGGACACCGCCGGGATGAACTTCTGGGCGATCACCGGCTCGCGCCCGATCATGGCGTGGAGCTCCAACAGCGCGTCGAGGTTGGGATCGTCCGCCGTCAGCCGCACCACGCCCGAACCGCCGCCGCCGTAAAGGGGTTTCAGCACCATGTCGCCGTGGCGCGCGCGAAAGTCGTGAATCGCTTCGGCGTCGGCGGTGATCAGGGTCGGCGGCTGGACGCCCGGAAAGCCGGTGACGAACAGTTTTTCCGGCGCGTTACGCACCTCCAAGGGATTGTTGACCACCAGGGTCTTAGGGTGGATCGCCTCCAGGAAGTGGGTGGCGGTGATGTAGGCCATGTCGAACGGCGGATCCTGGCGCATCAGCACCACGTCCATCTCGGCCAACTCGCGCACCTCCATATGGCCCAGCCGATGGTGGTCGCCCTTGACCGCCTGAAGGTTCAGCGCCCGGCCGCGGGCGGTGACCCGCCCGTCCTCCAGGGCGATCCGCTCGGGGGTGTAGATCCACAGAGCGTGACCCCGCGTCTGGGCCTCAAGCATGAGGGAGAAGGTGGTGTCGGTTTCGATATTGATCCCCTCGACGGGGTCCATCTGGATGGCGATCTTCAAACTCATCGGGCGGACTCCGCGAGGAACGGGAGGGTTTGGAACATGCGAGCGGCGGGCGCCAGCGCCCGCTCGGCCTCGTCACGGCTCATGGCCGATCGCCGTCCTCGCTCCATGCGCCGGGAATATGACGCGGGAAGCGGCCGGGCGCGAGGGCCATCAGGTCCAGGCGAAGTCGGGCGCTCGCCGCGTCGCTTCGCCGGGCCGCGATGGTGGCGAGGGCGCGGCGCAGCCGCTGGCGCTGGGCCAGACTCACCGCCTCCAGCGCCGCCTCCAGGCTCGCGCGGGACTTGACCTCGACCGCCGCCAGCACCGGCCCGCGGGCGACCAACAGGTCGATCTCGCCTTGCGGGGTCTTGAGGCGAAAGCCCAGGATGCGATAGCCCTTGGCCATCAACCAGAGCGCGGCCAGCACCTCGGCCCGCCGCCCGGACCGCCGCGCCGCCGCGCCACGCAGCCGGCGCGCCTGGCTCACCGGACACCCTTGAGGACCAGAGCCCGGCGGTAGAGTTCGCGGCGATTGAGCCCCAGGGCGGCGGCGACTTCCGCGGCGGCCTCGGCCGGCCCGAGCCGGCCCAGCGCCTCGGCCAGGGCCCGATCGGCCTCCGCCGCGCTGGCCGCGACCGCCTCGCCCGGTGCGACCACGATCACCACCTCGCCCTTGGGCGCGGCCAGGGTGGGATCGGCGGCGAGGGCCGGAAGGTCGCCGCGGGTGATGGTCTCGTGGAGCTTGGTCATCTCGCGGCAGACCGCCGCTTCGCGCGGGCCGAACACCGCGGCCATGTCCGCCAGGCAGGCTCCAAGGCGCGAAACGCCCTCGTAAAACACCAGGCTCGCCTGGATCGGCGCCAAGTCGCGCAGAAAGCGCCGGCGCGCGGCGGTCTTGGGCGGGGGAAAGCCGGCGAACAGAAACCGGTCGGTGGGCAGGCCCGCGGCGCTGAGGGCCGCCAGGCTCGCGGAGGCGCCGGGTATCGGGATAACCGCGCCGCCCTGCGCGGCCGCCGCGCGCACCAGCCGAAAGCCGGGATCGGAGATCAGCGGCGTGCCGGCGTCGGACACCAGGGCGATCCGCTTGCCCGCGGCGAGGGCGGCGAGCACCCTTGGCCGCGCCCGCTCGGCGGCGTGCTCGTCGTAGCGCTCCAGCTTGGCCGAAAGGCCGTAGGCGGCCAACAGCTTGCCTGTGACTCGGGTGTCCTCGGCCAGCACCACGTCGACCCCGGCCAGTACGTCGAGGGCGCGCAGGGTGATGTCGCGCAAATTGCCGATCGGGGTGGCGACCACATAGAGCCCCGGCGCGAGCGGCGCATCGCTAAGCACGGGCGGCGGAAGTTTTTGAGCCACGAGCGATCGGGTCTCCCACAGCCCCTTCAAGCACTTCGCTTAGCGCTTGAGCGCCACGATCGCCAGTTCCGCGTTCAGTCGGCCAGCTCGGCGATCAGCCGGTCGAGCACCCTTCGCCCGTCGAGGGTGGCGTAAAGGCGATCCTCTCGGGCCGTGATCAGGCCCGCCTCGGCGAAAGCCGCGAGGCGCGGGTCTGTCTGGAACAGCCCGATCGGCGACAGCTCGGAAAACCCGACGCCCTCGCTGGTCCTCAGGCCCATCAGCAGCCGCTCCAGCGCCACCTCGCGCGGCGTCAGAGCCTCGCGGGTCTCGAAACCGACGCCCGTCCGCTCGACCCTGGCGATGTAGTCACCCACGCCCCGCGCCGCCGTGGTGGCCGTGCGCGCGCCGGCCAGGGTCAGCCGCCCGTGCGCGCCCGGGCCGGCGCCGACATAGTCCCAGCCTCGCCAGCAGGCTAGGTTATGGCGCGAGCGGGCCGCGGCGCTCCGCGCATGATTGGAGACCTCGTAGGCCTCGAAACCGGCGGCGGCGAGCACGTCCTGGGTGGTCTCGTAGAGCGCGGCGGCCGTCTCCGCGTCGGGCGGAACCAGGACCCCCCGCCGCGCCGCCCGCTCGAACGCGGTGCCCGGCTCGATGGTCAATTGGTAGGGCGAGAGGTGTTCCGGCGCCAGGGCCAGGGCCGCGGTCAGCTCGGCGGCCCAGGCGTTCGGGCTCTGGCCGGGCCTGGCGTAGATCAGGTCGATGGACAGGCGCGGGAAGGCGTCGGCCGCCAGCGCCGCCGCCCGGCGGGCCTCATTCGCGGTGTGGTCGCGGCCCAGGGCCTTCAACGCCGCATCGTCCAGCGACTGGACCCCAAGCGACAGGCGCTCGACCCCGGCCGCCGCGAAGGCGGCGAAGCGCGCGGCCGCCGCATCGGTGGGATTGGCCTCCAGCGAGACTTCCAGCTCCGCGTCCGGCGGCCACAGCCGTTTGGCCGCCGCGATGATCGCCGCCACCCAGTCCGGGTCCATCAGCGACGGGGTGCCGCCGCCGAAGAAGATCGAGCCCAGCCGCCGCGGGCCGGTCAGCGCGGCTTGGCCCTCCAGGTCAAGCATGATGGCGCGAGCCAGCGCGGCCTGCTCGGACTGGCCCCGGTCGCGGACGACGTTGAAGTCGCAATAGGGGCAGATCCGCGCGCAATAGGGCCAGTGGATGTAGACCGCCAGCGGCGCGGCCGCGCTCAAAACAGCGCCGCCTTGAGCTTGGCGAAGGCGATGGCGCGGTGGCTGATCCGGTCCTTCTCCGCGGTGGCCATCTCGCCGAAGGTGCGCGTCCCGCCGTTGGGGATGAAGATCGGATCGTAGCCGAAACCGAGCGTTCCGCGCGGCGGGAAGGTCAGGGTTCCGTGGACTTGGCCCTCGACCACGACCATCGGTCCGTCCGGCCAGGCCACCGCCAGCGCACAGGTGAACCAGGCGGCGCGGTCCTCGCCGTCCGCCGCCTCCAGCCGCTCCTCGACCTTGGCCATGGCCAAGGCGAAATCCTTCTCCGGCCCCGCCCAACGCGCGGAATAGACCCCCGGCGCGCCGTCCAGCGCGCGCACCGAGAGCCCCGAATCGTCGGCCAGCGCGATCAGGCCGCTAGCGGCGGCCGCATGGCGGGCCTTCAATAGCGCGTTGCCGACGAAGCTGGTCTCGGTCTCCTCCGGCTCGGGCAGGCCGAGCGCGCCGGCCGCCACCAGATCGAAGCGGCCGTCCAGCAGCAGCGCCAGTTCGCGCGCCTTGCCGGGATTGTGCGTCGCCGCCACCAGCCGCGCGCCGGGCGTGAGTTTCAGCGCCATGGACTCTCCTCGCGCGGACTCGGGCCCGCCTTGTCATTCCCCTTCGCCGCCCCGACCGCAAGCGCCGTGCGCGCCGCGACGAAAACGGTTAGGCCACCGCCGCTTTCTGCAATTCGATCAGTTCGCCGATCCCCTTGCGGGCCAGGGCGAACAGCTGCTCGAACTCGGCGACGGTGAAACCTCGCTTCTCGCCGGTGGCCTGAATCTCCACGATGTCTCCGGCGCCGGTCAGCACGAAATTGGCGTCGGCCTCGGCCTGGCTGTCTTCCTCGTAGTCCAGGTCGAGCACGGGCTCGCCCTCGAACACCCCGCAGGAGACCGCCGCCACGTGATCGAGGATCGGATCGACCGCGATCAGCCCCTCGTCCATCAGATAGCGGGTGGCCAGGCGCAGCGCGACCCAGGCGCCGGTGATCGAGGCGGTGCGGGTGCCGCCGTCGGCCTGCAGCACGTCGCAGTCAACCGAAATCTGCCGCTCGCCCAGCGCCCTCAGATCGACCACCGCGCGCAGGGAGCGGCCGATCAGCCGCTGGATCTCCTGGGTGCGGCCGGACTGCTTGCCCTGGGCGGCCTCGCGTCGGCCGCGGGTGTGGGTGGCCCGGGGCAGCATGCCGTATTCGGCGGTGACCCAGCCCTGGCCCTTGCCGCGCAGGAAGGGCGGCACGCCCTCCTCCAGGCTAGCGGTGACCAGGACCCGGGTATGGCCGAACGAGACCAGACAGGAGCCTTCGGCATAGCGGTTCACCCCCGTCTCCAGGGTCACGGCGCGCAAGACGTCGGCGAGGCGTTCGGACGGGCGCATGTTCGGGGATTCCTCTGGATGACGGCCCAGCTTGCGCCGCGGCGTTGCGGGCTTATCCTAAATCACGAAGCGGCCGTCCATGTTCGTCGGGCGGTCGGCGTCCAATGCGAGGCCCGTCCAGCCGTCCATGGCCAGCCTGATCCAACCCGCCGTGCGGACGCCAACCTTGATGGAGTTGGACGAGCGGGCCCGCGACATCTTCCGGCGGGTGGTTGAATCCTATCTGGAGACCGGCGAGCCGGTGGGCTCGCGCACCCTGTCCAAGGGCGGCGTGCATCTGTCGCCCGCCTCGATCCGCAACACCCTGCAGGACCTGGCCCAACTCGGCCTTCTGGGCTCGCCGCACGTCAGCGCCGGCCGACTGCCGACCCATGCGGGCCTGCGCCTGTTTATCGACGGACTGCTGGAAGTCGGTGACCTGGCCGAAAGCGAGCGACGCGACATCGACGCCAAGCTGTTTTCTCGCGGGCGCGGTTTCGAGGACGTGATGGACCAGGCCAGCGCCCTGCTGTCCGGCTTGGCCGGCGGGGCCGGCGTGGTGGTCACGCCGGTGCGCGACGCCGGGGTCAAGCACGTCGAGTTTGTCGCCCTAGGCGCCGACCAAGCGCTGGCGGTGATGGTGTTCAACGACGGCTCGGTGGAGAACCGGCTGATGCGGCGCCCGCCGGGCCTGACCCCCTCGGCCCTGCAGGAGGCGTCCAACTTCCTCAACGCGCGCTTGGCCGGCCGCACCCTGAACGAGGCCAAGGGCGAGATGCGCGGCGAATTGGAGCGGGCGCGGCGCGAACTGGACGCCGCCGCGGCGCGGCTGATCGAGGACGGAATGGCGGCCTGGAGCGGCGGGGAGGGCGGCGTGCGCTCGCTGATCGTGCGCGGGCGCGCCAACCTGTTGGACAGCCGCTCGGCGCTGGAGGACCTGGAGCGGGTCCGCATGCTGTTCGACGACATGGAGCAGAAGGAGCAGCTGATCGGGCTCCTGGACCATGTGCGCGAGGCCGAGGGCGTGCGCATTTTCATCGGGGCGGAGACGCGGCTGTTTTCGCTTTCGGGTTCCGCCGTGATCGCGGCGCCCTATATGACGGGCCAACAGAAGGTGCTGGGCGCGATCGGCGTGATCGGACCCACCCGACTGAACTACGCCCGCGTGATCCCGTTGGTGGACTATACCGCCAGGGTGCTCGGGCGTTTGCTGGACGCCTGAAGGACTAGGACCCATGACCGACGACGAAGCGCCGGCCGAAGCGCAAGACGAATCCTCTCCCGCCCCCGGCGGGTCGGAGCCGTCGCCCGAAACGCTGAAGGCCGAAATCGCCCAGCTCAAGGAACAGGTGCTGCGGATCGCCGCGGACGCCGAGAACACCAAGCGCAGGGCCGAGCGCCAGGCCAACGACGCGCGCGCCTATGCGATCAACAAGTTCGCCACCGACCTTCTGGGCGTGGCCGACAATCTGGCCCGCGCCCTGGAGCATGCTCCGCGCGAATCCGAGGACGCGGCGGTTAAGAACCTGACCGTCGGCCTGGAGATGACCGAAAAGGCGCTGCTGTCGGCCTTCGAGCGCAATGGTCTCAAGCGCCTCGAGCCGGCCCGGGGCGCCAAGTTCGATCCCCACCAGCACGAGGCGGTGATGGAGCAGCCGGCCGATGATGTCGGCCAGGGCGCGGTGCTGCAGGTGCTGCAGGCCGGCTACGAACTGTTCGGCCGCCTGGTGCGCCCGGCGATGGTGGTGGTCTCGGCCAAGGGCTCGACCGGTCCGGCCCCGTCGGAGCCCGCCCCGACGGTCAATCCTTACGCCCACGCAGATGACGAGTTCGACGCCGGAGCGTCCGTCGACCAGACCGCTTAGACTTCGCGCCGTGGGCGCCGCGATGGCCGCGATGGGCGCCGCGGAGACGGCGGGCGCGGTGGGGACGATTGGCCGGGTCGTGGTGCGAGACCGCGCCATTGAGCGCGAAATGCGCCAGCATCCGCATCCAGCCGTCCTCGGCGTCGGCCTCGTTGTAGCTGGGCCGGTAATCGGCGTGAAAGCCGTGCTGGGCGTCGGGGTAGACGATGATCTCGGTGCCGGTCTTGTGCGCGACGTCGAGCGCCTCGCGCATGGCCGGAACCGACTGGCTGATCGGATCGCCCCCGGCATAGAGGCCGAGCACCGGCGCGTGCAGGTCGCCGACCGCCTGGATCGGCCACAGCGCGTCGGGGTCGGGCGGCGCGTCGGCCGCCGGCGCCAGCCTGCCGTACCAGGCCGCCCCGGCGCGGAAATCCGTAAACCGCTCGCAGGCCAGCCAGACCACCTTGCCGCCCCAGCAAAAGCCGGTGATCGCTAGCCGGTCAGCGATCACATAGTCCCGCGCCTTCAGGAACCTGATCGTCGCGCCCACGTCATCCAGCACCTGGGCGTCGGGCGTCGCCCGCACGATCTTCATGATCGCGTCCATGTCGGTGAGCGGCGTGGGATCGCCGGCGCGGATAAAGAAGGCCGGGGCGATCGCCGCGTAACCGAGCTTGGCCAGACGCCGGCAGATGTCGCGGATGTATTCGTGCACCCCGAACACCTCGGAGACCACGATCACCGCCGGAAACGGCGCGTGAGCCGCCGAAGCGGGCCTGGCCAGATAGGCCGGGATCGCGCGGTCGGACGCCTGCACCATCACCGTCTCGGTGATCAGGCCGACCTCGTCGGTGTGGATCGGATCGGCCTTGGCCGAGAAGGCCGCGGCGGCGTAACCGGCGAACAATAGGCCCGCCAGCCCGCGTCTGGTGAGGTGGAAATCTTCCGGCTCGGAGCCTTCTGGGCGGGTGAGGTGGACCATGACGCACTCCGACCGGAGCCTGGTTGCTTCGCGGCGAAGCGTGACTCAGGCTCCAAACGCTTGAATTGGAGCGGGGTGGGTTCGGGCCTGCTCGACCTGGGCCGTTCCGCTCCGGCGGGCGGCGCATCCTGCGTCGGCGGGGCTTGGCCTGTCAAAGCGCTTCGGGTCAAAGCGCTTCAAGCGCGGGGCGCGGCGCCCCTTGCGGCCTCGCGCAAGGCGCCCATATCCGCTGCAACGCGGGACTTGCCTTTATAGGTGAGGCTTGCATGGCGGCCGGGCCCGTCCAGGGACGGGGCCCATCGGAGACGAAACCCCAAGGGGGCAGGCGAGTGGCGGCGCTCATCGAGGTCGCGCGGGGCCAGCCCGCCAAGAACGGAGAGTTTGAGCTCACATGAGCAAGATCATCGGCATCGACCTGGGCACCACCAATTCGTGCGTGGCCATCATGGATGGCAAACAGCCCAAGGTGATCGAGAACGCCGAGGGCGTGCGCACCACCCCCTCGGTCGTCGGCATCCAGGAAGACGGCGAGCGCCTGATCGGCCAGCCGGCCAAGCGCCAGGCGGTCACCAATCCGACCAACACCTTCTTCGCCATCAAGCGCCTGATCGGTCGGCACTTCGACGATCCGGTGGTGGCCAAGGACAAGGGCATGGTGCCCTACGAAATCGTCAAGGGCCCCAACGGCGACGCCTGGGTGCGCGCCAACGGCAAGGACTATTCGCCCCAGCAGATCTCGGCCTTCATCCTGCAGAAGATCAAGGAAGACGCCGAGGCGCACCTGGGCGAGAAGGTCGAAAAGGCGGTGATCACCGTCCCAGCCTACTTCAACGACGCCCAGCGCCAGGCGACCAAGGACGCCGGCAAGATCGCCGGCCTCGAGGTGCTGCGAATCATCAACGAGCCGACCGCGGCCGCGCTCGCCTACGGGCTGGAGAAGAACGAAGGCAAGAAGATCGCGGTCTACGACCTCGGCGGCGGCACCTTCGACATTTCGATCCTGGAGATCGGCGACGGGGTGTTCGAGGTGAAGGCCACCAACGGCGACACCTTCCTGGGCGGCGAGGACTTCGACCTTCGCATCGTCGACTATCTGGCCGACGAGTTCAAAAAGGAAACCTCGGTCGACCTGCGCAAGGACAAGCTGGCCCTGCAACGCCTCAAGGAAGAGGCGGAAAAGGCCAAGAAGGAGCTCAGTTCCACCGCCCAGTACGAGGTCAACCTGCCGTTCATCTCGATGAACGCCTCCGGCCCGCTGCACCTGAACGTCAAACTGTCCCGCTCCAAGCTGGAAGCCCTGGTCGAGGACCTGGTGGCCAAGACCATCGGGCCGTGCGATCAGGCGCTGAAGGACGCGGGCCTGAAGAAGACCGACATCGACGAGGTGGTGCTGGTCGGCGGCATGACCCGCATGCCCAAGGTGGTCGAGGCGGTGAAGGCCTTCTTCGGCCGCGAGCCGCACAAGGGCGTCAATCCCGACGAGGTGGTCGCGCTGGGCGCGGCGGTGCAGGCCGGCGTGCTGCAGGGCGACGTCAAGGACGTGCTCTTGCTGGACGTCACCCCGCTGACCCTGGGCATCGAAACCCTGGGCGGGGTGTTCACCCCGCTGATCGAGCGCAACACCACCATCCCGACCAAGAAGAGCCAGACCTTCTCGACCGCCGACGACAACCAGTCGGCGGTGACTATCCGGGTGTTCCAGGGCGAACGGCCGCTGGCGGCGGACAACAAGCTGTTGGGCCAATTCGACCTGGTCGGCATCCCCCCCGCCCCGCGCGGGGTGCCGCAGGTCGAGGTCACCTTCGACATCGACGCCAACGGCATCGTCAACGTCGGCGCCAAGGATAAGGCGACCAACAAGGAGCAGTCGATCCGCATCCAGGCCAACGGCGGGCTGTCGGACGCAGACATCGAGCGCATGGTCAAGGAGGCCGAGGCCAACAAGGCCGAAGACGAGAAGCGCAAGGCGGGCATCGAGGCCAAGAACCAGGCCGACTCGGTCATTCACTCGACCGAGAAGGCCCTGGCCGAGCATGGCGACAAGGTCGGCGCCGACGAGAAGGCGGCGATCGAGACCGCGCTGGCCGACCTCAAGGCCGTGGTCGAGACCGGCGACGCCGAAACCGTCTCGGCCAAGACCCAGACCCTGATCCAGGCGTCGATGAAGCTCGGCGAGGCGATGTACAAGGCCCAGCAGGAGACCGGCTCGCCGGCCGGCGAGGCGAACGCCGCCGAGGAGGTGGTCGACGCCGAGTTCGAGGAAGTCGACGACAGCCACAAATCCGCGTGACCATCGCGCGGGCGATAGGCGCCTCGTTCCGCCTTGGGGCGGGGCGCCTGTTGCCAAGAGCGACCAACTCACCCACATCCTTGGCGCAGGGGCCTGCGCGGGGGCGGGTCATCAGGGGCCGACGCTTTGATGCAGCGTGACTATTACGAGATGCTGGGCGTGTCGCGCACCTGCGACGAGGCGGAGCTGAAATCCGCCTTCCGCAAGCTCGCCATGGAGCACCATCCCGACCGCAATGGCGGCTGCGAGGACGCCGCCGGGCGATTCAAGGAAATCAACGAGGCCTATTCGGTGCTGTCCGACGCCCACAAGCGCGCGGCCTACGACCGCTTCGGCCACGCCGGGGTGAACGGCATGAACGGCGGCGGCGCCGGCTTCGCCGACGTGCACGACATCTTCAACGAGGTGTTCGGCCAGGCCTTCGGCGACATGTTCTCCGGCGGCCGCCAGCGCCCGAGCGGGCCGGCGCGCGGCCAGGACCTGCGCTACGACCTGGAGATCAGCCTGGAGCAGGCCTACGCCGGCGCCGAGGTCGAGATCGACGTGCCGGCGGCCCTGACCTGCGAGCCCTGCGAAGGCTCCGGCTGCGCGCCGGGCTCCAGCCCCACCACCTGCAACGGCTGCAACGGCGCCGGGCGCGTGCGCGCCAGCCAGGGTTTCTTCTCGGTCGAGCGGACCTGCCCACGCTGCGGCGGCTTTGGCAAGCTGGTGCTGGACCCCTGCCGCGAATGTCGCGGCAACGGCCAGATCCGGCGCGAACGGACGCTGCAGGTGCGCATCCCCGCCGGCGTCGACGACGGCTCGCGCATCCGCCTGGCCGGCGAGGGCGACGCCGGCCCGCGCGGCGGCCCGAGGGGCGACCTCTATATCTTCCTGTCGGTCAAGCCGCACGAGCTGTTCGAGCGCGACGGCCTCGATTTGCTCTGCACCATGCCGGTGCCGATGGCGACCGCGGTGCTCGGCGGCGAGATCGAGGCCCCGTGCCTCTTGGGCGGCGAGAACTGCGACGGCAATTGCAAGATCAAGGTCAAGGTCCCCGAGGGGGCCCAGACCGGCAAGACCGTGCGCCTGAAGGGCCGCGGCATGCCCTCGCTGCGCTCGCGCGAGCGCGGCGACCTGGTGGTCGAGCTGTTCGTCGAGACCCCGACCCGGCTGACCGCCCGCCAGAAGGAGCTGATGCGCGAATTCGCCGGCTCGTGCGACGAGCGGCAGCATCCGCAGTCAACCGGCTTCTTCAAGAAAGCCCGCCGATTCTGGGACGACGTCACCCGCGGCGAGGCGCGGGCCTAGGGCGCGGCGTCCGCTTCGTGATGCAGGGGTGGCGGGTGTTCACGACCCTTAGCCGAATTTCGCGGGGTCGGCACACCGCAGCATCCGTAGCCGGCTGTTCAGCGAACCGTCTCCTTCTCCTTGGGTGCCGATACGCGGCGCGTCTTGCTCTGCGCCTTCGGCTTGGGCAGGAGTCGGAAGCGCGTTTGACACCAAGCGAAATCAACCCCTACATCCAGCAGAGCATCGGAACGTCCGCATGGGCAGGCAAATTCCATGACCGCGACGACACGGTAGGTCTCCCCGGCTACCAGGGGCACCGGCCTTCCCGTGACATGGTTCGGGGCGACATCGACGCATAGAACCAGGTCGCCAGGGCCGACTGCGTCGCTCATAGCTTCCATCCATTGCCCTGAGGGGAAGATTAGACCCTGACCCGCATGGGGCAAGGACCGGTTTCCACCCCTCCAGGACGTTCCCGGGGTCAGCTTCCGGCCTTCAACCCTTTGACCCGGGACCCCGCCGCGCCGAGAGCGTGATGATTTCAGGTTGATCCAAGTATCTCCACCGCTCATCCCGGCGAATGCCGGGACCCAGATCATAAGGTGCGGAATGAGGATATTTGGAATTTAACCACGAAGGGCGCCAAGGGCACGAAGAGTATATCTCGCCGCCTTTGTGATCTTCGTGGTCTTCGTGGTTCGAATTCCAGCTCATGCGCCTTACGATCTGGATCCCGGCATTCGCCGGGACGAGCGGAGCAATAGAGTGATTCAATTTGAACTCATCTCGCTCTACCGCGCCAGCGCCTCGATATCCGACCACCGGTAGGCGACCGAGGCCACCAGACCGCCGGCGATCGCCTCGTCGCGCTCGCGCTCGCAGACCCCGCCCATCTTTTCGTAGAACGCCCGCGCGCTGGCATTGTCACGTAGCACCCAGATCACCAGCGAGGTCGCGCCGCGCGCCGCCAGCGTTCGCGCCGTCGCGGTCATGAGCCGCCGGCCGAGCCCCGAGCGCTGGGCGCGCCGAAGGATGTAGAGCGTGGCGACCTCGGCCTCGCCCGGCCGCGCGCCGCCGCGGGCCCAGTCGCCCGAGCAGTAGCCCGCCAGACCCTGGGCGCTCTCCGCCGCCAGGGTGACCTCGCCGCCGCTCATCAGCCGATGGCGCCAGCGCCGCGCATGGGCGGCCACCGACATCCGGTCGAGATAGACCTGGGGCAGCATCCCCGGATAGGTCTCGCGCCAGGCCTGGACATGCACCCGCGCCAAGTCCACGGCGTCGCCGGGACCGGCGGGAACGATGGCGTAGGTCATTTCGCTCTGCACGTTGCAAGAGGTCATCCCGCGATCGTCCAAGGTCAAGGGCTGACGTGGCGGTCGCGGCCCGCTAGCCTCGCGCTCGATGAACGCGCCCACCGCCCCGATTCCCCCAGACAGCGTCGCGGACGCCGCCGGCGCCAGCCCGGTGATGGCCCAGTTCTTCGAGGCCAAGGCGCGCCAACCCGACGCCCTGGTGTTCTTCCGCATGGGCGACTTCTACGAGCTGTTCTTCGACGACGCCCGCAAGGCGGCGCTCGCGCTCGGCATCCAGCTCACCGCGCGGGGCGTGCACGGCGGCGAGCCGATCCCGATGGCCGGGGTGCCGGCGCACGCGGCCGAGGCCTATCTGGCGAAACTGATCCGCGCCGGCTTCAAGGTCGCGGTCTGCGAGCAACTGGAAGACCCGACCGAAGCCAAAAAGCGCGGGGCGAAGTCGATCGTCCGCCGCGACGTGGTGCGGGTGGTCACCCCCGGCACCTTGACCGAGGACGGACTTTTGGACGCGCGCGGCGCCAACCGGCTGGCCGCGGTCGCCCTGCGCGCCGGCCAGGCGGCGGTGGCGGCGGTGGAGCTGTCGACCGGCGAGGTCGAGGCGATGCTGGTCGGGCGCGCCGGGGTGGCCGCGGCGCTGGCCGCTTTGCAGCCTTCCGAAATCCTGGTCCCTGACCGGCTGTTCGCCGAAGCCGATATCGCCCAGGCCCTGAAGGCGGCCGGAGGACTGGTCCAGCCGATGGCTCAGGCCCTGGCCGAGCCGGCGGCGGCCGAGGCGCGGCTGAAACGGCTCTATGGCGTCGAGACCCTGGACGGGTTCGGCGCGCTGAGCGGGGCCGAAGTCTCCGCGCTCGGCCTGATCGCCGCGCATCTGGAGACCACCCAGGCCGGTCGGCTACCAGCGCTCGGCGCCCCGCGCCGGGCGGGCGAGGCCGACGCCATGGCCATCGATCCGGCGACCCGCGCCAGCCTGGAGATCGAGCGCACGCAAGGCGGCGGCCGCGACGGCTCGCTGCTCGGCGCCATCGACCGCACGGTGACCGCCGGCGGCGCCCGGCTTCTGGCCGCGCGGCTGGCCCGCCCGCTGCTCGATCCGGCGGCGATCGAGGCGCGGCTGGACGCGGTCGCCTGGCTGTTGGGCGAGCGCGACCTGCGCCGGAACTTGCGCGGGGCGCTGAAGGGGGCCGGCGACATGGCCCGCGCCCTCTCGCGCCTGGCGCTGGGTCGGGGCGGGCCGCGCGACCTGGGATGCCTGAAGGATGCGCTCGGCGTCGGCGAGGCCCTGGCCGGGCTGGTGGCGGCAGGGCCCAATCCGCTCGACGCCGCGCCGGACGAGATCGCCCAGGCCCTTTCGGCGGCCGATCCGGCCGGACACCCGGCGCTGGTGGCCTTCCTCGCCGCCTTGCGCGCCGGCCTCGGACTCGAACTGCCGGCCCAGACCCGCGACGGCGGCTTCGTCGCGGCGGGCGTGCGGCTCGAGTTGGACCAGGCGCGGCTGCTGCGCGACGACAGCCGGCGGGTGGTCGCGGCGCTGGAGGGCCGGCTGCAGAGCGAGACCGGCCTGCCGCTTCGGGTCAAGCACAACGCCGTCCTGGGCTACTTCGTCGAGATCGCCGCCGCCAAGGCCGATCCGCTGTTTCAGCCGCCGCTCAACGCCGGCTTCATCCACCGCCAGACCCTGGCCAGCCAGGTCCGCTTCACCACCGTCGAGCTGGCCGAACTGGACGCCAGGATCGCCCAGGCGGCCGAGCGGGCCCTGGCCATCGAGGCCGAGACCTTCGAGGCCTGGCGCGCCGAGGCCGCCGGCCTGGCCGCGCCGATCCAGGCCGCCGCAGAGGGTCTGGCCCGGCTCGACGTCGCCGCGGGCCTGGCCGAATGGGCCGAGGAGGCGGGGGCCTGCCGTCCGCAAATCGACCGTTCGCTGGCCTTCGAGGCCGAGGGCGCGCGTCATGTGGTGGTCGAGGCCGCCGCGCGGCGCGAAGGCCGGGCCTTCACCCCCAACGACTGTGCCCTGGACGGCGCCGGCGAGATCGCGGCGCGACTGGCCATCGTCACCGGCCCGAACATGGCCGGCAAGTCCACCTTCCTGCGTCAGAACGCGCTGCTGGCCGTGCTGGCTCAGGCCGGATGCTTCGTTCCGGCGCGGCGGCTCAGGCTAGGCGTGGTCGACCGGCTGTTCAGCCGGGTGGGCGCATCGGACGACCTCTCGCGCGGGCGCTCGACCTTCATGGCCGAGATGGTCGAAACCGCGGCGATCCTGACCCAGGCCACCCCGCGCTCGTTCGTGATCCTGGACGAGATCGGCCGCGGCACGGCGACCTACGATGGCCTCGCCATCGCCTGGGCCTGCGCCGAGGCGCTGCACGACGCCAACCGGTGCCGGGCGCTGTTCGCCACCCACTATCACGAGCTGGCCCGGCTGGAGACGCGTCTGGCCCATGTCGGCAACCTGTCGATGCGGGCCAAGGAGTGGAATGGCGAGCTGGTCTTCCTGCACGAGGCCGGACCGGGCCCGGCTGATCGTTCCTACGGGGTGCAGGTGGCCAAACTGGCGGGCGTGCCGGCGGCGGTGGTCGCCCGCGCGCGCCAGGTGCTGGACCGACTGGAAGGCGAGGCCGCCTCTTCGCCCGCCAGGCTCGACGAACTGCCGCTGTTCGCCACCTCGGTCGCGGGCCCGGCCGGCGTCGCCGAGCCCAGCGCCCTCGAGGCGCTGCTGTGCGGCCTCGACCTCGACGGGATGAGCCCGCGCGAAGCGATGGAGGCGCTCTATCGGCTCAAGGCGATGCTGGACTGAGCGGGCCTACCTCGGCGCCTTGGCCGCGACGGTCTCGATCTCGACCAAAAGGCCCGGCGCGACCAAGCCGGCCACCTGCACCGTCGTGCGCGAGGGGCGATTGGGCTGTTCGGGGGCGCCGAAGTGCCGGGAATAAGCGGCCATCATGCCCTTGAAATCCATCTGACCGCCGTTCGCCGGATCACCGACCAGATAGACCCGCATCGAGACGATGTCGCCGAGGTCGAGCCCTTGCGCCTGCAGCGCCCCTTGAATGCGCCTCAGCGCCGATTCCGTCTGCACCGCGGTCGAGCCATACGCCGCGATGCTGCCCCTAGGCGCCGAGGGATCGCTCACCCCGGCGGTCGTGCCGCTGATGTAGACCGTGCCGTAGCCCGGCGGGACCGTCACGGCGACGGCGATGGGCGCTTCCGGCGCGGCGTAGGCGCGGGTCACGTCGAGGGGGGCGGCGCGGACGGCGCCGGCGCCGAGCAGGGCGGCGGCGAGGGCGGGCAGGACGAGGCGGCGCATCGGCGAATCTCCTTCATGGCGAGCGGGCCGAGAGCATAGCGCGCCGCGCGGCGACAATGAAAAGCGCAGGCGAGAATCGGCGCGCGCCGCGCTATATAGGGTCCATGCCGCCCCGCCTTCGCCCGACCCACCTGGAACACGTCGTCGACGGGATCAAGCTGCGCTCCCAGCTTTCGGCCGCCGCGCTGGATGCGATCGGCGACGAGGCCGAGCAGCGCCGCCGCGCGCTCGACATCCTCAAGGCGGCCCTGTTCCGCGGCCGGATGATCGCCAAGGAGCGGCTGGAGAACGGGGCCGGTGGCATCGAGACCGCGCGGCTGCTGTCCGGCGTCACCGACGAGGTGGTCTGCGCCCTGTATGACTTCACCACCGTCCACGTGTTCCGCGCGCGCAATCCGACCGAGGGCGAGCGGCTGGCGCTGATGGCGGTGGGCGGCTACGGGCGCGGCACGCTGGCGCCGTTCTCCGACCTCGATCTGTTGTTCCTGCGGCCCTACAAACAGACCGCCCACGCCGAGAGCGTGATCGAATTCATGCTCTATGCGTTGTGGGACCTAGGCTTCAAGGTCGGCCACGCCTCGCGCACGATCGACGAGTGCGTCAAGCTCTCGAAGGAAGACTTCACCATCCGCACCTCGATCCTGGAGGCGCGCCGGCTGACCGGCGACGAACGCCTGGCCGATGAGCTGAAACGCCGCTTCCGCGAGGAGGTGATCAAGGGCACCGGCTCGGAATTCGTCGCCGCCAAGCTGCGCGAGCGCGACGAGCGCCAGGCCCGCGCCGGCGCCAGCCGCTACATGGTCGAGCCCAACATTAAGGATGGCAAGGGCGGCCTGCGCGATCTGAACACTCTGTTCTGGATCGCCCAGTATCTGCATCCAATCAACAGTCCCGACGACGCGCTGAGCCTGGAGCTGTTCGACCGCCGAGAGGTCGCCGCCTTCATCCGGGCGTTTGATTTCCTCTGGGCTGTGCGCGGCCACCTGCATTTCGCCACGGGTCGGCCGGAAGAGAGGCTGACCTTCGACCTGCAGCCCGAGATCGCCCGCCGAATGGGCTACCTCGACCGCCCGCGCAAGGACGGCGACAACACCCCCGCGGTCGAGCGCTTCATGCGCCGGTATTTTCTCATCGCGCGCGAGGTCGGGGTCTTGACCCGCGAGTTCTGCGCCAAGCTGGAGGCCGAGGAAGCCAAGAAGAAGCCGCAGGGCCTGTCGCGCTTTCTGCCCGGTCGAGCGGGCGGGCGCCGCCCGCTCGACGCGCCCGGTTTTCTGGTCGAGGGCGGCCGACTGAACGTCGAGGGCGCGGATATCTTCGAGCGCGATCCGGTGAACCTCTTGCGCCTGTTCGTGATGGCCGACCGGCGCGACCTCGACCTGCATCCCGACGCCTTCACCGCGGTGACTCGCTCGCTGCCGCTGATCACCTCCAAGATGCGGCGCGATCCGGAGGCGGCCAAGGCGTTCCTCGACGTGCTGGCGCGCGGCCGGCGAACCTACCGCACCCTGACGCTGATGAACGAGGCCGGAGTGCTGGGCCGGTTCATTCCCGAGTTCGGCCGCATCGTCGCCCAGATGCAGTTCAACATGTACCACTCCTACACCGTCGACGAGCACACCCTGCGCGCGGTGGGGATCATCGCCGATATCGCCAACGGCGAGCTGGTCAAGGACCATCCCCTGGCCGTCGCCATCTGGCCGCTGATCGAGGATTCCGAGGCCCTGTTCCTGGCCATGCTGCTGCACGACACCGGCAAGGGCGGGGCCGGCGGCCAGGAGAAGGCCGGGGCGCGGGCCGCGCGCGCGGCCTGCGAGCGGCTGGGGCTGGAGCGCGAGCGGATCGAGCTGATCGCCTGGCTGGTCGAGCACCATCTGGTGATGAGCGACTTCGCCCAGAAGCGCGACGTGACCGATCCGGGCACGGTGACGGCGTTCACGCGGATCGTGGAGAATCCTGAACGACTGCGCATGTTGCTGATCCTGACCGTGGCCGACATCCGCGCGGTGGGGCCGGGGGTGTGGAACGGTTGGAAGGGTCAGCTGATGCGCGAGCTGTTCGGCGCCACCGAGGCGATCTTTCGCGGCGGGCGCGGCGGCGATCCGGCGGCCTCGTTCGCCCGGCACGTGGAGGCTACCGCCGCCGAGGCGCGCGAGGCGCTGATCGCCACCGATCCCAAGGCCGCCACCTGGGCCCAATCGCTGGAGGACGCCTATTTCGCTGGCTTTTCGCGCGAGGATCTGGTCGGCCACGCGGCCCTCGCCCGGCGCGCCCTGGCCGAGGGCGGGGCCGCCGCCCAGGCCCGCATCCGCGGCGACCTGAACGCCGCTGAGATCACCGTGGCCGCCAAGGACCGCCGCGGCCTGTTCGCCGACGTCGCCCAGGTGTTCGCCGGGTCCGGAGCCAATGTCGTGGGGGCCAAGGCCTATACCTCGCGCAAGGGCCTGGCGCTGGACGTCTTCTTCCTGCAGGACGCCGCCGGCGGCCCCTTTGGCTGCGACAGTCCGCGCGCGCTGGAGCGCCTGACCGGCTTGGTCGAAGCCGCCGCGCGCGGCGAGCCGGTGGTCATCGAGCCCAAGCGACGCAGCGACCTCGGCCGCGCCGCCGCCTTTTCCATCATCCCGACGGTGGTGATCGACAATGACGCCTCCGAGGACGCCAGCGTGATCGAGGTCTCCGGCCGCGACCGCTCCGGACTTCTGGGCGCCCTGGCGCGGACCCTGGCCGAAGCGGGGCTTTCGATCCAGTCGGCCCACATCGACAACTACGGCGAACGTGCGGTCGACGCCTTCTACGTCTGCGACACCGCGGGCGAGAAGTTGACCAGCCCCCGGCGGATCGCGACGCTGAAGGCGGCCCTGACCGAAGTGCTGGAGGAGGAGGGCGGCGAACCGCCCGCCGGCCGGCTTCGCCTGCAACGGGCCCGAGCCAGCGTCGGGCGCTAGCTTGACCGGCCCTGGCGATGCATCGTACCGCCCGCCGGTGACCCGCGAGCCGCCTGCCGCCGCCCCCGTTCCGTCCACGCCGAAGTCGGAGCGGTCGGGCATGATCCGATCGTCGATGATCTATTCCGGCTTCACCCTGATCAGCCGGATCATGGGCTTCGTTCGCGACCTGGTGGTGAGCTATTTCATGGGCGCCAGTGCGACCTTCGCCGCCGACGCCTTCAACACCGCCTTCGCCTTTCCCAATCTGTTCCGGCGCATCTTCGCGGAGGGCGCGTTCGCGGCCGCCTTCGTGCCGGCCTATTCCAAGTCGCTGCAGCACGAGGGCGAGGAGACGGCCGACACCCTGGCCGCTGACGCCATGGCCACCCTGGCCGCCGCCACCTTGGCCATCACCCTGATCGCCGAACTGGCGATGCCCTGGGTGATCATGCTGTTCGCGCCCGGCTTCAGAGCCAATCCGGCCAAGTTCGCCCTGACCGTCACCTTGACCCAGATCACCATGCCCTACCTTCCATGCATGGCGATCTACGCCCACCTCTCGGGCGTGCTGAACGCGCGCAACCGCTTCATCCTGTCGGGCGCGGCGCCGATCCTGCTGAATCTCTGGACCCTGGTGACCGTGCTGCCCTCCAGATCGGCGGTCGGCGCGGCCGAGGCGGCGTCCTGGGGCGTGCTGGCGGCCGGGGTCTCTCAGGCGGCACTGCTGTGGTGGGGGGTGCGCCGGTCCGGCGCGCGGGTCGACTGGCGCTGGCCGAGGCTGACGCCGCAGATCCGCCAGCTGATCGCGCTGGCCGTGCCCGGCGCCATCGCCGCCAGCGCCAGCCAGATCAACGTCTTCGTCTCCCAGATCCTGGTCTCGCCGATCAATGGCGCGCGCTCGTGGCTGGCGGTGTGCGATCGGCTCTATCAACTGCCGCAGGGACTGGTGGGCGTCGCCGTCGGCGTCGCGCTGCTGCCGCGCCTGTCGCGGGCGGTGCACGCCGAGGACCATCCCGGCGCCCGCGGCGCGCTGGACGAGGCGATCACCTTCTCCATGGCCCTGACCCTGCCGGCGGCCGCCGCCCTGTTCTCCATGCCCTTCTTCCTGATCGACGCCCTCTACACCCGCGGCGCGTTCAAGAGCTTCGACGCCCACCAGACGGCGCTGGCCCTGCAGCAGTACGGTTGGGGCGTTCCGGCCTTCGTCCTGGCTCAGATCACCGCGCGGGCCTTCTTCGCCCGGCAGGACACCAGGACCCCGATGCGCTACGCCCTCGTCTCGGTGGCGGTGAACATCGTCGCCGGCCTGACCTTGTTCCGGCTGGTCGGGGTGCCGGGAATCGCCGCGGCGACCAGCCTGGCCTCCTGGCTGAACGTGATCATGATGACCGCGACCCTGGCCCGGCGCGGCGACTATGCGCTGAGCCCGGCGGCGGTCTCGAAGCTGCTGCGGATTCTCGCCGCCAGCGTCGCGCTCGGCCTGCTGCTGGCCGCGGCCTCGCATTTTCGCGCTCAGATCGAAGCGCCCCTGGCCCACTTGCAGCTCGGTCCCCTGCACGCCAAGGAGGCGGCGATCCTGGGCGTCACCCTCCTGGCCGGCCTGGTCTATCCGGCGCTGCTCGTGGCCTCGGGCGGGCTGACCCCGGCCGAGGTCCGCGCGGCTCTGCGTCGTTCGCCGGCGCTCACGCCGCAGGACGATGCGCCAACCTTGCTCTGACGGGCGCTTCGGGCTAAGTCGCCGGCATGACGCGAGGCCCGGGACATCGATGGCGGACAAGGCCGATCTGAACGCCGCCCGTCCGATTCGCCCCAAGACCCAGGTCTTCCGATGACCCAGACCCCTCCCGCCGCCTATCAGGGTCCGACCCGCGTCGTCTCCGGCGTCCAGGCCTCCGGCGCGCTCCACCTGGGCAACTACCTCGGCGCGCTGCGCAAGTTCACGGCCCTGCAGGACGAATGCGCGTGCTTCATCTTCGTGGCCGACTTGCACGCCATCACCGTCTGGCAGGCGCCCGCGCTTCTGGCCGCCCAGACCCGCGAGGTGGCCGCCGCCTACATCGCCTGCGGGCTCGACCCGAACAAGGCGGTGATCTTCCCGCAGTCGGCGGTGCGCGCCCATGTCGAGCTGGCCTGGGTGTTCAACTGCGTCGCCCGCATCGGTTGGCTCGACCGGATGACCCAGTTCAAGGAGAAGTCGGGCAAGCACAAGGAGCGCGAGAGCGTCGGCCTCTACACCTATCCGGTGCTGCAGGCCGCCGACATCCTGGCCTACAAGGCCACCCACGTGCCGGTCGGCGAGGACCAGAAACAGCACCTGGAGCTAACCCGCGACATCGCGGCCAAGTTCAACAACGACTTCGACGCGCCGGGCTTCTTCCCGCTGACCGAGCCGCTGATCGAGGGCCCCGGGGCGCGGATTATGAGCCTGAGGGACGGCCGCTCCAAGATGTCCAAGTCCGACCCGTCGGACTATTCGCGGGTCAATCTGCTGGATGACGCCGACGCCATCGCCCAGAAATTCCGCAAGGCCCGCACCGATCCCGAGCCGCTGCCCGAGACGCTCGAGGCTTTGGCCGCGCGGCCCGAGGCGGACAATCTGGTCGGAATCTATCGGCGCGCTCGCCGGCCTAAGCAAGGCCGAGGTCCTGGCCCGCTACGCCGGCCAGGGGTTCGGGACGTTCAAGCCGGCCCTGGCGGACTTGGCGGTGGCCGCGCTAGAGCCGATCAGCGCCGAGATGCGCCGGCTAATCGCCGACCCAGCCGAGGTCGACCGGGTGCTGGCGGACGGCGCCGAACGCGCGGCGGTGATCGCCGATCCGATCGTCGAGGCGGCCAAGCGACTGGTGGGATTCTGGCGGGCCGCGGTCTAGTGGTGCGACTCAAACGGATGCCTCCCGCATCCGTTTGCGAGACGCACCACAAGCGTTTGAATTTAGTGGATCGGACCACAAACGGATGGGAACCATCCGTTTGCTACGATCCACTAGCCTCCATCGGCGCGATGGCGAGGGGTCATGCGATGCGGGGGAATGAACCCCTAAGCCGCTTGCATCGGCGAGACGAACGGACCATCTGAGACCGACATCGAAGAGCGCGCCCATGTTCATCCAGACCGAAAACACCCCCAATCCCGAGGTCCTGAAGTTTCTGCCCGGCCGCCCGGTGCTTGGCGATGATACGCGCGAGTTCCGTGCGGCCGAGGAGACGGCCGTCTCGCCGCTAGCCCAGGCGATCTTCGCGCTTGAGGGTGTGCGGCGGGTGTTCTTCGGCCCCGACTTCATCACCGTCACCCGCGACGCCGACGCGCCGAGCTGGCCCCAGATGAAACCGGCGGTGCTGGCGGCGATCATGGAGCACTTCACTTCGGGCGCGCCGCTTTTGCTGGAGAGCGCGGTCCAGCAGGGCCACGACCTCGGCGCCTACGAGGGCGACGCGGCCCAGATCGTCGCCGAGATCAAGGAGCTGTTGGACACCCGTATCCGGCCGGCGGTGGCCCAGGATGGCGGCGACATCATCTTCAACCGCTTCGAGCCGGACACCGGCGTCGTCTGGCTGCACATGCGCGGCGCCTGTTCCGGCTGCCCCTCGTCCTCGGCGACGCTGAAGGCGGGGGTGGAGAACATGCTCAAACACTATGTGCCCGAGGTCACCCGGGTCGAACAGACGCTTTAGCGTGCGGGATTTGGTGCGGCAGACCGCTCCCAGCCCGCCGCGAGGCGCCCGCGTGGGCCCCTTTCGCAACCGCACCCGTTCCTAATCGTCGGAGCCGCCCTGTGAGCCAGCCGATCAACGACGCCGCGCTCGACCAGCTTTTCCGTCAGGCGCGCACGCGCAACGGATGGGTCGAGGAAGCCCTTCCCCAAACCCTGTTTCATCGGATTTACGATCTCGCCAAGTTCGGCCCGACCTCGGCCAACGCCAGTCCGGCGCGCTTCGTCTGGGTGACCTCGCCGGGGGCCAAGCAAACGCTCGCGAACCTGTCGTCCGGAACCAACGCCCCGAAGATCCTGGCCGCGCCGGTCACCGTCATCGTCGGCTATGACCTCGACTTCGCCCAGCACCTGCCCCATCTGTTCCCGCACGCTCCCGACGCCAAGACCTGGTTCGCCGCGCCGGAGGTGGAGCAGATCACCGCATTCCGCAACGGCTCCTTGCAGGGCGCCTATCTGATCATGGCCGCCCGCGCGCTGGGGCTGGACGCCGGGCCGATGTCCGGCTTCAACAACGCCGGCGTCGATGAAGCCTTCTTCAAGGACACCCGGATCAAGTCGAACTTCATCGTCGCCTTCGGCCACGGGACCGAGGAGAATTTGTTTCCTCGCGGCCCGCGTCTCGGATTTGAAGAGGCCAACCAGATCGTCTAACGGCAGGCGATGAACCGCCGCGCTCCCATGATTTTCGCCGTCGCCGCGCTGGCCTTCGGTTGCACCCGCGGCCCCGCGCCCGAGCCGCCGCCGCCGCCGGCGGCGCCTTACCGCTCGGGCGTGATTCAGGTCGGGCGCTGGGGCATGGGGCCGATCCGGGCGGGCGCCTATTTCGAATCCCCTCGAATCCGCGAGCTATTCCCCAGCGCGGTGGTGCGCGACGGAGTTGTCCGCGTCTCGCGCGACGAAACCATGGCGGTGATCACCGTGGAACAGAACGGTCAACAGCTCTTGGAGATCGACGACGGGACCCGTAACGCGCCAGGCACCGATGATCCGCTGATCGGCAAGGTCCGCGCCGTTGGCGGTCCGGTTCGGGGTCCGGGCGGCGAGACGTTGAACCTCGGCTGGAAGGCCGCGCGGTTCGATCTGTCGCAGTGCGAAATCGGCTCGGACCACGACGCCAACGCCGTGATCTGCGCCCGCCCGGGCGACGGCCAGGTCACCTATGTCTTCACCGTGCCCGGTTGGGATTCCGAGGAAGTGCCGCCGGCCTCGCTGTTGCGCGCCAAGGCCTTTCTGAGCCAGATCGTCTGGACCCCGCCGCCCCCGGGCCGGCCTCGGAAATCACCGCGTTGAACATCCTGGCGCTCGACACCTGCATGGAAGCCTGCTCGGTCGCGGTCCAGGCCGGCGATCGCACGCTCGCCGCGATCAGCGAGCCGATGCGTCGCGGCCACCAGGAGCGGCTCGCTCCGATGGCCGCCGAGATGCTGGCCAAGGCCGGCGTCGAGCCTGCCCAACTGGACCGGATCGCGGTCACCATCGGTCCCGGCTCGTTCACCGGCCTCCGGGTCGGTCTGGCCTTCGCCAAGGGGCTGGCGCTGGCGTTGGGCCGGCCTTGCGTGGGGATCGGCGCGCTGGAGGCGCTGGCGCGAGGTGCCGGCGACGGCTTCGTCGCGGCCTGCCTCGACGCCCGACGCGGCCGGGTCTATCTGCAGGTCTTCGCCGATGGGCGCGCGGTGATGGCCCCCGACGCGCTGGACGCCGAGGCCGCGGCCGCACGGATCGCGGAGCTGTGGACCGGCGGGGCGGCCCGCCTGGTCGGCTCGGGCGCGCCGCTGGTCGCCCAGGTGTTGCCCATCGCGACGATCGAGCCCTTGGCGACGCCCGATCCGAGCGTGATCGCCCGCCTAGCCGCGGCGCGGGAGCCCGGCGCGGCGCCCCGCCCGCTCTATCTGCGCGCCCCCGACGCCCGGATTCCCGGATCATGACCGTGGAGCCGGTCGGGACGGCGGCGGCGGCCGAACTGGCCGCGATCCATGCGCGCAGCTTCGAGACGCCTTGGACCGCCGTCGACATCGCGGCCCTGCTCGCCGCGCCCGGAGGGTTCGCCCTCGCCGTTCGTGAGGCGGATCGGTTCAGCGCCTTCCTGATTGGTCGCGCGATCGCCGGCGAGGCCGAGGTGCTGACCCTGGCGGTCGAACCCGCCCAGCGCCGACGCGGTCTGGCGCGCCGCCTGCTCGAGGCGGCGATCGTGGCGGCCCGGGAAGCCGGCGCCGAGGCGATGTTTCTCGAAGTCGCCGCCGACAATGTCGGCGCCATCGATCTCTACCAGGGTGCGGGATTCGTTCGCGTCGGCGCTCGTCCCGGCTACTATGGGCGATCACAAAGGGCGATCGACGCCTTGGTGCTGCATCGCGAGCTTAACAGTCGGAGAGGTTGAGCCTATCTTGCCCGCGTTGAAATCGGGAGCCTAGCCATTGGATCGCATTGAGAAGCTTTGCATCGAGAAGGGCATGCGCATGACCGACCAGCGCCGCGTGGTCGCGCGGGTGCTGGCGGACGCCCATGACCATCCCGATGTCGAGGAGTTATACCGCCGCGCCCAATCCGTTGATCCGCACATCTCGATCGCCACGGTCTATCGCACCGTGCGCCTGTTCGAGGAGGCCGGGATCATCGCCCGGCATGACTTCCGCGACGGCCGCTCGCGCTACGAAGAGGCGCTCGACACCCACCACGACCATTTGATCGACATGAAGTCGGGCAGGGTGATCGAGTTCGCCGACACCGAGATCGAGGCGCTGCAGGCGGCCATCGCGCGGCGGTTGGGTTACCGGCTGATCGACCATCGGCTGGAGCTCTATGGCGTGCCGGTGGAGGAGAAAGACGCCTGATGCGCTTTCGCGTCCGTCCGATAGCCCTCCCCTCGCCCCGAACCAGATCGCGTCGATGACCGAGCCCACGCCGGCCCGGCGCCTCTACATCAAGACCTACGGCTGTCAGATGAACGTCTATGACAGCGAACGCATAGCCGACGTGCTGCGTCCGCTGGGCTACGTCGTGACCGACCGGCCGGAAGGCGCGGATCTGGTGGTGCTGAACACCTGCCACATCCGCGAAAAGGCGACCGAGAAAGTTTATTCCGAGCTGGGCCAGATCAGGGGGATGAAGGCGCGCAAACAGGCGGACGGCGGGGTGATGACCATCGCCGTCGCCGGCTGCGTGGCCCAGGCCGAGGGCGCCGAGATCATGGCCCGCCAGCCGGCGGTCGATCTGGTGATCGGGCCCCAGTCCTATCACAAGCTGCCCGAGCTGATCGCCCGCGCCCACCGGGCCAACGGCCAGCGGCTGGCCGCTGATTTCACCGCCGACGAGAAATTCGACGCCCTGCCGAGCGGTCGCGCGCCGGGCGGGGTGAGCGCCTTCCTGACCGTGCAGGAGGGCTGCGACAAGTTCTGCGCCTTCTGCGTGGTGCCCTACACCCGCGGCGCCGAATATTCGCGGCCCGTCGAGGCGGTGCTGGCCGAGGCCGAGCAACTCGCCGCGCAAGGGGTGCGCGAAGTCACCCTGCTGGGCCAGAATGTCAACGCCTACGCCCGCGAAGACGGCTTGGCCGGCCTGATCCGGCGGCTGGCGCGGATTCCGAGCCTCAACCGGATTCGCTACACCACCAGCCACCCGCGCGACATGGATGCGGCTCTGGTCGCCGCCCACGGCGAGGTCGAGGCCCTGATGCCCCATCTGCATCTGCCGGCGCAGGCGGGGTCGGACAGAGTGCTGCGGGCGATGAACCGAGCGCACACCGCGGACAGCTACCTTCGGCTGGTCGAACGGATTCGCGCCGCGCGGCCGGACATCGCGCTGTCCGGCGACTTCATCGTCGGCTTTCCCGGCGAGAGAGAGGCCGACTTCGAGGCGACCTTGAGCCTGGCGGCCGAGATCCGCTACGCATCGGCCTTCTCGTTCAAATATTCCCGCCGCCCCGGCACGCCGGCCGCGGCCATGCCCGGGCAGATCCCGGAGGCGGTCAAGGCGGAGCGGCTGGCCAGGCTGCAAGCCTTGCTCGAAGAACAACAGGCGACGTTCAATCGCGCCTGCGTCGGCCGTGCCCTGCCCGTGTTGTTCGAAAAGCCCGGCCGCCGTCCGGGTCAGGTGGTCGGGCGCAGCCCCTATCTGCAGGCGGTGCATATCGAGGCGGAGGAAAGTCTGATCGGCGAGATCCGCGCCGTCGAGATTCTGGACGCGGGCCGGGGAAGCCTTTCCGGCGCGCTTTCGCCCAATCCCCGATTGGAGCCCGCTTGAGCCGCCCGACGCGCGAGTTCCTACCGCTGTCGGACGCCGCCCTGCGAGCCGTCTCCGGACCGAACAGCCGCCACGCCGCCCTACTCGAGGACGCCTTCCACGTGCTGGTCGAAACCCCGGGCGGGGGAATCTCGCTGAGCGGCGACGCCAAGGACCGCGCGGCCGCCAAACGAGCGGTGCGGGTGATCGGGTCGCGGGCCGATTCGGGAGTCGCGGTCGACGAGGCCGACGTGCGCGCCGCAGTAATCGCCGCGCACGGCGGCGAGCCGGCCGCGAGCGGAGCGCATCTGCCGCTCGGTCGGCGCGGGGCGATCGGCGCCAAGACTCTGGCCCAGGCCCGTTATCTCGAGGCCCTGGCGAGCCACGATCTGGTGTTCGGCGCCGGGCCGGCCGGCACCGGCAAAACCTTCCTCGCCGTCGCCCACGGAGCCGGTCTTTTGCTGCGCGGCGAGGTCGATCGGCTGATCGTCACCCGACCCGCGGTCGAGGCCGGTGAGCGGCTCGGCTTCCTGCCCGGCGACATGAACGAGAAGGTCGATCCCTACATGGCCCCGGTGTGGGAGGCGCTGAACGACATCCTGGGCGCCGAACAGCTTCGCCGCCGCCGCGACAAGGGCGAGATCGAGGTGGCGCCGATCGCCTTCATGCGCGGCCGCACCCTCAACCACGCCTTCGTCATCGTCGACGAGGCCCAGAACGCCTCGCGCCTGCAGATGAAGATGGTGCTGACCCGGCTGGGCGACGGGGCGCGGATGGCGGTGACCGGCGATCCGTCCCAGGTCGACCTGGTCAATCCCGCCGACAGCGGCCTGTCGCACGCCATCGGCCTGTTGGAGGGCGTCAAGGGCGTGGCGGTGGCGCGGTTCGAGGCTTCGGACGTGGTCCGCCACCCGCTGGTCGAGCGAATCGTCAAGGCCTACGACGCCGAAGCGGCGGCGGCGCGCCGATGAACGAGCCGGGGCCGGAACGCGAGATCGTGGTCGTAATCGAGGACGCCGGCTGGACCGCCCTTCTGCCCCAGGCCGCAGCCCTGGTCGAAGCCGCGGCGCGCGCGGCCCTGGACGCCGGGGAGGCCCGGCCCGAAGGCGAGATCGTCGTGCTGCTGAGCAACGACGACGAGGTGCGGACGCTCAACGCGCGCTTCCGCGACAAGGACGCGCCGACCAATGTGCTGGCCTTCCCGGCGCCGGCCAGCGCGCGCGGCGCGCTGGGCGACATCGCCCTGGCGCTCGGGGTCTGCCGCGGGCAGGCCGCCGAACAGGGCAAGACGCTGAAATTTCACCTGCAGCACCTAGTCGCGCACGGCGTGCTGCATCTTTTGGGCTACGATCACCAGACCGACGCCGAGGCGGAGGCGATGGAGGCGATGGAGCGGTCGATCATGGCCGGGCTGGGCGCGCCAGACCCTTACGCCGCGCGCGAGAACATCGAGGCCCCGCATGGCTGACGAGGCGCGAACATTCGGCGGGCGCGGGGGGACGGCCGGCAAGTCTCGCATCCGCGGTCTGAGGGCGCTTTGGCGGCGCTGGCGGCGCGGCGGCGGCGACCGGCCCGAGCGACGCGACGAGGCCGGCCCGGCCGAGCCCGACGCGGCGGTCGACATTGTCGACCAGGCCGAGGCCTTCAAGACGCTGCGCGTCGACGACGTGATGACCCCCCGCGCCGACATCATCGCGGTGGAGATCGCCTGCCCCTTCGCCGACCTTCTGGCCCGTTTCATCGAGGCCGAGCACACCCGCATGCCGATCTATCGTGAAACGCTCGACGACCCGGTGGGCCAGGTGCACATCAAGGACGTGTTCAAGATGCTGGCCGACGAGGCCAGCCGGCCGTCCCCGGACGAGCCGGTGCTGCGGCGGCTGCGCCGGGAGGTGCTGTATGTGCCCGGCTCGATGCGCGTGGCGGACCTGCTGGTGCGGATGCAGGCCAGCCGCGTGCACATGGCCCTGGTGATCGACGAGTTCGGCGGCACCGACGGGCTGGTCACGCTGGAAGACGTCATCGAGGCGGTGGTCGGCGAGATCGACGACGAATACGACGAGGTCGCGCCCGCCCAGGTGGTTTCCCGCGCCGGCGGGGTGTTCGACGCGGATGGCCGCGCGCCGCTGGAAGACCTGGAGGCGGCGCTGGGGATGGCGTTGGCGCCGGCCGACCTGGAAGAGGACATCGACACCATCGCCGGGCTTCTCGGCGCCTTGGCCGGCCGGGTGCCGCAGCGCGGCGAGGTGATCGCCCATCCGGACGGCTTCGAGTTCGAGATCACCGACGCCGATCCACGCCGGGTCAAGCGCGTGCGAATCCGCAGGCTCGAGGCGACCAGGGCCAGCCACGCCGAGAGCGAGGCCGGCGGCGCGGCATGACCCGCGCCGGGCGGTTGCTTGATCGGCGTGGGGCGAGCGCCGCCGCGGCCTTGCTCGCCGGGCTCGGTCCCGCCCTGGCGTTCGCCCCGTTCGGCGTGCTGCCCGGCCTTCTCGGCTATGGCGTGCTGATGAGCGTGTTCGACGCGTCCGACCCCGTCCGGCCGCTGCGCAGCGCCTTCTGGCGCGGCTGGCTGGCCGGCGCCGCCTTCTTCCTGGTCTCGACCTGGTGGGTGTCCGAAGCGTTTTTCGTCGATCCGGAGAAGCACGCCTGGCAGGCGCCGTTCGCGATCGGCTTGCTGGCCGGCGGCCTTGGCCTGTTCTGGGGCTTGGCGGGCGCGGCCTATCGCGCGCTGCGGCCGCGCGGGTCCTCGCGCGTTCTGGTGTTCGCCGGGGTGTTCTGTCTGGCGGAATGGCTGCGCGGCCATGTGCTGACGGGATTTCCCTGGGACTTGGCCGGCGAGAGTTGGCGGGCGGGCTCGCCGGTGTCGCAGGCCGCCGCCCTGGTCGGCGCCTACGGCCTGAGCTGGATCACGCTGGCCGCCAGCGCCGCGCCCGCGCTGCTGCTGGACGAGGGCGAGCGGCGAACACGCATCGGCGGGGTCCTGGCGGCCGTCCTGACCATCGCCGGCTTGTACGGCTTCGGACTCTGGCGGCTGACCGGCGCCGCGCCGGTCTCGTCGGGCGCGCCGATGGTCCGGATCGTCCAGGCCGACGTGGAAGAGCAGGCCGACTACAGCGCCACGCGCCTGCGGGCGATCATGGACGACTATGTCCGGCTGACCGCCCGCCCCGCCGCCCGCGCGCCGGACATCGTGGTCTGGCCAGAAGGGGCGATCCCGGCGGCGGTGAACGACTATCTCGCCGAGGGAACCTGGACCCGCGCGGCGATCACCGATGCGCTGAAGCCGGGCCAGACCCTGCTGGTCGGCGGCTACCGCCTCGCCGGAACCGTCGCCTCGCCGGTCTATCACAACTCCCTGCTGGCCCTGCGCGCCGAGGCCGGCGGCCTTCGCCTGACCGGGGTCTACGACAAGTTCAGGCTGGTGCCGTTCGGCGAGTACCTGCCGCTGGAACGGCTCCTTGGGCCGCTCGGGGTCAACAAGCTGGTCAATGTCGGCGACGGCTTCACGCCCGGCCCGCCACCCGCGCCGATCGCCCCGGCCGGCGTGCCCCGCGTGCAGCCGCTGATCTGCTACGAAAGCCTGTTCCCCGGCTTCACCCGCGCCGGCGCGCGCGTTTCCGGGCGGCCGGCCTGGATCGTCAACGTGTCCGACGACGCCTGGTTCGGGCGCAGCTACGGACCACTGCAGCACCTGAACCTGGCGAGCTACCGGGCGATCGAGGAAGGGCTGCCGATCGTGCGGGCCACGCCGACCGGCGTATCGGCGGTGATCGACGCCTACGGCCGCATCGCGCCGGGCGCACGGCTGAACCACGGCGCCCGCGGGGTGATCGATGCGCCGCTGCCGGCCGCGCTCGCGCCCACGCTCTACGAGCGAATCGGAACACTCGGCTTCTCGATCATGCTGACCATCTCGTCCATCACTGCGATGATTGGACGCATGACGCCACGTCACCTCGGCGAAGAGGGATGACAGGCCGAGCGATTTGACGTTTGCAGGCCAGGGTTTTCAACAAAAGAGAATCACTCGCCATGCAGGAAATATCCGACCATGAACGCTCGCCTAACCCGATCGACGTTCACGTTGGCCTGCAAGTGCGGCTGCGTCGCAAGGAGCTCAAGATCAGCCAGGAAAAACTGGCCGAAGCCTTGGGGCTGACCTTCCAGCAGGTGCAGAAATACGAGAGGGGCGCCAACCGCATCAGCGCCTCCAAGCTTTACGAGATCGCGCGCGCTCTACACGTGCCGATCGGGTGGTTCTTCGAGGGGCTGAGCGACCCAATGGCTGATGCGGACCCCGGCCGCGGGGGCGAGAAGCCGTTCGCGCACAGTTTCCTGACCACCCAGGAGGGCATCGCCCTGGCCAATCTGTTCCCGCAGGTCACGCAGCGGCGGGTGCGCCAGCGGCTGGTCGATCTGGTCAAGGCGATGGTCGAGGACGAGACCCAGGCGGAAGCCATCGCGGCTGGTTGAAGACCCCCGGTCGCTTGTGCGGATAAAAACATAGCTTTATAGGGTGCGCGCCGTACGCCGGCGCCGTATCCGGAGCGGGCTTTGCCGTGGAGTTGGCCGACCGATGCGCGCGTCATATCTGTTCACCAGCGAATCGGTGTCCGAGGGCCATCCGGACAAGGTGGCGGACCGGATATCCGACACGGTGGTCGACGCCTTTCTCGGCGCCGATCCGTTCGCGCGGGTCGCCTGCGAGACCCTGGTCACCACCAACCGCATCATCCTGGCCGGCGAGGTGCGCGGGCCGGACGGGGTGGTCGCGAGCCTGGAGGACAAGGTCCGCGCCGCGGTCAGGGACATCGGCTATGAGCAGGCCGGCTTTCACTGGAAGAACGCCGTCTACGAATGCTGGCTGCACGCCCAGTCCGCCGACATCGCCATGGGCGTCGATGCGTCCGGCAACAAGGACGAAGGCGCGGGCGACCAGGGCATCATGTTCGGCTATGCGACCAGCGAAACGCCCGAGCTGATGCCGGCGACGCTGCAATATTCGCACAACATTCTGAGCACCCTGGCCAAGGCCCGCCATTCCGGCGAGCGGCCCGAGCTGGAGCCCGACGCCAAAAGCCAGGTCACCCTGCTGTACGAGAACGGCCGGCCAGTGCGCGCGACCTCGATCGTGCTCTCGACCCAGCACAAGCCGGGCCTGACCCCCGCCGACGTCCACGACCTGGTGCGGCCCTATATCCTGAAGGTTCTGCCCGAGGGCATGGTGACCGAGCAAACCGAATGGCTGGTCAATCCGACCGGCAATTTCGTGATCGGCGGGCCGGATGGCGACGCGGGCCTTACCGGGCGCAAGATCATCGTCGACACCTATGGCGGCGCGGCCCCGCACGGCGGCGGCGCCTTCTCGGGCAAGGATCCGACCAAGGTCGACCGCTCGGGCGCCTACGCCTGCCGCTACCTGGCCAAGAACGTGGTGGCCGCGGGCCTGGCGGACCGCTGCACCATCCAGATCAGCTACGCCATCGGCGTCTCCCGCCCGCTCAGCTTCTATGTCGACCTGCACGAATCGGACCGGATCGATCCGGCCAAGCTGGAAAAGGCGCTGCAGGAGATGATCGGCGGGGCGACGCCCCGGGCGATCCGCGAGCATCTGAAGCTGAACCGGCCGATCTACGCCCGCACCGCCGCCTATGGCCATTTCGGCCGCGCGCCGGACGCCGACGGCGGCTTTTCCTGGGAGAAGACCGACCTGGTGGGCGAGCTGAAGGGCCTGGCCTGATCCGCGTCCGCCGCGCGGGCCTCGCGCGGGGGGCGGCGTTCGGCTAAGCCCGCGCCATGCCGACCATCGACAAGTCCGCCAGCCCGTCGCGCAGCTATGGCCGCATCAAGGCGCGCCCGATCAAGCCGCGCCAGGCGGGTTTGCTGGAGAGCCTGCTGCCGAAAATCGCCATCCCGGAGGGCCCCGCGGACCCCCATGCGCTGGCGCCATGGGCCAATCAGGCCTGGCTCGAGATCGGCTTCGGCGGCGGCGAGCACATGGCCGCCCAGGCCGAATGGAATCCGGGCGTGGCGATCCTCGGCGCCGAGCCGTTCCTGAACGGCATGGCGAGCACGCTGCGCCACATCGACGAGCGGGGCCTGACCAACGTGCGCCTGCGCCTGGGCGATGCGCGCCAACTGCTGGCCGATCTGCCGGACGCATGCCTGACGCGGGTGTTCATCCTGTTTCCCGACCCCTGGCCGAAGGCGCGCCACAAGAAACGCCGGCTGATCCAGCCCGAAACCATCGCGGCGCTGGCGCGCGTGTTGCAGCCGGGCGGGCGGCTGCGTTTCGCCACCGACTGGGCGGACTATGCGGCCTGGACCCTGCAGCGCCTGACCGCCGCGCCGGCCTTCCGCTGGACCGCCGAGCGGGCCGACGACTGGCGCCTCCCGCCCGCCGATCACGTCACCACCCGCTATGAGGCGAAGCGCCTGGGCGACTGTGCGCCGATATTTCTCGAGTTCGAGCGCATCTAGCGAACGCCCGCGAAGCGCGGCGCAAATCCAGGGGCTGACAAAGGCCTTCGGACATACTATGTTAGCCCCACATCGATCGTCAGCGCTGGATGGCGCTTTCGAGCGGCGGCCCAAAAGGCCAGCCGCTTTTTTGTTGACCAAAGGACGCCTGTGCGCGGCAAAACGCAGGAAGACCGTCAACTGCTTGAGCTGCTCGACCCCGTGGCGGAGGCCGCCGGCTATGGGATCGTGCGCCTGCGCCTGATGGGCGGCGCCGGCAAGGCGCGGCGATTGCAGATCATGGCCGAGGACGCGGGCGGCGAGATGAACGTCGAGGACTGCGCGCGCCTGTCGCGGGCGATTTCGGACGTTTTGGACGCCGCCGACCCGATCGAGGGCGACTACCGGCTCGAGGTCTCCAGCCCGGGGATCGACCGGCCGCTGACCCGGCTGAAGGATTTCGAGGCCTACGCCGGCTACGAGGCGCGGATCGAACTCGACCGGCTGGCCGATGGGCGCAAGCGGTTCAAGGGCGGGCTCGTGGGCGTCGAGGACGGCGCCGTCGCGCTCAACCCCGAGGGCGAGGCCGACACCGTCCTGATTCCCTTCGCCTGGATCACCGAGGCCAAGCTGGTGTTGACCGACGAATTGCTGCGGCGCGGCGCCGAGGCGCGCGCCGCCCGACTTGAACACGCCAACCCTGAACTTAGGCGCGCGTCCAGCGACGCACACGAGGAGTAGACCATGGCCCTGACCGGCATTTCAGCCAACCGGCTCGAACTATTGCAGATCGCCGACGCGGTCGCCCGCGAGAAGTCGATCGAGAAGGAGATCGTCATCGAGGCGATCGAGGAGGCGGTGCAGAAGGCCGCCCGCTCGCGCTACGGCGCCGAGCACGACATCCGCGTGAAGATCGACCCCAAGACCGGCGAGACCACCATCAAGCGGGTGGTCACCGTGGTCGACGACGCCGACGAGATCGAGAACGAGTACGCTTATCGGCGGCTGTCGGACGCCAAGCGCGATGACAAGGACGCCTTCGTCGGCAAGACCTACGAGGAGATCCTGCCCCCCTTCGAGTTTGGTCGGGTGCAGACCCAGATGGCCCGCCAAGTGGTCACCGGCAAGGTCCGCGAGGCCGAGCGCGAACGCCAGTACGAGGAGTTCAAGGACCGGGTCGGCGAGATCGTCAACGGCGTGGTCAAGCGGGTCGAGTACGGCAACATCATCGTCGACCTCGGCCGCGGCGAAGGCATCGTGCGGCGCGACCAGGCGATCCCGCGCGAGAATTTCCAGGTCGGCGACCGCATCCGCAGCTACATCTACGATGTGCGTCGCGAGGCCAAGGGCCCGCAGATCATGCTCAGCCGCGCCCACGGCGGCTTCATGGCCAAGCTGTTCGCCCAGGAGGTGCCCGAGGTCTACGACGGGGTGATCGAAATCCGCGCCATCGCCCGCGACCCGGGCAGCCGCGCCAAGATGGCGGTGGTCTCCAACGACTCATCGATCGACCCGGTCGGCGCCTGCGTCGGCATGCGCGGCAGCCGGGTGCAGGCGGTGGTGGCCGAGCTGCAGGGCGAGAAGATCGACATCATCCAGTGGAGCCCGGACGAGGCGACCTTCCTGGTCAATGCGCTCGCCCCGGCCGAGGTGACCAAGGTGGTGATGGACGAGGAGGACGAGCGGGTCGAGGTGGTGGTGCCCGACGAGCAGTTGTCGCTGGCCATCGGCCGGCGCGGCCAGAACGTGCGGCTCGCCTCCCAGCTCACCGGCTGGCAGATCGACATCATGACCGAAAGCCAGGAGAGCGAGCGCCGCCAGCGCGAGTTCGCCGAACGCACCGCCCTGTTCCAGGAGGCGCTGGACGTCGACGAGGTGATCGCCCAGCTTCTGGTCACCGAGGGCTTCGCCAGCGTCGAGGACGTCGCCTATGTCGAGGCCGACGAGATCGCCGCGATCGAGGGTTTCGGCGAGGAGACCGCCGAGGAGCTGCAGGCCCGCGCCCGCGAATTCCTGGAAAAGGAAGCCGCCGAATACGACGAAAAGCGCCGCGCCCTGGGCGTCGAGGACGCGCTGCTGGAGATCGAGGGCGTGACCCTGCCGATCGCCGTGGCCCTGGGCGAGGGCGAAGTGAAGACCGTCGAGGATCTGGCCGGCCTGGTGCCCGACGACCTGCGCGGCTGGTTCGAGAGCAAGAATGGCGAGCGGGTGCGCGAGCCGGGCCTCCTGGAGACGTTCAATCTCTCGCCCGAAGCGGCCGAGGCGCTGATCATGCGCGCCCGGGTGGCGATGGGCTGGGTCGAGCCGGAGCCCGAGCCCGAACCGGAAGAAGCGGCTATCGAGGGCGCGCTTGCTGAAGAGGTCGTCGAAAGCTGACGCCGGCGCCGCCGATGGGCCGCGAACCCGTTCCGCCCGCCCGAGCGCGCACCCTGGCCGAAGCCGCGCGCCAGCGGCGCGACATCGTCTCGGGCGAGGTGACGGATGAGGCGCGGTTGATCCGCTTCGTGGCCGGCCCCGACGGCGCGGTGGCGCCCGACTTGGCGCGTAAGCTGCCCGGCCGGGGCCTGTGGGTGGCGGCCAACCGCGCGGCGGTCAAGGCCGCGGCGGGCAAGAACGCCTTCGCCCGGGCGGCCAAGACACGGCTGACGGCGCCCGCCAACTTGGCCGACCAGGTCGAGGCGCTGCTCGCCCGACGAGTCCTGGCGGGGCTCGGCCTCGCGCGGCGGGCGGGCGATCTGGTCTTGGGGTTCGAGCAGGCCCTGGCCGCGGTTCGCGCCGGCAAGGCGGCCTGGATCATTGAGGCGGCGGACGGGGCGGCCGACGGTCGGCGCAAGCTGCTCAACGCCGCCAAGGGGGTTTCGATCGCCCCCCGGCTGCTCGGCGCTTTCGGCTCGGACGAATTGAGTTTGGCCTTAGGGCTGGGAAATGTGATACACCTTGTCTTCCTTGCGGGACGAGGCGCCGAGCGCTGGACAGTTGATGTCGAGCGCCTTTCGGGTTTCCGTCCGCTCCTTCCTGAGAGTTGGCGCGAGGAGCCCTAGGAACGGGTGGAGCGGCCGTGGGCCGCCCCCGCCGCGTTCGCCTATGGAACGAACAGAGAAAAAGCGCCGGTCCCCCGGGGCTGGCGAGTGAGTAAAACGAGCGGATGAGCGACGCGAACGACAACGACAATGGCCGAAACTCGGGTGGCCGCGCGCCCCTGAGCCTGAAACCGCGCCAGGGCGCCGTCAGCGCCGGCACGGTGAAGCAGAGCTTCAGCCATGGCCGCTCGAAGACCGTGGTGGTCGAAACCAAGCGCCGACGGGTCGACGCCCCGGGCGGTCCGGCGATCGGTCTGGGCGGGCCATCCGCCGCGGAAAAGCGCGTCGTGTTCGACACCGCCAAGCCGCGCGAAGCCGCGCCGGCGCGTCCGGCCCCGGTCGGCGGCGCCGGTAATCTGAATCTTTCGGCCGAAGAGCTGAAAGCGCGCCAACGGGTTCTGGAAACCGCCCGCGCCGAACAGGAGCGCCGCGAGGCTGAACGGGCCGCGCAACTGGCCGCCCGCGCGGCCGAGGAAGAGGCGCGCCGACGCCAGGAAGCCGCGGCCAAGGCGCCCGCGCCGGAAGCGCCGACGCAAATCGCCGAGCCTGCGGCCGAGCCGCCCGTCGAGCGGGCGCCCGCCGCGCCGGAAGCACGCGCGCCGGCCGAACGGGTCCCGATCGCGCGGGCGGCCGAGGCCGCGCCCCGGCCGGCGCCGACGCCCGCGCCGCGCCCTGAGCGCGACCGCGACGCCCCGCCGCGTCGGGACGATCGCGCCTCGACCACCACCTACCGGCCCGAACGCTCGCCCGCCGTCGCCTATGGCCAGCGTGCGCCAGACAACACCTTCCGCAACGAGCGCGCGCCCCGCGAAGGCGGCTTTCCGCCTCGCGAGCCGCGTCCCGAGAGTGCGCGCCCGGCGCGTCCCGGCGAGACGGTGCGCTATTCGGCTGTCGCGCCCAGACCCGCTCCTGCGCGGCCCGGTGGCCCGCGCGGCCCCGGCGTCGGCCGTCCCGAGGCCCCGCCCTCCGGTCCTGAGATCCAGCGCGCCAGCCGCCAGCCGCCGCGTCCCGGCGGTCTAGTCGACCGCCGGCCGGACGATGACGACGAGGCCGCCGCCCGCCGCGGCGGCAAGGCCGCGCCGAGCAAGGCGGTCAGCCGAGTCAAGGGCGCGCCGCAGCGGCGCGAGGGGCGGCTGACCATCCAGGCCGTAGCGGGCAACGACGACGAGGCGGTCGAACGCATGCGCTCGCTGGCTTCGGTCCGCCGGGCCCGCGAACGCGAACGCGAAAAACGCAAGGGCGGCGCCCAGGAGCAGGTCCGCACCGCGCGCGAGGTGATCGTCCCGGACGTGATCACCGTGCAGGAACTGGCCAACCGCATGGCCACCCGCGGCGTCGAGATCATCAAATTCCTGATGCGCCAGGGCTTGATGCTGAAGATCAACGACGTGATCGATTCCGACACCGCCGAACTGGTGGCCACCGAATTCGGCCATACGGTCAAGCGTGTCTCCGAGGCCGACGTCGAGGAAGGCTTCATCGGCGCCGAGGACATCGACGATCACTTGGCGCCGCGCCCGCCGGTGGTGACCATCATGGGCCACGTCGACCACGGCAAGACCAGCCTGCTGGACGCCCTGCGCTCGACCGACGTGGCGCGCGGCGAGCATGGCGGAATCACCCAGCACATCGGCGCCTATCAGGTGCGGCTGGAGAATGGCGAGCGGGTGACCTTCCTGGACACCCCGGGTCACGCGGCCTTCTCGGCGATGCGCGCCCGCGGCGCGCACGTCACCGACATCGTGGTGCTGGTGGTGGCGGCCGATGACGGAGTGATGCCGCAGACCATCGAGGCGATCAATCACGCCCGCGCCGCCGGCGCGCCGATCATTGTGGCGATCAACAAGATCGACAAGCCGGAAGCCGATCCGACCCGGGTGATCAACGAGCTGCTGCAGCACGAGATCGTGGTCGAGTCCCTGGGCGGCGAAACCCAGGCGGTCGAGGTCTCGGCGACCAAGAAGACCGGCCTGGAGCATTTGATCGAGGCGATCCTGTTGCAGGCCGAGCTGATGGACCTGAAGGCCAATCCCGACCGCTCGGCGGACGGGGTGGTGATCGAGGCCAAGCTCGACCGCGGCCGGGGCCCGGTCTCCACAGTCCTGGTCAGGCGCGGCACCCTGCGGCGGTCGGACATCGTGGTGGCCGGCTCGCACTGGGGCCGGGTGCGCGCCCTGATCAACGAGCGCGACGAACAGGTGCCCGAGGCCGGCCCCTCCGAGCCGGTCGAGATACTCGGCCTGGACGGCCCGGCCGATCCCGGCGAGCCGTTCGCCGTGGTCGAGAACGAGGCCCGCGCCCGCGAACTGACCGAGTACCGCATCCGCCAGAAGCGCGAGAAGACCATCGCCCCGACCGGCGCCACCGGCGCCTCCCTGGCCGACATGATGGCCAAGCTGCAGGACAAGCGGGTCAGCGAGCTGCCGCTGGTGATCAAGGCCGACGTGCAGGGCTCCGCGGAAGCCATCGTCGGCTCGCTTGAGCGGCTGTCGACCGACGAGGTCCGCGCGCGGATCATCCTGTCGGGCGCCGGCGCGATCAACGAGAGCGACGTGATGCTGGCCAAGAGTTCCGGATCGCCGATCCTCGGCTTCAACGTCCGCGCCTCGAAACAGGCCCGCGACCTGGCCGAACGCGAAGGCGTGGAAATTCGCTATTACGCGATCATCTACGACCTTCTGGACGACATCAAAGGCGTGCTCTCGGGCATGCTGGCGCCGATCCAGCGCGAGACCCTGTTGGGCAACGCCGAGGTGCTGCAGGTGTTCGAAATCTCCAAGGTCGGCAAGGTCGCCGGCTGCCGCGTCACCGACGGGGTGGTCCGCAAGGGGGCCAAGATCCGCACCATCCGCGGCGACGTGGTGATCCAGGAGATGGGCACCCTGCAGACGCTCAAGCGGTTCAAGGACGAGGTCAATGAGGTCCAGTCCGGCCAGGAATGCGGCATGGCCTTCGCCAACTTCCAGGACATCAAGGTCGGCGACGTGATCGAGTGCTTCACCGTCGAAGAGATCCAGCGGAGCCTGTAAACGGGAGGCTCGACGCGGCGATCGCCCCCTTGCATGTCCCGCGGCCGGTCCTTGCCGAAAGGGCCAAACCGTCGATATCGGACCCCTCGATGGAAACGCCCATCCCGCTCCGCATCGCCCTCGGCCTGATCGGCCTGACTCTGGCTGGCCCGGCCGTCGCCAGCCAAGTGATGTATTCCTATGACTCGGTGACGCCGATCACCGAGACCATGACCGAGAACGGCGTGACCTTGTTTCTCGACAAGTCGCTGCTGGGCGTGCGGGTGCTGCGTCTGGCCGAAACGCTGGACATCGGAACCGCGGACCTCCGGCCGGCGTCGGAGCGCGAGCTCGGGCGCGGGGGGGTGGCCGCGCTCCTGGGGCGCGGCGCCCAGGAGCGTGACCTCTATGAAATCAGCCTGAAGGGGGACGGACGCGCCCTGATCGGCGCCCTCTGCCCCGGCTCGGACAAGGGCTGGCTGGCGTTCGGGCCGATCAAGCGGGATCGCGAGCTGAAGGTCCGCGCGCTCGGCCGCGATCCGGCGACCGGCAAGGCTAGGCTGTGCGTGACCTTGGACTACGCCTTCCACGGCGTCTGGGGCCTGCCGCCAATGGACCTGCCTCAGCCCGACCGGACGGACCCGTTCAACCAGACGCCGTCCAACCGGCGATTTTGACCGCGCGAGGCAAGGGAGATCGTCGACGCATGACATGGCGCGCCATCTTCGTCGCGGGCCTGATGCTGCTGACCTGCGCCTGCGCCGACGCCGAGCGGTTCAGCGCGGCCGGCGACATCCACGCCCTGCTGGTCGCGATCCGCGACGGCGACCGGGTCAGCTTCGACGCCCATGTCGACCGCGAGGCGTTGAAGACCCAGCTTCGCGCCCGGCTGATGGCCGAGGCCGCCCGGCGCGCCGGCGGCGATGCGGCCCTGGCTGCGCTGGGGTCGGTGCTCGCCCGCCCTCTGATCGACGCGGCGGCCGACGCCCTGATCCAGCCCGACGTGTTTCGCGTGGTCGCCGAGACTCTGGGCTATTCGGCGGATCGGCCGATCCCGGGCCAGGTGTTGCTCGCCCAGTCGTTGCGCCGGATCGACGACGACCATGTCTGCGCGCCGCGCAAGCCGAAGGGGCCCTGTCTCCTGACGTTCAAGAACGAGGACCATGTCTGGCGGCTGACCGGTTTCGAGGGCGACTTCGGCCTCTTGAAGCCGCCGAAGGACCGCTGAAGGCCTGGAGCGGCCGCCCGGTCAGGTTCTGGGGCGGCCGTCGTCGAACAGGGCGGCCAGCCATCGATAGCATTGCGGCTCGGTCTTTTTCAGGTCGGCGCGGGTGTAGGGCTCGCGCGTAATCGCGCCATAGAGGTAGGCGGCTGCGTTGAGCGCGAAAAATTCGTCATTGCTCTGCAGCATCCGCGCGGTCTTCGGCCACACCCGGCGCGCGACGGCTTGGCGGCGCAGGGCCGCCACGTCCGGATTGTCGAACCCGCCCGGCAGGCGCTGGGCCTGGTAGGCCTTGAGCAGAGCGTAGAGCAAGATCGGCTTCTTGGCCTCCAGCCGGCGGGCGTGCAGCACCACCCCGCGCCCGGGCGCATAGTCGCTGGCTTCAGCCGCCGAGGCGGATTCCCCGTCGCAAACGATCGGCTGGGCGCGCATGAAGGCGAGAATCTCCGGTTTCAGCCCCAGGCTCTCGACGATGTCGACCTGGGCCTTGATCGCCCGCACCGTGCGCGCCGGAGACTGGGCCCGGGCGGCTTTCGAGCCGTCGACGCGCCAGCCGCGATAGCTGAACGCCAGAGCGGGCGACGGCTTGGGCCGGGTCTGGAACAGCCGCGGCATATCGAGCGCCTGTTTGGCCGCGGCCGGCGCGACCAGGGCCAGGCCAAGGACGGCGAGCGCGAAGACGCTGTTGCGGCGGTGCATGACGCTTCCCTCGGCCCCGGTTGTCGGGTCACGCAGACCATGCCCCGAGCGCGGCCGAATGTGGAGCCCGAAACCCACCCTGGACAGCGGCCGCCCCGAAGCGTAGATAGCCCGCCCTTCCGGCCATTCCCATGACGCGCCGCGAGGCCGACCGCCATGTCCCGCCATTCCAAAGCCCCCGCTCACGCGCCCGGCCGTCGCGCCCCCCAGGGTCCCAGTCAACGCCAGCTGCGCGCCGGCGAACTGGTCCGCCACGCCCTGGTCGAAATCCTGCGCGAGGAGGATCTGCAGGATCCGGCGCTCGTCGGGGTCTCGGTGACGGTGACCGAGGTTCGCATGTCGCCCGACCTGCGCCACGCCCTCTGCTTCATCGAACCGCTGGGCGGCGTCCACGCGGCCGACGTGGTCGCCGGGCTGAACCGCTCGGCCCGGTTCCTGCGCGGCCGGCTCGGCCACGCCATCGCGCTGAAATTCACTCCAGACCTGAAATTCGTCCACGACGAGAGCTTCGAGGCGGCTGAGCGGATGAGCCGCCTGTTCGCCGATCCGCGCGTACGCCAGGATTTGGCGCCCAAGGACGACGATGGGACGTAGGCGCAAGGGCGAGGCGATCTCCGGTTGGATCGTGCTCGACAAGCCGGTCGACCTCGGCTCGACCCAGGCGGTCAGCCGCGTGCGCCGGGCCTTCGGCGCCCAGAAGGCCGGCCACGCCGGCACCCTCGATCCCCTGGCCGGCGGCGTCTTGCCGATCGCGCTCGGCGAGGCGACCAAGACCGTCCCCTTCCTGATGGACGCCGACAAGACCTACCGCTTCACCCTCGAATGGGGGATCGAGACCGCCAGCTTCGACCGCGAGGGCGCGGTGACCGCGACGAGCGATGTGCGGCCCTCGCCCGACGCCGTCGCCGAGGCGCTGAAGGCCTTCGTCGGTGAAATTGACCAGGTCCCGCCGGCCTTCTCGGCGATCAAGGTGGAGGGCCAACGCGCCTATGATCTGGCCCGCGAGGGCCTTGCCGTCGATCTGACCGCACGCAAGGTGGTGGTCCATCAGGCGCGGGTGATCGGCTCCGGCGATGTCGACCACACCGAGATCGAGATCGTCTGCGGCAAGGGAACCTATGTGCGCGCCCTGGCCCGGGACTTGGCGGCGGCGCTGGGCGCGCGCGTCCATGTCTCGGCCCTGCGGCGCGCCCGCGTGGGGCCGTTCGGCGAGGATCGGGCGATCACGCTGGAATTGCTGCTGCAATTGTGCGATAGGGGAGCTGGCTTGGAGGTTCTGCTTCCGGTCGAGACCGCGCTGGACGACATCCCGGCGATGGCCGTGACCGCTGAGGACGCCTTCAGGCTTTCGCAAGGGCGACCGATCGTTCTGCTTCCCAGACAGGTCGAAACGCTGAAGGCGCGGCTCTCGCCTCCCTCCGGGGCGGGCTACGCGTCTCGAACCGTTTTGGCGATGCATGGGGGCTCGGCGGTCTCGATCTGCGAAATGCGGGCCGGACAACTGCGTCCGACGCGCGTGTTCAACCTTTGAGACGGAGACCCCGATGTCGATAACGGCCGAACGCAAGGCTGAACTGATCCACACCCATGCCCGCACCGAGCACGACACCGGCTCGGCCGAGGTGCAGGTGGCGATCCTGTCCGAGCGCATCGCGAACCTCACCGAGCACTTCAAGACGCACAAGAAGGACAACCACTCGCGTCGCGGGCTCTTGATGATGGTTTCCCAGCGCCGGAGCCTTCTGGACCACCTGAAGAAGTCCGACCAGGGTCGCTATCAGGCGCTGATCGAGACCCTGGGTCTGCGCCGCTAACGGCGCCCCGAGCCGGCGGCCACGCCGACCGGACGCGGGACGCAACATCTACCTCCGCCGCCCCATCGACAGGCCATGGGCCGGCGGCGCTTAGGGGCGCTTCGCCCCGCACATCGTCGAGGGCTCCGATCGCGACCCTCATCGGCCCGTCACTTTGGAGAGGACTTCGGACCCGCGAGAGAACAGCCGTTCCGCCCCCTGTCCGCCCCCCGAGGAAATGGGTCCTCGGGCGAGAATGAAAGACTCACATGTTCGACATCAAACGCAAGTCCATCGATTGGGGCGGCCGCAAGCTGACCCTGGAAACCGGCCGCATCGCCCGCCAGGCGGACGGCGCCGTCCTCGCCACCTACGGCGAGACCGTGGTCCTGGCCACGGTGGTGGCGGAAAAGTCGCCCAAGCCCGGGCTCGACTTCTTCCCGCTCACCGTCAACTACCAGGAAAAGACCTACGCCGCCGGCAAGATCCCGGGCGGCTTCTTCAAGCGCGAAGGCCGTCCGTCCGAGAAGGAGACCCTGGTCTCCCGCCTGATCGACCGGCCGATCCGCCCCCTGTTCGTCAAGGGCTTCAAGCATGAGACCCAGGTGGTCATCACGGTCCTGGCCCACGACCTGGAGAACGATCCCGATATCGTCGCCATGGTCGCCACCTCCGCCGCCCTGACCCTTTCGGGCGTGCCGTTCATGGGCCCGATCGGCGCCGCCCGCGTCGGCTTCATCGACGGCGAATATGTGCTCAACCCGACCCTCGACCAACTGGGCGAGGGCAACCGGATGGATCTCGTCGTCGCCGGCACCGAAGACGCGGTGATGATGGTCGAATCCGAAATCCAGGAGCTGACCGAAGACCAGGTCCTGGGCGGGGTGATGTTCGCCCACCGCGGCTTCCAGCCGGTGATCCAGGCGATCATCGAACTGGCCGAACACGCGGCGAAGGATCCCTGGGATTTCGAGGCGGAGGATCAAAGCGCGCTGATCGGAAAGATCACCGCCCTGGTCGGCGAGGAGCTGAAGGCGGCCTACAAGCTGACCGCCAAACAGGCGCGCCACGCGGCCCTCGGAGCCGCCAAGGCCAAGGCCGTGGCGTCCCTGGTGAAGTCGGACGCCAATCCCGACGGCTGCGAGGCCACCAAGTTCGGCTCGGCGTTCAAGGAATGCGAGGCGACCGTTCTGCGCCGCGACGTGCTGACGACCGGCAAGCGGATCGACGGCCGCGCCCTCGACGTGGTCCGCCCGATCGTCTCCGAAGTCGGCATCCTGCCGCGCGCCCACGGCTCGGCCCTGTTCACCCGGGGCGAGACCCAGGCGCTGGTGGTCGCCACGCTGGGCACCGGCGACGACGAGCAGTTCATCGACGCCCTGGAAGGCACCTACAAGGAGGCCTTCCTGCTGCACTACAACTTCCCGCCCTATTCGGTCGGCGAAGTGGGCCGGATGAACGCCCCGGGCCGCCGCGAAATCGGCCACGGCAAGCTCGCCTGGCGCGCGGTGCGGCCGATGCTGCCGTCCAAGCAGGACTTCCCCTACACCATCCGCCTGGTCTCCGAGATCACCGAGTCGCAACGGCTCGTCCTCGATGGCCTCGGTCTGCGGCGCGTCGTTGGCGCTGATGGACGCGGGCGTGCCCCTGAAGAAGCCGGTCAGCGGCATCGCCATGGGCCTGATCCTGGAGCCGGACGGCTATGTGGTGCTGTCCGACATCCTCGGCGACGAGGACCATCTCGGCGACATGGACTTCAAGGTCGCCGGCACCGCCGACGGCATCACCTCGCTGCAGATGGACATCAAGATCCCCGGCATCACCGAGGAGATCATGAAGAAGGCCTTGGGCCAGGCCCAGGCCGGGCGCATCCATATCCTCGGCGAGATGAACAAGGCGATCTCCGGCGCCCGCGAGGAAATCGGCGAATACGCTCCGAAGATCGAGACCCTGACCATCCCCACCGACAAGATTCGCGAGGTGATCGGCACCGGCGGCAAGGTGATCCGCGAGATCGTCGCCACCACCGGCGCCAAGGTCGACGTCAGCGACGACGGCACGGTCAAGGTCGCCGCCTCGGACTCGGCCAAGATCAAGGCCGCGGTCGACTGGATCAAGTCGCTGACCTCGGAGCCCGAGATTGGCGCGATCTACGACGGCAAGGTGGTCAAGGTGGTCGATTTCGGCGCCTTCGTGAACTTCTTCGGCGCCAAGGACGGCCTGGTGCACGTCAGCCAGATCAGCAAGGAGCGGGTGTCCAAGCCGTCCGACGTTCTGCACGAAGGCCAGATGGTCAAGGTCAAGCTGCTCGGCTTCGACGATCGCGGCAAGACCAAGCTGTCGATGAAGATCGTCGACCAGGAGACCGGCGAGGACCTGAGCAAGAAGGAAGCCGCCGAGGCCGCGGTCGAATAGGCGCCGGATTCAGCGGAAAGCGTGCAGCGGGCGGTCCGGCGACGGGCCGCCCGTTTTGCGTTGGGGGGTTGAAAGCCGGTTGGAATCGTTGGACGCGGGCAGCCCGTCGACTGCAGCATCTGCGCGCGATCGGGCGATAGCTTCAATGGTCGGTCACGGCATACGCTCAAATTAAAGTCCAAATGGAGATTTCGGGATGATTGCAGAATTTGGCATTGCAGTTTTTCCGTTCCTCAAGACCAGCCGGGCTGTCTCTATCGGCGGATTGACGTTTCGGCCGACCGACGAGACGGAGGGGTTGACGCCGTCACAGGCGGCCTCAGTTCGCGAAATTTCCGAAATGCTGTTCCTGCAGAATGACCTTCGGATTCGCTCAAGCACCTTCGCCATAACGCCTTATATCAATCTAGGTATCCGCTCGCCGGCGGCGGAGAAGCTAGCGGTGATACAATCGATCGTCGCTTACATGTACTGCTCTCCGCACGAAATACTTGGCCACCCCTTTTTATCGACAGAACATTCAAGCGTCGCGATCTTCGTCCCAGAGCGGGTCACGGAATTTCTTGTGTCGCCAGATTTCAACGTTGATCACGTTGAAGGCGCACCCGCTGTCGTCTGGGACAAGCACCACTATGCTGAAGGCTACGGAGGGCTCTACAATTTCAAACACCCGTTTTGGGTGGCAAGGGGTTCTCGCTTATATGGCCCAACGCCGCATCCAGTCCTCAACCACTCGCAGGACTTGTTCGCTGACATAGATGCATTCGTCCGGTCGCATCGCACCCGACTCGACCTATTACTCGGTCTGCTTGACCGACCGGAAACCGCCGTGGCTTCTCGAATTCTGACGGCCGTCAGATGGTTTAACGAAGCCCACAAAGATGCCAATAGCGAAGACATCGCCGTGCTGAACCTGGCCACCGCGTTCGAAGCGCTATTCGCTTTGCCGCCCCTTGAGAAGACGGACCAACTCGTCGACGCGATCTCGTTGGTACTTGGACGCACAGCCCGCCTCGATCTTTGGGCGCGGCAGTTCTACGACGCGCGGTCCCGCGTCGTACACGAAGGTCGCGCGCATCAGTTGCGATTTGTAACGCCCAGCGGTCCAATGAGCCGCAAGGGAGCCGAATATCAGCCGTTGCTCTCATTCGGAACGCATATATTTAGACTGTGCCTAAGCACGCTTCTCGTAGGCGCCGACCTTGCCGAAACGTCAGGGCTCGCCGATCGATTCATCACCAATGAAGAGCGATTCGAGCATGCGTGCCGAATCCTCGCCGATGAACGGGAATCCCCGGCCGAAAGGCTGGCAGCGGTAGGTCCGTTAGTCGATCTGATTGAACAATATAGGTTGGCCGGCGAAACAGGGCTCAAGACCCGAACTATCCTTGGGGCCGTTCGGCTCGCGGCCCGAACGCTGCTGGCAAGTGGTAGTGAAATATCAGCGACCCAGCGCGTAGCGCTAGAGAAGGCCGCGCAGCCGAATGATGCTTCCCGCGAGCTAGAGAGCCTTAAAGCCACAATGGACTTGAAGGCTGAGTTTTCGGGTGACCGAGCAAGCATGGAAGCCGCTCAAGTAACCGTCAGTAAGCTCGCTGAGACGGCATGGATCTACCTGTTCCAACTCTATCACTGGCTCAGAGAACGCCAGGGCGGCGAAAGCCGCTGACCCCCCAACACTCCCCCCGGGGTCCACACCACCCCGTCGACCGCATGGCCAGCCTACTTTCGAGGCCCCGGCTTGGTCAAGGACCGCCTCCGGCGGCCGCGACGCGGCGGCGCGTACGCGCCGTCCTTGAGCAAGCCGGGGCCTCGAAAAATCATTCCATCATGCGGTCGATAGGCGAGTCTGAGCGACGAAAGACGGAGCACGCCCGCCAGGGCGCGATGAACGGCGCAGTCGGACGCCTGCGCCAATAGCGCTCCGCCTTGAGATCGCCTGCTAGCACCCGATCCCGGCCTTCCCCCCTCGAGGGTGAGAAGCGTTAGGTCTTCCGCTTCCAGAACACCCCGCTGCGAGTGACATATCGCGAGGGCAAGTCCTTCTTGCCGGCCTCGACATAGCCGTTGGCGGCCATCAGTTCGGCGACGATGGCCTGGGCGGTGGCGATCGCCTCGTCGCTGCGACGGTACATGCCGCCCAGCGCGTCGTGCAGCATCGGATCGACCCCGGCGATCGCCGGCAGGCCGTCCAGCGTCGCCTCGATGCAGGCCGAGCGGCCCTCGGGCGAGGTGATCAGCTCGCGGATCTGGGCCCGCATCGGGTCGGCGTCCGGCAACTGGCCCGGCTCGGCGTAGGGCAGGCCCAGCCGCTCGATCTCCCGCGCCAGCTGATTGCCGTCGGCGGTGTGCAGCAGCCGGGCGCGCTTCCAGATCGCATACCGTTCCTCGGGCGTGCGGGCGGCCAGTTTGGAGCGCGTCCAGCCGCCGATGAATCGCTCTTCTTCCATGCCCTTGATTTAGCGCGTCCGCGCTTGGCGGATAAGCTGGAAAAGCGCCGCGGGGCCGCGGTTCGGCGCCCAAGGGTAAACACCCCTTAACCCTCTTGGTCGAAAGCTGGGGACTTCGCATTCCAGGAGCGGGCGGTATGGCGAGGGTGGCGCGCCGGTCGGGCGTCGAGTTGCTGGTTCACACGGTCCATGCGGGCTGGGCCCATCGGCTGTCGGCGCGGCTGCGCGGCGCGATGATCGCGGCTGCTGGTCTTGCGCTGGTCGTGGCGTTCGCGACCTATCATCCCACCGACCCAAGCCTGAACGCCGCCTCGGCTGAGACGGCCCGTAATCTGATGGGCGGTCTGGGCGCGGTCGCGGCCGACCTTGGCCTGCAGTCGCTGGGCCTCGGCGCCTGGCTGATCGCCGCCATGATGGTGATCGCCGGCCTCTCGCGCATCGCCCAGCGCGACCCGGACGCCTGGCGCTGGCGCACCCGCTGGCGCGCGCTGCTGGGCCTGATCGGCGTCCTGTTCCTGGTTGGCCTGTTGGCCGCGCCGGCCCCGCCGGCCAACTGGCCGCTGGCCCAGGGATTGGGCGGGGTGTGGGGCGATATTCTGTTGGCTGGCGCCGACCGGCTGTTGGCCAGGGCCCACCTGCCGGAAGCCGGCTTGATCGCCGCCGTGCTGCTGGGCGCCGTCGGCGTGACCGCGCTGGCGCTGGCGTCCGGCGCGCGGCGGATCGTATCCGACATCTCGGCCTGGCTCACCGCGCTTCAGGCGCGGGTCAAGGCCGCTTTCGCCCGCGCGGCCAAGCCGGCCAAGGTCCGCCGCACCCGGTCCGAACGCCGATCCGCCGAACTGGCGCTGGACGACGGACCCGAGGCCTTGTCCGTCGATGATAATGCGGCCGGCGCCGCGGCCACGCTCAAGGTCCGGATCCCGCGCCAGCCGTTGCGCGATTCCGGCCGCGAGATGCGCGAGAACCAGAAGAGCTTCGAATTCGCCAATCCGACAGGGTTTCGCCTGCCAGAGCTGGCCATGCTGGCCAAGCCCAAGCCGCGCGCGAGCCAGTTCGACGAGGCCGCGCTGCGCCAGAACGCCCGGATGCTGGAAAGCGTGCTGGCCGAGTTCGGGGTCAGGGGCCAGATCGATCAGATCCGCCCCGGCCCAGTGGTGACGCTGTACGAGCTATCCCCCGCCGCCGGCGTCAAGTCGGCCCGGGTCGTGGCCCTGTCGGACGACATCGCCCGCTCGATGAGCGTGGCCGCCTGCCGCGTCTCTGTGGTGCCGGGCCGCAACGCCATCGGCATCGAACTGCCCAACGCCCGCCGCGAGACGGTCTATCTGCGCGACCTTCTGTCCTCGCCCGAATACGAGAAGTCGAGCCAGATCCTGCCGCTGGCGCTCGGAGAATCGATCGGCGGCGAGCCTTATGTCGCCGATCTGTCCAGGATGCCCCACCTGTTGATCGCCGGCACCACCGGCTCGGGCAAATCGGTTGGGGTCAACGCCATGATCCTGTCGATCCTCTACCGCCTGTCGCCCGAGCAGTGCCGGTTCATCATGATCGACCCCAAGATGCTGGAGCTGTCGGTCTACGACGGCATTCCGCACCTGCTGGCCCCGGTGGTCACCGACCCGAAGAAGGCGATCGTGGCGCTGAAATGGACCGTGCGGGAGATGGAGGACCGCTATCGCCGGATGTCTAAGATCGGCGTGCGCAACGTCGCCGGCTACAACGAAAAGGCCATCGAGGCCCAGAAGCGCGGCGAGCACTTCGTGCGCACGGTGCAGACCGGCTTCGACGAGCAGGGCCGGCCGATCTACGAGGAGGAAAAGCTGCGGCCCGAGCCGATGCCCTACCTGGTCGTGGTGATGGACGAAATGGCCGACCTGATGCTGGTCGCCGGCAAGGACGTCGAGGGCGCGGTGCAGCGGCTGGCGCAGATGGCCCGGGCCGCCGGCATCCACCTGATCATGGCCACTCAGCGCCCATCGGTGGACGTCATCACCGGCACCATCAAGGCCAATTTCCCGACCCGGATCAGCTTCCAGGTCACCTCCAAGATCGACAGCCGCACCATCCTGGGCGAGCAGGGCGGCGAACAGCTGCTGGGTCAGGGCGACATGCTCTACATGGCCGGCGGCGGCCGCATCACCCGCCTGCACGGCCCGTTCGTCTCCGACGGCGAGGTCGAGGCGGTGGCCCGCTTCCTGCGCGAACAAGGCGAGCCTCAGTATCTCGAGGAGGTCACCGCCGGCGCGGACGAAGACGGCGGTGAGGCCGGCTTCGGCGAGGGCGGCGCCTCCGGCGACGAGCTGTACGACCGGGCCGTGGCGGTGGTCACCCGCGACCGCAAGGCCTCGACCAGCTACATCCAGCGCCGGCTGCAGGTCGGCTACAACCGCGCCGCTTCGCTGATGGAGCGCATGGAGCGGGAAGGCGTGGTCGGCGCGGCCAATCACGCCGGCAAGCGGGATATTCTCGCCGGCCCGCCGCCGAGCTAATCTCGCGGTTCGACGGCCGGACCCAATTTCGCCGCCGCGGCGCCTTGGCCGGGTCACCCGGGGCCGCCAGTGATCTGACTACGAGTGATTGTCCGAAGGAATCCCGCTTGGCGCACCCCCACTCCATCCGCCGCCTGGTGCTGGCCGCCAGCTTGGTCGTCGCCGCCCTCCTGACGAGCGCCGCGAGCGCCGCGCCGGCGCCGCTGTCGGCCGACGACAAGGCCCTGGTCGATCGGGCGGCGGACTATCTGGGCGGGTTGGACGAGATGCAGGGGCGCTTCGTGCAGACCGACCCGCGCGGCGCGGTCAGCCAGGGCGTGCTCTATCTCAAGCGGCCGGGGCGGGCGCGCTTCGCCTACGACCCGCCGTCAAGCGCGGTGGTGGTGTCGGACGGCGCCAACGTTTCGATTGTCGATCCGCGACTGAAGACCTTCAACCGCTATCCGCTCAACGCGACACCCCTGTCGCTGTTTCTCGCCCGCGACGTACGGCTGGACCGCGGGGTCGAAGTCACCCAGGTGGACCGCTTCAGCGATGGTTTCTCGCTCACCGCCCGCGACGCTCGCCACCGCAACCGCGGGAGCGTGACCTTGACCTTCGCCGACGAGCCGATCCGGCTGACGGAATGGAGCCTGACCGACGCCCAGGGGCAGACCGTCCGCGTCCGTATCACCGCCTTGGAGCCAGCCTTCGGGCTCGATCCGACGTTGTTCGTATTGCGCGACCCGCGGTCGGCGGGAGCCCCGGGCGTCCATCCTTGATCGACCGGTTGGGTCGGCGGGTCATTTTCGTCACAAGCAAGAAAAAACAGCTTTTTTCTTGACTTTTTCCCGGAAAGTGGCAATTTTAGCACGCATAAGCGTTGGCCTAATCTCCGACGCTTACTCCGCGCCGGATCCCAATCCCCTCCCGGTGGCGGCATGAGAGACCACTTTCACGCCCGAGCCCGAAGAACGGCTCGGGCGTTTTTCTTAAGGCCATTTCCAGTTCGGCCGAGCCGTGCCATGCAGCGTTCATGCGACTGCGCGTAGCGAGCTGGAACATCAATTCGGTGCGGCTGAGGGTTGACCAGATCGCCCGATTCGCCGCCGAACAGGCGCCGGACATCCTCTGCCTGCAGGAGATCAAGTGCCGCGAGGCCGAATTCCCGCGCCAGGCCTTCGTCGACATGGGCCTGCCGCACCTGGCGATCAGCGGCCAGAAGGGCTGGCACGGGGTGGCGATCGCCTCGCGCCTGCCGTTCGAACTGGCCCCGCCGCTAGACGTCTGCCGCGAGGGGCACGCGCGCGTGGCGGGCATTGTCGTCCAGGGCGTGGAGATCCAAAACTTCTACGTCCCCGCCGGCGGGGACGTGCCCGACCGGGCGGAAAACCCCAAGTTCGACCACAAGCTGGACTTTTTCGAGCGGCTGACGGCGATCGTCGCCGCGCGCGATCCGAAGGCGCCTCTCATGATCGCCGGCGACCTCAACGTCGCCCCGGGGGAATTCGACGTCTGGAACCACCGCTACATGTCCAAGATCGTCAGCCACACTCCGATCGAGGTCGAGACCATCGAGCGGCTGCGCGCGGCGGGGTCGTTCATCGACCTGGTGCGCGAGGCCCGGCCGGCGCCGGAAAGGCTGGCGTCGTGGTGGAGCTACCGCGCGGCGGACTTCCGCGCCTCCAACCGGGGCCTGAGGCTCGACCACCTATGGGTCACGCCCGGACTGAAGACCGCCGCCTTCCGCGCCGGCGCGGTCAGCGCCCAGATTCATGAGGACGTCCGCGCCTGGGAGCGGCCGAGCGACCACGCGCCGGTGACCGCGGATCTGGGGCTGTAGGCTTCCTCAGGCCGCGCCCGACGCTCCTCGGTTCTCTCGGCGATCGCCGTCAGGGCGCCAGCCGATACCCGCCGGCCTCGGTCAAGAGCAGCTTGGCGCCGTTCGGTTCGGTTTCGATCTTCTGACGCAGACGATAGACGTGGGTTTCCAGGGTGTGGGTGGTGACGCCGGCGTTGTAGCCCCAGACTTCGGCCAGCAACTCCTCGCGCGAGACCGGTTTCTCCCCGGCCCGGTAGAGGTATTTGAGGATGTTGGTTTCCTTCTCGGTCAGGCGAATCTTGCGCTGACGCTCGTCGACCAGGAGCTTGGCGGCGGGGCGGAATTCATAGGGCCCGATGCGGAACACCGCGTCTTCCGATTGTTCGTGGCTGCGAAGTTGGGCGCGGATGCGGGCCAGCAACACGGCGAAGCGGAACGGCTTGGTCACATAGTCGTTGGCCCCGGCGTCCAGGCCCTGGATGGCGTCGCTATCGCCCGCGGCGGCGGTCAGCATGATAATCGGCGCCGAAACCCCGCCTTCACGCACCCGGCGGCAGACCTCGCGCCCGTCGAAATCCGGCAGATCGACGTCCAGCAGGATCAGGTCCGGCTTCAGTGACAGGGCCTGGGCCACGCCGGCGGCGCCGTCGGCGGCCTGTGCGACGGTGAATTCCTGATGCAAGCTGAGCTGTTCGGCGAGGCCCTCGCGGACGTCGGGATCGTCATCGACGATAAGAAGCATCTTGCGCTGCGTCATGGGCGGAAGATGCACCGCTAGCCCACAGGGCGTAAAGCGCGGAAAGGGCGTTAGGGACGGAGCGATGATCTTCACCGCGCGATCGGACGGCGGCTTCGATCTGGCGGGGCGCGGGACGCGCTGCGCGCTGGGACGGGCCGGCGTGGCCGCGGCCGCCGACAAACGCGAGCGCGATGGCAAATCCCCGCTGGGAATTTGGCCGATCCGGCGGGTGCTCTACCGCCCCGATCGCGGCCCGCCCCCGCGCACGGCGCTGCCGGTCCGATCGATCACGCCGGAAGACGGCTGGTGCGACGCCCCGGACGATCCGGCCTACAACCGTCCGGTCAAGCGGCCCTATCCGGCGAGCTGCGAGGCGATGTGGCGGGACGACGGCCTCTACGACCTAGTCGTGGTGCTGGGCCACAATGACAGCCCGCCGATCCCGCGGCTCGGCTCGGCGATCTTCCTGCACCTGGCGGGGCCCGCCTACGCCCCGACCGAGGGCTGCGTGGCGCTGAGCCGGCCGGATCTGGAAGCCCTGCTGGCGCTGGCCAATCCGGGGGACGCGATCGCCATCGAGACCGTCGGGCCTTAGGTCGGGCGGGCGCCGAACAGGGCCGAACCGACGCGAACCGAAGTGGCGCCGAAGGCGATCGCGATCTCGAAATCGCCGCTCATCCCCATCGACAGGCGGGTCAGCCCATTGCGGCGGGCGATCTTGGCCAACAGCGCGAAATGCATCGCCGGCGGTTCGTCCTGGGGCGGCACGCACATCAGGCCCTCGACCGACAGGCCGAAGGATCGCCGGCATTCGGCGATGAAGCCGTCCGCCTCGCCGGGCGCAACGCCGGCCTTTTGCGGCTCCTCGCCGGTGTTGACCTGGATGTAGAGCCGCGGGGATCGGCCGGCGCGCTGGACTTCCTCGGCCAGCACCCGGGCGAGCTTGGGCCGATCCAGGCTTTCGATCACGTCGAAGAAGCCGGTCGCCTCGCGCGCTTTGTTGGTCTGCAACGGGCCGATCAGGTGCAGGACCAGGCCCTCGCGGCGGCCGGTCCAGCGCTCCAGCGCCTCTTGCACCCGGTTCTCGCCAAAGGTGTTTTGGCCGGCCCGCAGCACCGGCTCTATAGTCTCCCACGGCTGCTGCTTGCAGACCGCCACCAGGGTGACGTCAGCGGGATCGCGCCCAGCGGCGAGGGCGGCGGTGGCGATCCGGGCGCGGATCGCCTCGAGCGGGGTCGTGGGGGCCAAGACGGTCATCGGGCGGAGGGACGGATGTCCAGGCTGAGGCGGGCGGCCATTGCTCTAGGCCGTCGCGGGGCGCGGCGAAAGCCCGCTTCGCGGCTGCCGTCGCTGTGGCTGGTCACCGATCCGGCCCGCCTCGCCGATCCCGTGGCCGCGGCGCGCGCCCTGCCGCGCGGCGCCGGGCTGATCTACCGCGCCTTCGGCGCGCCGGACGCATTGGCGCTCGCCCGCGCGCTGAGGCGGGTCGCGAGCCGCAACGGCCTGGTCTTCCTGGTCGGGGCGGACGCTCGGCTGGCAGCCGCCGCCAAAGCCGATGGAATCCACTTGCCCGAGCGGGCGATGGGCCGGGTGATCGGGCTGCGGCGCGCCCATCCAGCCTGGCGAATCACCGCGGCCGCTCATGACCGGCGCGCGATCCTGCGCGGGGCCCGTCTCGGCCTGGATGCGCTGCTGGTTTCGGTGGTGTTCGAAAGCCGCAGCCCTTCGGCCGGCGCGCCGCTGGGGCCGGTCCGCTTCGCCGCGCTAATCCGGGGCGCGCGGACGCCGGTGATCGCCTTGGGCGGGGTGAATGAGGCGACCGCATCGCGGCTAATCGACACCGGCGCGCGCGGCTTGGCGGCGGTGGAGAGCTTGGGACGTTAGCCAGCGCTTCAGTCTAGAACTTGAAGCTGGTTTCCAGCTTGACCCGCGGCGCCTGGTTCTGCGGCAGGTCGGTGCGGTCGGTCTGCGCCGGCGCGTCGCCGAAGCTGACCGCCCCGCCGACGCGGAGCGAGGGAGTCACGCGGTAGTAGGCGCCCGCCTGGACGTCGCGCAACTGCATGTCGCGGCCGACCGGTTGGCTCATGTCCAGCCTCAGGCTCCAGCGTCCCTTCTGGTCCCATTGGAAGAAATGATGGGTCGGCTGCGGGCCCCATTGAGCCGCACCGGCGGTCGAGGCGGATTCGGCTTGGGCGCCGCTTGCCGCCCCGAGCAGGGCAAGCGTCGAGATCGCTGCGGCGAAGATATGCGCGCGTCTCATAACGACGAAACCGCCCCCGTTCACACCATGGCCCACGACGGCGCAGGTCGCCCTGCCCCTCCGTTCCTCGCTGATTAGCGCTCATGTCGGTTAAAGGTCAATGACGGAGGGCCGCGATCGCGGAATGAGCAAGCCTTTCCAGGCGCTTCTGTGTCCCGAAGGTCACGCAATTCCTGTTGGGCGGCGTCGCGCGCGTGTTATAGAGCGGCGAGTGTTGTTAGGGAAAGGGCGCCGCGCCGGCCAAACGAGCCTGGGCGTGGCGTTAACTTTAGTGGAGCGAAACACGATGGCGTTGATGCGTAGGGCCCTGACGGCGGCTGCGGCCCTGGGAGCGGTCGCGCTGGCGGGTTGCGCGCACCACAGCGGCGGCGAGGCCTACGGGTCTGGGTTCCACCCCTTCGGCGGCGGGCGGCCGCATGCCCCGGCGAACGGCCAGGCCACCATCGGCGTCAACACCTTTCTGTGGCGCGCGACGCTCGACACCCTGGCCTTCATGCCGCTGGCCTCGGCCGATCCCTACGGCGGGGTGGTGATCACCGAATGGTACGCCAACCCGGAAAAGCCGGATGAGCGGTTCAAATGCACGGTCTACATCCTCGACACCCGGTTGCGGGCCGACGGCTTGAACGTGACGGTCTACAAGCAGGTGCGCGACGCCGCCGGCGGCTGGATCGACGCGGCGGCCTCGGACCAGACCGCCATCGACATCGAAAACGCCATCCTGACCCGCGCCCGCCAGCTTCGACTGTCGAACATCAGCCGCTGACGGTCGGGCCCGCAAGCCCATGACCCGTTACAACCCGAAAGAGGTCGAGCCCAAATGGCGCGCCGCCTGGGCCACGGGCGACGTGTTCCAGGCCGGAGAGCCGCTGGCCGGCCGGCCGAAATACTATGTGCTGGAGATGTTCCCTTATCCGTCGGGACGTCTGCACATGGGCCATGTGCGCAACTATGCGCTCGGGGACGTGGTGGCCCGCTACAAGCGCGCCCGCGGCTTCAACGTGCTGCACCCGATGGGCTGGGACGCCTTCGGCCTGCCAGCCGAGAACGCGGCCATGGAGCGCGGCGTCAACCCGCGAGAGTGGACCTACCAGAACATCGCCGCGATGCGCGAGGAGCTGAAGCGGCTAGGTCTTTCGATCGACTGGTCGCGCGAATTCGCCACCTGCGATCCGGAATACTACGGCAAGCAGCAGGCCTGGTTCCTTGACCTGTGGGATCGGGGCTTGGTCTACCGCAAGGAAGGCCTGATCAACTGGGATCCGGTCGACATGACCGTGCTGGCCAACGAGCAGGTGATCGACGGCCGTGGCTGGCGTTCGGGCGCGGTGGTGGAGAAACGCAAGCTGAACCAGTGGTTCTTGCGGATCACCGACTATGCCGACGCCTTGATCGAAGGCTTGAAAACCCTCGATCGCTGGCCGGAAAAAGTCCGGCTGATGCAGGAGAACTGGATCGGCCGATCCAAGGGCCTGCGGATGCGCTTCGCCTTCGCTGGAACGGCGCCGGAGGGCTTCGAGGATGGGCTCGAGGTCTACACCACACGGCCCGACACCCTGTTCGGGGCGAGCTTCCTCGCTGTCGCCGCCGACCATCCGTTGGCCGCCAACCTAGCCGCGGCCGATCCGGCGGCGGCGGCGTTCGTCGCCGAATGCCGGCTGGGCGGGGTTTCGGAGGCCGAGATCGAGGCTGGCGAGAAGAAGGGCCACGCGAGCGGCCTGTCGGTCGTTCAGCCGTTCGATCCGGCGCGGAGGATGCCGGTTTGGATCGCCAATTTCGTGCTGATGGACTACGGGACCGGCGCCATCTTCGGCTGCCCGGCGCACGACCAGCGCGACCTGGATTTCGCGCGCAAGTATGACCTGCCGGTGATGCCGGTCGTGCTCCCGCCGGGCGAGGACCCGCGGGATTTCGCGGTTGGCGCGGAGGCCTATGTCGGGCCGGGCCGAATCTTCAATTCGGATTTCCTGGATGGGCTCGACGTCGAGGCCGCCAAGGCCGCCGCCATCGCCCGGATCGAGGCCGCCGGACAGGGCCAGAGCGCGACAGTCTATCGCCTGCGCGACTGGGGCGTCGCGCGCCAACGCGGCTGGGGCTGCCCGGCGCCGATCATCCATTGTCCGGCCTGCGGACCGGTCGGCGCGCCCAGAGCCGAGCTGCCGGTGCGCTTGCCCGACGATCTGGACTTCAGCCAGCCCGGCAACGCCCTGGCGCGACACCCGACCTGGCGCCATGTCGCCTGCCCGGTTTGTGGCGGGCCGGCCGAGCGCGAGACCGACACCCTGGACACCTTCGTTGATAGTTCCTGGTATTTCGCCCGCTTCACCGACCCGAACGCCGAGGCGCCGATCGACCGCGCCGCGGCGGACTACTGGATGCCGGTCGACCAGTACATCGGCGGCGTCGAGCACGCGGTGCTGCACCTGCTCTACGCCCGGTTCGTCACCCGCGCCTTGGCCGACGCCGGCGCGCTGGCGGCGCGCGAGCCGTTCGCCGGCCTGTTCACGCAAGGGATGGTCACCCACGAAACCTATCGCCGGCAGAGCGGCGAATGGGTCGAGCCGGCCGCGGTCGAGGTCACGGCCGAGGGCGCGATCCGCCGGGCGCGGCTGGTTGAGACCGGCGAGCCCCTGGTGATCGGCGACATCGAGAAGATGTCGAAATCCAAGAAGAATGTGGTCGCGCCCGAGGACATCTTCGAGGCCTACGGCGTCGACGCCGCGCGGCTGTTCGTGATGTCCGATTCCCCACCGGAGCGGGACGTGCAGTGGACCACCGGCGGGATCAAGGGCGCTTGGCGCTTCGTCAACCAGGTCTGGGCCGAATTCGACAGCCAACCGGCCGAGGCGCCGCCCGTCGCCGGACCGGCCGATCCCAAGGCCGAGGCGCTGGTCCGCGCGACCCACCGGTTGATCAAGGCCTTGACCGAGGCGATCGAGGGCTTCCGGTTCAACAGCGGCGTCGCCCGGCTCTACGAATTCCTGGGCGCGCTGAAGACCGCGCCGGCGGCGGGCGCGGGCCCGGCCCTGCTAGCGGCTCGTCGGGAGGCGCTGAGCGCGCTGGCCCGGCTGATCGCGCCCTTCACCCCGCACCTGGCCGAAGAGGGCTGGGCGCGGATCGGCGGGGCGGGTCTGGTCGCCCAGGCGCCTTGGCCCAGCTTCGATCCGGTCCTGGCCACCGACGAGGAAGTGGTGTTGCCGGTCCAGATCAACGGCCGGCGCCGCTGCGAAATCCGCGCGCCGATCGGCCTGGAGCCGGCCGAGGTCGAGAAGATCGCGCTGGCGGACGCGGGCGTTCAGCGCCACCTTGAGGGCCTAAGCGTGCGAAAGGTGATCGTGGTGAAGGATCGCATCGTCAATGTCGTGGCGAACTGAGCCGATGGCCGCCCGTCTCCGCGCCGTCATGATCGCCCTGGCCGCCACGGCGCTTGGCGGCTGCGGCTTCACCCCGCTCTACGCCACCCCGGGCGTCAGCGGGGGCCTTTCGGCGATCCAGGTGAGCGTTCCGCATGGGCGCACCGCCTTCCTCCTGGGCGAGGACCTGGACGACGCCTTCGCGCGCGACCGGGACAAGCCGGCGGCTTACCGGCTGGACGTCGGCCTGATCGAAAAGCGTTTCGCGCGAGGCCTTCGGCAGGACAACACCGCCGACCGCTACGAGAGCCATCTGATCGTCAACTACCAGCTGGTCGAGATCGACAACGGCAATGTGCTCACAAGCGGCAGCGAGCCGGTCGAGGTCTCCTATGCGGCCTCCGGCCAGCCCTATGCCGGGATCATCGCCCAGCAGGACGCCCAGAAACGCGCCGCCGACCAGGCCGCCCAGCGCATCCGCGTCAGTCTGGGGGCCTATTTCGCCAGCCGGGCTGACCACTAGAGCGGGCTGTGAAAAAGTGGATACCGGTTTTTCACCTCAATCCCGCTCTAAGCTTTTAGAATCGATCACGTTTTATGATTTTGGATTGATTCGATCCAAAAACATCGTGATCTAGGCCGGGCCCCGCCATGATCCTTGGCAAGCGCCCCGAGATCGAACGCTTCCTGGCCCGGCCGGCAGCGGAGGTGCGCGTCGCGCTGATCTGGGGGCGCGACCGCGGGGTGGTGCGCGAGCGCGGCGACCGGCTGGCCGCGGCGGTGACCGAGGATCCGTCTGACCCATTCAACGTTGCTCCGCTCACCGAGGTCGATATCGACGCCGATCCGGCCAGGCTGGCGGACGAGTTGTCGGCCCAGTCGCTGATGGGCGGGCGGCGGCTGGTGCGGCTGAAGCTGACCGGCGAGAAAGCCTCGATCGATAGGGCGGCGGCCGAAGCGGTCAAACAGCACGCCGAGGGCGGCTTCAACCCCGACGCCTTCCTGCTGGTCGAAGCCGGGGCCTTGGGCCGCGACTCCGCTCTGCGCAGGGCCGCCGAGCGGGCCGGGGGCGCGGCTTCGATTCCCTGCTACGAGGACGAGCCCGGCGACGTCGTGCGGCTGATGCGGGAGGCCCTGGCGGCCGACAAGGTGTCGCTGAACGTCGAGGCGCTGGAGCTGTTCGTCGCCCGTCTGCCGCGCGAGCGGGGTGTGGCCCGCCAGGAAATCGAGCGGCTGGCCCTGTTTCTGGGGCCGGGCAGCGGGACGGTGGCGAGCGCGGCCGACCTGATGCCGTTTCTCGGCGTCGAGCCCGACGCCTCCCTGGCCGAGGCGGCGCAGGACGCCTTTGGCGGCAAGCTGGCGGCGGCCCACGCCGGCCTCAGGCGCGCCGCGGCCGAGGGCGAGGCCGGGCCGGCGGCGGTTCGAGCCATGGGCCTGCATCTTGGCCGCCTGCGCCGCGTCCTAACCCTCGCCAAGGCCGGCGCGGGACTGTCCGAGGCGGCGAAGACGGCCGGGGTGTTCTGGCGCAACGAGCGGGAATTCCTGCGTCAGGCCCGGGCCTGGAGCCTCGAGCAGCTCGATAGCCTCCAGCCCGAGATGCTGGACGCCGACCGCGCCTGCAAACAGACCGGCTCGCCCGACAGCCTGATCGCCGAACGCTTGGCCCTGACCATCGCCGGCCGCGCCCGCCGACTGGGGCTCTAGAGCGCGTTCCGCAAAAGTGGACCCGGTTTTGCGATCAGAACGCGCTCAAACTTTTGAATTTAGAGCACGATTCAACGATCAGGCGATTCCGCCTGATCGCATCGTGCTCTAGGTCGGCCTCAGGTCCGCGTCAGCCGTCGACAGAGGTCGTCGAGTTGCTCGAGGCTGGCGTAGCGGATACGCACCTCGCCGGCGCCGCCTCGGTCGGCCACCTCGACCGCCAGGCCCAGGACCTCGCTCAGATCGTCTTCCAGCGCGCGGGTGTCGGCGTCCTTGGCGGGGGGCTGGCGGGGGGGCGACGCGGGACGCTCGGCGTCGCGGCCGTGAGCGCGGCGGGCCAAGGCTTCGGCTTCGCGCACGCTGAACCCCTTATCGATCACCAGATTGGCCAGGGCCGCGGCGTCGGGAGCGCCGGCGAGCGCGCGAGCATGGCCGGCGGTGAGCCGTCCGGAGCGCAGATCCGTCTGCATGCTGTCCGGCAGAGCCAGGAGCCGCAGGGCGTTGGCCACATGGCTGCGGCTCTTACCGACGGTCTGGGCGACCGCCTCCTGGGTGCGGCCGAACCGCTCGATCAGGGTCTTGTAGCCCTGGGCCTCCTCGATCGGATTGAGGCCTTCCCGCTGGACGTTCTCGATGATCGCGATCTCGAAGGCGGCCAGGTCGTCCAGCTCGCGCACCACCACCGGCATGTGGCGAAGCCCGGCCCGCTGAGCCGCGCGCCAACGCCGTTCGCCGGCCACGATCTGGTACTCGCCGGCCACGCCCGGCGCCGGCCGCACCAGGATCGGCTGCAGCACGCCCCGCTCGCGGATCGAGCCCGCGAGCGCCTCGATATCCTCTTCGGGAAAGTCGCGGCGCGGCTGGTCGGGATTGCGTTGGATCAGTTCGATCGGGGCCTCGCGCCAACCCGAGGCGACTTCGCCGCCCTCCACCGCCGCGGCCGCGCCCGCCTCGTCGAGCAGCGCCGACAAGCCGCGCCCCAGCCCCCGCCGATTGTCCGCCGCCATCGCCACGTCCTCTTTTCTCAAGCCGCCTGGACGCGGCGCGCGCGCTCGCGGCCGACCACTTCGCGCGCCAGATTCAGATAGGCCTGGCTGCCGGCGCATTTCAGATCGTAGACCAGTACCGGCTTGCCGAACGACGGCGCCTCGGAGACCCGCACGTTGCGCGGGATCATCGTCTGATAGACCTTGTCGCCGAAGTGGGCCCGCACGTCCTGGGCCACCTGGTCGGACAGGCTGTTGCGCCGGTCATACATGGTCAGCACCACGCCCTGGATTTCGAGCCGGGGATTGAGGCCCCCACGCACCAGATCGACCGTCCGCATCAACTGGGTCAGACCCTCCAACGCGAAGAACTCGCATTGCAGCGGCACCAGCACCGCGTCGGCCGCGGCCATGGCGTTGACGGTCAGAAGATTCAGCGACGGGGGGCAGTCGATTAGGATGTAGCTGTAGCCGCCGCCGTCCGGCGCATCGCGCAGGGCCTGGATCGCGTCGCGCAGGCGAAATGACCGGCGCTCGGCGCCGGCGAGCTCCAACTCCGCGCCCGACAGGTCCGCGTCCGACGGCACGATATCCAGGCCCGGCAAGGCGGTGGACACCGCCGCGTCCCGGATCGCCGCGCCACCGACGATCACGTCATAGGCGGTGATCTTGCGCTGACCGCGCAGCACGCCCAGGCCGGTCGAGGCGTTGCCCTGGGGGTCGACATCCAGGATCAACACCTTTTCGCCGACCGCCGCGAGCGCGGTGCCGAGGTTGATCGCCGTGGTGGTCTTGCCGACCCCGCCCTTCTGGTTTGAGACCGAGAGCACGCGCAGAGCCCGGTAGGGCCGCCGGTCGGACGGATCAGACACGCGAGAGCCTCCTCAGTTGGACGATACGACCCCGGGACGAGCTGAGACTGGATCTAAGCGTCGCGTCAAACTTCCAATATCTTGTGGCTTCTTCCAATTCAATCTCAACATCTTGCCCTTTGAGGAAAAGTGCGGTGACGCTTTTCCTCAGGTAGGGCCGAGCATAGCCCAACAGCCTGACCAAGGGCGCACAAGCTCGCGCGGTGACTACATGAACTTTTAGTGACAGGTCTTCGGCGCGGGCGTTGTGCACGCTGGCGGGAAGCTCCAGCGCCTCGACCACGGCGACGAGGAATCGGCATCGCTTGGCCACGCTTTCCACCAGATGCACGTGGGCGCCCTCGCGGCGCTTGAGCAATATGGCCAGCACCAGACCCGGGAAGCCCGCGCCGGCGCCGAGGTCGGCCCAGACCTTCGCCTTGGGGGCGAGCGCCAGAAGCTGAGCGCTATCGTAGGCGTGCCGCAGCCAGAACTCGGCCAGCGCCGAGGGGCCGACCAAATTCATCTTCCGGCTCCACTCCGCCAGCATCCCGCGAAAAATCTCGAGATCGGCCATCTGGGCGTCGCTGGCGCCGATCGCCGCCTGAAAGTCGGCGGCGTCGAATCCCTCGGCGGCTAGCGCCTGGTCGGGCTCAAGCGGCGCGGGCGCGGCGGACATGGGCCAGAAGGGCGGTGAGCGCGCCGGGGGTGACGCCTTCGATTCGCGACGCTTGGCCCAGGGTCCGGGGCCTGACGGCGATCAGCTTTTCCCGCGCCTCGTTGGACAGGCCGCCCACGGTTGCATAGTCGAGGTCGGCCGGCAGGATCAGGTCCTCGTCGCGGCGGAAAGCGGCCACGTCCGCGGCCTGGCGGTCGAGATAACCGGCGTAGCCCGCCTCGGTCTCGATCTGCTCGCGCACGGCCGGGGTCCAGGTGGACAGTTCCGGCCAGAGCCGGGCGAGGTCATCGAAACCGACGTTCGGATAGGCCAGAAGCTGGAACACATCGCGCCGCTGCCCGTCGGCCTTGACCGCGAGCCCGGCCTTGGCCGCCCGCGACGGCGTCAGGGTCAGCGCTCGCGCGCGTCCACGTGCGACATCCAGCGCCGCGGCCTTGGCGGCGAACGTCCGCGCCCGCGCAGCGCCGACACAGCCGAGCTCGACGCCGCGCGCGGTCAGCCGCTGGTCGGCGTTGTCGGCCCGCAAGGTCAAGCGGAATTCGGCCCGGCTGGTGAACATCCGATATGGCTCGGAGACGCCGCGGGTGACCAGATCGTCGATCATCACCCCGATGTAGGCCTCGTCGCGCGCGAAGCTGGCCGGCTCGGCGCCCGAGGCGGCCCGCGCGGCGTTCAGCCCCGCGACCAGGCCCTGGGCGGCGGCCTCCTCGTAGCCGGTGGTGCCGTTGATCTGCCCCGCGAGATAGAGGCCGGGCAGGCGCTTGACCTCAAGCGCGGGGGTCAGCTCGCGCGGGTCGACATAGTCGTATTCGATCGCATAACCGTAGCGGCGCACGGCGACCCGCTCCAACCCGGGAATGGTGCGCAGGAAGAGGTCCTGGGTCTCGGCCGACACCGAGGTCGAAACCCCGTTCGGATAGACGGTGTCATCGTCCAACCCTTCGGGCTCCAGGAAGATCTGATGCGCGGTCTTGTCGGCGAAGCGCACCACCTTGTCCTCGATCGAGGGGCAGTAGCGCGGCCCCCGGCCGGTGGCCCGCCCCCCATAAACCGCCGATTCGCCGAGCCGCTCGGCGATGATCCGGTGGGTTTCCCGCGTGGTCCACGTGACGCCGCAGGCGACCTGCTCGCGCGCGATCGCGGCAGTGAGGAAGGAGAACGGGACCGGTTCCGCATCGCCCGGCTGCATCTCCAGCCGCGCCCAGGCGATGGTCGAGCCGTCGAGCCGGGCCGGGGTGCCGGTCTTCAGCCGGCCCATGGCGAGGCCGAGGCCATGGAGGCGTCTCGACAGGCCGATGGCGGGCGCATCGCCGATGCGGCCGGCCGGCGTACGCTCCTCGCCGCGGTGGATCACCCCGCCCAGAAAGGTGCCGGTGGTCAGCACCGCTTTGCCACAGCGCCAGATCCGCCCATCGGCCGCGGCGACCCCCCTCACCCGGCCGCCGTCCACGATCAGGTCCTCGACCGCCGCCGCCTCGATGGTCAGGCCCGGCTGGGCGGCGAGGGCGGCCTGCATGGCGGTGCGATAGAGCTTGCGGTCGATCTGCGCGCGCGGGCCGCGCACCGCCGGTCCCTTGGAGCGGTTGAGCAGGCGGAACTGGATGCCGGCCTCGTCCGCCAGCCGGCCCATCAATCCGTCGAGGGCGTCGATCTCGCGCACCAGATGCCCCTTGCCCAAGCCGCCAATGGCCGGGTTGCAGGACATCTCCCCGATGGTCTCGAGCTTGTGGGTGAGCAGCAGGGTTCGCGCGCCCGTGCGCGCCGCCGCCGCCGCCGCCTCGCAGCCGGCGTGACCACCGCCGATCACAATGACATCCCAGGCGAGCGAAGACTGCGGCATCGGATTCCAGATCGCGCCGCCGTTGGAATCGGCGCGGGCCGCGCTTATACGCCGGCGCGCCGCCAGGGTCGAGGGGCGCGGTGTTTCACGTGAAACACGGCGTCGGGGCGCTGATCGGCTCGGCCAGCGTTTCACGTGAAACGCTTATTTGCCGATGCAGAACCGCGCGAACACCCGATCAAGCACGTCCTCGGCGTCGATCCGCCCCCCGACTCGCGCCAAGCTACGCGCCGCCAGCCGCACATCTTCCGCCGCCAACTCGACCTCCACCGACCCCGCCAGCGCCTGCTTGGCGCGAGTCAGGTGTTCGCGCGCGGACGACAGGTCCCGCCGGTGCCGGGCCTGGGTCGCCGCCGGAAAATCCGCGCCCGACAAGGCCGCGACCACGCGCGCCGCCAATCGGTCGTCCAGCCGCCCCATGCCCTCGCCGCTGCTCAGCGACACTTCGACGACCTCGAGCCCGTGATCTGTCGCCCAGGCCCGCGCCGCGCCTCGCGCCTCGCCCGGGGGCAAATCCTGCTTGTTGAGGATGCACAGATCGCCCGGCCGGGCCTGGCCCGCGGCTTCGCGCCAGGCTTGATCGTCGCCGGAAGCGTCCACCACCAGCAATCGGAGCCCGGCGGAGGCCGCCCAGGCGCGCGCGCGCCGCACCCCCTCGGCCTCGATTGGATCACGCGCCTCGCGCAAGCCGGCGGTGTCCGCCAGCAGCGCCCGATAGCCGGCCAGAACCAACGGGACCTCGATCACGTCACGCGTGGCGCCGGGCGTCGCGGTCACGATCGCCGCCGGCCGACCGGCGAGGGCGTTCAACAAGCTAGACTTCCCCGCGTTCGGCGCACCGACGATGGCGATGCGGAAACCTTCGCGCACCCGCTCACCCCGCTCGCCATCGGCAAGGGCGGCGTCTAGCTCGGCCAGCACCCGGTCCACGATCGGCGCGGCCTCGCCCGCCACCGCCCGCGGCAGGTCCTCGTCCGGGAAATCCACCGCCGCCTCGAGCACCGCCAGGACCTCGATCAGACCCGCGCGCCACGTGGCGTGACGGCGGGTCAGCTCACCGTCGAGCTGCGCTAGGGCTTGGCGACGCTGGGCGTCGGTTTCCGCATCGACCAGATCGGCCACCGCCTCGGCCTGGGACAGGTCCAGTTTGCCGTTCTCGAACGCCCGGCGAGTGAATTCGCCCGGCTCGGCCGGCCGCAGGCGGAGCCCCAGCAGAGCCTCGGCCACCGCATCAACCACCGCGGGCCCGCCGTGTAGGTGCAGTTCGACGCAATCCTCGCCCGTGTAGCTGCGCGGCCGCGGGAACCACAGCGCCAGCGCCCGATCCAGCACCGCGCCGTCTTCCGGCCGCCGCAGCGTGCACAACATCGCCTCGCGCGCGACAGGCGTTGGGTTCTTGGTCAGCGCCTTGAGCGCCGGACCAGCGCCGGGGCCCGACAGGCGCAGCACCGCTACGGCCCCGCGGCCGGGCGCCGTCGCCAGCGCGAAGATGGTGTCCGCCATCAGCGGCTACGGCTCAGCTTTTCGACCCGCCCGCCGCGGCCGTCATCAGCTTGCGGAATTGCTCCTGGGCCTGGCCTCCGAACGCGATCCAATTCTTCATCAGCTCCTCGGGCGCCAGCGCCGCCATATTGGCGTCCAGCCGCGCCTGCATCTCGTTGACCAGTTGTGCGTTCAGCGCCGTGACATCCGGCAGGCCAAGCATCGCCCGGGCCTCCTGCGGCGTGCAATCGATCTCCACGGTGACCTTCATGTCCAACCTCCGAGCGCCCACCATATCGTCATGAGCCCTCCGCTTGCCAAGTCGCCAGCCGCAATCCGCCCCCAAATCCTAACCGGACATGCGCCGTTATGTGTCTACGTATTCATGGACTGGAAAAAATCAGCGTTGTTTTTGCTTTGCCGTAGTTTATCCAACAAAAACTCGATCGCATCTTGTGGTCCCATCGGGTTTAGAATGCGTCTGAGGATGTAGGTTTTCTGCAAATGATCTTTCGGCGTGATAAGTTCTTCTTTCCGCGTTCCGGATTTGATCACATCGATCGACGGGTAGATCCGCTTATCGGCGACCTTGCGGTCGAGAATGATTTCCGAGTTACCCGTGCCCTTGAACTCCTCGAAGATCACTTCGTCCATCCGGCTGCCGGTTTCGATCAGGGCGGTGGCGATGATGGTCAGCGAGCCCCCCTCCTCGATGTTCCGCGCCGCGCCGAAGAAGCGCTTGGGGCGCTGCAGGGCGTTGGCGTCGACGCCGCCGGTCAGCACCTTGCCGGAGGACGGCACCACGGTGTTGTAGGCGCGGCCCAGTCGGGTGACGGAGTCCAGCAGGATGATCACGTCGCGCTTGTGCTCGACCAGGCGCTTGGCCTTTTCGATCACCATCTCGGCGACCGCGACGTGTCGGGTGGCCGGCTCGTCGAAGGTCGAAGAGATCACCTCGCCTTTCACCGTGCGCTGCATGTCGGTGACTTCTTCCGGCCGTTCGTCGATCAAGAGCACGATCAGGTAGCATTCCGGGTGGTTGGCGGCGATCGACTTGGCGATGTTCTGCAGCATCACCGTCTTGCCCACCCGCGGTGGGGCGGTGATCAGGCAGCGCTGGCCCTTGCCGAGCGGGGCGACGATGTCGATCACCCGGCCGGTGCGGTCCTTCAGCGTGGGATCCTCGATCTCCATGGTCAGCCGCTGTTCCGGGTAGAGCGGCGTCAGATTGTCGAAAGCGACCTTGTGGCGGACGTTGTCCGGGCTCTCGAAATTGACCTGATCGACCTTGACCAGGGAGAAATAACGTTCGCCCTCGCGCGGCGAGCGGATGCCGCCCTCGACGGTGTCGCCGGTGCGCAGGCCGAACCGCCGGATCTGCGAGGGTGAGACATAGATGTCATCGGGGCCGGCCAGATAGTTGGCCTCCGGCGAGCGCAGGAAGCCGAAGCCGTCCTGCAACACCTCCAAGGTGCCCGAGCCGGAAATGTCCACGCCTTCCTCGGCCAGGCCCTTGAGGATGGCGTACATCATGTCCTGCTTGAGCATCGAGTTGGCGTTCTCGATCTCCATGGCTTCGGCGAAGGCGACGAGGTCGGCGGGCGACTTCTCCTTCAAATCCTGCAGGGACATGCGGGTCAGCCCCATCGCCGCGATCGCCTGGGCGGCGGGCGAGGGGCCTTCGTCCGCCGCCAGATCGCCATCACTGGCGTCGGGCGCCTCGAGGCTCATCTCGGTGACGTCGGAATCGGTGTAAGTGTCGCTGTCGTCTTGCATTTTGGGCTCTGGTTCGGATCGCCCACGGGCGATCGATGGCTCCGAGCGTCGGAGCGGGTTTGCGGGTCTGAAGCGCGCCGGAACCTGGTCGGAAGCGGCGCTGGATGGGAAGCCGGACCGCCCGAACGCTCGAGATCGGCGTGGGGTCCGAAGAAAGGCAGGACGCGGCCGAGTCGCCGCGCTGGACTAGACGGGAACCACATGCGGCGGTTCAGGTCAAGCCTCGCCGCTGGCGCTCAGCCCCCGAACTTGGTGGTCACCGCGATCACGATCGCGATCGCCGCCAGGAACGGCAGCTCATTGGTCATCCGCCAGAAACGCTCCGAGCGGCGATTGCGGTTTTCCGCGAACGCCCGTCGCGCCCCCGCCAGAAAGCCATGCCAGCCAGCCAGGAAGACGATCCCGCCGATCTTGGTCAGCATCCAGGCGCTGAGCCAAAATCGTGGCCCGATCCGGTGCAGATCGATCCAGACCAGGGTTCCGCCGAGGACGAACACCATGACCATCGCCGGATTGATGATGATCCTTAACAGCTTGACCTCCATCAACTTGAAGGTCTCGTCCATCTGCGAGCCCGCCTCGGCGCGGGTGTGGTAGGCGTAGAGTCGCGGCAGATAGAGCATGCCCGACATCCAGGCGATGACCGCGAGGATGTGCAGCCCGCGCAATAGATTGAACCAACCGGCCGAGTCCCGGATCATGGGTTCGCCTCCCCAAACCGCGCCGGACATTTCGACCAACGCGCGGCGCAGGTAAAGCCCGACCCGGGCGCCGCGCCCGATCGCCGCCCAACCGCCGCCAGCGCCAGATCGGCCAAGGCCGCGATGAAGCCCGCCTCCACTCCCAGCGCCGGGGCGCGCACATAGCTTTCGCAGCCGGCCGCCGCCCCCGCCCGGGCATAGTCGCGATCGAGTTCGACCAGGGTCTCGACGTGCTCGGAAACGAACGCGATCGGGGCGATCACCACGCCCAGACCTTCCCGCCCCGCCGCCTCGATCTCGGCCTTGGTTTCCGGTCCGAGCCAGCCCAGCGGCCCGACCCGGCTCTGGTAACACACGCGCCAGTCCCAATTCCCGCCAAGGCGCTCGGCCACCGCGGCGGCCGTAGCCTCGATCTGCGCCTGATAGGGATCGCCTCGCTCGACCACCGCCTCGGGAAGGCCGTGGGCCGAAAACAGCAGACGCGACGGCCTTGGCGAGCCCGCCGCCCGCCAGGCTTCTTCGATTCGGAGCGCGTGGCCCGCGACCAGACCCTCCAGCGTCGGATAGCAGCAGACCGCGCGCACCGTTCCCGGCCCACGATAGGCCTTGCGCCAGGCGGCGATCGACGAGGCCGTCGTGGTGGTCGAGAACTGCGGATAGAGCGGCAAGAGCACGATCTCGTCGGGCGCAAAGGCGGCCACCGCCCGCGCGGTCTCCTCGCTCATCGGTCGCCAGTAGCGCATGGCGATGAACACCTTGACCTCGTCGCCGCCGGCGCGCGCGCCCAGCGCCGCTTCCAGCGCCGCGGCCTGAGCCCTGGTCTCGGGCAGCAGCGGCGAGGCGCCGCCCATCAGCGCATAGTTGGCTCGCGCCGATCGCGCCCTCATCGTCGAGATCAACGCCGCCAGCGGCAGGCGGACGAAGCCCGGGGCGCCGATGATCGCCGGATCGGAGAACAGGTTGAACAGGAACGGTCGCACCGCCTCCGGGCCATCGGGCCCGCCGAGGTTGAACAGCACGACCGCGATCCGGCTCACGCCCCGCCAGCCCGCCAGCCGGTCACCCGCGCCAGCACCTGTTCGACATGGGCGATCGGCGTGTCCGGCAAGATGCCGTGGCCGAGGTTGAATACATAGGGCCCATCGCCCCACTGCCCGAGCAGTGCGTCCACCCGCCGATCCAGCCCCGCGCCCCCCGCCCGCAGCAGCAGCGGATCGAGCGCGCCCTGGATGGTCAGGCGCTGCTGCAGCCGCTGACCGAGCCCGGCCGGCGCCTGGACGTCCAACGCCACCGCATCGACGCCCGAGGCTGCGGCATAGGCCTCCACCAGAGCCCCGCCGCCGCGCGGAAAGCCGATCACCGGCGCGGTCACGCCCGCGGCCCTGAGCTGTCCGACGATCGCGGCGTGCGGCCGGGTCACCACCCGTTCGAACAGATCCTCCGGCAAATTCTCGGCCCAGGATTCGAACAGCTTGAGCACCTGAGCCCCGGCCTTGGCCTGCATCACCAGATAGCGCACCGTGGCCTCGACCAGGATGTCGATCAGCTCGTCCAACGCTTCCGGATTCCGGTAGGCGTAGGCGCGCGCGCCGCTACGGTCGCTGGACCTGCCCTCGATCATGTAGGTGGCCACCGTCCAGGGCGCGCCAGCAAAGCCGATCAACGCCCGCTCCGGCTCCAACACGGCCCGCACCCGCGATAGCGTCTCACCCACCGCGCCTAGCCGCTCGGTCGAGGCCTCGATCTCACCACGCAAGGCTTCCAACACCGGCAGCGGTCCAAGCCTGGGCCCCTCGCCAACCTCGAACCAGACCGTTTGGCCGAGCGCGCGCGGGATCAAGAGGATGTCGGCGAAGACAATGGCCGCGTCGAACGAGAACCGCCGCATCGGCTGCAGCGTCGCCTCCGCCGCCATCTCCGGATCGAGACAGAAGGCGATGAAATCCGGCGCCTTGGCCCTCAACTCCCGATATTCCGGCAGATAGCGTCCCGCCTGCCGCATGAACCACACCGGGGGTCGTTTGAGCCGCTCGCCTTTCAGCGCCGAGAGCATGATCGGATCGTGGCGCGGGGACGTGGTGTTCATCGCTGCTGTTAAATCCTCTCGCCGCGCCAAGCTCAAGCCCGCCGCCTTTCTTCTATCCTTAATGAAAGATTAAAAAGGTTAGGGGATAAGGGTAGAAGGGGGGCAGACCGAGGATAAACCCTTCCGTCCTTGCGTATCCCGCCCTTGTCCCAACCTCTCGCGATCAATTTCAACAGGCGCGGCGGCACGTGTGAGTTCTGTTGAAAACCAGGCAAGTCGAGAGAAGGGTTAATCAATTCTCAACGACGAGCCGGGGACGAAAACGAGATTGGCTCCGAACGTCCAGACCCTGTGCGCGAGGGCTGACGGTCGGGCCCATAGACCCCAGATCTGGGGACAAAAACCGAGAAAACCCGCCGCTTGTCCCATGGCGCCTTGGCAAAGCCCCGGCAAGCCGCTTTTCTCCCCCGAGACCACCCGGCTTTGGGTCCGCCGTTAACCTTTTGTTAACGAGATCTCCACAGCCGCGAGGAGGGATACGCCGGTCCACGATGTCCACGAGTGCGCGTTTCGCCACCTACTTCCATATCCACTTGGTCTCGGACTCTACCGGTGAGACCCTGAACGCCATGGCCAGGGCGGTCTGCGCCCGGTTCGACGATGTGCTGCCCATTGAGCATATCTATTCGCTGGTTCGCTCCCAGCGCCAGCTCGAGCGGGTGCTGCGTGAGGTGGAAGGCGCGCCCGGCGTGATCTTGCACACCATCGTCGACAAGGACCTGCGCGCCGAATTGGAGCGCGGCTGCCGCGCTCTGGAAATGCCCTGCGTGGCCGCACTCGACCCGATGGTGGCCTCGCTCGCCCGCTACCTCGGCGCTTCGATCTCAACCCGGGTCGGCGCCCAGCACGCGCTGGACAACGATTATTTCAACCGAATGGACGCGCTGAGCTACGCCATCAACCACGACGACGGCCAAGGAACCCAGGATCTGGAAGCGGCGGACGTGGTGTTGGTCGGGGTAAGCCGCACCTCCAAGACGCCGACCTCGATCTATCTGGCGCATCGGGGCATCCGCGCCGCCAATGTCCCCTTGGTGCCGGGAGCCGAGCCGCCGGCCCAGCTGTTCACCCTTAAGCGGGCGGTGGTCGTCGGCCTGACCCTGTCGCCCGATCGGCTGATTCAGATACGCCGCAATCGCCTGCTCAATCTGCGCGAAGACCGCGAAACCACCTATACCGAGCTTGATTCGGTCCGTGAAGAAATCATCCGTGCACGCCGGATGTTCGAACGCCACGGCTGGCCGGTGATCGACGTGACCCGCCGTTCGGTCGAGGAAACCGCCGCGGCGATCATCAACGTCATGACCGCCGGCCGCGGTCAGGTCGAGGTGCTGTCGTGACGTCGGTGATCCTGGCCTCGACCAGCGCTATCCGCCGCACGCTGTTGGCCAACGCCGGCCTGACTTTCACCGCGGTCAGCCCCGACATCGATGAAGAGACGGCCAAGGCCGGGTGGCTGGCGCGGAGCGCCGGACCGAGCGCCGTGGCCGAGGACCTCGCCGCGTTGAAGGCCGAGCGGGTCTCGCGTGATTTCGATGGCCTGGTTATCGGCGCGGATCAGACGCTCGAGTTGGACGGGGCGCTGTTCGACAAGGTCGCTGACGCCCGAGCCGCGCGCGCGCGGCTCATCCGCCTGCGGGGCCGGACCCATCGACTGCACGCCGCCGTGGCGGTGGCGCGAGCCGGCCAGGTGCTTTGGTGCGAGCTCGTCACCGCCAGCCTGACCATGCGCGACTTTTCCGACGCCTTCCTGGACGGCTATCTGGAGCGCAACGGCGAGGCGGCCCTGTCGTCCGTGGGCTGTTACCAGCTGGAAGGCGAGGGGATTCAGCTGTTCGAGGCGATCGAGGGCGACTATTTCTCAATCCTTGGTCTGCCGCTCCTGGGCCTGCTGGAGCTGCTGCGCCGACAAGGGGCGCTGGCGGCATGATCCGGATCACCGGGGCGACAATGGTGGCGGGGATCATGGGCCGGCCCGTGCGTCACTCGCTGAGCCCGATCCTGCACAATGCTTGGCTCGCGGCGGCGGGGATCGACGGGGTCTATGTGCCGTTCAGCCCGACGGCGGAAAGCTTCGCCGCCTTCGTCGAGGGCCTGCGCGGCGGAACCGTCCGGGGACTGAACGTCACGATACCATTCAAGGAGGCCGCCCTCTCCGCGGCGGACCGGGCAAGCGCGCGGGCGCTGCGCGCGGGCGCCGCCAATATCCTGCTGTTCGACGAGGATGGCGCGGTGAGCGCCGACAACACCGACGGCGTCGGCCTGCTCGACGCCATGGCCGCCCAGGCGCCAGGCCGAGACCTGACCGCCGCGCCGGTGGTGGTTCTGGGCGGCGGCGGCGCGGCGTCCGGCGCGGTCGCCGCCCTGCTCGACGCCGGGGCGCCGCAAGTGCGGATCGTCAACCGGACCCGAGCCAAGGCTGAACGAATCAAGGCCCGGCTCGGCGGGCGGGTCACCGTGTTCGGCTGGGACCAGATCGTCCGGGCCAACGCCGGAGCCGGCGTCCTGGTCAATGCGACGTCCCTGGGACTGGAAGGACACAATCCGCCGCTCATGGCGCTGGAAGGCTTGCCGCCGAGCGCGGTGGTGATGGACATGGTCTACAAGCCGCTCGCCACCGGGCTGCTGACCCAGGCCCGAGCGGCGGGCCATCCGGTGGTCGACGGCCTGGAGATGCTGATCCGTCAGGCGATCCCTTCGTTCGAGGCCTTCTTTGGACAGCCGCCGCCGCCGGCCGTCGACGTCCGGGCCCTGGTGCTGACCGAACTGGGCGAAGCTGGGCGAGGCGGGACACCATGATCACCGTCGGCCTCACCGGATCGATCGGCATGGGCAAGTCGACCACCGCGGCGATGTTCGCCGAGGCCGGGGCCATGGTCTATGACGCCGACGCCGAGGTCGACGCCCTCTACGCCAAGGGCGGGGCGGCGGCGGCGCCGCTGGAGGCCGCCTTCCCGGGCGTGGTCAAGAACGGCGCGGTCGACCGCGAGGCCCTGAGGGTGAAGGTGCTGGGTGATCCGGAGGCGCTCAGGACGCTCAACCATGTGGTGCACCCCTTGCTGGGCGCCGGCCGCGCCGAGTTCTTCAAGCGGGCGCAAGAGAGCGGCGCCGATGTCGTCGTGCTCGACGTCCCGCTGCTGTTCGAAACCGGCGGCGAGGCCCGGGTCGATGCGGTGGTGGTGGTCTCCGCGCCGGCCGAGGCGCAGCGCGCGCGGGTGACCGCCCGGCCCGGCTGGAACGATGAGCGGCTCGACGCGATCCTGGCCCAGCAGCTCCCCGACGCCGAAAAACGCGCCCGCGCCGATTTCGTCATCGACACCGGCCAAGGGCTGGAGGCGGCGCGGGCGCAGGTGCGCCAAGTGATGGCGGCGCTGCGCGCGCCCGGCTGGAAGCGCAGATCCGCGCCCTAACGCTGAAGGCTCCAAGGCGCGGCTTGAAGCCGGGCGCGAACCACCGCACAGATAGGCGATGGCGCGCGAGATCGTTCTGGACACCGAGACCACCGGCCTGGACCATAGGACGGGCGACCGGTTGATCGAGGTCGCTTGCGTCGAGCTGGAGGACTTGCTCCCCACCGGACGGACCTTCCACCGGCTGGTGCATCCGGACCGGGACATCCACCCGGACGCCGAGCGGGTGCATGGAATCTCTCTGGCCTCGCTGGAAGGCAAGCCGCGGTTCCATCAGCCGGAGGTCTGCGACGCGTTGCTCGACTTCATCGGCGAGGCGGCGGTGGTGGCGCACAACGCCGGCTTCGACCGCGGATTTCTCAACGACGAACTCGACCGCGCGGGCCGCGCGCCACTGCCGGACGAGCGCTGGGTCGACACCCTGGCCCTAGCCCAGAGGCGGTTTCCGGGGATGGGAAATTCGCTCGACGCCCTGTGCAAACGCTTCAAGATCTCGCTGGCCGAACGGGAAAAGCACGGCGCCCTGATCGATGCGCGGCTTTTGGCCGCGGTCTATCTGGAATTGCGCGGCGGGCGCGAACGGGGTCTGGACCTCGACCCAGTGGCGGTCGCCGCCGAGCCGATGCGAATCGCGGAACCGGTGGTGCACAGTCCCCGGCCGCGCCCGCTGGCGCCGCGGTCGACCGAGGCCGAGCGTCAAGCCCATGCCGCATTCGTGCGCGCGGCGCTGAAAGGAAAGGCGATCTGGCTGAAGTTCGGCCTCGAACCGAATTAGAACAGCCGCCTCCTGGAGCGATGAATGTTCCGGCTCAGGCCGCCCCGGCCGGCTCGCCCGACATCTGGTTGCGGCGGGCGGCGTAGATACCCGCGAAATCGATCGGATCGAGCATGAACGGCGGAAAGCCGCCCTCCATGGTCGCATCGGCGATCACCTTGCGCACGAACGGGAACATGAACCGGGGGCATTCAATCAGCAGCACCGGCTCGATGTCCGGCTCCGGCACGCCGGAGATCTGGAACAGGCCGCCGTAGAGCAGCTCGACCTGGAACACCGGCTCGGACCCGTGTTTGGCGCTGGCGGTGAATTTCAGGTCGACCTCATAGAGCTCGTCCGGCCGGGGCCGGGCGTTGAGCTCGACGCTGACGTCGATCTGGGGCTGAGCCCCCGTCGAGCGCAGCGAATCGGGCGCGCGCGGGTTCTCGAACGACAGATCGCGAATGAACTGGGCCAGGATGCGGATCGAGGGTCCAACCGCGGCGTCTTGGCCGTTCGGCTCGCTCGCGGAGCTAGCGATATCGGTGTCGGTCATGAACGGCGCTGTCCCTTGCAGCACGGCTTCGCCTTGGAGGCCGGAAGCGGGGCTGCTATCACGCAAGCGGGTGGGGTGCAACGCGGCGCCTGACGGAGTCGCGCGGCATGACTATATTGAGGGCCCGCGCCGCGGACCGTCAGCCGATCTCGTCGGCGCGCATCAACCTGGTGTTTTCGTGCAGCTCCTCGAACTTCTCATCCTCGCCGCCCTCGCCGCCGTGGTGCTCTACCAGCTCTATGCGGTGCTCGGCCGGCGCGTCGGCCGTCAGCCGGACGAGGGTCTGCGCCCGCAACCGGCGGGCCGGGCCGACGAGGCGGACGCCCGCCAGCGCGAACCGGAGGAGCCGGCGCCGGCCGGCGGCTTCGCCGGGCTGTTGGACCGCGACCCCAGCTTCGATCCGACCCGGTTCCTGCAAGGCGCGCGCGGCGCGTATGAGACCATCGTCCGCGCCTTCGCCGCTGGCGATCGCGAAGCTCTCGCCCGCCTGGTCTCGCCCACGGTGATGGCGGGATTCGAAAAGGCCCTCGCCGCGCGGGAGGTCGAAGGCCGCACCGAGACGGTCGAATTCACCCACCCACCGCGCGCCGATCTCGACAGCGGCGAGGTCAACGGCGACACCGCCCGGGCCAAGGTCCGATTCCTGGCCGAATTCCGCAGCCGCACCAAGGGACCCGAAGGCGAGGCGGTCGACGACCGCCGCACGGCCGAGCTCTGGACCTTCGAGCGGCGGCTTTCCAGTCGTGATCCCAACTGGACGCTGGTTCGGGTCGACGAGGCGAATGCCTGAACCCGTCCGGCGGCTGTGTCGGTTCGGCGGACTTGTCGTCTGTTTGGCGCTCGCCGCCTGTGTCACCCCACGCTATCCAATCACCCCGCCGCCCGCCGCCGTCCCGCCGTCGGCGCCCGAGGCTCGACGCCTGTCCGATCTGCCCGGCTGGGACGACGAAGACCACGCGGCCGGCTTCCGCGCCTTCCAGGCCGGCTGCCGGGTGACCACGGACCCGGCGCTCTACGACCTGTGCCACGAGGCTCGCGACCTGGGCCCGCTGGGCGAGGATGAGGCCCGAGCCTTTTTTGAAGACCGCTTCCAACCGCGCGCGATCGAGGGGGAGGGGCTGCTGACCGGATACTTCGTGCCCGAATACGAGGCGCGCGAGCGGCCGATCGCCCCTTTCACCGCCCCGGTCAGGCCCAAGCCGGCGGACCTGCCGCCGGGCGGGGCGCCCTACGCCGACCGGGCCTCGATCGAGGCCGAGCCGCCCGACCAAGCCCTGGCCTGGATGCGGCCGGAGGATTTGTTCTTCATGCAGATCCAGGGCTCGGGCGTGCTGGACTTTCCCGACGGCCGCCGGCTCAAGGCGAGCTTCGCCGGCAGCAATGGCCAGCCATTCACGCCGATCGCGGGCCCGCTGCGCGAGCGCGGCGCCTTGAGCGGCTCGGGCAGCTCCGGCCCAGGTGTTCGGGCCTGGCTGGCCGATCATCGCGGGCCCGAGGCGGACGCCGTGATGCAGCTTAATCGGCGCTATGTCTTCTTCACCCTCGCGCCGGACGATGGCCAGGAACCGGTGGGCGCCGCGGGGTTGCCGCTGCCGCCGGGCCGGGCGATCGCGGTGGATCAGAGCGTGCATCCGCTGGGGGGTCTCTACTGGATCGACGCCGACGCCCCGGTGCTGAACGGCGCCGCGCCGGCCTATCGGCGGCTGGCCATGGCGCTCGACACCGGCGGGGCGATCAAGGGGCCGGCGCGGGCCGATCTTTATCTCGGTCGGGGCGAGGCGGCGGGCGTCGAGGCGGGTCACGTCCGCCATGCGCTGAGACTCTATGAACTCGTGCCGGCGGAGCCGCGGGACCAGTGAAGCGACCGCTGAAGCCCGAGGAGGCGAATCTCTGGGCCCGGGTGGCGGCCAGCGTAAGTCCGGGTCCGGGCCGGGAGGCGCCGAAGCCGGACGCCGCCGCCCCGCCGGAGCCCGCGCCGATCCAGCGGACCGCCCAGCCCCGACCCTCGCTCCGGCCGCGGCATCACCGGCACGGCGCGCCCGACCCGATCGAACCGCGCCGACTGCGCCGGCTGGCGCGCGAGCGGGAGGCGCTCGGCCCCAGGATCGACCTGCACGGCCTGAGCCAGGACAAGGCGCGCTCGGCGCTGGAGGGCTTCCTCAGGCGGGCCAGCCAGGACGGCTGGCCCGCGGTTCTGGTGATCACCGGCAAGGGTCTGTCCGGCGATGGCGTGCTCAAGCGGCGCGCGCCCGACTGGCTGGCCGAGCCGCCGATCCGGGCGCTGGTCGCCGGGGTCTCTGAAGCCCACCGCAGGCACGGCGGCAAGGGCGCGCTCTATGTCACCCTGCGCCGGAAGCCGGATTAGAGGCGCGCCTCAAGCGGGCCGCGAAGAAGCCATCGAGCCCGCCCGCCATCTGATGCGGCAGAATGCGCAGCCAGCCAGCCTTGGTCACTGACGCCTCCGGCGCGCCGCCTTCTCCGGGCGCGATCGGATCGAGCCGGAAATCGCCCCGCCGCTTAAGCAAGCCCTCGATCTGAGCCTCACCCTCTTCCGGCTCCAGCGAGCACACGCAATAGACCAGCCGCCCGCCGGGCGCGACCCGCTCTGCGGCGGCGTCCAGCAACCCGGCTTGCACCCCGGCCAGCTTGGCGATGTCGCTCGCCCGTATGCCCCACAGCACATCGGGGTTGCGCCGGAAAGTGCCGGTGGCCGAACAGGGAGCGTCGAGCAGCACGGCGTCGAAACCTCGCCCATCGGGCCAGGCGGCGGCGTCGGCGGTGACGATCTCGGCCGAAAGCCCAGTGCGCTCCAGTGTCTGGCGCAACCGCCCAAGGCGTGGGCCCGAACGGTCGAGCGCGGTCACCCGAGCCCCGGCGGCGGCCATCTGCAACGCCTTGCCGCCGGGCGCGGCGCAGAGATCGAGCGCGGTTTGTCCCTCTTTCAGCCGCAAAAGCCGGGCGGGAACCGCCGCCGCGGCGTCCTGCACCCACCAGCGCCCCTCCGCATAGCCCGGCCAAGCGGCCACATCGCCCCGCCGGCGCACCCGCAGCGAGCCGCCGGGCAGGGCCTCGGCCTCGAGCGCGGCCGCCAAGCCGGCGTTGTTCGGATCGCGCAGGGTGACGTCGGTCGCCGGCTCCTCGACGATCATGGCGGCGATCTGGCGCGCCGCGGCCTCGCCATAGGCTGAACGCCAGCGGGCGAACAGCCAGTCGGGCGCCAGGTGCTCGGGATCGGTCTCGCCGCCGCCGGCTTCGCGCAGAAGGCCGCGCAGCACGGCGTTGATCAGGCCCTTGAACGGTCGGGTGGCGTGGCCTGATTCGGCCAGCCGCACGGTGGTGTCGACCGCGGCGAAGGCTGGCACGTCCAGATAGAGCGCTTGCGCCGCGCCGAGGCGCAGCAGCATGGTCACCGCGGGCGGTGGTGGCTTGGCCAGCCGCGCCGCGAGCAGCCGGTCGATCACGCCGAGGCGCCGCAGCAGGGTCATGGCGATCATCCGGGCGAGGCCCCGTTCGCGCGGCTCCAGGCCCGCGAACGGGGCGCGCTCCATCGCCTCATCCAGCCCGCCCCGGTGGTCCAGGGCGCTCGCCACCAGGTCGATCGCGGCCCGCCGGGCGGCCAGTTCGTGCGCGCGCTCGGCGGTCTTGTCTTTGCCCATGCCCCGCCGTGCACCCGGCGCGGACGCGGTTCAAGCCCCAAGAGCCAATCCCCCTGGCCCTGGCGCCGGCCTGGAACGCCCGCTAGATGTGGCCCATGTCAGACGACGCTGTTCCCAACGCCGCGCCCGGCAAGGCCCTGACCCCCGCCGCCCGCCGGGCGCTGGAGGAAGCCGCCCAGCGCCGCGCCGCCGAGGCCGCCGCCGCGCCGAGCGGTGAGCGGGGCGGCCCCGTCGGGCCCGAGCCCACCCGCTACGGCGACTGGGAGCGCAAGGGGCTGGCGGTCGACTTCTAGACCCGCGCGCCTTGGCTACTCGCCTTTTGGGCGCAGCGGCTGGCGGCTATGCGCTGACGGTCCTAGATTTGGTTAACGCCAACCGATCGCCGGATGCGCCCAATGCGAACCGCCCCACGCCGAGTCGCCCTGATCGCCGCCGCGATGCTGATCGGCCTGGCGACCGCGCCGCTTGCCTGGGCGGGCGGCGCGCACGGCTATCCGCCGACGGTTCGCACCGCCGCGATCGAGGCCGCCGAATGGAGCCGGTCCGGCGAACAAGCCTGGTTCAGCGAACGGACCTATGTCGAGGATCGGGATGGCGCGGCGGAGGTCGACTATCTGCCGGTCAGCTTTTTCGCCGACGCCGGAGGGGTGGGTCCTTTCCCGGTCGACTACGGTTATGGCGGCGGCGGCTTCGCCTATGCCGGCGGATCAGTGGGCGCCTTCGCCAGCGCGCGGGCCAGCGCCAGCGCGTCGGTCAGCGTCTCGATCCGCGGCCACGGCGGCTTCCATCACGGCGGCCGCGGCTGCGGCTGCCGATAGGCTTCAGATCGCCGCCATCTCTTCGGCCACCGCCAGCGCCGCGGCGCGCGGATCATTGGCGGCGGTGATCGGCCGACCGCAGACCAGATGGCTGGCCCCGGCGCGCAGCGCCTCGGCGGGCGTGGCCGCGCGCGCCTGATCGTCGGCCTTGGCCCAGGTCGGGCGCACCCCCGGCGTGATCACCAGAAAGCCCGGCCCGCCGATCCGCCTGGCCAGGGCCGCCTCGTGCGGACTGGCCACCACGCCGTCGAGCCCGGCGTCGAGCGCCTGGCGGATGCGTCGTTCGACCAGGGCCTCGACCGAGAGGCCATAGCCCAGCTCGGCCAGGTCGGCGTCGTTCAGGCTGGTCAGCACGGTGACGCCGACGATCTTCGCCCCCAGCGCGCCGGCGCGGCCGCGGGCGGCGGCGGCCATCACCTGGGGCTCGGCGTGGACGGTGAGCAGGTCGCAGGCCCCGGTGGCGACGATCGCCGCGGTGGCTTTTTCCACCGTCGCGCCGATGTCGTGCAACTTCCAGTCGAGGAACACGCGCCGGCCGCGCCGCTTCAGGTCTCGGGCCATGTCCATGCCGCCCCCGGCCAGCAGCTGCAGCCCGATCTTGTAGAAACCGACCGTCTCGCCCAGCCGCTCGACCATGGCCTCGGCGTCGGCCCGCGTCGGCAGGTCCAGCGGGATGATCAGGCGCGGATCGGCCGGCATCGCGGCTCCTTGGCGGGCGCGCGAGATCGCTCGGGCGGCGCGCGGCGTGAGGATTTGGGCTAAGAGGGCAGGATGAGCCTGGCCGGACCAGGCGTCAACGCCCTCCCGATCAAGCCCGGGTCAGGGCGCGCCCCGCCGGTCGCGCTTGGCCGCCACGCGCAGGCGCAGCGCGTTCAGCTTGATGAAGCCAGCCGCGTCGCGGTGGTCGTAGGCGACCTTGCCCTCCTCGAAGGTGACCAGCTCCTGGTCGTACAGCGAATAGGGGCTCTCGCGGCCGATCACGCTGACATTGCCCTTGTAGAGCTTGATCCGGACCCGGCCGGTGACCAGCGCCTGGCTCTTGTCGATCAGCGCCTGCAGCATCTCGCGCTCGGGCGAGAACCAGAAGCCGTTGTAGATCATCTCGGCGTAGCGCGGCATGATCTCGTCCTTCAGGTGCATGGCGCCGCGATCCAGCGTGATCGATTCGATTCCGCGGTGGGCGGCCAGCAGGATGGTCCCGCCAGGGGTCTCGTAGACGCCGCGCGACTTCATCCCGACGAAACGGTTCTCCACCAGATCCAGCCGGCCGACGCCATTGTCGTGGCCGAGCTGGTTCAGCCTGGTCAGCAGCGCCGCCGGCGACAGCGTCTCGCCGTCGATCGCCACCGGATCGCCGCGCTCGAAATCCATCGTGAACACCCAGGGCTTATCGGGCGCGGCCTCGGGCGAGATGGTCCGCTGATAGACGAATTCCGGCGCCTCGATCGCCGGGTCCTCCAGCACCTTGCCCTCGGACGAGGAGTGCAGAAGGTTGGCGTCGACCGAGAAGGGCGCCTCGCCGCGCTTGTCCTTGGCGATCGGGATCTGGTGCTTTTCGGCGAAGTCGAGCAGCGCCTCGCGGCTGGCGAAACTCCACTCGCGCCACGGCGCGATCACCCGGATGTCGGGCTCCAGCGCATAATAGGCCACCTCGTAGCGGACCTGGTCGTTGCCCTTGCCGGTCGAGCCGTGGGAGACCGCGTCGGCGCCGACCTGGCGGGCGATGTCGATCTGGGTCTTGGCGATCAGCGGCCGGGCGATCGAGGTGCCCAGCAGGTACTGACCCTCGTAGACGGTGTTGGCCCGGAACATCGGGAAGACATAGTCGCGCACGAACTCCTCGCGCAGGTCCTCGATGAAGATGTTCTCCGGCTTGACCCCCAGCGACAAGGCCTTGTCGCGCGCCGGCCCCAGCTCCTCACCCTGGCCGAGGTCGGCGGTGAAGGTCACCACCTCGCAGCCGTAGGTCACCTGCAGCCACTTGACGATGGTCGAGGAGTCCAGGCCGCCGGAATAGGCGAGCACGACTTTCTTGGGCGGCGGCTGGGCGGGCATGGGCGTCCTTGGCGGGTTTACGGGCGCCTTAAAGGCCGCTTATGCGGCGGATTCAACCCCGCGGGCCGATTTCAGGCCTTAAACCGTCAGCTGCGCGCCGAGTTCGACCACCCGTCCGGGCGGGATCTTGAAGAATTCGGTCGGATTGGCGGCGTTCTTCATCAGGAAGATGAACAGTTTGTCCTGCCACATCGGCATGCCCGGCTGGGCGGCGGCGACCAGCGAGCGGCGCCCGAGGTAGAAGCTGGTCGACATGATGTCGAACTTCAGCCCCAGCTTCTTGCGCTGCTGCAAGGCGCGCGGAAGGTTCGGGCTTTCCATGAAGCCATAGGAGATCCACACTTTCTTGAAGTCGTCGTCGATCGGCTCGATGGTGACCCGTTCGGCCTCGGGCACGCGCGGCGTTTCCGCCGTCCGCACGGTCAGGATGACGTTCTTCTCGTGCAGCATCTTGTTGTGTTTGAGATTGTGCATCAACGCGACCGGGGTCATGTCCGGATCGGAGGTCAGGAAGATCGCCGTGCCCGGCGCGCGATAGGGCGGGCGGGCGTGCAGCATGTCGATCAGCTCGCTCAAGGGCAGGCTGTCGCGCCGGGTCTTCTCGAACAGGATCCGGGTTCCCCGCGCCCAGGTCCACATGATCACCATCAGCCCGCCGCCCAGCACCAGGGGCAGCCAGGCGCCGGCGCGGATCTTCAAGAGGTTCGAGGCGGTGAACACCAGGTCCACCGTGGTGATCGGGACCAAGAGGCAGGCGGTCTGGACCAGGTTCCATTTCCACATCCGTCGGACCACGAAATAGGCCAGCAGCGTGTCGACCAGCATCGCCCCGGTCACCGCCGCGCCATAGGCCGCCGCCAGCCGGCTCGATGAGCGGAAGATCAGCAGCAGCAACAGGACCCCGAGCATCAGGAGCAGGTTCACCGTCGGCACGAAGATCTGCCCCGCCTGGGTTTCCGAGGTCCGCCTGATCTCCAGCCGAGGCAACAGGCCGAGCTGGACCGCTTGCTGGGTCATCGAAAAGGCGCCGGTGATCACCGCCTGGCTGGCGATCACCGTGGCCACGGTGGCCAGGACCAGCACCGGCCAGTAGGCGATTTGGGGCGTCATCGCCCAGAACGGGCTGAACCGAGCCGCCGGGTGCTGCAACACCACCGCCCCCTGGCCGAGGTAGTTCAGGACGAGACAGGGAAACACCAGCACGAACCAGGCCGCGCGGATCGGGCCGCGGCCGAAGTGGCCCATGTCGGTGTACAGCGCCTCGGCCCCGGTCACCGCCAGGAACACGCTGCCCAAGATGACGAAGCCCAGGATGCTGTTGTCGATCAGGAACTTGACCCCGTACCAGGGATTGAGGCCGCGAAACACCGACAAGTCGTCGCGCAGGTGATAGAGGCCCAGCCCGCCCAGGGTCAGGAACCACGCCGCGGTGATCGGGCCGAAGAAGGCGGCCACCCGATGGGTGCCCCTGGCCTGTAACAGGAAGAGAGCGATCAGGATGCCGCCGGCGATTGGCACCACGTGCGGGGCCAGGCTGTGGCCGATGTTCGGCGCGCCGCGCACCCCCTCCACCGCCGACAGCACCGAGATCGCCGGGGTGATCACTCCCTCGCCGTAGAACAGCGCCGCGCCGACAACCCCCAACAGGAAGATCATCGCGGTGCGCCGACCGACCGCGCGCTGGGCGAGCGACATCAGGGCCAGCGTCCCGCCCTCGCCGCGATTGTCGGCCCGCATCAAAAAGATGATGTACTTGACCGTGACGATCAGGGTCAGGGTCCAGATCACCAGCGAGACCACGCCCAGCACCGCCAGTTGCGGCGATTCCGCGGCCCGCGTGTGCCGTAGCGCCTCGCGCATGGCGTAGAGCGGGCTGGTGCCGATATCGCCGAACACCACGCCGACCGCGCCTAGGGCCAAGGCGGCGAACCCGTGGGCGCTCGGCGCGGCGGCCGACTCTTCGGGCGAGGTCTGCGCCGGGGTTTCCGGGTCGGAAGGCGCGGCCTGTTCGGCCCTGGTCGCGCGCGGGGTCTCGGACGCCATCTGGCTCCTCCGGGGATTGGCCGCCGGATCGCCCGCGGCCCGCCCCAATGCAAGAGCGCGCGCGATAAACCCTTTCCGGGACCGGTTCAACCACGCCGATGCCGCGCGGCCCGCGAACCGTTGCGGGATTTGTATTCCCGCCGATGCTCCGGTCAGGCTCGCCCCCACGGCGGCTTGAACCGCGCCGGCCGGCGGGCCACTCTCGGCTGGACCTTGGAAACAGCAGCGAGCGCCCCCCGATGACCCGACGCCTGTGCCTGGTGACCGGCGCCTCCGCGGGCATCGGCGCGGCCTTCGCACGGGTCTACGCCGGCGCCGGCTACGACGTGGTCCTGACCGCGCGGCGGGCCGACCGGCTGGAGGCGCTGGCTGACGAGATCCGGCTGCGCTTCGGCGTCGAGACCCTGACTATCGCCGCCGACCTGACCGATCCGGCCACCTCGGATCATCTGCTGGAGCGGATCGGGGCCAACGGCCGGGTGGTCGACGCCCTGGTCAACAACGCCGGTTACGGCCTGCCGAACAGCTATGCGGCGAGCGCCTGGGAGGACGAGCGCGCCTTCCTGCAAGTGCTGCTAGTCGCGGTCTGCGAGCTGACCCACAAGCTGGCGCCCGGGATGATCGAGCGGCGGTTCGGGCGGATCGTCAACGTCTCCTCATTGGCCGGCCTGGCGCCCGGCGGCGCCGGCCACGCCCTCTACGGCGCCGCCAAGGCCTTTTTGATCCGCTTTTCCCAGAGCCTGCACCTGGAGACCCGCGACCAGGGCGTCCACGTCAGCGCGCTATGTCCCGGCTTCACCTATTCCGAGTTCCACGACGTGGCTGGAAACCGCGAACGGATCAGCCGCGCCATCCCCCAATGGCTGTGGCTGGGCGCCGACGAGGTGGCCGCCGCCGGCTACGAGGCGGCCGAGGCGAACCGGCCGATCTGCGTGCCCGGCGCGCCGAACAAGGCGCTGGCGGCCCTGGCCAAGCTGATCCCCGACGATTGGGTCATGGCGCTGATGGCGCACGAGCAGGGGCGGTTCCGCATACCCTAGAGCACGATGCGATCAGGCGGAATCGCCTGATCGTTGAATCGTGCTCTAAATTCAAAAGCTTGAGCGCGTTCTGATCGCAAAACCGGGTCCACTTTTGCGGAACGCGCTCTAGAGTGCGGCCAGCTCCGCTCGGGCCGGCCTGGTTTCAGTGGCGGAACACCCGAACGCCGGTGAACGCCATGGCGACGCCGGCGGCGTCGGCGGCGGCGATCACCTCGTCGTCGCGGATCGATCCGCCGGGCTGGATCACCGCCGTGGCTCCAGCCTCCACCGCCTGAATCAGGCCGTCGGCGAAGGGGAAGAAGGCGTCGGACGCGCATGCGGAGCCTTTAGCCAGGGACTGCGGCAGACCCACGGCCTGCGCCGCTTCGGCCGCGCGCAGGGCGGCGATGCGGGCCGAATCGCGGCGGTTCATCTGGCCGGCGCCGATGCCGGCGGTCTGACCATCCTTGGCGTAGACCACGGCGTTGGACTTGGTGTGCTTGGCGACGGTGAAGGCGAACAGCATGTCCTCGATCTCGCGCGGGCTCGGCGACCGTTTCGTGACGATCTTGAGGTCGGACGCGGCGATCCGCGCGGCGTCGCGCGACTGGACCAGAAAGCCGCCGGCCACCGAGCGGAACGTCTCGCCCGCCTCGAGCGGGTCGGGCAGGGCGCCGGTGACCAAAAGGCGCAGGTTCTTTTTCTTGGCGAAGACCGCGATGGCGTCCGGATCGGCGTCGGGCGCGATCACCACCTCGGTGAAGATCTTGGCGATCTCCTCGGCCGCCGCGCCGTCCAGCCGGCGGTTCACCGCCACGATGCCGCCGAAGGCCGAGACCGGGTCGCACTCCAGCGCCCGCAGATAGGCGGTCTTCAGGTCGCTCCCCAAGGCGACGCCGCAGGGGTTGGCGTGCTTGATGATCGCCACCGCCGCGCCCGCCTTCGGATCGAATTCGGCCACCAGCTCGAAGGCTGCGTCGGTGTCGGCGATATTGTTGTAGCTGAGTTCCTTGCCCTGCAGCTGGCGAGCCGTGGCGACCCCGGCCCTGGGATGGGAAAAGCCGTAGAAGGCCGCCGTCTGGTGCGGGTTCTCGCCGTAGCGCATGGTCTGGATCAGGCTCCCGGCGATCGCCTTGCGCGGCGGGGCCTCATCGCCGACCTGGCCGGCGAACCAGGCCGAGATCGCCGCGTCATAGGCTGCGGTGCGGGCGAAGGCGCGCGCGGCGAGCCTTTGGCGCAGGGCCAGGCGGGTGGCGCCGCCGGCCTTCAGCGCGTCCAGCACCTCGCCGAGGTCGGCTGGACTGGTGGCGACCGCGACATAGGCATGGTTCTTGGCCGCCGAGCGGATCATCGCCGGCCCGCCGATGTCGATGTTCTCGACGCAGGTGGCGAAGTCGCCGCCGCCGGCCACCGCGTCCTCGAACGGATAGAGGCTGACGTACAGAAGATCGATGCCGCCGATGCCACACCGCTCCATCGCCTCGGCGTGCTCGGGCGCGTCGCGCACGCCCAAAAGCCCGCCGTGCACCACCGGATGCAGGGTCTTGACCCGCCCGTCCATCATCTCGGGAAAGCCGGTCAGCTCGGCCACGTCCCTGACCGGCAGGCCGGCCGCGGCGATCGCCGCGCGCGTGCCGCCGGTCGAGACCAGCTCTACCCCCAGCTCGATCAAGACCCTGGCGGCCTCCACCAGGCCGGTCTTGTCGTAGACCGAAAGTAGCGCGCGACGGACGAGCGCGCGGTCGGGCGCGGGCGGAAACGGGGGTGCGATATTGGCCAAGGCGGTCTCCATGGGTTGGAAAACACAAGGCCCAGGCGAGCGGCTCGAAATAGCCCCGCGCTCCCCGGTGGTCGCCCACCTTCATCGCCAGTCACGCAAGGCAGGGTCGCGATAGGCCGGCGCGCCGCGGGTGTCAACCGAGGCGCGGCGTCGGTAGTGACCTAGCCTGGGCCGGCCGGTTGACGGGCGCGTTGTGCGAGTACGGTCGCCCAAAAGAGGACCTCGCCAGAGTCGCAGAAGGGTGGAAGGCGGACCTAGAGTCTTGGGCTCCAGTCATACGCGCGGTTTCGCGTTCGACGCCGAAGCGCTTCGTGTAGGGGTGGGAGCTGGCGCCACATCCGAGAGGATGCTCCATCCGATCTCCCAGGAGCCGTCGGGCTGCAATCGCCCCCGATGGCCGTGGCGGCGTCCCGGCCCTGAAACTGTTCCGCCCTAGGCGGACTCGGACCCAATAGGATCCGGCAGGCCAAGAATGCGCTTGGAGATCACGTTGTTCTGGATCTCGTAGGACCCCGCGAAAATGGTTGTCGCCTTGCCTGATAGCCACTCGCGGACCGCCGCGATCTCCTCGTCGTCGAATCCCTCGCCGCTCCAGCCGAGCCCATGGGAACCGAGGATCTCAAGCAGAAGCTCGGATCGCTGCTGGCCCACGAGGGAGGAGACGTTCTTCACGATGGAAGTGGTTACGTCGGGGCCCACGCCGCGGCGCGAGTGTGCGATCCGGGCGAGGGTCAGGATGAGGGCCTGCCGGTCCATCAGGTGGTCGGTCAGGCGGCTGCGCAGGTCGCCGTCGGCGAGGCGCGAGTGCTCGTCGACGCCCACGTAGCTCTTGGCCAGGTCCTGGAGCTTTCGCCCGCCTCGGCCGCGGCGCGGCGGCGTTGCATCCGGATTGGCGACCCTCTCGAACTGCAGCAGCCGTTTGCCGACCGTCCAGCCACCGTTGAGGTGGCCGACCAGGTTGCGCTTGGGCGCCTTCACGTCCTTGAAGAAGGTCTCGCAGAAGGGCGAGTCGCCGGAAATTAGCCGGATCGGCCGCACTTCGATCCCCGGTGAGCGCATGTCGATCAGCAGGAAGCTGATCCCCTCCTGCTTCTTCGTGGAAGGATCGGTGCGCACCAGGCAGAAGCACCAGTCGGCGTACTGGGCGCCCGAGGTCCAGATCTTCTGACCGTTGACGAGGAAGTGGTCGCCCCTGTCTTCGGCTCGGGTCTGGAGCGAGGCGAGGTCGGACCCGGCGCCCGGTTCCGAGTAGCCCTGGCACCACCGCGTCTCGCCGCGGCAGATCGGAGGGATGTGCTCAAGCTTCTGCGCCTCGTCGCCGTACTCAAGCAGGGTCGGGCCCAGCATGCGGATGCCCATGCCGAAGCCGATCGGGTTCCAGGCGCCGGCCCGACGCATTTCCTCGCGGAACACCTTGACCTCGGAAGGAGACAGTCCGCCGCCGCCGTACGTCTTGGGCCAAGTCGGCGTGGTCCAGCCCCGCGAACCCAGCGCGGCGATCCATTCCTTCGCGCCCGCGGAGCTATCGTCCCACGCTTCCGCCGGCGCGGAACCGCCCCTCATCGCTGCGGGGAAGTGAGCCTCGATCCAGGTTTGGACTTCCAAGCGAAAGGCGCCCAGATCCGTCTCTGCATCGAGCAGCGCCATCGGACGTCGTCGCCCCCTACCTAGCCCAAAGGGGCGATGAGACCTTCATCCATCGCGTCAGGTGACGCATCTCTGCGATGAGCTCGCCGTCCTGGTCGTGTAGGAAGGAATCGATCCACGCGAACTCGGTCTTGGGGCTCGAGCCGAAGCCCGAGACCTTGCCGGTCTTGCGGTAGGACGTGTGCTCGCGCAACGGTCCGGCATGGAGGATGATCTCCGTCCCTCCGAAGAAGCCAACCGCCGGGGCGGTCTTGATAGCTTCCGGAAAAGTGCTGAGCGCCTGGTACATGAGCTGGAAGTCGCGGATCACGCCGTCCACGCCGCCCGTGGTGATCTTATAGTCGTCGCGCGACGGCGTCGCCATGCCAAGCTCGATCCCCTTCAGGATGCGAAGCTGGTCGGGGTCGGACGCCTCCATGGGAAGCGATCTGATGTAGGGGGTAGCGTCGGGGCGGCCGACCGCGACCGTGCCCTTGCAGACGGTGCGGCCCTCCTCGTTCTCGACCCAGGCGTCGAGCTGGACGTCGATGGCGCCAGGCGGCGGCGCCTTGACGATCGCCCTGACCGGCTCTCCGTCGGTGGTGGCGAAGGTGTAGTACATGCTGATCGAGCCCTGCTTCAGCCAACGGTCGCCGAAGAGCTGGGTCAGGATCGGCGGGAAGTGGGTGAGGTGGACGGTGCCCGGAATGGTGCCGCCCCGCATGCCAACGCTGCGCGCCACCGAGTCGGTGTGGATCGAATTCTCCGCGCCCTGCCACAGGTTCACCGGCTTTTGCCATTCGCCGACGATGCGGTGCTCGGTTTCGATGGCGTGCGTGGTCATGGGGAGTCCTCCAGGGGCGGCTTTGTTCATCCTCTTGGCGATTGCACCGTAAATGATCCCGGTCGAACGGAGAAGCGATTGGCGCCACCGGCCGCTCACCCCGCCGAGGCCTCCGCCGCGCCCAGTTTCCAGCGCACGCGCCCGCCGCGGTCGGCGCGCAAGCGGCCTCTCAGCACCACCTGCGTCGAGCGTCGGACGAGCCCGTTCTCGAACACCACCGAGGGCTCCAGGGTCACCTCGCCGGCGTCGTTGCGCAGCCACCAGCCGATCTTGGAGGCGCCTTTCAACAGCACGCTGCGCCGATCGCGGGCGAGCGAGGCGCGCACCTCGGGGCCGAGGTGAAAATGGACCGCCACCGCGACCGGTTCGGCCAGCGCCTCGGGACCGGGCGTAAAGCGGTCCTCACCGCGCAGCTCGTCGGCCGCCTTGTCCAGGAACAGCCGCCGGGTGTGGGTCAGGCCAGTGGATTCGACCCAGCCGTCGTGAACCACCTCGATCCACACCCCGGTCTCGTCCTCGCGCCGCGCCACTTGGACGGCGCGCGCCGCGCCCACCAGACGCGGGCCAAAGGCGAAGGCCAGAAAACCGGTCAGAGGCGCGCCCGCCGCACCCTCGCCGAGCGTCACGGTCGAGCCGCCTGAGGCCAGTCGCGCGGCCTGGAAGTCCGCCGCCTCGGGACTCCAGCCGGTATTGGCGATCAGCCGCTCGCGGCCGCAGACCACCTCGATGGCCGCCGGCTGGCCGCAGGCGCTGACGCTCCAGGCTCCCTTGGCGGGGCTCCCGGCGTCGGTGATCAGGTGCAGACTCGACCCGTCCATCCGCTGGTAGCCGCCGTGCGGCGCCTCTTTCGGCGGCGGAAGGCTCGCCGCGCCATCGTCATGCGCGCGCGCCGCGGAGACCAGCCGCGCCGAAGCGGCCTCGCCGCCCTGGAACGCGGCCAGCCGTCCGTCCGGCAGGGTGAAGAAGCGCAAGGCGGCGGTCAGCCGGTCGATCGCGCGGGGCAGCGCCTCGGGCGCCGGGTGGCCACGCTGGAACAGGGCGTCGTCCAGCGCGAGGAGATCGAGCAACAGCGCCATCCCGGCCTGCGGCGAGCGCGAGGCATGCACGCCGTCGGCCAGCACCGCCATATCCAGCGCCGCGGGCAGCGGGACCAGCGCCGCGCGCATCAGACGCTCACCCGCCGCGCCGGCCAGCACGGCGCCGGCGGTGGCGGCGATCGCCAGCCGCTCGGCCGCGCGCGAGGGCTCGGCCGCGAGCTGCAGCAAACACCGCGCCTGGCGGGCCAGGCTGTCGGCCAGAGCCGCGGCCTCGAAATCGGAGGCGAGAGGGGCCAGGCGCGGCCCGGCCGCGGTCAGATTGGCCACCCGCCGCTCCAGCGCCTCCCCGCTCCAGGAAAAACCGTTCCAGCGGCCGAACAGTCTGCGCCAGGCCAGGATGTGTCTCAGCGCCGGGACCGCGCCGGCTTCGCCCGCCGCCATCAGATCGCCCAGCCAGTCCATCCGGTGCAGGGCGAGCGCGAAGGCGCGCGAGGGGCTGGCCTGGTTCCAGGGATCCCCGTCCGGCCCGACCTGGAGCGTCTGGCCCGCCAGGGTGAAGGTCCCGGCCAGCAGGGCCTGTCCGACCGCGGGATCGGCGGGGCGCGCCTCCCGCGGGGCCACGAAAAACCCCCGCGCGCGCGGCCCGCCCAGCGACAGCCGGTGCGGGGGCGAACCGGCCCACTCCGCCGCCGCCTGTCGCCCGATCGCCGCCGGCGCCGCGCGCAGCCACAGCAGCGGCCCGGCGTGGGCGCGAAGGCGGCGGGATCGCGGGGGATCGGCCATGCGCCGCCCGGGCTCAGGGGCCCCTCAGGGCCCGGATATTCTCGGCATAGCGCTCGGGTCCGCCGCGAAACACCGCGGCGCCGGCCACCAGGGCCGTGGCGCCCGCCGAAACGCACAGCCGGGCGGTCTCGGCCGTGACCCCGCCATCCACCTCGAGGATGATGTCGCGGCCGCTGGCGTCGATCATGGCGCGCAACCGCTCGATCTTCTTCAGCTGCGAGGTCATGAAGCTCTGGCCGCCGAAGCCCGGGTTGACCGACATGACCAGCACCAGGTCGACCTCGTCGATCATCCACTCGATTGCCTCGGGCGGGGTCGAGGGGTTGAACGCCACCCCCGCCTTGGCCCCAAGCTGGCGGATGACTTTCAGCGAGCGGTTCAGGTGCGGACCGGCCTCGGGGTGGAGGCTGATCAGGTCGGCCCCGGCCGCGCGGAAGGCTTCGAGATAGGGGTCGGCCGGCGCGATCATCAGGTGGACGTCGAAGGGAATCTTCACATGCGGGCGCAACGCCCTGACCACGTCCGGGCCGATGGTGATGTTCGGCACGAAATGGCCGTCCATCACGTCGATGTGCAGCCAGTCCGCGCCGGCCGCCTCGATCGCGCGGGCCTCCTCGCCCAGCCGGGCGAAGTCCGAGGCGAGGATCGAAGGGGCGATGATCGGCGAGCGAACGCGCATGGGCGGAGTTAGCCCGCCGGGGCGTATGGGCGCAAGCGGCGGCGCGGACGGCTAGGGCTTGGGCCGTGAGGCTTTTTCCTCCAGGCCCGATCGACCTTCGCGCGCCTCCAGCTTTTCGGCGACCTGGTCCAGGCCGACGCCGGTGGCCTCGAGCAGCACCAGCCAGTGGTAGATCACATCCGCGCTCTCGGCGGCGATGGCCTCAGGCTCGCCCTGGAGCGCCGCGATCACGGTCTCGATCGCCTCTTCGCCGAACTTCTTGGCGGCCAGGGCCGCGCCGCCGGCCAGCAGTTTGGCGGTGTAGGAGGTGGCGGGATCGGCGCCCCGACGGGCCGCGATGGCGGCTTGCAGCCGCTCCAGGGTCTCGGCGAAACGGTTCATGGCCAGCCTCCTCAGTCCAGCCGCATCGGCAGGCCGGCGTCGGCCATGGCGCGCTTGGCCTGGCCGATGCTGATCTCACCGAAGTGGAAAATCGAGGCGGCCAGCACCGCGTCGGCCCCGCCGTCCTTCACCGCGGCCACCAGGTCGGCGGCCTCGCCGGCCCCGCCGGAGGCGATCACCGGCACCCCGACGACCGAGGTGACGGCCTTCAACAGCGCGGTGTCATAGCCGGTCCTGGCCCCGTCGCGGTCCATCGAGGTCAGCAGTATCTCGCCGGCGCCCCGCTCGACCGCGAGGGCGGCGTAGCGCACCACGTCCAGGCCGGTGGCCTTGCGTCCGCCGTAGGTGAACACCTCCCAGCCGCCCCCGGCCCGCGCGCGGGCGTCGATCGCCACCACCACCGCCTGGGAGCCGAAGGCGTCGGCGCAGCGGGTGACCAGCTCGGGGTCCTCGACGGCGGCGGTGTTGATCGAGGTCTTGTCGGCGCCGGCCCGCAGCAGGGCGCGGGCGTCCTCGACCGTGCGCACCCCCCCGCCCACGCCCACCGGCATGAAACAGACGTCGGCCGTGCGGGCCACCACGTCCAGGATCGCGCCGCGGCCCTCGTGGCTGGCGGTGATGTCCAGGAACATCAGCTCGTCCGCCCCGGCCGCGTCATAGGCCGAGGCCTGCTCGACCGGATCGCCCGCGTCGCGCAGGGCGACGAAGTTGACGCCCTTGACCACCCGGCCGTCCTTGACGTCCAGGCAGGGGATGACCCGCACCTTCAGCACCGGATCAAGCCGCCCGCCGGTTGGCGACGGCGATCACCTCGGCCGGCACGATCGCGCCGTTGTAGAGCGAGCGGCCGAGGACGGCGCCGGCGATGGGAACGCCCGGGCGGGCCTGCAGGCGGCGGATGTCGTCCACCGAGGCGACGCCGCCGGAGGCGATCACCGGAATGGCCACCGCGTCGGCCACCGCGCCCACGCCCTCGACATTGACCCCGGTCATCGCCCCGTCGCGGCTGATGTCGGTGACGATCAGGGCGGCCACGCCCGCGTCCTCGAAACGCCGGGACAGCGAGATCGGATCGAGGTCGGAGGCGCCGGTCCAGCCGTCCACCGCCACCTTGCCGTCGCGCACATCGACGGCGACGGCGATCTGTTCGGGCCACTCGCGGGCGGCGGTCTTGACCAGTTCGGGATCGCGCACGGCGACGGTGCCGAGGATCACCCGGCTGACCCCGGCCTCGATCCAGGCCTCGGCCGCCGCCAGGGTGCGGATGCCGCCGCCCAGCTGCACCGGCGCGGAGACCGCGTTCAGGATGGCCTCGACCGCCTCGGCGTTCATCGACCGGCCCTCGATCGCCCCGTTCAGGTCGACCACGTGCAGCCAGTTGAAGCCGTCCTTGATGAAGCGTTGGGCTTGATCGGCGGGCGAGGCGTTGAACACCGTGGCCTTGCTCATGTCGCCGTGCAGCAGGCGCACGCACTGGCCGTCCTTCAGGTCGATCGCCGGATAGAGGATCATGGGCGCCACTCCAGGAAGTTGGCCAGCAGCCGCAATCCCGCCGCCTGCGATTTTTCCGGGTGGAACTGCACCCCGGCGATGTTGTCCCGCGCCACCGCGGCGCAGAAGCGCCCGCCGTGGTCCGCCTCGGCGATCGTCTCGCCCGCCCGCGCCGGATAGAGGGCGAAGGAGTGGGTGAAATACATGTGCGCGCCTTGCGGCAGGCCGGTGAGCAGCGGATGGCCGCTCATCGCCTCAAGCGCGTTCCAGCCCATGTGCGGGATCTTGCAGGCCGCGTCGCCGGGCTCCAGCCGCCGCACTTCGCCGGCGATCCAGCCCAGGCCGGGCGCCTCGCCGAACTCCAGCCCGCGGTCGGCCAGAAGCTGCATGCCGACGCAGACCCCGAGGAAGGGCGCGCCGCGGCCCCGCACCGCCTGGCCGATCGCCTCGACCACGCCGGGCCGGTCGGTCAGCGCCCGCATGCAGGCGGCGAAGGCGCCGACGCCCGGCAGCACGATGCGATCGGCGCCCGCGATGGTCTCCGGATCGTCGGTGGTCGCCACGCGCCGCGCTCCGCCCAGCTCATGGCTGGCGCGTTGCAGCGCCTTTTCCGCCGAGCGAAGATTGCCCGACCCATAATCGATCAGGGCTATGCTCTGCATGTCAGCCTCAGAGCACGCCCTTGGTGGAGGGGGCGTGGCCGCCGGTCTTCGGGTCCGGCTCGATCGCCGCCCGCAGCGCCCGCGCCAGGGCCTTGAACCCGCTTTCGGCGATGTGATGGCTGTTGTCGCCGTAGAGCGTCTCCAGATGCACGCAGGCCCCGCCGTTCATCGCGAAGGCGTGGTGGAACTCCTTGAACAGCTCGGTGTCCATCTCGCCCACCTTGGGCCGGGAAAAGACCACCTTCCAGACCAGGAACGGCCGGTTCGACAGGTCGAGTGCGCAGCGCGTCAGGGTCTCGTCCATCGGGATGTAGGCGTGGCCAAACCGGCGCACGCCCTTGAATCCGTCCAGCGCCTTGGCGAAGGCTTGGCCGAGCACGATGCCGGTGTCCTCGACGGTGTGGTGCATGTCGATGTGCAGGTCGCCCTTGGTTTCGACCTTCAGGTCGAAGCCGCCGTGCCGGGCGAAGCTTTCCAGCATGTGGTCGAAGAAGCCGATCCCGGTCGAAATAACAGACGCGCCGGTCCCGTCCAGATCGACGCTGACGCGGATCCGGGTCTCCTTGGTTTCGCGAACCACCTCGGCGGTGCGATGGGCGGCCATGCCGCGCTCCTTCAAAGTCCGGCCGCGGTCGCCAGGTCCTTCAGCGAGACCTGGGGCCTGGGCCCGTAGTGCGAGATCACCTCGGCCGCCGCCAGCGACCCAAGCCGTCCGCAATAGTCCAGCGAGCGGCCCTGAGCGAGGCCGAACAGGAATCCCGCCGCGTATTGGTCGCCCGCGCCCGTCGTGTCCACGACTTTCTCCGCCGGCGCGGCCTGGACTTGGTGAATCGCGTCGCCGGCCACCACCACCGAGCCGCGCTCGCCGCGGGTGACGGCGGCGATCTTGGCGCGCCCGCGCGCCGCGCGCGTCGCCGTATCGAAGTCCGTGGTCTGAAAAAGCGCGCCGATCTCCGCTTCGTTGGCGAACAGAATGTCGACCTCGGCGTCGATGAAGCCCAACAGCGCGGCGCGGTGCCGCTCGACCACGAACGAGTCCGACAAGGACAGCGCGATCAGCCGGTCGGCGGCGCGGGCCAAGCCCGCGGCCTTGGCGAAGGCGCGCCTGGCCGGCTCGGGATCGAACAGATAGCCCTCCAGATAGACGATCTTCGCCGCCTCGATCACCGCCGCGTCGACATCGGCGGGCGAGAGCTGGGCCGCCGCGCCCAGGCAAGTGGACATGGTCCGCTGGCCATCGGGAGTGACGCTGATCAGACAGCGGCCGGTGGGGGTGGCGTCGTCCATCCGTCCGCCGGAAAACCGGGCGCCGATGGCGTCCATGTCATGGGCGAACACCTCGCCCAGCTGGTCGCGGCCGAGCTTGCCGATGTGAACGGCGCGCCCGCCGAGGCTGGCGATTCCGGCCACGGTGTTGCCGGCCGAGCCGCCCGAGGCCTCGATCGCCGCCGCCATCCGCCCGTAGAGGCTCGCGGCGCGCTCGCCGTCGATCAGCGCCATCGATCCCTTGACCAGGCCCTCTTCGGTCAAGAAGTCGTCCGAGGCGGGGGCGATGACGTCGACGATGGCGTTGCCGATGGCGGCCACGTCATAAAGGGTGGTCATGGGCGGGAAGGTCCGGGAGTGAAGGGCGCGCGGAGTATAGGGAACGGCCGGCCCAAGGCAACGCGGCGGACGTTAGAGCGGGATGCGGAAAAGCGGACACCGGTTTTCCGCATTGATCTAGAAGAACAGCTCGCGGGAGGGGCAGAGTTCGGCCAGCGCGCACGCGTCGCACCGCGGCTTGCGCGCCAGACAGACATAGCGGCCGTGCAGGATCAGCCAATGGTGGGCGCGGCTCAGGTAGGCTTGAGGGGTGATGGCCATCAGGTCGTGCTCGACCTGTTCGGGGGTCTTGCCGGCCGACAGCTTCAGCCGATGGGCGACGCGGAAGACGTGGGTGTCCACCGCGATAGCCGGCTCGACGCCCAGTTCGTTCAGCACCACGCTGGCGGTCTTGCGCCCGACCCCGGGCAGGGCCTGCAGCGCCTCCCGCTCGAGCGGAACCTGACCGCCGTGGCGTTCGATCAGGATGCGCGACAGGGCGATGACGTTTTTGGCCTTGGTCCGGAACAGACCGATCGAGGCGATCATCGGGACCAGACCCGCCTCGCCCAGCGCCAGCATCTTTTCCGGCGTGTCGGCGGCGGCGAACAGCTTTTCGCTGGCCTTGTTGACCGACTTGTCGGTGGCCTGGGCCGAAAGAACGACGGCGACCAAGAGGGTGAAGGGGTTATGGAACGCGAGCTCGGTGTGCGGCGCCGGCGCGAGCCGTGCGAAATGCTCGAAGATGGCCTCAATCCGCGCCCGCTCGGCCGGGGAAAGGCGCGGGCGGGTCGGCTTGGCCTTGGCTTTCGGCTTGGACTTGCTGGGCGCGGCCATGCGGCCAGGATGGCCTGCGTCGGCCGCCGCGCCAAGCCACCACGACGGCTTTGCGGACGGCCGGAATGATGCTCCCATGCCGGACGGGAAATCCGACCCAGCCGCTAGGAGACGACAGATGGGTTCCGATCGCAGCGCCCGTGACGGGCGTCGCCTTCCGGGCGGGGCGCGATGAGCTTCACCGACGCCGAGGTCGAGCGCTACGCCCGCCACTTGGTGCTGCGCGAGGTCGGCGGGCCCGGCCAGCAGGCGCTGAAGGCCGCCCGCGTCCTGATCGTCGGCGCCGGCGGTCTTGGCGCGCCGGCCTCGCTCTATCTGGCGGCGGCGGGGATCGGCGCCCTGGGTCTGGTCGACGCCGACACCGTCGCCCTGTCCAATCTCCAGCGCCAGGTGCTCTACGCCACGGCCGATGTCGGCCGCTCCAAGCTCGAGGCCGCCGCCGAGCGGCTGAGCGCGCTGAACCCGAACGTGGTGGTCGAGACCCATCCGGTGATGCTGGACGCGGCCAACGCCCGGGCGCTGGTCGCCGGCTACGACTTGGTGCTGGACGGCACGGACGATTTCGCCGCCCGATTCGCGGTCAACGCGGCCTGCGTGGACGAGCGCAGGACCCTGGTCTCCGGCGCCATCGGCCGCTGGACCGGCCAGGTCGCGGTGTTCGCCGGCAAGCCCTGCTACCGGTGCCTCGTGCCCGAGATTCCGCCCGACGCGGAGACCTGCGCCATGGTGGGCGTGATCGGAGCGCTGGCCGGGGTGATCGGCGCGATGATGGCGCTGGAGGCGGTCAAGCTGCTGACCGGGGCCGGCGAACCCCTGACCGGGCGGCTGCTGGTCTATGATGGCTTGGTCGGCGAGAGCCGGACACTCCGGATCGGCGCCGATCCGGAGTGTCCGGCATGCGGCGGACCGGGGAAGGATTCATAGGGGCGAATCGCGATCGCCAGTCAGGGCTGTCGCCGAAACCTCGCCCCGCCCGCATTTGTGGGCTAGTCATTTTCGGCGGAATCCGGCGCATTCGCGTCCGTGCAGCGGACAGGCCAGGCATGATCATTCACCCCACGGGCAAATTCGATAATCACGCCAAGGACAACAAGCACATTGAAGTGCGGCCGCTGGCGGCGGCGATGGGCGCGGAGATTCACGGCGTGCGGATCGCCGACCTGAGCGATGCGCAATTCGCGGAAATCCGCGCCGCCTTGTTCCGGCACAAGATGATCTATTTCCGCGACCAGGACATCAGCCATGGCGACCAGGAGGCGTTCAGCCTGCGCTTCGGCCCCTTCGCGGAGGACGCCTACACCCGGGGCGTTCCCGGCCATGCCAATGTCCAGCCGCTGATCAAGGAAGCCGAGGCCAAGGCCGGCATGATTTTCGGCGCCGGCTGGCACACCGATTCGCCGTTTCTGTCCGAGCCGCCGGCGATCAGCATGCTCTATGGCGTCGACATACCGCCCTATGGGGGCGACACGGTCTGGGCCAATTCGGCCCTCGCCCATGCGATGCTCAGCGAAACCATGCGGCGGATGTTCGCGCCCCTAAAGGTGCACATGTCCATGCGGCTGGTTCTCGCGTCGGCGCAGGCCTATGCGGATGCGGACGATTCCCCGATCGGGCGCGTGGCCGCGACACGGAACATGAGCCAATTGCCCGGGGATATCGCCCGCAAGGTGCAAGGCGCCATGCATCCTTTGGTGCGCACCCATCCAGTGACCGGCGAAAAAGCCCTGTACTGCGACGAAACCTATTCGGCGGGCATCCAGGGGCTGACGCCGGCGGAGGCCGAGCCGCTTTTGAAGTTCCTGGTGGCGCACATCACCCAGCCCGCGTTCACCTGTCGGCTGCGCTGGGAACCCAGGACCTTCGCGCTCTGGGACAACCGCATCTGCATCCACCAAGCCTTCAATGACTATGATGGTTTCCGGCGGGAGCTTTATCGCACGACGATCGCCGGCGAAGCCCCGAAGTAGAGCGGCCCGGATCGGCCTACAGCATCGAGGGAATCACCCGGTCCGGCGGCTTGTGGCCGTCGATGAAGGCCCGGATATTGATGATCACCTTCTCGCCCATGTCGATCCGGCTCTCCACCGTGGCCGAGCTCATGTGCGGCAGGAGCACCACGGTCTTCAACTTGAGCAGTTTGGGATTGATCGTCGGCTCGTGTTCATAGACGTCCAGCCCCGCGCCGCCCAACTCGCCCGCCGCCAGCATGTTGGCCATCGCCGCCTCGTCGATCACCTCGCCGCGGGCGGTGTTGACGATCACCGCGTGGCGCTGGAGCAGCTTCAGCCGGCGGGCGGAGAGCAGGTGATAGGTCGCCGGGGTGTGCGGGCAGTTGACCGAGACGAAATCCATCCGCGCCAGCATCTGGTCGAGCGAGTCCCAGTAGGTGGCCGACAGCTCGTCCTCGATCCTCGGGCCCACCGGCTTTCGGTTGTGGTAGTGGACCTCCAGGCCGAAGGCGCGGGCCCGGCGGGCCAGGGCCTGGCCGATCCGGCCCATGCCGACGATGCCGAGCTTGGCCCCGCGCAGGCGCCGGCCGAGCATCCAGGTCGGGGTCCAGCCGGCGAAACCGCCCGCCTGAACCACATTGGCGCCCTCCACCAGCCGGCGGGCCACGGCCATGATCAGGGCCATGGTCATGTCGGCGGTGTCCTCGGTCAAAACCCCCGGCGTGTTGGTCACCGTGATCCCGCGCGCGTTGGCGGCGGTCACGTCGATGTTGTCGACCCCGGCGCCGAAATTGGCGATCAGGCGCAAGGCCGGGCCGGCCGCTTCCAGCGCGCGCGCGTCGATCCGGTCGGTGATCGTCGGGACCAGTACGTCGGCCCCGGCCAGGGCGGCGGCGAGGGCCTCGCGTCCCATCGGCGCATCGTCCGCGCTCAACACCGCCTCGAACAGTTCGCTCATCCGCGCCTCGACCGGCTCGGGCAGCTTTCGCGTGACGACGACTTTGGGCTTGCGGACGGCCATGCGGGGGTCTGAAAAGGGGTTCGCGGAAGGATGCCGGAGTGCCTTGGCGCGAGCATGGCCTTGGCGGCGCCTTGTAGCTGTAGCAAAGGCCGGCCATGGGGCCAAGGCGGCGGGGAGCATGGGCGGCATGGCGAGGGGAGCGGGGCTTGGGCGGGCGGCGATGGCGCTGGCCGTGCTGGCGGCGGCCTGGGCCGCCTCGGCGGCGGCCGACACGCCGGACAAGGACCACCCTACCCCATCGGGTCTGCCGGTGCCGCGCTATGTGTCGCTGAAATTCGACGCGGTGAACGCCCGCTCCGGCCCCAGCGACGATCACCGTCTGCTCTGGGTGTTCCACGCCCGCGGCCTGCCGGTGCAGGTGATCGCCGAGACCGAGGACTGGCGGCGGGTGTGCGATCCGGACGGCCAGGTCTCCTGGGTCCACCGGCGCACCACCGACGGACGCCGGATGGTCATGCGAACGCAGCCCGGCCCGGCGCCGATCCTGGCCGCGCCCAAGCCCGGGGCCGCTGCGCTGGCCTACCTGGCGCCTCGCGCGCTGGCGTCGCTCGACCGCTGCCGCAAGGACTGGTGCAGGATCACCGTCAGCCGGGTGACCGGCTGGACGCCCGCCTCGGCCCTATGGGGAACGACCGAGGCGCCTCAATGCCGTTGAGGCCGACAAGGCCGGTGTGATACGCCAGCAAGCTAGCTGACGGCGCCCCGCGGGCCGCCCCATCCGGAGTTCGGCATGACGGCCTGGACCAAGTCGCGGTTCGACAAGCAAGACCTGTTGGCCTGCGGCCGCGGGGAGATGTTCGGGTCCGGCAACGCCCAGCTGCCGCTGCCGCCGATGCTGATGATGGATCGGATCACCGACATCGCGGCCAGCGGCGGGGCGTATGGCAAGGGCTATGTCCACGCCGAACTCGATATCGACCCGAGCCTGTGGTTCTTCCAGTGCCATTTCGAGGGCGACCCGGTGATGCCGGGCTGCCTGGGCCTGGACGCGATGTGGCAGCTGGTGGGCTTCTTCCTCGGCTGGTCCGGCGCGCCGGGCCGCGGCCGGGCGCTCAGCGTCGGCGAGGTCAAGTTCTCCGGTCAGGTCACGCCGAAGGTGAAACAGCTCACCTACAAGATCGACCTGAAGCGGGTGATCATCCGCAAACTGGTGATGGGCGTCGGCGAAGGGGTGATGGAGGCGGACGGCAATCCCATCTATGAGGCTCACGATCTGCGCGTCGGCCTGTTCGACGCCAAGGATTTGGTCTGAGAACCGGCAGTAGGGAGCGCAACCGATGCGCCGCGTCGCGGTCACAGGGATCGGCATCGTCTCCTCGATCGGCATCGGCGCCGACGAGGTCATCGCTTCGTTGCGCGAGGCGCGCTCCGGCGTCGTCGCCGCGCCCGAGTACGCCGAATTGGGCTTTCGCTGCCAGGTGCACGCGCCGTCCAAGATCGACTGGGAAGCCCAGGTCGACCGCCGCGCGGCGCGCTTTCTGGCGGCGGGCACGGGCTACGCCCACATCGCCATGGAGCAGGCGATCGCCGATTGCGGCCTGGAAGAGGCCGAGGTCTCCCATGAGCGCACCGGCCTGATCGTCGGATCGGGCGGGCCCTCGACCCGGTCGATCGTCCAGGCCGCCGACGTCGCGCGCGAGAAGGGCCCCAAGCGCGTCGGGCCGTTCGCCGTGCCCAAGGCGATGAGCTCGGGTCCCTCGGCGGTTTTGTCGACCTGGTTCAAGATCCGCGGGCTCAACTATTCGATCTCCTCGGCCTGCGCCACCTCGACCCACTGCATCGGCGCCGGGGTCGAACAGATCCAGATGGGCAAGCAGGACGTGATCTTCGCCGGCGGCTGCGAGGAGCTGGATTGGACCCTCTCGGTGCTGTTCGACGCCATGGGGGCGATGTCCTCCGGCTTCAACAACCGCCCGACAGCCGCCTCGCGCGCCTACGACAAGGACCGCGACGGTTTCGTCATCGCCGGCGGCGCGGGGGTGGTGGTGTTGGAGGAGCTGGAGCGGGCCAAGGCGCGTGGCGCCACCATCTACGCCGAGGTGATCGGCTATGGCGCCAACTCCGATGGCTACGACATGGTCGCCCCCTCGGGCGAGGGCGCGGCAAGGTGCATGCGCATGGCGCTGGAGGGGGTCGACCGGCCGATCGACTATCTGAACCCGCACGGCACCTCGACCCCGATCGGCGACGTCAAGGAGATGGAGGCGGTGCGCGCGGTGTTCGGCGATTCCCCGCCGCTGATCTCCTCGACCAAGTCCCTGACCGGCCACAGCCTCGGCGCGGCCGGGGCCCAGGAGGCGATCTACTGCCTGTTGATGATGCGGCACGGCTTCGTCTGCGAAAGCGCCAACATCGAGACGCTGGACCCGGCCTTCGCCGACCTGCCGATTCTGCGCCAGCGCAAGGACATGCGGCTCGACACGGTGATGTCGAACAGCTTCGGTTTCGGCGGCACCAACGGCTGTCTGGTGATGAGCCGTTACGACGACTGACGCGCCCAGCGGGCTTGCGCCGGCGGCGTCGGCTGCTTAGGCAGGCGTCTCGAACCGAGCGGGAGCGACCATGGCCGAGGACTACGACCTGCCCAAGGGCGAGCTGATGCGGGGCAAGAAGGGCCTGGTGATCGGCGTCGCCAACCGCAATTCGATCGCGTGGGGCATTTCCGCCCAGCTCGCCGCGCAAGGCGCGGACCTGGCCTTCGCCTATATCGAGGCCAACGAGAAGCGGGTGCGTCCGCTGGGCGAAAGCATCGGGGTCAAGGCCTACGCCACCGTCGACGTGGGCGACGACGCCTCGATGCAGGCGGCGTTCAAGACCGCCGAGGACGCCTTCGGGACGATCGACTTCCTGGTCCATTCGGTGGCCTACGCCGACCGCAGCCAGATCAGCGGCTCGTTCGTCGAGAACGCCACCCGGCAGGGTTTTCTGCAGGCGTTGGACATCTCGGCCTACAGTTTCGTCGACGCCTCGCGCCGGGCGGCGCGGCTGATGCCGAACGGCGGGTCGATCATCACCCTGACCTATCTTGGCGCCGAACGGGTGATCCCCAACTACAACACCATGGGCGTGGCCAAGGCCGCTCTGGAGGCGTCGATGCGCTATGTGGCGCGCGACCTCGGCCCAGCGGGCATCCGGGTCAACGCCATCTCGGCCGGGGCGATGCGCACCCTCTCGCTCGCCGGCATCCAGGGCGGACGCGGCATGCTGGCCCAGGGGCGGGCCTATAGCGCCCTGAAACAGGACACCTCGATGGAGGGCGTCGCCGGCTGCGCGCTGTGGCTGCTCTCCGACCTCGGCCGTTCGACCACCGGCGAGGTGGTGCACGTCGACGCCGGCTTCCACATGATCGGCCTGCCGGAAGAGGCGGCCGAACCGGGCGCCGACTGAATCGCCGGGATCAGAGCCCCTTCAACACCGCATCGCCCATTTCGGCGGTGCTCAGCGTCCCGCCGAGGTCATGGGTGCGCGCCCCGCCGTCCAGCGCCGCCTTGACCGCGGCGAACAGCCGGTCGGCCTGGTCGGGCCGGCCCAGCGACCAGCGCAGCGCCATCTCGAACGAGAGGATGGCGGCCAGCGGATTGGCCAGGCCCCGCCCGGCGATGTCCGGGGCCGAGCCGTGGACCGGTTCGTAGAGTCCGGGCCTGCCCGCCTCGCCCAGCGCCGCCGACGGCAAAAGCCCGATCCCGCCGGTCAGCATCGCCGCCTCGTCCGACAGGATGTCGCCGAACAGGTTGTCGGTGACGATGACGTCGAACTGGCCGGGGTTCTTGACCAGCTGCATGGCGGCGTTGTCGGCCAGCATGTGTTCCAAGATCACGTCGGCGTAGTCGCGCTTGTGCAGGTCGGCGACCACTTCGCGCCACAAAAGGCCGGTTTCCATCACGTTCGACTTCTCGCAGGAGGTGACCTTGTTCCGCCGCCCCCGGGCCAGTTCGAAGGCCACGCGCGCGACGCGCTCGATCTCATGGGTGGTGTAGACCTGGGTGTCGACCGCCCGGCGCTGGCCGTCGGCCAGGGTTTCGATGAACCGGGGCTGGCCGAAATAGACCCCGCCGGTCAACTCGCGCACGATCATGATGTCGAGGCCCGCGACGATCTCCGGCTTCAGCGCCGAGGCGTCCCTCAGGGCTTCGAAGCACAGGGCCGGACGCAGGTTGGCGTAGACCCCCATCGCCTGGCGCAGGCGCAAAAGACCCGCTTCGGGGCGCTTGTCGCGCGGCGCGTTCGCCCATCGCGGCCCGCCGACCGCGCCCATCAGCACCGCATCGGCCTTCAGAGCCGCGGCTTCGGCCTCCTCGGTCAGCGGCGTTCCATGCGCTTCGAAGCTGGCGCCGCCGAAGGCCCGTTCGTCGAGGGTCAGATCGTTGGTCAGCCGCGCGGCGATCCGGCGCACCTGATCGATGACTTCCGGACCGATGCCGTCGCCGGGAAGCAGAAGAAGCGTGCTCATGGAAGCCCTTCAGATCGCCCGTTCCGAGGCGACCTCGTAGATGCTGATGCGGCGGTCGGTGACCCCGAACTCCGCCCCGACCGCGCGCCAGCGCAGCATGTGCGGGGCCTTGCCGTGCGGCCCGAGCGCGGCCATGTCGCGCCAGATCTCGAACACCCGGATCAGGCCCCGATCGGCCGCGTCGAAGGAAAAGGCGTATTCGATGCAGCCATCCTCGGCCCGGGTCGCGGCCATCATCTCGGCCATGTGCGGGCGGAAAGCGTCTTCCTTGTCCGCGGGGATGCGGATCGTTCCGGCGACGACGATGCTCATGGGCGGCGCTCCAGCCAGGGTTGGGTCAGGGCGCGCTTTTGTTCGAACGCGCCGATGTCGCCAGCGTGTTGCAGGGTCTCGCCCACCGCGTCCAGGCCCTTCAGCAGTTTTTCCTTGCGGCCGGGGTCGATCTCGAAGCCGAAGCGCCGGCCGGACGGCGCGGTCACCGTCTGGCGCTCCAGGTCGACGGCGAAGGTGTGGTTGCCGCCCTTGGCCTCGGCCATCAGGGCGTGGACCTGGTCCAGCGGCAGGGTGATCGGCAGCAGGCCGTTGTTGAAGCAGTTGTTGTAGAAGATGTCGGCGAACGAGGGGGCGATCACGCAGCGCAGCCCGAAGTCCAGCAGCGCCCAGGGCGCATGTTCGCGCGAGGAGCCGCAACCGAAGTTGTCGCCGGCGATCAGCACGCTGGCCCCGGCGTAGGCCGGCTGGTTCAGCACGAAGTCGGGCTTTTCGCGCCCCTCGCCGTCGAAGCGCAGATCATAGAACAGACCCTTGCCCAGCCCCTCGCGGTCCACGGTCTTGAGGAACTGCTTGGGGATGATCTGGTCGGTGTCGAGGTTGGCGATGCCTAGCGGCGCGGCGCGGCCATCGAGACGGGTGAAGGGCTGCATGGGAATCCTGGCCTAGGCGGTTGGGGTGACGCCGAGCACGATGGTCGGCGCGCCGAAGGTCTTGTCGCGGACGGTGAACACCTGACTGCCCGGGCGGCGGCCGACGCGGATCTCGGAGACGGAAAAGCCGGCGGCGGTCAGCCGCGCATGGGCGGCCTCGACATCGCCGGCGCGCCACGAAAAGCCCCACAGCCTGTCGGGACCGGCGCCGACGCCGTCCTTCAAGGTGTGGGCTACCTCGATCACCACGCCGCCGCAGCGGAAGAACAGCAGCCGGGTTCCCCACTGCGGATTGCCGCGGTCGAGCCGCAGGTCGAGCCCCAGCCGGCCGCCGTAGAGCGCCACCGCCCGCTCCGGGTCGGGGGTCTGGATCACCACGTGATCGAGTCCCTCGATCGCGGCGGCCGCCTCGCCGATCACCGGGGCCGGCGGGTGGGCCTGGAAGCGCGCGAAGACCATGGGCAGGCCATGGGTCGTCGCCGTCTCGGCGGCCAGGGCGTTGACGGCGCTCCCGAGCACCGGCTTGACGCCGACGCCGCGCCGGCCGAGCCAGCGTTGCGCCGCGTCCACATCGTCGACGGCGAAGGCCAGCAGCGCCGGGCCGTCGCCCCGTTCGGCCAGCTGTTCGCGCACCCGGTCGCCGGCCACGCCCTCGCCAGTGGGCGCGATGATCTCGAAGCCGATGTTGTCCAGTCGGAACCAGGCGCGGACCGCGCCGCCGGCCGGTTCGGTGCGCCGCGCGCGCCGGCCGAGCAGGGCTTCGTAGGCCGCGGTCGCCGCCTCGAAATCACCGACCGCCAGGACGATGTGGTCGAGGGCCTGGATCAAGCCGCTCACGGCAGATCCCGGACGTCGACGATATGGCCCGCGATGGCGGCGGCGGCGGCCATCGCCGGGCTCATCAGGTGGGTGCGCCCGCCGCGGCCCTGGCGGCCTTCGAAATTGCGGTTGGAGGTGGAGGCGCAGCGCTCGCCCGGCAGCAGCTTGTCCGGGTTCATCGCCAGGCACATCGAGCAACCCGGCTCGCGCCAGTCGAATCCGGCGGCGCGGAATATCTCGTCCAGCCCCTCGGCCTCGGCCTGTTCCTTCACCAGACCCGAGCCCGGCACCACCATCGCGCCCACGTGGGCGGCGACCCTGCGGCCGGCGTCGAGCGCCTTTTTGGCGACGGCGGCGGCGGCGCGCAGGTCCTCGATCCGGCTGTTGGTGCACGAGCCGATGAACACCCGGTCGATCCGGGCCTCGGTGATCGGCTGGCCGGGGGTCAGGCCCATGTAGTCCAGCGCCCGGCGCACCTGCTCGGCCTTGTCGCCCGCGAAATCGGCGGGATCGGGCACGCGGCCGTCGATCGCCACCACGTCCTCGGGGCTGGTGCCCCAGGTGACCATCGGCTTTAGCGCCGCCACGTCGATCCGCTCCTCGCGGTCGAAGACGGCGTCCGGATCGGAGCGAAAGCCCTGCCAGCAGCCCAGCGCCATCTCGAAGGCCGCGCCCTTGGGCGCCGCGGGCCGGCCGGCCAGATAGGCGAAGGTGGTCTCGTCCGGCGCCACCAGGCCGGCGCGCGCGCCGCCCTCGATGGTCAGATTGCAGAGCGTCATCCGCCCCTCCATGCCGAGCGCCGAGATCGCCTCGCCGGCGTATTCGATGACGTAGCCGGTGCCGCCGCTGGTCCCGATCCTGCCGATCAGGGCCAGGGCGTAGTCCTTGGCCCCGACGCCCGGGGCGGGCGTCCCGTCGAACCAGACGCGCATGTTCTTCGACTTGCGCTGGCGCAGGGTCTGGGTGGCCAGCACGTGTTCGACCTCGCTGGTGCCGATGCCGTGCGCCAGGGCGCCGAACGCGCCGTGCGTCGAGGTGTGGGAATCGCCGCAGACGATGGTCATGCCCGGCTGGGTGCGGCCCTGTTCGGGGCCGACCACATGGACGATGCCGTTGCGGATGTCGCCCATGGCGAAGAACTCGATGCCGGCGTCCGCGACGTTGCGCGCCAGGGTCTGCAGTTGCAGGCGCGCCTCCTCGTCGGCCACAGCCTCAATCCCCTTGGCTTGGCCTTCGGTCGGCACATTGTGGTCGGCCACCGCCAGCGTCAGGTCCGGCCGGCGCACGCCCCGCCCCGCCGCGCGCAGCCCGGCGAAGGCCTGGGGCGTGGTCACCTCGTGGATCAGGTGCAGATCGATATAGAGGATGGTCTCGCCGTTCGGGTCGTTGGCGACGACATGGGCGTCCCAGATCTTGTCGTAAAGCGTCTTGCCGGTCATGGCCGGCATGTAGAGCCGACCCCTGGTCGAGTCCAGGGGCGGGCGGTCGTGCGCGGATGGCGGATCAGGCGCGGGCGGGGGTCAGACCGGCCGTGCGTGGGGCTTGGGATTCGGTGATGAGGCCCATGTCCGACAGGGTGGCCTCCAGGGCGACGTCCAGCGGGGTGTGAGGCTCGGCACCCAGGAAGGCGACCAGCTTGTTGTTGGAAAGGCCGATCGGCCGGCGCCACAGATAGCGCATCTCCCAAAGCTCGCGAAACATCTCCACGAAGGGCGACAGGGCCCAGATCATCGGCCAAGGGAAGGCTTTGATCGGCAGGTCGGGCTGGCCGGCGACACGGCGGACGGCGAGGCCGAGATCGTCGTTGCGGTCCAGCCAGTGGCCGCGGAAGTTGAAGCTCTCGAAGACGCCGAGCCGCTCCTCGGCGTTGACCAGCCGGGCGAGGGTCTCTCCCAGGTCCGGCAGATAGGCGAACGCGTGGCCGACGTCCGGCGGTCCCGGCTGATAGATCCCGGTCAGCCGCTCGCCGCTGCGCGTGGCGAGCCACCTCAGCCCGCTGTTGGGCGCGGCCGGGCCGAAGAAGTCGCCGGCCCGCAGGATCAGCACCTTGACGCCTTCGCCCGAGGCCTCGCGCAGCCGGCGTTCGACCGCGACCCGGATCGCGCCCTTGCGGGTGCGGGGTTGCTGCGGCGCGTCCTCTTCGATCTCGGCGCCCATGTCCGGCGCGTAGTTGTAGACGCTGGCCGGCATCACTAGGCGCGCGCCGGCGGCCCGGGCCGCCGCGACCGCGTTCTCGACCATCGGCAGGACCAGGCCCTTCCAGTCGTGATAGTTGCGCGGATTGCCGGCGTGGACGATCAGATCGACGCCCCTGGCGGCGGCGATCACGTCCGCCGGGTTCATCGCGTCGCCGCCGATCCAGGCGATCGGGGTGCGCGGGCCCGCCGCCTTGGCGGCGGCCTCGGGATTGCGGGCCAGGGCGCGAATGGTCCAGCCGTGCTTGAGCAGGGCCTGGGCGGCGTGGGCGCCGAAGGATCCCGTCGCGCCGATGATCAGGGCGGTGCGGGCCGTGGGAGTGGGCAGGGTCTGGGTCATGGCGGCTCCGGTTTGGCCCTGAGCTATGAACCGCCCGCCCAATATTCGGAATTGTATGATTTCGGAGAATGACTATTCATGAATGAATGTCAGCGCCCGACTGGAGCCACTATCGATCCTTCCTCGCCGTGGTCACCACCGGCAGCCTTTCCGGTGCGGCGCGGGCGCTGGGCCTGACCCAGCCGACGGTCGGCCGGCACATCGAGGCGCTGGAGGCGGCGCTCGGCGGCGCGCCCCTGTTCACCCGCTCGCCCGGGGGCCTGCTGCCCACCGAGGCGGCGCTGGCGCTCAAACCCCACGCCGAGGCCATGGCGCTGGCCGCTGAGGCCCTGATCCGCACGGCTTCCGGCGAGGCGGACGCGGTGCGCGGCGCCATCCGCATCACCGCCAGCGAGATCGTCGGCGCCGAGGTGCTGCCGCCGATCCTGACCGAGTTCCACGAACTCCACCCCGACGTCGCCATCGAACTGGTGCTGTCGAACCGGCCGGAAGATTTGTTGCGGCGTGAGGCGGACATCGCCGTGCGCATGGTCCGCCCGACCCAGGAGGCGCTGCTGGCCCGCCGGATCGGTACGGTGGCCCTGGGTCTCTTCGCCCATCGCGGCTATCTGCAGAAGCACGGCGAGCCGACCAGCTTGGCGCAGGCCGGCCACGCAGCGATCGGCTTCGACCGCGATCCGTCGGTCACCCGCGCGGCCGAGGCGCTGAAGGCGCCGCTCAGCCGCGAGTTCTTCGCCTTCCGGTCGGACAATGACCTGGCGCAGCTCGCCGCACTCAGGGCCGGCTTTGGCGTCGGGGCCTGCATGTTCGGCATCGCTAGGCGCGATCCGAACCTGGTCCAGGTGCTGGGCGACCGCGGCTTTACGCTCGAGATGTGGGTGGTGATGCACGAGGGCCTGAAGTCCAGCCGCCGCATGCGGCTGATGTTCGATCACCTGGTGGCCGCGCTCAGCGCCTTTGCTGCGAGCTCGCAGCCTTAGAGCATGATGATATTAAGTTGAATCACTTGATTACTCCGCTCATCCCGGCGAAGGCCGGGACCCAGATCGTAAGGCTGAGGCGCTATATCCAGGACGATACGGATAAACTTGTGTTCTTTGATCTGGGTCCCGGCCTTCGCCGGGATGAGCGGTGGAGATACTTGGATCAACCTAATATCAACACGCTCTAAGTCCGCCCGTCGAAGGCGGCCGCGCTATCAGCCTTCGCCCGGTTCGCCGCTCTCGGCCGCGGGACCGCGCGCGGACATGGCGCGCTCGGCGATGCGCGCCGACTTGCCGCGCCGGTCGCGCAGGTAATAGAGCTTGGCCCGGCGGACCACGCCGCGGCGCTTGACCTCGATGGATTCGATCATCGGCGACAGCAGCGGGAAGACCCGCTCGACGCCTTCGCCGAACGAGATCTTGCGGACGGTGAAGCTCTCCTGCAGACCGCCGCCGGAGCGGGCGATGCACACGCCTTCATAGGCCTGGATGCGCTCGCGCTCGCCTTCCTTGATCTTGACGTTGACCCGCACGGTGTCGCCGGGCTGGAAATCCGGCGTCTTGCGCAGGGCCAGGAGGCGATCGGCCTCTTCCTTCTCGAGCTGCTCGATCACGTTCATCGTCGTCTCCTACTGGGCTTCAATCGCCCTTTGGCTGTTGTTTGGCGAGATGCGCCGCCCAGAGGTCCGGCCGCCGCTCCCGCGTGGTTTGCTCCCGCATCGCCCTGCGCCACCGGGCCACCTCGGCGTGGTGGCCCGAGAGCAGGACCTCGGGAATATCGCGCCCCTCGAACGTCCGCGGCCGGGTGAACTGCGGATGCTCCAGAAGCCCGTCCTCAAAACTCTCCTCGGCGAGGCTGTCCGGCTGGCCCAGAACCCCGGGCGCCAGCCTGACGCACGCCTCGATCACCACCATCGCCGCAGCCTCGCCGCCGGCGAGCACCACGTCGCCAACGGCGACCTCCGCAAACCCGCGCGCGTCGATCACCCGCTGGTCCACCCCTTCGAAGCGGCCGCAGAGCACGATCAGGCCGGGGCCTGTCGACCACTCCGAAACCATCGCCTGGGTCAGGGGTCGGCCCCGGGCGCTCATGTACAAAAGCGGCCGGCCGCCCCGCTCGACGCTGTCCAGCGCCGAGGCGATCACGTCCGCCCGCATCACCTGTCCAGGACCGCCCCCAGCGGGGGTGTCGTCAAGGAAGCCGCGCTTATCCTTGGAAAAGTCGCGAATGTCCACCGTTTCCAGCCGCCACAGGTGCTTCTCGCGCCACGCCGAGCCGATCAGCGAGACGCCGAGCGGGCCGGGAAAGGCCTCGGGGACCATGGTCAGGACGGTGGCGGTGAACGGCATGGGGCTTCGGCGGGCGGGGCTGGCGCCTGCTATATGGGGATGAGCTCGTCCGCGCCAGCCGCGCGCGGGACGCTTGCTCCCCGGGCCGCCCCGGACTAAGCCGCCGCCATGGACGACACCGACAGCGACGAGATCGAAAACCTGGTCCAGACTCTGGCGCTGGAGCCGATCGAGATGAACCTGTTCCGCGGCTCGACCTCGTCGCGGGACGGGCCGCGCATCTTCGGCGGCCATGTGATCGCCCAGGCGCTGCTGGCCGCCTACGAGACGGTCGAGAACCGGGTCTGTCACTCGCTGCACTGCTATTTCATCCGCCCGGGCGATCCGAAGGTCCCGATCCTCTATGAGGTCGACCGCGCGCGCGACGGCGCCAGCTTCACCACCCGGCGGGTCACCGCGATCCAGCACGGCCGGCAGATCTTCAACCTGGCCAGCTCGTTCCAGGTGGTCGAGGACGGTTTCGAGCACCAGAGCGACGCGCCCGACGTGCCGCCGCCCGAGGCCCTGCCCGACGGGTTCGAGCGGATCAAGGCGATGATCGAACAGGCGCCCGAGGCGGCCAAGCGGATGATGGGCCGCCCCAGGCCGATCGACCAGCGCCAGGTCAATCCCCGCGAGCCGACCGACAAGGTTCCGGCCGTCTCCAACGTCTGGATGCGCGCCCGCGCGCCCATCGGCCCCGACCCGTACCTGCACCAGGCGCTGCTGGCCTACGCCTCCGACATGGGGATGCTCGAAACCGCCATGCGCCCGCACGGGGTGAACTGGCTGACGCCCGGCCTGCAGGAGGCCAGTCTCGACCACGCCATCTGGTTCCACCGCCCGTCCGACTTCAACCAATGGCACCTCTACGCCCAGGAGAGCCCCAGCGCCTCCGGCGCGCGCGGCTTCATCCGCGGCCAGGTCTACGACCAGGCCGGCCGGCTGGTCGCCTCGGTGGCGCAGGAAGGGCTGATGCGGCAAAGGCCGGCGGAGTAGCCGGGAGCGGGCCGCGGATTTTACTTCGAGTCGGCTTGCGCCTCGCCCTCGATCTCGGCGGGCCGGATCACCGTCACATAGCCCCCGGCGATGCGCACCTCGGGCGCCGCCTCGCGGGTGAACGGCAGCCACCAGGTCGGCCCGCCATCGGCCGGCGCGATCTCCAACAGGTCGCCGGCGCCGAAGTCCTCCACCGCGCGGATCGTCCCGACCAGGCCGCCGGCCGCGTCGCGCGCCTGCAGCCCGATCAGGTCGGCGAGATAGTATTCGTCTTCCTCCGGCGGCGGCAGCGCCGCGCGGTCGATGAACAGTCTGAGCCCCCGGGCGGCCTCGGCCTGCTCGCGGGTCTCGATCTCCCGGGCCCGGGCCACGACGCCGCCTTTGGCCGCGCGGGCCTCGGTCAGGGTCAGCGCGGGCGAGCCGTCCGACCGCGCCAGCGTCCGGTAGCGCAACAGCGCCAGCGGCTCGGCGGTGAAGGTGGTGATCCGGACCTCGCCGCGCACCCCGAAAGCGCCCGCGACGCGGCCGACCTCGATCAGGTGATGCGCGGTCAAGGCCGGGCCTTCGCGCCCTAGAGCACGATGCGATCAGGCGGCATCGCCTGATCGTTGAATCGTGCTCTACATTCAAAAGCTCGAGCGCGTTCTGATCGCAAAACCGGATCCACTTTTGCGGAACGCGCTCTAGGCTTCCGGCTCGGCTTCGGCCGGGGCGGCCTCTTCGGCGGCCGGCTCTTCAGCTTCAGCAGCCGGCTCTTCCACAGGGGCCTCGGCGACGGGTTCTTCCGCAACCAGCTGTTCAGCGACTGCTTCGACGACGACGGGCTCGTCCGCGACCGGCTCTTCGACCGGCGGGTTGGCGGCGGCTTCGGCGATGGCCGCGGCGCGGTCGGTCTCGCGCTGGGCCTTTTCGGCGGCGCGCTCCTCGGCCTTCTTGCCCGGCTTGGCCTTGTTCGGGTTATTGCCGGGGGTCCAGGTCGCCAGGCCCTCCTGGGCCAGGAAGCGGGCGACGCGATCGGTCGGCTGGGCGCCCTTGGCGATCCAGTCGGCCAGCCGCTCGACCTTCAGGGTGACCCGCTGGGGATCGTCCTTCTTGAGCAGAGGGTTGAAGGCGCCGACCTTCTCGATGAAGCGGCCGTCGCGGGGCGAATGGCTGTCGGCCACCACGATCGAGTAGTAGGGCCGCTTCTTGGCGCCGCCGCGGGCGAGACGAATCTTCAGCATCTAGGGTCAGTCCTTTTGGGTGTCGGTTCAGGGTTTCTTGAACGGGTTGAAGCCGGAAAGCCCGGGCGGGACGCCCAGGCCGGGAAGGGTGGGCGCGCCGGCGCCGGGCAGGCCCGGCAGACCGCCGGCCGCATCGGGCGCGCGGCCGCCGCCGAGCGCCTTGAGCCGCGCCATATCGGGGCCGCCCATGCCGCCGCCCATGGCCTGGGCCATGCGGGCGAAGCTCTTGCCGCCGTCACGGCTCATCGACTTGAACATGTCGGCCATCTGGCGGTGCTGTTTCAGCAGGCGATTGATGTCGGAAACCTCGACCCCGGCGCCGGCGGCCACCCGCCGTTTGCGCGAGGCGTTGAGCAGGTCCGGCTTCTTGCGCTCGATCTTGGTCATCGAGGAGATGATCGCCCGCTGGCGGACCAGCGCCTTGTCGTCGACGCCCGCCTCGGCGATCTGCTTCTTGACCTTCTGCACCCCGGGCAGCAGCCCCAGCAGGCCCTGCATGCCGCCCATCTTCTGCATCTGGCCGAGCTGGTCGGAAAGGTCGTCCAGGTCGAACTGGCCCTTGGCCAGCTTTTTGGCCATCTGTTCGGCCTTGGCCTGGTCGAGCTCGGCGCTGGCCTTCTCCACCAGGGCCACCACGTCGCCCTGGCCGAGGATGCGGCCGGCCACGCGGCGGGCGTCGAAGGCGTCGAGCGCGTCGATCTTCTCGCCGGCGCCCAGGAACTTGATCGGCAGGCCGGTGACCGCGCGCATGGACAGCGCCGCGCCGCCGCGTCCGTCGCCGTCGGCGCGGGTCAGGATCAGGCCGGTCAGCGGCAGGCGTTCATGAAAGGCCTTGGCGGTGCGCACCGCGTCCTGGCCGGTCAGGCTGTCGGCGACCAGCAGGGTTTCGGCCGGCGCGGCGATGCGGGCGATCTCGGCCGCCTCGCTCATCATCGCCTCGTCCAGCGTGGTGCGCCCGGCGGTGTCAAGGATCAGCACGTCATAGCCGCCCAGCCGCGCGGCCGAGAGGGCGCGGCGGGCGATGTCGGCGGCGCTCTGGCCGGCCACGATCGGCAGGGTGTCGACCTCGGCCTGCCGGCCGAGCTGGGCGAGCTGCTCCATCGCCGCCGGCCGACGGATGTCGAGCGAGGCCATCAGCACCTTCTTGCGCTCGGTCCTGGCCAGGCGCAGCGCCAGCTTGGCCGAGGTGGTGGTCTTGCCCGAGCCCTGCAGGCCGGCCATCAGGATCACCGCCGGCGGACTGACCGCGAGGTTCAGCGGGACCGGCTCCTCGCCGCCCAGCGTCTCCACCAGGCCGTCGTAGACGATCTTGACCACTTGGTCGGCGGGCCGCACCGAGCGGATCACCGCCTCGCCGCTCGCCTGTTCCTTGGCCTTGGCGATGAAGTCACGGACCACCGGCAGGGCGACGTCGGCCTCGAGCAGCGCCACGCGCACCTCGCGCAGGGCCTCGTCGACGTCCTTTTCGGACAAGGCGCCGCGCCCGCTCAGCCGGTCGAAGACCCCTGACAGTCGTTCCGTTAGCGCGTCGAACATTCGCCTTCCGCCTCGTCATCGGCCACAACAGGGTCCAAACGCACGACGCCCCCGTGGACGATCACGTCGACGGGGGGCCTCGCCGCCCTCGTCCTGATCCAGGGGTCGTGGCGGTGGAGGGCGCGTTTGAACTAGCGCCGAAACGGCGGCTGATACGCCGCGCGGCCTTAAAGGTCAATGTCGGGAGCCCACGGCCATGGAAAAGCGCCTGTTGCAGATCATCATCGCCCTGGCCGCGCTGGCGCCGGTGCTGGCGGGGGCCGAAGGGGTGTTGCGCGGCGCGGCCTTGGCGGGCGATGCGGTCGACGGTCAGTTCCGCCTTCTCTCCGGTCTCCTGGCCGGCGTCGGCGCGGCCTACTGGCTGCTGGTCCCGGGGATCGAGACGGAAGGCCCGCGCCTGTTCATGCTGACCCTGATCGTGGTGATCGGCGGGTTCTGCCGCGCGAGCGGCATGATGATCGCCGGACCGGCGGGTCCCGGCGCCTACGCCGCCCTGGCGATGGCGCTGATCGTCGCGCCCGGCGTCTATCTCTGGCAAACCCGCCTGGCGCATAGAGCGCGATAGCCGAAAGTGTGTGCGGTTTCGGCACCCATCGCGCTCTACAATTAAAACGAGAGAGCCTTTTAGCTTCAGGCGAGTCCGCCTGAAGCTAAAAGGCTCTGGGGCCCGGATGGACGCGCCCTCGCCCTGGCGGTAAGACCCGCGTCATGGCGATCGGCGTGTTCGATTCGGGCGTGGGCGGCCTTACCGTCCACCGGGCGCTGGTCGAGCGGCTGCCGAGCGCCGACCTGATCTATCTCTCCGACCAGGCCAACATGCCCTATGGCGGCAAGCTGGGGGAGCAGATCGTCGCCTTGACCCGCGCCGGCTGCGAGCGGCTGTTCGAGGCTGGCTGCGACCTGGTGATCCTGGGCTGCAACACCGCCTCGGCGATCGCGCTGCGCCGGCTGCAGCAGACCTGGCTGCCCGGCTATCGGCGGGCGCTGGGCCGGCCGGTCAACATCCTGGGCATCATCGTGCCGACCATCGAGGCGGCCACCGGCCTGCCCTGGACCCACGAGGCCGCGCCGCGCCGGATCAACGATGGGGAAAAGGCCGAGCGGATCGAGGTGCTGGGCGTCTTCTCGACCCCGGCCACCGCCGCGAGCCGGGTCTATGAGATCGAGATCGACAAGCGCCGGCCGGACCTGGCGGTGTTCTCCGAGCCCTGCCCCCACCTGGCGGCGATGATCGAAGCCAGCGCGCCCGAGGCCGAACTTCGGACCCAGATCGAAGGTCATGTCGCGGCCCTGAGGCGACGGATCGGCCGTCACCCCGACCGCGCGGTGCTGGGCTGCACCCACTATGAGATCGTCGCCGACCTGTTCCGCGCGGCCCTGCCGGCGGGCACGCCCCTGATCCACCAGCCGGGCGCGACGGCCGACGCGGTCGAGCGCTACCTGGCGCGCCATCCCGAGTACGACCCTGGCGCCTCGGGCCTGCGCCGGTTCCTGACCACCGGCGCGCCGGGCCCGCAGAACGGCCTGGTCGAGACCTTCTGGGGGGAGCCGCTGGCGTTCGAGGCCGCCTAGGTTCTGTGGACACTTATCGTAACCACAGGACGATGGCGGCGAGCGTGATCACGGCCAGATAGTTCCTGGCGGTCTTTTCGAAGCGCGTGGCCACGCGGCGGAACTGCTTGAGCTTCGAGAAGCAGCACTCGACGAGGTGTCGTTGGGCATAGAGGTGCTTGTCCAGCGGGTGCTTTTTGGCGCGCGAGGGATTGTTGGGGATCACCGCGAGCGCGCCCTTGTCGGCGATCGCCTGGCGCAAGTGGTCTGCGTCGTAGGCGGTGTCGGCCATGACGATTTCAGCGGGCAGGCCCTCGATCAACGGCCCGGCTTGTGGCGCATCACCCATCTGGCCAGCGGTAAGGGTAAAGCGCACAGGGCAGCCTAACCCACGGACGGCCATGTGGATCTTGGTGCTCAGGCCGCCGCGCGAGCGGCCAATGGCCTGATCTTCAGGCCCCCCTTTTTCGCCCCTGCCGCATGCTGGTGGGCGCGAACGATGGTGGAGTTGACGATCAGGTATTCGAAGTCGGGATCATCCGACATCGCCTCGAAGATGCGCCACCAGACGCCCTTCTGGCTCCACCGATTGAACCGTCGCCAGACACTATTCCAGTCGCCGAAAACATCGGGAAGATCGCGCCAGGGCGAGCCCGTGCGCACAATCCAAAGCACCCCTTCGACAAACATCCGATTGTCGCGCCCAGTCGAGCCCTTCTGATCAGGCCGACCTATGATCAGACCCGAAATCCGCTCCCAATTGGCGTCGCTCAACACCAATCGATCCATCACACCCAAGACCGCCTCCAAAAAGCAGTCTTGAATCACGCTTCGCGATCAGCGGGAATCCCTAAAGTCCACAGAACCTAGAGCGCGTTCCGCAAAAGTGGACCCGGTTTTGCGATCAGAACGCGCTCAAGCTTTTGAATTTAGAGCACGATTTAACGATCAGGCGATTCCGCCTGATCGCATCGTGCTCTAGCCCGTTACGCCGTCTCCGCCCCCACCACCCGCGAGACCGCGTTGACCACCGAGGCGATGCGCAGCGCCGTCTGGATGGCGACATTGCTCAGGCCGCGCTTCTTCAGCTCGCTCTCGTGCGCGTCCAGGCACGTGTCGCAGCCGTTGATCGTCGAAACCGCCAGCGACCACAGCTCGAAGTCGGTCTTGTCGACCCCGGGGTTGGCGATGACGTTCATCCGCAGCCGGGCCGGCAGGGTGCGGTACTCGTGGTTCTTCATCAGGTGCAGGGCGCGATAGTAGATATTGTTCATGCCCATGATCGCCGCGGCGGCCTTGGCCGCGGTCATGGCCGCTTCGGAAAGCCCGGCCTCGGCGGCCGCGGTCTCGATCGCCGAGATCACCGGGCCGACGCCGACCGCGTGGGCGGACGCGACGAAGGCGCCCCATTTCTGCTGGTCGCCGAGCGTGGTTTCGGCCTCCAGCGCGGAGAGGTTTAGGCCGAGGTCGCGAGCGTAGGCCGGCAGGGAGTCTCTGAGGGCGTCGAGAGGCATCGAGGTCTCCTGTGACCGGAATAGGCGTCTGGGCGGCCCCGAGCCTGTCATCGCGTGTGGGTCGGAGGCAAGCGCGCGGCCGGCGGCCGGCGATCACAAGAATAAACTATTTCGATGTTGGTTCCATATTTCATCGAACAATCCTATATTGAGGGCATGATTCTCCCCACCCTTCGACAGCTCGACTATCTGCGGCTCCTGGCCGAGCAGGGCTCGTTCAGCCGCGCCGCCGAGGCGGCCCACGTCACCCAGCCGACGCTCTCGGCTGGCATCCAGGAGCTGGAGAAAATCCTCGGCTCGCCGGTGGTCGATCGCGCCCGCGCCGGAGTGATCCTGACGCCAGTGGGCGAGGAGGCGCTGCGCCGCGCCCAGGCCATCCTGATCCAGGCCGAGGACTTGGTGGAGGCGGCTCAGAGCGCCGGCGCCCCGCTGGCCGGCCGCTTCCGCTTGGGCGTGATCCCGACCATCGCCCCGTTCCTGCTGCCCAAGACCCTGCCGCGGCTGCGCGCGCGCTACCCCCGGCTCAAGCTCTATCTGCGGGAGGACCAGACCCACCGGCTGATCGCGGCGCTGAAGGCCGGCGAGGTCGACGCGGCGCTGATCGCCCTGCCCTACGACATCGGCGGGCTGGAGACGGCGCGGGTGGGCGACGACGAACTCTTGGCCGCCCTGCCGGCCGACCACCGGCTGGCCGACACCGGGGCGCTGGCGCCCGAGGCGCTACGGGGTGACGCGATGATCCTTCTGGAGGACGGCCACTGTCTGCGCGACCATGCGCTGACCGCCTGCGGCTTTGCTCCGCCCAAGCCCAACTCGGACGACACCGTGGCCGCCACCTCCCTGCCGACCCTGGTCCAGATGGTGGCTTCCGGCCTGGGCGTCTCCTTCCTGCCGGCGATGGCGGTGGAGGCTGGCCTGGCCGAGCGCGCGGCGGTTTCGGTCCACCCGCTGGCCGCGACCCGCTCCAGCCGCGAGATCGTGGTCTGCTGGCGCGCCGGCTCCAGCCGCCGCGCCGAGGGCCGCCTGCTGGCCGAGGCGTTCCAGGAGAGTTCGCCAAACTAATTCGCCAAACGTCCTTGAAGATCGACCTGACTTAGATATATCTAACTCAACGATATATCTAACTAGGAACGAACATGCATCCCTTTCATCATCATGGCCCGCGCTTCGCCCGTCACGGCTTCGGCTGGGGCGGACCCGGCGGTCGCGGCGGCATGGGCCGCCACACGCGTCCCGAACGGATTTTCGAGCAGGGCGACCTTCGCCTGGTCCTGCTAAAGCTGATCTCCGACCAACCGCGCCATGGCTATGAGCTGATCAAGGCGGTCGAGGAGGCGGTCGGCGGCGCCTACAGCCCCAGCCCCGGCGTGGTCTATCCGACCCTGACCCTCCTGGAGGAACTCGGCTACGCCAAAGGCCAGGAAGAGGGCGGCAAGAAGCTCTATACGATCACCCCGGAGGGGGAGGCCTTCCTGGATAGCCAGGCGGCGGCGGTTTCGGCGCTCTTCGCGCGGATCGCCGAGGTCGCCACCGCTAACCGCGGCCGCCGCTCGCCCCAGATCCTGCGAGCGATCGAAAACCTGCGCACCGCGCTACGGCTGCGGCTCTCGGGCGGCCCCTTGAGCGAGACCCAGGCCCAGGCCGTGGCGGATGCGCTCGACGCCGCCGCACGCGCCGTCGAACAGGCCTGACCGCCAACCCGGCATTTCCCTCGGACTCCCCCGACCTCACGCCCGGCCGATTTGCGCGGCGGGCGTGATTTTTTCAGCCCTTGCGCCTATATGCTGGCGCCCATGAGCCGTCCGTTCCTGAAGATGAACGGGCTCGGCAACGACTTCGTCGTGGTCGAGGCCCGCTCGGCGCCGTTCCGTCCGGTCGCCGACGAAGCGCGCGCGATCGCCGACCGCGCCGCGGGGATCGGCTGCGACCAGCTGATCGCGATCGAACCCTCGACCCGCGCCGACGCCTTCATGCGGATCTGGAACGCCGATGGCGGCGAGGTCGAGGCCTGCGGCAACGCCGCCCGCTGCGTCGGCTGGCTCCTGATGCAGGCCTCGGGGCGCGACCAGGCCTCCATAGAGACCGCCGCCGGCCTCTTGTCCGCCGTCCGCGCCGATGGCGACCAGATCACCATCGACATGGGCGAACCGGGGCTGGACTGGACGCAGATCCCCCTGGCCGAGGAGATGGACACCCGCAACATCGAGCTGCAGGTCGGCCCGATCGATGCGCCCGCCCTGCATACGCCGGGCTGTGTCTCGATGGGCAATCCGCACGTGGTCTTCTTCGTGCCCGATGTCGACGCCGCCCCGGTGCGCGAGGTTGGGCCGATGATCGAGCACCACCATCTGTTCCCGGAGCGGACCAATGTCGGCTTCGCCCAGATCGTCTCGCGCGAGCGCATCCGTCTGAGGGTCTGGGAGCGCGGCGCAGGCGAGACCAAGGCCTGCGGCACCGGCGCCTGCGCTGCCCTGGTGGCGGCCGTGCGCCGTAATCTGACCGACCGCAAGGCTGTGGTCGAACTCGCCGGGGGCGAACTGACCGTCGAGTGGCGCGAGCGCGACGGCCACGTCCTGATGACCGGCCCGGTCGCGGTCGAGTTCACCGGGACCTTGCCGTGAACAGACCGCTCGCCCCCGTCATTCCCGAAACCGCGGTCGATATCGTCACCTTCGGCTGCCGGCTGAACGCCTATGAATCCGAGGTCATCCGCGCACGGGCGGCGCGGGACGGCCTGACCGACGCGGTGGTGTTCAACACCTGCGCGGTGACCGCCGAGGCGGTGCGCCAGGCCCGTCAGGCGATCCGCAAGGCGCGGCGCGAACGGCCCGGCGCGCGGCTGATCGTCACCGGCTGCGCCGCCCAGATCGATCCGGCGGCCTTCGCCGGCATGGCCGAGGTCGACCTGGTGCTCGGCAACGCGGAGAAGTCCCTGCCCGGCGCCTACGCCGACCAGCCGCAGGCGCCCCGGGTGCGGGTCAACGACATCATGTCGGTGCGCGAGACCGCCGGCCACCTGATCGATGGCTTGCGCATCGATGGATTGCGCGGCCGCGCGCGCGCCTATGTCGAAGTGCAGAACGGCTGCGACCACCGCTGCACCTTCTGCGTCATCCCCTACGGCCGCGGCAATTCGCGCTCGGCGCCGGCGGGCGAAGTGGTCGAACAGGTGCGCCGACTCACCGCCGAGGGCTATCGGGAAGTGGTGCTCACCGGTGTCGACATCGCCTCCTGGGGCGCGGACCTGCCCGGCGCGCCCAGCTTCGGCCAACTGGTCGCGCGGATACTGAAACTGGTCCCGGACCTGCCCCGGCTGCGGCTGTCTTCGATCGACGCGGCGGAGATCGACGCGGACCTGATGGGCTGCCTGGCCGAGGAGCCGCGGCTGATGCCGCACCTGCATCTGTCGCTGCAGTCCGGCGACGACATGATCCTCAAGCGGATGAAGCGCCGCCACCGCCGCGCCGACGCCCTGCGGCTGGTGCGCGAGGCGCGCGCCGCGCGGCCCGACCTGGCCTTCGGCGCCGACCTGATCGCCGGCTTTCCGACCGAGACCGAGGCGATGTTCGAAAACACCTTGCGGCTGGTCGAGGAGACGGGCTTGGCCTTCCTGCACGTCTTTCCGTACAGCCCAAGGCCCGGGACCCCGGCGGCGCGCATGCCCGTCTCGCCGCGCAAGCTGATCGCCGAGCGCGCCGGCCGCTTGCGCGCGGCGGGCGATGCGGCGCTGGCCCGTCACCTGGAGCGCCAGGTCGGCCGCACCCTGTCCGCCCTGGTCGAGCGCGAGGGCCTGGCGCGGGCGGAGGATTTCACCGAATGCGCCTTCACGCGCTCCGCCGCGCCGGGCCAGATCGTCCGCCTGACCGTGACGGGCGCGGATGGCCGCCGGGCGCTCGCCGATGACTGACGCATCCAACAAACCGGGCTGGTTCCGGCGCCTGACCGAGGGGCTGTCGCGCTCCTCGCGGCAGATGTCCGAGCAGGTGGTTTCGGTGTTCGCCAAGAAGCCGCTCGATCAGGCGATGCTGGATCAGCTGGAGGAGATGCTGATCGAGGCCGATCTCGGGCCTCGCGCCGCCGCCCAGATCGCCGAGGCCTTCGGCAAGGCCCGCTTCGGCCGCGAGGCCGGCGAGGACGAGGTCAAGGCGGCCCTGGCCGAGGCGATCGGCGATCAACTGGTCGCCCGCCAAGGCCGATTCGACCCCCTGGGCGGCCCACGGCCCTATGTGGTGCTGTTCGTCGGCGTCAACGGTTCGGGCAAGACCACCACGCTGGGCAAGATCGCCGCCGACCTGACCGGGCGCGGGGCCAAGGTGCTGATCGCCGCCGGCGACACCTTCCGCGCCGCCGCGGTCGAACAGCTCAAGGTCTGGGCCGAGCGGGCCCACGCCGGTTTCGTCTCGCGACCGGCGGGAGCGGACGCCGCCGGTCTCGCCTTCGACGCCTTCGAACAGGCCAAGGCCGAGGGTTACGACGTGCTGCTGATCGACACCGCCGGGCGGCTGCAGAACAAGTCCGCCCTGATGGACGAGCTGCTGAAGATCGTGCGGGTGCTGAAGAAGCTCGATCCGGACGCGCCGCACGAGACGCTCCTGGTGCTGGACGCCACCGTCGGCCGCAACGCCTTGGCGCAGGAGAACGTATTCGGCAACGTCGCCGGGGTGACCGGCATCGTGATGACCAAGCTCGACGGCACCGCCCGCGGCGGGGTGCTGGTGCCGGTGGCCCAGGCCTCCGACGCCCCGATCAAGCTGATCGGGGTGGGCGAGGGGATCGATGATTTGCAGGCGTTCGACGCCAGGGCCTTTTCCAGGTCGCTGGTCGGCCTGGACGCGGCGTAGGGGAACGGTATGTCGACCAGCGAGCCCAGATCGAAACCCGCCAAGACCCACGCCGTCGTGCGCGCGGTGGTCGACTACGGCGGCCTTTTGGTGTTCGTCGCCGCCTACTTCTTCCGTCTGCGGTTGGTGGCGGCGCATGGCGGGCTCGGCTGGAGCATCGCGGTCGGCGGTCATGGACCTCGGGACATCACCGCGGCGACCCTCTGGCTGGTGGTCGGCTCGGCCGCCGCCCTGCTGGTCGGGCTGATCGCCGAGCGACGGATCGCGCCCATGCCTTTGATCGCCGGCGGCTTCGCGCTGGTGTTCGGCGCCCTGACGCTCGGCCTGCACGATCCGCGCTTCATCAAGATCAAGCCGACGGCGGCCAACCTGACCTTCGGCGTGGTGCTGCTGGCCGGGCTCGCCTTGCGCAGGAACCCGCTGAAATGGCTGCTCGGCGAGGCCCTGGTCCTGCCCGAGGAGGCCTGGCGCGAACTGACGCTGCGCTACGCGGTCTATTTCTTGTTCATGGCCGCGCTGAACGAGGCGGTCTGGCGCACCCAGTCCGACGCGGTCTGGGTGCTGTTCCGGATGCCGGGTCTGCTGATCCTGGTCGTCGCATTCTCGCTGAGCCAGATCCCGTTCATGATGAGATATCTGAAGACCAGCGAGCCGCCGCCGCCGCCCACGGAATAATGATCCGGGCGCGGGTATAGGACGTGGACTGAGAATCCGTCTTCAATTTGCCATACAGGCGCGCTAGGTTGCGCGCGATTTCACTTGGGGCCGGGGCTCATGGCGAAGTTGAAGGCGAAGACGGGCGAGAAAAAGTCCGGCAAAAAAGGTCACGCCGGCGCGGCGCTCGACCGATCTCCAAGCCATCTTCTGCATCGCGCCCTGCAGCTCGCCCTCGACATCTACACCGAAGAGACGGGTCCGGACGCGGTCACCCAGCGGCAGTACGCGGTGCTGTCCTCGGTCGCCGCGCGCGAGGGCCTCACTCAGACCGATCTGGTGCGGGCCACCGGCATCGACCGCTCGACCCTGGCGGACCTGGTGGCGCGGATGATCGGCAAGGGGTTCCTGGCGCGCCAGCGCTCGGCCTCGGACGCGCGCGCCAACACCGTCAACCTGACTGTCGAGGGCCGCGCCGCGCTGGACAGGGCCGCGCCGAAGGTGGCGGCGGCCGACGATCGCATCCTGCGGCTGCTGCCGGCCCGCAAGCGCGACGCCTTCCTCGGCGTGCTGCGCGAGATCGGCCAGGCGGCGGAGGCCGAACCGGAGGCGGAAGCCGAGCCCAAACCCAAGAAAAAAAAGAAGGTCAAGGCGGCGAAACCCGAGAAGGCGACCAAGCCGGCGAAGCTCATCAAACCTCCGAAGCCCGCCAAGCCGGCGAAGAAAAAGAAGGTCAAAAAGGCCGCGGGCGAAGCCAACGACGCGGCTTAGGCGCTCCTTGCCGCCATGGAGCGGACCTTCGGCTCTAAACCTTGATGTCGATCAACGAGCCCGGCCGCAATGGGCGGCCCGGGTGGGGTGGGATGGTGGTCTCGTCCTGAAGTCGGGTGACGGCCGGCTGGACGGCCCGGCTCTCGGCGCGCGCGGGCGCCGCGGCCTGGGTCGCGGCGGCGGTGGTGGTTTTCGCCAGCGCGGCCTCGAAGAAGGCTCGCTGGGCCGCCGCGCGCGCATCGGCCGGCGGCCGCGGGCTGGCCGTCGGCGGGAGTGTTCGGCCGGGGATCGGGGTCAGGGCCAAGGGCGTGGGGTCCAAGACAGGCGCCGCGGGAAGAGACCCGAAGCTTGACGGTTATGGTTAACCAAACCCTAACGCGCGCCGTCGGCCTTCTCAAGCAGCCGCTCGGCGCTGTCCGGCGTCAGGGGCAGAGCCTCCTTGGCCAGGATCCGGCCGTCGGCGCCGATGGCGTAGGTTTCGGGCACGCCGGAGACGCCGAAATCGAGCCCCGCGCGGCCGTCGCGGTCGACCAGCACGTCCTGGTAGGGATCGCCCAGCTTGGCCAGCATGACCCGGGTCTTGTCGGGATCGTCCTTCCAGGCGACGCCGACGATGCGCACGCCCTGCGCCTTCAAGGCCAGCAGCGTGGGCGCCTCCTCGATGCACGGCGCGCACCAGGAGGCGAAGAAATTGACCAGGGTGGCGGGCTCGATCTGGTCCTTCAGCCGCGCCGGCCGGCCCCCGGCCAAGCGTGGCAGCACCGGATCGGGCATCGGTTTGCCGACCAGGGCGGTCGGAGTGTAGTGGGGGTCATGCCCCTCGCGCAGGCGCACGGCGAACAAGGCGGCCAGCGCGGCCAGGGCGGCCAGCGGAACGATGGCGATCCAGCGCTTCACGGCGCCTTATCGTGCTCGCGTCGTTTGACCGCCCGGCGCCAGCGTCGCGCGCGAACCAACGAATCGGCGATCAGCACGACGAACATCAGCCCCGTCAGCCCGTAGGCCGGCCAGACGAACAGGGCGTATTTGCCGGCGTCGAAATCCAGCATGCCGCTCACCCCGCCGCCCGCACCGCCAGGGCCCCGGCTCGCCTGCGCCAGACCTCGGCCCTGATCCTGACCAGCCACAGGGCCCCGAACGCGGCCATATAGGCCAGGCCCAGGGTGAGCAGCGGCGCCAGATAGACCGGCGGCATGGCCGGCCCGCCGGCGCGGAACACCGAGGCGCCCTGATGCAGGGTGTTCCACCAGTTCACCGAGAAATGCACGATCGGCACATTGATCAGTCCGACCAGGGCCAGGATCGAGCAGGCGCGCGCGGCCCGCGCCTCGTCGTCGATCGCCGCCTGCAGGGCGAGGTAGCCGAGATAGAACAGGAACAGCACCAGGACCGAGGTCAGGCGCGCGTCCCACACCCACCAGGTCCCCCACATCGGCCGGCCCCAGAGCGAGCCGGTGACCAGGGCCAGGAAGGTGAAGCCGGCGCCCAGGGGCGCCGCCGCCCGCGCCGCCGCATCGGCCAGGGCGACGCGGAACACCAGGCCGATGAAGCTCGCCGCGCCCAGGCAGGCGTAGACGAACAGGCTCATCCACGAGGCCGGCACATGGATGAACATGATGTGCACGGTGTAGCCCTGCTGGTAGTCGGGCGGGGCGATGAAATCGAGCCAGAGGCCGACCGCACCCAGAACCGCCGCCAGCGCGCCAAGGCACGGCGCCGCCCAGCGGGAGAAGTGCATGAACCGTTCGGGATTGGTCAGGGCTGCGATCATCGCGCTCTTCTAGTCCTTGTTTGCAGCGCGGTCACGAGAGCGCGTTGCGGCATGCAGCCGCCATGGCGAAGGGGCCGAGGGCGGTCGCCGCCAGGCTGTAGGCGCCCAGCATCATCATCCCGGCCTTCCAGTCCAATCCGGCGGCGTAGGCGGCGATGGCCCCGCCTCCGAAGATCACCGGAGGCGCGAACAGCGGCAGGACGATCACCGCAATCAGCACCCCGCCCCGTCGGCTGCCCAGGCTGAGCGCCGCGCCGATCCCGCCGGAGAAAGCGAACCCCAGCCCGCCGACCAGGGCGGCCGCCAGGGTCAGGGGCGCGAGCCTCGGCTCGGCGCCGAGCGCGATGGCGGCGACCGGCGCCATGAGCGCCAGGGGCGCGCCGGTGGTGATCCATTGGGCCAGGCACTTGGCGAAGGCGGCCACTTCGAGTGGCGCAGGTCCGAGCGCCAGGAGATCGAGCGCCCCGTCCTCGTAGTCGCGTTCGAACAAACGCTCGAGCGACAGCAGCGAGGCGAGCGCCAAGCCGATCCAGGCCGCGCCCGGCGCGATGGCGGCCAGCCGCCCGGGCTCGGCGCCGATGGCCAGCGGAAGCAGGGTGGCGATGGCGAGATAGAAGGCGAGCGCGAGCAGGGGACCGCCGCCCCGGCCCCAGCTGAGCGCCAGCTCGCGGCGCAGCAGTACGGAAAATCCGTTCATCCGCCCACCTCGACCGTGCGGATCGGGATCGGCAGGGGATCGTGCACCGCCGCCAGGATCATCCCGCCCGTGGCCAGGTGCTCGCCCATCAGCGTTCCGAACAGCGCCCTCTGCTCGGCGTCGAGCGGAGCCAGGGGCTCGTCGAGCAGCCACAGGGGCCGAGGCGCGGCGACCAGTCGCGCCAGCGCCACGCGCCGGCGCTGGCCGGCGGACAGCTTGCGCACCTCCAGATCGCGCAGCCGCTGCAGCCCCAGCCGCGCGCACGCCGCCTCGGCGCTGGCCGCCGACCCGCCGGTCCAGCGCGCCTGGAACAACAGCTCCTCGAAAGCGGTTCGGCCCGTCTTCAGTCCATCGTGGTGGCCGATCAAGTGCAGGTCGCGGCTGCGCGCGTCCTCCGCCGGAATCTCACCGCCGGCGTCCGAAAAGCGCACCCGTCCGGCCAGCGGCCGGATCAGGCCGGCGATCGCCCTCAAGAGGCTGGTCTTGCCCGCGCCGTTGCGTCCCGTGAGGGCGACCGCCTCGCCGGCGTTCAGCGACAGCGACAGGGCCTCGAACAGGAGCCGGTCGCCGCGGGCGATCGCCAGGGCCTCGACCGCGACGGCGCCGATCATGCGGCCGTCCCCGCGTCCGCGTCGCGAAAGCCGCCGCGCCTCAGATGGACGCAAGCCAAGCCGAAGGCTATGACACGCGCGGCCGTGCGGGCCATACGCCGCGCAGGACCGGACGCTGTGTGTCCGGCTCGACTAGCGCGCGATCCCGCGACCGGTTTTCGGGCGGCCCAGAGCAGAGAGAAAGGTTCCCTTCCATGCCGTCGAACGACAGCCTGAACACCCGCCGCGACCTGATGGTCGGCGAGACGACATACACCTATTACAGCCTCCCGGCCGCGGAGGAAGCCGGTCTTTCCGGTGTTTCGCGCCTTCCGGTCTCGATGAAGGTGCTGCTGGAGAACCTGTTGCGCAACGAGGACGGCAAGTCGGTCGGCCCGGGCGACCTCAAGGCCGTCGCCGCCTGGCTCGACAACAAGGGCGCGGTCGAGCATGAGATCAGCTTCCGCCCGGCCCGGGTGCTGATGCAGGACTTCACCGGCGTGCCGGCGGTGGTCGACCTCGCGGCGATGCGCGATGCGATGACCAAGCTGCACGCCGATCCGGAGCGGATCAATCCGCTCAGCCCGGTCGATCTGGTCATCGACCACTCGGTGATGGTCGACCATTTCGGCACCGCCAAGGCGTTCAGCGAGAACGTCGCGCGCGAGTACGAGCGCAACCTCGAACGCTACCGCTTTCTGCGCTGGGGCTCCTCGGCGTTCAACAACTTCCGCGTGGTGCCGCCGGGCACCGGCATCTGCCACCAGGTCAATCTGGAATATCTGGCCCAGACCGTCTGGACCGCGCCCGAGGGCGACGCCCAGATGGCCTATCCCGACACCGTGGTGGGCACCGACAGCCACACCACCATGATCAATGGCCTTTCGGTGCTGGGCTGGGGCGTGGGCGGCATCGAGGCCGAGGCGGCCATGCTGGGCCAGCCGATCCCGATGCTGATCCCCGAGGTGGTCGGCGTTCGCCTGACCGGCAAGCTGCCGGAAGGCGCCACCGCCACCGATTTGGTGCTGACCGTCACCCAGATGCTGCGCAAGAAGGGCGTGGTGGGCAAGTTCGTGGAATATTTCGGCGCCGGGCTCGACTCGCTGACCATCGAGGACCAGGCGACCATCGCCAACATGGCCCCCGAATACGGCGCGACCTGCGGCTTCTTCCCGGTCAGCCGGGCGACGATCGACTATCTCGCCGCCACCGGCCGCGACCCGCAGCGTGTCGCCCTGGTCGAGGCCTACGCCAAGGCGCAAGGGCTGTGGCATGAGGAAGGCGCGGCCGAGCCGGTGTTCACCGACACCCTCGAGCTCGACCTCGGCGCGGTGGCGCCGTCGATCGCCGGGCCCAAGCGGCCGCAGGACCGGGTGCTGTTGTCCGACGCCTCGGCGAAATTCGCCGAGGCCCTGACCGGCGAGTTCGGCAAGACCGGCGCCGAACCGCGCGCGCCGGTGTCCGGCGAGAGCTTCGATCTGGGCGACGGCGACGTGGTGATCGCCGCCATCACCTCCTGCACCAACACCTCCAACCCCAGCGTGCTGATCGCCGCCGGCCTGGTGGCCAAGAAGGCGGTCGAGAAGGGGCTTTCGACCAAGCCCTGGGTCAAGACCTCACTGGCGCCCGGCTCGCAGGTGGTCACCGACTACCTGGCCAAGGCCGGCCTGCAGAAGTCGCTCGACGCCCTTGGCTTCAACCTGGTGGGCTACGGCTGCACCACCTGCATCGGCAATTCCGGCCCGCTGCCGCCGGCGATCTCCGAGGCGATCCAGACCGGCGATCTGGTCGCCTGCAGCGTGCTCTCCGGCAACCGCAACTTCGAGGGCCGGGTGAACCCCGACGTTCGGGCCAACTACCTGGCTTCGCCGCCGCTGGTGGTGGCCTACGCCCTGGCCGGGACGATGAAGCTCGACCTGTCCAAGGACCCCATCGGCGTCGGCAAGGACGGCGAGCCGGTGTTCCTGGCCGATCTCTGGCCGACCTCGGCCGAGATCGCCGCGATCCAGCGCAAGTCGGTGACCAACGAGATGTTCGCCAAGCGCTACGGCGACGTGTTCAAGGGCGACAAGCACTGGCAGGCGATCAAGGTCGCGGGCGGGCAGACCTACGCCTGGGATTTCGGCTCGACCTATGTGCAGAACCCTCCCTACTTCGAGAACATGAAGATGACCGCCGATCCGGTCACCGACATCGTCGAGGCGCGGGTGCTGGCCATCTTCGGCGACTCGATCACCACCGACCACATCTCGCCGGCTGGTTCGATCAAGGCCTCCTCGCCCGCCGGCCGATTCCTGCAGGAGCACCAGGTCGGCCAAAGCGAATTCAACTCTTACGGCGCGCGCCGCGGCAATCACGAGGTGATGATGCGCGGAACCTTCGCCAACATCCGGATCAAGAACCGCATCACCCCGGAGATCGAGGGCGGGGTTACCAGGCACTTCCCCTCGCGCGACGAGATGGCGATCTACGACGCGGCCATGCGCTACAAGAGCGAGGGTCGGCCGCTGGTGGTGTTCGCCGGCAAGGAATACGGCACCGGCTCGTCGCGCGACTGGGCGGCCAAGGGCACCAAGCTCTTGGGCGTGCGCGCGGTGATCGCCGAGAGCTTCGAGCGTATCCACCGCTCGAACCTGGTGGGCATGGGCGTCCTGCCGCTGCAGTTCAAGGTCGAGGGCTGGCAGAAGCTGGGCCTGACTGGCGAGGAGATCGTCTCGATCCGCGGCCTGACCGAACTCAGCCCGCGGCGCACTCTTACGGTCGAACTCTACCGCCCGTCGGATGGCCGCATTGCGCGCTTTCCGGTGATTTGTCGGATCGACACCCCAACCGAGCTCGACTACTTCCGCGCCGGCGGCGTTCTGAACTATGTGTTGCGCAACCTCGCCGGCGGCGCGGCGGCCTGAAGGCCAGAAATGTGGGGACGAATGACCTGTCGGGACGCGCTCACGGCGTCGTGAGGCGCGCTTCGGCGGGAAAGTCGATTAATTGCGCTCCCATGCGGAAAGCGGCGCTGTTGCTTGCCCTTTGGGGTGTCGGCCTGGGACTCGTCGGCCTTGCCGGGCCGGCGGCGGCGCGATCGCCGGTGGTGGTCGAGCTGTTCACTGCCCAAGGCTGCTCGTCCTGCGTCGGGTCGGGCCAGGTGATCGCCGACCTCGCCGACGATCCACGGGTTCTGGCCCTGACCTTCGCCGTCGACTACTGGGACTATCTCGGCTGGCCCGACACCTTCGCCAAGCCGGAGTTCACCGAGCGGCAGCGCGCGTATATGGTCCATTTCGCCCTACGGGAGATCTACACCCCGCAGCTCGTGGTCGATGGACGGGCGCAGACCGCGGCTCTGCCGGCGGATCAGGCCGAAGCGTTGGTGCACGCGGCGGAGCGGGCGCCGCGCGATCCGCCCGACATGGCCTTGGTCGGGACCAGCCGCGTCTTGGTGGGCTCCGGGCGCGCGCCGAGGGGCGGCGCGGAGGTCTGGCTGGTGCGCTACGATCCGCATGAACAGTCGGTGGCGGTGAAAAGCGGCGAGAACCGCGGCCAGACGGTGGTCGAGCGCAATGTGGTGCGCCAGCTGGCGCGCCTCGGCAGCTGGAGCGGCCGGTCCAAGGCTTACCGCCTGCCCGCGGTCGTGGCGGACGGGCTGACGAGCGTAGTCATCGTCCAGGGCGCCCGCGGCGGCCATATCCTCGCCGCCATGCGGAACTGAACCGCCGTTTTGAGCTTTGGGGAACCGGGGCAAAGAAAAACCCGCGCGGCGGAGGGGGGGTGCGCCGCGCGGGCCGTCTCTAAGTGTCGGCCGATCAACACCCTGATCGAGGGGGCTGGGGGGGCTGTTCAGAATCCAGGACCAAGGCGTTACCGACCGGCCGACGCTGTTAATTTGGGGGGCCAAACGGGCGTGTCCAGGTCTGAAATAAGGTCATTTCGTGGCCTAATGTCGCATGCTGACCGTCATGGGGCCTCGCCAGGGCGTCGGATTTCGGTCTAGGCTGGTCTCGTGAGCCTGGATCCCTCGCCCTCCGCCCCGCCATCGGCCGTGATCTTCTTCGAGCGGCGCGAACTCGACAGCCTTCTGCGGCTCTACGGGCGCATGGTCGCGGAGGGCGAATGGCGCGACTACGGCGTCGCCGGCCTGCGCGAGGCGGCGGTGTTTTCGGTGTTCCGCCGCACGTCCGAAGCGCCGCTCTACCGCATCGAAAAGCGTCCCGGTCTTGCCCGCCGCCAGGGCGCGTGGGCGGTGATCGGCCAAGGCGGGGTGGTGCTCAAGCGCGGCCATGAGCTCGACCAGGTGCTGAAGTTGTTCGATCGTCGCCGACTGCGTATCGTCGATTAGGACGGGAACGAAAGACCCCGGCGGTCGCCCGCCGGGGTCGAACGTCTGGTCCGAAACGAGCCGGCCTTAGCGTCGGCCGCCGAACATCCGCAGCAGGAACAGGAACAGGTTGAGAAAGTCGAGATAAAGGCTCAGCGCGCCGTAGTTGGTCGCCACGCCCATCGCCGCCTGATCGCCGCCCAACTGATAGTAAGTCATCTTCAGCCGCTGGGTGTCGAAGGCGGTCAGGCCGGCGAAGATCAGCACCCCGATCGCGCTGATGGCGAAGTCGAGGGCGCCGGAGTGTAGGAACATATTGACCAGCATCGCCACGACCAGGCCGATCAGGCCCATGACCAGGAAGCTGCCGAATCCGCTCAGGTCCCGCTTGGTGGTGTAGCCGATCAGGCTGAGGCCGCCGAAAGCGGTGGCGGTGATCAGGAAGGTCTCGAAGATCGAGCCGAGCCGGTAGATCAGGGCGATGTCGCCCAGCGAGGCGCCGAACAGCGCCACGACGGTCCAATAGACGATGCCCGACGACCTGGGGGTCTGGCGGACGGCGTATTGGCCGATCAGCAGAACGGCGATCGGCGAAAACGCCACGATCATGCCGAGAGGCGTGACGCCGACCAGCGTTCCGTCGATCGTACGGAACAACAGCTCGCGCACCGACGCCACCTGGCTGGTGACGAAGGCCAGCGTCGCGGACAGCAGAAGGCCCAGCGCCATCTTATTGTAGACACCGAGCATGAACGCGCGCAGCCCCGCGTCCACCGCCATGTCGGCCGCGCCGGCCGAGGCGGTGCGGGGATAGCCGCGGTTGAAGTCGCTCATTGAGAGTAACCCTTGTGAAAGCGCCCGCTTGGGACGCGTGCAAGATATCGGCCAGCATGGGCCCGTGCGCAAGGCCTGGCGAGGGCGGGCGTCGCACCTTCGGGCCAAACGCCGTTTGAGCCTCGGCGGCCATCGCCTAGAAAGCGCTGGATGATCCGCCTATTCGCCGCCCTCGCTATTCCGAGCGACATCGCCGAGGCGCTCGCGCTTCACCAGCGCGGCTTGGCCGATGCGCGGTGGCGGCCGATCGAGACGTTGCATCTCACCCTGCGCTTCTTCGGCGACATGCCCGAGGACCGGGCGGACGACCTCGACCTCGAGCTCGCGCGGATCCGCGGCGAGCCGGTGAGCCTCGAACTGCAAGGGGTCGGCGCGTTCGGCGAGGGATCGGTCATCCATTCGGTCTGGGCCGGGGTGAAATCCAACCCGGCGCTCGAGGTGCTGGCCCGGCGGTGCGAGAGCGCCGCGCGGCGCGCCAGCCTGAAGGCCGAGACCCGCGCGTTTCGGCCACACGTGACGCTGGCCTACCTGCGACGGCCGGACCCCGCCAGGGTGGCGGCCTGGGTTCAGGCCAACAATCTGCTGCGCAGCCCCAGGTTCGCGCTGGACGCCTTTGACCTCTATTCAAGCTGGCGCGGCGAGGAAGGCTCCCGCTACCGGATCGAGCGCCGCTACCGCCTGGCCGCGAGTTGACCGCGTCAGCCCGAGCTTGGCACGGCTGATGCCTGTCGCCGAAGGGCGCGCCGGTCCGCGCCTAGGATCGGGACATGATGCGCGCGCCCCAGGACATCCGCCCACTGACCTCGCTGCGGTTCTTCGCGGCGATGTGGGTCGTCCTCTATCACTTCTGGCCCAACCTCTCGGGCGCCACGCCGGTCCTGGTCGGCAAGGGCTACCTCGGGGTCGAGCTGTTCTTCACGCTCTCGGGCTTCATTCTCTGCCACGTCTACCTGGACAGCGTGGGCGAGGGCGGCTTCCGCTATTTCGGCTTTCTGTGGGCGCGGCTCGCGCGGGTCTATCCGTTGCATCTGGCGAGCTTGATCGGGATCGGGGTCATGGCCCTGGCGGCCCGGGCCGCCGGCCGCGCGATCGACGCCAACATCCTGTCCTGGCCGTCGCTGCCGGCCAATCTCTTGATGGTCCACGCCTGGGGCCTGGCGCCCGCCGCCGGCTGGAACCATCCGTCATGGTCGATCTCGGCGGAGTGGTTCGCCTATCTGAGCTTTCCGCTGTTCGCTTGGCTGGCGTTGAGGCTGAGGACCCGGCCTTGGGTGGCGCTCGCGGCGGCGCTGCTGACGCTTTCCGCGCTCTATGCGGCGTTCGAGCGGCTCGCGGGCTTTTCCCTCACCCATGCGACCATCGCCTGGGGGGCGCTGCGGATCGTTCCCTGTTTCGCCCTCGGCTGCGCGATTAACCTTCTTTGGCGCTCGAACCCGGTGCGGGGGCGCCGATTCGCCGGCCTCGGCGCCGCTTTTTCAGGCGCCGCCATCCTGCTGGCCGCGCAGTTCGGCGCTCCCGACACCGTGCTGGTGGCCCTGTTCGGCGCCTTGATCTTGACCCTCGCGTCGCTGACGAGCGCAGGTGAAAACTCCGGCGGCGGCCGATTTTTCGTGTATCTGGGTGAAATAAGCTACTCGATCTATATGATCTGCATTCCGTGGAAACTGCTGTTCGTGAACGGTGTCACGGCGGTATTTGGCTATGACAAGGCGCACCTGCCGCTAGGTGTGTGGCTAATCTTTCTAGTTTCGGTGATTCCGCTGGCGGCGGTGTCCTATCAACTGATCGAGCGGCCGGCGCGCGGACTGATGCGCCGTTGGGCGGAAGGCTCCCTCGCTCCGGCGCCGGGCGTGGCGTAAACGACACGCCGCAAAAATAATTTTCTTTTCATTTACGTCTTGCATGGTTATCCCATCCGCTCGTCAGAGGGCGGGGGAGCCATCTAATGATCAAACGGGCCAAGTTCGCGGGCGGCTGCGTTGCGCTGGTCGTCGCATTGACCCTTTCGGCGGGCGGGCAAGCCAGCGCCGAGAACTACTGGCAGTGCGTCCCCTTCGCCCGGATGATTTCCGGCATTCAGTTGTTCGGCGACGCCTGGACCTGGTGGCAGCAGGCCGCGGGCAAATACGCCCAGGGCTTCACTCCCAAGGCCGGCGCGGTTCTGGTGTTCAAGCCCAACAACGAGATGAACAAGGGCCATGTGGCGGTGGTCAGCCAGGTGCTGACCGACCGGATCATCCAGGTCACCCACGCCAACTGGTCGGTGATCGGCGGCAGCCGCGGCCAGGTCGAGCGCGACGTCACCGTGGTCGACGTGTCGCCCACCGGGGACTGGAGCCAGGTCAAGGTCTGGTACGACCCGGCCGGCGACCTCGGCCAGACGGTCTATCCGACCTACGGGTTCATCTATCAATCGACCCAGCACTCGGCCCGCTCCGCCGCCGAGAACGCGGTGCGGACCGTGGCCCAGACGGCGATGAGCCAGTTGGCCGCCGCCGTGCCCGCCCCAGGCGCCAATCCGGCCCAGATGTTTGGCCAGGCCACCGGCGGCTCGGCCGACCGCATCGCCGCCCTGATCCAGGCGGCCGCCGGCGGCGCGCCCGCCGACCACTAGGTTATTCGAGGCCAGGACCCGGCGAGCGGCTTGGCCGCGGCATGGTCATGGCGCGGGTTTCAGCGCCGCGGCCTCGAGCATGTGGATCGCCGCCTCGCGCGCCCGTTCAAGGTCCAGCGCGTCGTAGGCCGCCGGCTCGCCGGCGCCCCATACCGGACCCGGCCAAGCCGGATCGTCCGCCCGGCGGCCGACCACGTGGACGTGCAGCTGCGGCGTGACATTGCCGAGCGATGCGAGGTTCAGCTTCTCCACCGGCCGGCCGAGCGCCGAGCCGATCGCGCGCACCGCCGCCCCCGCCAGCATCGCCTCCTCGATCAGAACCACCCGATCCGCCGCCGACAGATGCTCGATCTCCCTCGCGCCCGCGCGGCGCGGAATCAGCACCAGCCACGGCCAGCGCGCGTCGGCCTGCAGCCGCGCCTCGCACAGCCCCAGTGAGGCCAGAGGCTCGCTGGTCCGCAGGATGGCGGTCGCGACGGCGAATTTTTCCACGTACGGCTCCGATGTCGGCGCGGCCCCATAGCAGGGCGTGGCCGTCCTGGCGAGGCGCTGCTTGCCCCGGCGCCGATCCGGGGCTAGACCGCCGCCCGCGCGGTATTTCTCCCCCATCCCCCACGACAGCCCGGAGACCCTTATGGCTCGTGCGAAGATCGCCCTCATCGGCGCCGGCATGATCGGCGGCACCCTCGCCCACATCGCCGCCCGCGAGGAACTGGGCGACGTCATCCTGTTCGACATCGCCGAGGGTGTGCCCCAGGGCAAGGCGCTGGATCTGGCCGAGGCCACCCCGGTGTTCGGCAAGGACGCCGCGCTGAAGGGCGCCAACGACTACGCCGCCATCGCCGGCGCCGACGTGTGCATCGTCACCGCCGGGGTGCCGCGCAAGCCGGGCATGAGCCGCGACGATCTGCTGGGCATCAATCTGAAGGTGATGAAATCCGTCGGCGAGGGCATCAGGACCCATGCCCCGAACGCCTTCGTGATCTGCATCACCAATCCGCTGGACGCCATGGTCTGGGCGCTGCGCGAGTTTTCCGGCCTGCCGCACAACAAGATCATCGGCATGGCCGGCGTGCTGGATTCGGCGCGCTTCCGCTATTTCCTGGCCGAGAAGACCGGCGTGTCGGTGGAGGACATCCACGCCTGGACCCTGGGCGGGCACGGCGACGACATGGTGCCGATGGTGCGCCATTCGACGGTCGGCGGCCTGCCGCTGCCGGAACTGGTCAACCAGGGCTTTCTGACCCAGGACGAGCTGGACGGCATCGTCAAGCGCACCCGCGGCGGCGGCGGCGAGATCGTCGCCCTCTTGAAGACCGGCTCGGCCTATTACGCCCCGGCCGAGAGCGCGATCGCCATGGCCACCTCGTATTTGAAGGACAAGAAGCGGGTGCTGCCCTGCGCGGTCTGGCTGGACGGCCAGTACGGCCAGAACGGCCTCTACGTCGGCGCCCCGGCGGTGATCGGCGCCGGCGGCGCCGAGCGGGTGATCGAGTTCCCGATGAACGAGGCGGAAAAGGCGATGTTCGCCAAGTCCGTGGAGTCGGTCCAGGGCCTGATCGCGGCCTGCAAGGAAATCGAGCCGTCGCTGAAGTAGGGGGGCGGGTAGCGCCTCATCCGCCATGTCTGGCCAAGCCGCTTCGCCTCTGATAGGTTACATGTAACCATCTCAGAGGGACTCGTCTGGCCTTGGCCTCTCAACCCAAATCCTCCCGCGTGAAGGTGCGGAACCATCGCGACCGCCTGCGCGCGCAGGGCCTGCGTCCGATCCAGATCTGGATTCCGGACGTGCGGGCGCCCGCCTTTCGCGCGGAGGCGCATCGCCAGTCGCTCGCCGTCGCGGCGAGCGGCCATGCGCGCGACGACCAGGCGTTCATCGACGCGGTGTCGGACTGGGACGATGAATGACGCGGGGCGAGATCTGGACCGTCGCGGGCGGCAAGGACTACGCCGGTAAGCCGCGCCCCGTCGTCATCGTCCAGGACGATAGTTTCGACGCGACCGACTCCATCACCATCTGCGCCTTCACGACCGACGAGACCGAGGCGCCACTGTTCCGGCTTCCGGTCGAGCCGAGCGCCGGCAACGGTTTGCGCACGGCCTGCCGCCTGATGGCGGACAAGATCACCACCGTCCCGAAAAGCAAGCTCGGCGCCCAGATCGGCCGCCTGGACGACAAGGACGTCCTGCGGCTGAATCACGCCGTGCTGGTGTTCCTCGGACTAGCGGCGTCCGCGAAGCCCAAGCGGGAGACGTGAGTGGGGCACCGCGGTTGGGGCGGGCGTCGTGGCGTCGGCGGGTATTTCGCATGGCGTCACCGTAACTCGGAGAGGCGGATAGGCGGCGACGGGGCGGCAAGGATGCGCGCCGGAATATCCACCACGAAGCGCACGCCATCGTCCCTGACGCCGTAGAGTGCGCTGCGAACGCGCCCGTGAAGCGGAATGGCCATACCGGGCATGAGCGGCGCGTTCATGGTCCCGGGTATGGCCGGCCCGTTGACGTTCCATTGCGGGGTCTCGATGGCCAGCACGTAGACGTGCTCACCCGAAGCGAGGGGGAAGTAGCCGCGAAGTAGGGACGCGCACGACTTCCGAGCGCGGCGCTCCGGACCGCACCCCGCGTTCAACGCGCCAGATTGGCATTATCTGCCAATTGTGGCAGTCTGACACCCGTCCGGCCTGAAGGAGTCGAGAATCGATGCCGACGCGCAATGTCGTGCTCACCGAGCATCATGAACAGGTCATCGAGACGCTGATCGGCTCGGGCCGCTATCAGAACGCCAGCGAGGTCCTGCGCGACGGACTGCGCCTGGTCGAGGAGCGCGAGGCGCGTCACGCGGCCAGGCTCGAGGCGCTGCGCGAGGCGGCGCGGGTCGGGTTCACCGACCTCGACGAAGGCCGCTATCGCGATCTGGGCGACGACGAATTGGACGGCTTCATCGAGGCCCTGGGCCGGCGCGCGAGTAAGCGCGTCCGCGCCGTCTGACACCGGTGTCCGTTTCGATTCTTGGCTCAAACGCCGCAGCCTTGAACCACCAAGATCACCAAGGACACAAAGCACTCACGGCCCAGGCTTCGTGGCCTTCGCGCCCTTCGTGGTGAGAAACGATGCGAACGGCCTGGAGCCCACGTCCCCTTAGCCATTGTACCCCCGCACCGCCGCGATGATGCGGTCTTGTGTCGCTTCATCCAGATAGGCGTGCATCGGCAGGCTGAGCACGGTCTCGGCCTTGGCCTCGCTGACCGGCAGGCCGCCCGGCTGGGGATAGGCGGCGTAGCAGTCCTGGCGGTGCATCGGCATCGGATAGTAGGCCGCGGTCGGCACGCCCTGGGCCGCCAGATGCGCGGCCAGGCCGTCGCGATCGGCATGTTCGATGGTGTACTGGGCCCAGGTCGAGACGCCGCCGGCGATCACCGCGGGAACCTGGGCCGCCACGCCGGCCAGCCCCTCGGCGTAGCGGGCGGCGATGCGGCCGCGGGCCTCGATCTCGTCGGGGAAGATCGCCAGCTTCTCGATCAGGATCGCCGCCTGCAGGGTGTCGAGCCGGCTGTTCATCCCGACCCGCATGTTCAGGTATTTCGGATCGTGGTCGAGCCGCTTGCCGGCGACATCGCCGGCGATGTCGCCGGCGGTGGCCTTGCCGTGCACCCGCAGCGAGTTCGAGCCGCTCGGCCAGCCAGGCGTCGTTTGTCAGCATCGCCCCGCCGTCGCCGTAGCAGCCCAGCGGCTTGGCCGGGAAGAAGCTGGTGGTGACCACGTCGGCCCAGGCGCCGGGGTGGCGGCCGTTCAGGGTGCAGCCGAAACCCTGGGCGCTGTCGGCGATCAGCTTCAAGCCGTGCTTCTTGGTGATTTCGGCGATGGCCGGATAGTCCGCCGGCTGGCCGAACAGATCGACGGCGATCACCGCGCGGGGGGTAAGCCGGCCCTCGGCCTGGATCGCGGCGATGGCCGCCTCGAGCTTTTCGGGGTCGAGGTTGTAAGTGTCGGGCCGGATGTCGACGAACACCGGCGAGGCGCCCAGCCAGGGGATCACCTCGCCCGTCGCGGCGAAGGTGAAGCTCGGGCAGAACACCGCATCGCCCGGTCCGACCTCCCAGGCCATCAGCGGCAGGGCCAGGGCCTCGGTGCCGTTGGCGCAGGAGACGGCGTGGGCCGCGCCGGCGAAGGCGGCCAGCTGGGCCTCGAACGCCCTGACCTCCGGGCCCATCACATAGGCGCCGTGGGCCAGGACCCGCGCGATGGCGGCGTCGATCCGCGGGCGGATGCGCGCCTGCTGGGCGGCGAGGTCGATGAACGGGATCGGCGTCACGGTCTGGTGTTGAACGAGCGGTAAGGTCATGCGAATCGGCGGCCTCCTTTAGCCGCGCCTCATAGGGCGTGGGTCTGGAAAGCGCGACACAAACCCTGTAACCGACTGTTTCCAAGGCGCCGCGGCCTTGCCGTCCACCGCTTCCTCCCAGAAAGGAGCCTTGCTCGTGGAGTCCATCCTGGTCGCCGGCGGCGCCGGCTATGTCGGCTCGCACGCCTGCAAGGCTCTGGCCGCGGCCGGCTACCGGCCGATCACCCTGGACAATCTGGTCACCGGCCATGCCGACGCGGTCAAATGGGGGCCGCTGGTCAAGGCCGACATCGCCGACATCGAGACCGTGCGGCGCACGGCGCGCGAGCACCAGATCACCGCCGTGATGCATTTCGCCGCCCGCAGCCTGGTCGGCGAATCGGTGGTCAAGCCGAAGCTCTACTACGAAAACAACGTGGTCGGGACGCTGCGCCTGATCGAGGCCTTGACCGCCGAGGGCCTGAAGCATCTGGTGTTCTCGTCCACCGCGGCGGTCTACGGGGCGAGCGAGCTGGACCTGATCGCCGAGGACGCCCCGCTCAAGCCGATCAACCCCTATGGAGAGACCAAGCTGGTCATCGAGCGCGCGCTCGGCTGGATCGGCGCGGCCGAGGGTTTTTCCTGGTGCGCCCTGCGCTATTTCAACGCCGCCGGGGCCGATCCGGACGGCGAGCTCGGCGAGCGCCACGATCCGGAAACCCATCTGATCCCCAATCTGGTCCGCGCCAGCCTGGGGACCGGGCCCAGGCTGAAGGTGTTCGGCGACGACTATCCGACGCCCGACGGCTCGGCCGTGCGCGACTACATCCATGTGACCGATCTGGTCGACGCCCACATCAAGGCGCTCGCCTGGCTGCGCGCGGGCGGGGCCAGCCGGCCGTTCAATCTGGGAACCGGCAAGGGATTGTCGGTGCTCGAGGTGATCGCCGCGGCCGAGCGGACGCTTGCGCGCAAGCCGCCGTTCGAGATCGCCCCGCGCCGGGCGGGCGATCCGTCCCGGCTGGTCGCCGATCCGAGCGCGGCGATGGCCGCCTTCGGCTGGGCGCCGAGCCGATCCGACGCCGACACCCTGGTCTCGACCGCGGCGAGATTCGAGGAAGCCCGCGTGCTAGCCGAGCATTAGTCGATCGGGTGCGACGGCTTGACGGCGACCGCGGATTTAGCGCTTTAGGCGCTCGCAGCCCGCCGGAGCATCCCCCTGAGCGCCGCCGAAATCCCGCCGATCCTGTCGATCGAGGACCTGAGGGTGGATTTCGCCACCCATGACGGCCTGGTCCAGGCGGTGCGCGGGATCAGCCTGACCGTCGCCGCCGGCGAGTGCCTGGGCGTGGTGGGCGAAAGCGGCTCGGGCAAGAGCCAGACCTTCATGGCGGCGATGGGCCTTCTGGCCGGCAACGGCCGGGTCACGGGTTCGATCCGGTTCCAGGGCCAGGAGCTGCTGGGCCTGGCGCCCGCCGCGCTGAACCGGCTGCGCGGATCGAAGATGACCATGATCTTCCAGGATCCGCTGACCGCGCTGACGCCGCACATGAAAATCGGCGAGCAGATCGCCGAGCCGCTGCGCCGGCATCTGGGCCTGTCAGACGCCGACGCCCGGGCCAGGGCCCGGCTGTGGCTGGACAAGGTCCGTATCCCCGAGGCCGCGCGCCGTCTGGCGCAGTATCCGCATGAGCTGTCCGGCGGCATGCGCCAGCGGGTGATGATCGCCGCGGCCATGGCCTGCGGGCCGGCCCTGCTGATCGCCGACGAGCCGACCACAGCCCTCGACGTGACCGTGCAGGCCGAAATCCTGGACCTGATGGCCGAGCTGAAAAGCGAAACCCGCGCGGCGATGGTGCTGGTCACCCACGACATGGGCGTGATCGCGCGGCTGGCGGACCGGGTCTGCGTGATGAAGGACGGGCTCTACGTCGAGGAAGGTCCGGCCGAGCGGGTCTTCAGCCAACCGCGCACCGACTACGCCCGCGCCCTGCTGGATGCGATCCCACGGCTGGACCGCGACGACCGCGGCGGGCGGCCGACGATCGACCCGGTGAGCGACGACGCGCCCGTGGTGGTCGAGGGCCGGGACGTCAAGGTCTGGTTCCCGGTGAACGCCGGTCTGTTTGGCCGCCGCCGGATGCTGCGCGCGGTGGACGGCGTCAGCTTCGAGATTCGCGCCGGCGAGACCCTGGGGGTGGTGGGCGAAAGCGGTTGCGGCAAGTCGACGCTGGCGCGGGCGGCGCTGAACCTCGTCCCGGCCACCGCCGGCTCGGTCACCGTATTGGGGCGCGACATCACCCATGCCGACCAGGCGGCCATGCGCGCCGCGCGCCGCGACCTGCAGATCGTCTTTCAGGACCCGTTGGCCAGCCTCGATCCGCGGATGACCATCGGCGATTCCATCGCCGAGCCGCTGCGCGCCTTCCGGCCCGGCCTCACCCGCGCCGAGCGCGAGGTCGAGACCCGGGCGATGATGGGCCAGGTGGGCCTCGCCGATGAGCTGATCAACCGTTATCCGCACGAGCTGTCGGGCGGCCAGAACCAGCGGGTCGGCATCGCCCGGGCGATGATCCTAAGACCGGGACTGGTGATCTGCGACGAGGCGGTCTCGGCGCTCGACGTCTCGATCCGCGCCCAGATCATCGACCTGCTCATCGCGCTGCAGAAGGCCTTCGGCATGGCCATGCTGTTCATCAGCCACGACTTGGCGGTGGTGAAGGAGATCAGCCACCGGGTGATGGTGCTCTACCTGGGCCGGGTGATGGAAGAGGCCGCGCGAGAGCAGATCTACGCTCATCCGACCCATCCCTACACCCGCGGCCTGTTGTCGGCCGCGCTGATCCCAGACCCGGCCAAGGAACGCGCGCGCACGCGCGTGCGCCTGACCGGCGAGCCGCCCAGTCCGCTCGATCCGCGCAGCGCGCTGCGGTTCCTGCCCTCCAAGCGCTCGGACGATCCGACCGCGCCGGTCTATGTCCCGCGCCTGACCGAGGTCGCGCCCGGCCATCTGGTCGCCGAGTTCGACCCGGTCTGACCGCGCGGTGACCAAGCCTCTAGGTTTTGGTGGGCGGGACACTATTCTCAGGGGTATGACCGCCGCCGGCGCCACCGCACTGACCCTCGATGAGACCGCGGCCCTGACCCGGCGGGTCACGCGCCTGTCGGTGGCGGTGGCCGCCATCCTCAGCCTGATCAAGGCGCTGGCTTGGCTGTCCAGCGACTCGGTGGCGATGCTGGCCTCGCTGGCCGATTCCAGCCTGGATCTGTTGGCGTCCCTGGTGACCTATTTCGCCGTCCGCTACGCCGCCGCCCCGCCGGACCTGGAGCACCGCTACGGCCACGGCAAGGCGGAGGCGTTCGCCAGCCTCGTCCAGGCCGGCCTGGTGTTCGCCTCGGCGGCGCTGGTCGGGCGCGAGGCGGTCGAGCACATCGTTCATCCCACCAGGGTCGCCAATGGCGGCTGGAGCCTTCTGGTGATGGGAGTCTCGATCGTCATGACCGGCGGGCTAATCTTCGCCCAGTCGCAGGTGCTGAAAAGGGCCAGTTCCGTGGCCATCCTGGGCGATCGCACCCATTATGCCGCCGACCTCGCCTCCAACGTGATCGCCGCGATCGGCATCGGCGCCACCGCCCTGCTGCGCGGACCGCTGCCGGACGCACTGGCCGGCTTGGTGGTGGTGGGTTGGCTGGTCTGGGGCGCGATCAGCGTGTTCCGCTCGTCATCCACCGAACTGATGGATCGCGAGCTGGCCGACGACGCGCGCCAGCGGATCATCGCGCTGATGACCGAGGATTCCCAGGTGCGCGACATTCACCAGCTTCGGACCCGCGCCTCGGGGCCCTATGTGCATATCCAGATGCATGCCGATCTGGATCCTTCATTGACCCTGGTCCAGGCCCACCAGGTGATGGTGGCGGCGGAAAAGCGGGTGCTGTCGGCCTTCCCGACCGCCGACATCATCATCCATCCCGACCCGCGCGGCCTGGCGGAGCCCCACGGCGGCGCCTTTCCGGAAGTCTACCACGCTGAACCAGAACGCGAATCTTAGACGCGGTAAACGGGACCTTAAGACGCTGTGGGGTTTTGTCGGCGTTTATCGTCGCATCTGGGGATTTCGGGCCCAAGCCCCGCATGACCGTCAAACGCACCCTGCATCACTTTCCGCTCGATCCGGCGTCGCGCCAGGTGCGTCTGGCGTTGGGGGAAAAGCGGCTGGCTTTCACCGAGATCCAGGAACGCTATTGGGAGCGGCGGCCCGCGTTCCTGGCGCTGAACCCTTCCGGCCTGACCCCGGTGTTGGTGGAGACCGAGGGCGAGCGGCGCACGGTGATCTGCGAAACGCGCGCGATTCTGGAGCATCTGGAGGAGACCACGCCGGAGCCCGATCTGATGGGCCGCGATCCGGCCGAGCGGGCCGAGACGCGACGCATACTGCAATGGTTCGACCGCAAGTTCGACTACGAGGTCAACGCCTTCCTGCTGCACGAGAAGATGGAGAAGCAGATGCTGGGGCTCGGCGCGCCGGGCCTGGCCAATCTGCGCGCCGGACGCGAGGGCCTGCGCGCGCACATGGGCTATATGGAAAAACTGCTGCAGGAGCGCGACTGGCTGAACGGCCGCCGGTTGAGCCTGGCGGATTTCGCCGCGGCCGCGAACCTTTCGGTGATCGATTATTTCGGCGACGTGCCCTGGCGCGAGTTTTCCGGCGTGCGGACCTGGTACATGAAGCTGAAGTCGCGGCCCTGTTTCCGGCCGTTGCTCGCCGACCGTTGGCCGGGCCTGGCGCCCGCCGCCCACTATGACGACCTCGACTTCTGAGCCGATCGAAGCGCGGATTAAGCGGGAGGCGAGCGCGCTGGGTTTCGACGCCTGCGGCCTGACCTCGGTCGAAGCCCCCTGGCCGGCGTCGGCGCGGCTGGCCGAGTTCGTCGCCGAAGGCCGGCATGGTTCGATGGCCTGGATGGCGACCACCGCCGAGCGGCGGGCGCATCCCAGGGCGATGTGGCCGGCGGCGCGCTCGGCCATCATGCTCGGCCTCAACTACGGCCCCGACGCCGATCCCCTGGCGGCGTTGGCCCGGCGGGACCGGGCGGTCCTTTCGGTCTATGCGCGGGGGGATGACTATCACGATCTGATCAAGAAACGGCTGAAGGCCCTGGCCCGCTGGCTGGTCCGCGAGAGCGGCTGCGAGCTGAAGCTGTTCGTCGACACCGCGCCCCTGATGGAAAAGCCGCTCGCCGCGGCCGCCGGTCTCGGCTGGCAGGGCAAGCACACCAACCTGGTCTCGCGCGCCTTCGGCTCCTGGCTGTTCCTGGGCGCCATCCTGACCGACAGCGTCCTGACGCCCGACGCGCCCGAACCCGACCACTGCGGCGCCTGCCGCGCCTGCCTCGACATCTGCCCAACCAAGGCCTTTCCCGCCCCCTATCAGCTCGATGCGCGGCGCTGCATCTCCTATCTGACCATCGAGCACGCCGGCCCGATCCCGCTGGAGTTCCGACCCGCCTTGGATGCCCGGGTCTACGGCTGCGACGACTGTCTGGCGGTCTGTCCGTGGAACAAGTTCGCCGTCGAGGCGCGCGAGAGCGCGCTGCAGGCCCGCGAGACGCTGCGCGATCCGGCTCTGGCCGACCTCGCGGCGCTGGACGACGCCGGCTTTCGCGCGCTGTTCGCCAAGACCGCGGTCAAACGCATCGGCCGCGACCGTTTCGTGCGCAACGTGCTCTACGCGATCGGCAACTCGGGCGATCCGGCCCTGGCGCGCGCCGCCCGCGCGCGGCTCAAGGACGCCAGCCACGCAGTGCGCGACGCCGCCGCCTGGGCGCTGGAGCAAATTCCGATCTGATTGGATCGGAATTTGCTCGTAAGTCTTCAAGTGAGACCATTTTCTTCGCCGAACCGGCGGCCACTTCGGCGGAAAATGGTCCAGCGCGGCTCGATCCTCGGCCATAGAGCGGGATGTGAAAAAGTGGATGCCGGTTTTTCACGTCAATCCCGCTCTAAGCTTTTAGAATCGATCACGTTTTATGATTTTGGATTGATTCAATCCAAAATCATCGTGATCTAGCCGCGCGGTCTCAGGTCGGCCAGGTCTCGCGGCTCATCGCCAGCACCTCGCCGGCGAAGTGCAGGCCACCGCAGATCAGCACGTGCGGCGGCCTCCCGCCATCGGCCAGAACCTGGTCCAGGGCGGCCTCGATGCTCGGCGCGGGCGCCGCATTCAGCCCCGCCGCGCGCGCGGCGGCGGCGAGTTCGTCGGCCGGGGCGGCGTTGGGCGAATCGAAACTGGCGGTGAACACGCGGGGCGTCAGCGGCGCGAAGGGGCGGAAGAAGCCCTCGGCGTCCTTACGCGCGAACATGCCGCAGATCAGCGCCACCGGCCGGCCATCCTTGGCCGCGAGCCGGCGCACGGCCTCGGCCAGGGCCCGCCCGGCATGGGGATTGTGGCCGCCGTCCAGCCACAGATCGGCGCCCGCCGCGCTCGCCTGCTCGGCCAGCGGACCCTTGGTCAGCCGCTGGAACCGGGCCGGCCAGATCGCGCCGGCCACGCCCCTGGCCAGGGCGTCCTCGTCGATGCGCGGATCGCCCAGCTTGAGGATGGCCGCGACCGCGAGGCCGGCGTTGTCGAACTGGTAGGGCCCAAGCAGGCCGGGCGCGGGCAGGTCCAGCAGGCGGTCCTCGATCTGGACGCGCAGGCGCCCGTGCTCCTCGAACGCCTCGATATCGCGGCCCATCAGGCTCAGGGGCGCGCCGATCCGTTCCGCCTCGGCCTCGATCACCGCCAGCGCCTCCTCGGGCTGACGGGCGCTGAGGCAGGGGACGCCCGGGCGCATGATCCCGGCCTTCTCCCAGGCGATCTTGGACAGTTCCGGCCCCAGCATTTCCAGGTGGTCGTAGTCCACCGGGGTGATCACGCAGGCCGCGGGATGCTCGAAGACGTTGGTCGCGTCGAACCGGCCGCCCAGGCCCACCTCGATCACGCACAGGTCGGCGGGCGTGCGGGCGAAGGCGTCGATGGCGATGGCGGTGGTCATTTCGAAAAAGCTGATCGGCTCGCCCGCGTTGGCCGCCTCGGCCCGCGCGACCAGGCCCTCGAGTTCGTCCTCGCCGATCAGGACGCCCGCCACGCGGATGCGCTCGACGAACCGCACCAGATGCGGCGAGGTCAGGACGTGGACCTTGAGCCCGGCCGCCTCGGCGATGGCGCGCAGATAGGCGGTGGTCGAGCCCTTGCCGTTGGTGCCGGCCACGTGGATCACGGGCGGCAGATGGTCTTGGGGCCGGCCGAGGGCGTTCAGCAGCCGCTCGATCCGCCCCGTGGACAGGTCGATCAGCGCGGGATGCAGGGCGCGCAGGCGCCGCACCAGGGCGGCTTCGGACGCGCGCAGGGGATCGTACATCGCGTTGGGCGCGGGGTCAGGCGGCGGAGCGGCGGGCGCGCCCCAGCATCAGGGTCTTCAGCACCGAGCCCAGCACCGCGGGCAGTGCGCGCCGGGAGACGATGTGGTCGATCATCCCCTTCTCGATCAGGTATTCCGACCGCTGGAAGCCCGGCGGCAAGGTCTCGCGGATGGTCTGTTCGATCACCCTGGGACCGGTGAAGCCGATCAGCGCCCCCGGCTCGGCCAGATGGATGTCGCCCAGCATGGCGTAGGAGGCGGTCGCTCCGCCGGTCGTCGGGTCGGTCAGCACCACCACATAGGGCAGGCCCGCCTTGCGCAGTTCCTGGATCGCCAGGGTGGCCCTGGCGAGCTGCATCAGGGCCAGCGCGCTTTCCTGCATCCGCGCCCCGCCGGAGGCGGTGAAGGCCACCATCGGGCAGTCGCGCGTCACGGCGGCTCGGGCGGCGGCGATGAATCCCTCGCCCTCGGCCATGCCCAAGGAGCCGCCCATGAAGGCGAAGTCCTGCACCATGACCACGGCGGTCGCGCCCTGGATCTGGCCGGCGGCGATCGTCACCGCGCTGTTCTCGCCGGTCGCCTTGCGCGCCGCGTTCAGCGCCTCGCGATAGGGCTTGCCCATGGTGAAGCGCAACGGATCGTCCGGCGCCGACGGCGAGGGGATGATCTCGTGGACGCCGCCATCGAAGGTGTAGGCGAAACGCAGGTCCGGGCCGATGCGCATGTGCCGGCCGGCCGGGGTGACCCACAGGGCCGCCTCCAGGTCGGGGCGATAGATCATCTCGCCGGTGTCGGGGCACTTGACCCAGAGGTTCTCGGGCGTCTCGCGCTTGGCCACCAAGTTGCGCACGCCGGGCGCGATCTTGGCCAGCCAGCCGCCGCGCGCGGACTTGGGCGCTGGGGCGCCGACACCGTCCTGCGGCTTGCCGCTCGGGGGGTTTTTGCGTTCAGCCATGCTCATGCTTGGACCGACGTCTGCTCCGCGCTCACCGCGCGAACAGCCTTAGCCAGTCGAGCCGCGGTTTCCAGCACCCTTGCTGTCACAGATTCGTGCGAATCGAGTGCGGTGGCGATCTCGTCGACCAGGGCCGAGCCGACCACCACGGCGTCGGCCACCTTGGCGACCGCCGCGGCCCGCTCGGGCGTGCGGATGCCGAACCCCACCGCGACCGGCAGGCCCGAGGCCTTGCGCACCCGCTCGACCGCCGGGGCCACGGCCGCGGCGTCGGCCTCCTTGACCCCGGTCACCCCGGCCACGGACACATAGTAGACGAAACCGGAAGTGCGCCGAATCACCGCCGGCAGGCGCTTGTCGTCGGTGGTCGGCGTCGCCAGCCGGATCAGCGCCACGCCCACCGCGTCGAGCGCGTCGACCAGCGGGTCGGCCTCCTCGGGCGGACAGTCGACCACGATCAGCCCGTCGACCCCCGCCTCGGCCGCGTCGCGGGCGAAGGCCTCGAAGCCGGCCGACAGGATCGGATTGAGATAGCCCATCAGCACGATCGGCGTCGTCGCGTCATCGGCGCGAAACCGCTTCACCAGCTCGAGGGTCTTCTTCAACGTCATGCCGGCCTTGAGGCCGCGCTGGGCGGCGCGCTGGATCGGCGGGCCCTCGGCCATCGGGTCGGAGAAGGGAAAGCCGAGCTCGATGATGTCGGCGCCGGCCGCCGGCAGACCCTTGAGGATCGCCAGGGCGGTCTCGGCGTCCGGATCGCCGGCCATGACATAGGCGACGAAGGCGGCGCGCTTTTCGGCCCGAAGCGCGGCGAAGCGGGCGTCGATGCGCTGGACGGTCAAATCTTGCGCCCCAGGTGTTCGGCGACGGCGGCCACGTCCTTGTCGCCGCGGCCCGACATCAACAGCACCACGATCCCGTCCTTGCCAACCTCGGCCGCCACCTCGGGCAGGCGGGCGATGGCGTGGGCGGGCTCCAGCGCCGGGATGATCCCTTCCAGCTCCGCGCAAAGCTGGAAGGCCGCCAGCGCCTCGTCGTCGGTGGCCGAGAGGTAGCGGGCGCGGCCGGTGTCGTGCAGGAAGGCGTGCTCGGGCCCGACGCCGGGATAGTCCAGGCCGGCCGAGATCGAATGGGCGTCGAGTGATCTGGCCGTCGGCGTCCTGCAGCAGATAGGTTCGGTTGCCGTGCAGCACCCCCGGCCGCCCGCCGGTCAGGGAGGCGGCGTGCTTGCCGGTGGACAGGCCATGGCCGGCCGCCTCGACCCCGATCAGCCGCACCGTCTCGTCGCCCAGGAAGGGGTGGAATATGCCGATGGCGTTGGAGCCGCCGCCGATGCAGGCCACCACCGCGTCCGGCAGGCGGCCCTCGGCCTGGAGCATCTGGGCGCGGGTCTCCACGCCGATCACCGACTGGAAGTCGCGGACCATGACCGGATAGGGATGCGGGCCGGCCGCGGTGCCGATTAGATAATAGGTGTCGTGCACATTGCTCACCCAGTCGCGCATCGCCTCGTTCATCGCGTCCTTCAGGGTCGCCGCGCCGCTGGTCACCGGCCGCACCTCGGCGCCCAGCAGGTTCATGCGGAAGACGTTGGGCTTTTGCCGCTCGACGTCGACCGAACCCATGTAGACCACGCAGGGCAGGCCGAATCGGGCGCAGACCGTGGCGGTGGCGACGCCGTGCTGGCCGGCGCCGGTCTCGGCGATGATCCGGGTCTTGCCCATCCGCCGGGCCAGCAGGATCTGGCCCATGCAGTTGTTGATCTTGTGCGCGCCGGTGTGGTTCAGCTCCTCGCGCTTGAAATAGATCTTGGCCCCGCCCAGATGCCGGGTCAGCCGTTCGGCGAAATAGAGCGGGCTCGGGCGGCCGACATAATGGGTCAGGAAACCCGCGAGCTCGGCCTGGAAGGCGGGATCGGCCTTGGCCCGCGCATAGGCGTGGTCCAGCTCGAGCACGAGCGGCATCAGCGTCTCGGCGACATAGAGGCCGCCGAATTCGCCGAAGCGGCCCTTCGTGTCGGGATAGGCCGAATAGTCGTTGGGTTTTGTCGACAGGTTCACGGGCGGGGCGGGAAGGATTCGGGGGAGGGTTTTTCTCAACCGCGGCGCACCGCGTCCAGAAAGGCCTCGATCAGGCCGGGGTCCTTTAGCCCCGCCCCGCGCTCCACGCCAGAGGAAACGTCCGCCAACGGCGCGCCGGAGGCCGCGATCGCCTCGGCGACGTTCCACGGATCGAGCCCGCCGGCCAGGAACCAGGGCCGCTCGAACCGACGCCCGGCCAGGAGGCTCCAGTCGAAGGCGGCGCCCCGCCCGCCGGGCAGGGCCGCGTCCTTGGGCGGCTTGGCGTCGAACATCAGGTGCGCGACCACCCCGTCGAAGTCCTTTGCGGCTTCCAGGTCGGCGGCCTCGGCCACGGGCAGGGCCTTGATCACCCCGGCGCCCGAGCGGCGGGCCACCTCGACGGCCCGGGCCGGGCTCTCGCGGCCGTGCAGCTGGAACAGGTCGGGGCGCAGCACGCTGGCCAGCCGGTCGATCAGCTCGTCGGCGGGATCGACCACGACCGCGACGATCTTGGCCTTGCCGCGCGGGGGCAGCGCCAGACGCGCGGCGTCCTCGGGGCGGAGGTTGCGCGGGCTGGCGTCGAAGAACACGAAGCCGACATAGGCCGCGCCGCCGTCCAGCGCCGCGCGCACGGCCTCGGGCGTCGAGAGCCCGCAGATCTTGGATTTGACGGCGCTCATGTGACGATTCGTGGCGGCCTCGACATGGCGGGGCATTTAGGCGCCGGCCGCGGGCTTCGCCAGCCCGGTCAGGACCGCGACTTCAGCAGGTCGCGGATTTCGGCGAGCAGGGCCTCGGTCGGGGTCGGCGGGGTGGCCGGGGCGGGCTCGGCGACAGCCTCGCGGCGCAGCCGGTTGACCGCTTTGACCACCAGGAAGACCACGAAGGCGACAATCAGGAAGGTCACGACGGTGTTGACGAAGGCGCCGTAGGCGATGGCGACTTCAGGCTTGCCGCCGATCGCGGGTTTCAGAACGATCTTGAGCGCGCTGAAATCGATCCCGCCGGTGATCAGGCCGATCGGCGGCATGATCACTTGGTCGACCAGGCTTTTGACGATGGCGCCGAAGGCGCCGCCGATGATCACGCCCACGGCCAGATCGATGACGTTGCCGCGCGAGATGAATTCGCGGAACTCCTTGAGCATGGCCGCTCTCCCGTTGGGCCCGCCGCGCGCGGCTAGATCACGATGATTTTGGATTGAATCAATCGCGCTCTAGGCGTCGGCGTTCAGCCGTTCGCGAAGCTCCTTGCCGCTTTTGAAGAACGGCACGTGCTTGGCCTTGACCGCCACCGTCTCGCCGGTCCGGGGGTTGCGGCCGGTGCGGGCCGGACGCGAGCGGACCGAAAAGGCGCCGAAACCGCGCAGCTCGACCCGGCCGCCCTTTTCCAGCGCGCCGGTCATCGAGTCCAAGATCACCCCGACCACCCGTTCGACGTCCTTTTGCGTCAAATGCGGATTTTCGCTCGCGAGCTTGGCGATCAACTCGGATTTGATCATGGTCGTCCCCTGGTCTGCGCCGCGACCATGGCTAACTCGTGGTGACGGTTCAAGGGGTTAGCCGCCCGAATCCGGACGAAAACCGACATCGCCGGGGTCTGAACGCGAAAACGGCGGCCGGGGATCGCCCCGACCGCCGCCTTGCTTGTCGCGCCGATCTAACCGATCGGGCGCTATTCCTTCTGCGCCTTTTCGCGCAACGCCGCGCCCAGAATGTCGCCGAGCGAGGCGCCGGAGTCGGACGAGCCGAACTTCTCGATCGCCTGCTTGTCCTCGGCCACTTCCAGGGCCTTGACCGACAGGGACAGGCGCCGCGCGGACTTGTCGACGTTGGTCACCTGGGCGTCCAGCCGGTCGCCGACGGCGAAACGTTCCGGGCGTTGCTCGGAGCGGTCGCGCGACAGGTCCGACTTGCGGATGAAGGCGGTCATCGGCGCGCTGTCCTCGCCGAACTTCACCTCGATGCCGCCGGAGCTGACCTCGGTCACCGTGACGGTCACCGTCTGGCCCTTGCGGAACGAGCCCTCGGCCATCGGATCGCCGCTGACCTGTTTGATGCCCAGGCTGATGCGCTCCTTTTCGACGTCGACGTCAAGCACCTTGGCCTTGACCATCTCGCCCTTCTTGTAGCGCTGGATGGCCTCCTCGCCGGAGGCGTTCCAGTCGATGTCGGACAGGTGCACCATGCCGTCGATGTCGTTGTCCAGCCCGATGAACAGGCCGAATTCGGTGGCGTTCTTGACCTCGCCCTCGATGATCGAGCCGACCGGGTGGGCGGCCAGGAAGGCCTCCCACGGATTGTCCATGGCCTGCTTCAGGCCGAGCGAGACGCGGCGCTTGGAGGCGTCGACGTCCAGCACCACCACCTCGACCTCCTGGCTGGTGGAGACGATCTTGCCGGGATGGACGTTCTTCTTGGTCCAGGACATTTCCGACACGTGGACCAGGCCCTCCACGCCCGCTTCGAGCTCCACGAAGGCGCCGTAGTCGGTGATGTTGGTGATGCGGCCCTTGAACTTGGCGCCCACCGGATACTTGGCCTCGACCCCGTCCCAGGGATCGGATTGCAGCTGTTTCATGCCCAGCGAGATGCGCTGGGTGTCGGGATTGATCTTGACGATCTGCACCTTGACCGTGTCGCCCACCGCCAGCACCTGGCTGGGGTGCGAAACCCGCTTCCAGCTCATGTCGGTGACGTGCAGCAGGCCGTCGATGCCGCCCAGGTCGACGAAGGCGCCGTAGTCGGTGATGTTCTTGACCACCCCTTCCCGCACTTCGCCCTCGTGCAGCTGGCTGACCAGCTCGGTGCGCTGTTCGGCGCGGGCTTCCTCCAAAATGGCCCGGCGGGAGACCACGATGTTGCCGCGCGGGCGGTCCATCTTCAGGATCGCGAACGGCTGGTCCTTGCCCATCAGGGGGCCGACGTCGCGCACCGGGCGGATGTCGACCTGACTGCCGGGCAGGAAGGCCGAGGCGCCGCCGAGGTCGACGGTGAAGCCGCCCTTCACGCGCCCGACGATCGAGCCCATCACCGGCTCGTTCTTGGCGAAGACGCCCTCCAGGCGGGTCCAGGCCTCTTCGCGTCGCGCCTTGTCGCGGCTGATCACCGCCTCGCCCAGGGCGTTCTCGACCCGCTCCAGGAACACCTCGACGGTGTCGCCGATCTTGACCGTCGCCTTGCCGGCGTCATCGACGCCGAATTCCTTCATCAGGATGCGGCCCTCGGTCTTCAGGCCCACGTCGATGATCGCGAAATCCTTTTCGACCGCGACCACCTTGCCCTGAACCACGGTGCCTTCCATGAAGTCACGGCCGCCAAGGGACTCGTCGAGAAGCGCGGCGAAGTCGTCGCGCGAGGGGTTCATGCTCAGATCGTCAGCCATTCGAGTCTTTCGTCTTCTGTCTTGATGAGCGGGACCCGGCCGCGCGAAGGCGGTTTTCGGGCGAATCCACGCTCGGTTGGAGGTTGAACCGAAAAGCGCGCATGACGGAGGACCGTCTTCGCGCTGGATTTAGTCGCCCGCGGCCAATCGAGGTCATGGCGTGGTTGGATTAGCCCTTCGGGTTAGCTTCCCATCGGGCGCGCGCCGCCTCGACGATGCGGCGGGCCGCATCGGCGGCTTGCTCTATAGTCATTTCGGTGGTGTCGAGCAAGACGGCGTCGGCGGCGCGCGCCAGGGGGGCGGCGGCGCGGCCCGCGTCGCGCTCGTCGCGCCGGCGGATGTCGGCCAGCACCACTTCGAACTCGACCGCCTCACCCTGGCCGCGAAGTTGGCGCCAGCGGCGTTCGGCCCGCACCTGGGGGCTGGCGGTGACGAACAGCTTGGCCGGCGCGTCCGGGGCGATCACCGTGCCGATGTCGCGGCCGTCAAGCACCGCGCCGGGCTCGCGCGCCGCGAAGGCCCGCTGCAGGTCCAGCAGCGCGGCGCGGACGGCGGGATGCACGGCCACGCGGCTCGCCGCCTCGCCCGCCTCGCGGGCGCGCAGCGCCGGATCGTCCAACATCGCCCAATCGAGCGTTCGGGCCGTGGCCGCGGCCTTGGAGGGATCATCGAGATCGCCGCCAGCCCGCGCCAGCGCCACTCCCACCGCGCGGTAGAGCAGGCCGGTGTCCAGCGCCGGAAAACCGAAGTCGCGGGCCAACCCGGCGGCGATCGTGCCCTTGCCCGAGGCGGCCGGCCCGTCGACGGCGATGACGAAGCCGCTCATCGAGGCGCGCCGCCGCTCATGTCTCGCCGATCTCCGCGCCCAGGCCGACCATCAGTTCGACGAAGCCGGGAAAGCTGGTGGCGATCATGCCCGGCTCGTCGACGCTGACCGGCGCTTCCGCGGCCAGACCCAGCACCAAGTGCGACATGGCGATGCGATGATCGCCGTGCGTGGTCACGCTGGCCCCGCCGCGCACGCGCGCCTGGCCGGTCACCGTCAGGACCTCCGGCCCTTCCTCGACGTCGATCCCGCAAGCCGCCAGACCCTGGGCCATCAGGGCCACGCGGTCGCTCTCCTTGACCCGCAGCTCGCCGACGCCGCGCATCACCGTGACGCCCTCGGCGAAAGCCGCGGCCACCGCTAGGATCGGATATTCGTCGATCATCGAGGGCGCGCGCGCGGCGGGCGTCTCGACGCCCTTCAGCCGGGAATGGCGCGCGGTCACGTCGCCGACCGGCTCGCCGCCCGCCTCGCGCGGGTTCTCGATGGTCAGATCCGCGCCCATCTCGCGCAGGGTCTCGAACAGGCCCGCGCGCAGCGGGTTGAGCAGCACGCCCTCGACCGTCACTTCCGAGCCCGGGACGATCAGGGCCGCGACGATCGGAAACGCCGCCGAGGAGGGATCGCCCGGCACCCGGATGCGGGTTCCCGTCAGACGCTGGCCCGGGGCGATGCGGATGATGCGGGCGGCTGGCGTGTCTTCGACCAGCACTGTCGCCCCGAAGGCGCGCAGCATCCGCTCGGTGTGGTCGCGGGTCGGCTCGGGCTCGCGCACCTCGACCGGGCCGGCGGCGCGCAGCCCGGCCAGCAGGACGGCCGACTTCACCTGGGCCGAGGCCATCGGCAGGGTGTAGGAAAGCCCCGCCAGACCGCCGCCCTTCAGCGTCAGCGGCAGCCGCCCGCCGCCGCGGCCGAGGAAGCGGGCGCCCATCTGGGACAGGGGATCCAGCACCCGGCCCATCGGCCGGCGCCGCAGGCTGGCGTCGCCGGTGAAGGTGGCGGCCAGCTCGAAGCCGGCCGCCGCGCCCATGATCAGCCGAACGCCGGTGCCAGCATTGCCGCAGTCGATCACGTCCTCGGGCTCCAGGAAGCCGCCGGCGGCCTCGATGCGCCAGGCGCCCTCGCCCACGCGCTCCACAGCCGCGCCGAACGCGCGCATCGCCGCGGCGGTGCGCAGAACGTCGTCACTCTCCAACAGGCCCTCGACCTCGCTGCGGCCGCGCGCCATCGCCCCCAGGATCAAGGCGCGGTGGGAGATCGACTTGTCGCCCGGGGCGCGAACGCGGCCGCGCAAGGGGCCTCGGGGTGTGGCTTTCAGCTGTGCGCACGCCATGCCGCGAGCGGGGCCTCCTGCGGCGGGGGAAGTTCACGGGGCTTTGCTTTTGACAGCGGCGGTTTCGCGTGGCAAGGGAGCCGCCGCTTTCGCGATGACGTTAGGAAGGTCGCCACCTTGGCCAATCCGGAACTGGGCGCCAAACAGATCTGCCCGAGCTGCCAGGGCAAGTTCTACGATCTCGGTCGGCGGCCGGCCACCTGTCCGAAATGCGCGACGCAGTTCGACCCGGAAGAGGCGTTGAAATCCCGCCGGGTCAGGGCGCGTTCGACCACGCCGGACTACGAGGAAGCCGAAGAAGCGCCGGTCAAGGCGGTCGTCGAGCCCGACGGCTTCGAGGACGAGGCCGACGAGACTCCCGAGGTGGACGAGGCCGCGCCCGAGCCCCTGGAGGTCGACGATGACCTGGGCCCGGCCGAGGCGGGCGCCGCGCCCCCGGCCGAGGACCTGGGCGTCGATTTCGTCGAGGAAGAGGAGCTCGAGGAGGAGGACGCCGACGTGCCCTTCCTCGAAGACGAGGACGAAGAAGATAGTTTCGAAGACGAGATCGAGGGCCTGCCGGGCGAAGAACCCGACTGATCGGGTCCCGCGGAAATCGATGTTTTGCGGGCTTGATCGACGAGAGGGCTCGTCATAGTGTCCGCCGCCTCGCAAAACCGCCGCCCAAGGGCGGGCGAGACCCGAACAGCTCGGGGCTATAGCTCAGCTGGTAGAGCGCTTGAATGGCATTCAAGAGGTCAGCGGTTCGACTCCGCTTAGCTCCACCATGGAGGCCCGCAGTTAGACGCTGCGGGCCTTCGCCTTTTTAGGGTCGCCCGCTGGTTTGGCGGCGCGCTGGCGTCTCTGACGGGGCCGAGGGGGTGTTCAGCGGGTGAAGAGGCGAAGCGCCGTCGATCCGATCAACCACCACGCCCCGAAGTTTATCGTCAGGGCGCCGGCCAACCGCCAATTGAAGGCCACGCGCGTCCGCTCGCGTCTGCAAACGGCGTGATTTGAAGGGGCGACAACGCAGGTCAACGGCGCAAACCTTTCGCGCTTTTTCGGATCAGCTGTCCGCCAACACCAGGAAGGTGTTGATTTTCGAAAGACGCCGAACGCCAAATCCGTGTTCGTCCGAGGCCGGCGGGGCCCGCTTCGTCAAAAAGCAAAACCCCGGTAAGCCGCGTGTCGAAGGATGCCTTATCGTCGGTTGAAATACTTTTAACGGCGCGACTTCGCAGACCGGCTGAGCGCGAGCGCGACGATTCAGGAATGAGAATTGATTTCCCCACTCGCCACTAGGGCGGGAAGGCCCGGCGAAGTCGGCGCGACGGCGCTGGCGCCCACCGCGCTGGCGGCGGTCGGCGGCGCGAAGCTGGCCGTGGCTTGGGCGAAATTGGACACTTGGATGATCAGCGGATGGTCGGTGACGGCGATCGTCACGGTGTTGGCGTTGGTCTCCGTGCTGATCGGGTTGGCCGATGCGAGCGGATCGAACACGCTCACCTGCGTGAAGGCGGCGGCGAAACGCACCACCACCGATTTCGTCGGCGCGGCGATCGGGGTGTGCGTGGTCGGGTTCCAGATATTCGGTTCGGCCCAGACGACGAGATCGTAGACGCCCGAAGATTTCTCGATGACGAAACAGGCGCCGGACGTGGGCAATCCGCTGATGGTGTAGTTCAGCGCCGTGGGGGTGAAGCTGGTGGCCGCCGCGCCCGGATCGGCCAGGATCGAGGTGAGATCGTGGATCGCCACCGCGACGGGTTTCGCCTGGCCGGCGAGCGTGAAGAGCCCGAAGTGATCGACGCCGATCGAGCCCGTCGGGTCCGCGCCGTCGTCGATCAGATCGTACAGATAGACGGCGCTCGCCCCGAGGCTCGCCGCGTCCATGAGCAGATTGAGCGTGAGCTTGGCCTGGGTCAGCTCGTCGACGCCTTCCCAGCCGTGCAGGCCGGGCAAGGAGAAGTAACCGGCCTCGGTCAGATAGATGGGTTTTCCGGGCATCAGCGCCTGAAGTTTATCGACAAGCGTGGTCAGCAGCGACCTGGGTTCCTTGCCGGCTTTCGGATAGGGATGGGCGTTGGCGGCGTCGGCGGCGCCGGCGGCCATCGGGGAGTCGGTGAAATCGAGGACCGGGATCGAGGCGGTGAGCGGGTCGGCGTTCAACGCCGAATAGAGGGCCTGCTGATAGGCCAGGGCGGCCGCGGTTCCGGTGAGGCCATTGAAGGTGATCGGGAAATTGTTCACCTCGTTCGGCCCCTCGATCGCCGCTATGGCGCCGGGGTAAGCGCTTAGAAAAGCGTCGAGGGCGCCGAGGGTCGGGGCGAGCGCCGCTCCGGTCAGCCAGTCGAACTTGAGCCCGGCCGCCGCCAACTGACCGTAGGCGGCGATCTGGGCCGAGGGCGTGTTCTGGTTGATCGCATGGTCACGGACATTGCTCAGGCCGAGATAGGCCATGTCGGCGATGATCGTCGCCGGCTGGTAGCCGGTCTGCCCGAGGTGGATGTTCACCCCAATGGCGTTGATGAAGTCCGCCGCGCGCTCGGGCTGCGACAGACTGCTGTTGATGGAGGTCACGACGTCCAATCCCCAGGTTAGCGATTTTGCGCGATGGCGTCTCGGAAGCCCGTTTGACGGGCGTGGGCGCTGACACACGTACAGCCGCCAAGTTGCATCATGCTTAATAGTTGGGATTAATCCAGCGTTAAGTGTAACTCACTGCGTTTGACGGTAAAGTGAGGGTATTTATTGATCAGCCCACACCGTATTTGACGCCGTGAACATTCTTGCATTGTCCGGGAGTGAGCGTGTCGATGGCGGCCGCCATGGCCCGCCTGAGCCCGTTCGAGATTCGGGCCGCGCCCTTTCGAAGACAGGCTCTTGGCCCGGCGAACGCGTTCTCGATCGGGTTGACGACGGGTGAGCAGCCGGGCGGAGGACGAGGCGCGCGAAGGGCGAATCGACCAGCGAGGCTTGCATCAACAATCTTGCGGGCGCCCAGGCTAGCTGGGATTCTCTCTCGTCGGGGCCTGGCCTGGCCCCGACGGCGCCTTCATCCCTATCCGCCCGGCGCGGCCGACGGCTGCTTCGCCGGGGCCGCGGCGTCCAGCCTGGCGTCGCACCGGTTGGCGCGGATCGTATCCTCGCGGTCCTGGGCGATGTTTTCGAGCTGCACGCGGCGCAAGCCGATGACCGGTTCGCGGGCCGTCAACACCTGGAGGAACCCGACCTTGCCGTAAGCGGCGAGCAAGTCTTCGGCGAAGGCGACCAGGCGGAGGTTCTTGGCCTGGCAGGCGGCGGCGACGTTGCCGGTCAAGGTGAGCTGCGCCTTCAGCCGGTCTCGCTCGGCGGTCAAGTCGCGCCCCGCCTGGGCGGCTTGACTGTAGACCGACTTATATTTGTCCAGCTCGGCGGCGCTCGCCGCCGCGGCGCTGGTCAGTCCGGCGTTGTCGGCCTGGGCCTTGGTCAGGGCCGCCTGCAGGTCCGCCGCCGCGCCGGCGCTTCGCCGCGCCGCGCGAAGCTCGCGTTGCGCCGCCGCGAGCTTGGCCTGCAAGGCGGCGGCGTCCGGGCTGGCGGCGGTCGATGGCGAGCCGGCGGCGGCCTGCTGGTCCTGCAATTCGCGCAGTTGCAGAACCGTGGAGCGCAGTTGCGCGCGTAGCGCCTCGACTTCGGAGTCGGCCGCCGCCGCCCGGCCGCCGAACAGGATCAGCGGGACCAGCACGCACGCGATCAGAGCCTGTCTGGTCATGGTCAGAACCTCGTGTTCAGCTCAAGTTGCAGGACATCGATGGCCAGGGGCGGCCCGAACACCTGGTTGGCGCTGAACCAGCGGGCGTCCACCCAGGTGTTCTTGGCGAAATAGTAGCCGGCGGAGACGAAATAGCCCCTCGCGTTGGTGCCGCCCATATGGAAGTCGTGATCGTTGAAGGCGTCGAGCACGGCGTCCGGCTCGATGTACTTGTACCCGGCCGAGAAATACCAATCCCCGCGGTTTTCGGGATGCAGGTAGCCGACGGTGGCCTTGACCATGAGGGCGTTGGGGCCGCTTCGATAGGTGCTGTTGACGTCGAAGTTGGTGATCGGCTGCCTCAGGGGGTTGGCGAGGGCCTTGGCCGGATCATAGGCCAGATTGCGGACATAGTCGGCCTGGAGCTGACCGCGGGTGTCCCCGAACAGGGGGAGTTCGAACTCCGCCATGGCGTCGACCAGTCTGTAGTCATAGGACAGACCGACGAATTGCGGTTCGGCGTAGTTCAGCGGATTGTTCGCGGGCGGGATGATGTCGCGGATGAGGAAGAGCGTATTGCCCTTTTGCATGAAACTCGGGCGACTTGAGTCGCTCGAACACTGTTTGGCGCCGCTGGAAAGGTCGCACGGCGCGGACAACACCCCCTGGACGTTGTCGAAGTCGTAAAATGAAACGGCGGCGCGCGCTGACCAGGACCGTTCGTCGGGCTGGACCTTGGCGCCCGCCTGGGCCGCGAACAGCCATTTGGTGCTGTCGCTTGCCTTGGTGGCCCCGTCGGTGGGGAAATTGGCGCTGACATAGTCGAGCGGGAAAGCGCCGCCCTCGCCGAACATCGTCAGACCCCAGTCGTCGAAGGTCTTGCGGCCTGTCACCTGGACGCCGTCCAGATTGAGGTTGTCGTCGAACACCAGGTCTGTGTGCATGAACAGGTTCGGCGCGCGTCCGAGGCTGGCCGAGGCCCAGTCCACCGGCGTCAGGGTGATGTAGGCCTGGTCGAGCCAGATATCCTTCTTGGTCAGACCGCCGCCCAGGAGTTGGGTGGTGGAGACCGGACTGTTGTCCGAACCCGTGGCCAGGCGAACGGTCAGCGCGACGCTGTCTGTCACCTCGAATTTCGCGCCGAGGCGGGCGCGCAGGCTGAACTGGTTCAGGCGGTTGGCGCGGGTGTCGAGGAACGGCAGGCCGTTGGGGTTGGTGTTGGCGTTGATGTCGATCGGGCCGTTGGCGTTGAAGGTGGCGTAGTCGATGTATGGCGCGATGTTGTTTTGCGAATAGAAGTTGAACTGGTCGCGGAACCGGAAATCCCCGGACCATTCAACCCGGTTGATCCAGGACGGAAGTGCGCCGGGGCTCGCCCAGCCCTCGGCCTTGGCCTGGGCCATCACGTCCTGCTTGATGTCGTCGCGGATCTGATTTCTGACCACCTCCGGCACATAGGGCACGCGGATGACGCCGGGCGGCGGCTCGGGGGCGGCCGGCGGGGCGGCGCTCGCGAGCTGGGCCTGTTTGCTCTCGTCCTCGGCTTGCTGGATCAGGGCGTCGGCGTCGGCCTGGGTTATCACCCCTCGTTTGACCAGCAGGCGGACCAGATTCACCGCCATGATACCCGAGGGCGCCGTCTTCGCCGCGGGCGCGACGGACGCCGCGGGCGCGGGTGCGGAGGCCGGCGCGGTGGCGATGGGCTCGGTCTGCGCCCAAACGGGTCCGGCGACCAGCGCCGCGCAGGCGGCGAGCGCCGCCGCCGCGAAGCCGCCTCGGCCGGCGGGCCGGCCTAGGTTCGTCGTGCTCATGCGTGGTGTCCCTTTCAAGATTTTCATCCTCAGTCCCGCGCGCCCCTGACCTTGACTTCGCGCGGGAATTTGAAGGCGGCTGGCGGCGGGTCGCTCAATGGGGGCATACGTTCCAGCGTGGCGACCAGTTCGGCGTCGATCTTCCCGTCGCCGGTGGAGTGGCGGATCTTCACCCGCGTGACCTGGCCGCTAGGATTGATCCACACCGCCACGTCGGCGGTGGAAAACGACCGGTCGATATGGGGATTGGACTGCACCGCCTGCTGGATCTCCGAAGACAGAAACCTGCCGTAGGCCGCCTCCTCGAATCCGCCGCCGCCGCCGCCGTCACCGGCGCCCCCGACCACCGACGATCCGCCGCCAGCGCCCGATTTGATGCCGAACGCGTCGCCGCCGGCCTGCGCGGGACCGGCGATGGTGAGCTGTTTGGGCTGGTTGTCGGCCTTGGGTTGGTCGGCGGTCTTTGGCGCTTCCATCGTCTTTTCCGGCGGCGGCGGCTCCTTCGGCGGCGGCGGCGGTGGTGGCGGCGGCGGGGGGGGCGGCAGGAGATTGACGGTGGGCGTCGCCGACTGGATGGTGACGCCGGCGATATTCTGACTGAGGACCCACGCACCGGCGCCCAAGAGCGCCACGAGCAAGGCGCCGATCAGAGGGCCTCTCAGGCGTCGTCGTCCGTCTTTCTTCGGTTTGCTCATGCCTCCGTCCTCCGGCGCGCTATCCCGTTCGCGCCTTGCCGGTGACCAGGCCGACCTTGTTGATGTCGAGGCGTCGCAGCAGGTCGAGGACGTCCATGACCTTCTGGTATTGCACCGCGGAATCGCCGCGTACGACCACCGGAAAGTCGGGATCGAGGGCCTTGGCGGTTCGCAGGCGACTTTCCAGGTCCGGCAGGGTGACCGGATAGGCGTCGAGGAAAATATCGCCGGCGTTGTTGATGGTTATGGCCTTGGTCTTGGGCTTGGAAAGGCTGACCGTGGAGCTGGCCTTGGGCAGGTCGATCCGGATGCCCTGGACCGCGGCGGTGGTCATGATGATGAAAATCACCAGGAGCACATAGGCCAGGTCCAACATCGGCGTGATGTTGATGTCGTCGTAGGGTTTGTCTTCATCTTGAATCTGCATGGCGGCCTCTTTATGCGGCCGCGAGGGGACGGTCGGCGTCCCGATGACGTTCGGAGATGCGCGTGACGAATTCATCGACGAACACCAGCATGTTCGCCGAGACGTTTTTGTTGCGCAGGAGAATGTAGTTGTATCCGAACAGGGCCGGGATCGCGACGGTCAGGCCGGCGATGGTGGCCAGCAGAGCGGCTGAAATACCCGGCGCGATGGCGTTGATGTTGACGTCACCGGCGGCGGCGATGTCGGCGAAGGTGATCATCACCCCCACCACGGTGCCCAACAGACCCAGAAAAGGTCCGCCGGAAATGGCGATGGTGAGCACCACCAAGGCGCTGGACAGCCGCTGGTTCTCGCGCACGAGCCTGGTATTCATCAGTGATCGGACGACCTCGACGCCCTCGGCGGAAACCCAGGACTGGCCGCGCGCCGCGCGCCGCGACATCTCGTCGGCGCCCGCGTGGTAGATCCGAAAGAGGTTGGATTCGGCGAAGCGGTCGGCATCGATTTTCCCTTCGAGCGCTCCCGGATCGCCGCCGTGTTCGTGGAAGAAGGCGAGGAACTCTTCGTTCGCTCGATCGACGCGGTTGACGTAGGTCGTCTTGAGCCACATCACATACCAAGACGCCACCGCAAGGATGGCCAGTAGGCTGATGATGAACCAGGCCGGAGCGTCCACGTGGGTGACGATCAGGCCCAGCGTGCCAAAGCCGATGCCCGCCTGCTTCTGATCCTCGCCATAGGCCACCAGGCGCGACTCGGCGCCCTGGGTGGAGGCGTCGACCTGAATCAGCGTGGGCGAGCGGGCTATGTTCGATAGCCGCACTTCATCCATTTCGCCCACCAGGGGCGTCAGATCCGACGGCGTGGCCACGTCCGCTCCGAGTGACGAGGCGCCGGCAAGGGCGGGCAGGGCGCCGGCGAACGTCGCCGCGGCGTGCCCATTTTCGTAAAGGGTGACCGCCTTGCCGTCGGCCGTGACGGCGATGTGCGTCCACTGATTGAGTTCGATCGGCCGGGGCGCGGCGGCGCGCAGCACTCCCCCGGCGCCGTTCACCTCGACGAATGGAACTCCCTTGTCGAGGCCGACGATCAGGGCGCCGGCGCCGTCACGCCGCACATAGAGGGCGGCCCGGGGCTGGGCCGCGGCGGTCTTGACCCAGGCGCTGAAGGTGAACGGTCCGGCGGCGGCGACGGCCAAGACCGGGGCGGCGGGGATGGCGATACCCCCGGCGCCCGAGAATTTCGCCCCCTTGCCGATGACGGAGGCCTCGTCGATGCCGGCTGGAACGGAGCTGGCGTTGATGTGGTTGGCGGTCTTGTCGATCGGCGGCGCGCCCGCTGGGCCGTCGAAGTGGTAGACCAGGGAATAGTTTGGATCGAAGGTGGCGGCGGCGTCGGCCGCGGGAGCGGCTTTCTTGTTGCCGTAGTACATCCAGATCTTCTGGGTCACGCCGACCGGAAACGTGGGGATGTCCACCCACACCGCCGCGACCCCCAGCAGGGGATCGAAGGTTTCGATGTGGAAGGCCAGCGGCGTCTTGTCGTCGGCGGCCACGAAGCGCAGATCATCGCCCTTATCCGACGCGTCGGAGAATTTGAAATTGCCGCTGTGCAGGCGGATCAGCAGCGGGACTCGGCCGGCCGGCTGGGAGATGGCGCCGCCCTTGGCCGAGGCGTCGAGGGTGATCTCCTTGCGATATGGCCAATCCTTCTGCCACCAGGCGTTGGCCACCGCCGGCACGGCGGTGACGGCCAGTATCAGGGCGATAAAGAGGGATCGCATGGCGTTGTTCCTGTGATGCGGTTCGCCGCGCATGTCAGAATTCCGATTTCAGGCTGAAGGTGACCCGCGGCCGATCGCGGTTGGTGACCGGGCCGTCGATGAGCGGAACCGCGCCCGCGACATCGCCGTTGAGGTGTTTGAACAGCTCAACCCGCATGCCGAGCCCGGCGCTCGCCAGGGTGAAAAAATCCTTTTGGCCAGCCAAGGGGTCGAGGACGCTCAGCGTCGCGCCGTCGGCGAAGGCGTAGAGGCGCAGTTCGTCCACGAAACGGCCGAGCTTGGGCGCCAGCGAAGGCGACCTCAACTCCACGCTGCCCGAAATCCCGTTGTCTCCGACCACCTCCGACTGCAGGTAGCCGCGCACCGAGGTCAGTCCGCCGGCGGAAAACTGCTCGCTTGAAACCAGCGGCTGGTCGGTGAGTTGGCCGGACAGGCGCTGGGCCGCCTCGAAGCCATGACCCAAGGCTTCTGTCTGGGTCACGTCCAGATTGAGATGCACGAAGTTGGGAGCGGCGTCGGCGCGCTTGTTCTCGAAGCCCGCCGTGTCGCTGCCAAGGCCGCGAACGCCCGCGGTAAGCCCCAACGACGCCTTGGTGCTGAATTCGGGACCGTTGCTCTGGATGTTGTAGACTAGGTTGACCGGCCAATAGCGGATGGTGTCGGCGGTCGAAGACGATCCCAGGTTTATGTTTTCGTCGAAATTTTTGAAATCCATCCCGAAACTCAACGACTGGGACAAATTCCCCGCGCGCGGCAGTTGCAATATGGCCCGCAATCCGACGGCGTAGCCCCGGCCAAGCACGCTGGTGCCGCCGAGCGTCGCCACGTTGCTGTTCGAGCGGTAGCCATAGGCCAACAGGCTCCACGGCGAGCCCCACACCGGCGCGAGATAAGAGCCCGCATAAATCTCCGAGGCGGCGCGGTCCTGCGGGGCCACCGCATAGGTGAGAGAGAGGCTGTGACCCAGTTGCCAGAGATTGTCGTAGCGCACCGTGGAGAGCACGCGCAGCGGCGGTGTGTTCTGGCTGTGATCGTCGTTGAGCTCCACGCTGGCGTGAAGCGGCAGGGTGTCGGTCACCTTCAGATCGACGTCGATCGTTCCGGGAACCTGGCCGGCGTGAAGCAGCGGGGTCACGCGCCGGTCGGGCAGACGGTTGATGTCGCTCAGCTGCTTCTGCGCCAGATCGAGGTTGGGAACCGCCCCTTCCTGGAACGCCGACGCCTCGCCGCGAATGGCCGATGGCGAGAAATAGCGCGCCCCCGTGACCCGCACGCGCCCGATCGACGCCTCGACGACATGCATCCGGACGATGTTGTCGCGCACCGACTGCGCCGGAACCTCGACCACGACCGACTGGAAGCCGCGGTCGCGATAGGCTTTCTCCAGCGCCTCGCGCGCGTGGTCGATATCGGCGCGGGTGCGGCCGGGGCCCAAATAGGGGTAGACCGCCGTCTCGACGTCGATTCGCCGCAAGAGCTTGGCGCCGTCTATGTCGTAAGCCTCGACGTCAAAGGTCGGAACTGGGGGTTGGATCGTGCTCGTCGCCTGCGCGGAGGCCCCATGCGCGACGGACAAGAATCCGACGCAGCATCCGAACAGCAACCCGGTCCAGAGGGGTTTGGCGATCAGCCGCGAATAGCCCATCGATCCCCCAACGTGCGCCGATCCTGAAGGCGCGAGCCGCGCGTGAAGGCCGGGTGGTTAGCCGAAGGTGGCGGCGCGATCAAGATTAGTGTGGCGCCGAGGCGATCCTAATATTGACTTTCACGCGAAAAACACTTTCCGAGCGAACAGCTAAACCGAGATTATGACACTCAAATGACGATTGGCTGACTCAGTCGCGCCGTCGTTCATTTGGCGGTAGTCGATCGGTTCGATGTTCATGCTTGTGAGGTGGCTCGACAATCAAACCGCGGATCCTATCAATCGACCTCGGTTCGGCTACTGACGGCGATTAGGGGGCTGACCGGAGGCCGACGGCGCTGACGCGGCTGGGTCTTTTGCTCCGTGCCCGGAACGAGTTCGCGCAAACCGCGACCTGGGTCGGCCGGTCTGGGGCTTGATCGCCTTCATCCCCAACTGCGCTGGATGTTGGGCCGAACCGACAGTCCCTGATACCGCAGCCTGAGGCTGTTTCGTCAGTCGAGTCCGGGCGATTGGCGCTCGCTCGCGCGGGCGGTCGTGGCGGCCCTCAAGGATCGGCTCGGGCGAACGCCCGGGACGAATGGCGTTATTTGCACCTAGCGCGCCGCTTGTCGTCTTCGGTGCAGAGATCGGATTCGTCGGCCAGGAAGCCCAGCACGTCGACGAAGATCAGCGGTCGCTGATTAGCGTCGCCGCTGGAGCTGGATGCGGCCTGGGCGGCCTGGGCGGCGGCGGCCGAGGCGGTGTCTCCGCTGGTCTGGGCGCCGACGTTCACCGTGGCGGGACCACCGGCGCCACTGATGGCGCCGGTGGCCTGGATGGCGTCGGCGTTGGCCACCTGGAAGGCGGCGACGAAAACATTGCCCGCCGAGCGCACACCCGCGGCGCCCGCGTCGACGGTGCCGCGCGGCGCGATCAGGAACACGTCCGGCGCCAATCCTTCGCCGTCCGGTTGGAAGGCGCCGATCCCCGCGCCGGACACGGCGCTGGTGGTGCTGACCTGGCTGTCTGCGTTCTCGTCGATGCGCACGACGACCGGGGGCACATCGGCGGTGGTCCGCGGGCCCTGACCGGCGTTGACGTCGGCGTTGGAAGACCAGATGGCTATGTCGCCGCCCTCCTCGGTGAAGGCGCGGCTCTGGTTGAGCAGGAAGTCGCCATCGGTGAAGGAGTCGATGGATCCGCCCCTGAGGGTCAGGACCCCCTCATAGCCGGGGGGAATCTGGGTGATTTCGGCCGTCAAGGGCGAATATCGGGAATCGCCGGAATAGAGTTGGCCGCCAGCGTAGACCCGCCGCGACGCCTGCGCCGACGTGCTCACCGTTGAACCAGCGAGAACCCGGCCGCCGGGGCCCAATATGGCGATATTGCCGCCTTCTTCGGTCTGGATGGTGGCGAGACGCAGGTCGAGGTTGCCGGTCTCCACGGTCGTCGAGGCTCCGGCGGGGCCGCCGTTCAGGCTGTTTTGGGTGTAGCCGTAGGAGCCCGGGAACAACGTGTTCACCGCCTCATAGCCGCGCGAATACACTAGATAGGAGGGGCTGGTGGGGATGGAGGTCTGGATCAGTTCGTTGAAATAGACGTCCTTGATCAGGAATTCCCGCTGGGTCAGGGTCGGCAGGGTCTGGAATGTCGCGAAGGCCTGGGCGTAGGTCACGTCTTCGGTCCCATAGGCATTGATCAGCGCCGCGCTTTCGTTGAGCTGCATCCAGGGGATCAGCGGCAGGGTCTGATCGGCGAGTTGCGGCAGGTAGGTCAGGGCCTGGGCGAAGCTCACCGATCCACCGTTCCGCAGGCTTTCCATGAACTGGATCAGCGCCGGCGCGTTCGCTGGCGGCGTGGTGACGCCGGCCGTGGTGTCGTAACGGTTGATCACAGCCGAGGCGATGGATTTCATCCAATCCACCAGTGACAGGGAATAGATCTCCTTTGTCCGGTCGGCCACCGTATTGCCGTTGGCGTCCGTCGTCTGAGCGAACAGATAGCCGGGCAGGTTGGCGAAATTGCTTGGCGAAAGATAGGTGGAGATCAGGGCCGCGAAATCCTGGCCCTTCGAGACGCCGAACTCGGTGTAGATGTCCGCGCCCTGGGTGGGAAGCCACGGGTTCCACAGATTGCCCACGGTGATGATGCCGCCGCCATAGGTCAGCAGGCCCGTAGCGGACCTGCTCGCGTCGCCATTCAGAGCAAGCCCGTTGGTGACCGCGGAATTCAAGAACGGCCCCGCGTTACGCCCGGCTTCGATGAACAGGGCGCCCGGACCCCCGAGCACGAAGGTGTCGCCCTGAACGGCGGGCAGCTTCGCAGTCGTGTTTTGCCCCTGAATGACTGGGGCTTCGAGCGTCGTCGTGGCGGTGATGTCGCGTCCGGCGGTGATGCGCGTGATGTCGCCGGCGCTGACGTTCTGACCGAGGAACACCATATTGACGATGTCGCGCCCGGCCGCCACGCGGGTCTGTTTGGCGGTGGACAGGATCACGTCGAGGATATCGCCGCCGGCGGCGATCCGATTGGGCGTGCTGTCGCCGGCGTGGGTGACCGCGGAGTTGTGCAACTCCCGCAGCACCACGTCGGTGGTGTCCGGCAACACCGTGGGGAATCCGAAGGCGAGACCGCTGACCACGCTCGCGTCGAGGACGGAATAGGTTGAAAACGCCCCGGGCAGCAGGGTGGGGTCGCTGTCTAGCTGAGCGATGACCGCGGGCGCGATATCACCGGCCGCGAGCAGGGTGAGCGTTCCCGTGGGATCGGGGTAAAGCAGCACGTCGGCGGCCGCGTTCGCGTGTGATGATGTCGAAATGTCCAAGCCGCCCGTGAATGAAACCGCTTCGAATGCGCCGGGGTAGACCGCCGAAGTGACGGGGTCGTTCCCCGCTGCCGTGGTGACCACGTCGAGGCCGGCGTTGGCGATGCTCACCGCACCATCGGCGAGGATCGATACGCCGGATCCGACAGAATAGAACCCCGCGGAATCGGCTCCGCTGGAGGCGACGCCCAAGGCGCTGATCCCCTGCAAGGTCACTGAACCGCCCGCCTCGATGGTCACCTCGCCGTCGCTCACCCGCACCCGCAGTGTGTCGTCCGCGGTGATCGCGGCCACAAAGCCTTGCTTTGGGATCTGGATGAACTGGCCGGCGCTGGCGACGTCGCCCGCCGCCTTTAAGCTGGCGTCACCCGCCGCGATGTCCAGGCGCCCGCCCAGGATGTCAGCACCCGCGATCACCGAGACGTTCCCTCCGCCCAAGGCGACCAAGGCCTGGGGTTGCGTCCCGGCCGCGCCGACGCCACCGACGTTCGCTGTGGTGACCGAATTGGTGGCGACGATGGAGATGTCCGAAATATTCCGGCCGGCGTTGACCGAAATATCGCCGCCGCCCAGGGTCCCGACGCCCTCGCTGAAGAGCTGTGGATTGATCTGCAGATTGACCAGCGCGCCGATCGAACCCGTGCGCCAGGGCTGGTCGCCGGAACCGATCCAGGAGGATAGGTTTTGCGTCGATCCTATGGCTCCGACACCGCCGAGTTCGCTTTCCAGCCAAGTGTTTCGCCGGCTCAGCACATCCACCCCGGCGTTCAGGGTCACATCGCCGCCGCCTTCGGCATAGACCGGATTGGCGACCAGGATTCCGGCGAAACCAGACTTGATGGCGGATGATCCTCCTCCGTAGGTGTAGGGCGTCGACTGGTTGTCCAGGTTGTCGTTGGTGATCGCATTGGCCCCCAGGTCGACTGAATAGACCGCGCCGGTGGCGACGTCCGTGGCCGTGGTCACGCCTAGGTCGGCGAGATGTCCAGCGGTGTAGATCGCGGTTCCGCCAAGCTGCAGACCGCGCTCGGCCGCCGGGACTTGGCCGCTGCTGGCGGGCACGAGGACTCCCTTGGTGCTGAGCATGGTCGGCGCGCCGTTGGTGAGATCGATCGTCCCGGACGCCGCCACGCTGATGCTCCCCGTCCCGGTGCGCACCAGGGTCGGGGCGGTGGCGTAGGTCGGCGATCCGGCGAGCCCGGTCTCGGGCGGCGCCTTGTAGTAGGGGGCGATCGCCGAAAAGTCGCTCGAGATGTAGGCCATCAGTTGCGCCGCGACGGAAAGCGTCGTGTTGACCTCCCCGCTCTTCAGCTGTTTTGGATCAGATGGGTTGGCGGCGAAGAATTGGGTCACCAAATTCGCGATGATCGGGCGGGCGCTGGCGTTGGCGGATGAGTAATTTATCGTCGTGTAGGAATCGGCCCCGAGACCAGGGTTTTCGGACACGAACGCCTGGTACCACTGATCGGCGGCAAGACTTATGCCGTTGTTGTCAAGTAAATCGAGGCTGCCAGCGACGCTGACCACGCCCTTTATCCCTTGATAGCTATAGATATTCTGGCCCTCGACCGTGACGTTGGCTTGGGAGCCGGCGACCACGGTGAGGGGATCGACGCTCGGCTGGCCGCCGGCGCCGGTGAGGTCGGCGCCGGCCACTAGCTGATAGGACCAGGAGCTTACCGGCGTCACGCCACCGCCCGCGGTGGGCAGAAGCGGAAAGAGCTGGGCGCTGCCCAGCGGATCACCGGTTCCGCTCTTGAGCGCTCCGTCCGCCACGGGGATGTCGCCCAGGGCCGCGGGCGTATTGGCGGCGGCGCTGTAGGGCGCGTTCGGCAAAACGTAGGGGTCGAAGATGAGTCCGGTGGCGTCGGGGAGCTTGATGGATACGTAGTTGCTCGCGGTCACGCCGCTGGCCCAGGCCCCGACCGTCGAGCAGTCGACCGTGCAGGAAGGGGCGATCGAGCCCTGGTAGACCCGATCCCCGCCGCCCAGAACCTGATTGAGGTAGTTGGGGTCGGTCTGGTCGCTGAACTGGAAGAAGCCGTCGGTGATGCTGCCCTGAATGTCCAGATTGCCGCCGGCCCTGAAGCTCAGAACCCCGGGTTCGCCGTAGAACGAGCCCCCGACGCGATAGGTGGCGGTCGCGTATTGCGCGAGGATCTGGCCCTCCGCCCCCGGCACGACGGAATATTGCCCGGGCAGGCCGGCGTCCGGCGTCATCAGCCCCGCGGCGACAGCCCCGGCCACGTTCACCACTCCGGCGCCGAGGTTCCAATTGGAGGCGAGGACGATGTTCCCGGCGTAGTCCAGCTCTATGCCGGGCTGGGCGTGGAAGTTGGCCTGGGACGCCAGACCGTTCAGGGCGCCGTAGTCGGCCGAGACGTTGAAGTTCTGGACGAATTGGACCACCGGCCCGTTCGGGTCGGCCAGGGGATTGATCTGTCCGACGGCGGTCGCGCCCAGGTCGAGCGTGGCGGTGTCGCCCGCCACGGTGACGCCCACATAGTTCGGGTTGCTCGCCAGCGCGCCCAGGTCGAAGCGCTGGAAGCCTTCCAGCACCACGCTGCTCGCGCCGGTCACCGCGCCTTGGACGGAGACGTTCACCGTGTCACCCCCGGCCTGGCTGATCACCGGGGCGCGGAAGGTGACGGTTCCGCCGACGTCGCCCGCCACATAGGTGTAATAGGTTCCGTCGGTGCGGTTCATGTTCACCAGGCGGTTGCCGGTCTGCAGGGCGGCCACGTCAATCGTCGCGCCTTGATCGACGGTGACGGCGCCGGTTCCATCGACGCCCAGGATCACGTCGCCGCCACTGGCCTGAAGCGTCGAGGTCGGACCGTAGCCGTTGGCGTGGGCGTCGATCACCGCGGTCGAGGTCAGGTGGACGCCCGCCGCGCCATAGAGGCTCACGTCGCCGCCGTTGACGCCCGAGGTGTTGATCTGTCCGGAATCGGCGATCTGTCCGCCGTCGGCGGTCAGCAGGACGCTCGTCGCCGTGAGGCTGTCGCCGGCCGCCAGCGTCAGATCGCCCGCGCCCGAGCGCACCGCGATGGCGCCGGTGAACTGCTGGCCGCTCCCGGCGGCGAAGGCCGATAGATCGAAGGCCCCGCCGGTGTCGAGCGTGAGGGACGCCCCGCCGCCCGGCGCGGCGGCGGAGAAGGTCGAGGCGAGAGCGACCACGTCCGACGGGGAGCCGTGATAGGCGTACACCTGTCCGTTCTGGGCGATCAGCGACAGCGTGCCCGCTTGGCCCTGCTCGCCGCCGATCGAGAACGTGGAGTCGTCGCTGACGCTGATGTCGCCGGCCAGGGCGGTGAGGGAGAGCAGGCCGCCCGGCGCCGAAACGGTGGTGGGATCGGCCGAGTCGCCGAACACCCGCGCATAGCTGGGCGTGGCCAGCAGGGCGCCGCCCGATATCGCTATGCCCGAGGCGGACTGGATATCCAGGGTCCCGGCCGTGGCGCGAAGCTCGGTCCCTTGGATGGTGACGGAGGATCCATCGATCGTCAGTGCGGACCCGGGCGTGCCGGATGGCGCGGTGAAGGCCGACGCCGGCGTGGCGCTGGCGATCGCCACGGCCCCGGAGGTGGTCAGGGTCAGGCTGGGTATCGTGGCGTCGGCCACTCCGGTCCCGTGGTCGCCGACGAAGGGCGAATTGATCGTCAGCGCGGCCGGCCCGACGTCGAACGTGGCCGCGCCGTCGGCGAAGATTCCGTTGGCGGCGTCCAGGGTCACCGACCCGCCGGAGCCATAGGTTTGCACCGTGCCCGAGCCGAACGCGATCGTGCTGGCCGAGATCGTGAGGGAGCCGGAGCCGCAGGCCAAGGCGCCGGACGCCCCGCAGGCCGCTAGGGCGGCGCTGGAACTGGAGATCGAAAAGGCGCCCGTGTTCAGAGTGACCGTGCCGCCGCCGCCCGTCGTCAGGCCGGGCGTGTCCAGCGTCAGGGCCCCGAAATCATAGACGCCCGGGGCGAAGGTGATGGCGTCCTGGCTTTGCAGATCCAGGCTCGCGACCTGACTGAGCAGCGCCTGGAGTTGCGGCCCCAACAACAATCCCGCGCCTTTGGTCCCGAAGGTTATGCTCTTCGCGCCGAGGGCCAGCGAGGTCGCCTCGATCTGGACCGTCTGGTCGAGGCTCAATCGACCGAGGGAGAGCGCCTCCACCGAGGCGCCCTGGAGATTGGCCGCGCCCACGACGACCGCGCCGGGGGTCAGCTTTGTATTCACGTCAAGCCGCGTGAGCAGGCGTGCCGGCCCGTTCGACACGCGCAGGAAGCCGCCTTGGGCGTCCTGAATCCGCGTGCCGTCCGCCGCCAGGCCGTCGATGACATAGTTGCCGGCGCTTTCGCCGGTCACCGTTCCGGTGGCGACGATCGCGGCCCCGTTGTCGATGGTGAGCTTCGAATTCTTGCCGTCGACGGCCAGGATGACTTCCGGCGCGGTGATGGTCGCGCCGCCCGCCACGGTGATGGTGTTGGAGGTGATGACCAGCGATGTCGTCCCGTCGGCGTTGTCGGTGCGGATGCCGCCCAGGAACAGGCTGGCGGCGTCGAGGTTCGAGAGACTGGTGTCGGTGAGCACGATGGCCCCCGGCGTCTGGGCGACCGGGTTGGCGGCGTCGTCGATGATCAGGGACGTGCCGCTGATATCCACCTCCAAACCCCGACCGACGAGGGCGGGCGTGGTCTGGGTGGCGGGCAGATTGGCCGGCGTGGACTCGAAGGACGCGTCGAGCAGCAGGCCGGTGACGGGGCTGAAAATCAGCTGCCCCGCGTCGATGGGCAGCCGTGGGGTCGGCACGCCGGCGAGGGCGGCGTCGGCGGCGAAGGTCGTGTCGCCGGAGGTCAAGGCGATGTTCGATTCCTTGCGGAACACCGACTGGGTTTGCACGTCGAACACGTCCAGGCTGGCGCCGCGGGTGTTCACCCCCGCCACGCCGAAGTAGCCCGAGGCGACGATCGTGCCGTCGGACAGCGTCGCGCCGCCCACTGGCGGCGGGGTGGCGGCGCCGGTGTCCTGCACCACCCGCATGCCGCCCGGCAGCAGGGCGTATTTCGCGGGCAGGAGGGTGTACCAGCCCGCCGCCAGGCCGGGCGCGGCGTTGAAATAGACGCTGAGGCCCACTTGGGACGGGCCGTAGATCGAAGCGTAATCCGCCGAATAGATCGGATCGAAGGCGGCGACCGTGGCGCTGGAGAGGCCCGGGACGATGGCGTAGACTTGGCGACAATCCGGGTACTGACAGCCATTGGTGGAGCTGAACTGGTCGGGGTTGTATTGGTCCAGAACGTCGCGCGTTCCGCCGGTGCCGGAGATGAATTCATAGGCGTAGACGTCGCCGCCGCCCTTCAGGTCGACCGTGGCGCCCGACGCGGTCGAAATCGTCCCGCCGGCCAGATGCAGCACCCCGGCCGGCGGCGCGGTGAGCGGATCGCCGCTGGTGGGGGTGAAGTACCATTCGACCTGGTCGGTGGTGGCGCCGTAGGGGATGTCCAGGCCGTCGGCGGAGACCGACGTCATGCTGCCGGGCTCCAGGGTCAGGGAGGCGGTGGCCGGCGCGTAGGCGGAGGCCGTATCGGACCCCAGGGTCAAGGCGCCGAGCGGAACGCGCACCACGCCGTTCTGATCGATGTTGGCCGCCTGAACCAGGAGGGATCCGCCCGCCGAATAGGGCGTCGCCGGGGTCGCGCCGACGCTGTTGAAGGTGATCACGCCGCCATTGGAGGCGGCGGGGCTCGCCACGCCGCTGGTGCTCACGGTGAAGCTGGTTCCCGTGGCGGGATAGACCTGCGCCGATTGCAGGGTGAGATCGCCGTTCGCCGCCAACTGGCCGATCAGCGTGGCGGGGAGCGACCCGGACACGCCGATGGCGCTCGGGACCACGCCCACGAGACGGATATCGCCGGTGGCCGACAGCGTCGCCTGACTGATCGATTGATCGAAGACCACCGCGCCGGTGATGTCGATGGCGTCGGCCTTGAACAGGACCGAATTGCCCCCGATCGAGCCGTAGGCGGGCGTGGAGACCGACTGGAAGGCGCCGTCCAGCCCAATATAGGGCGCGTCGATCTCGAGCACCCCGCCCGAGCCGATCACCGGCGAATAGGCGTCGGCGGCGCTCTGGGCGGTCAACCCGCCGATGGCGAAGGTCGTGGGGGATTCGATGAACACGCTGCGCGGAAGGGTGAGGGTGACGTCGCCCACCGAGGTCAGGCCGCCCTGGGCGATGAAGCTTGAAAAACCGGCGTTGCGCACGGTGTCGGCGGATATGGCGTCGAGCGTCGGGGCGGCGGGATCGCTCTGGTAAAGCACCGGATCGAGCACGCTCAGCACCCCACCCAGGGCCAACGGCGCGCCGCCCTGGGCCTGGATGTCCGCTCCGGTGATCGTGCCGCCCTGGTTCAGGGTCAGATTGCCGCCATTGCTCCAGATCAGGGTGGGCGCATAGCCGGCGGTCGGAACGCCGATGGTGGGGCCGTCAGGCGCGGCGGGCCGGTCGAACGTCGCCTGGGCGCCGTCCAGATTGATCAGCGATCCGGGCTGGGCGTTGAGGACGTCGGCGACGCCAAACGCCGTGGGCGAAAGGTTGCTATAGACCGAAACGCCGTAGGCGGCCTGAAACAACGACCCAGCGTTCTGGAAGACATCGGTGGAAACCAGCGATCCGCCCGCGACGACCACGCCGTCGGTGAAATCGGCGCTGGAGAGCCCGCCCTTGGGCGCCGCCCAGGGATCGACGATCGCCGCGCCGGAAAGGTCGGTCACGCTTCCCGGCGCCAATCGCACGCCTTCCCCGGCGTTGAGGTCGCCCAACAGGTAGATCGGGTTGGTGACGATGACGCCGGCCGCCACCTGAGCGTTGGTCAGCACGGTTCCCCCGCTCTGGATGCCGAGGGCGTTGAGCGCGGTCTCCGAAATCGTCCCGTCGGCGGCGGGCGGGCCGAACACGTCGGAAAGGCTGTGAACCCCGATCGCGGAGAAGGCGTAAAACGCGGGAAGGACTTCCGACTGGGTGATCGAGCCGCCCGGGATGCGGATCAGGCCTTCGTTGAACAACTGGCTCACCGTCAGGCCGCCGCCGGCGGAGCCGATCACCTGGCCTCCGGCGTCCACATGCAGCTCCAAAAGACCGCCCAGGGTGAGGCTGACCGGTTTCTGGTCCCAGGCGTCGGTCGGGACTCCGGGCGTGAGGACCGAATAGAGGCTGGACCCGGTGCCCAGGCCTTGCAGCGCGCCGATCTGATCGGTGGTCAGCAGGGGTGAGAAATACGACTGGGTGAGCGACAGCGTCTGGCCGCTCCCGACCGTGGCCACCTGGGTCTCGAGCACCGCGTTGTAGCCGCCGTACCCGTTCTGGAAGGTGTTGGGGATCAGATCGGTGCCGTAGGAGGTGATCTTGAAGCTCGAGAAGCCGCTGCTCGAGAAGAAGTCGAGCGGCAAGACCGCCCCGGCCGCGCCGACGGGGACGACGGAGGAGGAGCCGGGCGCGCCGAAGCTGAAATAGGGGGTGGTCAGGGTGAAGGTCCCGCCCCCGGCGAAGCCGGCGTCGAGGATCGATCCGTCGGCGATCGACACCCGCGAGGTTATGGCGGGAGGATTGATGGGCAGCACGGACGCGCCGTTCACCACGATGCCGTTCACCCGGAACCCGGAAATTTCCCCGGCGTTGGCGTTGACCGGGGAGACGAGCTGGAAATAGGTCGTGTCGTCGTAGAGGCTGAGATTGCCGCCCTTGGAGGTCAGGACGAGGCCGCCCGTCGGATTGACGTAGCCGCCGCCGGAGAGGTCCAGCAGGGCGCCCGCCTCGATGAGGATGCTGCCGCTGATGTCGGTCGTGGAATCGTTGATCGAGTTCGAGCCGGGGCTGCTGTCCACGACGGGGCCGGAGCTCACCCGCGGCGCCGCGTCCAGGGTGATCGTCCCGCCGTTGAGGTAGGCCGAACCCACCAGCTCGCCGGCGGCGGCGTTGAAGTCGTTGGCCCAGCGCCCGGCCACGCTCAGTTGCCCGTTGATCACGATGTCGAACGGACCGACCTGGGTCGGGTCGTACGGCCCAAGCGGCTCCGAGGCCAGCACCGAGCCGCTGGAAATGTCCGCCGTGGTCAGATTGATCGACCCGGCGGGCGCGGCGACCGACCCGTCGATGGTGATCGTGCGTCCCGCCATGGCGTTGAACACCCCCCCGGGCGCCAAAGTGACCGCGGCGTCGGGCGCCACGCCGATCTTGCCGCTGGTCTGAACCGTGAGCTGGCTGAGGCCCATGGCCGAGAGCGCGTCGGCGTCGAGCGAGATCGCCGTCGCCGGCCCCGGCGCATAGCTCGCGTCGCCGACGATGTTGATGTCGCCGCCGCCCGTGTTGTCGGCGAGCCCGAGCGCCTGGACGTCCAGATAGCCGCCGGCCGGAAGCTGGGAGGGGACGGCCTGCAGCGCGCGCTGGTCGCCGTACACGCTCGCGGACGCCGTGCCGGGCGTCGCGCCGAGAATCTGTTCCGGCCCGGCGAAGGCGTCGGCGAACACCTGCCCGTCCAGCGCGATCACCGACCCCTTCAAGGTCAGCGAGCCGGCGTCCTGGCCCTCGGTGTATTGACCCGCGTAGTGCGCGCCGGTCAGCAGCGGATCGACATAGGTCTGGCTGATGCCCCACCGCGGCTGGGTGGCCGTATAGCCGGTGTAGACCCCCAGATAGACGGCGTCCGGGTTGGCCTGCGAGATCGGGATCACCTCGCCGTTGGCGTCCACCAGGTAGCTCTCCTGGACATTGCCGGCCTGGTAGGTCTTCCAGCCTCCGGAGACATCGATGACCGCGCCGGCCTTGACGATGACCTGCGGCGCCTGGGCGAGCGTGGCCCCGGCCGGCGCGGACTGGACCCCCAAGGTCACATTGCCGCCCGCGACCATCAGTTCCGAAACCGAAATCCCCACCTGTTGGGCGTAGGCCGCGGCCGAAATCAGGGGCGATCCCACCCAGGCCACGCCGTCGGCGCTCACGCCCGACAGCCGGGGATCGAGATAGACCGTGGCGCCGTTCAGGAAACCGTTGCGAAAGGCCGGAGAGTCGGCCAGCTCATTGCCCAGGACCGGAGAGATCTCGATGCTGTTGCGCGAGGCGGGGATCAGCACGTCGGTCAGCCCGGCCGCGTCGATCACCGCGCCGGCCTCCACCACCACCTGGCTGGTTGGGACCGCCGCGCTCGACACCGCGGCGCCCGGCCCCGAATCGGCGCCGATCGAGATATTGGCGCCGGGGGCGTAGATCAGGCTGTCGGCGCCGATGTCGATCATGGCGCCCGTGGTGGAGGGAGGGGTCACCGCGCCGCTGGTGGGGTCGGTCGAGCCCGGCGTGTATTCGCCGATGCGGACCCGGGACGGCTTGAAACTCGCCAGAGAGGTGGGGTCCTGCGGGATGGTGGCGCCGCCGGCGTCGGGGCCGATGGAGATCACCGCGTCCGGGGCGATGTCGACGCTCGCCCCGAAGATGTTGACATAGCCGTTTTCCGAGATGCTGGTCGTGGAGGCGATGACGCCGGCGTCGGTGACGCCGCCCGCGGCCGTCGCGCCGACCGACACATAGCCGCGCGGGGCTTGGATGATCCCCGTGCTGGTGATGTCGACGGAATCGCCCGAGCCGACCGAGGCGTTGACGACCAGCCCGCGGACGTTGGGATCGATGCTGGCGGCGTCGCCTTGCGAGGCGGTGAGGAAGACGTATCGACCCGACTGCAGGGCCACTTCGCCATCGGCCGACGAAAGCTGGCCCGCGTCGATCACCTGAGGGGCCAGCAGCATCAGATAGCCGCCGTCGGCGCTGTTCAGGCTCGCGCCCGTCTGGACCTGAACCGCGCCCTCGATGGAATCGAACACGCCGGCGCCCGCGTATTGAGCCGAGAACGCCGCGGCGGGCGCGGCCGTGCTCGCCTGCTGCTCGGCGTATCCGAGCAGGCCGAAGTCGAGGAACTGGGCGTTCCGCGCGGGGAGGCTGTCGGGGTCGGAGGGATCGAACGCCGGGGCGTTGCCGATCTCCAGGCTGGTCGCGATCAGCGAGCCGACGTTGACCTGCGAGGTCGGGCCGAAAATAATGCCGTTCTGGTTGATCACCAGCACCGTGCCGTCGGCCTTGATCGCCCCCAGGATCTGGCTGGGCGCCGGGGCGAGGCTGGGGTCGCGAAGGCCGGTGGCGGGATCGATCTGTCCGACCACGCGGTTGAGCACCACCCAGCCGCGCTGGGCGACGCCGTTCTGCTGCTGCTGGAAGGTGAGGGTGGTGTTCTGGCCGACGTTGAACGTGGTCCAGGACAACAGCGCGCGCGGATCGGTCTGAACGACGGTGACCTGATCGGGGTTCGCCGCGCTGGCGGTGGGCAGGCCGGCGCCCTGCCAGGTGGCCACGCCGGTGGAATCGGTCGAGGCGGGGGTGATCTGGCTCACCGCCGGGGTCAGGCCGCACGAGGACAGGCCGGGATCGCAGCCCGGCGTCAGCCCGTCGGTCACGTTCGCCATCTGGTTCTGGTTCAGGGCCTTCGCCGCGGCCTGGGCGGCGGCCTGGGCCTGCAGCGCCAGGCTGAGGGTCGAGTTCACCTGGGTCTGATAGCGCAGGGCGAGGGCGCTGGCGGCCGCCATGTCCGACGAGGCGGCCGGCGCCTGGACGGCTGGCGCGGCGATGCCGGTGGTCGCGGCCATCACCTGGTGGGTCGCGGCCATCAAGGCGCCGACGGTCTGGGCCCGCGCCCCGGAGACCGCGAGGGCGGCGGCCAGCGCGGCCAGGCCGGCGATCCACGGCGACCCGGGTCGGAGATGTTTGGCGATCAATTGCCGATAGCGCATCGATTCCCCGCGTGTGCGGCCACAAAGGCGCGACCTGCTCGGGGCCGCATGACGGCGCGGCCGCATGCCGAAGGCCGCGGCGAAATTAAGTTTTCGTTAACCGATGACTCCGGCCCGATCAAGGTTAGTTTGGCGGCGTGGCCGCCTTAGCGTCGGATTTATCTGCCAAAACCACTTTCCACCGAACAGCCGACTCAAGATTATGACAACAACATGACGCCTAAACTCCTTCTCGTGGCGACGTTCAGTTGTCCATCGGTGGTTATGTTTGGCGCCCCTGCTTGCCAATAATGCCGGTCACCCGGGCAGGCCCGGGCATGGCCGCCCCCCGGCGAGCTTGGCGGCCAACTCGTCCGTGAACCGATCGAATTCCCGCGCCGCCGGCCGGCCGGCCCCGCCCGCGGCCGCGGGCCGGCGCCAAAAATCATCGTCTTGGGGCGATTTTTACGCGGCATCGTCACCTGATTGTTGCCGAACGGGTGTTGAGTCTCGGTGAGTTCGGCTTCCGTTCGGATCGAACCCTGATCCATACGCGTAAATCGCGGTCGAGGCTTCATCGCGGCCATCCCAGGCGGCGACAAGGATAGTAATTGCTTCGATCACGGAAAATCACAGTCTATCGTCCGATCAAGGAATAATAATGACGCGCATTATTGCCAGGTCGATAGTGTCGTCGTTCTGTAGCTAATTTTTGACATAATTTGTCTTGACCGCAATACCGCCTTGGGAGATTTAAGCCGCGTGATTTTAACCAAGCATAATGTGTCTGAACCGTGACAATGAAAATCATGGCGTATGTTTAAGCAGACGTCCATGTTCAGAGAATACAGGTCTAGTATCGAGATGTGTATATAAGGAACCGCTTTCCGCAGTATGGGTCCGCTCGTCGTGAGACATGGCCTGGCGATAGTCCATCAACCGCACAACCCGTCAATCATCCGTGCAATCTGAAGGAAACCATCCGATGAACAAGAAACTTCTGCTCCTGGGGGCTTCGGCCCTCGCCGCGGCCGCGGCCATGGCGACGGCCGGCGCGGCCAGCGCCCAGACCCAGATATACGGCGCCGGCTCCACGCTGGTCGCCCCCTACATGCGTCAGGCCGAGGACTGCTATGGCGTCCCGACCGGTCTGGTCAACCAGGGCGGCTACCCCTATCTGGCCAACGAGACGGTGAACAACGTCTCCCCCTTCTATTATAGCGCCGGCACGGGGTTCAACTGCGGCACCCAGCACGTCGACGGCTCGGTCCAGCTCAACTATAACGCCACCGGCTCGGGCAACGGCATCGCCGGCTTCTTCGGCCACGATCCGGTGACCTACTGGGGCGACACCATCGTGGGCACCAGCCCCAGCCCCTGGCCGAGCGTGCAATACGGCGCCAGCGACGCCTCGCTGAACGGGAGCGACGTCGCCCACTACAACTGCGTCGGGGGCTCGGACTGCACCGAGGGTTCGGCCGGCAGCCACACGCTGCAGCACATCATCGGCACCACCTCTTCGACCGTGGCGGGCACGGTGGCTGGGGATGGCGGCATCAACTACGCCAATCCGACCGGTCAATTCGGCGCCATGATCCAGTTCCCGCTGCTCGTCGCTCCGGTGGCGATCGCCTATTCGGGCACCTACAAGGAAGTCGCCGACTCGACCGGCCACGTGACCTATTACAAGTTCAAGATTCACAAGCCCAACAAGGACACCAGCGGCGGCCTGCTGCTCGACATGCCCACCGTCTGCGCGATCTTCAACGGCCAGATCACCAACTGGAACGACGCGGCCCTGAAGGCGCTCAACGGCGGCGTCAGCCTGCAAGATCCGACCGACCCCGCCGGCGCCGCCGGTTGGGCCTCGACCGGCCTGCCGATCGAACTGGTCGGCCGTTCGGACAGCTCGGGCACCACCTCGATCTTCGTGCGCGCCCTGGCCGCCCAGTGCGGCACGACCGGCGTCAACTACACCGAGGGCGGCGACAACTACACCTACAACAACAACTATCCCGCGGCCGGCTCCAAGACCCTGTTCGGTCTGAACAGCGGCTCGCTGGGCCCCGTCTTCGTCAAGGGCGCCGCCAACAACGGAGCGGGTGACTTGACCGTTCCCGTCGCGGGCCAGTTCACCATCGCCAAGGGCAACGACGGCGTCGCCAACTATGTGGCCTTCCGCATGACGCCGCCGGCCAGCACCACCTACACCCAGGGCCGCATCACCTACATCGGGCCGGACTATGCGTTGCCGGCGGTGCTCAACACCGGCCAGAACACCTATGGCATCAACGTGGCGGACATCTTTTACAACACGAAGACGCTCGAACCGACCGGCCCGAACGCGCTCAAGGCCTTCGGCACGGGCACGACGGCGTACCTGCCGCCGCAGAGCAACAGCGGCGGCGTTTATGAAAACGGAACCGTGGGCCACCTGCCCGCGGCCACCAGCTTCGGCCTGCGGTCGCATCCGGAAGACTGGGCGCTGCCGATCTCCACGACCGTCTCCTATGAAGGCGCCCCCGCGGTCGCCAACTCGCTGGCGGCGCCGACCACCGTGGGCGCCTATCCGATCGTCGGCACCACGGTCGGCTTCTTCTACACCTGCTATAACGACAGCAGCTCGCCGATCAGCACCGACCTGAAGGCCTTCCTGACCTGGTACACCCTAAACACGGCCAACAACCGGCTGGTGATGGACCCCACGGTCGGTCTGCTGGTCAAGGCCGGTCTCTCGCCGCTCCCCGCGGCTTGGCTGAAGGCGATCGACGCCACCTTCCTCACCCCGACGGTGTCGGCCAAGACCAACACCTTCGGCACCAACTCGCTCAGCCTGAACATCCGGGCGGCGGGCGCGGCGGCGATCCTCAACAATGGCCGCTCCTACCAGGGCCAGTGCGCCTCGGTCACTCCGGGCGCCTGATCGGCGATCTCGAAGTCACCAACCTCCACGACGGCCCCGGCGCAAGCCGGGGCCGTTTTCTTTTGCTCATGGGCGCCGGCGCGCGCCGGGGTCGTTTTCTTTTGGCCATGCGGTTGCCCGCCCGGCCGAACCGGTTATGGACAGGGGCTCGGAGTTCACGAGAGCGGGATGTGAAAAAGTGGATACCGGTTTTTCACGTCAATCCCGCTCTAAGCGTTTAGAATCAATCACGTTTTATGATCTTGGATGGTTTCAATCCAAGATCACCGTGATCTAGCCGGTGCTGAAACCCTTCGCCCTTCCCGCCCTGGCCCTGCTGGCCGCGCCGCCGTCGGCCTGGCTCGCCGCCCGGCTGACGCGCCGTTACGCCGGCGCGTCCGATGGACCGCGCGCGCTCGCCCTGGCCGCCGGCATGGCCGTGGCGTTCGCCTGGGCGGCCCTGACCGCGCCGCCCACCCCGATCCTGGCCGCGAGCCTCGGCCTCGGCTGGACGCTGGTCTGCCTGGCGGCGATCGACCTGAGCTGTTTCCGCCTGCCCGACGCCTTCACCCTTCCGCTGCTCGCGGCGGGTCTGATCGTCGCGGCCCTGCTGCCGGGGCGGCCGATCCCGGATCATCTGGCCGGCGCGGCGGCCGGTTGGAGCGCCCTGGCCGCGATGGCCTTCGCCTATCGCCGATGGCGGGGCGTCGACGGGATCGGCGAGGGCGACGCCAAGCTGCTGGGCGCCGCCGGGGCCTGGCTAGGCTGGCGGGCGCTGCCCTCGGTCATTCTGATCGCCTGCGCGGCGGCGTTCGTCTGGGTCGGGTTCCAGGCCATCGCCCGCGGCCGCGCCGCCCTCGGCGACCGCCTCGCCTTCGGCGCCCCGCTCTGCCTGGCGATCTGGATCGTCTGGCTGCACGGGCCGCTGGCGATCTAGGGCGAGATGAGTTCAAAGTGAATCACTCTATTGCTCCGCTCTAGATTCAAAAGTTTGAGCGCGTTCTGATCGCAAAACCGGATCCACTTTTGCGGAACGCGCTCTAGGGGATTCACCCATCCCGAGGCTCGGCGTGTTCGTCCGCGCCCGAAATCCCTCTCCCGGAGGGGAGAGGGAGGGGCCCACCGCAGGTGGGAGGGTGAGGGGTTACGGCCTCGCCAGTTCGAGTTCCGCGAGGATGGCCAGCGCAACCCCCTCGATGTTTTGCAGGATGTCGGTGTTCCAGAAGCGGATTACTCGCCAGCCCCCGGTTTCCAGGAACGCCGTCCGCTCGGCGTCATGGGCCGCGTTGGCCTCATGCTGGCCCCCATCGGCCTCGACGATCAGCTTGGCCTCGACGCACGCGAAGTCCGCGACATAGCGCCCGACGGGAAACTGACGGCGGAACTTGAACCCGCCCAGCCCGCGGCCCCGAAGCAGCGACCAGAGCTTGCGTTCCGCGTCGGTGGAGGCGGCGCGCAAGGCGCGGGATCGGGCGGTTTTCGCCTTCGGCTGCATCGGCGGATGATGCGCGAAAATGGCGAGCGCCGTAACCCCTCACCCTCCCACGCCTTCGGCGCGGGCCCCTCCCTCTCCCCTCCGGGAGAGGGGTTTTTCAGCCTCGCCTTTCGAGCTGTGCGCATCCCTTAGGGCGAATGCCGGGATGAGCGGCGGAGATACTTGGATCGACCTAAAGTCAGCCCGAGACCGCCGTCCTGGATCTTGAACCACCAAGAACACCAAGGACACCAAGCGCTCGCGGCGGAGGTGGAGGGCCAGAGCAACAGGCCCGCGCCCCGACTTCGTGGCTTGGTGGTCTTGGTGGTGAAATACGATCGGGACCGAGACCCGCCATCGCGTCTTCACTCCACGTAGCGGACCCAGTAGGGCTGGGCCTTGTCGCCAGTCATCTCGATGATCGCCATCCGGTGCGTGCGGGCGCCGCCGGGGCCATGGGCGACAACCTTGATGGTCAGCGGCCGACCGGTCAGGTCGACGTCCGACGCCAATTCCTCATCCGGTCGTTGACCGGCGATCTGTTGTTCATTGTCGATCTGGTCGGGGTTTTCCAGGCTGTCGGCGCTCATCGCGGCCTGGGCCAGGGGCTGGGCGTGGCTGGGTTCGAACGGCCCGTTGTCCTCGAAGAACACCGTCACCACCGGCGCGATCCGGGCGAAGATCACCGAATCCATGTCCTTCAGCGCGGCCAGCTCCCCCACCGTGCGGAACGGCCCGTGACGCACCGGCGGTCCGGGCGGCGGGGCCAGGAGGCTGTCGTAGGAATCGGGAGCGGCGGCTTCGTCGGACTGCCAGTCGCGGAACTCGGCGACCAGGGCGTCGAGCCGGTCGCCAGCGGCGCCGGCGCCGGCGAACAGGGCGCGGGCCTGGGCGTCGTTCAGCCCCGACAGCGGGGCCTTGCCGCGTTCGTCCTCGACCGTCACCGTCAGGTCGACGCCGTCGAACTCCAGACGCCGGGGCCGTCCGTCGATCGACCAGCGGACCCCGCGATCGTCGGCGGCGAGGCCGTGGATCGCCAGGCTGATCCCCGCGTCGGCCGCCGCCGCGAGCCTGGCCTGCTCGGCCCGTCCCGCGGCGATGGCGATCCCGCCCCGATCGGCGGCGAGAACCTCGAACGCGATGTAGGCGAAGGCCGCCACGGCCGTCACCGCCGCCACCAGCGCGTAGCCGCGTTCGCGATCAGGGACCATGCGGGAGCGGCCGATGATCGGGCGCCGCCGGCGGCGGCGCGGCGAGGTGAATGTTGTCACGCAGCTCCTGGGTGACCGCGCGCGCGTCGACCGGCGTGCGGACCACCCGCGGGGTCAGCAACACCACCAGTTCGGTGCGATTGAGCCCGCCCGTGGTGTCGCCGAACAGATGCCCGAGCACCGGGATGTCGCCCAGCAGGGGCACGGTCGATCGCCCCTTGCTGACCTCGTTCTTGATCAGCCCGCCGAGAGCGATGGTCTCTCCGTCCTGCACCGCGACCGAGGTGGCGATCTTGCGCTGTTCGATGGTCGGCGAGTTGATGCCCGAGGTCGCGGCTGTTTGCCCGCTCGGCGCGGGCAACACGTCGCTGACTTCCTGGGCGATGTCGAGCAGCACCAGGCCGCCGCTGTTCACCCGCGGGGTGATCTTCAGGATGACGCCGGTGTCGCGGTACTCGATGGAGTTGACGATCGGCGCTCCGGAGGTGAGCGTGCTGACCGCCGATCCGGTGGAGATCGGCACCTGCTGGCCCACCTCGATGGTCGCGGTGTGGTTGTTCAGCACCATCAGCTTGGGCGCCGACAGCACGGTCACGTCGGTCACGGTCTTGAGGGCGTTGAGCGTCGCCTGGAAATTGGCGCCCTGGTAGAGGTAGGAAAACCCGGGAAAGTTCTGCACCGGCACGCTGCTAACGCCCTGGGTGAGGGCGCCGCTGCTGGCCCCGGACTGGAAGGACCATTGGATGCCGTATTGCAGGTTGTGATTGAGGGTCACCTCGCTGATCGAGGCGTCGATCATCACCTGCAGCGGCGGCACGTCGAGCTTGCGCAGCGCGCCTTCGATCAGGGCGTAGTTGCGCGGCGTGGCGAACACGACGATGGCGTTGTTGGTCTCATCGGCGGTGATGGTCATGGCGCCGGCGGACTCGCCGGCGCCGGTCTGCTGGGCCTGGCCGAACCGGCCGGCTTCGCCCGCCGCCGCGGCGTTCAGCGCTCTCGGCGCCAAGCCGGCGACCCCTGTCGCGGGAGGCAGCGTGGAGGCGGCGGGCGCGGTATGGTCGACCAGATCGGGCGCTTCCGCGCCGGTGTTCGCGCCGGCGCCCGCGGCCGAGCCGAACGCGCTGTTGAGCACCTTGGCCAGGTCGGCGGCCCGGCCGTTCTGCACCCGATAGACGAACATCGCTCTCTCGGCGCCTTCGCCTTCGCGGTCGAGGATCTCCACGAAGCGCCGAACATCGTCGAGGTATTGGGGTTGGGCCGAAATGGCGAGGATGCCGTTGAGCTGGTTCATGGCGATCAGCCGCACCAGGCCCGCCGTCGGCGCCCCCGGCCCATTGAGCAGCTTCTCCAGTTCCGGGGCGATCAGGCGGGCGTCGGTCCGTTCCGGAACGAACAGGCCGAAGGACATGCCCTTCAGCCAATCCACGTCGAACTGGGCCACCAGGTCGCGCAGCGCCTTGCGCTGGGTGCTGTCGCCCGACACGATCAGGGCGTTGACCGTCGGATCGGCCACCGAGACGGCGTTGGGCACCAGCGGATCGAGGAGTTTGCGCATCTCCTCGGCGTTGACGAACTTCAGCCTGAGGGTCTCATTGCCGAAACCCGGATCGTTCGGCCCCACCACCGGCGCTTGGCCGCGCGCGGCGGCCGACGGCAGGATCGTGTACGTCCCCGCGCGGTTGGCGAGGACGAGATTGGCGTTGGTCAAGGCCTGCTCGAAGAACCCCACGACATCGGCGCGCCGGATCGGGTGAGGGGTCACGACCGAAACCGGGCCATGGACCGAAGGATCGACGGTGAAGGACAACCCGAGGGTGTCGCCCAAGATCGCCTTGGCCGCCACCTGAACGTCCACGCCCGGAAAATTCAGGCTGATATCGCCGCCGGGCAGCACCTGCACCGGCCCGGGCGGAGCCGGAGGCGTCGGCGGCGTCCCGCGAAGGATGGCGCTGTGGACCTCACGAGCGTCGAGCGGCGAGGTCTGCCCAAGAACGCCGGACGCGGCCAGCGTCAACAAAAGGCCGGCGACGATCGACAACGAAAGCAGCGGGCGCATCACTGATCGGCCGCCTGGGTCGAGGCCGAAGGCTTGGCCGCCGCGGCCGGGGCGCCGATCACCAGGTCGCGCCGCGCTCCGTTGCGTTCGAACGTCAGCCGGGCGCGGTCCAACCCGATCAATCGCCAGCCGTCCATGTCGTCGCCGCGATGCAGCGTCTCCACCTTGCCTCCCGGAACCGAGACCACGGCGGTGGCGACGGCGCGGCCGGTCGCGACGCCCAGGGCGGCATAGCCAGCCAGGGGTTCGCTCCCCGGCGCGGAGGAGCCCCCGGGGTCTCCGGGGCGACGGTCGGGCGCGAACAGCGGCGAGGCGAGGATGGCGGGATACTCCGGGACGGGGGGGACGGTGACGGGCTTGGTTCGCCTGGCGGCGAGGCCCAAGGCTTCCCGGGGCGGGCCGTCGGCGGGAAGCAGCAGCTGCAGACCGGCGATCACGACCAGGACCCCGCAGGCCAGCATGGGCGCGAGCCGATCGTCACGGCCGGGCCCGGGTGGGTCGCCAGTCGGTCGAGAGCTCAAGGCGAACATCCATGGGCGCGAGCCGACCAGCGGCGAGCGACCGGTCTGCGGAAATTGAAAGATAGTCGACAACGACATAGGCGTCCTCGCTCTCGAGACGTCGGATGGTTTCACACAATTGTGTCAGGGTGAGCGTGAGATTCGCCCGTAGCTTGATTGAGCCGGCGGGGGCGTCGGCCTGGAGATCGTCGATCGACGCCACCGTGAAACCTTCGTCCGTGGAAAGATGCTGTAGCCGCTCCTTTAGCGCCTCCGAGGCCAGCGCCTCGCTCGGCGCCGCCACGGCGAATCGCGGCGCGTTCCCACGCTGAGCCTCGGCCGAGGCGCGCAGGGCCGGCAGGGAAGCGCTCAGACGCTCGTTTCTCAGATAGGCGGCCCGCAGATCCCGCCGTTCCGCCGCCCGATCGAAAAAGCCGCCCACCAGAGGACCGACGATCGCCAGCCAGACCAGGCCGATCGCCAGAACCGTCAGGCCAAGGGCGAGCAGTCGACGTTCGCGTGGACTCAAGGGTCTCATGACCGAGGCTCCGTTCGGGCGTCGGCCATGATGTCGAAGGGCCTGATCGGCGTGGGCCCTGTCGTCGGCTCCGCGGTCATGGTCCTGGGGTTGGCGAAGGCGCCGGAGCCTCGGATCGCCGCCGCCATGTCGATGTCCTCGCGCTTGAAGCCGACGATGCGCAGGGTCTGGCCGTTCCACTCCAGGTGCTGGACCCAGGCTCCGGTCGGCACGGCCCGGGTGAGCGCGTTCAGCATCCTCAGCGGATCGCCCCTTCGCCCACGGTCGAGCAGATCGCGCCGCCGCGCGTCCTCGCTCTCCACCCGCCGGCGCAGGCGCATGACCGCATCGACCGCCGGCCGCTGGGCGTCGACCGCCGCTTGCATCCGGGACACGTCGATCGCGTCGCGAGCCACCAGCACGGCGATGTTGACCACGATCAGCGCCGCGGCGGCGGCCCATCCGTAGAGCCGGACCTTGCTCCCAGCCGTCTCGCCGGCGGCCTCCAGGGCCTGGGGCAGGAAATCGAAGCGAGGCGGCCGGTCTTCACCCTCCGTCCGCGCGGCCAGAGTGGCTGGCGCATAGCCATCCGCGCGGGCCCGGAACAGAAGTCGGGCCGCCTCCGCTCGCGGAAGGATGCCCAGGAGCACCCGTTGCTTGCCGTCGCCCTCGCCCCGGTCGATGATCTCCGTGTCGAAATGAACAAGCTCGGGCGCCAGCGGCGACAGGCGATCGATGTCCAGGGTCAACATGCGGCGGACGTCCGCGGCCGGCATGCGGGGGACTAGGATCTCGCGTGTCAGGACCGAGCCGGGCGGGGCGATCAGGCCGATCCTGGTCCGGCCGGCGGCGGTCGCCGCATCGCCCTCGAACAGCCGTCCGTCCTTCCAAAGACGCCAGCCGCTCGCGCCGCGGGGTTCGATCCATACCCGCGGCCGCGATGACAGCTGATCGCGCCAAGCAGAGGGCAGCATGGCGGCCAGTTCGTCGAGCCACCAGGCCAGCCCCTGGCGCGCGAGGGCGCCGATGGACGCGAAATCCATCTGTGAACTGAGCAGTTCCTGAAGCGTCATGCCCGACCCCTGCAGTGGTGAGTGACCGGGTTGAGCAGGCAGAGGGCGTCGATGGTCGTCCTGGGGCGAATGAGCAGGTCGGGCCACCACCGCGGATCGTTCGGCTCGAAGCTGACCCGCACCCGGACGATCTCCGGCAGGGCGGCCTCGTCACGCCATTCGCGGCGCCAGCGTTGTTGCTCGTCGGGATAGACGGGGCCGAAGTAGCCGATCTCCAACTGCCGCGCCCCTTTAAGGAGGACCTGATTGTCGGCGATCGCGCCTTGCTCGGGCGCGACGTCGCTGATCGAGGACAAGACCACTTCGCCGGCGGCGTCGAGGAACAGCCTATAGCGCCTCAAGGGGGCCGGGCGGCCCGCTTCGGATGGATTGGCCAGGAAAGTCAGATCGTCCGACGATCCCTGGAAGTCGATATAGGGGGGACTCCGGTCATTCATCGTCGCCGGAAAGGTCTGTTCGATCCGATCGCGCAGCATGGTCTGGGCGCTGTCCAGCTCCTCGCCGTGGGCCTCGCGGGTGTCGATCCGCTCCCAGACGCGCCGACCGGTGGTGACGCCGGCGATCAGCATGAACCCGATCATCCCGACGATGACGAGACTGGCCAGCGCCTCGACGAGGGCGAAGCCGCCGCTGGGGGCCTCGGGGCGGTCGGGCGCCATCAGACCTTGGGACCCAGGCGCAGGGTTTCAAGCCTCACGAGATCCCCGTCGCGGTCTCGCGGCCGAACCGTCACGGCGATGCGCCACAACCCGCCGACAGTTCTGGATTCGACGCCGTCGCCATACGGCGAGATTTCCACGCGCCACGCCAGGTCGCCAGCCAAGCCGGAATCATCGCCGGGTTGGAGCGGAATTTCCGAACCCACGGCGGCCAGTTCCGACTGGGCGACGAGCAGGGCGGCGCGGCGGGTTTCGACGCCGCGATCCCGCCTCGCGCTGTCGGCGATCACGCGAAACGTCGCGCCCAGGGCCATGGCGACGATGGCCGCGGCGATGACGGATTCGACAAATACCGATCCCGTGTCGCCCGCCGCCGGTCTCCGGGTCGCGAGGTTTCGGCCGGACCCCGTCATCCTCGCTCCACCGCGATGGCCCCGCTAAGCGGAGTGACCGCCACCGCGACCGCTCGGCGGGCGGCGCGAATCCAGATCACGCCGCCCGATGACGATCCGTCGCCATAGAAGATGATCCGCCCGCCCGCGGCGCCGCTCGTCGCCAGGGTGACGTCGGTCGGCGTCGCGGCGGCGGGGCCATCCGACGTCCCATAGGTGCGCCCGTCGGCGGCGACGGCGAACAAGACCGGACCGTCTGTCCGCAACGCCTCGGCGCGGGCCTGGCGCAGCCGCGCGGCCACCACCGACACCGTCTGCTGTCGGGCCAGCGTGAGAAGGCCTTGCCGCATCGCCGGAAAGCCGATCAGCGCGGTCATGGTGGTGATCGCCACCACCACCAGGGCCTCGATCAGGGTCGTGCCCGATTGAGCCGGAAGCGTCGGGCGGGCCTCACCAGTTCCGGACATCGGCCGCCTCGCCGGACCCGCCCTCGGCCTTGTCGGACCCCAGGGAGTAGATATCGAATTCGCCGTGCTGGCCGGGAATGCGGTACACATAGGGCGTTCCCCAGGGATCGATCAGGGCCACGGACTTCTGCAGATAGGGGCCGTTCCAGCCAGGGGCCGTGGCTGGCGCGGTGACCAGGGCGTTCAGGCCCTCCTCCTGGGTGGGGAAACGACCGACATCGAGCCGGAACAGCTGCAGCGCCGCGTCGACGTTCTGGATCTGCACCCTGGCGGTCTGGGTGCGCGAGCTGCCCAGGTATTTCAGCACTTGCGGCGCGATGATGGCCGCCAGCAGGCCCATGATCGCCAGAACGACAAGCATCTCGAGCAGGGTGAAGCCGCCGTCGTTCCGGCGGCGCTGGAGCCATTTAGGCAGGGAGATATGGGTCATGGTGCGAGCGCCAGATCGTTGAAGCCGAGGATTGCGGACATGATGGAGGCGATCACCGTGGCGACGACGGCGCCCATGAAGACGGTGATCGCCGGCGTGATGATGCCGATCATTCGCTGAATCGTTGAGCGAACGGTGCGATCCAGCACATCGGCCAGGCGCCCGAGCATGAGGCCCAGCCGGGCGGTTTCCTCCCCGGTGCGCAGGAAGCTCAGGGCCATGGGGGGGAAGACGCCGCTGGCGGCCAGAGGCCCCGAAAGGCCGCCGCCTTCCTTCAGGCCCGCGACCACCTTGCGGATGGCGCCGGCCATGTAGCTGTTGGAGACCGACCGCTGGGCTATGCCCAGAGCCGTGGGCAGGGGCACGCCACCCTCCACCAGGCTGCCGAGGGTGCGCGCGAAGGCCGCGGTCTCGGCGTCGGTGATCAGGGCTCCCACCAGGGGCGCGCTCAGGACGAGCCGGTCGAAGGCCAGGCGCGTCGTCGGCCGCTTCAACCATTGGCGCGCGGCCACGGCGGCGGCGGCGATCACCCCCAGGCCGATCAGTCCGTAAGCCCTTACGCCTTCGCTGGCGGCCATCACCGCCCGGGTGGCCAGGGGCAGTTTGGCGTGGGCGCCCTCGAACAGCACCTCGAACTGCGGCACCACCACCAGGAGCATGACCAGGATGACGCTGGAAGCCACCACCATCAGCATGGCGGGGTAGATCAGCGACGAGATCACCGTCTGGCGCAGAGCCTCCGCTCGATCCAGGCTCTCCGCCAGCCGCGCCAGGGCGGCGCCCAGCCGGCCGTCGGCCTCGCCGGCCTCGCACATGGCCGAGGCCATGGGTGGGAACAGGCCCTTGGATTCGGTCATGGCGCGCGACAGGGCGGCGCCTTCCTTGACCCAGCCGTGGATCTTGCCGAAGGCCGCCTTGACTCCGGGATTCGGTATATTGTCCACGCAGACGGCCAGCGCCCGGTCGAGAGCGAGCCCGGCCTCGAGCAGCACCGCCAATTCCCCGATCGCGTTGACCACCGCCTGGCGGGTCTGGCCATTGGCGCGGAGCGCCGTTTCGGCCGTCGCCGCGCCGGTGAACGGAACGGTCTCGATCGGCGACAGTCCGAGGCGCCGCAACTGGGCGATGACGTGCTCGCGGGAGTCGCCCTCCAGCCCGCCCGAGCGGATCGAGCCCGAGTGCGTGACGGCGCGATAGCGAAAGGTCGCCATGCTCAGCTCTCCCGGGTCACGCGGAGGACTTCCTCCAGGGTGGTGAGGCCGGCTCTGGCCTTCACCAGCCCGTCCTCGAGCATGGTGCGCAGGCCCGCGGCGGCCTGGATGTCCCGCGCCGCGGCCCGGGCGAGAATCAGGCGCTCGGTCTCGGCGTCCGTCACCAGCAGCTCCAGCAGCGCGATGCGGCCGCGAAAGCCGGTTCCGCCGCATTCCCGGCACCCCACCGGACGCCACAGCCGCTCCAGTCCGGCGGGCTCGACCCCCAGGGCCTCGAAGGTTTCCGGCGTCGGCGAGAAGGTCTCGCGGCAATGGGGGCATAGTCGCCGGACCAGCCTTTGAGCGAGGACGGCGTTCAGGGTCGAGGTGATCAGGAACGGCTCCACGCCCATGTCCAGCAGCCGCGTCACCGCCGCGGCGGCGCCATTGGTGTGCAAGGTGGATAGAATGGTGTGTCCGGTCAGGGCCGCCTGCACCGCCACCTGGGCGGTCTCGAGATCGCGGACTTCCCCCACCATCATCACGTCGGGGTCCTGGCGCAGGAAGGACCGCAGGGCCGTGGCGAAGGTCAGGCCGATCTGTGGGTTAACCTGGGTCTGGTTGACGCCGGCCAGACGATACTCAATCGGGTCCTCGATGGTCAGGATCTTGCGATCGGCGGTGTTCATCGCCGCCAGCGAGGCATAGAGGGTGGTGGTCTTGCCGCTGCCGGTCGGGCCGGTCACCAGCACGATGCCATGCGGTTGGCGCAGCACATGAAGAAACCGCGCCAGAGTGGCGCCGTCGAAACCCAGCGACTCGAAGTCCAGCGGCAGGTTCGACCGGTCGAGGATGCGCATCACCACGCTTTCGCCGTGGATGGTGGGGGCTGTCGCAACGCGCAGATCGATCTCATGCCCCCGCACCGCGAGCCGCAACCGCCCGTCCTGGGGCAGTCGCCGCTCGGCGATGTTGAGGCCGGCCATCACCTTGATGCGCGAGACGAACGCCGTCTTGAGATGCGCCGGCAGCGGATCCTCGTCACGCAAGGCGCCATCGATCCGGAGCCGGATCTTGAGGTTGTCCTCGGTGGGTTCGATGTGAATGTCCGAGGCCTGAGATTCGACCGCCCGGCCGATCAGGGCGTTGACGGCGCGCACCACCGGCGCGTCGCTGGACATATCCTTCAGGCGCTCCAGGTCCGCCTCGTCCGCGCTCCCGGCGTCGCCGGGTCCCGCGATGGCTTCCGGATAGAGCCGGTCGAGGGCGACGTCCATGTCGCCCGAGCGGGCGACGAGCGGCACGATGGCGCGTTGCAGGGCGAAGGCCAGGGCGTGGCGCGCGTCGATCGACAGCGGATCGACGAAGGCCACCTCGACGACGGAGTCGGTTTCGCGAAGCGGCACCGCGCGGGCGTCGCGCAGGAAACGCGGCGAGAGCCGGTCGCCGGCCAGGGGCTCGGCGGGAAAGTCGGCGGCGACGGCCATGCGCAAGCCGGCGGCTTCGGCGATCGCGGCGGCGAGGGCCTGTTCGGAGATGAGACCCAACCGCGTCAGCACCGCGTCAAGCGGTTCACCGGTTTCGGACTGCACCAAGACCGCGCGCGCGAGGGTTTCGGCCGGGGCCAGTCCGCGCTCCAGCACCAGCTGGTCGAGCCTTAGGGCCGGTTCGGACGATCGGAGCGCTGCGGCCGGAGCCTGCATAAAATCAACCGAGAGCGGCGTCGCGTCGCGGTTCTTGCGCGCGAGAAAACATCACGAAGGGTCCCGGCGCACCTGGAACACATGCGTTCGCGCCCTGCTCGAAAGGTAGCGCGCCTGCGTGACGAAGGCGTGACGGCGCTTCCGACGCGGGGCGTCAACCCTCCGGCCATGCCGGCGCGACGCCACCCGACCTGGTGGCGATCCAACGGGTGAGCGTCCGGAAACGCGGGTCTTCGCCCCCCCCCCGCGCCGATCCGTTAGGCCTGCCCCGACACCAACGTCACGGGGCCGTTGGTGGTGGTCAGGTTGGTCAGAGGCGCGCCCGATCCCCCGCTCGACGCTCCGTATGCCGACATCGCCTGGGCCATGACGGCGGCGGATGGCGCGAGGAGGCTGTTGGAGAGCGTGGCGTCGGTGTAGATGGTCACATATTTGAGCGGCGCGCCCTGGTAGCCCACCTGTTCGAACAGGTAGCCCTCCAGGGCGTTTTCCGCGGTGTGGTTTCCGCCAGCGTAGAGCGCATCGAGGACCGGGCCGCCTTGCAGGGCCATGGCGTGGGCCGGCAGGGGCGCGCCTGGCGCGAAGCTGGCCACTTCAACCCACTTGCCTGCGCCCTCCAGGGTCAAGGTGTCGGCGCTGGACCCGAGCAGGGCCTCGAATATCGCCGTCTTGGCGCCGGTGGCGTCCAAGGTGACGGATAGGGTGTTCGGATTGATCTCCACCGTCTGGACCGTGGTGGCCCCACCGACCACGGCGTCGATCTGCTTGGCCGCCTTGCCGGTCGTCGCATTGTTCGCCGTCAGATCGACATCCGCGCCCGCGGCCTTGGCCAGGACGACATCGAACCCGAGACCACCGGAGAGGATGTCCACCAGCGAGGTGCTATTCTGGAGATCGAAGACGTCTCCCGCCGGCGAGCCGTAGATATAGTTGTTGCCGCCGCTCTGGCCCAGGCCGAACCAGTCGCCGCCGTTGGCGCCGTTGTCGCCATGGATGACGGTGCCCGTAACCCCTTTTTCGATGACGGCGGCGTAGGCCAGGGCGCTGCCGTCGCCGAGCCACAGCGTCGTCAAACCGGCGGCATCGATGCCCAGCTTGCCTGACGACCAGATTCCGGTTTTGGTGAACTGGGCGAAGGTTCCGAACACCGGCGTCGGGTCGACGGCCGGCGCCGGCTGGTAGATGGGGCCGGGGGAGTTGCCCGCGGGGTCCGTGGGCGTCACCGTGCCGTCGGTCCAGATCGTGTAGTAGGTCGATCCGGAGGCGAACACATAGGCGTTCAGAGCATTGGGGACGTAACTCTGTTGGGTGGGGTTGGCCTTGCCCGTATAGTCGGTCGCCAAGGTGCCCATGATGTTGTCGATCTTGGTCACCTCGTTAACGAGGGTCGTCAAGGCGGTCCCGCTCAGCGGCGTGCCGTCGGCGGCGAATCCGGCGCCGGCGGCGTTCAGGACGCCCACCAGATGAACGTTATCGGCCGCCGTCAGATTGACCGCGCCGTCGGCGCCGATCAGCGCCACGAAAGCCTTGCCGGGTCCCGCGCCTCCATCGGTGAGCGTCGATGCAGCTAATTGGCTCCAATTGAGATCCACCGTCTCGCCCGTGAGCGCCTTTTTGGCGACAACCACCTCGATGCCGCTCGACGCCGCGGTTCCGTACGACAGGCCGGTCAGATCGATCGTCGCGCCCGAGCCCGTGAGCTGGATGGTGTTGATCCCGATGGCGCCGCCATGCAGGACGTCGCCGCCCAGGTCGGAGGCGGTGCTGGCGACGACGAAAGTATCGTTCCCCTGGCCCCCGTTGATGGTGTCGCCGGTGGAGTTCTGCAGAAAGAACTGGTCATTTAATTCGTGCAGGGAAGACTCCACGATGACGCCGCTCGAATTGGTCAGGTCGATCGTCATGTCGATGGTCGGGTCGTTGAAGGTGTAGACGTACTCGCCCGCGTTCGGACCCGAGCCCCCAAGCACCGAGATGCTGGCGTTCACCGTGGCGCCTTTTTGGCTCTGACCTAACGTCATGGAGTTCCCCGCTGTCCAAGTTGCTAGCTGAAAAGCGCCCGCCGTGATTCGCGCGGAACGCTCATTATTGAACAATACGGTAACCTTGACGCGGGCAGGTCACAACGACAGTCCAGATATGATTTTGTGACATTTCGCGGCCGCGGAAACGCGCCGGCGCTTGCGTTTGTCACATTCGCGGCCGCGCGCCGTCACATTCGCGGCCGCGCGCCGATGACCTCGTGGGGCGTCCCGCTCGGCCGTCCCCGCCGAACGATCCGCGGTCGTCGCCACCTTTCGAGATCGCGGTCATGAATCGGTCGCGGGATCGCGCGATGCTACGCGCCGGCCAGCGCCAAGGCCGGCGCATGGGGTGATGATGGTCTCGCGAGTCTTGACCACGATCCGCGCGATTGGGAGCCGGCCCGTGTGCGATGGGCGGAGGGGTCATGACTAACGCCTATGACGAGATCGTCTATCCGTCGGGAGCCTATTTCCAGAGCCATCCGGACAGGTTGGCCGCCTACGCCAGGCTCTTTGGCCTGGAGCCGGCCCCAGTGGACAAATGCCGGGTGCTGGAAATCGGCGCCGGCGACGGCTCCAACCTGATCCCCATGGCGCTCAGGTCGCCGAACGCCCATTACGTGGGCTTCGACCTGGCCGAGGAGCCGGTCAAGCGCGGGGTGGAGTTCGCGCGCGCCCTTGATCTTGAGAACATACGGCTGTTTCAGGGCGATATTCTAAACGTTGAGCTCGGGCCCGACCCGTTCGACTATATCATCGCCCAGGGAATCTATTCCTGGGTTCCCGAGGCGGTTCGAAACGAGCTGATGCGCCTGATCCGCCGCCATCTCGCGCCCCAAGGGGTCGCCTACATCAGCTACAACGCCTTGCCAGGATGCTACATCCGCCAGGCGATCCGTCACGATCTGCTGTTCGGCGCGCGAGATGTCGCCGGCCGCACCGCCCGAGTCGCGGCCGCGATGAGCCGCCTCGAGGCTTGGCCGGCGCCTTCGGCGAGTCTCGGGTCATTTCAGAACGCGATCGCGGAGGAGGCGGGGCGGATGCGCGAACGCTCGTCCGCGTCCCTCGCCCATGATGAATTGAGCGACGCCTATCACCCGGTCTTTCTGAGCGACTTCAGCGCCCACTGCGCCGAGAATGAACTCCAAATCGCGTCCGAAGCCGACGCCTCGGAGATCGGCGAATGGTGCGCGCCGCCCGAGGCGTCCGACGAGCCGCCGTTCGACGTGGTCGCCCGCGCCCAGCGGGCCGATTTCGCCAGCGGCCGCTTCTTCCACCAAAGCTTGGTCGTGGGCGCCGGGGTCGAACTGGCGCGCCGCCCCCGCCCCGAAACCCTCGCCGGCCTGCACCTCTCGTCAAGAGCCCGGCGCACGGAGGGCGACCGATTCGAATGCGAAGGAGTCGGTTTCGAACTGGCCGATCCGCCACTGGCGAGCGTTCTTGAGCACCTGGCGTCGATCTGGCCCGCCACCGCGCCGGCCGCGGCTCTGATCGAGGACCATGACCGGCTTCTGGCCCTGCTCAAACTGTGCGGCTTTAAGGCCCTGGAGCTGCATGCCACGGCCTCGCGTTTCGCCGCCGGCGATCGCCCGACCGCGAGCCCGCTGGCGCGGTTGCAAGCCCGGCAAGGCCACACGCGATTGACCACGCTGCGTCACGCCATGGTCGATGTCGACGATGAGTTCAGCCGCGAGTTCATCGTCGGGCTCGATGGAAGCCGAACCCGCGCGGAAATCGCTCGTGACATAGCCGGGCGGTTCGATCTCACGCCCGAGGGCGCTTTGGCCCCACTCGGGGTGCTGCTCGAAATCCTGGCCCGCGCCCCGCTGCTGATGGATTAATTGATGGTCTATCAATGTCAGCCCAGCCGCAGGGCGCTGATCGCTTCCGGCGTCGCCCTATTGGTCCCCGTCTCGTCATGCGCCCGCCCGGCGGCGGCGCTGGACCTGGCGCCCATGCGGTGCGCGGACTTCCTGGCGAGCGTCGGGGTCAACACGCACGTCAGCTATGGCGACAGCCAGTACGGCGCCCCTCGGCGATTCTCGCGGCCCTCGAATATATCGGCCTCAAATACGTCAGGGACGGCGCGGTCAACACCAAGACGCCGAACGCCGGGCACTATGGCGCCCTCGCCGCGGCCGGCGTCAGCTTCTGCATGTTTTGGGGCGCCCGGCGCGCCATGGCCGACGCGATCGGGCAGATCGCGGCCCTGGAGGGCGCCTATCCTGGCGCCGTGCACGCCCTCGAGGGGCCGAACGAAATCAAACCGGACTTCGCCTATGGCGGGATGAGCGGCAACGCCGCGGCGCGGACGTTCATGGCCGACATGCGCGCGGCGGCGGCCAGCGACGCGCGCCTTCGCCACAAGCCGTTGGTCAGCTTCACCACCTACGCCCCCGTCGCCGCCGACTGCGATTTCGCCAATGCGCACCCATATCCCAAGGCCGGCGCGCAACCGGCGGCGCTGTTGAAGGCCGTTCGCGAGCGGTTCGTCGGCCCAGGCGGGGTGATGCCCGGCAAGCCGATGGTGTTCACCGAGTTCGGCTATCACACCCTGGTCGGCGCGCCGACGAGACCGGGCGCCTGGCAAGGGGTGGACCCCGAACGCCAGGCCGTGCTGATCGTCAATGGGCTGCTCGACAACGCCGCGTCGAAGATCACCAGAACCTACGTCTATCAACTGCTGGACGGCTACGCCGACGCCGGTCGGCCGCCCAACCAGGAAAAACACTTCGGCCTGTTCCGGATCGACGGATCGCCCAAGCCGGCGGCCACGGCGCTCAAGACGCTTTTCCGGCGGCTGGCCGATGCCGGGCCGCGGGCTCACGACTTCACACCCACCCGCCTGACGGCGGACGTCTCGGTCACCGCGCCCGTCGCCTGCCTCGTCCTGCAGGATTCTTCAGGTCGCGGATTTCTGGCGCTGTGGAACGAGAACCCGATCTGGGACAAGGCGGCGGCCGCGCCTCGACAAGTCGCGCCGATCACCGCCGCCGTGACGCTCGCCAACCCGGCGGCGATGCGGGCCTTCGACGTCATCGACACGAGCCGCGACAGGGACTTCGGAATCGCCGCGAGCGCGGAGGTGGCGGTCGGGGCTCATCCGATCATTCTGCGCATCGGATAGGTCCGCCCGCCGCGCACGACTCAAGCCGGCCGGCGTCAAACGCTCGCCTTCCCATTGTTCGCGATATTCACGCGAGACGCCTCGATCACATGATCGACTTCCACCCCGGCGATGCAGTACATCTTATCGCATCCCCCGCGATTGCAGGGGGCGCAGGGCGTGGGAAATGTCACCGTCGCCGCCTGGCGCGTCAGCGGACCCCACTGTTGGGGATTGGTCATCCCGCCAAAAATGACCGTCACCGGGCGGTCACACGCCGCCGCGATGTGGCTGGCGACGGACTCCAAGCAGTAAAGCGCTTCACACCGCTTGATTACGTTGACGAGTCCGCCCCAATCAAACGCGTTCGTCAAATCAACCACCTTGGGGACGGCTTCGGCGATGGCGGAATTGCGAGCCGCTTCCCGAGAGCCGGCGCCAATCAAGACAACCCGTTTTGATTCCGCTAGCAGGCGCCACGCCAATTCGATCCACTTCTCGTCGGCCCATTCCCTCGTCGGCTGTCCCGTGCCGGTGTGCATGAGCACGTAGGGGCGCCCGTCATCAAGCGGGGCGGGCAGCGGAGCCGGAGGTCGCTGACGAAAATAGCCGGGACTCAGCGAATTCGTCCCGGGCGGTTCGGTCTGCGCGACCTGCGCCAGTATATCGCGTTGATAGTCGATGACGTGTCGATTTGCGTCGATGCGCCGAACACGGTGGGAATAAAACGCGCCCAGTCCGCCACTTGTCCAACCCACCCGAACGGGAATGCCCGCCCGCCACAGGGTGAAACCCGCGCCGGGAAAGTACGGGTAGAAATCAATGGCCAGGTCGTAGGCCGCGGCGCGTATTTCAGGTATGGCGGCGTCGGCGGTCTTAATGTGTCGACCGATTCGGGCAGACAAGCTTCCCGACCGTGACAACTTGAAGTGATCGATCAAGTGGATGTGGCTGAATTGGTAGCCTATGTCGTCCAGTAACGGCGCCGCCCACGACCCGGCGAGAAATCCAAATTCAGCATCGGGGAATCGTTCGCGAAGCCACGCAACGGCGGGAAGCGTCAACAGAACATCCCCAAGGTGAGCCCAGTTGCAAAGCAGGATCCGACGTGGATTGTTAGGCATAAAAACATTCGATTGAGGCAGAATGTTCAAACAGAAATCAATTATGGTTAAACTGACGGCGGCGGTGGGATTGCGAATTAAATAAGGTCCGCGCATACTTGGGCGCGCCGTGGGATAGGTCGCTCCGTTCGAGGTTTTAAAATCTGGATCATTCACCCAACCGTCTTCCATGGAGCCTCGTTTTGCGTGTCAATGCCGCCGTTTTTACGTTAGCGGAAATTTGGAATTTGTCAGGCTCCCCGAATTTCGAATCGAGACGCTGGCGGTGAGCTCTCAATAGGTTGTCCGCCCGACCCTCGCCGGGGAAGCGGAACGCGGACCTTGGCGGGGCTGAATCAGCGCCGTTTCGGCATTCTTCCAATTGATTTCCCTGGAAATCCACAATCATCTGTGGACTGAGCGATATTGTTCACGAAAGTGTTGCCGTTCTCGCGTTAATGCTAGTAACAGCCGCCGGACATGACAAGCGCCCAGGAGATCGACGCAATGGAAGGGGCCAGCGGGACGTTTGGGCGCCTCGCGCGGCTAGAGCAATGTCGCGTGGCCGTGATCGGCGATCTGATGCTCGATGTGTTTCTCCACGGGGACGTCGAGCGGATTTCACCCGAGGCGCCGGTGCCCGTGATCCGCCGCGTCTCGGAGAAACGGTCGCCAGGCGGAGCGGCCAATGTCGCGGCCAATGTTTCCGCGCTCGGCGCGTCGGTGCGTCTGGTGGGGCTCGTGGGTGACGACGGCGGCTTGGCGACCCTGCATGAGCTGCTGGCCGCCAATGGAGACGTGGATCTGTCGGGCGTGGTCCGCGATCCGGGCCGAGGAACCATTCGCAAGCTTCGCGTGCTCGGTCAAAGCCAGCAGATCGCCCGCATCGACTACGAAGACACCCATCCGCCGTCGGAAGCGGTGGAGCGCGAATTGACGGCGCGGGCGGTCGCCGCGGCTGAAGCGAGCGACGTCGTCGTTCTCTCGGACTACGGGAAAGGCGTGCTGTCCGACAGCCTCTTGGCGCGCGTCATCCACCATGCGAAGCATATCGGGCGATTGGTGATCGTGGACCCGAAGCGGCGCGACCTCTCGGCCTATCGGGGGGCCGACATCGTGACCCCGAACCGGGTGGAGCTGGCGCTGGCCACCGGCATGGCCTGTGAAACGGACTCCCAGGCCGAGGCCGCGGCGCGGGCGGCCCAGGCCGTTTGCGGCGCGGCCGTGATGCTGACCCGCTCCGAAAAGGGCATGACCTTCTTCCCCATCGACGGAGAGCCGATCCACCTGCCCACCGTGGCCAGAGAGGTCTTCGACGTCACCGGCGCCGGCGACACGGTGGTGGCCGTGCTCGCGACGACCCTGGCCGCCGACTTCCCCATCTCCGACGCCATGAAGGCCGCCAACCACGCGGCGGGGATCGTGGTCGGCAAAGTGGGCACCGCGACCCTGTCTCGGAAGGAACTGGCCGCCTCACTGAATGAGGATCAGGCCGAAAGACTCCAGGACGGCCGACTGGCGAGGCTGGCGGAAGCGATATCGCTGTGTCGGACCTGGCGGGACCAGGGCCTGACGGTCGGCGTCGCCAACGGCTGCTTTGATCTGCTTCATCCTGGTCACGTGGCGCTGATCCGCGCGGCGTCCGGGTCGTGTGATCGGCTGATCATGGCCTTGAATTCGGACGCATCCGTACGCCGCCTCAAAGGCCCAAGCCGTCCGCTGCAAGACGAGCGATCCCGGGCGGAGGTGATCGGCGCCTTGAAGGGGGTCGCGCTCGTTGTTCTTTTTGAGGAGGACACGCCCCTTGCACTGATCGAGGCGCTCCAACCCGATGTGCTGGTCAAGGGCGCGGATTACGCCGAAGCCGAAGTGGTCGGCGCCGACGTCGTGCGGGCGCGAGGGGGCAAGGTGATGCGGGTCGATCTGGCGCCCGGCCATTCGACGAGCCGTCTCGTGGCGCGCGGCGTGGAGCATGTCGCGTGACGATCCTAGCGTGAACCGGTTTCACATCCACTCAAAACCGGAGTCCGGGATCGATCTGAGCTCGTCCCGGACTTTAGCCTACCGGCTTGCCGACGCCGCCCGGTGGGCCGCCCCGGCCGTGTTGGCGCTGGACCTGGTCGCGGGGACGGCCCAGGCGCGGGATTTGTCGCCGGCGCTGGAGTTGCCGGGGTACGAGTTGCCGACGCTCGGGCCCATCGCCGTGACGCCTTTTGTTCTTCAGGCGGACGATGAAACGCGCGCGCGCGCGATCCACTGCCTGACCGAGGCGGTGTACTACGAAGCCGAGAGCGAACCGCGCGAGGGACAGGAGGCCGTCGCCCAGGTGGTGCTTAACCGGCTGAAGCACCCGGGCTTTCCCAAGTCGGTGTGCGGCGTGGTGTTCGAGGGCTCGGAGAGGGCCACCGGATGCCAGTTTACGTTCACCTGCGACGGCTCCTTGACGCGCCGTCCCGTGTCCTGGCGATGGGACGCGGCGGAGCAGGTGGCGGCCGCCGCCCTGAACGGGCATGTGGCCGCGGACGTCGGGCCGGCGACCCACTATCACGCCGTCTGGATGACCCCCTATTGGAGCAAGACGCTTATCCCGATCAATCGGATCGGCGGGCATGTCTTCTACCGGATGCCCGGCCGCCAAGGCTCGGCGGAATTGTTGATCGCCCAATACGACGGCGCGGAGCCGTCGCCGGGGGCGAGCGCCACGGCGGCCTATCAGCGTGAATCCATCCGTGCACGGCGCTCATCAAATGCGCCCCGCACGCACGCGCGGGCCGTAACCCAGTTCAGCGTGTGGGGCCTGAAGATCGCGACCCTATCCACCGCCCATGGCGAACTGGTCGTTCGCGGTGATCCGGATCGAACAGAACAGGCCGCCCCGCCAAATCCCTGACCCGCGAGCGTGGCGGCGTTGCCCAATTCGCCACGAAGGATGCGCCAGCCGCAGGAGAAGTTAAAGCGACAAATACAATTCACACCAATTTAATGGGGGTAATCTGCATTATTTAAAATAATACACCTATTCATCATCTATATAAACTTGTTTCGTACAGAAAAACACATCATATTTAACAACTGTAACTTAATTGTCAAATTTTACAATGGCTTGTCATTAGAATTTTACACAAAACAACGCCTTTTGATCATGACGCGCCCGCTCCGGCGCGTTACGCTGCCAGACACCGCTTAAAATAAGCGTCGAATTGCCGACAGCAGGAATGCCCGAAATGAAATCACCCGTCATCTTCGCGCCTCTGTTCGCAGCGCTGGTTCTGGCGGGCGGGCCATGGGCCGCCCGGGCGCAGGCGATCTCCACATCGGGTGCGCGCCCGGCGGCGGTTGCCATTTTCGCCGGCCAGTCGAACGAGGTGAGCCACGGCACGGACCAGTCGACCTACGGATTCGCGGGCGTGCCGGGCGGGTCCGGAAACGCGGGCATCAACGCCGTCGCCTCATGTTACGAAACCACGGCCACCCCCGCGGGAGCGAGCGCCGGATCGGGCGTCCTGACCTGCGCGGCCCCAACCTCCGGGAAAATCTTCGCGGGCCAAGTCATTACGGCGCCGGGCGTTCCCACCGGGCAGGTGGTCTCGGCGGCCAACAACAATGGCAATTTTCCGGGGGCGACGGGCGCCGGATCGAACGCGGGGGGGACCTATGTGGTGATCCCGGCGGCCTCGGTCGGCTCGCCGTCGTCACGGGTGACCATGACATTCGCCGAGCCGGACATCGGCGGCTCCGGCGTGCTCAATCCGCAGTGTCAAATTTGGGTCCCAGGCTCGAAGACCGGTTCGGGAAGCTGGCAAACCTACGCGCCGAAAGTCAATTCGGACTACAATGGCGGCGGTCAAACGAAATCATGGGGCCCGGAGGGACCGTTTTGCGCGCGGTGGGCCGCCGACAATCCCGGGCAAACTTTGTACATGATCAAAGTGGGGATCGGGGGGTCCTCCCTTTGCGAGCTGCCGAGCGGCAACAACTACTCGCCGGAGTTCGCCGGCTCCAGCGGCATTGGCGGCTTCGGGCTGCTTCAATCTCAAGTGGCGGCGGCCGAGACCGCGCTTGGCGCGCAGCTCGGAATAACCAGTTACGCGGTCAAGCTGATCCAGTGGGGGCAAGGCGAACAGGACAGTCAAGCCCGCAATCGGCCCTGCGGATTTCCCGTTCCGCCTTTTTCCACCGACACCAGTCCAATTCCCTATCTGGAGAACCTCAAGGATCTGGTGAATCGCCTGGCGATTCCGGCGCCCATCAACGCGAGCTTCATGGGGTCGATCTCGGGGACGGTGCTGACGGTCGCCAGCGTGTCCTCCGGCGCCCTTCATCAGTATCAGCTTTTGACGGGAGCGGGCGTGGCGCCCGGGACCTATGTCGACGAGCAGATAAGCGGCGATATCGGCGGGGCGGGCGCCTATCAGCTTAAGGTTTACCAAGCTGTCTCGCCCGAAACGATTACCGGCAGCGGCGGAACGTCATGCAGCGATGCGTCGATTTCGGGAAATTTCTTCTATGCGTACCCCCTTAGCTACAGCGCGAACGCCATCGTCCAAAGCTGCGTGAGCGGCGGAGCGTTCGCGGTGGGCGACACGCTCGTGGGCGCGGGCGTCATGGCGGGGACGACCATCACGGCCCTGGACAGCGCGGGGCACACGGCGGACGGTCTCTATCTGATCGCCGTGAGGCAAACCGTGGCCAGCCCGGGCGCGCCAGAGCCGATGACCGCCGCGGTGGGCGGGTTCGGGACCGGCGCCGATACGGCCAAGTTCTTGATGTTCAAGACGTTTTCCCACGCGTCGGCGAATCCTACCGGCGTGCAGATCGCCCAGGCCTATGTCAACGATCATAATGTCACCCAACTCTCCGCGACGACGGTGAACACAGACGACGCGTTGAAGGCGACCTTGACGGAAATTCACTACCATGCCGCCTGGATTAGCGAACTTGGACGGCGCCTGTATCGGGCGTATCTCGGCGAGTGTGACTACCACTCGCCCACCTGCTGAGCGGCCACTATGAGGGTCGTCGGCGGATAACGACACGCTCGGCGCGCGCGATCTAAATTAGCCGTGCCGGTCAGGCTGGCGGCGTCCGCAAACCCGCGGCCAGCCGTTCGACGACGCCGGCCCAGTCGCGCGGACGCGGTTGGCGAAACAGTTTGACGCTCGGATACCAGGGGGTGTCGGCCCGCCCCAACATCCAGCGCCAGTCGGGCGCGAAAGGCAACAGCGCCCAGGCCGGCCGTCCCATCGCGCCCGCCAGATGCAGCACGCTGGTGTCCACGCTGATCACCAGGTCGAGCCGAGCCAGCGCCGCCGCCGTGTCGCCGAAGTCGGCGATCGCCTGGTCCGCGCGGACCAGGGCGGTCCCGTCGGCCTCCGCGCCGCGCGGGCCTTTTTGCAGCGAGATCAGTTCTAGCCCACCGATCGACGAAAGTGGCTCCAGCAGAAGACGAAGCGGCACGGAACGGTTCCGGTCGTCCGGATGCGTCGGGTTGCCGGCCCAGACCAAACCCACGCGGGTTGATCCCTGATCGGCCAGGCGGGCGGACCAGGCGGCGCTTCGGTCGGCCGGCGCGGAAATGTAGGCCGTCGACCAGAATTCGCCGTTCGGCGCGAAACCGGGCAGGGCTGGAAGGTCGACAAGAGGAAACCAGAGGTCCGCCGCGGGCGCCGGGCGGTCCCGCCGGGCGTAGACCTCGATCCCGTCGACGCGCGACAGCAAGGGCTCCAGTTCCGGCTGAGCTCTTAAAATGACCCGCGCGCCCAGGTCGGCCAGATGGCGCGCGAAGCGGCAGAACATGATCGTGTCGCCAAGACCTTGGTCGGCCTCCAGCAAAATGCGTTTTCCCGTAAGCGGCTCTCCGCGCCACCTTGGCAGGGCGGGCGGCGGCGCGGCGGGCTCCAGGGCGTGGTGAAGCGCGAAGCCGGCGAAGGCGGAGTCGAAATTCCCGGCCAGTCCCTCGAGCGCGGCGAGGTTCCATCGCGCCAGGCCGTCACGCGAATTTTGTTGCAGCAGCGTCTGGTAGTGTGGCCGGGCCTCGTCGAGGCGCCCCTGCGAGCGAAGCAGGTTAGCCAGGTTCAGCCGCGCCGGGCGTGAGAGCGGATCGACGGCGATCATGCGGGCGAAGCCGTCGATCGCTCCGGCTTCGTCGCCGAGCTCGCGTAGGGCGCCGGCGAGGTTGAGCCGAGAGACGCCGTCCGCGGGGTCCGCGAGCGTCGCCCGGCGGAACAGAACCGCCGCCTCCGCGAAGCGGCCCCGAGACGCATAGAGAATCCCCAGGTTGTTCAGAGCGACCAGATGCCTGGGCGCGATCTCGAGCGCGGCGCGATATTCGCGCTCCGCCCGCTGGGGCAGCCCCTCGGCTTCCAGGCGCAGGGCCGCTTGCACCCGCAATTCCGCGCGACCCGGCTTCACGCCCGTCCCGTCCTTGGCGTTCGAATGGTCTCGGTCGATGAAGGATTTCGCCGGCTCGTCATGCGGGCCAGGGCGCATTCGCCGTCGATCCGACCGGATCCTCGCCTCGCGTTCATGCCGCCCTGTTCCGCCGCCGATCGATCGACATCAGTCGGACCGCGCGGCGACGTCATCCACGACGTCGAGGAGCTTACGGGCGCTGGCCTCCCAGCGAAAGCGGGCCGATCTGGCGCGCCCCGCGCGCTGCATTTCGGTCCGTGCGTCGCCCTTGTCGGCCAGGGACAGGATCGCCGCCGCCCAGGCGGCCGGATCGTTCGGGTCGACGTAAAGCGCGGCGTCGCCGCAGACCTCGGGCAAGGCCCCGCATGGGGCGACGATGGTCGGACAGTTCAAGCTCATCGCCTCCAGCGGCGGCAGGCCAAAGCCCTCGGTCGTCGATGGAAACGCCAGGCAGATCGCGTTCTCATAGAGGGCGCGCAGCTCCCCGTCGGGCGCCCGACCGGCGAACACCACGTTCGAGGGCGGTTGAACGCCTTTGGCGACGAAGGCGCTCGCGCCGTCGGGCCCCGCCACCACCAACGTCAAATCGCGCAGAGCCGGCGAATGGAAGGCCTCGAACAGCAAGGCGAGGTTCTTGTGTTTCTGCGCCCCCGCGGTCGCCACGACGAAGCGTCCTGGTTTCAGCCCCAGCCGGGGGAGTATGGCGGGGTCGGCGGCGACGGCGGCGAAGTGGTCGACGCCGTTGTGCACGACGGAAATCTTCTCTCGCGGAGCCACGCCGAACTCGACCAGGCGATCCCGGGAATAGTCCGAAACCGTGACCACCTGGGCCGCGGCCCGCCCGATGCGCGGCAGGGCGAAGCGATACCAGGCCAGAAACGGCGCCGAATAGGACTCGGGACTGAGAAAGACCTGTGCGTCATGGATCATCGTCACGCAGCGACGATGGGCCAGAGGCGCCATGTTGCACAGGTTCACCAGCACGCCGCCGCGCGCGATATTGGCGAGCTCGAGCTGCTCCCACGCCTGCCACGTCGTGAGCCCGACCCGCCGCCGCTCGATCGCTTCGAGGGCCAAGGGCTGATAGGCGTCCCGCGGACAGAGGATCGACCAGCTTTGAGCGTCCCGGCGCCGATCTTGGGAGACCAATCGATCCACGCGCCCGATGAGCGCGCCCGCCACGCGATGAACCCCGGTCGGCGCGGTGCTCAGGAACCTGCCGTTGAACATGATGGGCGCGCGCGGCATGCAACGTCCTTGGGGCGCGAAAGCGGCGAACGAGCCGTCGACGGGAGAGGGCGCGGGTTCGGATTCAAGACGATCGAACATATCCTGATCTATAGCGCCTGGAATATAACGGTTTGATCGCGCCCAACCCGGACCCGCCGCGGCCTGACCTCAACGCGGCGATCGAGAATCTGTCCGCGCATCGCGCTCCAGCCCGAAGTTCGCATCGGCGTCCGGTGATTCCGATGTGCGGGCCGCGCTCCGGCGAAGCGCCGAAAGGCTCGATGCGGAACCTTGGCGAGCGGAAAGGCGCCTCGCCGCCGGCTAACAGGATCCCCGCCGGGTGAGGACCGCCGGGACCGTCGCCAAGACGATCCCCACATAAGACAGGATGGAGCCGTCGCGAACGTAGAGGCGATCCATGGCGACGCGCCGCTTGTAGGAGACGTCGCTGCGTCCGCTCACCTGCCAAAGCCCGGTGAGGCCTGGCTTGACGGCGGCGTAATAGCGGTACCAGCGGCCATAGCGGCCGATCTCGGCCTCCACGATCGGCCGCGGCCCCACGATGCTCATCTCGCCCTTGAGGATGTTGAACAACTGCGGCAGCTCGTCGAGGCTGCTACGGCGAAGAAAGTCGCCAAGCTTGGTGATGCGCGGATCCCGTTTCAGCTTGTGGCTGGCCTCCCATTCATGCCGCAACAGCGGATCGGAAGCCAGAATCGCGGCGAGACGCGCTTCCGCGTCGGGCCACATCGATCGGAACTTGTGGCATCGGAAGCGGAATCCGTTTTTGCCCACCCGCTCCTGGGCGAACAGAACAGAGCCGCCATCCTGCATTTTAATCAGTATGCTAATTAAAATGAAGAGAGGAAGCAGCGCTACGATGGCCGCGAGCGCTAGCGACACGTCAAGCGCCCTTCGCAGCGCATCGCGGGATGGCGCGCGGAAGCGTAGCCCGCGCTCAAGCGACCGGCGGTGGTGGCCGCCGCCCGCCCAACCGCGCGGGCGATCTGAGCCGACGCAGGGGCCGACCAATCCTTCAACGCTGGATTCTCCTGCATACATCCAACAACTCCGAACTCGTACGGAAACGTGAAGTTGGACCTAAAGGCAGGCCCCCTAGCCAGGGCAAGCTAGCCGCGTTTCATGGCGTTGGAAGTTAATTTTTATGAAAGTTTTATGTGGGATGGCGGTATTGCCTAGGCTCACACAGAAATTTTACTGTATTACATATAACATATACAATGTAACTTGGGCAGTTGGTGGCTCAACCAAGCTTTATGAGTTAACGTTCTAGACTCATAAATATGTTTGCTGATGCAATTTCATAATCCGACAAACTTCGAACATGACGGAACTTATACACCGCACAGACCCGCGCGGCGAATCAGCCGTTCGATCCGGGATCGCCCGACCTGTCGGCGGCGGCCGCGTAGCACGGCATGGGCGCGGGGCGAGTCGTAACAACCGTTGCTCTCGGCGTGGATCAGACGGATGTCCGCCGGCAGGGCGCGGTTGGCCGCGCGCGGCGGCTCTCGGGTCTCGCGCGCGGCCGGTCGTTCTCGCGGCGCAGACGGCGTTCTCCGAGGCCAGATCAGACGGCGACGGGGCCTGCGTTTAGGCGTTTGGTCAGCATACGGCGCGCCTTGCCCCTAAACATCATGGTGGCGATCTCCACCGCTGTCCAATGTCGCGTAAGATAATGTGTTGAAGACCCGAAGCTAGTGTAGGTTAGGCCAAAACGCGCGGCAAGACGTCGAAGCGCATCTTTCGAGAAAAGTGATATGTGTCCGTTCCTGGGTCCGGCGTACCACCATGAAAGTGGGCCCGTATTCGAGATCATGCCATCGGAGGTGCTGGTGCCTATCACGATCATCAATTTGTCCGACGAGCACATCTCGAGAATCGTTTTGAATCCCGCCACAGGATCGGGCATGTGTTCGACGACCTCGAAAGCCGAGCACAGGTTGTAAGACCCGATTCGGTCCTTGTGCACACTGTTGGTTCCGTAGGGGTCGTAGGCGTCGTAGACCCATCCGTGGTTGCGCAGCGTCGCCGCCATCAACCCGTTGCCCGCGCCATAGTCCAAACCTACCGTGTCGCGCTTGGAAAACTGACTCTCGATAAAGCCGCAACCTAACAATGGCCGCACGATTTCATAGTCTGGATCGACCTTCACGTAGTCATCATTGTATATGTATTTCGTCCAGTCAGACGGGGTGAAATCATCAAAATCAGTTGTAAACAAAAACGAACAATACTCACACTTTCTATAAATAATACTTAATCCTAAAATCCCCAAAGGAAATACGTCCTTGTGACATGACCTTCCCATATCAATTGTATCAAATATGTGACTTGTTCCGTTGCAAATTTTACAGGTAGATGTCGATTTATTGTAATTGAATCGACCGGCATGAAGCATGGAGAGCAATGTTTGGGACGCAGTTACGTCGGGTTGTGGTTCAGGTTTCAAGTGGTAATCCATCATCTGACACTCCTGGACAGCCCCGAAATGCGACCTAGCGCACAGACACAAACGCATGATTCAGCAGAGCGCCAAGTCCGGAAAGGGTTTGCGCCACGCCGCAAAGCGAAGGCTGGGCATGGGATTGTCCGATTCGCAAAATGATCGGATGAGCCCCGACCGCCGCCGCGCGCGCGTGGCGGTTCGAAGTCCCCGTCGCGGCTCGGATCGATGAGGTTGAAGGCTCGCATCGTCGCGGGGCTGACCAGCGTCACGGTCGCGGTTGTCGCGCGAGCCGCTGAAGCGCGCCGCCGCCTTGTTCCAGATCGCGTCCTCGCTCCACGGAACCGGCGACGGACATGAGGTTGGGCGTGAGGCGTCGGCTGACTCGGCGAATGATCGGCCGCTCGATGTAGCGGTATGACAACATCGAGAGGGCCACGGTGACCGGAAACGCCAGAGCGAACAGCACGCCGCCGAACTCGAGCTTGCCCGCCATGGTCGTGGCCGGCGAAATCAGCTTGTGCAGCAACCAGCGGATCGAGACCACGCACATCGGGTGGTAGACGTAACCGCCGTAGGAAGCGCGCCCGATCGCCTGGAGCAAGCCATTGCGGGTGATCGGCGCCCACCACCGCGCTCCACCCGCCACGGTCGTCGCGAGCGCCCCCGCCGATAACATCGCCACGGCGGAGTAGAGCCAAACCTGGCGCCGATCGCCGAACAAGATGCCCGAGATGACGTTTCGCACGATTCCCAGGCCGACGGCGCCGTGCGAGCGATTGACCAGCGCATAGACGCTCGCATAGGCGATCACGGCGAGCACCCCGCCGATCAGCAGCGCGCGCGCGCGCCGCGGTCCCCCCCATTGCTCGCGGGCGAGCGCCAGCAGCGCCCCCGCGGCGAAGGAATCGAAGTGCATGGGCGAGAATGTATAGACCGCGAAGGCGGCCTGGAGCGGATGAAAGCCGGCGCCTTGAAGCCAGTCGCCGCCGATAAATCTGAGCGCGGGGGCGAGGAAGAGAAAGCCGACGAGAAGCGTGATAAGTGCGCGTCGGGGCAAGAAGGCGAAGGCGAACCCGAAAAAAAGATAGAACTGCATTTCCACCGAAATCGTCCACAGATGGCCGACGGGGAAAGCTTTGAAGGCGCCAACGTCGAACGCGGACTGAAAATTATTGTAAAATAGCGCCAGGGAGGCGAAGGCCGGCCATTCGAGGCGGCCTTGGGCCATCCCCGACACCAGAAAGCCGACCGCGACGTAGGCCAGATAGATCGGCAGGATTCGCGCCGCGCGCCGGACGTAGAAGTGCTTCAGCAGGGGAGCCGCGCCGCCGGTTGGCCGCGACATCAGGGATGTGGTGACCACGAAGCCCGAGACAACGAAGAACAGCCAAACGCCCATCCAACCGAACGGCAGGATCTTGCAATGCTCCGCGATGACCGCGGTCATCGCGAAGGCCCGAAGCGAATCGATCTCGTTGATGCGATCGGCCTCGCCGGACAGCTTCGGGTTGGCGAGGGCGCCGCCTTTCGCCGCGCCATGCATGTCGGCGTCCCTCGGGGGGGGCACGTGGCGCTCCGCTGTTTCGGTCATCAGGAAATCGCCCCCCTGGGTTCCGCGGCCGCGAAGGGTTGGAGGCCACCCTCTTCGTCATGCTCGACAACCCTTGACGCGGGAGGATTGAGCGAATGAAGAATATCGATGACGCGGCTCCTCAACACGAACACCGCTATCGCGAAGCCACCGGCGCCCGCGGCGATTTCCAGAACCACGTCCGCGAGGATCCCATGACCGCTGGGCGACAGGCATCGCGCGAAGGCGAAGGCGGCTATGCTCGTCGCGAGCGGCGGCCCCAGCGCCACGGGCAGGACGCGGGGCAGTCCCGCGAGCAGTCCGGTGAAATTCCAATGCGCCACGCCCGCGCAGATCAGCATCGATGCGCCCGCGGTAAGCACCGTGCTGACGGCGGCGGCCGCGACCCCATATCTCGCCATCATGGCCAACAGCACCACGCTGACGAGCGCCATGATCATCTGGATGCCCAAGAGCGCCCGAACATGATTGTAGGCGACCAGGAGCGGTCCCGTCACGCCATCGATCAAGGTGAACGCCCGCTGAAGGCATAGAATGGCCACCACCGGGCCCGCGGCGCTCCACCGGTGGCCCAGCACCAGCGGCACCACTTGCGCGGAAACGGCCGCCAGGCCGGCCAGGGCGGTCCATCCCAGAAAGGCCGAGGCCGCGGCGATTCTGGACCAAAGAGCTCCCGATTCCAGCCCCTCGGCGGACCGCCGCGAAAAGATGGTGACCGCCGTCAATCGGGTCGGATTGCTCACCAAGTCGGACACGCCCGTGACGATGCGGTGGCTGGCGCGATAAAGGCCCGTGGCGGCCGGCGACAGGAACGCCCCCAGCAGGATGTCGGCGCTGTAATTGGAGAGAAAGGCGACCACGGTCGCCCCGTAGCGGTGGGTCGACCAACGCCCGATATGCAATGTTCGTTCAAACGAGAAGGTTTTTGACCAGATCGGTTTCTGCAGCACCCGGTAGGTCACCATGAGGACGAAGAGTCGGGAATAGATCTGCGCGATGAGCGCTCCAAGACCAAACCCGAGCAGGATCATCGTGACCGTGACCGCGGCGGCCATCACCTCGGCGAAGGTCGTGACCCCGTAGTAGGTCTTGATGCGACCGGCCCGGAGAAGCTGCGATTCTTGCCAGTTCGCCCCGGCCGACAGAAGGCTCGACGGCGCCATCGTCACCAGCAGGACGCCGACCTCGGCGGAGTGGAAAATCGGACCCGTGAAGAGCGACAGCAGGGCCAGAAGGCCGCCGAGCCCCGCCGCCAACCCTAGATTGACGACCAGACACTCCGTCGTCGCCTCTTCGCCGCGCGGCGCCTTGAGGAGATATTCGAAGGCGCCGGCGTAAAGCATGGCTCGGCTCAGAGTGATCAGAGCCGCCGCGATCGAGTACTCCCCGAAAGTCACCGGCGTCAGCCATCGCGCCGCCAGCAGGGTGACGATGAGCGCGATGACCTGGTTGGCGGCCCGCCCGAAGACGCCGGTCACCGCGGCGAGCGCGCCGCTGAATCTCTTGTCGATCTTCATGCCCGGAACTTTCGGCGCGAAGGCGCGGCGCGGGGTCGACGGCTGGGTCACGCGCGATCGGCGCCAGCGGTCAGTCGCGAGACCCGCGCCGGGCCGGCGAGGTTGTCCCCGACGGCGACGCGTGCCTTGGCCGCCTGATAGAGAGCGAAGTCCTCCGAATAATACGATTCCACGAACGCGCTTATTGTCGAATTTTTACGGAATTCGGCGTAAAGAGTGTCCGGAGTCTGCAGTTTCCATTGATGAAGAAACTTGAGTATGCGCTCTCGTTGTTTCCACTCGGTCAGGCGGCTGTAGATCGGCTTGGCCACGTGCAGCAACGTAAGAAACCTGTTCGGTGAGGCGAAATTCGTGTTCTCACGCCGTCCCGGGTCGAAATCGATCCCGGTGAGGCGGTTCAGTTCCGCGCCGAATCCGGCCATATCTTCGAGCGCATAGACATTGCGGACGATCTGGCGCCCGCCGAGCGCGATATAATCGGTCTGGCGCGCGAAATGGATATAGCCGGCCTCGCAGAAGGGGCCTCTGTGTTCGAGCCAGCTGATCGCCGCTTCGGCTTCGCGAATCGCCATATCCGCGGTGGCGGTGGTTCGCCGGACGCCGCCGAACAGAGCCAGCCGTTCGAAGGTCGCGGAGGCGAAACGGGTGTGTGGGTCGCGGACAAGGGCGAACGATTGATAGCGGGCGACCTTTTCGAACTCGGACGGAAACTCACTTTGAAGAAAAGCCAATGGAATATGACAATAATCAATAGGCCCAAGGCTCTCATGATCACGTCGATCGTAAAAAAAATTCCGATAAGAATCGAGATGATGTAATTGTCGGCGCACGGACGTTCCGCCGCATTTCGGGATGTGAATAAAAGCTACGCTATGTTCGTCGTCGATAATCATCTGGCATCCTGTTGGTGAGGCGCCTGTTGCAACATCTCCCGACCCGCCACGAGGCCGCTCACTCGCGCCTTGGCCGAACGATAGAGCGCGAAATCTTCGGCATAATAGTCTTCGACAAAGCCGTTCACCTCAGGAACCCGGAGAAGTGCGGCATAGAGCGAGTCGGGGCGGTTAATGTTCAGGCGCTGCATGGTCAAAAGAACGCGTTCTCTGAACGTCCAACTAGTCAACCGACTGTAAATCGGCTTGGCGACGCGCAGCATGGCCAGAATCGGATTGCTGGAAGCAAAATTCGTGTTCTCCCGCCGCTCTGGATCGAAGCGAACGCCACAGGAGGTCTGAAACGCCGCCGCCATGTCGGCGATGTTCTCCAGGGGGAACACATTGCCGACGATCGGTCGACCATCCAGTTCGACGTAATCGATCTGTCGGCTGAAGTGGATGTATTCGAGATCGCAGAAGGGGCCTTTGTCGGTGAGCCACCGAATGACCTCGCGGGCTTCGCGCAGGGCCAATTTGCTGGTCACGTTGAGTTTGTGGACGCCTCCGAATTCATCGAGTCGCTGAAAGATCGCGGAGGCGAAGCGGGTGTGTGGGTCGCGCACCAGAGCAAAGCTCGTATAGCTAGAGATTTTCTCAAATTCAATTGGAAAGCATTGCTTCAAGTACATCAGGGGGACATGGCCGTAGTTAATGGCGCCGAGCAGGGGGTGGACTCCCTTGCGGCGGAAGGCGCCGCCGTAAGAGTCGAGGTCGCCGAACTGAAGGCTTACCGAGGTTCCTCCGCACTTCGGAATGTGCACGAAGGCGGCTCGATGGGCGTCGTCAATGATCATGCCGGTCCATGTCAATCTGGGCGATCGCCAAGGGCGAGCGAAGGGCGCGCATGTGTCTGACGAGGCGGGCCATCGACGAGATCAATTCAGCTCGAAAATCCGACCCGGATGAATTCGTCGGGTCACCAGGTCCCGCAGGGCGACCAAATTACCGATCAAGCGGCCCCGCCGATCGACGTAGGCGTCCGGAAAGATGCTGCCCCAGAGATTCGACGCCACATTGTTCCGCATGATCCTCATGGCCAGATCCCTGGGTATCGAGTGTTTCTGCAACAGATAGAGGGGATTGGCGATCTGGGAATAGCCCAGGCGGCGGCCGGAGGTTCGACCCGCCTTTTCCCCCATGTGCACTCCCGAAATCGCCGCGCATCCGACAAGCCGACCACGCGCGCTAAGGCGATATGAAAAATCGACGTCCTCCTGCCAGGCGTAGAGCGGCAGGGCCTCGTCGAACCTGAGGTCGCCTATGGCGGCGACGCGAATGACCATGTTGCACCCGTACAGGGCGCGCCTGGGCCGGGTCGTCGAGGCCCAGTCCACGGCGTAGGTGTCGGCGGCCAGCACCGCCGTGGCCCGTTCGAAGGAAATGCCCGGGCCATTGACGCCGTCCGCTATGACCCTCCCGGTCGCGCCCACGATATCGGCGTGCTCCAAGAACAGGCGTTCGGCGTTCGCGAGATAGTCGTCGGCGGGCAGAAAGTCGTCGTCGAAAAAAAACACCAGATCGCTTTTGCCGTCGAGAACGGCGAGGCCGTGATTCCTCTGACTGCAGAGCCCTCGGGGCGCCAGATGGGTTTCCACGCTGATCGCCGCCTGATCCATCTCGGCGATGTCGGCGGGCGTAACGGCGACCACCAGGACCCGATCGGGAGGCCGCGACTGGCGAGCAAGCCTGTCGATCGTTTTGCGAACCGTGGCGGCGCGGCCGACGGTGGCGACGACGACCGCGAGCGACAAGCCGGCGGCGCGGCCGATCGACGGCGGGGTGAGCTCCAGCGCTGGAGCCCGTCGTTCAACGCCTAGCAAATCATGCTCGAGGGTCATGTCGCCACCGCATCGGCCGCGGCTCCCCGCTGGATGAGGACCGTCGATTGACGGGCGAATGGCTGATCCCGCTCGGCCAGGAAACGCCAACCCAGGGCCAAGCCGCCAAGCACGGCGAACAGGATGTCCGGATCCGGGGTGGGCGCGGACACCATGGCCGGAAGCAGGCCCGCGCAAGCGGCCCACGCCGCCGCCTCGCCGACGGCGTCTCGCCGGGCCGCGGCGAAGGGATCGGTCTTGGCGCGCAACGGCGGCAAGATCTTCAGAACATGGCCGCCGAACGCCAGCGTGCCGATCACGCCGGTCGAGCCCATGATCGAGAAGAGCAAGCTGGAGCAGCGGAAGCTTCCCGCGCCGACGCCAAGGCCATGGGAGACGACGAAGGCCTTGATGCCCGCCTTGGCCCAAAACAGCCGCTGTTCGCCCGAGCTGGAGGACAGCTTGTGCAGGGTCAGCGAGGACAGGAGCCGTCCGGCGGCTTCCGCGGCGCTCGGCACGAAGGCGACCACCGCGAGGATGAGGCAGAGCGCGCTCAGCCCGCCCATGCCGACGAGCACGATCTTGCCCACGCGCGGGCGGCCAGGCGCGATCATCCAGCGCGCGAGCAGCACGCCGGCGTAGCTCCCCAAGCCGAAATACGTCGAGGTCGACGTGCAGGCGGCGACGATGAGCAGCAGCGCCGCCGCGGTCAGTCCCGTCCAGCGGGTCATCACCTCCCGCAGCCAAAGTTCGACCATGAACACCAGCCAGAAGAAGGCGTAGGCGCCGTAGGCGGAGGGTTCCGGGAAGATGCCGTTGATCCTGATGAAGCCCTGGTTCGCCTCGATGAGTTCGGCGTATGTCGCGTTCCGAAAGAAGTGGAGGATCTCGGTCCCGCCGCCGACCTTGGTGGCGATCAGGCCAAGGAGGCCAAAGCCGATGTGCATCCAGGATATGATCATGCCCCAGACGACTATGGTGCGGCGGGATTTCGGGTCGATCGTCGCCGCGCCCGCGCAGACCGAGGCGATGAGCGTGCCGATCAGATAGATCGCCGTGGTGACGTTCTGTTTCGAAGGTCCCAGCGGCGCGGTATAATAAGTGTTGGCGTTATTGATAAGCATCGGTGGAATTTCCATCGATTTGGCGAATAGCTTCGGCAAAATAAACGCCGTCATCGCGCCAAATATGCAATAAAACACCAGATAACCATTGGTTTTAAAGCCAATATTTATGTGATCGCTTCGGGTAAACATCGAAAACAACACATGGGCGAGCAGAAACAACAAGAAAAAATATACCGGCTGGATGGACGCCGTGCCGGCCACGAACGCCGCGCCGCCGCCGAACAGCGAGAAGAACAGCACTCCGACGACCGAACCGAGCACGTTGCCCTTGAGCCACAGGGCGAGACCCACCATGACGACGAGCGCGGCATACCAAGTGACGCTCATCCCAGGACCCTTTCTGGGATCCTTTCCCGGACCCTCGTGGCTCCGCTGGATTCGATAGCCACCGCCGAGAGAAAGTTCGCGTCGAAATTTTCCGGCGAAAATCGGCTGGCCGACGCGAGGGCGACGTCCGGATCGAAGTGAGGCGCCCACGCATTCATTCGCTCGACGCCGTCGATGAGCGACTCGATCGTCTGGTCCCGAAAAAACAGGCCCGTCTTGCCGGGTTCGATCGTGTCCAACGCCCCGCCCTTGCCGTAGGCCAAGACAGGTCGTCCGGAAGCCATCGTCTCGACCGGCACGATTCCGAAATCCTCTTCGGGCGTGAAGACCAGGGCCCTGCACCGGGCGTAGGCGCGCCGCAGATCATCGAAGCTCATCCGAGGAACGATGGTGATGTTCGGGCCGGCCCGACGACGAACGTCCTGGGCCATTTCGCCGTCGCCCACCATCAGCAGCGGCAGGCCCAGCGCGTTGAACGCATCCACCGCCAAGTCCGCCCGCTTGTAGGGCGTCATCTGTCCGACCCACAGCCAGCGCGGCTCGATCTCTTCGGCGACGCCGAACAAGGCTGTGTCGACGGGCGGGTGAACCACGACGGATTCCCGCCCATAGGCCTTGGCGATGCGTTTCTGGATATAGGAGGAATTGGCCATGAAGCGATCAACCCGCGCGGCCGAACTGGTGTCCCACTGGCGCAACTGGGGGAACGACCAGCGCATGGCCAGCCGCGTCAAGGGCCCGGCCGCCGCCCGGTAGGCGGGATACTGATCCCACAGATAGCGCATGGGCGAATGGCAATAACAGACCTGCAGGGCGTTTGGAGTGGTGATCACCCCCTTGGCCGGCCCCGCCTCGCTGCAGATGACGAGATCATAGGCGCTCAAGTCGAGCTCCTCGAGCGCCATGGGCATCAGCGGCAGGTACTTCTTATAGTGCCGGCGCGCGCCCGGCAGCTTTTGGATGAAGGTCGTATAGACCCGCCGCGAGCGGATCAGCTCGGAAACCGCGCTTGGGTCGTAGACGTGGGTGAAGATGTCGGCCTCCGGAAACAGCCGGATCAACCGTTCGAGCACACGCTCCCCCCCGCGCATGGTCAGCAGCCAGTAATGAATGATCGCGACGCGCCGGGATGTGTTCGCGTGGGTTGCGCCGATCAACGATCGGAGATCGTCGACGATGTCCCCCCGCGCGTCCATTATACGAACGCCGCCTGTGGGCGCCGAGAGGCGCGTGGCCGATGCTTCGATCCATCCATGCCGCCCTGTCTAGAGCGGGATCGTGACAATGATATGCGACGATATGCGGCGCCGGACGATTCGCCCAGAATTTCGCGTCCGAGCGCCGGGCGACGGCCTATTCAGGCGTAATACTGTTTGAATTTCTTGAAGAAACGCCCCGCGTCCGCGCGCCCATATTTGCTCATTTGGCGAACGTCGATCCGTGTAAGGACAATACCGGCCAGTCGGACCTGATCGTCGGGCAGCAGCCGCAGCGCCGCCCGCACGGGCGCCTCGTGCGTCTTGCGCCAATGGGCGGCGAGGATGACCGCGTCCGCCTTGGCGGCGAGGACCCGAGTGGCGGCGATGGCCAGCACCGGCGCGGCGTCGAACACAATGATGCGAAACCGCGTGCGCGCAACCTCGAGCAGCTTGTCCATGGCTTCCCCCCCCAACACCTCATTGGAGGAAAGCTCGCCGACGCTCATCGGCAGGACCATCGCGCCGCTGGCCTCATCGGGGACCAGGGCCTCGGCAAGCGTCGCCCGGCCAGCCAGCACATCGAGCAGACCGGGCCGCTGCTCGTCGAGCCCGAGCACCCGCGTCAAGCCTCGGCGGCGGACGTCACAATCGATCACAACGGTGGATACGCCTTGCAAAGCCGAGGTTCGCGCCAATCCCAAGGCCACGGTGGTCTTGCCTTCCTCGGGAAACGCCGAGGTTATCAGGACCACGCGGGGCGCGGGCCCCGTCGTCGAGAAGCCGATCGCGGCGCGAAGGGCCCGAAACGCCTCGCTGTAGGCCGACGAGGGCTCCTTCACCACGGCGTCGATGGGCGAGGCGCGCCTGTCGCCGGACGCCAGGGCCAGAAACGGGATCGCCTTTAGATATCGACCAGCGGCGGATAGATATCGGCCTGTGGACGCCAAGGTGAGAAGCGGAATTCCCCCTGGGCCTCGACCACCGGAGACCGAGGCGAGCAGCGGAATTCCACCCAGATATCGGCAGCCAAAACGTCTTTCGACATCCTCCGCAGTGATCAGTCGATCCTCGGTCATTTCGGCGACCAGAACCCCAGCGCAGCCGAAAAGCATTCCGGCCACCACGCCGAGCGCCATGAACAGGATCGTGTTCGGAAAGCTCGGGAACGGCGGCAGGGTCGCGCGGGAGACGATCTCGGCGTCCGGCAACAGGCTGCTCGCCTGGGCGACGCTTTCCTTCGAGCGATCGAGATAGGCTTCGTAGATCTGCTGGGACACCGTGGCGGCGCGGGTCAGATTCTCCAAGCCCGTGATCGCGGCGTTGTTCTCGGCGAGGGTTCGTTTGGTGGCGGCCAGGGTGGCCTCCATCGTCTCCAGCCGCTTCTGGGAAACGGCCGCCTTGGCGACGAGGTTGGAGATCGTGCGCCGGATCTCGTCGCGAATCTCCTGGTCAACGTCCGCCAGCTGCTGGCGGGTCTGAGGCAGGTCCGGGTATTTCGGGCCGTAGTGAGCCTCCATGTCGGCGAGTTTGACGCTGAGCACGGCTCGCTGCGCGCGCAGGGCGCCCACCACCGGAGAGCTGAGCGCCTCGCCGACATCCTCGCCGTTCGATCCGTGGGCGAGCTGCTCCTGGGCGGTGCGAAGATTGGCCAGGTCGCCGGCCGCTTCCGCCTTCTCCGCGGCGATGGCCTGGTTGTAGGAGGATATCTCCTGCTCGGTGAGCGTCTCCTCGCCGACGCTCAGCAGGTTGTGGGCGATCTTGTACGCCTGCACCTTGGCCGCGTCCTCGTCGGCCTGCTGGCGCATCTGTTCGATATGGACCAGCAGGCCAGTGCTCGCCTTGCGGCTCTGCTCGTACTTCGCCGCGACCTGATCCTCGAGATAGGCCTGGGCGAAGGCGTTGGCGATCCGCTGAGCCTTCCTGGCGTTGTGGTCCGTGTAGTTGATATCGATCGCATTGGTGGTCAGATACTGCGCGGGACGCAGGTTCGCGAGCACGGTGGTGATCACTTGGTCCCGCAATGACGTGGGCGTCGGCGGCGCGCACATCCTCAGCAGAAATTGGATTAGTTTCCCCTTTAGCGTCTGTACGCTGCAGTTGAATTCCGGGTCCTGGTCGAGATGGAGCATGGCGACGACCCGCTCGGTCACCCGGACCGACTGGACGATCTGCGCCTCGGTCGCGACGGTGGCCCCCTGCTGGGTGGACGCTTGCGAGACCACCGGCGTCTCTTTCTCGGGCGTCGCGGCGATCGCGCGGTCCTCGACGGCCACCCGCGCGGTGGCGGTGTATTGCACCGGGTAGACGAACAAGAAAACCAGCACCAGCGTCATGACGGCGCCCATGATGATGAGGAACAGGCCCATGCGCCGCCGGAACGCATCGAACAGGCCGGCGATGTCGATATTGTCACCCTTGGCGGGGGCTTCGCCGCGCGCCGGCTGCGCGATCGCGATCTGCCGTTCGGGGTCGCCGCGAAAGGGCTCAAGAGCCGGCATACTGATAACCTCGTCGAGCCGCGCCAAGTCGGGCGCGCCAAGTGGAAAAGCGCGTTAGTCCATTTAGAATAAATGCGACAAACGCGTGACAGCGCGGCCGCATCGACGAAGCAAGGTTGGCGCCAACGCAAGATATTTTCGTTGAACCGACGTCCCCGCTCGCGACGAGCGTCCACACCGGCGTATGAGCCGGCGTGGCGCGCGAAACCAAACACCCGTTGTCGAACGGACGACGTGCTCCGTCAGCGGACGACGCCCAAGCCGGCGAGCCCAAGCCGTCGAGCGAAACCACGCCTCCGGTGGCGCCGGGTCTGGGGATCGAATATAATTGGGTTCGAGAATGGAGCGTTAGCATGTTTCGAACGATCACCGCGCTGGCCGTCGGTTTCTGCCTGTTTTGCGCCCCGGTGGCCGCCCGGCCGGCGGACTCCACGCCCCCCGCCGTCCCTGCCGCCTTGTCGCCGGATCGGGCCCTGACCTACAAACTGGGGGCGGGTGACAAGCTGCACATTATCGTCTTCGACGAGCCCCAGCTCACCGGCGACTTCTCCGTGCGCTCCGACGGCATGGTGTCGCTGCCGTGGATCGGCGATGTTCCGGCGCGCGGGCGCACCGAGGGCGAACTTCAAGCCGACATCGCGGCGCGGCTGAAGGACGGATACATCCGCGATCCGACCGTGAGTCTGCAAGTCCTGGAATTCCGGCCGTTCTTTATCCTCGGCGAGGTGAACAAGCCGGGGAATTATCCCTACACCGACGGTCTGACGGTGATGAGCGCCGTCGCCACGGCGGGCGGGTTCACCTTCCGCGCCAATAAGAAGGACGCTTTCATAAAGCACCCGGGCCAGAGCGTCGAAGTGAAGGCGCCGATCTCAGCGGCGACCGAAGTGCGGGCCGGAGATACGATCCGCATCGCCGAGCGCTATTTCTAGGCTCCGGGCTCACCATCCCAGACCGCCCGCCTAGTGACCGCGGGCAAGGATGTAGCCCACGTAGGCGGCTAGAGCGCGTTCCGCAAAAGTGGATCCGGTTTTGCGATCAGAACGCGCTCAAGCTTTTGGATATAGAGCACGATTCAACGATCAGGCGATTCCGCCTGATCGCATCGTGCTCTAGGCGGCCAACCCGGTTAAATATTTTTTCCTGCTTAGACTCGAACGTGATAGTGAAGAACTCGGCGGCCGAGTTTCGCGGGGAGCTTATGTTCGCGGGAGATTATGATTACACTTCCGTTACACTCCGTGAATGTGAAGACTCGCTCGACTATTGAGCGAAACCACTACGCGGCCCTGGATGGTCTGCGGGGCTTCGCCGCGATCTCGGTGGTGCTATTCCACATCGGTCACTGGCTCCACGTCCCGACGCTTGCGACCAATAGCAGGCTTGCCGTCGATTTTTTCTTCTGCCTCAGCGGCTATGTTCTCGCGCTGGCCTACCAGCATCGCTTTGATGCGGGGATGACCACTGCGAATTTTCTCCGTATCCGCCTAATTCGCTTGATGCCGCTCATTTTTCTCGGTACAATTGTAAGTTTTTTATTCGTGGTATTTAAAATTATTGTTAAACACGAATTTGTTCCACCTATGGAATTGGGTATTGCTTTATTTTTAGGTTTAATTAATTTTCCTTATTTCGGAGCCTCAAAATTCATAGGAGGTCCGCAGGTTTTTCCACTGAATGGGCCGCAATATTCTTTATTCCTTGAGATTGCGGTGAACTTGTTTTGGTCGGTGACGCGCCGGATCAGGCAACTGGAGTTCGCGCTTGCTGTCGCCGCGATTTCGCTGATCGGCGTGATGTGGGTTGGGTTGGGCGGCGACACGACCGCGACGTTTTTGAACGGCATCCCACGCGTGGGCGTATCCTTTTTTCTCGGCATCGCGATCTTCCATTTCGACCGTCGAACCGGAAACCGGCTGAAGAGCGACCCACTGTTCTGGGCCGCCGCCATCGTGATGGTTCTGCTGTTCTACTACCCCCGCCCGCTGCCGTTCGCCGTCAATCTGCTTTGGATCGTTGTCGTCGCGCCCGTGCTGGTGCTCACGGGCGCCCGGGCGAGTCTGACCGTCAATGCCAGCGCGGTCGCGCTGTTCATGGGTGAGCTCTCCTATCCGGTCTATGTCCTGCACTATCCGATCTTCTGCTGGGTGAACGGGCTTTACCTGAGCATCGCCAAGGGGCGGAACCTGGTGATCGAAAGCGTGATCATCGTAGCGGCCGTGCTGATCGGCGGCTACGTCGGCTTGCGGTTGTTCGACCAACCGATCCGGCGCGCCCTATCGCGCCGAACGGGACGCGCAAGCGCCGCCTGACGCCCGGCGGCTCGGCCGCATCATAATCCGGTCACATCATAAATGCATATGCTAGCGGGTCTTTGCCGCCAAGGGCGCGGCCCGCATGGCCGCGCCGCGCCGCGCGGGGCCGCGAAAGGTTTTTGATGGATACGGGGGGCGCGCCGGCGTCGGCGATGGATTCGGGGGCGGCGGCGCTGGCGTTCATCCTGCAGCTGCTTGGGCTGCCGGCGAACCCCGCGGAAATCCTGCACCAGAGCGGCAAGGCCAGCCTGGACGAGGACGATCTGCTCAGGATCGCCCGCCGTTTCCCGGTCAAGGCGAGGCTCATCGCCACCAGCGTCGAGAGGCTGAAGTCGACCCCGTTGCCGGCCTTGGCCCGGACGAAGGACGGCGGCTGGCTGGTGGTCGGCCGCGTCGCCGACGGCAAGGTTCTGATCCAGGATCCGAACGCCCGTATCCCGGAAGCCTTGAGCCTGGACATCTTCGCCGAGCGGTGGGACGGGCGCATCCTGTTGATCGCGCGACGGGCGGCGCTCACCGATCCATACCGGCGTTTCGGCGTCGCTTGGTTCATCGACGCGATCAACAAGTATCGCCAGCCGCTGAGCGAAGTGCTGGTCGGATCGTTCTTCGTCCAGCTTTTCGCGCTGCTCACGCCCCTGTTCTTCCAGGTGGTGATCGACAAGGTCTTCGTGCACCGGGGTCTGTCGACCCTCGAAGTGTTGGCGCTCGGCTTGGCGGTGCTGTCGGTGTTCGAGGTCGTGCTGGGCGGGCTGCGAACCTATGTTCTGTCCCATACCTCCAACCGCATCGACGTGGAGCTGGGCGCGCGGCTGTTCCGCCACCTGTTCGCCCTGCCGATGGCCTATTTCCAAGCCCGCAGGGTCGGCGACACCACCGCGCGGGTGCGCGAGTTGGACAACATCCGCCAGTTCCTGACGTCGTCGTCCCTGACCCTGGCGCTGGACCTGTTCTTCGCGCTGTTGTTCCTGATCGTGCTGTTCATCTACAGCCCGCTGCTGACCCTGATCGTCGCCGCCGCCCTGCCTTGCTATGTCGGGCTGAGCCTGGGCATGACGCCGGCTTTCCGCGAGCGGCTGAACGAAAAATTCCGGCGCGGGTCCGACAATCAGTCGTTCCTCGTCGAAGCCGTGTCCGGCGTCGAGACCGTCAAGGCGATGGCGCTCGAGCCGATCATGCAGCGGCGCTGGGAGGAGCAGTTGGCCGCCTATGTGGCCGCCTCGTTCCGCGTGATCACGCTGAGCACGGTCGCCAGCCAGGCCGTCGCGATGATCAATAAGATCACCATCGTGCTGATCCTCTTCGTCGGCGCCGGTCTGGTGATCCGCAACAAGCTGACGGTCGGCGAGCTGGTGGCCTTCAACATGATCGCCTCGCAGCTGGCCTCGCCGGTGCTTCGCATCGCCCAGGTCTGGCAGGAGTTCCAGCAGGTGCGGCTGTCGATCGACCGCGTCGGCGACATCCTCAACAGCACGCCCGAACCCGGTCAGACCGGCCAGGCCAACCTTCCGCCGATCCGGGGCGACATCCGGCTCGAAAACGTCAGTTTCCGCTACAGGATCGACGGCCAGCCCGTGCTGCGCGATGTCTCGCTGCGGATTCCGGCGGGTCAGGTGCTCGGCGTCGTCGGCCCGTCCGGCTCGGGCAAGAGCACCCTCGCCAAGCTGATCCAGCGCCTCTACGTGCCGGAAACCGGCCGGGTGTTCGTCGATGGCGTCGATCTGGCGTTGACCGATCCGGCTTGGCTGCGTCGGCAGATCGGCGTCGTGCTCCAGGAGAACATCCTGTTCAACCGCAGCGTCCGGGAAAACATCGCCCTCTCCGAGCCCGGCATGTCGATGGAGCGGGTGATCGAGGCGGCGCAACTGGCGGGCGCCCATGAGTTCATCCTCGGCCTGCCCGAGGGCTACGGCACCCTGATCGGCGAGCGCGGCGCGTCCCTGTCTGGCGGCCAGAGGCAGCGGATCGCCATCGCCCGCGCCCTGGTCGTCAATCCCCGGATTCTGATTTTCGACGAGGCGACATCGGCGCTCGACTACGAAAGCGAGGCCGCGATCCAGGCCAATATGCGGCGCATCTGCGCCGGCCGAACCGTGGTGCTGATCGCCCACCGGCTTTCGACGCTTCGCGGGACCGATCGGATCGTGACGATCGAACAGGGCCAGGTGGTCGAGGACGGCGCCCACGAAAGCCTGCTCAAGGCGGGGGGACGCTACGCCAATCTTTGGCGGCTGCAGTCGGGCGAGCCGGCCCCCGTGGCGCAAGGCGCGGTGTGAGGCCCATGAGCTTGGCGAGCGTCATCACCAATACCTACAATCGACTTGTCGAGCGATACGACAGCTATGACGAGCGCGAGTTCCTGCCGGCCGCGCTCGAGGTCATCGAGACGCCCCCGTCGCCCACCGGCCGTGCGTTGGGCTTGATCATCATCGCGTTCTTCGTTGTCGCGGTCGCCTGGGCGTTCCTTGGCAAGGTCGACGTGCTGGCCACGGCGCCGGGTCGTCTGATGCCGGCGGGTGACGTGAAGATCATCCAGCCGCTCGATCCCGGTATCGTGCGCGCGATCCACGTCCAGGACGGCGACCACGTCGTCGCGGGACAGCTGTTGATTGAACTGGATCCCACCCAGACGGGCGCCGATCGCGACCGGCTCGCGCGCGACCTGATGCAGGCCAAGCTCGACGTCGCCCGGCTGACGGCGCTGAAGATCGCCACCGAGACCGGTCGCGCCCCCGAGCTCATCCCTCCGCCCGACGTCGCGCCGGATCTGGCCGAGCAGACCCGGGCGGCCATGCGGGCCCAGGCCAGCCAGGAAGCGGCCAAGGTCGCCGACCTTATGCAGCAAATCAGCCAAAAGAGCGCGGAGGCGGCCGAGGTCAACGCCCAGGTCGACGCGATCAACGCCTCAATGCCCATGCTGGTCGACAAGGAGCGTATCCATCGCGAACTCACCGCGCAGGGTTACGGCTCCAGTTTGGCCTATCTTGACGCCCAGCAACAACTGAGCGCGGCTCGGCACGAGCTCGCGGTCCAGGCCCAGCGCGCCGCCCAGGCCAACGACGCCCGGGCCGCGCTGGCCTCGCAGCGCGACAGCGTGCGCTCGCAGTACGCCGCCGACGTGCTCGCCGACCTGCGCAAGGCGGAATTGCAGCAGAATGAATTGACCCAGGAGCTGATCCAGGCCCAGGACAAATCGGCCGAGACCGAGCTTCGCTCCCCCATAACCGGGGTGGTCGAACAACTCGCCGTGCATACGCCGCATGGGGTCGTGACGCCGGCGGAGCATCTCATGATCGTGGTGCCGGACAGCCGGAATTTGATGATCGAAGCCCATCTCGCCGACCGCGACGTGGGCTTCGTCCACGCCGGCCAAGCCGTCAAGGTGAAGATCGAGACGTTCAACTTCACCCGCTATGGCCTGCTGGACGGCCACGTCGTCGATGTCAGCCGCGACGTGATCAACGAAACCGAGCGCCAGTCGGGCGGCGGCCCCTTAGCCAGGCCGGAGGACCCAAGGACCGCCGCTCCGAGCTACGTGGCGCGGATCGCGCTCGCCAAGACCAGCATGATGATCGACGGGCGGCCGGAGCAGCTGCAGCCTGGCATGACGGTCACTGCGGAGATCAAGACCGGCAATCGAACCATCATCGACTATCTGCTTTCACCTCTCGCGAGACGAACCGAGGAAAGTCTTCACGAGCGATGAGCGAGGCGGGGGCGCGTCCTGGAGCATTCGCCGCGGCGGGACCGGCCATCGTCCGGGGGCGTCGCGTGTCGACGATTGGACGCCTGGCCTTGGCGGCGGCGCTGCTGGCCTGCGGCCCGGGCGTTTGTTCGGCGGAGTCGCTGTCCGACGCCATCCGGCTGGCCTATGAAACCAATCCAGCCCTGCGGGCGAAGCAGGCGCAGCTGCGCGCGATCGACGAGGGCTATGTGCAGGCGCGCGCGGGTTACGGCCCGCAGGTCAGCCTGACCGGCCAAGCCGCCCACGTCGACGCCGCCGTCCAGCAGCCCGCCAGCTTTTTTAGTCCGGCGACCACCAGCGCCCTCCACGCGGACACCGGCTCGGCCGATCTGTCGCTGACGCAGCCGCTCTACACGGCCGGCCAAACCAGGGCTCGCGTGCGGGGCGCGTCCGCCAGTGTGTTGGCCGGCCGCGAATCCCTGCGTCAGGCGGAAAGTCAATTATTGCAAAACGTCATCACCGCCTACGTCGACGTCAGGCGCGATCGTGAATCCGTGCAGATCATAAAGGACGAGATCGTCGCCCTGAAGGGCGAATTCGACGAGACCAAGGCCAAGGGCGCTCTGGGCGCATTGTCGAAAACCGATGTCGCCCAGTCCGAAGCCCGGTTGCTGTCGGCCGAGGCGCAGCTGAATCTGGCGCAGGGCCGTCTCAACGCCAGCAGCGCGGAATACCTGAACGCCGTCGGTCAGAGCCCCGGCGAACTCGAACCGGAACCCGAGCTGGCCGGAGTGCCCGACACGGTCGACCAGGCCTTCGAGGCCGCGGACCACAACAACGCCGAACTCCTGGCCGCCATCGAAAACGAGCGCGTCGCCCGCGAAAACGTCAATCAGGCCAAGGCCGCGTTCGGGCCCACCGTGTCGGTCCGATTGGACGCCGCGATCACGCCGAACGCGCCCTACCTTCCGGAACAATACGACCGAAGCATCACGGCCGCCGTGGTTTTCAGCCAGCCCCTGTTCACGTCCGGCCTCAACAGCTCGCGGGTTCGCGAGGCGCTCGAGCGTGACAACAGCGCGTTGCTGGAGATCGAAGCGACGCGGCGTGGCCTCGTGCAGCTTGTCGCGCAGGCATGGGACCAGCTTGTCTCCACCCAAAGCGCGATCGCCATCGAGGATCGCCAGGTCGACGTCGAGAAGGTCGCGGTGGAAGGCAATCGGATCGAGGAACGGGTCGGGCTGCGCTCGACCATCGACATGCTGAACGCGGAGCTTGAACTGGCTAACACCCGGCTCGCCTTGGTTCAGAGCCGTCACGATGAGTATGTGGCCGGCGCCGCGCTGCTGTCGGCGATGGGTCTGCTCGAGGCGCGGTTCCTGACCCCGGGGGTTCAGGCCTACAGCCCCGAGGCGTCGTTCGATCGAGTCAAGACCCTCGGCGCGGCGCCGTGGGAAAGCGCCGTCGAAGTCGTCGACGGCATCGGCGCGCCGAACAGTCCCGCGCCTCGGGTGTCGTCGCCCGAGGCTGGCGCCGACCGTCCCGCGGATATGCCCTCCTTGCCCAAACCCGCCCCTTAGCGTCGAAAGCCCGCCACGCCATGTCGCCCCATCTGGCCCTGACCGTGCTCCTGTCGTTCGCGCCCTTCTGGGGCCATGGAGAGACGCACAGGGAGCGCAGCCAGATCGGCGCCTGGACATTGCGGGTGGAGAGCGACCAGTTCGCCGCGCGCCAGATCTGCCAGTTGTCCAGACCCAGGGTCGACTACCACCGGCAGGCCCTGGTCTTCCACTTGTCCAGCCGGGCGGACACCGCCAACGCGGTCTATCGGATCGATGACGGCCCGCCGCGCGCGGTCCGCTCGGACGCGATGGACTTGGCCCGGCTCGGCTTTGCTCTTTATAATGACGACCTGACCAATCCGAGCGGCGGACTGGTCCGGATACCGCGACAGCGGATCATGGACGCCCGCGAAGTGAGCATCCAGGCCAAGGCCATGGCCGCCCCGGTCAAGTTCAGGATCGACGGGTTCGGCGCGGCCCTGGACGCCGCGCGAGCCGCTGGCTGCGGCGTGGACGATTTCGACGGCGCGTGATGGCGGCCTGATCGTATTCCGCTCGCTCGCGCCGGCTGCTCGGCCGGGTCAGAACGTCGGCTGTTCGACGGCGAACGACGGATCGGCGCTCTTCCGTTCCGAGGCCATGTCCTCATGGGCTTGACGGCCAGCCGACGTCAATTCGACGCCGTCTCGGGTCTCGACCGCCCAGCGGATGGCCTTGAAGGCGGTCACCCAATGCTCGCGGCCGGCGAGGTCGGCGCCTTTGCAAATCGCGTCAAGCGCCAAATACGCTTCGTCGTACATAATGCCTTGCCGCGAGCGGCCCGTCCCGCGCCAACGCGCGCCGTGCGACAATAGCGTGACGGAATTGGCTAGGCCAGCCCGCGCCGTGACATTTCCGTCACAATTCTCACCCCCGCGTGGGGCGAGGCGTCCGCCTCCAGCCTCGCTGACGCCCGGTCACTTCGTCGGCGCCGCGGCCGGCGGTTCGAGATCGAAGTCGATCGTGGTGACCTTGCCATCCAGGCCCGCGACCACGTCCGCCGTCAGATCGCCCGCCAGATTGCCGCCGAGCACCGCGTTGCGGGAGAACAGCAAGCCGCATTTGTGCGCCTGATAGACCTGCGCCACCACTGGCTGGACCGTCGTCGCGATCCGGCCGACGACGCTCGCGCGAGTGGCCTCGATCTGGCGGTTCAATTGCTGAAGCTTGGCCTGGTAGGCTTGGGCCCGCTGCCCAATCGCCTGTTGGCGTTGTCGCAAATCCGCCGCCGGGAGGCTGGCCTTCTTCGCCTCCAGCGCCTTCGCATCGGCTTCGATCGCCGAACGTTCCGCGTCCAGGGGCGCCTGCGCGTCCTGGGCCAGCGCCCGCAGCCGCGCCGAAGCGGCCTGGCCGATTTTCGCGTTGGCCAGCACGGCCTCCTGGCCGAGGAGGCAAACGCCTGGAACCGCCGGGCCGCCGAGCTCCGGCGATGGCGCGGGGGCGGCGTCGGGAGCGGCCGCCAGCGCGGCGGACGCGCAAAACGACCATAGGGCGGCCGCCGCGAGGGAACGTAACATCATCGACATGCTCGAATTCTTTCTCTTCATTACAGGCGCCAGGGGCGCGTCGGAGGGCGGGACTCGGCGGCGTACGGGACGCACGGGTTTCGCGGGTCGCCATCCGCGGAGCGAGGTTCAGCCCGCGATGGAGAGGCGGCAAGGGTCCTTCGGCCGAGCGACGAGGCCAGCGCGAGAGAAGCCTAGCGCGAGCCTAACCACCCAAGCTTACGCTAAGGAGACATTGTGACGATTTTTTGTAACCAACGTCCAGAAAAATGCGGTCTGGAAGATAATATGTTTTAGCGAAACAGTGTTGATCCGGAGGGTGGCGAGAACTTAGGCGAACAAATAATTACCGTCATCCTCGAAAAGTGTCGGATTCGGTTTTTCAACCAAATCCCCCGACCGCGCTCAAGGTAAAATCCGCACCCTTGCTGGGCTTTTCAGAGCGCCTGATCGCCATCGGCGAGCGCGGCTGTCATGCGGCCCAGCCGCTTTGCGGAGATGGCCGTATCGCCGGCTCCGCGGACCCCGAAGCTGGGACTTGGCTCGAAACGTGGAACCCCAGATGGGAGCGCGCCGTATATTTGACTTGACATCGGCCTCATCGTTACATGGATTGGACAGGAAGAATTCGCGGATTTCACTAGGTTGGATTTAGCATACGTCCCAGTTTCCGATGATGTTCAGTAGACAGAATAATAAAAAACATGACGGACATACCCAACAATACGCGGCATCTGGCGGTTCTTCCTTTTCGGAATGGCGACCAAGTCGATGTGATGCTGGTCTATTCGGCCGAGGGGGCGGTTGGCGGCTTCCGTCAGGACCGCTGCGCAAGGGTTTGACCCAGCATATCAGCGCGGCTCTGAAAGCGCGCTGCGATGTCGGGGTGTCGGGTCGCATCTACAAGCGGCCCTTGCGCGCGGCCGGTCAGGATACGCGTTTGACGGTTTTCCCGCTGCTGGTGCGCGACGAAGACCCCGCGCTCGATGAGCAAGACAGGCCCGCGACCCGTTGGTTTTCGCTGCGGGAAGCGGTCAATCTGGTCGACAAGGATTTTCGCTCCGCCCTCGACGCCTTCGCCCGGCGCATCGGCCGATAAGCGAAGGACCATCCGCCTATCCGATCCGCGGTCGCGCGCAACCGATTGAGGCCGCCCCCTCATTGATGTCACACTGGCCTATCGGGCCGCCCAGGGCTGGCGCCGCAAGAGCAAGACCATCGAAGAGGAGAGGGAATGGCCGTCGAATATTTTCCGGTTGAATTCAGCCACATCATGATGTTCGCCCGCTCGGTCGGGGACGACAATCCGATCTATCACGACCCCGAATACGCCAAGGGCACGCCGATGGGATCGGTGATCGCGCCGCCGACCTTCGTGCAGGCGAGCGCGCAGTTCGATCCCGACTATTTTCTGCGCCCCAAGCCGGGCAAGCCCTGGTTCGGATCGGGCAAGGAGCCGACCGGCGTCAAGAAGACCGAATCCGCCGGCCGCGAAGGCGGCGGCAGCGGCGGCGGCCTGCACGCCGAGCAGCATTTCGAATATCACCGGCCGCTGCGGCCCGGCGACGTGCTGACCGCGACCAGCAAGCCCGGCAAGACCTGGGAGAAGGAGGGCAAGCGCGCGGGCAAGCTGGTGTTCAGCGAGAACATCACCGAATACCGCGACCAGAAGGGCGAGCTGGTGGTCACCGCCCGCGGCGTCGGCGTGCGCACCGAGCGCCCCGCGGATCAGGCTTGAGGAGAGCGGACATGGCCTTGAAAGCAAGCAACCTGAAGGTCGGCGACGGCTTCCGCCAGCGCCTGGTCGAAGACCTCAAGCGCACCCAGATCGTGCAATACGCCGGCGCCTCGGGCGACTACAACCCGCTGCACACCGACGAGATATTCACCACCAAGGTGGCCGGCTATCCATCGGTGTTCGCGCACGGCATGCTGACCATGGGCATGACCGGCAAGATGCTCACCGACTATGTCGGCGACGGGCGGCTGACCAAATACGGTGTGCGGTTCACCAGCCAGGTCTGGCCGGGCGACACGCTGGACGCGGTGGCGACGGTGGAGAAGGTATTCGATCGGGATGGCGTCAAGCTGGTCGAACTGGCCGTGACCACCACCAACCAGAACGGCGTCGACGTGCTCAAGGGCTACGCCGAAGCCCGGGTGGACTGAGCCCGGCGGTCCGGGCGCCGGGGCGGCGCGCGCCAAGCCCCGGCGTTTAGCCCCGACCTTTGACCAATACGTAGACCAACTTGTTGATCGCGGCCTGTTTCAGCGCGTGTTCGCCCGCCGCGGGCGATCCGACCAGGCAGACCTCGGTGTCGCTGTCGACGTGGATGGCCGAGACCTTGACCGCATTGCCGATCCGCCGGAACTCGAACAGCACCTCGCCGAGCGGCGCCGGCATCAGAACGCGCCGCCGCATCGGGTGTGAAACCAGAAGGCTTGGCTCACGGGTGTTTTCTCGCGCGATCGGTCGAACCGGCGCCAGCCTAGAATCAAAGCTTTGTAAAAAGTTTAGTGGGGCTCCGGCGGCGGGGCTATTAAGGCCTAGAGCACGATGCGATCAGGCGGAACCGCCTGATCGTTGAATCGTGCTCTAAATTCAAAAGTTTGAGCGCGTTCTGATCGCAAAACCGGGTCCACTTTTGCGGAACGCGCTCTAGGCTGACGGAGGGTCGCGGGTTGAGTCTCAGTTCTGTCGTCGAAAGCGCCGGGGCGGTCGTCCTGGGCCTCGCGGTCTGCGGGGCGCTCTACGCCTGCGCGGCGACCTGGGCGACCTGGCGGTTTTCGCGCCGCGCCACGCCGGCGCCGGCGAGCCAGCCCGCGATTTCGGTGCTCAAGCCGCTGCACGGCGACGAGCCGGAGCTCTATGAAAACCTGACCAGCTTCTGCGTCCAGGCCTATGCCGGGCCGGTGCGCCTGATCCTGGGCGCCCAGGACGCGGCCGATCCGGCGCTCGAGGCCGCGCGGCGCCTGCAGCGCGCCTTCCCGGACCGCGACATCGTGGTGCTCGCCGATCCCACGCCGCACGGAGCCAACCGCAAGATCGGCAACCTGATCAACATGGCCGCCCACGTCCGCGGCGAGGTGATCGTGATCAGCGACAGCGACGTGCGCCTGCCCGCCGACGGCCTCGCGCGGATCGTCGCTTCGCTGCAGGCCCCGGGCGTCGGCCTGATCCATTGCCTCTATCGGGGGCGGCCGACGGCCAGCGTCTGGTCGAAGCTGGCGGCTCTGGACGTCAACACCCGCTTCGCGCCCAGCGTGGTGGTCGGCGAGGCCCTGGGCGCCCACCCCTGCCTGGGACCGACCATGGCGCTGCGCGCCGAGGTGCTGGCGGCGATCGGCGGCCTGGATATCCTGGCCGACGTGCTGGCCGACGATTTCGAGCTGGGCCGCGCGGTGCGCGCCGCCGGCCTGACCATCGCCTGCCCGCCGATGGTGATCGACCATGTGTTCCCCGAAGCCAGCGCCCGCGAGATGCTGACCCACGAGCTGCGCTGGGCCCGGACCATCCGGCTGGTCGAGCCGGGCGGCTATCTGGGCAGCATGGTCATGCATTTCACCCCGCTGGCGCTGATCGGCGCGGCCCTGACCGGCTTCGCCGGCTGGAGCCTGGCTCTGCTCGCCGGCCTTCTCCTGTTCAGGCAGGCGCAGGCCCTGACGCTCAGCCGGCTGATGGCGTCCGACCGCGGCCTGTTGTGGCTGATCCCGCTGCGCGACCTGTTGGCCTTCGGCGTCTTCCTCGTCTCGCTGTTCGGCGATCGAGTGGAATGGCGGGGCGCCCGCCTGCGGGTGGACCGCGACGGAGCGATCGCCGCCACATGATCGATCCCAGATCCCGCGCCCGGGCGACAGCGATCGCGGCGGCCGTGATCGGGCTGCTGCTCGCCACCGCGGTGATCGGCTATTTCAATGTCGGGGCGGTGGTGGCGGCGATCCGACCGATCGGCGCGCGCGGCTTTCTGGTCGTGATGGCCGCCCAGCTCGGCCTGTTCATCCCGCTGGGCCTGGCCTGGTGGGTGGTCGCGCCGGTGGCGGCCGATCGCGCGCCGGTGTTCGTCTGGAGCCGGCTGATGCGCGAGGCGGCCTCGGACGTGCTGCCGTTCTCCCAGCTCGGCGGCCTAGTGATTGCCGCGCGGGCCGCGGTGCTGGGCGGGATCTCCACCGCCGCGGCGTTCGGCTCGAGCGTGGTCGACCTCACCCTCGAGGTGGTCGCCCAGCTGATCTACACCCTGGCGGGGATCGCGCTCTTGGCTCACCGGTTCGGCTTCGCCGCCGGCCACGACCGGCTGCTGTTTTCCCTGCTGGGCGGCCTGGCGATCGGCGGGTCGCTGGTCGGCGGCTTCATCCTGACTCAGAAGCGCGGCCTGAAGGTGGTCGAAAACATGGTCCACCGGATGGTTCCGGCCGCGGCCCACCACGCCACCGCCGTCACCCGGGTGATCGAGGCCGCCTACGGCCGGCCGCTCAGCCTGTGGGCCTGCCTGGGCCTTCACCTGGTCGCCTGGTTCGGCGGCGCGCTCGGCGCCTGGCTGATCCTCGCCTTCATCGGCCGGCCCCTGCCGTTCGGCTCGGTGGTGGCGATCGAGAGCCTGTTGTTCGCCATCCGCAACGCCGCCTTCATGGTGCCGAGCGGCCTGGGCGTGCAGGAGGGCGCCTATGCGCTGCTCGGGCCCCTGTTCGGCCTGCCGGCGGAGGCGGCGCTGGCGCTTTCCCTGCTCAAACGCGCCCGCGATGTCGCCGTCGGCGTGCCCACCCTGCTGAGTTGGCAGATCCTGGAAAGCCGGCGCCGGCTGCGCGAGCACCCGGCCTAGCCGCGTTGCGTTCGGAGCGATGTGCTATCATTTGCCTCTGGCGCGCATGGCTCGCCATTGAATTGGCGCGGTTAAAGCGGCAGAGGTTGGATGCGGGGACGGATGGCGTCGGCCCCGGTATCGGTTTGAGGTCATGTCATGTTGCGCACCCTGTTCCTGCAGGCCCCTTCGTTCGACGGTTTCGACGGCGGCGCCGGCGCCCGCTATCAGGCCAAGCGCGAGGTCAAGTCCTACTGGTTCCCGACCTGGCTGGCCCAGCCGGCGGCCCTGGTCGAAAACAGCCGCCTGATCGACGCGCCGCCGCACCGCCAGAGCCTGGATTACGTGGCCGGCGTGGCCAAGGACCACGACCTGGTGGTGCTGCACACCTCGACCCCGTCGTTCGCCTCGGACGTCAAGACCATCGAGGCGCTGAAGGCGGCCAATCCGAACCTCAAGGCCGGGCTGATCGGGGCCAAGGTCGCCGTCGACGCCGATGGCTCGATGAAGCACGCCCCGGCCGTCGACTTCGTCGCGCGCAACGAATTCGACTTCACCATCAAAGAGGTCGCCGACGACCACGCCTGGGCCGACATCCCCGGCCTCAGCTATCGCAACCGCCAGGGGGTGGTGGTGCACAATCCGGACCGGCCGATCCTGGAGAACATGGATTCGCTGCCGTTCGTCACCCCGATCTACCAGCGCGACCTGGAGATCGAGAACTACTTCATCGGCTATCTGAAGCACCCCTACATGTCGATCTACACTGGCCGGGGCTGCAAATCGCGCTGCACCTTCTGCCTGTGGCCGCAGACCGTCGGCGGGCACCGCTACCGCACCCGCAGCGTCGGCCATGTGATCGAGGAGATCGCCTGGGCCCAGAAAGCGTTTCCGCAGGTGAAGGAGTTCTTCTTCGACGACGACACCTTCACCGACGACCTGCCGCGCGCCGAGGCCATCGCCCGCGAGCTGGGCAAGCTGGGGGTGACCTGGTCGTGCAACGCCAAGGCCAACGTCCCGCGCGAGACGCTGAAGGTGATGAAGGACGGCGGGCTGCGGCTGCTGCTGGTCGGCTACGAATCCGGCAACCAGCAGATCCTGCACAACATCAAGAAGGGCATGCGCGTCGAGGTGGCCGAGCGCTTCACCAAGGACTGCCACGAGCTGGGCGTCGCCATCCACGGCACCTTCATCCTGGGCCTGCCGGGCGAGACCCCCGAGACCATCCAGCAGACCGTGCGCTGGGCGACCAAGATCAATCCGCACACCATCCAGGTCTCGCTGGCCGCGCCCTATCCGGGCACCTTCCTCTACGACCAGGCGGTGGAGAACGGCTGGCTCGACGCCGACAACGCCGAGCTGGTCGATGACAGCGGCCGCCAGATCGCCCCGCTGCACTATCCGAACCTGAGCCACGCCCAGATCTTCGATTCGGTCGAGACCTTCTACAAGAGCTTCTACCTGCGCCCGCGGAAGATCGGCGCCATCGTCGGCGAGATGGTCCGCAGCCCCGACATGATGAAGCGCCGGCTGCGCGAGGGCGCGGAGTTCTTCGAGTTCCTGAAGACCCGCCGCACGATCGCGGCTTGAGCGGCGTGAGCGCGCACGGTTTGGCGGGCGGCGCTCCGGCGCGCGGGGCCTGAGCGGGCCATGCCCGAGGCCGGCGATCTCGTCCTGGTGACCGGCGCCTCCGGCTTCGTCGGATCGGCGGTCGCGCGCGCGCTGCAGGCCCGCGGCCCGCGCCTGCGGCTGCTCGCCCGCGCCTCCAGCCCGCGCCGGAACCTCGAGGGGCTCGAGGCCGAGATGGTGGTCGGCGACATGGCCGACCCCGCCGCCATGGCCGCGGCGATGGCGGGGGTGCGTTACCTGTTCCACGTCGCCGCCGACTACCGGCTCTGGGCGCGCGACCCGGAAGAGATCGTCCGCAACAACCTCGAAGGGACCCGCACGGTGATGGCTGCGGCCCTGGACGCCGGGGTCGAGCGGGTGGTCTACACCTCGTCCGTCGCCACCCTGGGCTTCCGCGCCGACGGCCGGGCGTCCGACGAGACCCTGCCGCTCGCGCCGGAGGAGGCCATCGGCGCCTACAAGCGCAGCAAGGTGGTCGCCGAGCGGGTGGTCGAGGCGATGGCGGCCGAGCAGGGCCTGCCGGCGGTGATCGTCAGCCCCTCGACCCCGATCGGCCCGCGCGACGTCAAGCCCACCCCCACCGGGCGGATCATCGTCGAGGCGGCCTCTGGGCGGATGCCCGCCTTCCTCGACACCGGCCTCAACCTGGTCCACGTCGACGACGTGGCCCGCGGCCACCTTTTGGCGCTGGACAAGGGCCGGCGGGGCGAGCGCTACATATTGGGCGGCCAGGACGTGAGCCTGGGCCGGATGCTGGCCGACATCGCCCGGCTGACCGGGCGCAGGCCGCCGACCGTCAGCCTGCCGCGCGCGCCGCTCTATCCCCTGGCCCTTGCGACCGAGGCCATCGCCCACCTGACCGGCAAGGAGCCGTTCCTGACCCGCGACGCGCTGAAGATGGCCAGCCACCACATGTTCTTCTCCTCGGCCAAGGCCGAGCGCGAGCTGGGCTATGTCGCGCGGCCCTATCTGGAGGGGCTGAGCGACGCCCTCGCCTGGTTTCGCCAGGCGGGCTATGTGAAGTGACATGCTGATCGGCGCCCTCGCCTGCCTGCCGCTGATGATCTGGGCCTATCTGGTCGTGGGCCGGGCCGGCTTCTGGCTGGCGCGCGAGCGCGACGATGCGGGCGAGCCGGACGCGTCGCCGGGAACCTGGCCGGCGGTGGCCGCCGTGGTGCCGGCGCGCGACGAGGCCGACGTCATCGCCCGCTCGATCGGCAGCCTGCTGGCGCAGGACTATCCCGGGCCGTTCCGGGTGATCCTGGTCGACGACAACAGCACCGACGGCACCGCCCGGGCCGCGGCCGCCGCGGCCGAGGCCCTGCCCGGCGGCCAGCGCCTGACCATTCTCTCCGGCGCGCCCCTGCCCGCCGGCTGGACCGGCAAGCTGTGGGCGATGAAGCAGGGGGTGGAGGCCGCCGGCGAGGGCGGCGATGCGCCCAAATACCTGCTGCTGACCGACGCCGACATCGCCCATGCGTCGGACAATCTGCGGCGGCTGGCGGCCCGCGCCGAGGCGCATGGCCTGGCGCTGACCTCGCTGATGGCCAAGCTCTCCTGCGTGACCGCCGCCGAGAAGCTGCTGATCCCCGCCTTCGTCTATTTCTTCGACATGCTCTATCCGTTCGGCTGGGTGAACGACCCCAAGACCCGCGTCGCGGCCGCGGCCGGCGGCTGCATGCTGGCCCGCGCCGACGCCTTGCGCGCCGCCGGCGGGATCGACGCCATCCGCGCCGCGATCATCGACGACTGCGCCCTGGGGGCCGCGATGAAGCGGCAGGGGCCGATCTGGCTGGGCCTGACCGAACGCGCCTGTAGCCTTCGCCCCTACGTCAGCGTCGGCGAGATCGGCCGGATGGTCTCGCGCTCGGCCTACGCCCAGCTCGGCTATTCGCCGCTGATGCTGGCCGGGACGCTCGCCGGCATGGGGCTCACCTATCTGGCGGCGCCGCTGGTGACCGTGTTCGCCCCCAGCCCCTGGCGCTTCGTCGGCCTCGCCGCCTGGGCGCTGATGACGCTGAGCTTCCTGCCGATGCTGCGGTTCTACCGGCGCTCGCCGCTGTGGAGTCTCGCCCTGCCGCTGATCGGCGCGCTCTACACCGCCTTCACCGTCCGCTCGGCGATCGACGTCTGGGCCGGCCGCGGCGGGACCTGGAAGGGCCGGGCCCAGGCGCTGGCGGGGCGCGCATGAGCATGGCCGCGCCCGACCTCGCCCCGCGCAAGGGCCACAAACAGGAGAACTTCCCGGTCGCCTCCTTCGTCATCAAGCCGGCGCACCGGGCGGCGATCATGGCCTTCTACCGCTTCGCCCGCACCGCCGACGACATCGCCGACCATCCGACCCTGACGGCCGAGGACAAGCTCGCCGCGCTCGAGGCGATGCGCGCCACCCTGGCCGGCGAGGCCGACGCGGACCAAGCCTCGCTCGCGCTGCGCCGCGCCCAGCAAGACCGCGGGCTCGACGCCCAGCACGGGCTCGACCTGCTGCGCGCCTTCCGCCAGGACGTGAGCAAGACCCGCTACGCCGACTGGGGCGAGCTGATGGACTATTGTCGCTATTCGGCCATGCCGGTTGGCCGTTTCGTGCTCGACGTCCACGGCGAGTCGCGCGCGACCTGGCCGGCGTCGGACGCCCTGTGCGCGGCGCTTCAGGTGATCAACCACCTGCAGGATTGCGGCAAGGACTACCGCGAGCTGGATCGGTCATACCTGTCGGGGGACCTGCTCGCCGCGGCGGGAGCGGACGTCCGGGCGGCGGCCTCACCGCGCGCCTCGCCGGCGCTGCGCGCGGTGATCGTGGAGATGGCGCGGCGCACCGAGACGCTGCTCGAAGCCTCGCGGCCGTTCGCCGGCCAGATCAAGGACGGCCGGCTCGCCTACGAAGTGGCGCTGATCCAGCGCCTGGCCGAGGATCTGACCGCCCGGCTGATCGCCCGCGATCCCCTGAGCGAGCGGGTTCACCACCGGCCGATCGAAGTGGCGGGGCTTGCCATTCTGGCCGGTCTGGATCAGATCGCGGGACGGCGGGGCGGACGCGCCAAGGCCGCGCTGGCGGGGGGAGCGGAGTGAGCGAACAGGCGGGCCCGGATGTCGGCGCGATCGAGAAGAAGGTCTCCGGCAGCTCCTTCTACGCCGGCATGCGCGTGCTGCCCAAGGCCGAGCGGGCGGCGATGTTCGCCATCTACGGCTTCTGCCGGGCGGTGGACGACATCGTCGACGAGCCGGTCGGCGACCTAGCCAGCCGCGCCGCCGAGCTGGACGGCTGGCGCGGCGACGTGGAGCGCCTCTACGCCGGCGGCCCGCCCGGGCGGATGGGTTTTCTGGCCGAGGACATCCGCCGTTTCGGCCTGGCCAAGGCCGATTTCCAGGCGGTGATCGACGGCATGCAGATGGACCTGGACCGGGACATCCGCGCGCCGGATCTGGCCACGCTGGACCTCTATTGCGACCGGGTGGCCAGCGCGGTCGGCCGCCTGTCGGTCAAGGTGTTCGGCATGGAGGGCGCGCCGGGGCTGGAACTCGCCGAGCATCTCGGCCGGGCCTTGCAGTTGACCAACATCCTGCGCGACCTGGACGAGGACGCCGGCATCGGACGGCTCTACCTGCCGCGCGAGTTCCTCGACCAGGCCGGCATCGCCGGCGACGATCCCGCCGCGGTGATCGCCGATCCGCGGATCGATCGCGCCTGCCGGCCGATGGCCAGGCTGGCCCGCGAGCATTACCGGGCGGCGGACGCGGTGCTGGCCCGCCGCCCCGCCGGGCGCCTCGCGGCGCCGAGGCTGATGAGCGCGGTCTACGCCGCCATCCTCGGTAAGATGGAGGCCGCCGGCTGGGCCCCGCCGCGGGCGCGGGCGAAGCTCGGCAAGACCGCGCTCGCCTGGATCATCCTGTCGCGCGGCTTGATGGGATGAGGCCGGGGACGGCGCCGGAACGGGCCCCGGAGCGGGCCTATGTCGTCGGCGCGGGTCTCGCGGGCCTGGCGGCCGCGGTGCGCCTGGCGCAGGCCGGCGTCGCGGTCGAGCTGTTCGACGCCGCGGCCCAGGCGGGCGGGCGCTGCCGGTCATACTTCGACGCCCAGCTCGGCATGACCATCGACAACGGTAACCACCTGGTGCTCTCCGGCAACCGGGCGGTCCAGCGCTATCTGGCGCTGATCGGGGCCGCCGATCGGCTGATCGGGCCGGACCAGGCCCGCTTCGCCTTCGCCGATGTCCGCTCCGGCGAACGCTGGATGCTCCGACCCAACGAGGGTCCGCTGCCCTGGTGGGTGCTGGATGCGTCGCGGCGGGTTCCCGGCTCGAAGGCGGCGGACTATCTGGGCCTGGCGGGCTTGCTTTATCCCGGCGCGGACCAGCGGGTCGACCAGGCGATCAAGGCCGAGGGCTTGGTGTGGGAGCGGCTGATCGCCCCCTTCCTGCTCGCCGCGCTCAACATTCGCCCGGGGGAGGGCTCGGCCGCCCTGGCCGCGGCGGTGGTGCGCGAGACCCTGGCCAGGGGCGGGCGCGCCTATCGTCCGCGCATCGCCCATCCGACGCTGTCGGCCGCCTTCGTCGACCCGGCGGCGGCCTATCTGACCGCGCGCGGCGGCCGGCTCAGCCTGGGCCGGCGGCTGCGCGGGCTCGACTTCGAGGCCGGCCGGGTGAGCGCCCTGAATTTCTCGGACCAGGACCGGCCGCTGGCCGCCGACCGGCCGGTGATCCTGGCCGCGCCGCCCTGGGTGGCCCAGGAGCTGATCCCCGGCCTGGCCGCGCCCGATGCGTTCAGCGCCATCGTCAACGGCCATTTCAAGATCGCCCCGCCGCCGGGCGCCGAGCCGATGATCGGCCTGGTCGGCGGGACCGCGGAGTGGATATTCGCCTTCCCCGACCGCATCTCGGTGACCGTCAGCGGCGCCGACCGCCTGCTCGACGTCGAGCGGCAAGCCCTGGCCGAGATGCTCTGGGCCGAGGTCGCCCAGGTGCTGGGTCTGCCGCGCGCCCTGCCGCCCTGGCAGGTGCTGAAGGAGCGGCGCGCCACCTTCGCCGCCACGCCGGAGCAGGCCAGCAAGCGGCCCGGCGCGCGCACGGCTTTTGGCAATCTGCTGCTGGCCGGAGACTGGACCGACACCGGGCTGCCGGCGACTATCGAGGGGGCGCTGCGGTCCGGCTTTGCGGCCGCGGAATTGGCGCTAGATGCAAAAGTTTGAGCGCGTTCCGGTCGCGAAACCGGGTCCACTTTCGCGGAACGCGCTCGGCCAAACTCGCCTATAGTTGAAGCCGCAACGGATTCTCGCCGATGAGCCTGGCCCTGGACGACAACCCGACCGGAACCGCCCCGCCGTCCAGCGCGCTGGACGCGGTGGTCGGCCGGGCGAGCGAGGCCCTGATCAAGCTGCAACGGCCGGACGGGCACTGGGTGTTCGAGCTGGAGGCCGACGCCACCATCCCGGCCGAATACGTGCTGTTCAAACACTATCTGGGCGAGCCCGAGGACCTCGAGCTGGAGCGCAAGATCGGGGTCTATCTGCGCCGCATTCAGGGCGAGCACGGCGGCTGGCCGCTGTTCCATGGCGGGGCCTTCGACATCAGCGCCAGCGTCAAGGCCTATTTCGCCCTGAAGATGATCGGCGACGATGTTGACGCGCCGCACATGGCCCGCGCCCGCGAGGCGATTCTGGCCCACGGCGGGGCGGCGGCGACCAACGTCTTCACCCGCATCCAGCTGGCGCTCTACGGCGCGGCCTCGTGGAGCGCGATCCCGACCATGCCGGTGGAGCTGATCCTTCTGCCCCGATGGTTTCCGATCCACCTGTCGAAGATGTCCTACTGGGCGCGCACGGTGATCGCGCCCCTGCTGGTGCTGCAGGTGAAAAAGCCCCTGGCCCGCAATCCGCGCGGGGTGCGGGTGGACGAGCTCTACAGGACCACGGTTCACGTCAAGCCGAAGTCCAAGGCGGCCGACACCAAGCTGTTGTGGACCTGGGGCTTCAACGCCCTGGACGTGGTGCTGAAGGCGGTCGACGGACTGTGGCCGAAGCGGTTGCGCCAGCGCGCGATCGACCGATGCGCGGCCTTCGTCACCGAGCGGTTGAACGGCGAGGACGGTCTGGGCGCGATCTATCCGGCCATGGCCAACAGCGTGATGATGTTCGACGCCCTGGGCTATCCGCCGGACCACCCCGACCGGGCGATCGCGCGCCGGTCGGTGGCCAATCTGGTGATTGTCCACGAGGACGAGGCCTATTGCCAGCCCTGCGTCTCGCCGGTGTGGGACACCGCGCTCATCGCCCACGCCCTGATGGAGGCCGGCGGCGAGGCGGCCGAGCGCGAGGCCTTGCGCGCCCTGGCCTGGCTCAAGCCGCGGCAGGTGCTGGACGTCGCCGGCGACTGGGCCGAACAGCGGCCGGATGTGCGGCCCGGCGGCTGGGCCTTTCAGTACAACAACGCCCACTATCCCGACACCGACGACACCGCCGTGGTGGTCATGGCCATGGACCGGGCGCGCGCCCGCCTCGGCGCCGGGGCCGGCTATGACCAGGCGATCGCCCGCGGCGAGGAATGGATCGTCGGCCTGCAGAGCAAGAACGGCGGCTGGGGCGCGTTCGACGCCGACAACACCTTCCATTACCTCAACAACATCCCCTTCGCCGACCACGGCGCCCTGCTCGACCCGCCGACCGTGGACGTGGCCGCCCGCTGCGTCAGCATGCTGGCCCAACTCGGCGAGGCCAAGGACAGCCCCAGGATGGCCCGCGCGCTGGCCTATCTGGAACGCGAGCAGGCGAGCGACGGCAGCTGGTTCGGCCGCTGGGGGGTGAACTACATCTATGGAACCTGGTCGGCGCTGTGCGCCTTCAACGCCGCGGGGGTCGATCCCCAGGCTCCGGTGGTCCGCAAGGCGGCGGACTGGCTGATCAAGATCCAGAATCCCGACGGCGGCTGGGGCGAGGACTGCGAAAGCTACGCCCTGGACTACAAGGTCTACCGGCCGTTCGTCTCCAACGCCTCGCAGACCGCCTGGGCGCTGATCGGGCTGATGGCGGCGGGCGAGGCGGACCATCCGGCGGTGGCGCGCGGCGTGCGATACCTGATCGACAGCCAGGCGGACGACGGGCTCTGGGACCAGCAGCACTACACCGGCGGCGGTTTCCCCAGGGTGTTCTACCTGCGCTACCACGGCTATCCGAAGCTCTTCCCGCTGTGGGCGCTGGCGCGCTACCGCAACCTCAAGCGGGCCAACGATCCCCGCGTCGCCTTCGGCATGTGATGATCCTTATCGCCACCGGCCTGAAGCGCGAGGCGCGGATCCTGGCCGGTCCCGGACTGCATATCGTGGCCGGCGGCGGCGACGGCGCGCGGCTGGCGCGCGAGCTGGAGGCCGCGGCGGCCGGCGCGGCGGGGATCATCAGCATGGGCCTTTGCGGCGCGCTGGCGCCGGGTTTGCGGCCCGGCGACTGGGTCGTTGGGACGGAGGTGATTTTCCGCTCGTCCCGGCGAATGCCGGGATCCAGATCAAAAGGGGCCGAGCCAGGGTTTATGGCTCTTTCAACAGACAGCCCTGTTCCCTACGATCTGGGTCCCGGCATTCGCCGGGATGAGCGGAATTTTTCTTGTGATCCCGCCTGGACCGCCGTCCTCATCGCGCGGCTGGGCGCGCGAACAGGCCCGATCCTCGGCTCCGACGCCATGCTCGCCGAGGCCGGCGCCAAACGCGCCGCGCATCGGGCCACTGGCGCCCTGGCGGTCGACATGGAATCCCACATCGCCGCCCACATCGCCGACCGTCACGGCCTGGCGTTCGCCGTGGCGCGGGTGGTTTCGGACGCCGCCGATCGCGGTCTGCCCAAGGCCGCCCAAGCCGGCATGGCGGCCAATGGGCGCATCGACCTGCTCGCGGTGCTGAGGGCGCTGGCCGCGGATCCCGGCCAGCTGCCCGCCCTGATCCGGGTGGGCCGGGAGGCGGGCGCCGCGTTCCGGGCGCTAGGCCGTGGCCGCGACCTTCTTGGCCCGCGGCTGGGTCGCCTTGATCTCGGCTAGCTTGCGCTCGACGTGGTCCGAGAAGACGAAGTCCGCCGGCCGTTGGTTGGTCAGCGGGATGTCCTCGGCCATCGGCCCGTCGGTCTTCACCCCGAGCGCGGTGACCGCCAGCAGCTTGAGCGGGTTCTTCACCCCGTCGGCCACCGCCGAGCCTTCGAAACCGCAATGGACCATGCAGTCGGCGCACTTCTCGTACTTGCCGACGCCGTAGTCGTCCCAGGCGGTGTCCTCCATCAGCGCCTTGAAGGTCTTGGCATAGCCTTCGCCCAGCAGATAACAGGGCTTTTGCCAGCCGAACACCGTGCGCAGCGGCATGCTCCAGGGCGTGCACTCATAGGCCTGGTTGCCGGCCAGGAAGTCCAGGAACAGGCCCGACTGGGTGAACGACCACTTCTTGCCGCCGTCGCCGCGCTTGAAGATCTCGCGGAACAGGGTCTTGGTCTTGTCCCGGCCCAGGAAATGCTCCTGGTCGGGCGCGCGTTCGTAGGAATAGCCTGGCGAGATGGTGATCCCGTTGAGTCCGATCTCGGTCATATGGTCGAAGAACCGGGCCACCCGCTCGGGGTCGGAGCCGTCGAACAGGGTGCAGTTGATCTGGACCAGGAAACCCTTGGACTTGGCCAGTTTGATCGCCTTGACGGCCTTGTCGTAGACCCCGTCCTGGCAGACCGACTTGTCGTGCATGAGCTGGTCGCCGTCCAGGTGGATCGACCAGGTGAAATAGGGGCTGGGCTTGTAGTCGTCGATCTTCTTGCTCAGCAACAGCGCGTTGGTGCACAGGATGACGAACTTCTTGCGGGCGATGTAGCCCTCGACGATGCGCGGCATGTCGCGATGCAGCAGCGGCTCGCCCCCGGCGATCGAGACCGCCGGCGCGCCGCATTCCTCGATCGCCTCCATGCACTGATCGAAGCTCAGCCGCTGATTGAGGATCTCGTCCGGGTAGTCGATCTTGCCGCAGCCGGCGCAGGCCAGGTTGCAGCGATAGAGCGGCTCGAGCATCAGCACGATCGGATAACGCTTGCGTCCCGACAGGTGTTGCTTGGCGACATAGGCCCCGATGCGGGCGGTTTGGAACAGCGGCAGACCCAAGGCGGCTTCCTCGCGGACAGGTTGCGGATAATCAGGCGACGGGATCGGCGGCGGGCTCGCGCAGCTCGGCGGGCAGGCGGAACTCGATGCTCTCCTCGATGCCGCACATCTGCACCACCTCCACGTCGGTGAGTTTGCGCAGGGCGTCGATGACGCCGACCACCAGCTCCTCCGGCGCCGAGGCGCCGGCGGTCAGGCCGACCGCATCGACCCCTTCGATCCAACTGGGATCGAGATCGTTCTCGTCGGCGATCAGGTAGCTCGGCAGGCCTTCCTCGATCCCGATCTCGCGCAGGCGGTTGGAGTTGGAGCTGTTCTGCGCCCCCACCACCAGGATCACGTCGGCGACCTTGCACAAATCGCGCACCGCCGATTGCCGGTGCTGGGTGGCGTAGCAGATGTCGGCGGTGTCGGGGCCGACCACGTCGAAGAACCGCGCCTTAAGCGCGGCGATCACGCCCTTGGTGTCGTCGACGCTGAGCGTGGTCTGGGTCACGTAGGCGATCTTGGTGTTCAGCGGCAGGTCGAGCGCCTGGGCGTCGGCCTCGCTGGAGATCAGGTGCACCGGCGCGCCCACCTGGCCCATGGTGCCCTCGACCTCGGGGTGGCCGGCGTGGCCGATCAGGACCAGGGTGCGCCCGCGGCTGACGTAGCGTTTGCCCTGGTTGTGCACCTTGGACACCAGCGGGCAGGTCGCGTCGATCACCGGCAGCCTGCGCGAAGCGGCCTCCTGGACCACCGAGCGGGCGACGCCGTGGGCGCTGAACACAGTCACCGCGTCGTCCGGAATCTCCGAGATATCCTCGACGAAGATCGCGCCCTTGTGCTTGAGGGTGTCGACCACATGGCGGTTGTGCACGATCTCGTGGCGCACATAGACCGGCTTGCCGTACTTCACCAACGCCCGGTCGACGATGTCGATCGCGCGCACCACGCCCGCGCAGAAGCCGCGGGGCTGAGCCAGATAGACCTTGACCATCGAATCTCGCCGTCGGCGGCGGTCGCGACCGCCCTCGCCGACAACGTAGTGGATGCGCGCCGGGTTCGGAAGACACACCGCCCGTCAAATCGCCAAACGTCGATTTTCTTCGCACCGTGTCATTCGGCGCCTTCTGATTGGCGAAAGTCGCGTTTATCTTCCGCCGCATGGCAGTCCATGATCCCAGCCGCGCGCAAGACGCGAGCCACGTTCGCCCCTGGCGCATGATTCAGCGCCGGAAAAGCCGCAAGATCCGCGTCGGATCGGTCGAGGTCGGCGGCGACGCCCCAATCACCGTCCAGTCGATGACCAATACGCTGACCGCCGATGCGGCGGCGACCATCGAGCAGATCAGAGCGCTGGAGGAGGCCGGCGCCGACATCGTGCGGGTCTCCTGCCCCGACGAGGAGTCGACCGCCGCGTTCAAGACCATCGCCAAGGCGGTCAAGGTCCCGCTCGTGGCCGACATCCATTTCCACTACAAGCGCGGCATCGAGGCGGCCAAGGCCGGCGCGGCCTGCCTGCGGATCAATCCGGGCAACATCGGCGGCGGGGCGCGGGTGAAGGAGGTGATCCAGGCCGCGCGCGACCACGGCTGCTCGATGCGGATCGGGGTCAACGCCGGATCGCTGGAGAAGGAGCTGTTGGAACGCTACGGCGAGCCCTGCCCGGAGGCGATGGTCGAGAGCGCGCTCAGCCACGCGCGGATCCTGCAGGACCACGACTTCCACGAGTTCAAAATCAGCGTGAAGGCCTCGGACGTGTTCCTGACCGTGGCCGCCTACCAGATGCTGGCCGAAGCCATCGACTGTCCGCTGCACCTGGGGGTGACCGAGGCCGGCGCCCTGCGCTCGGGCACGATCAAGTCCTCGATCGGCATCGGCTCGATGCTCTGGGCGGGGATCGGCGACACCATCCGCGTCTCGCTGGCGGCCGACCCGGTCGAGGAGATCAAGGCCGGGTTCGACATGCTCAAGGCGCTCGGTCTGCGCCACCGCGGGGTCAACATCATCGCCTGCCCCTCGTGCGCGCGGCAGGGCTTCAACGTGATCAAGACGGTCGAGGCGCTGGAAGAGCGGCTGGCGCACGTCTCGACGCCGATGTCGCTGTCGATCATCGGCTGCGTGGTCAACGGTCCCGGAGAGGCGCTGTTCACCGACGTCGGCTTCACCGGCGGCGGCAAGGGCGCGGGGATGGTCTATCTGGCCGGCAAGCCCGACCACAAGATGGACAATGGCCGGATGCTCGATCACATCGTCGGCCTGGTCGAGGCCAAGGCCAAGGAGATCGAGGCCCAGAAGGCCGACGCCGCCGGCCGGGTTCGGGCGGCTGAATGACGCGGACGCTGGGGGGCGAGACCGCCGATCAGGCGAGGTTCGATAAGCTGCGCGCGGCGTTGCAGCGCGCCGCCGAGCAAGTCGAGCGGACGCTGGACGAGGTGCTGCCCGAGCCGGCGGGCCTGCACGCGCGGATTCCCGAGGCCATGCGCTATGCGATCTTCGCCGGCGGCAAGCGGCTGCGGCCCTTCCTGACCCTGGCCAGCGCCGGTCTGTTCGGGGTTCCGCCGCCGCGCGCGCTGCGGGTCGCGGCCGCGATCGAGGCGCTGCACACCTATTCGCTGGTGCATGACGACCTGCCGTGCATGGACGACGACGATCTGCGCCGCGGCCGGCCGACCACCCACAAGCGGTTCGACGAGGCGACCGCGGTGCTGGCGGGCGACGGGCTGTTGACCCTGGCGTTCGGCATCCTGGCCGATCCCAGGACCCATCCCTCCGGCGAGGTGCGCGCCGAGCTGGTCGCCAAGCTGGCGCGGGCCGGCGGGTCGGACGGCATGATCGGCGGACAGATGATCGACATCCTCGCGCCCGAGCGGGACTACGGCGAGGCCGACGTCATCCTGCTGCAGGCGCTGAAGACCGGCGCCCTGTTCGAATTCGCCTGCGAGGCGGGCGCCATTCTGGCCGGCGCCGGCGAGGACGACCGCCGGCGGCTGAGCGATTTCGCGCGCGGCTTCGGCCTGGCCTTCCAGATCGCGGACGACCTGATCGATGTGCTGGGCACGGCCGAGGCGGCGGGCAAGGCCGTGGGCAAGGACCAGGACCGGGGCAAGGCGACCCTGGTCTCGCTGCTGGGCGTCGAGGCGGCCCGCGCCGAGGCCGAGCGCCTGGCGAGGCGGGCCGCCGCGGCCCTGTCGCCTTATGGTCCGGCGGCGGACGATCTGCGCGTCCTGCCCTTCTTCCTTCTCGACAGGCCCGCCTGAAGGCGTCTAGCTAAATCTCGTAAGGGGGCGTTAGAAAATCCATGGCGACCACGACACCGTTGCTGGACGGCGTTCGCCTGCCGAGCGACCTGCGCCAGCTGCCCAGGGAAATGCTGCCGCAACTGGCCGATGAGCTGAGGCGCGCGACCATCGAGGCGGTGTCCGTCACCGGCGGGCACCTGGGCGCCGGGCTCGGCGTCGTCGAGCTGACCGTGGCCCTGCATCACGTGTTCGACACGCCCCGCGACCGGCTGATCTGGGACGTCGGGCACCAGGCCTATCCGCACAAGATCCTGACCGGCCGGCGCGACCGGATCGCCACCCTGCGCCAGGGCGGGGGCCTGTCCGGCTTCACCCGCCGGGCCGAGAGCGAATACGACCCGTTCGGCGCGGCCCATTCCTCCACCTCGATCTCGGCCGGCCTCGGCATGGCCGTGGCGCGGGATCTGGCCGGCGGCGACAATCACGTGGTGGCGATCATCGGCGACGGCGCGATGAGCGCCGGCATGGCCTATGAGGCGATGAACAACGCCGGCGCGCGGGGCGAGCGCCTCCTGGTGATCCTCAACGACAACAACATGTCGATCGCCCCGCCGGTGGGCGCCCTGAACCTGCACCTGGAGCAGCTGGCCGTATCCGGGCCCGACCGGGGCGCGCTGTTCGAACATCTGGGCTTTCACTATCGGGGTCCGATCGACGGCCACGATCTCGACCAGCTGTTGCCGGCGCTGGAGGCCTTCCGCGACGACGAGCGGGCGCGGCCGGTGCTGCTGCATATCCGCACCGAGAAGGGGCGGGGCTACCACCCGGCCGAGCGCTCGGCCGACAAGGGCCACGCGGTCGGCAAGTTCGACGTCGCCACCGGCGCCCAGGCCAAGTCACCCCCCAAGGCGCCGGCCTACACCCGCGTTTTCGCCGAAGCCTTGATCGCCGAGGCCGCCGCCGATCCGAAGATCGTGGCGATCACCGCCGCCATGCCCTCGGGCACTGGGCTCGACCTGTTCGAACAACGTTTTCCCGAGCGGTGCTTCGACGTCGGCATCGCCGAGCAGCACGCGGTGACTTTCGCCGCGGGCATGGCCACGGAAGGCTACAAACCGTTCTGCGCGATCTATTCCACCTTCCTGCAACGCGCCTACGACCAAGTGGTCCACGACGTCGCGATCCAGAACCTGCCGGTGCGCTTCGCCCTGGACCGGGCCGGCCTGGTCGGCGCGGACGGCGCGACCCACGCGGGCAGCTTCGATCTGGCCTATCTCTGCTGTCTGCCCAACTTCGTGGTCATGGCGCCGTCGGACGAGGCGGAGCTGACGCACATGATCGCGACCGCGGCGGCTCACGACAGCGGCCCGATCGCGGTGCGCTATCCGCGCGGCGAGGGCGTTGGCGTTCCCCTGCCCGAGCGGGGCAAGGCGCTGGCGATCGGCAAGGGCCGGGTGGTGCGCGAGGGCAAGGACGTGGCCATCCTCAGCCTCGGCGGGCGGCTGCAGAGCGCGCTGTCGGCGGCCGAGCACCTGCAGACGCGGGGCGTCTCCTGCACCGTCGCGGACGCCCGCTTCGCCAAGCCGATCGACGAGGAGCTGATCCGCCGGCTGGTCTGGAATCACCACATGCTGATCACCGTCGAGGAAGGCTCGATCGGCGGCTTCGGCAGCCATGTGCTGGACTTCGTGGCCAACAACGACCTGGCGCGGGCGGGTTTTTCGCTTCGGACCCTGAAACTGCCCGACGCCTGGCTGGATCACGACGAGCCGTTCAAACAGTACGAGCGCGCCGGTCTGTCCGCGGCCGACATCGCGCGCACCATTGAGGCCCATCTGGCGCGAACCGCCTAGAGGCGCCGACACCCCGCCATCGGGTCCGTCTTCCGCGGCGGCTTGAACAGTGGGTTTCCAATCGCCACCTATCGGATGTTCCGCCGGATCGGGCGCCTGACAGGGCCCGGGGCGGCGGACGAAGTCGCTTGATTCAGCGAGGGCTTCGCGATGAACCGCACGCTTCTGTTCGACAGTCCGTTCCTGCTCGGGTTCGAGCACACGCGGGCGCTGGTCGAACGGGCGGCCAAGGCCGCCGCCGAGGGCTATCCGCCCTACAACGTCGAGGAGACGGAGGCGGGCGGCGTGCGCATCACGCTGGCGGTGGCCGGGTTCGCGCCCGACCAGCTCAGTGTCATCGTCGAGGACAATCAGCTGATCGTCGCCGGCCGCAAGGACGGCGAGGCCAGGGCGGCCGAGGACCGGGCCTATCTGCACCGCGGCATCGCCGCGCGCGGGTTCCTGCGATCCTTCGTCCTGGCCGACGGCATGGAGGTGAGCGGCGCCGTGCTCGAACACGGCCTGTTGCACATCGATGTCGCCCGACCCGAGCCCGCTCGCCGGGTCAAGCAAATCCCCATTCGCGCGGCCGGCTGATCCAGCGACCGTTCGAAACATTTGGTATCAGGAGGTGGTCGAAATGACGCCGTTGACGACTGAAGCTTTCGCCGCCCTGGGCGGACCCAATCTGGTCTACGTCCGGCCGGTCAAGGCCCGGGAGGTGCTCGGGTCCACGCCGATCGAAGCCGTGCAAGGCTTTTCGATCGATCCCGAACAGACCCTCTATGCGCTGCACCGCGCCGATGGCGAGCGCCTCGCCGTGCTCGGCGACCGCCAGTCGGCCATCGCCGCCGCCCTCGCGAACGAACTCGCGCCGGTCGCGGTGCACTGACCAGGCCCTCTCAAACCTAAGCGCTCCTTCCTCCATCGAGGGGGAAGGAGCGGGGGTTAAGCCGCCGATGGCCGGGCCGGCCGGGTCGGCTGGGCCAAGAGGGCGTAGATCGCGTCGCTGGTGCGGGCGTGGCGAAGCTGTTCGCGCAGATCGCTCTGGCGCAACAGGCGGGCGACGTGAGCCAGTGCCCGCAGATGCTCGGCCCCGGCGTCCGGCGGCGCGAACAGAGCGAACAGCAGATCCACCGGCGCCCCGTCGACCGAATCATAGTCGACCGGCGTCTCGAGGCGCACGAACACCCCCCGCATGCGGTCAAGGCCGGCGAGCTTGGCGTGCGGCGCCGCGACGCCCGCGCCGACGCCGGTCGATCCGGCCTGCTCGCGCGCGAGCAGCGCGTCCAGCACCTCGCCGGCTTCCAGGCCAAATCGCCGCGCCGCGGTCTCGGCGACGAGCGAAAGCGCCTGATGCTTGGTTCGCGCGCTGAACCTCGGCGCGATCGCCCGCCGGTCCAGCAATTCCTCGATGAGCATGAATTAAACGCCCGCTTCCGTTCGCTCGGTTATCGGCTGGAACGCTTGACCCGACCACCGCCTCCGGCGGCGGCGCGGTCAGGCGGCGCCTTCGCCATTGAGTCGGTCCGTGCGCTCCGGATCGATCCAGCCAATATTCCCGTCCGGTCGGCGATATACCACCGACAGACCGCCGTGGGCGGCGTTCCTGAACACGATTGTTTGACTTTCGGTCAGGTCCAGCTCCATCACCGCCATGGAAACGGTCATCGTGCGGAGCGGCTCGAGGGTCTCGGCGATGATCATCGCCGCCGGCGCGCCGTGGCCGGCCTCGTCGTCGTCCCAGCCGTCTTCGTCCCCGGCGTCCTCCGGCGCGCGCAGCACCATCAGGGACGCGGTTTCGGCCGCCTTGGCGGTGGCCGCGACGCTGTGGCTCTTCAGTCGGCGCTTGTAGCGGCGGATGCGGTTTTCGATCTTGGCCAGGGCCGCGCTGAACGCGCCATGGGCGTCGCCGGCCTGGCCGTGGCTGAGCAGCCGTTGGCCCGAGGCCAGGGCCACCACGCAATCGACGCGGAAGCCGTGCCCGTCGCGACTGACCACCACCTCGGCGTCGCCGCCACGCCCAAAATACTTGCCGATGCTTGCGAGAAGATCGTCGGTGACCCGCGCACGCAGGGCCTCCCCGACGTTGACGTGCTTGCCGGAGACCATCACTTGCATGGCGGCAGTCGAGACCCGGGCGGCGGGCGAGTCAAGCCTGACCAGCGCGTTTCACGAAGACGCGTCAGCCGGTTTCGTTCAACAGCCGGCGACGATCGACCGACGAGGGAATCCGCATCGCCTCGCGGTATTTGGCGACCGTGCGGCGGGCGATGTCGACGCCGCCTTGCTTGAGCATCTCGACGATGCGGTCGTCCGACAGCACGCCCTCGGCGCCCAGCTCGGCGTCGATCATCTGGCGGATCTTGTGGCGCACGCTTTCGGCCGAATGGGCGGCGCCGCCGTCGGACGAGGCGATCGCGGCGGTGAAGAAGAATTTCATCTCGAACACCCCGCGCGGGGTGGCCATGTATTTGTTGGACGTGACCCGGCTGACGGTCGATTCGTGCATGCCGATGGCCTCGGCGACGGTCTTCAGGTTCAACGGCCGCAGATGTTCGATGCCGAAGGCCAAAAAACCGTCCTGCTGGCGGACGATCTCGCTGGCCACCTTCAGTATGGTCTTGGCCCGCTGGTCCAGGCTGCGCACCAGCCAGTTGGCCGAGGCCAGACAGTCGGCCACGAAGGTCTTGTCGGCGTCGCTGCGCGCGCCGCCGGCGACGCGGGCGTGGTAGCGCTGGTCGACCAGCAGCCGGGGCAGCACATCGCTGTTCAGCTCCACATGCCAGAGCCCGCCGAGGCTTTCGCGGACGATGACGTCGGGCGCCACCGGCGCCACCGGCTCGCCGCCGAACGCCGCGCCGGGCCGCGGCGTCAGGGCGCGCAACTCGGCCAGCATCTCCTTCAGATCTTCCTCGTCGACGCCGCAGATCCGGCGCAGCCCAACCATGTCGCGGCGGGCGAGGAGGTCGAGATTGTCCAGCAGAGCCGCCATCGCCGGATCGTAGCGGTCGCGCTCCTTGAGCTGCAGCCTCAGGCATTCGGCGACGTCACGGGCGAAGACGCCAGTCGGCTCGAAGCCCTGCAGCCGCTCCAGCACCGCGGCGACCCGACTTTCGGCGCAGCCCAGCCGCTCGGCGACCTCGGCCAGATCGGCGCGCAGATAGCCGCCCTCGTCGACCGCGTCGATCAGCACCGCGGCGATCGCGGCCTCGGCGCCCGCCAGGCCGGTCATCGCCAACTGCTCGTTCAGGTGTTCGGCCAGGGTCTTGGCCCGCTGCGCGGCGCCGTCCAGGCCTTCGCCGTCGGCGTCGAACGAGCCGCCGCGCCCGGCCTGGGTCCAGTCGATCGCCCCGCCGGCCTGGTGGGCCTCGTCGCCACCGCGATCGGCCTCGGGGTGGACGTCCTCGGCGCGTGCGTCTAGGTCGGCCATGGCGGCCGAATCGCTGATCCGATCGGCGGCGATCTCGCCGGCCTCGACCTCGGGCGGGGGTTCGACCTCGGCTTCCGCTGCGGCGCCCTGATCCTCGCGCTGCAGCAGCGGATTGCGTTCGAGCTCGGCCTCGAGATAGGCCTCCAACTCGACGCTCGACAGCTGCAGCAGCTTGATCGCCTGCTGCAGCTGGGGCGTGATCACCAGCCCCTGGCCCTGCCTCAACTCTAAACGCGCACCAAGCGCCAAAACGCCCTCCTGGCCCAAATCTTGCCTTCAGGCTAAGGCGCGTGTGCCACCGATTCGTTAACGGTCCCGGGAAAGCCCGCCGACGCGCGCGAAAGTTCAGCCGAACCGGTCGCCGAGATAGACCCGACGGACCTCGGGGTCGGCCAGGATCTCGTCGGGCGCGCCCTCGAACAGCACCTCGCCCGCATGGATGATCGAGGCGCGGTCGATGATGTCCAGCGTCTCGCGGACATTGTGGTCGGTGATCAGGATGCCGATCCCTCGCCCCTTCAGATAGACGATCACCTCGCGGATGTCGGCGATGGCCAGGGGATCGATGCCGGCGAAGGGCTCGTCCAGCAACATGAAGTCCGGCTCGCTGGCCAGCGCGCGGGCAATCTCGACACGCCGCCGCTCGCCCCCGGACAGAGAGGCGGCGGGAGCGGCGCGCAGATGCTCGATGCGCAGCTCTTCCAGAGGCCGGTGACCGTCGCCTCGGCGCGGCGATCGTCGCGCTCGCGCAGCTCGACCACGGCCAGCACGTTTTCCTCGACCGACATGCCGCGGAAGGTGGACGGCTCCTGCGGCAGATAGCCGACGCCCATGCGGGCGCGCTGGTACATCGGCTGGGCGGTGATGTCCTCGCCGTCGAGCCAGATCTTGCCGGTGTCGACCGCGATCAGGCCGGTGATCATGTAGAAGCAGGTGGTCTTGCCCGCGCCGTTGGGGCCCAGCAGCCCCGCGACCTCGCCGCGGCGCAGGCGCAGGCTGACGTTCGAGACCACCCTTCGGCCGCGGAACGACTTGCCGATTCCTTCGGCGAAAAGGCCCACGCTGGCCTCGTCGGGCCGAACGCCGGGCGCTCGGGTGGGGGTTTGGGACGTCACGCGGGACGGCGATCAGGACTGCGGATGGCGCCGCGGCGGCGGGGCGACCGGCGCGGCCAACCCGCCCTGGCCGGCGCCGCCGGCGTCGTTGGGGTAGAGCACGCCGCGCACCCGCCCCTTGGTCCCGCGGCCGGTCACCCCGGTGGCCATGGTGGCCACGCCGGTGTTGGTGTTGATCGTCAGGCGGGAGCCGGCGATGACGTTCTTGCCCTGGGCGGCGACCACGTCCCCGGTCATCACGATGGTGGTGTCGGCCGCGGTGTAGACCGCGTGATCGGCCTTCACCACCTGGGTCGGGGTCACATAATAGACTTGGCCGTCGGCCTCCATCCGGTCCAGCGGACCGCACGACTGCCCCCCGCCGCCGAGCGGGCGGTTGAAAATCTTCAGGCTGTCGGCGCGCAGGCGGCTGGTGTCCTGCAGCGCCTCGGCGTTGCCGGTCCAGTTGGCCAAGCACTGGCCCTGTTGCACCTCGAGCTGGTCGGCGGTGACGTCCACCGGTCCGTGGCCGGCGGGGGCGATCTGGGCGCGGGCGGCGAGCGGCGCGGCGCTCGCCAAGCCGAGGATCGTACAGGTCAAGAGCGCCGCCGGGCGGTTCATCAATGGGCATCCTCGCAGCATGCCGGCCGAGCCGGCGTGGGTTTCCTTAGTCCCGTTTCATCCGCGAGTGAACCTCGCCGCGAAAAACCACCCGCGCGCCGCGGTCGAGCACGCTGAATCCCTCGGCGTTGATCTCGCCGGTCGGCCCGGCGCCATGGACCGCCGACGGGCCGGTGACCACCCCGCGCACCGTATCGGCGATGGCCCTGTCGGTGCGGAACAGGTCTCCGTCGGCGGTCCGCAGCGCGACATGGCCATCCAGCCGCACGATGCGGTCGTCCTCGCGATAGACGCCCCGGTCGGCGGAGATACGGCTCGGTCGGACGCCGCCGACGTCCAGCGTCAGGATTGGCGACGTCAGCGTGACCAGCTTGAGGTCCTTGTCGTCGCGCGCGGCCTCGGCCGCCGCCAGCACATAGGGCCGCCCGCCGCTGTCGCGGCCGAAGAAGCGGGCGTTGGTCATGTGGATCAGGGCCTGGCCCGTCGGGCGCGTCTCGCCGATGCGCGCCAACAGGCCGCCCACCACCACCCAGCCGGCCAGAAGCGCGAGAATCGCCGCCATCGCCGCCGGCAAGATCAGCCGCAGGCGCCGGATCAGGCGCGACCTGGCCCGCCAGCGCGCCATGCCGCGCTCCCGGCGGGACGCGAACGGGGCGGCGGTGGTCACGCGCGGCTCAGGCGTGGGCGAAGACGTCGACGTCTTCCCAGCCGGCGAGATCCAGCCGCGCGCGCCAGGGCAGGAACTCGAAACAGGCCCGCGCATAGTCCGCGCGCCCCTCGCGCGCCAGCATCTCGTCGAGCCGGGCCTTGAGCTGGTGCAGATGCAGCACGTCGCTGGCGGCGTAGGCGAGCTGCTCGTCGCTCAAGCTCGCCGCGCCCCAATCCGAACTCTGCTGGGCCTTGGACATATCCACGCCGAGCAGCTCGCGGGCGAGGTCCTTCAGCCCGTGTCGATCGGTGTAGGTGCGGGCCAGCTTCGAGGCGATCTTGGTGCAGTAGACCGGCGCGGTGGTCACCCCCAGGTGCAGGGCGAACATGGCGATGTCGAACCGTCCGAAGTGGAGGATTTTCAGCACCGCCGGATCGGCCAACAGCCGCTTGAGGTTCGGGGCGTCATAGGCCGGTCGGCGCAGTTGCACGACATGCGCGTGGCCGTCGCCGGCGGAGAGCTGGACCACGCACAGCGGATCGCGGCCGAGCCGAAGGCCCATGGTCTCGGAATCGATCGCGACCCGCGCGCCCAGATCGAGCCCGTCGGGCAGGTCGCCATGGTGCAGGTGGATGGTCACGGCTGGACTGGTCTCCGATATTAGAGCGTGACAGCCGAAAGTGTACGCGGGTTCGGCGGTCGTCACGCTCTAAGTCTTCAAATTTAGAGCACGATTCACGGTTCAGGTGGTTCCGTCTGAACCGATCGTGCTCTGGCGAGCGGCGGAGGAAGCCGCCGGCCGGGCCGATCTTGACCGGCGCCGCGCGCGGCGTCCAGCCAAGCGGCGGCGCCAGGAAAGGACCCGCAAAATTCATTTAATACATTGTAAATACACAATATTGTTATTAACGACGCGCCATATGACCCCCAAACCGACCCCCGGCGGAGGTTTTTCTTTACAAATTTTCTTGTCCTCCGACCTCAGACGGGTCTCGAAACCGCGACGCTATCGGCCAAGGCGGTGGTGGTCATCTGGTCGTCGGGCGGTGAAGTCCGAGTGGGTGCGGTCCGAGGCCGGACCGGGCGCGCACTGTGACGACAACGCTGCGCATCGGCCTACTCGACGGTCCGAGGGACCGGCAAGGCGCGCTTGGTCCGCACCAGCTGCCAGCCGCGCCGGTTCAGGTACCAGACGGGCGCTGAAAGCATGTGGACCAGACGGGTGAAGGGAAACACCAGCAGGATGGTCAGGCCCAGCGTCAGGTGGAGCTTGAACACCCAGGCGGCGTCGGCGACGGACCGGGCGGCGTCGGCGCGGAAAGTGAAGATTCCCTGGGCCCAGTTCATGAACTTGACCATCTCGTGGCCGTCGCGGTGATGCAACGAGACCGGAATGGTCCCAAGCCCCAGGCAGAGCTGGGCTGTGAGGATGACCAGGATGGCGGTGTCGCCGAAGCTCGAGGTCGCGCGGATGCGCGGGTCGAACACGCGGCGGTGCAACAGCATCAGGGTCCCGGTCAGCGCCAGCGCGCCGGCCGCGCCGCCGGCGACGATCGCCAGCATCTGCTTGGCCGCGTGCGGCACGCCGAGCGCGTCGAACACCGCGATCGGGGTCAACAGGCCGACAAAATGGCCGGCGAAGATGCCGAGCACTCCAAGGTGGAACATGACCGAGCCCAGCATCAGCTGGCGCCGGCGCAGGAGTTGGGACGAGCCAGAGCGCCAAGTGTACTGTTCGCGGTCGAAACGGATCACCGAGCCGAGCGCCAGCGTCGCCAGGGCGATGTAGGGATAGACGCCGAACAGGATCTGGTTGAGGTCCATCTCAGGTCTCTCCTCAGGCCGCGGCGCCGGCCTTGGGGCAGCCGATGTCGGACGGCCCGAAGGTGACCGCGGTTTCGGCCCACAGCCGGTCGATTACGGCCAGATCGTCGGGATTGTCGTCGGGTTCGGCCATCAGGGCGGCCAGGGCCGCCTCGTCCGCCGGGTCCGCGGCCAGGGCGGTTAGGGCCCCGAACACCGCGCGATAGACGCTGCCGCGCGTGTGCAGCCGCTGGCCAAGGGCGGCCAGGACGTGGGCGGCCTCGCCGAGCAGGGAGGCGGCCTCGGCCTCGGCTAAGGTCGACAGGAACTCCAGGAACACCGGCAGATAATCGGGCAGCTCGCCGCTCGCCAGCTCCAGACCCTTTTGCGCGTAGAGCGCCTTCAGCGCGACCATCGCCGGGCCGCGATCGCGGCTCTCGCCGTGCACGTGTTCGTAGAGATTCAGCGACAGCGAGCGGGTGCGGTCGAACAGCCAGACGTAGCGTTCCTGCAGCTCGAACAGGTCGTCCGCCGCCAGTTCCCCGGCTAGTTTGCCGAGCGCGCGGCGGATCGCCGGCGGAACGAGTCCTTCTTCCTTCAGGACGGAGAAGGCGTCGGCCGCGAGCGCCTGAACCTCGGCGTCCGGATAGCTGAGCAAGATCGCCAGGGCCTTGTAGGTGCGAGCCACGGCTAGCTCTCCATCGGGGTCTTGGCGCGCGAACGCCGGTTGGGGCCGAACAGGCCGAGCTCGGTTTGGCCGCCCGAGCAGCCATTGCCGAAGGAGAAGCCGCACGATCCGCGCAGGTCGTAGGCGTCCTCGACGGCCTCGCGGTGGGTCGTGGGGATGACGAAGCGGTCCTCGTAGTTGGCGATGGCCATGTAGCGATACATCTCCTCGACCTGGTCGGCGGTCAGGCCGGCGCGCTCGACGATCGAATGGTCGATGCGCCCTTCGACGGTTTTGGCGCGCATGAAGCCGCGCATGGCCAGCATCCGCTCCAGCGCCAAAATCACCGGAGCCTCGGCGCCGGCGGTCAGAAGGTTGGCGAGGTATTTGACCGGGATGCGCAGGCTCTTGACGTCCGGCATGTCGCCGTCCGTCTCCAGCGCGCCGACCGCGGCCGCCGACTGGATCGGCGAGAGCGGCGGCACGTACCAGACCATCGGCAGGGTCCGGTATTCCGGGTGCAACGGAAAGGCGACCTTCCAATCGATCGCCATCTTGTAGACCGGGCTGTGGCGCGCCGCCTCCAGCCATGCCTCGGGCACGCCGTCGGCGCGGGCCTGGGCGATCACCGTCGGATCGAACGGATCGAGAAAGACATCGAGTTGGGCCTGATAGAGGTCGGTTTCGTCCGGCGCGGATGCGGCGGCCTCGATGCGATCGGCGTCATAGAGCAGGACGCCCAGATAGCGGATGCGGCCGACACAGGTCTCCGAACACACCGTCGGTTGTCCCGCCTCGATGCGCGGGAAGCAGAAGGTGCACTTTTCGGACTTACCGGAGTCCCAGTTGTAATAGATTTTCTTGTATGGGCAGGCAGAGACGCACATCCGCCAGCCGCGACACTTGTCCTGGTCGATCAGGACAACGCCATCCTCCTCGCGCTTGTAGATCGCGCCCGACGGACAGGCGGCGACGCAGGCCGGGTTCAGGCAGTGCTCGCACAGCCTGGGCAGATACATCATGAAGGTGTTTTCGAAAGCGCCGTAGATTTCCTTTTCGACGCCCTCGAAATTGTAGTCGGCCGAGCGTTTGGCGAACTCGCCTCCAAGAATCTCCTCCCAGTTCGGCCCCCGCTCGATCTTTTCCATCCGCTCGCCGGTGATCTTCGAGCGTGGCCGAGCGGTCGGGAACGCCTTCATTTCCGGCGCGGTCTGCAGATGGGCGTAATCGAAGTCGAACGGCTCGTAGTAGTCGTCGATCTCCGGCAGGTCTGGGTTGGCGAAGATCTTGGATAGGATCCGCCACTTGGCCCCCATGCGCGGCTCGATCTTGCCGCTCGCCTTGCGCCGCCAGCCGCCGTTCCAGCGCTTCTGGTTTTCCCAGTCGCGCGGAAAGCCGACACCCGGCTTGGTCTCGACGTTGTTGAACCAGGCGTATTCGACGCCCTCGCGATTGGTCCAGACGTTCTTGCAGGTGACCGAACAGGTGTGACAGCCGATGCATTTGTCGAGGTTGAGCACCATGCCGATCTGGGCGCGGACCTTCATCGGGCGGCCTCCTTGGTCACCAGCGGTTCGTCCAGCCAGTCGACCTTGTTCATCTTGCGGATCACGACGAACTCGTCGCGGTTGGAGCCGACCGTTCCGTAGTAGTTGAAGCCGTAGGCCAGCTGGGCGTAGCCGCCGATCATGTGGGTCGGCTTGAGCACCGTGCGGGTCACCGAATTGTGGATGCCGCCGCGCTGGCCCGTGATCTGGGAGCCCGGCGTATTCACGATCTTTTCCTGCGCGTGGTACATGAAGGTCGTGCCTTCACGGATGCGTTGGGAGACCACCACCCGCGCCGTCAGCGCGCCGTTGGCGTTGAACGCCTCGACCCAGTCGTTGTCGACCAGCCCCGCCTTGCGCGCGTCCGTCTCGGACACCCAGATCACCGGGCCGCCCCGGTTCAGGGTCAGCATCATCAGGTTGTCGCTGTAGGTCGAGTGGATGCCCCACTTCTGGTGCGGGGTGATGAAGTTGAGCACGATCTCGGCCTCGCCGTTGGGCTTGAGACCCTTGACGTGGGTGGTCTTCAGATCGATCGGCGGCCGGTAGACGCAGAGCGCCTCGCCGAACGCGCGCATCCACAGGTGATCCTGGTAGAGCTGCTGTCGCCCGGTCAGGGTGCGCCACGGGATCAGTTCGTGGACGTTGGTGTAGCCGGCGTTGTAGCAAACATGCTCGCTCTCGATGCCTGACCAGGTCGGCGAGGAGATGATCTTGCGCGGCTGGGCCACCAGATCGCGGAAGCGAATCTTTTCGTCCTCCTTCGGGCGGGCAAGATGGGCGTGCTCACGGCCCGTGTGCGCCTCAAGCGCCTGCCAGGCGCGAACCGCCACCTCGCCATTGGTCTCCGGCGCCAGCATCAGGATGGTCTCGCAGGCGTCGATGTCCGACGAGATCTTGGCCATCCCCTGGGTCTGGCCCTCATCCAGCACCTCGCCGTTCAGCGCCTTGAGCAGCTCGACCTCGTGATCGGTCCTCCAGGTCAAGCCCTTACCGCCGTTGCCGACCTTGGCCATCAGCGGGCCGAGCGCGGTGAAACGCTTGAAGGTGTTGGGATAGTCCCGCTCGACGATGGTGATTTGCGGCATGGTCTTGCCAGGAACCGCCTCGCATTCGCCCTTGGACCAGTCCTTGACGTCGAACGGCTGGGCGAGTTCGGCGGCGCTGTCGTGCTGGATCGGGGTCAGCACCACGTCCTGTTCGACGCCCAGAACCTCGGGCGAGACCTCGGAGAAGGTCTTGGCGATGGCCTTGAAGATATCCCAGTCTGATTTCGACTCCCAGGCCGGGTCCACCGCCGCGCCGAGCGGATGGATGAAGGGGTGCATGTCCGAGGTGTTGAGGTCGTTCTTCTCGTACCAGGTGGCGGTTGGCAGCACGATGTCGGAGTAGACCGCCGTGGTGGACATCCGAAAATCAAGGGTGACCAGCAGGTCGAGCTTGCCTTCGGGCGCTTCGCCGCGCCAAGCGACTTCGGTGGGCCTCTGGCCGCCCGTCTCGCCCAGGTCCTTGCCCTGGACACCGTTCGAGGCGCCCAAGAGGTGCTTGAGGAAATACTCGTGGCCCTTGCCGGACGAACCCAACAGGTTCGAGCGCCAGACGAACATGTTGCGGGGCCAGTTGGCCGGATCGTCCGGGTCCATGCAGGACATCCGCAGGTCGCCGCGCTTGAGTTGATCCACCGTATAGGTCTTGGCGTCGACTCCGGCCGCCGCGGCCGCCTTGGCCACCTCCAGGGGATTGGTCTTCAGCGCCGGGGCCGATGGCAGCCAGCCGAGGCGCTCGGCCTTGGCGTTGAAATCGATCATCGCGCCATTCCAGACGCCTTCGGGCGCGGTCGGCGACAAGATCTCGCTCATCTCGACCGTCTCGTAGCGCCACTGGTCGGAGTGGGCGTAGAAGAACGAGGTCGAGTTCTGCTGTCGGGGCGGCCTGATCCAGTCGGTGGCGAAGGCCAAGGGCGCCCAGCCGGTCTGGGGCCGCAGCTTTTCCTGGCCGACATAGTGCGCCCAGCCGCCGCCGGACTGGCCGACGCAGCCGCACATCACCAGCATGTTGATGACCGCGCGGTAGTTCATGTCCATGTGGAACCAGTGGTTCATCGCCGCGCCGATGATCACCATCGACTTGCCGTTGGTCTTTTCGGCGTTGCCGGCGAAGCCGCGCGCCACGGCGATGATCTGCTCACGCGGGACGGACGTGATCGCCTCGGCCCAGGCCGGCGAATAGGGCTGCACGTCGTCGTAGTTCGATGGCATGTGCTCGCCGCCGAAGCCCTGGTCGACGCCGTAGTTGGCCAGGAACAGGTCATAGACACAGGCCACCAGGGCCTCGCCCTCGGGCAGCTTCACGCGCTTGACCGGCACGTTGCGGACCAGCACGTCGGGATGGTCGGTCATCGCGAAGCCATTGGTGGCCACGCCGCCGAAATAGGGGAAACGCACGGCGGCGACCTCGTCGTGGACGCCCTTCAGTCCCAGGCGTAGGACGGTCTCACGCCCGTCCGAGGCCTTCTCTTCCAGGTTCCACTTGCCATCCTCACCCCAGCGGAAGCCGATCGAGCCGTTGGGAACCACGATTTCGCCCGTGGTCTCGTCGAGGGCGACGGTCTTCCAGTCGGGATTGTTGACCTCGCCCAGCGCCTGATCGAACTCCGAGGCGCGCAGCAGGCGTTCGGGCACATAGGCGCCGTCCTGCTTCACCAGGCGCACCAGCATCGGCAGGTCGCTGTAGCGGCGCAGATAGTCGCGGAAATAGGGAACCCGCCGGTCGAGGTGGAACTCCTTGAGGATCACGTGGCCGAACGCTAGGCCGAGCGCGGCGTCGGTTCCCTGTTTCACCGCGAGCCACAGGTCGGAGAATTTCGAGGCTTCCGAATAATCCGGGCAGATCACCACCGACTTGGCGCCGCGGTAGCGCGCCTCGGTGTAGAAGTGGGCGTCCGGCGTGCGGGTCTGCGGAATGTTCGAGCCCCACAGGATCAGGAAGCTGGAATTGAACCAGTCGGCGCTTTCGGCCACGTCGGTCTGTTCGCCCCAGGTCTGGGGCGAGGCGGGCGGCAGGTCGCAGTACCAATCGTAGAACGAACCGCATACCCCGCCGATCAGTTGCAGATAGCGCGCGCCGGCCGCGTAGGAGACCATCGACATCGCCGGGATCGGCGAGAAGCCGAACACCCGGTCCGGACCCCAGGTCTTGATGGTGTAAGCGTTGGCCGCCGCGGTGATCTCGGTGACCTCGTCCCAGCTCGCCCGCACGAAGCCGCCTGCGCCGCGCATGGATACATAGTCGGCGCGTTGGGCCGGATCGTTCTGGATCGAGGCCCAGGCGGCCACCGGGCCGCGCGTGGCCCGCGCCGCCCGCCATAGCCGCAAGAGGCGCGAGCGGACCAGCGGGTATTTCACCCGGTTGGCGGAATAGAGATACCAGGAATAGCTGGCGCCCCGCGCGCAGCCACGCGGCTCATGGTTCGGCAGCTCGGGCCGGGTGCGCGGATAGTCGGTCTGCTGGGTCTCCCAGGTGACGATCCCGCCCTTCACGTAGATCTTCCAGGAACATGAGCCGGTGCAGTTCACCCCGTGGGTCGAGCGCACGATCTTGTCGTGCCGCCAGCGGATCTGTAGGCCTCCTCCCAGCTTCGATCGTCATCGTTCATCACCCCGTGGCCGTCCGAGAACAGCTCGGTCCTGCGGGTGAAGAAGGCGAGGCGGTCGAGGGTGTGGCTCATCGTGGGGTCCTCGATGAATTGGACGGCCTGAGGTCCAGCGAGGTCCACTATGTCGACGGCTCCGCGCGTGAGCCTTGATCAAGGTCAAGGTCCGGCGGTGATCAATTGATCTATTCGAAGTGATGCAAGTCACACGCATCGAGTCCGGCGTCGGGTCTCGCGGCGTAGGAAGGTTGACCATGAACGCGAGCGCGCGCGTCGAGCCGATCACGTCGACCACCTCGTCCGCGAGACAGGCGCTAGGGCGTATTCCCTGGCTGAGCGCGGTTTCCGCCGCGACCTTGGACTGGTTGGCCGACCAGGCGGTGCGGCATCGCGCACCGGCCGGCGTCATGCTGTTCGAACAAGCTGAAACGCCGACGTTCGCTCAATTCCTTCTTAGCGGCGAGATCGAACTGCTGGCCGTCCGCGGCGCGAAGGAGGCGCTGGTCGAAACCCTGCGGCCCTTCGATCTGGTGCTGCCCGCCGCCGTGCTCAACCGTGAGCCTTATCTGGTCCGCGCCCGGGTGCAGGAGGAGGCTCAGCTGTTGATGATTCACGCGGAGGCGTTCCGCCGCGCCGTCGCCGCCGATCACGCCTTCTGCCTCGCGGTGCTCGCCTGCCAGAGCGCCCAGTTCCGCCGCCGCATGAAGCTCGCCAAGGCCATCCGGCTGCGCTCCGCTCAGGAGCGGATCGGCGCCTATCTGGTCGCCCTGTGCGAGGCCAATCCGGGCGTGCGTGACATCCGCCTGCCGCTCGACAAGCGTCTGATCGCCACGCAGCTGGGCATGACGCGCGAGACTTTTTCGCGCGCGCTTCCGATCATGGCCCGATACGGGCTGCGCGTGGTCGGCGACCGGCTCCATGTCGACGACGTCGAAGCGGCGCGATCGGCCTTTCCCTACGACCCGCTGATCGACGGGCCCGAACCGATCAAACCCCTCACTCTGCAAGGGAACGGATGATGTCCACCGCACAGGCCCCCTCGCGCCCCCGCGCGATCATCGTGCTCCTCATAACCACGCTGGCCTTCGCCGTCTGCTTCGCCGCGTGGACGATGTTTGGCGTCACCGGCATTCCGATCCGAAAGCAGCTTGGGCTGAACGGGTCCGAGTTCGGCCTGCTCACGGCCATGCCCATTCTGACCGGCGCGCTGCTGCGCCTGCCGCTCGGCATCTGGACCGACCGGTTCGGCGGACGCATTGTCATGTTCATCCTGCTGGTCGTCTGCGCGTTTCCGCTGTGGCTGTCGTCCTACGCGACCCAGCTCTGGCAGTTCCTGTCACTGGGCCTCGCGCTCGGCCTCGTTGGCGCCTCGTTCGCCGTCGGCACGCCCTATGTGGCGCGCTTCTTCCCGAACAACCGCGGTTTCGCCATGGGCGTGTTCGGCGCGGGCGTCAGCGGCGCGGCGATCAACATGTTCGTGGCGCCGCAGTTGGTGAACCACTTCGGCTGGCAGAGCGTGCCCAGGGTCTACGCCGCGGCCCTGCTGATCGTCGCCGGCCTGTTCTGGGTGCTGTCACTGCCCGATCCGCGCACGTACGTCGCCGGCGTGACATTCAGGAGTGAAATGGAAGTGCTCCGCGATCCCCGGGTCTGGAAGTACTGCCAGTACTATTCGATCGTGTTTGGCGGCTTCACGGCGCTGTCGGTGTGGACGCCCCAGTACTTCCTGCACGAATACCATTTCCCGATCGCTCAGGCGTCGCTGATGGCCGCGTGTTTTTCCTTGCCCGCCGGCGTCCTTCGAGCGTTGGGCGGTTTCCTGTCCGACCGGTTCGGCGCGCACAATGTGACCTGGTGGGTGCTTTGGATCGCCTGGATCTGCCTATTCCTGCTCTCCTATCCGCAGACCGATCTGGTCGTACAGACCGTCCATGGTCCGTTGGCCTTCCATATCGGTCTGCCGGCCTGGGGGTTCGCGGCGCTGCTGTTCGTGCTCGGCGTCTGCTTCGCCTGCGGCATGGCCTCGACCTTCAAGTACATCAGCGACGACTTCCCGCTCAGAATGGGCGCGGTGACGGGCATCGTCGGCATGGCCGGAGGGATTGGCGGCTTTCTGCTGCCGGTCATGTTCGGCGCCCTGCTCGACCTAATCGGCGTGCCCTCGAGCTGCTTCATGCTGCTCTACGGCATCGTCTGGGTGTCCCTGATCCTGTCCTACCTGACCGAGGTGCGCGGGTTCCGGGTGATCGGCAGCCCGGCGACCGGTTGACCCATCCGTTGCGGCGCCGCTGGCCGTTCAGCGGCGCCGATCCTTGCGAGCAGACCGATCCTGGAATGCGTCTCACCATCCCCTCCTCAAGGAGTACGATTCATGCGCTCGGCTTCAATGCGGACTAGCCTGAAAAGCCCTTGGAACGTTGCGCTGTCCGCCGGAGCGGCGGCTACCTGCGCTATCTCGGTCGGCGCCCAGGCGGCCCCGGCTGCCGCGCCGGCCCAGGCGCCCGCTCCGATCGGCGTCTTCGGCGTCGACATGCCCGGCGAGGGCAAGTTCGTGTTCTCCTTCCTGCCCTCGTTCACCCGGATGCAGGAGAGCAAGATCGGCACGGACACGGTCTCGTCGCCCTATATCGTTTCGAACGTGATGTCGGCCTACACGCCGGTCGGCGCCCATCTGCTGCGCATGGTCCCGAAATCCGTGAACGTGGCCGGCGAAGGCTTCAGCGCCGCCTATGGGGTGACGGACGACGTGACGCTGGTCGCCTCGACCAGCGTTCTCGAAAAGAGCGTGAACATGGAGGCGTTCAAGGGTTTGAGCGGATTGACGCCGCTCGGAAACAGCGTCGGCTCGACCAGCGGCCTCGGCGACACGACGCTCGCGGCGGTCGTGCGCGTCTACCATGACCGGGCGATCCGGGTGAACGTCAACATGGGTCTGTCGCTGCCCACCGGCAGTACGACCGACTCCTTTTCCCTCCTGCTGCCGAACAACACCGCGCCGGAAAAGCGCGGATTCTATGCGATGCAGCCGGGTTCGGGCACCGTCGACGCGCTTCCGGGCATAGCCTATTCCGGTGTGCTGAAGGCTTGGTCCTGGGGCCTTGCCTACCGCGGCCGCCTGCCGCTCGATCGCAACGCGCAGGGCTGGCAATATGGCGACCTGCATGAATTCAACGGCTGGGGTGGGTATACCTGGGCGCCCGGCTTGGAGACGACCTTGCGGGTCAACGGCACGACCCAGGGCGCCATTCGGGGCAATGACCCACTGATCCGGGGTTATGCGCAGGGCGCCAATCCGCTGTTCTACGGCGGCCAGCAGGTCAGTCTGTACGGAGGCGTGATCGTCAGCGGCCGTTATTTCGGCCAGCCCGCCACGCAGATTGGCGTCGAGGCCGGCGCTCCCATCTACCAGCGCCTGAACGGCCCCCAGCTGGGTCGCGATTGGCAGGTCAACATGGCCCTGCGCTACAAGCTCTGACCCTGGTGTGGGACGGCCTGACGATCAGGAACAGGCCGCCCTCGTCAAAGAGCTTGTATTGCGCCACACCCGCCTGGCGGCTCGGATGGAAGCGTCGGAGTGACCCCCAAATCACCGCGATCAGCGGCGAACAAGGACATGGTGCCCAGGAAAGGACTCGAACCTTCACGGCCGTTAAGCCACTGGCACCTGAAGCCAGCGCGTCTACCAATTCCGCCACCTGGGCCCGCGTCAGTCGCCGGAGCGACGCGAGGCCGGGACCGATAGGGCGGAAGCCCCATCCAGTCAATGCGGAACGCGCGCGCCGGCCCGCATTGCGCCCGAAGGCCGGCTCGGCTAAGCCCGAGCGTGGTGGTTGCGACGGATCGAGGCGCTGCGATGCAGGGGCTGGTGACGGTTTTCGGGGGCTCGGGCTTTCTGGGAACGCAGGTGGTGCGCGTCCTGGCCAAGCGGGGCTTGAGGATCCGGGTCGCGGTGCGCCGCCCCTGGCTCGGCTACAAGCTCCACATGCTGGGCGACGTGGGCCAGATCGAGGTGGTCCAGGCCAACGCCCGCGAACCGGCGAGCCTGGCCCGCGTGCTGGACGGCGCGGACGCCTGCGTCAACCTGGTGGGCGTGCTCTACGAGCATGGCCGGCAGAAATTCGAATCCGTGCACGTTGACGGCGCGCGCAACATCGCCGCGGCGGCGGCCGCGGCGGGCGTCACCCGCCTGGTCCACGTCTCGGCCGTCGGCGCGGACGCCAAGTCGGCCTCGAAGTACGGCCGCACCAAGGCGGCGGGCGAGGCGGCGGTGCGCGAACGGTTTCCCACCGCCTCGATCGTGCGCTCGTCCATCGTGTTCGGCCCCGGCGACGGCTTCTTCAACCTGTTCGGCTGGATGGCCACCCTCTCGCCGGTGCTGCCGTTGATCGGCGGCGGCCAGACCCGCTTCCAGCCGGTGTTCGTCGGCGACGTCGCCGAGGCGGTGGCCCGGTGCGTGGTCGATCCGACCACCGAGGGACGGACCTTCGAGCTGGGCGGGCCCGCGACCTACAGCTTCAAGGAACTGCTGCAGCTGATCTGCCGGGAGACCGGCCGCTCGCCGCTGCTCATGCCCGTGCCGTTCCCGGTGGCCCGGCTGATGGGGGCGTTCGGCGATCTGGTGGCCATAACGCCGATCCCGCCGTGGGTCACCAGCGACCAGGTCGACCTTCTGCGGACCGACAATGTCGTGGCCGAGGGCGCGGCGGGCCTGGCGGACCTCGGCGTGCAGCCGACCGCGCTGGAGCCGATCCTTCCGACCTATCTCTACCGCTACCGCCGCGGCGGCCAGTACGCGGACGCCATCGCCGCGGCCTAATGTAAGCCTAATGTAAGGTGAGCCAGGCCAAGGCGCCGGCCCCGGCCAGGGCGCAGTAGAGCGCGAACGGATCGAACCCACGCTTCTCGTGGCTGCGGAACCAGCGCATCAGGATCGCGGTCGAGGCGAAGGCCACCACCCCGGCCGCCACCCCGGCGGTGAGGGCGACATGACCGAAGCCCGCGCCGTGCTTGATCAGCTTGGGCGCCTCCAGCGCGGTGGCGCCGAGGATGATCGGGGTCGCGGTGAGGAACGAGAACTTGGCCGCGTCCTCGTGGTTCAGCCCGCTGAGATAGCCGCCGGCCATGGTCGCGCCCGAGCGCGACAGGCCTGGGATCAGGGCCAGGCACTGCCAGAACCCGATGATCAGGGCGTCGCGCCAGCGCAGCCGGTCCAGCGAGATCTCGCCGCGCCCGCGCCAGCGGTCGGCGACGAACAGCATCGCCCCGTTGACGATCAGGAAGATCGCCGCCAGCCGCGGCGCGCCGAACCCCTTGCGCAGCAGATGCTCGAGCGCCGCGCCGACGATCACCGCCGGGATGGTGGCGACCACCACCTTCAGCAACAGCCGCCGTTCGGCCGCCGCGCGCGGGCCGCGCCGGATCAGCACCGCGGTGGCGAACTCCAGCCAGGTGCGCCAGAAATAGGCCACCAGGGCGATCGCGGTGCCCAGGTGCATGACCACCAGGAACGGCAGGAAGCCGGGGTCGTTCTCATCGACCTTCCAGCCGAGCAGCGCCGGCAGGATCACCGCGTGGCCCAGGCTGGAGATCGGGAACAGCTCGGTGATTCCCTGCACGATCGCCAGAACGATCGCTTCGAGCGCGGTCATGCCAAACGCCTCCTCGCCCGCCCTCGACGCCGAGGGGTCTTACCCGGCTGATCCGCCATTAGTGAACTGCTTCGCGCCGGCCGTCAGCGCCTAACCGATCGGTTCGGGGCCAATGTAGCGGGCTCGCGGGCGGATCAGCTGGCCGGTCTGGAGCTGTTCCAGCGCGTGGGCCAGCCAGCCCGCGCAGCGGCCGATGGCGAACAGCAGGAAGGCCGCGTCGCCCGGCAAATCCAGGGCCGCGACCAGGGCGGTGAGGGCGTAGTCGACATTGGCGATCTCGCCGGTCAGGCTTTCGCCGGCCAGGCGCGCCGCCTCGAAGGCCGGCGGCGGGGCGAAGGCGCCGATCAGCGCCCGCGCGCGCGGATCGCCGCCCGGGTACAGCGGATGGCCGAAGCCGGGGACGCGCAGGCCCTGGGCCAGGCGCGCGCGGACGGCCGCCTCGGCCCCGACGCGGCTCGTCTCGCCGATGAAGGCCTCGACCCTGGGGGCGATGCCGCCGTGCAGGGGGCCGGACAGGGCCGACAGGCCGGCCAGGGCCGAGGCCGCCAGCGAGGCGCCGGTCGAGGCGGTCACCCGCGCGGCGAAGGTCGAGGCGTTGAGTTCATGGTCGGCCAGCAGCACCAGGGCCATGCGGATCAGTTCGGCGCCCGCGGCGTCGGTCCCCCAGGCCTTGGCCAGGCGCGCGTGGATCGGGCCCTCGTTGAAGGCGCCGGCCACCGCGTCGGCGAATCCGTCCAACAGGCCGGCCGCCTCCGCCGCCAGGGCGAGCGGCGCGCGGCCCCGCGCCGGGGCGTCGGCCGCCGCCCGCGTCGCCAGGGCCAGGAACGCCCGCGACCGGGCGCTGGACGCGGCGGGAAAACTGATCGCCGCGCGCTGCTTCAAGGCCGCGCCGTGGCCGCCCCGGAGCAGCCGCGCGACGCTTTCCAGGCTGGCGCTCTTGGCCAGTTCGGCGGCGTCGCGGCCGCGGTAGTAGAGCCGGTTCTCGCGCACCGTGGTGATCGCCGAGGCCAGCACCGGCTCGCCCCAGGCGATGGCGTCCTCGGCGACATGGGCCGCCTTGCGCCCGCGCGCCTTGCGCTGGCGCAGCCGGTCGACGTCCTCGGCGCGGTAGAGGCTCTTGCGCGGGTCCTCCGCGTTCGCCCGCGCTTCGATCCGACCCCGGCTGACATAGGCGTAGAGGGTCTGGGCCCGCACTCCCAGCCGATCCGCCGCCTCGTTCGCGGTCAGCCATTCGGTCATGGCATATCCATTGATTCAATTGATCAAGATTGACGATAATCCATATAATCAGCATTTAAAAGCGTGAAATAATCAGGGAGCAAGCCATGTCCGATGGGCTCGAAGGGGTGGTCGCGGCCGACACCGTGCTGTCCGATGTCGACGGCGAGGCCGGTCGCCTGGTGATCCGGGGCCGTTCGCTGGACGATCTGTCCGGCCGCACGCGGTTCGAGGCGGTCGTATGGCTGTTGTTCGACGGCTTCTTCGACGACCTGCCCGCCCAGGCCAGCCTGACCGCGGCGATCGGCGCCGCTCGCGCCGAGGTGTTCGCCCAGGTCGCCGCGCTGGACGCGGACCTGGGGCGGCTGTCCGCCATCGAGGCGGTGCGCGCCCTGACCGCCCGGCTGCCCGACGGCGACGACCTGGCCGTCGCCCTGCGCCTGGTCGCCGCGCCGGCGGTGTTCACGGCGGCGGCGACCCGCATCCGGCGGGGACTGGCGCCGATCGCGCCGGACCCGAGCCTCGGCCATGCGGCGGATACTTTGCGGATGATCAGGGGCGCCGCGCCCGCCCCGGCCGAGACCGCGGCGCTGGACGCCTATCTGGTCACCGTCTGCGACCACGGGCTGAACGCCTCGACCTTCGCCGCGCGGGTGGTCGCCTCGACCCGCGCCGGCCTGACCTCGGCGGTGCTGGCCGGGATCAGCGCGCTCAAGGGGCCGCTGCACGGCGGCGCGCCCGGACCGGTGATCGAGATGCTGGACGCCATCGGCGAGCCGGCCAACGCCCGCGTCTGGATCGAGGCGGCGCTGGATCGCGGCGATCGGCTGATGGGCTTCGGCCACCGAATCTACCGGGTGCGCGATCCGCGGGCCGACGCGCTGAAGCGGGCCGTGCGGGTCCTGGGCGAGAGCTCCAACGTTCCGCCCGGACGCCTGGCCTTCGCCGAGGCGGTGGAGGACGCGGCGCTGCGGATTCTGAAAGCCCGCAAGCCCGACCGCTCGCTGCAGACCAACGTCGAATTCTACACCGCCCTGCTGCTGGAAGCCCTGGTCTTTCCGCCGGAGGCCTTCACCTGCGTCTTCGCCATTGGCCGGGTGGCCGGGTGGATCGCTCACGCCCGCGAGCAGCTCGCCGGCGGGCGGCTGATCCGGCCACAGTCGCGCTACATCGGCCCGGCGCCGCGCGCGGCGGCCTGAAGGTGAAAAACCGGCATCCACTTTTCACATCCCGCTCTAACCTCGGCGAAACTTCCGGCCGCTAGTCTTTGGACGTCACCCGCAAAAGGCCCGCGTCCGTGCAGATCGACGTCCTAGCCCCGAGCGCGCTGTCCGCCGCCGACATCGCGCGCTGGTCCGCGCTCCAGGCCGCCCAGCCGGCCTGGGACAGCCCGTTCCTGTCGCCGGGCTGGGCGCTCGCGGCGGAGCGGTCTCAGCCGCGCGGCGGCGGGGTGCGGGTCTGCGTGCCGCGCGAGGGCGGCGAGGCCGTCGGCTTCATGGCGGTTCGCTTGGCCGGCGCGGTGGCCATGCCGGCGGGCGCGCCGATGAACGACTATCAGGCCCTGGTCGCCGAGCCGGGCCTGCGGATCGACCCGCGGCGGCTGGTCGACGCCCTGGGCGCGCAGCGGCTGGACTTCTCGCACCTGCTGGCCGACCAGACCGCCTTCGCCCCCTATGTGCGCGGAACCCGGCTGTCCTATGTGCTGGAGACGCCGGACGGCTACGCCGCCTACGCCGAGGGCCGGCGGGCGGCCGGCTCGGGGATCATCAAGGACCTGGACAAGCGGCACCGGAAGGTCGAGCGCGAGGTCGGCCCGACGCGCTTCACCGCCCACGAGACCGACGCGGCCGTTCTGGACCAACTCCTGGCCTGGAAACGGGCGCAATACCGCGCCACCGGCCAGACCGACGTGTTCGCCGCCGGCTGGACGGCCGAGCTGGTCCGCGACCTGTTCAGGTCGAAGGCCGAGGGCCTCGGCGGCGGCCTGTTCACCCTGCATATCGGCGAGCGTCTGGCCGCGGCCCAGTTCAACCTTTTGGGCCGCCAGACCCTCCACGCCTGGGTCATCGCCCACGAGGACGAGTTCGAGCGGTATTCGCCGGGCCTGCTGCTGTTCCAGGACATTCTGAAGTGGATGGACCGGACGCCCTATCGCGCGCTGGACCTGGGCGCCGGCGATTACCGCTTCAAGCTGCAACTGGCCAGCGTGCATCGGCCGGTGGCCCACGGCTTCGTCGGCCGGCCCTCGCCCGCGACCTTGTTCCGGGCGGCCCAGTATCAGGTTCGCGCCGCCGCCGAGCGGCTGCCGCTGGGGGCGGCCTCCGAGCTTCCCGGCAAGGCCATGCGGCGCCTCGATCTCTGGCGCGGATTGCGGTGACGCGCCCCCATCGTTAGGTTGCCGCGCTTTTCCGCCCCGGTTCCCAGCCCATGACCCTGACTTTCGCCCAGATCGAAGCCGCCGCGCGGCGGCTGCAGGGCCACATCGAACGCACCCCCTGCCGGCACTCCAAGACCCTGTCGCAGATCACCGGGGCGCAGGTGTGGGTCAAGTTCGAGAACCTGCAGTTCACCGCCGCCTACAAAGAGCGCGGCGCGTTGAACAAGCTTCTCCTGCTCACCGCCGACGAGCGCGCCCGCGGCGTGATCGCCGCCTCGGCCGGCAATCATTCGCAAGGCCTGGCCTACCACGGCCACCGGCTGGGCGTGCCGGTGACCATCGTGATGCCGCGCGGCACCCCGTTCGTGAAGGTGCAGCAGACCCGCGACTTCGGCGCCGAGGTGGTGCTGGACGGCGACGGCTATGAGGACGCCTATTCCACCGCGCTTCGCCTGCACGACGAACGCGACCTGGTCTTCGTGCATCCGTTCAACGACATCGACGTGATGGCCGGCCAGGCCACCATCGCGCTGGAGATGCTGGAAGACGCGCCGGAGCTGGACGTGCTGCCGGTGCCGATCGGCGGCGGCGGCCTGATCGCCGGCGTCGCCACCGCGGCCAAGCACGTCAAGCCGCAGATCAGCATCCTCGGGGTCGAGCCTGCGAGCTTTCCCTCGTTCAGCGCCCGGCTGCAGGGCCGCAACGCCGTGCCCGGCGGCCAGACCATGGCCGAGGGCATCCAGGTCAAGCAGGTCGGCGAGCTGAGCTTCGCCATCGCCCGCCCGCTGGTCGACGAGGTGCTGCTGGTCGATGAGCCCTATTTCGAGCGCGGCGTGGCGCTCTACTGCAACGTCGAGAAGACCGTCGCCGAGGGCGCGGGGGCGGCCTCGCTCGCCGCGGTGCTGGCCCATCGGGACCGGTTCGAGGGCCGGAACGTCGGGCTGATCCTCACCGGCGGCAACATCGACCCCAGGCTCCTGGCCTCGGTGCTGCAGCGTGAGCTGGTGCGCGAGCATCGGCTGGTGTCGCTGAAGATCATTGGGGATGATCGGCCGGGCCTTCTGGCCACCGTCTCGGGCGTGATCGGTTCGATGGGCGCCAATATCGTCGAGGTTTCGCACAATCGCCTGGCGCTGGACGTGCCGGCCAAGGGCGCGGAATTCGACATCATGATCGAGACCCGCGACGGCAAGCACACCGACGAGATCATCGAGGCCCTGAGCGAGCGGGGTTATCCGCCGCGGCCGCTTTGACCCCATGCGCATGGAACAGCCGATGAAAGCCCTGACCGTCCTTTGCCTGACGCTGGCGCTGGGCGCCTGCGCGCCCAAGCCCGCCAAGGGCGGCGATCTCGCCGCCGCCCAGGCCTTCATGGCGGCCAACGCCAAACAGCCCGGCGTGGTCACCCTGCCTTCGGGCCTGGAATACAAGATCATCGCCTCCGGGCCCGCGAGCGGACCGCATCCGCGCCTCTCGGACGAGGTCAAGGTCCACTATGAAGGCAAGCTGGTTTCGGGGGCCATCTTCGACTCCTCGTTCCAGCGCGGCGAGCCGGCCGATTTCCCGCTGGATGGACTGGTCCAGGGCTGGGTCGAGGCCCTTCAGCTGATGCGGCCGGGTGACGAGTGGATCCTCTACGTTCCCCCGTCCCTCGGCTATGGCGGCGAGGACAAGGGTCCGATCCCGGCCAATAGCGTCCTGATCTTCCGCATCCAGCTCCTGGGCGTGCTGCCACATCCGGCCGGCGGCGGGGGATAGGGTCGAGCGCTTCAGGCGCTCGCGGCCTGGACGCCGGTCTCGCTGAGCCACTCGAGGATCTTCTGCTTGGGCATGGCGCCGACCTTCATTGAGGCCATCTGCCCGCCGCGGAACAGCATCATGGTCGGAATGCCGCGCACGCCGTAGCGCGAGGGCGTGGTCGGGCTGTCCTCGATGTTCAGCTTGGCGACGGTGACCTGATCGGCCAGTTCCTCGGCGATCTGTTCCAGCGCCGGGGCGATCTGCTTGCACGGGCCGCACCATTCGGCCCAGAAATCGACCAGCACCGGCTTGTCGGCCCGCAGGACGTCGCGCTCGAAGGATTCGTCGGTGACCTTGACGGTGCTCATGAAGAAAGCTCCTTCGCGCGGAATCAGCCCGCGCGTTCACCGTCGAATCTAGGCGCGGGGGTGGAGCAGATCAACGCTCCGCGCGCAGCCGGGCCAGTGTCTCGGCCACGATGTTTTCTGACAGCGGCGTCAGCTTGGGCCCATCGGTCCACACCAGGGCCGCCTCGATCCGCCGGCCCGGGAAGATCTCGGCCAGCACCGCGGCATAGACCGCCATCTGGGTCAGGTAGGCCGGATCGGCGTCCTCGATCCGCTCCGGCGCGGGGCGGTTGGTCTTGAAGTCCACCACCAGCACCCGGTCCGGCTCGACCAGCAGCCGGTCGACCCGACCCGAGACCGCCAGGCCCGCCGGCAGCCCCGCGGCCGCTCCGGCCACCGCCGCCTCCGCCCGCGAGCCGGGTCCGAACACCGCGGCGAACCGCCCGTCCTCCAGCACCGCCAGGGCCGCGGCCGCCATTTCCTCGCGTTGGGCCGCCGTCAGGTCGATCTCGCGCGCCAGCAGCGCGGCGGCCGCCGCGCGTCGCCCAGAAGTCGGCAGGTCGGGCAAGAGCTGCAATAGGCGATGGACGATCAGTCCGCGTCGGAACCGGCCCAGGCCCTGGCGTTCGGCCAGCGGCGAGGGCGCGGGGCCGCGCTCGGATTCGGCCAGGCTCGAGGGCGAGGCGTAGCGCAGCGCGGCCGGCTCGGCGGGCGCGAACCGGTCCGCCCAGTTCGGTAGGGGCGCGGGCGCGGGCCCGATGGCGGCGGGCGCCTCGACGGCGCGCGGATCGAAGCCGTAGCGGGTGATCTGCGCGTCGCCCTCGGCCGTCATGCGGGTGTTGGCGGCGATGTGTTCGCGGGCCAGGGCGCGGCTCGTGACCTCATGCCAACTCCCGGCGTAGTTGGCCTCGCGGACGCGGACCCCGCAGATGATCAGCCGGTCGCGCGCGCGGGTCAGGGCGACATAGAGCAGGCGCAGGCTCTCATCGGCCGCCGCCTGGTCGCGCCGCGCGCGGGCCGAGGCCGAGGCCGGGCAGTCGTCGGCCTTGCGCGGCGCCCAGAGGAACCCGCCGCCCTCGGCGTCCAGCAGCGGTCCGCCCTGGCTCGCCGCGCGGGTGGTGGTGTCGGGCAGGATGACGATCGGTGCCTCCAGCCCCTTGGCGCCGTGGGCGGTCATCACCCGCACCTCGCCGCCGGCCGGGCCGGGACGATCGTCTTGCTCGCGTTTGACCTCGATCTCGCTGGCCGCCATCTGGGCCAGGAAGCGCTCCAGGTCGCGCACCCCCCGCTGCTCGGCCGCCAGCGCCTCGCCCAGGAAGGCGTCCAGCGCATCCTCCGCCTCGCGGCCAAGCCTGGTCAACATCCGCGTCCGCATCGAGCGGCCGGCGGCGTCCAGCCGGCTCAGCACGCGGGCGTAGAAGTCGAACGGCGGGCGGGCCGCGGCCGCCTCGATCGCCCAGCCGAGGAAGCCGCGCGCCTCACCCCACTCGGCCCGCTCGTCCGCCCGCCGGACCAAGGTCGCCCACAGCGATCCGGCGCGGTCGTGGGCCAGGTCGAACAGGCTCTCCTCGCTCACGTCGCAGAACGGGCCGCGCAACAGGGCCGCGAGCGTCAGGTCGTCGGCGGTGAAGCGGGCGAAGCGGCCGAGCGCCATCAGGTCCTGGAACACCACGTGCTCGGACAGGGTCAGCCGATCGGCCCCGCCGACCGCCACGCCCTCGCGCTTCAGCGCCCGGATGATCTCATGGAACAGCGCCTTGCGCCGGCGCACCAGGATCAGGACGTCGCCGTAGCGCGCCGGGCGCCAATCCTTGGTCTCGCGGTCGAACACCGCCGCTCGCCGCTCCACCGTCGCCTTCACCGCCCGGGCGATGCGTCGGGCGAGCTTCTTGTTGGCGCTCTCAGTCGGCTCCTGGTCGACCGGCGCCCAAGGATCGACCTCGGCGTCGGGCTCGCTCTCCTCCAGCGGCCAGAAATCCACCGCGCCAGGATCTTTTTTACGCATGGAGATGTGGACTATCGGCTCGGCGTCCGCTGGCGCGCCAGGGGTGAGAGCCGCCCGCGCCTCGTCGTCGGCGAACACCGCATCGACGAACTCGAGCACCTCCGGCGTCGAACGCCAGCTTTCGACCAGCGGCACGTCGTCGAAGCCTCGGCCCGCCCCCTCGATCAGGGCGCGGAAGGCGCCCGCCTCGCGGATGAACCGTTCCGGCTCGGCGCCCTGGAAGGAATAGATCGACTGCTTCTCGTCGCCGACCGCGAAGACGGTGCGCTCGTCGGCCGCCCGCGCGCTCGCCCCGGCGAAGAACTCCTCGGTCAGGGCGTGCAGGATGTCCCACTGGTCGGGCGCGGTGTCCTGGGCCTCGTCGAGCAGCACGTGCTCGATCCCGCCGTCCAGCTTGTAGAGCACCCAGGCCGCGTCGGCCTTGACGGTCAGAAGCTGGTGGGTGCGCGCGATCAGGTCGCCGAAGTCGAGCCCGCCGCCGGCGCTCTTGGCCCCCTGGTAGAGAACCGCATAGGCCGTGGCGAGCCGCAGCGCGCGGATGGTGTCCGAGGCGACGCGGGCGGCCTTGACGCGTTCCGCCGCCTCCAACAGGCGCTGTTGTTCGGCCGCGAGCCAGGCTTTGGCGGCCGCATCGACGCCGTTGGTCGCCAGGCGCGCCCTGGGCTTGCCGGACTGGGTGCTGAACAGGCCCCAGATATCGGCGAAAGCGCTGTGTGGCCCCATCGCCCGCATGGCCGCGCCGAGCGGCTGATCGCTCGCCTGTGTGCCTAACGCCAGCGCCTCGGCGGCGATCCGCCAACCGCTCCAGTCGACGCCGGCGACGGCTTGAGCTTCGATTTGGCCGGACTCGACCGGGGCCCCAAAGCCGCACCGGCGCCACGTATCGGCCTCGGGGCCATCCGGGCAGGCGTCGATATAGGCCGCGATCGCCGCGCGCCGGGCCTCGAAGGTGGCGAACATGGCGTTGAACGAGGCCCAGTCGAGCTGGACCGAAAAATGCGCGTAGGCCTCGCCGATCGGCCCGTCCTGGTTCGCCAGGGCGAGGTGGGCGACATCGTCGCGCGCCTTGGCCGAGATCTCCCGCGCCGCGGCGTCCTCCAGCACCCGAAAGCCGGGCGAAACCCCCGCCTCGAGCGGAAACCGACGCAACAGCTTCTCGCAGAAGGCGTGGATGGTCTGGATCTTCAGGCCGCCCGGGGTCTCCAGCGCGCGGGCGAACAGGGCGCGGGCGTCGGACAGATCGGCCGGATGCTCGTCGAGCTCGGCCAGTTTTGCCGCCAGAGGCGCATCCTCCATCACCGCCCAGCCGCCCAGCACGTCGAACAGCCGGCGCTGCATCTCGGCGGCGGCGGCCTTGGTGTAGGTCACGCACAGGATGGTCTCCGGCGCCGCCCCGCGCAGCAACAGCCGCGCGACCCGCTTGACCAGGGTCGAGGTCTTGCCCGAGCCGGCGTTGGCGGTGACGAACACCGAGCGGGCCGGATCGGAGGCGGCGACCTGAGGATCGGCCGGCGGGCGGCGGGCCGCGGGGCTCATTCGCCGTCCCCTTCGTCGCCTTCGCCGATCACATGCCATTCCCACAGCCGGGCGAGGTGGTCGTAGTCGCCCTCGAACCGGCCGATGAACTGCGGCGCGGCCCAGGAGACGTAGGCCATCGAGCGCTGCTCGAACGCCGCCACCCGCCGCTTCAGCCCCTCCAGCGCATGCAGCGCCAGGTCCAGGCTCTCGGCCCCCGCCGCGCGCACGATCTCCGCTCCCGGTTCGCGTCCGCCGCTGACGCGGACATAGACCAGCTCGCGCGGCGCCACCTCGCCGAGGCCCTCGAAGCCGCCATGGCGCAGGATGGCGGCGGTCAGGGTGAGCTGGGGCGACAGCCCGCTTTCGACCTGGCGCCGGGAGGGCGCCGCGCCGGTCTTGAAGTCGAGGATGTCGGCGCCGTCGGCGCGCAGTTCGATGCGGTCGGCCTTGGCGGTCAGGGTGAAGACGCCGCGCGCGGTGGCGAAGGCGTGGCTGCCCGACCGCTCGATCAACAGCCGCGCGCCCTCGCGCCGGCGGCGCTCGAAACCCACCACCCAGGGGGCGACATTGCGGGCCAACGCCCGCTCGCGGGTCAGGCGCGCCTCGGGCATCCCCGCGGCGGCGAGCTCCTCGATCAGCAACTCGGCGAACACCGCCTCGTCGGCCGGGCCCAGCGCGCCGGGACGTTCGCGCGCGAACCGCTCGAAGGCCTTGTGGATCGCCGTGCCGCGGATACGGGCCTCGACCGGCTCGTCCGGCCGCTCCAGCGGGCGCAGCCCAAGGATCCGCTGGGCGTAGACCGAATAGGGATCACGCACCCAGCGCTCGACGGCGGTCACCGGCAGACGGTCGGGACGCAGTTCGACCGGCGGGGTCGGCCGGGGCCGGGTCGCGGTGCGCAGCGAGGCGGGCGCGGGCAGGGCCGGCGCGTCCAGCGCCCGCGCCCAGTCCAGCAGCTCCGGTCGGGCCGGCAGGTCCGCGCCCGCCCCCTCGGCCAGGGTCTTGAGCCGCCAGAGCCAGCGCGAGGCCACCGCCGGGGCGCCGCCGCGCCGTTCGCAATGCAGCAGCACCACGTCGGGCGCGCAGGCCGCCTGGGCGAAGTCGTGGGCCGAGAGCCCGATCCGCCGCTCCGGCGGCGGCAGGCCGGCGAGCGCGCGCATCGGCCGCGACAGGAAGGGATCGACCGGGGCGCCGGCGGGCCAGACGCCTTCCTCCAGCCCCGCCAGGATCAGCCGGTCGGCGCGCACCAGCCGCGCCTCGATGGCCCCCAGGATGCGCAGCCGCGGATGACTGGCGGCGCCCGCGCGCACCGTCTCGCCGGCCAGCAGACCCTCCAGCAGCTCGGCGAAGCCGGCCGCGGTGAGCGGCGGCAGGCCGCCGGCCTCGTCGATCAGGGCGCTCAGCAGGCCGACCAGCGCCTCGCCGGCGGCCCCGGCCCAGAGCTCGCCGACCTCGCCCGACGCGTCGGCGGCCAGCGCCTCCACCGCCCGGGCCAACCCCCGCGCCGCCGGCTCGGCGTCGGTCTGGCCCGCGGCGAACGGGGCGCGGGCGAGACCCAGCGCCGCGGTCAGGGCGTCGAACAGCGCCCGGGCCCCGGCCAGGTCTTCGGTGAGACCGGGGGCTCGCTCGGCCGCCCCGTCCAGCCGGCGGGCGACGTCGGCCGCGTCCCGCGGCCGGGGCCCGCGCAGGCCGTGGCGCTCCAAGAGCCGCCGGCGGGTCTCCAGGGGCTCGGGATCGAGACCCAGCCGCGTCATCGGATGCTTGAGGATGGCCAGCAGCTCGACCGGATCGATCCGGTCGGCGGCGGCCCTGGCGACCAGTCCGGCCAGTTCGCCGGCCGGAAACCCGGCCAGCGGCGCGCCGGCCGAGGAGTCGACCACGATCCCCCAGCGGGCCAGCCGGGCCGAGACCCGCCGCGTCAGCACCGCGTCGGGGGTAATCAGGGCTGCGGTGCGGCCGGGCGTCTCCAGCGCCTCGCGCAGCAAGAGGGCGGCGACGCTGGCCGCCTCGTCCTCGCCACGGGCGGCGATCACCGACAGGCCGGCCAGCCCCTCGGCGATCGGATCGACCCCATCGGCCGCGCCCTCCTCGCGCAGGCGGGTAATCTGGCCCAACCAGTCGGCGGTGGCCCGCGCCGGCCGCAGCGCCTCGTTGACGATCCGCCGCCGCCAGCGACCCCGCGCATCGCCGCTGGCCGGCGGCGACCAGGCCAGGACGTCCCGCCGCCCGACGCCGGCGGCGGCCAGCAGCCGCTTCATCGCGCCTTGCGGGTGCTGTTCGTCGACCTGGTCCCAGGCGGCGTCGGCCAGGTCCTGATCCAGGCCGGGCAGCACCACGCAGCCCTTCGGCGCGCGGGCGATCACCGCCAGCAGGGCGGCGGTGGCCGGCGCGGCGCCGGTCGAGCCGGCGGCGACCAGCGCCCCGGCCGGCGGCTCGGCGGCCCAGCGATCCGCAAGGGCGCGCAGCAACGCCACGCGGCGCGCGGCGACGTCGATCAGGCCCAGCTCGGCCAGCCGCGCCGGCCAGGCCCCCAGCGCCAGGGCCAGGAACCGGGCCGAGACCTGCCAGTGCCGCGCCAGCCCGGCCTCGACCCAGTCGTCCAGATCCGGTGGCGGAGCGGCCTCCTCGATGGCCAGGCTGTCCAGGAAGGCGGCCAGGGCGTCGGCCAGCTCCAGCGCCGAGACGGCGTCCAGCGAGCGCTCCAGCAGATGGGCGTTGTCGGCCACCAGCCGCGCCAGCTCGAACCGCCGCCGCCAGGGGCTGATCGCCGGCGGCAGGTCCAGCGCCAAATCGCCCGGCTCGAACGGCGGCTCGCCCTCGTCCAGGTCGCCGAGGGCGCGGATCTGCGGCAGCAAGAGCGCCCGCCCGCCGCCGACCGCGACGAAGGCTTCGGCCAGAGCGCGCGCGGCGCGGCGGTTGGGGGTCAGCACCACCGCATCGGACAGGGCCTCGGGTCCGAGCGGGGTCAGGGCGGTGATCAGGCCCGCGGCCAGATCCTCGACGAACGGGCGATGCGCCGGAATGGTCAGCCAGCGAGGCGCCGGCCGCGCGAGGAAGGGCTCGCTCACGGCGCGGCCAACCGGGCCTCGACGAGGCTCAGCGACGCCGGATCGCCGACCTGCATCCACAGCCCGTCCGGGATCACCCCGATCAGCCGCCGGCGCGCGGCCGCGCGGAACCAGACGTCGCGAAGGGAAAAGACCTCGGCGGGTTCGGCGTAGACCGGCCCGGGATCGAGAATCTGCAGCCCGAAGGCGTGCAGCGGCGCCTCTGTCGCCGCGCCGCGCGGCGTCAGCGCCCCATCCGCGTCGCCGAAGAAGTCGCCGGGCGTGTCGAAGCCCAGGGTGCGATCCTTGGGGACCACGATGACGCAGGCGTCCATCCGCGCCGCGTCCCAGGTCCGCGCCAGCCGCCCCAGGCCCGCGTCCGCGCCGCCGGTCCAGACATAGTCGCTGTTGGCGACCCAGATCGGCGCCTCGCCCAAGAGGGCGCGGGCGTGCTTGAGCCCGCCGCCGGTCTCCAGGAGGCCGCCGCGCTCGTCGGAGATCAGGATTTCAAGGTCCCGCCGGCGCGCCAGATGCGCCTCGAGCTGGTCGGCGAAGGCATGGACATTGACCACCGCCCGCTCGACTCCCACCTCGATCAGCCGGTCGATGGCATGGTCGATCAACGCCTTGCCGGCGACCTCGATCAGGGCCTTGGGCCGCGCATCGCTCAGCGGCCGCATCCGCGCGCCGAGCCCGGCGGCCAGCACCATGGCGGTCTTGGGCGCATCTTTTGGGGTCGAAGCGCTCATTTGCGGGTTCCGGCGGGGACATGCCGGTCGAACCAGGCGCGGATCGCCGCCATGCCGGGCGCGGTCAGGTTCTTCTCCAGCGTGGCCCAGACCCGGGGCATGAAGGCCCGATAGCGCGGACGCTCGAAATGGGCGACCTGACGGGCGAAGATGAACAGGATGCGGGCCGCGTTCAGCGCCGCGAGGCCGGCGTAGTCGGCGAGGAAGGCCTCGCGGTCCAGGTCGGGCCGGGCGGCCAGGTAGCGGTCCAGCATCGCCCGCTCCAGCGCGGGCGGCACGTCGCGGCGGGCGTCCTGCAGCAGCGACAGCAGATCCCAGGCCGGATGAGCGCGCAGCGCGTCCTGGAAATCCAACAGGCCGACCCGCGCGACGCCCGCCCGCTCGGGCCGCCAGATCAGGTTCTCGGCATGGTAGTCGCGGTGGGCGAAGACCGCCGCGCCGGCCGCGCCGCTCGCGCGGATCGGGGCCCACAGGCTGTCCCATTCGGCGACCGCGTCGGGCGCGAAGGCCGCCGTCCCCGCGTATTTCGGCCACCAGGCGATGAACATGTCCAGGCCGGTCTTCAGCGCCAGCTCGTCGTAGCCGAGCAGCGGCCAGCGCGCGCCGTCGGCCTCGATCACCGCCGGCGGCTCAGCCTCGTGCAGCCGGATCAGCGCGTCGATCGCCGCCTCGTAGAGCGGGGCCTCGGCCGCGCCGGCCTCAATCAACCGGGCGTAGAGGTCGTCGCCGAGGTCTTCCAGCACCGCCAGGCCCGCCGGCGCGTCGGCCGCGACCAGTTGAGGCGCCGACAGGCCCAGGCCGCGCAGATAGCCGGCGCAGGCGACGAAGGCCTCGATCCGGCCAGCGGCCAGCCGGGCGCTGGCGTTGTAGCCCAGCGCGGCGCGCTCGTCCGGCGTGGCGCTCGGCGGGCAGGGCGCGGTCTCCAGCGCGGCCGGCTGGTCCATGAAGATCAGCGTCGCGCCGCCGGGCCGGCGCAGGCGCTCGTAGCGGCGGGTCGAGGCGTCGCCGGTCAGCGGCTCGCGAACCGCCTCGCCGAGGCCGCATTGCTTGAGAAAGGCGGCCTTCGCCGCCTCGCGTTCAGAACTCAATCGGTCGTCCTTCCCAGGCGCCGTGGGGGGTCAGGCGCGCCAGCCGCTGCTCGCCGCCGCCCTGCCCGATGATGGTGAGTTCTATATCGAGTCGATCCGCCGGCAGATGGCCGCCGAGCCGTTCGGGCCATTCGATCAGCGCCGCCCCCTCGTCCAGCGCCTCGTCCAGGCCGATCTCGTGCGCCTCCTCGGGCCGGCCGATGCGGTAGAGGTCGAAGTGCGTCAGCCGCAGGCGCGCGGTGGGATAGAACTGCGCCAGGGTGAAGGTCGGGCTCGGCACCTCTTCCTTCGGGTCGGCCAGGGCGCGGATCAGGCCGCGCGCCAGGGTGGTCTTGCCGGCCCCGAGCGGCCCCCACAGGCAGACCGCCTCGCCGGCCTCCAGCGCCCGGCCGACCGCGGCGCCCAGCCGGCCGGTCGCGGCCTCGTCCTTCAGGCGATAGTCGCCCTCGGCGGAAAGGCGCATGGCGGGTCCTCCTGAACGCGGCGCGCGGCCCCGCGCCGTCCCGATGGGCCTTAGGCGGCCGCGACGGCCGCGGTCTCCAGCGCATCGAGCCGGGCCAGGAGCTCGCGGCCGGCCTCCTCGCCCCGCGCGGCCAGTATCCGTCGCTCCAGCTCGGCGCGGGCGCGCTCGCGGGCGGCCACGCGCTCCAGCGAGCCGTGCCACTCGACCATCCTGGCCCAGACCGGATCGATGATCTCGGCGCCGGCGGCGCGGCCGCCATCCTCGGTCTTGAAGGTGAAGCCGCGCAGCTCGGAGACCACCGTCTGCAGATAGGCCACGTGAACCGCTTCGTCCGTGCGAATCCGCTCGACCAGGTCGGCCGCCCGCTCGGCCGCCGCCCGATCCGCGAAGATCTCGGGATCGCGGAACAGCCGGCCATGCAGGACGAAGGCGGACTCGGCCCTGACCTCGATCATCAACACGTCCATCAACAGCTTGAACAGCTGCTCATAGGGCGGCGGGACCTGGGGCATCTCGCGCGCCTCCACCGGTCGGGAGATGCTCTCCGGGGCGACGGGGATCGGATAGGCGTCCTTGCCGAACACCAGATCGCGCGCGGCGAACCACATGGCGTCGTGGGCGCCGACGTCGGGCTGGGCCGGATCGCCGCCCTCGTCCATGCCGTGGGCGTGCAGCAGGCCCAGGTTCAGGTGGCCGCAGGCGGTCTCGGAAATGTCCTCGACGATGATCGCTTGCAGGTCGGGCGCGGTGAAATTGGCCAGGGCCTGACCGCGCGCCTCGATGATCCCGGTGATGGTCAGCGCGTTCCATTCGGTCTGGCCGAAGCCGGACTGCAACAAGAGTTTTTGCTGAGCGAAATTCGGATAACCCTCGCTTTCCAAAAGCTTGCCCGAGGCGTCGATCAGCGGCCAGCCGCGGGCGGCCAGCGCCGCGCGCCAGGCCTCGACCGCCGGCCAGCGCGTCAGGGTGCGCGGCGAGACGTAGCGGCCCTCGGCGTCGAACCCGCCGTGCAGCCGTCGTCCGGCTTCCTGGTGCGGGCGCGCGTAGGGATGGCTGGCCATCAACTCGTCGCGGCTGAATCGCAGCTGGGTCGCCATCGCGCGTCTCCGGGGTCGCATCGGTCCTGCCCGCAGCATACGCCAGCCCGGGCCGAACGGTTAGACCTCTCGTCGGGCGCGGGGTTAGGGCGTTGGGCGGTCGCGATCCGCCGCGCCATGGCCGCGGTCGATCGCCCATTGCGCGCCGATCACCGCGCCCTTCACCCGGGGCAGCAGCACCAGCGTCAGCCCCGCGATGCTCGGCAGGGTCGTGGCCAGCACCCAGCTCACCGGCCAGGTCCAGACGAAGGGAAAAAACAGCATCGGCGCGATCACCAGATGGCCGACGATCAGGATGGTGAAATAGGGCGGCGCATCGTCGGAGGGATAGCGCGCATTGTCGTGCCCGCAGGCCGGACACGGCGAGGAGACCTTCAGGTAGCGCCGAAACAGCCGGCCTTCGCCGCATTCGGGACACCGCTCGGCGAAGCCTCGGGCCAGGCCGGCGATCAGGTTGGATCGGCTCATGCGGACTCTCGTCGGGAGGGGACGGCGCGGGGCCGGTAGAACCCATGCGCGCGCCGGTGTAAAGGGAGCGTCAACACCCTCGCCGCCAGATATAGGCGCATGCTCGCCCGCCGCACCTTCTGCACCCTGGCTCTCGCCCTGCCCGCCGCGATGGCGCCGCCCGCCTGGGCCGTCGCCGAGACCGCCGAGAAGAAGAAGGCCGGCGGGACCAGCTACATCCAGCTCCAGACCTTGAGCGCGACCGTGTTTCGCCCCAACGGCCAGCGCGGGGTGCTGACCCTGGAGGTCGGTGTCGACGTGCCGGACCCGGCCTTGCGCGCCTTGGCCAACGCCTCGCAACCGCGTCTGCGCGCCGCCTATGTCCAGTTTCTGCAGATCTACGCCGCCGGCCTGGCGCCCGGCGCGCCGCCGGACGCCGACTACATCGCCCGTTCGCTGCAGGCCCAGACCAACCAGGTGCTGCGCCGGCCGGGCGCGCGGCTGCTGTTGGGCTCGATCATGACCGAATAGGCCACGGCCCGGCCTGGCCCGTCACATCGCCGAGATGCCGCCGTCCAGCTTCAGCTCGGCGCCGGTCATGAACTTGCTCTCGTCCGAGGCCAGGTACAGCACGGCGTTGGCGATGTCCGCCGGCTCGCCGATGCGGCCCAGCGGAATCTGGCGGGCCAGCTTGGCCTCGGCCTCCTCTTTGCCGAACATCTGGCGCAGCGGGTCGAGTATGGGGGTGTCGATGAAGGTCGGGTGGATCGAGTTGGAGCGGATGTCGAGCTTCTGCTTGGCGCAGTGCAGGGCGATGCCCTTGGACAGCAGCCAGACCGCGGCCTTGGAGGCGTTGTAGGACGGCGAATTGTGCGCCGCGATCAGGCCGGCGATCGAGGAGATGTTGATGATCGAGCCGGGCTGGTTCTGGCGCATGTATTTCAGCGCGTGTTTGGTTCCGAGGAACACCGAATCGACGTTCACGCTCATCACCAGCTTCCAGCTCTCGAAACTCAGGTGCTCGATGTCGCCGCCGCGCGAGATGCCGGCGTTGTTGAGCAGCACCGAGACGCCGCCCATCGCCGCGTCGGCCTCCTCAAGGGCGAAGATCCACTGATCCTCCTTGGTCACGTCGAGCGGGAAGGCGAAGGCGGTGTTGGCCCCGAAGGCGGCGTTGATCGCCTCGGCGGTCTTGGTCGCGCCCTCGAGATTGATGTCGGCGAGGCTGACCTTGGCTCCCTCTTCGGCCAGCCGCCAGGCCGCCGCCGCGCCCAGGCCCTGCGCCGCGCCGGTGATGAAAGCCTTCTTGCCGGCCACGCGGCCGCCTGCGGTCTTCGCCATGGGTGTCACCTCGTCCTAAAATTCAAACGTCAGTTTGAACCGGAGGAAGCGATCTCGTCCATCACCTTCGCGAGCTTGAGATCGAGCTCGGTCACCCCGCCGACGTCGTGGGTGGCCAGCAGCGCCTCGACGCGGCCATAGACGTTGAACCATTCGGGATGGTGGTCGAGCTTTTCCGCCGCCAGGGCGACGCGGGTCATGAAGCCGAAGGCCTGGCTGAAGTCCGTAAAGCGGAAGGTCTTGACGATCGCCTCGCGCCCGTCGGCGGCGGACCAGCCGGAAAGCTGGGCCAGAACCGTCTCGACCGGAAGCTTAGAGGGGCGGGCCATGCCCGGATCAGAAGCTCAGGCCGGTCACCCGCGCCAGGTCGGCCAGGGCCTGGTCCTCGCTGGTGACCTTGATCGCGGCCATGCCGAGCTGGGCGGCGGGTTTGCAGTTCACCCCCAGGTCGTCGAGGTAGACGCAGGCCCCTGGCTCGACCTCCAACAGCTCGCACATCATCTGGTAGATGCGCGGATCGGGCTTGCGGATGCCGATCTTGGAGCTTTCGATCACCGCGTCGAAGCTGGCCATGATCTCGGCCACCTGGACGGCCTTTTCGGTGGTCGCCGCCATGCCCGCGCCGTGGCCCGCGCCCTGGACGTTGTTGGTGATGCAGGCCACCGTGAAGCGCTCCTTGCAGGCGGCCAGGGCGGCGACCATGCGCGGGCGCACGTCGCCCGAGAGCAGCGGCAGCACCTCGGCTCCGCGCAGCTCGTGGCCGAGCGCCTTGGCCTCGGCGGCGAAGCGGACGTCGAACCCCGCCGCGTCGATCTCCGATCGCTCGAACAGCGCCCAGGCGTTGTCGTGCGGATTGGTGGCGTTGATCGTGCGGATCAGGTCCAGCGGCAGGCCGCGCTGGGCCTCGTAGCGGTTGAACGCCTCGAACGGCGAGGTGGTGAACACCCCGCCGAAATCCCAGATCACCGCCTTGATCGTCACGCCCGCGCTCCTGTCTCAAATCGCGCGAGACGCTAGAGCAGATTCCGATCCGATTGGATCGGAATCTGCTCGTCGGTCTTTAAAGTGAGGCCATTTTCTTCGCCGAACCGGTGGCCACTTCGGCGGAAAATGGCCTAGAGAGGCGCCTTGTCCCACGCAAGGGGGGCGCGGCGCGTTCCCGCGTGGCGAGAAATCCGGGTTCGCTGGCGGCGCAAAGGGTTAATGTGAGGTTAATCCGTCGCGGAGAGCCCCGCTATGCGCATCCGATCCCTTCCCCTGCTCGGCGTCCTCGCCAGCCTCGTGGCGAGCCTCGCCGTCGCCGCCCCCGTCCACCCCAAGGCCGCGCCCGCCGCGACCAGCTGCGGTTGCCGCCACGCCCGCGCGGCCGGCCCCGCGCGCTATCACGTCCATCGCCACGCCCGTCGCCACGCCCACGTCCGGGTCTCGGGCCGCGCGGGCGGCTGGAGCGAACACCATGCCGACATGGGCGGACCCATGTGGCGCGACGAGCATCGCTGGCGCGAGGAAGGCGATTGGGGCGCGGGGCCGGGCTGGAGCGAGGACGAGGCGCGCTGGGCCTTTGGCCATGCGGGCCACTGGGGCTACCGGGGCTACTGGGACCACGCCAGGGCCGAGCGGCCCTGGGCGACGGACCGGTCCGGTTTTCTGACCTGGCCGGGCAAGACCCGGTTCATCGGCGGCCGTCCGGTGGACGACGAAGGCCCGCCGCTTCCGCCGCCGCCCGAGGGCTGGCAAGGCCCACCGCCACCGCCCGATGCGGACGAAGGCTACGAGATCCGCCGGTTCTGACCGGCCGGCGGGTCAGTCGCAGATGAACCGGTAGCCCACCCCGGCCTCGGTGATGATGTGGCGGGGGCTTGAGTGGTCGGCCTCGAGCTTCTGGCGCAGATGGCCGATGAAGACGCGCAGATACTGCACGTCCTCGACATTGGCCGGGCCCCAGACCGCGGTCAGCAGCTGTCGGTGGGTCAACACCTTGCCGCGGCCCTCGGCGAGCTTGGCCAGAAGGTCGTATTCGCGGGGCGAGAGCCGCACCGCCTCGCCGCCCCGGGTGACCACCCGCTTGATCAGGTCGATCTCGACATCGCCCGCGCGGATCACCGGCGCGGCCCCAACCTGATGCAGCCGGTGGCGCATGGCCACCCTCAGGCGGGCCAGGAGTTCGCCCACGCCGAACGGCTTTTCCACATAGTCGTCGGCGCCGTGGTCCAGCGCCTCGATCTTCTCCACCTCGCGGTCGCGTGCGGACAGGATCAGGATCGGGCCGTCGTAAAATGCGCGCGCTCGGATCAGCGTCTGTTTGCCGTCCATGTCGGGCAGGCCGAGGTCGAGGATCACCGCGTCAGGCGCCCGGCTCGCGATGGCGGCCAGGCCCTGCGCCGCGTCGTCGGCGCGCACCGGCTCGTAGCCGGCCGCGTCGAGGGCGGGAGCCAGGAAGCGGTGAATCTGCGGCTCGTCGTCGATGACCAGGATGCGGGGCCGGTGAGCGGACATCGTGCGGTCCCTAAAGCAGCAGGTGGTGGGTGGGGGTCGTCTTGGGCAGGCTGATCAGCACGCGCGTGCCGCGGCCCTGGATCAGCGGACTGGCGGCCGCGATCCGCCCACCCATCGCCTCGACGAAGCCCTTGGCGATGGAAAGCCCAAGCCCGGCGCCCTTGTTGCGCTCGCCCCGAGCGCGGTCGGACGGCTCCTCCAGCCGGCGGAACTTCTCGAACACCCGCTCGATGTCCGCCTGCGGGATGCCCGGCCCCTCGTCCTCGATCGAGATCACCACGTTTCCGCGGTCCTCGTAGGCCGCGACCTCGATGCGCGATGAATCGGGGCTGTAGGCGATGGCGTTCTCCAGGATGTTGACGATGGCCTGCTCCAAAAGCCCCGGGTCGGTCTGCACCGCGGTCAGTTCGGGCGGGAAGTCGCGCGCCAGTTCGCGGTGCTCCAGACGGCGCGAGACGCGGTTGATCGCGGCGTCCAGCACGTCGCGCATGTCGGTCCATTCCGAGCGGGTCTTCAGCGCCCCGCCCTCGAGCCGGGTCATGTCCAGAAGATCGCCCACATAGCGGTTCAGCCGTTCGGCCTCCTCGCGGATGCTGAGCAGAAGATCGCCGCGCACGTCGGCTTTGAGCGTCCTGCCGTAGTCGATCAGGGTGGTGGTCGCGCCCATCACCGTCGACAGCGGCGTCCTGAGGTCGTGGCTGATCGAGTTGAGCAGCGCCGCCCTCAGCTTGTCGGAGCGGCGCAAGGCCTCGTTCTCGACCGTGGCGGCGGCCAGTTCGGCCCGCTCCAACGCCACCGCGCCCTGGTCCAACAGGGCCGCGACCAGCCGCTCGTCGTCGGGGCCGGCGCGCTCGTTGAACTCCACCCCGGCGACGCCGGCGCGGCCGCGCAGACCCACCAGCGGCCAGAAGGTCCAGCCCACCTGCGGCAGGGTGCCGGTGCCGGACCCGGCGGCCTCGCCCTTATCCCAGGCCCAGCGGGCCGCGGCCATGGCCCCGGTGGTCAAAAGCGCGGTGGTTGGCGCGCCGGCGGTCTGGACCAGCTCGCTCTCGTGCGGCAACAGCACCACCGCCCGCCCGCCCGACGCGGCCGCGGCCTGATCGGCCAGGGCCTGGGCGGTTTCGGCCTGGGTGGAGGCGGCCGACAGCCGCCGGCTGGCGGCCAGGAGCGCGGTGACCGCCGAGGCCCGCTGCGCCGAAAGCCGCGCCTGATCGCGCACGCGGCCGGTCAGCCAGCCGGTGGCGGCGGCGACGGCGAAGAAGATGGCGAAGGTCAGCACGTCGCCGGGATGGCCGATCTCAAGCGAGAACCGCGGCTCGAGGAAGAAGAAGTTGTAGGTCAGGATGGCCAGGGTCGCCGCGGCGATCGCCGGGCGCAGGCCCCACGCCAGCCCGCTGATCAGCACGCTGGCCAGGAAGATCATCGCCAGGTCCGCGCCGGTGGAGAACCGGTCGATCGGGAAGGCAACCGCATTGGCCAGACCCACGAGGCCCACGGCGCCGAGATAGCCGCGCCATTCGCGCCAGCCCTGGCGCGGCGGCGCCGCCGCCGGTTCCGGCTTTTCCGTCTCTGGCGCCCCCTCGCTGACGAAATGCAGGGCCGCGCCAGCGGATCGGCTGAGCAGGGCGTGGGCCAGCGAGCGGCCGGCCAGCACGCGCCAGCGGCTGTCCTTGGTCTTGCCGATCACGATCTGGGTGACGTTGTTGCGCCGGGCGTAGGCCAGCACCGTGTCGGGCAGGTCGTCGCCGGTCAGCACCACGGTCGCCGCGCCGAGCTGCTCGGCCAGTTTCAGCGCCTCGGTCACCCGGCGCGCGCCCAGGATCCCACCGGTGGGCCGATTCGGCCGCTCGACGTGGGTCACGGTCCAGGGCGCGTCCATCAGGTCGGCCAGCCGACGTCCGGCCCGCACCAGCGAACTGGCCATCGCATCGCCCGCGATCAGCACCAGGATCCGCTCCCCGGCCGCCCACGGACCCTCGATCCCCTGGCGGCGCATGACGCCCATGAGCTGGTCGTCGACCGTCTGGGCGGCGCGGCGCAGGGCCATCTCGCGCAGGGCGGTCAGGTTCTCCGGCTTGAAGAATTTGTCCGAGGCGAGCCGGGCGGTCTCGGGCACATAGACCTTGCCGGCGGTCAGCCGCTCGCGCAGCTCCTGCGGCGTCAGGTCGACCAGCTCGATCTCGTCCGCGGCCGACAGCGCCGAGTCGGGCACGGTCTCGCGCACCCGAACCCCGGTGATCTTCCAGACCACGTCGACCAGGCTTTCCAGGTGCTGGACGTTGAGCGTGGTCCACACGTCGATGCCGGCCGCCAGCAGCTCCTCGACGTCCTGCCAACGCTTGGGGTGGCGCGAGCCGTGCGCGTTGGAGTGGGCGTATTCGTCGACCAAAAGCAGCTTGGGCTTGCGCGCCAGGGCCCCGTCCAGGTCGAATTCCATCAGCCGGCGGCCGCGGTATTCGATCGGGTGCCGGGGCATCACCTCCAGCCCCTCGGTCAGGGCCTCGGTGTCCTTGCGCCCATGGGTCTCGACCACGCCGACGACCACTTCGACGCCCTCGTCGCGGCGGCGCCGGCCGGCGGTGAGCATCTCGAAAGTCTTGCCGACCCCCGGGGCCATGCCGAGGTAGACCTTGAGCCGTCCGCGTCCCTGACGCTTGGCCTCGGCCAGCAGCGCGTCGGGATCGGGGCGGGAAGGCTCGTCTTGGCTCATGGGACGCTAGGGTGGGCCACCGGAAAGCGCGCGTCGAGAGCGCGATTGACCGCAAGCCCGTTGACCCGCGGCTCGCCGATGAAACCGAGCGCCGCGCCCTGGGTGAACGAGTCGAACGCCTGGGCCCGGTCGTCCGTGCGGCTGACGCCCCGGAACAGGCCGTCGCTCGCCGCCCCCAGTTCGAAGTCGAAGCTGGGCCGCGCCGGCGGCGGGCCGTCGGGTGGAACCGCCTGAGCCGACGCGCTTCCCACCCACGCGCTCGCCGCGAGGAGCCCCAGTCGGATCGCGGGAAAGGACATGGGCGGGCCTGACCGGTTCATGGGACCTTCGACCCGCCAGTTCAGGCGTGATTGGCGGCGCAGATCAAGACATCGATGGCGCCGAAGAACGTCATGAGCCAAGCGCGCTTCGTCCCCGACGCTCGAGCAGGAGGCGAGTCGGGATCGGATCGCCGTGGCTCTTCGGCCATCACGCGGCCTTAGGCTTGCTCATCGGCAGCGCGGCGTCGAGTGCGATGTTGGTCATCAGCACGTTGACGTGCGGCTGGCCGATGAAGCCGAGGAGCGGCTGTTCGACATGCTGGCCAATCAGACGGCGGACCTCATCCAGCGACGCGCCACGCGCCTTGGCGATCCGGTCGGCCTGCAGATAGGCGTAGGCCGGCGAGACGTCCGGGTCGAGGCCGGAGCCGGACGTCGTGATCGCATCGTCCGGGATTTCCTGATGGCCCGTCGATTTGCGCAGGGCGCTGGCGTCGCCGGCGATCCGTTTGGCGAGATCGGGGCTGAGTGGCCCATAGTTGGAGCCGCCCGAGCTCGTCGGGTCATAGCCGTTGGAGCCAGCGGCCGACGGACGCGGATGCAGGTATTCGTCCTTGGCGAACGGCTGGGCCAGCAGGGAGGAGCCGATCACCTTGCCGGAGGCGTTGCGGACCAGGCTGCCCTCGGCCTGACGGGGGAAGGCGACCTGGGCGATCCCGGTGATGGCCAGCGGATAGCCGAGGCCGAGCAGGAGCGTGAAGAGCACCGTCGAGACGATGGCGGGGCGGATTTCGGAAAGCATGCGATTCGCCTTTCGTCCTAGGCCAGACCGACCGAGGTGATGATCAGGTCGATGATCTTGATGCCGATGAACGGCGCGACGACGCCGCCCACGCCATAGATCAAGAGGTTCCGTTGCAGCAGCCTGGACGCCCCGATCGGCCGGTAGCGGACGCCGCGCAAGGCCAGCGGAATGAGCGCGATGATGATCAGGGCGTTGAAGATCACCGCCGAGAGGATCGCGCTCTTCGGATTCGCCAGCCGCATGATGTTCATCGCGCCGAGCGCCGGCAGGGAGGTGAAGAAGATCGCCGGGATGATGGCGAAGTACTTGGCCACGTCGTTGGCGATGGAGAAGGTGGTCAGGGCGCCGCGGGTGATCAGCATCTGTTTGCCGACCTCGACGATCTCGATGACCTTGGTCGGGTCGGAATCGAGGTCGACCATGTTGCCCGCCTCGCGCGCGGCCTGGGTGCCGGTCTGCATGGCCACGCCGACGTCGGCCTGGGCCAGAGCGGGGGCGTCATTGGAGCCGTCACCGCACATCGCCACCAGCCGCCCCTTGGCCTGCTCCTCGCGGATCAGGCGCATCTTGTCCTCGGGCGTGGCCTCGGCCAGGAAGTCGTCGACCCCGGCCTCGGAGGCGATGGCGGCGGCCGTGATCGGATTGTCCCCAGTGATCATCACGGTGCGGATGCCCATCCGGCGCAGGTCCGCGAAGCGCTCCTTCACGCCGCTCTTGATCACGTCCTTCAGATGGATGACGCCGACGAGCACGCCGTTCTCGGCCACCGCCAGCGGCGTGCCGCCCGCTCGGGCGATACGGTCGACGGCGGCGTTGAGCTCGGCGGGGACGGCCGTGGCCGAAATCCCGATGGTCTTCAGGATGGCGTCCACCGCCCCCTTGCGCCAGCTGTCCTTGCCGGCGTCGAGGCCGGAAATCCGGGTGGTGGCGCTGAACGGCACCGGCGTCGAGCCCTCCGGCGGAACACCGGTCAGGCCCTTCTCCAACACGAGGTCGACGATCGAGCGGCCTTCGGGCGTCTCGTCGGCGAGCGAGGCCATCATCGCGGCGCGAAGGGCGCGCTCCGCCGGCACGCCTGGCGCGGCGATCACCTCGGTCGCCATGCGGTTGCCGTGGGTGATGGTGCCGGTCTTGTCGAGCAGGAGGGTGTCGCAGTCGCCGGAGGCCTCGACCGCCCGGCCCGAAGTGGCGAGCACGTTGACCTTGAGCAACCGGTCCATGCCGGCGATGCCGATGGCCGAAAGCAGCGCGCCGATGGTGGTCGGGATCAGGCAGATGAACAGGGCGCCCAGCACCAGCGGATCGAGCTTGACGCCGGAGTACTGGCCCAGGCCCAAGAGGGTCGTGGTGACGATCAGGAAGATGATCGTCAGGCCCGCGAGCAGGACGGTGAGCGCCAACTCGTTCGGCGTCTTGCGCCGCTCGGCGCCCTCGACCATGGCGATCATGCGGTCGAGGAAGGTGTTGCCCGGCTGAGCGGTGACGCGGACCTTGATCCAGTCGGAGACCACGGTCGTACCACCGGTGACGGCCGATCGGTCGCCGCCGGACTCGCGGATCACCGGGGCCGATTCGCCGGTGATCGCGGCCTCGTTGACCGAGGCGACGCCCTCGACGATCTCGCCGTCGGACGGGATCATGTCGCCCGCCTCGACCAGCACCACGTCGTCGGCGTTCAGCTTGAAGGCCGGCGTGGGCGCGGTGGTCCCGCGCGCGGGATCGACGATCAGCTTGGCCATGACATCCACCCGCTGGGCGCGCAGCGCGTCGGCCGCGGCCTTGCCGCGCCCTTCCGCGATGCTTTCGGCGAAGTTGGCGAACACCACGGTGAACCAGAGCCATACGGCGATCTGGAACGACCACCACGGGTAGGTCCCCGCCCGGAAAGCGTCGATGGTCGAGATCGTGGCCAGGACGGCGACGATCTCGGTGGCGAGGATCACCGGGTTCTTGGACAGCTTGCGCGGGTCGAGCTTGACGAACGACTCGCGGATCGCCCGCATCATCACGCCCGCGGACATCGCGGTCGCGGCGACCGCCGAACGGCGCCGGGCGCCAAGATGGACAGCAGCATCGGTCATTGGAATGGGCTCCGGACGGAGGTCAGTGCTGGCCGGCGAGGGTCTGGAGCACCTGGAAGTGCTCCGCGATCGGGCCGAGCGCCAGGGCGGGGAAGAACTGCAGCCCGCCCATGATCAGGATCACGCCGACTAAGAGGCCGACGAACAGCGGCCCGTTGGTGGGGAAGGAGCCGGCGCTGGGCGCGAGCTTGGGCTTGGCGGCGATCGAGCCGGCCATGGCCAGCACCGGCATGACGTAGCCGAACCGGCCGAGCAGCATGGCGATGGCGAGCGTGGCGTTCCAGTAGGGAACGTTGGCCGACAAACCCGCGAAAGCCGAGCCGTTGTTCCCCGCCGCCGAGGAATAGGCGTATATGATCTCCGAAAGCCCGTGCGGGCCGGAGTTCTCCAAACTCTTCAGGGCGATTGGCAGGACCGCGGCCAAGGCCGAAAAGCCGAGGATCGCCAGGGGGAGGATCAGAACCGCCAGCATGGCGAACTTGATCTCGCGCGCCTCGATCTTCTTGCCGAGATATTCGGGCGTCCGTCCGACCATCAGTCCGGCGACGAACACCGCGATCAGGGCCATCACCACCATGCCGTAGAGCCCGGAGCCCACGCCGCCCGGCAGGATCTCGCCGAGTTGGATCATGAACATCGCGACCCCACCGGCGATCGGCGTGAAGCTGTCGTGCATGGCGTTGACGCCGCCGTCGGAGGCCCCGGTGGTGAAGGCGGTCCAGGTCGCGGTCGAAGCCGCTCCGAAGCGGACCTCCTTGCCCTCCATGTTGATCAGGGTGCTGGCGTGCACGGCGTGCATCGCCGGCGAGGGGACCTGGGTCTCGGACCAGTAGACTATGCTGGCTGCGGCAAGAATGAACAGCGCCATCACCCCCACCAGCGCCCTGGCGTCCTTGCGGGCGGCGACCATGATGCCGAAGGCGAACACGCAGGCGTAACCCAGCGTGTTCATCTCGATCTCTTCGATCAGGTTCGTCAGGGCGTTGGGGTTTTCGTAGGGGTGCGCGGAGTTGGCGTTGAAGACGCCGCCGCCGTTGGTGCCGAGCTGCTTGATCGCCTCCTGGCTGGCGGTCGGATAGAGGATGTTGGTCTGCTTGACGCCTTCGACGCCGACCATGTCGACGTGGCCGGTCAGGGTCTGCGGCATGCCCTGAGCCGCGAAGACCAGCGCCACCACGATGCTGATCGGCAGCAGGATGTAGAGGCTGATCCGGGTCAGATCGACCCAGAAGTTGCCGAGCCCCTCGCCGCGGCTGGTCGCGAAGGCCCGCGTGACCGCGGCGGCCATGGCGATGCCGGCGGCGGCGGAGAGGAAGTTGTGGCTGGTCAGCCCGGCCATCTGGGAAAAGGCCGAAAGCGTCGCCTCCGGCGTATAGGACTGCCAGTTGGTGTTGGTGATGAAGCTGACCGAGGTGTTGAACGCCAGGTCCGGGGTGGTTCCCTTGAAGCCTTGCGGATTGAACGGCAGCAGATCCTGGAAGCGCAGGATCAGGTAGAGCACGACGAAACTCGCCACGCTGAAGGCGAGCACCGACATGGCGTAAGCGAACCAGTTCTGGCTCTTCTTCGGATCCACGCCGAAGGTCCAGTAGAGGCCCGCCTCGACCGGCTTCAGCACCGGATCGAGCCAGGTGCTCTGGCCCTGCCAGACGCGCGCCATATAGGCGCCCAGCGGGATCGCCAGGGCCACGGTGACGGCGATTGTGAAGAGGATCTCGCCCCAGCCGCTCGCGTTCATGGGAGTTGCGTCCTTTTTTTCGCAGCTAGAATTTGTCGGGTCGCAGCAGGGCCGTGACCATGTAGACGCCGACGACGAGCGCCGCGGCGGCGTAGATCAGCTGAATGAACATCTCACAGCCTCCGCAGTCCGACGGCGTAAAGGGCGAACACGCAGAGCACGGCGACGCCAACGGCGATGTAGACGAAGTCCATTGGATGGCTCCGATTCTAGGAGCCGCCGATATATCGCCTCAGCTCATCAAGGTTCGGCGCCTAAGGGCGGGACCTGGCGTAAAGGAAACATAATCGCTACCGGCGAGCGGTGTACGGACGTGGCGCGCCTCGTCATTGAGTGAGATCAAACCGCGCGGAGGCTTCCCACAGCTCAAACCGGCGGCCGGGACCCATTCCGGACCGATTCCGGTTGATCGCGGCCGCGCGCCGGGCCAGCACGGAGCGATGAGCCTTTCGCTGTTCGATCTGGCCGCGGTCTTCCTGACGCTCAGCGCCGTCATCGGCTGGGCGAACCGGCGTTTCGTGGGCCTGCCCACGGCGGTGGCGATGCTGATCGTCGGGGTGACCGCCACCCTGGCCCTGGTCGGGCTGGACCGGCTGGCGCCGGGCCTGGGCCTCGGCGCCATGGTCGGCCAACTGGTGCGGCAGGTGGATTTCTCGGCCGCGGTGCTGCGCTTCATGCTGGCCTATCTGCTGTTCGCCGGGGCGATGCACGTCGACCTGGACGCGCTCAAGCGCCGGGGCTGGACCGCGGCCTTCCTGGCCACGGCCGGGGTGATCATCTCGGCCGCGGTGGTCGGGGGCGGCTTCTGGCTCGCCGCCCGGCTGGTGGGCGTTCCCCTGTCGTTCGAATGGGCGCTGGTGTTCGGCGTCCTGATCAGCCCCACCGATCCGGTGGCGGTGCTGGCGATGCTCAAGCGCACCTCGCTGGCGCCGGACATCCGCGCCCTGATCGAGGGCGAGGCCCTGTTCAACGACGGCGTGGGCGTCGTGCTGTTCGGCGCGGCGGCGGCCCTGGCGCTGGGCCAGGGCGCGGTCTCCCCGCTGGGCCTTGGTCTGAGCGTGCTGATCCAGGCCGGCGGCGGGGGCGCGCTCGGCCTGGTCTGCGGCTGGATCGCCATCCGGGCCATGCGCTCGATCGACGACTACGGCGTCGAGGTCGGGATCACCCTGGCGCTGGCCACCGGGGCCTACGCCCTGGCCCAGGCGCTGGACCTCTCGGGGCCGATCGCGGTGGTGGTGGCCGGCCTGATGCTGGGCCAGCATGCGGCGCGCGAGACGATGAGCGAGCAGACCCGCCGCTACACCCGCGCCTTCTGGACGGTGATCGACGAGAACCTGAATGGAATCCTGTTCCTTCTGGTGGGGCTGGAAGTGGTCACCCTGAAGTTCGACCGCATCGTCGATCTGGTCGCGGCCGCGGCGATCCCGCTGGTGTTCGTCGGACGCTGGGTGGCGCTGGCCGGACCGTCGGCGCTGTTGGGGGTGGTGGACAAGGGGCTGAAGCCGGGCCTGGTGGCCGTCCTGACCTGGGCCGGCGTGCGCGGCGGCCTGTCGCTGGCCATGGCCCTGTCGCTGCCGCCCTCGCGCGAGCGGGCGATCCTGCTGGCGGCGACCTATGCGGTGGTGATCTTCTCGATCATCGTTCAGAGCCTGACCCTGGAGCCGGTGGTCGTGCGCCTGGGCTACGGCCGCAAGCTGGAGCCGTAGACGCCGCCGTTCCGTGCTAACCTGCCTCGCCACATGAGGCGTTCGGCCTCCGGGAGGCCCGCCATGAATCCGATCACCCTGTTCCTGTTCGTCGTTTGCGTCCTGATCGGCGCGCTGACTACGGAGCTGGTTGGCCCGTTCGCCGGCGCGCCCTTCATCCTGCTGGCGGTGATCGTCGCCGCCTCGCTGAAGATGGCCAACGTCTGGCAGCGGTTCGTGGTGCTGCGCGCCGGCAAGCTGCAAGGGGTCAAGGGCCCCGGCCTGTTCCTGATCGTCCCGATCCTCGATTCGGTCGTCGCGGTGATCGACCAGCGCATCCAGACCACCGCCTTCAACGCCGAACAGGCGCTGACCCGCGACACCGTGCCGGTCAACGTCGATGCGATCATCTTCTGGCAGGTGCATGACGCCGAGAAGGCGGCGCTGATGATCACCGACTATCGCCAGGCGATCGACCGGGTGGCCCAGACCTCGCTGCGCGAGATGATCGGCTCGTCGATGCTCTCGGCGCTGCTGGCCGACCGCAAGAACGCCGACCAGAAGCTGCGCGCGGAGATCGCGGAAAAGACCGAGCACTGGGGCGTCTCGGTCAATTCGGTGGAGATCCGCGATGTCGCCATCCCCGTCGCCCTGCAGGACGCCATGTCGCGCGAGGCCCAGGCCGAACGCGAGAAGCAGGCCCGGGTGATCCTCGGCTCGGCCGAGGCCGAGGTGGCGGCCAAGTTCGTCGAGGCGGCGATCGCCTATGCCGAACATCCCGCCGCCCTGCAACTGCGGGCGATGAACATCATCTACGAGACCACCAAGGAGCGGGGCGCGACCATCCTGATGCCGACCGCCATGGTTGACGCGATGAACCCGACCGTCGCTTTCGCCCTGGCCGGCCAGGCGGGCCAACGGACGTCCGACGCGCCGCCGGCCGCCCCCAAGCCGGCATGAGCAGCTCGGTCCACGTCGAGCGGATCGGCGCGCGCATCGTGCGCCTGGAGATCGACAATCCGCCGATGAACGCGCTGGGCGTGGCGATGCGCGAGACCTTCATGCGGGCGCTGGACCAGGTCGAGGCCGACGAGGCCATCCGCGCGATCATCGTCACCGGCCGCGGCCGCGCCTTCTGCGGCGGCGACGATCTGAAGGCCGCCCGGCCCGAGGCCGACGAGCTGGCCGGGTTCGGACGGCTGCTGGAGCGGCTGGACGCCACCCGCGCGCCGGTGATCGCCGCGGTCAACGGCTGGTGTGTCGGCGGCGGGTTCGAGCTGGCGCTGTGCTGCGACATCCGCATCGCCTCGAGCCAGGCGCAGTTCGTCTGCGCCGGGGTCAATGTCGGGCTGATGGCCTCGGCCTATCGCCTGCCGCGGCTGATCGGCGTCTCGCGGGCCAAGGCCATGCTGCTGACCGGCCTGCCGCATGACGCGCCCACCGCCGAACGCTTCGGCCTGGTCGTCGCGGTCCACCCGCCCGAGGCCCTGGAAGGCGCGGCGCTCGCCCTGGCCGAGCGGATCGCCTCGCGCGCGCCCTTGTCGGTCGAGGCGACCAAGCGCATCGCCGGCCGCGCCTCGGACCTGTCGCCCGAGGAGGCCGCGCCGCTGCAGGCGGCCGAGCTGTCGCGGCTTCGCCGCAGCAACGACCACAAGGCGGCCCTGGCGGCCTTCCGCGAGAAGCGCGAGCCGAACTTCACCCGAAGCTAGAGTCGTCATCCCGGCCCTCAGCGTCGCTTCGGCCGGGATGAGTGGAGGGCCGATTTCACCACGAAGGTCACCAAGGGCACGAAGGGTTGAACCCTTCCCCTCGGCGGATGGGGGACGAAAATATGTCTTCGTGTCCTTCGTGCGCTTCGTGGTTCAAAATCCGCGCATCCCCTCCCATCGTCATCTAGGCCGGGATCGCCACGCCCCATTCCTGCCAGCCGAAGGCGCGCGGCGTCTTGGGCAGGTACATGGTCTCGCGCCGCTCGATGCGGAACCCCGCGGCCTCGATGGGGCCGGCGATCGGCCGGGTCAGATGGCAGCCGCCGCCGATCGGCTTCCAGATCGGCTCGATCCGCCGCTGCCAGCGCGCGACGTCGGCGTCGGGGGCCAGGCCGTGTTCGCAGAACAAGAGCCGCCCGCCCGGCTTCAGCACCCGCCGCGCCTCGGCCAAGGCCGCCGCCGGCGTGCAAACCGAACACAGGGTGAAGGTGCAGACCACGCTGTCAAAGCTCCGGTCCTCGAACGGCAGGGCCTCGGCCTGCCCCTCCCGCACCTCGACGGCGAGCCCTTCGGGACGGGGCGCGGCCTCGGCCCGCGCGCGCAGCCCGGCGGACGGGTCGACGCCCAGCACCGCGCTGACCTTGGCCGGATCGTAGAAGGCGAGATTGAGCCCGCCGCCGATGCCCAGTTCGAGCACCCGACCCTCGGCGAGGGGGACCACCTTGGCTCTTTGCCGCATGATCGGGCGCGCGGCGCAGGCGCAGCCGATCAGCCGCGGCAAGATGTGGCGTTCATAGAAAGAGGCCATCGAGATGTTCCCGCCTTGAAAAAGCCGGCCGCTTCGGCCAAGCCGGAGCGCGAACACAAGCACGGCCCAGCGACTGTGTCGATTGGGCGCGGGAGGCGGCGCGGATGATCACACGCAGGCGGTTGGGCTGGTCGTTGGCGGCCTTGGCGGTCGCGCCGGGGGCGACGGGCTCGCTGGCCCTGGCGGCGCCCGACGAGGGCGATGCGACGCCCAATGTGTTCATCAGCCCTTGCGGCCAGCCATTCCGTGCACGGATCACCGATCCCTATCCGGTGGTCGTCTGGTTCAAGCAGGCCGACAAGAACGGCGACGGAAAGCTGGACCGCGGCGAGTTCCTGGCCGACGCCGAGGCCTTCTTCAAGCTGCTGGACGTCAACGGCGACGGGGTGATCGACAGCCGCGAGGTCAGCCGCTACGAGCACGCGATCGCGCCCGAGGTCCTGGGCTTTCGCGTCAAGGTGGGCGATCTGCGCGGCGGGACCGGCCTTTACGGCGGGCGTCTGTGGCGCGCGCAGATGATGGGCGGCGACATGAGTGGCGGCCCAGGCGGCGGCCCGACTGGCGGCGGCCCCTCGATCGGCGGCAATGCGCCGATCGCCCCGGGCGAGGACGAACCGCCCGAGGCGCGTCCGCCGCACGACATCGACGAAAGCGGCCAGGGGGCCTCGCCTTACGGCTTCTTCGCCGAGCCCGAACCGGTGATGGCGGCCGACGAGAATCTCAACGGCCGCATCCGCAAGGCCGCCTTTCTGCGCCTGGCCGGCCGGCATTTCGACCGGCTGGACCCGAACGGGATCGGCTACCTGACGCTGGACAAACTGCCCAAGACCGCGATCCAGCTGAGAGTCGAACGCGAACAGCGGCGCGGTCGGCGATCCTGAGGCTGATGGCGCGCGGTGTTCAGCGCGCAGCCGCGCAAGCGAAACGTCCCGCCAGGCTGCCATCGCGCAGGAAGATGCGGATCTCGGCCGCCTGGCCGCCGCGGGCGATCGCCTCGCCGAGCTGGCGCGCCGCGGCCTCGGCGGTCGCCCCGCTCTGGAAGCTCTGGTGGGGCCCCCGGGGTTCGCATTCGACCCGCCAGCCTTCCGGCGTCGGCTTGACGGTGATCAATTCCGTGGCTTCGATCATACGCAACCTCCGATCGGTTCGATTGCCCCGCGGCCTTATGATCGAACAAGGTGACAAGCGTGCGGCGGCGGCGTTCATCTGTTGTTGAGATTGAACCACGACGGCTTCCGGCCCAGTATGGTTTCCTTGTTTAAACCCTGGGATCGCCATGCCGACCCGCAAGTTCGACGCCGCGCCCGGCGCCCTGACGGCGGCCCTGGCGCTGGCCGTGCTCGGCCTGGTCCTGGCCCTGTTCCCCGCGCGCGCCGCGGCCCAGGCCCGCGCGCCGGTGACGGTGTTCGCCGCCGCCTCGTTGAGGAATGCGCTGGACGCGGTAGGCGAAGACTTCACCGCCCAGACCGGGACTCCGGCGCGCTTCTCCTACGCCGCCTCGTCGGCCTTGGCCCGCCAGGTCGAGGCCGGCGCCCCGGCCGATGTCGTCATCCTGGCCGACGCCGACTGGATGGACTATCTGGGCCAGCGCCATCTGATCGTCGCCGCCAGCCGCCGCGACGTGCTGAGCAACCACCTGGCCCTGATCGCGCCGGCGACGTCGGCCGTGACGCTGCGTATCGGCGCCGGCATGCCGCTCGCCCAGGCGCTGGGCGGCGGACGGCTGTCGGTGGCCGGGCCGGAGGTTCCCGCCGGCCGCTACGCCAAGGCCGCGCTGACCGCGCTCGGGGTCTGGGCCGGCGTGCGCGAGCATCTGGTCGAGGCCGACAATGTGCGCGGCGCCCTGGCCTTCGTCGCCCGCGGCGAGGCGCCGCTGGGCGTGGTCTACGACACCGACGCCAAGGCCGAGCCCAGGGTCAGGATCGTCGGCCTGTTCCCCGACGCCAGCCACCCGCCGATCGTCTACCCCGCCGCCCTGGCGGCCGGGCCGGTCAACCCGGCGGCCGCGACCTTCCTCGGCTTTCTGCAAGGACCGCGGGCGAGCGCCATCTTCCGCGCCCAGGGCTTCATCGTGCTGGCGCGTCCGAGGCGCTAGACGCGCGGTGGCGATGTCGGTCAAGCTCGCGGCATGGCGCGTCCGACCCCTTCCGCCCGCCCGGCTCGGGCCACGCTCTGGGCCGTGGGCCTGGTGCTCGCGGCCGGGGCGGCGGGGTGCCTGTGGCTGAACTGGCCGGGCCAGTTCTCGCCGGATTCGGTCTGGCAGCTGCAACAGGGCCGCGCCGGGATGTTCAACGCCTGGCACCCGCCGGTGATGGCCGCGCTGCTGGGCCTGTTCGACCGCCTCGATCCGGGCGCGCCGGGGTTCATCGTGTTCGACGCGGCGCTGGCCTATGGCGGCCTGTTCGCCTTCGCCGCGCTGTCGCCGCGGCCAAACCTGGTTGCAATCGGCCTCGCCGCCGCGCTTTCCGCTTCGCCGCTGCTGCTGATCTACCAGGGCGATGTCTGGAAGGACGTGCTGTTCGCCGACGCCAGCCTGGCCGGGTTCGCGGCCCTGGCCTGGTGCGCCCGCGCCTGGGACTCGCCACCGCGCCGCCGCGCGCTCGCCGCCCTGGCCTTCACCCTGTTCGCGCTCGCGGGCCTGGCCCGGCAGAACGGGATCGTCACGCCGATCTGGGGCGCGGCGGGGTTCGCGGCGCTCGCCTGGCGCGCCGCCGCCGGCCGGCCCCGGCGCCTGGGCGGCGCGATCGGCCAGGGCCTCGCCGCCCTGGCCGCCTGTCTCGCCCTGATCGGCGGGGCGAGCCTCGCGCTCGACCTGCACAGCGACCATGAACCGGCCCAGGCCCAGCAATGGGAATGGCTGCAAGTCTGGGACCTGGCGGGCGCGGTCCGCGCCGACCCGGGCTTCGGCCTGGCCGTGCTCGACCGCGAGGCCCCGCCCGCCGCCCGTTTCGTTCGCCAGACCGCCGCGCCCGCCTGGCGTGCCGAGCGGGTCGATCCGCTGATGAGCCTGGCGCGGGCGGATGCGGCGGTGGACGGGACCGGGGCGGCGGTGGCGCGGCAATGGCGGGCGCTGATCCTGACGCGGCCGGAGCTCTACGCCCGGGTCCGGCTCGCCGATTTCGGCCAGCTGCTGGCCACCCCGCGCCCGATGGCCTGCCGGCCGCTGTTCGTCGGCCTCGACGGGCCGCCGGCGATACTGAAGGCCCTGGCGCTCGCGCCCCGGGATCGGAGCAAGGACGCCTGGGCGCGGCGTTACAGCCTGGCCTTCGTCGGAACCCCGGCGCTCTCGCACCTGGTCTATGCCGGCCTGGCCCTTATCCTGATCGTCCTGGCCGCGCGCGACCTCGCCGCGTCGAGACGGGTCGGCGAGTGCGTCGTCGTCATCGCCCTCCTGTGCGCGGCGCTGAGCTTCGCCGCCAGCTTCCTGGTGATCGCGGTGGCCTGCGACTACCGCTACCTGTATTTCCTCGACCTGGCCGCCATGGCCGGCCTGCTGCACCGGGCGGCGGCGGGCTGGCGGTGGCCGGTCACGCCCTCGTGGTCAAAATCCGACACTTGAGTCCCACCGGGAACGTCGCGCCGTTAGCGCCTTGCGGGTCGAACGTCCGCTTCCCGCCCACGAGCGAATGACCGTAGCGGACATTGCCGGCCAAGCCCGGACGTCGCACCCTCACGCCGCTCGTTCCGGCGAATGCCGGAATCCAGATCATAAGGCGCGGCGCGGGGATGTCGTTCTACGTCTACATCGTCGCCAACCGGCGCAACGGGACGATCTACATCGGCATGACCGACGACCTCACGGGCGGATTTGGCAGCACAAGTCCAAGGCCTTGCCCGGCTTCACCGCGCGATACGGCTGCGACCGGCTGGTCTGGTACGAGGTCTGCGAGACCCGCGAGGGCGCGTTTCGTCGTGAGCGCCAGATCAAGGAATGGCGGCGCAGCTGGAAGCTGATGCTGATCGAAGCGGCCAATCCGACGTGGTCGGACCTATACGAGACGTTGAACCGATAGCGCCGCGCCATATGATCTGGATCCCGGCATTCGCCGGGACGAGCGGGGGAGGGAGGACGCTCTCAGGCGGGCGGGCGCCAAGCGTCAGATTCTATCCACTAGCGCATCGCCGCGGCGATGTTGCCGCCGTCCACGGTCAGCACGGCGGCGGTGGTCTTTTCGGCCAGGGCCAGGGAGACGAAGGCCTGGGCCACGTCCTCGGCGGTGACCTCGCGGCCCAAGAGGTTGCCCGCCAGGTAGTCCCGCTCGCTGACCCCCCGCGCGCGGGACCGCGCCGCCACCATCTCGCCGGTCAACAGCCCCGAGCGGATGCGGTCGGCGTTGACCGCGTTGGAGCGGACGCCGAGGGCGCCGCCCTCCACCGCATATTGCCGCATCAGCGCCAGGGTCGCGGCCTTGGGCAGGCCGTAGGGTCCGAAATCCTGCCCCGGATTGACCGCCTGTTTCGAGACGTTGAACAGCAGCGCTCCGCCGGTCGCCTGCCGGCGCATGATCCGCACCGCCGCCTGGGCGGCGCTCTGATGGGCGAAGAAGTTCAGCTCGAAGCTGCGCCGCAGCACCGCCTCGTCCACCGCGTCGATCGCCCCGGTGAAGGCGGCCCCGGCGTTGGAGACCAGGATGTCGAGCCCGCCGAAGACCGCCGCCACCCGGTCGAACGCCGCGCGCACCTGGGCGGCGTCGGTGACGTCGCAGGCGATGGCCAGGCCGCCCAACGGCTTTGCCGCGCGCTCAGCCGCCGCGCCGTCGGCGTCGAGCACCGCGACCGCCGCGCCCTGGGCGGCGAAGGCGCGGGCGATCGCCGCGCCGATGGTCCCGCCGCCGCCGGTCACCGCCGCGATCTGGCCGGCCAGGGGCGGGGGTTTGGCCTTGCCGAGCTTGGCCTGCTCCAGCGACCAGTATTCCATCTCGAACAGGTCGGCCTCGGTCAGGCTCTCGAAGCGGCCCGTGGCTTCGGCGGCGGTGACCACCTCGACGGTGGTCTCGGCGATGTCGGCGGCGACGGCCGCCGCCTTGCGCGAGGCGCCCGCCCCGAACAGCCCGACGCCCGGCACCAGCACCCAGAGCGGCAGGGGATCGAGCATGGTCTTCCTCGGCTCGGCGCGGGCGTTGTGGCGTTCGAAATAGGCGCGGTAGCGCTCGGCGTAGTCGGCGACGGCGACCCGCGCGGCCGCCGCGAAACCGGTTTCGTCGCCCGCCTTCGGGGCCGGCAGGATCAGGGGCCAGGGTTTGATGCGGATGACGTGGTCGGGGGTCACCGGCCCGGCCTGGGCGTAGCGGGCCACGGCCTTGCCGCCGGCGAAGGCCAGCGCCGCCGCGCCGCCGCGGTGCTCCAGCACCACCCGCCGGAAGCGGCCGTCGCCCAGGGCCTGGGCCAAGGCGCCGCGCACCATGGGCGCGACCTCCGCCAGCGGCGCCAGCCTGGGCAGGCGCGCCTGGACCAGGGTCCGCTCGCCCTTGGCCAGCCGCGCCTCGGCCTGGCTGACCGCCTCGATCATCCGCTCGTAGGCGAGCCGGGCGCTGTCGCCCCAGGTGAACACGCCGTGCTTGACCAGGATCATCCCCTGGCAATCGGGATGGGCCTCGAACACGCCGGCCGCCAGCCGCGCCAGGGAAAAGCCGGCCATGCAATAGGGGACCAGGGCCAGCCGCTCGCCGTAGAGCTCGCGGCACAGGGCCTCGCCGCGCGGCTGGTCGCTCAGCGCCAGGACGGCGTTGGCGTGGGTGTGGTCGATGTAACGGTGGGGAATCCAGGCGTGCAGCAGGGTCTCGACCGAGGGATTGGGCGCGCTCGCGTTGATCAAGGCGCCGCGCTGGGCGTCGACCATGGCCTCGTCCGACAGACGCTCCAGCCGGCGCAGGTCCATCAGCGGCGCCAGGCGCACCGCCGGCAGGCCCTCGGGTTCGATGTCGCCGAGGTCCCAGCCGGAGCCCTTGATGTGGAGCACCTCGACCGGCGCACCGAGCACGTCGCGCGCCGTGGTCTTCAGCGAGGTGTTGCCGCCGCCGTGCCGCACCAGGCGCGGTTCGATCCCCAAAAGGCGGCTGGAATAGACCCGCAGCGCCAGATCCTCGGCGACGCCGCGCTCGGCGTAGCGGGCGACGATGCGCCGGGCCTCGGCGCCGGACCACAGGCTTTTCATCGGGCGAGGTTCTCCGCATGATCGGGGAACAGGGCGGCGAGGCCGGCGCGGCTGGCCGGGCAGACGCCGCGTTCGGTGACGAGGGCGCCGACCAGCCGCGCGGGGGTGACGTCGAAGGCGAAATTCGCCGCCCGGCCGCCCTCGGGGGTCAGCCGCACGCTGACGCTTTCGCCGGACGGCGCGAGGCCGGTGATGTGGGTCACCTCGGCCTCGTCGCGCTCCTCGATCGGGATGTCGTCCCCGCCGGCGAGGCGCCAGTCGATGGTCGACGACGGCAGGGCGACATAGAAGGGCACGCCGGTGTCGTGCGCGGCCAGGGCCTTCAGATAGGTCCCGATCTTGTTGCAGACGTCGCCGTTGGCCGCCACCCGGTCGGCGCCGACGATGCACAGGTCCACCCGCCCATGCCGCATCAGATGGCCGCCGGCGTTGTCGACAATGACCGTGTAGGGCACGCCATGGCGCTGCAGCTCCCAGGCGGTCAGCGCCGCGCCCTGGTTGCGCGGCCGGGTCTCGTCGACCCAGACATGGAGCGGAACGCCCGCGTCGTGCGCGCGGTAGATCGGGGCGAGCGCGGTGCCCCAGTCCACCGTCGCCAGCCAGCCGGCGTTGCAGTGGGTCAGCACATTGACCGGCGCGCGGCCGTCGAAGGCGCGGGCGATCAGCGCCTCGCCATGGCGGCCGATGGCCTCGCAGGCGGCGACCTCGGCGTCGCACAGCCGCGCGGCCTCGGCGTAGGCCGCGGTGGCGCGCGCGCCGGGGGCCAGGGGCTCCAGTGTCCGCCGCAGCGTCTCGATCGCCCAGCGCAGGTTGACCGCCGTGGGCCGGGTGCGCGCCAGCGCCTCGGCCGCGTTTCGCAGGGCCGCGTCGGAGGGATCCTGGCGCGCCGCCAGCGCCATGCCGTAGGCCGCCGCGGCGCCGATCAGCGGCGCGCCGCGCACCACCATGGCCGAGATCGCCTGCGCCATCTCGGCGCAGGTCTCCAGCCGCAGCACCCGGAAGGCGTGCGGCAGCGCCGTCTGGTCGATCACCTCGACGCCGGCGCCGTCGTCGGCCAGCCAGATGGTGCGGTAGGGAACGCCGTCGATCTTCATCGCCGCATCCATAGGCGAGCGATCGGCCGCTGATAAGACCGCGCGAGCGATCGGCCGGCTCAGGCCGCCGTCAACCGCCCGTCCCCGCCCGCGCGGGGAGGAGCGGGACAGAGGTCGGGAGGCTAGGCGAGCGCCTTGGGCTTGGCCTTTTCCGCCGGCTTGGCGTGCTTCTTTTCCATGCCCTCGTAGACGAAGGCCGGATCGTCCAGGTCGATGGCCGGGATCTCGTCCTTCTCGCGCCAGTAATCCTGGCTGTGCGCCCATTCCCGCTTGTCGCCGCGCTTGGGCAAGAGGTGCATGGCGCGCATCAGATAGCCGGGATTGAAGTTCTCCGGGTCCATCCAGGGCAAGAGCTTCATGTCCTTGTCTTCCGGCCGCAGCGCCACGGTGACCTTTTTGGCCCCCTTCTTGGTCATGTGGTTGAGCAGCCGACAGACGAAGTCGGCCAAAAGGTCGGCCCGCAGCGTCCAGCTGGCGCGGAAGTAGCCGAACACCCACAGCATGTTGGGCACGCCGGTGAACATCATGCCGCGATAGGTGACGGTGTCGGCGAAGTTCAGCGGCTTGCCGTCGATGGTGAAGTCGATGTCGCCCAGGACGCTGAGGTTGAAGCCGGTGGCGGTGATGATGATGTCGGCTTCCAGCGTCTGGCCCGACTTCAGAAGGATGCCCTTCTCGGTGAACTGGTCGATCTCGCCGGTGACCACCGAGGCCTTGCCGGCCTTGATGCCCTGGAAGATGTCGCCGTCCGGAACGAAGGCGATGCGCTGGCGCCACGGCCGATAGGTGGGGGTGAAGTTCTTCTTCACCTCCTCTTCCGGCAGGTAGGCGGCGACGCCGGCGAGCAGCTCCTGCTTCACCGTTTCCGGCTCCTCGATCGAGCGGCGGGTGAACAGGTCCTGGTCGAACAGGATCTTGCGGCGCACGATCTCGTGGATCCAGGCCTCCTCGACCTGCAGCTCGCGCAGCATGTCGGCCAGCTCGTTCTCGTTGCGGCCGGGGATGAAATAGGTCGGCGAGCGCTGCAGCACGGTGAGGTGTTCGCAATCGCCCGCGATCGCCGGCGCCACGGTCGCGGTGGTCGCGCCCGAGCCGATCATGACGACCTTCTTGCCCTTGTAGTCCAGGCCCTCCGGCCAGGTCTGCGGGTGGACGATGGTCCCCTTGAAGCTGTCCATGCCTTCCCACTCGGGGGTGTAGCCCTCGGAGTGCCGGTAATAGCCCTGGCACATCCACAGGAAGTTGGCGGTGAACCGCACGGCCTCGCCGGTGTCGGCGCGAACGCCGTCGAGGGTCCAGAGGTTGTCCTGGCTGGACCAGCTCGCCGCGTTGACGTGGTGCTGGTAGCGGATGTGCTTGCCCAGATCGTTCTCTTCGATCACCTCGCCCATGTATTTGCGGATCTCGTCGGCGGAGGCGATCGGCGCGCCGATCCAGGGCTTGAAGCGGTAGCCGAAGGTGTAGAGGTCGCTGTCCGAGCGCACGCCCGGATAGCGGTGCATCAGCCAGGTGCCGCCGAAGCTCTCCAGGCCCTCGAGCACCACGAAGCTCTTGTCCGGGCACTGCTTGGTCAGGTGGTAGGCGCCGCCGACCCCGGAGATTCCCGCGCCGACGATCACGACGTCGAAATGCTCGGTCTTCGGCAGACCCTTGGGAGACATGTTCATGATGGTTTCCTGGCTGGTTACTCGCATTTAGTTTTCGGGCCATCACGCCGCCAGGCCTTGATCGAAATCAAGGGGGGGTGAACATTGATCACCCAAGCGCGGCCGCGACAGGCCGGGCGCCAATGGCTAGATTGGCGCTAGCTTGCCGCCTCCCGCCCCCAATCCGAGGATACGACCCCGTGACCGCAGCGTCCTCGCTCTGGCTGATCAAATCCGAGCCGGAGAAATACGCCTTCGCCGACCTGCTGCGCGACGGCCGCACGGTCTGGGACGGGGTGCGCAACCACCAGGCGGCGCTCTATCTGAAGAGCATGAAGCGCGGCGAGCGGGCGCTCTACTACCACTCCCGCACCGATCTGGCGGTGGTTGGCATAGCCGAGGTGACGCGCGAGGCCTTCATCGATCCCACCGATCCCGCCGGCCGGTTCGTGGCGGTCGAGGTCGCGCCGGTGCGGGCGCTGAAGCGGCCGGTGAGCCTGGCCGAGATGAAGGCCAACCCGGCGCTGGCCGGCATGGCGATGTTCCGCCAGTTCCGCCTGTCGGTCACCCCGATCAAGCCCGAGGAATGGGCGGCGATCCTGACCATGGCCGGCGAGGCCCCGGCCTAGGCGCGGCCCGCGTTAACCTTAACCCTTTGAAATGCTGTTGCGGGAGGTTAACAAAACGTTAAGGTCGCGCCATGACCGCGATCAGCGATGTCCCGCCCGCGACCGCCAGCCGCCTCTCGCGGCTGAAGAAATACGCGCCCTTCCTGCTGATGGGCCCGATTTCCGGACCGCTGGCCGCCGCCATGGTGCACAACTTCCGCGAAGGCCGCCCGGTGCTGGCCAGCCTCTACGGCATAGCCATGGTGGAGATCGTGGTGCTGCTGCCGGTGATCACCGCGGCGCTCGGCATCCGCGTGCTTTAGCCAGGCTTCGGCTCGCGACCGCGGGCCAGGACGATCCAGGCCGGAGCGGCCAGCATCGCCGCCCCCAGGCCGACATCCCACCACATCAGCCCCGGCGTCGACTGGGTGAACAGGCCGGGCGCGCCGTTGAACACGTCGTTGGCCGAGACCACGATCACCGCCCCGAACAGGTTGTTGATCAGGTGCAGGCCGAAGGTGAAGGCGATGCCGCCGGTGCGGATGGCGATCAGCGCCGCGACGAAGCCGAACAGCGTCGCGTTGGCCCATTGCGGAATCCCGTTGGGAATGTGCATCGCGCCGAACACCACCCCGCTCAGCGCCGCCGCCGCGATCGGCCGCTTGGTGGCCAGCAGCAGGCCCTGGGTCAGGTAGCCGCGGAAGACGAACTCCTCGGCGAAGGTCTGGACGCCCAGCCCGAACAGGGCGGCCAGCGCCAGCGACGGGGTCTGGCCGGTCGCGGTCCAGGAAAACCCGCCCGGCCGGATCAGGAAATCGGCCAGGGTCAGCAGCGCCAGGCAGGCGGTCCAAAGCCCGAACCCCGCCGCGAACCGGCCCCAGCTCCAGTCGCCGATCACGTCGGCCGGGGTCTTCTTCTGCACCAGCCGGATCGCCGCGGCGAAGGCCGCCAGCACGACGGCGAAGGCCACCCCGTTGCCGGCGAAGAAGGCCACCGGATGCGTCGGCTTGGTCAGCTCGGCCGCGAAGTCGCCCGGCGCGAGGTGCGCGAGCATCAGGCCGATGACGATCGCCACCTCCAGGGCGACGCCGACGCCCAGCGCCAGCGCGATGGTCAGCAGATACCGCCACCAGGCGTTCTTCCCCTTGCGGGCATGGTCGAGATAGGCGGTCATCGGCTGGCGTCGCTCGCAAAGAGGCGATCGGATCGCCCGTCCGCCCAGACCTAGCAGGAGTTGGGTTGCGGGAAAGCTGACGAATGCTGGGCGAACTGGCGCACTCGACAGGATTCGAACCTGTGACCTCAGCCTTCGGAGGGCTGCGCTCTATCCAGCTGAGCTACGAGTGCGAACCGGCGGGACGGGCCCGTCGCGGGGGCGGATAACTAGCCGAAAGCACCGCTCCGCGCAATCGGCGGGCGGGGTTGGCGAGGCGGCCTGATGCGCGCGCTGGATTTTGAACCACCAAGCGCACGAAGGACACGAAGGTGATGCGTGAGCCCTTCCCCCATCGAGGGGGAAGGGGTGCGCCTTCTTTGCGGCCTTGGTGGTCTTCGTGGTGGGGTGCGGTCGAAATCGCCGCCCCCGCGCTCAGTCGCGGGTGGGGTCGGCGCCGCCGTCGTAGGTCAGGGCCATGAACACGTCCTCCAGGTCCGGGTCCTCGGTCGACAGGTCCTTGATCGCCACGCCCGCCTCGCGCACGGCGGCGAGCACCGCCTCGACCCCGGCCTCGCCGGTCTTGAAGGTCACCGCGAGTTGGCCATCGGGGCGGATCTCGCCCTTGAAGCGGCCCAGCCTCGGCGCCTGGGCCAGCGGCGCGGTGGGGGTGACCACCACGGTGCGGGTGTCGAGCCGGCGCAGCAGCTGGCCGGTCGGCTCGCAGGCCACCACCTCGCCGCGGTTGATGATGGCGATGGTGTCGCAGAGCTCCTGCGCCTCCTGCAGATAGTGGGTGGTCAGGACCACGGTCACGCCCCGCTGGTTCAGGCCGACGACGTAGCTCCACAGCTGGCGGCGCAGCTCGACGTCGACCCCGGCGGTCGGCTCGTCGAGGATCAGCACCGGCGGGTTGTGGACCATGGCCTTGGCCACCATCAGCCGGCGCTTCATGCCGCCGGAGAGCTGGCGCACATAGGCGTCGGCCTTGTCGCCCAGGCCGAGCGCGCCGAGGATCTCCATGGTGTGGCGCTCACGCGCCGGCACGCCGTAGAGCCCGGCCTGCACCTCCATCGACTCGCGCGGGGTGAAGAAGACGTCGGCGGCGATCTCCTGGCTGACCACCCCGATGCAGGCGCGCGCGTCGCGGGGCCGCTGGTCGATGTCGCGGCCCCAGATCCTGACCGTGCCCGAGCTCTTGCGGACCAGGCCGGCCAGGATGTTGATGAAGGTCGACTTGCCCGCCCCGTTGGGGCCCAAGAGACCGAAGATCGAGCCGCGCGGGATCCGCAGATCGACGCCGTTCAGCGCGGTCTTGGCCGGGGTGGTCTTGGTCGCGGCGTAGGTCTTGAAAAGGCCGGCGGCCTCGATCGCATAGTCGGGCAGGTCCATCGGGGTCCTTGGCAAGCGAAGGCGACATGGCCGAATTGACGCTGGCCGGCCCGCCGCATAGGTATGCGCCGGGCGCCGCCTTGCCAAGCGGCCGCGCCCAGGCTTCGAAACCCGAGAGGCTCGCCATGCCCGTTGACGCTCCAGGGCCCGGATCGCCGGAGGTGGTCGCCGTCCGCTCGCGCCGGATCGCCTGCGACGGGGTGGGCGGGGCGCTGGGCCATCCACGCGTCTATCTGGAGATGGGCGGCGAGCCGTTCGTCGAATGCCCCTATTGCGACCGCCGCTTCGTGCTGGCGGCCGGGTCGGACGGCGCCGAGGACGAGCGCCTGGCCCCCGGCGTCTACGAGGGCGCCGGCGGGCACTGAGGCCGGCGGCCCGTTCCTCCAACCCGCTCATCCCCAAACCCGCGCTTGACATTCCGACGACTCTGATGTTCTGGTTTTGTTCAGATGAACGCCCCCATGCCCGCCGCCGCCGAGCCGAGGTCCGAGATGGCCGAACGGCGCTCGCTGATGCTGTGGGACCTGGCCGAGATCGGCATGAACCTGGCGCGGGAGATCGAGCAGCGGGCGATGGACGAGGCCGCGCCGCGATCGGAGGTCGCCGATCTGGCCCTGGCCTTCTCGCGCGTCGCCCGGGCGGTGCGGATGACCGTGGCGCTGGAGGCCAGGCTGGCCGAGCCGCCGCGCGAGCCTCGGGCTCCGCGCGCGCCCAAGTCCGCGGTCAACGACAACGCCGCCTGGGCCCCGCCGACCCCGGAGTTCATCGAACGGACCCGCGCCACGGTGCGCAAGGCCATCGTCCGGGACATCGTCGAGCAGACCATCGCGGCCGAGGCGCCTGAACGCGGCGAGGGCTACGACGCCGAGCGGCTGCTGGCCGATCTGGACGAGCGGCTCGAGGACGAGGACGACTACGTCGATTTCGCCCTGCTCTCGCTGGTCGAGCTGGTCGAGCGCATCTGCCGCGATCTGGGCGTGCGGTTCGATCCGAGCCTGTTGGAGGACGACGACTGGTATCCGCTGCCCCCCACGGCCGGCCCGTTCGTGCGGCAGGAACGCTATATGGGCCGGCCGGAACCGCCCGATCCCTCTTCCGCTCCTCCCGGCGAACGCCGGGACCCAGATGACAAGGCGAAGGCCTGGCCGGGCTCGAGCCCCTGAACTCGAGCCCCTGAAACCCCGCCATACGATCTGGGCCCCGGCTTTCGCCGGGGTGAGCGGAGGTGGGGTGCGGTCTCCGAGTTTGTCTCACCACGAAGACCACCAAGGACACGAAGCCGGAACGCAGGCCGACTTCGCGCCCTTCGTGTCCTTGGTGGTTCAAAACCTGGCGCGATCCCGCGCGGGCGAATGAGCGGAATTGGAATAGACCGCACGCGCGCCTATTCTGGCGCCATGACCGACGCCGTCGCCACTCTGGACCACAGTCCCCGCACGCCCACCCAGGACGGGCCGATCACGCGGCTCTATCTGGTCGACGGGTCGGGCTACATCTTTCGCGCCTACCACGCCCTGCCGCCGCTGACCCGCAAGTCCGACGGCCTGCCGGTGGGCGCGGTCGCCGGCTTCTGCAACATGCTGTGGAAGCTGCTGGTCGACATGAAGGCCGCGCCGGACGCGCCGACCCATCTGGCGGTGGTGTTCGACCATGCCGAGAAGACCTTCCGCAACCAGATCTACCCCGACTACAAGGCCCACCGCCCGCCGGCGCCCGAGGACCTGATCCCGCAGTTCCCCCTGGTGCGCGAGGCGACCCGCGCGTTCGGCGTGCCCAGCCTGGAGCAGCCGGGCTACGAGGCCGACGACGTGATCGCGGCCTACGCCAAGGCCGTGCATGACGCCGGCGGCGAGGTGGTGATCGTCTCCTCGGACAAGGACCTGATGCAGCTGGTCACCGACCGGGTCTCGATGTTCGATCCGATGAAGGGCGCGCGCATCGGCCCGGATCAGGTGTTCGAGAAGTTCGGCGTCTGGCCCGACAAGGTGGTCGACCTGCAGGCCCTGACCGGCGATCCGGTGGACAATGTGCCCGGCGCGCCCGGCATCGGGGTCAAGACTGCCGCGGCCCTGATCGGCGAATACGGCGACCTCGATTCGGTGCTGGCCCGGGCCGGCGAGATCAAACAGGAAAAGCGCCGCCAGATCCTGCTGGAGCACGCCGACCAGATTCGCCTGTCGCGCGAGCTGGTGCGGTTGGACGAGACCACGCCCCTGCCCGAACCGGTCGAGGACCTGGGCGTGCGCGCGCCCGACCCCAAGACCCTGGCCGCCTTCCTGGAGGCGATGGAGTTTCGCACCCTGGCCCGGCGCGTCGGCGAGGCCGGCGCGAGCGAGCCGGCGCCGGCGGTGAGGGCGGCGGGCGAGGCGCCGGTGGACACCACGGCCTACGTCTGCGTGCGCGACCTGGAGACCTTGGACGCCTGGATCGCGCGCGCGCGCGCGGCGGGGATCGTCGCTTTCGACACCGAGACCGACGCCCTGTCCTCGGCCAATGCGGGCCTGTGCGGGATCTCGCTGGCGGTGGCGCCGGGCGAGGCCTGCTACATCCCGGTCGGCCACGTCGAGCATGAGGGACTGCAGCTGGAGCACACCGCCAGCCTGGACCAGTTGACGCTGGAGGCGGCGGTCGCGCGGCTGAAGCCGCTGCTGGAAGACCCGAACGTCCTGAAGATCGGCCAGAACGCCAAATACGACCTGGCGGTGCTGTCGCGCCACGGGATCGCGGTGGCGCCGATCGAGGACACCATGCTGATCTCCTATGTGCTGGAGGCCGGACTGCACGGCCATGGCATGGACGAGCTGTCCAAGCTGTGGCTGAGCCACGAACCGATCAGCTTCAAGACGGTGGCGGGGGCCGGCAAGGCGCAGAAGAGCTTCAAGCACGTGGCGCTGGATGCGGCCACGACCTATGCCGCCGAGGACGCCGACGTCACCTTGCGGCTCTACGACAAGCTGCGGCCGCGCCTGGCGGGCGAAGGGCTGCTCACCGTCTACGAGACCCTCGAGCGGCCGATGCCGCCGGTGCTGGCCGACATGGAATGCGCCGGGATCAGGGTCGATCCGGACTGGCTGCGCCATCTGAGCCACGACTTCTCCATGCGGATGAACGATCTGGAGATCGAGGCCCAGAGCCTGGCCGGACGGCCGTTCAACCTCGGCTCGCCCAAGCAGATCGGCGACATCCTGTTCGGCGAGATGAGCCTTCCGGGCGGCAAGAAGACCGCCACCGGCGCCTGGGGCACCGACGCCAGCGTGCTGGAGGAGCTGGCCGCCCAGGGCCACGCCCTGCCCAAGGTGCTGTTGGACTGGCGCCAGCTCTCCAAGCTCAAGGGCACCTATACCGACGCCCTGGTCCAGGCGATCAGCCCGCGGACCGGGCGGGTGCACACCTCCTTCGCGCTGGCCTCGACCACCACCGGCCGTCTGTCCTCGAACGATCCCAACCTGCAAAACATCCCGGTGCGGACCGAGGAGGGACGCAAGATCCGGCGCGCCTTCGTCGCCGAGCCGGGAAACGTGCTGGTCAGCGCCGACTACAGCCAGATCGAGCTGCGGCTCCTGGCCCACATCGGCGACATCGCCCAGCTCAAGCGCGCCTTCCAGCAGGGGCTGGACATCCACGCCATGACCGCCTCGGAAATGTTCGGCGTGCCGATCGTCGGCATGCCCTCGGAAGTGCGCCGCCGCGCCAAGGCGATCAATTTCGGCATCGTCTACGGCATCTCGGCCTTCGGCCTGGCCAACCAGTTGTCGATCCCGCAGGACGAGGCGGGGGCCTACATCAAGACCTATTTCGAGCGCTTTCCCGGCATCCGGGCCTATATGGACCGGACCCGCGCCCTGGTGCGCGACCAGGGGTTCGTCACCACCATCTTCGGACGCAAGGTCAACATCCCGGCGATCCGGTCGAAGTCGGTCGGCGAGCGGCAGTTCGCCGAGCGGGCGGCGATCAACGCCCCGATCCAGGGGGCGGCGGCCGACGTGATCCGCCGGGCGATGATCCGCATGCCGGACGCGTTGAAGGCCGAGGGGCTGAGGGCCCGGATGCTGTTGCAGGTGCATGACGAACTGGTGTTCGAGGCGCCCGCCGCCGAGGCCGAGGCGGTCTGCGCCCTGGCCCGCCGGGTGATGGAGCGCGCCGCCGAGCCGGCCGTGGCGCTGAGCGTGCCGCTGGTGGTCGAGGCCCGCGCGGCGGCCAACTGGGACGAGGCGCATTGAGCGGCCCGCTCGCGCGCCTTGCCCGCGAGGGGGAGCAACCGGACAGTTTACGCCGCCAGGCCGGCGGCCTGAAGCAGGCCGCGCACCCGGTCCACCGCCTCGGGCGCCGTGGCCAGCGCCGCGCGGGTTTCGCTCGCGCGCATCAGCCGGAGAGCCTCGGCCTTGGCGCGGTCGGACGCCGGGCCGAACGGGGCGGCCTCGCCGGCGGCGAAGCGCAGCAGCACCGTCAGCCGGCTGAGCACCGGCCCCCCGGACTTGGCCAGGGATTCGGTCAGCCGGGCGTCCGCCTCGACCATGCCGCCCACCTCGCCGATCCGGGCGACGATCGGTTCGGCGTCCTCGAGGGTGAAGCCGGCCCTGGCCACCGAGCGCTGCAGATCGGCCAGGGCGTTGAGCTTGTCGGTGGGCGCGGCCGGGCTGGAGCGGATGGTGGTCTCGAATCTCAAAGCCCCGACGTTGGCCGAGACCCAGCGGCTCGCCTGGCGTTTGTTGGCCGCGCCGGTGACGTTCTCGGCCAGCCAGAGCAGCGCCTCGACCTCCGCCTGGGGCGTGCGTTGGCCGCCGAGGTAGGATTCCACGAAATCGGCGCGGATCAGCGTCTTGGAGCGGTTGACGAACGCATCATGGACGTCCTCCAGACTGATCAGACGCCCCGACGCGGCGATCAGCGCCGCCGCCAGGGCGCGCAGGATGATGATCTCGCCCTCGGCGTCCTTGGGACGCAGGCGGCGCGGCCCCATCAGCTCCTTCAGCACCCGCCTGGCGATCGCCGCGCGAACGGCCTCGAAATAGGGTCCGTCCAGCCAGTTGGCCAGGCGGGCCGCCACGCCGTCCAGCGGAGGTATCGCCCGGGCGACGCCCGGCTCGACGGCGGCCAAGGCGTCAACGGCTTCGGCCGCGGCCAACCGGATCATGGCCGCCAGGACCGAGCCCAGGTCGAGTTGTTCGCCGATCAGCTCGCCGAGGCCAACCCGCGATTCCAGCACTTCGGCCAGAGGCTGCTCCAGCACGCTGAAGGCCAGGATACGCGCCTGGGGCGAAGCGGGCGCCGCGTCGGCCAGGTCGAGCAGGCGGCTGACCTTGTCGCGCCAGGTCTCACCCTCGCCGATCGCCCTGGCCACCGCCGCGCCCAGACGGTAGTGGCGTTCCGGATCGTCCGCCAGCCGTTCTGCCACGGCGGCGAAACTCTCGCCATCCAGCCGGGGAAGGGCGCCATTTCGCTCATCGCGCAGCACCCGGTCGATGGCGGCCTGCGCCAGGCGCTCGAAGCCGCGCATCATCTCATGCACCCCGACCCCGCGGGCCTGAGCCTCGGGAATGGCGACCTTCTGGATCGCGTGCCGCAGCTCCAGCCAGGAGGCCTCGAGCCGCCCGATCAGGTCGGCCCGGTGCAGCAGTTCGAACGGCGTGGCCCGGTTGCGAGCCAGCCATTCGGCCAGCAACCGGCCGATCCGATCGCGCGCGTGACCGCTGTAGAGGTCCTGGGGGCTGACGCACAGCGGCTCCAGGTCCTCGCGTGGCTTCTTGGGCTTGGACCGGTCGGGCACGCCCTTGGTCAGGATGGTGACCGACTTGAACTCATGGGTCTCTGCGTCAAGGGTCTCCTTGGTCACCTTGACCGCGGCCGCGCGTCCCTCGGCCAGCATCTCCTCGGCGGCGCCGATCACCCGGGCGCGGTCCTCGGTCGCCAACTCCAGGGTCCAGCTTGAGCCCTGTCGCTTGCGCGCGAAGAGTTCGAAGTGAATCTGGTTCTGATCCATCCAAGCCTGCTCCCGCCGCCTTTCGAGACCATGGGGCATTAGGCTTAAGAGGGGGTTGAAGGCGGTTTCGCCACAGTTTCGCCCGCGGAGATTGCTCCTTCGGCGCCGTGTGTCTAGCCTTGCGGCCGTTCATGGCCATTTAGGACGAATAGATGGCGAAGATTACATTGGTCGACGACGACGAAAACATCGTGACCTCGGTTTGCCTGGCGCTCGAGAGCCTCGGCCACAAGGTCAAGAGTTACTACGATGGCGCGACGGGCCTAGCGGCGCTGGAAAGCGATCCGCCGGACCTGGCCATCGTCGACGTCAAGATGCCGCGGATGGACGGGATGGAGTTGCTGCGCCGCCTGCGTCAGACTTCCGACCTGCCGGTGATCATCCTGACCTCCAAGGACGAAGAGATCGATGAGGTCCTGGGCTTCAACCTGGGCGCCGACGACTACATCCACAAGCCGTTCAGCCAACGGCTGCTGATCGAGCGGGTCAAGGCGATCCTGCGCCGGGCCGGCGGCGCGGACGAGCCGGTCAGCGCCGCGGCGGCGGCCGCCTCCAAGGCCATCCGGCGCGGCAGGCTGACCCTCGACCCGGCGCGTCACGACTGTCTGTGGGACGACAAGCCGGTCAAGCTGACGGTGACCGAGTTCCTGCTGCTCCAGTCCCTGGCTCAGCGGCCGGGGTTCGTGAAGAGCCGGGACAATCTGATGGACGCCGCCTACGACGATCAGGTCTATGTCGACGACCGCACCATCGACAGCCACATCAAGCGGATGCGCCGCAAGTTCCGCCAGGTCGATCCGGAGTTCGACGCGATCGAAACTCTCTATGGCGTCGGCTATCGCTACCGTGAAGCCTGAGGCCGACGCGGGCCGAACGCGCGGACGCTGGATGCTTCCGGGCTCTCGGCTCGGGCGGCTGATCATTGTCCTCAACCTTTTGGGACTGACGATCCTGATCGCCGGCGCCCTGGTGCTGAACGAGCTCGGCCGTGGACTGATCAATGCCAAGATCGACAGTCTGACCACCCAGGGCGAGTTTATCGCCAACGTCATCGAACAGGCCGCCACGCGGGGCGATCCGATCCCGTCGCTGGACGCCGATCGTGCGCGCGACACCCTGCAGTTCCTGTTCATTCCCCGCTCGCAGCGGGCCAGGGTGTTCGACGCCAGCGGCGCGCCGATCGCCGACAGCTATGTCATCGCCGACCAAGTCGAACGCAAGCCGCTGCCGCCGGCGCGCAAGCCCGGGCAGCCGCGGATCCAGTGGCGGTCGCCTTGGGATCGCCAGGTGACGCCCGCGACCGTCGCCGAGGCCCGGGCCGAGCTGAACGCCGAGATCGGCCGCGCGATGAAGGGCGCTCTGGTGGCCGAGCTGAGGCGTTCGCAGAACGGCGATCGGGTCGTCTCGGTGTCGATTCCGATCCAGAACGTCCAAGCGGTGCTGGGTGTGCTGACGCTCGAATCCGGGGACGTCGATGAGATCGTCGCCGCTCGAGCGACTGGCGCTGGCGCCGTTCATCCTGATCGCCATCACCGTCACCGTGGTCTCTTCGCTGATGCTCAGCCGACTGATCGCCCAGCCGGTGATGCGGTTGGCGCGCGCCGCGGATCGGGTCACCGCCTCTCGCGCAAGGGCTATCTCCTTGCCGGATATCGCCCGACGCGAGGACGAGTTGGGCGATCTGACCCGCTCGCTGGAGACCATGACCTCGACCCTGTCCGAGCGGATGGACGCCATCGAGGGGTTCGCCGCCGACGTGGCGCACGAGATCCGCAATCCTTTGACCTCGATCCGCTCGGCGGTGGAGACGCTGGAGCTGGTGTCCGACCCGGCCGCTCGCGCGCGGCTGACCGACATCCTCAAGCACGACGTCGGCCGGCTCGACCGGCTGATCACCGACATCTCCAACGCCTCGCGGCTGGACGCGGAACTCTCGCGCGAGGCGCCCCGGCCGCTGGAGTTGGACAAGCTGTTGTCCGACCTCGCCGCGCTCTACGCCGAATCCGCGCGCTCGGGCGAGGCCGGCGTCCGGTTCGTCCCTTCGCGGAGCCTGGAATCCTGCCGCGTGCTCGGTCGGGAGGGGCCGCTGAGCCAAGTATTCCGTAATCTGATCGACAACGCCAAATCGTTCTCGACCTTGTCCGCCGAGGCGGAGCCCGAAGTGCGCGTCAGCGTTCGTCACCAGGGCCGGCAGGTCGTAGCCGAAGTCGAGGACGACGGTCCCGGCATCCCGCCGGAAAACCTGGAGACGGTGTTCGAGCGGTTCTACACCGCCCGCCCCAAGGGCGCGGCGTTCGGCGGCCACTCGGGCCTGGGCCTGTCCATCGCCCGGCAGATTGTCGAGGCCCACGGCGGCCGGATCCGGGCCGAAAACCGGCTTGGCGAAGACGGCGCGGTCAAGGGCGCCCGATTCACCGTCATCTTGCCGGAGGCGCGCGCGTGATCCTGCATGCTGGCCTGATCGCGCGGCTGGACGCCGGCCGCTGGCGCGGCGTCCTAATCGAGGGCGCCTCGGGGGCGGGCAAGAGCGACTTGGCGCTCAGGGCCATCGAAGCCGGCTGGACGCTGGTGGCGGACGACCGCACCCTGGTCTGGGTCTGCGGCGGCAGGCTCTATGGCCGCGCCGCGCCGACTCTCGCCGGGCTGATCGAGGCCCGAGGGGTGGGCGTGATCGCCAGTCCGCGGCGCGACTTCGCCAGGATTGATCTCGTGGTGCGGTGCGCGGCGGCGGGCGAGGTCGAGCGGACGCCCGAATCTCAGGCTCGCACTCTCCTGGGCGTGGCGACCCCGCTGATCGCGCTGACCGCACGGGAGGCGTCCGCGCCGGCGAAGCTCGCTCATGCATTGACTCAGCTTGGACTTCGGACCCAACCGGCGTATCAAGCCTGCCGCGCTGGCTCTCCTCGGCCAGTGGCGGGAGGGGACCCGTGAGAATTCGGGCATGATTGGTCTCGTGATTGTTACCCACGGGCGCCTGGCGGAAGAGTTCATCTTCGCCATGGAGCATGTGGTCGGACCCCAGACCGGGGTCGTGGCCGTATGCATCGGCGCCGACGACGACATGGAGCAGCGGCGCAGAGACATCCTGAAGGCCTGCGCCGACGTCGACGAGGGCCAGGGGGTGATTCTGTTGACCGACATGTTCGGCGGCACGCCATCCAACCTCGCCATTTCGGTGATGGAGCAGACCCACGCCGAGGTGATCGCCGGGCTGAACCTGCCGATGTTGATCAAGCTGGCCAGCCTGCGCGGGCGTGAGGATCTGGCGACCTGCGTGGCGCAGGCCCAGGAGGCCGGACGCAAGTACATCTCGGTCGCCTCCTATGTTCTGGCAGGTGAGAAGTAGCTGGTCGATGAAGGCCGCTCGCATCGTCGAAATCGTCAACGAGCGGGGCCTGCACGCCCGCGCTTCGGCCAAGTTCGTCAAGCTGAGCGGCGGTTTCGATGCGGAAGTGAGCGTCAGCCGTGACGGCCAGACCGTGGACGCCCGCTCGATTATGGGGCTGATGATGCTGGCGGCCGGCCCCGGCTGCCGCATCGAGATCGCCGCGGACGGCCCGCAGGCGCAGCAAGCAGTGGACGCCCTGGCCGAGTTGGTCGCCGCCCGATTCGACGAAGAGAAGTAGGCTACTCCGCCGCCGCGGCCCGCGCTTCGGCGCCCATCGGCTTCAGCCCCAGATCCGCGAACAGTTTCTCGTCGGTGTCGCGATCCGGGTTCGGGGTGGTCAGAAGCTTGCCGCCGACGAAGATCGAATTGGCGCCGGCTAGGAAGCACAGCGCCTGCTGCTCGCGGCTCATGTGCTCGCGGCCGGCCGATAGTCGCACCACCGACCTGGGGCAGACCAAGCGGGCGACGGCGATGGTGCGGACGAACTCCAGAGCATCGATCGGCGCGCTCTGGCCGAGCGGGGTGTTCTTGGTCGGCATCAGATCGTTGATCGGCAGGCTGTCGGGATGGGCCGGCAGGGTGGCGAGCGCGTGCAGGAGGCCCGCCCGGTCGCGGCGCGTCTCGCCCATGCCGACGATGCCGCCGCAGCAGGTCGAGATGCCCGCGTCGCGCACCGCTTCCAGCGTCCCCAGCCGGTCCTGGTAGGTGCGGGTGGTGACCACCGCGCCGTAGTAGTCCGGGCCGGTGTCGAGGTTGTGGTTGTAGTAATCCAGACCCGCGGCCTTCAGCGCCCGCGCCTGATGCGGCTCCAGCATGCCGAGCGTGACGCAGGTCTCCAGGCCCAGCGCCTTGACCCCCTCGATCATCGCCGCGACCTTCGGCAGGTCGCGGTCCTTCAGGTCCCGCCAAGCCGCGCCCATGCAGAAGCGCTGGGCGCCGCCGGCCTTGGCCCGCTTGGCCTCGGCGATCACCGCATCGGCCTCCATCAGCTTGGAGGCCGGCACGCCAGAATCGAAATGCCGCGACTGGCTGCAGTAGCCGCAGTCTTCCGGGCAGCCGCCGGTCTTGATCGACAGGAGCTGCGAGATCTGCACCTCGGTCGGGTCGAACCAGCGGCGGTGGACGCTCGCGGCGCGGAACACCAGCTCGGTGAACGGCAGCCCGAACAACGCCTCGATGTCTTCCAGCGTCCAGTCATGGCGGGGCGCTGCGGGATCGACGGCGGGCATGGGTGGCTCCTGGACGCAAGTCATTCGCCGGCGCCGATTGCCATGAACCAGCGTTCCGCGCCATCGTTTCCTGATCTAGATCATCGATCGCGAGGCGAGCGACGCCTATGGTCTGTCGCGCAGCGAGGAGTGGGTCGTGGAAACCGAGCTGAAGTTCGAGGTCGATCCGGCCACCGCCGAGCGGTTGCTCGAAGATACTGGGGTTGGCTAGCCAGGGCGAGGAGCTGATCCTGAGGTCGGTCTATTACGACACCGCCGAGGCGGATCTGCGCGGGCGGGGCATCGCGCTCAGGGTCCGCGACGACGGCCGCCGGCGCGTTCAGACAGTCAAGCAGACCACCGCCAGCTCCATCTGTCGCGGCGAGTGGGAGCAGGAGATCGCCGGCCCAGCGCCGGACCTCGCCGCCGTCGCCGACAGCCCGCTGATCAAGACGTTGGGATCCAAGGGCGCCTCGGCGCTGAAGCCTGCCTTCGAGGTCACCGTCGAACGCGCGCGCCGCGACGTTGTGGTGGGTGATGGGTTGGTCGAGGTCGCGCTCGATCGCGGCGCGGTCAGCGCCGACGGCTATGGCGCTCCGATCTGCGAACTGGAGTTGGAGCTGAAATCGGGCGCGCCGGGCCTGCTGTTCGAGCTGGCGCGCGGCCTGTCCGAACGCGCGTCGCTGGAGCTGTCCTTCCTGACCAAGGCCGAGCGGGGTTATGCTTTAATGGACGGGACGGGGCTGTCGCCGGTCAAGGCCGTCCGGCCGATGGTGGGACTGAAGGACACGGCCGAGCGGGCCTTTCGCGCGATCGCCTGTTCGGCCCTGGCCCAGATCACCGCCAACGCCCGGGTGCTGCGATCGACCCGGCGGCCCGAGGCGGTGCACCAGCTCCGCGTCGGCGTTCGCCGCTTAAGGACCGCGATCGGCCTGTTCGGCCCGATGCTGGCCGACGACCGCCTCCCGGCGATCAAGACCGAGTTGAAATGGATCGCCGGCGAACTGGACGAGGCGCGCAACCTCGATGTGCTCATCGCTGAGAGCTTCCGGCCTGTCGCCGCCCGCCGCCGCGACATCATCGGTCTTGGTGCGCTCGGCTCCAACCTGTTGTCGGCGCAGACCCGCGCCTACGACCGGGCGGAGGCGGCGTTGCGTTCGCGCCGGTTCAGCCAGTTGACGCTGGAGACCGCCGCCTGGATCGAGACTGGCGCGTGGGCCGGCGACGTCGATCCGATGCAGGCCGCGCTTCGCCAGCGACCCGCCCGGACCCTGGCCGCGGAGATCCTGTCCGCCCATCACCGCAAGGTGATCCGACGCGGGCGAAAGTTGGAGATGCTAAGTCCCGAGGCGCGCCATAGGCTGCGGATCGAGGCTAAGAAGCTGCGCTACGCCGGCGACTTCTTCGCCGCCCTTTATCGCGGCAAGGCAGCCCGTCGGCTGGCGCGCCTGACCAAGGCGCTGGCCGCGTTCCAGCAGGGGTTGGGCGTCATGAACGACATCTCCGTCGGCGGCGGCCTGATCGCCCGGCTGGTGGGCGCCGCGCCGGCCGGAGCGGGTGCGTCCGGGCCCGCGCGCCGAAATCGGGACGCCGCCCAGGCCTTCGCCGCCGGCCAGGTTTGGGCCGATCGCCAAACCGACGTACCCCGGGCGATGCGGTGCTCGCTCGCCGCTTGGCGCCGGTTGGCCAAGGCCAAATCCTACTGGTGAGGGCGTCGCACCAATTCGCACGGACATAAAGATATCTTTATGTCTTTCTTGCCCACTGTGCGCGCGGCGGCTATAGAGCCCGCCCAAACATGCAAGGAGCGGTCGTGGCCGACTACATCGTCAAGGACATCTCGCTGGCGGCCTGGGGTCGCAAGGAGATCGACATCGCCGAAACCGAGATGCCAGGCCTAATGGCGGTGCGCGAGGAGTTCGGCAAGGATCGGCCGCTGACCGGCGCACGGATCGCCGGCTCGCTGCACATGACCATCCAGACCGCGGTGCTGATCGAGACCCTACAGGCCCTGGGCGCCGAGGTGCGTTGGGCCTCGTGCAACATCTTCTCGACCCAGGACCACGCGGCCGCCGCCATCGCGCAGACCGGAACCCCAGTGTTCGCGATCAAGGGCGAGACCCTGATCGAATATTGGGACTACGCCCACCGGATCTTCGAATGGAGTGACGGCGGCTATCCCAACCTGATCCTCGATGACGGCGGCGATGCGACCCTGTTGTGCGTGCTCGGCCCGAAGGCCGAGGCCGACCCCTCGATCCTCGACCATCCGGGCAACGAGGAGGAGGAGGCGCTCTATGCGGTGATGAAGCGTTATCTGAAGGAAAAGCCGGGCTTCTATTCAGCGATCCGCGCCTCGATCAAGGGCGTGTCGGAGGAGACCACAACCGGGGTCCATCGTCTGTATCAGATGGCCGCGCGCGGCGAGCTGCCGTTCACCGCGATCAACGTCAACGACAGCGTCACCAAGTCCAAGTTCGACAACCTCTACGGCTGCCGCGAGAGCCTGGTGGACGCCATCCGGCGCGGCACCGACGTGATGCTGGCCGGCAAGGTCGCGGTGGTCTGCGGCTACGGCGACGTGGGCAAGGGCTCGGCCGCCTCGCTGCGCCAGGGCGGGGCGCGGGTGATCGTCACCGAGATCGACCCGATCTGCGCCCTGCAGGCGGCCATGGAAGGCTATGAGGTCCAGACCCTGGAAGACGTCGTCGCGAACGCCGACATCTTCGTCACCGCCACCGGCAACAAGGACGTGATCCGGCTGGAGCACATGCGGGCGATGAAGAACAACGCCATCGTCGCCAACATCGGCCACTTCGATTCCGAGATCCAGATCGCGGCGCTGCGCAACTATCGCTGGGACGAGATCAAGCCCCAGGTCCACCATGTGGAATTCCCGGACGGCAAGAAGATCATCGTGCTGTCCGAGGGACGGCTGGTGAACCTCGGCAACGCCACCGGCCACCCGAGCTTCGTGATGAGCGCCAGCTTCACCAATCAGACCCTGGCCCAGATCGAGCTTTGGACCAACGCCGAGGCCTATGGTCACGCGGTCCACGTTCTGCCCAAGCACCTGGACGAGAAGGTCGCCATGCTGCACCTGGGCAAGTTGGGCGCCAAACTGACCCAGCTGCGCCCCGACCAGGCCGACTACATCGGCGTGCCCCAGGACGGGCCGTTCAAGCCGGACCACTATCGGTATTGAAGCCAATGATCGGCTCCTCGACGCCAGGGCGAAGATGATCAACGGGCGTTCGCCGCTTGCTTGCGCCACTCGCATGGGGCCCCGATCATGCGGATCGCCAACTCACCGGCGTCTGACCTGCTCCCGCCGCCATGACCACCGTCCTGATCCTCTCCAGCTTCGTCGCCGCCAGCCGGGTCGGCGGCGGGGCCCAGGCCCTAGCCCTGGCGCGGCTGGGGATCGCGCCGGTGTTGGTTCCCACCGCGCTGTTCGGCCGCCATCCCGGCTGGGGCGCGCCCGGCGGCGGGCCGGTGGAGGCCGAGACCATGCAGGGCATGTTGGACGCCATCGCCGCCCAGGGCCTGTACGCCGAACTCGATGCGGTGATCTGCGGCTATTTCGCCAAGGCCGAACAGGTGACCGTCGCGGCCCGCGCGCTGGATGTCGTACGCGCCGCGGCGCCCGCCGCGCGGCTGATCGTCGATCCGATCATGGGCGATGCGGGCAAGGGCCTCTATGTCGGCGCCGCGGTGGCCGAGGCGATCGCCGATGAACTGATCCCTCGCGCCGACCTGGTCGCGCCCAACGCCTGGGAGCTGTCGCGCCTTTCGGACCGGCCGGTGTTCGATCCGGCCAGCGCGGTCCAGGCCGCGCGGGCGATGAGCCGGCCGGTGCTGGTCTCCTCGGTCGCGGCTAGGGCCGAGATCGGGGTGGTCTACGCCGACCAGGACGAGGCCTTCCTCGCCGTCCACCCGCGCGAGACGGTCGCGCCGAACGGATCGGGCGACCTGCTGACCGCCCTGTTCGCCGCTGGGCTGATCGACCTGCTGGACCCGCGTGAAGCCCTGGCCGAGGCGGTGGGCGGAGTGGCCGAGGCGGTCGTGGCGGCGCGAGGCCTAGCCGAGTTTCCGCTCACGGCGCTTCCCACCGAGCTGGCTCGCTCGCCGAGGGTGCGGATCGAGAACTCTTTAGAAGAGCGCGCGGCGGGTCGGAGGCGTCCGGCGCCGCGGCGGCGGGGCTCAAGCCAGCACTTTCGGTCCGATCAGGCCGCGCTCATGCAGGAGCTGGGCGATCTGCACGGCGTTCAGCGCGGCGCCCTTTCGCAGATTGTCCGACACCACCCACAGATTCAGGCCGTGCTTGAGGGTGGGGTCGTTACGGATGCGCGAGACATAGACCGCGAACTCCCCCTGGGCTTCCTTGGGGGTGATATAGCCGGTCTCGTCGCGGCGGTCGATCACCATCACCCCGGGCGCCTCGCGGAGAATCTCGCGCGCCGCGTCCTCGTCCAGCGGGTTTTCGAACTCGATGTTCACCGCCTCGGAATGGCCGACGAACACCGGAACCCGCACGCAGGTGACGGTGAGCGCGATCGATGGGTCGATCATCTTGTGGGTCTCGTTCCACATCTTGGCTTCTTCGTCGGTGTATCCGTCGTCGTTGAACGCGCCGATGAAGGGGATGACGTTGAACGCGATCTGCTTGGGGAACTTCTTCGGCTCGGTGGGGCCGAGCGAATAGACCGCCTTGGTCTGATCCCACAGCTCGTCGATGCCCTGTTTGCCGGCGCCGGACACCGACTGGTAGGTCGAGACCACCACCCGCTTGATCTTAGCCGCCGCGTGCAGCGGCTTCAGCGCCACCACCAGCTGGGCGGTCGAGCAGTTGGGATTGGCGATGATGTTCTTGCGGGACGCCAGCGCCACCGCGTCGGGGTTCACCTCCGGCACGATCAGCGGCACGTCCGGGTCCATCCGCCAAGCCGAGGAGTTGTCGATCACAATCGCCCCGGCCTTGCCGATCTTCGGCGACCATTCGCGCGAGAAGGCGCCCGAGACCGACATCAGGACGACGTCGACCTTGGAGAAGTCGAACAGCTCGATGTCCTGGCAATAGAGTGTCTGGTCGCCGAAATTGACTTCCACGCCGATGGATTTGCGTGAGGCCACGGCGAAAATCTCATCCACGGGGAAATTCAATTCCTCGAGGATGACCAGCATCTCGCGGCCCACATTGCCCGTGGCGCCGACGACGGCCACCCGGTAACCCATCGCAAATCTCCTGATTGGAACTAGGCCGCGGGGGATACTCCCGATGCGGCCGAGAGGCAAGGCGGCGGGGGTTAGCGGGCGATGCAGGATGCCAGCCCGTCAGCCCGCACCGCGCCCATCGCCCCGCCGATCCGGCGCGAGCGGCGGGCGACGTAGGGCCCCGGCGCGGCGGCGCGCCAGGCCAGCGGCTTGGGCAGCACCGCGGCCAAGCGCGCGGCCTGGGCTGGGGTGATCTGGCTGGCGTCCTCGTGGAAGAACCGTTCGCTGGCCGCCTGGGCGCCATAGACCCCGGGTCCGAACTCCACCACATTGAGGTACATCTCCATGATCCGGCGCTTGCCCCAGATCGCCTCGATCAGCACCGTGTACCAGGCCTCGACCACCTTGCGCACATAGGAGCGGCCAGGCCACAGGAAGACGTTCTTGGCGGTCTGCTGGCTGATCGTCGAGCCGCCGCGCAGCTTGTTCGGCCGCCGCTCGTTGGCCCGCATCGCCCTTTCCATGGCGGTGAAGTCGAAGCCATGGTGTTCGCAGAACCGCTGGTCCTCCGAGGCGACCACCGCCTGCTGAAGCGCCGGCGAGATGCGCGAGATTGCCCGCCAGCGGTAGTCCATCCCATGGCCCTGCACCAAGCGCTCGACCATCAGCACGGTGATCGGCGGCGGAACATACCGATAGACCAGCACCCCGGCCGGCGGCGCCAGCAGGGCGATCGCCAGCACGATCATGAGAAATCGGCGCAGCCAGCGCCAGAACCTTCTCTTGCGGATCCCCGGGCGCCCTCGGGTCTTCGCCCTGCCCTTGCTCGCAGCCACGCTTGCCTCTCGCCTTGATGTCGGGAGCCCCGATGCTAACGGCGGCCAGAATGCCTGTCCCCCCACAACTGGTTCCGGCACTATTGAATTGCGGCCAGATTCACGGTTCAGCTCGACCGGACTTGAACCGATCCCGCTCCTGGAGCCCTACCCGCGCATGACTGTCACCGAAGCCGTCGGCAAACGCATCTCCGTCCGCGCCTTCAGGCCCGATCCGGTGCCCGGCGAGGTGGTTCGCGAGATTTTGGAGATCGCCCACCGCGCGCCCTCGGGCGGCAATCTTCAGCCCTGGCGGGTGCACGCCGTGACCGGAGAGCCGCTGGCCGAACTGAAGACCAAGGCCGCGGTGAGCCTGGCCGCCGGCCTGGAGACGCCGGAATACGAGGTCTACCCGCCCGATCTGTGGGACCCGTTCCGCACTCGGCGGTTCGTCTGCGGCGAGGATCTCTACGCCAGCATCGGCATCCCCCGCGAGGACAAGCCGGCCCGGCTGCGCCAACTCGCCCGCAACGTCGAGTTCTTCGGCGCGCCGGTGGGCCTGTTCTTTTCCCTGGATCGCAAGCTCGGCCCGCCTCAGTGGTCGGACGTGGGCATGTACATGCAGACCGTGATGTTGCTGGCCGTCGAGCGCGGCCTGGACACCTGCGCCCAGGAATTCTGGGCCCGGTTGCCCAAGACCGTGGGCGCGTTCCTGGGCCTGCCCGACGATCACATTCTGTTTTCGGGCATGGCCCTCGGCTATCGCGACGAAAGCGCGCCGATCAACACCCTGCGCACTCGTCGCGATCCGTTCGAGGCGTTCGCGGAGATGCGGGGCTTCTAGCCCCTACTCCCCGAACCCCTCGCCGGGCATCGCCGCGGCGAGCCGGATCAGGCGGGAGTCCTCGACGCCCGCCGTGCGGTGTTTCACCAACTCCCGGTACTCGGGATCGGTGACCATGGCCAGGAAGGCGCCGGCGTTCGGATACTCCGCAATGAAGGCCAGGTCCCAGCGCTCGTCGGCCGGACCGGTCACCACGACCTCGGGCCGGCCGGCCCAGACCTGCCGACCGCCGACGCGGGTGAAGATATGGGCGGTGGTGCGGCCGTAGGCGCGATAGGCGTCCAGGCCGCTCAACGGCTTGCCGTGGTCGGGATGGCCGGCCGGATAGTCGGCCTGGGGCTTCAGCCGGATCAGATTGAGCATCTGGATCGGCGTGTCGCGCGGCAGGGCCTTGAAAGCGTCAAACTGCTCGCGAAGGGGATCGATCGATCCGGTCATGGCGCGCTCCTCATTTTATCGGAACCTTAGCGCGACGGCGGCTCCTCGGGCCAGAGGTCCTGGATGGCGCCCTTGCGGTTCAGCATGTGAGTCGCCCGCTTGATCACCGCGAGCAGCCGCTGGACGCGCGCCTCGGCGTCGTAGGTCAAGGTGGCGCGGGCCAGGCCCTCGAGCATGAACCGGGCGAGGTCGCGGCTGGCCTGGAAGCGAGCGCCCGAGCCGGCCGAGAACAAGCTCAGCAGCTGTTCGCCGAGCTCGGCCCGGTCGAACGCCGCCTGATGCGGGGCCAGAAAGCCGGCGACCACGGGGTTGGTGCGCGCCGCCGCCTCCAACTCGGCGAAGGCGACGAAGGCCGGCTCGCGCAGCAGCGCCCAGTAGGCGTCGATCGCCCGTTCGGCGAGGTCGACGCCCGGTGGCGGGTTCGCGGCCGCCCTGGTCATCAGCGTCGAGCGGGCGGCGTGGATGTGTTCGGCGGCCGCCTCGACCAGGGCCTCGCGAGTCGGAAAATGATACAGCATCGCCCCGCGGGTCAGACCCGCCTCCTCGGCGATCCGAGCGTTGGTCGCCTCGGCGTAGCCGATCTCGACGAACAGACGCATGGCGCAGTCCAGGATCCGCGCGCGGGTGCGCGCCGACTTGGGCGTATCGTGGGCTGGGCTGGGGCTGGGGGGGGGCGCGTTGGTCATCGGCCTAGCGGTTTGACTCGAAGCCGACCGTGGTAAAGCTTGAGGCGCGGCGGAGAAAGGGTGCGGCGGCGCGGTTTCACAAAAATGACATGCAATCAGCCTATCCGGCGCTCGAAGCCGCCCGATTGGGCCGCCCCTGGCCCCGCGAGGCTCGACGCCGATGAGCGCCGATATCCCCGTCCTGCGCTACCGCACCATTTTCCTGTCGGATATCCATCTGGGCACCCGCGGTTGCCAGGCGGAACTCCTGTTGGACTTCATCCGTCAGGTCGAGTGCGAGACGCTCTACCTGGTGGGCGACGTCATCGACGGTTGGAAGCTGAAGGGCGGCTGGTGGTGGCCCCAAAGCCACAACGACGTGGTGCAGAAGATTCTGCGCATGGCCCGCAAGGGCTGCCAGGTGATCTATGTGCCCGGCAATCACGACGAGATGGCGCGCGACTATTGCGGCGTCCACTTCGGGGGGGTGGTGGTGGCCCGCGACGCCATTCACGAGGCCGCCGATGGCAAGCGCTATCTGGTGGTGCATGGCGACGAGTTCGACGGCGTCACCCGCCACGCCCGCTGGCTCGCGTTCCTCGGGGATTGGGCCTATAGAAGCGTGCTGGCGCTGAATACGGCGTTCAACCGCATCCGTCGCCGGTTCGGTTTTGGCTACTGGAGCCTGTCGGCCTATCTGAAGGTCAAGGTGAAGAACGCATTGCAGTTCATCGAGAACTTCGAGGCCGCGGTGGCCGAGGAGGCCCGCCGCCGGGGCGTGGACGGGGTGATCTGCGGCCACATCCACAAGGCGGAGATGCGCGACATCGACGGCGTGGCCTACATCAACGACGGCGACTGGGTCGAAAGCTGCACCGCGCTGGTCGAGCATTTCGACGGCCGACTCGAGATTCTGGAGTGGGCCAAGCTGCGCTCCTGGTCGGTGATCGATCGGCTGCGCCGGCACGCGTCCACCGAGACCGAGGAGCCGGCCGCGGCCTGATGCGTATCCTTGTGGCCACCGACGCCTGGGAGCCCCAGGTCAACGGCGTCGTCCGAACCCTGACCCGAACCGTCGCCGAATGTCGGGCGATGGGCCATCAGGTCGAGGTGGTTTCGCCCGACCAGTTCAAGACCTTCCCGTTGCCGACCTATCCGGAAATCAAGCTGGCGATGGGCGCCTACGAGCCGGTGCAGGAGCGCTTCAAGTCGTTCGAGCCTGAGGCGATCCACATCGCCACCGAGGGCCCGATCGGCTTGGCGGCGCGGCGCATCTGCGTCGACTGGAAGCTGCCGTTTACCACCAGCTACCACACCAAATTCCCGGAATACGTCTCCGCCCGCCTGCCGCTGCCGCTGTCGGCCGGCTATGCCTACATGCGTTGGTTCCACGGGCCATCGGGGCGGGTGATGGTGGCCACGCCCACCATGCGCGACGAACTGGCCAAGCACGGCTTTCGCAACATTTCGCCCTGGTCGCGCGGGGTGGACACCGAGACCTACCATCCTTGCAAGGCGGTTCCTGACGTCTACGAGGGGCTGGCGCGGCCGATCTGGCTGAACGTCGGGCGGGTCGCGGTGGAGAAGAACATTGAGGCTTTCCTGGCGCTCGACCTGCCGGGAACCAAGGTGGTGGTGGGCGACGGGCCCCAGCGCGACGAACTGTCGGAGCGATACCCGCACGTACAGTTCCGCGGCGCGCGGTTCGGCGAGGATTTGGCGGCCCACTACGCTGGGGCGGACGTCTTCGTCTTCCCCTCGCTGACCGACACCTTCGGGCTGGTGATCCTGGAGGCGATGGCCTCGGCGACTCCGGTGGCGGCCTATCCGGCGGCCGGACCGATCGACATCATCCCAGGTTCCGGCGCTGGCGTGCTGGCCGAGAGCCTGACCGAAGGGCTGCGCGAGGCCTGCCTGGACTGCCTGAACCTCGATCGGGCGGAGGTGCGCCGCTTCGCCGAACGCTTTTCCTGGCGGGCCTCGACCGAGGAGTTCGTGCGCAATCTGCAGCCCTATCCCGAGCCGGAGAAGACCCGCTTCTGGCGCCGGCTGCGGCGGCTGGCGCGGCTGCGGCGGCGGCCGGCGCAGGTCTGATGGGAGCGCGATAGCCGAAAGTGGCCGCCGGTTTCGGCGACCATCGCGCGACGATGCAAGATTCCTACATCAGCCGCCCGCGCATCGCCTGCGACAGAAGGTCGATCAGCGAGACCGCCACGATGATCACGATCACGATCGCCGAGGTCTGGCCGTATTTGAACGATTGCAACGAGTCGAACAGCGCCTGGCCGATGCCGCCGGCGCCGATCAGGCCCAAGACGGTGGCCGAGCGGGCGTTGGATTCGAACCGGTAGAGCGCGTAGCTGGTCCATAGCGGCGCGACCTGAGGCAGCACCCCCCAGACGATCTCCTGCAAGGGCGAGGCGCCGGTGGCGCGCACGCCCTCGATCGGCCGCGCGTCGATCGTCTCCACCGCCTCGGAGAACAGCTTGCCCAGGACCCCGCCGGTGTTGACCGCCAGCGCCAGCACCCCCGGCAATGGGCCAAGACCCACGGCGACGATGAACATGGTGCCCATGACCAGGTCCGGCACGGCGCGCAAGAGATCCAGCAATCGGCGCACCGGCTGCTGTATCCACGGCGGCGCGACATTGCGCGCGGCGGCCAGGCCCAGCGGAATGGCCAGCGCGATCGCGCCCGCGGTGCCCCAGAGCGCGATCTGGATGGTCAGCCACATCTGGGCGACGTAGAGTTTCCAGTCGCCAAAATCCGGATGCAGGAAGGAGCCGGCGAACTCCCGCATGTTGGCGGACTTGGAGAACAGCAAGGGAAGCCGGCGCAGCTCCGTCGGGCCGAAGCTGGCCACCAGCAGGACCGCGACCCCGCCCCAGACCGCCAGGTCGATCAGCCGCTGGACCAGCGGGCGAACCGGCGGCGGCGGAAGCGGAATCGTATCGGGCGATCGGCTCACGGCTTGGGAGCGGCTGCGGCGTGGGCGGCGATCTGGGCCATGGCCGCGTCATAGGCGGATTGCGCCGCGGCGATCTTGCCCGCATCGCCCGACTTGCGCGCTTCGTAGAGCGTCTGGCTGGCGTCCATCCGGATGATCGGATCCAGGTAGCCGGGATCGGCCGGCCGAAAACCGCCGTAGGTCAAGCCCTTGAGCACCGCGCGCTCGTGGTCGCCTTGCGGTCCCGGCGGGGTCCCATATTGCAGGAAGAAGGCCTTCAGCTTGGCCTTGATTCGCGGATCGAGGTCCTTGCGCACGACGATCGAGGATTCCGGCAGCGGCGGCGAGGTCCAGATCACCTGGATTTTGGCCGCGAGGTCCGGATTCTCGCGCTTGGCGAACACCAGCCCGACGGTGTTGTTGGTGGCCACGTCCAGCACGCCGTTGGCGACCGAGAACAGGTTCGCCTGATGACTGGCCGAGCGGACCACGCTGAAGCACGCGCTGGGTTCGATCCCGCGCGGGATGAATACATAGGCCATCGGCGCCAGGGTCCCCGAGGTCGAGCGCGCATCGCCGATGCCGAAAGTCAGGCGCTTGCCGCATTTGAGCACGTCATCCAGCGTGATTCCCGAGCCTTTGCGGGTGATCAGCACCGACTCATAGACCCCCTCGCCGCCGCTATCGACCACCCGGCCCAGCACCTCGCCGTCGGCGCGCCGGACCGCTTCGAGCGTCGGCAGGGCTGAGAACCAGCCGACCTGCACCTGCTTGAACCGCATGGCCTCGATCAGCGAGGTGTAGTTGGTGGCGTAGAACGGTTTGATCGTCAGGCCGGTCTGTTTGCCCATATCGTCCAACAAAGGCTGCCAGACCTTGGCCATCGACTGCTGATCCTCGGCCGAGAGGATCGAGAAATTGATCACATTGGCCTCGGGCGCCGGCGCCGCGCCCTTGCCGCAGCCGCCGAGCAAGGCGGTGGCCAGGGCCACGACGATCAAGGTTCCGCGGATCATCGTCGTCCTCCTTCCCAGAACACCTCTTCGATCTCCGGGCCGTAGATTTCGACCAGTCGTTCGTGGGTAAGGCCATCGCTGGGTCCGTCATAGACTACCCGTCCGGCCGTCAGCGCCACCACCCGCGGACAATAGCGTATCGCATAGTCGACTTGGTGCAGGCTGACGACCACGCTGATCGCCTCGGTGCGATTGAGCTCGCACAGCAGCTCCATCACCCGCCGGGCAGAGACTGGATCCAGCGAGGCGACCGGCTCGTCGGCCAGGATCACCTCGGCCTTTTGCACCAAGGCTCTGGCGATAGCGGCGCGCTGCTGCTGGCCGCCGGACAGGCTCGCGGCCCGCTGTCCGGCCTGATCGGCCACGCCGACGCGCGCCAGCGCGGCCATCACCACGGTCTTCTCCTCCGTCGGCCATAGGCCGATCAGCCCCCGCCAGAAGCCCAGCCGGCCCAACATGCCGAGCGCGACATTGGTGAACAGGGTCAGCCGGCCCACCAGGTTGAACTGCTGGAAGATCATGCCGATACGGGCGCGAACCTGGCGCACCTGGTCGTCGATCCGGCCCTGGGCTTGCACGCTCTGGCCGAAGGCCTCGATGACCCCCTCGCCTGGATCGATCGCCCCGAGCCCGGTTATCGCCCGCAGCAACGTCGACTTGCCCGAGCCCGAGGGGCCGATCAAGGCCACCATCTCACCGCGGGCGACGCGCAGCGACACGCCATCAAGCGCCCGTAGAGCCCCGAAGGTCTTGCAGGCGCCGCGAACCGAAAGGACGGCGGTGGAAGTCATCTCCTGGCTGGCTCCGGGCGCGCGGATTCTACGCAATGAGCCAGGGATGCGAAACTTTGACGACTGGGGCAAGCCGCGCCGTCACACTAAAATCCTTTACATCGCCGCCGACATTTCCTATGTGGCGCGCTCCGGCGGACCCGATGTCCTAACCACGCTGCTAACGCCGGCCTGGGTTCAACAATTCGCAGGGGGTTACGTGAATTGCACACGTACCATTCGCCCCTGGACCTGGTCCGTGAGCGGTCGCCGGAACGTCCTGTCGCACTCGTGCGGCCGGACGCCGTGGCCCTAGCGGCGCGCTGGTTCCAGACCAACTTCAAAGGCGACGTGCTGTACGCCGTCAAGGCGAACCCTTCGCCCTGGGTGATCAAGGCCCTGGCGCGGAGCGGCATCGCCGCGTTCGACGTCGCCTCGCTGCCGGAGATCGAACTGGTGGCCGAGCACGCGGCGGGTGCACGCATGGCCTTTATGCACCCGGTCAAGAGTCGGGTGGCGGTCGCGGCGGCCTATTTCGACCATGGCGTGCGGACTTTCGCGTTCGACACCCATGAGGAATTGGCCAAGATCATCGAGGCGACCGGCCGCGCGCGCGATCTGACCTTGATGGTCCGCCTGGCGGTCCAGGCCGACGGCTCCTCCTATCCGCTGGCCGGCAAGTTCGGAGTCGAGCCGCACGAGGCGCCCGCCTTGCTGCTCGCCGCGCGGCGCGCCACCCAGGACCTGATGGGCGTGGCCTTCCATGTCGGCAGCCAGTGCATGCGGCCCACCGCCTACCAGGCGGCGATGGCCCAGGCCTCGCGGGCCCTAGTCCGCGCCGGCGTGTTCGCCGACGTGGTGGACGTGGGCGGGGGCTTTCCCTCGGTCTATCCCGGCATGGTTCCGCCGGCGCTCGCCGACTACCTCGACTCCATCGACCGCGGCTTCGCCGAGATGATGGTGCATGAGACCACCGAGCTGTGGTGCGAGCCCGGCCGGGCGCTGGTCGCCGAATCTTCCTCGGTGCTGGCCAAGGTCGAGCTGCGCAAGGCCGACGCCCTCTATCTCAACGATGGCTCCTACGGCTCGCTGTTCGACGCCACCCATTCCAAGTGGCCATTCCCGGTGAAGCTGGTGCGCGGCGGCGAAGCGTCCGAGGCGCCCCTGAAGCCGTTCCGCTTCTACGGGCCGACCTGCGATTCCATCGACCATATGCCGGGCCCGTTCTGGCTGCCGGACGATGTGGGCGAGGGCGATTACGTCGAGATCGGCATGTTGGGCGCCTATGGGGTGGCGATGGCGACCCGGTTCAACGGCTATGGCGACATGGACGTCGCCGAGGTCCGCGACGCGCCGATGGCCTCGACCTATGGCCTGGCTCCCCGCTCGATCCCGACCCCGCGGCTGGAGACCGACACGGTGGTGAGACTGTCGCGGGCGCGGGGAAAAAAGCGCCGGCGCCGCTAGCTGGGACCAGCAGCAAGACCAAGGCGCAGGCTCGTCGCTCCGTCCGAGCTTGCGCTATCGTTTGGACGGGCGCTCAGACCGAAGGGAAACCTCCCGATGAACGCTCCCGCGCCGAACACCAAGGCCGAGTTGCTCTCCAAGACCGTCGAACACGTCGACATCGCCGCCTATGACGCCCGACCGGTGATCGACGCCATGCGCAAGATGAGCTTCACCTCGCGCGACACTGCGCGGGCCGCCGACATCTTTTCGATGGCGATAGAGGATCCGACCTGTTCGGTCTGGCTGACGCTCGCCGGCTCGACCAGCGCTGCGGGCTGCATGCACGTCTACCGCGACATGATCGCCCACGGCATGGTCGACGCGGTGGTCGCCACCGGCGCCTCGATCATCGACATGGACTTCTTCGAGGCCCTTGGCTTCAAGCACTACCAGGCCCAGTCCAACGTCGACGACCGCGACCTGCGCGCCCTCTACATCGACCGGATCTACGACACCTACATCGACGAGGAGGAGCTGCAGGCCTGCGACCACGCGATCCAGAAGATCGCCGACGGGCTCGAGCCGCGACCCTATTCCTCGCGCGAATTCATCCACGAGATCGGCAAGTGGCTGGCCGCCGGCAACGCCAGGAAGCCCGGCTCGCTGATCCAGACCGCCTATGAGCAGGGCGCGCCGATCTTCTGCCCGGCCTTCACCGACTCATCGGCCGGCTTCGGCCTAGTCAAGCACCAGGTCGAGCGGATCAAGGCGAAGAAGCCCTATCTGACCATCGATTCGGTGGCCGACTTCCGCGAGCTGACCGATATCAAGATCGCCGCCGGAACCACCGGCCTGTTCATGGTCGGCGGCGGCGTGCCCAAGAACTTCGCCCAGGACACCGTGGTCTGCGCCGAAATCCTCGGCCTCGACGCCGAGATGCACAAATACGCCGTCCAGATCACCGTCGCCGACGTGCGCGACGGGGCCTGTTCATCCTCGACGCTGAAGGAGGCCTGCTCCTGGGGCAAGGTCGACGTGACCTATGAGCAGATGGTGTTCGCCGAGGCCACCACCGTGGTCCCGCTGATCGCTTCCGACGCCTACCATCGCGGCGCCTGGAAGACCCGCGAGAAGCGCCGCTGGGCCAAGCTGTTCGCCTAGGCCGGAGGTGATGCGGCGGGTCAGCAAGATCGCATTTCCGGCCGAAAGCCGACTGCGCGATCGGCTGGCCCGCGCCACATTTCACGACGCTTTCGAGTCCGATCTGCGCGATGCGAACCTGACGGCTGTCGAAATCGCTCTTCGCTTCATGAGGGCGACGCCGGACTGGGTCGAGGCGCTGCTGGCGATCCGCAACCGCGCCGTCGCCTTCGCGGGCCTGAAGGACGTCGGCCGGCTCGGCGCGGTCGATGACCGGCCCGCCACGGCCTACGCCGTGGGTGAGCGGATGAGTTTTTTCGCGGTCGTTTCGGTCAGCGAGAGCGAACTGGTTTTGGCCGCCGACGACCATCACCTGGACGCGCGCATCGCCTTCCTGAAGCGTCGCCGGGACGGGCGCGCCCGCTATGCGATCTGTTCGTTGGTCACCACGCGCAACGCGCTCGGCCGCCTCTACATGCTGCCGGTGGGCCGGATCCACCCGCTGATTGTCAAGCAGGCGATGCGGAACCTGGATATCTGAACGAACGCGCGGGGCCGCGCGATCGAGCACTGGCTTGCGCGCCGGACCGTTCGGCCCTAGGTGCGGGGCATGGCGAATCCCCGCACCCACACCGTTGAGCCTGCCCGCGGTCTGCCCAGCGGCTCAATCGAACGTTCCGGCGCGCCCGGAGGATGACCATGACCGGGGGGGATGCGGAAAACCTGGGGATCGAGGTCTGGCGCGGCGGGGTCAACACCTGGGAATGCGACCAGATGGGGCACATGAACGTGCGCTTCTACGTCACCCGGGCGATGGAGGGCATGGTCGGCGTGGCCGCGGCCCTGGGCATGCCGCAGGCCTATGCGCCGGACGCTGGGGCGAGTCTCATCCTGCGTGAACAGCACATCCGTTTCCTGCGCGAGGCGCATCCGGGCGCGCTGCTGCACATGCGCGCCGCGGTGGTTGGTCTGGACGAGACCGAGGCCCAGGTGCTGCAGGTGCTCTACCATTCCGAAACCGGCGAACCCGCGGCCACCTACCTCAGCCGGGTTGGCCACGTCACCGCCGGCGACGGCAAGCCGTTCGCCTGGCCGCGTCAGACACGCGAGCGGGCCGTCGAGCTGACCGTCGCCGTGCCGACCTACGCCGCCCCGCGCGGGATCGACCCCGGTCCGTTCAAGAGCCGGGCCAGCCTGGAGCGCGCCAAGGCCCTCGGCGTGCGCGCGATCGCCTCGGGCGCGGTGGCGCCCCAGGACTGCGACGCCTTCGGCCGGATGCGAGCCGAACAATTCATCGGCCGAGTGTCCGACGGCATCCCGCAACTGGTCGCCGAAATCCGCAAGATCATCGCCGGCAATGCGTCGGCGCGGCCGAAACGGGTCGGCGGCGCGGTGCTGGAATACCGGCTGGTCTATCTGGACTGGCCGCGAGCAGGCGACCGGGTGGTGATCCACTCGGGCCTGGCCGGCGCCGACGCCCGCACCCAGCGGCTGGTCCACTGGATGCTGGATCCCGGGACCGGCAAAGCCTGGGGCGCCGCGGTCGCCGTGGCGGCGACCCTGGACCTCGACACGCGCAAGATCGTCCCGGTCTCGCCAGCGGCGCTCAAGGGTCTGTCGGCGATCGCGATTTCCGAGCTCAGCCTCTAGGCCGTCAGGGTCAGCAGGGTTTCGCGCACCAGGTCCGGGCGTTCGATCGGCAGGAAGTGGGTGGTTCCGGGAACCGTCTCGATGCGCACCCGCCGGTTGGTCGGCGGGAAAGGGGTGCTGTCGGCAAGGTGGGAGGTCGAGCCGGTCTCCGCCCGCAACACCACCACCGGCGCGGTGATCTTGCCCATTTCCGGCCAGGGATCGAGCCCGTGGGCGGCGAAGTTCGAGGCTTCCCAATCCGGCGCGCAGGCCAATTCGACCGACCCGTCTGGCCGATCGAGAAAACCATCGTGCACATAGTCCGTGAGCGAGGCCTCGGGCCAGGTCTTGAACGCGCCACGGCCGCGATAGCTGTCGACGGCGTCCCGGCGGCTGGGATACACCGCCCGCCGTCGCTTCGCCCCCACCGCCAGGGGGCTCGCGGCCAGGTCCGGTCCGTGGCCCGCGATGATGTCGGCGATCATTTGCCGTGACAGGATCACCGGGTCGAACAGAGCCAGCGCCTTCACCCGCTCGGGCCGTTCGGCAGCGGCCAGCAGGGACGCCGCCCCACCCATCGAATGGCCGGACAGGATGAAGGGACCGCCCTCCAGATGGTCCAGCAGCGCCACCAGATCGTCGCGCATGTCCGCCCAGTTGGTGCGGCCTTCCGATGGCGTGCGCTGCGCCGATCGGCCGTGGCCCTGCTGGTCGACCGCCAGGATTCGCAGACGGCCCGACAGCGGCGCCAGAACCGATCGATAGGTCATGGCGTTGAAGCCGTTGGCGTGGAGGAAGATCACGTCCAGCGGTCGGGCGGGGTCCCCGAATTCGATGGCGGCCAGTTCGGCCGGGCCCTGGGGCGAGTGAATGGCGAAGGTTCGCCGGCGCGGTGCGTCCGGCGTCGCGGCGTCCAAGGGAAGATCGGCGTCGATGGTCATGGGTGATACCTAGAGCAAATTCCGATCTGATCGGATCGGAATTTGCACGTAAGTCTTTAAGTGAGACCATTTTCTTCGCCGAACCGGCGACCACTTCGGCGGAAAATGGTCTAGGCGTCCCGCGCCGAGCGGTCCAGTCCCGCGAGTTTAGCGCTCGTCGGCGCGTCCGCCGAGGGCCTCGAAGAAGGCCCTGGCGATGGCGCCAAGCGATTTGGGGCTGCGCACCAGGATGATTCCGAGCGCCAGCGCCACTCCCACCGCGGCGATCGGCTTGTCGCGGGCCAGCTCCATCAGCCGGTCGGCGAGGCCCATCGCCTCGCGCTCGTTCATCCGCCCGCCGCCGTTTGCGCCCGCGCCGCGCGCGGTCATGAAGCCGATGAAGCCGATCAGCAGGGCGTACAGCGCGGCCACCGCCGCCCAGGCGCCCGCCGGTCCGATCTGCGGACGCAACAGGGCGACGATCGCCAAGGATAGGGCGATCATGCCGATCACCGCCGCCGCCGCGATCGCCGCCGCGGCGGCGATCGCCATCAGCACCCGCCGCAGGATCACCGATTGCGGCCGGATAGCAGAAGGCCGATCAACACCCCGACGCCCATGGCGGCGAAGGTCGCGGTCAGCGGCTTTTCCCGCACCCGCTCGGTCACGTACTCCTGGGCCGTCTCAAGCTGTTCGCCCGCGCCCTCGGCATAGACCTTGCCGCGCGACTTGGCGATTTCCAGCACCTCCTGCATGCCCTTCTCCAGGCGCTCGGCCAAGGCGCGCAAGGTCTTTTCCGCGTCCTTGATAGTCTCTTCGGCCGAGTCCTTGGTCTCGGCGACGTCTGCTTTAACGGTCATGTGATCCTCCGAACGAGCCGATCCTAAGGCGAATTGGTTACATCGCCGCAAATGTAAGCGCTGGCGGCGAATTCCCAAACCCGTCGCGGATCGTCGGCGAGCGGACGCGGCCCCGAGCCTCACCCAGGCCGGCCGGCCCAGCGCGCGGCGGCCGTGGACAGCCGGTCGGACAACAGCACCGCCGCCACCGCCAACACGCCCGCCATGCCGCAGAGCGCCAGGGCGTGCGCCGCCTCGCCGGGCGTCTGGGTGGCGGCGTAGATCGCCGTGGGCAGGGTCAGGGTTTCGCCGGGAATGGCGCCGACGAAGGTGATGGTGGCTCCGAATTCTCCAAGCGCTTTGGCGAAGCCCAGCAGGGCTCCGGCGGCCAGGCCTGGCGCGGCGAGCGGGACGGTGACCTTGATCAGGCGGACCAGCGCCGGGGCGCCCAGCGTCAGGGCTGATTCGGTCACCTCGCGGTCGATCGCCTCGATCGACAGCCGGATCGGCCGCACCATCAGAGGAAAGGCCATCACCGCGGCGGCCAGGGCCGCGCCGGTCCAGCGGAAGGCGAACACCAGCCCGAGCGGCGCGAGGATCCGTCCGATCGCGCCGGCGCGCCCGAACAGCACCAGAAGCGCGTATCCGGTCGCCACCGGCGGGAGCACCAGGGGCAGATGAACCAGGGCGTCCAGCAGATTGCGGCCGAAGAACCGCCCGCGCGCCAGCACCAGGGCGCAGCCGAGCGCGATCGGCAGGTCGATCAGCATCGCGCAACTCGCCACCCGCAGCGACAGCGCGACCGCGTCCAGATCGGCGGAGGTGACGAGACTCAAGGCGCGTCCGGGGCGGCGGCGAGGCGCTCGACCGCGATCCCCGCCGCCCGCAGAGCATCGAGCGCCGCGACGGAGGGCGGCGGGACGGCGACTACCTGCAGGCCCTGACGAGCCAGGGCGGCGAGGTCGGCCTCGGCGGGGTTCAGCCGGCGGGCGTCGCGGCGGCTCAGGCCGACGATGGCCGGATCGGCGCTTTCGCCCAGCACCAGGACATCCGCCTCGGCCAGCCGGCGGGCCGCGCGCAGACTGATCAGGTCGGCCGCGCCAGCGTTGGCGATGGCGCAGACCCGGCCTTCGGGCCTTCCGTCCGCCTGGGCCGCCAAGGCGGTGCGCAGGAGGCTCTGGGCCTTGTCCATCTCGCCCACCATCGCCGCCTGGGCCGCCGGCCCGGTCAGGGCGGCTCTCAGAAAGGCGCGGCGGGCGGCGAGATCGGGCAGGGCGTCGCGCACTTCGTCTTGCAGCGTGCGCAAAAGCGCCGCGAGGCGACCCGCGCCCTCGGGCACGCGCGCCTCAATGTCGCCGCGCAGCAGGGCGGCAAGCAGCGGCGAGGCGCCGTCCGTGCCGACCGCCACCACCACCTCGCCCCGGTCGATCAGCGCAGGGGTGGTGAAATCGCACAGGGCTGGATGGTCGACCACGTTCACCGGAACGCCCGCCGCCTTGGCCGCGCCGCTCGCGCCGGCGAGAAAGCCGTCGTCGCCGCCAGCTACGAAGGCCAGGGCCGCGCCAGCGTAGGTCGCCGGATTCAGGGCGGCGGCGCCGTCGATGCGAATCACCCTGGCCGGTGAGCCTTCGAACAAACGCGCCTTGACCTCGGCCGGCTCGCCGACGCCGGCGATCACCACGGTGCGGCCGGCCAGGGGAAAGAAGGCGGGGAAGGCGTTCATGACGGGCCTAGGCTAGACCGCCAAACCGTCCGCGTCAGCTCTTCGCTGGCGCGCGGCGACCTAAGCGATGTTAAGATGTGCGTCGCGGCGTCCGCGCGGCGCTCGGAAATGGAGGTCCCGACGGATGAGCATGACACTCGAGATCAACGGCCAGGTTCACGTCGTCGCTTCGCCGCCCGAGACGCCGCTATTGTGGGTGCTGCGCGACGAGCTGAAGTTGACCGGCACCAAATACGGCTGCGGCGTCGCCCAGTGCGGCGCCTGCACCGTGCATCTGAACGGCCAGGCGGTTCGCTCATGCCAGATTCCAATCGCAACCCTCCAGGAAGCCAAGGTCACCACCATTGAGGGCCTGGGCGGCGTCCATCCGCTGCAACTCGCCTGGGTCGCCCGCGACGTGCCCCAATGCGGCTACTGTCAGTCGGGCCAGATTATGTCGGCTGCGGTCCTGCTGGCCAGGACGGCTAAGCCTTCGGACGACGACATCGACGCGGCGATGGTCGGCAACATCTGTCGCTGCGGCGCCTATCAGCGGATACGCGCGGCGATCAAGGACGCCGCCGGCGAAAACTCGCCAGCCAGAGGTGTCGCGGATCGGCAACCGACCGAGGAGATTGTCGAATGAGCGCGGCCGCCTCCAATCCCCAATCCATGGCCGCCACGGCCACCCGCCGCGGCTTGATCGTCGGCGCGACCCTGGCCGGCGGCGCGCTGCTGGTCGGCTGCTCGACCGGGGACATCCTTAGCCTGGGCGCCCACAAGGCCGACTTCGGCGCCTTCGGCCCGTTCATCAAGATCACCCCTGACAACTGGGTGACGGTGGTCAACAAGCACCAGGAGATGGGCCAGGGCAATCACGCCGGCCTAGCGGCGATCGTCGCCGAGGAGTTGGACGCGGACTGGGACAAGGTCAGGGTCGAGGCCTCGGTCGCCAACGCCAAGGTCTATGCAAACACCCTGATGGGCGTTCAGGGCACCGGCGGCTCAACCGCGATCAACAACTCCTGGACCCAGTTGCGCTTGGCCGGGGCGAGTGCGCGGGCGATGTTCGTGCAGGCCGCGGCCACCCGATTCGGCATTGCGGCCGACAAGTTGTTGGTCAGGGACAGCGTCGTCACCCATGTCCTGTCCGGCCGCTCGGCCAGCTTCGCCGAGCTGTTGGCCGACGCAGCCAAGATCGCCCCACCCAGGTCGCCGACGCTGAAGCGGCGCGCCGACTTCACCCTGATCGGCACCGACCGGGTGCGGCGCAAGGACAGTCGGGCCAAGTCTACCGGCGCCGCGCGCTACACCCAGGACGTCGATCTGCCGGACATGCTGACCGCCATGGTTCTCCATCCCCAGCGGTTCGGGGCCAAGGTGAAAAGCTTCGACGATGCGGCCGCCCGCAAGTCTCCCGGCGTGGTGGATGTGGTTCAGATCCCTACCGGCGTGGCGGTGATCGCGCGATCGACCTACGCCGCCCGCCAGGGGCGCGAGGCGCTGAGAGTGATTTGGAATGAGGATAAGGCCGAAAGGCGTTCCTCCGACCAGATTCTGGCCGACTACAAGACCATCGCCGCCGGCCAGGGTCACGAGAAGGCCTATGTCTTCCAAGCCGCGGGCGATGCGGTCCATGCCTTCGATGGTGCGTTGTTCGAGGCGACCTACGACTTCCCCTATCTGGCGCACGCCAGCATGGAGCCGATGAACTGCGTCGCCCAGGTGGACGGCGGCAAGGTCAAGCTGACCTTCGCCTCCCAGGTCCCCAGCCTGGACCAGCTCAACGCCGCGCTCGTGGCGGGCGCGCTTCCGGGCGCGGTCGAGATCGAGATTCTGCCGGCTGGCGGCTCGTTCGGCCGGCGGGCCAATCCGACCTCGGACTATGTCGTCGAATGTGTGCGCATCGCCAAGCACGTAGGTGGCGGCCGGCCGGTCAAGTTGGTCTGGACGCGCGAGGATGACATGAACGGCGGTCGCTATCGTCCGCTGACTCACCACGCGGTCGCGATCAGGACAGATGCGGAGGGATTTCCCGCCGCCTGGCGCCACCGTATCGTCACCCAGTCGACCCAGAAGGGCGTTCCCGGAGCGAAGAACCCGGACGAAAGCGCCTTCGAGGGATGCAAGGGCTCGCCCTATCTGAAGGCGACGCCGGTGGTCGACGGTCAGGTCTATCTGCCGGACTTTCCGGTAACCACCCTGTGGTGGCGCTCCGTCGGGGCGACCCATACCGCCATGGCGATGGAGCACACCATCGACCAACTGGCCCGCAGGGCGGGCAAGGATCCGGCCGACTATCGCCGCGCGCTCTATCGCAAGGCCGGCGCCGCCCGCCACCTGGCCGTGCTCGAACTGGCCTGCCAGAAGGCCGGCTGGGGCCGGCCGCTACCGGCCGGAACCGCGCGGGGCCTGGCCGTGCACGAGAGCTTCGATAGCGTCGTGGCCCAAGTCGCCGAGGTGTCCCTGAAGGACGGCAAACCGCGGGTCGGCCGGGTGGTGACCGCCATCGACTGCGGCGTCGCTGTCGCGCCGGACCAGATCGCCGCCCAGATGGAAGGCGGGACCTGCTACGGCCTGTCGGCGGCGCTGTACGGCCAGATCACCCTGAAGGACGGCGTGGTCCAGCAGAGCAATTTCGACACCTACCGCGTGCTGCGGATCAACGAGGCGCCCACGGTGGAAACCTACATCCTGCCGTCCGACAACCATCCGACTGGAGTGGGCGAACCCGGCACGCCAGTGATCGCGCCGGCGGTGGCCAATGCGCTTCTGGTGCTGACCGGCAAGCCGACCACCAGCCTGCCGTTCGTCAAGGCCTGATCTCAGCCCAGGTCTCGTGGGCGGTCGACGTCGAACAGCACCCCATCGTCCGGCGACGGAACAAGCGTCAGGGACTCGCCCAGCTCGATCAACAGCTCGGCCGCGCCCCGGTCTCCGGCGAGGGCCATCAGGCGGGGGAACAGGGCGGCGGCGAACAGCACCGGATGGCCTCGCCTGCCCGCGAAACTGGGCGCGGCGGCCAGGGCGCCGGCCGCGAGCGCCCGGGCCAGCGCGGTGGCGAGCGAGGGGTGAACCCGCGGCATGTCGCCCAAGAAAACGAAGGCGCCGTCACAATCGGCCGGCAGGCCGGCGAGTCCCGCCTTCAGCGATTCGGCCATACCCTCGGCGCTGCGTTCGGCATGCACCAGGCGCAGCCGGCCCGGCGCGCCGATCCGCTCGGCGAAAGCCTGCGCCGCGACCGGAACCCGCCCGTCCGAGCCCCAGACCACGCTCACCGAGCGCGCCGGCGTGGCGAAGGCCGCCGCGAGAGCGGCGTCCAGCAGAACCCCTCCGCGCCAGGGCGCGAGCAGCTTTCCGCCGCCGAAGCGCGCGCCGGCGCCGGCCGCCAGCACCATCGCATCCAGCTTGAGCGCGCGCCCCACCCCTGTCGCCAAGGTCCATTCCCGCCTATGTTCGCTGTCCGATGACGCCCTACGACGCCCAGACCCCACGGTCCATCACTCAGCCGGCGCGGCCTGCGCTGATCGACGGCTTTGGCCGCACGGTGACCTATTTGCGCGTTTCGGTCACCGATCGCTGCGATCTGCGCTGCGTCTATTGCATGGCCGAGCAGATGAGCTTCCTGCCCAAAACACAGGTGCTGTCGCTGGAGGAGCTGGACGCGGTCGCCTCGGCCTTCGTGTCCCTCGGCGTGCGTAAGCTGCGGCTGACTGGGGGCGAACCCTTGGTGCGCAAGGGGATCATGATCCTGATCGAGCAGCTTTCGCGTCATCTTGAGAGTGGGGCGCTGGACGAGTTGACCCTGACCACCAACGCCACCCGGCTGGCCGAGCACGCCGAGGCGCTCGCCCGGTTCGGCGTCCGGCGGATCAATGTCTCGCTCGATTCGCTTAAACCCGAGGTGTTCGCCCGCCTGACCCGCGGCGGCGACCTGGCCAAGGTGCTGGCGGGCGTCGAGGCCGCGCGGGCCGCGGGCATGGCGGTCAAGATCAACACCGTGGCGCTGAAGGCCGACAACGCCGTCGAAATCCCCGAGTTGATCGCCTGGGCCCACGGCGCCGGCATGGACCTGACCCTGATCGAGACCATGCCGCTGGGCGAGACCGGCGAGGACCGCAGCGACCAGTTCGTTTCGCTCGCGCAGGTGCGCCGGACGCTGGAAAGCTTCTGGACCCTGACCGACCTGCCGCTGTCGACCGGCGGGCCGGCGCGCTATGTGCGGGTCACCGAGACTGGCGGTCGGCTCGGCCTGATCACCCCGCTCAGCCACAATTTCTGTGAGGCCTGCAACCGGGTGCGGCTAACCTGCACCGGAGTGCTGCATAGCTGCCTGGGCCGCGAGGACGAGGCCGACCTGCGCGCGGTGCTGCGCGGCGGAGCCGGGCCGGAGGGCCTGGAGGCGGCGATCCGCGCGGCGATCGACGTCAAGCCGGAGGGCCATGATTTCAAGATCGAGCGCGGCGCCATGCCGGCTCTGGCCCGGCACATGTCCACCACCGGGGGATAGGCGCATGGCGCGCGTGCTCCTGTTCGGGCGGTTGAGCGACATCGCCGGCTGGCGCGAGCGCCTGTTGGATCCGGCGCCAGAGAGTCTGTTCGCCCTGAAGGCGATGCTGGCGGCGGAGGATTCCGGGCTGGGCGAGGCCCTCGACGCCAAGGGCGTGCGGGCCGCCGTCGACAAGACGCTGGCGCGCGGCGACATGGTCCTGGCCGCCGGCGTTGAAGTCGCCTTCCTGCCGCCGATGAGCGGGGGCTGAGATGGACATCCGCCTACAGACCGAGCCGTTCGATCCCGGCGCGCTGCTCACCCTGTTCTGCCGCGACCGCGGCGAGACCGGCGCGGTGGTCAGTTTCACCGGCCTGGCGCGGGCCTCGGCCGGCGCCGTCCAGCGGCTGGAGCTGGAGGCCTACCCCGGCTTCACCGACGCCGAGATCGGCCGCATCGCCGAGGCGGCGCGGACGCGATTTTCCTTGCAGGACCTGCTAATCGTGCATCGAATTGGGGAGATCGCGCCCGGCGAGGCCATCGTCTTCGTCGCCACAGCCTCGGCCCATCGCCGCGAGGCGTTCGAAGCCGCCGACCACCTGATGGACTATCTGAAAAGCCGCGCCCCGTTCTGGAAGAAGGAGCACGGCCCAAGCGGCGCGCGCTGGATCGAGCCGACCGAGCGCGACCTCGCTGACGCCGAGCGCTGGGACCAGGGCGCTGGCGTTCCGTGACGCCGGGCGATCGAGGCGCTAGATAAGAGGCGGTCCGAAGCCATCCTGGAGCCAAGCCCATGAACGCCCCCTATTCCGCGCCCGGCGGCAAGATCGACGAGGCCCTGCCGCTGATCCCCGTACGTGTCGCGGTGCTCACCGTTTCGGACACCCGCGATGACGAAAGCGACACCTCCGGCCACCTTCTGGCCGAGCGGGTGACCGGCACGGGCCATGTGCTGGCCGGCCGGGCTCTGGTGCGCGACGATCGCTCGGCCATCCGCGCCCAGGTGATGGCCTGGATCGCATCGGGCGAGGTCGACGTAATCGTCGCCACCGGCGGCACCGGCATCACCGGCCGCGACGTGACGCCCGAGGCGCTGGAGCCGCTGTTCGACAAGACCCTCGACGGGTTTTCGGTGATCTTCCATCTGGTCAGCTACCAGTCGGTGGGATTGTCGACCCTGCAGTCGCGGGCCACCGCCGGCCTGATCGGCGGGGTGTTCGTGTTCTGCCTGCCCGGCTCGAACGGCGCCGTGCGCGACGGTTGGGACAAGGTCATCGCCGCCCAGCTCGACAGCCGCCACAAGCCCTGCAACATGGTCGAGCTGATGCCTCGGCTGAACGAGGTCTGAGGCCGGTTTGGCCCGGCTGACCCATATCGACGAGGCCGGCCGCGCGCGGATGGTCGACGTCTCGGACAAGCCGCCCACCGCCCGCGAGGCGATCGCCGCCGGCCTCGTGCGCATGCGGCCCGAAACCCTTGCCTTGGCCCTGGAGGGCGGGGGCAAGAAGGGCGACGTGTGCGCCATCGCCGAGATCGCCGGGGTGATGGCGGCCAAAAAGGCCGCCGAATTGATCCCGTTGTGCCATCCCCTGAGCCTTTCCAAGATCGTGGTCGAGGTCGGCGAGGCGGAAGGGGGCGTGGGGCTTCAGGTCACCGCGCGGGTCAGGACCACCGGCCAGACCGGGGTCGAGATGGAGGCCCTGACCGCGGTCTCCATCGCCTGCCTGACGATCTACGACATGCTCAAGGCCGCCGATAAGGCGATGTCCATCGAGGCGGTGCGCCTGCTCGAAAAGACCGGCGGCGCGTCTGGCGACTTCCGCCGCGCCGAGCCATGAGGGAGCTGCCGGTCGAGGAGGCCCGCGCCCGGATGCTCGCCGGGATCGGCGCGCCGCAGGTCGAGACGGTCGTGCTGGAAGACGCCATCGGCCGGGTGCTGGCCGAGCCGGTGGTCGCCACCCGGGCGCAGCCGCCGTTCGACGCCTCGGCGATGGACGGCTGGGCGGTGTGCGGCCGTGGCGAGCGGTTCGAGATCGTTGGCGAGAGCGCCGCGGGCCATGGTTATGGCCAGGCCTTGGCGCCCGGCCAGGCGGTGCGCATCTTCACCGGCGCTCCGGTTCCGAAAGGCGCCAGCCGCGTCGTGCTGCAGGAGGCGGCCGAGCGCCAGGGCGGTTGGGTCAAGACCCCGCCGGCGGATCATGATCCCACCCACATTCGTCCCAGTGGCGGGGACTTCAGGGCCGGCGAGACGCTGCTCGCCACCGGCCTGCGGCTCGACCCCTGGCGGCTCGGCTTGGCGGCCGCGGCGGGGCGCGCCAGTCTTGGCGTCGCCGCTCGGCCAGAGGTGGTGCTGCTCTCGACCGGGGAGGAGATCGTGCCCGCCGGTTCCACCCCCGCCCCGGATCAGATCTTCGATTCCGGCGGCCCGACGCTCAGGGCCCTGATCGCGCGCTGGGGCGGGGCGGTGCGGCGGCTGGCCTCGGTCGGCGACGACATGGACGCCATCGCGGGCGCCCTGGGCCAAGCCGGCGGCGAGCTGATAGTCACCCTGGGCGGCGCCTCGGTCGGCGACCACGACCTGGTCAAGCCGGCGCTGGGGCGGCTGGGTCTGGAGCTTTCGGTGGAGACGGTGCGCATCCGCCCTGGCAAGCCAACCTGGTTCGGGCGGCTGGCGGACGGGCGCCGGGTGCTGGGTCTGCCCGGCAATCCGGCTTCGGCCCTGGTCTGCGCCGAGCTGTTCCTGCACCCGCTGTTGAACGCCCTGCAGGGCGCCGAGCCCGGTCCTCGCCTCGTCAGCGCGCGGCTGGCGGCGCCGGCGCCGGCCAACGGCGCGCGCGAACACTGGGCGCGGGCGCGCACGGAGATCCGCGAGGGCGCTCTCTTCGTCACCCCGATGGGTGACCAAGACTCCTCCCTGGTCAGCGTGTTCGCCGAAGCCGACGCGCTGCTACGCCGCCCGGTCGGCGCGCCAGCCGCCGCCGGCGCGGTGGCGGACATCTTGCCGCTGGAGCGGCTGTAGGCGGCATGCCGGATCCAGCCCGCTATTTCCTGATCGCGGCCGTCCTGGGTGGCGCCTCTGAAATCATCGCGCGTGCGCTTCGCCTTTGGATCTATCGGAACGCGGCCCTTCCGGTTCTCAACGTACTTTTGATGTTCGGCATGGTTCAAGGCGTGAGCGTCGCCTGGCTGATCGGCGGCCATCAGCCCCTGATCGGCGTCGCCCCGGTGCTGTTCATGACCGGCGCGTTGATTGGCGTCGTCTATGAGGGTCTCAACGAATTTCGGTTGCGCGCCTGGTCCTGGCCCGACGCCAGCCTGCTGGGATTGACCCGGTCGATCGACAAGGCCGCCGCGGTCGGCGCGGCCTGGGGACTGGTTCCGGTCGTTACGGCCGCGATCGCCCGGCTGCCGGTATTTTCGGCTGGTCACGCATGATGTCGGGGTCCCCACGCCGCTCCCCGCTGGTCGACCGCATCCACGCTGGTGTGCTGCTGGCGGGAGGATCGGGCCTAGTATGCGCCTACTGGATCGCATTCTTCCTCAGCGACCTGACCAAGCCCGATTTCACCCACGATCTCGCGGACCCCAGGCTGGTCCAGCTCACCGCCGTCTATATGGGGTTCGAATTGTCGTTTCCGTTGCCCGACGCCTTTGTCGCGGTGACTTCGGCGATCGCCGGCCTCTATCTGCTGGCGCGTGACGCCAAGGCGGTGCTGTTCGGCCTGATCTCCGGCGGCGCGCTGATGTTCCTCGCCTTGATCGACATCTATTTCAACCTGCTGCACGGCTTTTACACTCCGGCCATGCTGGCGACCGACACCGGCATGCGGATCGAGGTCGCCATCAACCTGGCCTGTGTCGGCGGGGCGCTGTGGTCGATCTGGCGGCTCTGGGGACACCCGCTGCGGAGGGCGGCGTGAGCCGGAGTCGAGAGGCGTTCGACGTGACATTCACCGATCTTCGCTGAATCCCTGTAGAGACGAATCGCCGCCACGCTGTTCGCGGCGGGGCCACGAGGGACCGAGATGACCAAACCATCGATGAAGGCGACGCTGTGCGGCTTGGCGACCGCGGCTCTGGCGGCGGGGCATGGCGGATTGGCGGCGAGCCAGCCGGCGACGGCGCCGGCTCAGCCCCCCGCCGCCGCGCCGAGCCTGAGCGGGCCGCTGGTGCCGGGCGTCTGCCTGCTCAGCCAGCAAGTGCTGATCGCCGACTCCAAGGTCGGTCAGGCGGCGAACGCCAGGCTTCGGAGCCTGGCGCAACAGGCGCAGACGTCGCTCGACGCCGAAAAGGCCAACATCGAGAAGAAGGAGCGCGCGCTGAACGCCCAGCGCGGAACGCTGGCGCCCGCGCAACTCCAGGCCCAGGCTCAGGCGCTCAACCGCAACATCCAGGCGCTCCAGGCCGAGGCGGCGGAGCGCTCCCGGCAGATCGACGCCACGCGCGCCAAGGCCCTCGGCGGCATTCTGCAGCAAGCCCAACCCTATATCGCGCAGGCCTACGCCACCCATGCCTGCGGCCTGCTGGTTTCGCGCGAGGCGGTGCTCGGCGGAAATCTGACCAACGATCTCACCCCGGAGGTGCTCGCGGCGCTGGACGCCAAGGCCGTGCCGGTGCCCTTCGATCTCGAACCGCCGACCTCGACGCCGACGAAATAAGGCTGCAAGGCCGAAAGGGTGGACATCATGATGGCGCGCGAACATCTCGGCGTTGAACAGATCGATGCGATCGAGGTGGTCACCCTCGATCGCCCGGAACGGCTCAATGCACTCAACCAGCCGCTGACCGACAGCCTGCTTTCCTATTTCCAGGACAAACGCCGCGACGCCGACACCCGCGTTGTCTTGCTCGGCGGCGCTGGTCGCGGATTCTGTTCGGGGGCCGACCTGAAGGCCGCCGACCAGCTCGACCGTCTGCGCGACGGCCCCGATGGCGACTGGGTGTTGCGCGACCTGCTCAAGGCGATGCGGGCCTGCCCTCAACCGATTATCGCCCTGGTGCATGGCGCGGCGGCGGGCGGCGGGCTCGCCATCGCGCTCGCCGCGGACATCATCGTCGCCGGGGAAAGCGCGGTCTTCCATCCGGCCTTCATCAAGATCGGGTTGTCCGGCAGCGAGCTCGGCGTGAGCTGGCGGCTGCAGCGAACGATCGGTCTTTCGCGGGCCCGCGAGATGTTGCTGACCGGCCGGACGATGAACGCGGCGGAGGCGCTGCGGTCAGGCCTGGTTTCCACTGTCGTAGCCGACGCCGACCTGCGCGCTTATGGACTTTCGCTCGCCGAAGACATGTTGCGCGCCGCGCCCGACGCCTTGCGCATCTCTAAGCGGACCTTCGACGCGACATTGGAAATCGGCAGCTATGACGCAGCCTTGGAACTGGAGGAGCGCGGGCAGATTCAGATGGTCCGCGCCAGCCGCGCACGGTCGGCGTCGGGCGAAGGCTGACGGGCGTCGGATCCGGCGATCCGCGCACGCTCCGAGATGATCTCCGCGATCACCGAGATGGCGACCTCCCACGGAGCCTTGCCGCCGAGATCCAGGCCGATCGGAGCCTTCAGGCGGGTCAGCGCGGTCTCGTCGACGCCGGCTGCGCGCAGACGCATCAGCCGCTCGGGCAATCGCCGACGCGCGCCCAGGACGCCGACGTAGGACGCCGCGGAGGGCAGGGCCGCCAAGAGGCCCGCTTGGTCGGTGTCCCAGTCGTGGGTGGCGACGGCCACCGCGGTCCAGGGATCGAGTCCGATCGTCGCCAGGGCTTCGGCCGGCTCGGCGCGGCTGTAGGCGACGTCGTTTAGAGGCGGCGGCGCCTGCGGCCCCTTCGGTCGCACCAATGTGGTCTCGAATCCGGCCTGGGCGGCCAGAGAGGCGGTGGCGAGCGCGATCGGGTCGGAGCCGATCACCACCAGGCGCGGGACCGGCTCGTGCAGCCGCCGAAGCTCGAATGGGGCGGATTTGACCACGCAGTCGGGCGGGCGACGATCCGGCGCCGGCTCGACGCGGCGGGCGCGCCCGTCGGTGATCCAGACCGCCGGCGCGCGCGCCTGGCCTATCGCCAGAAGCTCGGCCAGAGCGGCGTCGTCCGGCGCGATGCGCTCGACCAAGATCTCGATCCGCGCGCCGCAGAGCAGGCGGATGTCCGGCCACGGCCCGCCCTCGCCATAGACCAGATGGCGCGGTTCGCCGTCCGCTATGGTCTGGGCCGCATGCACGGCGATGTCGCCCTCGACGCAGCCGCCGGACAGGAAGCCCGAAGCTAGGCTCCGGGATAGCAGCATCTGAGCGCCTGGTGGGCGCGGACCGCCGCCCTCGACCGTGTGCAGGGTGACCAGGGCGGCCGCCTCGCCGGCGGCGATCGCCGCGCGCATCGCCGGGCGGATGTCTTCGTCCAGGCCGAACATCGGCCAGTCGGGCAGGGTGAGCATCATCGAAGCGAAAGTGGGCGGCGCATGGCCCTCGTCAAGCCTGATCGGCGATACCGCTTCTTTAATCGTTTGCCGGCTAGGCTACGCCATCAAAGAACAACAGAGTGGGGCTGGTTCGTGAGCGTACCCCTTTCCAAGCTGGGTTTCGGGGCCGGGCAGTTCCGGTTGGAAGGCGTGCAGGGGCCCCGTGGCCGCTCGCCCGAAGCCGAGGTCGGCGAGATTTTGTCGGTCGCGGCCCGCTCGGGCCTGCGCGTGTTCGACACCGCGAGCAATTCCACCTACGCCGAGACGGTGGCCGGGGCGAACATGCCCAAGCCCTGCCGGTTCCGCATCATGGTCAAGGCTAGCCGAACCGACCGCGGTCCCGATTCGGTCGAGGCCGAGGCGCGCGCCTCGCTGCGTCGGCTGGGGCTGCAGCGGGCCGATGCGATCATGGTGCAGATGGCGGGAGATCTGTTCGGCCCGCATGGCAAGGCGGTGTGGGATCGGCTGCTGGCCTTGCGCGACGAGGGCCTGTTCGAGTTCGTCGGGGTTTCGGTCTACGCCTCTGACGACCCGTTGGGCCTGGTCAAGCGCTTCAAGCCCGACATCATCCAGGCTCCCGCCAGCCTGCTGGATCAGCGGCTTCTGATCGACGGCACCCTGGCCACGCTGGCCGAATGGGGCGTCGAGGTGCAGTTGCGCTCGATCTTCCTGCAGGGCCTGCTGTTCCTGCCGCCCGACCGGGTGCCGGGCGAATTCAAGCTGGCCGCTTCGCGCCTGTCGCGGGTGCGCCGCATGATCGCCGAGGGCCGCTCGGACCCGCTGCAGGCCGCGCTCGGCTTCGCCCTGTCGCGCCCGGAGGCCAGTTCGGTGATCGTCGGCGTGGCCTCGGCCGCCGAGCTTCAGGCCACCATCGCCGCCGCGCTCAGTCCGCCGCCGGAACTCGACTGGGACGAGATGGCGCTCGACGATCCCTCGGCCCTGGACGGCCGCGGCTGGGCGGCGGCCTGACCCGCCGACCGGTGCGGTGACGCTGGAGCCCGCCGACCCCGACGCCCCAGCCTTCTAGTCCCGCAGATGCAGGCCGACGTAGACCGTCCGGCCCGGCTCGCCGTAGCCATAGACCTGCTGATAGTGCGAATTGGCTAGGTTTTCGACGCGAGCCGTCACCCGGATGTGCGGGTTGATCGCATAGCCGCCAGCCAGGTCGGTGACCACGAAGCCGGGACGGATCACCGGGCTGAAACCGTCCAGGCCCAGGTCCGACTGGCTGTTCTCGGCGCGCGCGGTGAAGGCGGCGTCGACCTTGCCCCGCGTCCACAACAGGCTGGCCGAGCCGCTGTTCGGCGGAATCCTGAGTTCGCGCGCGCCGGTGTCGGCGTTGATCGCGTCGGTGTAGGTGTAGGATACCTTCAGCTGGAAGCCCCAACCCAGCGCCGCCTCGCCCTCGACTTCGACGCCGTTGGAGCGGGTGCGGGCGATGTTCACATAGTGGCCGTCGAGGTAGTCGATCTGGTCGGTCACGTTCAGGCTGAAGTAGGTGGCGTGGGCCGAGAAGCGTCCGTCCGACGATCGCCAGCCGAGCCCAACGTCATAGCCCACCGCCTGCTCCGGCCGCAGGGTGACCGGGGTGGTGTAGCAGAAATCGCAGACCGACTCGCTGATCGTCGGGGTCTTGTAGCCCTGGCCGACCGCGGCCGAGAGGCTGAAGCCGCGGCCGAGATCGAAGGCGCCGGCGATGCGGCCGGTGGCCTGGGCGTGGTACTTGTCGGGATCGTCCCAGCGGGCGCTGGCGGTGAGGGTCAGCGGCGCGATCGGCCGCCAGCGGCCGACGCCGAAGACGGCGGTCGAGCCAAGATCGGAGCCGGCGCCGGTCGAGAGGGTGGCCCGGCTGTCCTCGCGCTCGGCGCCGACCTCGAACGAGACCGGTTCGGCCGGCGTCCCACGCGTCAGGGTCCAGCGGTAGACCTCGCGGTCGGCCTTGTAGCCATAGTCGCCGGACGGCCCGGAATCGCCGCGGTCGATCTTGTAACCGCTGGCGCTGAACTCATTGACCAGCCCAAAGGGCCCGGTCACGCGCGCGCGCAGAAACCCGGAAAGGCTGAGGCTGCGCGCCACGTCGCTGGTGTCGGAGAACAGGTAGTAAGGCGGCGGATAGTCGTCGATGTCGGTGCGGCTCGCGGCATAGCGGAGCTGACCGTCGAGCTGGACCGCCTGGCCGATGTCCACCCGGCCGCGCGCGCCGAGAGTCAGGCCACGAAAACCGTCGAGCTCGCTGTTGCGCAGGCCCGGAACCCCGTAGGGTGCGTAGTTGTTGCGCACGTCGGCCGCCGAGACCCCGCTCGAGGCGATGTCGGAGACGTCGACCCCGAACGCCCAGTCATGAGTGCTGCGACCCGCCGCCGCCGAAACGTGGGTCTCGCCCAGCGATCCGGTCTCGAGATCGGCGCGCAGGCCGTCTGGTTCGCGGGTGGTGAAGGCGATCACCCCGCCGATGGCGTCCGAGCCCCAGAGGGAGCCCTGCGGCCCGGTCAGCACCTCGATACGGGAGATGTCCGACAGGTCCAGGCCGGAGAAATCGAACCCGCCTTCGGGCTGCGATGCGTCGTTGACCGGCATGCCGTCGATCAGCACCAGGGTCTTGTCGGACGAGGCGCCGCGCATGCTGATGCTGGTCAGGCCGAACTGGCCGCTCGAGGCGACGACGAGGCCGGGCACGCTCGCCAGGGCGTCGGCCGCGAAGGTGATCTGCCGGGCCTGGATGTCCGCCTGATCGACCACATAGGCGTCGGGCGTGGTCGCGAGGCTCTCCGGCAGGCGCGTGGCGGTGACCGTCACCTCGCTGACCGGCGTGGTCTGGGCCGCGGCCGTGTGGGCCGAGCCGAGCGCGAGGCCTCCGGCGAGGAGCGCGGTGAGGTCGGGGTGAAAGCGGCTTGAACTGAAACGAGGATGGGTCATCGCCCTTGGTCCTTCGAAACGGACCGCCCGGCGCCGTCGGGTCGTCCCATGCAGCGATCTGACCCGCAGAGAAAGGAGGGAGTGGGAAGATCAGCCCGCGCCGCCCCTTCCCGCCGGCGGCGGGTCGGCTTGGTCGCTGCGGCGGAAGACATAAATCGCCTTCCCGCGCCGATGGCCTGGACCCGGGCCCTCGAACGAGCGACGTGGCGGCAGGTCTCCTGACTTGCGGGTCACAGGGCTCGCGGCCTCGCCTTCCCGGAGCGCTGCGGCTCCAGTGGCGTCGCCCGGACAGGTCCGGACGATGCGGCTCGCGGCCCTCGCCGCTCACAGTTGCGGGCACAGCGCGGCCTTGGGGCGGACCCCTCACCGCATTCCCTCTTAGCCCCCGTACAGGGAAACCACCGGGCGGGTTTATCCGCCACTCCGGCGCGAGGGGCAAGGCCAGACGGATCGGAATCCGGCGACCGCGCGGATCCGATTCAAGTTCGGCCCGAATAGCGGGCGCGATAGTCTTCGAAATTTGAGACGGTGGTGTTCTGGTCCGTCACCAGACCGTTCGACAAGGAATAGACCCAGCCATGCACCGACAGCGCCTGGCCCCTGGCCCAGGCGTCCTGGACGAACACGTCGGAGGCGACGTTGCGCACCTGGCGCAGCACGCTCAGCTCGCACAAGCGGTCGTGACGATCCCGGCCCTCGGGCAAGGCGTCTAGTTCGCGCGCATGCTCGGCGTAGGTCTCGCGGATCGGATGCAGCCAGTGGTCGACCAGCCCGCGCCGCCGCCCGTCGATCGCCGCGGCGACGCCGCCGCAACCGTAGTGGCCCACCACCATGATGTGGCGCACCTTCAGCACCTCGACCGCGAACTGCAGCACCGACAGATAGTTGGCGTCCTGTGGCGGGGCGAGATTGGCGACGTTGCGGTGGACGAACAGCTCACCGGGGTCGAGTCCCACGATCTCGTTGGCCGGCACCCGGCTGTCGGAGCAGCCGATCCACAGATACTCGGGGCTCTGCTGGCGCTCCAGGCGGCGGAAGAAATCGGGATCGGCCCGGGTCTTGCCCGCCGCCCAGGCGTGGTTGTTGTCGATCAGCGATTTGACCATGCCAGCCTCCAGCGTCTGCGAAGCGAGGCGGGGTTGGCCATGCCGCCGGCCCGGCGTCAAGCCGACGGCGCGTTATTCCATGCATGCGCCGGGCTTGGCTAAGTCACGGTGAAATCCAGGCCGCCGACCGCCTCGATCTCGCCATGGACCCTATCGCCGCGCACCAGCGGGCCGACCCCTTCGGGCGTGCCGGTGTAGATCAGATCACCCGGCGCCAGCCGCCACAGTCGCGAGGCCTGGGCGATGATCTCGGGCAGGGTCCAGATCATGTTCGAGACGGCGGAGTCCTGGCGAATCTCACCGTTGACGCTCAGGCGGATGCGGCCCTGGACGTTCCCGCACAGTCCCACCGGCCGGATCGCTCCGATCGGGGCCGCCGCGTCGAACCCCTTGGCGGCGTCCCAAGGATAGCCCTTGTCGCGCGCGGCGGCCTGCAGGTCGCGGCGGGTCAGGTCGACCCCGACCGCATAGCCGAAGACCAGCGACAGGGCGTGTTCGACCGGCACGTCCGCGCCGCCGGCGCCGAGGGCGGCCACCAGTTCGACCTCATAGTGCAGGTTCGCCGTGGCGCTGGGATAGGGCGCGTCGCGGCCGGGCGGGACGATCGCGTCGGCCGGCTTGGAGAAGAAGAACGGCGGCTCGCGGTCGTCGCCGCCCATCTCCGCCCGGTGGGCGGCGTAGTTGCGCCCGACGCAGAGGATGCGGCGGACGGGGAACAGGGCGTTGATCCCCTCGACCGGTACGGCCGGTTGGGCGGGGGGCGCGAAGACGTACTCGGTCATGGGCGGGGTCTCTGAAAGGCTAGGCCTCGAGCGATCGGCCTCGGGTTTCCGGCAGCAACAGCACCGAGGCCACCACGCTGACGGCGGTGAAGCCCAACGGATACCACAGGCCCGCGTAGATGTTGCCGGTGGCGACCACGATGGCGAAGGAGGCGACCGGCTGGAAGCCGCCGATCCAGCCAGTGCCCAGGTGATAGGGCAGCGACAGGGCGGTGTATCGCACCCTGGTCGGGAACAACTCGGTCAGGGCCGCCGCCATCGGCCCGTAGAGCGCGGTCGCCGCCACGGCGAACAGCAGCAGCACGCCCACCAGCAGGGGCGTGTCGCGCCGGGCGGGGTCGGACTTGGCCGGATAGCCCGCCTGGGTCAAGGCGGCGGCGAGCCGAGCGTTGAAATCGGCGGTCAGGGCCTTGAGTGCTGGCGCTCCGAGCCCGCGGCCGTCGCCCACTGCGAGCTGGATCGAGCCGATCGCGACGCGGGCGCTGGCGCCCGGCGGTTCGCTTTGGTTGGCATAAGAGAGCCCGTTGTTGGCCAAGCCGCCGCGTGCGATGTCGCAGGCGGAGACGAACTTGGCCTTGCCGATCGGATCGAACTGCACCGAGCAACTGGCCGGGTCGGCGATCACCACGATCGGCGTGCGGGCCGTGGCCGCGACCAGGGCCGGATTCGCCGCTTGGCTCAGCAGGTGAAAGCCGGGGAACAGGGTGATCATGCCCAGCGTCATGCCGAACCACATCACCCACTTGCGGCCCAACTTGTCCGACAGCCAGCCGAAGAAGACATACATCGGCGCGCTGGCGACGGCCGCGATCATGATCATCAGGTTGGCGAACGGGCCGTCGACCTTGAGGAATTTCTCCAGGAACACCTCGGAATAGAAGAACACCGTGTACCAGTAAGCGCCCTGGGCGCTCATCAGGCCGAAGAAGGCGATCAACACCAGCTTGAGGTTGGGCCAGCGGCCGAAGGCTTCGGCATAAGGGGTTTTGGAGTGCGTGCCGGCGTCCTTCATCCGCTGGAAGGCCGGACTCTCCGACAGCCGCATCCGCATCCAGATCGAGATCGCCACCAGCCCGACCGATACAAAGAAAGGTATGCGCCAGCCCCAGTCGCCGAACGCCGCCTCGCCGACCGCCTTGCGGACGATGAAGATCACGCCGAGCGCGCCCACCAGGCCGAAGGCGGCCGAGGTCTGCACCCAGCCGGTCATGTAGCCGCGCCGGCCGGGCGGGGCATGTTCGGCGACGTAGATCGCCGCCCCGCCGTACTGGCCGCCAAGCGCGGTGCCCTGGATCACCCGCAGGAGAATCAACAGCAGCGGCGCGAGCTGGCCGACCTGGGCGAAGGTCGGCAGCAGCCCGATGGCGAAGGTGGAGGCGCCCATCATGGTCACGGTGATCAGGAAGGCCGCCTTGCGCCCGATCCGATCGCCCAGCCCGCCGAAGATCAGCGCGCCCAGGGGTCGAAAGGCGAACCCGACCCCGAACAGGGCGAGCGCCGCGATCTGCCCGGCGGTGGGGCCAAGCGCGGCGAAGAAGGTCTTCGAGATGATCTGCAGCAGGCTGCCGAAGATGAAAAAGTCGTACCATTCGAAGGCCGTGCCGGCGCAGGAGGCGGCGATCACCGTACGCATCGGCGTCGTCGCCACGGCCTCTTCCCGCCCTCCCTCGGCGATCTCTTCGGCCATCCCGGTCCTCCCCCGCCCGATCAGCCGCCTCGGGCGACGAACCAGCCGTTCTTGAAGCCTTGGTCGGCCTTGCCATAGATGAAGGGTCCGCCGTCCGGCGTGGTGACCGATCCGCCGGCCGCGACCAGCACCGCGTGACCGGCGGCGATGTCCCACTCCATCGTCGTGCCGTGCCGCGGATAGAGGTCGGCGCCGCCCTCGGCGATGATGCAGAACTTGATCGACGAATCCATCGGCTGACGGCGAGTGAAGCCGTATTTCGCCTCGAGCGCGTCGACCTGTTCGGGTTTGAGCGTGTAGCTGCTGAGCGCCAGGATGTCGGCCGAGTCTGGCCGGCGCACATGCACGGCCAAGCCGCCCCGCTCGCCGATCTGGCGCTTGAGCGCGCGGCCGCCAGCGGTGAACCAGACCTCGCCGGTGGCCGGGGCGCAGACCGCGCCGGCCACCGGAACGCCGTCCTCGATCAGGCCGATGTTGACGGTGAAATGGGCCTCGCCGCGGACAAAAGCCTTGGTGCCATCGAGCGGATCGACCAGCAGGAACCGCCGCGCGATCTCGGGCGGCGCGCCCGAGGCGCTGACCGCCTCTTCGGCGATCACCGGCACGCCGGGGAAGGCGAGCGAAAGCCGTTCCAGGATCAGCGCCTCGCCGCGCCGGTCGGCCTCGGTCACCGGGCTCTGGTCGGTCTTGGTCTCGACGGTGACGCCGGTGCGCCAGAACGGCAGGATCACCTCGGCCGCGGCCTCGACGATCTCGGCCAGAAGGCCGCCGACATCGGCCCCGCTCATCGCGCGCCGCCGCATGCAAGCGAGCGCCGGACGCTGGTCGGTGAGGTCGTGGGGTTCGCGGTCACGGCGCCTCTGTGGCACAGGCGCCCTGTTTGCGAAAGCGCCAAATCAGGCCAATTTCCGACATGCAGGAGACGCTCGACATCGCCATGACCGACCTCGACCCAACGCCCGCGCAAGCCGCGGAGCCGGTGACGCCCGTCGAACTCGCCGCCCATCTGGCGGCCCGCATGTGCCACGACTTCATCAGCCCGGCGGGGGCGATCGCCTCGGGCCTGGACCTGTTGGAAGACCCCAGCGCCCAGGACATGCGCGACGACGCCCTGGCCCTGATCGCCGACAGCGCGCGCAAGCTGGTGGCGCTGCTCTCGTTCGACCGGGTGGCGTTCGGCGCCTCGCAGGCGGCCGAGGCCTTCGATCCGCGCGAGCTGGAGCGGTTGACCCAGGGGATCTTCGCCCACCAGCGCGCCAGCCTGGACTGGTCGGTCGAGCCGGAAAGCCTGTCCAAACCGGTCGCCCGCGTGCTCCTCAACCTGGCCCAGATCTGCGGCGCCGCCTTGCCGATGGGCGGGGAGGCCCGCATCGCGGTGAGCGAAACCGGCGGCGTCACCCGCATCGTGGGCCGGGCCGTGGGCGCCCGCGTGCGGCTGCGCCCCGAGGTGCTGGAGGGGCTGAACGGCGAACGGCTCGGCGAAGGGCTGGGCGGCCATTGGGTGCAGGCCTTCTACCTGCGCGGCCTGATCGATTCCGCCGGCGGGGCGCTGGAGGTCGACATCGGCGAGGGCGAGGTCACGCTGAGCGCGTGGGTGCCGTGAGGGGGCCGGCGATTTCGCTCTAAAGACCTGATCCAGCTGAGTTCAAGTTGAATCACTTTATTGATCCGCTCGTCCCGGCGAATGCCGGGATCCAGATCAAAGAACGATTGCCTATCCGGGCTGTCTTGAATGCATCGCCTACGCCATATGATCTGGATCCCGGCATTCGCCGGGACGAGCGGTAGATATACTTGATCCAATCGAAAATCAGCTCGCTCTAAGCCAGGGCGAGTTCGAACACCCCGCTGGAATTCCACTCCACGAACACGACCTCGCCTTTCGCATGATCGCCTTCGATCATCTCGGGGACCAGTTCGCGCATCAGCGCTTCGAACTCCGCGAGGGTCGCCGTCTCGATGACCAGACCGGGAACGTCGCTGTTCGAGGCCCAGACCTTGGCCTCCGGATACCATAGCCCCTGAACATGATAGGTTTTGCGCATGGCGTTCGTCTCCTCGGATACCTACGCCCAGCTTGCCGAACGGCTCACTGCCATGAGTGTGAGCGAGAATGAGCGGAACCCGCAAGACAAAATTAGCTGGGGTGGCTTTACGGCGGCGTTCCTATTGCAGTGTGTGAATGCGATTGGTGCCCATGCGGTACGATTGAATGAGATTGACTAGAAACAGTAGGTATGTATCTGGGCCTTAAGTTACTCGTGCACTTCAGAATCACCAGTAAATGTCAAAAATTGTGCTCCCATCTGAAGAAATTGTTGAACCATATCAGGCGTGATGAAGATGGTGCAGTTGGCAATTGAACCACCTATTATCTGTACGCCGTCGAATGGCACTATATTGCCTTGCGATGTAACACCAGCTTTAACAACACAAACGTCACATCTTTCAAATTTAGCATTATGAATGTCATTATTCGACATAAAGGTAATGTTAGCCGGTCCAAGCAATTCGCAATTGATGAATCTTTTGTCAGCGATTTTATGATTAATCGGACTAATGATGTTGGCTATTTCAATTCTCTCTTTATTAAATTCTGCGTCAAGAGGATTGATGGTTGTTACTCGCTCTTTCCACATCTGCATTGCAGATGCCTTTGTCCACGCATAACGAAACCAAGCAATTCCTAGACAAAGTAATACAAAAAGTAGTGCGCCTAATAGGGTTGCAAGCCAAATGGCATATGGTCCGGCCGCCACAATCCATTTGGTGTGAAGGGCGATTTCCCTAGATATCCAGCCGACAACGCTCACGAGACTGGTTCCAGTGATGAGCTGGATCCACGTGAGATGGCGCTCGACCAATTTGAAGAGCTTCGAGAACATAGGTCCATCCTGCCCGGAGTCCGGGCCAGACGGCAACGCTTTAGGTTGAATGGCGGGATCATTAGCCCGCGCCCTTGGCGGCACCCTTGTCCCAATTGCCACCCCCCCTTTTCACCCACCCTCACCGCTCCTTAACCACCCCGGCGCGACAACTCCCGCTCGACGTGGAGCAGCATCCGTGAAGACCTGTCTGGTCGTCGACGACAGCCGGGTGATCCGCAAGGTCGCCCGCCGCATCCTTGAAGACCTCGGCTTCGAAACGGTCGAGGCGGCCGATGGCGTGGAAGCCCTGGCCTGGTGCCGCACGGCCATGCCCGAAGCGATTCTGCTGGATTGGAATATGCCGGTGATGGACGGCCTGGAGTTCCTCAAGCAGCTTCGCAAGGAGCCGGACGGTGACGAGCCGGTGGTGGTGTTCTGCACCGTCGAGAACGACCTGGAGCACATCACCCGGGCGCTGGAGGCCGGCGCCGACGAATACATCATGAAGCCGTTCGACGGCGACATCATCGCCGCCAAGCTCGAGCTGGCCGGGTTGCTGGCATGAAACCCGACGACATCGAGACCTTGGGTCAACTGGCGCATGCCCGCTCGGGTCTCGTGCTCGACCCGACCAAGACCTATGCGATCGAAACCCGGCTCGCGCCGGTGGCGCGTCGCGAAGGGTTCGACAGCCCGGAGGATCTGATCCAGGCGATCCGCGAGCATGGCAAGGATCAGCTGATCTGGGCGGCGGTCGAGGCCCTGGCCTGCGGCGAGACCAGTTTCTTTCGCGACCGGGCGCCGTTCCAGGCGTTCCGTGAAGAAATCCTACCCAGCCTAGCCACGACGCGTCGGGACCGGCCGATCCGGGTTTGGAGCGCGGCCTGCGCCACCGGCCAGGAAACCTATTCGTTGGCGATGATCGTCGATGACGAGCGCTCCAAGCTCCAGGGGGCGTCGGTTGAGCTGTTCGGCTCGGACCTTTCCGAGCGGGCGCTCGAAAAGGCGCAGAGCGGGGTCTACAGCCAGTTCGAGGTCCAGCGTGGCCTGCCGATCCGGCTCCTGGTCAGGCACTTCGAAAAGGCCGACGAGGCGTGGACCCTGACTCCGCGCATCCGCCAAATGGTCCGTTGGCGGCGGATCAACCTCCTGGCCGATCTGCGCCCGCTCGGTCAGTTCGATGTCATCTTCTGCCGCAACGCGGTCTCGGCGTTCGATCCGGCCACCCGCCGCCGGGTGCTGGAGCGGCTCGCCCGGGCGTTGCCGGACGACGGCTGGCTGGTGCTGGGTCTGGACGAGACGGTGATCGAGGTGACCGAGGCCTTGCGGCCGGTGCAAGGCCGCCGGGGCCTTTATACGCCCAATCCCGCCTACCGCGTCGCGGCCGCCTAGAGCACGATGCGATCAGGCGGAATCGCCTGATCGTTGAATCGGGCTCTATATCCAAAAGCTTGAGCGCGTTCTGATCGCAAAACCGGATCCACTTTTGCGGAACGCGCTCTAGGCGGTCTCGGCGATCGCCTCGGCGATGGCGACCAGCCGCTCGGCTTCGTCCAGATGCAGCCGCTCGGCCAAGCGGCCTTCGACCCGCAACGCCCCCTTGCCGGCATTCTCGGGCGCGGCGAAGGCGGCGATCACCGCCCGCGCCCAGTCGACCTCGTCGGGCTCGGGGCTGAACAGCCGGTTGGCGGTCTCCAGCTGACCGGGATGGATCAGGGTCTTGCCGTCGAAGCCGATCTCCGCGCCCTGGCGGCATTGACGCTCCAGCAGTTCTGGATCGTCCAGGGCGTTACAGACGCTGTCCAGCGCGATCAGGCCGTTGGCCCGGGCAGCCGCGACCGTCAGGGTCAGGACCGGAAGGTGGGGGGCGCGATCGGGCGTCTGGCGTCCGTGCATCTCCTTGGCCAGGTCGTTCAGTCCGATCACCAGGCCCGCCAACCTTCCGCGCCTCGCGGAGGCGATGGCCTTCAGGTCGAGCACCGCCGCGCAGGTCTCGATCATCGCCCAGAGCCGGGTGTGGGCCGGCGCGGCGGCCAGCGCGGACTCGCAGGCGGCGATGTCGGCCGGGCTGGAGATCTTGGGCGCCAGCACCGCGTCCGGCCCTGCCGCCGCCGCGGCGGCCAGGTCCTCCGCCCCCCAGGGGGTGTCCAGCCCGTTGCAGCGGATCACCACCTCGCGCCGACCGAAGCCGCCGGCCCGCACCGCCTCGATCGCCTGGGCGCGCGCCGCGGTCTTAATTTCCGGCGCCACCGCATCCTCCAGGTCGAGGATCACCACATCGCAGGCGAGACCGCGGGCCTTCTCGATCGCGCGGGTGTTCGAGGCAGGCATGTAGAGGGCGCTGCGGCGCGGACGGTTGGTCATGGCGGGGCTCGGCTCGGTTGTCGGATCCTAGATCACGATGATTTTGGATTGAATCAATCCAAAATCATGAACGTGATCGATTCTAATAGCTTAGAGCGGGATCAATGCGGAAAACCGGTGTCCACTTTTCCGCATCCCGCTCTAGCCAGATGGGCGAGGCGGAAGGCCGGCGTCAATCGCGCTTTGGCGTCGATTCGCGGCGGTATTCGGCCTCGGACCGCAATTTCGCCAGTCCGGGAACCCGGCTTGGCCACCCCCGCGTCATGGTGAAGCTAGAGCGCGTTCCGCAAAAGTGGACCCGGTTTTGCGATCAGAACGCGCTCAAACTTTTGAATTTAGAGCACGATTCAACGATCAGGCGATTCCGCCTGATCGCATCGTGCTCTAACGGGCGCGACGGAGTTCTGATAAGAGGCGCGGGGGCGCCGCGCCTCGCTTGCTTCGAACGTCGGGGTTCGACACACCAGCCTCATGCCGCCTCCGCCGGATTCGCCGTCAACCAAACCGTTCGTGTTCCACGATCCCTCGGGCCGTCGCGCCCGCCGCGCTGGTCTGGCGGGCGGCCTGGTGCTGTCCTTCCTGGCCGCGATCGTGGCGGGATTCTTGGCCACGCTGGCGCTGGCCCCGCAGCTGCCGGACGTCGAGCTGCGCGACCCGCGAGTGCTCCAGGCCCTGCACGTTGAAAACGCCAGGCGCCTGCGCGGCCGTCCGCCCTGGCAACACATCAGCCGGCCCAAGGCCCCCGGCACCAATACGGCGGTCAAGCCATTGACGATCGGCTTCTACGTATCCTGGGATCCTGATTCGCGCGCCTCGCTGGCCCAGCACGTCGCATCCCTCGACGTCGTCGCGCCGCAGTGGTTCGCGCTGAAGGACACCGCCGGTGACGTCGACATCGCCGACGATCCGCAGGCCGTCGCCCTGATCAGCAGCGCGGCCCATCCGCCGGCGGTGTTGCCGGTGGTGCACAACGCCCACCAGGACGCCTTCGACACCGCGCTCGGCGACGGTCTGCTGCATAATCCCGCGGCCCAGGACCGCTTGATCGTCACGCTGGTCGCCCAGGCCAGCAAGAAGAACTATTCCGGCTATGTCTTCGACATCGAGAACATATCGCCGTCCTCGATCGCCCTGTATCCCGCGTTCATCGCCAAGGCGCGGGCGGCGCTGAGGCCGCTCGGCCGCGAGGTTTGGGTCGCCGCGCCGTTCGACGACGACGATTGGCCGCTGAAGGCGCTGCAGGACGCCGCCGACACCTTGATCCTGATGGGTTACGATGAGCACTGGCAGACCGGCCAGCCGGGCCCGACCGCCGGCGAGGACTGGTTCGAGACCTATCTCGATAAGCGCTTGTCCAAGCTCGATCCCGACCGGGTGATCATGGCGCTCGGGTCCTATGGTTACGACTGGACCTTGAAGGGCGGATCCAGCCGGGGCCGCGCCGACGCCGTGACGTTCCACGAAGCGATCCAGACCGCGCACGACAGCGAGGTTGAGATCGACATGGACGACAATGCGCTGAACCCGCACTACGGCTACATCGACGAGAACCAGGTCAAGCATGAGGTCTGGTTCCTCGACGCCACCACCGTTTTCAACCAGGTGAAAGTGACCGATCCCTGGCGGGTGCGGGGCTATGCGCTCTGGCGGCTGGGGTCGGAGGACCCAGGGGTCTGGACGGTGCTTGGCGCGCCCTATGGCGGTGTCAGCGCGACCGGGCTTACCCGTCTGGCGGCGGGATCATCAGTCGACTTCAACGGCGTGGGCGAGGTGCTGAAGGTCACGGCGACGCCGACGACGGGCAAACGCACCCTGACCTTCGATCCCGACACCGGCCTAATCGCCGACGAGCACTACGATCAGCTGCCGACCTCCTACGTGATCGACCGCTATGGCTCCCATCCGGGCTGGGTGGCCCTGACCTTCGATGACGGGCCGGACAGCCGCTGGACGCCCAAGATTCTCGACATCCTCAAGCAGAAAAACGCGCCGGCGACCTTCTTCGTGATCGGCGAGAACATGCAGGCCCATCCCGGCTTGGTGAAGCGCGAGGTGGCCATGGGCATGCTGGTGGGCAGCCACACCTACACCCATCCCAACATCGCCGCCCTGCCCGTCGCCGAGACCGACCTGGAGCTGAACGCCACCCAGCGATTGTTCGCCGTGATCACCGGCAGGTCTTTCCGTCTGTTCCGTCCGCCCTACTTCGGAGACGCCGAACCATCGACCCCGGCCGAGGTCAATCCGCTGGTGAACGCCCAGAAGCTCGGCTACCTGATCGCCGGCCTTCGCATCGATCCGGACGATTGGAAAAAGCCGGATGCGACCTTGATCGTCTCGCGCACCCTGGCGCGTCTAGCCGAACCCGGCACGGCCGACCAGCCCGCAGGCCAGGTGGTGCTGCTGCACGATTCCGGCGGAAATCGCAGTCGCACGGTCCAGGCCCTGCCCAATCTGATCGACCAGCTTCGGGCGCATGGCTACACCCTGGTCACGGTCGGCCAACTCGCCGGACTGACGCCGGACCAGGCCATGCCGCCGACCGACCGCAATTGGATCGAGCTGACCCTCGACCGAGTCGGGTTCGGCATCTTCCGCGAGATCAACGTGGCCATGACCGTGCTGTTCGTCAGCGCCATCGCTCTAGGGGTTCTTCGGCTAGTGTTTCTGGCCATACTGGCTGTGGTCCACAAGCTGGGCGAAGACCGGCGGCGGCCGACCGACATCGATCCCCGGACCGGGCCCCTGGTCAGCGTGCTGATCCCCTGTTTCAACGAGGAGAAGGTGATCGCCGCCTCGGTGGCGCGGATCCTGGAGTCAAACTGGTCGCGGCTGGAGGTGATCGTGCTGGACGACGGCTCGTCCGATGGCACCGCCGAGGAGGTCGAACGGCATTTCGGCGCCGAGCCGCGGGTGCGGCTGATGCGCTTCTCGAACGGCGGCAAGGCGTTGGCGTTGAACCGCGGACTGGACCAGGTCAAGGGCGACATCGTGGTGGCGCTGGACGCCGACACCCTGTTTCCGCCCTCGACCATCGGCCGGCTGGCGCGCTGGTTCGTCGACCCTCGGGTGGGCGCGGTGGCCGGCAACGCCCTGGTCGGCAACCGGCGCAACCTGGTCACCCGCTGGCAGGCGCTAGAGTATGTCACCGCCCAGAACCTAGAACGGCGCGCCCTGGCGGCGCTGGGGGCGGTGACCGTGGTGCCGGGCGCGGTCGGCGCCTGGCGGCGCTCGGCGCTTGAACAGCTCGGCGGCTACCCCTCCGACACCCTGGCCGAGGACCAAGACCTGACCATGGCCGTACAGCAGGCCGGCTGGCGGGTCGAGTTCGATCCGGACGCGCGGGCCTACACCGAGGCGCCCGAAACGGTCGAGGGGCTGCTGAAGCAGCGGTTCCGTTGGTCGTTCGGCACCCTGCAGTGCCTTTGGAAGCACCGCGACGCCTTGTTCAGCCTCAAGCGTCCGGTGCTCGGCTTCATCGCCCTGCCGCAGATCTGGCTGTTCCAGATCATCCTGGCGACCGCCGCGCCGCTGGTGGACCTGGCGGTGATCTGGAGCCTGATTTCGGCCACCCTCGACCACTTTTTCCACCCGGTGGAATGGCGCTCGGACCAGTTGATCCAATCGCTGCTCTATTGGGCGGTGTTCATCTTCGTCGACCTGTCGGCGGCGGCGCTGGGCATGGCGCTGGAAAAGCGCGCGCCGTGGGCGGACTTGCCGTGGGTCCCGGTCCAGCGGTTCGGCTACCGGCAGTTGATGTACTATGTGGTGGTCAAGGCGGTGGTCACCGCGGTGCGCGGCCCACGGGTGGGCTGGGGCAAGCTTGAGCGCCGCGCGACGGCGGCGGTGGAGGGACGCGCGTAGAGGCTTTCCCGCTTGAGGGAAGCGCTTCTAGATCGTTGCGCCGCCGGATGGGGGCGCCTATAACCCGCCCGGCTCCCCGTGAGCCTTCCCTCCATCGCATCGGCGACGCGGACTTCATGAACATCCACGAGCATCAAGCCAAGGCCGTCCTCAAAGAGTTCGGCGTTCCCGTTCCGCGCGGCTATGCGGCTTTTTCGGTCGACGAAGCGGTGGCCGCGGCCGAAAAACTCGACGGGCCGGTCTATGTGGTCAAAGCCCAAATCCATGCGGGTGGCCGCGGCAAGGGCGGCGGGGTCAAGGTGGTCAAGTCGCTGGGCGATGTCCGCGTCGAGGCCGAGCGCATGCTGGGCATGACGCTGGTCACCCACCAGACCGGCCCGAAAGGGCGCCTGGTGCGACGGCTCTACATCGAGGAAGGCGCGGCGATCGCGCGCGAACTCTATCTGTCGCTGCTGGTCGATCGCGAGACCAGCCGCGTGTCGGTGGTCGCCTCGACCGAAGGCGGGATGGACATCGAGGCGGTGGCCCATTCGACGCCGGAGAAGATCCACACCTTCTCGATCGACCCGGCGACCGGGGTCTTCCCGCACCATGCGCTGATCCTGTCCAAGGCGCTGGGGCTGAGCGGCGATCTGGCCAAGCAGCTGCGCGGCCTCTTGCCGGCGCTCTACAAGGCGTTCGTCGAGACCGACATGTCGCTGCTGGAGATCAATCCCTTGATCGTCACGGGCGACGACCAACTCAAGGTGCTCGACGCCAAGGTCTCGTTCGACGACAACGCCCTGTTTCGCCATCCCGACATCGTCGCCCTGCGCGATGAGACCGAAGAGGACGCCAAGGAGATCGAGGCGTCCAAGCACGACCTCTCGTACATCGCCCTCGACGGCGAGATCGGCTGCATGGTCAACGGCGCGGGCCTGGCCATGGCGACCATGGACATCATCAAGCTCTATGGCGCCGAGCCGGCCAATTTCCTCGACGTGGGCGGCGGCGCCTCCAAGGAGAAGGTCACCGCGGCGTTCAAGATCATCACCGCCGACCCAAACGTGAAGGGCATACTGGTCAACATCTTCGGCGGCATCATGCGCTGCGACATCATCGCCGAGGGCGTGGTCGCGGCGGTGACCGACGTCGGCCTGAAGGTGCCGCTGGTGGTCCGCCTGGAAGGCACCAACGTCGAGCTCGGCAAGAAGATCATCTCCGAGAGCGGGCTCAATGTGATCGCCGCCAACGATCTGTCGGACGGGGCGGAAAAGATCGTCAAGGCGGTTCGGGACGCCGGGTGAGGCCGGAACGGGCCATAACCGGGGCGCCACGCGACCGGGCTGATGGGCTCGGCGACGGTCGCCGGCGGGTCGCCCCGACCGCCATCCTGTTCGTCGACGGCGCGCCGCGGAACGCCGCCAGCGCCGTCCTCAACCTCATCCAAGCGTGGGAACCTGGCCGCTAAGTATGTCCATCCTCATTGACAAATCCACCAAGGTCATCTGCCAGGGCGTGACCGGCGCCCAGGGCACTTTCCACACCGAACAGGCGATCGCCTACGGCACGCAAATGGTCGGCGGCGTCTCGCCGGGCAAAGGCGGGGGCGCTCACCTGGGCCTTCCGGTGTTCGACACCGTCGGCGAGGCGGTCGCGGCGACCGGCGCGGCGGCCAGCGTGATCTATGTTCCGCCGCCGGGCGCGGCCGACGCCATCCTGGAGGCGATCGACGCCGAGGTCGGGCTGATCGTCTGCATCACCGAGGGCATCCCGGTGGCCGACATGATCAAGGTCAAGCGCGCGCTCTGCGGCTCCAGGTCGCGGCTGATCGGGCCGAATTGCCCGGGCGTTCTGACCCCCAACCAGTGCAAGATCGGCATTATGCCGGGAAACATCTTCAAGGCCGGCTCGGTGGGTGTTGTCTCGCGCTCGGGCACACTTACCTATGAGGCGGTGTTCCAGACCACCCAGGTCGGGCTCGGCCAGACCACGGCGGTCGGCATCGGCGGCGATCCGGTCAAGGGCACCGAATTCATTGAGGTGCTCGAGATGTTCCTGGCCGACCCAAAGACGGAGTCGATCATCATGATCGGCGAGATCGGCGGCTCGGCCGAAGAGGACGCGGCGGAATTCATTAAGTATTCCAAGGTTAAGAAGCCGATGGTGGGCTTCATCGCCGGTCGCACGGCGCCGCCTGGCCGACGGATGGGTCATGCTGGCGCCATCATTTCGGGCGGAAAGGGCGGCGCCGAGGACAAGATCACGGCGATGGAGGCTGCGGGCATCCGCGTGTCATCCTCGCCGGCGAAACTCGGCGAGACTCTTGTAGAGGTGCTGAGAGGCGCCTGAAGGTTAAACGCTCGAAGGGCGACCCGCGCTCAGCTGAAGGCTCCGCGGCGCATCGCCGGGAACGGAGACAATGGCCGACGACTCCAATATCGCCTCGGGGCGATTGAATCAGGTGCTCAGCGAGACCTCGTTCCTCTACGGCGGCAACAGCGCCTTCGTCGAAGACCTCTACGCCCGGTGGGCGAGCGATCCCAATTCGGTTGAGGCCTCCTGGCGGGCGTTCTTCGCCTCGCTGAGCGATGGGGCCGAGGCGGTGAAGCGGGCGGCCGTGAAGCCGTCCTGGACCCCGCGCGAGGTCGCTCCGCCTAGGCCTGACTGGTTGTCGGCGCTGGACGGGATGTGGCCGGCGGTCGAGGCCAAGCTGGGCGCCAGGATCGGCGAGCGCGCGCCCACCGCCAGCGCCGAGGCGGTGCGGGCGGCGACGCTGGATTCCGTGCGCGCGATCATGATGATCCGCGCCTATCGGGTGCGCGGCCACCTGGCGGCCAACCTCGACCCCCTGGGCCTGTCCGAAAAGCCGGATGTGAGCGAACTGGACCCGGCCAGCTACGGTTTCGCCGAGAGCGACTACGACCGGCCGATCTTCCTGGACTACGTGCTGGGCCTGGAGACCTCGACGATCCGCGAGATCGTCGCGATCCTGCGGCGCACCTACTGCGGCGACATCGGCGTGCAGTACATGCACATCTCCGATCCCGACGAGAAGGCCTGGCTGCAGGAGCGGATCGAGGGCCGCGACAAGGAGATCCACTTCACCCGCGAAGGCAAGATCGCGATCCTGAAGAAGCTGATCGAGGCCGAATCGTTCGAGCGGTTTATGGCCAAGCGCTACCCCGGCGCCAAGCGGTTCGGCCTGGACGGGGGCGAGGCCACGGTGCCGGCGCTGGAGCAGATCATCAAGCGCGGCGGCGCGCTCGGCGTCGAGGACATCGTCATCGGCATGCCGCACCGGGGCCGGCTGAACGTGCTGGCCGCGGTGATGGGCAAGCCCTACCACATCATCTTCCACGAGTTTCAGGGCGGCTCGTCCCTGCCCAGCGACATCGAGGGCTCGGGCGACGTCAAATACCACCTGGGCGCCTCGTCCGACCGCGCCTTCGACGGCAACAACGTCCACCTGTCGCTGACCGCCAACCCCTCGCACCTGGAGATCGTCAATCCGGTGGTGCTGGGCAAGGCGCGCGCCAAGCAGGCCTTCGGCCTGCGCGCCGATCCCGGTTCGGGCCGCGGCCACGTGCTGCCGCTGCTGCTGCACGGCGACGCGGCCTTCGCCGGCCAGGGCGTGGTGGCCGAATGCTTCGCCCTGAGCGGGCTGAAGGGCTACCGCACCGGCGGCGCCGTCCATTTCATCGTCAACAACCAGATCGGCTTCACCACCAGCCCGCGCTACTCGCGCTCCAGCCCCTATCCGTCGGACTCGGCGCTGATGGTCCAAGCGCCGATCTTCCATGCCAACGGCGACGACCCGGAAGCGGTCACCTTCGCCGCCAAGGTGGCCACCGAATTCCGCCAGAGGTTCGGCAAGGACGTAGTCATCGACATGTTCTGCTATCGCCGGTTCGGCCACAACGAGGGCGACGACCCGACGATGACCCAGCCCTTGATGTACGCCAAGATCAAGGGCCACCCCACGACCCGCGAGCTCTACGCCCGGCGCCTGATCGGCGAGGGGGTGGTCAGCCAGGCCGACGTCGACGGTTGGATCACCGAGTTCAACGCTTTCCTCGAGGCCGAGTTCGAGGCCGGCAAGACCTATCAGGCCAACAAGGCCGACTGGCTGGACGGCAAGTGGGCGCACCTGGCCCTGGCCGAGGGCGAGGACCGGCGCGGCGAAACCGCCGTGCCGGCGCAGCGGCTGCGCGAGATCGGGCTGAAGCTGACCGCTATCCCCGAGCGGCTGAACGCCCACAAGACCGTGCGCCGGGTGATCGAGAGCCGCCGCGCCGCGATTGAGGCCGGCGAGGGAATCGACTGGGGCACGGCCGAACACTTGGCCTTCGGCAGCCTGCTGGACGAGGGCTTTCCGGTGCGCCTGTCCGGCCAGGACAGCATCCGCGGCACCTTCGTCCAGCGCCATGCCGACTTGGTCGATCAGTCGACCGAGGAACGCTACACTCCACTGAACAACATCCGTCCGGGCCAGGCCCATTTCGAAGGCATCGATTCTGCGTTGTCGGAAGAGGCTGTGCTGGGCTTCGAGTACGGATTCTCCCTGGCCGACCCGAACACCCTGACCCTGTGGGAGGCCCAGTTCGGCGACTTCGCCAACGGCGCTCAGGTGGTGGTCGATCAATTCATCTCCTCGGGCGAGCGCAAGTGGCTGCGCATGTCCGGACTGGTCATGCTTCTGCCGCACGGCTACGAGGGCCAGGGACCGGAGCACTCCTCCGCCCGGCTCGAGCGCTATCTGCAGCTCTGCGCCGAGGATAATCTGCAAGTCGCCAACTGTTCGACCCCGGCCAACTACTTCCACATCCTGCGCCGCCAGATGCACCGTCCGTTCCGCAAGCCGCTGGTGTTGATGACGCCCAAGTCGCTGCTGCGGCACAAGAAGGCCGTGTCCAAGCTTGCGGACATGACCGAGGGCTCATCCTTCCACCGGGTCTTGTGGGATGACGGCGAGCGCGACGCCGGCCTGACCAGCATCCGGCTCAAACCGGATGATCAGATCCGTCGGCTGATCCTCTGCTCGGGCAAGGTCTATTACGACCTGTTGGAGGCGCGCGAGGAGGCGGGCGTCGACGACGTCTACATTCTCAGGCTCGAGCAATTCTATCCGTGGCCGATGAAGTCGCTGTCCGCCGAGCTCGCTCGGTTCGCCAAGGCAGAGCTGGTCTGGTGCCAGGAGGAGCCCAAGAACATGGGCGGTTGGACCTTCGTCGATCCTTGGCTGGAGCTGACCGCCGCGCGGCTGAAGATCGCGGCCAAGCGCGCGCGCTACATCGGCCGCCCGGCCTCGGCCTCGACCGCCGCCGGGCTGATGAGCCGACACAACCGTGAACTGAAGGCTTTCCTCACCGAGGCCTTCGCCTAAACATTAAGACCAAGGCGGCGCGCATATCCGTCCGATCAAGGAGCACTACCCCGATGACCGACATCATGACCCCGGCGCTCGGCGAATCCATCACCGAGGCGACCGTGGCGCGCTGGGCCAAGCAGGCCGGCGACACGGTCAGGAAGGACGAACTGCTGGTCGAGCTGGAAACCGACAAGGTCTCGCTCGAAGTGGTCGCGCCGGAGGACGGGGTGCTGTCCGAGATCGCCGCCGCGGACGGCGAGACGGTGACCCCCGGCGCCCTGCTCGGGCGGGTGACCGCGGCCGGCGCGGCGACGGCCAAGCCCACCGCCAAACCCGCGCCCAAACCCGAACCGGTCGCCGCCGCGCCGGCCCCCGCGCCCGCCGCCTTGCCGCTGGCGCCGTCGGTCCAGCGAATCGTGGCCGAGAACAAGCTCGATACGGCGGTCATCGTCGGCGCCGGCAAGGATGGCCGCATCACCAAGGGCGACGCTCTGGCCGCGCTGGAGGCCCGCGCCGCCCAGGCCCGGCCCGCCCCGGTCCAGGTGGCCGCCGCGCCGCGCGCGGTTGGCGAGCGCGAAGAGCGGGTGCGCATGACCCGGCTGCGCCAGACCATCGCCCGGCGCCTGAAGGAGGCCCAGAACAACGCCGCCATGCTGACCACCTTCAACGAGGTGGACATGAGCGCGGTGATGGCCCTGCGTAATCAGTACAAGGACGTTTTCGAAAGAAACCACGGCGTCAAGTTGGGCTTCATGAGCTTCTTCGTGCGCGCCTGCGTCGCCGCGCTGAAGGCGGTGCCCGACGTCAACGCCGAGATCGACGGCACGGACCTGATCTACAAGAACCACTACGACATCGGGGTGGCGGTGGGCACCGAGCGCGGCCTGGTGGTGCCGGTGGTGCGCGACGCCGACGCGATGACCATGGCGCAGATCGAAAAGGCGATCGCCGACCTCGGCCGCAAGGCGCGGGAGGGAATGTTGGCGCTGGAGGATCTGCAGGGCGGCACCTTCACCATCTCCAACGGCGGGGTCTATGGCTCGCTGATGTCGACCCCGATCCTCAACACGCCGCAGTCGGGGGTGTTGGGCATGCACAAGATCCAGGACCGACCGGTGGCGGTCGGCGGGGCGGTGGTGATCCGGCCGATGATGTATCTGGCGCTGTCCTACGACCACCGCGTGGTCGATGGCCAGGGCGCGGTGACCTTCCTGGTCAAGGTCAAGGAGCACATCGAGGATCCCCAGAGGTTGCTGCTCGACATCTGACCGTGGCGGAAACCCGCTGACCTTTGCGGTCGGAGCGACTATATCGCGAGGCGAAAGCTTCAAGCGACGGGGACAAGCGGCATGGCGGACTATGATGTCGTCATCATCGGCGGCGGGCCGGGCGGCTACAACGCCGCGATCCGCGCCGGCCAGCTCGGGCTGACGGTCGCCTGCGTCGAAAAGCGGGTGACGCTGGGCGGAACCTGTCTGAACGTGGGCTGCATGCCGTCCAAGGCGCTGCTGCACGCCTCCGAACTCTACGAGATGGCGAGCAAGGACTTCGCCGGCCTCGGCATCGACGCCCAGGTCAGCCTGAACCTGCCGGCGATGATGAAGCAGAAGGCCGACAGCGTCGGTGCGCTGACCAAGGGCATCGAATTCCTGTTCAAGAAGAACAAGGTCGACTGGATCAAGGGCGCGGGCCGCCTCGCCGGCGCCGGCAAGGTGGTGGTGACCGCCGCCGACGGCTCCGAGGCCACCCTCGGGGCCAAGGCCATTGTCATCGCCACCGGCTCGGAGCCCGCGCCGCTGGCGGGCGTCGTGGTGGACAACAAACGCATCGTCGATTCCACCGGCGCGCTCGAACTGCCGGAAGTCCCCAAGTCGCTGATCGTCATCGGCGCCGGCGTCATCGGCCTGGAGCTGGGCTCGGTGTGGCGGCGCCTCGGGGCCCAGGTCACCGTGGTCGAATACCTGGATCGGATCACGCCCGGCCTCGACGAGGAGACCGCCAAGGCGCTGCAACGGGCACTGACCAAACAGGGGATGGTGTTCAAGCTGGGGGCCAAGGTCACCGGCGCGGTGGCCGGCGCCAAGGGCGTTGAACTGATCTTCGAGCCGGTGGGCGGCGGCGCGGCCGAGACGCTTTCGGCCGACTATGTGCTGCTGGCCATCGGCCGGCGGCCGCATACCGAGGGCTTGGGGCTGGACAGCGTCGGTATCGCCCCCGACAAGCACGGCTTCATCGACACCGACCATGGCCGCACCGCGGCGGCGGGCGTCTGGGCGATCGGGGATGTCACGCACGGGCCGATGCTGGCGCACAAGGCCGAGGACGAAGCGGTGGCGGTGATCGAGCTGATCGCCGGCCGCGCGGGCCATGTGAACTATGACGTCATCCCCAGCGTGATCTACACCTTCCCGGAGGTGGCGGTGGTCGGCAAGACCGAGGAGGAGTTGAAAGCCGCGGGCGTGGCCTACAAGGTCGGCAAGTTTCCCTTCTCCGCCAATTCGCGCGCCAGGATCAACCACGAGACCGAGGGCTTCGTGAAGGTGCTGGCCGACGCCGCCAGTGACCGGGTGCTGGGCGTGCACATGATCGGCCCCTCGGTCAGCGAAATGATCGGGGAGTATTGCGTGGCGATGGAGTTCGCCGCCGCCTCGGAAGACGTCGCCCGCACCTGCCACCCGCACCCCACCCGCTCCGAAGCCCTGCGCCAGGCCGCGATGGGCGTCGAGGGCTGGACGATGCAGGCCTGATCGGTGAAGTCCGCGCGCTCAGGCGTGCGGGTGGGCCTTGGCGTAGACGGCCAACAGGCCCGCGGCGTCGACGTCGGCGTAGCGCTGGGTGGTCGACAGCGAGGCGTGGCCCAGCAGTTCCTGGATCGACCTCAGGTCCGCGCCGGCGCCCAACAGGTGAGTTGCGAACGAGTGTCTTAGCGCGTGCGGCGTGGCGCTGTCCGGCAGGCCGAGCTGGCCGCGCAGCGATTGCATCAGCGCCTGGGCGTGGCGCGGGCTGTAGGCGCCGCCGCGCTTGGCGCGAAACAACGCTTCGTTCGGCGCGATCGCGAGCGGCAGGGCGTCCAGGTAGGCGTCCACCGCTTCGCGCACGACCGGCAGCACCGGAACCATCCGGGTCTTGCCGCCCTTGCCGGTGATGCGAATGGCGTCGGCCAGCGGCGCGTCGGATCGCTTCAGCGACAGCGCCTCGGAGATCCGCAGGCCGCAGCCCCAAAGCAGGGTCAACAACGCCTCGTCGCGGGCCAGCTCCCAGTCCTCCCGCTCGGCGTCGGCGCCGGCCGCGGCGATCAGGCCGTGCGCCTGGTCCTCGGACACCGGCCTCGGCGCGCCCTGCGGCAGACGTGGGCCGCGCACCAGGGCCAGCCCCGGATTGGATATCCCCAGCCGCCGGTCGAGCCAGCGGTGGAAGGCGCGGATGGTCGACAGGGCCTGGGACATCGAGCGGGGCGACAGCGGCCGTTCGCCGCCGCGCCGGAAGGCGAGATAGGCGCGGATGTCGCCGGCCGACAGCTCGCCCAGCGCGGCCAGGCTCGGCGGGCCGCCCAGATGGCGTTCCAGGAAACTCAGATAGGCCGCGACCCCGTCGCCATAGGCCCTAACCGTGCGCGGCGAAGCGCGGCGTTCGTTGGCCAGATAGTCCAGCCAGGCGATCAACGCCTCGCGGGCGGTGCGGGGTGAGGCGGCGATAGTCAACTGGAAGCCCCCCAACCCCGCTCATCCCCGCGAAAGCGGGGACCCAGGTTTTTTTCCTGAAACACCTTCGCTCGAGGATAAAACGCCTGGATCCCCGCTTTCGCGGGGACGAGCGGAAAAAAAATGGAGGACATCCCGAAGCGGGCGCGCCCCGACGTCAAAGCGCCGGCCATCGCTCGGCCGTGCGCTCGACGACCCGAGCGAGGAAGGCCACCAGCTCCGAGCCCATGTCCTTGGTGAAGCCATTGGGGTCGGGCGAGCCGAAGGCCAGGACGCCCTGGCGCGTCGGGGTCCAGATCGCCATCCGCACCAGGGCTGTGCTGGCGACCTGATCGGCGCGATCGTCGAACAGGGCCTGGGCGGCGCGCGGGGCGCCCATGCGGGCCAGACCCGTCGGTCCCAACAGGCCGTCGGCGCCTTGTTCGGGCAGGGCGCGCCAGCCCGCCGGCACGCCGCCGGGGCGCTCGACGGCGATCACCCCGGCCGCCAGGCCGAAGCGCAGGCGCGCGGTCTCGTCGACCCGGCGGGCGAGGTCGGCGTGGTTGCGCGATTCCAGCAGGTCGACCACGGTGGCGTGGGTCTGGGCCTGGGCGGCGAAATTGGCCCGGGCGGTGGCTTCGATCCGGGTGCGGGCGACCTTCTCGCGGGTCTTGGCGGCCGACAGCCGCGCCAGGGCGGCCGGGCCGAACTCTACGATGTTGTCGGCCTTGATCCACAGCCCCAGGTCGGCCAGCAGCTCGGCGTCTTCGCGGATCAGGCTGGCGTTCTCGCGCAGGAAATCGCTGACCAGCTTCCAGTCCTTGGCCAGGGTGCCGCTTGGCCCGCCTTTCGGCGATTTGGATGTCTCGCTCAAGGAAAGGCCCCACGCCCTCGTCGGCCTCCGGCGCTCTCGGCCGGGTTCGCCATAGTGAAGACAGATTTCGGTTAATGGCGGCTTGATGCGGCCGCTTCGGCGGAGAACGGTCCGGCGTGCTATGCCCGCGCTCATGGCGAGACTCGCACGCGTCCTTCTGCCCCTGCCGCTGCCCGAGGCGTTCGACTACGCCGAGCCCGAGGGCATGGCGCTTTCGGTGGGCGACCAAGTGACGGTCCCGCTCGGGCCCCGGCGGATGGTCGGGGTGGTGGTCGAGCTGAACGAGGCCGCGGGTCGCAACCGCCCGCTTCGCTCCGTGCTCGAGCGGCGGGACGAGCCGCCCCTGCCGCCGGGCGCGCTGGCCTTTGTTCAGTGGGCCGGGCGGTACTCGGTCGACGCCCCCGGCCTGCCGCTGGCCATGGCCCTGCGCGGCGCGCGGGCGCCCAAGCCCAGGCCGGAGCGGCTCGTCGTCGCCACCGGCGCCGCGCCCCGTCGCCCGACGCCGGCCCGCGCGCGGGTGCTCGCGGCGGCAGGCGCGCCGCTCTCCGCCGCCGCCCTGGCCGCCGCCGCGGGCGTCTCGGCCGGGGTGATCAAGGGCCTGATCGAGGAGGGGGCGCTTCAGGTGCGGCTGGCGTCGCCGCCGGTGGCCTTCGATCCGCCGGATCCGTCCTTGCCCGGGCCCGCGCTGAACCCCAGCCAAGTGGCCGCCGCCAAGGCGCTGAAGGCGATGATCGCCGAAGGCGGCTTTCAGGCCGCCCTGTTGGACGGGATCACCGGATCGGGCAAGACCGAGGTCTATCTGGAGACGGTCGCCGCGGTGCTGGCCCAGGACCCCGAGGCTCAGGTTCTGGTGCTGCTGCCGGAGATCGCCCTGACCCAGGCCGTGCTGGCGAGGTTCGCCAAACGGTTCGGCGCCGAGTCGGCGGAATGGCATTCCGCCGTCGCTCCGCCCCGCCGCCGGCGGGTCTGGCAGGCGGCCGCCACCGGCCAGTGCCGTATCGTCGTTGGCGCCCGCTCGGCCTTGTTTCTGCCGTTCACCCGCCTGAGGCTGTTGGTGGTCGATGAGGAGCACGACAGCTCCTACAAGCAGGAGGACGGCTTCATCTATCAGGCGCGCGACTTGGCGGTGGCGCGCGCCAAGATCGAGGGGGCGGCGGTGATCCTGGCTTCGGCCACGCCCTCGCTGGAGAGCCTGTGGAACGCCGAGACCGGGCGCTACCGCTGGATCAAGTTGGAAAGTCGCCACGGCGCCGCGCGGCTGCCGAGGATCGAGTTGATCGACCTGCGTGAGACGCCCCCCGAGCCCGGCCGCTGGCTCTCGCCGCCGCTGGTCGCCGCCATGGGCGAGACCCTGGCGCGGGGCGAGCAGAGCCTGATCTTCCTCAATCGCCGCGGCTACGCCCCGCTGGTGCTGTGCCGCGCGTGCGGGGAGAAGATGACCGCGCCGGACACCGAGTCCTGGCTGGTCGAACACCGCCACACCGGCCGGCTGGTCTGCCACCTGACCGGCTTTTCGATGCCCAAGCCCGCGCTGTGCCCGCACTGCGGCGCGGCCGATTCGCTGGTCTCCATCGGACCGGGGGTCGAGCGGGTCGAGGAGGAGGTGCGGGTGCTGTTCCCCGAGGCCCGGGTGGCGGTGTTCTCGTCCGACACCGTCGCCGACGCCGAAGCCGCGCGGACGCTGATCGCGGCGATGGAAGAGGGCGAGATCGACGTTCTGGTGGCCACCCAGGCCGCCGCCAAGGGTCACAACTTTCCAAAGCTCACCCTGGTGGGGGTGGTCGACGCCGATCTCGGTCTGCGCGGCGGCGACCTGCGCGCGGCCGAGCGGACCTATCAGCTGCTGGCCCAGGCCACCGGCCGCGCCGGACGCAAGGATCATCCAGGCCGGGCGCTGCTGCAGACCTATGCGCCGGACCAGGCGGTGATGCGGGCGCTGGCCGGAGATGACCGCGACGCCTTCGTCGCCGCCGAGATGGCCGAGCGCGAGGCCGCGCGCCTTCCGCCGTTCGGCCGGCTGGCCGCGGTGATCTGCTCCAGCCCCGATCCCGCCGCGCTGGAGGCCTTCGCGCGCGCCCTGGCCGCCGCCGCGCCCAACGCCGAGGGGCTCGAGGTCTACGGCCCGGCCGATGCGCCGCTCGGCCTCGTGCGCGGGCGCCGGCGCAAGCGCTTTCTGGTCCGCGCCGACCGCAGCGTCGACCTGCAGGGGTTCCTGTCCGCCTGGCGCGCGCGGGTGAAGGTCCCGGGCCGCGTGCGCATGACCATCGACGTCGATCCCTACAGCTTCCTCTAGTTTGCGATCAGCGCGCCGCGGTGACGTCGGGGAACGGATAAAACGCCGCGTTTTGGCGCTCGCCGGGTCGGTTGCGGCGCAAAACATCGCGTGCTATCAGGCGCGCGGCTTCGGGCGAGGGGCTCATTTCCGGCCTCGAAACCCAGGTGCTTTCCTAAGCGCATTCAAGCCTTTCTGAGCCGCGGCGGGCGACGTCGCCGACGGCGCGACAAACGCAACGGGCGAGTTTCATCTTGGCGGACGATTCCAAGGCTACGGAGGTGGGCGCGCGATACGCCCGGGCCCTGTTCGACCTGGCCAAGGACGAGGGCCAGGTGGCGGTCGTGGAAGCCGACCTGAAGACCTTGAAGGCGCTCAGCGCCGACAGCGCGGATCTGCGCGCTCTGATCGTCTCGCCGGTGTTCAGCGCCGAAGACAAGGCCAAGGGCCTGGCGGCGATCGCCGAGCGCGCCGGGTTCAACCCGATGACCAGGAAGTTCCTGGGCTTCGTTTCCGCCCAGCGCCGCGCCGCGGCCCTGCCCGCGATCATCACCAGCTTCCAGGCCCTGTCGGCCACCCACCGGGGCGTGGTTTCCGCCCAGGTGACCACCGCCATCAAGCTGACCGCCGCCCAGTCCAAGGGGCTGCAGGCGGCGCTGCGCCAGGCGCTGGGCAAGGATCCCGAAATCGAGACGCGCGTCGATCCGTCGATCCTCGGCGGGGTCAAGGTTCGCGTCGGCTCCCGCCTGTACGACGCTTCGTTGAAGTCGAAGCTCGATTCCCTGAAGTTCGCCCTCAAGAGAGCGTAAGAAGACACCATGGACATCCGCGCCGCCGAGATTTCGGCCATCCTCAAGTCGCAGATCGCCAGCTTCGGCGAAGAAGCCGACGTCTCCGACGTCGGCCAGGTGCTGTCGGTCGGCGACGGCATCGCCCGCGTGTTCGGGCTGGACAAGGTCCAGGCCGGCGAGATGGTCGAGTTCCCCAAGGCCGGGGTCAAGGGCATGGCCCTGAACCTGGAGCGCGACAACGTCGGGATCGTGATCTTCGGCGACGACCGGGCGATCGGCGAGGGCGACGAGGTCCGTCGCCTGGGCGAGATCGTGGACGTGCCGGTGGGCAAGGCGCTGCTGGGCCGGGTGGTCAACCCGCTGGGCGAGCCGATCGACGGCAAGGGCCCCATCGAAGGCGCCGCCGAGCGCCGCCGGGTGGACGTCAAGGCCCCGGGCATCATCCCGCGGAAATCGGTGCACGAGCCGGTGCAGACCGGGCTGAAGGCGATCGACAGCCTGATCCCGATCGGCCGCGGCCAGCGCGAGCTGATCATCGGCGACCGCCAGACCGGCAAGACCGCCGTCGCGATCGACACCATCCTCAACCAGCGCCCGATCAACGCCGGGACCGACGAGAGCGCCAAGCTCTATTGCATCTACGTCGCCATCGGCCAGAAGCGCTCGACCGTCGCCCAGATCGTCAAGACGCTCGAGGAGCGCGGCGCGCTGGACTACACCATCGTCGTCGCCGCCACCGCCTCCGAGCCGGCGCCGCTGCAGTTCCTGGCCCCGTTCGCCGGCTGCGCCATGGGCGAATGGTTCCGCGACAACGGCATGCACGCCCTGATCATCTACGACGACCTGTCCAAGCAGGCCGTGGCCTATCGCCAGATGTCGCTGCTGCTGCGCCGCCCGCCGGGCCGCGAAGCCTATCCGGGCGACGTCTTCTACCTGCACTCACGCCTCTTGGAACGCGCGGCCAAGCTGAACGAGGACAACGGTTCCGGCTCGCTGACCGCCCTGCCGCTGATCGAGACCCAGGCCAACGACGTCTCGGCCTATATCCCGACCAACGTGATCTCGATCACCGACGGCCAGATCTTCCTGGAGACCGACCTGTTCTACCAGGGCATCCGCCCGGCGGTGAACGTCGGCATCTCGGTCAGCCGGGTGGGCTCCTCGGCCCAGATCAAGGCGATGAAGCAGGTCACCGGGCCGTTGAAGGGCGAACTGGCCCAGTATCGGGAAATGGCCGCCTTCGCCAAGTTCGGCTCGGACCTGGACGCGGCGACCCAGCGCCAGCTGGCCCGCGGCGCGCGCCTGACCGAACTGTTGAAGCAGTCGCAATACGCGCCGCTGGCGGTGGAGGAGCAGGTCTGCTCGATCTACGCCGGCACCCGCGGCTATCTCGACAAGATCGCCGCCGCCGCCGTCGGCCGCTTCGAGTCTGAGCTCCTGGCCCGCCTGCACTCCAAGCATCAGGCCCTGCTGGACACCATTCGCGTCGAGAAGACCCTTTCGGACGCCAGCGAGGCCGAGCTGAAGTCCGTGCTCGAAAGCTTCACCGAAACTTTCGCCTAGAGCGGGACGGAGCGCTTACGGCATGGCCAGCCTCAAGGAGATGCGCAATCGGATCGCCAGCGTGAAAGCCACGCAGAAGATCACGAAAGCGATGCAGATGGTGGCGGCGGCGAAGCTGCGCCGCGCGCAGGAGGCGGCCCAGAACGCGCGCCCCTACGCCGCGCGGATGGCCGCGGTGATCGCCAATCTGGCGGCCGGCGTCTCCGGAGACGGCGCGCCCAAGCTCCTGGTCGGAACCGGCCGGGACCACAGGCACCTGGTGGTGGTGGCCGCCGCCGACCGCGGCTTGGCGGGCGGGTTCAACAGCTCGATCGTCCGCGCCGCGCGCGAGCACATCGCCGGCCTGGTCGCCCAGGGCCGCGAGGTCGCCATCCTGCCCGTCGGCAAGAAGGCCCGCGACCAGCTGCGCCGCCAGTACGGCGAGCGCTTCGTCGGCGTCTTCGAGGTCGGCGTCAGACCGACGCTGGCGACCGCCCAGCCGGTGGCCGACAAGATCGCCGAGGTGTTCGAGGCCGGCGAGACCGACGTCGTCACCCTGTTCTACAGCCGCTACCAGTCGGTGGTCTCCCAGATCCCCACCGCCCGCCAGCTGATCCCGACGAAGCTCGAGGACGGCGCCGCCGCGATCGACCTCAAGGGCGCGGCCTACGAATACGAGCCGGACGAGGAGACCATCCTGGCCGCCCTGTTGCCGCGCAACCTGGTGGTCCAGGTGCTGACCGCCCTGCTCGAGAACCAGGCCGGCTTCTTCGCGGCCCAGATGACCGCGATGGACAACGCCACCCGCAACGCCGGCGACATGATCGCCAGCTACACCCTGCAGTACAACCGCTCACGCCAGGCGCAGATCACCAAGGAGCTGATCGAGATCATCTCCGGCGCCGAAGCCCTCTGACGAAAGACCCATTTTGATGGCCACCACCACCGCCGCCAAGAACAAGCCCGCCGCCCCGACCGAAGCCGTCGCTAAGGGATGGGTGGCCCAGGTCATCGGCGCCGTCGTCGACGTCGAGTTCGACGGCCACCTGCCGGCGATCCTGAGCGCGCTCGAAACCACCAACACCGATCAGCGCACCGGCGAACCGTTCCGCCTGGTGCTGGAAGTGGCCCAGCACCTGGGCGAGAACATCGTGCGCACCATCGCCATGGACACCACCGAGGGCCTGGTCCGCGGCCAGCCGGTGATCGACTCCGGCGGGCCGATCACCGTGCCGGTCGGCCCGGCCACGCTCGGCCGGATCATGAACGTGATCGGCGAGCCGGTGGACGAAGCCGGCCCGATCGTCAGCCCCTACCGCTCGGAGATCCACCGCGAGGCGCCGTCCTTCGCCGAACAGGCGACCCAGGCGGAAATCCTGGTCACCGGCATCAAGGTGGTGGACCTGCTCTGCCCCTACACCAAGGGCGGCAAGATCGGCCTGTTCGGCGGCGCCGGCGTCGGCAAGACCGTGACCATGCAGGAGCTGATCAACAACATCGCCAAGGCCTACGGCGGCTATTCGGTGCTGGCGGGCGTCGGCGAGCGCACCCGCGAGGGCAACGACCTCTATCACGAGATGATCGAGTCCAAGGTCAACGTCGACCCGCGCAAGAACAACGGCTCGACCGAAGGCTCGCGCTGCAGCCTGGTCTACGGCCAGATGAACGAGCCGCCGGGCGCGCGCGCCCGCGTCGCCCTGACCGGCCTGGCCCAGGCGGAGTATTTCCGCGACCAGGAGGGCAAGGACGTCCTGCTGTTCATCGACAACATCTTCCGCTTCACCCAGGCCGGCTCGGAAGTGTCCGCGCTGCTCGGCCGGATGCCCTCGGCGGTGGGCTACCAGCCGACCCTGGCCACCGAGATGGGCAACCTGCAGGAACGCATCACCTCGACCAGCAAGGGCTCGATCACCTCGGTGCAGGCGATCTACGTGCCCGCCGACGACCTGACCGACCCGGCGCCGGCGACCTCGTTCGCCCACCTGGACGCGACCACCGTGCTCAGCCGCGACATCGCCGCCCAGGGCATCTTCCCGGCCATCGACCCGCTCGATTCGACCTCGCGCATCCTCGATCCCCTGATCATCGGCGACGAGCACTACCAGGTCGCCCGCCGGGTGCAGGAGATTCTGCAGCAGTACAAGGCGCTGAAGGACATCATCGCCATCCTCGGCATGGACGAGCTGTCGGAAGACGACAAGCTGACCGTGGCCCGGGCGCGCAAGATCTCGCGCTTCCTGTCCCAGCCGTTCCACGTGGCCGAGGCGTTCACCAACCTGCCGGGCGTGTTCGTCAGCCTGGAAGACACCATCCGCTCGTTCAAGGCGGTGTGCGACGGCGAATACGACCACCTGCCCGAACAGGCCTTCTTCAACGTCGGCGCCATCGAGGACGCGGTGGCCAAGGCCGAAAAGCTCGCGGCGGAGGCCTAGGTGGCCGAGCAGCTGCACTTCTCCCTGGTCTCGCCCGAGCGCGAGATCTATGCGGGCGACGTCGACCAGGTCGACGCGCCCGGCTCCGAGGGCGACTTCGGGGTCCTGGCCGGCCACGCCCCGTTCATGACCGCCCTGCGCGAGGGCTTCGTGACGGTGCACGAGGGCGAACACCTGCACCGCTTCGAAGTCCAGGGCGGTTTCGCCGACGTCGGCCCAGGCGGCTTGACCATCCTCGCCGAACACGTCCGCGACGCCGACATCTGAGGCGCCTTCGCCCCTCGCGGGAGGGGATGCACGCACCTCGAAAGGCGCGGCGCAAAACCCCTCGCCCGGAGGGAGAGGGAGAGGCCCGCGCCGAAGGCGTGGGAAGGTGAGGGGTTACAGCGCCGGCCGGTTTCCCCCATCATCCGGCGGTGCGGCCCGAAACCCTCCGGAAACGGTGCGTGTCCCTGTTTTCGTGTCCCTGTTTTCGTGGCCTAGTCTGCAGGATCCCAGGCTGGCGCACTCGCAGCAAGCGATCGAACCTGAGCTTCGGATCGCCCTGCAAACATACTGCTTTGACCGACGATCGCTGCGTTTAGCGCACGGATCATGTTGGTGTCGGTCGTCTGAATATAACTCTCAAATCCCTTCAGGTGGCCGACGCCGACCATTACGTCGTGCGCAACTGGCAGCCACATCTCGACCTCGAAGTTACGGAGGTCAGTGCATCCAGGGTTCGTGAGTTTTACCACCGGCAGGCTTCCCAGCACGAAGCTGTGGCGCGGGTTGGTGATGTGCACGACCGCCAAGCCGCGACCCCGCAGCGCGTCTATTGATGAGCCCAAATTGAGTTTCAAGGCGTCCACGCGGGCATTTTGCGCGATGCGCTTGATCTCGCCCGAAGTCGATAACGCATCGATTTCATCGTGACGGTGGGGCCAGCGCGCCCTCGCCACAGCGAGCAGATCTTGGACTTCCTGCTCCGCCTTCACTGGTGGTCGCAGCCGACGGTTGGCAGGTACGCGACGCCACTGCATGAGAAAGAAGTCGTCCCACTCGCACCGCTCAGAGGCGCTAAGTCCTGGCGTTCGTTTGGCTCGGGCGGCCGAGACGATCTTATCGATAATAAGGCCGGCCCGCCCCTCGAGCTTGGACAACTCGGTTTCGAAAGCCGTGGACCTCACGCCTTGGGCGTCGGTCACACTGTACAAGTGTCCTTCTTTGAACAGGTTTCCCGGAGAGCCGCGACGTACGCCGAGTTCTGGGCGCACCCGATCGAAATAGTAGAGCCGGCTTTCCTCATTGGTGAAGCGGGCCTGCAAGGCTTCAGGGACGAAATGGTGCTGTTTGGGTTCCGTCATGGTGGCGATCCGGACGGCTGTCCTCCCATTTCCAATCGCACAGGTCGACGACCTGATTCGGATGTCGGATTAGGCTAAGCGCGATGGGTATCGCCGGCATTGTAGGTCGCCAAGCCGATTCCTTGCATGGGCCAGCCTGGGCACTCGGACCCGAATGCCACTGGTCCCGCTCCTGACGCAGCTCAGCTTGGCTGGTACCGGCGGGAAAGGTCTGGATACGAAAGCGCCGGCGAACGTCCGAAATCCGGAGCAGGGCGAAGGTCTGCAAATGGCGCAATGCTGCCGTAGCTGGCGCGCTGGGCGAGCGTGAGCCATCCACCCCTCTCGGAATCCCCCAACATCCGCTTCCGGACGATCCCCCCTACGCCGCGCTCGCCGCCCTTGCGTCCTCGAGCCACTTAAGGCACGCATTGGCCACCCCCTCCCAGCTCGGCTCCGAGACCAGCCAGTGACTCATGCCGGGGATGACCCGCATCTCCCCGCCCAGCCGGGCCAGGGTCTGGCGCACGGTGGCGGGCGGGTGGACCTGGTCGCGATCGCCGACCAGGGCCAGCACCGGGGCGGTGATCCGGCTCGGCGGGACCTGGGTGGTCATGAACGGGTCGAGCCACCAGTTCAGCGTCTCCCAGAGCGCGCGTCCGCTCTCGCGCGTCATCCGGGCGAACACCGCCTTGCGCGCGGCCTTGTCCATCCGATCGAGGCTGTAGTGGCGGGCCGAGGCGTAGTCGGGCTCGATCGCCTGCATCCAGAACGGCCCCAGCGCATAGAGGCTGACCGCCGAGATCGCCTCCTCGATGGTCCCGCCGGCGATCCCCCACGGCGCGGACGGCGCCAGCAGGATCAGCGCCCGCACCGGCGCGCGCGCCGCCGCCATCTGGGCCACCAGCCCGCCCAGCGAATGGCCGATCAGCACCGGCGCCTCGGCCTGGGCCGCGATCAGCCCGGCGATGTCGCTGGCGTAGTCGGCCATCGAGACCCCCGCCGGCGACTGGCCGGGGCCGTGGCCGCGCAGGTCCGGCGTCAGGCAGGCGTAGCCGGCCGCCTCGAACCGGCCCTTGAAGGCCTCGAACGCCCAGCCGCCGCAGAACGCGCCATGCACCATGATCGCCGTCGGCCGCGCCATCAGGCTTTCCGGTCCATCCGCTCGCCCTCGCTGAAGGTTTCGAACGCCCGCACCACCGCGGCGTAGGCCTCGCGCTTGAACGGTACGATCAGCCCGGTCGCCTCGTCGAGCCTGCCCCAGCGCCAGGCGTCGAATTCGACGTGATGGTGCCCCGTCAGATTGATCTCGCGCTCGTCGCCGTCGAAACGCAGGGCGAACCAGACCTGCTTTTGACCAATCCAGCCCTTGCGGCCGCGGTCCGGTGGGAAGTCGTAGGCGATCCAGCCCTGGGTGCGGCCCAAAAGGCTGGTGGAGACCACCCCGGTCTCCTCGGCCAGCTCGCGCCGCGCCGCATCGTACAGATCCTCGCCCGGATCGACGCCGCCTTGTGGAAACTGCCAGCGATAGGGGTCGGACGCGCCGGCCCTGCGGCCGTACCAGACCCGGCCGTCGCGGTTGAACAGCACGATGCCGACGTTCGGCCGATGGTCCGGCAGATCCAAGAGGTGTGCTCGTCTAAGCCTAACGCTTCGCGGAGAGCGCCGAGGCGGGGGCCAGTTGATAACCGCGCTGGGCCAACCCCCCAGCCCAGGTTCTGACCTGAGCCAAGGTGATCGGATAGGCGAAGCCGGCGCCCAGCGCTTGGCCGTTCTGGAGCGCCGCCGCTTCCAGCGCAAGCAGTTGCTTGTCGATCGCGTCGCCGGCGAGTTGGTCGTCGACCACCCGCTCCGCCGAAGCGCGGGGCACTCCGCCGCCGCGCTGGGCCGCCGAACCGTCGTCGACGAAGGCCAAACCCCGTTGGCGCAGGTCGCTGAACAGGGCGGCCATGCCGACGTCGGACTTGACGAACTTGGAGCCCAGATAATTGGCCACGCCGAAATAGCCCACCGCCCGCGAGAGCAGCCAGTCCAGCCTTTGGGTGGTCTCTTGCGGCCGGCCGTTGGCCATCAGGGTGTAGGGGCCGGGGTCGTTGTCGGGAAAGTCGTTCGGCTCCATCGGCGCTTCCAGCAGCACCTCGTGGCCGTTGGCCCGCGCCAGATCGATCCAGCCCTGCAGGCCGTCGGCGTAGGGGACGAAAGATAGGGTGATTTCAGGTGGAAGCTGCTCGATCGCCTCGCGCGTGCCTTTGCTATTCAGGCCAAGGCCGCCGATCACCAGGGCGATCTTCGGCCTGCCGTTGGACAGGAACGGTCGGGCGTAGGCCTGGGCTGGGGTGCGTCCGTCGGGCGCGATCACCGGCAACATGCCGCCGCCCGGTCCGGGCGCGGTTAGGCCCGCGATCGGCGCGGGCGTCAGCGCCTGGCCCGTCGTGCTCTGGGTCTCGCCGGGACCGCCCGGGAAGCTGATCACCGCCTGGCCCTGGAACGGGGACGCCGTGTCGCCGTCGGCCAGAAGCTGCAGGCTGTCGGTGCTTGTCGGTGGCGCTCCGGCCTGTTCCGGCGCCAGCGCCTCGCGCCAGCCCGGAGGCGGCGGCGCGCCCGGCTGGGTCAGGTGAATGCGCACCGAGGGGCGCCGGCGGTCGGATCACCCGCCGCCACGATCGTCGCGGTCGCTGCGAGCAGAAAAAATAGACCCGCGCCGCCCGCGCTCAGCGCCGGATTGCTCAGGAACGATTGGCCGCTGGCGGCTGGCGCGGGCTGGCTGACGGCGGGAAGCGGGCGCTGGGGTCTCTTGGCGAACATCGGCCTTGGGTTTCCGGCGCGCCTGGCGGACCCGTGAAACGGCCCTTCAGCGCTCATGCCGAGGGTCGGCTGGCATGGTTAATAAACCAAGAACGCGCAAGCCTTGATATCCTCGCGCCGGGACCGTTGGCCCGCTCGTTCTCAGGGGTGGGCGGGCGCCGGAGCGAGCTTGCCGCCGCTGGGCGCCGCGACGTCCGGCTTGGTCCCGGCGGGGCTCTTGGGCGCGAACACGGCGGCCAGCTTGGGCTTGGGCGTTGGCAGTTTGGGCGTGGCCGCGACCGAGCCGTACTTGAGCACGTCCTCGGCCCGGGCAAGCTGGAAGTCCTTCTTGGGATCGAAGCCCGGCGGTGGCGCTTCGGCCGGCTCGTGCGGCGGGCGGCGGACCTTGCCCTCCTCGGCGCCCAGCGCGTTGGAGAAGCTGGCTTCTGAGAACTGGAACACCTTGTTGGCCACGTCCTCGGCCTGTTCAGTGGTCGCGGCGACCTCGAGGTCGGGCTCGATGCCGGTCTTCTGGATCGAGCGGCCGGAAGGAGTGAAATAGCGGGCCGTGGTCAGCTTGAGCGCGCCGTCCTCGCCGCCGTGCAGCGGAATCACCGTCTGAACCGAACCCTTGCCGAAGCTGGTCAGGCCGACGATGGCCGCGCGGTGGCGGTCCTGCAGGGCGCCGGAGACGATCTCCGCCGCCGAGGCGGTTCCAGAGTTGATCAGCACCACCATCGGCAGGCCGTGCAGCATGTCGCCGCCGGGACGGGCGTTGTAGCGCTCGATGTCCTTGGGCCCGCGGCCGCGCTGGGAGACCACCTCGCCGCCGTCGAGGAACAGGCTGGAGATGCCGACCGCCTGGTCCAACAACCCGCCAGGGTTGTTGCGCAGGTCGAGGATCAACCCCTTCATGTGGGGGTTCTTGGCCTGCAACTCCTTAATCGCGGCGACAGCCTGCTCCGTGGTCTGCTCGTCGAAGGCCGAAACGCGAAGAAAGCCGTAGTCGCCCTCCATGTGGCCCTTTGCCGACTTCACGTTGATCGATTCACGCACCAGCTTGACGTCGAACGGATCCTTGCCCTCGCGCACGATGGTCAGGACGATCGGCTTGCCGACGACGCCGCGCATCTTCTTAACCGCGTCCGACAGCGGCAGGCCGATCAGGCTCTGGCTATCAATGGCGGTGATGTAGTCGCCCGGCTGCAGACCGGCGCGCGCGGCCGGGGTGTCGTCCATCGGGGAGATGATTTTGACCGCGCCGTCTTCGCTGGTGACCTCAAGCCCTAGGCCGCCGTATTCGCCGCGCGTTTGGTCGCGCATGTCGCCATAGTCGTCGGGATTGAGGTAGCCGGAGTGCGGGTCCAGCGAGGTCAGCATCCCATCGATCGCCGCCTCGATCAGCTTCTTGTTGTCGACCGGGGTGACGTACTGGTTCTCGACGGTGTTCAAAACATCGCCGAACAGCTCGAGCATCTTGAAGGTGTCGGCGCGCGGCGCCTCCGCCGAGGCCAACGCCGGGCGGTTGAGGTAGGCCATCGCGCCGGCGCCCAAAACGAAAGAGGACGCCGCGATCAACAGGTATTTGCGCATCATTGAGGCCCCTAGGGCTCCTTTGCGTCTTTTCCAAGACGCAATCCTGGTTCAAGACGTCAGTGTTGGCTCCGACCCGCTGACAAACCCTCAACGTCCGCCGGCTGGGCCGGACGGCGTCTTGAGCCAGCGCGCCGGGTCGACCGGAGCGCCATTCTTGCGGATCTCGAAATAGAGGCTCGATCCGGCCTGACCGTCGTTCCCCATCCGGCCGACCGGCTGTCCCTCGGCCACCATCCGGCCAGGGGCGGTCAGCGCCGATTCCAGTCCCGCAAGCACCAGATGGTATCCGCCACCGAGGCGTAAGATCAATACGAGACCCCAGCCTTTCAAGGGGCCGGCGTATTCAACCGTCCCCTGTGCCGGGGCCAGGACCGGTGCGTCGGCCTTGGTCCGCCAAGTCCAGCCGTCCGAGCGTGAGCGCCCGCCGGGCTCGATCTGGCCGAATCGCCGGATCGGCGCGCCCGCCACCGGCTGGACGAACGACTTGGCGTGGCCGAACAGGCCGGCGTGCTCGGGATCGGGCGGCTCGCCGGCCAGCGCTGGCGACTGGGCGGCCGCCACGCCCGCGGTCAGCTCATGCAGCGCCCGGGCGCGGGCGGCCAGGGCGTCGATATCCTGTCGGGCGACCTGGGCTTGCGCGTCGGCGCGGCTCTGCAACGCGGTCTTCTGCGCGATCAGGGTCTCGATCCGCGCCCGCCGTTCGGCGACGTCGCTTTCACGCACCAGAAGGTCGATCGAGGAGGTGTCGATTCGCCGGCGCAAGGCCTGGAGTTGCTCGGCCTGGGCTTTCAGGGTCTGCGCGCGGCGCTCCAGTTCGGGGGTGATCGCCCGGATCAGGATCGCCGCGCGCACCGCATCGCGCACGTCGGTCGGCTTGACGAACAGCGCTGGCGGCGGATCGCGCCGAAACAGCTCCAGCGCGCCCAAGAGCCGGGCCAGCCGGGCCTGGTCGCCACCCAGACGCGCGTCCAGATCGCGCTCCTGCGCGCTCAGCGCCGCCAGCTGCAGCCGCTTGTCGCTGACCCCGCGCTCGCCGTTCTGCTTGGCCGCGTTTAGCTCGGCGAGTTGGGCCTCCAGCTGGGCGATTTCGAGCCGCGCGGCGTCGGCGTTGGCCTGAGCCGCCGCCAGGTCCCGCTCGCGGCTCGCCTGGTCGGCCTCCACTGCGCGCAGGGCGGGATTGTTCCGGGCGGTCTGGCGCGCGGGGCCGGCGCCGGGCGCGCTCGCGGCGACGCTGGCCGCCAAGCCCGCGACCAACAGCGGGACGAGAAGGGAGATTCGCCGAACCATGCGCCCAGGCTAGAGCATCGCCCGGCGCGCGGAAGGGGCCAGACCGCGTCAGTCGCGGTGATAGGGCGCGCCGGCCAGGATGCTCACCGCCCGGTAGACCTGTTCGGCGAGCATCACCCGCGCCAAGGCGTGTGGCCAGGTCTGGGGTCCGAACGCCAGACGCTCGCGCGCCCCTCGCAGCAGGCCCGGATCCAGTCCGTCGGCGCCGCCGATGACGAAGGCCAGCCGTCGCACGCCCTGATCGCGCAGAGCGGCGATGTGGTTGGCGAAATCTCGTGAGGTCAGGGCCGCGCCGTGCTCGTCGCAGGCGATCAGGTGCGTATCGCCGATCTGGGCCGTGAGGGCTTCGGCCTCGGCCGCCTTGCCGGGTTTGCGCGCCTCGACCTCGACGATCTCGACCGGCCCGAGGCCCAGGGCGCGCCCGGCGGCCGTGGCGCGCTCGGCGTAGGTCTTAGCCATAACGGATTCGGCGGCGCGGCCCAGGCGGCCCACGGCGACGATCGAAATCTTCAACGCCCGTTCACCATCAACGCGGTCTTGGCGCGGTCAGTGGGCTGCGGCGCGGCCTGGGGGATCGACCGACCAGATCTTCTCGAGATTGTAGAAGGCGCGCACCTCGGGGCGGAAAATGTGCACGATCACGTCCCCTGCGTCGATCAGCACCCAGTCGCAGTGCGGCAGGCCCTCGACCTTGGCCTTGCCCACGCCGGCGTCCTTCAGCGCGCGTAGGATATGGTCGGCGAGCGCGCCGACGTGACGCTGCGAGCGGCCGGAGGCGACGATCATGCAGTCGGCCACCGAGCTCTTGTTCTTCAGGTCGATTAGAACGACGTCCTGCGCCTTGTCGTCGTCAAGACGGGTCAAGATTAAGTCTTGCAGATTTTCCCCCGACAGGGGGCTGCTAAGGTCCTCTAGGGAAGGCTCGGCGGCGGCCGAGGCTTCGGGCGCGCTGGGCGCGGCTTGGGGTGTCAGGGCGGTGATCCTTCGTGAATCTCTGGCAAGTAGCCTAGCACGCCGGGGCCCTTCGGTCAGGAGGGTTTTTCGGAGAGGGCCTTTCGGGTCTGGCGGCGTAGGCTGGTCGAGGAGATGAAGTTCAGCGGCGCGGTCAGATAAACCCAGGCGGGCGCGGGCGTTCCGGCAAGGGCGCCGGCTTGGTCGGCCGGCAGCCGCGCATGGGAAAAGCGCCTCGCCGTAGCGGCCAAACCGCCCGCCAGCACGAAACCCGGACGCGCCACGACGGCCACCGGGACCTGGCGCATGATCTCGGTCCAGCCGCGCCAGCGGTGAAAACCGGCCAGGTTGTCGGCCCCCATCAGCCAGACGAATCGCACGCCCGGAAAGCGCGCCTTCAAGATACGGATCACGTCGATGGTGTAGGTCGCGCCCAGCCGGACCTCCAAGTCGGAGACGATCATCGAGGGGCCGCGCGCCATCCGGCGGGCGGCGGCCATGCGTGCCTCCAGGTCCGCCGGCCGCTTGCGCTTCAGCGGGTTTTGCGGCGAGACCAGCCAGATCACCCTATCCAGGTCCAGGCGCGCCAGGGCGGTCTCGGCGACATGGGCATGACCCTCGTGCGCCGGGTTGAACGAGCCGCCGTACAGGCCGACCCGCATGCCGGGCCGCAGGCAAAACCCCAGCCTCAGCGCGTCCGGCCGCCCGGCCTCAGGGACGCGGCGCGCGGGGCCGGCGAACCACATGGCGGGTGATCTTCTGTAGTCGGATGCGTCCGGTCGGCCGCGGGGCGGAGGTCATGTCCCTGGCTTTTCGAGCAAAACTCGACAAATGCAAGCGCTCAGCCCCTGGCGAGGGCGAGGTCGTCGGCGTGGATCAGCGACGGACCCTCGGTGAAGCCCAGCGCCGCCTCGATCGCCGCGGAGCGCAGGCCCTTGATCTTGTCGGCGTCGTCGGCGTCGTAGCGGGTGAGGCCGCGGCCGATCTCGTGGCCCTGCTCGTCGCGGACGATCACCGCGTCGCCTTTCTCGAACCGGCCCTCGACGGCCTTCACGCCGGCCGGCAGCAGCGACTTGCCGGACCTGAGCGCAGCTGCGGCGCCGGCGTCGACGACCAGTGTTCCCTGCGGGTCCAGCGAGCCGGCGATCCAGGCCTTGTAGGCCGCCGCGGGGGTCAGGCTGGGCGCGAACAGGGTGGCGCGCGCCCCCGACTCGACGGCGCCCAGCGGCGCGGGCCGCGATCCCAGCGTGACCAGGGTGGCGCAGCCGGCGGCGGCGGCGATCCGCGCGGCCATCACCTTGGTCGCCATGCCGCCGGCGCCGACCCCCGCCTCGGCGTTGGCGCCGCCGGCCATGGCCTCGAGCTCCGCGCTGAACTCCGAGACCAGCGGGATGTGTCTGGCGCCGGGGTCCCGCCGCGGATCGCCGGTGTAGAGGCCGTCGACGTCCGAGAGCAGGACCAGAAGGTCCGCGCCGATCATCTGGGCGACGCGGGCGGCCAAGCGGTCGTTGTCGCCGTAGCGGATTTCCTCGGTGACCACGGTGTCGTTCTCGTTGACCACCGGGGCGACACCCAGCGCCAGCAGGGTCTCGACCGTCGCCCGGGCGTTCAGCCAGCGGTGGCGGGTCTCGGTGTCGTCGCGGGTGAGCAGCACCTGGGCGGTGGTGATCGCGTGCGGAGCCAAGGCCTCTTCCCAGGCGTGCATCAGCAGCGACTGACCGGCAGCGGCGGCGGCCTGCTTGCCCGGAAGGTCCAAACGCTTGCGGCCCAGACCTAGCCGCCGGCGGCCCAGGGCGACCGCGCCGGAGGAGACGATCAGAATCTGCTGGCCCCGCGCGCGCACCCGCGCGGCGTCGGCGGCGAAGGCGGCCAGCCAGGCGCGATCGGCTGAGCCGGTCCGCTCGTCGACCAGCAGCGAGGAGCCGACCTTGACCACGATCCGACGGGCGGCGGCGAGGCCGTTCATGGACGCCACGCTTCGGGTTCGGGCTTCCGGTCCCCGGCCGGCGGGGCGGCTTGCGCGCGGGCGGCGCGGACCTGCGCCAAAGCCGCGCGGAGCACGGCGCTGACGCCTTCGCCGGAGACGCCGGAGACCAGCATCGGGGTCTTGCCGGACGCCTTGGCCAAGGCGGTGGCCCGCGCCTGGCGGGTCTCGGCGTCCAGCGCGTCGATCTTGTTCAGCGCCAGAATCTCCGGCTTGTCGGCCAGGCCCTCGCCATAGGCTTTCAACTCCTCGCGCACCGTGCGCCAGGCGCCGGCCACGTCCTCTTGCGCGCCGTCGACCAGATGGATCAGCACGGCGGTGCGCTCGACGTGGCCCAGGAACCGGACGCCGAGGCCCGCGCCCTCCGAGGCGCCCTCGATCAGGCCGGGGATGTCGGCCATCACGAACCGCTCGTTGGCCGACAGGTCGACCACGCCGAGGCCGGGCGTGAGGGTGGTGAACGGATAGTCGGCGATCTTCGGCCGCGCGGCCGAGGTCGCGGCCAGGAAGGTCGATTTGCCGGCGTTTGGCAAGCCGACTAGGCCCACGTCGGCGATCAGCTTCAGCCTGAGCCAGATCGCCTTCTCGACCCCCTCCTGGCCGGAATTGGCGCGGCGGGGGGCCTGGTTCACCGAACTCTTGAAATGGGCGTTGCCGAAGCCGCCATTGCCGCCCTTCAGCAGGCAAACCCGCTTGCCGACCCGGTCCATGTCGGCGATCAGGGTCTCCTTGTCCTCCTCCAGCACCTCGGTGCCGACCGGCGCCTTCAGCACCACGTCCGCGCCGTTGTGGCCGTGCCGGTCTCGGCCCATGCCGTGCATGCCGGTCTCGGCCCGGAAGTGCTGCTGGTAGCGGTAGTCGATCAGGGTGTTCAGCCCCTCGACCGCCTCGATCCAGACATCGCCGCCCCGGCCGCCGTCGCCGCCATCCGGTCCGCCATGCTCGATGAATTTCTCGCGCCGAAACGAGACCGCGCCGGCGCCGCCATCGCCAGAGCGGATGTAGATCTTGCACTGGTCAAGGAACTTCATGACGCTGCGTTGCCTAGAGGATCGGGACCGATCACGCCAGCCAGACCATCATCCGGGTGGGCGCGGTCTCGCCGCGGGCGAGGGAGAGCCGGTGCTGAATCTCGCCGGTGTGGAGAAAGCCGGCCCGTTCCAGCACGCGGCCGGAGGCCGGATTGTCGGCGAAGTAGCCGGCAACCGCCACCCGTCGGCGCCAGTCGCGCCGGACCCAGTCCATCGCCGCGCACGCCGCCTCGCTGGCGATCCCCTGGCCCCCGTAGGGCCGGCCGATCCAGTAGCCGATCTCCGGCCCGAGAGCGCTTCCCGCCAAAGTGGGTCCGGTTTGGCGATCAGGAAGCGCTCCAACGTTATGACTTAGAGCCTTTTCATCCCACTTCGATTGATCCAATCGAAGTGGGAAAGGCTCTGGCGAGCCATGCGGGTGCAGGCCTAGGACGCCGACCACGCCATCACCCTCCCGCTCGATGACGAACACCGCCTCGCGGGCCGGATCGAGGCTCTGGGCGCGGGCGACGAAGGCTTCGGCGTCGCCGCGGCGATAGGGATGAGGCATGCGCGTGGTCATGCGGGCGATGTCGAAGTCGTCGGACAGGGTGGTGATGACCTCGATGTCGCTGGCGCGCGGCGCGCGCAGCACCAGCCGCCGCGTCTCGATGCGTGGGGCCTGTTCGATCAGGCTCATCGTTTGCCTCCCGACCCGTCCGAGGCGGGCCTTAAGAAAAACAAGGCGGGGAGTCCGCGTCCGGACTCCCCGCCAAATCTTCTGGGTCCGGATCGCTGCTCTTTCGCGGCGCGATCCGAACGAAGTGTTTCAGATCGGCCTTATTTCGTCGGGGCCATCGCCGCCGGCGTCACATTGACGTAGGTGCGCTCGTTTCGCTTGGTCACGAACTTCACCGCGCCGGTGGCCGTGGCGAACAGGGTGTGGTCCTTGCCCAGGCCCACGTTGTCGCCCGGCCAGAACTTGGTGCCGCGCTGGCGCACGAGGATGTTGCCGGCGAGCACCTTCTCGCCGCCGAATTTCTTCACGCCGAGGCGCTGACCGGCGGAGTCGCGCCCGTTGCGCGAGGAGCCGCCTGATTTCTTGTGGGCCATGAGTGGTCTCCTGGAACTCTGTTAGCGGGCCTCAGGCGTCGTCGCCGTCAGCCTTGGTCTTCTTGGCCGCCGGTTTCTTGGCCGGAGCCTTGTCGCCTTCAGCCTTGGCCTTGGGCGCGGCCTTCTTCTTGGCCGGCGCGGCTTCGGGCGCGGCGGCCTCGGCGACCGCCTCTTCAACGGGTGCTTCGGCTTCGGGCGCGGCCTTGGCCTTGGCTGGCGCCTTGGCCTTGACCGGCTCGGCGGTTACCGTCGGAGCGACCTCGGCCGCGATGCGCGGCGCCAGGTTGCGGGCCCGGGCGTTGATCTCCGCGCGGGTGGTCAGAGCGACCACGCCGTCCCAGGTCTCGCTCTTGCCGTCGCCGACGATGGCGGTCACGCGCAGGACGCTCTCGATCTGCCGATGGCCGCCGGTGCGGCGATAGCCCTGGCGACGGATCTTCTTGAACACCTTGATCTTCTCGCCCTTGCGGGTCTCGACCAGGGTGGCGCTCACCACCGCGCCAGCGACCGTCGGCGCGCCGATGGTCACGCCCGCGCCATCGCCCAGCATCAGCACTTCGTTGAAAGCCAGCTCGGCCCCCGGCTCGCCGGCCAGCTTTTCGACCACCAGCACGTCGCCGGCCTTGACCCGGTACTGCTTGCCGCCGGTCTTGATCACCGCGTACATCGCTTGATCGCCTTGACTTGAGTTGAATTCGTCGAATTCGCAAAAAAACAGGCGCCCGCGAGTGGTCCCGCGGGCGAGAGGCGGGACTTATACAAGCGCTCGCTCCTGAGTCAACGTCGGCCTCGCCTGTTACAATATAACGGTCTATAGGCGCGGCATGAGCCGGCCCCGGATCAGTTTGTTGCAGATGAGCGCCGGCGCGCGGCTGGCGCTCGCGCTCGGCGCCTGCGCGGTGGTCTGGGCCGCCGTGGCGCTGGCGTTGGCTTAAGGTCGTGGCCGAAATCCGGCTTTGCGGCCTGTCCCTGGGCTATGCGGGCGAGCCGATCATTCGGGCCATGGACGGCGCCTTCGCCGAGGGCCAGGCGACCGCGGTGATCGGTCCGAACGGCTCCGGCAAGTCGACCCTGATCAAGGCCCTGGCGGGGCTGATCGCGCCGATGGCCGGCAGGATCGTCAGCAAGGGCGCCAACCGGCGCGACATCGCCTATCTGGCGCAGGATGGCGGCGTCGACCGGGACTTTCCAATCAGCGTCGAGGACCTGGTGGCCTTGGGCTTCGCGCGCCGGCTCGGCCTGTTCGGCGGGGTGGGCGCGGCCGAGCGTGAACGGCTGGCGGCGGCGATGGCGGCGGTCGGCTTGACCGGACTGGAGCGCCGCCCGATCGGCGCTCTGTCCGGCGGTCAGTTCCAGCGCGCCCTGTTCGCCAGGGTGATAGTCCAAGACGCGCCGGTGATTCTGCTGGACGAGCCGTTCGCCGGGCTCGATGCGCGCACCGCCGCCGCCCTGGGCGAGATCGTCCGGCGCTGGGCGGACGAAGGGCGCACGGTGCTGGTCGCGCTGCACGATCTCGATGTCGCCCGCCGCCTTTGCGGCCAGGCCCTGGTCCTGGCCCGCCAGGTGGTGGCCTGGGGACCAAGCTCCCAAACGCTCACCGCCGAAACCATCGAGCGCGCGCGGACGCTGGCCGAGGGCTGGTCCGGGCGCGAGGCCGCCTGATGGGCGCGCTGGGCCTGGACCTGCCAGGGCTCGCGCCGGGCGCGGCTGGCGGTGTTATCGTGAAAACCGCGGCCGCCGGGGCGCTTTCGCTGGCTTTTGGCGCCGCTCCGCTCGGGACCCTCTTGATCGCGCGGCGGATGAGCCTGATGGGCGATGCGCTATCGCACGGCATTCTTCTGGGCGCCGCCGCGGCCTTCCTCTTGGCCGGCCGTGACCCGTTGGCCCTGACCGCCGGCGCCCTGATCGCGGCGCTGGCCGTGACCGGCCTCTCCAGCCTTCTGGCCCGCACCCGCCGCCTGCCCGAGGACGCGGCCTTCGCGGTGGTCTATCTGCCCGCCTTGGCCGCGGGCGTGGTGCTGATGAGCCGCAAGGCCGGGCCGGAGGCGCTGGAGGCCATGCTGTTCGGCGCGGCCGGCTCTCTCGACCGGGGCGGACTAGTGCTGGCGGCCAGCGCGGCCAGCGTCAGCCTGGTCGCCCTGGCGCTGTTCATCCGCGGCTTCGTCGCCGAGAGCGTCGATCCAGGCTTCACCCGCGCCAAGGGCGCCGGCGGGTGGCTGCACCTGCTGTTCATGATGCTGGTGGCGCTGAACCTGGTGGCGGGTTTCAGGGCCTTCGGGGCGCTGATGACCGTGGCGCTGATGATGATCCCCGCGGCGGCGGGCAGGTTCTGGGCCCGCGGCTGGGCCGGCCAGGCGGGAGTGGCCATACTGATCTCGGCCGCGGCCAGCGGCGCCGGTCTGGTCGTCGCCGCGCGGCTTGGCGTCGAGCCTGGGGCGGTGATGACGCTCTGCGCGGCCGGTCTGTTCGCAGGGTCTGGCCTCGCCGGCGTCAACGGCGGGGTGTTCGTCACGCTCGCCGGTCGACGGCGACTGGCGGGACGCGCCCCGGTCGCCTAACTAGTCGGCATGACCGACGCGCCCATCGCCACCCAAAACACCCCCGCAAGCAAGACTCCCGTCACCGTGCTGACCGGCTATCTCGGCGCCGGCAAGACCACGTTGCTCAACCGCATCCTCTCGGAGGACCACGGCAAGCGCTACGCCGTGATCGTCAACGAGTTCGGTGAGATCGGCATCGACAACGACCTGGTGGTCGGCGCCGACGAGGAAGTGTTCGAGATGAACAACGGCTGTGTCTGCTGCACCGTGCGCGGCGACCTGATCCGGGTGGTTCAGGGCCTCGCCAAGCGCAAGGGTGGATTTGACGCCATCGTGGTCGAGACCACGGGCTTGGCCGATCCTGGTCCCGTGGCCCAGACCTTCTTCGTCGACGAAGACGTCAAGGCCCGGACACGGCTGGACAGCGTCACCACCGTGGTCGACGCCAAGCACATATTGTTGCGCCTGGGCGACAGCCGCGAGGCGCGCGAGCAGGTCGCCTTCGCCGATCAGATCGTGCTGAACAAGACCGACCTCGTCTCGGAGGCGGACCTGAGGCTGATCGAGGCGCGGCTGCGCCGGCTCAACCCCCTGGCGCCGATCCACCGGGCCCAACGCTCGAACGTGCCGCTTGAGGCGATCCTCGGCCGCGGTGGCTTCGATCTCGACCGCATCCTGGAGCTGGAGCCTGAGTTCCTCGGTCCGGCTCATGACGAAGCGGGTCATGTGCATGACGAGCACTGCGATCACGATCACGATGAGGGCGACCACCGTCACGACGATGACATCAAGGGCGTGGCGCTGCGGCTCGACCGGCCGATCAACTCGGGCAAGGTCTCACGCTGGCTGAACGAGCTTTTGGTCCAGCAAGGACCCGACATCCTGCGGGCCAAGGGCATCTTGGACGTCAAGGATGAGGACCGCCGCCTGGTGTTCCAGGCGGTGCACATGATCCTGGAGGGTGATCTGCAACGCGAGTGGCGAAAGGGCGAGGAACGCTACAGCCGCATGGTGTTCATCGGCCGCAACCTCAACGAGGCCCTGCTCAAGGCCGGTTTCGAGGCCTGCGTCGCCTGAACCGGCGGCGGTCTTCGCGCTCTGGCCCGGAAACGCGAACGGCTCCCCGGGGGAGCCGCCGCCGAACCGAATGAATCGGTCAGGAATTCTCAGGTCGTCGGCGCGTTCAGGTTCTCGCTGATCAGCGCGACCTTGTAGAAGCCCTCGGTCTGCAGTTGGTTCACCACCGACATGAAATCTTTGTAACGGACCAGGCGGTCGGCGCGGATCAAGATGGTCTCGTCCTTGGGGTTGGGCTTGTTCAGCGACGCCGTCAGATCGTCGGTCAGGCTCGACAGCGAGGTGGGCTTGTCGACGATCAGGATCTGGCCGTCCGACTTGATCGAGATATAGGTCGGCTTGGTCTTGGGTTGGTCGGTGGAGTTGATCGCCGGCGGCAGGTCGACCTTGATCGCGATCGTCGCCGGCGGGATCGAGACCATGAAAATGATCAGCAGCACCAGCATGATGTCCACGAACGGCGTGACGTTGATGTCCGCATTCTGGCCGAGCTGGTATTTTCCGCCCTTCGCGCCACCAAGTTTCGCCGCCATAGACTGTCTCCCTACGGACTCGCGGCCGGCGAGCCCCTGCTTTCGGCGACAACAATCACATCGCTCCGGCCTAGTAAAGCCCAAGGTTGCTCATGCCGCGCTCGTCACCCCTGGGCAAAACCGCGCGCCTCGGGCTATGGCCTTGGCGATGAGCCAGCACGCGTTTGACGCCGCCTTCGACGCCTATGTCACCGCGGCCCTGTTCGATCGCTCCGCTAGGGCCGCCTTCGCCCTGGGCGACGGGACCGTGCGTTTCGAGGCCGGCGAGACCGTTGAGGCGCACGCCGGCGCGATCCTGGCCGCGGCCGTCCATCCCAGCGGCGAAGGCGTGGTCACCGGCGGCGACGACGGACGGCTGGTCTGGTCGCGGCCGTCGGGCGCCGAGATCATCGCCGAGATCAAGGGCCGATGGATCGAAACGGTGGCGGCCAGCGCCGCCTCGGGCCTGATCGCGTTTGGCGCGGGGCGCGAGCTGCACGTGCGCGATGTGGCCGATCCGGCGTTCGCCGCGGTGTTCATTCACGACAAGTCCGTCGCCGACGTCGCCTTCGACGCCAGGGGACGGCGCCTAGCGGTCGCCACCTACGGCGGGGCGGCGCTGTGGTGGGCGCGCATTCTCGTCCAGAAGCCGACCTTGCTGAAATGGGCCGGCAGCCACATCGCGGTCGCCTTCAGCCCGGACGGCCGGTTCCTGATGTCCTCGATGCAGGAAAATCAGCTCCACGGCTGGCGGCTGGCCGACGGCAAGGACCTGCGGATGGGCGGTTATCCGGCTAAGGTGAAGAGCCTGGTGTTCCTGGCCAAGGGCATGCTGCTGGCCACTTCCGGCGCGCCGGGGGCGGTGGTCTGGCCGTTCGGCGGGGCCAACGGCCCGATGGGCAAGGAGGCGGCGGAGATCGGCTTCGATCAGTCCGCCATGGTCGCGCGGGTCGCCGCTGCGCCGGCGCTGACGGTGATGGCCGCGGGGCTGGATGACGGGCGGGTCTGGGCGTGCGACCTGACCTCGCGCCGGATCGAGACGGTCAAGGTCGAGAAGGGCGCGGCGATCAGCGCCTTGGCGCTGACTCCCAAGGGCGACCGGCTGGCCTGGGGTGACGAGGACGGCGGGGCCGGCGTGGTCGAGCTGCCCGCCCTGTAGCCGCGCCTATTCGGCCGCCATCGCGCGAGGCGCGGCCTTGGCGCCGCGCAGCAGCCGCCCGGGCAGGGCGCTGGTCGGCTCGCCGTCGCGGTAGGTGACCTCGCCGGCCACCAAGGTGGCGACATAGCCTTCGGCCCGCTGGATCAGCCGCCGGCCGCCGGCCGGCAGGTCGTAGACCACCTGCGGCGCCTTCAACTTGAGCCGGCCGTGGTCGATCAGATTGATGTCGGCCCGCAGCCCCGGCGCGATCCTGCCGCGGTCGAGCAGGCCGACGGCCGCCGCCGTGTCGGCCGCCTGCATCTTCACCACCTGCTCGAGCGAAAGCTTCGGCCCGCGGGTGCGGTCGCGCGTCCAGTGGGTCAAAAGGGTGGTCGGGAAGCTGCCGTCGCAGATCATGCCGACGTGGGCGCCGCCGTCCGACAGGCCCGGCACGGTGTCGGGATGAGTTCAGCATGGCGTAGGCCGGGTCGAGCGAGCCCGCGGCGTAGTTCAGAAACGGCGAATAGAGCATGCCGCGTCCGCCATCGCTCAGCATGTGGTCCAGCGCCACCGCCTCGGGCGAGACGCCGCGCGCCCGGGCGATCACGACGATCGAGGTCGCCTCGGTCGGCTCATAGTCGGGCTCGGCCCCCATCCGCTGCATTTGTTCGAAGGCCGAGACCATGCCGCGAGCCTGGCCCTCCGGAGATTCGGACAGCAGCGCCGCGCGCACCGCCGGATCGGACAGGCGCGCCACCCGCTCGGCCAGGGGCGCCTTGGCCATGGCGCGATAGGTCGGGTGGAAGCTGAACGGATTCATCGTCAGCTCCAGGCCGAACAGCACCCCGATCGGCCGGACCGCGACCTGGGCCTTCATCGGCAGTCCCGCCTCGACGGCCTCGTGAAGCGACGCCAGCAGCGCCTTGTAGGCGTCCGGATTGATCGGGCTTTGGGCCAGCGAGAACGACAGCGGCCGGCCGGAGGTCTCGACCATCCGGCGCAGCATGGCGAACTCGGCCTGGGGGTCCTTGAAGTCGGAGACCACTTGAAGCACCCCGGCGCCCGCCGCCTTCAGCCCCATGGCGATGCCGACCAGCTCGTCCTCGCCCGCGGTCAGGGTGGGCGTCGGCTGACCGTCGCTCGTGCGGTGGTTCAGCGTGCGCGAGGTGGAAAAGCCCAGCGCCCCCGCCTCGGCGGCGCGCTTGGCGATCGCGGCCATGGCGGCGATGTCGGCTTGGCTAGCCGCCTCGCGATTGACCCCGCGCTCGCCCATCACATGCACGCGAAGCGCCGCGTGTGGCAGTTGGGCGCCGATGTCGATGTCGAAACGCCGCGCCTCCAGCGCGTCGAGATAGTCGGGATAGCTCTCCCAGTTCCACGGCAGGCCCTGGCTGAGCACCGGGAAGGGGATGTCCTCGACCCCCTCCATCAGCCGCACCAGCCGGTCGTGGTCGGCGGGCCGGCAGGGGGCGAAGCCGACCCCGCAGTTGCCCATCACCGCCGTGGTCACCCCGTGCCAGGACGAGGGCTGCATCCGCGTGTCCCAGGTCGCTTGGCCGTCATAGTGGGTATGGATGTCGACGAAGCCGGGGGCGACGACCAGGCCCTTGGCGTCGATCTCCTCGCGCCCGGCGGCGGCGATTTCGCCCACCGCGGCGATGCGGCCGTGCTTCACCGCGACGTCGGCTTGGCGCGCGGGCGTCCCGGAGCCGTCGACCAACTCTCCCCCGCGAATGACCAGATCATAGACGTGATCCATGGCGCGTTTTCCTTCTTGGCTTCGGCCATTTGGCGCGCCGCGGGCTGGTTTCGTCAAGCGGCGGCCTCGCCACGGGCGCGCGCGGCGCCTAAGCTTCGACCCGCATGAGTCGGCCCGACCCTTTCACTTTCTACGAATTCTTCGCCGGCGGCGGCATGGCGCGCGCGGGGCTGGGCCCGGATTGGCGCTGCCTGTTCGCCAACGACTTCGACCCGCTCAAGGCGCTGACCTATCGCGCCAACTGGGGCGAGGTCGATCTGCGCGAAGGCGATGTCTGGGGCCTCTCGGCTTCGGACCTGCCGGGCCAGGCCGATCTGGCCTGGGCCTCCAGCCCGTGCCAGGACTTCAGCCTCGCCGGCGCGCGCGCGGGACTGGACGGCGGCCGTTCCTCGGCCTTCTTCGGCTTCTGGCGGCTGATCGAGGCGCTGGAGCGCGAGGGCCGGGCGCCCCGGGCGGTGGTGCTGGAAAATGTCGGCGGCCTTTTGAGCTCACACGGCGGGACGGATTTCACCGTCGTCTGCGCCCGCTTGGCCGAGCGCGGTTACCGATTCGGGGCGGTGGAGATCGACGCGGCGGCGCTTTTGCCGCAGTCGCGGCCACGGGTGTTCGTGCTCGCCGCGCGCGGACCGGTCCCGGCCAATCTCGCCGGCGCGCCCGGTTCGTTCCACACATCGGCGGTTCGTCAGGCGCAAACGCGGCTGCCGGCCGCGCTGAACGGGCGCTGGTTGTGGTGGCGGTTGGCCGCGCCGCCCGCCCGCAACACCCGTCTGGCCGACCTTCTGGAGCCTGACCAGGCTGTCCGCTGGCGCACGCCAGAGCAGACCCGCGCTCTGTTCGATCAGATGAGCCCCTCCCACCGCGCTCGGCTCGAAGCCGCCCGGGCCGGCGGCGGCCGCATCGTCGCCGCCGTCTATCGCCGTATCCGGCGCGAGGGCGGGGTGCGGGTGCAGCGGGCCGAACTTCGGCTGGACGGTCTGGCGGGCTGCCTGCGCACCCCCGGCGGCGGCTCCTCGCGCCAGTTCCTGCTGGTGGCCGAGGACAAACGGCTGGCTTCGCGGCTGCTGACCGCGCGGGAAGGCGCCCGGCTGATGGGTCTGCCCGACCACTACCGTTTGCCGGTCAGCCAGAGCGCGGGGCTGAAGGTGGTGGGCGACGGGGTCGCGGTTCCCGTGGTCCGGCTGCTGGCCGAACAACTGCTCGAGCCCCTGCTTCGGGCGCCCGCCGCTGTTGCGGCGGCTGAATAGCGGCTCACGATTTCTGGGCGGACAGATCGGGCTGGGCGGGCTTAAGGTGGGCCGAAGTTTCGCCCAAACCCGTTCGGACCAGCCAATGACCGCAAAGACCGCCCCCAAGAAAGCCGCCTATGACGCCGCCCGCTTCAAGCGCGCCGGCCGCGGCCGCATCTACGATTCGATCATCGACACCATCGGCGACACCCCGCTGGTGCGCCTGCCCCGGCTCACCGCCGAGCTGAAGCCGAAAGGCGAGGTGCTGGCCAAGCTCGAGTTCTTCAATCCGCTGGCCAGCGTCAAGGACCGCATCGGCGCCTCGATGATCGAGTCGCTGGAGGCCGAGGGCGTCCTGCGCGAGGGTTCGACCATCGTCGAGCCGACCAGCGGCAACACCGGCATCGCCCTGGCCTTCGTGGCCGCGTCCAAGGGCTATCCGCTGATCCTGGTCATGCCGGAGAGCATGTCGATGGAGCGGCGCAAGATGCTGGCGCTCTTGGGCGCGCGTCTGGAGCTGACGGCGGCGGAAAAAGGCATGCGCGGCGCGGTCGCTCGGGCCCAGGAGCTGATCGCCGAGATCCCTGGCGCGGTGATGCCCCAGCAGTTCGAGAACAGCGCCAATCCCCTGGTGCACCGGGTTTCGACCGGCGAGGAGATCTGGAACGACACCAAGGGCGCGGTCGATTTCGTTGTCTCCGGGGTCGGCACCGGCGGCTCGATCAGCGGCATCGGCCAGCTGCTCAAATCGAAGAAACCCTCGGTCCAGATGGTGGCGCTGGAGCCAGAGGGCTCGGCGGTGCTGTCGGGCGGCCAGCCCGGCCCGCACAAGATACAGGGCATCGGCGCGGGCTTCGTGCCCGGCATCCTCGACCGCGGGGTGATCGACCGGATCATGACCGTCTCCAACGACGAGAGCTTCTTCATGGCCCGCCGGGCGGCGCGGATCGAAGGCTTGCCGGGCGGCATCTCCTCGGGCGCGGCCTTGTCGGCGGCCTTTCGCCTGGCCAGCGAGGACGCCTCGGCCGGCAAGCTCATCGTGGCGATCATCCCGAGTTTCGCCGAACGCTACCTGTCGACCGCCCTGTTCGACGGGCTGTGACCACCGACGTCTATCCGCCGGCCAAGCGCTCGGCGGTGATGGCGCGCATCAAGGGCCGCGACACCGGGCCGGAGCGCGTCGTGCGGCGCCTGCTGTGGGGGCTCGGCGCGCGCTACCGGCTGAATCGCAAAGACCTGCCGGGCAAGCCCGACATCGTCATGGCCGGCCGGCGGCTTGTGGTCTTCGTCCACGGCTGCTTCTGGCACGGCCACGACTGCCCCCGCGGCGCGCGCGTGCCCAAGGCCAACCGCGACTACTGGACCGGCAAGGTGGCGCGAAACCGCGCCCGCGACGCCGAGGCGCGCGAGCGGCTGACCGCCGCGGGCTGGCGCGTCGAGACGATCTGGGAGTGCGAACTGAAGGACCGCGCGGCGTTGGCGGCGCGGTTGAAGGCGATGATCGAGCAAACCATAACCGCTCCCCCCGCGAAGGCGGGGGCCCAGGTTTTTTCTGAAACGCGCGGCGCCCTACGATAAAACGCCTGGGTCCCCGCCTTCGCGGGGATGAGCGGGAAAATATCAAAAACCCTCGGCCGCCAGGGCCATCACGGACGCCGCGCCGGTCTTCAGCTTGGCCAGGTGCGCGCCGGCCTCGGGCAGGATGCGCTCGACGAAGTAGCGGCCGGTGATCAGCTTGTTGGCGTAGAACGGATCGGTGTCGCCCGCCGCGATCTTGACCGCCGCAGCCTTGGCGATCCTGGCCCAGAACCAGGCCAGGCCGGTCAGGGCGAAGAGGTGCAGATAGTCGGTGGAGGCCGCCGCCGCGGCCTCGGGGTTGGACAGGCCGTTCTGCATCAGCCACATGGTGCCGTCCTGCAGTTGAGCCTTGACCGTCTTCAGCCCCTCGATGAACGGCGCCAGTGTCTCGTCGGCCTCGTGCTCGGCGACATAGGCGTCGAGATCGGCGAAGAAGCCCATCACCGCCCGCCCGCCGTTGGCCGCCAGCTTGCGGCCGACCAGGTCCAGCGCCTGGATGCCGTTGGTTCCCTCGTAGATCAGGCTGATGCGCACGTCGCGCAGGTACTGGCTGGCCGGGAAATGCTCGGTGAAGCCCGAGCCGCCGTGCACCTGCATGGCGTCGGAACAGATTTTCAGTCCCTTGTCGGTGAAATAGGCCTTCAGCACCGGGGTCATCAGGCCCATGTAGTCGCTCGCCTTCCGGCGGGTGGGCTCGTCGGGGGCGAGATGCATGAGGTCGCCCTGCAGTCCGGCCCAGAGCAGGAAGGCGCGGCCGCCCTCGAGCGTGGCCTTGGCGTCCATCAGCATGCGGCGGACGTCGGGATGGACGATGATCGGATCGGCCGGTCCGTCGGGATTCTTCGGTCCACTCAGCGACCGGCCCTGCAAGCGGTCCAGCGCGAAGTCGCGCGCGGCCTGATAGGCGGCCTCGCCCTGGGCCAGGCCCTGCAGGCCGACGCCCAGCCGCGCCTCGTTCATCATCACGAACATCAGCTTCAGGCCCGAGTTGGGCTCGCCGATCAGCCAGCCCGTGGCCTCCTCGTAAGCCATCGCGCAGGTGGCGTTGCCGTGGATGCCCATCTTCTCCTCCAGGCCGACGCACTTGACCCCCTCGTTGCGCGGGCCCTTCGAGCCGTCGGCGTTGGGCAGGAACTTCGGCGCGATGAACAGGGAGACGCCGCGCACGCCCGCCGGCGCGCCCTCGATCCGGGCCAGCACCAAATGGACGATGTTTTCGGCCATGTCGTGTTCGCCGCCTGATATCCAGATCTTCTGGCCGGTGATCGCGTAGGACCCGTCGGCCCGAGGGGTCGCCTTGGTGCGCAGCAGCCCCAGGTCGGTGCCGCATTGGGGTTCGGTCAGGTTCATCGTCCCGCCCCACTCGGCGCTCGCCAGCTTGGGCAGGTAGAGGGCTTTCTGCGCGTCCGAGCCGCCCTCCAGGATGGCCGAATAGGCCCCGTGGGTCAGGCCCGGATACATCGAAAACGCCATATTGGCGGCGGACGACATCTCCGAATAGGCGAGACTCAGCACCCGCGGCAGGCCCTGGCCGCCATAGGCCGGCTCGACGCCCAGCGCCGGCCAGCCGGCCTCGACCATCGCCCGGTAGGCGGCCTTGAACCCGGTGGGGGTGGTCACCCTATTGTCCGGCGACCAGATGCAGCCTTCCCTGTCGCCATTGCGGTTGATCGGGGCGAGCACCTCTTCGCAGAACTTCGCGCCCTCGGTCAGAATCTGCTCGATCAGATCCAGCGGCGCGTCGGCGAACCCGGGCAGACTCGCGTATTGCTCGAGGCCCAGGACCTCGCGCAGTACGAACATCTGATCGCGAACCGGCGCCTGATAAGCCATGGGCGAGCAACCTCGAACGAGGATGGGGTCAGCCGGCCCCCGGGGTGGCCTACTTTGCCGCCAGCGCGTGCAGTCCGTCCAGCCGCGCGCGGGCCGGCGCCCGGATTTCCGCCGGCTGGTCGAGCAGGTCGGGCCGCTCCCTGGCCAGTTTGGCCTCCAACCGCTCGCAGGCGCCGCGCAGCTCGGCCAGGGCCTGTTCGATGTCCTCGCGCTGGGCCTCAAACGCGACGATGCGCTCGCGGAACTTACGCAGCGACTTGGCGTTCTGCGTCGCTCCACCGTCCTCGACCTTGTACAGGTCCAGGATCTCGCGGATTTCGGACAGGCTCAGACCCACGCGCTTGCCGCGAAGGATCAGCGTCAGGCGCGCGCGGTCGCGGTGGTTATAGACCCGGTTCATGCCGTCGCGAGCGGGGAACAACAGGCCCTTGTCCTCGTAGAAGCGCAGGGCGCGGGGCGTGACCTTGAACTCAACGCACAGCTGTCGAATGGTGAAGGTGCGCTCGGGGCGCCGTAGTTCCGTTGGCATCGAAGGCCTCCCTTGCTGGACCATTTCCCGCCGAAGGGGGCCGGGGCGGCGGAGCAAATGGCCTGGGCTTCTTGATGTTCGAGCAACGCCCGATCCGTCGGGACTGGAGTCCACTCGAAAAAACGCTAGCCGCCGCTTACGTAAACGTCAACTCGCCGATGTTCGGCCGCTCGCGGTTCAGGCGGCGAGATCCTCGCCGCGCAGGGCGCGCTCGATCAGTCCGATGGTGCGATCGAGGCCGAAGATGGCCGCGAAGGAGCCGAATCTGGGGCCCTGGCTCTGGCCCAGGAGCACTTCGTATAGCGCGGTGAACCAAGCGCGCAGCGGCTCGAAGCCGGCCGCCTTGCCGGCCTCGTAGACCTGGTTCTGGATCAGTTCGGCGTCCTGGCAGCCGTCCGGCAGGGCCTTCAATCGCCCCAGCAGATCCTCCATCGCCACCCGCTCGCGCACATCGGGCTGGCGATAGCGTTTGGCCGGACGCACGAAGTCCTCGTAATAGTGGATCGCATAGCCCGCCAGCCGATCGAGCATCGGCTCGCTTTCCGGCGTCGCGCCGGGCAGGTAGCGCGACAGAAACCCCCACAGGATCGACTTGTCGGACGCATTGGCGGCCGAAACCAGGTTCAGCAACAGGCTGAACGACACCGGTGAGCCCTTCGACGGCGGGTCGCCTGCATGGACATGCCAAACGGGATTATCGAGACGATTGGGCGCGTTCGTCCCCTCCGTCGTGGCGCGGTTGTAGGCGTCGAGCTGCTGCAGATACTCGTCCGCCGCCTTGGGGATGACGTCGAAATAGAGCCGCTTGGCCGACTTCGGCGACTGGAACATGTAGTAGGCCAGGCTCTCCGGCGCGCCATAGCGCAGCCACTCCTCCATGGTCAGGCCGTTGCCCTTGGACTTGGAGATCTTCTGGTTGTTCTCGTCCATGAACAGTTCGTAGTGGAAGCTCTCGGGCGGCTCGCCGCCGAGAATCTTGCAGACCCGGTTCGAGACCCGCACGGAATCGATCAGGTCCTTGCCGGACATCTCGTAGTCGACCTCGAGCGCGGTCCAGCGCGCGGCCCAGTCCGGCCGCCATTGCAGCTTGACCGCCCCGCCGGTCACCGGAACCTCGGTCAGGGTTCCATCCTCGTCGGCGAAGACGATGGAGCCGCGGTCGAGATGACGCTCCAGCGTCGGCGCCTGCAACACCCGGCCGCTCTTCGGGCTGATCGGCAGGAACGGCGAATAGGTGGCCCGCCGCTCCTCGCCCAGGGTCGGCAGCATCACCGCCTGGACCTGATCGAACCGTTCGAGCACCCGCAGCAGCACCGCGTCGAAGCGGCCCGACCGATAGCATTGGGTGGCGGAGACGAACTCGTAGTCGAAGCCGAAGCCGTCCAGAAAGGCGCGCAGGCGGGCGTTGTTATGGTCGCCGAAGCTGGCGTGTTCGCCGAACGGGTCGCGCACGCTGGTGACCGGCTTGTCGCGGTCTTCCTCCAGCATCGCGCGATTGGGCACGTTGTCGGGGATCTTGCGAAAGCCGTCCATGTCGTCCGAGACGACCAGCAGGCGGGTGGGGATGGCGTCCTCGGTGAGGGCGCGAAAGGCGTTGCGCACCATGGTCGGGCGCGCCACCTCGCCGAAGGTGCCCAAGTGCGGCAGGCCCGAGGCGCCATAGCCGCATTGGAACACCACCGGCCGAGACAGGCTGGGCAGGGCGGCCACGGCGTCCGCGATCTTGCCGGTCTCGATAAGACTGGCGGCGAGGTCGCGCTCGGCGTCGGTGTCCAGCCGCATCCGTAGGTGCCGGGCCAGAAGACCGCGCGCCTGCTCGAACGGCCAAGTCTTGGCGGCTCGGGCGAGATGGGAAAGTCCTTCGAACATGGCCGGCGGTATAGGCGTTGCAGCCCACCGGTCAACGCCGGCCGCGCGCCGGGCGCCATTTCGCCTCAACCCGCCGGCGGGATGTAAAGCGACACAAACCGTGTCCGAAGGCATGCTTCCAGCGCCGCTCGGGCCTGCTATAAGGAGATTGGAAGGAGATCGGCCGCGATCAACCGCCTGGGGGGCGAGAGAGAAGGCTGCCGGAATGAAACACAGTCTCCTAGTGGGAACCGCCCTCGCCGCGGCGCTGGCCGGCGTGGTCGCGCGCGCCCAGCAGACCGCCTCGGGGCCGAACGGCAATGGTTCCGACCCGATCATCGCCACACCCGACGACTGGGCCGGCTACGCCCATGTCGGCTACCGCCTCGACCCGCACTGGCGCGTCGAGCTGCGCGGCGGCTATCGGGCGGGCGCGACCAGCCCGGCCACTCTACCCCCGGGCGCGGCGTCCGGCCTCTGCGCCGATCCGACGGCCGGCGCGGTCTGCGATCCGCGCTCGCGCGCGCTCGGGACCTATTCAGCGGTCGCCAATCTGATCTTCGATGCGATGCCCGACAGCCGTTGGGCCGATCCGTTCTTCGGGATCGGGGCGGGCGTGAGTTGTTTCGATCCGAGCCCGATCGAGCTGATCAATCCGGCGATGGGACCGTTGCGGATGAACGCCGGCGCCGCCCAGCTCGGTTATCAGGCCATCGTCGGCTTGGCGTTCAGGCCGCGCGAGCGGCTGCATTTCGACTTGAGCTACCGCTGGCTCGGCGGCGTCGGACCGGCCTTGGGTGGCCAACCGACGATGCTCAACAGCCGCCTTCAGGACCAGACGGTGGCGTTCAGCGTCGGCTACGCCTTGTCGACGCCGCGCGCCGTCGTCGCGCCGGCTCCCAGGAGCGATAACCGATGACCAAGGTTCTGTTCCGCCTCGCCGCTGGCGCGATCGCGCTCTTCGCCCTGGCTGGCGCGCCGGCGGCCGAGAGCCGGTTGCGGACCGCGATCTTCGCCGGCGGTTGCTTCTGGTCGATGGAGCACGACATGACGCCCGTGCCCGGCGTGGTCCGGGTGGTCGCGGGCTACGCCGGCGGTCATGTTCCGCATCCGAGCTACGAAGACGTCTCCAGCGAGACCACCGGTCATCTGGAATCGGTGAAGGTCACCTTCGACAGCGCGAAGATCAGCTACGCCGACCTGGTTCAACGCTACTGGCGGATGATCGATCCGACCGACGCCGGCGGCGCCTTCTGCGACCGGGGCGACTCCTATCGCAGCGCCATCTTCGTCGCCGATCCCGAGCAGCGCCGGATCGCCGAGGCCTCGCGCGCGGCGCTCGAAGGAGGGCCGCTGAAGGGGCGAATCGTCACGCCGGTCCGCGACGCGACGGCCTTCTGGCCGGCCGAGGATTACCATCAGCATTATGCGGACAAACACCGGTACGACTACGCCGCCTACCGCGCCGCCTGCGGCAAGGACCGGCGGCTGAAACAGATCTGGGGCGAGATGGCGCTCCGCTAGGCGCAAGCGCCCTTTTCATGCGCCGCCGTTGCGCTATTAGGCGTCGCCATGATCGCGCCCATCCCCGCCGAGTGGTCCCCGCACCGCGCCCTGTGGCTAGGCTTTCCTAGCAACGCGGCGTTGTGGGAGGACGATCTTGAGTCGGCTCAGGCCGAGGTGGCCGATCTGGCCAAGGCCCTGGCCGGACCCGGCGGCGAGCGGGTGCGGATGCTGGTCTGCGGCGATGCGGCCGAGGCGGCGGCGCGGCGGCTGGTGGACGGGGTCCGTAACGTCGAGTTGGTGCGCGGGATGTTCGGCGACATCTGGCTGCGCGACACCGGGCCGATCTTCCTGTCCGACGGCGAGACTGAGTTCGCCGCCGGCTTCCGGTTCAATGGCTGGGGCGGCAAATATGTGCTCGAGGGTGACGAGACGGTGGCCGAACAGATCGCCGCCGCCGCCGGCGTTCCCTTGCGGATCAACGATTTCGTGCTGGAGGGCGGAGCGCTGGACCATGACGGCTTCGGCACCGTGCTGACCACCCGCCAGTGCCTGCTCAACCCCAACCGCAATCCCGGCTGGACGCAGGCCATGGCCGAGGCGGCGCTCGCCAGGTCGCTGGGCGCGCGTCATGTGCTGTGGCTGGGCGAGGGCCTGGCGGGCGACCACACCGACGGTCATGTGGACAACCTCGCCCGATTCGTCGCCCCCGGCGTCGTCGCCTGTCCGGTGGCGTTCGGCCGCGACGATCCGAACGCCGAGGTCTATGACGAGACCGCCCGGCTGCTGGCCGCGATGAGCGGCCCCCGCGGCGCGCCGCTGCAGGTGACCCGGATCGCCTCGCCCGGCCGGATCGAGAGCGCCGACGGAAAGGCGGTCCCCGCCTCGCACATGAACTTCGTCATCGCCAACGAGGCGGTGGTCGCGCCAGTCTACGACGAAGCGAGCGCCCCGTTCGCGCTGGAGGCCCTGCGCGGCCTGTTTCCCGAACGCGCGGTGATCGGCCTGCCCTCGCGCGCCTTGCTGACCGGCGGCGGCTCGTTCCACTGTATCACCCAGCAGGAGCCGGCATGACCCGCACTCTGACGCTGGCCGCCCTGCAAAGCGCCTATGGCGATGAGCTTCAGGCCAACATCGCCCGCACCGTCGAGCTGGTGCGCGAGGCCGCCGGCCTGGGCGCCCAGGTGATTCTGCCCTCCGAACTGTTCCAGGGCCGCTATTTCTGCGTCGCCCAGGACGAGCGCTGGTTCGCCACCGCCCATCCCTGGCGCGAGCACCCCTGTGTGGTCGCCCTGGCGCCGCTCGCGGCGGAGCTCGGCGTGGTCATCCCGGTCTCGATCTTCGAGCGTGAGGGGCCGCACTATTTCAACAGCCTGGTGATGATCGACGCCGATGGCGCGATGCTGGGCGTTTATCGCAAGAGCCATATACCCGACGGGCCGGGCTATCAGGAGAAGTACTATTTCCGCCCGGGCGACACCGGGTTTCGCGTGTGGAGCACCCGATTTGGCCGCATCGGCGTCGGCATCTGCTGGGACCAGTGGTATCCGGAGTGCGCCCGCGCCATGGCCCTGATGGGGGCCGAGGCGCTGCTTTATCCGACCGCGATCGGCTCGGAGCCACACGACGCGAGCCTGGACACCGCCGAGCCCTGGCGGCGGGCCATGCAGGGCCACGCGGTCTCCAACGTCATCCCGGTGGTCGGCGCCAACCGCACCGGGTTCGAGCCCTGGGATGGCTATCCCGGCGGCGGACAGCGATTCTACGGATCGAGCTTCATTTCCGATCATCGCGGCGATCTGCTCGCCGCCCTGGGTCGCGACGAGGAGGGGGTGATCCTCGCCGCCTTCGACCTGGATTTCATGGCCGGCCATCGCGCGGCCTGGGGCTTCTTCCGCGACCGTAGGCCAGACCTCTACGGCGCCCTGGTCCAGCCGAGGCCGGTGTGAGCGAGCCGGCGATCGAGACCGAGCGGCTGATCCTGCGCTCCTGGAGCGAGGCTGATCGGCCGACCTACATCGCCCTCGCCGTCGATCCCGTGGTCAGCGCCTGGCTTGGCGGAACCCCGACCGCCGAAGACGCGGAGGGAGCATTCGATCGTCTGCTCGCGGATTCGACCGCCGGCCGTCATCAACGCTGGGCCCTGGTCCGCAAAGCCGACGAGGCGGTGGTCGGCGCCGTCAGCTTGGATCGGGCGCCAAGCTCGCTCGGTCACCCGCTGGCCGGGGCGATCGAGATCGGCTGGGGCCTGTTCCCCAGCGCCTGGGGCGCGGGCTACGCCAGCGAAGGCGCCGCCGCGGCCCTGGCCTGGGGCTTCGCCAACCTCAAGGTTGGCGAGATCGTTAGCTTCACCGCCGCGAGCAACGCCCGTTCCGAGGCGGTGATGCGCCGCATCGGCCTCGTGCGCGACGCCAGCCGCGATTTCGAGCACCCGAACCTGGCGGCCGGTCATCCGCTGCGGCCGCACATCGTCTACGCCGCCCGCCGTCCGGATTGACCCGATCAGCAGGGCGCGCGCAAGCCCCTCGACCGCGCTGATTGTGTGGCGCGTGGCGATCCGCTAGAAGCCGCCAATGTATCGCGCGCCATTGGCCGCGGATCCACCCGCTGTGAATGGAATTTCGATGGCTACCGACGTCCAGCCCGCCCCAAGCCCTCTCGCCGGCCAGGTTCTGTTCTATTCGAACCCGGAGCCGCTCGATTCGGTGCGCCATGCCAAGCTTGGCATGAAGAACAGCAGCCAGCCCTACGGGTTCGCCGCGAAACAGCATTTCGTGCCCCTGCACGTGGGCGAGTTCGGGCCGGCGGCGATCAACTATCCAATCATCTTCGCCGGCGACCAGCGCGCCCCGCTGGCGGTGATGGGAATCAACGAGGGCGACAACCTGTTCATCGCCGACGACGGCCTGTTCCGCCCCGGCGCCTATGTTCCCGCGTTCATCCGCCGCTATCCCTTCGTGGTCGCCCGCGACGACCAGGCCGGCCGCATGGTGGTCTGCATCGACCGCCAGTTCGGGCTGTTCACCGAGGAGTATCCGGACGTGATGTTGTTCGAGAATGGCCAGCCGAGCGCATTCACCACGCGCTGCATCGAGTTCTGCGGCCAGTTCAACACCGACGCCCAGGTTACGCAATCTTTCGTCACCCTGCTGACCGATTTGGATCTGTTCGAGACCAAACAGACCACCTTCACCCCCAGGAACCCGGACGGATCCGCCGGTGAGCCGGTGCTGATCGCGGAATATTTCGCCGTCTCCGAGGACAAGTTGAAGGCGCTGCCGGCGAGCAAGCTGGCCGAGCTGCGCGACAATGGCGCGCTGGGCGTGATTTACGCCCACCTGGTTTCGCTCAACGGATGGGATCGGCTGATCCTGGAGACGATGACCCGCGGCGGCGGCGCTCAGCAGCCGGCCAACGCCTAGATTTCTGCTTCCGCTCCGCGGCAGGCGAACAGGCTGCGGGTGAGGCAGGAGAACACCAGTCGGCCGGCGCCGTCCAACAGGTCGTGCTGGGCGATCACGATGCCCTTGGTCTCGCCGACCTGATCCTTGCCCATGATCGTCATCCGGCCGCGCAGCCGCTCGCCCGCGGGCGGGTTGCGCGTCCAGCGCAGGGCGTCGACGGCCAGGCGCTTGGTCTGCGGCCAGTCGGTCGCGGCCTGATGATCCAGCCGGGACCAGATCGCGTAGATCAGCGCGTCGGGTGCGCCCTTCGCCGGATCCCAGCCCGGCGCGAACGCGCTGGCGAAGGCGCTAAGCGTCTCCTCATCCAGGGTCAACTGACCGAGAGACATCACCTGGCCGACCTCGACGTCTTCGAAATAGCCGGGCATTCGAGGGTCCTTGCTGGTCGATGCGAACCGCCAACGCGGGGACGGTCGGTCGATCATGCGGTGTTCGGCCCCAATGTCGAGCTCTCCAACCTGGTCTGCGCGGGTCTTGTGGAGTGACATGCGGGCCTATAGCTCTGCGCGGATGCGCGCGCTCTCCGTCCGCAAGCCGATGAAGGCTCTCGCGGTCGCCCTCTCCGGATTGGCGGCGGGCGCCGTGACGCCGGCCCTCGCCGCGCCGGTGGACACCGGACACCTTCAGGCCGAGCTCGTCGCCCAGGCCTCCGCGGTCGCCCCGGGCGGGACGGTCTTCCTCGCCCTGCGCCAGAAGATCGAGCCCGGCTGGCACACCTATTGGCGCAACCCGGGTGATTCCGGCCAGGCCACGACCCTGACCTGGAGCCTGCCCCACGGTTGGCGCTCCGGCGACATCGTCTGGCCGACGCCGCGGCGGATGCCCATCGGCCCCTTGATGGACTACGGTTACGCTGGCGAGATTCTGCTGCCGATCCCGTTGACCGCCCCGCCCGACGCCCGGCCCGGCCAGAGCGTCACCCTGAAGGCTCACGCCCAATTCCTGGTCTGCAAGGACGTCTGCGTGCCGGCCGAGGCCGACCTGAGCCTCGATCTGCCGGTGGCGGCGACCGCGGGCCCGCCCGACCCGAATTGGGGCGCGAAGATCGGCCAGGTGCTGGCGCAGGCGCCGAAACCGGGCGCGCTGAAGGCCACGATGCGCCGCGACGCCCAGCTCATCCGCCTCAGCGTCACGGGGCCGCCAGCCGCCGGACCCGGCCGCGACCAGGCCTATTTCTTCGCCTACGACAGTGCGGCGATCGACCATCCGCAACCCCAGCTGATCGAGCGCGGCCCGGCCGGCCTGACCCTGACGCTCGCGCCCGGATCGGCGTTCAAGTCGCCCAATCCGCCCGCCACCCTGTCCGGTGTCCTGTCGCTGGGCGAGCGCGCCTACGAGATCACCGCCGCCACCGGCGCGCCCCTGGCCGGCGCTGCCGGGCTTGGCCCGCCCGCCATGCCGCAAGGCCCGGGCGAGCTTGGGCGCCGGTTCGCCGTCGCGGTGGTCTTCGCCTTTCTGGGCGGGCTGATCCTCAATCTGATGCCCTGCGTCTTTCCGATCCTGTCGATGAAGGCGGCCGCGCTCGCTCGCCACGCCCATCATCCCGGCGCGGCCCGGCTCCAGGGTCTGGCTTTCGCCGTCGGCGTCGCGTCGAGTTTCCTCGTCCTCGCCGCGCTGCTGATCGCCGCGCGCGCCGCCGGCCAGGCGGTGGGCTGGGGCTTTCAGTTGCAATCGCCGGCCGTGCTCGCCTTGCTCAGCCTTCTAATGCTGCTGGTCGCCCTGAACCTCTCGGGGGTGTTCGAGATCGGCGCGGGTCTGCAGGCCCTGGCCGGCAAGGCGCCCGGCGCCGACCATGAAGGGTGGTGGGGCGCGGCGCTGACCGGAGGCCTCGCGGTCGCGGTCGCCGCCCCGTGCAGCGCGCCCTTCATGGCCTCGGCGGTTGGCTTCGCCCTGACCCAAGGACCAGCGGCGGCCCTGGCCATCTTTCTCGCCCTCGGTCTTGGCATGGCCGCGCCGTTCACCGCGCTGGCCTTCGCGCCAGGCCTGTTGAGTTGGTTGCCCAGGCCCGGCCCATGGATGGACGGGCTGCGCAAGGTGCTGGCGTTTCCGATGTATGCAACGGCGGCTTGGCTGTTGTGGGTGCTCAGCCTCAGGGCCGGGGCGAGCAAGTTGGCCGAGTTGCTGGCGGCCCTGGTGCTGACCGCCTTCGCCGCCTGGGCCTATGGCGCGGCCCAGGGCGCCCGTATCGCCGGCCGGGCGCCCTGGGCCGGGTTCGGCGCTGCGGGTCTGGCCGGGGCCCTGGCGCTCGCCGCGGCGTTGTGGCCGGTGAGCGAGGGGGCCTTGGTCTCGCAACCTTACGCGCCCGCGACGCTGGCGGCCTTGCGCGCCGAGGGCGGGCCGGTGTTCGTCAACTTCACCGCCGCCTGGTGCGTCACCTGCCAGGTCAATGAGCGCCTGTCCCTATCGGGCCATCGTGTGGCCGAGGCCTTTCGCCGCGACGGCGTCACCTATCTGGTGGGCGACTGGACCCGGCGCGACACTGACATCGCCCACGCCCTGGCCGATCACGGCCGGGCCGGGGTGCCGCTCTATCTGATGTATGGCTCGGGCGGGCGCGAGGCCCAGGTGCTGCCTCAGATTCTGACTGAAGGCATCGTGGTCAAGGCCGCGGACCGGGCCGCCGCCAAGAGCTAGGCCGCCGGCGCCGGCGGGGCGGTGATCACCTCGACGTTGTCGCGCAGCAGAAAGGCCATGTCGCGCAGGGCAAGGTCCTCGTCGTGGGCGGTCTTGGCCGCCTTCATCGCCGCCAGCTTCAGGGGCAGGTCCTGGGAGATGCCGTGCAGGATGCATTTCAAATCGCCGTCGACGCTGTGCAGCTTCAGCCAATCGCTGCCCTGCTGATCCAGCGCCGAGAGCTGGCCGATGTCGGCGGCGAAGGCCTCGGCGCCGGGCAGGGCGACCACGCCGGCGGCGGTCCCAACGCCCGCGCGGAAGCGCTCGACCTCGGCCTTCAGCCTGCCGGCGCGACCGACGATATCCTGGAACAGCGGCTGGCTGGCCGCCGACGGAGGGGCTCCGGCGCCGGCGGGCTGGGCGTTCGTCCCGGACGGGCCCACGGCGGCGGCGAACATCAGAAACGCGGCGGCGGCGACATCGCAGGACATCAGCGGGCTCCTTGGAACCGGAATGGGTGAGACGGTCTCACCGCCATGATGCGCCCTTGTGGTAAACACGGCCCTAGCGCCCGCGCTTCCTTGCCCGCGGCGGTGCGATCCTTTAAGCGGCGCCCCATGACCGACGCCTTCCGCCCGGAAGCTCGCGCGCCGCGCGGGTTCATCGACAAGCGCGCAGCGGACCTGCGCGCCGAGCGCCGCATCGTCGAAGCGGTGTCCGCGGTCTATGAGCGCTATGGCTTCGAGCGGCTGGATACGGGAGCGTTCGAATACGCCGACGCCCTCGGCAAATTCCTGCCCGACGCCGACCGGCCGAATGAAGGCGTCTTCGCCCTGCGGGACGACGACGAGCGGTGGATGGCGTTGCGCTACGATCTGACCGCGCCGCTCGCCCGTTTCGCCGCCGAACATTGGGAGACCCTGCCCAAGCCGTTTCGCCGCTATGCGGTCGGCACGGTCTGGCGCGACGAGAAGCCGGGGCCGGGGCGCTACCGCGAGTTCGTCCAGTGCGACGCCGACACCGTGGGCTCGGCCCGGCCCGAAGCCGACGCCGAGATCATCGCCATGGCGGTGGAGGGCTTCAAGGCCGCCGGCCTGGCCGAGCGCGACTACGTCCTGAAGATCAACAGCCGCAAGCTGCTCAACGGCCTTCTGACCTCGACGGGGGTCGTCGAGCCGGGCCAGCGGCTCGGGGTGCTGCGCGCCGTCGACAAGCTGGACCGGCTGGGCCTCGAGGGGGTCAGGCTGCTGCTGGGCGCGGGGCGCAGGGACGAATTGGGCGCCTTCACCAAGGGCGCGGAGCTGCCCATGGCCGCCATCGACGCGGTGATCGCCTTCGTCGAGGCCGGCGGCGGACCGCGCTCGGCCACCCTGGATCGGCTGGCCAACGTCATCGGCGGCTCGGCGGAGGGTGACGAGGGGCTGGAGGAGCTGTCGAAGATCGCCTCGGCCCTGACCAGCCTCGGCGTCGACGAGGCCCACGCGGTGTTCGACCCCTCGGTCGTCCGGGGCCTGGAATACTACACCGGCGCGGTGTTCGAGGCTGAACTCGTGGCCGAGATCCTCGACGAACAGGGCCAGCCGGTGCGCTTCGGCTCGGTCGGCGGCGGTGGGCGCTACGACGACCTCGTCGCCCGGTTCACGGGTCAGCCGGTCCCGGCGACCGGCTTTTCCTTCGGCGTCTCGCGCCTGGCCGCGGCGCTGAGCGCGGCCGGCCGCGACGTATCCGCCGAGGCGCGCGGGCCGGTGGTGGTGATCGTCTTCGATCAAGCCGCCATGGGCGAATATTTCGCCGTCGCGGCCGAGCTGCGCGGCGCGGGCCTGGACGCCGAGGTCTATCTCGGCGCCTCGGGCATGAAGGCCCAGATGAAATACGCCGATCGTCGCCTGTCCCCGGCCGCGGTGATCCTGGGCGGCGACGAGCTGGCCGCCGGCCAAGTCACCATCAAGGATCTCGATCTCGGCCGCGCCCTGGCCGCCAAGGTGAGCGACAACGCCGAGTGGCGCGAAGGCCGGCCAGGCCAGATCACCGTGCCGCGCGGCGAGCTCACCGCCGCTGTCCGCCGCATCGTCGAGGCCGCCCGATGATCCTCGAACCCGCGGTTCCCGCCGAAAGTCTGGCCGCCATCCGGGCGCCCTTCGATTCGGCCGGGGCGCAGGCCGTCGACCCGCCGGTGATCCAGCCGCTCGGCGTGCTGCTGGACCTGGCCGGCGAGGCGATGCGCGCGCGGCTGTTCGTGGTGCAGGGCGAGGGCGGCGAGGAGGTTTGCCTGCGCCCGGACTTCACCATCCCGATCGCCCGCGCCCACCTGGCCGAGGGCGGCGGGCCGGGCCGCTATGTTTACGAGGGCAAGGCCTTCCGCGTGGCGCCGCGCGGCTCGGGCCGGGCCGAGGAGTTTCTCCAGGTCGGGATCGAGGTCTATGGCGGGGCCGGCGCGCCGGCGGACGACGCCGAGGTCGCGGCCCTGGCCTGGCGCGCGGCCGCGGCCGGCGGGCGGGACGACCTGAGCCTGGTGATGGGGGACGTGGCTCTGTTCTCGGCCTTGATCAACGCCCTGGGTCTGGCCGACAGCCTGGCCGCGCGGCTGAAGCGGGCCTTTTCGCACCCGCGCGCCCTGCACGCCGAACTGGACCGCGCCAAGGCGCCGGCGCCTGAACCACGCCAAGGCGACCGGCTGTCGACCTTGCTGGCCGGTCTGCCCGAGGCCGAGGCCTGCGCCGTGCTCGAGGACCTGTGGGCCATCGCCGGCATCCAGCCGGTCGGCGGCCGCAAGCCCGCCGAGATCGTCCACCGCCTGGCCGAACGCGCGGCCGCGGCGCGCGCCCCGCGGCTGAGCGCGGCCGAGGCCGGGCTGGTCCAGCGCTTTCTGGCCATCGCCGAGCCGCCGCGCACGGCGCTGGGCCGCATCGCCGATCTGGCCAAGGAGGGTGGGCTCGGGTTGGACAACGCACTCGCCGGCTGGACGGCCCGCCTGGATCACCTGACAAGTCTTGGCGCGCCGCCGGATCGGATGATGCTGGCCACGGGGTTCGGCCGCGCCTTCAGCTATTACGACGGCTTTCTGTTCGAGGTGCGCAGCGCGGCGCTGGGCGAAGAAGCGCCGGTGGCCGCCGGCGGCCGCTACGACGGTCTAGCCCTGGCTTTGGGCGGGTCCGCCGGCGAGCGCGCGGTGGGCTGCATGGTGCGGCCGGCCCGGGCCTGGTCGGGCGCGGAGCGGGCGGCATGAGTGGCGGGATAGACAAGATCGCGTCCGGGAATTTCGCACCCCTGACCATCGGCCTGCCGTCCAAGGGGCGGCTGAAGGAGCAGGCGGAAGCCTGGCTGGCGGATTGCGGATTCACCCTGAGCCTCGATGGCGGCGAGCGCGGCTACCGCGCGCGGTTGACGGGCCTGCCCGACGTGCAGGTCCAGCTGGTCTCGGCCGGCGATATCGCGGCGGCCTTGGACGCCGGAGACCTGCACCTGGGCGTCACCGGCGAGGATCTGCTGCGCGAGCGCGGCGAGGGGCTGGACGCGCGGGTGATGCTGCTGCGCGCGCTCGGCTTCGGGCGCGCGGACCTGGTGGTGGCGGCGCCGCAGAGCTGGATCGACGTGGAGACCATGGCCGATGTCGAGGAGGTGGCCGCGGCCTATGTGGCGCGCACCGGTCGCCGCCTGCGCGTGGCGACCAAATACGCCGTCCAGACCCGGGCCTTCTTCGCCCGCGCCGGCATCGCCGACTACCGGATCGTCGAATCCAGCGGCGCCACCGAGGGCGCGCCGGCGGCGGGCGCAGCCGAGCTGATCGTCGACATCACCACCACCGGCGCGACGCTTCGGGCCAATGGGCTGAAGGTGCTGACTGACGGTCTGATCCTGAACAGCCAAGCCCAGTTGGCCGCCAGCTTGGCCGCCGATTGGACGCCGGCCCAGCTCGGATCAGTCCGCCGACTGATGGGCGCGGTCGAGGCGCGCGCCCGCGCCTCGCGGCTGTCGCTGCTGACCTGGCCGGCCGATCAGGCCAAACGGGCCGAGGCGGCGAGCGAGCCCTTCCTCGCCCGTGGCGCCACGCGGCGGTCCAATGGCCTGCTAGCCGCGGCGACTGACCTCTTGGACGTGGCCGCGGCCCTGGCCGAGGCGGGCGTCGGCCCAGTGTCCGTGACCCATCCGGAGTTCGCCTTCGAGCCCACCTCTCCGGCCATCGAGGCGCTTTCGCGCCGGCTCGGCGTATAATTTTGACGTTTCCGTCAAAATCACAGAGGCTTGACCGGGAAATCGCTTCAAAAGATTGACATGAAAACAAAATTGTCGTCTCTGCATGCTTGCGAGAGACAGAAGGGCCGTCAGACGTCCGGTGTCGTCGGCGTTTCGGGGAGGAAACGCCTGCCGCTCTTAGGCTAACGAGCCCGTCGCGACCTTATCCCCCGCGGCGGGCTCCGTTTTTTGACCAAAACGTCAATCGTGGCTCAAGCGCCATGCCTACCAGATATTCACTCGCTGATCTGGCGCCAGATAGAGCGGATCGCCCGGCTTGATATTGAAGGCGGCATACCAGTCATCGACATTGCGAAAGGGGCCGTTGACCCGGAACCGCTCCGGCGAATGCGGGTCGGACACCGCCCACTGCTTGGCCATGTCGTCGCGGACCTTCTCGCGCCAGGCCTGGGCCCAGCCCAGAAACACCCGCTGGTCGCCGGTCAGGCCGTCGATCACCGGTGCCGGCTGGCCATGCAGCGAGGCGTGGTAGGCGTCCAGCGCCAGAAGCACCCCGCCCAGATCGGCGATGTTCTCGCCCATGGTCAGATCACCGTTGACGTGGACGCCGCCCGCCACTTCAAACTGGCTGTACTGGGCGCCCAGCCGCTTGGCCTGAACCTCGAACTTGGCCGCGTCCTCGGCCGTCCACCAGTCGCGCAGCGCCCCGTCGCCGTCGGACTTGCGGCCCTGGTCATCGAAACCGTGGGTCATCTCGTGGCCGATGATCCCGCCGATGCCGCCGTAATTGATCGCCGGATCGGCGTCGGGATCGAAGTACGGCGGCTGCAGGATGGCGGCTGGGAAGACAATCTCGTTGTTGGATGAGTTGTAGTAGGCGTTGACCGTCTGCGGGGTCATGGCCCACTCGAGCTTGTCGACCGGTTCGTTCAGGCGACGGACCTTGCGCGCCCATTCGAAGGCGTCGCTCCGCTCGGCGTCGCCATAGAGGTCGTCGTCGCTGAGGATCAAGGCGGAATAGTCCCGCCATTTGGCCGGATAGCCGATCTTGACCGTCAGCTTGGCGAGCTTCTCCAGCGCCTTGGCCTTGGTGTCCGGGCTCATCCAGGCCACCCGTTCGATGCGCGCGGCGAGCGCGACCTTCACATTGCCCACCAAGGCGTCGATCTTGGCCTTGGCCTCGGGGGTGAAGTAGCGGGTCACATACATCCGCCCCACCGCCTCGCCGAGCGCGCCATTGACGAAACGCACGGCCCGCTTCCAGCGTGGCTGAATCTCCGGCTGGCCGGCCAGGGTCTTGTTGCGGAAGGAAAACCGCGCCTGGACGAAGCGGTCGGACAGATAGGGCGAGGCGGAATCGGCCAGATGAAAGGCCTGCCAGGCCTTGAGCGTGCTCAGCGGCGTCGCCGCGAAGATCGCCGCGACCTTTGGAAAGGCGGTGTTGGCCGCCAGCACCACGCGGTCCGTCGAACCGAGGTCGGCCGCCGCCAGAAAGGCCTTGAAGTCGAAGCCGGGCGCGTAGCTGGCCAGGTCCGCGAGACTCATCGGATTGTAGGTCTTGTCGACGTCGCGCTCTTCGGCGCGGCTCCAGCTGGCCTGGGCGATCTTGGTCTCGAAATCGACGATGGCGCGGGCGGCGCGCTTCGGCTCAGCCCAGCCGATCTGGCGAAGCTGGGTTTCGACATAGGCCAGATAGGCGGCCTTCTTGTCGGCGAACGGCGCCTGCAGATAGTAGTCGCGGTCGGGCAGGCCCATGCCGCCGGTGTCGATGTAGACGGCGTAATGCGTCGGCGCCTTCTCGTCGGCCTGGATGTCGGTGTCGAAAATCGCGCTCTGGAACGTGGCGTTGGCCCGGCCCATCAGGGCCGCGACGCCGCGGTGGCTCCGCTCGGCGCGGATGGCGGCCAGGTCCGCCTTCAGCGGCCGCGCGTCCAGTCGCTCGACCCGGGTCTGGTTCATGAAGGCTCGATAGGCGGCGCCGACCTTGATCGCGTCGGGATCGGACGAGCGGCCCGCGCTCGCGTCCTCGATCAAAAGCCGGGTGCGGCGCTCCGAGAGCATGTACAGGATGTCGTCATTGCCGAAACTGACCCTGTCGGCGGGGATCGCGGTCCTGTCCCACCAGGTCCCGTTGGCGAATCGGAAAAAATCGGTCCCCGGGCTGACCGAGCGATCCTCGCCGGAGGCGTCAAAGCCCCAGGCGCCGTATTTTGGCGCGGCGACGTCGAGCTTGTCCGGATTGGCCTCGGGGGGGGCTGCGCCGGCGTCCGCCGGGGCCGCCGATGGCGACGCGGAGGCCGCGGCGCTAAGCGCGCAGGCGGCGAGGGCGGAAAGCCAAAATCGCGTCTTGGTCATGAAACCCATCCTTAGAGCAAGCGAGGCCGCGCCAACATCGCGGGCGCGCGGCGATCATAGGCCGTGATTCGGCAAGATCATGTCGATGGGTCGCGCCAGATCGTCGGGCCGGCCGCCTTTGGGCTTGCATTGGCGCTCGCCCTCGTGCCCCGCTTAGCGCTGACGGATGAAATAGGATGGCGATGCATCCCAGCGTTCCGGCGGCGGGCTACAAGGATCTGGTGCTGTTCCTCGCCACGGCGGGGATCGTCGCGCCGCTGTTCAAGCGGCTGAAGGTCAGTCCGGTGCTGGGGTTCCTCGGCGCGGGCGTTTTGCTGGGTCCCTTCGGCCTCGGCCGGCTCGCCGACGCGGCGCCCTGGCTGTCGGCGATCACCGTCTCCCGGCCGGCCGAGATCGCCCAGCTCGCCGAGTTCGGCGTGGTGTTCCTGTTGTTCATGATCGGGCTGGAGCTGTCGTGGGAGCGGCTTCGGCTGATGCGCCGGATGGTGTTCGGTCTCGGCCCGCTACAGGTGGCGGTCTGCGCCGCCGCGATCGCCCTGGCCGGGGTCCTCGCCGGTCAACCGCTCGCCGCCGCGATCATCGCCGGGGTGGCGCTGGCCCTATCGTCGACGGCGATCATCCTGCCGGTCCTGGCCGAAACCCGGCGGCTGCACGCCGAGGCCGGGCGCGCGACCTTCGCCGTGCTGCTGTTCCAGGATATCGCCGTCGCGCCGATCATGGTCACTCTCGGCGTCCTGGGAGCCGGCGGCGGCTTCAGCGCGGCGCGGCTCTTCAGTTTCGCGCCGGCCGCCGTGGGCTTGGCCGCCCTCGTGGTGATCGGCCGGCTGCTGTTGCGGCCGATGATGCGCTCGGTGGCCCGCGCGCGCAGCGAGGAGATGTTCATGGCGGCAAGCCTGCTGGTGGTCATCGGCGCGGGGCTGGTCGCCGCCGCGGCGGGCTTATCCATGGCGCTCGGCGCCTTCATCGCCGGCCTTCTGCTCGCGGAGACCGAATACCGGCATGAGGTCGAGGTGACCATCGAGCCGTTCAAGGGTTTGCTGTTGGGCCTGTTCTTCGTCTCGGTCGGCATCGGACTCGACCTCTCGCGTCTGGCCGCCCACCCGTTCCTGATTTTCGGCGTCACCGCGGGCCTGATCGGGATCAAGGCGGTGGTCAGCTTCGGCGCCGGCCGGCTGATGGGGCTGAAGGCGGCGACCGCGGCCGAGACCGCGCTGGCCCTGGCGCCCGGAGGCGAGTTCGCCTTCGTAATCATTGGCGTGGCCATGGGCGCTGGCCTGATCGCCTCCTCGCTCGGCCAGAGTCTGCTGGTCTCGACTACGCTGGGCATGTTCGCCATTCCGCTGTTGGCCGCGATCGGCGCGCGGATCGGGCGCGGCGCGGCCGAGCCCCGGCCCGAGACGGCGCCGCCGCCGGATATGTCGGACGCCGAGCGGGTGCTGGTGATCGGCTACGGCCGGGTGGGCCGGCTGGTCGGCGAGATGCTGAGCCGTCACCGGATCGACTGGGTCGCGGTCGATCGCAACCCCTATGAGGCCGAGGCTGGCCGGCGCGCGGGCCAGGCGGTGTTCTTCGGCGACGCGGCGCGGGGCGAGTTCCTGGCTCGGCTGGGCCTGGCCCGCGCCCGCGCCCTGGTGGTGACCATGGACGCGCCCGAGGGCGCCGAGGCGGTGGTCGCCGCCGCCCGGGCGCTGCGGCCCGATCCGGCGATCATCGCGCGCGCCCGGGACTTCGCGCCACGCTCAGCGGCTCTACGAATTGGGCGCGACCGATGTGGCGCCCGAGACGGTCGAAGCCTCGCTGCAGCTCTCCGAGGCGGTGCTGGTCGATATCGGCGTGCCGATGGGCCTAGTCATCGCCTCGATCCATGAACGCCGCGACGAATATCGAAAGCGGCTCAACCGGCCCGAGGCCATGGGCGCGCGCGGACGCCGGGCGCGGAATGCGCTGAAGCGCTGAGCGGGGCGATCGGTCAAAGAAAAAGGGCGGGACCTTTCGGTCCCGCCCGCCTCAACGCGCACTGATGCGTTGGAATTAGAAGTCCATGTCGCCCATGCCGCCGGGCATGCCGCCGCCGCCGGGCATGCCGCCGCCGCCCTTCTTGGGGGCCTCGACGATGGCGGCCTCGGTGGTGATCATCAAGCCCGCGACTGAGGCCGCGTCCTGCAGGGCGGTGCGAACCACCTTGGCCGGGTCGATGATGCCGGCCTTGATCAGGTCGACATATTCTTCGGTCTGGGCGTTGAAGCCGAAGGTGGCCGAGGCGTTCTCGAGGATCTTGCCGACCACGATCGAGCCTTCCACGCCGGCGTTCTCGGCGATCTGACGGATCGGGGCCTGCAGCGCGCGGCGCACGATGGCCACGCCGGCGTCCTGGTCGTCATTGTCGCCCTTGAGGCCGTCGAGCACCTTGGAGGCCTTGAGCAGGGCCACGCCGCCGCCGGGGACGATGCCTTCCTCAACCGCCGCGCGGGTGGCGTTGAGGGCGTCGTCGACGCGGTCCTTCTTTTCCTTCACCTCGACTTCGGTCGAGCCGCCGACACGGATCACCGCGACCCCGCCGGCCAGCTTGGCCAGACGTTCCTGCAGCTTTTCCTTGTCGTAGTCCGAGGTGGTGTCCTCAATCTGCTTCTTGATCTGGCCGATGCGGGCCTCGATGTCGGCCTTGGCGCCGGCGCCGTCCACGATGGTGGTGTCATCCTTGGTGATGGTGACCTTCTTGGCGCGGCCAAGCATGTCGAGGGTGACGTTCTCGAGCTTGATGCCGAGGTCTTCGCTGATCACCTGACCACCGGTCAGGGTGGCGATGTCTTCCAGCATCGCCTTGCGGCGATCGCCGAAGCCCGGCGCCTTGACCGCCGCGACCCGCAGGCCGCCGCGCAGCTTGTTGACCACCAGGGTGGCCAGGGCTTCGCCCTCGATGTCCTCGGCGACGATCACCAGCGGCTTGCCGCTTTGGACCACCGCCTCCAGCACCGGCAGCAGCGCCTGCAGCGAGGAGAGCTTCTTTTCGAACAGCAGGATCAGCGGATCTTCGAGCACCGCCTCCATCTTGTCCGCGTTGGTGATGAAGTAGGGGGACAGGTAGCCGCGGTCGAACTGCATGCCCTCGACCACGTCGAGTTCGGTCTCGGCGGTCTTGGCTTCTTCGACCGTGATCACGCCTTCGTTGCCGACCTTGGCCATCGCTTCGGCGATCATGCCGCCGACGTCGGAGTCGCCGTTGGCCGAGATCGAGCCGACCTGCGCGATTTCGGCGTTGGTGGTGACCTTCTTGGAGGTGGCCTTGATCTCCGCGACGATCTTGAGGACCGCCTTGTCGACGCCGCGCTTGAGGTCCATCGGGTTCATGCCGGCCGCGACCGACTTCAGGCCCTCGACCACGATGGCCTGGGCCAGGACGGTGGCGGTGGTGGTGCCGTCGCCGGCCTTGTCGTTGGTCTTGGAGGCGACTTCACGGATCAGCTGGGCGCCGAGGTTCTCGAACTTGTCGCTCAGCTCGATTTCCTTGGCCACGGTCACGCCGTCCTTGGTCGAGCGCGGCGCGCCGAAGGACTTTTCGATCACCACGTTGCGGCCCTTGGGCCCCAGGGTGACCTTGACGGCGTTGGCCAGGATGTTGACGCCGCGCAACATGCGGTCGCGCGCGTCGGAAGCGAAATAGACGTCTTTGGCAGCCATGTTCCTGCTCTTTCGGAAAATGAGGGTGGTTGGGCTTGCGCCGGGATTACTTTTCGAGGACGCCCAGGATGTCGCTCTCCTTCATGATCAGGAGATCCTCGCCATCGAGCTTCACTTCGGTGCCGGACCATTTGCCGAACAGGATCCGGTCGCCCTTTTTGACGTCGAGGGGCTGGACCTTGCCGGAATCGTCGCGCGCGCCGGGGCCGACGGCCACGACTTCGCCTTCCTGCGGCTTTTCCTTGGCGGTGTCGGGGATGATGATACCGCCCTTGGTCTTTGCTTCTTCCTCGACGCGCTTGATCAGGACGCGATCGCCAAGAGGACGAAAGGCCATATTGTCTCTCCCTAAGGGATTGCGGGGTTTAAAACGATCGAAAGCATCCTGGATGCGCGGCCGTTAGCAGCCGCGCCGCCAGAGTGCTAACGCGCCGGGGAGTTATGGCGCGGCGCGCGCCAAGTCAAGGGGTTGGGCGGCGAATTGGCGCGCCGATCAGCGCTGGGCCTTGACCTCGGTCAGCCCGGCGCGGTCGCCGCGAACCGCCAGGCCGGCCACCAGCGTCCCGCAGGACGCGCCGGTCAGGTCGGCCCTCAGCGGCCAGGCGACCTGGAAGGCGGTCCAGTCGAACAGGCCGTCCGCGGCGATCGAACAGCCGCGCGGCGTGGCCGCGTCGATCATCGCCTGGTCCTCGGTCGAGCGGCGCAGGATGTTGATCTGGGCCCAGCGTTCGCCGTTCAGGCGGAACAGGCGCTGGTCGGGCGCGGCGCCGACGTTGCGAAGGGTCATGCCGACGAAGGTGGCGTCGGCCTGGCGGATCAGGATCGGCCGCGCCGGCGCGGTCCAGGCCCAGCGGCCGGCCAAGCCCGGCGCGTCGTTGACCCAAAGGCCCAGCCTGAGCGTCGCCGGCGGCTCCAGATAGAGCAGCACCGGAAAGCCCCGGTCCATTCGGCCATGTCGGTCGGCCCAGTGGGTGGCGTAAAAAGCGTAGTACCAGGCCCGCCCGTCGAGCACCGCCAGCGGCGTGAAGTCGACCACCCGGCAGCGGTGGTTGATCGGCACGATGTTCGGCGAGCAGACCCGCGGGGCCTGGACCAGCGGCTGGGCCGATTCGACGTTCGGCCAGCGCGCCTGGGCCGGCCCGACGGCGGCCAGCGCGGCGCACAGCATGGCCGGCAGCGCCGCCGCCCATCGCCTGGCCGTGCCCATGATCCGCATTCCGCCTCACAAGCCGCGCGCCCTTGCCAGGGTCGCCGCGCGCAGGCTCACTCGACCGCCGCAAAGCCGCTGTCAAGCCACGCCCGCCCGCGCTCACCCCGAGCGGTCGGGCATCCAGCCGGCCCGCCGTGCGTCCGGCTGAAATCAAAGATAAGGGGAGCGCTGGGCGCGCTCCCCTCACATTCATTCTTGGTCTTGCTTCTCAGCGGATGCCGGGCACGTGCAGCGCGGCTTCGCGTTCGACCTTCTGCTGGTAGACCAGGTCGCCGTACTTGCCGAACTCCATGCGCGCGATGGTGCGGGCGTGGACCTCGTCGGGACCGTCGGCCAGGCGCAGGGTGCGCTGGCCGGCGTATGCGCGGGCCAGGCCAAAGTCGGTGGTGACCCCGGCGCCGCCGTGGGCCTGGATGGCGTCGTCGATGATCTTCAGGGCCATGTTCGGGGCGGCGACCTTGATCATGGCGATCTCGAGCCGCGCGGCCTTGTTGCCGGCCTTGTCCATCATGTCCGCCGCCTTCAGGCAGAGCAGGCGGCACATTTCGATATTGATCCGCGCGTCGGCCACCCGCTGTTCCCAGACCGAGTGTTCGGAGATATACTTGCCGAACGCCTTGCGGCTGAGCAGGCGGCGGCACATCTTCTCCAGCGCCACCTCGGCCGCGCCGATCGAGCGCATGCAGTGGTGGATGCGGCCCGGACCAAGCCGGCCCTGGGCGATTTCGAAACCGCGGCCTTCGCCCAGCAGCAGCGAGTCCTCGATCGGCACGCGCACGTTCTCGAACAGGACCTCGGCGTGGCCGTGCGGGGCGTCGTCAAAGCCGAACACCGGCAGCAACCGCACGATCTTGATGCCGGGGGTGTCCATCGGCACCAGCACCTGCGACTGCTGCGAGTGGCGCTCGGATTCGGGATTGGTCTTGCCCATCAAGACGCCGACCTTGCAGCGCGGATCGCCAAGGCCCGACGACCACCACTTGCGGCCGTTGATCACGTAATGGTCGCCGTCGCGCTCGATGCGGGTCTCGATGTTGGTGGCGTCGGACGAGGCCACCAGCGGCTCGGTCATCAGGAACACCGAACGGATCTCGCCATTCATCAACGGTCGCAGCCACTTTTCCTTCTGCGCCAGGGTGCCGTAGCGCATCAGCACTTCCATGTTGCCGGTGTCGGGCGCCGAGCAGTTGAACACTTCCGAGGCGAAGCCGACCTTGCCCATCTGTTCGGCGATCAGGCTGTATTCGAGGTTGGTCAGCTGGTGGCCTTCGAACTCGAAGGTGTCGTCGACGTGGCTCTGGCCCGAATGCGGCGGCATGAAGAAGTTCCACAGGCCCGCGGCCCGCGCCTTCTTCTTCAGGTCCTCGACGACCTTGATCACCTTCCAGCGCTCTTTGCCGACGACGTTCATCTCGGCCTCATAGGCCGGAATGGCGGGATAGATGTGCTCGTTCATGAAGTCGACGACGCGAGTCAGCCAGCGCGTCTGTTCAGGCGCGATATCGAAATCCATCGGGGGACCCTTTCCTCGTTCAAACGATTGTTTGATCTTTTTTCGCACGGGCCGAAGGCCACGGCAAGCGGCTCTGGCGGCGCGCGCCGACCGCGCGAGCATCACCACAAAGGCTAACCGCGCCTGGCGCGAAAGAAGCCTCTCAACAGCGCCGCGCTCTCTTCGGCCAGGACGCCGCCGGTGACGTCGGGGCGCCAGTGGCAGGTCGGCTGTTCGAAGAACCGGGGGCCGTGGACGATCGCCCCGCCCTTGGCGTCTTCGGCCGCAAACACCAGCCGGCCGATGCGCGCGTGGCTGATCGCACCGGCGCACATGACACAGGGCTCGAGCGTGACCATCAGGGTCAGGCCGGTCAGCCGGTAGTTGCCCAACGTTTCGGCCGCTTGGCGCAACGCCAGGATCTCGGCGTGGGCCGAAGGGTCGTGGCGGGCGATCGGGGCGTTGTGGGCGCGCGCGATCACCGCGCCGGTACGCGGATCGACCACCACCGCGCCGATCGGGGCCTCGCCCGCCTCGGCGGCGGCTTGCGCCTCCTGCAGCGCGATGCGCATGGTTGCGAGATCATGGTCGATCATGAATTTGACCCAAACGCGGCGGCCGGCTCCGGTCAAGCCGGGCTGAAGGCGGACGGCGAGCGCGTGGCCAAGGCGCTGGCCCGCGCCGGGGTCGCCTCGCGCCGTGAAGTCGAGCGGCTGATCGCCGCGGGACGGGTCCGGCTGAACGGCCAGGTGCTCGATACGCCAGCGGTGAAGATCGCCCCGGGCGACGTGCTGACCGTGGACGGGGCGGTGGTCGGTCGGGCCGAGGCGACCCGGGTGTGGCGCTACCACAAGCCAGCGGGGCTGGTGACCACGCACGCCGATCCCAAGGGCCGGCCGACGGTGTTCGACCATCTGCCGCCCGGCCTGCCCAGGGTGATCTCGGTCGGCCGGCTGGACCTGAACTCCGAGGGCTTGTTGCTGCTGACCAACGACGGCGCCCTGGCCCGGGCGCTGGAGCTGCCGGCCACCGGCCTGGTGCGGCGCTACCGGGCCCGCGCGCGCGGGCAGGCGAGCCAGGCCAAGCTCGACCGGCTGAAGGATGGGCTGACGGTGGACGGCGTGCGCTACGGCCCGATTCAAGCCAGCCTGGACAAGGCCAAGGAGGCCGCGGGCCGCGACGGCGCGAGCGCGGCCAACCTGTGGATCACCCTGACCCTGACCGAGGGCAAGAACCGCGAGGTGCGCAAGGTGCTGGAGGCGATCGGTCTGACGGTCAACCGGCTGATCCGCCTGTCCTACGGGCCGTTCCAGCTCGGGACCCTGGCGGCGGGCGAGGTCGAGGAGGTCGGGGCTCGGGTGATCCGCGAGCAGCTCGCCCGCCATATCGCGCCCGAAAGCCTGCCGACCGGCGATCGGGCGACCTCGCCGCCGGCGAAGGCGGGCGCCGACGCGCGCGGCGCGCGGCGTGGAGCCGGCCAGGCGGCCAAGGGTCAGTCCGCCAGCGCCCTATCGCGCGAGCCCCTGCCGAAAAAGACCGAGTACAAGCCCGGCTGGGCCAAGCCCAAGAAGCGGGCCGGGCCGGGCCGTCCGAGAGCCGCTCGCCCGGCGGCGAAGAAGGCCGGCGCGCGGCGCGGCGGACCCGCGGACGGCGGCGGGTCGAAGTCGCGCCGCTAGGCGGCCTGGCGGTATCCCGCCAATAGGATGGCGATCTGGCTCCGCAGCCGACCGCGCAGGGTGTCGACATCCCAGTCGTCGAAAATCGCCTTGCGGAAATTGGCCATATAGCTGTCCAGCAGCATCTCGCTGGTCAGCGGCACGTCGAGTTCGCGCGACAGCTCCCCCCGCTTGACGCCCAGGCGCAGCACCTCGGCCAGCCGCTCGCGCACCAGCCGCGCCACGCGCTGGTAGCGGGCCTCGTACTCTGTGTCGCGCACCCACGAAAAGCCGAGCGCGGCCTGGATCAGCCGCAGCTGCGCATGGTGCTGGTCATAGCCCAGGCTCAGCAGGCGAAGCAGGGTTTCGGCGGCCGAACCGGCGTCTTCGACGGCGGCCATCTGTTGGAACAAGGCCTCGCAGTCGGCGATGATCACCTCGTTGAACAGCTCGGCCTTGTCGGAAAAGCTGGCGAACACCGCGCCGGTGGTCAGGTCGGCTTCCGAGGCGATGTCGCGGATCGTCGCCGCCTCGTAGCCCCGGCTGGCGAACAGCCGGCGGGCGGCGCACAGCAGGCGCTGGCGGGTGAGCTGCTTGGCGATGGCGCGACGCGTCATCGTGGGCGCATGTTCGGGAAATGACAGAATGGGTTGGTGGTTCATGGTCTTGGATCCAATGCGCGGTGGGATGACGCGCAAAACGCTCATGCGGCTGGAAATGAGCGGGTTCGCTCAGCGGCGAGCGTCAAGCCGGGGATCGAGCCCAGATAGGCGGAGAATGGCGTCTTTCTACTGCGACAGGGCGTCACACCGCCGAAATCCCCGATTCGAACGCCCGTTTCAAGCGGGCGACCCGCTCGGAGCGAAACCCTAAAAGGTGAAGGGCGCGAATTTGGGACAAGCAGTGCTGTGGCGCAATGCATGGGCGCGCACTAAGGTGGTCCGGCAATGCGTTTGCTGTTCGACATCCTGATCCCGCTCAGCCTGCTGGCCGTGCTCACCGCCCTCGGGTTCGGTCTCTACGCCTTGTTTCGCGGTGGTGATTTCGGCCGGTCCTATTCCAACAAGCTGATGCGCCTGCGGGTGATTTTGCAGTTGGTCGCGATCATCGTCCTGGTCGCCGCCGGCGTCTTCCTGCACCGGAAGCTCTGAGCGTGGTCACGCTGAACCGCATCTACACCCGCGCCGGCGACGGCGGTCGGACGCGCCTGGCCAGCGGCGCGCCGGCGGCCAAGTCGGACGCGCGGGTCGAGGCCTATGGCTGCGTCGACGAGACCAACGCCTGCGTCGGCCTGGTCCGTGTGCATACGGCGCATGACGCCGTGCTCGACGCGATACTAGGGCGGATCCAGAACGACCTGTTCGATCTGGGCGCCGATCTGGCCACCCCCGGCGCGGCGCCGGACGCCTTGCGCATCGTCCAGGCTCAGGTCGATAGGCTGGAGCGGGAGATCGACCAGCTCAACGCCGAACTCGCGGCCTTGAGCTCTTTCGTCCTGCCCGGAGGCTCGCCGGCCGCCGCGGCCTTGCATCTGGCCCGCACCGTCTGCCGCCGGGCCGAGCGCGAGGCGGTGCGGCTGGTCGAGCGCGAGGGCGAGGCGGTCGGCGCGCCGGCGCTGAAATACCTCAACCGGCTGTCGGATCTTCTGTTCGTCGCCGCGCGTTGGGCCAACGACAAGGGTCGCGGCGACGTCTTGTGGGTTCCCGGCGCGACCCGCTAGAGCAAATTCCGATCTGATCTGATCGGAATTTGCTCGTAAGTCTTTAAGTGAGACCACTTTCTTCGCCGAACCGGCGACCACTTCGGCGAAAAATGGTCTAGCCGCGGAGACTCAGCGTTTGGCCGCGACCTGGGCCGCTTTCGGCCTCGAAGCCGCCGGCTTGGCGGCGACGGCGCGGGAGGCGACGGGCGCGACTTCGCCCGGCCTGCGGTGGGTGAAGGTCCAGATCGGCACCGGCACCGCGCACTCTCGATCCTCGTCGTCCCACCAGTCGCCCTGCGCCTCGCAACGCTGCTTGGGCCACACATAGATCGTCTGGTAGCCCCAGATCGCCGCGCAGGCGATCACGAACAGGCCCAGAAAGATCAGCTTGATCCGATCGATAGTCGAATTCATGGGTGATCCGGCCGACTGCTCCGCGGCCAATTCAACGGGTCGCGTTGACAGGCCGGGGCTCCATTGTCAGTTTGCCGCGCTTTTCGCAAGCGCGCCGCCGCGGATCGCGCGCCGTTCGTCTCATTTCTTTCGCTGAGGGCGACAATTCCCATGAAGGTTCTGGTCCCATGAAGGTTCTGGTCCCGGTCAAACGGGTGATCGACTACAACGTCAAGGTTCGGGTGAAGCCCGACCAGACAGGCGTGGACCTGTCAAACGTCAAGATGTCCATGAATCCGTTCTGCGAGATTGCCGTCGAAGAGGCGGTGCGGCTGAAGGAAAAGGGCGCGGCCGACGAGATCGTCGCGGTGTCCATCGGTCCGGTCCAGGCTCAGGAGACGATCCGCACCGCGCTGGCCATGGGCGCCGACCGCGGCATCCTAATCCAGACGGATGTCGACGTCGAGCCGCTGGAGGTCGCCAAGCTCCTGAAGGCGGTGATCGGCGAGGAAAGCCCGGGCCTAGTCTTGATGGGCAAGCAGGCGATCGACGGCGACAACAACGCGGTCGGCCAGATGCTCTCGGCGCTGCTCGACTGGCCTCAGGCGACCTTCGCTTCGAAGCTGGAGATCGCCGGCGCCAAGGCCAAGGTGACCCGCGAGGTCGACGGCGGTCTGCAGACGTTGGAGCTGGACCTGCCCGCGGTGGTGACCGCGGACCTCAGGCTCAACGAGCCGCGCTACGCCTCGCTGCCCAACATCATGAAGGCCAAGAAGAAGCCGATCGACATCAAGGCGCCCGCCGACTACGGCGTCGACTTGGCCGGCCATCTGAAGGTGCTGAAAGTGACCGAACCGCCCAAGCGCACTGCGGGCGTAAAGGTGGAAAACGCCGCCGAACTGGTGGCCAAGCTCAAGACCGAAGCGGGAGTTCTCTGATGGCCGTCCTCGTCATCGCCGATCACGACAACGCCTCGCTGAAGGACAACACCCACAAGACCGTAACCGCCGCCAGGGCGCTGTCGGGCGAGGTGGACCTGCTGGTCGCCGGCAAGGGCGTGGCCGCCGTCGCCGCCGAGGCGGCCAAGATCGAGGGCGTGCGCAAGGTGCTGATCGCCGAGAGCGACGCCCTGGGCAAGCAGATCGCCGAGGCGGTCACCGCCACGGTGCTGCCGCTGGCCGCCGGCTACGACGCGATCCTGATTCCGGCCACCGCCTCGGGCAAGAACTACGCCCCTCGCATCGCCGCCAAGCTGGACGTCGCGCCGATCTCCGAGATCATCGAGGTCGTCGGCCCCGACACCTTCGTGCGGCCGATCTACGCCGGCAACGCGCTGGAGACCATTCAGTCGTCCGACGCCAAGAAGGTGATCACCGTGCGCGCCACCGCCTTCAAGCCGGCCGGCGAGGGCGGATCGGCCCCGATCGAAACCATCGATCCGGGCGCCGGTGCGCCGAAGACCCGCTTCGTCTCCGATGAGATCGTCAAGTCCGACCGCCCGGAACTGGCGGCGGCCAAGATCGTGGTTTCCGGCGGGCGCGCCATGGGCTCGGCCGAGGAATTCCAGCGGGTGATCGAGCCCCTGGCCGACAAGCTGGGCGCCGCGGTCGGCGCCAGCCGCGCGGCGGTCGACGCGGGCTATGCGCCAAACGACTACCAGGTCGGCCAGACCGGCAAGGTGGTCGCGCCCCAGCTCTATGTGGCGATCGGCATCTCCGGCGCGATCCAGCACCTGGCGGGAATGAAGGACTCCAAGGTGATCGTGGCGATTAACAAGGACGCCGACGCGCCGATTTTCCAGGTCGCCGACTACGGCCTCGTGGCGGACTACAAGACCGCCGTGCCGGAGCTGATGGAAGCCCTGACCCAGGCGGGTATATAACCGTTCTGACGAGCAAGGGTCGTGCGCGCGGCGCGCGACCTTTTCGCTGCATTGCAGCAAAGGGCTTGGCGCGGCTCAAACGCGTGTTAGAAATCCATCGCATGAAGGGCGCGACCGGGGTCTGCCCGCGACGCGGCCCAAGCGAAGGCTGACTGAATGGTGGATATAAGGACGGTCGGCGTCATCGGCGCCGGTCAGATGGGCTCAGGCATCGCGCATGTCTGCGCCTTGGCCGGCTATGAGGTTCGGCTCAACGACCTGTCGCGTGAGCGGATCGACGCCGGCATCGCGGTGATCGAGCGGAACCTGTCGCGGCAGGTCGCGCGCGGGATCGTCACGGACGAGGCGATGGCCGCCGCCCTCGCCCACATCAAGCCGGCCGAGTCCCTGGCCGACATCGGCGACGCTGACCTGGCGATCGAGGCGGCGACCGAGGACGAGACGGTGAAGAAAGCGATCTTCGCCGCGCTCGCGCCGCATCTGGCCAAGCATACCCTGCTGGCGTCCAACACCTCCTCGATCTCGATCACCCGGCTGGCGTCGAACACCGACCGGCCCGAGCGGTTCATTGGCCTGCACTTCATGAATCCGGCGCCGCTGATGAAGCTGGTGGAGATCATCCGCGGCATCGCCACCGACGTGGCGACCTACGAAATCGCGGTCAATTTCGCCAAGTCACTGGGCAAGACCACCGCCAACGCCGAGGACTTCCCGGCCTTCATCGTCAACCGCGTGCTGGTGCCGATGATCAATGAGGCGATCTACACCCTGTATGAGGGCGTCGGCACGGTCGAGGCGATCGACACCGCCCTGCACCTGGGCGCCAACCATCCGATGGGCCCGCTCGAACTGGGCGACTTCATCGGCCTGGACACCGTGCTGTCGATCATGAACGTGCTTTACGACGGCCTGGCCGATTCCAAATACCGCCCCTGTCCGCTGCTGGTGAAGTACGTCGAGGCCGGCTGGCTCGGGCGCAAGGCCGGGCGCGGTTTCTACGATTACCGGGGCGACAAGCCGGTTCCGACCCGCTGAGCATCGCCGGCCGGCCCGCCATCCGGCCCGCCCGCTTCATTCCGTTCGACTTGACCGGCGTATCCGTCCGATAATCGATTGATTCGAATAGGCGGGACGATGCGCAAGGTCACCGGGGCGCTCTTGATCGGCGCCTACCTCTGCCTGGCTTTGACCACGGCCCTGCTTCTCTGGCGAGGCGGCGGCGGATGGGGCGCGGGCGTCTCGACCTTGATCGGCGTCCTGGCGCTCCTCTTTTCGCTGCAGGCGATCATCGCGCGGGGGCGCGAGGCCGGTCGCCTGCGCCGCGACCTGGACAGCGTGCGTCAGGCCCATCAAATCCTGGCCGACCAGATCGAAGCGATGAGCGACCAGCTAGGCGAGTTGTTCGAGGGCGTCGAGCGCGCCGCGGCGCTCCGCTCCGAGGAGCTGACCGGCGAGGTCAGGATGCTGGAAGATCTGGTCCAGCGGATGAGCGAGGGGCTGGAGGCGCGGATCGCCGCCGCCCGGCCCTATGGCGCGCCCGCCGCGCACGGCCAGCACGCCGCCCTCTTGGAGACGGTGCGCGAGGCCCTGGCCGACAACCGCGTCGACCTCTACCTGCAGCCGGTGGTCAGCCTGCCTCAGCGCCGCACCGTGTTCTACGAAAGCTTTTCGCGCCTGCGCGACGCCACCGGGCGGATCATGATGCCGGCCGAATACCTGGCCGTGGCCGAGCCCGAGGGGCTGGTGTCCGCCATAGATAATCTGCTGCTGTTCCGCTGCGTGCAAATCGTCCGGCGGCTGGCCAAGAACGACCGCAAGGTCGGCATCTTCTGCAATATCTCGCTCGCCTCGCTGGGCGACGAGGTGTTCTTCCCGCAGTTCCTGGAGTTTCTGTCGGAGAACAAGGATCTGCACAACGCCCTGATCTTCGAGCTGGGCCAGGCCGCGTTTGGCCGGCGCGGCTCGGTCGAGGCGCGAAGCATGGCCAAGCTGGCCGACCTCGGCTTCCGCTTCTCGCTGGACAAGGTCACCGATCTCGACCTCGACTTCCAGGACCTGGGCCGCGCCGACGTGAAGTTCCTCAAGATCGGAGCCGAGTTGTTGCTGAGCCAGCTTTCGGAAATCGACGGCCGGCTCGCCCTGAGCTCCCTGAAGGATCTGGACGCAGCCGATTTCGCCAACCTCACCCGCCGCTACGGGGTCGAGGTGGTGGCCGAGAAGGTCGAGGTCGAGCGTCAGGTGGTCGACATCCTCGAACTCAACATCGCCTACGGCCAGGGCAATCTGTTCGGCGAGCCGCGGGCGATCCGCGATGCGGTGCTGGCCGAGGCGGACCCGCCGGTCGACTTCATCCGCGCGAGCCTGCGCCGCCGCGCCGCGCGCTGAGCCTGCACGCGCGGTTGACCCCGCCCGCCGGCCCGGCTACCCGCCGCGGATGACCGCGCCCCAATCCATTATCGGCCTCGCCGAGATCGCCGACGGCTACGATGTGCTGCTCTGCGACGTCTGGGGGGTGATCCACAACGGCCGCGAGTCCTTTCCGCCGGCTTGCGCCGCCTTGCAGCGCTTCGCCGAGACGCGCGGACCGGTGGTGCTGATCTCCAACGCGCCCCGCCCCTCCAGCCATGTGCATGAGCAGCTTTCGATGCTGGGCGTGCCCAGGAACGCCTGGTCGGCCTTCGTCAGCTCGGGGGACGCCACCCGCGCCCTCCTGGCCGAGCGCGCGCCGGGCCCGGCCTGGGCGATCGGTCCGGATCGCGACTGGCCGCTGTACGAAGGTCTCGATCTTGGCTTCTCGGGGCCGGACGAGGCCGCCTTCATCGCCTGCACCGGGCCGGTCGACGACGAGCGCGAGACGCCCGAGGACTATCGCGAACCCCTCGCCCGATGCGCCAGGCGGGGGCTCGAAATGATCTGCGCCAATCCCGACAAGGTGGTCCAGCGCGGCGACCGGCTGGTTTATTGCGGCGGGGCGCTGGCCGACCTTTACGCCGCGTTGGACGGGCCGGTGCTGATGGCCGGCAAGCCCTACGCCCCGATCTACGCGCTGGCGCTGGCGCGGGCCTCGGCGCTGCTGGGCGCACCGGTCGATCGCGCGCGGGTGCTCTGCATCGGCGACGGGGTGGTGACCGACGTGCGCGGGGCGATGGATCAGAAGTTGGACTGCCTGTTCATCGCCGCGGGCATCCATGGCGAAAAGGCGATCGGCGAGGACGGTCGGCTCGATGCGGCGCGCGCCGCCGCCCTCCTGGCCCACGAAGGCGGCGCGGCCCGCTTCGCCGCGGCCGCCTTGGCCTGGTAGGCGCCGTTCGGCCGATGACAGACCGCCGTTCTGAGCTAAAAGACGAAGCCCTAAGGGTGGGAGGATCGATTGGCGGGCCTTTGTCTGGAGGATTTGAGCGTGGGACAGAGCGCGCGCCGCAGCCGAATCGTGACCGAGGCCGACATTCAGGCCTTCGCGGCGGTGACCGGCGACGAAAATCCGGTGCACATGGACGAAGCCTATGCGGCGGCCACGCCGTTCAAGGGCCGCATCGCCCATGGCATGCTCTCCGCCGGCTATATTTCGGCCGTGCTCGGCGTTGACCTGCCGGGGCCGGGCGCGATCTACCTCTCGCAGAGTCTGCGCTTCCGCCGTCCGGTCCGGATCGGCGATACGGTCGAGGCCAAGGTCACGGTCGCCGCGATCGATCCGGAAAAGGCGCGGGTGACCCTCGAGACGGTCTGTTCGGTGGGGGGCAAGCCGGTGGTCGAGGGCGAAGCGGTGGTGATGGTTTCGCGGCGGGGAGCTTGATGGCTTTGACGGTTTTCCACCACTGGCGCGGCCTAGCCGATCAGGACAGGGGCGCGGCCGTGGCGCTCGGCAGTTTCGACGGCGTGCACAGGGGCCACCAGCAAGTCATCGCCGACGCGGCCGAGGCGGCCCGCCGGCTGGACGTCGCGTTGGGCGTGATCAGCTTCGAGCCGCATCCGCGCATGCACTTTCGCCCCGATGCGCCGCCCTTTCGATTGATGAACCCGCACCAGCTGGCCCGGACGTTGGATCGGATGGGCGTCGATCGGCTGTATCTGCTGCCCTTCGGCCTGGAGATGGCGGAGTTCTCCGACCACGACTTCGTGCGCGAGGTGCTGGTTAAGGGCCTGGGCGCCCGGCACGTGGCGGTCGGCTTCGACATCACCTTCGGCAAGGGTCGCACCGGCGATCCCGACCTGATGGGCCGCTATGGCGAGGAGTTCGGCTTCACCGTGTCGGTGGCCGACGCCGCCGGCGACGAGGACGGCAAGTTCTCATCCACCGCGGCCCGCGAGGCGCTGCGTCAGGGCCATCCCGAACACGCCGCCGACGTCCTCGGCCGGCCGTTCGCGATCGAAGGCGTGGTGCAGAAGGGCCGCCAGCTCGGCCGCAAGCTGGGCTTTCCCACCGCCAACGTGCCGCTTGGCGACTATGTCGCGCCGAAATTCGGCGTCTACGCCACCCGCACGCGGCTGAAGGATGGACGCGAGCTGGGCGGCGTGGCCAACATCGGGGTCAATCCGACCACCGGTCTGGTCGATCCGCGGCTCGAGGTCTGGCTGTTCGCGTTCGATGAGGATATCTACGGCGAGACCATCGAGACCGACCTGATCGCCTTCCTTAGGCCCGAGGTCACCTTCCGCGACGCGGCGGGCAATTTCGACGTCCCCGCCATGGTCGCGCAGGTGCACGAGGACGCGCGCCAGGCCAAGGCCATTCTCGGCGTCTGACCAATCAAGGCTCGCTCGCCAGCTCCGGCTCTGTTACATCGCGCCGCATGACGAGTGTGCGGACAGGGACTCGAATTAACCGCCCGGCGTGACGCCGGACGATATTCCAGCGCGCGCCGGGTAGTTCGCCCTTCCGTTTCCCGAAATGCCGGACCCGATCATGGCCCCCGATTCCACCGAGACCACCGCCCGCGACTATCGCGAGACGGTCTTCCTGCCCGACACCCCGTTTCCGATGCGCGCCGGCCTGCCCAAGAAGGAGCCGGAGATTCTGGCCGACTGGGCCAGGATCGACCTCTACGCCGCGGTGCGCGCCGCCCGCCAGGCCGCGGGCGCCCCGCTCTATGTGCTGCACGACGGACCGCCCTACGCCAACGGCGCGATCCACATCGGCCACGCGCTGAACAAGATCCTCAAGGACTTCGTCGTCCGCTCGCGGTTCCTGCTGGGTTTCGACGTGGACTACGTTCCGGGCTGGGACTGCCACGGCCTGCCGATCGAATGGAAGATCGAGGAGGAGTTCCGTAGCCGTGGCCGGCGCAAGGACGAGGTCTCCAAGGCCGAATTCCGCGCCCGCTGCCGCGAATACGCCGCCCAGTGGATCGAGGCGCAAGGCGCTGAGTTTCGTCGCCTGGGCGTGCTGGGCGATTGGTCGCGGCGCTACGCCACCATGGACTACGCCAGCGAAGCGGCGATCGTGGCCGAGTTCCACCGGTTCATCGCCTCAAACCAGCTCTACCGCGGCTCCAAGCCGGTGATGTGGAGCCCGGTCGAGCGCACCGCCCTGGCCGACGCCGAGATCGAATACCACGATCATGTCAGCCCGACGGTGTGGGTGAAGTTCCCCGTCCTTGAGGGTCCGACGGCGAGCGAGGGCGCCAGCGTGGTGATCTGGACCACCACCCCCTGGACCCTGCCGGCCAACCGCGCGATCGCCTACAACCCGGACATCGCCTATGCGGTCTGGCGCGTCGAGGCGATCGAGCCGGACCTGCCGTTCGAGCCGTGGGCGAAGCCCGGCGACCGGCTGATCGTGGCCGACCGGCTGGCCGAAGAGGTCCGCGCCGCGGCCAAGATCGCGACCTGGACCCGGCTGGAGGCGATCGAGCCGTCCGGCATGGTCTGCGCCCACCCCCTGGCCGGCCTCGACCAGGGCTATGGCTTCGCCGTGCCGCTCCTGGCCGGCGACCACGTCACCGAGGACGCCGGGACCGGCTTCGTGCACACCGCGCCCGGCCACGGGGCGGACGACTACGCGGTCTGGCTGGCCCACGGCCATCGCGAGATCCCCGAGACGGTCGACGCGGACGGCGCCTACTTCCCCGATGTGCCCCTGTTCGGCGGGCTGAAGGTGCTGGAGACCGAAGGCAAGAAGGCGGGCAAGTTCGGCCCGGCCAACACCGCGGTGATCGACAGGCTGATCGAGGCGGGGACGCTGCTGGCCCGCGGGCGGCTGGAGCATGCCTATCCGCATTCCTGGCGCTCCAAGGCGCCGGTGATCTTCCGCAACACGCCCCAGTGGTTCATCCGCGTGGACGCGCGGCTCGAAGACGACGTCCACCAGGGCCGCACCCTGCGCGAGACCGCCCTGGCCGCCATCGACGCCACCGCCTTCCATCCGGAGGGCGGGCGCAACCGCATCCGCGCCATGGTCGAGAGCCGGCCCGACTGGCTGGTCAGCCGCCAGCGCGCCTGGGGCTCGCCGCTGGCGATGTTCGTCGACAAGACCACCGGCCAGCCGCTGCACGACGCTGAGGTCAACGGCCGCATCGTCGAGCGGATCGCCGCCGAGGGCGCCGACGCCTGGTTCACCCGGCCGGCGGGCGACTTTCTGGGCAATCACGATCCCGACCGCTACGAGAAGGTCGAGGACATCCTCGACGTCTGGTTCGATTCCGGCTCGACCCACGCCTTCGTGCTGGAAGAGCGCGGCCAGACCCGCTGGCCCGCCGATCTTTATCTGGAGGGCTCGGACCAGCACCGCGGCTGGTTCCAGTCCTCGCTGCTGGAGTCCGCCGCCACCCGCGGCCGCGCGCCCTATGACGCGGTGATGACCCACGGCTTCACGCTCGACGAGAAGGGCGAGAAGATGTCCAAGTCGCTCGGCAACAGCGTCGAGCCGCAGGACGTCACCCGCGAGAGCGGCGCGGAGATTCTGCGCCTGTGGGCCGCCATGGTCGACTACGCCGAGGACCAGAGGATCGGCAAGACCATCCTGCAGACCACCGTCGACGGCTATCGCAAGCTGCGCAACACCGTGCGCTACCTCTTGGGCGGGCTCGCCGGGTTCGAGGCGGCCGAGCGGGTGGGGCTGGAGGACATGCCGCCCTTGGAGCGGTTCATCCTGCACCGGTTGTGGGAACTCGACGCCCAGGTGCGCCGGGCCTACGAGGCCTACCGCTTCCAGGACGTCTGGCGTCCGCTGGCCGAGTTCTGCGCCAACGACCTTTCGGCGCTCTATTTCGACATCCGCCGCGACGCCCTCTACTGCGATCGGCCCGACAGTCTTCGCCGGCGGGCCTGCCGGACGGTGATGGACCTGGTGTTCGAGCGGCTGACCGCCTGGCTCTCGCCGCTGGCCGCCTTCACCATGGAGGAGGCCTGGACCACGCGCTTTCCGGACGCCGGCTCGAACAGCCTGCGGGTGATCCCCGAAACGCCCGCCGCCTGGCGCAACGAGGCCGAGGCCGTCCGCTGGGCCAAGGTCGAGGCGATGACCGGCGTGGTCACCGGCGCGCTGGAGGTCGAGCGTCGAGAAAAGCGCATCGGCGGGGCGCTGGAGGCGGCGCCCGTGGTCCACATCGACGACCCCGAGATGCTGGCCGCCTTCAATGGCCTCGATCCCGCCGAGGTGTTCCGCACCAGCCAGGCGCGGCTGGTCCCGGGCGAGGGTCCGGCGGGCGCCTTCCGCCTGGACGAGGTCGCCGGCGTGGCGGTCGAGCCGCTGAGGGCGCAGGGCCGCAAATGCGCCCGCTCATGGCGCATCCTGCCAGAGGTGGGATCCGATCCGCGCTATCCCGATCTGTCCCTTCGAGACGCCGACGCGGTGGCCTTCTGGGATGCGCGCCATGGCGCCCGATAGGCCTTCTCCCCTTGCGGGAGAAGGAGGGGCCCGCGCCGCGAAGCGGCGTGGGAGGATGAGGGGTCGTCCGGACCCGTCGTCCGTCCCCCATCTGCGCTTTTTCGGATCTGCCGACGGGTCTCGAAGACCGCGGCGAAACCCCTCATCCTCCCATGGCTGCGCCATGGGCCCCTCCTTCTCCCGCAAGGGGAGAAGGGACACGCAATGACCAAGTCCCAAACGGCCAAGCCCCCCCTGGTCAACCGCCTCGGCTGGATGGCCTACGCCCTCGCCGCCGTCGTGGTGGTCCTCGACCAGGCCTCCAAGGCCTGGGTGCTGGGGCCGCTCGATCTGCCGGGCCGGGGCATGGTCGAGGTGCTGCCGATCTTCCGCCTGTCGATGGTCTGGAATCCGGGGATCAGTTTTGGTCTCTTGGCCGCGCGGGGCGAGACGGGCCGATGGCTGCTGGTCGGTTTCGCCGCCTGCGTGGTGGCGGCGCTGGCGCTCTGGGCGCGGCGGATGACGCGTCCGCTCACCGCGCTCGCCGTGGGTCTGGTCATGGGCGGGGCGATTGGCAACAACATCATCGACCGGGTGCGGTTCGGCGCAGTGGCCGACTTTCTCGACTTCAGCGGGCTCGGCTTCAAATGGGTGTTCAACCTCGCCGACAGCGCGATCAGCGTCGGGGTCGCGTTGTTGCTGGTCGAGATGCTGCTGGGCGCGCGGACGAGCGCGCCGGCGAGTCGTGCATAGCCCGTTGGCGCCGGGCGGCTTAATGCGGTATCGAGACGGACGAGAACGGCTGGGCGGCCCGAGGAGCAAGTGTCTGATGAGTTTCAACCGCGTCGCGGTTCCCGCAGTCTTGATCGCCGGCCTAGGGCTGGCCGGCCTCGGGCTTGCGGGTTGCAAGAGCACCCAGGCCGCGCTGGGCATGAGCAAGGTCGTTCCGGACGAATTCGCCGTGGTGACCAAGGCCCCGCTGGTGGTGCCGCCCGACTATGCGCTGCGCCCGCCGTCTCCCGGCGAGCCGCGGCCCCAGGAGTTGCAGCCCGAGAGCCAGGCCCGCCTGGCCCTGCTCAACCAGCGGGCCGGCGAGGCGCGCTCGGACGGCGAGCGACTGCTGGCCGCCAAGGCCGGCGCCGACAAGGCTGATCCGATGATCCGGTTCGTCATCGACGACGAGTTCGGCGCCTTGGCCCATAAGGATCCCAGCTTCGCCGACCGGGTGATGTTCTGGCGCAAGGGCCGGCCCGAGACCCAGGGCGCGGCCCTGACCGCCAGCCAGGCCGGCGCCGCGACCCCCACGCCGATCGACCCGGCGGTGGAGGCCGCCCGCGTCCAGAAGCTCACGGCCAACCAGCCGGTGGTGATCGAGCGCCAGCAGCAGGCCCACATCAAGCTGCCGGGTCTTTAAGCGCGCGATAGCCGAAAGTGGACGCCGGTTTCGGCGCCCATCGAGCTCCAATACTAAAAAGCTCCGGCCGCCGGGTCCATGCGATCGCCGGGCGCATGATCCGGCGCGCTCGCTCGGAATCGGCTAGAGTGGGTGGTGATGACCATCCGCCGTCTGCCGCCCGAGACCGTCAACCGCATCGCCGCCGGCGAGGTGGTCGAGCGGCCGGCCAGCGCGGTCAAGGAACTGGTGGAAAACGCCATCGACGCGGGCGCTGGCCAGATCGAGGTTCAGGCCGACGAGGGCGGCCTAGCCCGCATCTTGGTGGCCGACGACGGCGAGGGCCTGAGCGCCGAGGACCTGCCGATCGCGCTGGAACGGCACGCCACGTCCAAGCTCGCGCCCGGTCCGGACGGAAGCTTCGACCTGTTGCGCATCGCCAGCCTGGGTTTCCGCGGCGAGGCGCTGCCGTCGATCGGCTCGGTGGCCCGCCTGACGCTCAGCGCGCGGGCCAGGGGATCGGCCGACGCCTTCGCGGTGGTGGTCGATGGCGGCGCGCAAGGACCGATCCAGCCCGCGGCCTTCCCCGGCCCGCATGGCGCGCGCGTCGAAGTGCGCGACCTGTTCTACGCCACGCCCGCGCGGCTGAAGTTCATGAAGTCGGCCAGGGCCGAGGCCATGGCCATCGCCGAGGAGGTCAAGCGCCAGGCCATGGCCCACGAGGCGGTGGGCTTCTCGCTCGATCTGGACGGCCGGCGCGCCTTGCGCCTTTTGCCGGAACGCCCGGGCCCGGAGGGGCGGCTCAAGCGGCTGGCGGCGGTGCTCGGCCGCGAGTTCGAGGCCAATGCTCTGCTGATCGACCAGAAACGCGAGGGCGTCGCCCTCTCCGGCTATGCCGGCCTGCCGACCTATTCGCGCGGCGCCGCCGGCCATCAATACCTGTTCGTCAACGGCCGGCCGGTGCGCGACCGGCTGCTGCAAGGGGCGCTGCGCGCGGCCTACGCCGATTTCCTGGCCCGCGACCGGCACCCGACGGCGGTGCTCTACGTCGCGCTCGACCCGACGGAGGTCGACATCAACGTCCATCCGGCCAAGGCCGAGGTCCGCTTTCGCGATCCGGCCCTGGTGCGCGGCCTGATCGTCGGCGCGCTGCGGCACGCGCTGGCCGGCGCCGGCCATCGCGCCTCGACCACGGCGGCGACGAGCGCCCTGGCCGGCTTTCGACCCGGCGGGGCTTCGGCGAGCGGCTTTTCCGCTTGGAGCGCCGGCGGCTGGCGACCGGGCGCCAACGCGCCCAGCCTGCCCGGCGTGGAGGAAATCTCCGCTCGCTATGAGCCGCTCGCCCAAGAAGCCCATGCCGGCGAAGCCGGGCCGGCCGGCGCGGGCCTGGTCGATCCGACCGACTTTCCCCTCGGCGCCGCCCGCGCCCAGGTGCATGAAACCTACATCGTCGCCCAGACCCGCGACGGCATCGTCGTCGTCGATCAGCACGCCGCTCACGAACGGCTGGTTTACGAACGGATGAAGGCCGAGATGGAGGCTGGTGGCGTGGCCCGTCAGGCGCTGTTGGCGCCGGAAGTGGTCGATCTCGATCCGGCCGAGGCCGAGAGGGTGGTCGCCCGGGCAGGCGAACTCGCGGCCCTGGGTCTGGTCGTTGAGCCATTCGGACCGGGCGCGGTGCTGGTGCGCGAGACCCCGGCGCTGCTCGGCGCGACCGACGCGGCCGGCCTGATCCGCGATATCGCCGACGACCTGGCCGAGAACGACGCGGCCCTGGCGCTGGCCGAACGGCTGCAGGCGGTGTGCTCGACCATGGCCTGCCATGGCTCGGTTCGCGCCGGCCGTCGGCTGAGCGCGGCCGAAATGAACGCGCTTTTGCGTCAAATGGAGGCCACGCCCCATTCCGGCCAGTGCAATCACGGCCGGCCTACCTATGTGGAGTTGAAGCTCGCGGATATCGAGCGGCTGTTCGGGCGAAGGTGAGACCAGGACGATGGGGGAGCTGCGGGTCGATCGCTGGCTGCATCTCGTCGGCACGCCGGCTTTCCTGAAGCCGATCGCGCCCAGCGAGCACGTCTGGTGGCGGCCGGCCGCGGCGCTGGGGCTGATGGCACCGTTGGCTCTGGTTCTGGGGCTGGCCGGCTATCTGGTCGGGGGTCTGATCAACAGCTGGCTGATCCAGTTTCTGGTGCTGCGCGAGGCGCCGCGCTGGCCGGCCGACCTGTTCGCCGCCGCCCGGTCGAGCCGGGTGAGTTGCGCCGACTGCCTGTTGGGCGGCATCACCACGACGGTGTGGGTCGGAGTGGTTTCGCTGGCCGTCATGATCGCGGTGCTGGCCGGCGCGGTCGTCGTCTATCGTCGCCCGGCGCGGAGCTGGATCACCAGCGCGCCGCGGTTCCGCTGGCGGCTGTTCTGGGTCGGGCTGGTGCTGTTTGGCCTGATTCTCGGCGTAACCGCCTCGATCCCGGAAGCCGCACACGGATGGCCGGACCGGCCGATATTCCTGAAGGCGGACGAGGCGGTTCGTATACGGATCGCCTATGTGGCGGTGATGCTGGTCGCGCTGCCGGCGGCGGCGGCCTTTGAGGAGGTCCTGTGCCGCGGCTGGCTGTTGCAGGTCTCCGCCGCCTTCACGCGCGGCCTGCCGGCCATCCTTCTGTTCAACAGCCTGATCTTCGCGCTGCTGCACGTCGACCCCGATCCGGGGCGTAATCTGGCCCGCGCGGTGCTGGGCATGGCGTTGAGCTGGGGCGTGCTGCGCACCGGCGGCCTGGAGATCGGCATCGGCATCCACGCGGCCAACAATCTGGTGATCCTGATGCTGGCGCAGACCCCGCAGCAGAGCCAGACGCCGGCCGTCTCAAGCCCGCTGGCGGTGGCGGTCAATCTGTCGGCCAGCCTGGCGGCGGTGGCGGTGGTCGAACTGGTGATGCGCTGGGCGCCGCTCAGGCGCTGGAGCGGCCTGGAGGCCGATAGCGGACCGCCTCAGCCGCCCGAAATCCCCCGCCGGGCGAACAGCACCCTGGCCGCGCCGTAGCGGCGCTCGTCCAGAGCCTCGTAGCCAGGCGTTTGCGGCGCGGGTTCGGCTTGACCGCGTTCAACCACCACCAGCGCTCCCTCAGCCAGCCAGCCCCCGGCGGCCAGTTCGGCCAGCGCCCGTTCGCCCAGGCCCTGGCCATAGGGCGCATCGAGGAAGGCGATATCGAACGGCGGCCCATCGGCTCCGGGGCGCGGGCCAAGGTCGGTGGCGTCGCGCCGGTGGATGCGCGTGCGGCCGAACAGCTCGCCCCGCGCGCCCAGCGCCTCGACGTTCTCGCGGATGGCGCCGCGCGCGCCCGGGTCGGTCTCCACGAACAGGCAGAAGGCCGCGCCCCGCGACAGCGCCTCCAGCCCCAGGGCGCCGGAACCGGCGAACAGGTCGATCACCCGCGCGCCCCGCAGGCCCGGCGACCAGGGCGCGTGCTCCAGGACGTTGAAGATCGCCTCGCGCGCGCGATCCGAGGTCGGCCGGGTGGATTGGCCGGGCGGGCTGACCAGCCCGCGTCCGCGATAGGCGCCGCCAACGATCCGCATCGATCCGAGTCACTTTCACGCCGTGTCGCCGACCGCGTATTGACCGCGCGCGGCGCGTCCGCAAGATGGCGCAACCAAGAGGGGGGATGTCCGGATGTTTCGCCATTGTGTCGCGCTCGTCGCGCTGAGCGCGTTTTGGTTGTCCGCGCCGGCGTCCGCCGCGCCGCCGCCGGTCGAGGCCTACGGCAAGCTGCCGGGGGTCGAACAGATCAGCCTCTCGCCGTCCGGCCAGCGCTACGCCTTCATCGCGGTGATCGGCGAGTCGCGGAAACTGGTGGCCGCGACGGCGGACGGAAACATGGTGTTTGTCGCGGCCGACGTCGGTCAGGCGAAGGTGGTGGATGTAAGTTGGGTGGGCGAGGACCACCTCTTGGTGGCTTTCTCTCACACGGTGCCGCTCGGCATGGACTTCGATGTTTCGAAGGCGGAGTTCACCACAATAATTTCAATTAATATTATATCGAAAAAAATTGTTGCTATATTAGACAAGCATTCCAATGTCGCCAACATTGTCGATGGCGTCTATGGTTCCGCTCAAATTGGCAATCATTGGTACGGTTTTTTCGGCGGCATCACGTTTCAAGGGGGGATGGATCCAAATGGCCGCTGGCTCGACCACATGTGGCCAGATCTCTATCGCGTCGATCTCGACAGCGGCGCGATCGCTCTCGTCGCTCATGGCAGCGAGGAAACCGCGGGTTGGCTGGTCGGTCCCGACGGCCAGATCATCGCGCGCACGACCTATGACGAAAAGACCAGCGCCTGGCAGGTGCGAACCGGCGAATTCGGCGGACGCCTGCTGGCGTCGGGAACATCCAAGCTGGGCGGAGTTGGCAGCCTGTCGCGCGGCCGCACGCCGGACACCATTCTGATCGACCGGCCTCTCGAGCAGGGATCGGAATTCCAGGAGCTGCCGTTGTCCGGAGCCGCGCCGGCCAAGGCGCCGGAAAACGAGACCGCCGATGGCGCCCTGCTCGATCCCGTGAGCGGGTTGTGGGTTGGTACGTTCAACCGCGGCGACCAGCCTGTCCCCAAGTTTTTCTCGCCCGTCGCCGAGGCCAGGGCCCGAGGCGCGCTGAAGGCCTTCTCCGGTCTGTCGGTCGAGTTGGTCAGCTTCACGCCGGATCTCGGTCGGATGATCGTCGAGACTTCGGGGGCCGGCGATTCCGGCACCTATTGGCTGGTCGACATCGCGACCCACAAGGCCGATCCGATCGGATACGAATATCCCGCAGTCGCCTCGACGGACGTTGGAACCATCGAGATGGTGGACTGGAAGGCCGCCGACGGACTCGCGCTGCGCGGGGTCCTGAATCTGCCAGCCGGGCGAGAGGCGAAGAATTTGCCGGTGATCGTCATGCCGCATGGCGGGCCGGAGGAGCGCGACTATCCGGTGTTCGACTGGTGGGCGCAGCTCTTCGCCTCGCGCGGCTATGCGGTGTTCCAGCCCAATTTCCGCGGTTCGTCAGGCTACGGCGTCGAGTTCCGCGACGCCGGCTTCGGCCAGATGGGCCGCAAGATGCAGACGGACATCTCGGATGGGCTCGAATCACTGGCCAAACAGGGGATCGTGGACCCAAAGCGCGCCTGCATCGTCGGCTGGAGCTATGGCGGCTATGCCGCCCAGGCGGGCGTCACGCTCCAGCATGGCCTCTACCGTTGCGCGGTGTCGATGGCCGGCGTGTCCGATTTCGCGGGCATGTTGGACTACGCGCGCGACAAGGCCGCCGGCAGCGCCTCCGAGGAACAGCGCTATTGGAAGGCGTTCATGGGCGTGAGTTCGGATTGGGGGAATCAGACCAATCCGATTTCGCCGGCCAAGCACGCCGCTGAAGCCGACGCGCCGATCCTGCTGATCCATGGCAAGGACGACACCGTCGTGCCGATCGCCCAGAGTCAGGAGATGGAGCACGCGCTGAAGGCGGCCGGCAAGCCGGTGGAATTCGTCACCCTGCCGGGCGCCGACCACCGGCTGCTGCATGAGGACACCCGGCTGGCGATGGCCAAGGCCTCGCTGGGCTTCGTGCTGAAATACGATCCGCCCGACCCGGAGATGGCGACGCCGGCGATCAAGCAGGCGGACGCCGCGAAGCCCTGACCTTCAACTGCGCCACCGCAACACGCCGCCCTCGACCGGGTTGACGAAGGCGCGTGCCTCGCGGCGGCTGGCGGCCCATTCGCGCTTCAGCGCCTGGTACCACTTGGCCTGTTTGTCGGCGTCGTCGATCCAGAGCAGCGAGGGGTCGTAGGCCAGGCCCTGGTTCTGCAGGTTCACCATCGCCGCGTCCTGGCGCAGGAACTTGCGCGCCGCCCGCGCGATGAGCGGCCGCAGCAGGGTGAAGGCCGGATGGTCCGACCACATGATCTGGGTGATCCGGGTCGCGGTCTCGTTCAGCGGCGTCAGGCAGGTCAGGGACAGCACCTGGCGCGCGCCCACCAGGATGTGCTCGTAGCGCAGGCCGGGCAGGCGGAAGACGATCTCGGTCGCCGGCGCCCCGCCCAGCACCCTGTAGGCGTAGCTGTTCTTCGACGGCGGGTGGCGGACCATGGCGAAGCCGGCCTCGCGGGCCTCGAATATCTTGGCCTTGTCGTGCTGGGAGGCGGGCGAGCGCCACCACCAGTTCTGATGCACATAGGGGCCGTGGGCAGGGTCCATCAGCCCGACGACGGCATGATCGATGTGGCTGTCGAACACCATCTTGTCGACCAGCTTGGGCGCGCCGCCGACGATGCCGGGAAAACGGGGCGGGGGCTGGTCGGGCTCGCCCTCGCCCCGGGGGTCCGAGGAGATCCAGACGAACACCAGGCCCTGGCTTTCGACCACCGGATAGCGGCGCACGCGGATGCGGCCGATGTCGACCTCCTGGTCGCGGGTCAGCGAGGGCACGGCCGAACAGACGCCGTCGGTGCGGAACCGCCAGCCGTGATAGGGGCATTCCACCGCTTCGCGCCCGCCCGCCTCGGCCACCAGCCGGCCGGCCGACAGCGGCGCCGCCCGGTGCGGACAGACGTCGCGCAGACCATAGACCTCGCCCGAGCGCGCGCGGCCGATCAGCACCGGCTCGCCCAGCATCTCATAACGTTGCAGTTTGCCCGGCTTCAGGTCGGAGCCGAGCGCGGCGAAATACCAGATGTCGCGCAAGAAGCCGCGGCCGAAGCGCGTGGCCTCGGTGTCCTCAATGCTCTTGGCGTCGCCTTCAGCCATACGTCTTCATATCCGCGGCGGCCCGAAATCGCGACCCATTCCTTGGCCGGCGGGATCGGCGAAGGCCTTGATGCAAAGCAAGGAAGCCGGACAAGTCAGCCGCCGCCGCGCGACGGTTCGGCAGATCAATGGTCCAGGTCCAAGGCGCCGTCCCGGGCGAGGCTTGACGCTGCGCCGGGCCCGCGACAGGGTGCGCGCCAATCAAACAACTGTTTTAGGGGAACCTCGCCCATGAGCCTGTTCGATCTCGATGGAAAGGTCGCCGTCATTACCGGATCCTCGCGCGGGATCGGCAAGGCGATCGCCGAGCGGTTCGCCGAGCATGGCGCCAAGGTGGTGATCTCCTCGCGCAAGGCCGGCCCCTGCGAAGAGGTGGCCGCGGCGATCAACGCCAAACACCCGGGCGCGGCGGTCGCCATCCCGGCCAGCATTTCGTCCAAGGACGATCTTCAGCGCCTGGTCGACGAGACCCGCAAGGCGTTCGGCAAGATCGACATCCTGGTCTGCAACGCCGCCGTCAACCCCTACTACGGCCCGATGTCCGGGATCAGCGACGAGGCTTTCCGCAAGGTTCTGGACAGCAACATCATCGCCAACCACTGGCTGATCCACATGGTCGCGCCGGAGATGAAGGAGCGAAGGGACGGGGCGATCATCATCATCTCGTCGGTCGGCGGCCTGCGCGGCAGCGCGATCCTGGGCGCCTACGCCATCTCCAAGGCGGCCGACATCCAACTCGCCCGCAACCTGGCCCAGGAGTTGTCGCCGCACAACATCCGGGTCAACTGCATCGCCCCGGGCCTGGTCAAGACCGACTTCGCCAAGGCGCTGTGGGACACGCCCGAGGCCGAAAAGCGCTCCAGCCAGGACACGCCGCTGCGGCGGCTCGGGGAGCCCGACGACATCGCGGGCGCCGCGGTGTTCCTGGCCTCGCGCGCCGGCGCCTGGACGACCGGCCAGGCCATCGTGATCGACGGCGGGGCCACGGCCTGAGCCTTAGAGCACGATGCGATCAGGCGGAATCGCCTGATCGTTGAATCGTGCTCTAAATTCAAAAGCTTGAGCGCGTTCTGATCGCAAAACCGGGTCCACTTTTGCGGAACGCGCTCTAGCGGCGCCGGGGACGGAACTCAGGCTCTGACGCGCGCCGCCCGCGCGGCCGCCAGTCGGCGCACGCCCTCGTCCAGCGTCGCATCGGCCTTGGCGAAGCACAGCCGCACGATGGTGGTGACCGGGGCGGTCTCGTAGAAGCTCGAGACCGGGATCGAAGCCACGCCGTGCTCGCGGATCGCGCGCATGCAGAAGCCGCGGTCGTCCTCATCGATCCCCGAGGCGGCCAAGTCGATGTTGAGGAAATAGGTGCCCTGGCTCTCCAGTACGGAAAAGCCCTCGCGCCTCAGACCCTCGGACAGCCGGTCGCGGGAGCGGGCCAGATCCAGCGGCATCGCCGCGAACCAGTCGTCGCTGTTGGCCAGGCCCCAGGCGATCGCCGCCTGCAGGTTGGGCGGGGTGGTGAAGGTGAGGAACTGGTGGGTCTTGGCCAGCACCTGGGTCAGGGCCGGGGCGGCGCACAAAAAGCCGATCTTCCAGCCCGTCAGCGCGAACATCTTGCCGGCCGAGCCGATCTTGACGCACCGCTCGCGCATGCCCGGAAAGCCGATCAGCGGGCGGTGCCGGTGCGGGGCGAACACCACCTGCTCCCAGACCTCGTCGCAGACCGCGATCGCATCGTAGCGCACGCAGAACTCGGCCAGGAGAGCGAGGTCCTCATCGGGAAACGCCACCGCGGCGGGGTTGAGCGGATTGTTCAGCGCCACCAGCCGGGTGCGTTCGGAGAAGACCGCCTCCAGCGCCTCGCGGGTCAGCCGCCAGTGCGGCGGGGCCAGGCTGATCAGGCGCGGTGTGCCGCCCGCCCGCCGGATCATCGGCAGATAGGCGTCATAGACCGGCTGGATCACCACCACCTCGTCGCCCGGCTCGATCAGGCCGAGGAAGGCGGCCGCCAGCGCCTCGGTGGCGCCGGAGGTGACCGTGACCTCGCGCTCCCAGTCCAGGTCCAGCCCCTGGCGGGCGTTGTAGTGCGCCGCCACGGCCTGGCGCAGCTCGGGCAGGCCCAGCATCGAGGGATACTGGTTGGGCCCGTCGATGCAGGCGCGCGCGGCGGCCTCGCGGATCGCCAGCGGGCCGGGCTCGTCGGGGAACCCCTGGCCGAGGTTGATCGCGCCCAGCTCGCGCGACAGGGTCGACATCACCTCGAAGATGGTCGTCGGCAGGCTGGCGAAGATCGGGTTGGGCATGGCGGTTTCTTAGCAACCCGACAGCGGGACAAAAACACCCGCTCATCCCCGCGAAGGCGGGGACCCAGGCTTTTTATCGTCGAGCGCCGCGCCCTTCAGGAAAAAACCTGGATCCCCGCCTTCGCGGGGACGAGCGGAAATAAATAAGGCGCCCCTTACGCGTCCTCGCGCATCCGCTTCTTGCGGAAGCTGGGATTCAGCACCGCCTTGCGCAGGCGGATGGCCTTCGGCGTCACCTCGACCAGTTCGTCGTCGGCGATGTAGGCGATGGCCTGTTCCAGCGTCATCCGCCGGGGCGGGGTCAGGCGCACGGCCTCGTCCTTGCCCGAGGCGCGCACATTGGTCAGTTGCTTGCCCTTCAACGGGTTGACGTCCAGGTCGTCGGGCTTGGCGTTCTCGCCGATGATCATGCCCTGGTAGGTCTTCTCGCCGGAGCCGACGAACATGATGCCGCGATCTTCCAGGTTCCACAGGGCGTAGGCCACGGTCTCGCCGTCGCCGGTGGAAACCAGCACCCCGTTGCGCCGCCCCTCGATCGCGCCCTTGTAGGGCTCGTAGTGCGAGAAGATGCGGTTCAAGACGCCCGAGCCGCGGGTGTCGGTCAGGAACTCGCCCTGATAGCCGATCAGGCTGCGCGAGGGCGCGATCATGGTCACCCGGGTCTTGCCCGCGCCCGAGGGGCCCATGTCCTTCAGTTCGGCCTTGCGCGCCGACAGCTTCTCGATGACCACGCCCGAGTAGTCGTCGTCGACGTCGATGACCACCTCCTCGATCGGCTCCAGCCGCTCGCCGTGCTCGCCGGTCTGGTAGACCACCCGCGGGCGGCTGATCGAGACCTCGAAGCCCTCGCGGCGCATGTTCTCGATCAGCACGCCGAGCTGAAGTTCGCCCCGCCCGGCCACCTCGAAGGCGTCCTTGTCATCGGTCTCGCTGACCTTGATGGCGACGTTGGATTCGGCCTCGCGCAGCAGCCGTTCGCGGATCACCCGGCTCTGCACCTTGTCGCCGTCGCGGCCGGCGAGCGGGCTGTTGTTGACCGAGACGGTCATCGAGATGGTCGGCGGGTCGATCGGCTGGGCCGGCAGGGCCGCGGTGACCTCGGGCGCGCAGATGGTGTCGGCCACCGTCGCCTTGGACAGGCCCGCCACCGCGACGATGTCGCCGGCCTCGGCCTTGTCGATCGGCTGGCGCTTCAGGCCGCGGAAGGCGAGCAGCTTGGTGATCCGGCCACGTTCGATCTCGCGCCCGTCGCGCGCCAGGGCATGGACCGTCATGCCGGGCGTCAGGGTTCCGGCGTCGACCCGTCCGGTCAACAGCCGGCCCAGGAACGGATCGCTCTCGATCAGCACCGCCAGGACCGCCGCCGGCTCGCCGGCCCGCGCCGTGGCCTTGGGCTCGGGCGTATGGCGCACGATCATTTCATAGAGCGGGTCGAGGTTTTCATGGGCGTCGTCGAGTTCGTCACCGCCCAGCCCTGTTTGCCGGAGGCGTAGAGGTGGGGGAAGTCGAGCTGCTCGTCGCTGGCGCCCAGGGCCGCGAACAGGTCGAAGGCGTCGTTCAGCACCCGGTCGGGATCGGCGTGCGGCCGGTCGACCTTGTTCAGCACCACGATCGGCCTCAGGCCCATCTTCAGCGCCTTGCCGAGCACGAACTTGGTCTGGGGCATCACCCCTTCCTCGGCGTCGACCAGCAGGACGCAGCCGTCGACCATGCCCAGGATCCGCTCGACCTCGCCGCCGAAGTCGGCGTGGCCAGGCGTGTCGATGATGTTGATCCGGGTCTCGCCCGCCTCGCCATGCCACAGCACCGAGGTGCACTTGGCCAGGATGGTGATGCCGCGCTCGCGCTCCTGGTCGTTGGAGTCCATCGCCCGCTCGATCGTCGCCTCATTGGCGCGGAAAGCGCCGGACTGGGCGAGCAGCTGGTCGACCAGGGTGGTCTTGCCATGGTCGACGTGGGCGATGATCGCGATGTTGCGGAGCGGTATGGACACGATGAACCTTGCGGGGCGAGGGGCGGGCGCTTGTACGCGAGCCGGGGCCGGAAAGCCAGCTCGCCGAGGCTAGGCCGGGTTTGGGTCAAACGCCGTCGCGCCGGGTTTTGCTTGGCCGAAAAATTGTGCGATGCAACATGGAAAGCGTTACGCGCTTATAGCAAAATTGCCTTCATATGCAATGAATCTAAGCGTTTTTCCCCGAGATTCGCCGCCGCGTCGCGATTCCCGCTTGCGGCATTGTGCGCCGCACCGTATAAACAAGGGGTGAGGCGTCCCTGACGCTTCTGCCCTTCCTGGGCGTTTCCTCCCTATGAACTGGCCGCGCCTTCGGGTGCGGCCGTTTTTTTTAATGGCCCCCGCGCCGGGGCCGCCTTCCGGCTCGTAGAAGCGCGCCGCGCCCTTGCCCAAGAGCGGACGCTCCGAGTGTCTGAGAAGGGTGGAGGCGGACATTGTCGCCGGGCGGCGCCGACGGCCTAAAACTCCCTTCCCTTGCTCGTTCCGTGTCGCCCCGTTAGGGTATTGGCGGCGACCAGGGGTAGGGCCGCATCCGCATGTCCGTCATGCCGATACGGTGGGGGGCATGATGAGCGGCGGCCTCTTTGACCAGGCGATCAGAAACCCGGACAACGTCGCCATCGTCCACGATGACACGCCGATCACCTATGGGGCGTTCGCGCGCCGCATCGAGGTCGTTCGCCGACGCCTCGCGGGCTACGCCCTGCGGCCCGGCGGCATCGCCGTGGTATGCGGCTTCAACCTTCTCGACGGATGGCTGGTCGCCCTTGCGCTGAGACGTCTGGGCCTCACCACCGTCGCGATCCGCTATCCGTCCGAGGTTGGGTTGCTAGGCCTGCGCCAGATCGCCGCGATTGTCGTCGGCGAGTCGGAAGCGCTTGGGGGCCTGCCCGACGGCGGCGCGTTGCGTGTGATCCGCGTTTCGCGCGATGCGCTCGATGGCGCCGCTGACGATGAGCCTTCGCCCGGACCTGGAGACATTCCGTCCGGCGGACACCTCGTCCTCACCTCGGGCACCACCGGAAAGATCAAGAAAGTGCTGATCGATTCCGTCAGCGAGCCCGGCCACCTGAACCAACGCGCCAGCGCATTTCGGATCGATCGGAACACGGTGTTCAACGTGTTCAACTGGGGCCTATGGACGTCGATCGGACACATTGTGCCCCTCGCGGTGTGGGCGCTGGGTGGCCGTGTCATTCTCCGCCGACCCAACACGAGTAACGGTCCGCCGCCGGCCTTCACTCACGCCATCGCCAGTCCCGCGATGGTCGCCGAATTGCTGGCGAACGCGGCGCAAGGACCGTGGGAGGGGGCGCCCCGCTTTTTCGTCGGCGGCGGCCGCATGTCCGAGGCCCTCGCCGCCGAGACGATCCGAAGGTTGACTCCGAACCTCCTGCACATCTTCGCTTCCACCGAGGCCGGAGTGTGGTGCATGACGCCGATCGGCGATCCAAAGGACGTGGCCACCCATCAGCCCGTTCCTGGACGAGTGGTGCAAGTGGTCGGCGAAGACGGATCGCCATTACCGCCCGAGCAGGTTGGGCTGATCCGGGTCGACGCTTTGCCGAATGCGGCAAGTTACTACGAGGACGAAGAGGCGACGCGGGCGTGGTTCCGCGACGGCTGGTTCTATTCCGGCGACATCGGCCTATTCGACGGCCAAGGACGCCTCACCGTCCAAGGCCGTTTCAGCGACGTGGTTGTGGTGGGCGGTGTCAAACTGGCCGCCGAGATGATCGAGGCGCCGATCCAGCGGCAGCTCTCGGTGGGAACCGTGGGGGTCTTCTCGACGCCCGGTTCCGAGCCGACGGATGAACTCCACGTCGTCTTCGAAAGAGGCCAGAGGCCAGACGTTGAAACCCTCAGGGCTCTGGCAGCGACCGCGCTGAAGGACTTCCCAAAGGTCCACTTTCACCAGGTCGATGTCCTTCCTCGCAACGATCGCGGCAAAATGCAGCGTTTCGTATTGAAGCAGCGGATCCTGGAGACTTGGGCTGCGCGCGAAATCCCGCGACAGCCTCGCTGAAAGGCGGTCCGGCCGAAGGGCTTGCGCGCTGTGTCAGGAAGCGGCGCAGCAGCGCGCCAGGGCCGCGAACACCCGCTCCAGGTCGGCCTTCAGCCGCTCGAAGCCGATGTGCGGCTTGACGCTGGCCTCGTCCAGATAGAGCGCGCGGTTGATCTCGATCTGCAGGGCGTGGCGGCCCCGCGCCGGGCGGCCGTAGGTCTCGGTGGTGAAACCGCCGGCGTAAGGGGCGTTGCGGGTCACCCGATAGCCCATCGTCTCCAGCTCATGCTCGACCGTCTCGGTGATCACCCCGTCGCAGGCCGTGCCGAACCGGTCGCCCAGCACCAGATCGCAGGCGCCCGCCGGGCGCGGATCGCCGCTCTGGGCCAGCGTGCGGGCGGCGGCCGAGGGCATCGAGTGCCAGTCGATCAGCACGGCCAGGCCGAACTGGCCGCGGGCCTCGGCGATCAGCGCCTCCAGCGCCGCGTGATAGGGCTGATGCACCGCCTCGATCCGGCGGCGGGCCTCCTCGAAGGTCAGCTTGCGGGCGTAGATCTCCTGGCCCTCGGCGACGATGCGGGCGATCGAACCGAGGCCCGCCGCGACCCGGGCCGAGCGGCCGCGGGCGAAATCCGGCAGTTCGTCCTCGAACATCGCGGGGTCCAACTCGTAGGGCTCGCGGTTCACATCCACATAGGCGCGCGCGTAGCCGGCGGCGATCACCGCCGCGCCGTGCTCCGGCGCGCCCGAGATCAGCACGTCGACGAAGGCGTCCTCCGAGCGGCGGATGGCGGCGGCGTCCAGCGCCGAGGCGGCCATCATGTCGGGCGGATAGAGCCGGCCGGAATGCGGCGAGGCGAACACCAGCGGCGAGGCCAGGGCGCCCGCGGGCCTATGCAGCAGAAAGGGCGGCTCGGCCAGCGCCGGCTCGGCCGCCGGCGGAGCGAATCCGGCGTTCATCGCTCACACTATTGGCGGGGCGGTCCCGGTCGGTCAACGTGCGCGCGGACGGGCCGGCTTTATCCGAGGTTTACACATCGCCGCCTAAGCTCCAGTCTTTCGCCGCCGCACGAATGAGCACCATGGCCAAGACCGACGACACCGTTCGCATCCTGCTCGCCGAAGACGACGACTCGCTGCGCGGCTTCCTGGCCCGGGCGCTGGAACGCGCGGGCTACGAGGTGGTCGCCTGTCCGGACGGCGAGACCGCCGTCGAGGCGTTGGACCAGCATTTCCATGTGCTGCTGACCGACATCGTCATGCCGGGGATCGACGGGATCGAGCTCGCCCGTCAGGCCGCCGCGCGCCAGCCCCACCTGCGCATCATGTTCATCACCGGTTTCGCCGCCGTCGCCCTTTCGGCCGGCGACCGGGCGCCGCCGGGCGCCAAGGTGCTGTCCAAGCCGGTTCACCTGCGCGAGATCGTCGCCGAGGTCGAGCGGATGGTCGCGGCCTGAAACCCCGGGACCGCGGCTTGCGGGCGCCGCGCGCCGGCTATATACCCGCCCTCCTGCCGCAATGGGGACGCGTAGCTCAGCGGGAGAGCACTACGTTGACATCGTAGGGGTCACAGGTTCAATCCCTGTCGCGTCCACCATTTTCATAAAGATTTACAGGTAGTTGGGCTGACCCTGCTGGTTGCGATGGGGGAGCCGGCAGCGTCCCGATACCGCATTGACACCAAGGCGTTGAAATTTGTCGACCGTCGCCCCCGGTCGATGGGGCTACGCCAGGCCGGCTCTCGCCGCCTTTCGCTTGAGGCATGTCAATGCCTGGACCCTGGAGAACGTTGAAATTGAGAAACGGAAGCGCGCCAATCCCGCCGGGTTTGGGTGGCCGCGACCGAGGCCGTCCGATATCACGGGCGGAGGGGACGCTTTGCCAGCGACTCGTCAAATCGACCGGACCCGAACGGGCGCGGAGTAGAGAAACGCGGCATGAACTTGGCTATCCATCTCGATCGGGACATTTCGATCTCATTGCAGGATCAGTTGTTTGAACAATTGCGGCAGCTCATCCTGACCGGAAGATTGAAACCGAACACGCGCGTCGTCGCCACGAGATTTCTGGCGGAACAAGCCGGGGTGTCGCGTACGACGGTCCTGCTCGCCTACGAGCGGCTGATCAGCGAAGGCTATCTGGAGACTCTGCCGGCCGTCGGCACGTTCGTCAGCGCCACGCCTCCGGAGCAGCCCAAGCCGAAATCGGCGTGCGGCTCGGCTTCGCCAGTCGCCCGCCAAGCCGCCCTGCATCCCTGCACATTCGCCGCCGCCTTGGCGACGCGCGACCAGATTTCCGACGGTGTCATCGATTTCAGCCCGTCGCGGTCCGACACCAGCCATCTGCTGCCGGAAAAAGTTTGGCTGCAGGGCATTCGAGACGCCTTCGAGCGGGAGCCCGGGGGGCTTGGGCGCCCCAGCCGGCCGCCGGCTCCCTGACGCTGCGCCGGGCCATCGTCGACCATTTGGCGGCGACGCGCGGCATCATCGCCTCGCCCGAGCAGGTGATCATCGTCGCCGGGCGGCGCCAGGCGTGCAGCCTGGTCGCGCATGTGTTTCTGCGCCGCGGCGACCGCGTCGTCGTCGAGTCGCCGGGCGACTCGGACATCATCGACTTCTTCAAGGCCCGCGACGCCGAACTGCTGCACGTTCCGGTCGACGAGCATGGTTTGGAGACCGACCGGTTGCCTCAGGGGCCGGTGTCCCTGGCCTATGTCACCCCGGCGCGCCAGAACCCGCTTGGCGGCACGCTGTCGCAGAAGCGGCGCGGGGAATTGATCGGCTGGGCGCGCGAGGCCGGCGCCTATCTGATCGAGGACGACTGCGACAGCGAGTTCCGTTACCATGGAACCACCCCCCAGCCGCTCGCGGCGCTCGATTCCTACGGCCTGGTCTTCTACGCCGGCTCGTTCGCCAAGACTCTCGGCGCCGGACTCGGTCTGGCCTATCTCGTGGCTCCGCCCGAATTCGTTGACGCGGTCCTGACGATCAAATCCATGGCGCAAGATGGCGGGTCATGGCTGGAGCAAATGGTCGTGGCGAATCTGATCGCCAGCGGGGGCTACCAGCATCACCTGCGCCGGGTGCGCAAGGTCTACCTGGAGCGGCGCGACAGCCTGATCGCGGCCCTCCAGAACTCAATTCCAGGATGCGCGCCTCGTCGGCGCCGAAATCGGCACGCAACTGACATGGCTGCTGCCGGACCGATTCCCCTCGGCCCAGGCGGTGTGCGACGCGGCGCGCGCCCATGGCGTGAACCTGGAGCCCCTGACCTGCCCGGATCCTCCGCTCGCGGGCGCTGGCCGCTATCACGACAGAGCCCTGCTGCTGGGCTATGCGGCCTTGACTCCGGGCCAACTGCGACAGGGCGTCGCGCGTCTCGCCAGCGCCCTGGGGGAGTGATTTGCGATGCGCTCCAGTCGGTCCGACGAACGCATTTCGTTTGTACGCTTGGGCGCGCGGGGCATGGCGCCATCAAGTTTGCCCTTTCTGGACCTACCCCCCGCGGCCTTCGCCTGTCAGAATCGCTTTCTCGGTCGTGGACACGCTCTCAGGTCCCCGATCGCGAATGGACTCTTTATGAGTGAGGGGTGGCCGTGTCGGTAGGAACCGTCTTTCGGGCTGTGCGGGACTTTGTCCGAAGCAGGCTCAAGGTGATCGTCATCGTCGGCGTTTCGGTGGCCGTTGGGCTTGGCATGGCGGGCGCTTACGGCTCGGTCGTCGATTACACCAACTCGCTCAACTTCTGTGCGCACACGTGTCACGAGATGGAGGACACGGTCTATCAGGAGTACACGCACAGCAAACATTTCAAGAACGAACAAGGCGTCGTGGTCGTCTGTTCTCAATGCCACGTCCCTCAGCACAGCTGGCCGCTGACCTTCGGACACAAGTTCATGGCGACCTTTGAGCTGTGGAACCACTTCGTGGGCGGTGAATCTCAGACGAAGAACTTCACGCCTCACCGGCTCGCCCTCGCGAAGAAGGTGTGGGCCAGCTTCGCGGCGACCAACGCGCGCGAATGCAAGGCCTGTCACAAATACTCGAACATGGTCCTGGACGACCAGCGGCCTAGCGTCCGCGCCCAGCACGTCGATGCGATGAAGACCGACGAAAACTGCCTCGATTGCCACAAGGGCGTCACCCACAAGAAATTCGACGAGCCCTCCGCGGCGCCGGCCGGCGGCGGCGGGTTCGACATTCAGTAAGGACGACTCGACAAGGACTAAGGAGCGAAGGCGATGAAAGTTTCGGCAAAAGTGCTGATCGCGGCGCTGGGGCTCGCGGGCGTCATGGGCTATCCGGCCGCGATGGCGGCGCCCAACTGGTCCGCCTCACCCCCGAAAAACGTGGCGCTGTTCTACCCCGGCCAATCGTCGTGGGAGTGGGCTCTGACCCCGTCCGACCACCCGGGCGCCGACAAATTCCGGGCCGGCAAGAATTGCGCCGCCTGTCATGACGGCGACGAGAAAACCATGGGAGCGCTTCTGGTCTCGGGCAAAAAGAACGAGCCGTCGCCCATCCCAGGCAAGCCGGGATCGCTGCTCGCTCACGTGCAGTTCAGCCACGACGCCGAGAACCTGTACGTGAAGATCGTGTTCTCCGAGGGCGCCCAACCGAACGCCCGGATGGACCCGACCCACGCGACCAAGGTCACGATGATGATCGGCGGCGCCGGCGTGCCGGAAGCCACCCGCGCGGGATGCTGGGGCATGTGCCACGACGACGCCTCGGGCATGCCGAGCGCCGGAAGCGCTTCCCGCACCATGTATCTCGGCAAGACCCGCGCCGCGATGACGCGCCAAGGCGGCGGCGACACCCTCAAGCCCGCCGCCGCGCTCGCCCAACTGAGGGGCGGCGGCTATGAGGTGGAGTATTGGCAAGCGCGCCTGAACCCCGGCGCGGCGGCCGTCGCGGCCGAAGACGTGGTGTTCGACAAGCGCGCCGAGGTCAAGCCGAGCGTCGTCACCGCTCAGGCCAGCGAGAGCGGCGGAGCCTGGACCGTGATCCTGGCGCGCAAGCTCAACGACGGGGCCGTCCCGATCGCGCCGGGCAAGCGCTACACGGTCGCCTTCGCCATCCACTCGGGCCATACGGCGAAGCGGTTCCACTACGTTTCATTTGAACGCTCCCTGGTTCTCGATCAGGGCGCGGCGGACTTTGTCGCGAAATAAAATATTCCTCGGGAATAAAGCGGAGGCCAGGCTCATGTTGGCAAGAAATCAGATCGGCGGGCTCAAGATCGCGGTTCTTGCGTGCGCCATGATTTTCGCCGCCGCGGGAGCGGCTTTCGCGAAGCAAGCCTCGCCGGACGCCGCCTCGCAAGGCGCGGCGGCGTCCGGGCCGGCCGCGGAGCCAAGCTCCGCGCCACTATACACCGATCGCGGGGCCGCCACCTGCTTCAAGTGTCACGACGAGGCGCCCGTGACGAACATTCTGGTCACGCCGCATGCGATGAAGGGCGATTTACGCACGCCATTCGGCCAGCATGAGTGCGAAACCTGCCACGGCCCAAGCGAAACCCACGCCGCGGGCACCAAGGGTCCGGATGGCAAGAAGCCCCACCCCAGCGTGGTTTTCATCGGCCCGAACGCATCCCCCGTCGCGGAGCGCAACAAGGTTTGTCTGAGTTGCCACCAGAGCGGCCTCAGGATGAATTGGCAGGGCGGCAAGCATGAGCGGAACGGGCTGGCCTGCGTCAGCTGCCACACCATTCATGCGACCAAGGATCCGATCCTGGTCAAGGCGACCCAGCCCGATAAATGCTTCACCTGCCACGCCACGCAGCGCGCCCAGAGCTTCCAGTACTCGCATCATCCGATTCGCGAGGGCCTGGTGGTCTGCTCGGACTGCCACAACCCGCATGGCTCGCCAGGCCCGAAGATGTTGAAGGAATTCACCGTCAACGAGACTTGCTACAACTGCCATGCCGAAAAGCGCGGCCCGTTCCTGTGGGAGCATCAGCCGGTCCGCGAGGATTGCACCAATTGCCATACGCCCCACGGCTCCACTCAGCCGCGCCTGATGAAAGAGCGCATGAACTTCATGTGTTCGTCCTGTCATAGCGCGGCGTCAAGCAATAGCGGCGGGGCTTTCGGCGGCGCCCATGCCATCGCCGGCCGCCAAGGAAGCGTGCTGTTCAACTCCGCCTTGGCGAATCAAAGAATGTGCCTGAACTGCCACTCTCAAATTCACGGTTCAAACAGTCCAAACGGATCGTACTTCTTCCGTTGATGAGCAGTGGTCCGCAAGGAGGTCGATATGACTATGCGAAATCCGTTGAAGGCGTTCTTGCTGGCAACCGTCTGCATGATGCCGTTGCCCGCGTTCGCCGCCGACGAGGGAGGGTTCGATCTTGGCTCGGCCCCGGCGTCGGCGCCGAGCGCCCAGCCGGCCAAAGAGTTCGACAATGAGATTGGCCTCTGGTTGCAGGGGGTGACGGGCAGCAACACCGGCCTTTCCGGTCGCTACAATGGCGAGACGACCAAAGGTCTCAATCTGCTGGGCGAGTTCGCCTTCCATTCACCGAAAAAAACCGACTCGACCGACACCACCTATTGGAGCTTGACCGGTTCCAACCTCAATTTCCAAACCGGTAATAGATTCACCAGTGGATTTGGCGATCAAAGCTACATGAACGCCACCAAGAACAATTTGGCGCCGGACAGCTCTATCGATTTCCGGATCGGAAAGCAGGGCACGTGGAGTCTCAGAGCTTATTATGACTCCATTTCCTACACCGGCAACATCATCGACTCCCTCTATACGGTGAATGGCGCCACGGCGACGTTGAACAATGGGTTGGCCGCGTGGGGCGGAGCATCACCGAGCCAGACCGGGAAAGGCCACGTCACCGCGTTTACGGTTCCTGGCCTAACCCCCTATTTCAGCCGGTTCCAGGTCGGCACGCGGCGCGACATCCTCGGTGGTGAAGGCAAGTATATCTGGCACGACTGGACCATCACCGCCTCCGTTCGCCATGAACACAAAGAAGGCACGATGGAGGAATCGCTCCGTGAGACTTACGGGGGGCAGGCCTTCGCGATGCCGATCAATTACGACACCGACCGGTATGATCTTTCGGCGGCCTACTCCGTTCCCACACTCCAATCCGTTATCCAATACACCTATTCGCGTTTCACCGACAATAACGCATCGGTAAGTTTGCCGTATCCGGTGTCGGCCACATCTGCGCCATATGCGGAAACCGGGATTTACTCGTTACCGCCGAGCACGGATGCCCATTATCTCACGGCCATGGTTGGTTATAACCCGACGCCGTCGACGCGGATCAATTTGAACATGCGCGTTGGCCTGGAGCTGCAGAACGCCTCCTTTACGCCGAACACCGGCGACCCGAACATTTCAGCCAGCACGTTTTCCGGCTTTGCCCACCTCAACAGCATGCTTCAAGGGACCAGCGCCAATTCGCTCAATGCGTCCGCCACGGTCTATCAAGGCAATTTCACCGTCACATCGAGTCTCACGAACCGCTTGGATGGTCACATCTTCGCATCCGTCGATGGTCGGAATGTTTCGTTGAACCAATTCAAGGTGTGGATTGGCGGATCCAGCCCGGACGCCAATGCGACGACCGCCGTGTATGTCGTGCCTCAGCACTGGGCGAAGGAGAAAGTGGGCGGTGAAGTCAGTTATAAGATTTGGCCGGCATACGACACCAAGCTGACCGTGGGTTATCGCTACGACTACGTTGATCGGAGCAATGCCCAGGTGGGTCATAGCGATACCAGTACGGCATCGGTCGATTTGAGCTCCAACCTTGGTCCTCAGGTTCTCGCCAAACTCAGCTATGAATATAGCAACCGCAGCGGCGTGCTCAATTACGCGACGCCGTGGGGAAACCTGGAGGGGGGCACGGGCGCCGACGGCGCGCCCTCCGGCGCCTACTACCAGGCGCCCATGACTTCGAATGCGGTTAAATTCAGACTCGATTACAGCCCGTCAGACATCGTTTCTGGCGGCGTGTTTCTGCAATATAGAGACGAAAATTACAACTATCCCAGCGTTACGGGATTGAATTTGGTGAATCGCATCGAAGGCATCAAGCAGGATCGTGATTTCTCGGTAGGACCCGACCTTAGTTACCGACCATTCAAAGATGTAGACGCTCATGTGTTTTATACATATGAGCAGATATTCTATGACAACTTGGGAAATGGCGCCTGCGCCGCGAGCGCGACGGGTCTTTGCGCCGGCAGCGCCGGGTACTTCAGGAATGATTACACCAGCGGTGTCAGCACTGTTGGCGCCAGTTTGGAATGGAAGGTAAACAAGAAGCTGAAGCTCAGCGGAGATTACACCTATTCGACCGGATCGGTCGCTTTCTCCGAGTACAATGGCGTATGGGTTTCGACGGTGACGCAGCTGTATCAAAATGTAACTAACTATCCGGATATAAATTCCGTGCTGCACAGCCTTCGGCTGAATGTGAAATATCAGGTCACTCCCGCCGTGGAGTTATCCGCCGCATATACATACAGCATGTTCAAGAACAACGACTGGAACGACCTTGCCGCGCCGGCGCAGGCGACCACGTTCCCCGGCTCCACGATCTCGATCCTGACACCGGGATATGCCTCGCCGAACTATGACGTTTCGATGTTCATGGCCGGCGTCGTGATGAGGTTCTAAGGGTCCGGCGGGTTGCCGGGCGCGTCCGATCGTGGTCATTGAAGTTTCTGAAGAACGTGCGGGGCGGATGGCGACGCGGGGCGCTTAGACGCCTCGCGTCGTTGTGTTATGTTGGACGCCAGCGGCCTCGGGAGCGACGCGGGCAGGCCGGTGGCCCACTTGATCCAGGTCAAGGCGACCCCGGCCCCGCCCCGCCAATTCATGACCAGCTTCCTGACCGCCGACAAATGGCGAATGGCCGCTAATCTAATGTCGCTAATCTTATGGTGCGACGGCCGCGTCGTGGGAGCCTGGGGAATGTATCCTGAATGATTGCCGAAGTCGGTCTGTTCGCGCTGATCCTGGCGCTCTTCGTGGCGGCGGTTCAGGCGTCCGTTCCGCTCGTCGGCGCCGCGCGTGGCGATGCGGTGTTGATGAGCGTGGACCGGCCGGCGGCGCTCGCCCAGTTCCTCCTGGTGGGGCTCTCGTTCGGCGCCTTGATCTGGCTGCACGTGACCAGCGACTTCTCGGTGCTGAACGTGGTCGCCAACAGCCACACCGACAAGCCGCTACTCTACAAGATAACCGGCGTCTGGGGCAATCACGAAGGCTCCATGATGCTGTGGACCTTCGTGCTGGTGCTCTATGGCATGGCGGTGTCGGTGTTCGGGCGAAACCTGCCGCCGGGATTGCGCTCACGCGCCCTGGCGGTGCAGGGGATGATCGCCTTCGGCTTCATCCTGTTCATCCTTCTGACCTCCAATCCATTCGTGCGGGTCGATCCGGCCCCGCCGAACGGCAACGGCCTCAACCCTCTGCTCCAGGATCCCGGCCTCGCCTTCCACCCGCCGTTTCTCTATCTCGGCTACGTCGGCTTCTCGATGGCGTTCTCCTTCGCCATCGCCGCCCTGATCGAAGGCCGCGTCGACGCCGCCTGGGCGCGCTGGGTGCGGCCCTGGACGCTGGTGGCGTGGTGCGCCCTGACCCTCGGCGTGGCCATGGGCTCCTGGTGGTCCTACTACACCCTGGGCTGGGGCGGTTATTGGGCGTGGGACCCGGTGGAGAACGCCTCCTTCATGCCCTGGCTCGCCGGCACCGCGCTGCTACACGCCTGCATCGTGGTCGAGAAGCGCGACACGATGAAGTCGTGGACGATCTTCCTGGCGATCATCACCTTCTCGCTGTCGCTGCTTGGCACTTTCCTGGTGCGCTCCGGGGTCTTGACCTCGGTGCACGGCTTCGCCACCGACCCCGCGCGCGGGACCTTCATCCTGCTCCTGCTGGGCGCGGTCACGGGTTTGTCCCTGATCCTCTACGCCTTCCGGGCGCCCGCGCTCAAGGCCGGCGGCGTCTTCGCGCCGGTTTCACGGGAGGGTGGGCTTCTGTTCAACAATATCGTTCTGAGCGTCGCCGCGGGCGAGGTTCTGATCGGCACGCTCTATCCGCTGTTCGTCGAAGCGCTCGGCCTGGGCCAGATCTCGGTCGGAGCGGCCTACTTCAATATCGTGATCGTGCCGCTGACGATCCCCTTGTTGGTGGTCATGGGCGTGGGGCCGCTCCTGTCTTGGAAGCGGGGTGACCTTCGGGGCGCCTGGTCGCGGTTGAAGTTCGCCTTCTTCGCGACGATCGCCGCCATCGTGGCGACCTGGATCCTGGCCGGCACGGCCCCGAAGTCGTTGTGGGCGTCGCTGGGGCTGGGGCTGGCGGTCTGGCTCCTGGCCGGCGGCCTGACGGAATGGGCCGGCCGGGTGCGGCTGTTCCAAGCCCCGTTCGCCGAGACGCTTCGGCGGGCGGCCAATCTGCCCCGATCCGCCCATGGGATGACGCTCAGCCACATGGGTCTGGCGCTGTTGCTCATCGGCGTCACCGGATCCCTGGCCTGGCAGAGCGAGAAGCTGCAAACCATGCGTCCCGGCGACACCGCCGCCGTCGCGGGCTACCAGGTCCAGTTCATGGGGGCCGAACCGAACGTCAACGGCCCAAACTACAGCGCGACGCGCGGGACCTTCGTCGTCACCAAGAACGGCCGCTTCATTTCCAAATTGCAGCCGGAACGGCGAGTCTACAACAATCCTCCCCAGCCATTGTCCAAGGTCGCGATTCACACCAACCTGATCCGCGACATCTACGTCGTGCTGGGCTCGCCCGACAACAAGGGCGGCTATGCGGTCCACATCCTGCTCAACCCGATGATTCCATGCCTGTTCTTCGGCGCCATCATGATGGTGCTGGGCGGGGTGGTTTCGCTGACAGACAGGCGCCATCGCATCGGCGCGCCGTTGCGCAGACTTGCCTCGAAGCTCGCGGCGCCGACGTTGAATCCGGCGGTTGCGGTTACCGCCGCCGCCGCGCCGCCGGGTCCGACCGTGGCGGCAAGTCCGGCGGCCGAAGCGGCCAGCCCGGCCCCGCGAAAGCCATCGCGCGGTTGGGTGTATTTGGCGCCGTTCCTGGTCTTCGCCGTCCTCGCCGGCTTCTTCATCCATCGGCTGCAGCTGGCCGACCAGGGCGACACGCCGAATCTGATCGCATCAGTGCTGATCGACAAGCCCGCGCCGGCGTTCGACCTGCCTCCCCTGATCGACGGCGGTGACGGCTTCAAGCGCGCCGACCTGCAGGGCAAGGTCACCCTGGTCAATTTCTTCGCTTCCTGGTGCGCGCCGTGCCGGATCGACCACCCGTTCGTGCAACAGCTCGCGCAGACCCCGGGGCTGGTGGTCGTCGGCGTCAACTACAAGGACAAGCCCGATGACGCCAAGGCCTGGCTGGCCGAGCTGGGTAATCCCTACCGGACCGTGGCGGTCGACACGCAGGGACGGGCGGGGATCGACTTTGGCCTTTACGGCGTGCCGGAATCCTATCTGATCGATAAACAGGGCGTGATCCGCTTCAAACAGACCGGCCCCCTGACGCCTGACATCATCAAGGACAAGCTGATCCCCTTGGCGACGAGGCTTAACCAGTGAGGCGCCTGGCGTGCAGGGTGTCTTTGTTGGTTGGTCTGGCCCTGATGTCGGCCGCGCTCGGGACGGCGGGATCGGCCTGGGCGATCCAGCCCGACGAAATCATGTCCAACCCCAAGCTTGAAGCGCGGGCCCGCGCCGTCGGCAAGGAGCTGCGCTGCCTAGTTTGCCAGAACGAGTTGATCGATGACTCCGACGCAGACCTCGCGCGAGATCTTCGGCTTCTGGTGCGCCAACGCCTGCTCGCCGGGGATACCGACGAGCAGGTAAAGCAATACATCGTCGCCCGTTACGGTAATTATGTCCTATTGAAGCCGCCATTTATTCCAGAAACCTATCTACTCTGGCTCGGTCCGTTGCTATTGCTGGCGTTTGCCGGCGGGGTGACCGTCGTTTACTATCGCGGCGCGGCCCAGGCCACGCTGGCCGCCCCGCTTTCCGCGGACCAGGATCGGCGCCTCGCCGCTCTGATGGGCGAGGCCAAGCCCGAGGACAAGGACGCCTGACGATGCTGTGGCTTATTTTCGCGACCCTGACCGTCGTCGTCCTCGCCATCCTGCTCTATCCGTTCCTGAAAAAAGGCTCCGGCGAGGCCGCTCAGCGGGTCGAATATGACGTCGTGGTCTATCGCGACCAGCTGGAGGAGATTGATCAGGAGATCGAGCGCGGTGTTCTCAGTGATGAGCAGGCCGCCGCCGCGAGGGCGGAGGTTCACCGCCGCATGCTGGCGGCCGAAGACGCCGAACTCAAAACCGCCGGCAAATCGGCGCCGACGGACAACCGTATCGCCCGTTACGCTTTCATCGCCGCCATCGTCATCGTGCCGCCCGTCGGCGCGGCGATCCTGTACGGCATCCTCGGCTCGCCGCATCTGCCCGGAATGGCCTACGCCTGGCGGGTCAAGCATGACCCGCAATTCACCGCCGCCTCCGCCGCCGCCGAACTGGCGGCGGAGGTGCGGAAAAATCCGACGGTGGCCGGCTACCAGCATCTCGCCGAGATGTATTTCGCCGCCAGCAACTATCAGCAGGCGGCCGACGCCGATCGTCATGCGATCGATCTGGGGGCCGCCGACGCGGCCTCATGGTCCGATCTCGGCGAAGCCGAGGTGATGGCCAGCGACAGCGTGCCGCCCGAGGCCCTGATGGCGTTCACCAAGGCCCTGAGCATCGATTCGCGCAGCGAGCGCGCGCGGTTCTACATAGGACTGGCCGAGGCGCAAATCGGCAACCGGAGACGGGCCGTCGCCATCTGGCGCGACCTTGAAAGGACCAGCCCGCCCGACGCGCCCTGGATGCCAATGCTCCACGCCCACCTTGCCGCGGTCTCCAAGGAAGGCGGCTTCGATCCGGCCTCGGTGCCGCCGAGCCCACCCTCCGCCGAAGCGATGAACGCATCAGTCGCGGCGATGGGTCAGGCAATGCAGCCTCAAAGCGGCATGGGCGGAACGTCGGACATGTCACGGTGACAGCACCGCCCACATCCGCGCCCTCGAACCAAGACATGTTAGCGTTCGTCTGACAGCACCACTATTTTTCTATAATTGTTTCAATTGGTTGAGGCCGAGCGTCGATCTGACCGGATTGGCGTCGGGTCCGGCTTGCGCGGCCCGGCCGGCTCCTCGACAATGGCGGCGATCATACTGCGGCGAGGAAGGGCAATCCATGGAACAGCGGATCAGGGTCGAGGTCTTGGACGGGGTCGCCGACGTGCGCCTGGTCCGGACGGACAAGATGAACGCCCTGGACGATGCGATGTTCGCCGCCCTGGTCGAGACCGTCGATCGGCTGAAAGCCGATCACACGGTGCGGGCGGTGGTGCTGTCTGGCGACGGGCGCGCCTTCTGCGCCGGCCTCGATGCGGGCAATTTCGGCAAGATGGCCGAGGGCGAGGGCCGCTCCAAGCGCGAGCCGTCGACCGAGGCGACGGGCGGCCACGCGCTGGGCGCGCGCACCCATGGCCCGGCCAACCGCGCCCAGTACGCGGTCTGGGGCTGGCGCGAGCTGCCGGTTCCGGTGATCGCGGCGGTGCATGGCGTGGCCTTCGGCGGCGGCTTCCAGCTGATGCTGGGCGCCGACATGCGCTATGTCGCGCCGGACGCGAAACTGTCGATCATGGAGATCAAATGGGGTCTGGTGCCCGACATGGCCGGCACCCAGCTGATGCGCCACCTCGTGCGCGAGGACATCGTGCGCGAGCTGACCTACACCGGGCGGATCTTCTCCGGCGAGGAAGCCGGCCGCTATGGTTTCGCCACCCGCGTCGTCGCCGACCCCCGCGTCGAGGCCTTGGCCGTGGCCCGCGAGATCGCCGGCAAGAACCCCGACGCCATCCGCGCGGCCAAGCGGATATACAACGACGCGGTCTATCAGGACGCCGAGGCTGGCTTGACCGCCGAGTCGGTCGAGCAGCTCAAGCTGATCGGCTCGTCCAATCAGGTCGAGGCGGTGATGGCCAATCTGCAGAAGCGCGACCCGGCGTTCGTCGACTGACGCTGGCGGCGCCTCGAACGCGATGGCCGGGATCGCGCCCGGCTCGACGCTGACGTTTGTCACGGCCCATCGCCCGCCGCTCCGCGCTTGCCGCCGCGCGCCTTGTCTGACTATTGGAACGAAAACCCTCGCCGGATCGCCGAGCGGGCAGGGCGGAGGACATCATGGCCTGGAATTTCGGAGACATTCTCGACGCCATCGCGCCGGTGCTGGACCCCGCCTCGCCGGCCTTCATCCACGGCAGCCGCGTCATCACCTGGGGCGAGACCATCCGGCGGTCGAACAACCTCGCCCGCGCCTTCCTCGCGCGCGGGATCGAAACCGGCGACAAGGTCGCCTTCTACATGCGCAACCGGCCGGAATACGTCGAGACGGTGGCCGCCTGCTACAAGGCGCGGCTGACCCATGTGAACGTCAACTACCGCTACACACCCGACGAGGTGTTCTACATCTTCGACAATTCCGACGCGACGGTGGTGGTCTATGGCGCCGAGTTCGCGGGCGTGATCGCCGAACTGCGCGATCGGCTGACCAAGGTGAAGCTGTTCGTCGAGGTCACCGACGGCGCGCCGGCCGATTTCGCGGTCGGTTTCGACGCGCTCGCGGCCGAGGGCGACGGCTCTCCGCTCGGCGTCGCCCGCTCGCCCGATGATCTGTTCTTCATCTACACCGGCGGCACCACCGGCATGCCCAAGGGGGTGATGTGGCGGCATGACGACCTGCGCGAAGTGGGGCTGTCGGCGGCGCGCAAGCTGGGTCCGGTTCCCGAGACGCTGGAGGCGCTGGTCGAGAGCGTCAAAGCGGTCGGGCCGGGCCCGCGGCTGCTGCCCGCCCCGCCGCTGATGCACGGCACCGGCCTTCTGACCGCGCTGGGCGCCCACACCTCCGGCGGCTGCGTGATCACCCTGCGGAACGCCTCGTTCGACGCCGTCGAGATGCTGGAGACGATCGACAAGCATCATCCCCAGGGCCTGGTCCTGGTCGGCGACGCCTTCGGCCGCCCGCTGCTCAACGCCCTGGACGCCGCGCCCGGCCGCTACGACGTCTCGAGCGTTGTCAGCATCATCTCGTCCGGGGTGATGTGGAGCGTGGAGGTCAAGCGCGGCCTTCTGCGCCACATGCCCAAGGCGGTGCTGCAGGACGGCTTTTCCTCGTCCGAGGCGCTCGGCATGGGCTCCTCGGTGATGACCAGCGCCGGCGAGGTCCAGACGGCCAAATTCATGATCGGCGACCGCTGCAGGGTGTTCGACGAGAACGACCGGCCGGTCGCGCCCGGCTCGGGCGTTCCGGGCCTGGTGGCGCTCGGCGAGCCCAATCCGCTCGGCTACTACAAGGACGAAGAGAAGACCGCGCGCACCTTCCGGGTGATCGACGGGGTGCGCTACTCGATCCCCGGCGACTGGTGCCTGGTCGAGCCGGATGGCGCCCTGACCCTCCTGGGCCGCGGCAGCGCCTGCATCAACACCGCCGGCGAGAAGGTCTTTCCCGAGGAGGTCGAGGAGGCGCTCAAGACCCACCCGGCGATCGAGGACGCGCTGGTGGTCGGGGTGCCCGACGAAGCCTGGGGTCAGGCGGTCACAGCCGTGGTCCAGCTCGCGCCCGGCGAGGACCTGGACGAGGAGGCCCTGCGTCGCCACGTGCGCGCCGGCCTGGCGGGCTACAAGACGCCCAAGCGGGTGCTGGTCGCCGATGTCGCCCTGCGCGCGCCGAACGGCAAGGCCGACTACAAGACCGCGAGCGAATTCGCCCGCGCCAGGCTCGGCGTCTCCGGTTGAGCTGGGGTGCTTTCCGCCGAAGCGCGCCCGGTTTGACGATCAGCAAGCGCCCAAAGGTCATAATCTAGAGCGGACGCGGCGGCGCCCGGCCGCCTCGCGGCGCGCCGAGGCGCGCGGATTAGGGTCAGTCCATGAAATTGAACCAGAGTACAGCCCTGGCCGCGGCGATGGCCGCCCTCGCCTCCGTGGCCTGGGCGGACCCGCCTTCGACCGTCGGCGAGGTGGTCGTCGTCGCGCCGGCGCCATTGCCCGGACTGGGAATCGATCCCGACAAGGCGCCCGGCGAGGTCCGCGTGCTGTCGGGCGACAAGCTTCGGACCGGCGCGCGGGGCGGCCTGCCCGATGCGCTCGCCGGCGCCTCGGCGGCGATCAACATCGGCGACGAGCAAGGATCGAGCTTCCAGCCGGACGTCGAGTTCCGCGGTTTCGACGCCTCATCGGTGCTGGGCGCCGAGGGCGGCGAGGGCCTGGCGGTCTACCAGAACGGGGTGCGTCAGAACGAGGCGTTCGGCGACCTGGTGAACTTCGACCTGGTTCCAACCTTCGCCGTCGAGCGCACCACCCTGATCGGCGCCGATCCGGTGTTTGGCCTCAACGCCATCGGCGGCGTGCTCAGCCTGACGATGAAGGATGGTTTCACCGCGCCGGGCGGAATGCTGGATCTGAGCGGCGGGTCGTTCGGGCGGGCGACGGGGGCGCTGGAGTACGCCGCCAATCGCAACGGGTTCGGCGTCTATCTCGGGGCCAGCGAGACTTCCGACCAGAGCTATCGCGCCCATTCGCCGGCGCGGCTGCGCCAGCTCTACGCCGACCTGGGCTGGCGCGACGACAAGGCCAGCCTGCATCTGAGCCTGGAGGGGGCGGACAACGCGCTCAGCGCCGTCGGCTCGACGCCGATCGAGCTGCTGAAGGCGAACTGGGGCGCGGCCTTCACCTGGCCGCAGACCGTGGACGACCGGCTGGCGGCGGTGACGCTTTCTGGGACCTATCAGGCTACGTCCGCCTTGGAGATCGCCGCCGACATCTACTACCGCCGCTTCAGCCAGCGCACGCTCGACGGCAACACCACGGACGTGACGGGCCAGGGTTGCGCCAACCCGGCGGACAATCCGCATGGCGCCTTCCTCTGCCTCGGCGCGCCGAGCGACACCGTCTACGATCGGGCCGGAGCGCCGATCCCGGATTTCCTCGGCCCGGCGATCGCCTCGGGGGCCGGCGTCGCCTATGGCGAAGTCGACCGCACCGCGACGACCAGCGACGGCTATGGCGCGGCGTTGCAGGCCACCTCGACCGCGCGGTTGTTCGGGCGGGACAATCATCTGGTGATCGGCGCCGCGCTCGATCACGGGCGTACGCAATACCGGACGACCAGCGAACTTGGCGTGCTGACGCCTGACCTTCAGGTGGTCGGGGCGGGCTACGTCATCGATCAGTTGGTTAGCCCCCTGGCCGCGAGCCAGGCCCTGGCCGCCGGCGAGATCATCGCCCCGGTCGATCTGGTGGCGGCCAACACCTATGTCGGCGTCTATTTCAGCGACGCGCTCGATGTGACCCCGCGGCTGACCGCGACGCTCAGCGGCCGCTACAACGCCGCCGACCTCGTGCTGGCCGACCAGGCCGGAACCAACCTTGACGGCGCGCACCACTACGCCCGGTTCAACCCGGCGATCGGGGCGACCTACAAGCTCGCTCCCGGAGTGAGCCTCTATGCCGGCTATGCGGAGTCCAACCGCGACCCGACCCCGGCCGAGCTGGCCTGCGCCGATCCGGCCAAGCCGTGCGTGCTGGCCGGCCAACTGGTCTCCGACCCGAACCTGAAGCCGGTGACCGGCCGCACCGTCGAGGCGGGGCTGCGCGGGCGCGGCCAAGCGGGGGGGCTGGACGCGGATATCGACTGGAGCCTCGGCGTCTTCCGCACCGACACCGACAACGAGATCCTGAACCTCGCCACCCGCCTGTTCAGCACCGGCCAGGGCTATTTCGCCAACGCCGGCGCCGCGCGCCGCCAGGGGCTGGAGGCCCGGGTCTCGCTGACCGCGACCCGATGGAGCCTGGGCGTGGACTACAGCCTGATCGACGCCACGTTTCAAAGCCGGCTCAGCCTGCCCTCCAACAGCCCCTATGCCGATCCGATCAGCGGCGACATCACCGTCCGTCCGGGCGACCGGCTGCCACTGACCCCGGCCCAGCGGCTGGTGGTCAACGCCGACTGGTCGGCGAGCGCGCGGCTGTCGCTCGGCGCGGATCTGCGGGCGCAGAGCGGCGAATATCTAGGCGGCGACGCCTCGAACCAGGGCCCCAAGCTGCCCGGCTGGGCGCGGCTCGATCTGCGCGCCCGCTACCAACTCGGCCCCAGATTGCAATTGTACGGGCGGATCGAGAACGTGACCGGCGCGCGCTATTTCGCCTATGGCGCGTTCGCCAACCTCGGCGGCCTGCCGCCCGGCGTCAGCTTGAGCGATCCGCGCAGTTTCACCCCCGCCGCGCCCCGGGCGGCCTATGTCGGGCTGAAGGCCAGCTTCTGAGCGGCGAAGCTAAAAGGCCCGCGGCCCGCCGGTGCGGAGGCCCAGCAGGTTCAGCAGGTGGACCAGGATCAACATCGTCGCCGTCGCCGCGAACATCATCATCAACGGCCAGGGCGCCAGCCGCGGGCGGCCGAGCGGCCGGGGGCGCGCGCCGAGCCAGCCGAACAGGCCGCAGAGCGCGGCGCCCAGGGCCAGCAAGGCGAGCGTGAGGGAAAGGCTCATCCGCCGCGCCGCCAGCCCTAGAGCACGATGATATTAAGTTGAATCACTTCATTGCTCCGCTCATCCCGGCGAAGGCCGGGACCCAGATCGTATGGCTGAGACGTTATATCTAGGATGATGCGGATAAACTTGTGTTCGTTGATCTGGGTCCCGGCCTTCGCCGGGATGAGCGGTAGAGATACTTGGATCAACCTAAAATCAACACGCCCTAGAGCACGATGCGATCAGGCCAAATCGCCTGATCGTTGAATTCGGGCTCTAAATTCAAAAGTTCGAGCGCGTTCTGATCGCAAAACCGGATCCACTTTCGCGGAACGCGCTCTAGAGCACGATGCGATCAGGCCAAATCGCCTGATCGTTGAATCGGGCTCTAAATTCAAAAGTTCGAGCGCGTTCTGATCGCAAAACCGGATCCACTTTTGCGGAACGCGCTCCTCCGCCCGGAGGACTATTTCTTCTTGGCGGGAGTTCTTGGCGGCCGGCGCGCCGGCCGCCGGCTCGGCGGGCCGCAACTGCACGGCGTGGGCCTCCATGATGCCGGTCCAGGGCAGGCGCTTGAACACCAGCTTCGGCCCTCCCGATTCGGCGGTGGCGCTTTCGACGGCGTAGACCGCCGCGACCGTCACGGGCTGGTCGGTCAGGAAGTGGACCTCGCAAGCCAGCTCCAGCGACTTGTCGCCGGTGAACGCCACCGGCTTGGTCGCGATGCAGGGCGCGCCGTTCAGGGTGATCGACAGGGCCTGGGTCGCGTCCGCCCCGGTCGAGGCGGCCTTTCCGACCGCCACCACCAGATAGCGGCCGGCGGTCATCGCCGGCACGACGCACTCGCGCTTCAGCGCGCCGGTGGTGGTGCAGTCGGTGATCTCGGGCTGGGCGTAGCCGTCATAGGCGCGGGGCAGGGTGAAGTTGGCCGGCGCGGCCGACTCCGGCTGGGCCGAGGCGCCGGTCGCGGCGAGGATCAGCGACAGGGCCGCGATCGAAAGAACGGGCTGCATTGTGGTGGATCTCCGATGAAAGGCGCCGGGCGTCCGGCGCGGTTGGACGAAATCGTCGAGGAACACGAGCGAGGCCGCCTCAGGCGCCGACCTCGGCCGCCGGCTCCGCGCCCAGATCGATGTCGGGGGCTTCCGAAGCGGCGGCCAGCGGGCTTTCGCCCCGCCGCCCGACCAGGGAAAGCCGGTCCAGATACCGCGCCTGGTGGCTGAAGTCGCCGAGATGGGTGACCGGCTCGTCGACGCAGACCCACAGGTCGCGGCCCAGCAGCCGCGTCCAGCGGTAGCAGAAGGAATAGTCCTCCGACAGGGTGACGCCGTCCACCTTCATGCAGTCGAAAAACGCCCAGCTCATCTGGTCGACCCCGTCGATGATGTCCTTGCGCGGCTCGACCACCTTGCCGTCGATCATCGCCCGCAGCGCCGCCCGCGAGATCAGGGTGCAGCCCATGCCGACCCCGGCCATCTTGGCGAAGCCGCGCACCACCTCCAGCCGCTCGACCTTGGGCGTGGTCCACGAAGGCACCACGGTGAACTGGTAGGTGTTGGCCATCGCCTTGCCCTTGGCCTGGGGCGAGAAGGCGCCCAACTCGGCCATCGCCCGGGCGAACTGATCCATGTTCAGCGACCGCTTCGGATAGGCCGTCCCGACCACGTCGGCGCCGAGCGCCAGCATCTTCATCACCACCTCGGGGCGAAACTGCATGTCCGAATCGACGAACAGCAGCCCGTCCAGCACCTCGGACCTCAGCACCTCGCGGGCGAACAGGTTGCGGGCGTAGACGATGTCCGAGGAGTTGACGTTGAGGTACTCCGCCTGGACGCCAGCCCGGGTCAGGCGCCGCATCAGCAGCACCAGGGTCGTGGCGGTCTTGGCCTTCATCAGCCCGGCCATGGTCGGCACGGCGATCAGGATGTGTTTCAGGGCCACGGGCGCCCTCCAAGGCGAAGCAGAAATGGCGGCGCGTTCGCGCGGACCGGGGGTTGCGGGACGCGCCGCGCCTTGGCCGACCGCGAGCCGGTCGAGCAAGCCCGAGGCCATCCCTTTTCGTCCATAGCCCGCGGCGGTTCGCAGCGAAAGCCGCGATGGCGGAGTTGGCCGAGATTCCGCCTCCGGCCCATCCCAGACGCCTCTTAAGTGCAGGTTAACAACAGGCCGAAAAAAAGCGAAATTGAGGCCGGTGCAACCCGATTTGCGGCTTGTTCGGCACGCCGGGTTCCGATATCGCTAACGTCGGTACTCGAAGGTTCGATTCCGGATCGAACGGGGATTGGGGAGCTGACCGTGCGCAAATCGACTTCTGTTCGTGTCCTGCTGGCTGGCGCTTCGGCCGCCGCCTTGACCGCCTCGCTCGCGACGCCCGCGTCGGCGGCGCCGTTCACGCTGACCGGTCCGGGCTCCAGCGCGGTGACGGTCACCGTGACCGCCCCCACCCATTACGACTATGTGGTCATCAACAACTATCAGCTGACCGGCGGCGCCAGTTTCGACAACTACGGCACGATCGGCTCTTATTTCCACTCCGACGGCATGTTGGTCGAGCTCGGCAGCGTCATATCCGGCTCGCTGGTCAACGAGACCGGCGGCAACATCTATGGCTCGCAGGCGGGCATCGACGTCGTCAACGCCGGGGTCGGCGCGATCGTCAACGACGGCGCGATCCACGTGGGCCTCGCCGGGCTCGGCGCGCCCTCGGTGGTCGGCGTCGAGGTTTACGACACGACCAGCGGGCTCAACCTCTCGGGCGGCGTCAGCAACATCACCAACGCCGGCGCGATCGACGTCACCGGCTTCAGGGCGGTGGCTCTCGGCTCGGCCACCGCGACCGCGACCGGCCTGAGGCAGGTCGCCTCCGGCGGAACCGCGAACGCCAGCGTGAGCGCGAGCAATTCCGGCTCGATCGACGTCTCCGCCCAGGCGGTCGTGATCGGGGCCACGGCCCTATACGCGAACGTCAGCGGCGGCGGGGTCGATCAGAACGTCACCGGCGGCGCCTTCGGCGTGACGGAAAGCTTCGGCAACGCGGGCAATCTCACGGTCGCCGCGGCGGCCACCGCGGCCGCGACGTCGACGCTCGGCCATGCGACCGCCCTCGCCGCCGTCTACGGCGTGGACCAGCATGGCACGGGCGTCACGGTCTCCGAGGGTGTCTCCAACAGCGGGACCCTGGATGTCTCCGGCCTGGCGACCGCCGATTCCAACGGTGTCGCCAAGGCGGCCGCCAGCGGCGCGGGCGTGATCCAGAGCGCGATCGCCACGGGCTCGCTCGCCTCCCTGACGGTCGACAATTCGGGCGCGCTTTCCGTGAGCATCGGCGCGGTCGCCAACGCCTACACCACGGCCCACGCCGCCGTGCGCGCGGAGGGCGTCGGCCAGGCGGCGAGCGGCGCCTCGACGGTCTACGAGGGCGTCAGCAACGAGGGGACGCTGTCGGTCCTCGCCTCGGCCAGCGCGAGCGGCATATTCGCCGACGCGGGGGGCGCCTACCTCACCCGGTCGGACACGGCCGTCGGCGTGCGCCAAAGCGCCAGCGCCGGCGGATCGCACACGGCGGCCACGGGCGTGGTCAGCAACACGGGCGTGATCACCGTCGGGGCCGTTGCTCACGCGACCGGGGCGTCTGACGCCAAGGCCTTTGACGCGGCCTACGGCGTTGGGCAGAATATCGTCGGCGGCGCGGTCAGCTCCGCGTCCCTGGTCAATTCGGGAACCCTCACGGTCACCGCCAACGCCAAGGCGGCGGCCGGCGTCAGCGCCTCCGCGACCGCCCTCGTCGGCGGCGCTCAGCAAACCGTCTCCGACGGCGGCCATGGCTCGGCCTCCGCCTCGGTGACCAACTCCGGCCATTTCTCGGCCATCGCCTCGGCCACCGCCTCGGCGCCGACCTATGCCGGCGCCTACGCCACGCTTGTCGAGGGCGTCGGGCAGGACGTCACCGGCCTCAACGCGGCCAACGCCAGCATCGACAATTCCGGGGTGATGACCTTCGCGGGCGATGCGACGGCGGTTTCGCCGACCTCCGCCAAGGCCGAGGGCTACGTCGCAGACGGCCTTTATCAGACCGTTTCGGCCACCGGCGCGGCGGGCGTGGCCAGCGCCACGATCAACAACACCAACTCCGGCACGCTCACCATCACGGCCAACGCCAACGCCACCGGCGCGGTCAAGGCGACCGCCACCGCCTATATCGATCCAGCGATCTCGCAAACCGTCCATGGCGGGGCCTCGGCCACGGCGAGCCTGACCAACAGCGGGACGATCGCGATCGACGCCAACGCCTTCGCGGGCGGGGGCAAGACCGACAAGGCCTATGCGACGATCGACACCGCGATCTACCAATTCGCCTCGGCCGACGCCGCCGGCAGCGCGGGCGTCGGCCAACTGACCAATTCGGGCACGCTGACCATCACCGCCTTCGCGACGGCGAACGCCAACGGCGCCGGGGTCGGCTCGACCGGCGACGCCTATGCGAAAATCGATTACGGCGTCTACCAGGAGGTCAAGGGGCTTGGGACCGCCACGATCGACCTGAACAACAGCGGGAACTTGACCATCGGCGCGGGCGCGTACGCCAGCGCGGCCGGCGGCGCCACCGCGACGGCGAAGGCGACGGCCACGATCCACCACACCGCCATCTATCAGGGCGCGTTCGACGCCGCCGTCTCCTCGGCGACGCTGGAAAATTCCGGCTCGCTCCTGATCGCGGCCCAGGCCGACGCCGCCGCCGCTTCCGGGGCGAAGGCCTACGCCTATGTCGACAGCTACGGCGTCTATCAGGACGTCACCGCCGCGGGCGCGAAAACCTCGTCCTACGCGAGCATCGACAATGCTTCCGGCACATTGACCATCGGCGCGCTGGCGTACGCCAACGCGACGCTCGGCGACGCCACCGCCCAGGCCCATGTCTACGATCCGATCTATCAGGAGGTTTCCGGCGGCGCGGTTTCGACCGCCAACCTGACCAACAGCGGCACGGTCGAATTCTTCGCCCAGGCCACCGCCGAGGGCTATAAGGCCAAGGCCACCGCCTCGATGGACTACGGGATCTATCAGTGGGTCTCGGCCGGGGGCGCGGAGACCTCCGCCACCGCCTCGATCGACAATTCCGGAACCTTGATCATCAGTGTCGCCGCGGTCGCCGCGGCCGGCAGCACCTCCGCTCTTGCCAACGCTCACTTCAGCCACACGGCGCTCTATCAGTATGCCTATGACGGCCTGAGCACCTCGGTCTCGTTGAACAACAGCGGCTCGCTGTCGCTGACCGCCAGCGCCTCGGCCTCGGGCGTCACCTACGCCAAGGCCACCGCCGAGTTCACCGAATACGCCATCTATCAGTCCGCCGACGCCAACGGCGTCGCCGGCAGCAGCGCGGCCGCCAGCCTGACCAACAGCGGCACGCTAACCATCGAGGCCATGGCCAACGCCAAGGCGACCGCCACCGGGGCCTCGGCCTATGCCTATGCGACGATGGAACGCGAGGCGATCTATCAGAAAGCCACCAACGCCGACGCCGCCTCGGTGGGGCTGACCAACAACGCCTCCGGCACATTGAGCATCCTGCTCAGCGCCAGCGCCGTCGCGCCGCATTACGCTTACGCCGAGGCCGTCGGCGCGACGCCGGAGATCTACCAGTACGCCGGCGCCGACGGCGCGACGGGCAGCACGGCCCTGGCCGACCTGAACAACGCCGGCGCGCTGAGCGTGACCGTGCAGGCGAACGCCGCCGCTGCGACCGGCTACGCCGACGCCTCGGCCTATGCCCATACCGGCGTCGTGCAATACGCCGAAGGCGGCTACTCCTCGACCGCCAGCCTGGAGAACTCCGGAACCCTGACCGTCCTGACCAGCGCCAGCGCCAGCGGCGCCACCCGGGGTTACGCCGAAGCGGAACGCTCTGACGCCGGGATCTATCAGTACGCCAGCGCCACCACCGCGGCGATCGGCCTCGGCGGCGCGGCGAGCGTCAGCCTGACCAACAGCGGAACCCTGACGGTGGGCGTCGCGGCCAATGCGGCGGCGACCACGGCGGCGGCCGACGCCACCGCCTACGCCTATCAGTATTACGGCGTCTGGCAGAAGGCGTACAACGCCGATACGGTGTCGGCGACGCTGGCCAACACCGGGATGCTGGCCGTCGGCGCCAGCGCCAGCGCGACGGCGCCGCTTTACGCCAAAGCCGAAGCCTATCTGTACGACACGTCGATCGACCAGTCGGCGGAAGGCGACGGCGCCGTCGGGAGCGTGGCTTCGACCAGCCTGACCATCGGCGCGAGCGGCACGATCCAGGTCGGGACGCGCGCGACCGCCACGGCGGTCGGTGGCGATGCCTATGCCTATGCCGATGACCGCGCGGGGGTCGGCCAAGACAGCTGGAGCGCCACCGCCGTCACCGATACGCTGGAGAACGCCGGAATCTTACAGGTCATGGACTCGGCCACGGCGTCGGGCAAGAGCTTCGCCCACGCCACGGCCTACCAGTCGTATGGCGTCTACCAGGACGCCACCGCCACCGGCGCCACCGGGTCCGCGACGATTGGCCTGACCAATTCCGGAACCCTGACGATCGACGCGATGGCCGTGGCCAACGCCGCGACCGGCGCCGCCCAGGCCTCGGGCGGGATCGAGTATGGCGTCACGCAAGACGCCCACGGCGCGGCATCCGCCGACGCCGCGCTGACCAACACCAATACGGGCGTGCTCAAGATTCTGGCGTCGGGCTCGGCCGTCGGCGCCGCCACCGCCGAGGGGCGCGGCGAGATCCAGACCGGGATCGAACAGTACGCCGACACCTCCGCCGGCGGGGCGGCCACGGCCAGCCTGACCAACAACGGCACGCTGACGGTGATGGCCTCGGGCTACGCCGATCCGGTGGCGGGCGACGCCTATGCGATCGGCATCATCGGCTCGACCTCGTTCACCAGCGGCTCCGCCCTCCTGTCGGTTAGCGCCAGCCCGCTGTTCTTCGCGACCTTCAGCGACGGCCCGGCGATCCTTCAGGAGGCCTATGCCGGCCTGACCGACTCGGTCACCTTGACCAACACCGGGTCGATGACCCTGGCCGCCCAGGCCACGGCCGTCGGCGGCGCCGTCGCCTGGGCCCTGGGCTATCTCGGCTACGGCGTCGAACAGACCGTCACCGCCACTGGCGCGGGCAGCAGCGCGACCGCCTCGATCGTCAACTCGGGCGCGCTGACCATCGCCGCGGCGGCCAGCGCCTCGGCCACCGGCAGCGCGGCGGCCGTGGCCGAAGTCCATTACGGCCTCTATCAGGACGTCTCCGGCGCCCACGCGGACACCGCCTCGATCAACAACAGCAGCGGCACGCTCGACATCTCCGCCACCGGCACGGCCAACGCCTCGGGCCATGCGGCCGCCCTCGCCTTGGCCGACGGGATCTATCAGTCGGTCTCGGCGGATGGGACGGCCCTCAGCACCGCCACGGCGAGCCTGACCAACAGCGGGACGCTTGACGTCTCCGCCCACGCCCACGCCTCGGCCACGACCGTCGCCTTGGCCGAGGCGGTGGCTTTCGGAGTCTATCAGCAGGCGGTCAACGGCGCGGCGGACACCGCCAGCCTGGTCAATTCCGGGACCCTGACCGTCTCGGCGAACGCGGGCGCGGTCGCCTCGTCGTCGGCGATCGTCGCGCACGCGTCCGCATTTGAGGAAGTCTTCGGCGTCGAGCAAGTGGTCAACGCGGCCTCGGGCGGCGCATCGCTGGCCAGCTTCACCAACAACGGCGTCTTCCAGGTCACCGCCAAAGCGGTCGCGGTGGCTATCGCCTCGACGTCGGCGCAGGCGTTGGCCGAGGCGGGCGCCTCCGGCGTCGAACAGAACCTCACCGGAACCGGCGCGCTCGGCACGGCCTCGTTCACCAACACCGGGACCTTCATGGTCGCGGCCACCGCCACCGCCACCGCCGCCGCGACGAATGTTAACGCCCACGCCATCGCCGAAGCGCGCGGCTACAAGCCCTACGCCGGCGTCGGCGACGCCTTGACCCTGGCGGTGTCCAACACCGGCGCCTTCACGGTCAGCGCCTCGGCCAAATCGAGCGAGCTCGCCGTCGCCGAGGCGCTGGGCATCGAAGCCTCGTCCGGCGAACTGACGGGCGCGATCGGCAACGGCGCCTCGGCCACGTTGCTGGTCTCGGCGATCGCCGCCGGCACGACCGGCGGCGCGAGCGCCGTGGGCGTCAAACTTACGTCCGATGTCAACGACGCCACGATCACCAACAACGGGGTGATCCACGTCTACGCCCAGGGACCGAACGCCTTTGCGACCGGCATCCAGCTCACGACCTTGGGCGGCGGGATCCTGACCCCCGTCTCCGACGTGGCGACCATCGTCAACGACGGCGGCGAGATCTGGGCCGGGGTTTCCACCGACGGCGGAACCACCGTCACCCACGGGGTGGCGATCGACACCACCGGCTCGCCGAACCCGGTGAACATCGATCTGAAGGGCACGTCGCGGAACGGCTACATCTTCGGCGACATCAACATCGGCCTCAACGATGTGATCACCGTCTCCAACGGCGAGACCGACTTCAGCGGCCTGATCAACGATCCCACCTATAACGGCACCCTGACCCTGGCCAGCGGCGGCAACCTGTTCCTCGAAGACCGCATGGTCGGCGGGGTCCTCTTCGCCTCCGGCGGCTGGGTCAACACCTTCAACTCCAACGCCGGCAGCACCCTGACCCTCGAGTTCCCGACCGCGGGGTTCAGCGGGGCGGGTCTGCTGAGCAATCCGGAGATCCTCGCCAACAACGCCACCCTGGCGGGCGCGTTGGTGATCCGGCCGGACGTCGGCCTGTTCGCCAACAGCTACGGCCCCTACACGGTGGTCGACACCACCAACTCCGGCAATGCGATCAGCGGCCAGTTCTCCAGCGTCACCTCGCCGACGCCGCTGCTGGCGCCGTCGGTCTCGCTGGTCGATCCGACCACGGGCGGCTACCAGCAGGACGTGTTGACCATCACCCGGGTGCCGTTCAACGCGGTGCCCGGCCTGACGATCAACCAGAAGTCGGCCGGCAAGGGGATCGAGGACGTCTATTCGACCTCGCTCACCGGCGCCTTCGGCAACCTGGTGACCAACCTGTTCACCCAGAACGCGGCGAACTATCCGCACGCGCTGGATCAGTTGGCCGGGGCCGAATACGCCGACTATCTGCAGTCGTTGCAGTGGTCGGGCGGGCAGTTCGACAACATCATCGGCGAACGGATCGATTGTTCGGATGACATCCACTACGCCGAGGGCAATACGCCCAAGGCCTGCCGCACGCCTGGCCAGGCCTCGATCTGGGGCCGGGCGACCGGCGAGTGGAGCGATCAGAAGGCCGACATCGAGGCTCCGAAATATCGCGCCGACGACGCTTCGGTCTACTTCGGCGGCGACTATGCGATCAACGACCGCTTGATGATCGGCGCGGCTCTGGGCTGGGTGCAGAACAACCTCAGCTTCCCGGCCACCCACGCCAGCATCAACACCGACGGTGTGCAGGGCGGGGTCTACGGCTCCTACGAGCCCGGACGCTGGTATGTCCGCGGTCTGGTTAGCTACGGCGAGTACAACGGCAACGGCCACCGCACGATCGACATCCAGCCGGACTTCACCAACTTCACGCCCTCGCCGATCGGCGCCCCGGTCACCGCGGTGGTCGGTCGCACCAGCACCAAGATCGGGGCGGACGTGGTCAACGTCTACGGCGAGTTCGGCGCGCCGATGGACCTCCAGTCGGTGACCGTGACCCCCTACCTGGGCCTGGGCTACACCAACGCCAGCTACCAGCACAACACCGAGACCGGGGTGCCGGGCGCCAACCTGTCGATCACCGGCGGCAACTCGGACAACTTCACCACCGATCTGGGCGCGCGGTTCACCGGGACGCTGGACAACACCTTCCATCCGCAGTTGACCATCGCCTGGGAGCACGGTTTCAGCAAAGACCGGGCGACCTACGACGCGGCCTACGCCGACGCGCCGGCCGGCTCGGGCTTCCCGGTGATCAGCGCCTACCGTCAGCCGGACGCCGCGGTGGTCGGCCTGGCGCTGATGGGCACCTACGGCAAGAACCTGGAGTACCGGGTGGCCTACAACGGCCGGTTCAACAGCGACGTCACCGATCACTCGGTGTCGGTGAAGTTGAGCTACAAGTTCGGCCAGGCGGCCCCGCCGCCTCCGCCACCCCCCCCGCCGCCTCCGCCGCCACCCCCGCCGCCCCCGCCGCCCCCGCCGCCACCCCCGCCGCCTCCGGCGTTCGTGGCCAAGGACTTCGTGGTCTACTTCCCGTTCGACCAGTACGTCCTGACGCCGGAAGCCCAGAGCGTGGTGCAACAGGCGGCCCATTACGCCCTCGACGGCAAGGCGACCCGGATCATCGTGGTCGGCCACACCGACACCTCCGGCGGGGCGGCCTACAACATGCGGCTGTCCGAACGCCGGGCGAAGGCCACGGCCGACGCGCTGGTCGGGCTGGGCGTGGCGCAATCGGTGCTGAACGTCGACTGGAAGGGAAAGACCGACCTCGCCGTGCCCACCCCCGACGGGGTCAAGGAGCCGTTGAACCGGCGCTCGACGATCTCGATCAACTTCTAATCCCGATCCCGCGGGCTTGGCGCTTTGCGTCAGGTCCGCGGGGCGGGACGTCCTTCGTCATGGACAGAGGGCCTTCAGTCGTGAAGGCCCTTTTTCTTTCGGACGCCGGCGCCCCATTCGATCGAGCGGGAGCTTGATTCGGTTTGCGTCCTTTGGAATAGCTAGAGAAGATGGACGTTGTCGTCCGGCTCCGAGGCGGATGCCCGCTCGGGCCCATGATTCGACCAATGGAATGAGGCGCAGATGACGCAACAATCGGGCGGCGCCGGCGCGGCGACCGCCGGCGCGGCTCCCGCGGGGCCGGCAGGTCCCGGCAAGGTCGCGGTCACCCCCGCCCAGGCGCTGGACCAGGCCGGCAAGCTCTACCTGGCCGGACGGCTGGGTCCGGCCGAGCAGGTTTGCCGGCAGGTCATCGAACGGCGCCCGAACATCCCCGACGCCTACAATCTGCTGGGCGTCATCCTCAACGCCAAGGGCGATGCGAAACAGGCGGTCAACCTGATTGGCCGGGCGATCAAGCTGAACCCCAACGCGCCGAGCTACTATTCGAACCTGGGCGAGATCGAACGCCAGCGCGGCAAGCTGGTCGAGGCGCACCTGGCCCTGACCAAGGCGCTCGAGCTGGACCCCAAGTCGGCCCAGGCCCACAGCAATCTCGGCATCGTCCACTTCGACCGCAAGGAATTCGCGGAGGCGGCGGCGGCCTACGAACAGGCCATCGCGCTGCAACCGATCTTCCCCGAGGCGCACAACAATCTCGGCAACGCCTATCGCGCGCTCGAGCGCCGGACCGAGGCGATCGCCTGCTACCAACGCGCGGTGACCCAGAAGGCGAACTACGCGGAAGCCTACAACAACATGGCGACCGCGCTGCGCGACGCGGAAGACTTCGAATTGGCCGAACACGCCTACCGCAAGGCCATCGGCCTGAAGCCGAGCTACATCGAGGCCCACAACAACCTGTCGATCCTGCTGCTGCACAAGGACCGGACCGACGAGGCGCTGCGCGTGCTGGGCGATGCGCTGAAGCTCGACGAACGCAACGTCAGCACCCTGCTCAACGTGGCCAAGGTCCAGCTCAAGCGCGGCGCGCACGCCGTCGCCGAGCAGGCCGCCCGACTGGCGCTCGACGCCGATCCGGAGAAGGCCGAGACCTATTGCGTTCTCGCCCAGATCTATCATGAGCTGGACCGCCATGCGGAGGCGCTAGGCTTCCTCGAACAGGCGATCAAGCTCGATCCGGAAGCGGCCGACCTGCACAGCTTCCACGGCGTGGTGCTCAAATCGGTGGGCCGGCTCGACGACGCCAGGGCGGAGCTAAGGAAGGCGCTGGAGCTCAACCCCGATCTTTACGGGGCCTATTCAAACCTCAACGACCTTGAGACCTTCAAGGCCGACGACGCGCTGCTGGCCCAGATGAAGGACATCCTGGCCAAGGCGGAAAATCCCAAGAGCGAACGCTATCTTCCGATCCATTTCACCCTGGCCAAGGCGCTCGAGGACACCGGCGAGTATAAACTCGCGCTCGAGCACTATGCGATCGGCGCCAAGTTGCGCCGCGCCCAGCTCAAGTACGACGAAGCCGAGACCTTTTCCTTCTTCGATCAGATCAAGGCGACATTCAGCCGCGAGACGTTCGAAAACCGCGCATGGCCGGGCGATCCCAGCAACGTGCCGGTGTTCATCGTCGGCATGCCGCGTTCGGGCAGCACCCTGGTCGAACAGGTCATATCCAGCCACCCAAAGACCTACGGCGCCGGGGAAATCAAGGTGTTGAACCGGGTGCTGGGCGCTCTGCGCGACCGGTTTCCGTCGATTCCAAAATATCCGGCCATGGTCGCGGCGCTGGAGCCGGATCATTTTCAGCAGGTCGCCAGATCCTATCTGGAGGAAGTCCAGCGTGACGCCGGCGGCGCCGCGCGGGTGACCGACAAACTGCTGACCAACTTCTTTTTCATCGGCATCATCAACCTACTGTTCCCGAACGCGAAGATCATCCACACGCGGCGCAATCCGGTCGATACCTGTCTTTCGACCTACACCAAGCTGTTCAAGGACGACATGCCGCACAGCTACGACTTCGGCGAGCTTGGCCGCTACTACCGTCACTACGAAGACCTGATGAAATTCTGGGAAGGCGTCCTGCCGGCCGGGGTGATGCACACGGTCGACTATGAGTTGATGATCGACGATCTGGAAACCAACGCCCGCGCCCTGATCGGCCACATCGGTCTGGACTGGGACGACGCCTGCCTGTCGTTCCACACATCGACACGGCCGGTGAAGACCGCCAGCGTCGTGCAGGTCCGCAAGCCGGTGTACAAGACCTCGGTGGAACGCTGGAAACGCTATGGCGACGGGCTCGCCCCGCTGCTGGAGGCGCTGAACTATCCGACCGAGGGAAAAAAGCCGCCGGCCAAGTCGCGCAAGAAGGCCGAGGCGTAAACCCGTTTCCAGCCGTTTGAATTCGCGCGCGCGTTAGGGCACGATGCGATCAGGCGGAATTGCCTGATCGTTGAATCGTGCCCTAAATTCAAAAGCTTGAGCGCGTTCTGATCGCAAAACCGGCGATTATATATCTTGCAAACTGACGGGGCCATGATAGTCTGAATCCACCAACGGATTCAACGCCATGTCATCCATTCTCTCTGCTCCCCACTTCCACGACGAAGCCGCCGCCTTCGAGCGCGTCGAGCACATTCTCTGGCCGGAGGGCCCTGTTTGCCCGCACTGTGGCCGCATGGGCCGGATCACCGCGATCAAGCCGAACCCCGAGAAGCGCGTCCGCATTGGCCTCAAGAAATGTCTGGACTGCAAGAAACAGTTCACCGTCCGCATCGGCACGGTCTTTGAGGAGTCGAAACTTCCGCTGCACATCTGGCTTCAGGCTATGCATTTGATGTGCGCGAGCAAAAAGGGCGTCAGCGCGCACCAGCTGCACCGCACGCTTCGCATCACCTACAAGTCGGCATGGTTCCTCGCTCACCGCATCCGCGAAGCCATGCGGGAGGGCGACCTAGGACTGTTCGGCATGGGCGGCGCGACCGTGGAAGTGGACGAGACGTTCATCGGTCAAGACCCGGACGCGCCGGCGCCCACCGCGCGCGCTGGCGTCCAGCAAATGATGAAGGTCGTGGCGTTGGTTGAACGCGAGACCGGTCGCGCCCGCTCAATCGTCGTGGACGGCCTTACGATCAACGACGTGGTTCCCATCGTGGAAGCCAACCTGAGCCGCGAAGCGCGGCTGCGGACGGACGAAAGCCACCTCTATACCCAAATGGGAGCTGCCTACCGCGACCATGAAACCGTCAACCACTCCAAAGATGAGTATGTTCGCCTCAACGATCGGACCGTGCACACGAACACGATCGAGGGTTACTTTTCGATCTTCAAACGCGGCATGAAGGGCGTCTATCAGCATTGCGGCAAGAAGCACTTGCATCGGTACTTGGCCGAGTTCGACTTCCGTTACAGCTATCGCGTTGCTCTGGGTGTGGACGATCAAGAGCGCGCTCAACTCGCGCTCAAGGGCGTGGTCGGCAGGCGCCTCACATACCGGCCAACTGGTGGCGGGGCCGCGTCAGCCCAAGATGGGGCGCAAGCGTAAGCGCCAGTGGCGGCCGCCTGAGATCGCGGCCGACGACAATCAGCTAGAGCTTCCCTTCGAGCCTAGCCCTTCGGTTCCGGGGTCTCGGGATGAATGATGCCCCCCTCTAGGGCGCGGCGGATTCCATCTTCGACGAGCCGGAAGGACACCGATGTCTTGTCGTCGCCGAAGATGCCCAGGTCCGCGAGCTGCTGGAGATAGCGGAGCGTGATCGGACGAACGGTGATGTTCACCCGGAGGCGACCGCCTTCGCTTTCCTTGACCGCATCGTCTGGCATTGAGCCGAAACTGGCCCAACTGGCGTACAGAGTCGAGTCGGTTCCCATTGGGTAACCACTCGGGTTCCCGATGGGTAACCAGTGTCTTGAGCGGCGGAACGAACGGTGCCATATAGATGAAATCGCGAGTCGCCACCGCGCGACCAGCATGATTTGTTAAGAAAATGGGCCGCCCCGAAAGGCGACCCAGGTGTCCGGAAGACGGATAGAACGGACTTTGCCGCTGCGAACCGTATCGACGTGCGAGGTCGATACGGCCCTATCGGGCCTGTGAATCAGACCACAACGGCGAAAGCATGGAGTGGTTTGCCTGCGATTTCAAACCGACTCTCGGGTTCGTTAACATATGATCACAAAACCCAAGCCCGACGCCTCAAAGCCGCAGGTCGAACAGTTCCGCAAACTCGCTCGCGAGTTGGAATGCGATGATGACGAACAGGCTTTCGACAGGCGGCTAAAGAAGCTTGCCACAGCACCAGCGGCCCATGTGAAGCCAAAGGCTAAGTAGCCGTGTCGGTCGCGGAATGCCTTGAACCTGTAGAACAATATGAACCGCTGGATTCTGTCTGGTTCGGCGACGACGACGCCGCTCTGATCGAACAGCTTTTATCGTTCTATCCTCGCTCTGAGCCCAAGCGAATCCTCGACGCGACGGTCAATGGCGGCCGGTTCTGGCGTGGCAGCTCGCGGCCCGTTACTGGCCTCGACATAGATCCACGGCACAAGCCCGATGTTTGCGCGGACAACTGCGCAATGCCCTTCGATGATCGGTCCTTCGACGTGGTGGTCTATGACCCGCCGCACGTTCCGAACCAAGGGCGTGACAAGGCCAAGGACTTCAACACGCGCTTTGGGCTTGGCACGCGCTCGACCAAGGAAAACGGCTATTCATTCACGCACACCTATCCGCCATTCATGGCCGAGGCGTCACGCGTGCTGGTCGAGGAAGGCATTCTGCTCTGCAAGATCGCCGATTACGTCCACAATCACCGCTACCAGTGGGCGCACGTCGAGCTGATCCTGGCTGGGCAGGCGGCTGGCTTCACCGCATGTGACTGCATCATCAAGGTGAGGAAGGGACCGATCATCGATCCGAAGTGGAAGCGCGCGCACCACACCCGGCGCCGTCATTGCTATTGGATCGTGTTTCGTAAATCGAGCCGCTGCGAATGAGGGTCCCGAGCCCGAAGCTTCAAATCGATTTCGGCTTCGCCCTCGAACAGATACGCGCGATCTATCTGCAAGACGCGCTCAGCGTCGCGGTCTCCAAAGTGCCCGTCGCCACAATCGATGCTGAGTTGGCAGCCATCGCCCCGGCGGCCGGCCTCGCGAAGCTGGCGACACGCGGACTCCGCGGTGAGCTGATGTTCGCCGTCCCGTCCATCCTGCGAACGGACCCGCGCCTGTTGGGCTACTACCGCCTGTTGCTGGGCTACAGTCAAAAGGCGTTCTACTCCCGCGAGGCGGGGACCGTCAGTCTCAAGCCGATGGAGATGAAGGGGACGCTCAACGCGGTATCGACAGCGCTTCTCGATGAGTTGTGCGCGGCTCTGGCGGCAGCTTCGGCGGCCTTGATCGATGGGCTCGGGGCGGAGCGGCTGAGCCTCGCATTCTTGGATGACCTGGCGCTTCTCACTGTCGGCCCACAGCTCAGGGGCGGCTACAGCGTCGCGATTGGGCTCGCCGGTATCAGGAGGGTCTTTGAGGCCGTGGCGGCGATAGTCGCCCACGCAACGGTCAAGGTGGGGCCAAATTTCATCGACATTACCAACGCCGCCGGGCGCCGGGTGCTGATCCAATTCGCCTCCGATCCTGATATCATCATCCAAGAGGAGATGACCGCGACAGCAATGCGCAACGTGATCGCTATCGAGGTCAAGGCGGGCGAGGACTTCTCCAATATTCACAACCGGATCGGCGAGGCGGAAAAGAGCCATCAAAAGGCCAAGCGCGCCGGCTACGTCGAGTGCTGGACTGTCGTGAATGTTGACCGTATCGACATGGACATGGCGCACAGGGAGAGCCCGTCAACCAATCGGTTCTATCGCATCTCCGCAATCAGCAGCGGCGATGGCGACGAATATCAGGACTTCGAGAACCGGGTCACGGCCCTGACGGGGATTGCCTCGTCGCCCGGTTTGCAAAAGATATAATCGCCCAAAACCGGATCCACTTTTGCGGAACGCGCTCTAGGTTCTGTGGACTCTAGGGATTCCCGCTGATCGCGAAGCGTGATTCAAGACTGCTTTTTGGAGGCGGTCTTGGGTGTGATGGATCGATTGGTGTTGAGCGACGCCAATTGGGAGCGGATTTCGGGTCTGATCATAGGTCGGCCTGATCAGAAGGGCTCGACTGGGCGCGACAATCGGATGTTTGTCGAAGGGGTGCTTTGGATTGTGCGCACGGGCTCGCCCTGGCGCGATCTTCCCGATGTTTTCGGCGACTGGAATAGTGTCTGGCGACGGTTCAATCGGTGGAGCCAGAAGGGCGTCTGGTGGCGCATCTTCGAGGCGATGTCGGATGATCCCGACTTCGAATACCTGATCGTCGACTCCACCATCGTTCGCGCCCACCAGCATGCGGCAGGGGCGAAAAAGGGGGGCCTGAAGATCAGGCCATTGGCCGCTCGCGCGGCGGCCTGAGCACCAAGATCCACATGGCCGTCCGTGGGTTAGGCTGCCCTGTGCGCTTTACCCTTACCGCTGGCCAGATGGGTGATGCGCCACAAGCCGGGCCGTTGATCGAGGGCCTGCCCGCTGAAATCGTCATGGCCGACACCGCCTACGACGCAGACCACTTGCGCCAGGCGATCGCCGACAAGGGCGCGCTCGCGGTGATCCCCAACAATCCCTCGCGCGCCAAAAAGCACCCGCTGGACAAGCACCTCTATGCCCAACGACACCTCGTCGAGTGCTGCTTCTCGAAGCTCAAGCAGTTCCGCCGCGTGGCCACGCGCTTCGAAAAGACCGCCAGGAACTATCTGGCCGTGATCACGCTCGCCGCCATCGTCCTGTGGTTACGATAAGTGTCCACAGAACCTAGGGTTCGGGAGGCGTCAGGCCGGACGGATCACGCCTCGCTGCTCGATCAATTCGTTCAACGCGCAGACGACGTGATAGCCGCTCGACGCCGGAGACGGCCCTGGCGCCCAACCGCCGTCGGCCAGGATTCGGTCGCGCCAGGCGCCCGGATGGGCGTCCGTCAGATAAGCCAGCAGCGCGGCGTGAGCGCGTCCGGCGTCGGCGGCGTCCGCCGGCGCGCCCGTGCGCCTCGCCCTGTCGAGCGCCGCCTTCAGATGCTCGGTTTGCGGCCAGAGCCGCGCGCTCGCCATCTTCACCGTTCCGTCCGCCCACAGCTCGTCCTGGACGATCCCGTCCGGGCGCAGGCCCCGGCGGCCCGAGGCGTAGAGCCGCTCGGCCAGCGGCGTCTCGTCGCCGCCGCTCTTCGCCGCCCACTGGCCGATCAGCCAGGCCCATTCGAAAGCGTGGCCCGGCTCGGTCACGCGTCCACGTTCATCCGAAAGCGGAACAAGTCGGTCGTCGAAATATTCCAGCACGCCGCAATCGGCGGCGAAGCGGGTCTTGAACAGGGTCGCCAGCTCGCCGGCGAGGTCGGCGTCCGCCACATCGCCGCCCGCGTCCCAAAGCGCCATCACCGCTTCCAAGAGGTGCATGTGCGGGTTCTGGCGGCGCAGGCCGGGATAAAGCTCGCCCTCGATGAAGCCGCCCGCCGGCGCGCGCCAGTCCCGGTCCAGCCGCTGGCGGGTCTCGCGCGCCGCCGCCATCAGATCAGCGCGCTTCAGGGCCGTGGCGGCATGGGCCAGACCGAAGATCACGAAGGCCTGGGTGTAGAGGTCGCGCCGCCGGTCCAACGGCCGGCCCTCCGCGTCGAACGCATAGATCCAGTCGCCGTCGTCGGTGCGGCCTTGGGCCAAGAGGCGGTCGGCGGCGGCCGTCATCACCACCCGCCAGGGCCCGCTCCACCCCATCCGCGCGGCGATCGAGAACACATAGAGCTGGCGGGCCTGCACCAGGGTGCGGCGGGCGACCTCGGTCCGCGGCTGGCCCGCGAGGGTGAGCTGTTCGACGAACTGGCCGCTGCGCACGTCGAAGCCCGCCTGGCTCCACAGCGGAAACATCTGGTCGAACAGCCAGCGTCGCGCCTCGAGCGCTCTGGCGCGCAGGTCATTCTCGCTCAATCGGATCGCTCCCTCGCCGCCTTGAGGGTCTCGACCAGCGCCCGCACCGCCTGCGCGCGCGACTTGGGCGCGACCAGGATCGCGCCGCCCGCCGCCACCACCACCAAGTCCGACACGCCCAACACCGCCACCGGCGGGCCGTCCGACCAGATCAGGCAGTCCTCGACCTCCATCACCGTCACCGGCCCGTGCGCCAGAACCCCGGCGTCGTCCAGCGGCCCTAGCCGCCAGACCTCGCTCCAGGACCCCACGTCGGTCCAGCCGATATCGCAGGCCACCACCGCGGCCCGATCGGTCTTTTCCATGATCGCCCGGTCAATCGGCTCGGACGGGCACCCGGCGAAGACGGCCTCGTCCAGGCGGATCACCGGTCCGTTCCTGGCGGCTCGTTCCAGCGCCTGGACGGCGGGGCCTAATATCCGCGGCGCCAGCCGCGCGAACTCGGCCAGCAGGGTCTCGGGCGCGGACAGGAAGATGCCCGCGTTCCAGGCATAGCCGCCGGCCTCCAGCCAAGCCTGGGCGGTGGCCGCGTCCGGCTTTTCCACGAAGCGGACCACGCGCGCGACGCCGGGCGCGAGGGCCGCCCCGCTCTGGATGTAGCCGTAGCCGGTCTCGGGCCGGTCGGGCGCGAGGCCCAGGGTGACGATGTGCTCGCCCGCCGCCGAAACCCCGCGCTCTATCGCCGCGCGAAAGCCCGCGACGTCCGAGATGGCGTGGTCGGCGGGCAGCAGCAGGAGGCGCGCGGCCGGATAGAGCTCGGCGACGAGGCGCGCGGCGACCGCCGCCAGGGCCGCCGTCCCGCGCGCGCAGGGCTCCAGCACGATCGCGCCGGCGCGAACGCCGATCTGCGCAAGTTGCGCTTCGACCAGCCCTTGATGGGCCGCCCCGCAGATCACGATCGGCGGCAGGAACCCGGGCCCCGTCGTTCCGATCACCCGCAGCACCGCGGCTTGGAACAGGGTCGGCCCCTCGCCAAAGGCGCGGAACGGCTTGGGCCAGTCCTCGGTCGAGGCCGGCCACAGGCGTGTGCCCGCTCCGCCGCACATGATCACCGGCGCGACCGGCGATGCGGCGCTCATGCTTCTTCGGCCTTGCTCTGGCGTGCGCCGAAGCGGCGTTGGCCAATCGTCCCCTTGCGCGCCAGCGGCCGCTTGCCGCCCTTGGCCTTCACCGAGATCTCCTTCAGCTTGACCGTCTGCAGCATCGACAGGGCTTGGCCCGGCGCGCCCTTTTCCGGATCGCCGAACGCCCGCCCGAAGGTCTTGATCCGCGCCTCGACCGATCCGAGGAACTCGCCCTCCCAGTTCGACAGTTCAACGCCCGCGCGCGCCGCCGCGCGCCTGGCCCGCTTCAGGGCGTTGAGCGCGGCGCGTCGGGCCTGGGCCCGCTGGTCTGGACGCTTGCTCTTCACAGGCCTCCGATCGCCGAAAGATAGAGATCCACCAGGGCGTCCTCCTCCTGCCGCTTGGCCGTGTCCTGCTTGCGCAGGCGCACCACCTTGCGCAGGATCTTGGTGTCGAAGCCGTTGCCCTTGGCCTCGGCGTAGACCTCCTTCAGGTCGGCCATCACCGCCGCCTTGTCCTCCTCCAGCCGTTCGATCCGCTCGATGATGGTCTTCAGTTGGCTCTGGGCGGCGCTGTTCAGGGTTTCGATGCTGGCGGAGTTGTCGGCCATGGGTCGGGGTCTCACTGGGGACATGGGGAGAATTCGCCCGGACCCTAGCGGTCTCGTCGCGGCGGGCCAAGCCTCGGCCGCCCAGAGCAGGCCGTATCTTTCCAGAGCGAGCGTCAAGGCGCGCGGCGAGGTCGGGGAAGCTCTTGGAATAGAGGGCGCGTGAATCCCAACGCGCGATCGCTTTACCGATGTCCCACACCACCTCGACGGGCGCGCGGGACCGCACGGGCGTCAGCCCTGCTTGGCTTTGAAGCGCGGATCGGTCTTGTTGATGATGTAGACCCGGCCCTTGCGGCGCACCAGTTTGCAGTCGCGGTGGCGGGTCTTCAGCGACTTCAGGGAACTTCTGACCTTCATGGCGCGTCTCGTTCGGGCGGAGCGGGCCGCGCCGGTTGGCGCGCGAGCGATCCGAGTGATCTGGAAGCGGGGGCGTATAGGCCGCGAGCCCAGCAAAGTCAACCGATTCACCCGCGATTAGCCGCCTTGAAGCCGGCCTCGCGCAAGACGTACCATCCGTCTCATGGATCGCCGCGCCTTCTTGATCATGGTCCTCGCGGGGGCTGCGGATTCAGGCTCCGGGCCGGTCGCGCCGCCCGCCCCTCAGACCGGCGAGGCGCCGCCCGAGCCCGCCGCCCAGTCGGGCGACGCCGCCTTCCAGACCTGGGCCCGCGCCTTCATCGGCGAGGCGATCTTGTCGGGGCTGCCGGCCGAGGTGGTGACACGTGAAATGACCGGTCTCGCCCCCGACCCGCGGGTGGATGCGCTGGACAGCCGCCAGCCGGAATTCGCCGAGCCGATCAGCGACTACATCAAGGGCGTGGTCACCGACGAGCGCGTCGCGCTCGCCCGCCGCAAGCGCGAGGATCTCGCCGTGCTGCCGCGGATCGAGGCCGACTACGGCGTGCCCGGCGAGGTGCTGGTCAGCATCTGGGGTGTCGAGACCGCGTTCGGGGCGATCCAGGGCGACTTCGACGTGATCCGTTCGCTGGCCACCCTGGCGGCGTCCGGCCGGCGGCGCGACTGGGCCGAGACCCAACTGATCGCCGCGATCCGGATCATCGCCGACGGCGAGGCGAGCCGCGCCCAGCTCAAGGGCTCCTGGGCCGGCGCCATGGGCCAGACCCAGTTCGAACCGGACACCTTTCTGACCACCGCGGTCGACGGCGACGGCGACGGGCGGCGCGACATCTGGGGCTCCAGCGCCGACGCCCTGGCCTCGGCGGCCAATCTGCTGGCCAAGGCGGGATGGGTGAAGGGCCAGCGCTGGGACCGCGAGGTGATCCTGCCGAGCGGGTTCGACTATGCGCTGTGCGAGGGTCCCCGGCAGGAGCCGGCGGCCTGGGCCACGTTGGGCGTGCGGCCCGCCGACGCCGCCGGCTGGTCCAGCGCCGACATGGCTGGCCGCGCCGAACTGATTTTGCCCACCGGCGCGCGGGGTCCGGCCTTCCTAGTGTTCGACAACCATTTCGTGATCCGCAAGTACAACAACTCCACCGCCTACGCTCTCGCGGTCGGCCTGCTGGCGGACCGGATCGCCGGCGCCCCGGACCTCAGCGTCGCCTGGCCGCATGAGGAGGCCCTGTCGCTGGCCGACCGCACGGCGGCTCAGAGCGCGCTGGCCAGGCTCGGCTACGATCCGGGACCGTTGGACGGAGTGATCGGGGCCAACACCCGCGCCGCGCTCAGGCTCTGGCAGAAGGCCGAGGGATTGCCGGCCGACGGCTATCTGTCGCCGGACATGATCCAGCGGCTGCTGGCGCGGGCCGCGGCCCACGGCTAGACCCCGCCGCCCTCCTCGCTCTTCTCCAGGATGGAGACTGTGGCGTCATCCTCGCTGGCGGGCGCCAGCCCCGCCGTGCGCAGGATCGGATCGCGATAGGCGTAGATCAAAAGGCCGATCAGGATCGCCATGTTCAGCAGGAACGGGGCGGCATGGTTGATCTCGTAGAACTTCACGAACAGCGGGGCGAGCACGACATTGACTCCATTGACCGCGGCGATCGCGCCAGCGGCCCTGGCCTGTTCGCCGGACGAGACCGCCAGAGACGCCCCGGCGGTGAAACCCGGCCGCGCGAAGCTGAATCCGAGGCTCGACAGGGCGTAGGCGAGCACCACCCCCCAGTAGTCCGGGGCGAAGGCGACCCAGAGGCTGCCCGCCGCGGCCAAGCCCACGCCCCAGCGCAACAGCCGCCTGGGCGACATGCGGAACATCCGAATCAGGCCCCACTGGGCCAGCAGGCTGGCGATGGCCCCCGTCATCATCGCCATCTTGATGTAGTCCAGCGCCTGCATCGGGCCGAGCTTGACCTTGTCGATGATCAGGAAGCCCAGGGTCTGGCCGAGCGCGGTCTGGCAGGTGGCCACAAGGAAGCCGTAAACCAGAAACGGCGTCAGCCGCGCGTCGCGCCACAGCCTCCTCGGCCGGGCGAGGGTTTGCGCCTCGGCTTCCGCCGGCACGAAGCGCTGCTCGGCGTCGTCCAGCGGCGCGGGCGGGGTTTTCTCCTCGACCAGCCACAACCAGACCGCGATCAGCATCACCGCGGCGATGATGGCGAAGGCGAACATCGGGCCGGCCAGGCCGACGATCGGCAGCACGAACAGGGTCGCGACCAGGGGCCCCAGAATGGTGCCCAGTCCGAAGGCGCCGGCCAGGGTCGACATCGCCTGGGTGCGTGATTCGCGACTGGTGCGTTCGGCCACGAAGGCCTGGGTCGCGGGGTTCGAGGCCGAGCCGAACAGGCCGAACTGCGCCCTGGCGAACAGGAAGAAGACGAAGATCACCATCGGCGTCGCCATGTGCCGCACCCCGGCGCCGACCACGATCCCGCAGCCGATCATCGACAGCAAAAAGCCGACGAGACCCAGCATGATCAGCGGCTTGCGCCCATACCGGTCCGAGGCCCGCGCCCAGACCGGCGAGGCGAAGGCCCAGAGCAGCGCCGACAGCGAGAAGATCGCCGCGACCATCGGATCGGGAATGTGGATCTCGCGGCCGATCGCCGGCAGCACGGATTGCATGCCGGTGTTGCCCAGGGCGGTGACCACCGAAACACAGAACAGCACGGCGAAGGAGCGGTCGCGGATCTGTTCGGGGCTGGCCGTCGCGGAGCCGCGGAGCTGGGCGAAGGCGGACTTGAGGCCGGTCATGCGGCGCGCAAGATAGACCGGGCGTGCGGGTCCGCAACCGGCGATGCAAACGCGGCATTAAGCATTCGCCGCCAAGCTGCCGGGCGCGCGCTCCAAGGAGGCCTTGGCCTTTCATGTTCCAGATCATCGGCATCGTCCTGCTGTTCACCATGGTGTTCGGCAGCTTCATCATTTCCGGCGGCAAGATCGCCGTGATCCTGGAAGCGCTGCCGCATGAGCTGATGACCATCGGCGGCGCCGCCGCCGCGGCCTTCCTGATCTCGAACTCGATGACCACGATCAAGGCCACCGGCGCCGGTCTCGCCAAGGTGTTCAAGGGTCCCAAGTGGAAGCCGCAGGACTATAGCGATCTGCTCAGCCTGCTGTTCCTCCTGACCAAGACGATGAAGTCCAAGGGCGTCATCGCACTGGAAAACCACATCGAAAGGCCCACCGAGAGCACGATCTTCTCGCGCTATCCGAATCTGATGGGAGACCACTTCGCGATCGACTTCATCTGCGACACGCTGCGGATGATGACGATGAACCTGGAAGACCCGCACCAGGTCGAGGACGCGATGGAAAAGCAGCTCGAGAAGCACCATCACGAGGCGCTCGCGCCGTCCCACGCCCTGACGAGCCTAGCCGACGCCCTGCCCGCGCTCGGCATCGTCGCCGCCGTGCTCGGAGTGATCAAGACCATGGGGTCGATCACCGAACCGCCGGAGATCCTGGGCATGATGATCGGCGGCGCGCTCGTCGGCACCTTCCTCGGGGTGTTTCTGGCCTATGGCCTGGTGGGCCCGATGGGCGCGCGGATGGGCCATGTGACCGAGGAGGAAGGCTCCTTCTACCGCATCATCCAGGCGGTGCTGGTCGCCCACCTGCATGGCAACGCCGCCCAGATCTCGGTCGAGATCGGCCGTGGTCACGTGCCGACCCCATCCCAGCCGAGCTTCCTGGAGCTGGAAGAAACCCTCGGTGCGATCCCCGCTGAGGGCTGACGGCTGACTTTCGATCACGCCGCCGTGAACTAAAGCTTGCCCTTCTCGCGAATGACGGCATATTCCTGTCCAGCGCACGTGGGTGCGGCGCCCGGCGGCTGAGTCGCAGACTTGGTCGGTGGGCGGTGTGTTCGCGGACGGGCGCAGCAACCTCCTTTCCAGGGGACCAGGGACCATGACCTCCGAAGCTCTTCGTAAGATCCTCGTCGCCGGCGCCGCGATCGCCGCTCTGTCTTTCACCGCCGCTTGCAAGCCGAAGGCCGCTGAAGAAGCCGCGTCTTCGGAAGCCGCCGTGGCCGCCAGCGCGACCGAAGCGACGGCCGCCGCCGCCAGCGCTACTGAAGCCGCTTCGGCGGCCGCCAGCGACGCCTCGGCCGCGATGAGCGCCGCTCCGGCGAACAAGTAAGCTTCGCGCTAGCGAACGCTGTTCTGAAGGGCCGCCCTCGGGCGGCCCTTCTTATATCTGGGGTATAGGATTGACCTTACCCCGATGAACGATCCCGATTCCGATTCGCCGACCGCCACCTCGCCCGTGATCTGGGGCGCGGATGGCGCGCCGCGTTCGCGCCTGTTTGGCGACGTCTATTTCTCCAACGCCGACGGCCTGGCCGAATCGCGGGCGGTGTTCCTGGCCGGCTGCGGCCTGCCCGAGGTTTGGGCCGGGCGCGAGCGTTTCACCGTCGGCGAACTGGGGTTCGGCAGCGGGCTGAATATCTTGGCCTTGCTCGAGCTTTGGCGGCGGACGCGGCCGGCGGGCGCCCAGCTCCACGTCTTCTCGATCGAGGCCTTTCCCATGCCGGCGGAGGACGCGCGGCGCGCGCTGTCGGCCTGGCCCGAGATCGCCGACCTGGCGGATTCGCTGCTGGCCCGCTGGCCGCGCCGCGCGCGCGGCTTCCACCGCGTCGATTTTCCCGATCTGGGCGCCAGGCTGGACCTTGCGGTGATGGACGCCGCCCCGGCGCTAGAGGCCTGGAGCGGTGCGGCCGACGCCTGGTTTCTCGACGGCTTCTCCCCCGCTTGCAATCCCGGCATGTGGAGCCCCGCGGTGCTCCAGGCCCTGGCCCGCCGCTCGGCGCCCGGCGCGCGCTGCGCCAGCTTCAGCGTCGCGGGCGAGGTGCGCCGGGGTCTGGCGGCGGTCGGGTTCGAGATCGCCAAGGCTCCCGGGTTCGGGCGCAAGCGTGAGCGGCTGGAGGCGCGCCTGCCGTCCGCGCCCGCACCGTCCGTCGCGCGCCCGCGCGTAGCCATCGTCGGGGGCGGGATCGCCGGCGCGGCGCTCGCCAGGGCGTTCCATGCGCTGGGCGCTCCGGTCGAGGTGCTGGAGGCGGCACATCCAGGCGCCGGCGCGTCCGGCAATCCCGCGGCTCTGGTCATGCCCCGGCTCGACGCCGGTGGCGGCGTGGTGGCCCAGCTCTACGCCCAGGCGATCGCCCGCGCGGGCGATCTTTACGGCGAACACCCGGAGGCGGTGATCGCGCGCGGCGTCCTGCAGCTCGAGACCGGGCCGAAGGACGCCAGCCGGTTCGACCGCATCGCCGCGTCCGACTTGTTCGCGCCCGGCGCCGCGGTTCGATTGACCCGCGCGGCGATGGGCGAGCGCCTCGGCGAGCTGGCGCCCGCCGCCGGTCTGGCCCTGGCCGAGGCGCTGGTGATTCGGCCGTCGGCGATAATCGACGCCTGGCTGGCCGACGCGCGCCGGCGCAGGGCGAGGGTTGCGCGAATGGCGCGCGTGGGCGAGGTCTGGCGGCTGTTCGATGCCCAGGACCGCGAGATCACCCAGGTCGAGGTGGTCTGCCTGGCCGCGGGCCTGGCGTGCCGCGAGCTCTTGCCCGCGGCGCCGCTGGCGGCGGTTCGCGGACAGGTCGACTTCCTCGCCTCGAGCCTTCGGCCGCCCGCCGCGATCGGCGCCGGTTATCTGATCCCCACGGACGAAGGTCTGTTGTTCGGGGCGACCCATGACCGGGACGACGAGGCCAGCGAAGCGCGGGATGGCGATACGGCGCGCAACCTCAACCTCTTGCGCCAGCTTCGGCCCGCCCTCGCGGCCGACTTGGATTTCAGGCCGTTGCGGGCGCGGGCCGGGGTGCGGGCGGTGACGCCGGACTTCCTGCCGCTGGCCGGGGCGTTGGATCAGCCTGGCCTGTTCATCCTCTGCGGGCTCGGCTCGCGGGGGTTCTGCGCCGCGCCGCTGCTGGCCGAACATGTGGCCGCGATGGCGCTCGGCGTCCCATCGCCTCTGCCGCGGGCTCTTTCGGCGATCGTTGAGCCGCCACGCTTCGAGGCCCGGCGTCGGCGGCGGCTCGGACGGGCGATTTCCGCCGTCCGTTGATCGCTTTGCGTGATCGCTCATGTCTTGATCACAGTCTGCGCAATGATTAGGCAACATCCGGCCGGACGGAACTCGAACGGCGGGTGAGGGGAGAACGTGATGGGGCTGCTGCGAGCCGATCCGGGCGATACGGCATGGGTGCTGTCGGCAACGGCCCTGGTGCTGTTCATGACCTTGCCGGGCCTGGCGCTGTTCTACGCGGGGCTGGTGCGGGTGAAGAACACCCTGTCGGTGATGATGCATTGCGTCGCCGTCGCCTGCCTGATGTCGGTGCTGTGGCTGGCGTTCGGCTACAGCCTGGCGTTCGACGGGTCGGCGCCGCTGATCGGCGGACTGAGCAAGGCCTTCCTGCTTTCGATGGGACGGGGCGCGGTCGTCGGATCCATTCCCGAGTCGGCCTATTTCATGTTCCAGGCCACTTTCGCGGTGATCACCCCGGCGCTGATCATCGGCGCCTATGTCGAGCGCATCAAGTTCGGCGCGGTGCTGCTGTTCAGCGGGCTCTGGCTGGCGATCGTCTATGCGCCGGTCGCGCACTAGGTCTGGGGCGGGGGCTGGCTGGCCCAGCGCCATGTGATGGACTTCGCCGGCGGCCTCGTGGTGCACGCGACCGCGGGCGTTTCGGCGTTGGTGGCGGCGATCATGATCGGCCCCCGCGATGGTTTTCCGCGCGAGCTGCATCCGCCGCACAATCCGGGCATGACCATGATCGGCGCGGGCATGCTGTGGGTCGGTTGGTACGGTTTCAACGGCGGCAGCGCGCTGGCGGCCAATGGCGATGCGGCCATGGCGCTGCTGGTCACCCACATCTCCGCTTCGAGCGCCGGCCTGGTCTGGGCGCTGGTGGAGCGGGTGCGTTTCGGCCGCGCGAGCATGATCGGCATGGTGACCGGCGTGGTGGCGGGCCTGGCCACCATCACCCCCGCTTCCGGCTATGTCGGGCCGCTGGGCGCGGTGGCGCTCGGCGCGCTGGCCAGCCTGGTCTGTTTTGGGGCGGTGGATCTGGTCAAGCACCATTTCAAGGTGGACGACTCGCTCGACGTTTTCGCGGTGCATGGCGTCGGCGGCATCCTCGGCAGCCTGCTGGTCGCGGTGTTGGCGCACGCCTCGCTGGGCGGCGCGGGCTATGCGGCGGGCATGGACATGGCGCGCCAGGCGCAGGTCCAGCTCCTGGGCGCGGGGAGCGTCATCATCTGGTCGGCGCTGGCCAGCGTCGCCATCCTCTGGGTGGTCAAGCGCCTGGTGGGTCTGCGCGCCAGCGAGACCGCGATCGACGATGGTCTCGACCTCGCCGATCATGGCGAGCGCGCCTATACCGCCTGATCGCGGCGGCGCGGCGATGGGGTGCGAACCGGCCTGGGTTGCGCCAGGATGGGCCCCGGCGCGGTGATTCGCGCCGGGATGGAAGGCTCAGGTCTTGCCCGCAGACACATCATTGGCCCTGCGCTCGTTCGCGCCCAAGACCCGGGTGCTGGACGGCAAGGTGGTGCTGGTCACCGGCGGCACCGGCTCGTTCGGCCAGCGCTTCGTGCGGCGCGCCCTGGCCGAACATGACCCGAAGAAGCTGATCGTCCTCTCGCGCGACGAGTTGAAGCAGTACGAGATGCAGCAAGCGCTGGCCGAGCGCTTCCCGCCCGAGGCGATGGCCAAGATGCGCTTCTTCCTGGGTGACGTGCGCGATCCCGCGCGGTTGACGCTCGCCTTCCGGGGAGTTGACGTGGTGATCCACGCCGCAGCGCTGAAACAGGTGCCGGCCGCCGAGTACAATCCCTCCGAATGCATCCACACCAATGTGATGGGCGCGGAAAACGTGGTCTGGGCCAGCCTGCACAACCGCGTGCGGCGGGTGGTGGCGCTGTCCACCGACAAGGCCTGCAATCCGATCAACCTCTATGGCGCGACCAAGCTCGCCTCCGACAAGACCTTCGTGGCGGCCAACAACCTGGCCGGCGACATCGGCACCCGCTTCTGCGTGGTCAGGTACGGCAACGTGGCCGGATCGCGCGGCAGCGTCGCGCCGCTGTTCCAGCGCCTCGCGGCCCAGGGCGCGGCCGACCTGCCGATCACCGATCCCAGGATGACGCGGTTCTGGATCTCGCTCGATCAGGGCGTCGACTTCGTGCTCTCGTCGCTCGAGATGACCCGGGGCGGGGAGATCTTCGTGCCCAAGATCGGTTCGATGACCATGCCGCAGGTGGCCGACGCCCTGGCGCCCGGACTGGCGCACCGCGTCGTCGGCATCCGGCCGGGCGAGAAGCTGCATGAGATCATGATCTCGGGCGACGACGCGCGAATGACCACCGAGCTGGCGGACCGCTACGTCATCGAGCCGGAATTCGTCGAATACACCCGCACCCCGTTCAGCGCCGACATGGGCCGCAAGGTCGCCGACGGCTTTTCCTACGCCAGCGACACCAACACCGAATGGCTGGACGCCGCGGGCCTGACCGCCCTGCTTGCCGGCCATGGCTGACCCGGCCTTTCTGCCCTACGGCCGCCAGACCATCGAGGACGACGACATCGCCGCGGTGACGCGGGCGCTGAGGGCGGATTTCCTGACCACCGGCCCGCGGGTCGCGGCGTTCGAGGCGGCCTTCGCCGAGACGGTCGGCGCGCGCCACGCCATCGCCTGCTCCAGCGGCACGGCGGCCTTGCATCTGGCCATGCTGGCCCTGGACCTTGAGCCCGGCGAGGCGGTGATCGCGCCGGCCGTCACTTTCGCCGCCACCGCCAACTGCGCCCGTTTCCAGGGCGGGGAGGTGGTGTTCGCCGACGTCGATCCGGACAGCGGCCTGATGACCGAGGAGACCCTCGCGGCCGCGCTGACGCGTCTGGACGGACGGCGGTTGGCGGCGGTGCTTCCGGTGCATCTGATGGGACATGTCGCCGATCTGCCGGCCATCCGCCGGATCGCGGACGCGCGGGGAGCGGCGGTGGTCGAGGACGCCTGCCATGCGCTCGGGACCACCATGGCCTTCGACGATCGCCCCGAGCGGGCCGGCGATTGCCGCCATTCGGCGATGGCCTGTTTCTCCTTCCACCCGGTCAAGACCATCACCACGGGGGAGGGCGGCATGGTGACCACCAACGATGACGCGCTCGCCCAGCGCCTGGCCCTGTTCCGCAGCCACGGGATCACCCGCGACGCGGCGGCGTTCACCGCGCGCGAGATCTCCCTCGACGCCGGCGGCGCGCCCAACCCCTGGGCCTATGAGATGCAGGTCCTCGGCTTCAACTATCGCCTGCCGGACATCCTCTGCGCCCTGGGCCTCAGCCAGCTCGCCAAGCTGCAGCGCTTCGCCGCCCGGCGCCGGGCGCTGGCGACGCGCTATCGCGCCCTGCTGGCGCCGCTGGCCCCGATGGCGCGGGCGGCGGCGGTTCCTAGGGCCTGCGATCCCGCCCCGCACCTGTTCGTCGCCCTGATCGATTTCGAGGCCGCCGGGCGCAGCCGCTCCGCGGTGATCCAGGCCCTGGCCGCGCGCGGAATCGGAAGCCAGGTCCACTACATCCCGGTCCATCGCCAGCCCTACTACCGCGACCGCTACGGCGGCCTGGACCTGCCCGGCGCGGACGCCTGGTACGCGCGCGCCCTCACCCTGCCGCTGTTCCCGGCGATGGCGGACGACGATCCCGAGCGGGTGGTGGAGGCGCTGGGGGCGGCGCTGGGGATATAGCGGTGCGATGTAATCGGGTTGATCTGGGCATCCGCCCCATCATCCCCACGAACGCCCGGGGCCAAACCGCTCACCCCAAGTCGCAACGCGCATCCCTTCTCCCCTTGCGGGAGAAGGAGGGGCCCGCCGCAAAGCGGCGGGAAGATGAGGGGTCGCGCCGGCGTCTCCGTCCGCCGAATTCGCCTGCTTCCATCCGAGGATAATCGTCGAACGCCCCGGCGCCCAACATGCCGTCGGAGCCTACAGCGCAACCCCTCATCCGGCCGCTTCGCGGCCACCTTCTCCCGCAAAGGGAGAAGGCGAAGGTGTCACGCGTTGCGGTAGTCCCAGCGCCAAGGCCGCTTTTCGGCAGCCGCCCAGCGAGTGAACTCGACCCAAGGCGGAAGTTAGGACCGTCGCCAGTGATAGGTCATGTCCGGCATCTTCTCCTCGTTGCGCTCGCCGTTGGTCAGCTCCTCGATCGCGAACCCATGTCGCTCATAGAGCGATCGGGCTCGGGTGTTTGATTGGAATGTATATAGTCTAAGCTCACCCTGTTCATTCTGTGCCAGCTTCACGAGAGAGCTTCCGATTCCAAGGCCATGGAAAGCGGGATCGACGTAGAGGTGATCAATCCATCCGGGCAGCAGTGCGACATGGCCTCTAAGCTGATTGCCGTCAAACGCACCCCAAACCGGGCCGTCCATCATCACCTTATCTCTGTAGAATATGTGGAACTCCTCCTCGGAGTGAAGCGACGTGTCATAACCTGGGATCAGCGCGCCGGCCCGGCGATGAAGCTGAGCCGCGATCGCACCTTCATCACGTTTCAGCAGTCGTAGGGTGATCATGGCGCTAGGCTAAGCCCACGGCTGAAGGACGACAATCCACCCATCTCTCAAGTTCTTAGCGGCCGTTCATCCTCCCGCGCCATCTGTCCAGCTCGAACCCCCAGCGCCGCCCGCGCCTCAATGAATTCCCGTCTCGATCGCCAGCCGCACCAGGTCGGCGGTGCGGGAGACGCCGAGTTTGGATTTCATCTGGCTGGCGGTGTTGGCCACGGTCTTGTAGCGCACGCCCAGCGCCTCGGCGATTTCGGCCAGGCCTCGGCCGAGCGCCAAGAGCCGCATGATCTCCAGTTCGCGCGCGGTGAGCTGGCCGACCGCGTCGGCGGGCGAGCCGAACTGCAGCGCCAGGGCCTGGGCGATCTCGTTCTCGACATAGCGCCCGCCCGCGCCGACCCGCTGGACCGCGGTCAGGATCTCGTCGGGCGAGGCGTTCTTGGACAGATATCCGGCCGCCCCGGCGTCGAGCGCGCGGGCGGCGTACAGCGGCTCGGCGTGCATGCTCAGGACCAGCACCCGCACCCGCCCGATCTCGACCAGGCGGCGCAGCAGCTCCAGCCCGCCCAATCCCGGCAGGTTGAGGTCGAGGATGACCAGGTCGATGCGCCGGGCGACGACCTGCTCCAGCGCTTCGCGCCCATCCACCGCCTCGAACACGGTGTTTCCGGTGGCCGCCTCCAGCAGCCGCCTCAGCCCGTCGCGGACGATGGCGTGGTCGTCGACCAGGAGGATGTTCATCGCTCGGCCCGCGCCAAGTCATAGGCCAGCGCCGGCGTCAGCGGCGCCCGCGCGATGATCGACCAGCCGCCCGCCGCTCCGGGCAGCACCGACAGCGAGCCGCCCAGCGCCTCGACCCGCTCGCGCATGCCGACAAGGCCGAACCCGGGCTCGCCGCGCGCGCCTCTGAGTCCGAGACCGTTGTCGATGACCTGGACCACGACCTCATCCGCATCGCCCGCTCGAACGGCGACATCGATCCGGTCGGGCTGGCCGTGCCGGACCGCGTTGCTCAGCCCCTCCTGAACGACGCGATAGACCACTTCCCGAACCGCGTCCGGCAGCCCCGCGTCATCCAGAGCCAGATCGACCGCGAAGACGATGTCCGGCCGTCGCGAGCGCCAGAATTGGACCAGTTCGCCGATCGCCGCGCCCAGGCCCAGCTCGACCAGTTGGGCCGGCCGAAGGCGACTCAGGATATCGCGCACCTGACGCTGCATGTGGCCGACGGCGGTCTGGATCGCCTTGACCTGCCGCGAGGCCTCGTCCTGGCGTCCGGCGGCCAGGGACTGCCCCAGCATGGCCGCGTCGATGTTCACCGCGAACAGATGGGGGCCGATCTCGTCGTGCAGGTCGCGGGCCAGTTCGGCGCGCTCTTCGTCCTGCAGCTTGAGGATCTGTTCCTCCAGCGCCCGGGTTCGGCGGCGCATGGCCTCCAAGTCGCCGGCCATGAGGTTGAAGCGCCTGGCCAGGCGCACCAGTTCGGCTGGTCCCGCCTCCTCGACCCGGGCGGCGTAGTCGCCGAGTCCGACCCGGCCGAAGGCTCTGGACAGCTCGTGCAGCGGCCTCAGCGCCCGCCCGATGGTGATATAGACCAGCCCAGTTCCCACTAGGCCCACCAGGCCCAGTACGATCAGGGCGTCGCCGAATTGCAGCCAGGCGTCGCCGACATCGTCCTGCGGCGCCGGGGTCAGCACCACCGCCTCGCCGCCGGGGGCCGCGATCCGCAACGCCTGCAGCCGGGGGTCCAGCAGGGCCATGAACCAGGCCGGGGCGGCATGCGGAGAGGCCGGCAGGCGCGAGGCCTCGATGCGTCGGCCGGCGGCGTCGATCAGCACCGCCGAGACGTGCCGGTTGCCGTCGAAGGTGGCGATCAGCCGGCGCAGGTCGAGGCCAGGATGGTCGGAGCGGGGCAGGGCCTCGAGCGCCCGCTCGACCGTTTGGCGCCCGCCGGTCATGGCGGCCTGCAGCTCGTCGCGCAGGGTCTGGCGCGCGAGCCAGCCGGCGAACACCGCTCCGCCGGCCGCGCCCAGGACCACCACCAGGGCGATCGCGGTCAGCACGCGCAGGCGAAGCGACATCGGCGTTCGGGCGGTCATGGCGCCATTTTGTAGCAGCAATGGAGGCTTCGGGAAAAATTCCCGCTCGGGCCGGGAAGGGCGCCTATCGCTGCTACCCCGCCGGCCCGCTATGCCATGCCCGCGGCCGCCAAGGCCAGTTTGGGGATGGTCCAATGCGTGAATTGCGTTTGAGACGACGGCTGCTGGCGGGTGCGGCGGGCGCGGCCCTGGTCATTTGCGCCTCGATCGCCCGCGCCGATCAGGCACAGGGCGGCGGCCCGTCCAACACCACGGTGTCCGAGGTGGTGGTCACGGGCCAGCGGCTCGACGCGGCGCGCGACACCATCCAGCCGCAGCTCGGCGCCTCGACCTACAAGTTCTCGGCCCAGACCATCGAGACCCTGCCCAGCGGCCAGAACACCGCGCTCAATCAGGTGATCCTGCAGGCGCCGGGCGTCGCCCAGGACTCCTATGGCCAGCTGCACATTCGCGGCGAGCACAATGGCCTGCAGTTCCGTCTGAACGGGGTGATCCTGCCCGAGGGCCTGAGCGTATTCAGCCAGGCGCTGAGCCCGCGTCTGGCCAACAGCGTCGAGCTGATCACCGGCGCCCTGCCGGCGGAGTACGGCCTCAGGACCGCCGGCATCATCGATATCACCACCAAGAGCGGCTATCAGAACGGCGGCTCCGTCTCGGTCTATGGCGGCAGTCATGGGGAGATCGAACCGAGCTTCGAGGTCGGCGGCAATTCCGGCAACACCAACTTCTTCGTTTCGGGCAGCTACCTGCAGAACGACCTGGGCATCGAATCGCCCGACGGCCGGTCCGACCCCATCCACGACCACACCGAGCAGTTCCAGGGCTTCGCCTATGTCGACCACATCATCGACGCGAACAGCAGGATATCGATGATCCTCGGCACGTCCGATCAGCGGTTCCAGATTCCGGACGTGTCCGGCGGGCTGAACGGCGGCCTGGGCTTCAACGTCAACGGCCAGACCGACTATCCCAGCGAGCAGCTCAACGAGAACCAGGGCGAGCAGACGCAATACGGCGTGGTCAGTTACTTGAACTCCACCGACCGCTTCACCGGCCAGGTCTCGCTGTTCGCCCGCTATTCGACGCTGAAATTCACGCCAGACGTGGTCGGCGACATCCTCTATAACGGCGTCAGTCAGTACGCCGACAAAACCGACACCGCCGGTGGGGTTCAGGCCGAGGGCGCCTATCACCTGAACGACCAGCACACGATCCGCGGCGGGGTGATCGTCGAGATCGACCGCTCGACCAGCGCCACCACCTCCCTGGTCCTGCCGGTCGACGCCAACGGCGTCCAGACCCAGCCCCAACCCGAATCGATCATCGACAACGGCGCCCGGACCGCCGAGACCTACAGCGCCTACCTCCAGGACGAGTGGAAACTGCTCAGCAATCTGACGCTCAACTACGGCGCGCGTTTCGACCAGTTCAACGGCTTCCGCAGCGAGAATCAGCTCAGCCCGCGCATCAACCTGGTCTGGAAGCCGACCTCGACGACGACTTTGCACGCCGGCTATGCGCGATATTTCTCACCTCCGCCGTTCGAGCTGATCGCGGGGGAGACCATCACGAAGTTCGCCGGCACCAGCGCCGAGCCGGCGGTGACCGCCGACACCACGCCGTATGCGGAACGCGCCGACTATTTCGACGTCGGCGGATCGCAGAAGATTACGCCGGACCTCACCGTCACCCTCGACAGCTACTACAAGCTCTCCAAGCACCTGATCGACGAGGGTCAGTTCGGCGCGCCGATCATCCTGACGCCATTCAACTATGCGGAAGGAAAGCAATGGGGCGTCGAATTCACCCTGTCCTATAACAAGGGTCCGTTCAGCGCCTACCTCAACGCCTCTCACTCGGTGGCGCAAGGCAAGGACTGGATCACCAGCCAATTCAATTTCGTCCAGCCCGAGCTGGACTATGTCGCGACGCACTACATCTACCTCGACCACGACCAGGCCTATTCGGTCTCCGTCGGCGCCTCCTACCTGTGGCGCGGCACGCGGGTCGGGGCCGATCTGATCTACGGCAGCGGCCTTAGGGCCGGCCTGCCCCTGTCGCCGACCTCGCCCCTGGCCCTGGCCTACCCGGGCCTGACGCAGATTCCCAACGGGGCGGAGCTTCCCGGCTACGTCCAGGTCAACCTCAGCCTGTCGCACAGGTTCGAGACCGTTCCCACCGGTCCCATCGAAGTGCGGTTGGACGTCATCAACGCGTTCGACGAGGTCTATCAGATCCGCAACGGCACGGGCGTGGGCGTATTCGCTCCGCAATACGGCCCGCGGCGCGGATTCTTCGCCGGAATCACCAAGGAGTTCTGACGTCCGGCGCGAGGTGACGCGCCAGGCCTGGCGGGTGTAGGCTGATGAAAATGAAATGTCTCGCATTTGCAATCGCGGCGGCCGCCTTGGTCTGCGGTCCCTGTTTCGGCGCCGACTCGCCCAAGCGGCCTCGACCCGTCGAGCCCTGCGGCTGGTCCGAGGGCGGCCTGCCCGATCCGGCCGTAACCCACGCCTGCCTCGAGCAGCGGTTCAAGGCGTCGAAACCCCGCGACGACCACGACCCGCCGCCCGCGCCGTCGCGCGACGGCGCCGATGTTCCGCCCGGCCGCTGAGCGATGGCGATGCAGACGCAGGTCGTAGCGCCTCCCGCTGGCCACAGCCACCTGTTCCTCGGCTCGGGCCACGAGCGCAACGAGCGGCGGACCTGGCTGGTGATCGGCCTTTGCGGGGCGATGATGGCGGTCGAGATCGTCGGCGGCCTGCTGTTCGGATCGATCGCGCTGGTGGCCGACGGCCTGCACATGTCGACCCACGCCGGGGCGTTGCTCCTCGCCGCCCTGGCCTACGCCTTTTCCCGGCGCTACGCGCGCGATCCGCGCTTCAGCTTCGGAACCGGCAAGCTCGGCGACCTGGCGGGCTTCACCAGCGCCATCGTGCTGGCGATGATCGCGCTGCTGATCGGCTACGAGGCGCTCAGCCGCCTGTTCGCCCCGGTGGCGATCCATTTCGGCCAAGCGATTCCGATCGCCGTGCTGGGGCTTGGCGTGAATATCGCCAGCGCATGGCTGCTGGGCGTCGGGGACGAGCATCATCACCATCACGTCCACGCGGCGGGCGAGGCGCACGACGAGGACCACGGTCACGCCCACCATCGCGACAACAACATGCGCGCCGCGGTCGTGCATGTGCTCGCCGACGCCGCGGTTTCGATCCTGGTCATCGCCGGCCTGACGCTCGCGCGGCTGTTCGGCTGGCTATGGATGGACCCGCTGGCCGGCCTGATCGGCGCGGCGGTGATCGCGAGCTGGTCCTACGGCCTGATCCGCGACACCGGCGCGGTCCTGCTGGATATGAACCCGGATGGGCGCCTGGCCGACCGGATCGGCCGCATCGTCGAGGCCGAAGGCGACCAGGTCGGCGATCTGCACCTGTGGCGCGTCGGGCCGGGTCACCTCGCCGCCATCGTCCAGGTCGTGACGAACAGCGCCCGAGACGCCGACTATTATCGCGCGCGTCTGGCGCGTCTGCCATCGCTGTCGCATCTCACGCTCGAGGTGACGCGAGCGCCGCGGTGAGTGCGGCGATGACCGCCCCTCAGACCGCCTCGTCCAGCGGGACGTCAAGCCCCTGCTCGCGCACCTTGCGGTAGAGGGTCGAGCGGCCGATGCCGAGCCGGCGGGCGACCTCGCTCATGTGGCCGGAATAGATCTCGATGGCGAGCTGGATCAGGTCGCGCTCGATCTCCTCCAGCGTGCGAAGATGCCCGCGCTCGTCCAGGATGCGCACCGGCGAGTCGCCCGGCAGCTCCTCGATCAGCTCCGAGGCCGAGGGCACGCCGGCCGGCTCGGCGGCGGGCGCCGGCGCCTGCAGGCCGGAGATGGCGGGGAAGTCGTAAGGCTGCAGATAGGGCGCGTCGGACAGCACGATGGCGCGGTAGACCGCGTTTTCGAGCTGGCGCACGTTGCCGGGCCAGTCGTGGGCGGCCAGCAGCGCCAGGGTCTCCGGCGTCGCGCCGACCACCCGCTTGCCTTCCTCGACGTTGAAGCGGCGGATGAAGTGCTCGACCAGGGCCGGGATGTCCTCGCGCCGCTCGCGCATGGATGGCGCTTCGATCGGGAAGACGTTCAGCCGATAGTAGAGGTCCTCGCGGAACAGGCCGTCGGCCACCCGTTGGGCCAGGTCACGGTTGGTGGCCGAGATGATCCGCGCGTCCACCCGCACCGGCCGCTTGGAGCCGATCGGATCGATCTCGCCTTCCTGCAGGGCGCGCAGCAGCTTGACCTGCATGTCCAGCGGCAGCTCGCCAATCTCGTCCAGGAACAGGGTCCCGCCGCTGGCCTCTTGGAACTTGCCCAGGTGCTTGTCGATGGCGCCGGTGAAACTGCCTTTCTCGTGGCCGAACAGGATGGATTCGACCAGGTTCTCCGGCAGGGCGCCGCAGTTGACCGCCACGAACGGCTTGCCGGAGCGATCCGATGCGCCATGCACGGCGCGCGCGATCAGCTCCTTGCCGACGCCGCTTTCGCCGAGGATCAGGATCGGGATCGAGGACTTGGCCGCCCGCTCGCCCAGCCGCTTGACCATCGCCATGGCCGGCGAGGCGCCGATCAGCTCCTCGAAGGTGATCTTGCCGGAGCTGCGCTTTTTCAGCCGGTCGACTTCTCCCTTCAGCTCGCCCATCTGCAGGGCGTTGCGGATCGAGACCATGATCCGCTCGGGCGAGGCGGGCTTGACGAAGAAGTCCTGGGCCCCGGCCTGCATGGCCTGGACCACGGTGTCGATGCCGCCGGTTGCGGTTAGCACGATGACCGGCTGATTGAAGCCCCGCGCGCGCATTTCCTTCAGGGTTTCGAGGCCGCCGAGGCCGGGCATGACCAGGTCGAGCATGACGGCGTCGGCGCCGCCGGCGGTCAGCCGGTCGATCGCCTGTTCCCCGCTTGCCGCGTGAACCACGACCAGGCCCTCGCGCTCGAGCACCGCCTGGATCAGCCGACGCTGAGTCGGATCGTCATCGACGACGAGAACCGTCTTGGCCATGAAACTCTAAACCCACCTGTACGCCGCCCTTCACCGAGAGCGGCTGATCGTTGGCCGTGGTTCTAGACCCGCGAGGTAAAGGGGGCGTTGAAGGGATGTTCCCGAAGCGTTAATCGGCCGGCCGCCGCACCGGGGTTGTGTTTCTGGAAACGCCGTTTAGTCAGGGCGCCATTAGCGCCGTTTTGACGGGTCGTATTTCAAATCGCAGTGGATTGCGCGCGCCGAGGCCGGCGCGCCTTGGGAGTTCGCCATGGCCGACGATCAGCTTTCGCCCCCGGCCGAGGTCCAGGCGCCGTTGGCGCCGTTCAACGGAGCCGAGCCGCCGGCGCCGGACTGGTTCAAATGGGCGATCGCCCAGGCGCCGGAGCGTTCGTTCGTCGAGGTCGACGGGGCGAACATCGAGCTCTTGGCCTGGGGTCAGCGCGGCAAGCCGGGCCTCTTGCTGGTGCACGGCAACAGCGCCCACGCCGACTGGTGGAGCTTCATCGCCCCGTGGCTGGCCATGGACTACCGCGTGGCGGCGATCTCGCTCTCGGGGATGGGCGCCTCGGACTGGCGCGAACATTATTCCTTCGTCAGCTTCGCGCACGAGGCCCGCGCCGGGGCCGAGGCGGCCGGACTTTACGACGCGCCGGAAAAGCCGGTGTTCATCGGCCACTCATTCGGCGGCGCCCAGGTGCTGCACGCGGCGATCCGCTACCCCGAATGGATGCGCGCGGCGATCCTGGTCGACACCGGCTTCGGCCCGCCGCCGGCGTCGGCGGCCGAGGGCTTCCGCATGCCCCAGATGCGCACCCAGCCCAACCGCGTCTATCCGACCCTGGCCGAGGCCCTGGGCCGTTTCCGCTTCATGCCGCCCCAGGGCTGCAAGAACCTGTTCATCGCCGACTACATCGCCCGCCGCTCGCTCAAGCCCGCGCCGCTGGAGGGCGGCGGCCAGGGCTGGACCTGGCGGTTCGATCCGTTCCTGTGGAGCAAGCTCGATCGCGGCGTGATGGAGGGCCTGTTCGAGACCATCGTCGTCGGCGCGCCCACGGTGCACATCCATGCCGACAACTCCGAGATCGTCCGCCGCCACGGCCAGTCGGGCATGGCCAAGCTGCCGAGCGAGATCAAGACCATCGTGATCCCCGACAGCGAACACCACATCATGGTCGACCAGCCGATCGCCCTGATCGCGGCCCTGCGCGCGGTCCTGGCGCTCTGGCCGTGACACGGCGGGCCGGCCTTGAGCGACGCGGCGCATTGGTATAGTCGCAGGGGCCATCGCAGAACCGCTTGAGGGGACCCACGCATGGCCAGACAGGCTTCCAGATATCATCACGGCGAGATGGACATCCACGCCCAGCAAGCGACATTCAAGACCGTCATGTCCGGGACCAAGTGGGCCTGCCTCACACTCGCCGTCGGAATCCTGTTCTTCACCCTGTTGTTCTGCACCGAGGCCGGTTTCTTCACCGCCTTCGCGAGCGCCTTCGTGGTCGCGGCGCTGGGCGGCGTTCTGCTGCGCCAGCGCCCGTTGGCGCACTGACCCCCTGCCACGAGGCGTCGACTCGCTGCACAAGGGCGGCGGGATCCGACGCCGGCGCGCCGACGCGCGAGACGATGCGCGCGGGCGACAAGCGCGAGAAGGAATCAGGCGCATGAGCGCGCATATCGCCGTGATCAGGGAAAGCCGCACCGACGAGACGCGCGTGGCGGCGACGCCGGATTCGGTGAAGAAGCTGATCGGCCTCGGGTTCGCTGTCACCGTCGAGGCCGGAGCGGGGCTGGCGGCCAGCTATCCGGACGCCGACTACGCCGCCGCCGGCGCGTCGATCGCGACGAGCGCCAAGGCCGCGCTCTCGGGCGCGGACGTGGTGCTCAAGGTGCGTGCGCCGGCCGACGAGGAGATCGCCGCGCTGAAGGCAGACGCCATCGTGGTGGCCCTGCTCAATCCGTTCGGCGAGCGGGCCGCGACCGAGGCCCTGGCGGCCAAGGGCGCCACCGCCTTCGCCATGGAGTTCGTGCCCCGCATCACCCGCGCCCAGGTGATGGACGCCCTGTCCAGCCAAGCCAATCTGGCCGGCTATCGCGCGGTGATCGAGGCGGCGGAGGTCTACGGGCGGGCGCTGCCGATGATGATGACCGCGGCCGGCACGGTCGCCCCGGCCAAGGTGTTCGTGATGGGCGCGGGCGTCGCCGGTCTGCAGGCCATCGCCACCGCCCGCCGGCTGGGCGCGGTGGTCACCGCCACCGACGTGCGGCCCGCCGCCAAGGAGCAGGTCGAGAGCCTGGGCGCCAAGTTCGTCGCCGTCGAGGACGAGGAATTCAAGCAGGCCGAGACCGACGCCGGCTACGCCAAGGAGATGAGCGCCGCCTATCAGGTCAAACAGGCCGCCCTGGTCTCCGAGCACATCAAGAAGCAGGACATCGTCATCACCACCGCCCTGATCCCCGGCCGTCCCGCCCCGAAGCTGGTCTCGGCCGAGCAGGTGGCCTCGATGAAGCCGGGATCGGTGCTGGTCGACCTCGCCGTCGAGCAGGGCGGCAATGTCGCGGGCTCGAAGCTGGGCGAGATCGCCGATCTGGGCGGGGTCAAGATCGTTGGCTATCCGAACCTGGCCGGGCGCATCGCCGCCGACGCCTCCAACCTCTACGCCCGCAACCTATTCGCCTTCGCCGGCCTGTTGGTGAACAAGGACGGCGCCCTCGCGCCTGACTTCGAGGACGAAATCCTCAAGGCCGCCCTGGTCTGCCGGGGCGGCGCCATAATCCATTCCGCCCTGAAAGCTTCAGCCTAGGAGGACGCGATCATGGACGTTGTCGATCCCACCGTTTTCCGCCTGGCGATCTTCGTGCTGGCGATCTTCGTCGGCTATTACGTCGTCTGGAGCGTGACGCCGGCCCTGCATACGCCCCTGATGGCGGTGACCAACGCCATTTCCTCGGTGATCATCGTCGGCGCACTGCTGGCCGCCGCGGCCCACAGCGCCGCCGGCGAAGCCGCTTCCGGGACGGTCTGGATATCGAAAGGCGCCGGCGCGGTCGCCGCGGGCCTCGTGGCCGTAAACATCTTTGGCGGCTTTCTGGTCACCCAGCGCATGCTGGCGATGTACAAGAAAAAGCAGAAATAGGGCGGCGCGCATCATGAACGCCAACATCGCCGCCATCGCCTATCTGATCTCCGGCGTCCTGTTCATCCTGGCGCTGCGCGGCCTGTCCAGCCCGGTGACCAGCCGGCGCGGCAACCAGATGGGCATGCTCGGCATGGCCATCGCGGTCAGCGTGACCCTGATGACCCTGGCGAGCCAGCGCGCGCTCGATGCGGTCACCGTCGGCCTGATCCTGGGCGGGGTGGCGATCGGCGGCTCGATCGGGGCGGTGATCGCCCGGCGGGTGCCGATGACGTCGATGCCGCAGCTGGTGGCCGCCTTCCACTCGCTGGTGGGCCTGTCCGCCTGCCTGGTGGCCGTCGCGGCGATCTACACTCCCGCCGCCTATGGCATCGCCACGGCCCACGGGGTCAAGCTGGAGAGCCTGATCGAGCTTTCCTTGGGCGTGGCCATCGGGGCGGTGACCTTCACCGGCTCGCTGATCGCCTTCGCCAAGCTGAACGGCAACATGAGCGGCGCGCCGATCATCCTGCCGGCGCGGCATCTGCTGAACCTGGCCATCGGCCTGGCGGTGGTGGCGTTGACGGTGATTCTGGTGGTCAGCGGCGGTGACGCCAAATGGGCGTTCTGGGGCGTCTTCGGCCTGGCGCTGCTGGCCGGGATCACCCTGATCATCCCGATCGGCGGGGCCGACATGCCGGTGGTGGTCTCGATGCTGAACAGCTACTCCGGCTGGGCGGCGGCGGCGCTGGGTTTCACGCTGGAGAACACCACCCTGATCATCACCGGGGCGCTGGTCGGCTCCTCGGGCGCGATCTTGTCCTACATCATGTGCAAGGGGATGAATCGCGGCTTCATCTCGGTGATCCTGGGCGGCTTCGGCGGTGAGGACGCGGCCGCGGGCGCCGGCCGGGTCGAGACCCGCCCTGTCAAGCAAGGTTCGGCGGAGGATGCGGCCTTCATCATGAAGAACGCCTCCAAGGTGATCATCGTGCCCGGTTACGGCATGGCGGTGGCCCAGGCCCAGCACGCCCTGCGCGAGATGGCCGACAAGCTGAAGGCGGAGGGCGTGGAGGTGAAATACGCCATTCATCCGGTCGCCGGCCGCATGCCCGGCCACATGAACGTGCTGCTGGCCGAGGCCAACGTGCCCTATGACGAGGTGTTCGAGCTGGAGGACATCAACGCCGAATTCCCCACCGCCGACGTCGCTTTCGTGATCGGAGCCAACGACGTGACCAATCCGGCGGCCAAGACCGATCCCACCTCGCCGATCTTCGGCATGCCGATCCTGGATGTCGAAAAGGCCCGCACCGTGCTGTTCGTCAAGCGCGGCATGGGCTCGGGCTACGCCGGAGTGGAGAACGAGCTGTTCTTCCGCGACAACACCATGATGCTGTTCTCCGACGCCAAGAAGATGGTCGAAGGCATCGTCAAGGCGCTGTAGCTTGGCCAAAAGCGAGGCTGGCGTCGCGCACGCGACACGCATGGCGTCTAGATCCAGATCAATGCGCCGAATTTCGAACGTCATCGCTGGAACCGTCCTGGTCGTTCTGGCCTATATCGCGGTGGGCGGCGCGATGGGCGCCATGGCGGGACCCCTGAAGATGCGCGGCGAGATGATCGACGTCGGCGGCGGACGGCGGATGCGCCTGATCTGCGAGGGGCCGAAGAGTGCGGCGCCGACGGTGCTGTTCGAGGCCGGGGCGTTCGGTTTCGCCGCCGACTGGGGCGTGGTGCAGGAAGAGGCGGTGGCGCAAGGCTTCCGCGCCTGCGCCTATGACCGGGCCGGCATGGGCCTGTCCGATCCCGGCCCGGCGCCGCGCGACGGTCTGGCGGTGGTGGGCGATCTGGAGCGCCTGCTGGCCGCCGCGCGCGAGGAGGGTCCGTTCATTCTCGTCGGTCATTCGATGGGCGGGCTCTATCTGCGGCTCTACGCCAACCGCAATCCCGGCAAGGTCGCGGGCCTGGTGCTGGTCGACGCGACCACGCCGGAAGCCACCGCGACCCCGGCCGTCCGCCAGTTCGTGACCCAGTTCATCCGCGCCTCCCGTCTGGCCAGTTTCGGCGCTTCGTTGGGCCTTTACGCACCGCTCGCCGGAACCTGGTTCGGGGACAAGATCGGCCTGACGCCCGACGCCTCCGCCGAAAAGCGCCGCGCCTTCGCCTCGCCGCGGCACAACCGGACCGCCGTCGCGGAGGTCGAGCAATGGTTCCGCTCCGCCGACGAAGCGCGCGCCACCGGCCCGCTCAATCCGGACTGGCCGGTCGCCGTGGTCACCGCCGGAACCAGTTATCGCCGACTGGGCCTCAAGGCGCTGCAGGTCGAGCCGGCCCGCCTCTCGCGCCACGGCTACGCGGAGAGCGTGGCGGGGGCGGGTCACGCGACCCTCCTGGGCCGCAAATACGCCGACCACGTGATCGCGGCGATCGACTTCGTCCGCGACGCCGCGGCGCGATAGCCGAAAAATCCGCCGGTTCTCGCGATCGCCGCGCGCAAATCCCAAGACATGCAGAGCCTGATAACCATCGACTGCTATGACCCCGGTCCACGACATCGGGGCGGACGGTTGAGGCGGGTATGCGGGCAGCGCTCGAGCTGGAGCGGATCGGCAAGCGGTACGGCGACTTCGAAGCCGTCCGCGACCTGAGTTTCGAAGTGGCGCCGGGGCGCATCTGCGGCTTTCTGGGTCCCAATGGCGCGGGCAAGACAACGACCATCCGGATGATCCTGGGCCTGGTGGCGCCGACCAGCGGACGGCTCAGCGTGCTGGGCGCCGCCGACGGCCGCTCGGTCCGCTCCAAGATCGGTTTTCTGCCGGAGGAGCGCGGTCTTTATCGGCGCATGACCCCGATCGAGGCGATCGGCTTCCTGGCCAGCCTCAAGGGCCTGTCCACCGGCGAGGCCCGGCGGCGGGCGCGAACTCTGTTGGAAGACAACGGTCTCGGTCAGGCGATGAAGCGCCAAATCCGCTCCCTGTCCAAGGGCATGGCCCAGAAGGTCCAACTGCTCTCGGCCCTGGCGCACGATCCGGAGCTGGTGATCCTGGACGAACCGTTTTCGGGCCTGGATCCAGTCAACCAGCAGGAGTTGGAGGAGCTGATCCGCGGTCTGGCGGCGCGGGGCGCCACGGTGCTGTTCTCCACCCATGTGATGCAGCACGCCGAGCGCTTGTGCGAACAGGTCGTCCTGCTCTCGCGCGGCCGCAAGGTGTTCGACGGCGCGGTCGACGCGGCCCGGGCCGCCGCGCCGCGCCGGCTGATCCTGGAAGGCGCCATCGCCCGCGAGGCCGCCGCCGCCCTGCCGGGCCTGACCGACATCGCCTGCGAGCCGATGGAGGCGGGCGGGATGCGGGTCACCGGCGTCCTCGCGCCCGGCGCGCCGGCCCAGACCCCCTTGCGCGCCGCCTTCGAGCGCGGCCTGGACATCACCCGGTTCGAACTCAAGGAGCCGCACTTGCACGACGCCTTCATCGTCCTGACCGGCCAGGAGATCGCGGCATGAGCCGGCTGTTCAGGATCGCCGTCAGGGAATACGTCGCCTATGTGCGCACGGTCGGCTTCTGGCTGTCGATCTGCCTGATGCCGGTCGGGCTGATCGCGGCGATCGCGGCGCCCAGCCTGATCGCCAGGCACACGCCGCCGGCCACGCTCGCGATCGTCGATCTGACCGGGCGGGGCCTGGCGGGCAAGCTCGCCAGCGCCTTCGCGCCGTCCGCCGACACCGGCGCCCCCGCCATCCGACTCGTGCCGCCGCCGGCCCCGGTCGGCCGGGACGTGGCGAGCGCGGTGGCCAATCTGAAGCCCTACGTCGCCGGCCAGCGCCTGCCGTCCGGCGGCCAACCGCTCGACGCCGCCGCGGTGCTGCATGGCGCCGGCGATCGGATCGTGATCGATTTCTGGACCCGCAACCCCGCCGATCCGACGCTCCAGGCGCGGCTGTCGCAGGCGGTGGCCGATGTGCTGCGGCGCGAGCGGCTCGAAAAGGCGGGACTGGACCCCGTCGCCCTGTCGGCGATCGAACGACTGGCGCCGGAGGTGACCACCTTCTCGCCCAGGGCCGAGGCGGGACGCGTCGCCCTGCGCGACCGGCTGCCCGGCTTCATCGGCCTGGGGATGGGCATCCTTCTGTGGATGGTGATCCTGACCGGCGCCGGCATCCTGCTGAACAGCGTGATCGAGGAGAAGAGCAGCCGGATCCTGGAGGTGCTTTTGTCCTCCGCTTCGGTGGCGGAGATCATGGGCGGAAAGATCCTGGGGGTGGCGGCGGTGACCGCCACGGTGCTCGGGGTGTGGCTGAGCATCGGCGCCGCGCTCTTGATGACCAGCCAGCCGCATCTGGCCGGCGATCTGATCGCCGCACTGATGGCGCGCGGGCTGCTGTTCTATTTCGCCTTCTATTTCGTCGCCGGCTATCTGATGTACGCGACCCTGTTCGTCACCATCGGGGCCTTCTGCGAGACTACCCGCGAGGCCCAGACCCTGCTCGGGCCGATGATGATCCTGCTCAGCGTGCCGATGGTGTTCCTGAGCCAGAGCGTGGCTCATCCCGACGCGCCGCTGTTGCAGGCCCTGTCGTGGGTCCCGCCGTTCACCCCGTTCCTGATGGCGGCGCGGGCGGCGAGCGGCCCGCCGATCTGGCAGGTCGCCGGCACGGGCGCGCTGTTGGTGGCGGTCACCGGGTTGGAGATGCTGGCCGCCGGCCGCGCCTTTCGCGCCGGGGCGCTGTCTTCGAGCCGCTTCGAGCCCAGGCTGTTCTTCGCCAGCCTGTTCGGCAAGGTCACCGCCTGAGCGGCCCACAACGACAAGGGCCGCGCGGTCGCCCGCACGGCCCTTCAATAGTCATTCTATCTGAGTGCCTTAGGCGCCGCGCGGGGCGGGCTTCTTCGGCGCGGCGATCAGGCCTTCGCGCTGGGCGCGCTTGCGGGCCAGCTTGCGGGCGCGGCGCACGGCCTCGGCCTTCTGGCGGGCGCGCTTCTCGGAGGGCTTTTCGTAGTGGACGTGCCGCTTCATCTCGCGGAACGAGCCCTCGCGCTGCATCTTCTTCTTCAGCGCCTTCAGGGCTTGGTCGACATTGTTGTCGCGCACGAAAATCTGAACGATGACTAAGTCCTCCAGGTCGCGCCCGCGCCCCTCCGGCGTTCGGCGAAAACGTTACGTCGCCCGAAGGGACACCCCGCGGACGTTGGCGCGGCTGATACCAGAGCAAAGACGGATTGTCCATGGCGAGCGGGCCGGCCTTGGGCGTATAGACCGAACCCATGAGGCGCGATGATCCCGACGGGCGCGGCGACTGGGCCGAGGCGGCCGAACAGCGGCTGCTGGACGCCGCGCTCGCGCTCGCGCCGACGCTGGGCTGGAACGCGGCGCTGGTGGCGGCCGCGGCGCGGCGGGCGGGGCTTGGCGCGGGCGAGGCGCTGCTGGTGCTTCCCAACGGCGCGCGCGATCTGGCCGCGCTCGCCTCGCGCCGGCGCGACGCGGCGGGCCTTTCGGCGCTGGCGGGCCTCGATCCCAAGACCCTGAAGGTGCGCGAGCGCATCATGCGCGCGGCGGAGGCGTGGCTGGACGCGGCCGAAGCCGACGGCGAGGCGCTGCGCCGCTGGGCCGGGTTTCTGGCCCTGCCGCACAACCTGCCGCTGGCCGCGCGGCTGGCGTGGGAGAGCGCGGACGCGATCTGGCGGTGGGCGGGCGACGCCTCGGTCGACGAGAACCATTATTCCAAGCGCGCCATCCTGGCCGCGATCCTGGTCTCGAGCCTGGCGATCCATCTCAGCGCCGGGCGCGAGGCGGCCAGCGCCCATCTGGCCGCGCGGATCGACGACGTCATGGCCTTCGAGACCTGGAAGGCGAGGCTGAAACCCACCGCGTTCGGCCGCGAGATCGCGGGCGCGCTTGGCCGGTTGCGATACGGGAAGGGATAGGCGGCGGACCGTGGTGCGCTGAACGCCTCAAGACGCAAAAACTCCATGAGCACCTGGGGCGACATCAGATGAATGGAAGCCCATGTGCTTCTCGGCGATAGCCAGCTTCTCGACGGCCGGATTGACCGGCGCCATCGGCATCGCCTCGCTGGCCCGGGTGACCCAGCGGCGTGAGTTGCCGCTGGCGGCCACGCCATTGATTTTCGGCGTTCAACAGGCGGTCGAGGGCGCGCTGTGGATCAACCTTCCGCTCGCGTCGGCCGGGGCGGCCGTGGCCAGCTTGACGCTGGTGTTTCTGCTGTTCGCCCAGGTGTTCTGGCCGGTCTATGCGTCGCTCGCGGCATGGTCGATCGAGCCGAACGAACGGCGCCGACGCCTGATGCTCATGTGCCTTGCGCTGGGCCTTGGCGTCGCCGGTTATCTCCTCTGGCGCCTCATCACCGGGCCGCGCGAAGCCGTTATCGTCAATGGCTGCATCGTCTATCGGACCCAGCAGGGCCATCTCGTGCTGGTCGATCTCGCCTATCTCGCCGCGACCAGCCTGCCGCTGCTCCTGTCCTCGCGGCGTACGATCCTGGCGCTGGGCGCCATCATCCTCATCGGTTGCGCCGTCGCCTATATCTTCTACTGGGAAGCGTTCCTGTCGGTCTGGTGCTTCTTCGCCGCGGCGGCCAGCGTCGTCATCCTCGCGCACTTCGAATTGACCCGCCGCCGCTTCAGTCCTTCAGCGGCCGCAGCCGGTTGACGTGGCCCATCTTGCGGCCTGGGCGGGCCTCGCCCTTGCCGTAGAGCCAGACCCGCGCCTGGGTCTCCTTGATCAGGGTCGGCCAGGCGTCGATCTCGTCGCCCAACAGGTTCTCCATCTCGACGTGGGCCAGCGGCGTGACCGGGCCCAGCGGCCAGCCGGCGATGGCGCGGATGTGCTGCTCGAACTGGTCGACCTCGCAGCCGTCCAGCGTCCAGTGGCCGGAATTGTGCACCCGAGGCGCGATCTCGTTGACCAGCAGCCGGCCGCCCTCCAGCTCGAACAGCTCGATCCCGATCACCCCCACATAATCCAGCCGGGTCAGGATGCGCGCGGCGATGGTCTGGGCCTGGGCGCTCACCTGGGCGCTCACCTCGGCTGGCGCGCTGGTGCGGCGCAACACGCCGCTTTCGTGGTGGTTCTCGCCCAGCGGATAGGCCACCACGTCGCCGTCGCGGCCACGGGCGGCGATCACCGACAGCTCGCGCACAAAGTCGGCCCGCGCCTCCAGGATCGCCGGCGCGCGCCCGATCCGCTCGAAGGCGTCCGCGGCGTCGGCGTGGCTCTCGACCCAGGTCTGGCCCCGACCGTCATAGCCCTCGCGCCGGGTCTTCAGCAGCGCCGGCGCATCCAGCCGGTCCAGCCCGGCCAGGATGTCCCGAACGGTCTCGACGGCGGCGAAGGCGACGGTCGGCGCGCCGCAGCCGTTGAGGAAGGTCTTCTCGTCGACCCGGTCCTGGGCGACGGCCAGGGCCAGCGGCCCGGGCGCGGTCTCCGCGCCCAGCGCCGTCAGGCCCTCGACCGCGGCGGCCGGCACGTTCTCGAACTCGAAGGTGACCACGTCGGCCAGCTGGGCCAGGGCGTCCAGCGCCTCGGGGTCGGCGTAGTCGGCCACGATGGTCCTCGCCGCGACGCGGGCCGCGCAGGCGTCGGCCTCGGGCGTCAGGATGACCGTGTCGAACCCCAGCCGCGCCGCGGCCATCGCCAGCATCCGCCCGAGCTGGCCGCCGCCAAGCACGCCGATGGTCGATCCGGGGGGAAGCGGGAAGGGGGACGGCACCGTCAAAGGTCACCATTCCGAGGTCTATCTATAAGCCGCTCGTCCCCGCGAAAGCGGGGATCCAGGCTTTTTTCCGCATCCGCCGCGTTCGACGATAAAAAACCTGGGTCCCCGCTTTCGCGGGGATGAGCGGAATAATGAGTGTTCCCGGTCAAGGTGATCCGACCTTCCCCTAGTCCGCCACCGTCTCGGCGACGGCCTCGGTCTGGCGGGCGCGGAAGGCGGCGAGGCGGCCGGCCAGGGCCTCGTCGGACAGGGCCAGGATCGCGGCGGCCAGCAGGCCGGCGTTCTTGGCGCCCGCCTCGCCGATGGCCAGCGTCGCCACCGGGACGCCGCCCGGCATCTGGGCGATCGACAACAGCGAATCCAGGCCTTTCAGCGTCTTGCTCTCGATCGGCACGCCCAGCACCGGCAGTTCGGTCATCGCGGCGGTCATGCCCGGCAGATGGGCGGCCCCGCCGGCGCCGGCGATCACCAGCTTGAACCCGGCCGCCTTCGCCCCCTTGGCGAACGCGTACAGCCGATCGGGCGTGCGGTGGGCGGACACCACCTTCGCCTCGTAGCCGACCTCCAGCAGGTCCAGCATCTCCGCCGCCGCCTTCATCGTCGGCCAGTCCGAGCGGCTGCCCATGACGATCGCGACCGGCGCTCGTCCAGCGCCCATGCGCGCCTCCGATCCGGAAAGGCGCGGAGTATAGGGTGGCGCTTTGCGCCCGCAACCGATCAGAATGCAATTCGCGGGATGATTGGCGCATATTGACGAAACCTTGCCGAAGCCACGCGGGCGCGGTCAGGCTGGGGGGATGGCTCCGATGGCGAAGCATCTCGATGAGAACTTCAGATTTTGAACCACCAAGACCACCAAGGACACGAAGCGCTCACCAAGAAAGCGGAAAGCCTCGCCCGAACGGGGGTCGATCGTCTGGACGCCGTCGCGGATTCTTGGTGAGTTCCAACATGGATCGTTCAAGCGGAACTTGAAGCGGCTCGTGCTCTGGCTTCGTGGCCTTGGTGTTCTTTGTGGTGAGATAGACCAGGTCGTGATCCTTGCGCGGCGCATCGACGAGGGGGCCGGACATTGAACCACCAAGACCACCAAGGACACGAAGCGCTGGCGGCGGAGGTGGAGGGCCTCGCCCGAATGGTGGTCGATGCCGGATTGCAGGTTCATCGGACCCTTGGTCCGGGTCTGTTGGAGTCGGCGTACGAGCATTGTCTCGCGCATGAGCTTCACGCCCGCAGCGTTTCATTGCGACGCCAGGTCGCCTTGCCGATCGTCTACCAGGGCTCGACGCTCGACGCGGGCTATCGCCTGGACATCGTCGTCGAGGATTGCATCGTCGTTGAAATCAAGGCGGTGGATGCTTTGACGCGCCTCCATGAGGCGCAAATCCTGACCTAGTCTGAAGCTGTCGGGACACCGCCTCGGTTTCTTGATGAATTTCAACGTGGACTTGTTCAAGCGGGGCGTGAAGCGGTTCGTGTTCTGACTTCGTGACCTTCGTGTCCTTTGTGGTGAGATAGGGTCAGGCCGCCGCCAGGCCATCGCTCCGGCGCGGCAGCCGGCCATTAACTTACCGCGATCGCCCTGTTACGATTCTGGCCGAGGGGCGGGTGATTCTGCATCGGGCCGAGTGCGCGCCTCGACGAACAGGCTGGCATGAAGCTACTCGGCGTGAACGTCGATCCGCTGGCGGGCGCGCGTCGCCGCGGCGCCGCCCAGGCCTCCGCCCGCGCCGCCGCGCCCATGGCCGCCCCGCCGCTGGACAGCGCCGCCTTCCTGGGTCTGAGCGAAGTCGACCTGACGCCGCGGGTGCAGGCGGCCCTGACCACACTGCTGGCCGAGATCGACGAACTGCGCAAGGAGGTCGGCCGACTGAAGACGCGGCTGAGCGAGGCCGAGGCCCTGGCCGACCAGGACGCCCTGACCCCGCTGCTGAACCGCCGGGCCTTCGTGCGCGAGCTTGGCCGGGTGATCGCCTTCATCCAGCGTTACGGCGGGCCGGCCAGCCTGATCTATTTCGACCTCGACGGGTTCAAGGCGGTGAACGACCGGTTCGGTCACGCGGCCGGCGACCTGGCCCTCGGCGCGGTGGCCGATCGGCTGGCGGCCAATGTGCGCGAATCCGACATCATCGGTCGGCTGGGCGGCGACGAGTTCGGCGTGATCCTGGTGCATGCCGACATCGCCACCGCCGCGGCGAAGGCCGCGTTCCTGGCCCAGAGCATCGAGGCCGAACCCGCCGAGTGCGGCGAATGGCTGGTTCCGCTGAAGGTCAGCCACGGGGTGCGCGAGATCGTGCCCGGCCTTAGCCCCGAACAGGCGCTCGCGGCCGCCGACGCGGCCATGTACGCGCGCAAGCGGGCCGGCTGATCCCGATGACGGCGCGGTGTGGCGCCGGCGCCACCCCTGCAATTCAAATTGGCTCGCATCTGGAACCGGCGGCCCCGGCGGTGGACAAAAGATAATACGTGTTATAGCGAACGGCTGGGTTCGAGAGCCACGGGGGCGCTCGTTCGATAGAGGCGCAAGCCTCGTCGAGCGTTTTCTCCCACCGGCGTGTGATGGGGTCGCGCACCAACCGCGGCTTTAATGGGAGGGAAAACCAGATGTCTGACAAGAAGAAGCTGGCGCTGTTCGGCGCCGCGGCGACCACCGTCGCGATGTTCGCGATGCAGGCCCCGGCGGCCATCGCGGCCGAGACCTCGGCGGGTCCGTCGACCGTCACCGAAGTGATCGTCACCGCCCAGAAGCGGCAGGAAAACATCCAAAACGTCGGCATGTCGATCCAGGCCGCGACCGGCGACAAGCTGACCAAGATGGGCGTCACCGACACCGAGTCGCTGGCGAAGATCGTCCCCGGCTTCCAGTTCACCCCGACCTATTACGGCACCAACGTCTTCACCATCCGCGGCGTCGGCTTCCAGGACACCTCCCTGGCCGGCAGCCCGACGGTCAGCGTCTATCTCGACGAAGCCCCGCTGCCCTTCTCCGCCCTGACCAACGGCGCGACGCTGGACGTGCAGCGGGTGGAAGTGCTGAAGGGCCCGCAAGGCACCCTGTTCGGCAACAACGCCACCGGCGGGGCGATCAACTACGTCGCCAACAAGCCGTCCGACCACTTCGAGGCCGGCGGGACCCTGACCTACGGCACCTTCAACGACACCGACATTTCCGGCTACATCAGCGGGCCCGTCGCCGAAGGCCTGGACCTGCGCCTCGCGCTGCGGCACGACGAGAGCGGCGCCTGGCAGAAGAGCTACGGCGGCCCCGGCAGCCTGCAACCAAGCGAGAGCACCGGCGGCAAGGATTTCACCAACGGCCGCTTCTCGGTGTCGTGGAAGCCGAACGACAAGTTCAAGGCCCTGCTGACGCTGAACGGCTGGCAGGACAAGGGCTATAACCAGACGGGCCAGCTGTTCGGCATCGCCGAACTAAGCGGGATCGCCCCGCTCGCGCCTCAGATCGCCAACTATCCGCTCGCGCCGCACAACGATCAGGCGGCCGGCTGGAACTCCTGCGTCAACACCTCGCCGTTCGACCCGATCGCCAACCAGGCATTGGGCTACACGCTGGGCAGTATCCCGAATCCCGGTCCCAACGCGACGCCGACCGGCCCGCAGGAATCCGAAGGGGTGAATCCCGGCACGCCGCCTCCCGGCATAGCGAAGCAATCCATCGTCCAGATGGGCGGCCAGCCCACCGACTGCACCCCCCTGCGGAAGAACAACACGTACGTCAGCGGCACGCTGCGGATGGATTACGACCTCGGTCATGACATGACCCTGACGTCGGTGAGCGAGTACCAGAAGTTCAACCGCACCGCCGGGATCGACGGCTCCGGCATGGCCATCCAGGACTATCAGTCCTATCAGCGCGGCAAGATCGAGAGCGCCTACCAGGAAGTCCGCCTGTCCGGCAAGTGGTGGGGCAAGGGCAACTGGATCGTCGGCGCCAACTACGAGAACGACAACACCTGGGACTCGTTCCTGCAGACCTATAACGCCTCGTCGGCCAGCCCGACGGTGTTCATCAATCCGAATTTCCTCGCGGGTCTTTATGGGTATCCGCTAGGCGCTTTCCCCATTACGTCCGGTCAGACGCAATCGGTATCTTCAGCTTGCGGCGCCGCCGGCACGCTTGGGCCGACGGGCGGCATATTCTGCGGCACGGCGAACACCGCCCCGATGCTTGGCCCGACGAAGCCGACCGACCGCCAGCTGACCAACACGATGGCGGTCTACGCCAGCGGCGAATACCCGATCCTCGACAACCTGACCCTGCTGGGTGGGGTGCGCTTCACGGAAGAAGACAAGAAGGGCGGCGTCTGCGGCAGCGACGGCGGCGACGGCTCCTGGGCCGAGGTCGCCTATGTCCTCCAGTCGTTCTATGTCCCGCCGAGCACGGCTTCGGCCGCGTCTCCCGCGGGCACCTGCGCCAGCACGGGTCCTGGACCGACGTATAATACGCCGGGTCTGGGCCTGGGCGGCGGCGGCGGCCTGATCTACAGCCACCTGAACCAGAACAACGTCGCCTGGCGCGCCGGGTTGAACTGGAAGGTGACGCCGGAAAACCTGCTCTACGTCAACATCAGCCAGGGCTATAAGGGCGGCTCCTTCCCGACCGTGGCGCTGGCGTCGCTGGTGCAGACCCATCCGGTGGTGCAGGAAGCCCTGCTGTCCTACGAGGCGGGCTTCAAGTCGACGCTGTTCGACAAGCAACTGACGCTTAATGGGGCGGGCTTCTATTACGACTACACCAACAAGCAGATCCTGGGCGCCGTCGCCGACGCCGTCTATGGCGCTCTGCCGACGCTGGTCAATGTTCCGAAGTCGCACGTCATCGGTTTCGAGCTGTCCGGCGTCTATTCGCCGGAATGGCTCAAGGGCCTGACCATCACGCCCTCGGTCAGCTATCAGTACAGCCAGGTCGATACGTCGTCGAAGAACGTGTGCAATCCGCCGCCCGCACAGAACCCCGCCATCAGCGGCCCAACCGCGGTGAATGGGGCGACTGGCGTCTACGCGAACGATCCCGGCCAGATCACCTGCAAAGCGGGCGACTTCTACGGGTTCGACGCCTACGGTCAGTATGCCGACTTCACCCACGAGAAGTTCCCCTCGGCGCCGGTGTGGCAGGCGAACATCGACGGCGAGTATGACTGGAAGATCCGTGACGACGTGACCGCCTTCGTCGGCCTGAACTACGCCTATGTCTCGGGCACCAACACGTTCTTCGTCAACAACAACCCGATGCCGGCGTTCCTCAACATCGGCGCCAACGGACCCTATCCGGTGTTCGGCGGATACATCAGCGGCTATCATGCGGACGGCACGCCGATCATGTCGGCGACCCCGGTCGGGCCGCTGCCGACCAACCATGCCAACAACCCGCTCACGGTCCCCGGCTACGGCCTTTTGGACCTGCGCGCGGGCCTGGAGCATGGCGAATGGCGGTTCCAGCTCTGGGGCCGCAACGTCGCCAACACTTGGTACTGGACCAGCGCGGTCCACGTGAACGACGTGCTGCTGCGTTACACCGGCCAGCCGACCACCGTCGGCTTCACGCTGAGCTGGAAGCACTAAGCCTGGCCGCGGCGTCGCCCGATCGGCGGCGCCGCGCACCGGCGAATATCGATATGCGGGTCCGCGGAGCTTGCTCCGCGGGCCTCGTCGTTTGTGGGCCAAGCCGCATCTGGAGCGGCGCCCGCCTGACTTGAATTGGTTGTTTTTCCCTGGAGCGATGGCCTGGTCGCGGTCCCGGGCCTATCTCACCACGAAGAGCACCAAGGCCACGAAGGCTGGCGCGAGTGCGTGATGACTTTAGGCTGATCCAAGTATCTCCACCGCTCATCCCGGCGAATGCCGGGACCCAGATCGTAAAGCGGAAGCGCTACATTCAAGACAACACGGGTAGGTTAGCGTTCTTTGATCTGGATCCCGGCATTCGCCGGGACGAGCGGAACAATAGAGTGATTCAATCTGAAATCGGCTCGCTCGAACCGCTTCAAGCCAGGCTGTCGGACGAGGCTTCCACCTCCGCCGCGTGCGCTTGGTGTCCTTGGTGCTCTTGGTGGTTCAAAATCCAGGGCGGCCCCTCGATAAAACGCCTGGTTCCCCGCCTGCGCGGGGATGAGCGGACAGGGGCAAACCGACATAGGCCGCGAAAAAGCGCATCACGCGATGATGTCCGGGGTCAGGCGGTCCTCCAGGGCGGCGATCTGGTCGCGCAGCGCCAGCTTGCGCCGCTTCAGCCGGGCGATCTGGAGCTGGTCCGGGCAGGGCTGCCGCACCAGGGCGGCGACGGCCGCGTCCAGGTCCTGATGCTCCTGGCGCAGTTCGGCGATGCGCGCCTGGAGCGGGCCGTCATTGGCCGGGACGATCTCGTCGGTCATGGCTCTTCGGACATCCCGATCGGGCCGATGTCCTCGCCCCACCGCCGCACCGGACTCCAGGACAGGCCGAACAGGTCGAGCGCGCGGCCCACCGACTGGTCGACCAAGGCCTCGATCGAGGCCGGCTTGGCGTAGAAGGCCGGCAGCGGCGGGGCGATGATCGCGCCCATCTCCGCCAGCCGCACCAGGGTGCGCAGGTGACCCAGGTGCAGCGGCGTCTCGCGCACCATCAAGACCAGCGGCCGGCGCTCCTTCAAGGTGACGTCGGCGGCGCGGGTCAAAAGGCTGGAGGTGACCCCGGTGGCGATCTCCGACATGGTGCGGACCGAACAGGGCGCGACCACCATGCCCAGGCTCGGATAGGAGCCGGAGGCGATCGCCGCGCCCACGTCGGCCGGGCGGTGGACGACGCCGGCCATGGCGCCCAGCTCGGCGATGCTCAGACCGGTCTCCTGCTTCAGCGTCAGGGCCGCGGCGCGCGAGGCCACCAGATGGCTCTCCACGCCCAGATCGGCGCAGGCGCGGAGCATCCTTACGCCATAGACCGCGCCGGACGCCCCCGAAACCCCGATGATCAACCTTTGCGGCGTTGCACCCGGCACGATCAGTCTCCCCACCAAATCTTCATCCCGCGCCCGCATAATCGGCGCCCGGTCAAGCCCGCCCGATCGCAAGCGAATGTGATCTGACGGAATCCGGCGTCCGGTGTTTACTTGAACCGCCATCAGCATGGAGGCGCAACCCATGGCGATCGAAGCCCGCATTCGTGAACTCGGCTCCCGGCATGAAACCCTCGAACGGGCCATTCAGGACGAGGCGAGCCGACCGGCCGCCGACGAATTGCGACTTCGCGAGCTCAAGCGACGCAAGCTCAAGCTCAAGGAGGAGCTTGAGCAGCTCAAGGGCCGCGCGAACTAGGATTCAGACCCCATTGGCCGTTGGGGAAGCGATCGTAGTTTCAACACGTTCCCACAACCGTCATCCCGGCGATCATCCGCGGCGGCTGGGCCGATTTCACCACGAAGACCACCAAGGACACGAAGGGTTGAACCCTGCCTCCATCGAGGCGAACCGGTCATTTCTTCGTGCTCTTCGTGACCTTCGTGGTTCAAAACCCGCGCGGTTCCCAACGCGGCGGCGATCGGGCTTGAATCCGCCGGGCGTTTGAGACACACGACGCTCGTATCTCCCCGAGGGTTCGATGACTGGAAAACGGGTTGGCGACGCGGCGGCGGCCCTGGACGGGCTGCTGTTCGACGGCATGACGATCATGGCCGGGGGGTTCGGCCTATGCGGCATCCCCGAGAACCTGATCGCGGAGATCAGGGCGTCGGGGGTGGGGAGCCTGACGGTGATCTCCAACAATTGCGGGATCGACGATTTCGGCCTGGGCGTGCTGCTGGCCGGCGGCCAGATCAAGAAGATGATTTCGTCCTACGTCGGCGAGAACCGCCTGTTCGAACAGCTCTATCTGTCGGGCGAACTGGAGCTGGAATTCAATCCGCAAGGCACCTTGGCCGAACGCATCCGCGCCGGCGGCGCCGGCATACCCGCCTTCTTCACCAAGACCGGCGTGGGCACCCTGGTGGCCGAGGGCAAGGAAGTGCGCGAATTCGACGGCGAGCGCTACGTGATGGAACGGGGCCTGACCGCCGACCTTTCGATCGTCAAGGCCTGGAAGGGCGACGCCGAGGGCAACCTGGTCTATCGCAAGACCGCGCGGAACTTCAATCCGATGATGGCCACCGCCGGCAAGGCGTGCGTGGTCGAGGTCGAACACCTGGTCGAGGTCGGCCAGCTCGATCCGGACCAGATCCACACGCCCGGCGTCTATGTCGACCGCGTCTTCCAGGGCGCGCGTTTCGAAAAACGCATCGAGCGCGTCACCACCCGGCCGCGGCCCGAGACGGAGCGCCTCTAAAGATGGCCTGGACACGGGAGGAGATGGCCGCGCGGGCGGCGAGGGAGCTGAGGGACGGCTTCTACGTCAACCTCGGGATCGGCATCCCGACCCTGGTGGCGAACTATCTTCCCGAGGGCGTGCGCGTGACGCTGCAGAGCGAGAACGGCATGCTGGGCATGGGTTCGTTTCCCTACGAGGGCGAGGCCGACGCCGACCTGATCAACGCCGGCAAACAGACGATCACCGAATTGCCGCAGTCGAGCTATTTCAACTCCGCCGACAGTTTCGCCATGATCCGCGGCGGGCACATCGACCTGTCCATCCTCGGCGGCATGCAGGTGGCGCAGAACGGCGACCTGGCCAACTGGACGGTGCCCGGCAAGATGGTCAAGGGCATGGGCGGGGCGATGGACCTAGTGGCCGGGGTCAAGCGGGTGGTGGTGGTGATGGACCACTGCGAGAAGACCGGCGCGCCTAAGCTCTTGAAGGCCTGCACCCTGCCGCTGACCGGCGCCGGGGTGGTCGACCTCTTGATCACCGATCTCGGCGTCTTCGAGATCGACCGCAAGGGCGGCGGCATGACCCTGACCGAGCTGGCCGCCGGCGTCACGCCCGAGGAGGTCAGGGCCAAGACCGAGGCGGATTTCAAGGTGGCCGCGGGCGTCGGCTAGAGCGCGATGATTTCGGATTGAATCACTCTATTGTTCCGCTCGTCCCGGCGAATGCCGGGATCCAGATCAAAGGACGCTGACCTACCCGTGTTATTTTGAATGTGTGCTTCCGCTTTACGATCTGGGTCCCGGCATTCGCCGGGATGAGCGGTGGAGATACTTGGATCAGCTTAAAGTCATAACGCACGAGGGGCGGTTTTCCAGCGAAATCCGTTGGATGCGGGCCTGGTTGCGCCCGGCGTCCGGCCGCGCCATGTCTTCCATGTAAAGCATTTGTTAACGGAAAAATTTCGGCGCGACCCCTATGGGCCGTTGACCATCCATAAACCCTATGGCCCCATATCTACGGGCTGTGGGCTGCTTCGCCCACAAGATGTAGGGGCTGGACGGTCATTTCACCGTCTGGAGTTATTCGGGCGCGGGTAGTGGGACATGATGCGGAGTGAGGCGACTCAGTCGGTAGGCGCGCCAAGACAGGCGCAATTCGCGGCCACCCGGCCGGGCGAGCGGCCGCAGCTTCAACTGGTCCGCAAGGTCGAGGTCGATCGCGCGCGCGACGCGCTGCTCACCGATTTCGGCAAGACCACGCTCGAGGACCGCTATCTGCTGCCGGGCGAGTCCTATCAGGACATGTTCGCCCGGGTCGCCACCGCCTTCGCCGACGACGCCGAACACGCCCAGAGGATCTACGACTACATCTCCAGGCTCTGGTTCATGCCCGCCACGCCGGTGCTGTCGAACGGCGGCGCCGATCGGGGCCTGCCGATCTCCTGTTTCCTCAATTCGGTTTCCGACAGCCTGGAGGGCATCGTCGGCGCCTGGAACGAGAACGTCTGGCTGGCCGCCAACGGCGGCGGCATCGGCACCTACTGGGGCGGGGTCCGCTCGATCGGCGAGAAGGTCAAGGGCCAGGGCCAGACCAGCGGCATCATCCCCTTCATCCGGGTGATGGACTCGCTGACGCTGGCGATCAGCCAGGGTTCGCTGCGCCGCGGCTCGGCGGCGGTCTATCTCGACATCCACCACCCGGAGATCGAGGAGTTCCTCGAAATCCGCAAACCCTCGGGCGACTTCAATCGCAAGTCGCTGAATCTGCACCACGGCCTGTCGATCACCGACGAGTTCATGGAGGCGGTGCGCGACGGCGCCCCTTTCGGCATGCGCAGCCCCAAGACCGGCGAGGTGGTCAAGACCGTCGACGCCCGCGCGCTGTGGCAGAAGATTCTGGACGTGCGCCTGCAGACCGGCGAGCCCTATCTGATCTTCGAAGGCACGGTGAACCGGCTGATGCCGCAGCACCAGCGCGAGCTGGGACTGAGGGTGCGCCAGTCGAACCTGTGCTCCGAGATCATGCTGCATACCGGCCCCGACCACCTGGGCGTCGAGCGGACCGCGGTCTGCTGCCTGTCGTCGGTCAACGCCGAGACCTTCCTGGAATGGCGCGACCATCCGACCTTCGTCGAGGATGTGCTGCGGTTCCTGGACAATGTCTTGCAGGACTTCATCGACCGCGCCCCGCCGGCGATGGAGGCGGCCAGGTACGCCGCAGCCCGCGAACGGTCGGTGGGCCTCGGCCTGATGGGCTTCCACTCCTTCCTGCAGAGCCAGAATGTGCCGTTCGAAAGCGCCCTGGCCAAGTCCTGGAACATGCGCCTGTTCAAGCACCTGCGCCGCGAGGCCGACAAGGCCTCCCGCCGGCTGGCCGAGGAGCGCGGCGCCTGTCCGGACGCCGAGGAGCGCGGGGTGATGGAGCGCTTCAGCCACAAGCTGGCGATCGCGCCGACCGCCTCGATCTCGATCATCTGCGGCGGGACCTCGGCCGGCATCGAACCGATCCCGGCCAACATCTACACCCACAAGACCCTGTCCGGCTCGTTCGCGGTGAAGAACCCCTATCTGGAGCGGGTGCTGGACGCGAAGGGCCAGAACACCGACGCGGTCTGGCGCTCGATCCTGGAGCACGAGGGCTCGGTCCAGCATCTCGACTGCCTCACCGCCGACGAGAAAGACGTCTACAAGACCGCGTTCGAGCTGGATCAGCGCTGGGTGGTCGAACTGGCCGCCGACCGTACGCCCGAGGTCTGCCAGTCGCAGTCGCTGAATATCTTCCTGGCCGGCGACGTCGACAAATGGGACCTGCACATGCTGCACTATCAGGCCTGGGAGCGGGGGGTGAAGTCACTCTACTATCTGCGTTCCAAGTCGGTGCAGCGCGCCGCCTTCGCCGGCGCCGAACTGATCGGCTCCGCGGTCGACGCCTTCTCCCCGTCCGAGCGCACCGACTACGAGGAATGCCTCGCCTGCCAGTAGGCGCGCGCCGTGGATCGTGATTGGCTTATCCACAGCGATAGCCCTATCTTGTGAATTGAGGGTCCAATCCATACCAGATGTGGTGGCCAACCGACATCCGACTGCTAGCGTCCGTCCCGTCCAGTCCGCAATCCAATTCGTGAAGGCCGAGCGTCCCGATGAAAGCCAAAGCCGACCTGCCCGGCCTGATGATCCCCTCGGCCTACAAGCCGTTCCGCTATCCCTGGGCCTACGAGTTCTGGAAGCGCCAGCAGCAGGTCCACTGGATGCCCGAGGAGATTCCCCTCGGCGAGGACTGCAAGGACTGGGCGACCAAGTTGAGCGACGGCGAACGCAACCTGCTGACCCAGATCTTCCGCTTCTTCACCCAGTCGGACATCGAGGTCGCCGACAACTACATGGAGCGCTACGGCCGCATCTTCAAACCGACCGAGGTGAAGATGATGCTGGCGTCCTTCGCCAACATGGAGACCATCCATATCGCGGCCTATGCGCTCTTGCTCGAGACCATCGGCATGCCGGAGAGCGAATTCGCCGCCTTCCTCGAATACGAGGCGATGCGGGCCAAGCACGACTACATGCGCACCTTTGGCGTGGAGACGAACGCCGATATCGCCCGCACGCTCGCCATGTTCGGCGGCTTCACCGAGGGCTTGCAGCTCTTCGCCTCGTTCGCGATGCTGATGAACTTCCCGCGCTTCAACAAGATGAAGGGCATGGGCCAGATCGTCTCGTGGAGCGTGCGCGACGAGAGCCTGCACTGCGAGGGGATCATCAAGCTCTACCATGTGTTCCGCAAGGAGACCGGCTGCGTGACCAAGTCCGTGGCCGACGACATCGTCGACTGCTGCAAGACGGTGGTGGCGCTGGAGGACCGGTTCATCGACCTGGCCTTCGAGACGGGTCCGGTCGAGGGCATGACGCCGGACGACATCAAGGCCTACATCCGCTTTGTCGCCGACTGGCGGCTTCGCCAGCTCGAACTGCCCGAGGTGTTCGGGGCCAAGGAAAACCCGCTGCCCTGGCTGCAGGTGCTGCTGTCGGGGGTCGAGCACGCCAACTTCTTCGAGGCCCGGGCCACGGAATATTCCAAGGCCGCCACCCGCGGCCGCTGGGACGGGGCCGACGGCGTCTGGGCCGAGTTCGACCGGATGATGGCCAACCGCGCGGGCGCCGAAGCGGCCCATTAGGCGGCCGTCCTCGATTTTGTCACACGGGCCGACTATCTAGACGGCATGAACGCACGCATCCTCGAACTCGAAGGCGTCGTAAACTTTCGCGACTACGGCGACTACGCCACCGCGGCGGGCGCGCGCATCCATCCCGGCCGGCTCTACCGCTCGGCCCATCACGGCCGGGCCACCGACGCGGACCTGGAGGCGATCGACGCCCTCAAGATCGCGGTGGTCGTCGACCTGCGCCGCCCGCACGAGCGCGCGCGCGAGCCGTCGCGACGCCCGGCCGGCTTTTCCGGCGCGGTGATCGCCACCGACATCGGCTCCGTGGACGACGATGATCCCTGGTGGACGTTCGTGCGCGATTCCGACCTCAGCGAGGACGCCTTCCGCGCCTATCTGACCGACTACTACCGCGCCGCGCCGTTCGACGCGCGGCACCTGGACACCTTCTCGCGCTATTTCGCCGCCCTGGGCGAAGCCGAGGGGCCGGTGCTGATCCACTGCGCGGCCGGCAAGGACCGAACGGGGATTCTGGCGGCGCTGACCCATCACCTGATCGGGGTCCATGAAGACGATCTCATCGCCGACTACCTGTTGACCAATCAGGCGATCGGAATCGAACAGCGCATGCCGCTGATGATGCAGGCGATCGCCGAGGGCGCGGGGCGCGAGCCCTCGCCGGCGGCGGCGCGGGTGGCGATGGGGGTCGATGCGGCCTATCTGGAGGCCGCCCTGTCGGCCATCGAGGCCGAGCACGGCACGATCGACGGTTATCTTAGGGACGCGCTCGGCGTCGATTCGACGCTGCGGACCAAGGTCGAGGCCCGGCTGCTCGACTGAGCCGCGCGGCGATCACCCTTGACGTCAAGTCCGGTCTAGATGGAGGTTCGCGGACGAATGCGCCGCGTTCCACCGGGTGGAGACCGCCGCGAGCACGATGCGATCAGGCGGAATCGCCTGATCGTCGGATCGTGCTCTAGATTAAAAGGCTTGAGCGCGTTCTGATCGCAAAACCGGATCCACTTTTGCGGAACGCGCTCTAGCCATGCCCCTCGAAATCAAGTCTCTCAGCAAGGCCTTCGGCCGCTATCCGGCGCTGAGGGACGTCTCGCTGCGCGCCGGCGACGGCGAGTTCCTCGCCCTCCTGGGTCCCTCGGGCTCGGGCAAGACCACGCTCTTGAGGATCCTGGCCGGGCTCGAGCAGCCCGACGCCGGCCAGGTCAGCTTCAACGGCGAAGACTTCCTGTCCTTGCCGGCGCGTCGCCGCGGCGTCGGCATGGTGTTCCAGCACTACGCCCTGTTTCGCCACATGACCGTCGAGCAGAACATCGCGTTCGGCCCGCGTGTGCGTCCGAGGTCCAGCCGCCCGAGCCGCGAGGCGATCGCCGAACGGGTGCGCGATCTGCTGGAGCTGATGCAGCTGGACGGACTCGGCAACCGCTATCCCGCGCAACTGTCCGGCGGCCAGCGCCAGAGAGTCGCGCTCGCCCGGGCGCTGGCGATCGAACCGCGTATGCTGCTGCTGGACGAGCCGTTCGGCGCGCTGGACGCCCAGGTGCGCCGCGAACTGCGCCGCTGGCTGCGCCAGGTGCACGACCGCGCCGGGGTGACCACGGTGTTCGTCACCCACGACCAGGAGGAGGCGCTGGACCTGGCCGACCGGCTCGCGGTGCTGAAGGACGGCGAACTGATCCAGATCGGCGCGCCGCGCCAGGTTTATGAAAACCCGGCCAATGGCTTCGTGTTCGACTTCCTGGGCGCGGCCTGCCGACTGCCCGGCGAAGTCACCCGCGGCCGCCTCACCGTCGCCGGCTGGACCACCCCCGCGCCTGATGGCGCGCCGGAAGGTTCGATCGAGCTGTTCTTCCGGCCGAACGAGGTGGCCTTTTCGACGGCGGATGGAGAGGGGCTGGGCGCCACGGTCGTGGCCGCCGGGGTGCGCGGGGCCAGCGGCAAGATCGAGTGCGTGGTCGGCCAGCAGCTCCTTGAGCTGCAGGCGCCGGGTTCGGACCCGCCCGCCTTTCTGGCCCGCGGCGCCGAGGTGCGGGTGAGGCCGACGCGCTACAAACTGTTTCCGGCCATCCTTTCGGACGGAGCGGCTTGCTGACGCGCCTTGATCGCCGCCACCACAACCAGCATAGCGGCGTTCCGCCCGCTGTTCTTGCCGCCGAAGACGCGCAAGGTTAATCAAAAATCATAGTAAATATAAGTAAACTATACAAATTTTTCGAGAAATGAGCTGACGTTTACTGGCCATTAAGCGCCTTGCCGCATCTTGCTCGTGTTTTCGGGGCGAGCAGGCCGGACAGGCTTGATCCTCCAGTCCAACTGCTTGCTGAAACAGGAGATCAAGCAATGACCAAGTTCGTTACGCGTTTCATGAAGGACGAGTCCGGCGCCACCGCCATCGAATACGGCCTGATCGTCGCCCTTATCGCGGTCGTGATCATCAGCGCCGTGACCGCGGTCGGCACCAATCTGGGCACGAAGTTCAACGCGATCGCCACCGCCCTCTAATCCACGGGGTTTCTGGCCGATTGGATGGGGCCGCGGCGTGGAAGCGCCGCGGCCCTTTCGATTCCGTCCATGGGCTTTGGGCGCAACCTTTCGTTCATCGCCGCAAGCCATCGTGGGACGCCAAGTTTCATTCAGCGCCGCGCGAGACGATGACCCTCCTTCAGGCCGCCCTGCTGAGCATCTTTCCAGCCTTGCTGATCTTCGCCGCGTTGTCGGACGCGACCAGCTACACCATTCCCAACCGAATCTCCCTCTTGCTGCTGGCGAGCTTCTTTCCCGCCGCGCTGGCGCTCGGCCGGCCGTTTGGCGAGATCGGCGTCGACCTGGCGGTCGGCGGTCTCGCCCTGGCGGCGGCCATGGGCATGTTCGCGGCCGGCTGGATTGGCGGCGGCGACGCCAAGCTGTTCGCGGTCGTCAGCCTATGGCTCGGATGGTCCGCCGCGCCGGCCTTCCTCCTGGCGACGGCGCTGGCCGGCGGGGGCCTGGCGCTGATGTTGCTGAACATGCGCGCGGCGTGGCTGCGGCCCTATTTCAGCGCGGCCCCGCCGTGGCTCGCGCGGCTGGTCGCGCCCAACGCCGCGGTCCCCTACGGCGTGGCCATCGCCATCGGCGGATTGGCGGCGTTTCCCCAATGCGCCTTGGTCCGGTCCTTTCATGGAGTTTATTAGCCGTTTCCGTCGCCGCTTAGTGCGGCGTTAACCATGGACCGCCAAGCTCGCGGCACGCCGGATTGGCGTGCTGATTTGGTTTGCCCCCGAAAGGCCCGAAGGCCGACGGGGTTGGAGAGCCGCCGCCAATGGGCGCAGTCCGAATCGCCGTTCTCGTCGCCGCCGCCGGCGCGGCCATCATTTTGATGGTCATCGTAGGGCAATTGATCGGCCACAAGCCGACCTCGGCTCCTGTCGCGGTCGCGCCGGCCAAGCCGATGACGCGGGTCGTCGTCGCCGCCCACGACCTGCCGATCGGCGAACGGGTGTCGCCGCAGGACCTGACCTGGCAGCCTTGGCCGGTGGACGCGGTCAACCACGCCTTCATCACCGATGGTCAGAGCACCCTGCCTCCGCCGCCGGGCGCCGGCGCCGCCGTTGTCCGCCAGACCGGCCGGGTCGCGGCCGACGCGGTGAGCGCGGTCACCGGCGCTCACAGCCCGATGGACGCGCTGTTCGGCGCCATCGTCAAAACGCCGATCCTGGCCAACGAGCCGGTGACCAACGCCAAGCTCGTCCGAGGCGGGGAAGGCGGTTACATGGCCGTCGTCCTGAAGCCGGGCATGCGGGCCATCGCCGTTCCGGTCAACGTCAACACCGACGCCGGCGGTTTCATCCTTCCCGGCGACCGGGTCGATGTGCTGCAGGCTCGTCAGGCCGAGGCGGCTGGCTCCAGCGGCCAGCGGTCGTTCGTCGCCCAGACTCTGCTGCACAATATACGCGTTCTGGCGATCGATCAGACCGCTCAGCCGCCAAAGAACGGCGCCCAGTCCGCCGTTGGCGCGGTGGCGACGCTCGAAGTCACCCCAGCGGACGCCGAATTGGTGGCGATGGCCAAGGCCCAGGGCGAGATGATCCTGACCCTGAGGGCCTACACCGACACGGGCGGTTCGTCCGGAGGCGCCGGTGGGTCGCTCAAGGGCGGCGCCGTGCGCATCATCCGCAACGGTCAGGCCAGCGATATCACGGTGACGCCATGAAGCCCCGCTGCACGCGCCTTCACAACATCCAAGCCAGCGCGCGCGCGGCCCTCGCCGGCGCGCTGATCGCGTTTGCGCCGGGCCTGGCCATGGCGCAAATGGCCAGACCAATGACCGGCGGCGACGCCATGCCCGGGCCGTCGGGGATCATTCGGGTTGATCTGGCGGGCCAGAACGCCGGATCGCAAAACCTGTCGATTCCGCGCGGCAAGTCCGCGATCATCGAACTGCCAGTCGATGCGCGCGATGTCATGGTCAGCAATCCTCAGATCGCCGACGCGGTGCTGCGCTCGCCGCGGCGGATCTATATCGTCGGCGTCGCCGCGGGTCAGACCGACGCGGCCTTCTTCGACGCCGGCGGCCGACGGATCCTGGCCCTGAACATCCGGGTCGACCAGGATTTCGGCGCGGTCGCCCAGACCATCAGCCGGCTGCTGCCCGGCTCGCGGGTGAAGGTCGACGCGGTCAACAACAGCGTGATCCTTTCCGGACAGGTCGCTTCCGCCGTCGACGCCGACCGGGCGGTGCAGATCGCCCAGCAGTTCACCGCCAAGCCCGATCAGGTGGTGAACATGATCAGCATCGCCGGCAAGGAGCAGGTGATGCTGAAGGTGCGCATCGTCGAGGTGCAGCGCAACGTGATCAAGCAGCTCGGCTTCAATATGAGCGCCATCGTCGGCCAGGCCGGCAGCCCGCAATTCCTCTTCGGCACCGCCGCCACGTTCGGGGTGAACGGCGCGATCCTCGGCGGCCTGCAAGGCGCGGGCTATGCGCTGAACACCACGACGCAGCCCGAGTCTAAAACTGTCAGCCCGACCAGCTATCTGAACGGTCTGCCCATCGTCTGCCGCACCTCCTGCACCAACGGCGGTCAGGGCGTGATCTCGACCATCCAGAACACCGCCGGGTCCACCGGCCTGAACCAGGCCGGCTCGACCATCGATGCGTTCGAGCGGGTCGGGCTGGTGCGCACCCTGGCCGAGCCCAACCTGACGGCGGTGTCCGGGGAATCGGCCAAGTTCCTGGCCGGCGGCGAATTCCCGGTCCCCACCGGCGAAGACAGCACCGGTCGCGCCACCATCGAATTCAAGCCCTACGGCGTCGGTCTCGGCTTCACGCCCGTGGTGCTGTCCAGCGGTCGGATCTCGCTGAAGATCTCGACCGAGGTCTCCGAACTGACCAGCCTCGGCGCCTTCTCGCTGTCGACGGGCTCCTCGACCAGCTCAAGCGGAACGGTGGTCGCCGGAGCGTCGATCACCGTGCCTGGCCTGAATGTCCGTCGGGCGGAGACCATGGTCGAGCTTCCCTCGGGCGGGGCGATGATGATCGCCGGCCTGCTCAAGGAAGAGACCAAACAGGACCTCGATTCGCTGCCCGGCCTGATGAACCTGCCGGTGCTGGGCGCTCTGTTCCGTTCGCGCGACTACCAGGAAGGCGAGACCGAACTGGTGGTCATCGTCACCCCCTATCTGGTCGGCCCGACCAGCCCGGCCAACCTTCAGACGCCGGCCGATGGGCTGCAGATCGCCAACGACGCCGAAACCATCCTGCTGGGCCGCCTGAACAAGGTCTACAAGGCGCCGCCAGCGGCCGTGGCTGGGCGCACCTATCAGGGACCCGTCGGCTATGTCATCGAATAAATCAGCGCTTCTGACCCGCGCCTTCCTGGCGCTGTGCCTGGCCGCTTCGGCGGCCGCGTGCGCCTCGAGCAACCACGACAAGCTCGCCGCCAAACAGGCCCCGCCACTGACGCCGACGGAGCAGTTCGCCATCACCGTCACCTCGGGTCAGGACCAGATCCTGCTGGCCCCCCATGCCGATGCGCTCTCGCCGGCCCAATCGGCCGCGCTGCGGGACCTGACCGATCGCTGGCGGGATGTCGGCGACGGCGTGATCCTGATCCAGACGCCGTCCCACGGCGGCGAGGACGCCTATCGCGCCGCGAGCCTGATCCAGAACGCCCTGGTGTCTCTGGGGGTTCGTCCCGAACAGGTCCAGTTGGCCGACTACGACGCCGGCGCGAAGATACGCCCGCCGATCGTGGTGGGGTTCACCCGCTATGAAGCCAAGGGTCCCGAGTGCGGTCGCAAGTGGACCAGCTTCACCCGATCGATGGATAATCGCCCCAACGACAATTTTGGCTGCGCGAATACGGCCAATATCGCGGCCATGATCGCCAATCCGGCCGATCTGATCGCGCCAAGACAATCGGATCCCGCTGACGCGGCGCGCCGCGATGTCGTGCTGACCAAATATCGCCAAGGTCAGAGCACCTCCACACCGAAGGACGACCAGGCCAGCGGCGTCCTCTCGAGCCTCGGCCATTAGGACGTCAAGCGGTGATCAAGCCACAGCCCGGACCTGAGCAAAACGGCGACGATTTCGGCGCCGACGACGATTTCAGCGCCAGCCCGGACGACGCCTGGCGCGAACCGGCGATCGAAGGTCAGGCGATCGACGACGATCCGTTTCTTGCGCCCGCTCACGGGTTTGCCGACCATGACGCGTCGCAGGAGCCGCCGCCGGCCGCGGCGATCGATCCGGTCGGCGATCTGCTCGCCGGCGCCGAGGCGGCGCTTGGTGAGGCCAGCGTCCCCAGAATCACGATCCATATCTTCTGCGAGCGCGACGAGGTGGCTCAAACCGCCGAGAAGGCGTGCGAGGATCGACGCATGTCGCGCGCCACCACGATGGTGCGTCCCGGCGGCTTGGCCGCGGCGGTCGACTATTACCAGAACCAGCCGACCCCTTCGCTGGTGATCGTCGAAAGTCAGGACCAAGGCGGGCGGCTTCTCGGCCAGCTCGATCGCTTGGCCGAAGTATGCGATCCGGGCACCAAGGTGGTGGTGATCGGCGCGCTCAACGACATCACCCTCTATCGCGAGCTGATGCGCCGCGGGGTGAGCGAATATCTGGTGCCGCCGCTGGAGACCCTGCAGCTGATCCACGCGATCACCACGCTGTACGCAGACCCGTCGACGCCCTTCATTGGCCGGCAGATCGCCTTCTGCGGCGCGCGCGGCGGCGTCGGGTCCTCGACCATCGCCCACAATCTGGCCTTCACCCTGACCGAGCGGATGCAAACCAACGCGGTGATCGTCGACTTCGACCTGCCGTTCGGCACCGCCGGGCTCGACTTCAATCAGGATCCGCTGCAGGGGGTGGCGGACGCGCTGAACCAGCCTGATCGGCTGGATCCCACGCTGCTCGACCGGATGATGGTCAATTGCACCGACCGGCTCAGCCTGTTCGCCGCGCCGGCCAGCCTCGACAACGACTACGATATCTCCCCCGAGGCGTTCGAGGAAGTCGCCAACAAGATTCGCGCGATTGCGCCCTTCGTCGCGCTCGACCTACCGCATCTTTGGTCGAATTGGATGCGCCGGATGCTGCTGACCGCCGACGACGTGGTGATCACCGCCGCCCCGGATCTCGCCTCGCTGCGCAACGCCAAGAACATCGTCGATCTGGTGCGCGGCGCGCGGCCCAACGATGCTCCACCGATGCTGGTTCTGAACCAGGTGGGCATGCCCGGCCGCCCGGAGATTCCGCTCAAGGACTTCGCGGAGGCCGTGGGCCTGGCCAATCCGCTGGTGATGCCGTTCGACGCCAAGCTATTCGGCCAAGCGGCGAACAACGGACAGATGATCGAAGAGGTCAATCCGAAGTCCAAAGCGGCGGAGGTCATACAGCAGCTCATGCAACTGATCGCCCGGCGCGAGCCGCCGCCGCCGCCGCCGCGCAAGTCGGCGCTCGCCAGCCTGTTTAAGCGTAAGTAGCTCCGGTGTTCGGCAAACGCCCAGCCGACGGGGATGGAAGGAGGCCCGCCGCGGGAGCGCCGCCGCCCGCGCCCAAGGGCGGGCGGGCCGTCCCGACGCGCCCCCAGCGGATCGAACCGGCGACGGCCACCCAGGCGCTGGCCCAGCCCACGACCGACCGGCGCCCCAGCGCCGCCGACCGGATCGCCGGAACCCATACCTCCCAGACCGCCGCCGCGGCGAGCGGCCCCAAGGCCACCGCCGGATTGGAGCAGCTTCGCGCCGCCCAAGGCGCCCAAGCTGCTGAAATCGTCCGTGAGCAGAACGAATACTACCATGCGACCAAGACCACGATCTTCAATGCGCTGATCAACACCATAGACCTGGCCCAACTGGCCCAGTTGGACGTCAAGGCGGCGGGCGAGGAGATCCGCGACATCGTCGCCGAGCTCGTGGCGATCAAGAACGTCTCGATGTCGGTGGCCGAGCAGGAGCACCTGGTTCAGGACATCATCAACGATGTCCTCGGCTATGGTCCGCTGGAGCCGCTGCTGGCGCGAGACGACATCGCCGACATCATGGTCAACGGCGCGGGCCGGGTGTTCATCGAAGTCACTGGCAAGGTGCAACTGACCAACGTCCGATTTCGCGACAACGCCCAATTGATGAACATCTGCCAACGGATCGTCAGCCAGGTCGGCCGGCGGGTCGATGAAAGCTCGCCAATCTGCGACGCGCGCCTGCCTGACGGCTCGCGGGTCAACGTCATCGCTCCGCCGCTGGCGATCGACGGGCCGACCCTGACCATCCGGAAGTTCAAAAGAGACAAACTGACCATGCGCAACCTGGTCGATTTCGGGTCGATCAGCCCGGAAGGCGCGCGGGTCCTCGGGGTGATCGGCGCTTCGCGCTGCAATGTCTTGATTTCGGGCGGAACCGGCTCGGGTAAGACCACCTTGCTGAACACGCTGACGGCCTTCATCGATCCGACCGAGCGGGTGATCACCTGCGAAGACGCGGCCGAACTTCAGCTTCAGCAGCCGCATGTGGTGCGCCTGGAGACCCGCCCGCCCAACCTCGAGGGCACCGGGCAGATCAACATGCGCGATCTGGTCAAGAACTGCCTGCGGATGCGTCCGGAGCGGATCATCGTCGGCGAAGTGCGCGGCCCCGAGGCGTTCGACCTGTTGCAGGCGATGAACACCGGCCACGACGGCTCGATGGGCACGCTGCACGCCAACTCGCCGCGAGAGGCGATCAGCCGTCTGGAATCGATGATCACCATGGGCGGTTACGGCCTGCCGTCGAAGACCATCCGTGAGATGATCGTCGGCTCGGTCGACGTGATCATCCAGGCCGCGCGCCTGCGCGATGGTTCGCGCCGCATCACCCATGTCACCGAGGTGGTGGGCCTGGAAGGCGAGGTGATCATCACCCAGGACCTGTTCATCTACGAAATCACCGGCGAGGACGAGCACGGCGCCGTCGTGGGCCGCCATCGGTCCACCGGGATCGCCCGCCCGCGCTTCTGGGACCGCGCGCGCTACTACGGCCTCGAGCGCGAGCTGGCCGAGGCGCTGGACGCGGCGGAGTAGGGCGGTGAACCTGATCCTGATCATCACGGTCGCGATCCTGGGTTTCGCCGCCGTGGCGGGGCTGGGCTTTGTCTTCGCCGGCCCGGGAGACAGCGGGCGGGTGGTCAAGCGGGCCCAGGCGATCACCGCGGCGGCGGCGCGCGGCGAGCGGGCCAACCGGGCGCGACCCGGTGCGCCCGACGCCGGCGCCCGGCGCAAGCAGCTGCTCAAGTCGCTGAAGGAGCAGGAGCGGATTCAGCGCAAGGCCTCGGTCGCGCTCACCGCGCGGCTGCAGCAGGCGGGTCTCAGTCTGAGCGCGCCGCAGTTCTGGACCATCAGCGCCGTGCTCGGCGCGCTGGTCCTGGTAGTGAGCCTGTTCTTGCGGGCCAACATCCTGGTCAGCGCGGGACTGACTTTCGCCACCGCCCTGGGCCTGCCCCGCTGGATCATCGGTTTCTTGGCCAAGCGCCGGACCAAGCAGTTCACCGCGGTTTTCGCCGACGCGATCGACATCATCGTGCGCGGCATCCGCTCGGGCCTGCCGGTTGGCGACTGCCTCAAGATCATCGCCCGCGAAAGCCCCGCGCCCTTGTCGCCGGAGTTCAACCGTCTGGTCGAAAACCTGGCCCTGGGCGTGACCATGGAGCAGGGGCTGGAGAAGATGTATGAGCGCATGCCGACATCCGAGTTGCGCTTCTTCACCATCGTGCTGGCCATCCAGTCGAAGACCGGCGGCAACTTGGCCGAGGCGCTGGCGAACCTGTCGACGGTGCTGCGCGCCCGCAAGCTGATGCGCGAGAAAATCAAGGCCTTGTCCTCGGAGGCGACCGCCTCGGCCTTCATCATCGGCTCGATGCCGCCGGCGGTGATGACGCTCGTGTTGGTCACCACCCCGTCCTACATGATGGTGATGTTCTCCGATCCGCGCGGTCACCTCATGCTCTTGGGCGGCGCGATCTGGATGGGTCTGGGCATTTTCGTCATGCGTCGCATGATCAACTTCAAGTTCTGAGGCGGTGATGCACTCGGACATCGCCTCCATCATCACCGACCCCAACAACATGATCATGGCCGTCGTCGGCCTGGTCACCTTCGCGACGATCGTCACCCTGGCCTCGCCGCTGACCAATCGATCGAACCTGGAGGGTCGGTTGAAGTCGGTGGCTAATCGGCGCGAGGAGCTGCGCCGCCGTTCGCGCGAGGCTCTGGCCCAAAAGTCCGGCGCCGCGGTTAGCCTGCGCCAGACCGACGAGGGCCTGTTCAAGACCATCGTCGAGCGGCTGCAGCTTTCGCGCCTGCTGGAGGATCCGGCGGTGGTCGACAATCTGGCCCAGGCCGGCTACCGCGGTCCGCGGCCGGTGACCACCTTCTATTTTTTCCGTTTCGTCACGCCGTTTGTGTTCGGTCTGGTGGCGGCGATCTATCTGTTCGGGCTCAAGGGCTTCAACCTGCCGATCATGTCGAAGATCACCCTCTGCTTCGGCGGCGCGGTGCTCGGTTTTTATGCCCCGAATATCTTCATCTCGAACATGGCCGCGCGGCGGCGGGAGTCGATCGTCGGCGGCTTTCCCGACGCGCTCGACCTGCTCCTGATCTGCGTCGAATCCGGCATGTCGATCGAGGCCGCCTTGCAGAAGGTCAGCCAAGAGATCGGCGGCGCGTCGATCGAACTGGCCGAGGAGCTGTCGTTGCTGGTGGCCGAGCTGTCCTATCTGCCGGACCGACGCCTGGCTTATGACGGTTTGGCCAAGCGGACCAACCATCCCGGCGTCAAGTCGGTGGCCACCGCCATGATCCAGGCCGAACGCTACGGCACGCCGCTGGGCTCGGCCTTGCGGACCATGGCCAAGGAGAATCGCGAGCTGCGGCTCTCGGCCGCCGAGAAAAAGGCCGCGGCCCTGCCGGCCAAGCTCACCGTGCCGATGATCCTGTTCTTTCTGCCGGTGCTGTTCGTGGTCATCCTTGGCCCGGCGATCATCAAGGTCCAGGATATCCTCGGGCACAAGCACTAGGCCGGCGACTTAGCCGCCCGCGTCCTTCAGCCGGGACCAGGAGTGGTCAGCGCCCGCGTCCGGCGTGGTCGACGCCTGCGGGCGCGACGAGGCCGCCTGCAGATAGGCGAGGTCGGCGTCGGCCTGCGCCGGCGGCAGATCCTCGCGCAGCAGCTTCTCCGCCTCGGCCAGCTTGCCTTCCAGGCCGAGCACTAGGGTCAAGTTCTGGCGCTCCTGCAGGCTCGCGCCCGGCTGGGCGATCGCGCGGCGAAGCAGGGCTTCAGCCTGGGCCGCGTCGCCCTCCGCGGCGATCGCCATGGCCATGTTCGACAGCACGGCGGGATTGTCCGGCGACAGCGCCAGCGCCTGGCGCCAGGCGGCCCGGGCGTCATCGTTGCGCTGAACCTGGTTGTAGGCCACGCCGATCAACGACAGCGGCCGCCAGTCGCGCGGGGCGAGCGCGATCGCCTGCTTGGCCGGATCTATGGCGTAGAATCCCTGACCCTCGGCGACGAAGGCGCGGGCTGTCTCCAACAGGGCCTCCAGGTTCTTAGGATCGACCGCCAGCACCTGTTGGGCGGCCTGCGCGGCCTCGGCGTATTGGCCCAGCGCCCTGAGCGCCGCGGCCAGACGGACGCCGGCGGTCGCATCGGTGGGATCGAGGTTGGCCTCGCGCGCCCAGAAGGCGGCGCGGGCGAGGGGGTCGAGCCGGTCGGCCAGGGCGCGCTCCGCAGCGCTCGCCTTGCGCGGCGCCGACGGGGTGGCGGAGGCGGCCTGGGCGGCCGGCGGGCCCGCGACGGCGGCCTGGGCGGCGAAGGCGGCCATCGGGGCGGCGCCGGCCGCGATCATGGCGGTTGCGGCGAGGAGTAGCTTGCGACACATGAGGCGGACGCTCCGGCGAAGGCGGCGATGGCGCAAATCATCGGCCGACCATCTCAACGAAGCGTTAAGCTTGACGAAATCTTACCGGGTTAGGGCCGCTCCATGACCGATGTCCTGCTAAGCCGCGCCGAGGCCGAGCCGACGCCGATCCACGCCCTGACCGAGGCGGCTCTCGAGGACTTCCTGGCGCGGCGGCCAGCGCCGCTCGCCCGGCTGGCGCGGCTCTCCGGCTTCAAGGCCAAGGCGGGCCAGACGCTGGTCGCGCCGGACGCCGGGGGCGACATCGCGCTGGTCGGCCTGGGCGAGGCCGCGGCGGCCGATGGCATGGCTCTGCGCGCCCTGTCGACGCGCCTGCCGGCCGGCGACTATCGCTTCGCCGAGCCGGTCGCCGGGGTCGCGCCCGAACAGGTGGCGCTGGCCTGGGCGCTCGGCGCCTACGCCTTCGACCGCTATCGCAAGACCCCGGCCGAGCCGCGCGCGCGGCTGGTCGCGGACGCCGGGGTCGACCTGGCCAAGGTCCGCCAGATCGCTCAGGCCTGCGCCCTGGCGCGCGACCTGATCAACACCCCGGCCAACGACATGGGCCCGACCGAGCTGGAGATGGCCGCGCGCGAGGTCGCCGAGGCCTTCGGCGCCGAGATCGCGGTCGCGGTCGGCGAGGCGCTGCTGGCGGCGAACTATCCCGCCATTCATGCGGTCGGCCGCGCGGCCGATCCCACCCGCGCGCCGCGGATGATCGAGATCAGCTGGGGAGATGCGGCCCACCCCCGCCTCGCGCTCGTGGGCAAAGGCGTGGTGTTCGACACCGGCGGGCTGGACCTCAAACCCTCGGCCGCGATGCGACTGATGAAGAAGGACATGGGCGGCGCCGCCCACGCCCTGGCGCTCGGTCGGATGGTGATGGCCGCGCGGCTGCCCGTTCGCCTGTCGATTCTCCTGCCGGTGGCGGAGAACGCCGTCGGCGGCGACGCCATGCGGCCAGGGGACATCCTGGCCTCGCGCAAGGGCGTCTCGATCGAGGTCGGCAACACCGACGCCGAGGGCCGGTTGATCCTGGCCGACGCTCTGGCCCGCGCGGCCGAACTGGATCCGGACCTGACCATCGACCTGGCCACCCTGACCGGAGCGGCGCGCGCGGCGCTGGGGCCGCAGGTGGTCCCCTTCTACACCGACGACGACGCCCTGGCCGGCGAGATCGCGCGCGCGGGCGAGGCGCTCGGCGACCCGGTCTGGCGCATGCCGTTGTGGGGCGGTTACGAGGACTCGCTCGACAGCGACATCGCCGACGTGAAAAACGATCCCGACGCCTGGGCCCAGGCCGGCTCGATCACCGCCGCCCTGTTCCTGCGACGCTTCGCGCCCAGGGCCGCCTGGGTCCACCTCGATATCTTCGCCTGGAATCCGAGGGCGCGGCCGGGCTTTCCCGTCGGCGGCGAGGCGCAGACCATCCGGGCGCTCTATGCGGTGATCAAGGCGCGCTACGCATGAGCTCGTTCGAACCGCGCCTGACCCTGGCCAGGGCCGATCTGGCGTCGAGCGAGCTCGAGGGCCTCGTCCGCGCCGAGCGCTACGCGCGGCCGACGCGTCTGCGCTGCGCAACGCCGGCGACCCCGATCCGCCGCCAGGCCGATCTTGCCGGCGAGCAGCTCGATCAGCTGCTCCATGGCGAGCTGTTCGACGTGCTGGAGGAGACCGACGGCTGGGCCTGGGGCCAGGCGCGGCGCGACGGCTATGTCGGCTTTGTCGAGCGTTCGGCCCTGGCCGAGCCCGGACATCGCCCCACCCACCGCGTGGCGGCGCCGCGGGCCTATGGCTTCGCCTCGCCGGACGTCCGCGCGCCGGCCCTCGGCCCGCTGTCGATCAACAGTCTGCTGACGATCTCGACCCGGCGCGAGCGATTCGTCATGGCGCGGGGGTTCGGATGGGTGTTCGAGCACCAACTGGCGCCGGTTGGCTGGTTCGAGACCGACTATGTCGCGGTGGCCGAGCGATTCGTCGGGGCCGGCTATCTCTGGGGCGGGCGCGAGAGCCAGGGCGTCGACTGCTCGGGCCTCTTGCAGCAGGCGATGTTCGCCTGCGGGCGAAGCTGCCCGCGCGACACCGACCTGCAGCAGGCGTTGGGCGCGCCGGTCGAGGCGAGCGCCCTGCGGCGCGGCGATCTGGTGTTCTGGCGCGGCCATGTGGCGATCATGCTCGATCAGCTGCGCATCGTGCACGCCAACGGCCATCATGCAGCGGTGGTGGTCGAGCCCCTGGCCGAGGCGATCGCGCGGATCGAGGCCGCGGGCGCGGGCCGGCCGGTCGCCTATCGGCGGCCCTGAACCATTATTTCTTGGCGACGGCTTCCGGGGCGGCCGGCGAGGCTCCGGAGGCCGGTGCGCCCGATCCGCCGGCGCTCGCCGCCGCGGTGGCGGTCGGGGCCGGATTCGGCGCCGGGATCGGCAGGCTCGAGCCGAGCGTGTGCAGATAGGCGACGACGTTGATCCGGTCCTGGCGCTGCTTCAGGCCGACGAAGGTCATCTTGGTCCCGTCGATGTATTTCTGCGGTGCGGTGATGAAGTCGTTGATATGCGCGTAGTCCCACACCGGCTGCTTGCCGCCGAAGGCCTTCATGCCGTCGGAATAGGAAAAGCCCGGATGGCTGCCCGGCGCGCGGCCCAGGACGCCGTAGAGGTTCGGGCCGGTCATGTCCGGGCCGCCCTGGTCGAAGTTGTGGCAGGACTGGCACTTGGCGACGACCGTCTTGCCGGCCGCGACGTCGGCCTTGGGCAGTTCCGCGCCCCAGTCGATCGGCGCCTCGACCGCCGCGCCCCCGCCGCCGGCCGCCGGCGTCACGGCGATGGCGTAGCCGGCCTTGGCGGGCGGCTCGTACTTGAAGATGATGTTCGACAGTTCGCCCAGGCCGAAAATGGCCAGCCCGGTCGCCAGCACCGCGCCCGCGATCTTGTTGAAGCCTAGCTCGTCGCTCATCCCGCTCGTCAGCCCTCTAAGCCCCGGCGCGCGGGTGAAGAATCCGGCGCCCATCCTTGCGTTCGCGTCTCTGACACGCTACCGGCGCTCGCGCAACCGGCCAATTGGCTTCCGCGTCGTGCTTGAAGCCCCCCGTCCATCCCAAGGATAGAATGCGTCCGATCGTCCTCATCCCCGCGCGCATGGCGGCCAGCCGGCTGCCCGGCAAACCGCTCGCCGACATTGGCGGCGCGCCGCTGATCGTGCGGGTGCTGCGCCGCGCCGAGGCGGCCGGCGTGGGGCCCGTGGCGGTGGCGGCGGGCGATGCGGAGATCGTCGCGGCGGTCGAGGCCGCCGGCGGCCGCGCGGTGCTGACCGATGCCGATCTGCCGTCGGGCTCGGACCGCGTGTTGGCCGCGCTGAACGCGCTGGACCCGGAGGGCTCGCACGACGTGGTGATCAACCTGCAGGGCGACATCCCGTTCTTCGATCCGGCCCTGGTCAGGGCCTGCGCGGAGCTGCTGGAGCGCGAATCGTCCTGCGATATCTCCACGCTGATCGTGCCGGAGCGCTCACCCGAGCAGCGGTCCGACCCCGACGCGGTCAAGGCGGTCGTCGCCCTGCCGCCGGGCGCGAAAGCCGGCCGCGCGCTGTATTTCACCCGCTCCACCCTCTACGGCGACGGCCCCATCTGGTGGCACATCGGCATCTACGGCTATCGGCGCGCGGCGCTGGAGAGGTTTTGCGCCGCCCCGCCCTCGCCGCTGGAGCGGCGCGAGAAGCTGGAGCAGCTGAGAGCCCTGGAGATCGGCCTTTCGATCTGGGCGGCGGTGGCGGAGGCCGCGCCGATCGAGGTCAACAACCCCGCCGATCTCGCTGCGGCGCGGGCTTATGCGGAGCGCAATCCATGACCGCCCCTTTGAAGATCGCCTTCCAGGGCGAGCCCGGCGCCAACGGCCATGAGGCCTGCCGCAGCCATTTTCCGGACTATGAGCCCTATCCCTGCGCGACGTTCGAGGACGCGTTCGATGCGGTGAAGTCGGGGGTCTGCGCGCTGGGCATGATCCCGGTGGAGAACTCGATCGCCGGCCGGGTCGCCGACGTTCATCACCTGCTGCCGCGATCCGGCCTGACGATCGTCGGCGAACGCTTCAAGCCGATCCGCTTCCACCTGATGGCCAATCCGGGCGTCAAGCTGGAGCAGATCAGGACCGTGGCCTCGATGCCGATCGCGCTGGGCCAGTGCCGCAAGGCGCTGCGCAAGCTGAAGGTGGCGACCGAGGCGGCGGGCGACACCGCCGGCGCGGCCAAGGCCCTGGCCGAGCATCCCGACCCCACCCGCGCGGCCATCGCCCCGGAGCTGGCGGCGCAGATCTACGGCCTCGAGATCCTGCTGCGCGACGTCGAGGACGAAAAGCACAACACCACGCGGTTTCTGGTGATGAGCGCCGAGCGCAAGCCGCCCCGGCCGCCGGCCGGCGAGCCTTGCGTGACCAGTTTCGTGTTTCGCGTGCGCAACCTGCCGGCCGCCCTCTACAAGGCGCTCGGCGGCTTCGCGACCAATGGCGTCAACATGACCAAGCTGGAAAGCTACATGGAGAACGGCGCCTTCACCGCGACCTTCTTCTACGCCGAGGTGGACGGGCGGCCCGAGGATCCGGGCATGGTCCACGCCTTCGAGGAATTGGGCTTCTTTTCCGAGAAGCTCGAGATTCTCGGCGTCTATCCGGCCGATCCCTACCGCCAGGCGGCCGGGCGCGCCTAGAGCGTGTTGATTTTAGGTTGACCCAAGTATCTCCACCGCTCATCCCGGCGAAGGCCGGGATCCAGATCAAAGAACACAAGTTTATCCGTGTCGTCCTAAATATAACGTCTCAGCCTTACGATCTGGGTCCCGGCCTTCGCCGGGATGAGCGGAGTAATGAAGTGATCCAACTTAATATCATCATGCTCTAGGGGCCCACCTCGAGCCTGAAATCGACGCCGCGTCGCTCCGGCCCGAAGAAGGCGGCCAAGGCGATCGCCACCGCCACCGCGCCGGCGACCAGCGCCAGGGCGAAGCCGTAGTCATCGCCTCGCGCCTCGGCGATCCGCGCCTGCCAGACCGCGCAGCCGGACGCCAGCAGGTTGCCGACCTGGTAGGCGAAGCCCGGAAAAGCGCCGCGCGCGTCGGACGGCGACAGCTCGTTTAGGTGCGCCGGGATCACCCCCCAGGCGCCCTGGACCATCACCTGCATGGCGAAGGCGCCCGCCGCCAGCATCGTGACGGTGTGCGAAAACGCCCACAGCGGCAGGACGAGCAGCGACAGCAGGGCGGCGATGACGATCGCCCAGCGCCGCCCGATCCGCTCCGACCAGGCCCCGAACGCCAGGCCGCCGACGATGGCGCCGATGTTCATGATCACCGTCAGCATCCCGACCGCGCGGGTGTCCAGATGGTGCTGCTTCTGCAGGAAGGTCGGGAACAGGTCCTGGGTGCCGTGGCTGAACAGATTGAACGCGGTCATCAGCAGGACGACGTAGAGCGCGGTCTTCCAGTGCTTGCGGAAGGCCCACAGGCCGCACAGCGCGATCGGCGCGTCGATGAAATAGACCCACTTCAGCATGGCGGTCTTGTCCACCGCCCCGACCAGCGCCGGCCCCATGGCCACCGCCAGCGCCACCACGCCGACGCCGAGCAGCACCAGCGGACTGCGCCTGACCGCGGCGCGCCGGCCCGCCTCGAACACCGGGGATTCCTTCACCCCCAGGCGCAACAGCACGACCAGCAGGGCCGGGGCCAGCCCGACCATGAACATGCCGCGCCAGCCGATCCTGTCGAACAGGAAGAAGAACACCAGCGAGGCCAGGAGGTAGCCGGCGGCGTAGCCCTCCTGCAGCAGGCCCGAGATGAAGCCGCGCGCGCCCGGAGGGATCAATTCCATGGCCAGCGACGCGCCGATGCCCCATTCCCCGCCCATGGCGAAGCCGAACGCCGCGCGCAGGATCAAGAGCACGGTCAGGCTCGGCGCGAACGCCGAGGCGAATTCCAGCGCCGAATAGAGCAGGATGTCGATCATCAGGATCGGCCGGCGGCCGAACTGGTCGGCCAGCAGGCCGAACACTAGCGCCCCGAACGGCCGCGCCGCCAGCGTCAGGGTGCTGGCGATCGCCACCGCCGCCACGTTCGTATGGAAGTCCTTGGCGATGGCGCTGAACATGAACACCATCAGGAAGAAGTCGAACGCATCCAGCGTCCAGCCCAGGAAGCTGGCGCTCACCGCGGCCCACTGATGGCGGTCCATGCCGCGCAGCTGCGAAAACGACGACATCAAGCTCCCCCTGTCAGCCGCGCGCGGCGTCCGCTCATCCCCGCGAAAGCGGGGACCCAGGCGTTTTATCGTCGAGTGCGGCAGGTTTCAGGAAAACCTGGTTCCCCGCTTTCGCGCTAAAGGATGCACACATCTCGAAAGGCGCAGCGCGAAGCCCCTCGCCCGGAGGGAGAGGGAGGGGCCCGCGCCGAAGGCGTGGGAAGGTGAGGGGTACCGCGTCGGCCGATTTCCCTCATCATCCGCCGGTGCGGCCGAAAGCGCGGGATCGGGAGTTCGTTTCTGGAACACCGACATACTGAAGAATATCGAGGGGTCCGACTGAGCATCCTCGCGGAGCTCGAACTGGCGAGGCCGTAACCCCTCACCTTCCCACCTTCGGTGGGCCCCTCCCTCTCCCTCCGGGCGAGGGGTTTCGGACGAACACGCCGGGCCTTGGGATGTGTGCATCCCTTAGCGCTTTCGCGGGGACGAGCGGAATGGGGCTTAGCCAAGGCGAGCGGGAATCTAGTTCGCCCGCTCGGCCACCACCGGCGCGCCGTCTTCCTGGCGCGCCGCAAATTGGAACACCACCCAGGCGCCGCAGCGGCTGCAATCCACGTCGTTGCCGTAGCAGCAGAAGGGCGTGGTGAAATGATCGTCCTCGAGCCACAGCGGCAGCAGCCATTCCTGCGTCGGGCAATGCGCGGTCACCGCTTCGCAATCAGGCGGCAGCATCAGTTCGAGGCTGCGGCGGCTGTTGCGCACGAATCCGCCGTGCCGCTGCTTCAGGCGCAGCACTTCGCGCACCGCGCCGGCGCGCTCCTCGTTGGTCTCCCAGGCGTTGCCGCTCACGTCGTTGCTCATCGGCACGTAGAAGGAAAAGGTCATCCAGCCGACGGGCGAGGCGCGCAGTGTTTCAACCAGCTCCTCCAGCCGGTCCTGGTTGCGGCGCGTCACCACGCACTGCACCTGGACGGTCGAGCCGAAATCCGGCCCGATTTTCGATAGATTGCGCAGCACGCGCCGGAACACGCCCTCGCCGCGCAGGTCGTCGTTGAGGTCCTCGGGGCCGTCCAGGCTGACGACGTAGTGCACCGAGGGACCGAAATCCGGCAGCGGCGCGGTGCCGTTGGTGGTGATCGTATTGCGGGCGAAGAGACGGATTCCCTTGGCCAGCAGCTTCTTTTTCAACAGCGGCTCGCCGCCCATCCACAGCATCGACTTTATGCCGTGCCGATCGCGCAGCCCTTCGATCGTCTCCAGCATGTCGGCGTCGCTCATCTCGGCGCGGATCGACAAGGGCGCCTGGCTGGGATTGCCGTCCCGAAAGATGAAGCAGTGCTTGCAGCTCAGATTGCAGTGGTTGGTGACGTTCACCATCGCCGCCGGATAGCGGGCGTCTTCGCGATAGTGGCCCGAGAGCACGGCGCGGATCATGGGGTCGATCCTCCTCTTGGCGCCGCGCGCACGTCCAAGGCCGCATGGCCCGCGAACGTCGACGGCTTGCTTGTCCTTGGCCGGGACCTGCCCGGATGAACGCCAAGCTGGAGTGAATGGTAGCGTTATTAAGGACCGGCCGGAAGCTCGGATGCGAGATGTCGATGGCGCGGCTCAGTCCTGCTCGGACCAGGCCTTGATCAGCTGGTGGGCGATGGCCATGGCGCCGGGCGCGGACACGCCGGGGATCTCGCCGCGCAGCAGGGCGCGGGTCTCCTCGCGGGTGAACCAGCGCACCTCGTCCAGCTCGGTCTGGTCGGGCGTGGCGTCGTCGCCCGAGACCTCCGCCATCAGCCCGATCATCAGCGACGAGGGATAGGGCCAGGGCTGGGTCGAATGATAGACCACCGAGGTGGCGGTCAGGCCGGCCTCTTCCATCAGCTCGCGCGCGCAGGCCTCCTCGATGGTCTCGCCGGGCTCCAGAAAGCCGGCCAGGGCCGAATACATCCCCTTGGGCCAGATCGCCTGGCGGCCCAGCAGGCATTTGCCGCCGAAGGTCGGCAGCATGATCACCACCGGGTCGGTGCGGGGGAAGTGCTCGGTGCGGCAGCTCTCGCACAATCGCTTCCAGCCGCCGTCGACGGCCAGCGTCGGCTGGCCGCAGGCCGAGCAGAAGCCGTGCCTGCGCCGCCATTCGAACACCCCCTTGGCGGTGGCCAGGATCGCCGCGTCGGCCGGCGGCAGGGTCAGGGCGATGGCGCGCAGGTCCTCGAACCGGCCAAAGCCGGACAGCGGCCCGTCGGTCGGGTCGGCCGAGCCCTCCAGGTCGATGGCGAAGACCGCGGTCTGCTTCCAAAGGCCCATGAACAGCACCCGCTCGTCGCCGGCGGCGATCTTCCGCGCCAGGCTGATCGGCAGATAGGCGATCTGCACCGCCGGCTTGCCGGCCGCGGCGTCCTCGACCAGCGGCCGGCCGTTCCAGATGGCGACGGCCAGCGAGTCCGGATCGTTCAGCCGCGCGCTCATCCATTCGGCGTCGGTCCGCTTGTCGCTCGCGCGGTCGAGCGGGTTGCCGGCGAAGGTGTTGGTGATGGTCGACAGGGGCATGGATGCTGCTTAGCAAAGCCGCGCGGCCGGCGCGAGGCTTGCGTCGAGGGACCCGAGCCGCGATATAGAGCGCGGAGGCTGGCGGCGGGCGGAGTCCTCGCCAACCCGGTCAGGTCCGGAAGGAAGCAGCCGTAACGAGTTTCGCTTCGGGTCGCCGTCCAGTCTCCACCCATGCTGCCCGCCCGCGCCCGCCTGATCCCGCTTTTGCATCGCCCCAATCTTCGTCATCCTGAGCCGCATCCGCCAAGATGGCCGAGTCGAAGGACGCCCGTCACCCGCGATGGCCGACGAAGACCTAACGCTTGAGAGCGACGCGCCGGAGCGGGACCCGGGCACCTCCGACATGTTCGGCGCGCCGCCGGCCGCGGCCGAGCCCCAGGTGGCCGAGCCTCAGGGCGCGCGCGAGAGCGAGGGCCGGGCCTATCAGGTCCTGGCCCGCAAATACCGGCCCCAGACCTTCGAGGACCTGATCGGCCAGGAGGCGATGGTGCGCACCCTGCGCAACGCCTTCTCCACCGGCCGCATCGCCCACGCCTTCATGCTGACCGGGGTGCGCGGGGTGGGCAAGACCACCACCGCCCGCCTGCTGGCCCGGGCGCTGAACTACCGGCGCGAGGGGGTCGACCAACCCTGCCTCGACCTCGAGACCCTGGGCGTGCATTGCCAAGCGATCATCGACGGCCGGCACATCGACGTGCTGGAACTCGACGCGGCCAGCCGCACCAAGGTCGACGAGATGCGCGAGCTGCTGGACGGGGTGCGCTACGGGCCGGCCGAGGCGCGCTACAAGGTCTACATCATCGACGAAGTGCACATGCTCTCGACCGCGGCGTTCAACGCCCTGCTCAAGACGCTGGAAGAGCCGCCGCCGCACGCCAAGTTCATCTTCGCCACCACCGAGATCCGAAAAGTTCCGGTGACCATCCTCTCGCGCTGCCAGCGCTTCGACCTGCGCCGGGTCGAGCCGGAGGTGATCATCCGAAACCTGGAGGACATCCTGCGAAAAGAGCAGGCGCAGGTCGAGGCCGAGGGCCTGACGCTGATCGCCCGCGCCGCCGAGGGCTCGGTGCGCGACGCCCAGTCGTTGCTGGACCAGGCCATCGTCCAGGCCGAAGGCGGCCAGGCGGTCAGCGCCGCGGTGGTGCGCGACATGCTGGGCCTGGCCGACCGGGCCCAGACCATCGGCCTGTTCGAGCTGGCGATGAAGGGTCGCGCCGGCGAGGCGATCGAGGCCTTCCGCACCCTCTTTGGCTATGGCGCCGATCCGGTGGTGGTCATGCTCGACCTGTTGGACCACGCCCATGGCGCGGCGGTGGCCAAGGCGCTGGGGCCGGACGCGCTCGGCCTGCCCAAGGACCAGGCGGCGCGGCTCGCCGCGATCGGCGCCCAGGCCTCGGCCGGGACCCTCTCGCGCACCTGGCAGATGCTGCTCAAGGCCCACGACGAGGCGCGCCGCGCGCCCGATCCCAAGGCCGCGGTCGAGATGGCGCTGATCCGCCTGTGCTACGCCGCCGACCTGCCGGGTCCGGAAGAGGCGCTGAGGGCGCTGCGCGACGGCGCCCCGGTTTCGGCGGGCGCGGCGGCCGCGCCCTCGCCGGGAGCGGGCGGTTCCGGGGGCGGCCACGGCGGCTCCGCCGCCCACGCCTTGGCCGCCCAGGCCCTGCCGGCGCCCCAGGCCCCGCCGCAGCCTCAGTCGTTCGAGGACGTGGTCGCCCTGATCGACGCCAAGCGGGACATCGGCCTGAAACTCGACGTCGAGCGCTTCGTGCGGCCGATCAGCTTCCGGCCCGGCGCCTTCACCTTCGAGCCCGCGCCGGGCGCGCCGGCCAACCTCGCCGGCCGGCTGGTGTCGCGGCTGAAGGAATGGACCGGCCAGCCATGGCTGGTGGCGGCCGACGGCGGCGGCGGGGCCGAGAGCGCCTGGGAGCGGCAGAAGCGGGAGGAGCGCGAGACGCGCGCCGAGATCGAGGCCGACCCGTTCGTGTGTTCGGTGATGGACGCCTTCCCAGGGGCGGAGATCGTCGGCGTGCGCAACCTCGCCGTCGCCGACGCCGCCCCGCCGCCGGACGAGGCGGGCGAGGCGGATGACTAGGTCGCGGGCCGCCTCCGCCGGACCCGAGATCGAGCGATTGATCGCGCTGCTGGCCAAGCTGCCGGGGCTCGGGCCCCGTTCGGCCCGGCGCTCGGCGTTGGCCCTGCTCAAGCGGCGCGACCAGTTGATGCGGCCGCTGGCCCTGGCGATGGCCGAGGCGGCCGAGCGGGTGCGGCCCTGCGGCGTCTGCGGCGCGCTCGACACCACCGAGCCCTGCGCGATCTGCGCCGATCCCAGCCGCGACGCGGGCCTGATCTGCGTGGTCGAGGACGACGGCGCGCTCTGGGCGCTGGAGCGGGGCGGCGCGTTCCGCGGCCGCTACCATGTGCTGGGCGGCCTGCTGTCGGCGCTCGACGGACGCGGGCCGGAGGCGCTTCGGATCAACGAGCTGATCGGCCGGGTCGCGGGCGGAGAGGCGCGCGAGGTGATCCTGGCCCTGGCGGCGACCGTCGACGGCCAGACCACCACCCACTACATCGCCGAGCGCCTGGCCCCGAGCGGGACGCCGGTCACCAGCCTGGCCCGCGGGGTGCCGGTCGGCGGCGACCTCGACTGGCTCGACGACGGCACCATCGCCCAGGCGCTGAGGGCGCGGCGCCCGGCATAGGCGTCGCGCACCGGCCTTGGCGCGGCCGCCGACTCCGGTTAAGGAACGGATCATGAACGGGATTTTCCCAACCGTGCTGGCGATCGTCGCGCTCACCGCCGTGGCCGGCCTGGGCGCGGCGCTGTGGGCGTTGGCGCGCGAGCGGGCGCGGGCCGCCGGGCTGGATCGGGACCTCGCCCGCGCCGAGGAGCGGCTGAAGCTGAACGAGGCGGGCCAGGTCCAGGCGGTCGAACTGCTGCGCGCCCAGGCCGCCGAGTCGGCCAATGCGGTGGCCGAACAACTGGTCAGCCGGGCGGCGGAAAGCTTCCGCTCGCAGGAGCTCTTGGCCCAGGCCCGGCTCGACGCCCAGCTCAAGCCCGTGGCCGAGACGCTGGCCAAATTCGCCGAACAGGTCACCGCGGTCGAAAAGGCGCGCGCCGAGGAGACCGGCGGGCTGAAACAGCAGATCGCCGCCCTGATGCAGGCCTCCAGCGACACCCAGGCCGAGGCGCGCAAGCTGTCGGCGGCGCTGCGCCGCGGCGCCGGCGTGCAGGGGCGCTGGGGCGAACAGACCCTGGTCAATGTGCTGCAGCTCGCCGGATTGAGCAGCCGGTTCGACTTCGAGGAACAATTCTCGGTCGACACCGACGAGGGCCGGCGGCGGCCGGACGTCAAGGTGCGCATGCCCGGCGGCGGGGTGTTCGTGATCGACGCCAAGTGCTCGCTGAACGCCTTTCTCGACGCCCAGGACGCCAGCGAGGAGCCGGCGCGCGACGCGGCCCTCGCCCGGCACGCCCAGAGCGTCAAGGCCCACATGTCCGGGCTGTCGTCCAAGGCCTACTGGGACCAATTCCAGAAAGAAGGCTCGCCGGATTTCGTGGCCATGTTCGTGCCCGGCGACGGCTTTCTGGCCGCCGCGCTCGACCGGCTGCCCGACCTGATGAGCGAGGCGATGGAAAAGCGGGTGCTGCTGGTCACGCCGACCACCCTCTTCGCCCTGTGCAAGGCGGTGGCCTACGGCTGGCGGGTCGAGGAGCAGGCGGCCAACGCCGACAAGATCGCGAGCCTCGGCCGCGAGCTGTACAAGCGCCTATCGGTGATGGGCGGACATGTGGCGGGGCTCGGCAAGGCGCTGGAGGCGGCGGTCGGCAGGTACAACGCCTTCGTCGGCTCGCTGGAGAGCCAGGTGCTGACCCAGGCGCGGCGCTTCGAGGAGCTGTCGGTGGACCACGAGGGCAAGCCGCTGCCGAGCCTGGAGGCGGTCGAAGCCGGGCCGCGCGCCCTGGCCAAGCTGGCGCCGGACGAGGCCGAAAGCGACGATGCCGACCAGAAGCCGACCTTGACGCTCGGGATTGGCTGACCTACCTGCGCATTCATGGCTATCCGAGACATCCTCACCGTCCCCGATCCGCTGCTGAAGCAGGTTTCCACCCTGGTGAAGGCCGTCGACGACGCGTTGCGCGCGCTGATGGACGACATGCTGGAGACCATGTACGCGGCCCCTGGCATCGGGCTCGCGGCGGTCCAGATCGGCGTGCCCAAGCGGGTCATCGTCATGGACTTGAGCCGCGGCGAGGGCGAGCGCCAACCCCGCTATTTCGTCAACCCCGAGATCGTCTGGCGCTCGGAGGAGACCCAGCCCTACGAGGAGGGCTGCCTGTCGGTGCCGGACATCTACGACGAGGTCGAGCGGCCGACGCGGGTCAGGCTGCGTTACCTGGACTACCACGGCCAGGCGATCGAGGAGGAGGCGGAGGGCATCTTCGCCGTCTGCATCCAGCACGAGATGGACCACCTGGAGGGGGTGTTGTTCATCGACCACCTCTCGCGCCTGAAGCGCAACCGCGCGGTCCAGAAGGTCAAGAAGGCCAAGGCCGCCTGACCGGGCATGGTCGTCGGCGCGGCGGCTTGACGCTTTCCCACAAGAGCCCCGGCCGCCAGAGCGCGTTCCGCAAAAGTGGACCCGGTTTTGCGATGAGAACGCGCTCAAACTTTTTGAATTTAGAGCACGATTCAACGATCAGGCGTTTCCGCCTGATCGCATCGTGCTCTAAACCGCGCCCATGCGCATCGCCTTTCTCGGCACCCCCGACTTCGCGGTTCCCGCGCTGGCCGAACTGATCGCGGCGGGGCATGAGGTCGCGGCGGTCTATTCCCAGCCGCCGGCGCCGCGCGGGCGCGGCCAGGTCCTGACCCCCTCGCCGGTTCACGCCTTCGCCCAGAGCCTGGGCCTGACGGTGCGAACGCCCGCCTCGATGCGCGATCCGGCCGAGATCGCGGCCTTCGCGGCGCTTGGCCTGGATGCGGCGGTGGTGGTCGCCTACGGCCAGATCCTGCCGCGCGAGGTGATCGAGACGCCGCGCCTGGGCGCGTTCAATCTGCACGCTTCGCTGCTGCCGCGCTGGCGCGGCGCCGCCCGATCCAGCGGGCGATCATGGCCGGCGACAAGCTCACGGGCGTCCAAGTGATGCGGATGAGCGAGGGGCTGGACGAGGGGCCGATCCTAATGTCCGAGACCGTGCGGATCGATGCGCTGGAGACCGCCGGCACGCTGCACGACCGGCTGGCGCTGATCGGGGCGGCGGTGATGGTCCGCGCCCTGGCGGCGCTGGAGCGCGGCGAGGCGCGCGAGACCCCCCAGGCGGCGGAAGGCGCGACCTACGCCAGGAAGATCCGGCCGCGTGAGGCGAAGATCGCCTGGACCCGCCCGGCGCTCGAGGTCGACCGCCAGATCCGCGGCCTGTCGCCGTTCCCCGGCGCCTGGTGCCTGGCGCCGGGCGAGCGCGGCCCGGTGCGCGTCAAGGCGCTCCTGTCGCGCTTGGAGGAGGGCGAGGGCGCGCCCGGCGCGGTGCTGGACGAGGCTCTGCTGATCGCCTGTGGAGAGGGCGCGGTGCGCCTGTTGCGGGCCCAGCGCGAGGGCCGCGCGGCCCAGGACGCGGCGGCGTTCCTGCGCGGCTTTCCCCTGGCGGTGGGCGGACGGCTGAGCTGATGCCGCGCTACCGCCTGACCCTCGAATACGACGGGAGGCCCTACCACGGCTTTCAGGCCCAGGCGGCGCTGGCCTCGGTCCAGGCCTCGCTGGAGCGCGCGGTGCTGGGCTTCTGCGGCGAGAGCCCGCGCGTGCATGCCGCCGGCCGCACCGACGCCGGGGTGCATGCGACCGGCCAGGTGGTCCACGTCGACCTGACCAAGCACTGGAAACCGGACGTGGTGCGCGACGCCCTGAACGCCCATCTGGCCCCCGAGCCGATCGCCGTGCTGGACGCCGCCGTCGCCAGCGAGGACTTTCACGCGAGGTTCTCGGCGGTCGGCCGGCGTTATCTCTACCGCATCCTCAATCGCCGCGCGCCGCCGGCGCTGGACAAGGGCCGGGTCTGGCCGATCAAGAAACCGCTGGACGCCGAGGCGATGCACCAGGCCGCCCAGGCGCTGGTCGGCGCCCACGACTTCACCACCTTCCGCGACCTGCGCTGCCAGGCCAAGTCTCCGGTCAAGACGCTGGACGAGGCGCGGGTCTGGCGCGAGGGCGAGGAGGTGCGGCTGGCGTTTTCCGCCCGCTCGTTCCTGCACCGCCAGGTTCGTTCGATGACCGGCTCGCTGGCCGAGGTCGGGACCGGACGCTGGTCGGCGGCGGAACTGAAGGCGGCGCTCGAAGCGCGCGATCGCGCGGCCTGCGGCCCGGTCGCCCCGGCCGACGGCCTCTATCTGGTGGGGGTGGACTACTGACGCGCCCGGATCAGAGCGCGTTCCGCAAAAGTGGATCCGGTTTTGCGATCAGAACGCGCTCGAACTTTTGCATGTAGAGCACGATTCAACGATCAGGCGATGCCGCCTGATCGCATCGTGCTCTAGCCGAAGGCTTCGAAATACCGCTCGATCAGCCGGCGGTAGATTTCGACGAGGCTTAGAATGTCGGCCACCGCCGCGCATTCGTCGACCGCATGCATGCTCGCGCCCACCAGGCCTAGCTCGACCACCGGGCAAAGCCGGCGGATGAACCGGGCATCCGAGATGCCGCCGCTGGTCGAAAACTCCGGCGCGCGACCCATGACCTCGCCCACCGCCCCGGCGCAGATATCGACGAAGCGGTCCGGCTCGGTGATGAAGGCGTCGCCCGTCAGCTTCGTGCGCAGCGCGACCTGGCCGGCGAAGCCCTCGCCCGCCGCGCGGCATTCGTCCTCCAGCCAGGCGGTCAGGCCGGCGCCGTCGTGGCTCGGATTGAAGCGGATGTTCAGCCGGGCCGTGGCCTTGGCCGGGATCACATTGGTCGCCGGGTTGCCGACGTCGATCGTGGTCACCTCGAGGTTCGACGGTGGAAAGCGCGGATAGCCCTGGTCCAACGCCCTCGATTGCAGCCGCTCCAACAACCGGATCAGGGTCGGCAGGGGATTGGCGGCCTGGTCCGGATAGGCGACGTGGCCTTGGCGGCCCTCGACGGTGATCCAGGCGTTCAGGCTGCCGCGCCGGCCGATCTTCAGCTGGTCGCCGAGACGGGCCAGCGAGCTCGGCTCGCCCAGCACGCAGTGGTCGATCACCTCGCCCTCGGCCTTCAGCGCCTCGACCATGCGTCCCGTGCCGTCGTCGGCGTCGCCCTCTTCGTCGCCGGTGATCAGCAGCGAAAGCGAGCCCGTCTGACGCGGTCGGTCGGCGGCGGCCGCGGCGACGAAGGCGGCGATGGCGCTCTTCATGTCGGCGGCGCCCCGCCCGTAGAGCATGCCGTTCGCAATCCGCGGCTCGAACGGATCGCCGCTCCAGGCCGCCAGATCGCCCACCGGCACGACGTCGGTGTGGCCGGCGAAGCAGAGATTGGGCCTGGAGGCCCCTCGCCGCGCGTAAAGGTTCTCGATCTGGCCGAAGCGCATCCGCCGGCAGGCGAAGCCGATCTGTTCCAGCGCGGCCTGCAGCACATCCATCGCCCCGGCGTCGGCGGGGGTCACCGAGGGGCGGCGGATGAGGTCCTGGGCCAGGATGAGCGGGTCGAGACTCATGTTCCGCGCTTAGCGGTTATGCGCGCGGACGGCAATCGCGAGGCGGCCCGAGCCCGCGCGTATCCGACGGCCCCTGGCGCGGGATCGCCGGCTGAATTACCTAGAGGCTCTGATTCCCACGAGCCGCACGCTATCGCCCGCATGACCGATCACGCAGACGATCACGACCATGCGCACGACCACGGTCACGCCCATGCGCATGGCCACCACCACGCCTCGCCAGGCGATCCGCGCTACGGCCTGGCGATCGGCCTGAACGTCGCCATCGTGGCGATGGAGGCGGGCGCGGGCCTGTTCGCCAATTCCACCGCCCTGATCGCCGACGCCGGCCACAACCTGTCCGACGTGCTGGGCCTGATGCTGGCCGGGGGCGCCATGTGGCTGGCGCGCAGGCCGGCGCGCGGCCAGCGCACCTACGGTTTCGGCAAGGCGACGGTGCTGGCAGCCCTGACCAACGGCGTCGTCCTGATGTTCGTCAGCGGCGCGATCGTGCTGGAAGCCGTCCATCGGCTGATGAAGCCCGAGCCGGTGCAGTCTGGCGTGGTCATGCTGGTCGCCCTCGTCGGGGTGGCGATCAACACCGCGACCGCGCTGATGTTCCTGCGCGCCCGCCACGGCGACGTGAATGCGCGCGGCGTCTTCCTGCACATGGCGGGCGACGCGCTGGTTTCGGTCGGGGTGATCGTGACGGCGGGGCTGATCGCCGTCACCGGCTGGACCTGGCTCGACCCGATGACCAGCATCGCCATCGTGGCCGTGATCGTGACCGGGACCTGGGGCCTGCTGCGCGAGGCGGTCGACCTGGCGCTCGACGCGGCGCCGCCCGGGGCGGACCTGCCCGGCATCCACGCCTTCCTGTCGCAGAGCGCCGGGGTCACCGACGTTCACGACCTGCACGTCTGGGCGATGAGCACCACCGAGATGGCGCTGACCGCCCATCTCGTGCGGCCAGGCCGCGACGAGGAGGATAGTTTCCGCGCCGCCGTCGCCGAGGCGCTGGAGCGCCGCTTCGGCGTGCGCCACGCCACCCTCCAGATCGAACAGGCCCGCGGCGAACACTGCCCGGTCTGCTGAGCCCGGCTAAGTCTCAGGGATTGGCCGGCGGTCCGGCCTCGGCGACGCCGGGCGGCACATTGGCGGCGGCCAACAGCAGCAGGGCGGCGTCGGCGTAGCGGCCGACACCCTGTTCGGACAGGCCAAGGCGGGTGCGCCGCCAGCTGCGCTCGGCGTCCACCAGCTGCAGCGCGCTGACCCCGCCGGCGCGATAGCCCCCGCGCATCATCTCGAGCTTCGACGTCGCCGCGTCGAGCGCCCGGGACAGTTCGGCGTAGGCGTCGTTGTCGTGCGCGATGGCCTGCAGCGCATCGTCGACCTGAGCGAAGGCGGCCAGAACCGTCTGTTCGTAGTCGGCCAGCGCGGCTTGGGCGTTCGCTTCGGCCTCTCGCTTCTTGGCGTGCAGTTCGCCGGAATCGAACAACGGCAGGGTCAGGGCCGGACCCAAGGCGTAGCTGTTCGCGATCGGCGAGAAAATCTTTTCCGGAGTGATGGAGTCCTGGCTCGCGCCGGCGGACAGGGTGATGTTCGGATAGAGGGCGGCGGTCGCGACCCCAATTCGCGCCGTCGCGGCGTGCAACCGGGCTTCGGCCGCCAATATGTCCGGACGTGTGTGCACCAGCTCGGAGGGCAGGGCGACCGGCAGACGCTCGGGCAGGGCGCCGAAGTGGGCGTCGAAATCCGGCGGAGACCATTGGCCGGGCTCCTTGCCAACCAGCACGGCCAGTTGGTGACGCGCGGCCGCCAGGCGCTGTCTCTGCGCCGGAATGGCGGCCAGGTCCTCCGCGAGTTCGGTCTCGATCGTCTTGACGTCCGCGTCGGCGGCGCCGCCGGCGCCGCGGGCCCTGCGCACCATGGTGAGGTCGGTTTCGTCGTTGGCGACGATATCGCTGAGCGCGCTGATCTGGATGTTCGCGTCGGCGATGGTCAGGGCCTGGGCCACGACATGGCCGGTCAAGGTCAGATAGGCCGCGTCCAGCTCCTGCGCCTGGGTTTCCGTATCGGCCTTGTGGGCTTCCTTGAGCCGGCGCACATGGCCGAACAGGTCGAGGTTGTAGCTGACGTTGGCGCCGATCGTGTAGATGTTGATCGCGGGATTGGTCGGAAAGCCCGCGGGAAATGAGCGCGTGGGGAAGCCCGTGGCGGTAAAGTTGAACCCCTCACGCTTGAAACCGGAGTCGAGGTTGGCGAAGGCCAGGCCGGTGTCCGCGCCCTCGGCGGCCCGCGCCGCCGCCAGCCGCGCTCGCGCGGCTTCCAGGGTCTTGTTGTTGGCGATCGCCTCGCGCACCAGCTCATCCAGCGCTGGGGATTGGAACAGGGTCCACCAGTCGGCCACGACCTTCTTGCCGACCACGGCGTCGATCGGTCCGCCGTTGGCGGTGTCGCCGGCCTGGGCGTAGCTGTCCGACCCCGGCGGCGCGGGCCGCTGGAAGTCGGGGCCGACGGCGGCGCAGCCGGACACGAGGGCCGCCGCGCCGACGGCCAGGGCGGCGACGCGCAGCGGCCGGGTCGAGGCCGCCCGCGAGGTCGGATTCGACCTGCCGCTCATTGGATCGGCTCCCACCCGAACAGGTCGCGATGGTGGCGGGTGTCGACGGTGACCGAGGCGCTCAGGCCCGGCGCCAGCGGAACCCCGGGGTCGCGCGCGAAGACGATCCGCACCGGGACGCGCTGGGTCACCTTGACCCAATTTCCGGTCGCGTTTTCCGCCGGCAGCAGCGAGAAGCTCGACCCGGTCCCCGGGGTGAGCGCCTCGACCTTGGCCTCGAAGCGCTGATCGGGATAGGCGTCGAGCTTGACCTTCGCCGTCTGGCCGGCGCGCATGTATTCGAGCTGGTTTTCCTTGAAGTTGGCGTCGATCCACAGGCGGCGCGCGACCAGGGCGAACACCGGCGTGGCGGTGGTGATGTAGTCGCCGACCTGCAGTTGGTCGACCTTGGTGACGATCCCGTCCTCCGGCGCGACGATGTCGGTATAGGATTGGTTGAGCGCGGCGTTCGCGACCACAGCCGCGGCCTGGCGCACCAGAGGATGGTCGTCGGGCGCGATATCGGCCTTGCCGCCCAGCGCGGCGAGCGCCGCGGCCGCCGCCTCCCTCGCCGCCGCCAGCCGCTGGCGCCCCTGATCGACCTGGCTCCGGGCCTGATCGACCTGGGCCGCGGTGGCCGTGCCGGCGGCCACCAGCGCCGCCTGACGATGGGCGTCGGTCACCAGATAATCCAGGCTCGCCTCGGCGGTTCGCACGTCGGCCTGGCGCTGGCGGTAGGTCGCCTTGAGCTGGTCGACCTGCATCCGGCTGGCGGCCAGGCTGGCCGCGGCCTGATCGTATGCGGTCTGGAATGGCTGGGCATCCAGGCGGAACAGCACCTGACCGGCGTGGACGAACTGGTTCTCGCGCACGTCGATCTCGACCACCCGGCCAGAAACGCTGCTGCTGATCGACACTCGCGCGCCGCCGACCTGGGCGTCGTCGGTCGTCTCATAGCGACCACCGGTCAGATAGGCGAAAAGACCGATCAACAGCGCCAGCTCGACCACCCCGATCATCACCGGCCAGCGCAGACGCTGCATCAAGCTCCGGCGACGGACTGAGGGTTCGGTCGAGTCCAACGAGCTCATCAATGACTTCCAGACCAGTATCGGTGCCCGCCGAATCGGCTCGCGAGGCGGATGTGGCGCACCAGTAGACAGGTGATTGCGACGGACGACAAATGGCGCCGAGGCGGCCTCGCGAGGAAGGCCGCGCGCCGTCGCTTGATCCAGCAGGTAGGGTGTGGTCTGTCATGAGCCAAATGAGAAATTGTCACGATCATTATGCCAGACGTTCATTTTCACGCGCTTGATCTCAACCTGCTTCGTCTGTTCGACGCCTTGGCCGAGGAGCGCAGCGTCACCCGGGCCGGCGCGCGGCTCGGCCTGACGCAGTCGGCGGTCAGCCATGCGCTCAATCGCCTGCGCCATGTGCTGCAGGACGAGCTGTTCATTCGCGGTCCGGACGGCATGCGCCCGACCGCCCGGGCCGAGGAGATCGCGCCGCGCCTTCGCCATGGACTGCATCACCTGCAGCAGGCGCTCGCGCCGGCGACCTTCACGCCCGCCGACACCCAACGCCGGTTCACCATCGCCGGCGGCGCCTATATCGGCACGGTGCTCATGCCGGGCGTCGTCGCCAAGCTGCGCCGCTTCGCGCCGGCGGCCGAGCTGCGGCTGGTGTTTCCGAGCGCGACGCTGGGCGATGATCTGCTGAGTGGCCGGGTGGAGCTGGCGATCGGCAGTTTCGGCCGATCCGCCGAGCGGTTCGATCGTGAGACCTTGTTCGCCGAATCCATGGTCTGGGCCCTGCGCGCCGATCACCCCGCCGCGCGGGGCGAACGGTTGGCGCTGGAGACGTTGGCGGAACTGGCGCATGTGATCACCGCTTCGGCCGAGCAGGTCCAGGCCGTCGATGGCCGGATCTACGAGAGCGGCCTGGAGCGGCGCGTGATCTGGGACGACGGCGGCGCGTTCGAGGGCGCGCTCGCTGGCCGCGGCTGGCGCCGGACCATTGGCCTGACCGTGCAGGACGCCCAGAGCGCGCTCGCCATCGTCAGCCGCAGCGACATGGCGGCGCTGGCGCCGGAACGGCTGGCCCGGTCGCTGGCCGGCCAGTACGGACTTCGGCTGTTCGATCCGCCCTACGCCTCGCCGCCGATCGTGATCGAGGCGTTGTGGCGACGCGAGTTGTCCGAGAGTTCCGCCGCTCGACTGGCTCAGGTCGCAGCTGCGGGCGGCGGCGGCGGAGCTTTGAACGCGTCGCCGCGTTCGGCGATCTTGGCCTCGGACTGAGCCTTTTCGCGCGCCAGCCGGCGTCGGCGCGAGATGGTGGCGAGCGTTCCGCCGACCAGGGCCAGCAGCAGCAGGTAGTTGATCAGGTTGTTGAGCAGGAGATAGACGATCCAGCCGTGCCAGCGCGGCGCGTCGGACGCGGACATCTGGGCGGCGTGCAGGGCGAAGGCGATCGCCTGCAAGATCATCACCGCGCCCAGCCACAGGCTGGAATACCGGATGGCGATGTAAAGGAATCCGATCGCCAGGACGATGTCCGAGACGAACAGGGTGACGGTTGGCACCATCTGGCTGCTGAAGCCGCGGGCGATGTCGGCGCCGATCCAGCCCACCGCCAGCATCAGCGTGCCCAGGCGCTCGGGCGGCCCGCCCTTCCACCACGCGAATGCACAGGTCACCACCAACCCGGCCAGTCCGAGCAGCGTGTAAACACTCGAAAAATAGGCGGCAAACGACATTCCGGGTTCCCGACATAGCCGGGAACTCGGATAGCCTTAATTCGTTAATATCGTCAAAGCCGCTGGCCGATTAGCTGACCCGGCGGTGCTCCACCACATTGTCGCTGGCTTCGTCGAGGTAACCCTTCGGGCCCGTGCCCACCATCCGCGTGCGGACGCCAAGGCGCAGCTTGGCTTCATTCAGCTCGTTGTGCGCTTCGACCATCGCGCGGCGGCTGTCGCTCAGGGCCGACAACGCCAGCGAGACCTTGGACACCGCCTCGCCGCCGAGCACGGCCGAGAAGCCGATTTCGTTCCGCGCTTCGACCAAGCCCGCGAGAAGCTGGCTGGCTTCGAGGATCGCCGCATCGACGGCGTTTTCGGTGGCGAACAGTTTCGTCGCCACCCGTTGAGCGATTAGCGTCTTTTCCAAAGCACCCTCCGTCAGACGTGAGAAAATCATAGTAAACAGAAAATTAACGCCAGGGCCAGCCCTTTTGGTTGAATCAATCGGTGAAAGATTTTTGACGGAAATCTCGCGTAACGGTCTTCGAGAGGGTCTTCCACTATCTTTGAAGCACGGCGTGGAAGTGAACCGTTAGGGACTAGGCGGTCAAAATGGCGGCCGAGCCGGTTGCGATCGGGCGACAGTGGGCGACGCGGAAATGAGCGAGCGGGAATCGGGACCGGCGGTCGGGGCGCGGGGCATCTCGTTCGAGAGCCGAATCGCGATTTCGGCCCTGGTCACGGCGATCGTCGTGCTGTTGACCGCCAGCGCCATGTTCATCTTGGAACAGTGGCAGACCGACCGGCATGATCTGGAACGTCACGAGTCGGTGCTGGCGCAAGTGGTCGCCACCGGCGTCGCGCCCTACGCCGCGATCGGCGACGCCGCGGGCGCCCAGCGCGTCCTGTCCAGCCTAGCGGGCGCTCCGGAGGTGCGCGGGGCGGAGGTCAGGGATGCAACCGGCAGGTATCTCGCGCGCTACCGCGCGGGATCCGCCACGGACGCCGCCTTGGGGACCTTGAGCGCGCCCCTGAGGCTCGGAGGGCGCACCGTCGGCGCCCTGACGCTCCGCGCCGTCGGCCCGAACCTGGCGTCGATCCTGCCGCGATATCTCGCGGTGTGCGCGGCGTTGTTCTTCGCCGCCACCGGGCTTGCGCTGTTCATGGGGCGTTGGCTGGCGGGACGGGTGATGGATCCGGTCAACCAGGTCTCGCAGGCGATGCGCGAGGTCACCGACAGCGCCGACTACTCACGTCGCCTGCCGCTGTGGGCCCAGGACGAGTTCGGCCTGCTGACCGAGAGCTTCAATCACCTTCTGGCCCAGCTCCAGGCCAACGACAACGCCCTGCATCGCGCGATGAGCGAGTTGGTCAGCGCGCGCGACGCCGCCCAGGCCGCCAATGTGCTGAAGTCGCAGTTCCTGGCCAACATGAGCCACGAGATCCGCACGCCGCTGAACGGCGTCCTGGCGATGGCCCAGATCATCGCCCTGGGCGACCTCCCCGACGTCCAGCGCGAACGGGTCGAGGTGATCCGACGCTCGGGCGAAGACCTTCTGGCGGTGCTCAACGACATTCTCGATCTGTCCAAGATCGAGGCCGGCAAGATGGAGATCGAGGCCGGGGAGGTCGACGCCGAGAGCCTGGGCCGCCGCGTGCACGCCGCCTTCGACGCCGTGGCCCAGGCCAAGCCGAACCTCAAGTTCGTTCTGGAAATCGGTCCGGACGCGGCCGGCCCGCGGCGCGGCGATCCGGCCCGCATCAGCCAGATCCTCAACAATCTGGTGTCCAACGCGCTCAAGTTCACCGCCGAAGGCGAGGTGCGGGTCACCATCGAGGGGGTCGGGCCGAACGGCCGCGAGGGGCTGCGCCTGGCGGTCGCCGACACCGGCATCGGCATCCCGCCCGACAAGCTGTCGATCCTGTTCGAGAAGTTCAGCCAGGCCGACGGCTCCAACACGCGCCGCTACGGCGGCACCGGCCTCGGCCTGGCCATCTCGCGCGAATTCGCCAAGCTGATGGGTGGTTCGATCGAGGTCGCCAGCATCGAGGGTCGGGGCTCGGTCTTCACGGTCAATTTGCCGGCGCCGCGCAGCGCCCAACGTGTCGAAGCCGAAGCCGGTTCGGCGATCGCCGCCGAGCCGCGCGAGCGGGCCCTGCGGGTGCTCGCGGCCGAGGACATCCCGACCAACCAGTTGGTGCTGAGCACCATCATGCAGAGCTTCGGCGTCGAGCTGGACATGGTGGACAACGGCCGCGAGGCGGTCGAGGCGTGGGAGCGGCATCCGTTCGACCTGATCTTGATGGACATCCAGATGCCGGAGATGGACGGCCTGACCGCGACCCGGATGATCCGCGCCGCCGAGGCGGCCAGCGGGCGGGCGCGCACGCCGATCATCGCGGTTTCGGCCAACGCCATGTCTCATCAGGTCGCGGAGTATCTCGCCGCCGGCATGGACAGCCATGTGGCCAAGCCGATCGAGCTGGCCAAGCTGCACGCCGCCATCGAGAGCGCGCTGGCGCCGCAGCCGGAAAGCGCCGTCGGCTGAGGCCGGCGGGCGCGGCGATGCGCCCGCGCGCGTCCCACGCCGTTTGACATCAAACGCCCGTTCGACTTGGTTGCGCCGACAACAACCAAATCTGGAAACGCTTCGATGGGCTTTGACGCCATCCTGATCGCCAACCGAGGCGAGATCGCCGTTCGCATCGCCCGCGCCGCCGCGGGGCTGGGGCTGAGGTCGACGGCCGTCTATTCCGAGGATGACGCCCGCTCGCTGCACACCCGCGCGAGCGACCAGGCGGTGGCGCTGGCCGGCGTGGGGGCCAAGGCCTATCTCGACGGCGCCGCGATCGTGCGGGCGGCGCTGGAGTCGGGCTGTCAGGCGATCCATCCCGGCTATGGCTTCCTCAGCGAGCAGGCGGCCTTCGCCCGGCTCTGCGCCCAGCACGGCCTGACCTTCATCGGCCCGCGCCCCGAGGCGCTGGCGCTGTTCGGCGACAAGGCCCAGGCTCGGGCGCTGGCGTTGGGCCACGAGGTGCCGGTCGCCGAGGGCACTGCGGGCGCCGCCAGCCTGGAGGAGGCCAAGGCCTTCTTCGCCGGGCTCGGGGCGGGGGCGGCGATAATGATCAAGGCCTCGGCCGGCGGCGGCGGGCGCGGCATGCGTCTGGTGCGCCGGGCGGACGAACTGGACGAGGCCTATGAGCGCTGCTGCTCGGAGGCCCAGGCCGCGTTCGGCGACGGCGCGGTCTATGTCGAGCGGGTGATCGAGCGGGCGCGGCACATCGAGGTGCAGGTGCTCGGCGACGCGGGCGGGGCGCTGGTCTGCCTGGGCGACCGCGACTGCAGCCTGCAGCGTCGGCGCCAGAAGCTGATCGAGATCGCGCCCAGCCCGAACCTGTCCGAGGCGATGCGCGGCCGGCTGGCCGAGGCGGCGTTGAGGCTGGCCCGCGCCGCCGACTACCAGAGCCTGGGCACCTTCGAGTTCCTGGTCGAGGCGGGCGGGGACAGCTTCGTCTTCATCGAGGCCAACGCCAGGCTGCAGGTCGAGCACACGGTCACCGAGGAAGTCATCGGCGTCGACCTGGTCCGGGCCCAGATCGAGGTCGCCTGCGGCCGCTCGCTGGCCGAGCTCGGCCTGACCGAGGCCCCGGCCCAGCGAGGCTACGCCATCCAGCTTCGGGTCAACACCGAGACGATGAACGCGGCCGGCGCGGTCAAGCCCACCGGCGGGGTGCTGTCGGTGTTCGAGCCGCCCTCGGGGCCCGGCGTGCGCGTCGATTCCTTCGGCTATTCCGGCTATGCGACCAATCCGAATTTCGATTCCCTGCTGGCCAAGGTGATCGTGCACGACCGCGGCCCGGCCTTCGCCGACGCGGTGCGCAAGGCGATCCGCGCGCTCGACGAGTTCCGCCTGGAGGGGGTGGCGAGCAACATCCCGATCCTGCGCGCGATCCTGCAACGCCCCGAGATGGACGCCGGCGCGGTGACCACCCGTCTGGTCGAGGACAACATCGCCTCGATCCTGGAGAAGGCCGTCGCGGGCGGGCCGCACTATTTCGAGGACGCGGCCTGGTCGGCGGCGGGGGGGCCCCGCGCCACGCGCGCCGGGCCGGACGGGACCGAGCCGCTGCCGGCGCCGACCCAGGGCCTGGTGATCGCGATCAATGTCGAGGTCGGCGATCTGGTGCGCCCCGGCCAGACCGTGGCGGTGCTGGAATCGATGAAGATGGAGCACTTGGTGGAGGCCGGCCAGGGCGGGCGGGTGCGCGAGATCCCCGTCGCGGTCGGCCAGGTGCTGTTCGAGGGCGAGACGGTGGCGTTCATCGAGCCGGCCGAGGTCGGCGACGGCGGCGCCGAACAGGTCGAGGTGGTCGATCTGGACGCCATCCGCCCGGACCTGGCCGAGGCCCTGGCCCGCATCGGCCTGGGACTGGACGAGAACCGGCCGGGCGCGGTCGCCAAACGCCACAAGCTGAACATGCGCACCGCCCGCGAGAACGTCGAGGCGCTGGTCGACCCCGGCAGCTTCATCGAATACGGCGCCCTGGCCATCGCCGCCCAGCGGCGCCGGCGCTCGGTCGAGGACCTGATGGTCAACACCCCGGCCGACGGGCTGATCACCGGCATCGGGACGGTCAACGGCGCGCTGTTCGACGAGACCCGGTCGCGCTGCGCGATCCTGGCCTATGACTACACCGTCCTGGCCGGCACCCAGGGCGGGCTCAATCATAAGAAGACCGACCGCATCCTCGATGTGGTCGAGCGCGAGCATCTGCCGGTGATCTGGTTCGCCGAGGGCGGCGGCGGGCGGCCGGGCGACACCGACGGCATCGGCGCCACCGGCCTGGACGTGCCCTCGTTCGAGGCGTTCGCGCGGCTCAGCGGGCTGGCGCCGCGGATCGGGGTGGTGGCCGGCCGCTGCTTCGCCGGCAACGCGGTCTTCTTCGGCTGCTGCGACGTGACCATCGCGACCAGGACCTCGACCATCGGCATGGCCGGCCCGGCGATGATCGAGGGCGGCGGCCTCGGGGTCTACCTGCCGGAGGAGGTCGGACCGATCGAGGTGCAGACCAAGAATGGCGTGGTCGATCTGGTGGCCGAGGACGAGGTCGAGGCCGCGGCGCTGGCCAAGCGGGTGTTGGCCTATTTCCAGGGGCCGATCGCGGATTGGAGCTGCGCCGACCAGCGGCGGCTGCGCCGCGCGATCCCGGAAAACCGCCTGCGCGTCTACGACATCCGGGCGCTGATCGAACTGATGGTCGATGACGGCTCGTTCCTGGAACTGCGCTCCGCGTTCGGACGAGGGATGATCACCGGCCTGGTCCGCGTCGCCGGCCGGCCGATGGGGTTGATCGCCAACGACCCGCGCTTCCTAGGGGGAGCGATCGACTCCGACGGCGCGACAAAGGCCGCACGGTTCATGCAGCTGTGCGACGCCTTCGAGCTGCCGCTCCTGTCGCTGTGCGACACGCCCGGTTTCATGGTCGGTCCGGAGTCGGAGAAGACCGCGCCCATCCGCCACGGCTCGCGGATGTTCATCGTCGCGGCGTCGATGTCGGTCCCGATCTTCACCATCGTGGTGCGCAAGGGCTATGGCCTGGGCGCCCAGGCGATGACCGGCGGGACCTTTCCGGCCAGCTTCTTCACCGTCGCCTGGCCGACCGGCGAGTTCGGCGGCATGGGCCTGGAGGGCGCGGTGCGGCTCGGCTACAGCAAGGAGCTGGCGGCCGAGACCGACCCCGCGGCCCAGAAGGCGCTGTTCGACGCCCTGGTGGCCAAGAGCTACGAGCGGGGCAAGGCGGTCAACGTCGCCCAGACCGTCGAGATCGACGCGGTGATCGACCCGATGGCCTCGCGCGACTGGATCCTGCGCGGCCTGAAGTCGATGAAGCCGCGCCCGCCCGGCGCGCGGCGTCGCTACATCGACGCCTGGTAGCGGGGTGCAAGGTCGCGAAGGTCTGTTATCGACCGAGGCTGAGATTGGTTGAGGCGCGCTTCGCGAGCGGTTCCGCTACCGCCCAGCTACACCACGTGCCGGGGCACGAGCGCCGGCATCATGGACTGGACGTTTAACGGAGCTGGTTGATGCAGAAACGAAAACGCCTTCCTGGGCGAGGAGTCGTAAAGCTTCTCACCTGGTTGTGCGCAATCGCGATCGGCCTTTTCGTCTGTATCGCTGTATTGCGGGCGCGGGGCGAGCATCCAAACGCCCTCTGGCGGGTCGTGCACGATCTGTGCATGACGGACATGAAAGCCAGCGGCAATCCCGCGCCATGCGCCAAGGTGGATCTGGCCCGCGGATATGCGGTCCTGAAAGACATCCGCGGGGCGACGCAGCTCCTGCTGATTCCGACCACACGTGTAAGCGGCATCGAGGACCCCCAACTTCTCGCGCCAACGTCCCCGAACTACTGGCAAGCGGCTTGGGAGGCCCGTCAGTTGTTTGAAAGGCGCGCCGGACGGCCTGTCCCGCGGGACGAAATCGGCCTGGCGATCAACTCAGCTTATGGGCGCAGCCAAGACCAGCTGCACATCCACATCGACTGCGTACGGCCCGATGTCCTACGCGCTCTCCGGGCGAATGAACCGAAGCTCCGTACTCGCTGGTCAAACCTAAACGTCGATCTCGCTGGCAGCCACTATCGCGCCATGTGGATAGACGGCGCGGATCTGGGCTCGCGCGATCCGTTCAAGCTTCTCGCCGACAATGATCCCAAGGCGCGCGCAGACATGGGGCGGGAGACCTTGGTGGTGGTCGGCGCCTCCTCCGCGGGTGGAGCGCCGGGCTTCGTTCTGCTGAGCGCTCGCGCCAATTTGGCGACATTTGACCAGGGCCATGGCGAAGTTCTACTTGATCATCAGTGCGAGGTGCTCACCCAGCAAGGGCGTGTTCCGGATGGCGCCCGCCCAAGCGCCGGCGAATGATCAGCCGCATTGCCGTCTATTCAAGATCGACGTTGCATCGCCTTGCCGGAAATGGCGGGAACATAGGGCCATATTGCGCGAAAAAACGGTCCGGCGACGTTTTCGCACAGCCTCCACTCTTTGCGGACGTTTCGACATTCGCCGGGAGGAGGGGGCGACTCCTCGCTCAGAGGTTCGAACTCGGTGAACGCCGAATAGACCAGGGTGCGCAGCTGCCGGCGGATCGGGTAGGCGCTGGACGGCATGAGCTGGGTCATCAGGATCGCGATCAGCTCCTCCTTCGGGTCGACCCAGAAGAAGGTCGAGGCCGCGCCACCCCAGGACATGTCGCCGATCGTGGACGGGATCAGGGTCGCGGCCGGATCGATGGTGGTCGAAAAGCCTAGGCCGAAACCGAGGCCGGCGTAGGCCGCCTCGCTGAACAGCGAGCGCGACAGGCTGGAGAGGTCCGCCCCGCCGGGCAGGTGGTTGGCGCCCATCAGGGCGATGGTCTTGGGGCTGAGGATGCGCTCGCCGTCCAACTCGCCGCCGTTCGCCAGCATCCGGCAGAACCGCAGATAGTCCTCGCTGGTCGAGACCAGGCCGCCGCCGCCCGAGACGAAACTGGGCGCCGCCAGATAGGCGCTCCGGGCCGGGTCGTCCTGCAGCACCACCCCGCGCGGCGTGGCGCTGTAGCAGGCGGCCAGCCGACCGGCCTTGGCCGGGGGGACGAAGAAGTCGGTGTCGACCATCCGCAGCGGCTCGAACAGCCGGGTCTTCAGGAAGGCCTCGAACGGCTGGCCGCCGATCACCCCGATCAGGTAGCCCAGGACGTCGGTGGACACCGAATAGTTCCACGCCTCGCCGGGCGAGAACTCCAGCGGCAGGCCGGCCAGGGCCTCGATCATGGTCGCGAGCGTGCCCTTGTGCTCGAGTTCGCCGACGCCGAGCTTGCGGTAGGCCGCATCGACGTTGCCGCGTTGCTGAAAGCCGTAGGTCAGGCCGGAGGTGTGGCGCAGAAGATCGACGATCTGCATCGGCCGCGCCGGCCGCTTGGCGCGGAAGCTGTCCATGAAGCCGCCATCATAGACCCCGAGGTCGGACCAGGCTGGGATGTAGCGGCTCACCGGATCGTCCAGGGCCACCAGACCCTCCTCGACCAGCATCATGAAGGCCACCGAGGTGATCGGCTTGCTCATCGAATAGATGCGAAAGATCGTGTCCGCCTCCATCGGCCGGCCGCGCGCGGCGTCCATCAGCCCGAGAACTCGAGAAATGCGCGACCTGGCCGCGGCGGGCGATCAGCGTCTGGACGCCGTGCAGCCGGCCGGTGGCGATGTATTCGCGCTCGAGGAAGCGGTCAATTTTCTTGAGCCGTTCCGACGACAGGCCGACGCCTTCCGGTCCCCTCGACATGCCAGACCCCTTCCCTTGGTTTCCGCTCGGGGCGAATGCTAACAAACCGCGCCGCGAGACGCGACCGGCGAAGCGAATCCCGCCAGGCTGTCTGTCGCGGTCGATTGACGTCTGGCGCCCGCGGCGGGGACGCCGCTAGATTTCAAGTCGGAGATGCGGCTGGCCGATCGGCGCCTTAGAGGGACGCGGTGGCGTCTGGCGCGCCGATACGCGAACCTCGCGAGGAGACGGGATGAACGAGCCGCAGACCGGTGAGGCGCCGATCAGCTCTCCGCTCCTGAGAGCCCCGCCGCCCCGTCGCCGGCCTCTCTCGCGCACGCTGCTGTGGATCGTGGGCGTGATCGCTCTGGCGGGCCTGCTCGCTGTTCTGCTCACCCCTCATGGCGGTGCGGGCGGCCGGCGCGCCGGCGCGGCGGGCGGCGGCATGGGCGCTGGCGGCGGCTCCGGGCGTAGGCCGCCCACGGTCGTCGGCGTCGCCGCCGCCGCGCTCGGCGACATCCCGATCCAGATCGCCGCCCTCGGCGCGGTCACGCCCCAGGCCAGCGTGACGGTGCATACGCGCATCGCCGGAACCCTGATGGGGGTCTATTTCAGCGAGGGCCAGACGGTGCGCGAGGGCCAACGCCTGGCCCTGGTCGATCCGCGACCCTATCAGGTGGCGCTCGAACAGGCCGAGGGTCAGCTGCTGCGCGACGAGGCGGCCCTGGACGAAGCCAGGCTCGACCTGACCCGCTACAAGACCCTGGCCGCCCAGGACTCGATCGCGCGCCAGCAGGTCGATGTCCAGGCCGCGACGGTCAAGCAGGACGAGGGCGTGGTGAAGTCCGACCACGCCGCGGTCGACAGCGCCAAGCTCAACCTGGTCTATTGCCACATCACCGCGCCGGTGGGCGGCCGGGTCGGCCTGCGCCAGGTCGATCCCGGCAATTTCGTGCAGACCAGCGACGCCAACGGCGTGGTGGTGATCAACCAGATCGACCCGATCACCGTGGTGTTCACCGTGCCGGAAGACGACATCCCGCGGATCAATGCGCGGATGACGGCGAGCCGGACCCTGCCGGTGACCGCGTTCGACCGCACCGGCGCGACTTCGCTCGGACAGGGCGAACTCGTCACCCTCGACAACCAGATCGACCCCACCACCGGCACGGTCAAGGCCAGGGCGCGCTTCGCCAATCCCGCGGGCGCCCTGTTCCCGTCCCAGTTCGTCAATGTGACGGTGCTGGTCGACACCTTGCGGAACGCGGTGACCGTCCCGGCCGTCGCCGTCCGCCACGGGCCGCAGGGCGATTTCGTCTACGTCGTCCAGCTCGACTCGACGGTCAAGGTGACCCCGGTCAAGGTCGGCCCCGCCCAGGGCGAGACCACCTCGATCGCCTCGGGACTGGCCGTGGGCGACCAGGTCGTGACCGACGGCGGCGACCGGCTCAGCGACGGCTCGACGGTCGTCCTGCCGCAGGACGCCGCCGCGATGGCCGCGAGGCTGGGCCGCCGGCCCAAGCCCACCGGAATCCTCGGATGGATCGAAGGCCTGTTCGGCAAGACGCCGTCGCAAGCGCCGGCGGCCGCCGGCGGGCCCAGCGCCCCGGCGCCCGGGTCCTCCGGCGCCGGCGGCGCCAGGGGCGGCGGGCGCGGCCAGGGCGGCCGGATGATAGCGATGATCGCGCAACTCGACCTGACCGCCGATCAGAAGGCCAAGGCGCAGCAGATCTTCGCCGCCGCGCGTGCGTCGGCGGCGGCCTCGGACGATCCCGATGCGCGGCGCGTGGCCATGCAGAACGCCATGACCCGGCTCGAGGCGATCCTGACGCCCGCGCAGAAGGCCAAATTGGCGCAGCTTCGCGCACGGCCGGCGGCCGGCGGCGGGCCGATCCCGCCGCCTTCGTCCGCGGCGGCCGAAAGCAGCGCGTCCGGCGCGCCGGCGGCGCCGAGAATGGCTCCGTCCGCCGCGGGCGGGCCGCCATCCGCCGGCGGCTCGGCGCCGGGCGGCGGCCAGGGCGGACGCCTCGCGATGCTGACCGACCAGCTCGGCCTGGACGCCGACCAGCAGGCCAAGGCGGCGGCGATCTTCGCGGCGGCGCGACAGAAGGCCGAGGCGTCCGACGATCCGGACGCGCGGCGGGCGGCCATGCATGAGGCCATGAGCCAGCTCGGCGCCATCCTGCGGCCCGATCAGCAGGCCAAGCTCGAAGCGCTTCGCGCGGCGCGCGGCGGCGGCTCGGGCGGGCCCGGCGGGGGCCAATGAGCGGATGGGCCTGACCCCGGCGAGACACCGATCGCGCAAGCAGGGATGGCGCGCGCCATGAGCCCGTCGCGTCCCTTCATCATGCGGCCGGTGGCCACCTCGCTGCTGATGGCGGCGATCCTCCTGGCCGGAGCGGTGGCGTTCAAGTTCCTGTCGCTGTCGGCCCTGCCGGAGGTCGACTACCCGACCATCCAGGTCCAGACCTTCTATCCGGGCGCCAGTCCCGAGGTGATGACGGCCACGGTCACCGCCCCGCTCGAGCGCCAGTTCGGCGAGATGACCGACCTCAACCGGATGAGCTCGATCAGTTCGGGCGGAGCCTCGGTGATCACCCTGCAGTTCAACCTCGACCTCGGCCTGGACGTGGCCGAGCAGGAGGTGCAGGCGGCGATCAACGCGGCGGGCAACCTGCTGCCCTCCGACCTGCCCGCGCCGCCGGTCTACGCCAAGGTCAATCCGGCCGACGCCCCGATCATGACCCTGGCGCTGACCTCCAAGACCGTGCCCCTGACCCAGGTCGAGGACCTGGCCGATTTGCAGCTGGCCCAGAAGATCTCCCAGGTCGCCGGCGTCGGCCTGGTCAGCATCGGCGGCGGCCAGCGCCCGGCGGTGCGCATCCAGGTCAACAGCCGCGCCCTGGCCAACTACGGCCTTTCCATGGAGGGTCTGCGCACCGCGATCGGCAACGCCAACGCCAACGGCGCCAAAGGCTCGTTCGACGGTCCGAGCCGGTCCTTCGCGATCAATTCCAACGATCAGCTGGCTGCCGCCGGCGACTACATGAACCTGATCGTCGCCTACAAGTCGGGCGCGCCGGTGCGGCTGAAGGATGTGGCGACCGCGGTCAGCGCGCCGGAGAACAACCAGCTCGGCGCCTGGAAGGGCGCTCAGGCGACAATGGCCAAGCCGGCGAGCGTGGAGCCGGCGGTCATCCTGAACGTCCAGCGCCAGCCGGGCGCGAACGTGATCACCACCGTCGACCAGATCGAAAAGGCGCTGCCCAGCCTGGAGCAGAGCCTGCCGGAGGGGGTGCAGGTGGCGGTGCTGACCGACCGCACCACCTCGATCCGAGCCTCGGTGCTGGACGTCGAGTTCGAGCTGATGCTGGCCGTCGCCCTGGTGGTGGCGGTGATCTTCCTCTTCCTGCGCAGCATCCCGGCGACCTTCATCGCCAGCGTGGCCGTGCCGCTCTCGCTCGTGGGCACCTTCGGGGTGATGTACCTTCTAGGGTTCAGCCTGAACAACCTGACGCTGATGGCGCTGACCATCGCCACCGGCTTCGTGGTCGACGACGCCATCGTGATGATCGAGAACATCTCCCGCTACATCGAAGCGGGCGAGAGACCGATGCTGGCCGCGCTGAAGGGCGCCGAGCAGATCGGTTTCACCATCATCTCGCTGACGGTCTCGCTGATCGCGGTGCTGATCCCGCTGCTGTTCATGGGCGACGTGGTCGGCCGGCTGTTTCGCCAGTTCGCGATCACCCTGGCGGTGACCATCGTGATCTCGGCGGTCGTCTCCCTGACCCTGGTGCCGACCCTCTCCGCCCGTTGGCTCAGGACTCACGACCGGGCCGCCGACACCGCCCTGACCCGGCGCGCCGAGGCGATCTTCAACGCGGTGGTCGAACGCTACGACCAGGCGCTGCGCTGGGTGCTGGACCGGCAGGTCGCCACCCTGATCGTCGCCGTGGCGACGCTGGCGCTGACCGTGGTGCTTTACGTGGTGATCCCCAAGGGCCTGTTTCCGACCCAGGACACCGGCGTCATCCAGGGGGTGACGCAGTCCTCCCAGACGATCTCCTACGCCCGCATGGCGGCGCTGCAGAACCAGCTCGCCGCGGCGCTGCTGAAGGATCCGGACGTCGCCAGCCTGTCGTCCTACGTCGGCGTCGACGGGACCAACAACACGCTGAACGCCGGCCGGATGCTGATCAACGTCAAGCCGCGCGGCCACAGGACCGGGCCGCAGGACAAGATCCTGGAGGACCTGCGCGAGCGCGCCCGGGGCGTGGCCGGGATCACCCTCTATCTGCAGCCGGTGCAGGATCTGACCATCGACGCCAACGTCGGGCCGACCCAGTACCAGTTCGCCCTGCAGGGCTCGAACCAGGACGAGATCAACCTCTGGGCCGGCAAACTGGTCGCGCGCCTGGCCAACACCCGCGAGGTCCGCAACATTTCGGCCGACGTGCAGAGCCAGGGCCTTTCGGCCTCGATCAACATCGACCGCGACACCGCCGCGCGGCTGGGGGTGACCGCCGAGACCGTCGACGAGGCGCTGTACGACGCCTACGGCCAGAGGATCATCTCGACCATTTTCACCCAGTCGAACCAATACCGGGTGATCCTGGAGGCCGACCCGGCCTACCTGCAGGACCCGAATTCGCTCAGCCAGATCTACGTGCCGACCACCGGCGGCGGCTCGGTTCCCCTGTCGAGCTTCGCGAGCATCCAGATCCAGCCCGCGCCGCTGCAGGTCAATCACGTGGCGCAGTTCCCGGCCGCCAATCTGTCCTTCGACACCTCGAGCGGGGTGGCCCTCGGCGCGGCGGTCAAGTCGATCGTCAAGGCCGAGCGCGACGTCGGCATGCCGGCCGACATCACCACCGCCTTCCTGGGCGCCGCGCGCGCCTATCAGGCCTCGCTGAACAACGAGCTGTGGCTGATCCTGGCGGCGATCGTGACCGTCTACATCGTGCTCGGCGTGCTCTACGAGAGCTACGTCCACCCGGTGACCATATTGTCGACCCTGCCATCGGCCGGGGTCGGCGCGCTGGTCGCCCTGATGCTGGCGGGCCAGGACCTGGGGGTGATCGGCGTCATCGGCATCATCCTCTTGATCGGCATCGTCAAGAAGAACGCCATCATGATGATCGACTTCGCGCTCGACGCCGAGCGCGTGGAGGGCAAGAGCCCGCTCGAGGCGATCCATCAGGCGGCCCTGCTGCGCTTGCGGCCGATCCTGATGACCACCCTGGCGGCGCTGTTCGGCGCCCTGCCGCTGATGCTGGGCTGGGGCGAGGGATCGGAGCTGCGCCATCCCCTGGGCGTCTCGATCGTCGGCGGCCTGATCGTCAGCCAGCTTCTGACCCTGTTCACCACCCCGGTGATCTATCTGCAGTTCGATCGCCTGGCGCGGCGGCTGGGGGTCGAGCTGAACCTGCGCAAGGGCGAATCCGATCCGGACCTTTCCGAGACCGAGCCCGAGCCCGGCCCGGATCCGGGGAGCGCCGGACCGTGAACCTGTCCGAGCCTTTCGTGCGCCGGCCGATCGCCACGGTGCTCCTGACCCTCGGCGTGGCCATGGCCGGGATCGCGGCCTATTTCCTGTTGCCGGTCGCGCCCCTGCCGCAGGTCGACTTCCCGGTCGTCTCGGTCCAGGCCAACCTGCCCGGCGCCAGTCCCGACACAATGGCCACCAGCGTCGCCACGCCGCTGGAACGACGCCTCGGCCACATCGCCGACGTCAACGAGATGACCTCCTCCAGCGGTCAGAACTCGACCCGCATCACCCTGCAATTCAACCTCGACCGCGACATCAACGGCGCCGCGCGCGACGTGCAGGCGGCGATCAACGCGGCCCGCATCGACCTGCCGACCACCCTGCGCGCCAATCCGACCTACCGGAAGATGAACCCCGCCGATCAGCCGATCCTGATCCTGGCGATGACCTCAAAGACCCGGACGCCCGGCCAGATCTACGATTCGGCCGCCAACGTCGTCCAGCAGCAGCTTTCGCAGATCAAGGGCGTCGGCGAGGTCGACATCGGCGGCGCCTCGCTGCCGGCGGTGCGGGTCGACGTCGATCCCTTCGCCCTGGCCAAGTACGGCATCGGCCTGGAGGATGTGCGCGCGGCGCTATCCTCGGCCAACGCCAACCGGCCGAAGGGCCTGGTCCAGGACGCGGGCCGGCGGCTGCAGATCTACACCAACGACCAGGGGACCAGGGCCGCCGACTACCGGCCGCTGGTGATCGCCTACCGCAACGGCGCGGGGGTGCGGCTGTCCGACGTGGCCCAGGTGAGCGACGGTCAGGAAGACATCCACAACCTCGGCCTGTTCGCTCAACAAGGAAAAGGCGGCCAGCCGGCGGTCATCGTGCGCGTCACGCGCGAGCCGGGCGCGAACATCGTCTCCACCGTCGATGCGATCAAGAAGACCCTGCCGCTGCTGCAGAGCGAACTGCCGGCGGACGTCACCCTGACCGTGGCGGTGGACCGCACGACCACCATCCGCGCCTCGCTGAACGACGTGGAGCGCACCCTGGCGATCGCCATCCTGCTGGTCGTCGCCGTGGTGGCGGTGTTCCTGCGCAACGGCCGCGCGACCATCGTGCCCGCCGTGGCGGTCTCGGTCTCGCTGTTGGGCACGCTCGGGGTGATGTTCCTGCTGGGCTACAGCCTCGACAACCTGTCGCTGATGGCGCTGACCGTCTCGACCGGCTTCGTGGTCGACGACGCCATCGTCGTCCTGGAGAACGTCACCCGCCACATCGAGCGCGGCGTCGGGCGGTTCGAGGCGGCGTTGCTGGGCGCCCAGGAGGTGGGCTTCACGGTCCTGTCGATCAGCGTCTCCCTGATCGCGGTGTTCACCCCGATCCTTTTGATGGGCGGGATCATCGGCCGGCTGTTCCGGGAGTTCGCCATCACCCTGTCGACGGCGATCCTGGTCTCGCTGGTGATCTCGCTGACGACGACCCCGATGCTCTGCGCCTATTTCATCGGCCGGCCGACGAGCGGCGAGCGGCAGTCGCGGCTCTCGCGCCTGGCCGAGCGCGGCTTCGAGGCGATGGCGCGCCTCTACGAGCGGGGGCTGCGCTGGGCGCTGGATTCCGGGCCGATCATGCTGGTGATCCTGGCGGCGACCATCGTGCTCAACGTCTATCTGTTCATCGTCGTACCCAAGGGCTTCTTCCCGCAGCAGGACACCGGCCAGATCGCCGGCGGCATGCAGATGGACCAGAGCACCTCGTTCCAGGTCTCGCGTTCCAGGCTCGAGCGGTTCGTCGACATCCTGGACAAGGACCCCGGCGTCGATTCCGTGGTCGGCTTCACCGGCGGCGGCGGCTCGAGCGGCGGCTTTGTGTTCGTCGGTCTGAAGCCGGAGTCACAGCGTCCCAGCGCCGACCAGATCATCGGCCGTCTGCGCCCCCGCTTCGCCAGCGTCACCGGCGCCAGCCTGTTCATGCAGTCGGTGCAGGATTTCCGTTTCGGCGGGCGGCAGTCGGGGGCCGAATACCAGTACACGCTGGAGGCCGACAACCTGCCCGACCTGCGCACCTGGGCGACCAGGCTGGCCGAACAGCTCAAGCACGATCCGACTTTGACCGACGTCAACACCGACCAGCAGGAGCACGGTCTACAAGCCTACGTGAACGTCGACCGCGACAGCGCCGCCCGCCTGGGGCTGACCTCGGCGAACATCGACAATGTGCTCTACGACAGTTTCGGTCAGCGGCAGGTCTCGGTGATCTACAACGCCCTCAACCAGTACCATGTGATCATGGAGGCGCCCCAGGCGGACGCGCAGGATCCGACGGCTCTGTCGAACGTCTATCTGTCGGCGCAAACCTCGGCCAAGGCCCCAACCGGCGCGGCGTCCGGCGCCCAGACCGCGCCGGCGAACACCCTGGCGCTGGCGGCGACCGCCACGACCGCCGCGGGGGCGCCCGGCGCGGCGCCGGTGAGCGCGCTCTCGGGACCGGTGGCGCCGCCCAGCCGCAACGCCGCCACCGGCGTGGCCGTCAGCGTCGCGGCCGAGCGCATCGCGCCGCTGACCGCGCTCGCCGGCTTCAGCCAGTCTTCCGTCCCGACCACGGTCAACCATCAGGACGTTTCGCCGGCGACCACCATCTCGTTCAACCTGGCGCCCGGAAAGTCGCTGAGCGACGCGACGCTCGCGATGAACCAGGCGGCGGCCGCGATCGGCATGCCGGCGACGATCCACGGCGGCTTCCAGGGCACGGCCAAGGTGTTCCAGCAGTCGCTGTCGAACGAGCCGGTGCTGATCCTGATCGCGCTCCTGGCGGTCTACATCGTGCTCGGCGTGCTCTACGAGAGCTACGTCCACCCCCTGACCGTGCTCTCGACCCTGCCGTCGGCGGGGGTGGGGGCGGTGATGGCGCTGCTGCTGTTCAAGACCGAATTCAGCATCATCGCCCTGATCGGGGTCATCCTGCTGATCGGCATCGTCAAGAAAAACGCCATCATGATCATCGACTTCGCGCTCGACGCCGAGCGCGGCCAGGGCCTGTCGACCCGCGATGCGATCTACCAGGCCTGCCTGTTGCGCTTCCGACCGATCATGATGACCACCTTCGCGGCCATCCTCGGCGCGCTGCCGCTCGCCCTGTCCTGGGGCGAAGGCTCGGAGTTGCGCCGCCCGCTGGGCATCACCATCATCGGCGGGCTCCTGGTCAGCCAGGTGCTCACCTTGCTTACGACGCCCGTGGTCTATCTCTACGTCGACCGTTGGCGTCGCCGCTCGGGAGACGACAGCCGGCTCGGCCATCCGCTGACCGACCGGCCGCCGCAGCCCGAGCCCGCCGCTTAGAGCATGTTGATATTAAGTTGAATCACTTCATTGCTCCGCTCATCCCGGCGAATGCCGGGACCCAGATCAAAAAACACAAATTTATCCATGTCGTCATAAATATAGCGTCTCAGCCTTACAGTCTGTGTCCCGGCATTCGCCGGGATGAGCGGTGAATATACTTGGATCAACCTAAACCCAACCCGCCTAGGAGCGCCGCCATGCGTCACGACCGCTCTGCCCGTCCGCGCCTCGCCGCCGGCCTCCTGCTGACCGGCGCCGCGCTCAGCGCCTGCGCCGTTGGCCCCGACTATCGGCGGCCGACAGTAGCCACGCCGCCGGCGTTCAAGGAGGCCCAGGGCTGGAGCCCGGCGCGTCCGGCCGACGGGATCGACAAGGGCGAGTGGTGGAGCCTGTTCAACGACCCGGTGCTCGACGGCCTGGAGCGCAAGGTCGAGGTTTCCAACCAGAACCTGGCGGCGGCCGAGGCCGCCTACCGCCAAGCCAGCGCCCTGGTGGCCGAAGACCGCGCGCAGCTGTTCCCAACGCTTTCGCTCACCGGCTCGGCGACCAGCAGCGGCCGCGGCCGGGGCGGCGGCGGCTCGGTGATCACGGGCGGCAGCCTGGTGTCCGGCGGCGGCACGACCCGGCAGTACCAGGTCGGCGCGGGGGCCAGCTGGGCGCCCGACCTGTGGGGCAAGATCCGCCGCACCATCGAGAGCGCGCACGCCAGCGCCCAGGCCTCGGCCGCCGACGTCGCCAACGCCCGGCTCACCGCGCAGGGCGCGCTGGCCAGCGACTATGTCCAGCTGCGGTTGACCGACGCCGAGAAGGCGCTGCTTCGGCGCACGGTGGACGCCTACGCCAAGTCGCTGGCCGTGACCCAGAACAAGTACGACGTCGGCGTCGCGGCCAAGAGCGACGTGCTGACCGCCCAGACCCAGCTGACCAACGCCAAGGCCAGCCTGGTCGATCTCGACCGCCAACGGACCCAGGCCGAGCACGCCATCGCCGTGCTGATCGGCCAGGCGCCGGCCGATTTCACCCTGCCGCCGCTCGACGACTGGTCGCCGGGGGCGCCGCCGACGCCCGTCGACCTGCCCTCGAGCCTTCTGCAACGCCGGCCGGACGTGGCCTCCGCCGAGCGCGCCGCCGCCGCCGCGAACGCCCAGATCGGGGTGAAGCAGGCGGCCTACTTCCCCGACCTGACCCTTACCGGCTCGTACGGTTTTTCCAGCGCCGCGATCAGCACCCTGTTGAAAAGCTCCAGCAGCCTCTGGTCGCTCGGCGCGGACGTCTCCGAGACGGTGCTCGACTTCGGCGCGCGCCGGGCCGGAGTGGCGCAGGCCCGCGCCGCCTATGACCAGGCCGTGGCCCAGTATCGCCAGACCGTGCTGACCGCCTTCCAGGGCGTGGAGGACGCGCTGGCCGCCGCGCGGGTGCTGCAGGACGAGGAGACGCCGCGCGCCGAGGCCGACGCCGAGGCCTCGCAGAACGAACAGATCACCCTGAACGAATACAAGGCCGGCACGGTGGACTACACCACCGTCGCCGCCGCCCAGGCCGCGGCGCTCAGCGCCCGTCAGGCGCTGCTGAACGTGCAGGCCGAGCGGATGACCGAGGCGGTGGACCTGATCCAGGCGCTGGGCGGCGGCTGGTCGTCGGACGATCTGAAGACTAGATAGATCGCGCGCGCCTCGGCTCTGCTAGGGTGCGTCGACGCTGGACATCGGGAGGAGCCCGCCGTGAAAGCCTGGATCGTTCGTTTTGGCCGCCTGTTGCTGGCGCTGGCCCTGCCGCTGGCCCTGGCCGGCTGCGGGATCAACGCCATTCCGACCAAGCAGGAGCAGGTCAAGGCCAAGTGGGGCGACGTGCAGAACGAATACCAGCGCCGCGCCGACTTGGTGCCCAATCTGGTGGCCACGGTCCAGGGCTATGCCCAGCAGGAAAAGAGCGTCCTGGTGCAGGTGACCCAGGCCCGCGCCCAGGCGACCCACGTCTCGGTCGACGCCTCGACGATCACCGACCCGGCCAAGTTCCAGGCCTATCAGCAAGCCCAGGACAAGCTGTCAGGCGTGCTCGGCCATCTGCTCGCGATCACCGAGAACTATCCGGACCTGAAGTCCAACGCCAACTTCCTGGCCCTGCAGTCCCAGCTCGAGGGCTCGGAGAACCGCATCGCCGTCGCCCGCCGCGACTACAACGAGGCGGTGCGCGACTACAACACCGAGCTGAAGACCTTCCCCGGGGTGTTCTGGGCCGGCACGCTCTACAAGGCGGACAAGCCGATGCAGGAATTCGCGGCCACCGGCGAGGCCCAGGCCGCGCCCAAGGTGAGCTTCACGCCGACCAACCCATGACCGCCCCGCTGCGCGCCCTTCTGGTCGTCCTGGGCTTCGCCTTCGGCCTGAGCGGCGCGGCGCCCGCCGGGGCGGCCCCGAGTTTCCCCCCGCTCACCGGCCGGGTGGTCGATGACGCCCATGTGCTCTCGCCCCAGACCCAGGCCGACCTGACCGGCAAGCTGGCGGCGCTGGAGCAGAAGACCGGCGACCAGGTGGTGGTGGTCACCCTGCCTTCGCTGCAGGGCTATGAGATCGAGGACTACGGCTACCAACTCGGCCGCGCCTGGGGCATTGGCCAGAAGGGCAAGAACAACGGCGCCCTGCTGATCGTGGCGCCCAACGAGCGCAAGGTCAGGATCGAGGTCGGCTATGGCCTGGAGGGCGTGCTGACCGACGCGATGACCAGCGTCATCCTGCAGCAGGCGGTGCTGCCCAAGTTCCGCGCCGGGGACGTCGAGGGCGGGGTGGTCGCCGGGACCGACGCGATCATCGACCAGCTCGGCCTCGACCCGGCCGCCGCCAAGGCCAAGGCCCAGGCCGCGGCCCAGCAGCCGGCGGCGCCGCCGATCCACATCCCGATCATCTTCATCATCGTCCTCGTGTTGTTTCTGATCCGCATCCTGTTCGGCGGCGGCGGTGGTGGCTTGTGGGCCGCGGCGCCGTTCCTGTTCATGGGCGGCGGCGGCTTTCGCGGCGGCGAGGACTCGTTCGGCGGCGGCGGATTCGGCGGCGGCGGCGGATCGTTCGGCGGCGGCGGATCGTCGGGGAGCTGGTAGCCATGTTGAGCGGGGCCGACGTCGAACGCATCCACGCCGCCATCGCCGAGGCGGAAGCCGCCACCAGCGGCGAAATCTTCTGCGTGGTGGCCAAGGAGAGCTCGAAATACCGCGAGGTCGGACTGGCCTGGGCGGCGGGCGTCGCGCTCCTGGCGCCGCCGTTGGCGCTGCTGCTCGGGCTGCGTCCGGCCGCCTTCATTCAGGCCATGCTGCTGGTGGTCCAGGCCGGCTGGTCGGTTGGCCAGGCCGGGGCGGTCGATTCCATGGTGACCTCGGCCCTGGTCGGTTACGCCGCCCTGCAGGCGGTCCTGTTCGGCGCGGTTCTGGGCCTGACCTCGCTGCCGGCGGCGCGTCCGCTGCTGACCCCGGCGGGGCTGAAGCGCCAGCACGTCCACGCCCGGGCGATGGAGCAGTTCACCCATCGCCTGCACGCGACGCGGGCCTCGACCGGGATATTGATCTACGTCTCGCTCGCCGAGCGGCAGGTCGAGATCATCGCCGACGAGGACATCCACGAGAAGGTCGAGGCCGGCGAATGGGACCGGGCGGTCAAGGCCGCCGTCGGGCCGATCGGCGCCGGCGACGTGGCCGGCGGGCTGATCGCGGCGATCGAAATCTGCGGCCGCGCCCTGGCGGCGCATTTCCCGCGTCACGGGGCCGGCGCGGAGCGCCACGACGGCGATCATCTGGCCGAGGTCTGAACGCGTCGGGCGCCTTTTCCACCCTTGAGGCCAAAAAAGAGCCGCCCACGGTTTCCCGTGGGCGGCTTCGCATTGCTGGTGAAGGCGTCGATCAGAACTTGCTCGACAGCCTGCCGTAGAAGAACCGGCCGACGACGTCGTAGGGACCGGCCATGGTGTTGCACTTGCAGGCGCTGTCGCCGCCCAGGAATGGCGGGTTCTGGTCGGCCAGATTGTCGACGCCGAAGGTGAACTTGACCGACTTGGCGAAGCCCAGCTTGTCGAACATGTAGCTGACGGCGATGTCGTGATAGTAGATGTCCGGCGCCTTGTTGCCGTAGACCGCCGGGCTGCCGTCGATGTTCACCGTGCCGCCAAGGTAACGCACGTCGTAATGCGCCGTCCATCCGCCGGTGCGGTAGTCGAGCGAGACCTCACCTTTCCAGCGAGGCTGGATGGCCTCGGCGGCGTACTGGAAGGTGCCTTGGGAGACGTTGATCGTCCCGTCGGGGTTGACGCTGGTGTGGCTGAGCAGCTGGCTGAGCTGGACGTCCAGCTTCAACGCGCCGGGGATCGGCAGGTCGAGATGGGCGGCGCCGGTGTCGTAGGAGAGCTCGTAGTCGACGCCCGCGACCTTCTCGACGCCGAAGTTGGCGTTCAGGCTGTTGATCTGGACGATCGAACCGGCGGCGTTGCGTTGGATCAGGCTGCAGAACAACTGGTTCTGCGCCGGCCCATAGCAGCCGTTCAGCACCAGGTCCGGTCCGGGGCTGTTGGTGTTGTTGACGAAGCCGCCCGACAGGATCGTGTTGTTGATCGTGTCGTTATAGTAGTCGACCTCCAGCGACAGCCCCGGCGCGAACCTGGGGGTGATCACTCCGCCGATGCCCCAGTCGACCGACTTTTCCGGCTTGAGGTTCGGATTGCCGCCAATGAGAACCTGTTCCTGCGCGTTCTTTTGCGCGTTGTTGCCGGAATAGAACTGGGTCAGCGCGCCGCCCGTGAACACGGCGCTGGCGACGCCGGCCAAGGCCTTGGCGCAGGTCGAGCCGGCCGCCGTCAGGCCCGTCCCGGCGTTGGCGTTGCCGTTGACGCCGGACCGCGTATCGCACGGATCGCCGCTGGCGGTCAGGTCGGTGATCGCGTTGCCGCCGAACAACTCGGCGGTGGACGGCGCCCGAAAGCCGGTCGAGTAGGAGCCCCGGATTCGGATGTCCTGGGTGATCGCGTAGTTCACCGCGACCTTGTAGGTCACGGCCGAGCCGAAGGTGCTGTAGTCGTCCCAGCGCACGCTCGGATCGATGGTCAGCGACTTGGCGAACGGCAGGTCCGCCAAGACCGGGATGTTCAACTCGCCATAGACCGCGCCGACATTATAGCCGCCGGCGGTCGGCTCGGTGGTGTTGGCGGCGTAGCCTTCCGCGACCAGCGGGTCGGGATTGTCCGACAGGTATTCCTGACGGTATTCCACCCCGAACGCTCCCTTCACCGTGCCGTAGGGCAGGTCGAAGAGCGGGCCGTTGACGTCGGCATAGGCGTAGCGCTCGGACGACTGGTTGTGGTCGCGGGCGGTGAACGTCAGATAGGCCACCTGCGCCGGGGTGAACATGTTCGGCCCGTTGAAGAAGTTGGGCATTTGCGCCGGCAGCGTGGCCGGGCCGCCATTAACGATCGCATGCGGATCGGTCGATGGCAGGGTGTTCGCAACGCAGCCGCCCGGCGCGTTCACGCAGGCGTACTGGCCGGTCAACTGACCCAGGTGCTGCCAGTTGCCGCTGTTGCCGATGTCGTCCTCGGTCCGGTTTTCCTGCTCGACGTAGCCGATTTCCCAGTTCCACTTGCCCGCGATCGTGCCCTCGAAGCCGAACCGGATCCGGTAGGTGTCGGAGGTCTGGTGATAGGTGCGCGGCCCGAACTGCACCGGCGTCAGAAAGGCCAGGATGTCGGCGCCGGTGGTGTTGCCGGGCGCGTAGTCCGGCACGACGAAGCCGGGGTAGACGGTCTGTCCGTTGACGATGGTGGCGATGGCGTCGCCCAGGATCGGCTCCGGGCGCAGAAGCTGCTGCGACGTGCGTTCCGAGAAGAAGCCGCCGGCCACGAAGCGGATGTCGTCGGTCAGGTTGTAGTGGCCGTTGAAGCTGATCTGTTTGCGATCGAGCTCGCCAGTTAGGGTGTTCCAGCCGGGACCGCCGGCGTTCATGGTCACGTAGCCGTTCAGCGGCAGATAGGTCAGGTTGGGCGCGAGCGCGGCCAGGGCCGGATTGGTCTGCTGATAGTTGACGCCGCCGGCCCAGACGTCGTTGGTCAGTTCGTTCTGCAGCAGGTCGAGCTGGTAGCGGTAGGTCGAGCCGCCCTCGTAGTTGGGGTCGTTCAGGTGCGGGTCGACCGCCCATTTCCGGGCGCTCTCAGCGATGGCGTCGCGGTGATCCCAGCCGATCCCGATCATGATGTTGCCGCGATCGGAGTTGGAGGCGACCGTCGCGTCGAAATTGTAGGTAAGGCCATCGCCGTGGCCGCTTTCGCCCACCGAGGTGTCGAAGGTCATGCCGGAGGCGTTCTTCTTGGTGATGATGTTGATCACCCCGCCGATGGCGTCGGCGCCGTAGATCGACGAGGCGCCGTCGCGCAGCACCTCGATCCGGTCGACCATCGCCAGCGGCACCGAGTTCAGGTCGGGCACCGAGGTCGCATAGGAAAAGATCGGAATCAGCCGTTGGCCGTCGACCAGCACCAGCGTCCGCGCCGGGCCGAGGTTGCGCAGGCCGACTTCCGACAGGCCGTCGCCGCCGTTGTTGCTGGCGGTGGTTATGCCGCCGGTGAAGTCCGGGCCGGTCATGCGCGACAGCGCTTCCTCGACGCTGTCGGCCTTGGTCAGGGCGATCTGGTCGGAGGTGGCGACCGAGATCGGGTTCGGACTGGTCACGTTGGTCACGCCCTTGATCCGGGTGCCGGTGACCACGACCTCCTGGACCACGGTCGGCGGGGCGGTTTCCTCGGCCGCCGCCGCGATGGTTGGCGCGCTGAGCATCGCCAGGGTCAGCGCCGGCGCGATCAGCGCGGTTGAACTGATGAGCGCCGCGGCCAGGCCGCGGTGGGATTTGACTTGCATGGATGGCCCCTCTTCCGGGTCGCTCGACGCCTCACTTCGGCGCGGCGGACCCAATCTTTCGCGTGTCCCGGACCGATTGCTCAGGCCTCGGTTGCCGTGACGGTATCCAGCTTGGCTTCGGCGGGTCAACGCCTGTGATCACAGGGAAATGAAATCCTGACGCACGTGTCACATTGAAGTCACACCGGCCGATTCCGGCTGGCGAATCCCGCGCGGGCGCCGGCGTTGCGATCTGATGGTGACGGGCCCTGGTGGAGCCGAGCGGAATCGAACCGCTGACCTCCTCATTGCGAACGAGGCGCTCTACCAACTGAGCTACGGCCCCAAGGCGACCTCGGGTCGGCGGGCAGATAAGGGTGGGGGGCGCGGGCTGTCAAGCGAGCCGCCCTTGCCGCGCCGGCGCGGCGCGGGATAAAGCTGGCGCGTCTCATCCGGCGGAGCCTTCATGGGCGGATTTCTCCTCTTCATCGTCAACGCACTGCTTCAGCTCTTGACCTGGGCGATCATCGCCAACGCCATCCTGAGCTGGCTGATCGCCTTCGACGTGATCAACCTGCGCCATCCCTTCGCGCGGCAGGTGGCGCATTTCCTGGACGCGGTCACCACGCCGGTGCTGGCGCCGTTCCGCCGGTTCGTTCCGCCGATCGGCGGGCTCGACATCACGCCGATCCTGGCCCTCTTGGTGATCCAAGGGGTGCAGATCTATCTGCTGCCGTGGATCTTCGGGCCGATCATCGCCGCCATCGGCTAGACCGGTCATGGCCGCGCGGCTCGCCGTCCGGCTGACCCCGCGCGGCGGGCGCGATCGCATCGAGGGCTGGGCGCGCGACGCGGCCGGCCGGGCCTATCTGAAGGTCCGAGTGGCCGCCCCGCCGGTCGATGGGGCGGCCAACGCCGCCCTGGTCAAGTTGATCGCCCGCGCGTTGAGGCTGCCCGCCGGCGCGGTGCGCATCGCCGTGGGCGAGAGCGCGCGGATCAAACAGCTGGAGATCGAGGGGGCGGATGTGGCGGCCCTGACCGCGGCGTTCGGCGCGCCAGGGGCCAGTTAGGGCGGGACGAGTTTAGGTTAATCCAAGTATCTCCCCCGCTCATCCCGGCGAATGCCGGGACCCAGATCGTATAGCACGAGAGCCGGAATTTGAACCACGAAGGTCACGAAGAGCACAAAGGAGACGAGATTTATTCTTAGTGTTCTTGGTGTTCTTTGTGGTTATATTCTAAACCTCCTCGTTCTACGCCTTACGATCTGGATCCCGGCATTCGCCGGGACGAGCGGAGCAATAGAGTGATTTAAGGTTAAAGCATCTCGCCCTACGCCTCCACCGTCGCCAGCTTTTCGGCCCGGCGGGTCAGGTGGTGCTCGCGCAGGGTGATGTAGAGGGTGGCGGCGACCACGATCGCCGCGCCAAGCACGGTCCGCGGTCTTGGGATCTCGTGGAACAAGACGAAGCCCAGCGCCACGGCGAACACCAGCCGGCTGTAGTCGATCGGCGCCATGGCCGCCGCGTCGCCGATCTGCATGCCCTTGATGTAGCAGGCCTGGGTGGCGACCCCGAGCACGCCCATCACCGCCAGCAGCACGAAGTCCAGCGGACCCGGCCAGCGCCAGACGAACAGCGCCGGCGGCAGGGAGAAGACCACGCCCAGCACCGCGGCGTAGACCAGGATGGTGAAGGGGCTGTGGTCGCGGGTCATCACCTTCATGCCGGTGACCGTCAGGGCGAACAGCAGACCCGAGGCCAGGGCCGCGCCCTGGGCCAAGCCCAGCGCCTGGTGGCCCGAGGGGGCCAGCATGATCAGCACGCCGGCGAACCCGACCAGGCTGGCGCCGATCCGGGTCGGGCCCAGCGTCTCGCCCAGCAGGAAGAAGGCCATCGGCGTCGGCCACAGGCTGCGGGTGAACGACAGCGCGTTGGCGTCGGCCAGCGGCAGCTTCTGGTAGGCGTAGAAGCTGAGGATGTTGCCCAGCACGCCCGCCGCCGAACGGAACAGCAGGATCCCCGGACGGGTGGTGTCGAAGGCGCGCCGCCAGTCGCGCGCGATCAGCGGCGCCAGGATCACCAGCCCCGCCGCCTGGCGGTAGAAGTTCTGCAGCGCCGCCGGATAGTCGGCGCCCAGGGATTTGATCAGGGTGGTCATGGCGGTGAAGCACACCGCCGAGGCGAGCATCCAGGCCGCGCCCTTCAGGTTCGGGGTCAGCGCGGCGCGCGCCATCAGCCGCCGACGGACGGCTGGCTGAACAGTTGCTGGGCCTGTTCGGGGGTGAAGCCGAGCGCGTCCATGATCGGCGAGTGGCTCGTCGGATCCCAGGCGTGCCGCCCGCCGATGGTCAGGGCGCCGTCGACCACCAGGTGGGTCCCGCTGACGAAGGCCGAGGCGTCGGAAGCGAGGTAGAGGCAGGCGCGGGCGATGTCCTCCGGCAGGCCGGACTTGGGCACCGGCTGCATCGTGTGGGCGGTCTCGACGATGCGGGCGGCCATCTGGTCGGCGACCTCGCGCGGCAGGCCGATGGCGGCGCCGAAGATCGAGGTGGCGATCAGGCCCGGGCAGATGGCGTTGACCCGGATCTTCTGCGGCGACAGCTGGGCGGCCGCCACCTTGGTCAGATGGATCACCGCGCCCTTGGCGGTGGAATAGGCGATCGGGCCCCAGCCGGCCTGCAGGCCGGCGATCGAGGCGGTGTTGACGATCGCCCCGCCGCCGCGCGCGCGCATCGGGACGATGGCGTGCTTCATGCCCAGCATCACCGAGCGCAGCAACAGGTCCATCGTCCCGTCCCAGGCCTCGCAGGTCATGGTCTCCAGGTCGGCCACCGCGCCGCCCGCGCCGGCGTTGTTGAACAGGATGTCCAGCCCGCCGAACGCCTGGGTGGCGGCGCCGATCGTCCTGGCGATGTCGTCCTCCCGGGTGACGTCGCAGTGGACGTAGACGAGCCGGCCGGGAAAGCGGGCCTCCAGCGTAGCGCCCTTGGCGTCCTGCAGGTCGCCGACCACCACCTTGGCGCCTTCGGCGACGAACAGCTCGACCGTGCCCAGGCCGATGCCCGAACAGCCGCCTGTGATTACGGCGACCTTGCCGTCCAGTTGACCCGCCATGCTCGTCTCTCCCGCGCGTGTGCCGGCGGCGCGGGAGGAAATCCCGGCCGCGTGTTTCCGATCCGAACGCCGATCGCCCGGGCCGGGGCCTCAGAGCGCGTTCCGCAAAAGTGGATCCGGTTTTGCGATCAGAACGCGCTCTAACTTTTGAATCGAGAGCACGATTCAACGATCAGACGATTCCGTCTGATCGCATCGTGCTCTCAGTCCATGGTCACCACGATCTTGCCCAGCGCCTTGCGCTCGGCCAGATGCCTGATCGCCTCGGCGCCCTTGGACAGGGGGAAGCGCTCGGAGATGTGCGGCCGGATCTTGCCCGCCGCGTAGAGGGCGAACAGCTCCTCGATGTTGGCCTGGCTCATCGCCGGATCGCGCGCCACCGCCGCGCCGTAGAACACGCCGAGCACATCGCAGCTCTTCAGCAGCGTCAGATTGAGCGGCAGGCTGGGGATGCCGGCCGGAAAGCCGATCACCAGGAAGCGGCCCTCCCAGGCCATCGACCGCAGCGAGGCCTCGGCATAGTCGCCGCCGACGCCGTCATAGATCACGTCGACGCCGTTCGGCCCGCAGGCTTCCTTGAACAGATTGGCCAGGGCCTTTTTGCCGTCCTTGTCGAACGGGCCAGTGGGATAGACCATCCCGCTGGATGCGCCATGCCGCATGGCGAAGTCGACCTTCTCCTGAGTGGAGGCGGCCGCGATCACCCGCGCGCCCATGGCCTTGCCGAGCTCGACGGCGGCGATGCCGACGCCGCCGGCCGCGCCCAGCACCAGCAGGCTCTCGCCGGGCTTCAGTTTGCCGCGCTGCTTCAGGGCGTAATAGGAGGTGCCGTAGGTCATGATGAAGGCCGAGGCCTCGTCGAAGGGCATGTTGTCGGGCATCGCGATCAGGCGCGAGGCCTCGATCGCCAGCTCCTCGGCCATGCCGCCCGAGCCGCCGTTGCCCAGCACCCGGTCGCCGACCTTGACGTTGGTCACCCCCTCGCCGACCGACTTGACGATCCCGGCCACCTCGCCGCCGGGCGCGAACGGCCGCGGCGGCTTGAACTGGTAGCGGTCCTCGATGATCAGCACGTCGGGATAGTTGACGCCGCAGGCCTTGACCTCCAGCACCGCCTGGCCGGGCTTGGGCGTCAGGTTGGGCACCTCCTCCAGCACCAGGCTGTCCGGTCCGCCGGCGACCTTGCTCAACAGGGCCTTCATTCACGTCTTCTCCCTCAAACGGATATTTGGCCGGACGCTAGAGTGCGATCGCCGAAAGTGGAAGCCGGTTTCGGCAATGCCGCGGCCGGCCCTTCGATTTGGGGCCGCCAACCCCATCTGATATGAGGATCGCCGCATTCATGCAGGACTTCACGACGTGAGCGTCACTTTGGATCTGTCGCAGGCGCGGCGGGAAGCGCCGCCCGCGCCCGTGAACCTGGGACAGCTCACGCGCGACCAGCTCGCCGCGGCGCTGATCGCGGCCGAGGTCTGCGCGCCGCGTCAGGCGCGGATGCGGACCGACCAGCTCTGGCGCTGGGTCCACCACCACGGCGCCACCGACTTCGACCAGATGACCAACGTGGCCAAGGAAACCCGCGCGCGCCTGGCCGAGCGTTTCACCCTGGTCCGACCCGAAGTGACCCAGCGCCAGGTCAGCCGCGACGGCTCGCGCAAGTGGCTGATCCGCTTCGCCCCGGGCGTCGAGGCCGAGAGCGTCTACATCCCCGACGTCGGCCGCGCCGGCGCGCTCTGCGTTTCCAGCCAGGTCGGCTGCACGCTCAACTGCACCTTCTGCCACACCGGAACCCAGGCCCTGGTGCGCAACCTGACCGCCGGCGAGATCATCGCCCAGGTGCAGATCGCGCGCGACGACCTCGGCGAATGGCCGTCCGACCGCGAGGACCGGAAGCTGTCCAACGTGGTGTTCATGGGCATGGGCGAGCCCTTGTACAATCTGGACAACGTCGCCGCGGCGATGGACGTGATCTCGGACAACGAGGGCCTGGCCCTGTCGCGGCGCCGGATCACCGTCTCGACCTCCGGGGTGGTTCCCGAGCTGAAGGCCCTGGGCGAGCGGACCCAGGCGATGCTGGCCATCTCGCTGCACGCCACCAACGACGAACTGCGCGACGAGCTCGTGCCGATCAATCGGGCCTATCCGCTGGCCGAGCTGATGGCCGCGGTGCGGGCCTATCCCGGCCTTTCGAACGCTCGGCGGGTGACCTTCGAATATGTGATGCTGAAGGGCGTCAACGACAGTCCGGCCGAGGCCCGCGCCCTGGTCCAGCTGCTCAAGGGCATACCCGCCAAGATCAATCTGATCCCGTTCAACCCCTGGCCCGGCTCTCCGTACGAATGCTCGGACTGGGGGACGATCGAGGCCTTCGCGGCGATCGTCAACCGCGCCGGCTACGCCTCGCCGATTCGCACGCCCCGGGGCCGCGACATCCTCGCCGCCTGCGGCCAGCTCCGCTCGGAGAGCCAGAAACCCAGGGCCAGCGAGCGGCGGCGGGCGGTCGCGCCCTAAGCGCTTGCGCCGGCCGGCGTCGCTGGCGATAAACCCCCTCCGACGCAATCGCTCGGGGGCGGGGCCTAGCTCATGTCGCCAGAGATCCAGGCCTTCGTCAGCGGTTTCCCCCTCGTGCTGCTGCACGCCGCCGTGACCATCGGCCTGCTCGTCGCGGGCTGTCTGCTCCACGCCCTGTTGAGCCCGCACCGCGAGATCCAGCACATCCGCGAAGGCAACGCCGCCGCCGCCCTCTCGTTCGGCGGAGTGGTGGCGGGCTTGGCCCTGCCGCTGGCCGCCTCGCTGGCCGCCTCGACCTCGGTGACCGAGATCGCCCTCTGGGGCGGCGTGGCGGTAGTGGTGCAGCTGCTGGCCTTCCGGCTGATCGACCTGCTGCTGACGGGCCTGCCCCAACGCACCGGCGAGGGCGAGGTGGCCGCCGCGGGGCTGCTGGTCGCGGCCAAGCTGTCGGTGGCGCTGATCTTCTGCGCCGCGCTGTTCGGCTGACCCGGTTGCGCCTGCGCCCGCCGGACTGGCTGGTCTACGCCGCCGTCGTCGCGGTGGTGCTGATCGCCGCGCTGAGCTCGCGCGAGCGGGTCGCCGCCCCGGAGCCGCCGCCGCCGGTGCCCGGCATCGCCCAGATGCCGCTCGCCGCGGACTCGCCCTTCGCCGCCTCGCCGATCGCCCCGGCGTCGGCCAGCGCCGTCCGCGCCGCCCGGACCGCCTTCTCGGCGAGCCAGACGGGTGTGTGGGTCAGCGCGGGCGCCGAGCCCTGCGCCAAGCCGGGGGTGGTGGTCGCCGAAGGCCGGGCGGTTCCGGCGTTTGAGCGGCCTGGGGTCGGGGGCTTGCGGATATTCACCACGGCCGGGGCGGGCGCGCCCAGTTTGCCGCTGGCCGCGGTCCGCGACGTGCGCCCGGGCGATCTGGGCTTCCACCCGGGCTATCCCCAGGGCGGGCCGGGCGAGGTCGCCACCCGCCTGCTCAAGCGCCAGACGCTGCGGCGGCCGGCCCGCTCGGCGCCCAACACGCCGGTGCTGGTCTGGGCCGAGACCGGCCACACCGAAGGGATGGGGGGCGCGCGGCCCGGCCTGATCGGCGCGCCGGTGCTGGACACCGAGGGCCGGGTGGTCGGGGTGACGCTGGCGCAATCGCCGCGCCGCGGCCGGCTCTACACCACCACCCCCGACGGCCTGCGCCGCGCCCTGGCCGCCGCCAAGGTCCCGTTCGGCCCGTCCGGCGCCGGCGAGCCGATCGCGGCCGACAACTATGGCCGCGCGGCCGACGACCTGCGGCGCGACCTGAGGGTGGTCCGGCTGGTCTGCCTTGGCGGCTAGAGCACGATGCGATCAGGCGGAATCGCCTGATCGTTGAATCGTGCTCTAAATTCAAAAGTTTGAGCGCGTTCTGATCGCAAAACCGGGTCCACTTTTGCGGAACGCGCTCTAGGGCCGCGCGGCCTCGGCCTCGCTGGCGTCGCGCAGGTTGGCCAGGGTCCGGGGCGTGTCCCTGCGCAGCGCCGAGCGCACCATCGCGCCGGGCGCGGGGAAAGGTGAGGTCAGCCGGTTTTCATAGGACAACCGCGTGCGGGCGCCACCGTCCAGCGGGGTCAGCCGCCATTCGCCGTCCAACTGCTTGATGTCGCCGTCGATGCAGTGGAAGCGGACGCTGAAGGGCGGGGCGTAGTCCGAACGGACCACCGTGCGCACGCTGGGCATGACGCCACCCTTGCTGATCTGCTCGCGCACGTCCCAGCGCCCGGCGGGATCGCGCCGCAGCACCCGGGTGCTGCGTATGTTGACGAACAGCCGCGCGGCTTCCTCTGGATCGGTGATCATCCGCCAGACCACAGACGGCGGCGCGGCGATGTCGACCGAGCCGCGGACGACCTGGGATGCGCCATCGGCGCCGGCGGCGACCTGCACCGACGGCTGCTCCGCGGCGGCCAGCGCGGCGGTCGCGGCCAGCAGGGCGGCGGCGCAAAATCCAGCGAGCCGAGGGTCGAAAACGGCCATCACGTCATCCTCTTCGCACGCGGCCTGACGGGCCGCGCGTGAACAGGCAGGCTTTTATCGCCCCGCGCGATTGTCCACCAGGTCGGCCACCACGCTCGGGTCGGCCAGGGTGGTGGTGTCGCCGAGGTTGGAGACGTCGCCCTCGGCCACCTTGCGCAGGATGCGGCGCATGATCTTGCCCGAGCGGGTCTTGGGCAGGCCCGGCGCCCACTGGATAACCTCCGGCGCGGCGAAGGCGCCGATCTCCTGGCGCACCCACTTGATCAGCTCGTCGCGCAGAGCCTCGCTCGGCGACCGGTCGGCCTTCAAGGTGACATAGGCGTAGATCGCCTGGCCCTTGATCTCATGCGGGAAGCCGACCACCGCCGCCTCGGCGACCGCGGGGTGGGCGACCAGGGCGCTCTCGATCTCGGCGGTGCCCAGCCGGTGGCCGGAGACGTTGATCACGTCGTCCACCCGGCCGGTGATCCAGTAGTAGCCGTCCTCGTCGCGGCGGCAGCCGTCGCCGGTGAAATACTTGCCGGGATAGGTGGTGAAATAGGTGGTGACGAACCGCTCGTGGTCGCCGTAGACGGTGCGCATCTGGCCGGGCCAGCTGTCGGTGATGCAGAGGTTGCCTTGCGTGGCGCCCTCCAGCGGCTTGCCGTCGGCGTCGACGATCTGCAGCTTGACGCCGGGCAGGGGCTTGGTCGCCGAGCCGGGCTTCAGCGCGGTGGCGCCCGGCAGCGGCGCGATCAGGGCGGCGCCGGTTTCGGTCTGCCACCAGGTGTCGACGATCGGGCAGCGGCCATCACCCACCACCCGATGGTACCACAGCCAGGCCTCGGGATTGATCGGCTCGCCGACGGTGCCCAGCAGCCGCAGCGAGGCGCGGCTGGTCTTCTTCACCGGCCCGTCGCCCTCGCGCATCAGGGCGCGCAGCGCGGTCGGCGCGGTGTAGAAGATCTCGACCTGGTGCTTGTCGATCACCTCCCAGAAGCGCGAGGCGCTGGGATGGTTGGGCATGCCCTCGAAGATCACCGTGGTCGCCGCGTTGGCGAGCGGGCCATAGACGATGTAGCTGTGGCCAGTGACCCAGCCCACGTCGGCGGTGCACCAGAACACTTCGCCCGGACGGTAGTCGAACACCAGCTCGTGGGTCCACGACGCCCAGGTCAGATAGCCGCCGGTGGTGTGCAAAACCCCCTTGGGCTTTCCGGTCGAGCCGGAGGTGTAGAGGATGAACAGCGGGTCCTCCGCCCCCATCGGCTCGGGCGGGCAGTCGGCCGAGACCTTGGCGCGGGCCTCGTCGTAGGCCACGTCGCGGCCGGCGAGCATCGGGACCTTTGCGCCGGTGCGCTTGATCACGATCACCGTCTCGACATCCGGACAGCTCTTCAGCGCCTCGTCGACGTTGGCCTTCAGGGGGACGACCTTGCCGCCGCGCAGGCCCTCGTCGGCGGTGATGATCAGCCGGGAATCGCAGTCCTGCACCCGGCCGGCGATGGAATCGGGGGCGAAGCCGCCGAAGATCACCGAATGCACCGCCCCGATCCGCGCGCAGGCCAGCATGGCGAAGGCGGTCTCCGGGATCATCGGCAGATAGATGGTCACCCGATCGCCCTTCTTGACCCCGCTCGCCTTCAGCACATTGGCCAGGCGGCAGGTCTCGGCGTGGGCCTCGGCATAGGTGATCTTGCGGCTGTCGGTCGGATCGTCGCCCTCCCAGATGATCGCCACCTGGTCGCTTCGTTCGGGCAGATGCCGGTCGAGGCAGTTGACCGAGGCGTTCAGCACCCCGTCGGCGAACCAGCTGATGCGGAAGTCCTCGCGGTTGAAGGAGACGTCCTTGACCTGGCTGAACGGCTTGATCCAGTCCAGCCGGCCGGCCACCTCGCGCCAGAAGCCGTCCGGATCGGCCTCGACCCGCTCGCAGGCGGCGGCATAGCCGGCGGCGTTCATCCGGGCCCTCTCGGCCCAGGCGGCTGGGACGGCAAACACCTCGCTCTGGCTCACGTTTCGCTCCCCTTGTCGTTGGCTGGCTCCAGTATCCGGCCCGGGGCCCCGCGCGCAAGGCCGGGCGGACCTCAAAGCCCTTCCTCCAGGCTTGGCGCGGCGGGCGAAGTTCGATCTTATCGGCGCGCCGATCGAACCGGTGCGGACGGAGCCTTCCCTAATGCTGTTGCATCTGTCCACCTGGGCCGAGGTCGAACGCTTCCTGGAGCGCAGCCGCACCATCGTGGTGCCGATCGGCTCCAACGAGCAGCACGGGCCGACTGGGCTTTTGGGCACCGACTGGCTGTGTCCGGAGATCATCGCCCATCAGGCGCACAAGGACGCGCCCGACATCCTGATCGCGCCGACCTTCAACATTGGCATGGCCCAGCATCACCTGGGCTTTCCCGGCACCATCTCGCTGCGCCCCTCGACCTTCATCGCCGCGATCGGCGACTGGACCCGCTCGCTGGCCGCGCACGGCTTCGAGAAGATCTTCTTCCTCAACGGCCATGGCGGCAATGTCGCCTCGATCGAGGCGGCGTTTTCCGAGCTCTACGCCGAGGCCAGCTTCGCCAAACGCCGGGCGGGCTTCGCGCTACGCTTACGCAACTGGTGGGACCTCAAGGGCGTCGCCGCCCTGGCGCGCCAGCAGTTCCCGGCCGGCCACGGCAGCCACGCCACCCCCTCGGAGATCGCGGTGACCCAATGGGCCTATCCGGACGCGATCAAGCCGGCCAACTACGCGCCCCAGATCGCGCCCTCCGGCCCGATCCGCGAGGCGCTCGACTTCCGCGCCCGCCACCCCGACGGCCGCATGGGCTCCGACCCGGGCCTGGCCACGCCGGAAAAGGGCGGCGAGCTGGTGGCCCTGGCGGTCAAGGGACTGATCGAGGAGGTCGAGGCGTTCGGGCGGGAGGCGGCGCCCGACGAGGCCGCGGGCGCGTAGTTGGCCGGCTTGATGCGGACATCGCGAGGGAGAGGAGCCTTCACAATGTCGCCGTGCGCCGAAGCGGCGCGCCAGCTACAAGGACCCGGTGACATCCGCCGACTCGTTTCACGCTGCTCTCTCCCTCGTGGGGCTGCGCAAGCGCTTCGCCGAGGTGACGGCCGTGGATGGCGTTTCGTTCGAGGTCCGGCCGGGCGAGATCGTCGGCCTGGTGGGCCCCAACGGCGCCGGCAAGACCACGATCATCAACATGATCCTCGGCGTGCTTGAGCCAACCGAGGGAACCATCCGCATCGTCGGCGTCGACCTGGCGAGACGGCGCAGCCAGGCGCTGGCCCAGACCAACTTCGCCGCCGCCCACGCGCCCCTGCCCGGCAACCTCACGGTGGAGCAGAACCTTCGCGTCTTCGGGTTGATCTATGGCGTGAAGAGCCTTTCCAGGCGCATCGAGACCTTGCTCGCCGACTACGATCTGGAGCGTCACCGCAAGACCAAGTGCGGCGTGCTGTCTTCCGGCGAACAGACCCGGGTGTCTCTGGCCAAGGCCATGCTGAACCGGCCCAGGCTGTTGCTGCTCGACGAGCCCACCGCCTCCATCGATCCGGCCACCGCGCGGGATATGCGGGCGCGCATCGTCGCGTTCGCGGCGGAGGACAAGGGCGGCGTGCTCTGGACCAGCCACAACATGTACGAGGTCGCGGAGGTCTGCCACCGGGTGCTCTTCCTCGCCCGCGGCAAGATCCTGTTGGAAGGCGAGCCCGGCAGCCTGATCCGCGAGCACGGCGCCGCCACGTTGGAGGATTTGTTCGTCAGCGTCGCTCATGAGGCGCTCCAGCCCGAAGGCGAACCGAGGTGATGCGCGCGTCCAGAGTGGCGGCCGTGGTGCTCCGGCAGTTCTACCTGCTGCGTGGCAGCCCGGTTCGGCTGTTGCCGATGGTGGCCTGGGTCGCCATCGACATCGTCCTCTGGGGTTTCATCACCCGCTACCTGAACTCCCTGACCGGTCGGGGCTTCAACTTCGTGGCCGCCATCTTGGGCGCCGTGCTGCTCTGGGACTTCCTGGGCCGCGTCATGCAGGGCGTGACGACGGCCTTTTTCGAGGATGTCTGGTCGCGCAACTTCCTCAACATCTTCGCCACGCCCCTGACGATCTCCGAATATCTGTGCGGCCTGGTGGTCACCGGCGTGACCACCAGCCTGTTCGGCTTGACCGCCATGCTGATCCTGGCGACCACGGTCTTCGGCCTGTCGTTCCTGATCTATGGCGCGGCCATGGTTCCGTTCGTGCTGGTGCTGTTCCTGTCGGGAATCGCGCTCGGCATCCTGGGCGCCGCCATCGTGTTGCGGTTCGGACCCGCGTCGGAGTGGCTGATCTGGCCGATCCCCTCGGTGCTCTCCCCCTTTGTCGGGGTGTTCTATCCGCTGTCGACCCTGCCCGGGTGGATGCAGGCGATCGCGCGCCTGTTGGCCCCCTCTTACGTGTTCGAGGGCATGCGATCCATCGTGGCCGGCAGGGGTGCGCCGGTGACCGAACTGGCCTTCGGCGCCGGCTTGGCCCTGGTCTATGTCGTACTCGCCTGCCTGGTCTTCGCCCGCGTGTATCGCTACGCCATCCGCACCGGCCTGATCGCCCGCTATAGCGCCGAGAGCGCGAGTTAGGCCCTGTCCGAAGGCCCGATCCCGCGCCCCGGTGAATGCAGGGCCGCTCAAGCCGGCCGGTGATTTGAGGATCGGGAAACGCTGGAGCAGGCTGACGGCATGACGGTCCACCCCAATCTCTTGCTGGCCAACGCGGTTCTGACCGCGCATCTGGCGGTGATCGTATTCAATGTGGCCGGCCTTGTCGTCATCCCCCTCGGAGGCTGGCTAGGCTGGCGCTTCGTTCGCATGCGTTGGTGGCGGTTGCCGCATCTGGTCTCGATGGCCATCGTCGCTCTGCAGGCCCTGGCCGGGCGAGCCTGCTTTCTCACCATCCTGGAGGGGAGGCTGGCCGGCGCCGGCGCCGCGCGCGGGCCACTGATCATGCGCGTTATAAACCGCGTGATCTTCTGGCCGCTGCCGCTGTGGGCGTTCGCCGCCCTCTATGTGGTGGTGTTGCTCTACGTCGTCCTCCTGCTGAGGCTGGTGCCGGTGGAGCGAAGACCTCCGGCGCACGGCGCACGCTCGCATTGATCGAACGGTCGCGGTCCAATCGATGTTCCGGGTCGCGCCAGCAGCGGACATCGGCTCCGGGTAGTGTCTCAGTTTCCCAATTTGGCGGCTGACTTCTTGTAGGGACCGCGCGACCCGGTCATCCCCTGCCGCCGCTCTCGCGCAGGCCGAGCTCGATGTGTCGGTCCGCCACCTCGCCCTTGCTCATCCCGTCACCACCGCGTCGTCTTCCACCCGCACCGGCCACCTGGTCAGTGACTGGCCCGCGCACGGGCCGGCGATGCAGGCACCGTCGCCGCGGCGGAACAGCGCGCCGTGGGCGGCGCAGAGGATCAGGTCACCCTCGCGCGTCAGATAGCGGCCGGCGATGTTGCCGATCGGCGAGCCCGCGTGCGGGCAGCGATCGACATAGCCGTGGACCTCGCCGCCGACCTTGACCACGAAGCCCAGGAACAGGGCCTCGCCCTGGCGGAACACGAAGCCCTTGGCGCCGGGATCGTCGATCTCGGCCAGGGCGCACAGCCTTACGCCGGCCGCTGGCCGGGCTGGGTTCACGGCAGGGCGCCGGTGGCGACGCGGAAGCCGCGGATCTCGACCGTCTCGAACACCCCCTCGCTGCGATAGGGATCGGCGGCGGAGAAGGCCTCGACCTCGGCCTTGTCGGCGGCCTCGATGATGAACAGCGAGCCGGCCATCTGGCCCTCGTCGTCCAGCAGCGGCCCGGCGACCTTGATCATGGCGGCGTGCTCGGCGGCATAGGCCAGGTGACGGGGGCGCACCTCCATGCGGTGCGCCAGCGCGTTCTTGTGGTCGGTTCCGGTCAGGACGAACAGGGCCATGGGTCTTACTCCTCGCGTTCGGTGCGCAACGGGCGCGACATCAGCCCGCCGATCGCCTCGGAAAGATCGCGCTCGCCGGCCAAGAGCGCCGCCACCGCCTCGCAGATCGGGGTCTCCACGTCCAGCTTTCGCGCCAGCGCCCGCACCGCCGGGGCCGAGGCGACGCCCTCGGCCACCGACAGCTTGCCGGCCAGGGCCGCGGCGAGGCTCTCGCCGCGGCCGAGCGCCAATCCCAGGCTCATGTTGCGCGACTGGCTGGACGAGCAGGTCAGCACCAGGTCACCCAGGCCGCACAGGCCCGCCAGGGTGCGCGCCTCGGCCCCCAGGGCGACCGCCAGCCGGGTCAGTTCGGCGAAGCCCCGGGTGACCAGGGCGGCGTGGGCGCTGCGGCCCAGGCCCCGGCCCTCGACGACGCCTGCGGCGATGGCCAGCACGTTCTTGACCGCCCCGCCGGCCTCGGCGCCGATGATGTCGGCGATCCAGTAGGGGCGGAAGGACGGCGTGGCGATGGCCCGCGCCAGGGCCTCGCCCAGCTCGGCGTCAGGGCAGGCCAGAGTGACGGCGGTGGGCAGGCCTCGCGCCACCTCGCCGGCGAAGCTGGGGCCCGAGAGCACGGCCGGCGAGGCGTTCGGCGCGACATCGGCCAGCACCTCGGCCATCAGCTTCAGCGTGCCCTGTTCGATCCCCTTGGCGCAGAGGATCACCGGCTGGCCGGCGCGCAGACGGGGCGCGAGCTCGGTCAGCATGGCGCGCATGTGCTGGGCCGGGACCACGGCCAGGATCAGGTCGGCGCCCGCCACGGCCGTAAGGTCAGTCACCGCCGTTATGCCCTCGTCCAGGGTGACGCCCGGTAGGAACAGGGGGTTGGTTCGGGTGGCGTTGATCGCCCGCGCCACCTCGGGCTCGCGCGCCCAGAGCGTGGTTTCGAGCCCGGCGCGGCGGCAGACCTGGGCCAGGGCCGTGCCCCAGGCGCCGGCGCCGATCACGCCGGCGGTGCGATAGGATCCGCTCACGCCTTGGCTCCCTTGCGGCCGGGGACGTGGGTGGGACTGGCCAGCGCGGTCGCCTCGTCCAGCGGCCAGCGCGGGCGGGCCACGGCGTCCAGACCGCTGACCAGGCCCTCGGCCAGCCGCTCGGCGCCGGCGAGCGCGATCATCGCGGCGTTGTCGGTGCAATAGGCCAGCGGCGGGGCGAAGAATTCGAAGCCGTGCGCGGCGGCGAGCACGCTCAGCACCCGGCGCACCTCGGCGTTGGCCGCCACCCCGCCGGCGACCACGAAGCGCAAGCCCTCGGTGGGATGGGCGTCGGCGTAAGATTCCATGGTCCGCTCGCTCCGCTCGGCGAGCTGGCGGGCGATGGCCGCCTGGACGCCGGCGGCGAGGTCGCGCTTCTCCTCGTGCGTGGTCAGCCGCTCGGCGATGCGGGCGGCGGCGGTCTTCAGGCCGGAGAACGAGAAATCCGCCCCCTCGCGGCCGAGTAGGGCGCGGGGCAGGGGATAGCGGCCCGGATCGCCGCCGACGGCGAGCTGCTCCAGCGCCGGGCCGCCCGGATAGGGCAGGCCGAGGGTCTTGGCGATCTTGTCGAACGCTTCGCCGGCCGCATCGTCGATGGTCGAGCCCAGCCGGCGGCAGCGGCCGACCCCGGCCACCTCCAGAATCTGGCAATGGCCGCCGGAGACCAGCAGCAAGAGGAACGGATAGGCGATCGGCGCGCCCAGCCGGGCCGACAGGGCGTGGCCCTCCAGGTGGTTGACCGCGATCAGCGGAACGCCGCGGGCCAGGGCGATGGCCTTGCCGGCCGAGAGCCCGACCATCACCCCGCCGACCAGGCCCGGCCCGGCGGTGGCGGCCACCGCGTCCAGCTGGGAGAACTCGACGCCGGCCTGGATCATCGCCTCGGCGATCACTGCATCGATGCTCTCGACGTGGGCGCGGGCGGCGATCTCCGGCACCACCCCGCCGAACGGGGCGTGGGCCGCGATCTGGCTGGCGATGATCGAGGACAGCACCTCTATGCGGCCGTCGGCATGGCGGCGCACCACCGCGGCGGCGGTTTCGTCGCAGCTGGTCTCGATCCCGAGGACGGTCGACACTGTGTCCGGTTGCGGGCGCATCCGCGCTCCTGTAGCAGGCCGAGAGGTCCGGGGCGACAACCGCTCCGCCCGTTTGAAAGGCTTGGCTTACCGTGTCCGCCCGTCCCCTGGTCCGCATCGGCACCCGCGCCTCGCGCCTGGCCCTGGCCCAGGCCGGCCAGATGCAGCGGGCGATCGCGCTCGCGCTGGGCTACGGCCCCGAGGAGGCCGAGGCGGTCGCGCCCCTGATCCACATCTCCACCACCGGCGATCGGGTGCAGGATCGCCGCCTGCTGGAAATCGGCGGCAAGGCCCTGTTCACCAAGGAGATCGAGGAGGCGCTGATCGCCGGCCAAGTCGACTGCGCCATCCATTCGATGAAGGACGTGCCGGTCGAGCGTCAGCCGGGCCTGGTGATCGCCGCGATCCCCGCGCGCGAGGATCCGCGCGACGCTTATCTCAGCCCGCGGTTCGCCCGCTTTGACGACCTGCCGGCGGGCGCCAGGCTGGGCACCGCCAGCCTGCGCCGCCAGGCCCAGGCGCTCTATCGCCGGCCGGACCTGGAGCCGGTGCTGGTGCGCGGCAATGTCGACACCCGTCTGGCCAAGCTGGAGCGCGGCGAGGCCGACGCCATGGTGCTGGCGCTGGCGGGCCTCAAGCGGCTGGGTCTGGAGGGAGCCGTGGCCGAGATCTTCGATCCCATCGCCGCGCCGCCCGCCCCGGGCCAGGGGGCGCTGGCCATCGAGACCCGCATCGGCGAGGCCGACTCCGCCTGGATCCAGGCCCTGGCCGACCGGCCGGCCAGCCTCGCCGTCGCCGCCGAGCGCGGCGCGCTGGAGGCGCTGGAAGGCTCCTGCCGCACCGCCGTCGGCGCCCATGCGCGGCTCCAGGGCGGCGACCTTGTGCTGGTGGTCGAGGCCCTGACGCCGGACGGGCGCGAACGCTTCCGCCGCGAGGGCCGCGTCGCGCTCGGCGCGGACGGCCAGGCCACGGCCCGCGCCCTCGGCCTCGATCTCGGCGCCCAGGTCCGCGACGACGGCGGCGCGCGGCTGCTCTTGCCGCAATAGAGCACCGCGACGGCGTCCGCCTCGGCTCTAGTTCAAAAGTTCAGAGCGTGACGGCCGCCGAAACCGCATACATTTTCGGCTGTCACACTCTAGAACAGCGTCGTGAGCGCCCCCGATCACTCCCGCCGCATCTGGGTCACCCGCACGACGCCGCAGGCCGAGGCCACGGCCGCGCGGCTGAGGGCCATGGGCCTGACGCCGGTGGTCGAGCCAGTGCTGGAGGCGCGGGCGCTGAGCCATGCCCGCGTCGACCTGACCGGGATCGACGCGATCGTCTTCACCAGCGGCCACGCGGTCGACGCCTTCGCCAGTCTTTGCCGCGAGCGCGCCTTGCCGGCGTTCGCGGTCGGTGAGGCCACCGCCGAACGGGCGCGCGGCGCGGGCTTCCGGTCGGTGACCTCGGCCGGCGGCGACGCGCGGGCGCTGGCCGAACGGATCGCGAACGCCGAACCGCGCCCGAGGCGGGTGCTCAATCCCACCGCCCGCGAGCCGGCGGCGGACCTTTCGGCCCTGCTGGCCGACCGCGGCGTCGCCGTGGCGGCGGCGATCGTCTACGAGACGGCTGTCAGACGGGTCCTGCCGGACCTGAGTCAAATTGACGCGATCTTGCTGCATTCGCCCAAGGCCGCCCGCGCGCTCGCATCCGCCATCAAGGGTGGTCCCGACCTCGGCCGGCTCGAGGCCTACGCCATCTCCGAGGCGGCGGCCGAGCCGCTTCGGGAGTTGGGCTTGCGGTCCGTGTCCGTGGCGCCGCGCCCGAACGAAGTCGCGCTCCTGGCGCTGCTTAAAGGTTGACCCGCATGGCCAGCGGACGCACCAAAAGCGGATGACCAGCGCGCCCGACCCGGCAAACTTCACCGGCCCCGACCTGCCCCGCGATCCGGCTGACTATGCGCCGCCTCGCCGCGGCCTCGGCGCGGCCTTCTGGGCGATGATCGCGTTCGGCGTGTTCTGCGCCATCGCCGGCGGGATCATCGGCCGCTACGGCCCGCAGCTGTTTCCCAAACGACCCCAGCCGGCCGCGTCGCCGCCGCCGGCCTCGGCCACGCCGCCGTCGCCCTCGCCGGCCGCATCGCTCGCCCCGCCGCCGGGCGCCGCCAGCCCCCCGTCCGCGCCGTCCGCGGGTTCCGCCGACGTGACCGCCATCGGCGCCCGGCTCGATCGTCTGCGGGCCGGTCAACAGCAGATCGCCGAAGCCGCCGGCGAGGCCCTGGCCGCGGCCGAGCTGACCGAAGCCACGCAATCGTCCCAGCCGTTCGCCGACCAGTTGGCCGGCGTCCAGCGCCTGGCGCCCGGCTCGGCCGAGGTCGCGGCCCTGCGGCCGCTCGCCAAGTCCGGCGCGCCCAGCCGCGCGGTCCTGGCGGCCCAGTTCGCGCAAGCCGCCGACCGGGCCTCGCTCGCCGCCCACGCGCCGGGCGAAAACGCCGGCGTGCTCGCCCGTCTGCGGCGGCTCCTGGCCAGCATCTTCATTCTGCGGCGCACCGACCGGCTGAGCGGGAGCGATCCCGACGCGATCCTCGCGCGCGCCCAGCGGCTGGCCGACGACGGTGATCTGGAAGGCGCGCTGCTGCAGACCGACGCCCTGCCGCCCGCCGGACGCGAGGCCCTGGCCGACTGGCGCGCGCGGGCCCAGCGTCGGGTCGACATCGACCGGCTGGTCGCCGCCGTCCGCGCCGACGCCCTGCGCGAGCTGGCCCTGACCTCCGATCGCGGACCCGCCACATGATCCGCGCCAGCCTGGTGCTGATCGCCCTGGCCGTTCTGGCCGTGGCGGCCCTGGCCCTGGCCGGCGAGCCGGGCCGGGCCAGCGTCGAATGGCTGGGCTGGCGGCTGAACATGACCGCCGCCGCGGCGATCGTCACGGTTCTGGTCGTCGCCTTCCTGGCCGTCAGCCTGTGGCGGATCGCGCTGTGGGTGGTCGAGACGCCCGCCCGCAACGCCCGCGCCCGCGCCGAACAGCGCCGCCGCCAGGGCGCCGAGGCCTTGACCCGCGGATTTCTCGCGGCCGCTTCCGGCGACGGCTCCGAGGCGCGGCGTCTGGCCCAGAAGGCGGCGGACCTGGCGGTCGACACCCCCGCCCTGGCGCGCCTGCTGGCCGCCCAGGCCGCCGAAGCCGCGGGCGAGCCCGCCGCCGCCCAGGCCGCCTACGCCGCCATGCTGGGCTTTCCCGAGATGCGGCTCGCCGGCCTGCGGGGGCTGATGCAGATCGCCCTGGCCCAGGGCGACCGCGCCGGCGCGCTGGTTCACGCCAAGGCCGCCTACGGCCAGACCCGCACCGCCCGCTGGGCTTGGCGCGCGCTGCTGGAGGACCGGCTGGAGGCCGGCGACTGGGCCGCCTCCCTGGCCCTGATGCAGGAGGCGCTGCAGCGCAAGATCGTTCCGCCGATCAGCGCCGAGCGCGGCCGCGCCGCGCTTCTGGCCGCCTCCGCCGCCAGCCTGGAGGATGCGTCCGAGGCCAAGACCCGCGCCCAGGCTCTGGACTACGCCAGCCAGGCGGCCAAACTCGCCCCCGGCTTCGCGCCCGGGGTGATGATCGCGGTGCGCCTGCTCAAGGCCGAGGGCAAGCCCGGCCGCGCCGGCGGGCTGATCGAACAGGGCTGGAAGGCCGCGCCGCACCCGGCCCTGTGGCTGGCCTGGCGCGACCTCGACATGCGCGAGACGCCCAAGGCCCGCGCTCGGCGGCTGGCCGATCTGGCCGCGCTGAATCCCGCCCACCGCGAGAGCCGCTACGTGAGCGTCGAGCGCGCACTGCTGCTGCGGGACGCCGCCGCCGCCCGCGTCGCGGCCGCGCCGCTGCTGGCGCCGACCCCCAGCGCCCGCGCCTGCGGCCTGATGGCCCGGGTGGCCTTCGCCGACGGCGCGGCCGACGAGGCGCGGGCCTGGATGGCCCAGGGGCTCTCGGCCCCCAACGAACCGGATTGGAGCGACCTCGATCCCGCCGGCCGCGCCTTCGCCTACGCCCCGGCCGACTGGGCCAGATTGGTGGCGCGCTACGCCGAGACCGGCGAGTTGATCCATCCAAGGCTTGAACGGCGCGAGAAGATGCTGACCGAACTGCCCGAACTGCCGCCCGCCTACGAAGCCGCCAGCCCGTTCATCGCCAGCGGCGAGGCGCTGGCCCTGGCCCCCGACGATCCCGGCCCCTACGCCTGAACGCCGCGCCGCCGATGCTTGGCAAGCCGCCACCGCGCCGCTAAACAGAGGCCTGCCCAATCCGCACCCGCGGGCCACGGGCCGCCTTAGCTCAGCCGGTAGAGCACCGCATTCGTAATGCGGGGGTCGCGTGTTCGAGTCACGCAGGCGGCGCCACGCTCGATCAATTTTTCAGCGAAAATCGGGTTCGTCCGACGGCGCCGTCTCATTGCGCTCGCAAATGGCCTTCTGAACGACGAGCCGGCCTGCGGTGTTGCCAATCGTCGATCGGCCCGGCACTGGTAGGGGAACGATAAGCCATGCCGGAGGAGACCCACATGACCGAGCAGCCAGGGAGCAAGACCGTGCTGATCGCCGGCGCCAGCGGCGTGATCGGCGCCGCGGCCGTCGAGCATTTCGCCAAGCAGCCGGGCTGGAAGGTGATCGGCGTCTCGCGCCGTCCGGCCGACGTGGCTTCGGACGTCGCCTATGAGCATGTCGCCCTCGACCTGAAGGACGCCGAGGCCTGCCGCGAGGCGGCCGCGCGGTTCGGCGGGGTCACCCACGTGGTCTACGCCGCCCTGTTCGAAAAGCCGGGCCTTGTTCCAGGCTGGTACGAGCAGGACCAGATGCAGACCAACCTGGCCATGATGCGCAACCTGATGGACCCCTTGCGGGCGGCGGCCAAGGGGTTGGCCCACGTCAGCGTGCTGCAGGGCACCAAGGCCTATGGCGTGCACGTGCATCCGGTCAAGATTCCCTGCCGCGAGAACCGGCCCCGCGATAGCCACGAGAACTTCTACTGGCTGCAGGAGGACTACATCCGCGCGGCGCAGAAGGGCGCGAACTGGAATTTCACCATCTGGCGCCCGCAGGTGGTGTTCGGCGGCGCCACCGGGGTGGCGATGAACCTGATCCCGATCATCGGCGCCTACGCCGCGATCTGCCGCGAGATCGGCCAGCCGTTCCAATGCCCGGCGACCACCCCCAACGTGCTCGAGGCGGTCGACGCCGGCCTGATCGCCAAGGCCCTCGCCTGGGCGGCCGACGCGCCGTCCGCCCGGGGCGAGACCTTCAACATCACCAACGGCGACGTCTTCGTCTGGGAAAACGTCTGGCCGGCGATCGCCGAGGCCGTCGGACTCGAGCCGACCTATGGAGACTCGATCGCGCTGTCCGGCTTCCTCCCGGCCCATGCCGAGGTGTGGGACCGGATCGTCAAGAAGCACAACCTGCGGCCGATCCCCATGGCCAAGCTGGTCGGGGAATCGCACCACTACGCCGACTTCATCTTCGCCTTCGGCGCGGGCGAAGCCGCCCAGGCCGTCCTGGTCAGCACCACCAAGCTGCGGCAGGCCGGCTTCGGCGACTGCGTCGACACCGAGGTGATGTTCAGGACCTGGCTGAAACGCTTGGCCGACCGCGGGGTGATTCCGCAGCCGTAGGGCGTTAGGAGACCCGGAAATTCCTGAACTGCCAGGGATCGGTTGAATCGACGTCTTCAGCAAACAACACCCCGCGGTCGACCAGCGGGGTCCAGTCGGAATACTCGCCCGCCATGACGCCGAGATAGGGCAGCGCGATTTCCAGTATGCGGGCGTGATCGAGCAAATCCGCCTCCACCACGCCAGCCTGTGGGTGTTCCATCGCCCAGACCACGCCGCCTAGCACCGCCGCCGTAACCTGCAGGCTGGTCGCGTTGTTGTGCGGCGCCAGTCTGCGTGCGTCCTCGACGGAAAGTTGCGAGCCGTACCAGTAGGCGCCGCGTTCATGGCCCATCAGCAGCGCGCCGAGTTCATCCACTCCGCCGATGATTTCATCCATGATCAACCGCTGGGTCTTTTGCGGCTGCCAGTTCTTGCCCGCGAGCTCATGGACCGAGAGGACGGCGTCGTCGCACGGGTGATAGGCGTAATGCACCGTTGGCCGGTATTGCACCGCGCCGTTCTCGCTCAAGGTCAAATAATCGGCGATCGAGATCGACTCGTTGTGAGTGATCAGAAACCCGTGGAAGGGACCTTCCATCGGAGTCCATGTCCGCACGCGCGTGGAAGCGGCCGGGCGGAGCAAATAGATCGCCGCGCCACAGCCGAATTCATGATGACAGCCGTCTTGCGGCAGCGTCGTTTCATGCGTGCCCCAGCCGAGTTCGGCCGGCTGACAGCCCTCGCTGATAAACCCGTCGATCGACCAGGTATTGACGAATTCGCCCCTGAGTTTGGGAATATTGGCCACCTGGGTGTCACGCTCGGCGATGTGAATGACCTTCACGCCCAGGTCTTTCGCCAGCTTCGCCCAGTCCCGGCGTGTCGCCGGCGCTTGCGCGGTCACGCCCGTGTCCAGCGCGACATCGAGCAGCGCCTGTTTGACGAAATGCGAGATCAAGCCGGGATTGGCGCCGTGGGCGATCACCGCCGTGGGCGCGGTGGGCTCATCCATCAGCGCAAGGACGGTTTCCCGGAGCGCATAGTTGGAGCGTTGCGAGGGCGTGAGGGAACGATCCGTATAGCCACCGGGCCAGGGCTCGATGCAGGTGTCGAGATAGAGCGCGCCGATTTCGCGGCAAAGCTTGATCAGCGCGACCGATGAAACCTCGACCGAGAGGTTGAGCAAGAAGTCGCCCGGTTTCAGCCGCGACGACAGCACGTCACGGTAATTCTCGCGGGTAAGCGCCAGGACCTCCTCTTTGATGCCGAATTCGGCCGCGACGGCGCTGCCACGGTGATCGGCCGTGAGGATCGAGATGTTCTGCGCCGGCATATCGATATGGCGCAGCAGCAGCGGTAGCACGCCCTGGCCGATGCTTCCGCAGCCCACCATGAGCAGCCGGCCGGAAAAGGAGACATGTTTTTTCACGCTGTCGTCTGGCATCGTTCGGCGCTCCAAAACCTGAGTTGAAACAAAGGGTGTTTCAGGCCGCGCGCGAATAAGCAAACGTCGTTTCCCGAGACGGCGGTGACGGGTTCAGCCCAGCTCGGCCAGGGCCTCCGCGCTGTGCTCGCCCAGCGTCGGGGCGGGGCGGGTGAGCGGCGGGCGCTCGCCGTCGAACCGGATCGGCGCATGCGGGACCAGGTGGTCGCCGATGTAGCGGCGATTGAGCGTGGTCCAGTAGCCCGTGTTGCACAGGTGATCGTTCCGCGAGAGCCCGTGGGCGGGCAGCACCGGCGCGGCGGCGACGCCCGCCTGTTGGAGACGCCGGGCCGCGTCGGCCGGGTCCCGGGACGCCGCCCAGCGGGCGATGGCGGCCTCGATCTCGGCTTCGTGCGCCTTTCGCTCGGCCAAGCTCCAGGCCGGCGATAGGGCCGGATCCGCGAGCTGGCCGCACAGCGCGCGCCAGGCGTCCTCGCCGTCCGCCGCGACCGCCAGCCAGGCTTCCTCGCCCGCAGCCGCCACGACGCAGACCGGCGCCGCGGTCGAGCGGCTGCTGCCGGTGCGGCTGACCCCGCCCATCTGGTCGGCGATGATCGCATCGGCGCCGAGCTGGAAGATGCATTCCACCTGGCACAGGTCGATCTCCGCCCCGCCCTGGGCGCTGCGGCCATAGAGGCCGGCGATGGCGGCGGCGGCGCCGTAGACCCCGGCCACCGGATCACCATAGGCGACGTGCTGCATGCTCGGCGTCCAGTCGGCATGGCCGTTGACGAACGGCAGGCCCGAGGCCTGCTCCACGGTCGAGCCGTAGGCGCGCAGGCCGGTCAGCGGCCCACCGAAGCCGAACGGCGGCATCGAGACCGAGATGATCCCAGGGCGCAGCCGCCGCTGGGCGGCCTGGCCCAGGCCCAGCCGGTCCATCACCCCTGGGCCGTGGTTCTCGATCACCACGTCGGCTCCGCGGATGATCGATTCCGCGACGCCGCGGCCCTCGGGCGAGAGCAGGTCGATGTCGATCCCGCGCTTGGAGCGGTTCACCGCCATGAAGTGACGCGGCAGCTCGTGCAGCGGCGGATCCTGAGCCTCCATGATCTCCCAGCCGCGCCACCAGTCCGGCCTGGCGGTGGATTCGACCTTCAGCACGTCGGCGCCCAGATCGCCGAGATAGCGGGCGGCCAGCGGTCCGGCCCAGCCCATGCTGAAGTCGGCGACCCTAACGCCGGTCAGTGGCCCGCGCGCGCCGCCGTTCGGCCGCGGCTGGCGAACGCGGTCGAAGCCGAAGCGGAAGGGCAGGGTGGGGCCCGACGCGCCGGTCCGGCCCACCGGCGCGAACGAGCCTCGGCCGCTCCAGTGCGCCATGCCGGGCAGGTCCCTCGGGCGCGGGGCGGGCGTGATCGGAATGCGGCCGCGCTCGCCGGCCCGCACCCAATAGTCGGTCGAGTGGAGCGCGATCAGCGGCGTCAGCAGCGCGTCGATCTCGTCGGCGCAGAGCACGCGGTCGGCCGAGGTGGCGAAGCGCGGCTCCGCGGCCAGCTCCGGCCGGCCGATCAGCTCGCACAGCGCCGACCATTGCGCCGGGGTGAGGGCGGTGACGCCGACGTTTCCGTCGCTCGTCCGATAGATCGAGGAGGGATAGACCGGGGCGAAACGGTTGACGCCGCCGCGCGCCGACTGGACCGCCGGGTCGGCCGCCGCGGCCACCGAACCGGGTTCGGTGAAGCACAGCGCCGATTCCAGCACATTGACGTCCACCCGCGAGGGTCCATCTTCGCCGGCCATCAGCGCCGCCAGGCCGCCGATGAAGCCGTTCAGGCCGGCGAGCAGTTGCGGCGCATGGCCCTGGGGCAGGATCGGCGGACCTTCGGGCAGGCCGAACCCGAACGCCATGCCGCTGAGCGCCTGGATCACCGCGTCGTTCCCGCGCCAAGTGGCGTAGGGGCCGGCCTCGCCGAACCAGGTCACCCCGACGCGGACGATCGGGCCGCCGCGCGAAGCCAGCATGCGATCGACCGCCCGCAGCGCGTCCGGCGTTTGGCCGACGACGACCAGGGACTTGCCCTGCGCGCCATCCAGGCTCGCCAGGGCCGAGGCCAGATCGGGCGCGACGGCCTTGCCCTCGTCGAGCCAGGCGCCGAACGCGCGGCCGGCGGCGCCGGGCTGGCAGACCGCGTCGTTCGAGCGATCGCCGACCTGCGTCATGCTGGCGCCGAGCTGGGTCAGCAGCCGGCCGCAGTAGCGGGTGGCGACCTCACCCCCGGCCTCGACCACGCGCAGCCCGTTCAGCGGCCGTTCCAAGGCGCTCGTCGCGCTCATCGGCCTTCCTCCACCCTTTATCGTTGCGACTAGAGCGCGTTCCGCAAAAGTGGACCCGGTTTTGCGATCAGAACGCGCTCAAGCTTTTGAATTTAGAGCACGATTCAACGATCAGGCGATTCCGCCTGATCGCATCGTGCTCTATCGTGCGGCAGAGCGCGGGTTTTCGCCACCCCGTCGATTTCACATCGCGGTCATAGGTCCCGTCGATCCGGGTTGCGAAGCCCCGCGCCTTGGCTCATGCAGAACGGCGAGGATACGGATCGGGAGGGGCGGCATGTCGGCTGGCGCGATCGACAAGGCCTTGCGCGCGGCCCAGGCGAAGGGCGCCGCGCCGGGTCTGGTGGCGGCGGCGCGTCTGCCGGACGGCGGCGAGTATCACGGCGCCTTCGGCCAGAGGGGCGTGGCCGATCCGCGGCCGATGACCGCCGACACCCTGTTCTGGATCGCCTCGATGACCAAGGCGCTGACCTCGATCGGCGCCCTGCAGCTGGTGGAACAGGGGCGGTTGTCGCTGGACCAGGACGCCTCGGCGTTCGTGCCGGCGATCAACGAGGTTCCGATACTCGAGGGGTTCGACGCGGCGGGCGCGCCGCGGCTGCGGGCCGCGCGGCGGCCGGTCACCCTGCGCCATCTGCTGACCCACACCTCCGGCTTCGGCTATGTGTTCATGAGCCCCGATCTGGCGCGCTACGCCGAACGGGCCGGCCTGGGCTTCGATGACGCCATGAAGCTGCCGCGGCTGTTCGATGCGGGCGAGCGCTGGCAATACGGGATCAGCACCGACCTGGTGGGCCAGGTCGTCGAGGCGGTCAGTGGCCAGGGCCTGGACGCCTATCTGAAGCAGCATGTGTTCGAGCCCCTGGGCATGATGGACACCACCTTCGCCCTCTCGCCCGACCAGGTCGGTCGCCAGGCGCCGATGCACGCGCGGGCGCCGGACGGAGCTCTGACGCCGTTCTCGTTCCCCCTGCCGCCGCCGCCGAATCCGATGATGGGCGGCGGGGGACTCTATTCGACCGCGAGCGACTATCTCGCCTTCCTCAAGGCGCTGCTGGCCGGCGGGGCGGGGCCGCACGGGCGGATACTGAGCCCCGAGAGCGGCGCGCTCCTGACCACCAACCAGGTCGGCGATCTGGATTGCGGCGTGCTGGTTTCGTCGAATCCGGCCTTCACCAACGACTTCGAGCCCATGCCCGGCGTGACCAAGCGCTGGAGCCTGGGCCTGCTGCTCAATCAGACCCCGGGCCCCGACGGGCGCGGCGCCGGCGCCGGCGCCTGGGCGGGCCTCAGCAACTGCTATTATTGGCTCGATCCCGCGGCGGGCGCGGCCGGAGTGATCCTGATGCAGCTGCTGCCCTTCGCCGACCCCGGGGCGCTGGAGACCTTCTCGGCGTTCGAGCGGGCGGTCTACGCCTAACCGGTCGCCGCCATGCCCTTCGCCCGCGTCAACGGTCTCGATCTCTACTGGGAGCGGCGGGGCGCGGGCGAGCCGCTGCTGTTCATCTCCGGCACCGGCGCGGACCTGCGCCACAAGCCCAATGTGTTCGACGGGCCGCTGGCCAAGGCGTTCGACGTTCTGGCCTACGACCAGCGCGGCCTGGGCCGCTCCGGCAAGCCGGACACCCCCTATTCGATGGCCGACTACGGCGACGACGCGGCGGGCTTGATGGACGCGATCGGCTGGACCCGCGCCGGGGTGGTCGGGGTCTCGTTCGGCGGCATGGTGGCCCAGGAACTGGTCCTGCGTCATCCCGATCGGGTCAGCCGGCTGGTGCTGGCCTGCACCTCGCCCGGCGGGGCGGGCGGGGCTTCCTATCCGTTCCACCAGATCGAGCACCTGAAGGGCGAGGCGCGCGCGCGCCACCTGATCCCGATCTCCGACACGCGCCACGACGCCGCGTGGGCCGAGGCTCACCGCGAGGTCCACGCCCAGATGGTGGCGTTCGGATCGGTCGATCCGTATAAGGATGAACCGGGCCATGCGGCCGGCGCCCATCGTCAGCTCGAGGCCCGCGCCGGCCATGACACCTGGGATCGGCTGGCCCAGATCGCCTGCCCGACATTGATCGCCGGCGGGCGTTACGACGGCATCGCCCTGCCCGAGACCCAGGAGCGCATGGCGGCCCGCATTCCCGGCGCGCGGTTGCGGTTCTTCGACGGCGGGCACCTGTTCATGCTGCAGGACCGCGCGGCCCTGCCGGCGATGATCGGCTTCCTGAACGAAGGCGGCCCGAGCGCGCCGCCTACGGCCCGACGTTGAGCGACAGCACGTCGGCGGTCAGGCCAATCTCGATGCTCGCCTGGCCAAGCTTGAAGCTGATCTGCGGCGGACCGCCGTCGTCCGTCGCGATCACATCGCGTTGGGCGCGCGGAAAGCAGGCCGCCACCGAGGCCACCATCTTGTTCAAGTCGCCCGCGGTCGAAGGCTCCCACGAGCAGGACAGGATGCGGTGTCCCTCGATCGCGCAGTTGTCGCCGGCCGAGAGCTGGATGGTTGAACGCCAATATTGACTGTCGTTGCTCGACAAGGGCTCGCCCTCGACCGGACCGAATCCGGTCTTGGCCAGCTCCACCGCTTCGCCCAACTGGTCGCACAACCCGCCGGCGCGGGCCGCGACGGGGCTCAGGATCGCGGTGAGGGCGAGAACGGTCGCGGCGGTGAGGCTGACGGATTTCATGGGCGTGCTCCCACGGACGTGGACTGGCGATTTTGACGCGCCGCGCCGGCGCCATCAAGGCGGATCGCGCGAAGGCCGCCGCGGGGCGGCTTGCCGCCGGTCGGGGGGCGTGGGACTTTGCCCGACGCTTCAAACCGCGGGGACAGGCATGAGCGGAAAACTGATCCTGGCGGCGCTCGCCGCCCTTACACTGGCGGGGTGCGGCACGCTCGGCTGCAATGGGACGGCGAACAACCGGTCCAGCGGCGGCGGTTGCGCGACCCACGTCACCTTCCTCCATTAGGCCCCATCCGCCCGCGCCGCCGGAAGGCTCGATGCGCCGACCGAAGGCGATCAGTGATGGAAGGCTTGGGAGATCTTGACCCCGGCCGGCAGCATCAAGACCCCGATCAGGCAGGGAAAGATGAACAGGATCAGAGGGATCATCATCTTGGCCGGCAGGGCCAGCGCCTTTTCCTCGGCGCGCAACATCCGCTTCTGGCGCATGTCGTCGGAGAACACCGACAAGGTCTCGCCCATGCTGGTGCCCATCTCCTCGGCCTGGCGCAACATGGTCGCGAAGGATCGCGCCTCGTCGATTCCCAGGCGGTCGGCAAAGCGGGCCCAGGCGTCCTTGCGCGCCTGGCCGGCGCGGAACTCCAGGGTCATCAAATAGAGATTCTCGGCCAGGTTCGGGTAGCGCCCGACCAACTCCTCGGTGATCCGGCTGACCGCGGCGTCCAGGCTGAGTCCGGCCTCGACCGAGGCCACCATGAGATCCAGCAAATCCGGAAAGCCGTCGCGGTACTCCCGCTCCCGCGCGGTCTGGCGCGAGCGCAGAAATTGGTCGGGGCCGAGCACCGCGACGCCGGCCAAGAGGCCCGCCAACGCCAGCGACCCGCCGCCGCCGGACTTGCTGATCGCCATCGGCACCAGCATCAGGGTGGCGATTGTCGCGATCACCAGAAGGATCGAGCGCACCCCGAGATAGTAGGCGACCGCGTCGCGGCTGGAAAAACCGGCCCGGTTCAGCTTGACGCGCAGCGCCGAAGCTTGGTTGGGGTCCTGGGCTTCGGCATGGCCGCCCAGCCGGCGAATGCGGTCGGTCAATTGGGAGAACGGGCTCGATCGGCTCGCGCCGACCTCGCCGGACAGGCGCTCGCGCCGCTTGAATCCAGCCGTGGCGCTGTTCAGCAGCACCGAACCGAGCCCCAGCACGCCCACGCCGATCATCAGCAGGGCGGCGAAGGTCAGGATCGTCGAGATCGAAAAACCGGGCATGGCCGCCTCAGATCCTCATATCGATCATGCGCCGCATGACCAGATTGCCGAGCAGCATCCACGTACCCAACGCCGTCAGGCCGACCTTGATCGCCTTCACATGGATCACGTCGCCGTAGTAGTGCGGGCTGAGCAATTGCAGGATGCCGAACACCACGAACGGGGCCGAGGTCAGGATGGTCGCCGACACCCGGCCCTCGGACGAAGCGGCCTTGATCTTCAGGCGCAGCTTGTGCCGCTCGCGTACGGTGTGGGCGTTCATCTTCAGAAGGCCGGTCAGGTTGCCGCCGGAACGATCCTGCAGGCGAATGGTGGCGGCGAACAGATCGATGTCGGGGTGGCGGCAGCGTTCGGCCAGGTGGGCGACGGCCAGCTCCAGGGTGGAGCCGAAGGCGATCTCGTCGGCCACCATGCCGAACTCGGAGCCGATCGGATCGACCATTTCGCGTCCGACCAGGGAAATCGCCGTCGGCACCGGGTGGCCGGCCTCCAGGCTGCGGACGATCACGTCCAGCGCGTCCGGCAGCTGCTGGCTGAGCAGCTTGCCGCGCCGCCCGGCCTTGATCTTCAGATAGATCAGCGGCGCGAACACCGCCACGCCGATCCCGGCCGCGGCCGGGAACATCACCTGGCGGGTGACGATGGCGATCGCGAGACCCACCCCCGCTCCGAGACCGCCCGCGATCGCGATCCACTGACGCGGCCGGAACACCACGCCCGAGCGGACGATCAGGTCCGACAGCCAGGTCAAGCGAAGGATCCGTTCGCCGGTCGCGCTCAGTCCCCGCTGCTTGCGAAGCTCGATCACCACATTGGCGACGCCCAGGCCGCGTTCGGCGAGCTTCAGGCGTTGGTTCACCGTGCGCCGCGCGCGCCCGACCGTGACCAGGCCCCATATCGCCTGGGCGGCCGAGAACACCGCCGCGAAGATCAGGACGTAGAAGGCCAGCGAGGCGTCTAGCTGCATGATGCATCCGCCTCAGGTCAAAGGGCGCTGAGGATCGAAATTGGCGGCGTCGTATTGGATGCCCCGCCGGATCATCTCGTCCATGCATTTCGGCCGCAGGCCGGTGGCGCGGAACTCGCCCTGCACCGTGCCGTCGGCTTCGGTGTGGGTGCGGTGGAATCCGAAGATCTCCTGCATCTGGACGACATTGCCCTCCATGCCGGTGATCTCGGTCACGCTGGTCACCCGTCGCTTGCCGTCGGACAGGCGCATCACCTGGACGATCAGCGCGACCGCCGAGGCGATCTGGCCGCGGATGGATTCCGGCGGCAGGCGCATGCCCGACATGGCGACCATCTGCTCCAGGCGGGTGATCGCATCGCGCGGCGTGTTGGAGTGGATGGTGGCCATCGAGCCTTCGTGGCCGGTGTTCATCGCCTGCAGCATGTCGAAGGCCTCCTCGCCGCGCACCTCGCCCAGGATCACCCGGTCGGGCCGCATGCGCAGGGCGTTCTTGACCAGCTCGCGCTGGCGGATCTCGCCCTTGCCCTCGATGTTCGGCGGCCGGGTCTCCATGCGCACCACGTGCGGCTGCTGAAGCTGCAGCTCGGCGGCGTCCTCGATGGTGATCAGTCGCTCCTTGTGGTCGATCGCGCCGGATAGCGCGTTGAGCAGGGTGGTCTTGCCCGAACCGGTGCCGCCCGAAATCACCGTCGAGACGCGCGAGCGCACCGCGCCGTGCAGGAACTCGGCGACGCAGGTCGGCATGGCCCCCACGCTGACCAGTCGTTGCAGGTCATAGGGTTTCTTGGAGAACTTCCGGATCGAGACCGCCGCGCCGTCGATGGCGATCGGAAAGATGGCGGCGTTCACCCGGCTGCCGTCGGCCAGGCGCGCGTCGACCATCGGGCTCGAACTCGTCGATCCGACGCCCGACGCCCGCGACGATGCGATTGACGATGCGCAGGAGGTGGTCGTTGTCCTTGAACCGGACAGGGGTCAGCTCCAACTCGCCGTGGCGTTCGATGAAAACCTTGAACGGGCCGTTGATCAGGATGTCGGCGATGGTGTCGTCCTGCAGCAGCGGCTCGATCGGGCCCAAGCCGACCATCTCGTCGAACACCGAGACGCCGAGCTGCTCGATCTCGACGCCGTTCAGCGGCAGCCGCTCCTCGCGGGCGAAATCGGCCACCAAGCCGCGGACCTGGCGGCGCATCTCCTTGTCTTCCAACTTGTCCAGCTTGGACAGGTCGATCTCGTCGATCAGTCGGGCGTGCAGCTTCAGCCGCGCGTCCAACAGCCCGTCTTCGCGGAAATAGCTGGCCTCGGGCGCGGGCTCCTTGGCCAAGGCGGCCAGGCCTGGAATGGGGGCTGGCGCGGAGGCTGGCTCGGGAGCGGTCGCGGGAGTCGGCGCCGCGGGCGGCGACATGGGGGTCGAGCGGCCGCTGAATCGGCTCATCACGCCACCTTCTTGTTTTGTCCATGACCCGGGGCCGGACGGGTGGTGAGATCCTCGACCAGAGTCGAGACATCCTTGACGATCTTGGAGCGCGGCCGATGCTGGCTGATCGGCCCGCCCAGATTGGCCGAACAGGCCGCGGCCTCCCAGTCGGACGTGATCATTCCGGAGACCGCGCGGCCAAGAGCTTTTTCCGCCTCGGCGCGGGACGGCGCGGGACCGAACATGCGGCTGGCCATGCGGTTGAGGATGATGCGCGGATGTCGCCCGGCGTCGATCTCGGTCTCGATCTCGGCGGTCAGGTCGCGCGCCGCCAGCAGTGCCGGGACGGTCAGTTCGGAGATCACCAGAATCTCGTCCGATCCCGCCAGCACGTCGATGGTCCAGCTGTGACGATGACGGGGCAGGTCGATGACCAGCCAGTCGTAGACCTGGCAGCCCACTTCCAGCAGACGGCAGACCGCGGCGGGCGTCACCTTGGCGAAGGCGTAGGGATCCCGCGGACAGGCGAACAGATCGAAACCGCCGGACGCTCGCCGAGAAAAGGCGTCCAGCAGCGCCGCGTCGATCCGCTCGGGCGCGGCCGAAGCATCGGCCAGATGCATGTTGGGCTCCGCGCCCAGATAGGCGCTCGCCGCCCCGTCGGCCAGGTTGAGGTCGAACAGAGCGACCCGGGCGCCCAGGGTCCGATTGGCCAGGGTCGTGGCCATCTCGATGGCGATGGTCGTGCCGCCCGATCCGCCGACCGCGCTCATCACGCTCCAGCATTGCGAACGGTGGGCGCCGCCGGCGTGGGCCTCGTCGGCGAACAGGCTGGCCACGCAGCGCGCCAAGTCGCCCGGCGACAGCGGCATGTCGAGCACGTCCGATCGCTTCAGCTTGAACAGCGCGCGGGCCAGGCCGGCGGGCAGGTTGGCCCCCACCAGGATCACGGCGGGCGGCGAGGGGGTCTGGGCCAAGGTCCCGATAACCGCGGTCAGCCGCGCGGCGTCGGCGGCGCCGGCCTCGATCAGGACCAGATCGATGACGCCGCGCAAAAGGCTCGCGGTGTCGATCGCGTCGGGCGCCGCGACCTCGAACTCCGCGCCCGGCATCGCCTGCTCGGCGATCGGCGCGAGCTTCGGGCCGATGACCAGGACATGGCGCTTGGCGAATGTTTGGGAAGTCATGCGGCGTGCGCTCTTATGGATTGTGGGTCGTGGGGGTCGGTCCGACCGCCTTGTCGATCATCCCCATGAGGATCAGGTCGATCGCGCTCGGCTCGGCGCTGGCGGCGAGCGGATTGGGCAGGGACTCCAGGCGGTCGCTCGGCGCGGTCAGGCGCGGCGTGACGATGATCACCAGTTCGGTCTGCTGGTGCTGCCAGTTGCTCGAGCGGAACAGGGCGCCAAGCACCGGCAGGTTGGCCAGCCCCGGGACCTGGCCGATGGCGTTGGTGTAGCCGCGCTGGAACAGGCCGGCGATGGCGAAGCTCTGGCCGTCGCGCAGCTCGACCGTGGTCGAGGCGCGGCTGATCGACAGGCCCGGCAGGCTGAAGCCGTCGATGGTCACGCTGTGCGCGGTGTCGAGCTGGCTGACCTCGGGCGCCACCTTCAGACGGATGTCGCCATTGTCCTGCACCACGGGGGTGACGTTCAGCTTCACGCCGTACTGGCGGAACTCGACGGTGACATTGTTCAGCCCGTTGGGAACCGGATAGGGGAACTCGCCGCCGGCCAGGAAACTGGCCTCCTCGCCCGACATGGCGAGCAGGTTCGGCTTGGCCAGAGTGCGCACCACGCCCTGGTTTTCCAGGGCCGCGAGCTTGGCGTTGACCGTGATGTTGCCCCATTTGGCGACGCCGCCGAGCACCCCCTGCGGAGTTAATCCGCTTTGCAGGCCGCTGGCGGAGCCGGACTGGAAGCCGAAATTGCCGTCGCTGCTCTGGGCGCTGATGTTGAAGCCCAAATCCTTCAGCGAGGTGCGGCTGGCTTCGATCACCCGCACCTCGACCATCACCTGCTGGTCCGAGGCGATCACCATCGAGGACGACACTCCCTTAGGCGCGTAGTCTTCGGCGATCGCCTTGGCGCGGTTCGCGGCGGCCGCGGTCGAGGCGGTCCCGGTCAGCAGGATGCCCCCGGCCATGTTGGTGGCCTTGATGTGTTCGCCGGGCAAGGCCTGGGCCAGGTCCTGCTGCAGCGCCTCGGTGTCGTGGCCGACCCGCACGTCGATGACCTGGGCGAGATGGTGGGGCCGGTCGTAGATCAACAGGTTGGTCACCCCCAGCGCCTTGCCGCGGATGTAGAAGCTGCGGTCGGTGGTGGCCACCAGCTGCACCATGTCCGGCTGGGCGACCACGATCTCGCTGGCCGGATAATCCAAGTGGAAGGCGGCGGACTTGTCCTTGGGCACCACGATCGATCGGGCCTCGCCGTCGTCGGCGACGCCGGGAGTGGCCGTGGCGCGGGCGGGCGCGGCGGACATCAGGCCGAGGGCGGCCAAGGCGCCGGCGGCGAGCAAGCTCGCGCGCGGGGCCAGGCGCTTCGGGCCGAGGGTGTTTTGTCGGCGATCCACTGTCGTTGTCTCCAACTGGGCGCTCAAAGGAAACCGGCCGCGGCGCCGTCGGCGGGCACCCTGACCTTGGCGACGGCGTCGCCGTTGATGATGGTCACCGAGGGCGCCTCGCCCTTCGGCTTGGCGGCGGACGCGCGTGCGGCGCCGCGATGGTGGCTCGTCCCGCTGCTCGCGCCACGCAGGTCCGAGGCGCCCGCCGGACTACCTGGGCCCAGGTCCGAGACCTGGATCGCTCGCGCCGGCTCGATCTCCACCGATCCGGTCTTGCGCAGGGCCAGCGAGAGGCTGCCGGCCTGGGCGGCCAGCGCCAGGCGCTCGGCGTCCTGCACGGAAACCTCAAGGGTCGCGGATCGGGCCACGACGGGCGTGGCGGTGGTCGGATTGGCGTTCTGGTCGACGCCCAGCACCCGCAGATTCTGCACCACCACGCTGGACACCAGCTTGTGTTGCGCCGCGCCGGTCCCGCTGGCGTCGCGGGTCAGCACCACATCGACCCGGTCGCCCGGCATCACATGGCCACCGGCGCCGGACACTTCGGTGATCGCGATGGCGTAGGCGCGCATGCCGGGGGTGATCAGCGCCGCCACGGTGGCGCGCTCGCCGACGCCGGTCAGCTTGGACGCCAGCACCGGCTCCTGCGCCTGCATCGGCACCAGCGCGGTGGGCGGGCCGCCTTGCTGGGAGAGAAGCTGGCTGACCGAAGCGAAGGCGCCGGTCGGGGCGGCGTTCGGCGGCAGCTTGGCGACGGCGAGGTATTTGGCTTCGAGCTTGACCCCATACGGAATTGGTTGGGCCGCGACGACGACGGGCACGCCTTGGACCGCGGGCGAAGCCGGCGCCTGGGCGCTGGCGGTGTGGCTCGGCATCCAGAGTCGCGCCACGATCAGAGCGCCGACACCGAGGGCGGTCGAGGCGCCCAGAGAGATGATAGTGGCTAGCCGCATGACGTCCCCAGGACTTTGGCGAACCGGCGGAGCATGCCGCGTTCGGTCCGTCTTTTCCCCCGGCGCCTCTTTCGTTGTCGTTAATGCTCAAAGTAAATATCGATAAACTATAACAACTCACTTAAGACAAATATTGCGTTAACATAAGTAAAGCAGATCTTAAGTTAGAAATTTCTGTCGTTCCATCGATTTTGTCGAGCGGGGTAGCTCATTGGTGACTGGTTAGCTGACGCGTGAGGCGGTATTCCGTCTGGGCCAAGGCCGTTTCAGCTTGGCGTGGACTCTGGCGCTCACGCGTGCATGAAATGGCGCCGGCGCCGGGAGAAACGGATGACGAACACAACGGGACCTCAAGACCGGTTTGATCTGGCCCGCGTGATCCAGCACGCCATCGGCGCCATCCGTTACAATGCGGCGAGCTTCGCGATCCTGGCGTTGTTGCTGGCTGGCGCGCCGGCGCTGGTGTCGACCATTGGGCTGGTGGGCTTGCTGGGCAAGGTGATGACGATGAGCGGGACGGGCGCGCCCGACCTGCGCGGCCTGGGCCAGGGCGTGACTTTGACGTTCGCCGGCGGGCTGATCGGCCTCATCGCCAATGCCGTCCTGCAGGGTGCGATCATCTATGGAACCGCATCCTATCTGAACGGCCGGGCCGCCAGCTTCGGCGACTGCCTGGGGGCGGGTCTGCGGCGCTGTCTTCCGCTGATCGGCCTGATGCTGCTGATGATCCCGGCTCTGGTCGTGGGGTTCGTGCTGTTCTTCGTCCCGGGGGTCATGATGGGGGTCGCCTGGATCGCCGCGGCGCCGGCGCTGGTGGTGGAGCGGACCGGGGTGTTCGGCGCCTTCAGCCGCAGCGCGGACCTGACCCGCGGACGCCGCTGGCCGATCTTCGGTCTTTTGCTGCTCTATTTCATCGTGATCTCGATCGTCCAGCAGGTGATCATCAATCTGGCCGGCGCGGCTTTCGCCGCCGCGACCCCGCGGGCGATGCTGCTCCATCAGCTGCCCATCGGCGCCGCTCTGGGCGTCGTCGTGTCGGTGCTGGCTTCGGCCGGGATCGCGGCGATCTACTACGAGCTGCGCGTGAGCCGCGAAGGCGTGGGGCCCGAGGCGCTGGCGGCGGTGTTCGACTAGTTCGCCGTGATCGAAGGCGCCGCGTTTCAGGCCGTGTCGAACTTGTCGCGCCGGCGCCGGCCGAACAGCAGTCGGTGCTCCAGCCGCCCGCGCAGCGCGACGTAGTAAGCGTCCAGGAAGGCGCCGTCGCTGACCAGGGGATCGGCCGCCCGGCCGATTTTCTTGCGAATCCGTTCGGCCACGGCGGCAAGGGCCCGCGGCTCATAGCGGCGCAGCACCGCCTCGAGCACCTGCAATTCCTTGACCCCGTAGGCGTCGAGTTCGCGCCGGGTGAAGACGATCCCCTGGCCGGCGGCGTGGGCCTTCACCGCCATGTCGGGCGGCAGCTTGCGGCGCGGCGCCTTGAGCACCCAGGTGCCGCCGACGATGTCGCCGGCGCGCAGCTTGTCGCGATTGAACAGGGGCAGCAACACGAACACCGCGCACCAGGCGAGGGCCAGCAGCACGATCCAGGCGTCGACGTCGCGGGCCCGGGTGAACAGGAAGCTGGCCGGCAGATAGACCTCCAGCTCGCGCATGGCGTTGCGGGCGAAGATCGCATCGGCCGTCAGCCGTCCGCCGTTCCGCGACGCGACTCTCAGGCCCAGCAGCCGCTTGCCCGGCGTCGCCGCTCCGGGCGTGAGCTCGAAAGCCGTGAAATAGAAGTTGCGCAGCAGGAACCCGAGCAGCAGCAGGGCGATGGCCATCACCTCGCCGCGCCCCTTGGCCGCGCCGCCGCCGGCGACGAAGGCCAGGATGATGATCAGGCCGAGGACGGCCGTGACGAGCGTCATGATCATGAAGTCGATCAGAAAGGCGCCGGCCCGTTCGCTGGCGTCGGCCAGACGCACGTCGAGGTCGACCCCCTCGGGGGTGATCAGCTCGCGGCGCGCGCGGCGATCTTCCGGCTCGGCGCCGATCTGGCCCAGCGGCGGCCCTTGCCCGGGGTCAGTCACGGCCATCATCGGACCTTCTGGCTCTGGGCAGATAGAAATAGGTCAGCCACAGGATCGCCGCGGCGCCGGCGATGGCGTAGCGGACCCCGGTCGACTGGATCAACTGGCGGCCGATCCCCTCCAGCGCCCCGGCGCAGACCAGCATCACCAGCACCCCAGCCATCACCACCCCGGCCTGGCGGCCCGCCGCGGCGGCCGCCTCCAGCCGCGTGCGATCGCCCGGAAACGCCGTCGCCGAGCCGATGCGGAAGCCCGCCGCGCCGGCCAGGGTGATGGCGAACATCTCGGTCACCCCGTGGATCATCAGCCAGCCGCCCGCCTCGACGCCCAGGCCGTGGGAGACGAACAGGGCGACAAACGCGCCCAACATGCAGCCGTTGTAGGTGACCAGCAGCGCCGTCGGCGCGCACAGCGCGAAACCCAGCGCGAAGGCGAACAGGGCGATGCTGGCGTTGTGGGTGAACAGATAGGTGGCGAAGGTCGAAAGACCGTGTCCGCCGCCGTTGCTGAACAGGGTCGCGCGCAGGGCCGCGGTCGAGGCGCCGGGTCCGCGATCCTGGGCCAGCTCCGCCGGCACGAAGGCGGCGAACCAGTCCGGGTCCCGGATCGCCAGGACGAAGGCCGCGATCGCGCCCGCCGCGGTCAGGCCGGCGCTGACCAGGGTCTCGCGCCACAGCGCCCGCACCGCCCGCGGCCAGTCGCGGGCGAAGAACCGGCCCAGCCGCTCGATCAGCGTCGAGCGCGCGCCGTAGACAAAGAAATAGGCCCGCGCGCACAGGCTTTCGAGGTAGTCGACCAGCCCCTGGTCCAGCGAGGTCGCCCGCGCCAGCGAAAGCGAGGACAGGGCCGCGCGATACAGCACCGGCGCGGCCAGGAGTTGCTCGTCCGACAGCGCCGCGGCGCCGCGCCCCTCGGCCCGCTCCAGCAGCGCCTCCAGCCGGCGCCAGTCGGCCTCCCGCTCGGCGCGGAAGCGGTAGCTCTTGAGCCGCAGCTCATCCATGGCCGGCCCCGCTCACAGAAGCTCCCGCCGCTTGAGCTCCAGATAGCGCGCCAACAGCCGCGGGCCGATCCGCGCGGCCGGCGCCTCGAGGATCTGCACGCCCATCCGGCGCAGCCGCTCGATCACCACCTCGCGCTCGCGCAGCAGGGCGGCGGCGACCACGGCGCGCGAGACGTCCTCGGCCTCGGCCGGCGCCTTGCGGGTCAGCCCTTCCAGTTCGTCGTCGCGCATCACCACGAACAGCACCAGGTGCTGGCTGGTCAGCCGGCCGACGTTCTCCAGCATCAGCTCGGCGCTGGTGGTGTCGGCGAAATCGGTGAACACCACGAGCAGGGAGCGGCGCCGCAGGCCGCCGGCGAGCTGGGTCAGGCCCAGGGTGAAGTTGGTCTCGGCGGCGGAATAGTCGATCTCGGCCGCCAGCCGCTGGATCAGGGCGTAGGCGCCGGGCCCCGACAGGGCGCCGCTGGTCACGCCGGGCTTGGCGTCGAAGGCGAACAGGCCGACCCGATCGCCCGATTTCAGCCCGACATAGGCCAGGATCAGCGCCGCGTTCAGCGCATGGTCGATGCGCGGCAGGCCGGCCAGCGGCTCGCACATCAGCCGGCCGGTGTCGACCACCAGCATGATCGGATGGTTGCGCTCCAGGTGGAATTCGCGGGCGAGCAGCGCGCCATGGCGGGCGGACTGCTTCCAGTCGATGGTCCGCCGGTCCATGCCCGCGCGGAACTCGCTGAGCGCATGGAACTCCGAGCCGCCGCCCAGGTCGAACTGGATGCGCGGCCCCATCGCCGCGTCGCGCGAATAGAGCCTCAGCGCCTCGTCCTTCACCGCCTCGATGTTCAAGGTCACCGGCAGCGACCGCTCCAGGGTCTCGATCTTCTGCTTCCACACCAGGCCCAACGGTCCGCGCCAGCGCGCCCACAACCGCTCCAACTCGCCGGCGCCGCGGCGGACCGGCTTCAGCCGAAAGCCGGCGCGGGCCAGCCGCTCGGCCGTCTTGCCGCGCCGGCGGGCCGGTTCGACCTCGATCCTGGCGTTGGCCTGGAGCGCGAACTCCACCGCCGCCGGCGCCGCGCCGGCGAAGGCGGCCTGGGCCAGGGCCTCGCCACGTCCGCCCATCGCCAGCGACCCCGGCGTGGTCAGGCTGAGTTCCGCTCGCCGACGGTCCGCGGCCAGGGCCGCGTCGATCATCGCCGCGGCGAAGACCAGAGCGATCCAGCCCGGCCCGATCAGCCACAGTCCGGGCGCGATCAGCCCGATCAGCAGCGCGGCCGGCGCGCCGATCGCCGCCAGGCCGATGGCGCGGGCGGTCGGGTAGATCACCGCGGCGCCTCGATCTGGCCGATCAGCGCGCTCAGCGCCTCGTCCACCTTGCGCCCGTCGATCTCGGCCGCCGGCGAGAGGATCACCCGATGGCGCAGCGCCGGCAGGGCCAGCGCCTTGACGTCGTCGGGGATCACATAGTCGCGGCCTTCCAGCGCCGCGCGGGCGCGGGCGGCCAGCGCCAGCATGGCCGCGCTGCGCGGCGAGGCGCCGTTGGAGAAGTCGCCGGCCTCGCGGGTCGCCCGCACCAGGGCCACCACATAGCCGACGATATCGTCCGCCAGCCGCACCCGCGCGACCGCGTCGACCGCGTCGGCGACCTGGGCCGCGTCCGCCGCCGCTTCGACGCCGAAGTCGGCCGCCAGCGGCTGGCCGGCCTTGCCGCCGTGCGAGGCGACGATGCGCCGCTCCTCATCGGGGCTGGGATAGCCGAGCTGGTGCTTGAACAGGAAACGGTCGAGCTGGGCCTCGGGCAGGGGATAGGCGCCCTGCTGCTCGATCGGGTTCTGCGTCGCCACCACGGTGAAGCGGGGACTGAGGGCGTGGCTGACCCCGTCCAAGGTCACCGCCCGCTCCTGCATGGCCTCCAGCAGCGCCGCCTGGGTCTTGGGCGGGGTGCGGTTGATCTCGTCGGCCAGCAGCAGCTCGCAGAACACCGGCCCCTTGACCAGGTTGAAGCGGCTGGTCTGGAAGTCGAACAGATTGGTCCCCAGGATGTCGCCCGGCAGCAGGTCCGGCGTGAACTGGATGCGACCGAAGCCGAGGTTCACCGCCCGGGCGAAGCATTGCGCCAGGAAGGTCTTGGCCGTGCCCGGCGGGCCTTCCAAGAGGATGTGGCCGCCGGCGAACAGGCTGGTCAGCATCAGATCGATGGTTTCGGTCTGACCGACCACCGCCTTGGCCATCTCGGCGCGGACCTGGTCCGCGAGCGCCTTCACCTCAGCGACGTTCACCGGTCATCTCCATTCTCCATTGATAGAGGTTGCGGGCCAGACGCATCAGGCCCGCGCGGTCCTTGACGGTTTCGGCTTCCGCGGTCAGGCCGGCCAGTCGGCGCCGGGCGTCGACGCGCTCGGCCTGGCGATCCAGCAGGGCGTTCAGGTCCGCTTCGTTCAGCCGCCCCGCGCCCAGCGCCCTGGCGACGCTCGCGCGGGTCAGGTCGAGATAGCGGCCGGCCATCCTCGGCTCGCGCCGCGCCAGCCGGATCAGGGCCGCCGAATTGTCGGCCAGGGCCTGCTTGCCGAGCGCGATGGCGCGCCCCGCCCGGCGCGGGGCGCCGAACCGGGTCAGGGCCCTCAGCGCCATCAGCAGCGCGGCGGCCGCCAGGCACAGGGTGGCGCCCAGGAACGGCGGCTGGAAGGCGAGCCTGAGCAGGCTGCGCGAGCGCTTGAAGCCGTTCAGCGAGACGTCGAACAGGATCGGCCCGTCGCCCTTGCGCAGCGCGTGCGCCAGGCTCACCGCGACCCGGGCGGTGGCCAGGTCCTTCAGCCCCTGGGTGCTCAAAAGGTCGGGATCGGACAGGACGAAGGCGCGCTTATCCTTGGTTCCCGCCAGCAGCGTGCGCCCGCGCGCGTCCTTGACCAGGGGGATGAGGCCATCGCCGCCGCTCAGCGTCTGCAGCCGGTCGATCGGGCCGCTGGTCAGGGCGCCGCCGGGCAGGCCCGTCAGCCGCGCGGGCGCCGCGCCGTCGTCGCGGGCGATCCTGATCTCGCCGAACCGGGTCGCCAGCCGCCTGGTCACCGCGTCCGCGGGCAGCAGACCCGCGTTCAGCGCCCAGCCCGGATTGACCGGATCGGGGGCCGCCGCCCATTTGGGCAGCACCACCAGGGTCGGGCCGGCCGTGGTCATGTCGTAGAGATCGCCGCTGTCGACGTCGACGCCGGGCGTCAGGATCAAGAGACTGGTCGAATCGGCGCGCGCATGGGGATCGCGGCTGATCACCACCGGATCGCCGATCGCTTTCAACAGCCGTTCCAGGCCGGCGAACCCCACCGCCGAGCGCGACAGGGCGTGGGCGCCGCCGTCCGATCCGCCGCGCAGGTCGGGCGCATAGGCCGACAACACCACCAGGGCGGAAAAGGCGAATGTCCCGGCGAGCAGCAGGGCGATCACCGTCCGCAACGAAAAGGCGCCCTCGCCGGCGCGCGGGGCGGCGGCCTCGCTCACGCCGGCTCCGGCAGGGCGAAGGCTTGATAGGCCTCGCGGCAGGCGGCGAACTCGCCCGCATCCACCGCCCGCCCGCCGAACAGGCTGTGCTCGACCACCTGGGCGATGCCGGCGAAAGTGCTCCGGGCGGCGGCGGGCAGGATCGCCAGCGATGCGATGTCGCGGCTGGTCAGCGCCGGGCGCACCTGGCCCGGCCAGCGCGCGTCGATGTCCTCGATGCCGCGCCGCAGGATCAGGCGCACCGCCTCGCCGTGGCGGCCGGCGGCGGCCAGCCGGTCGGCGTCTTCCAGCAGGGTGCGGGCGCGGGCGGCGGCGGGACGCCACTCGGGCGGGCTCGTGGCCTTCGGCTTGCGCCGCCAGGATGGGAAGCGGGCGGCCAGCAACTCGCGGCCGAGGAATAAAAGCATTGCCCCGACGCCGAGCGCCAGGCCGATCCAGAACAGCCATTTGAACAGCGGCGCCAGCGCCGTCAGGAGTTGGATCAGCGGTTTGAGCCAGTCGGGCGGACGCGGCGGCGTCAGGGCGGCGAAGTCGAACTGCAGGTCGCGCTGCCCGAGCAGCTCGGCGTGGGCCTGGGCCAGGGCGTCGCGCACCGCTGAGCCCCGCAGCCTGACCTACCGCTCGCCTTCCGCCCGCAGCCAGGCGACCCAGGCGTCCTCGCGGGTCTTCTCGGCGGCGGACAGGGCGGCCTGGGCCTGTTGCACCGCCTCATCGTGCTTGCGCCATTCGGCGACGCCGCCCTCGCGCGCGGCCCGGGCGGACTCCAGGGTTGGAAACCGCGCCAGCACGGCGCGGGCGCTGTAGGTGACGTGCGGGCCCACCGTCTCGCGATCGGGATAGAAGCCGGTCACCGCGTCGGCGGTCTCGCTCTCGATATTGAACACGTCCGCCCACCCGGCGTGGTGGCGCATCAGCGCCCACGGTTTCGCGATCCCCTGGCTCATGGTCCAGCTCCGTTGGTTGGCGACAAGACGCCTTCAAACATCTCTTGCCCGACACTACAACACGCCGCGCGGCGAGGTTAGAACGATCGCCGATCCGCAACCTGAATCGACGCCACAGGACCATCCATGAAAACCCGCGCCGCCGTCGCCTTCGCCGCCAACCAGCCGCTCGAGATCGTCGAGGTCGATCTGGACGGCCCCCGCGCCGGCGAGGTGCTGGTCGAGATCAAGGCCACCGGCGTCTGCCACACCGACGCCTACACCCTCTCGGGCCTGGACTCGGAAGGCATCTTCCCCTCGATCCTCGGCCACGAGGGCGCCGGCGTGGTGCTGGAGGTCGGCCCGGGCGTGACCAGCGTGGCGCCGGGCGACCACGTGATCCCGCTCTACACGCCGGAATGCCGGCAATGTAAGTCCTGCCTGTCGCGCAAGACCAACCTGTGCACCGCCATCCGCGGCACGCAAGGCAAGGGGCTGATGCCGGACGGGACCTCGCGGTTTTCGTACAAGGGCGCCAGCGTCGCCCACTACATGGGCTGCTCGACCTTCGCCAACCACACCGTCCTGCCCGAGATCGCGGTGGCCAAGGTCCGTCCCGACGCGCCGTTCGACAAGATCTGCTACATTGGCTGCGGGGTGACCACGGGCGTGGGCGCGGTGATCAACACCGCCAAGGTCGAGCCGGGCGCCAACGCCATCGTCTTCGGCCTGGGCGGCATCGGCCTGAACGTGATCCAGGGGCTGAGGCTGGTCGGCGCGGGCATGATCGTCGGCGTCGACGTCAACCCGGACCGCGAGGCCTGGGGGACGCGCTTCGGCATGACCCATTTCGTCAATCCCAAGGACGTGCCGGGCGATCTCGTCGCCCATCTGGTCGAACTGACCGGCGGCGGGGCGGACTACACCTTCGACGCCACCGGCAACGTCACGGTGATGCGCCAGGCGCTGGAGGCCTGCCATCGCGGCTGGGGCGAGAGCATCATCATCGGGGTGGCCGAGGCCGGCAAGGAGATCGCCACCCGCCCGTTCCAGCTGGTCACCGGCCGGGTCTGGCGCGGCACCGCCTTCGGCGGCGCGCGGGGCCGCACCGACGTGCCGAAGATCGTCGATTGGTACATGGGCGGGAAGATCCAGATCGACCCGATGATCACCCACGTGCTGCCGCTGGAGAAGATCAACGAGGCGTTCGACCTGATGCACAAGGGCGAGAGCATCAGGAGCGTGGTGGTGTTTTAGGCGGGCGGGAAAGTCGTGTGTGTCCCTGCTTCCCCGTGGATCAGGCGGGCGCCGTGGAGCGGGTCTGCTTGCGGCACGACAGCCGCCGTCAGGCCCAAGGCTGCGAACGCCCGCAGCACGCTTCCGATGTTTCCGCGCCCATGCTCGATCTGAATGACGGTGGGCTTGCTGACCCCAATCCGCAGGGCAAATGTCTGCTGGGAATAGCCAACCGACTTCCGCGTCTTGGCGATCCATGCCCCCAACTCAAAGCCGGACGGCTGCTCGGGAAAGCGGTGCTCCAACACGCCCAGCGCGGCGAGCAACGATCCGACCGTGCCCACTCCTCTTTCCAGTCCGCGCACCGTGGCGATGTCGATGCCCGCCGCCGTCGCCAATCCCTGTTGAGTGAACTTCCTCAACCGGCGAGCTTGGCGAAGGCTCTCTCCGAGCCTGCCTGCGGCGTGGGAGGTGGTAGATTCGTTGACCGGAAGGGCTGCGTCGAATGGCGTGATGACGACGGGTTTGGGGCAGAAACCTTTACCGTGGGGTTTCCACGGCTGCCATGGTTCACGCTTTTGGATGCGAGCAAGTTGCCATAATATAAGCTGAGGCTGGGGGAAACGCGCCAATGTTGAGCCGGATTTTAGGTTGGCTTCGCCCCAAGGCAAAATCCGACGAACAGCTTAGACTCCTCGCCGACATTCTGAAATCGGGCTCACATCATCTCATAATCGAAACGTCTCGTGAAATGTTCCGCGATCTCGACCCTAATGGATGCGTAATGGCGATGGTCGGGTATAAGAATATGAAGCATATATACCTTCCGGTATCTCGGCGACTTCATCGTGAGCAGACGGAGGCTGGGCAAACTGGTGGACTTGTTCCTGATTTAATCGAGCAGTATGCCGAGTTCATATCTGCGACACCGACAGAAAATGAACCGGCTCATCGGCGCCAAATGTGGTTCATGTATGGCCTTTTTCTTATGAAATCGGAAGTAATATCCGAGTGCGATGGCTCGTATAAGGCAGTAGTGGACGGTATATTTGACCACCTAAGTCAATATAGAGCTTTTATCGTGAGCGCACTTGCGGAAAATATATTGTGGACCGAGGAAGAAAAAGACACCGCGAAGAGAAATATTCATCCGCGCCACCGGTTCGACTAAATCAGATTGACCACCTTCCTCGCGGCCTCAGGATCGCCGTCGATGTAGCCCGAGGTCGTGGTCAAATCGGCGTGCCCCGCCATCATCTGAACGTCCTTCAAACTGCCGCCGACGAGGCTGATTTTTCGAGCGCAGGTCGTGATGAAGGTGCGGCGCCCGCTGTGGCTGGAACAGCCGGTGAAGCCGAGGCGGGCGTAGACGGACAGTAGTGCGACACGATACCTATTCCCGGCGCGCGCCCAGCCGCAAGCCCGCCAGCATCGCATCGGAACAGTTGGATTTGCTGCCATGGGTATGCTGTCGACGGATTCCCAGATGAGTCACAGGCAGTCCTGACCACGCTTCCACCAACCCACCCGCCACCCCCGGCTCACCCCCACGACAACGCCCGCCCTTGACGCGCCCCCGATTCCTGTGCTTTTCATTGTGCCAAATGGTCACCTTTCCGCCAGCCCCCACGGCGCCGGACGCCGTCGATGCCGAGCTGACCGCCCGGCGGATGGAGGCGGTCGATCGGCTGGTCGAGATCGGTCTGGCGCTGGCCGAGGCGTTGCGGCGCCAGGTGCTGGAGCCGGACGCGCTGCGGGTGTTCGCCGGCGACCTGGCGCTGGCGTTTTCGCGGATCGCGCGGGCGGTGCGGCTGACGGTGCTGCTGGCCCAGCGGCTGGAAGACGGCCTGCCGGCGCTGGAGGCCGCGGGCGCGCGCGCCGAGGCGGACGACGCCGCGGCGCAGGCCGAGCCGGCGGAGCGCTTCGACGAGGGCGAGGACGAGCGGGCGGACACTGAGCGGGGCGAGCGGGGCGACCGCGAGGCGGACGAGCGCGTCTGGCTGACGCGCCCGATCAGCGCCCTGGCCGCGCAGATCTGCCGCGACCTCGATGCGCCTTATGACGCGGCGCTGTGGGAGGACGAGCGACATTGGCCGCGCGGTAATCCCTCACCCTCCCACGCCTTCGGCGCGGGCCCCTCCCTCTCCCGCCGGGAGAGGGATTTTCGGCCGCGCGAGGATGAGCGGGGGGTTGTGGGGGCTGGCGCGTTGGCCGGCGCCCAGAACCCTCTCCCGGAGGGGAGAGGGAGGGGCCCGCCGTAGGCGGGAGGGCGAGGGGTGACGGCCTCGCCGGACTTTGAACCACCAAGAACACCAAGATCACGAAGGCATATTTTCGTCCCCCCATCCGCCGAGAGGAAGGGTTCGACCCTTCGTGTCCTTGGTGACCTTGGTGGTGAAATCGGCCGCCGCGCGGTCCCTCGGCCGGCGCGGGGATTTCAGAAAAAAGCCTGGGTCCCCGCCTGCGCGGGGATGAGCGGGGTTATATGGGCGCCGGCGCCAAAACCCCTCTCCCGCCGGGACCCGCTCAAGCGTTCAGCGCCCGCTCGCTCGCCGGGTCGCCGGCGACGCGCACGTGCAGCATGGTGCGCTGCTCTGTGTGGTCATAGGGCCGGGCGCGGTGCAGGAGGCAGCGGTTGTCCCACGCCGCCACGTCGCCGGGCCGCCATGGGTGCATGTAGGTGCGCGGCGGCTGGCAGGCGAAGACCGCGAGGTCGGCGAGCAGCCGTTCCGACTCCTCGGCCTCCAGGCCGGGAATCGCGTGGGCGTGGCGGCCGATGAACAGCGCCTTGCGTCCGGTCACCGGGTGGGTCTTCACCAGCGGCCGCAGCGGGGTGATGTCTTCGCTCAGGCCGTAGCCGGAGCCCACCGCCGCGTCGTGGCCGATCCTGGCCTGGGAGTAGCGCAGGGAGTGATGAGCGGTGAGATCCTCGATGCGTTGGCGCATCGCCGCATCCAACGCGTCGTAGGCCGCGCGCATGTCCGCCCATTCGGTCTGGCCGCCGTGGCTGGGCACGACGTGCGCGGCGAGGATCGAGGCCTTGGCCGAGACGCGCATGTAGGAGCTGTCGGTATGCCAGCCCTCGTTGCCCATCATGATCTTCATATAGTGCTCGTCGTCGGCCAGCAGGCTGCCGTCGGGCTTCTTGTTGCTCAGCGGCACCGCCTTGCGGCCCGCCGCCAGCACCTCGATCGCGCCGAACCGCTCGCCGAACGCCGCCTGCGCCGCGTCCGACAGGTGCTGGGCGGGGAACACCAGGAGGGCGTATCGGTGGAAGGCGGCTTCGATCGCGCGCCAGGGCGCTTCATCGAGGTCGGCCAGGTCCACGTCGGTGACCACCGCGCCCAGGGTGGCGTCGATCGGCGTGATGGTCGGGGCGGCGGCGGCGGTCATGGGCGGGTCTCCGCGATGGGCGCGGGGCGAGTGTAAGGCCGCGCGCGCTCCGGAGGCGAGTCCCTAGCGCGCCGCCGGCGCCGACCGGCTAGGCCAAGAGCCGCGCGCGGATCGCGTCCTTGCGCCGTTTGTCGACCGCCAGCACGTCGGCCAGATAGGCGTCGACGTCGCCGTGCTCGGCCTCGATCGCGGCGAAGGCGGCGTCCAGATAGGCCGGCTCGACCGCCATCAGGTGGCGCAGGAAGTCCTCCGAAACCGCCCGGCCGTGGTTCTGCTCGAACTGTTCGGCCATCTCGGCCAGCCGGGCGTCGGCGCGGTTGTGGCGGTTGGTGGCCAGATAGTCGTCGTAGATGTCGCCCCGCCCGACGCCCAGCAGGTGCAGGGTCAGCGCGCAGAGCACGCCGGTGCGGTCCTTGCCGGCGTGGCAGTGGACCAGGATCGGCCCGTCGGCCGCGGCCAGGCCGGCGAAATAGTCGCTGTAGACGGCCACATAGTGCGGATCGAACGGATAGCCGCGGTAGCCGATCATCATCTGTTCGCTCACCCGCTGGGTCGTCGCGTCGGGCTCGTTCATGAAGGTCAGGTGCGGGGCCACGGCGTTCTCGACCGGGCCCTGGTGCTCGAGCACCTGGGCGCGGAAACCTTCGGGCCGGCGGGCGAGGTCGCGCAGCCGCTCGGCCGGCCGGCGCAGATCGACCAGCAGCGCCAGGTCCAGCACCGCCAGCCGCTCCAGGTCCGCGTCGGTCGCCGCCGCATGATGGCCCGAACGAAACAGCCGCCCATGGCGCACGCGCTTCCCGTCGGCGCCGCGGGCGCCCCCGAAGTCCCTGAAGTTCACCACGCCTTCGAAATCGATCGCACTCACGTCCATGGTCTCCCGCGTTCCAGTCTGCGTCGGCTATATGACAGGTGTTTGTTCGAACAGGGGCGCCCGGCTTGTTCAGGCCCCTTCGCCCGCATCGTCGAGCCAGGCGTTGAACCGCGGCGGGCGCTTTTCCGCGAACGAGCGGGCGCCGTCGCGCGCGTCGGGATGGTGGTCGGTGATCGCGGTCCGCACCGCGATGTCTTCCAGCGCCTGGGCGAAGGTCAGTTCGGCGGCATTGTAGATCGAGCGCTTCAGCATCCGCATCGCGACCTGCGGGCCCTCGGCCATCTCGCTCGCCAGGGCCAGCGCGCGCGCCATCAGCCCGCCCTCAGGCGTCACCTCGGTCAACAGGCCCAGCGCCAGCGCCTCGTCGGCCCCGACGATCTTCTTGCGCAGGATGAAGTCGAGCGCGCCGGCCAGGCCGAGGTGCTGGACCAGCAGCGCGTGTCCGCCCTCGTCGGGCAACAGCGCGAAACGCAGGGTCGCGCTGCCCAGCCGCGCCTGGGGCGAGCCGAAGCGAAAATCGCAGGACAGCGCCAGCGACAGTCCGGTCTGGATCGCCGGGCCGTTGATCGCGGCGATGGTGATCTTGTCGAGGTTGCGGACCGCCAGGTTCAGCGCCTGGGAGAAGCTTCGAAGCGCGTTGGCGGTGCCGATCGGCGTGTCGTGGCCGCCGTGGACCGCGGGAACCGTCTCGGGCTTTGCCTTCAAGTAGCCGCCGAGGTCGTCGCCGGCGCAGAACGCCTTGCCCTCGCCGGTGAACACGACCACCCGGACCGCATCGTCCATCTGGACGCGCGTCATCAGTTCGATCAGGTCGCGCTTCATCGCCTGGGTCAGGGCGTTCAGCCGCTCGGGCCGGTCGAGCGTGATCACCATCACGCCGCGATCCCGCATTTCGACCCGATAGGCGCCGGTCCCGGCCGTCGCGGAGTCCGCATTGGTTTCCATGGTCCGCGCTCCCCTATTCGCCCGCGCCGGGGGTTTGGCCAAATCGCTCCCCGCGCTTGCCCTTCACCGCCAGATCGACGGTGAGCAGGCGCCGCTGGCCCCGCATCCGCATTTCCGAACCGGGCAGATACATCATCGCCTGGTAGTCGCCGAGCGAGTCCTCGACGGCGCCCGTAAAGCCCTGGGCGTCCTGGGCCTTGTTCATCTGAATCTTGGCCATGCGCAGCGCCTCGGGGCTGTTTTCGGCCACCCGCCGCGCCCAGGCCCAGGTCTCGCGCTCCAGGTCCGCCAGCGGCAGGACGCGGTTGACCAGGCCGTATTCGCGCGCCTCGTCGGCGGAGATGAACCGGCTCTCGAAGCAAAGCTCCTTGGCGCGGCGGATGCCGATGTCCCAGGGGATCGACATGTATTCGACGAACCCGGCGAGAAACTCGGCGTCCTCGGCCGCGAACACCACGTCCATGGCCGCCGCCAGCATCCAGCCGGCGTAGATGCAATAGCCCTCGACCATGGCGATGGTCGGCTTGGGAAAGTTGCGCCAAGCCAGCAACAGATCGAGGTTGTAGCGCTTGAACTGGTCATAGGTCTGGACGCCCGGCTTGGCGCCCAGCGCCTCGCGGTAGGCGATCCCCTCGGGCGTGCCGAGGTCGTGGCCGGTCGAAAACACGCCGCCGGCGCCGCGGACGATCACCACGCGGACCGTCTCGTCCGCTCCGGCGCGCGCGAAGGCCCGGTCGATCTCGTCCAGCATCCGGTAGCCCTGGGCGTTGCGGTAGGCCGGCCGGTTCAGCGTGATCACGCCCAGCGGACCGTCGACCGCGTAGATGATGTCCTTGAACGCCAACCTCGCCTCCTTCGTCCGGATCCCGCGCGTCTCGTCCCACGATAAGGGGCGGGCGCGTTCAAGCCTAGCGTGACCTGGAATGATCGCGCTCCGGTCGGATTGAGGCTACCCATCCGGCCGCGCGGGCTTAGGATGGGGCAAAGCCCTGGAGAGGAGGCCGCGTCATGAAGTCAGCCATCTGCGACATGCTGGGGATCGAATTCCCCCTGTTCGCCTTCAGCCACTGCCGCGACGTGGTGGCCGCGGTGTCCCGCGCCGGCGGCTTCGGCGTCCTGGGCGCGACCGGCCAGTCTCCCGACAGCGTGCGCCGCGAGTTGAGCTGGATCGACGAGCACGTCGGCGGCAAGCCCTACGGCATCGACGTCTTGATCCCCGACAACCTGGCCACCGCCGGCGAGAAGGACGTCACCTACAACAGCCTGAGAAGCCGCATCCCCGAGCGGCACCGCCAGTTCGCCGCGCACCTGCTGGAGGAGGCCGGGGTCCAGTTGGCCGAGCGCGAGGTGTCCGACAACCAGCCGCAGCCGTTCGACCCGGAGACCGCCCTGCGCGTGCTGGAGGCCGCGTTCGAGCACCCGATCAAGCTGATCGCCAATGCGCTCGGCGTGCCGCCGCCGGCGATGATCGAGATGGGCAAGCGCCACGGCGTGCCGGTCGCCGCCCTCGTAGGCGCCAAGGAGCACGCCATCCGCCAGGTCAACGCCGGCGTCGACATTCTGGTCGCGCAGGGCGGCGAGGCGGGCGGCCACTGCGGCGAGGTCTCGACCCTGGTGCTGGTGCCGGAGGTGTTGAAGGCGATCAAGCCGATCCGCGACGTGCCGGTGCTGGCGGCGGGCGGGATCATGAACGGCGCCCAGATGGCCGCCTGCATGGCCATGGGCGCGGCGGGGGTGTGGACCGGCTCGGTGTGGCTCGCCACCACCGAGAGCGAGACCAGCGAGATCTTCCGTGAGAAGATGATCGAGGCCTCATCCCGCGACGCGGTGCGGGTGAAGAGCCGCACCGGCAAGCCCGCGCGGCAGTTGCGCTCGGCCTGGACCGAGGCGTGGGAGCGCAGCCCGGACAGTCCCGGAACCCTGCCGATGCCGCTGATGAGCCTGATCAGCGAGAACGCCCTCGCCTCGGTCGAGCGCGCCGCGGCCGCCGGCAACCCCAAGGCCCGCGACATGGTGACCTATTTCGTCGGTCAGGGCGTCGGCATGATCGACCAGGTGCGCTCCGCCGGCCAGGTGGTGCAGGAGTTCAAGACCGAGTTCCTCGAGGCGATCGAGCACATGAACGAACTGCTGGAGGATTAAGACGGGACGGTTTAGGTCGGTCAAAGTATCTCTGTCCGCTCATCCCGGCGAATGCCGGGACCCAGATCGTAAAATAGAAGCGTTGTATTGAAAATAACGCGGATAGACCCACGCCATTTGATCTGGATCCCGGCATTCGCCGGGACGAGCGGGGCAATTAGGTGATTCAGCCTGAAATCGCCTCGCTGTAGACCGACCTCACCGGCTCGGGTGGGGCGTCGGCAACCGGTCGAGGAAGGCGATCACCGCCTCCAGGAAGATGTCGTTGCGGTCGCCGGCGACCATGTGCCCGGCGTCGGCGACGTCGGTGAACGAGCCGTTCCTCAGCGTGCCGACGAATTCGGTGGCGGCCTCCAGCGACACCAGTTCGCTCAAGCGTCCCCGGATCAGGTGGATCGGAACCTCGATCTCCCTGAACCGCGCCTCCAGCATCGCCAGAGGCCCCTCCGACGGGCCGTGGCGGACGCCGGTGACGAACTTCGGGTCCCAGTGCCAGCGATAGCGTCCGTCTTCGCCCAGCCGCAGGTTCTTGCGCAGGCCGGACAGGTCGGTCGGCCGGGGGCGGTGCGGCAGGTAGGCCGCGATCGAGTCGGCCGCGGCCTGCAGGCTGTCGAAGCCGTGCTCCATATTGGCGCCCATGAAGCCCATGATCTTCTCGACGCCGGCCGGGTCGGACCGGGGAACGATGTCGACCAGGGTCAGCGAGCTGAAGGCGCCGGGCGCCACCAGGGTCTCCACCATCAGCCCGGCCATGCCGCCGAGCGAGGCGCCGATCAGGGCCGGCCTGTCGGGCAGGGTGGCGGCGACCTCGACCAGATCCTCGGCGAACTTGACGATCTGGTAGTCGCCGTTGGAATCCCAGTCGCTGTCGCCATGCCCGCGCAGGTCCAGCGCCACCGTCTTCCAGCCGCGCTCGGCGAGCCGCTTGGCCGTCGAGGCCCAGGAATGCCGCGTCTGCCCGCCACCGTGGGCCAGGATGACCGAGCCCCGCTTGCCCTCGCCGATCACGTCGGCCGCCAACCGCAGGCCGTCACGGGTATGGAATTTCGTCGCGCTCTGGCTCAAGGACGGTGACTCGCGGATTGGGGAGCCCCAAGCTTCGCCTAACCGCTCGGCGAGGTCCATCGCCTTCGCGGCCGTCGGGTGGCGATGATGGCCGGCAATTTTCCTTGTCCCGCCGCGCCATCGCCTCTAGTGCGTCGGATAACGAAAATCCGCGAGGCGAGGAGCAAGTCAGGCGATGGCGATTTCACTCTATGACCTTAGCGTCCCGAGCTACCTGCAGATCCTGGGCGCGGTGTCGGGCTTTCTCGATCGCGGCGCGGCCCACTGCAAGGACAAGGGAATCGATCCGGGCGAGATCGTCGAAACCCGGCTCTATCCCGACATGCTGCCGTTCAGTTTCCAGATCCGGTCGGTCGCGCACCATTCGATCGGCGCGCTCGAAGGGATCAAGCAGGGCCTGTTCCAGCCGCCGCCCGCCTCGCCGCCGCTCGACTACGCCGGCCTGCAGAAGATGGTGGCCGATGCGCGCAAGGCGGTCGAGGCGGTGAAGCCCGAGGAGATCAACGCGCTCGAGGGTCGCGACGTGATCTTCCAGCTCGGCGAGATGAAGATGCCGTTCACCGCCGAGGGCTTCATCCTGTCCTTCTCGCTGCCCAACTTCTATTTCCACGCCACCACGGCCTACGACATCCTGCGCGCCAAGGGCGTGCCGCTCGGCAAGCGGTACTTCCTGGGCCAGATGCGGATGAAGACCTGACGCCGACCAGCGGAGGTTCGCCTGGGCGCGCGACAACCGAAAGCGACCGCGGGTCTCAGCGCCCGTCGCGCTCTGGTGGTCGGAATTTGACACTTGGCGCCGACGCCTTTGGGACGCTCTGGGTGGTGAACGGCCGTTCGGCTGGTGATGACGCCCGGCATCTCGTAGCGGGGAGGCGGAGGCGCGATGCGGAGATCCCGGGCTATCGTCGGGACCATGCTGTTTCTAGTGGCGGCGCCCGGAACGGTCGTGGGCCTCGTCCCCTGGTGGCTGTCTCATTGGGCGTTCCGTCCGCCGTTCTTCGGGACCTGGTTCAGTCGGGCGGCAGGCGCGGCGCTCATGCCTATTGGCGCCGTCGCGCTCATCGAGTGTTTTGCGCGTTTCGCCCTTTCGGGTTTCGGGACGCCCGCACCCATCTTTCCAACCCGCAAGCTGGTCGTCACGGGCCTCTACCGCCGGGTCCGAAACCCCATGTACCTGGCCGTGATCAGCGTGATCTTGGGACAGGCCCTCGTGTTCGCCAGCGTGCCGCTCTTGGTCTACAGCGCATGCGTGTGGCTCGTGGCGCACATCTTCGTTCTCGCCTACGAGGAGCCGACGCTGCGTCGCTCATTTCCCGATGACTTTGCGGCCTACGCCGCCGCTGTTCCCCGCTGGCGACCCCGGCTCACGCCGTGGCGCGGTGAGACGGAGGCGAAGTGACAACCCGCCCCCGTCGAGGTGGGTCGAACCCGGCCCTAAGCGAATCTCCGCCCACCCTCGAACCCGGGCGTTCCGCCGAACAGCTTGGTGCGCCCCACCCCTTCACCCCGCGCGGGCCTGGGTGAGCCGGTCCAGGCGCAGGCGCTGGCGATCGTCGGTCAGGCCGAGCGCCGCCAGATAGGACGCGCCGGCCGCCGCCAGACCGCTGCCGCCGGCCAGCAGGAACATCAGCAGGATCTGATACTTCACCGCCTCCATCGGATCGAGGCCGGCCAGGATCTGGCCGGTCATGATGCCGGGCAGAGTGACGACGCCGGCGGCCGACATCTGGTTGATGATCGGCACCAGACCGCGCCGGATCGCATCGCGCACGAACGGCGTGGCCGCCTCCCAATAGCTGGCCCCCAGCGTCAGCCGCGCTTCCACCGCCGGCCGCTCGCGCGCGATCGCGCCCAGGAAGGCGTCCAGCGAGAGGCTGGTGGCGTTGAGGATGTTGCCCAGAAGGATGCCGGCCAGCGGCACGGCGTAGCGCGGATCGTACCAGGGGTGGGGCCGAAGCGCGGTGGTCAGGGCGAAGAGGGCGGTGATCAGGGTGGCCGAGGCGACGCTGGCCGCCCCGATGGCGAGCGTCGTCTGCCCCTTGAACCGCCGCTCGGGCCGCGCGGCGGTCTCGCGCGCGGCGACCAGGACCATCACGACGATCAGGAGCAGCGTCACCGCCGGGTTGTTCAGGGCAAAGATGAATTTCAGCACGAAGCCGATCGCGACGAGCTGGACCACCATCCGTACGCTGGCGATGGCGATCCGCCAGTGCAGCCCAAGCCGGAAGATCAGCGATAGAACCGCGTCGAACACGATCAGGCTGGCCGCGACCGCCAGGTCCTGGGGCGCCAGCGAGATCACCGCGCCGGTCACGCCACGGCCTCCAGCCGCCCGGCGGCCATGGTCAGGCGCCGCCCCGCCAGCCGCTCGGCCTGGGCCGGATCGTGGGTGGTCAGCACGAGCGCGAGCCCGTCCGCCATCCGCTCGCGCAGGATCTGCTCGATGCGTTGAGCGCCGGCGGCGTCCAGCGCGCTGGTCGGCTCGTCCAACAGCAGCACCGGCGGGGCGGCGACCAGGGCGCGGATCAGCGCCAGACGCTGGCGCTCGCCGGTGGAAAGCCGGGCGACCGGCTCGTCGATGATGCCGGCGGGCAGACCCAGGCGCGCCGACAACGTCCTGACCGCCTCCAACTGGTCCTTGCGGAAGTGGCTGGCGATCAGCTCGGCCCACCAGCCGGATTCGGCCGGCACGTAGATCACCTGCCGCCGCCAGGCCGGCGCGGCCATGCTCGAGCGCGCCACGCCGTTCAGGAAGACCTCGCCCTCGTTCGGGTCGAGGTCGGCGATCATCCGCAGGAACAGGCTCTTGCCCGAGCCCGACGGGCCGGTGATCGCGATGCAGGCGCCGCGCTCCAGGTCGAACTCGAACGGACCGGCGAGGGCGCTCCGCAAATCGCGGACGCGCAGGGCCGGGGGTGTGGGAGTCGCGTCCATCGATCGCCGCGCCCTACCTCAGATAGGCCCAGACGATCAGGACCTGGGCGGCGTAGTAGAGACCCCAGACCGCGTGGGAGACCCAGGGCGCGCGCAGGGACTTGAACAGTTCGGCCGACAGGAGGCTGTCCGAGGCGTTGAAGGCGACCGCGCCGAGCATCGCCGGCCACAGCCGGTGCGGCAGGGTGAAGCTCGACGCCGTCATCGCGCACAGGGCGATGGCGTAGACGCTGACCGCGCCGCGCATCGCGCCCAGCGAACGCCAGAGCCAGGCCAACATGGTCACCCCGGCCGCGAAGGCCGCCGCCACGCCCAGGGTGCGCACCGGCTCGGCGATCAGCGCGGCTCGCCCGCCGCCGTCGTGCACGAACAGCCAGATGTAGCTGACGTGGGCCAAAAGGAAGGCGCTCAGACCCGGCGGCAGCCAGCGCTCGGATTCGCCGGCCAGAAAGGCGTCGCCGATCGCGCTCAGGACCAGGGCGGCGGTCAGCGGCGCTGGCGCGCCGGCGACGTAGGCCAGCACCGCCAACGAAGCAACGGCCACGGTCTTGACCAGGGTGCGCCAGGCCGAAACGGGCCTTCGCGCCAGCCACAGCCCGAAGACCATGCTCGCGATCGCCGAGACCCCGCCGAGCGCGGTTTCAGCGCCCATGGCCCGCCCGCGCCCGGCCGCCTGACCAGGGCGCCGTTGGGTCAGCGTTGGAGTTGGCGCGCATCCCGGCTAAATCCCACCTCATCGCGACATTCAAACCCATCGGCCGCGACATTGAAATGCGCCAGGAGGACCTCCGCCCATGAAACTCAACTCATCCATCTCCGCCGTCGTGACCGGCGGCGCTTCGGGCCTCGGCGAGGCCACCGTGCGGGCGCTGGCCGCCCGCGGCGTCAGGTGCGCCATCTTCGACATGAACGAAGCCAAGGGCGAAGTCGTCGCCAAGGAGGTCGGCGGCGTGTTCTGCAAGGTCAACGTGACCTCCGAGGAAGACGTCGACGCCGCCTTCGCCAAGGCCCGCGCGGCCATCGGCCAGGAGCGGATCCTGGTCAACTGCGCCGGCACCGGCAACGCGATCAAGACCGCCAGCCGCGACAAGAAGACCGGCGAGATCAGACACTTCCCGCTGGATGCGTTCAACCTGATCATCCAGATCAACCTGGTGGGCACTTTCCGCTGCATCGCCAAGTCGGCGGCCGGCATGCTGACCTTGGATCCGATGGAGGACGGCGATCGCGGCGCGATCGTCAACACCGCTTCGGTGGCGGCGGTCGACGGCCAGATGGGCCAGGCCGCCTATTCAGCCTCCAAGGGCGGCATCGTCGGCATGACCCTGCCGATCGCCCGCGACCTGGCCGGCGACGGCATCCGGGTGAACACCATCCTGCCGGGGATCTTCAACACCCCCCTGCTGCAGGGCGCGCCCGAGGCGGTGAAGGCCGCGCTGTCGGCCTCGGTGCCGTTTCCCAAGCGGCTGGGCGAGGCGCCGGAGTACGCCTCGCTGGCGCTGGAAATGATCACCAACGGCTATTTCAACGGCGAGCACGTCCGCCTCGACGGCGCCATCCGCATGGCGCCGCGCTAACGCCACAGAGCCCTTCCCCCTCGATGGGGGGAGGGTCCCTAGAGCGCGTTCCGCAAAAGTGGACCCGGTTTTGCGATCAGAACGCGCTCAAGCTTTTGAATTTAGAGCACGATTCAACGATCAGGCGATTCCGCCTGATCGCATCGTGCTCTAGCTCGGCTTGACGATCTTGCTCGCCAGGTTTGACATCACGTCGCGGGCGTCGAAGGCGTGCTTGTCGCCGGCCGGCTTGGGGCCGTGGCGCATGATGATCTCGGCCGAGGTCTCGTAGCGTTCGATCTCTCGCACGTCGATGCTGTCGGCCCAGAACGGATCGCCCCAGTAGGGATCCCATCCGCGCCAGCCGAACCCGCGGCCGTAGTAGCGCCAATAGGGCCGCCAGCCGTAGCCGTAGGGCCCGATCGGCTCGACGTAGGTCTCGGAATGCTTCTCGGTCTTGCGCTCGACGGTCTCGAACCAGTCGTAGCCCTGGTTCACGGTCAGCTCCGCGGCGCGGTACAGCAGATAGGTCTCCACGGTCTCGCGCGAGGTCATGCTGTTGCCGCGGAAGGTGATCCGCCAGCGGTCCTGTTCGAGTTTGGTCTCGCTATAACCACCGGCCGACGCCGATTCCGGCTTGAGCGGCTGGTAGGGCGTGGCGGTTTCGCATCCGGCGAGGCCGCCAAGCGCGGCGAGCGCCGCCGCGACAATGATCCATCTCTTCATGCCCACCTCTCCTTGCAACGCCGTCACCGGTCCCTCGGCGACAGGATCCGCCAACCCCCCGCGCAGAAGCGTCAGAACGCCCGCGAAGTTTGACGCTTATGTGGCCGATGTTTCGCGGTTTAGAAACCTTGCTTGAACAGATGCCAAATCACGAAACCCAGGGCGCCGAACATCAGGGCGAACAGCGCCAGCGCCTGGATGGCGAAGCCTAGCCCGCGGCTCTCCGCCGCCTTGGCGTAGCCCAGCATGTAGATCACCCGGCCGACGATCCAGACCAGGCCCAGGCCCGCGGCGATGTAGTCGGAGCCAACGAATAGGGTGAACAGCCACAGCGACGGCAGGAATGCGATCAGTCCCTCCAGGGTGTTGGCCTGGATGCGGAAGTGGCGTTCGAACTCGGGATTGCCGGTGGTCGCCGGAGCCGCGACGCCGCACCGGGCCCTGGCGGCGCCGACCCGCAGGCCCATCCAGGTGAACAGCATGACGGCCAGCAGCGTGACCAGGGCGACAAGCGTGTGCATTAGTGATCTCCCGTTGCCCGGTGATCTAGCGCCACCGTGGCGGGAGCCTGCACGGCTTTGGCCGATAGCCGAAGCGAAAAATGCTAGAGCGCGTTCCGCAAAAGTGGATCCGGTTTTGCGATCAGAACGCGCTCAAGCCTTATGACTTTATTGGCCGCGCCGCGGAGCGGGCGGATCAGCGGGCCGAGGCGACCAGTTCGCGCAGCGCGGCGTTGACGATGGTCAGCTTGGCGAAGCTCCAGGGCTCCGCCGCCGCCTCGATCGCCCGCAGCACGGCGTGGACCGCCGCGGCCGGGGCTTCGCGCGCGGCGGTCCAGTCGGCCGCCAGGCCTTGCGCGTCCTCGGCGGTGCGGATCGCGCGGGCGTCCTTCAGCATGGTCCGGGTCAGCGCCGATTGCTGTTGATACAGGTCCTCGGTCAGGCGGCGCAGCGCCAGCCGCTCGAAGTCGTCGCCCGCGGCCAAGCCGCCGGCCGCCGCCCGCGCCTGGTCGAAGCCGAAGACGGCCCCGGCCTGGTGGTAGACCCGCGCCACCGCGCTCACCGGCCGGCCTGCCACGCTCGCCAGGTCGCCGATGTCCGCCGCGGTGATCAGCGGACGGAGCGCCGCCACCGCCGCGGCGACATCGCCCGGCGCGCCGGCGTCGGCGAAGCCCTTCGCGCGCTGCTCGGCCGCTTGCCTCTGCAGCGGCGAGAGGATCGTCGGGCCGGCGGCCAGCAGGGTGGTCATCGCCGGTCGGTAGGCGACGATCAGCTGGCGGATGGGCGAATGGGCGCGGCCGGAGGCGCCGCGCTTGATGGCTCGGCCCAGAAACGGGCCGGCGGTCTTGTGACCGACCCGCCTCGCCAGCCAATAGGTGGCGGCGCGCAGAACCCCGGCGAGCTCGGCGAACATGGCCATCTGGGCGGTCGCGGGAACCCGGCCATCCAGGGCCGCGACCGCCGCCCAGGCCTCGTCGATCCGCAGCAAGCGCTTGGCGGCCTGGTGGCCGGCGACCAGGGCCGCGGTGTCGCCGCCGGACGCCGCGCGCAGGCGGGCGGCGAAGGTGGGCCCGCAAATGTTGACGATGTCGCCGCTGATCAGGGTCGAGATGATCTCGCGCCGCAGCCGATGGCGCTTCATCAGATCCTTGAATTGGCCGAGCGGCTTTGGAAAATAGCGCTCCAGAGTCTCGAGCAGATAGGGATCGTCCGGCGCGCGGCTGGCCAGCATGTCCTCGTCCAGGTCGAGTTTGCCGTAAGCCAGCAGCACCGCCAGCTCCGGCCGGGTCAGGCCTTCGCCGGCCTGGGCCAGTTCCGTCAGGGCCGCGGGGTCGGGCAGGCCCTCGAGCTTCCGATCGAGGCGGCCCTTGGCCTCCAGTTCGGCCATGAAGCGGGCGTGCTGGCCAAGCTCGGCGGCCGCCTCGCGCTCCAGGAGGCTGAGCGCCAGGGTCTGGTCGTAATTGTGCCGCAGCACCAGGGCGGCCACCTCGTCGGTCATCGAGCGCAACAGCCGGTCGCGGCGCTTGGGGTTCAGCTTTCCGGCGCGCTCGGCCATGCCGGTCAGGATCTTGATGTTGACCTCATGGTCGGAGGTGTCGACACCAGCGGAATTGTCGATCGCGTCGGTGTTGATCCGACCGCCCGCGCGGGCGAAGGCGATCCGCCCGGCCTGAGTCACGCCCAGATTGGCGCCCTCGCCGACCACCTTGCAGCGCAGTTCGCCCGCGTCGACGCGCACCGGATCGTTGGCCTTGTCGCCGACGTCGGCGTGGCTTTCGTGGGCCGCCTTCACATAGGCGCCGACCCCGCCCAGATAGAGCAGCTCGGCCCGGGCCTTGAGCACCGCGTGGATCAGCTCGGCGGGGGTCAGGGCCTCGACGTCGAGATCCAGCAGGGCGCGGATCTGTTTGCCGAGCGGCACGGATTTCAGCCCGCGGGAAAACACCCCGCCGCCCTTCGAGATCAGGGCCCTGTCGTAGTCGGCCCAGGACGAGCGCGGCAGGGCGAACAGCCGCTTACGCTCGGCGAAGGACGCCGCGGGGTCGGGGTCCGGGTCGATAAAGATGTCGCGATGGTCGAAGGCGGCGATCAGCTTGATCTTCCGCGACAGCAACATGCCATTGCCGAACACGTCGCCGGACATGTCGCCGACCCCGATCACAGTGAAGGGTTCGGTCTGGATGTCCTTACCCAGCTCGCGGAAGTGACGCTTGATCGCCTCCCAGGCGCCGCGGGCGGTGATGCCCATCGCCTTGTGGTCGTAGCCGGCCGATCCCCCCGAGGCGAAGGCGTCGCCGAGCCAGAACCCGTAGTCCTCGGCCACGGCGTTGGCGATGTCGGAGAAGCTGGCCGTGCCCTTGTCGGCGGCGACGACCAGATAGGGATCGTCCTGGTCCAGCGCCACCATCTGTTCGGGCGCGATCACCTGGCCCGAGGGCGAGAGGTTGTCGGTCAGGTCCAGCAGCCCGCACAGGAAGGTGCGATAGGCGCGCACCGCCTCGGCCGTCACCGCCTCGGGCGCGGCGCCGCGCGGCAGCTGCTTGGGATAGAAGCCGCCCTTGGAGCCGACCGGCACGATCACCGCGTTCTTCACCTGCTGGGCCTTGACCAGACCCAGGACCTCGGTGCGGAAATCATCGCGCCGGTCCGACCAGCGCAGGCCGCCGCGGGCCACCGGTCCGAAGCGCAGGTGTACGCCCTCGACATGCGGCGCCCAGACGAAGATCTCGCGGAACGGCTTGGGCGCCGGCAGGTCCTCCAGCTCGCGCGAGGCGATCTTGAAGCTGATGTAGGCCTTGGGCTCGCCGTCTGGCCCGGTTTGATAGTAGTTGGTTCGCACCAACGCCCCGACCAGGTTGGCGATGCGCCTGAGCACCCGGTCGGCGTCCAGGCTCTCGACCGCACGCAGCGCCTGGACGATCGCCGCCTCGATGGTCTTGGCCGCCTCCAGCCGCGCGGCGCGATCGGCCCCGCTGGCCGGATCGAACTTGGCCTCGAACAGTTGCAGGATCAGCCGCGAGACGGCCGGATGGTCCCGCAGGGCGGCCTGCTGCACCGCCTGCGAGGGATCCAGGCCGGACTGCTGGCGATAACGCGCCAGGGCGCGCACCAGCGCCGCTTCGCGCCAGGAGACTCCCAGCTCGATCACCAGCCGGTTGAAGCCGTCGCTCTCGGTGCGCCCGGTCCAGACGGCGATGAAGGCGGCCTCGAACGGCGCGCGGATGGTCTCGAACGCGAGATTTTCGCCGCGCTCGTCCTCCAGCACGAATTCGTGGACCCAGACCGCCGCCGCATCCTCCGATCCGGCCGCGCGAACCGGAAAACCTTCCTCGACCAGGGCCTCCAGGCCCATGTGCTCCAGGATCGGCAGCACCGCAGCCAAGGGCGCGGCCTGGCCCGGGCGATAGAGCTTGAACCGGAACCGCCGCGCGGAATCCTCGGGGCGGCGACAGGCGCGCACCCGCGCCGGCTCGCCCGGCGCCAGGGTCTCGATCAGGGCGATGTCGCGCAGCGCCTCGGCCGCGTCATACAGGTCGCGGTAGCCGGGCGGGAAGGCGGACTGGTAGCGCGCGTAGAGCTCGCCGGCGCGCGCGTGCGCCGCCGGGTCGGCCCGCAGCGCCGCCTCCAGCCGGCTGGGCCAGGTGCGCGCGACCTCGGCGACGCGCGCCTCGAGTTCGTCGATCGCCGGCTCCGGATGGGCGCCGGGGGTGACGCCGATAATGTAGTGCACCCGGGCCAGCGAGCCGGCGGTGAAGCTTGGGTTGAAGGCCGAGACCCGCCCGCCGAACGCCTCGGCCAACAGGGCGCCCGCGCGGCCGATCAGGCGGGAGTCATAGCTGTCGGCCGGCACGAACAGCAAGAGCGAGATGAAGCGGTCGAACGGATCGCGGCGGGCGAACAGGCGCACCCGCGGCCGGTCGTTCAGGTGGACGATGCCGAGCGCGATGCGCAGCAAGTCATCCTCGGACATCTGGAACAGCTCGTCCCGCGGGTAGTTGGCCAGGATGTTGCGCAGCCGCCGGTCGCTATGGCCGCCGGGCGTCTTGTCGGCGTTTTCGAGCACGAAGGCGACCTTGCGCCGCAGCAGGGGCACCTCGTACACCGGCGCATCGTAGGCCTCGGAGGTGAACAGGCCGACGAAGCGGATCTCGCCGGCGGGTTTGCCATCCGCGCCGTAGCGGCGCACCCCGACATAGTCCATGTGACCGCGGCGGTGGACGCGCGAGCGCAGGTTGGACTTGGCCACCACCAGCGGCGGGTCCCGCTCCAGGTGGCGGCGAAGCTGGGGATTGAGCACCGCCGGTTCGCTCTCGCGGCGCAGCACGCGGCGTTCGGGGTCGCGCAGCACGCCCAGGCTGTCCTGGGGCTGATAGAGCGGCTCGTCCGCCGCATAGCCGCCGTCGGCCGTGCGCGGATAATCGTAGAGCCGGGCGCCCAGCAGGATGAAGTGGTCGGCCCGCACCCAGCGCAGGAAGGCGATGTATTCCTCCAGCGCCTCCGCCGTCACGGCCGGCGCCGCGGCCTGGATCTCCTCGGCCGCGCGATCCATCAGCGCCAGCATGGCCGGATAATCGCCCACCGCCGCGCGCACGTCGGCCAAGGTCTCGCCCAGGCGCGCGATCAGATCCGCGGCGCGCTCCGCACCCAGGCTGTCCAGCATCACCTGGATCATCGACTTGCGCCGAACCGGGCCATCCGCGCGGCGGCGACCGGCCGCATCGCGGGCCACGTCGACCATGCCGTGGAACATCGCGCGCACGAACACCCCGGCGTCGGCGATCTCGCCCATCACGCTGTCCACCAGAAACGGCGAGTCGTTCTGCACGATGTCGAGCCGATCAATGCCCTGACCCGCCGCGCCGAGCGCCGCGACGATCCGCATCGCCGGTCCCGGCCCCGCTCTTCGGCCGGCGAAGCGCCAGAAGTCGACCAGATTGGCCGCCAGCTCCGCCAGGGTCAGGCCCGGCAGTTCTTCCGGGACATAGTCCTCGCGCACCTGGGCGAGGAAGGCCGCTTCGCTCGCGGACAGCCCGGCGCCGCCGTCGGCGCGGCCTAGGTCCCTGGCGAACGCCTCGGCCAGCGGGTCCTCGGCGAGGGTCGGGTTCGCGCTATCGGCGCTCATCGAGGATTCTCCGCCCGCGTGGGGGAACCCTAGCCCCTTGCCGTGGCGGATCAACCGAGGCAGCACCGGATTTTCCGACGCGCCGCGCCCCGAGACAGCAAAACGCCGCCGGAGGGGGGGCTCCGGCGGCGCGGGTCCCGCCGCGGGGGGAGGAGCGGCGAGATCGCTTCGCTTGGGCGCGCCGCCGCGTGGTCAGAGGCTCGCGCGCCCGGTCCGAACAGGGGGGTTCGGACCCACGTCAGATAGGCGCCGCCTCGGCGATTTCCAGGCCCGCCGCGAAAATGCGTCCGATCAAGCCTGCGTGAGCTTCTCGGGCGTTTCGCTGGAAGATCCGGCATGGGCGCCGGCGCTGCGCTCGCCCAGGGGTTCGCCATCTTTGGACAGCAGCACCGCGATCCAGTGGGTGCTGCGGAACTGGGCGAGCACCACCATGGCCATGACCGTCAGCGGGGTCGACAGGAACATTCCCGGCAGGCCCCAGATCGCCCCCCAGAACGCCAGCGACAGCAGGATCGCCACCGGATCGATGTTCAGGTTGCGGCCGGACAGGCGCGGATAGAGGACGTTGCCGACAACCAGGTTGATGACCTGGAGGCAGGCCAGCATCGCCGCCGCCCGCCACCAGCCGTCGAACTGGGCCAGGGCGAACAGCGGCGGGGTGAGGATGCCGATCGCGCCGCCGATAATCGGGATGAAGCCGACGATGAAGATGGCGAAGGCCCAGAACAGGGCGTTGTTCAGCCCCAGGCCCGCCATCACCACCCAGGCGGCGAGCGCGATCGTCCCGCAGGTGACCGTCTGGATCCAGAGGTACCGTTCGATCGCATTGCGGATGCGCAGGAACAGCTCGGCGGCGTGGTGGCGCGCGCCGGGATTGGGGAACAGGCCGCTGGTCTTGCGCTCGAAGCCCTGCCGCGAGGCCAGCAGGAAACCGAGGTAGATCAGCACCAGCACCGCATCGGTGACGAAGCCGCGCACGCTGCCGGCGATCCGGCCGATGAAGTCGACGGGATTGAGCGAGGAGATGATCTGGCCCGGCGTCGGCGGCACGGCCAGGCCCATCGCCCCGGCCAGCTTGGCGATCAGCGCGTCCAGTTTGGGCCCGTCGGCCGCTAGCTGGCCCGCGAGACCGCTCATGTTGGCCGCCAGCACGTAGACGACCAGGCAGAACATGACCAGCGAGGCGGCGATCGCCACCGGCAGGGCCGCGGCCTTGGGCATACGCGGCGCGCGGTGGCGCAGCACCCGGGCGAAGCCATCCACCAACACCATCAGGAACAGCGCCAGCGCCAGCGGCGTGAGGATGGCGCTCAGCCAGTAGAAGGCCGCGCCGGCGACCACCACGGCGATGACCACCAGGGCGGTTCGCGCGGTCTCGGCGGTGAACTGGCGGTCGCTTTGGGGCATGACGTCCTGTCGCGGGAGGCGCGGACAGTGTCGGGGTCCCGCCCCGCAGCGTCAATCCGGCCGGCGCCGTCCCCACGATTCGCGCGCGCGTGAAGCCGGTTGATTTTCTAATCTAACTTAGATTACCTGCCAACCCACAGCGGGGGGCCGATATCTCATGCGTCACGAACGACAGGTCGAGTTGCTGCGGCGGCTGAAGGGGCTCGACCCACATGCGCCCTGGCCGCTCGCGCCGCGCAGCATGCGCAACCGCGCCTCGGCCTACGTCGATCCCGCGCGGTTCGAGGACGAAAAGCGGGTGCTGTTTCGCCAGCGCCCGCAGATGCTCGGCCTGAGCTGCGAGTGCGCGGAGCCCGGCGCGCAGATGACCGCCGAGCTGGGCGGTGTGCCGGCGCTGATCGTGCGCCAGACCGACGGCTCGCTGCGCGGCTTCGTCAACGCCTGCCGTCACCGCGGCGCGCCGGTGAACGCGACCGATGGCGCGGCCCGGCCGCGGATATCCTGTCCCTATCACGGCTGGGTCTACGACCTCGACGGCTCGCTGCTGGCGCGCCCCTACGCCGAGGAGGCGTTCGACGACGCGCCCAAGGCCGATTGCGGCCTGCGCCCGATCGCGGTGGCGGAAGGCTACGGCCTGATCTTCGCCCAGGCCGAAGGCGGCGAGGGGCTGACGGCGGACAAGGCGCTGGCCGGCGCCGAGGTCGAGATCGCCGACTACGGGCTGAAGGATTTCGTCCTCGTTGAAGCCCGTGAAAACACCTGGGATTTCAACTGGAAACTGGTGCTCGACACCTTCACCGAGTCCTACCACATCCGCTCGCTGCATAAGAATTCGATCGCGCCCACCTATCTGTCGGAGGTCTCGATCTGCGACGTGTTCGGCCCGCATCCGCGGATGATCGGCCTGCTCAAGTCCGTGTTCGAGGAGATCGAGAAGCCCTCGGAGGCGGACTGGAAATTCCTGCCGCACACCACCACCCAGTACCTGTTCATGCCGTCGGGCCTGATCACCTATCAACGCGACCACATCGAGCTGTGGCGGATCACCCCGCTCAGCGTCGACCGCACCCTGGTGCGGACCAGCCTCTACGCGGCCGAGCCGCCGACGACGGACAAGGCGCGCGGCTACTGGAAGAAGAACCTCGACCTGTTGCTCCAGGTCACCGGGACCGAGGACTTCACGCTGATGGCGCAGATCCATCACAATCTGAAATCCGGCGCCCTGAACGAGCTGATCTATGGCCGCAACGAGCCGGCGCTGATCCATCTGCACGGCTCGATCAACGCGGCGCTGGCCGCGGCCGGTTGCGGCGCGGCCTAGGGCATGGACCTCGATCTGAATGACAAGCGGGTCGTCATCACCGGCGGCGCCTCGCACATCGGCCAGGCGATCGTCTTCCTGTTGGCGGACGAGGGCGCGCAGATCGCCATCGTCGACCGCGATGTGGCTCAGGCCCGGCGCACGGCCGAAGCGGCCCAGCGGCGCGGCGAACAGGCGGTTCATGTCGTCGGCGCCGACGTCGGCGACAAGGCCGAGGCCGAGGCCGCCTGCGCCGAGGCCATCGCGCGCCTGGGCGGGATCGACGTCCTGGTGACCAACGTCGGCTACAACCACCCCGACTTCTTCCTCCAGACCCCGCCCGAGAGCTGGGACCGGCTGTTGGCGGTCAATCTGACCTCGGTGATGGCCTGCGCCCGCGCGGTGCTGCCGGCGATGGTCGAACAGGGCCGCGGCGCCATCGTCTCGACCGCCTCGACCGCCGCGTTCGGCGAGCCGCGCCAGGGGGTCTACGCGGCCGCCAAGGCCGGGGTCGTCGCCTTCATCCGCACCATCGCCCTGGAGTACGGCCGCCACGGCGTGCGCGCCAATCTGGTGGCGCCGGGCCTGACCCTGCCCGAGGACCCGTCGGCCCTGGGCGAGCAGTCGCTGTGGCGCGATCGCGAGTCGGTGATGAACGAGGCCCAGGTCGACTATGTGGTGAAAAACACCCCGCTGCGGCGCCTGCCCAAGGCGGGCGACATCGCCAATGCGGTGGCCTTCCTCGCCTCGGACACCGCCGCCAGACAAATCACCGGCCAGCTGATCACCGTCGCCGGCGGCTTCGCCATGCGCTGAGCGCTAAAGGAGAGACGACCATGCACGTGGGATTGGGACTGTGCTTCCAGGCGCTCGACAAGGCGCGATCGGACCGCGACGTCTACCGTTTCGAGCTGGGCCTGGCCGCGCGCGCGGAAGCCGCCGGCTTCGATTCCATCTGGACGCCGGAGCACCATTTTTCCGACTACCAGATGACCCCGAACGTGCCGCAGTTCCTGTCCTGGGTCGCCGGCCAGAGCAAGACGATCCGGCTCGGCACCATGGTCACCGTGCTGCCGTGGCACGATCCGGTGCGGGTGGCGGAGAACTTCTCGCTGCTCGACCACCTGTCGGACGGGCGCGCGATCGTGGGCCTGGGCCGCGGCCTGGGGCGGATCGAGTTCGACGGCTTCCGCACGCCGATGAACGAGTTGCGCCGGCGGTTCGTGGAATACACCGAGGCGATCCTCTCCGGCCTCGAGACCGGGGTGATGAAATATGACGGCGAGCTCTACAAGCAGACGCCGGTCAACATCCGTCCCGCGCCGTTCGCCAGCTTCAAGGGCCGCACCTTCGCCTCGGCCATCTCGCCGTTTTCGATCGACCTGATGGCGCGCATGGGCGTCGGCCTGATGGTGATCGCCCAGAAGCCCTGGAACAAGGTGGTCGAGGATCTGACCGCCTATCGCCAGCGCTTTCTCGAGATCAACGGCGTCGAGGCGCCCAAGCCGATCCTGGCGGTGTTCGTGGCGACGCACGAGGACGCGAAAGAGGCCCAGCGCATGCGCGAGGTCTATCTCCAGCGCTACGCCCGCTCGACCGTCGAGCACTATGAGTTCGACAACGTTGGTTTCGCCGACATCGAGGGCTACGAATATTACGCCGGCCTGGCCAAGAACATCGCCAAGCACGGGCTCGACAATTTCAACGGTTTTTTGGCCGACCTGCAGGTCTGGGGCACGCCGGACGAGGTGGTCGCCAAGCTGAAGGCCTATGTCGATCTGACCCAGGCCGGCGGACTGCTGATCCTGCCCAGCTACGGCGGGATGCCCGATGCGACGGCCCAGGCGAACTACGAGCTGATCGCCGGCAAGGTGATTCCGGCGCTGAAGGCCCATGACGTCGGCGGAGACCTGGGCGTGACCTATGCGCCGAGCCTGCAGTACGCCGCCGCGGAGTGAGCTGATGCTCGACGAAGGCCTCCGGTCCGGCTCGCGGCCCGCGCGAGGCGCGGACGAGGGCGGCGAGGATATCGGCAAGGCGGAGGCCACGCGCCAGAGCATCCTGGAGGCCGCCGCGCGGATCTTCCGTCGGGACGGCTATTCCGGCGCGCGGCTGAGCGACATCGCCGCCGAGATCGGGATGAAGGCCGGCAGCCTCTACTACCATTTCGGCTCGCGCGAGGCGCTGGTCGAGGCGGTGCTGACGGTCGGCACGGAGCGAACCCGCGCGCGGCTGGTCGAACGGCTGGCCGCCCTGCCGCCAGGCGCCGACCAGTTGACCCGGCTGGCGAGCGCGATCGAGACCCATCTGGTCATGGTCCTGGCCCAGGAGGACATCGCCTCGGCGACGATCAAGCTGATCTGGCAGGCGCCGCAGCAGCTTCGCGAGCGGGTGCTGGCCGAACAGCGGGCCTATGGCGCGCTCTGGCGCGCGCTGCTGGCCGAGGCGCGAGCGGCCGGCGCGATCCGCGCCGACGTCGATCTGTCGGTCGTCCGCATGGCGATCATGGGCGCGCTGAACTGGGCGGCGGACTGGTATAGGCCCGGGCGGATGACGCCGGAGCAGATCGCGCGCGACATCACAACCATGATCATCGGTGGGCTGGGGACAGTGAAAATCGGGGAGACGGTGAAATGACGACCGGCGTGTCTGGCGACGGCGCGGCGCGCTACGCCTCGGGCGTGGCCGTGGTCGCCGGCGGATCGGGCGGCATCGGCCAGGCGATCTGCCGCGACCTGGCGCTCGCGGGCGCTGATGTGTCGCTGACCTACAACCGCAACCGCGAGGGCGCCGAGGCGACGGCCGAGGCGGTGCGGGCGGTGGGCCGCAAGGCCGAGATCGTCCAGCTCGACCTCAACGACGAGGATACGGTCAGCGCCTGGGTCGACGGTGCGGCGAAGACCTTCGGCGGCGCGCACACCGCGATCTACGCCGCCGGTCCCTACCTTGACATGCGCTTCATCAGCCAACTGGAGCCGAAGCTGTTCCGCGAGAAGGTCGGGGCCGACGTGTTCGGCTGCTACCACCTGATCAGCGCGGCGCTGCCGCATCTGCGCCGGGCGCGCGGCGTCCTGGTCGCGATCGCCACCCCGGCCATCCGCCGCTATGCGGTCAAGGACATCCTCTCGGCCGCGCCCAAGGCGGCGATCGAGGCGGTGGTCCGCGGCGTGGCGGCCGAGGAGGGCCGCTACGGGGTGCGCGCCAACTGCGTCGGCTCGGGGGTGATCACCGACGGCATGTACGACCAGTTGGTCGCGAAGGGCGATTTCACCGAGCGGTTCCTGGAGACCACCAAGGCGCTCCTGGCGCTGCGCCGGCTGGGCGCGGCCGAGGACATCGCCCACGCCGTCGCCTTCCTGGCCTCGGACCGCGCCGGCTACATCACCGGCCAAACGCTGATGGTGGACGGCGGCTTTGCGTTGTAAGGGATCGGTCAAGCCGGCCAAATAAGGGCGCCTCGCCGCGCCAAGCCTCGATAATCGGCGCCCACGGGAAGGAGACCGCGCGATGAGCGCCAATCTGTTCGACCTCACCGGCAAGGTGGCGTTGGTCACCGGCGGCAGCCGCGGCCTTGGCCTGCAGATGGTCCGCGCCTTCGCCCAGAACGGCGCCGACGTGATCATCGCCAGCCGCAAGCTGGAAAACTGCGAGGAGGCCGCGCAAGAGGTCCGCGCCATGGGCCGCCGCGCCCTGGCCCATTCCGCCCACGTCGGCAAGTGGTCGGAGATCGACGGCCTGATCGACGCCGCCTACGCCGCGTTCGGGCGGATCGACATCCTGGTCAACAACGCCGGCATGTCGCCGCGGGTGGCCTCGCACGAGATGCCCGAGGCGCTGTTCGACAGCATCGTGAACCTCAACTTCAAGGGACCGTTCTATCTGGGCGCCCAGGTCGCCAAGCGGATGATGGACGGCGACGGCGGGGTGATTATCAACGTCTCCTCCTCCGGCGCGCTGGTTCCTCTGCCGCAGGTGGTGCCCTACAGCGGCGCCAAGGCGGCGCTGAACGCCATGACCGTCTCCTTCGCCCGCGAATACGGACCCAAGGTGCGGGTCAACACCATCTCGGCCGGGCCGTTCCTCACCGACATCGCCAACGCCTGGACGCCGGAGGCGCGCGAGAGGTCCGACAACGCCCTGGGCCGCCCCGGCCGCCCGGAGGAGATCGTCACCGCCGCCCTGTTCCTGGCCAGCCCCGCCTCATCGTTCACCACCGGCGCGATCGTGCGCGTCGACGGCGGGATGTGAGCCGATCCGCGACACAAGCCCGGGAGACGCCGAGATGGCTCGCCGGTGGCGATGGGCTCGCCCAAGGACATCGCCAAGACCACGGGCGGTTGACCCGGGCCGCGCGCCATTCGCGCGGTGTGTCCGGTGGCGGGAACGACCGACCGCATAGATCACCGAGTGCTTCCATCGGCGAGCCTCAATCCTCGCTTCGACCGGCAAGAAAACGGTCAGAAATTGAGGATGGATCGGACGTGAGTTTTCCCGTAATCTTGAAAAATTATCGCCCGATTCTTAAAAGGAACCATCGCTGTGGACGACAAGCCGAAATCTGAGCTGATCGAGCTGACCGCGGATATCGCCTCGGCCTATGTCGAGAACAACACCGTGGCGGCTGGCGATCTGCCCGCCCTGATCAGCAGCATCCACCGGGCCCTGGCCAATATTGAAACCCCGGCGGTGGCGGAGCCGACGCGGACGCCGGCCGTTTCGATCCGCAAATCGATCGGCGACGACTATCTGATCTGCCTGGAGGATGGCCGTAAGTTCAAGTCGCTCAAGCGCCACCTGCGGACCAAATACAATCTCTCGCCCGAGGATTATCGCGCCAAGTGGGGCCTGCCCAAGGACTATCCGATGGTCGCCCCCGCCTATGCCGCCGCCCGCTCGTTGCTCGCCAAGCAGATGGGTCTCGGCCAGGGCGGTCGGCAAGCGGCCAAGCCGGCCGGGCGGGGCCGCGCGAAGAAGGCGTAGTTCGCGCCTCGGCTGGCCACTCTCGGCGCGGCGGTTTGCTCGGTTCGTTGATCGTCCAGGTCGGGGACGGAACCTGCGTTTCGCGCGCATCGGCGATCTTATGCCCCGAGGCGCCAGCCGATGCGCGGGCTAATCTTCAGCGTGTCGATCGCCGTCATCGATGGCTCACCGCCGGCTGGCCCTCCCCCGAGGAGATGTTCGCAACATGGCCTATCGCAATCCCCGCACCCGGCTCGCCACCCACGAGGTGACGAACCAGTCCCGGCCGCTGGAGGATGTGAACCTGTTCGCCAGCGACGAGATTCTGCTGTCGGCCTGCCGCTGGTCGGGAGCGCAGACCCATGCGGATCGTCTGACCCGGTTCGGGGCGCGCGTCGGCTCGGCCGAAACCCAGGCCTGGTGCGCCCAGGCCAATCGGACGATCCCGAGCTTCCTGCCTTGCGACCGCTTCGGCCAACGGATCGACGAGGTGGAGTTCCACCCGGCCTACCATCAGCTGATGGCGCTCGGACTGGAGGCGGGGGTGTCCGCCGCCGCCTGGAACGTCCCCGAAGCCGGCCACGCCCTGCATGCGGCCCTGCTCTTCCTGATGGGCCAGGCCGACTATGGGGTGTGCTGCCCGATGTCGATGACCTATGCGGCGGTCCCGGCGCTGCGCATCGAGCCGGCCGTCGCCGCCGAGTGGGCGCCGCGCGTCACCACCGAAGCCTATGACCCGCGGTTTATCCCGGCGAGCGAGAAGCGCGCGGCGACGATGGGCATGGCGATGACGGAGAAGCAGGGCGGCTCGGACGTGCGGGCGAACTCGACGCGGGCGGAGCGGCAGGCGGACGGCTCCTATCGGCTGACCGGACACAAATGGTTCTGCTCCGCGCCGATGTCCGACGCCTTCCTAACGCTCGCCTATGCGCAAGACGGCCTGACTTGCTTTCTGGTTCCGCGCTGGCGCGCGGACGGGGAGCGCAACGAGATCGAGATCCAGCGACTGAAGGACAAACTGGGCGACCGCTCGAACGCCTCCTCCGAGATCGAGTATAGGGGCGCGAGCGCGACGCGCGTCGGCGATGAAGGTCGCGGCGTGCGCACGATCATCGAAATGGTCCAGCTCACCCGGCTCGACTGCGTCATCGGCTCGGCCACCCAGATGCGCCAGGCGACCGCCCTGGCCGCCTGGCACCTCGAGGGGCGCTCGGCTTTCCAGCGCCGGCTGATCGACCAACCGCTGATGCGCGCGGTGCTGGCCGATCTGGCGCTCGATGTGGAAGCCGCCGTCGCCCTGGCGTTTCGGTTGGCGGGGGCGCTGGACCGGGCGGACGACCCCCACGAGGCCGCTCTGGCGCGCATCGGCATGCCGATCGCCAAATACCTCGTCACCAAGCGCGCGCCCACGGTGATCGCCGAGGCGATGGAATGTCTCGGCGGCGCCGGCTTTGTCGAGGAGACGCCGATGGCGCGGCTGTTTCGCCAGTCGCCGCTCAATGCGATCTGGGAAGGCAGCGGCAATGTCATCGCCCTCGATCTGTTGCGCGCGCTGCGCCGCGAGCCCGAGGCGCGCGAGGCGCTGATGCGGGAGCTGCGCGAGGCGGCCGGCGGCGAGCCATCGCTCGGCGCCGTCGCGGATGAGGCCGAGTGGCTGCTTTCGCAGCCCATCCCCGACGCCTCGGCGCGCCACGCGATCGAACGGCTGGCGCTGGCCTTCGCGGCGGCGACCCTGGCGAGGCATGGCCCTTCGGCCGTGGCCGACGGCTATGCGGCGCGGCGGCTCCATGCGCCGAGCCTGACGTTCGGCGCCAGCCAGGCCGCGATCGACGAGGACGCGATCATCGCGCGCCTCACCCTGGCCGCGTGAGATGCTGGATCAATAGACGCCGATCGTGCGCGGCCTGCCTGGCGCGCCAAGGCGGGGCAGTGGGCTCGCCATCTCGCCAAGCCGCTGTCGCCGCTGTGCTGCTGTGCGCCGCCGCCTTGACGCTGGACGACTGTCGTCAGCCTATGCCGCGCCCGCCCGGGCGATCGGTCGCGCTGGCCCCCTGCCTGCCGCCGGCGGCCGCGCCGGACCCGAACCGCCCGACCGCCGGCATGGTCCGCCTTCCCGGCGGGGTGTTCAGCATGGGCGCTCAGCCCGCGAGGCCCGAGGAGGGTCCGGCGCGGCGCGTGCGCCTCAAGGCCTTCTGGATCGACCGGACCGACGTGACCAACGCCGCCTTCGCCCGCTTCGTGGCGGCGACCGGCTATGTCACCGAGGCCGAACGGCCGCTCGATCCGGCGCTCTATCCCGGCCTGACCGCGCGACAGCGCCGGCCGTCGTCGCTGGTTTTCGTCGGCGCGCGGCCAGGGGTCGATCTGCGCGATCCCAGCCAATGGTGGCGGATCGTCCCCGGCGCGGACTGGCGCCATCCCGGCGGGCCGGGGACGGACATCGCCGGCGAGGACAGCCTGCCGGTGGTGCAGGTCGGCTATTCCGACGCATTGGCCTACGCCCGGTGGCTCGGCCGCGACCTGCCGACCGAAGCGGAGTGGGAATACGCCGCCCGGGGCGGGCTGGATGGCGAACGCTTCGTCTGGGGCGCCGGCGATGATCCGGCGACCAGCAAGAGGCCGCGCGCCAACGTCTGGCAGGGCGTCTTTCCGGTGCTCAACACCGGCGCCGACGGCTACAAGGCCAGCCCCTCGCCGGTGGGCTGTTTCGCGGCCAACGGCTTTGGCCTGTACGACATGGCCGGCAACGTCTGGCAGTGGACGCGGGACTGGTACCGGCCGGGTCTGGATGACGCGGGCGGGGCGGAGCCCGGCGGCCCGCCGATGACCGCCGCCTATGATCCCAACGATCCGGGCCGGCCCAAGCATGTGATCAAGGGCGGCTCGTTCCTCTGTTCGGACAATTTCTGCTGGCGCTACCGCCCCGCCGCGCGCGAGGCCGGCCCGCCGGATGCGGGCGCCTCGCACATCGGCTTCCGCACGGTCTATCGCGGGGGCTAGAGCGGGATCGCGGCGTTATTCGAAACTTGCACGGGGGTGAGCGCCGGCGCGGATTCCGGATGCGGGGTCTCGATCACCACCGGCGCGACGCGGGTGCGGCCCCAAGGCACGATCGTCCAGAGCCGTTCGTGGAAATAGTAGAGGAAAATCTTGGTCACCGTCTCGGCCGAGGCGATCGAGCCGGCGAAGACGAAGTTGTGGGTGACGATCAGGCTGAGCACGAAGGTGTCCAGGCTGCCTACGAAACGCCAGCTGATCGCTTTGACCAGAGAACGGGGATGGGATTCTGGGGCGCGGAACAGCATGGGCAACCCATTAGCGCGAGACCCCCGTCCTCGCCTCGTAATTTTTCTGTGTCAGTCCGCCGATTCCCTGGAGATGACGCGTGGGGCGGTCGCGGCGCGCCGGCCACCCATAGCGCCGCGGACCCATTGCCGGAACGCTTGTGCCCTCGCCCGACCCTGTGTCACTTTGCGCTGGCGGCCAGAGATCAACGACGACACCATAAGAGCTGCGCACAGGGAGGACTCTATGAGCGACAGTCAGGTTGCGAGCGCCCAGGCGCAAGCCGTGCACCAGGCGGAAGTCCAGCAGATGCCCATCGTCTCGGGCCTGATGTTGCTGGGCCTTATCGTCGTCGCCATTGGCGTGTTTTATTTTCTCGGTCTCGAGTTCCTCCATTTGAGCTTGGGGGTGTTCTTCTCCAGCTTCCTGCTGCTTTGGCACTGGGCGACCGTCGAGAAGGCGGAGTTTTCCGGCCTTCCCGCTTCGCTGCTCGGCGGCCTGGTCGGGCTCGCGCTGGCTTGGCAGTCGAACTACCTCACCGTCCATTACGGCATGCCGAACGGCCTGGTCATGGGACTGGTTCCGATCGTGGTGGCGCTGTTCCTGGTGATCATGAACTGGGTGCCGATCGCGTTTAACTCCAGCGCCATGCTGTTCGTGACCGTGCTGGGCGCGCCGGCGCTGGCCTCGAGCGTCAATTTCCTCGAGCTGAGCGAGGCCGTGGTCATCGGCGGGTTCTTCTTCGCGGCCGTGGTCTATCTGGCCAAGCTCTACGTCGACGCCCGCGCGAAGGCCAAGGCGAGCGCGTCGGCCTGACGCCGCTCGCCGAAAACCGACGGGCTCGCCCGATCGCGAGCCCGCCGCCGCCCGCGCCTCGATGCGGCCTTGACCACGGTTGCACACTATAACACGTTATAACTGCTGGTCGGCGTTGCGGCCGAACCCTCCATGCGAGGCGTTGCGCGCGCGCCCCCGGGCATGAAACAACAACAGCCGACCGCCGGCTGGCGCGCATTGGCGGGCTGAATGTTGGGAGGGACGCCAGACGCCATGGCCTACACGGACATATTGTATGAGGTCGACGGTCCGATCTTGACCGTCACGCTCAATCGACCCGACAAGCTGAACGCCTACACCGCGACCATGGGCCTGGAGCTGGAGGACGCCTTCCTGCGGGCCGACGCGGACGATGCGGTGCGGGTGGTCATCGTCACCGGCGCCGGCCGCGGCTTCTGCGCCGGGGCCGACATTTCCAGCGGCGCCGACGCTTTCGACACCAAGGCGGGCAATTCGGCGTCGATGGGCTCCTCGGAGCAGCGCGCGCGGCGGCCGGGCGGCGGCTTCGTCAGCGCCATCTTCAATTGCCGCAAGCCCTCGATCGCGGCGATCAACGGGCCGGCGATCGGCATCGGCTCGACGCTGACCCTGCCGATGGACATCCGCATCGCCGCCGAGGGCGCACGGTTCGGCTTCGTCTTCGCCCGCCGTGGTCTGGTGCCGGAGGCGGGCAGCGGCTGGTTCCTCACCCAACTGGTGGGCCTCGGCCAGGCGTTGCGCTGGTGCCTGAGCGGGAAGATCTTCAGCGCCGACGAGGCGCTGGCCGGCGGGCTGGTGTCCGAACTGGCGCCGCCCGAGGCGCTGCTGGCCCGCGCGCGCGCGCTGGCGCTGGAGATCGCCGAAAACACCTCGCCGGTGGCGGTCGCCCTGACCCGCCAGATGCTGTGGCGCTTCGCCGACGCCTCGAGCTATCGCGAGGTGATGAAGGTCGACGGCCCCTTGATCACCGAACTGGGCGCCGGGGCCGACGTGAAGGAAGGCGTCATGGCCTTCCTGGAAAAGCGGGCGCCGAATTTCCCGGGCCGGGTCTCGCGCGACATGCCGCCAAGCTATCCGTGGTGGGAGGCCGAGGCTCCCGCGTCAGCGGCGGAGTGAGCGGTGACCAGCGTCGAGGAGCTGCAGGCGCCGCTGGACGCGGTCGCGCGCCGCGCGATCGAGGGCGCGCAGGGCATCGCCAACCTGCGCCGGCTGTCTGGCGGCGCGAGCCAGGAGACCTGGGCGTTCGAGGCGGTGGGGCCCAAGGGCCCCACGCCGCTGATCCTGCGCCGCGCGCCGGGCGGCGATCGCCAGCATGAGTTCGGCCGTCGGCCTGGAGGGCGAGGCCGAACTGATCCGCCTGGCGGGCGAAGCCGGCGTGCCCGAGCCGCCGGTCCGCTATGTGCTGCGACCCGAGGACGGCGTGGGCAGGGGCTTCATCGTCGGCTTCGTCGAGGGCGAGACCCTGGGCCGCAAGATCGTGCGGGACGAACGCTTCGCCGAGGCGCGCAAGACCCTGGCGTTTCGCTGCGGCCAGGTGATGGCGATGATCCACGCCCTCCCGCTCGACCGCCTGCCCAAGCTGCGCACCGCCACCGCGCGCGGGCGGGTCGAGGAGATCTACGCCCGCTACAAAGCGGACGGCCGCCCGCGGCCGGTGATCTCCATGGCCTTCGAATGGCTGCGCGCCCATCTGCCGCCCGAGCCGGCGGCGCCCAAACTGGTCCACGGCGACTTCCGCAACGGCAACATGATCGTCGGGCCCGACGGCCTCAGGGCCGTGCTCGACTGGGAAATCGCCCACATCGGCGATCCGATCGAGGATTTGGGGTGGATCTGCGTCGGCCCCTGGCGCTTCGGCGGCATCGACAAGCCGGTGGGCGGATTTGGCCAGCGCGAGGAGATGATCGCCGGCTACAAGGCCGGCGGCGGCGGGGACGTGGAACTCGAGCACGTCAAGTTCTGGGAGGTGCTGGGCTCGACCAGCTGGGGCGTCTCCTGCTCGGCGATGACCCACAGCTTCCGCGACGGCGTCGATCCGACCGCTGACCGGGCGATGATCGCGCGCCGCTCGTCCGAGAACGAGATCGACCTGATGAACCTTCTGGCCCCGAGGCGCTGAACCATGCAGGACACGCCCGATCCCACCGAAATTCTCGCCGCCGTCGCCACCTTGATGCGCGATACGATCATGCCGCTGCTCAGCGGCCATCCGAACTATCAGGTCCGGGTCGCGGCCAACGCCCTCGATCTGGTGCGCCGCCAGATCGAGCTGCAGCCCGGTTTCGACGCGGCCGAACACGAGCGGCTGGTGAAACTCCTGGGTCGGGACGGCTCGCTCGAGGCGCTGAACCAGGCGCTCTGCGAGGCGATCGAGGCCCATGCGGTGACGCTGGAGACCCCGGGCCTGGCCGAACATCTGTGGGCCACCACCATGGCCAAGCTGGCCGTCGATCAGCCGAGCTACGCTCGCTATCAGCGCGAACTGACCGGCGCCTGACCCCGACCCGCCCGAAGATCACCCCGCAAAGGAACCCGTGATGGACTTTTCAATCCCCAAGGACCTCCAGGCCTATCTGGAGGAGCTCGACCGGTTCATCGAGGCCGAGATCAAGCCGCTGCAGGCGCAGGACGACAACGAGCGCTTCTTCGACCACCGGCGCGAACACGCGCGCACCGACTGGGACAACGGCGGCCTGCCGCGCCACGAGTGGGAGGAGCTGCTGCGCGAGGCCAAGCGGCGCGCCGACAAGGCCGGCCACCTGCGCTTCGCCCTGCCCAAGGAGTACGGCGGCAAGGACGGCTCGAACCTGTGGATGGCGGTGATCCGCGAGCATTTGGCGGCCAAGGGCCTGGGCCTGCACAACGACCTACAGAACGAGCATTCGATCGTCGGCAACAATCCGTTCGTGATCATGTTCCGCGACTTCGGCACCAAGGAGCAGCAGGAGGAGTTCATCCCCGGCACGCTCAACGGAACCCGCCGGATCACCTTCGGCCTGACCGAGCCGAGCCACGGCTCGGACGCCACCCACATGGACACCCGCGCGGTCGCCGAGACCCGCAACGGCGTGCCCGGCTGGCTGATCAACGGCCAGAAGATGTGGACCACCGGCATGCACGTGGCCACCCACTGCGCCGTCTTCGCCCGCACCAGCGGCAAGAACGGCGACGCCCAGGGCATCAGCTGCATCCTGACCCCGGCCAACGCGGAAGGGGTGAAGGTCGAGGAGTACATGTGGACCTTCAACATGCCCACCGACCACCCGCGGGTCAGCTTCACCAACGTCTGGGTGCCGCGGAAGGATACGCTCGGCCCGCCCGAAGGCGGCCTGCCGATCGCCCAGCTGTTCGTGCATGAGAACCGCATCCGCCAGGCGGCCGGCTCGCTCGGCGCGGCGGTGTTCTGCATCAACGAGAGCGTCAAGTACGCGCGCCTGCGCTCGCCGTTCGGCAAGCCCTTGTCCGACAACCAGGCGATCCAGTTCCCGCTGGTCGAGCTGGCGACCCAGGCGGAAATGCTGCGCCTGCTGATCCGCAAGACCGCCTGGGAGATGGACCAGATGCCGGCGCCGGAAGTGGCCAAGCAGATCTCCGACAAGGTCTCGATGTGCAACTACTGGTCAAACCGCCTGGTCTGCCAGGCCGCCGACCGGGCGATGCAGGTGCACGGCGGCATGGGCTATTCCCGGCACAAGCCGTTCGAGCACATCTACCGCCACCATCGCCGCTACCGGATCACCGAGGGCTCGGAAGAGATCCAGATGCGCAAGGTGGCCGGCTTCCTGTTCGGCTACATGGGCCCGCGCAAGCCGGAGTTCCAAAAGCTGGAGGCCGAGTACAAGGCCGCCCGCGCGGCCGGCAAGAACGACCGCGAGATCGGCTTCTAGGCCGGTCCGGCGATTTGGCGCGTCGCGGGTGGATTCCGCGGCGCGCCGGTGTTTCGGGGGTTATCCTGGCCGGATCGCGTCGCGCCAAGACGGCGGCCGGCCTCACCGATGGAGACGACCGTGGCCGATGATTATCCCGCCGTAGCCGACCCCGAGGCGCTGGGCTTCGACCCCGACGCCCTCCGCGAGAAATACCGCGTCGAGCGCGAGCGCCGCCTGCGCCCCGACGGCGCCGAGCAGTTCATCGAGATGGCGGGCCAGTTCGCCCACTATCTGGACGATCCCTATGTCGAGCCGGGCTTCACCCGCGCGGCCCTGACCGAGGCGGTCGAGGTGGTGGTCGTCGGCGGCGGCTTCGGCGGTCTTCTGGCCGCGGCCCGTCTCAAGCAGGCCGGCATCGAGGACATCCGCATGATCGAGAAGGGCGGCGACTTCGGCGGCACCTGGTACTGGAACCGCTATCCGGGCGCGGCCTGCGACACCGAGAGCTACATCTACATGCCGCTGCTCGAAGAGACCGGCTACATGCCCACGGCGAAGTACGCCAAGGCGCCGGAGCTGCTCGAGCATTCCCGCCGCATCGGCCGGCATTTCGACCTGTACCGGCGCGCCTTGTTCCAGACCGTGATCACCGAGGTCCGCTGGCGGGACGACGCCGCGCGCTGGGAGGTGAGGACCGACCGGGGCGATGTCATCACCGCGCGCTTCCTGGTGATGGCCGGCGGCCTGCTGCACCGGCCCAAGCTGCCCGGCATCCCCGGCGTCGAGAGCTTCAAGGGCCACAGCTTCCACACCAGCCGCTGGGATTACGCCTACACCGGCGGCGACTCCAGCGGCGGCATGAGCGGCCTGAAGGACAAGCGCGTCGGCATTATCGGCACCGGCGCCACCGCCGTGCAGGCCATCCCGCACCTGGGCGAATGGGCCAAGCAGCTTTACGTGTTCCAGCGCACGCCTTCGTCGGTCGACGTGCGCAACGACCGCCCCACCGACCCGGACTGGGCGGCGAGCCTGAAGCCGGGCTGGCACAAGGAGCGGATGGACAACTTCACCACCGTCATCTCCGGCGGCGTATTCGACGTCGATCTGGTCAACGACGGTTGGACCGACCTGATCGGCAACATCCTGCTCACCGCGCGCTGGCGTCAGCGGGCCGGCGAGACCGTCGAGGACCCCGAAGCCCTAATCCAGATCGCCGACTACCAGAAGATGGAGCGGGTGCGCGCGCGCGTCGACGCGGTGGTCAAGGACCCGGTCACGGCGGCGGCGTTGAAGCCCTGGTACGACCAGTTCTGCAAGCGGCCGTGCTTCCACGACCAGTACCTCGACAGCTTCAACCGGCCGAACGTCACCCTGGTCGACACCCAGGGCAAGGGCGTCGAGCGCATCACCGAGCGCGGCGTGGTGGCCGAGGGGCGCGAATACGAGCTCGACTGCCTGATCTATGCGACCGGCTTCGAGGTCGCCACCGACTACACCCGGCGCACCGGCTTCGAGGTGTACGGGCGGGGCGGCCGGACCCTAACCGACAAGTGGAAGGACGGCTCCGAGACCCTGCACGGGCTCATGACCCGGGGCTTTCCGAACTGCTTCATCCTCACCACCATGCAGTCGGGCCAGAGCGCCAACTTCCAGCACATGCTGGACGAGCAGTCCAAGCACCTCGCCTACATCATCGGCGAGGCCCGCGCGCGCGAACTGAAGACGCTCGAACCCGGCGCCGAGGCCGAGGCGGCCTGGGTGGACACCATCGTCAAGCTCGCGGTCGCGCGCGAGCCGTTCCTGAACGAATGCACGCCCGGCTACTACAACAACGAAGGCCAGCTGGACCGCAGGACCGCCAAGAACAACCAGTTCTGGCGCGGCCCGGTGGTGTTTATCAAAATCCTCGAAGGCTTCCGCGCCGACGGAACCCTGCCGGGGCTGGAGGTGACGCGGTAGCGGGCGGGGACTCCGCTCGAGGGGGGCTTGGACCCAGATCCGCCCCTACGTCGCCCCCTCGGCCGTCTTGTGCGCTTCGCCCGCTTCGAAGGCCTCGCGCCAAGCGCCGCCGCGGGGCGGTTCGGGGACGGTTTCGCCGCGGGCGGCGGCCTGTTCGGCGATCTGGCGGCCAAGCGCGACGACCGGCTGGATCTCGCTGTCGGCCAGGGGCGCCATCCACCGCTTGCGTTTGAAGGCGGCCTCGACGTAGGGCGCGAGCGCCTCGGCCTTGCGGGCGACGCGATCGGCTTCGCGTTCCTTGAATTCTCCCATCACCTCGTCGGCGAACAGCTGCAGCGCCTCGCAGATGTGCTCGTGCCTGTTGCGCCCGCCCTGCTGGATGAACGCGACCTGGTCGACGCCGCAAGCGTCGAACTTGCGCAGGTGTTCGCGCAGGCCCTCCGGGGTGGCGATCCCGCCCTCGGCCGGGGCGCTGGCCGGCATGTTCGGCAGCGCCTGCTGGAATTTCTCCCAGATGTCGGTTCGGCCGGGCAGATGCGCGCCGAAGCCGTAGTGCCAACCGAGCGCGAACTGGAAAAAGCGGAAGCCATCCTGGAACCGCGCCCGGGCGACCTCGATGTCGTTGTGCAGACCGAAGCTCGAGACCATGCAGACATTGGGATTCACCGCATGGCCGATCGGCACGCACTCTGCCTTGAATATCCTGTAGTAGTCGTCGACCCACTGCTTGGCCTCGGCCGGATCGACGAAGGCGAACGTCAGGGCGCCGATGCCCAGCCGCGCGGCGAGCTTTATCGTTTCGCGGTTGGAGCAGGCCACCCAGAGCGGCGGATGCGGCCGCTGCACCGGCTTGGGCACGATATTGCGGGTCGGCATTGAGAAGAACTGTCCCTGGAAGCCCGGATAGGGGTCCATGGCCAGCATGTTGGCGCACTGCTCGACCGCCTCGCTCCAGGCGTTGCGTTTCTCCTCGACGGCCACGCCGTAGCCGCCCAATTCGAGCAGCGCCGAGCTTTCGCCCGTGCCCCATTCCACCCGGCCGTTGGAGACGAGGTCCAGGGTCGCGATGCGTTCGGCGACGCGGGCGGGGTGGTTGTAGCCCGGCGGCATCAGCACGATGCCGTGGCCGAGCCGAATCCGCCGGGTCCGCTGCGAACAGGCGGCGAGGAAGATCTCCGGCGCGGAAGAGTGCGAATATTCCTCCAGGAAATGGTGCTCGACCTCCCAGACATTGTCGAATCCCAGCCGGTCGGCCAATTCGACTTGGTCGAGCGCGTCCTGGAACAGCTTTTGCTCCAGTCCCTCCGTCCATGGCCGCGGCAGCTGGTGCTCGTAGAATATGCCGAATCTCATCGCCACGTCCTCCCTTGTCCGAACCGCGCCGAATATTCTCCGCGCCACGCGGGCGCTTTAGGGATCATTGATAGCAACGGGACCGAGGCGAACAAAACAGAAATCCGAAGATCGCCGGCTGGGTTTCCGCAAGCGTGGGGACGAGCGGATGAACGCCGCCTAGTCGCCGCTCAGCACCACGTCCCCGGACGCGATCGCCTCGCGCAACTCGCGCTTGAGCACCTTGCCAGAGGCGTTCTTCGGAATCGCCTCGATGAACACCACGTGCCTGGGCTTCTTGTAGCTGGCGATCCGCTCGCGGCAGAAGCCGATCAGCGCCTCCTCGGAGGCCGAGGCGCCCTCGCGCAGGCAGATCACGGCGACGACCTTTTCGCCCCATTTCGGATCGGGCGCGCCGATCACGGCGGCCTCGAGCACCGCGGGATGCTCGAACAGCACCTCCTCGACCTCGCGCGGATAGACGTTCTCGCCGCCGGTCAGGATCATGTCCTTCTTGCGGTCGACGATGTAGAGGTAGCCGTCCTTGTCCCAGCGGCCGATGTCGCCGGAGTGGAACCATCCGTCCACGAACGACGTCTCGGTGGCCTCGGGGTTGCGCCAGTAGCCCATCAGCACCTGGTCGCCCTTGATCACGATCTCGCCAGCGACGTCGGGCGGGCAGTCGTTCTCCTGCTCGTCGACCACCCGCACCCGCGACAGCGGCAATTGCCGGCCCACCGAGCGCAGGATCTCCAGCCCCTCGTCGGCCGCCCGCTCGTGGTCGGCCCGGCCCATGTACATCACGTTGCCGGCCAGTTCGGTCATGCCGAAGCCGGTCGAAAAGCCGATCTTCGGCCATTTGGCGCGGGCGCGCCGCAGCACCTCGGCGGGCATCGATGAGGCGCCGTAGCCGAACCGGCGCACGGACGAGAGGTCGTACTCGTCGGTCTTGGGATCCTCCAACAGCATGGCCAGCATGGTCGGGGCCATGGCCGTGTTGGTCACGCGGTAGCGCTGGACGTTCTCCAACAGGGTCGGGGGATCGAACGCGCGCAGCAGCACCACCGGCTGGGAGCGCAGGTTGTACGTCGGCATGACATAGCCGGCCACGTGGAACAGCGGGAAGGTGTAGAGGTTCACGTCGTCCGGGGCCGACTCCCAGGCGGTCATGGCGTTCATCACCGAAGCCAGCAGATTGCGGTGCGACAGCATCGCGCCCTTGGGCAGGCCGGTGGTGCCGCTGGTGTAGAGCAGCCAGCACAGCGAATCCTCCGACGGGCGCTGCTCGGGCGGCGTCGGCGCGCCGGTGGCGACGAAATCGTCGTAGCCGACGCAGCCCTCGGCCTCGGCGCCAATCAGAAGGATGGTGCGCACCGAGGGGATCTGGCCGCGGATCTGTTCGATGGTCGGCAGATACTTCGGCTCGACCACCAGCACGGACGGGGCGCTGTCGCCGATGATGTAGGCCAGCTCGCGCGCGGCAAGCCGGTAGTTGAGCAGGGTCAGCGCCATGCCGGCCCCCGGCGCGCCGTAGTAGCACTCGACGTATTCGGGGCAATTCTCGGCCAGGATGGCGACGCGGTCGCCGGGCGAAGCCACCCGCAACAGGGCGTTGGACAGCCGGTGGCAGCGGTCGCGCAGCTCGGAATAGGTGATCGTCCGGTCCTGGAAATAGAGCGCGACCGCGTTTGGCGTGTGGTGCGCCGCCAGGGTGGGGACATCGCTCAACAACATGCTCATGGCTCCCGATCGGACTATAACCTGTTATATCGATCGCCTGCCATCAAGAGCCGCGGAACCAGCCCATGCCCAGGAACCCCACCCTCACCGTCGCCGACTTCACCCTGACCCGCTACGAGATCGAAAACCACGTCGCGACCGTCACCCTGAACCGGCCCGAAATTCGCAACGCGCTGAACTTCCTGGCCTACGACGAGCTGGAGATCGCACTGCGCTCGGCCTCGGCCGATCCGAACGTGCGCTGCGTGGTGGTCACCGGGGCCGATCCGGCCTTCTGCTCCGGCGACGACGTGCGCGAGATCATGACCGGCGCCGGCGCGACCGCGCGCGACGAGCGCCCGCCGATCACCCGTTACCAACCGACCCCGGCCTCGATCGCCGCCCTGGACTGCGAGTGTCCGGTGATCGCCGCGGTCAACGGCGCGGCCATCGGCTGGGGCATGGAGCTGGCGCTGTACGCCGACATCCGCATCGCCTCGGAAAAGGCGAAGTTCTCCGAGATGTTCGTCAAGCGCGGCCTGACCTGCGACGTCGGCGGCTTCTACAAGCTGCCGTCCCTGGTCGGGCCGGCCAAGGCGGCCGAGCTGTTGTTCACCGGCGACATCATCGACGCGGCCGAGGCGCTGCGCATCGGCCTGGTCAGCGAGGTGGCTCCCCACGATCAGCTTCTGGCCCGCGCCCAGGCGATGGCCGGCAAGATCGCGGCCAATCCGCCGCTGGCGGTGAAGGCGATCAAGGAGGGCCTGCGCCGCACGGCTTACGGCGATCCGCGCGAGATCGGCGCCTGGGCGATCGAAACCATCTACCGGCTGATGAAGACCGCCGACCACAAGGAAGGCGTCGCCAGCTTCCTGGAAAAACGCGAGCCGGTGTTCACCGGGCGGTAGGGGCGGGGCGCCGCGCGGCGTTCAGCATCCGCGCCTGGCTGTTCAGCAGGCGCTCGCGCAGCGGCTCGCGCCAGGCCGGCGTCGCGGCGCCGCCGAGGATCAGGGCGAAGCCGCAGACCACCGTCGCGTTCAGCCGCTCCTGCGCGATCTCGCCGGTGACCCAGCCGTGCATCGCCGAGCGCAGGATCAGGTCGAGCTGTTCGAGCAGCACCTCGCCGTCTATCTCTTCGGCGATCGCGCCGGCTCCGATCGCGTCGACGATCAGGCCAAGCCAGAATGCATTGCGCCGCGGGTTGAAGACGTCCGAGCGAATCTCGTCCGAGGCGTCGAACACCGAGCCCCACAGGGTTTTGTAGAACCGCGGATCGTTCATGTAATATTCCAGCGCCAGATCCAGCGCCAGGAAGATGCGTTCGATCGGATCGGCCGACCGCGCGGCGGCGAACCGCTCCTGGTATTCGCGCACGTCCTCGAGCACCGCCAGGATGATGGCGTGCTTGGAGCCGAACAGATTGTACGGCGTGGCCAGACTGACCCCGGCGCGCGCCGCCAGCGCCCGCATCGACAAGCCCGCGTTGCCGGTCTCGCGGATCAGCGCCCGGGCGGCTTCGATGATCCGCCGCCGCCGCTCGCGCTTGCCAGCTTCGCGGCGGCCGACCGGCTCGGCGCTGGCCTGAGCGCTCGCCGCGCGGGACTTGCTCGTCATCCTGTCGGTCAAATCTTCATGTCTGCGGTGTCTAGGGGTTTGTCTTGACCCATCCGCGGGTACTGGTCCAGATTTCATATTGGCCGCCTTAGCGTGGGGCGTGCGGATCAGGCCCGTCCGCCGGACAGAAATCTCGCCCGCAGCACCCGGCGGACCGGTCCGTCGTAGTGACGGTCCAGCCAGCCGGCCAGCAGCACCAGGAACAGCAGGAAGCCCACGCCGCAGGGCAGCGCCCAGAGGTCGTCGGGCAGATCGATGACGCGCTCGAGGCTGATCCGCGCCAGATAGCCGATCGGCTGATGCACGATATAGACCCCGTAGGAGACCAGGCCGATGTGGCTGAACAGCCGCCCGGTCCAGGCGCCCGGCTCGAACCGGCTGGCGAGCGCGAGCAGCAGCGGAAAGCCGATCAGCACCACGCCGAGCTCGAAGACGGGCGTCGCGGCCTTCGAGGGGCTGAAGCCCAGCGCCAGGGCCAGGACGGCCATCATGAGCCATGAGGCCCACTCGGAGTCGACCTTCTTGTCGCCGCAGAAGCGGAACACCAGCACGCCGGCGAAGAACGAGAACCCGGCCCGGGCCAGGCCGGCCCATTGGTTGGCGAGGCTGTAGCCGACATCGAGCGTGTGGTAATGGAGCTCGGCGTAGATCAGGCCCGCGCCGCAGACGGCCATGATGGCGGCCAGCGCCGCGGTGGTCATCAGCCGGATCGCCGCGGCGTAGACGAAGTTGGCGACCAGCTCCGGCAGCAGGGTCCAGGTCGGCCCGTCCAGCGTGCCCCCGTTCGCGGTCAGGCCCGGCAGCGGGGGCAGCAGCAGCAGGCCGGCGACGACGGCCTCGGCCAGCTTCGGCCAGCTCCACGAGGTCCAGCCGTCCGGCTGATAACCGAACAGCGCCGCGACCGCCGCGACGATCCCGAGCCCCAGCCCGAACAGATAGAGCGGATAGAGCCGGATGATCCGGGTCTTGACGAAGGTCCAGAAGAACCCGCCCGCCTTCAGCCGCTCGCCGTAGGCGTGGGCGACCACGAAGCCGCTGACCAGATAGAACAGGTCGACCGCCAGAAAGCTCTCGGGCGTCCGGATCGGCCCGAAAAAGTCGGGCACGTGCCGCGTCACCACCAGAAAGGCGCCGACGCCCCTCAAGCCATCGAGCGTCTGGAACGCTCGGCGCGGTTGCCCGGCCCCCATTCATTCCTCCCCGCCGAAACCGTTCCGGCCGGCAAGGCCGACTGCGCGCCGATTCCCGCGTTCTGGCTAGAGCTAGCTCGCCGCCTCGTCCGAAAGCCGCGCCCGGTAAGCCTCGCGCGCGGCCTTGAACACCTCGAACGGAAACTTGATCGGCACCCCGGCGAGGGCGGCGGCCAGCATTTCCAGGTGGGCGGCCCAGCCGGCGGCGGCGCGTCCGGCGTCCTCGCTGGCCGGCATGGTCAGGGTCAGGGTCAGGCGGCACATCGGGCCCACCGGCTCGAGCTCCCAGCGCACCGGCCGGTTCGGCTCGCCCGGCCCGCTCCAGGAGTATTCGAGCAGCCGCGAGGGCTCGAACGCGGTGACCGTGCTGTCGATCACCACGCCGCTGTCGGTGAAGTTCAGCTTGGCCGCCCCGCCCAGGCGCAGTTCGATCTCGCCCGGGGCCAGCCATTGCACCATGTGCTCCGGCTCGGTCAGCATGGCCCAGACCTGCTCGACGTGATCGTCCAGCATCAGCGTCACGCTCGCCTCGACGAGATCGCCCTTGCGGGTGAAATTCGCGGGTTCAAAAGACGTCTCGGTCATGCGGCCTCCTTCAGTTTCGCCGACTGTTCAAACACCGGCCGGCCGCGTCCTTGACCCAGGTCAATCCATCGCGCCGCGGCGCGCCGCTCAGATCCGCCGCTCCAGGCCCTCCCAGAACGGCTCGCGCAGCTTGCGCTTGAAGATCTTGCCCGAATCCTCGCGCGGCAGCTCGGCGTGGAATTCGACGCGGCGGGGCACCTTGTAGCCGGCCATCCGCTCGCGCAGGAACGCGCGCACCTCGCTTTCGGTCAGCTTGGCGCCCGGGTCGGGCTGGACCACCGCGCAGACCGCCTCGCCGTATTCCTCGTCGGGAATGCCGAACACCGCGCAGTCGGCCACGCCCGGCATCTTGTGCAGCTCGGCCTCGATCTCGGCCGGATAGATGTTCACCCCGCCGGAGATGATCATGTCCTTGGCCCGGTCGCACAGGTAGAGGAAGCCATCCTCGTCGAAATAGCCGACGTCGCCCGGCGCGATCAGGCCGCGCTTTTCCGCCGCCCGCCGCTTGGCCTCGTCGCCGTGGTAGGTGAAGTCCATCAGGCCCTTGATGCGGGCGACCACCTCGCCGACCGCGCGCGTCGGCACGTCGTTCAGGTTCTCGTCGATCACCCGCACCTCGGCCTCGGGGAAGGGCCGGCCGACCGTGCCCGGATGGGCCAGCCACTCCCGCGACGTGCAGAAGGTCACGTTCCCCATCTCGGTCGCGCCGTAGTATTCGTTGATGATCGGCCCCCACCACTCGATCATCGCCCGCTTCATCGGCGGCGGGCAGGGCGCCGCGGCGTGCGCCACGAACCGCAGCGACGACAGGTCGTACTTGTGCTTGACCTCCTCGGGCAGCTTGAGCAGCCGGGCGAACATGATCGGCGCCATGTTCAGGTTGGTCACCCGCCGCTGTTCGATCAGGCGCAGCAGCTCCTCCGCGTCGAACCGGGGCATGATGATCAGGTTGGCGCCGATGCGCGCGGCCATCGTGCCGTGGGCGTTGGGCGCGGAGTGGTAGAGCGGCCCGACCGTGACGGTGGTGATGTTCTCGGGGCTGTCCAGGTCGTAGCCGTAGCAGCGGAACAGGATGGCCGAGCTCAGCGCCATCTGTTCGGGCGTGGCGGGCGGGCGGCGCACGCCCTTGGGCCGGCCGGTGGTGCCGGAGGTGTAGATGATGGTCGAGCCGGCCAGGGCCGGGTCGGACTCCAGCGCCTCGAAGCCCTCGATCCAGGCGTTCCAGTCGGTGGCGCCGGCGGGCAGCGCGCCGGACGCGGCGTCCAGGCCATAGGCGGCGATGATCTCGGGCGGGGTCGGGACCACGATCACCGAGACGCCCTCGGGGATCGCCCGGCGGATCGGCGCGGTCAAAAGGTCGGCGTGGATCACCACCACCCGGGCGCCGCAGTCCTGGAACAGGTAGCGCGCCTCGTCCTCGGTGTAGTGCCAGTTGACCGCCACCGGATAGGCGCCGAGCTGGGCGGCGCCGAAGCTGGCCTCGAAATAGGCGATGTCGTTGCGCAGGTAGAGGGCGACGGTGTCCCCCTGGCGCACGCCCTTGGAGGCCAGCCCCGCCGCGGCCTTGGCCGCCCGCGTCATCAGCTGCTGCGTGGTGAGGCCGCGCGCGCCGCTGGAAATCACGCCCATCGCTCGTCTCCGCCCTTTGTCTTTCCGGCAGTCTACGCCGATCGGGGCGTGGGAAGACAAGAGGCTTGATTGGATCGAGGGGGCGGGGCGAGTTCGTGACTCTGAGCCGCCGTTGGGAGGGTCCGGTTTCAGGTTTAGCGGAACTCTGACCTTTCCCCCAGGGAACAGGAAAACCTGTCGCTCTAATTCCTAGGCGAGTATTTCCACCGCTCATCCCGGCGAATGCCGGGACCCAGATTGTAAAGCGGAGGCGCTCCATTCAAGATACCAAGGAAGACCAGTGTTTTTTTGATCTGGATCCCGGCATTCGCCGGGACGAGCGGAGTAATAGTGTGATTCAACTTGGAATCATCACGCTCTACCCGGTGGTCAGCACCACCTTGACGCAGTCGCCGTGGTGCTGGGCGGCGATGGCGGCGTTGATCTGGGCGAATGGGAAGGTCTTCACCAGCTTTTCCAGCGGCAGGCGACCGGCGCGCCAGTGGGCAATCAGCTGGGGGATGAACGCGTCCGGGTCGCTGTCGCCCTCGATGATCCCGCGCACGGTCTGGCCGAAGGTCAGCACCGTGCCGAGGTCGCCGGGCATCGGGGTGCCGGCCGGCGGGATGCCGACGATGCCGAACACCCCCTTGGGCGCCAGGCAGGCCATGGTCGCGGTCAGGATCTCCGGCCGGCCGGTGGTGTCGAAGGCGTAGTCGACGCCTTGCGGCGCGATGGCGCGCACGGCCGCGGCCAGGTCGGCCTGGGCGGCGGGATCGATCGCGTGGGTCGCGCCCAGTTCCAGGGCCAGCGCCCGGCGCGCCGCGTGCGGCTCGACCACGATGATCGTGGCGCAGCCCTGGATCGCCGCGCCCATCACCGCCGACAGGCCCACCGCCCCGCCGCCCAGGATCAGGATCGACGATCCTCTCTTCGCCGCCAGCGCCAGCATCACCCCGCCCGCGCCGGTCTGGATCCCGCAGCCCAGGGGCGCGGCCAGTTCGAACGGGATGTCGTCGGGCAGCTTCAGCACGTTGCGCTCATAGGCCAGGGCGTAGGTGGCGAACGAGGACTGGCCGAAGAAATTGGACGAGACGTCGACGCCGTCCTGGTGCAGCGCCTTGGAGCCGTCCAGGCGCATGCCGATATAGTTCAGCATCGGCATGGTGTAGCAGTAGGCCGGATCGCCGCTCAGGCACCGCGCGCAGGCGCCGCAGGAGCGGAAGGTGATCGCCACCCGGTCGCCGGGCGCAACCTTGGTCACCGCCGCGCCGACCGCGTCGACCACGCCCGCGCCCTCGTGACCGAGCACGGCGGGCATCGAGAAGGGCATCAGGCCGTCGCGCGCCACCAGATCGGTGTGGCAGACGCCCACCGCCGCGATCCGCACACGGATTTCATCGGGCCTCGGATCGTCGAGCTCGACGGTCTCGATCGCGAAGTCCGCGCCTGGCGCCTTGGCCACCGCCGCCGTCACCTGCATCGCGCGTCTCCCAATGAAGTCGTCCAGCTTCGCTGGCGGTTGTAGCCCGCGTTCGAGGCCGGAGAAACCCGCACCGGGTGGAATCAGGCGCGCTCTCTCAGGTCGTCGTCGAGCTCGGCGTCCCGATCGACCCGCGACCAGTGCGCCACCGCCCCGATCAGTTCGCCGGGCGATACGGGCTTGCCGATATGATCGTTCATGCCGGCCTCCCGGCAGGCCTCGACGTGCTCGGGAAGCACATTGGCGCTGAGGGCGATGATCGGCGTTCGCCGGTTCGCGAAGGCCAGGTTGCGGATCGCCCGCGCGGCCGAGAAGCCGTCCATGCCGGGCATCTGCAGATCCATCAGGATCAGGTCGAACGCCGCGCCCATCGCGATCTCGACCGCTTCGGCGCCGCTGGCCGCCTCCTCGACCGAATGGCCCGTCGCCTCGAGGATGGCGCGCACCAGTTCGCGGTTCACGTCCAGATCGTCCACCACCAGGATGCGCGAGGGCGCGGATTCGATCTCGGCGATGATCCCGCTGGCGTCGTCATCCGCCTGGGGCTCCTCCGCCACCGGCGATGCGGCAATCCAGAACGCGAACGTCGAGCCAACGCGAAGCTCGGAGATGACGCCGATCTCGCCGCCCATGAGATCGACCAGGCCCTTGCAGATCGAAAGCCCCAGCCCGGAGCCGCCATGTCGGCGGCTGACCGAGCCGTCGACCTGGGAGAAGCGCTTGAACAGGCGGTCCAGCTTGTCGGGCGCGACGCCGGCCCCGGTGTCCTCGACCGCGATCCGCAGTCGGCGCGGTTCGAACTCGTAATTCACGGTGACGCCGACCGAGCCCTGGTCGGTGAACTTGATCGCGTTGCTGATCAGATTGGCGAGGACCTGGCGCAGGCGCGCGCTGTCGGCGTTCAGCACGGGCGGGACCGCGTCGTCGATCGCCAGCCGCAGTTCGAGCCGCTTGGCGGCGGCCTCGCCCGAGAAGATCGCCAGGGTGTCCTCGCAGAAGCGCCGCACATCGAACGCATGCGGATCAAGCTCGACCTGGCCGGCCTCGAGCTTGGAGAAGTCGAGAATGTCGTTGACCACCGCGAGCAGGGCCCGGCCGCTGGTGGCGATGCGCCGGACATAGGTCCGGGCGGTTTCCGGCAGGTCGGCGACCTCGTTCAGCAGGCCGGAGAATCCGATGATGCCGTTCAAGGGCGTGCGAATTTCGTGACTCATGTTGGCCAGGAATTCGGCCTTGGCCTCGGCGGCGGCCTCGGCTCGCAGCTTGGCGTCGAGCAGATCCTGTTCGAGCCGGCGCCGCGCGTTGACGTTGCGCAGGCTGGTCACGGCCGAGGTCGGCTGCCCGTCCTCGTCCCGGATGACCGTCGCGGAGGCTTCGAACCAGAGGTGGTGGCCGTCGGAGGTCTGCAGCCGGTACTCGGGCCGTTTCGCGCTTTGGGAGGACTCTCCGGTGAGCAAGGCCGCGTGGCGCGAAAACGCCCGCTCGCGGTCTTCCGGGTGGATGTAGCTCAACATATTGCCGCCGATCACGTCATCCGGGGCGTAGCCGAGCGTCCTGACCGAGGGTGAGACGTAGAGCACGCCGCCGTCGGCGGCGATCCAAAAGATGATGTCCGACGCATGGTCCGCCAGCATCCGGAACCGCGCTTCGCTTTGCCGCAACGCCTCCTCGCGCCGCCGCGTCTGCGTCACGTCCATGATGGTTCCGAACACCGTGGCGACCTGGCCGTCCGGTCCGCGTTCCGCGGCGCCGCTGGCGACCAGACAGGCGGCCTCGCCGTCCGCCTTGATGATCGAGGCTTCGTACGTGAAGGGGACGCCGTCCGACATCGTGCGTTGGAATTTCGCGCGGACCAGGTCGCGATCGGACGGGCCGTAAATGGCCAAGACGTCGTTGATCTCCGGAACCTTGCTCGAGCCCGGAACGCCGTGGATTCGGTACACGGCGTCGGACCAGGTCATGACGCGGCTCGCCATGTCGAAGCTCCAGTAACCGACGCCGGCCATCTCCTCGGCCATCAGGGCGATGCGATGGGCTTCGCTGATCTGGCGCGCCGAAGCCTCGGCCCGCGCTCTGGCCTCGAGCCTCCGGCGCCGGTTCACGGTCAGATCGCTCTCGACCGCCCGGAACGCCAGGAAGACGACGCATGGACCGGCAAGGAGGATGAGGATCTCGAACGGCCGGTGGCCCGCGATCAGGCCGACGGCCGAGACGACCTCCGCGGCGACGATCGTCAGAACCGGCGGCGTCAGGTTCAGGATCAGGCGCCGGCGGTTGGTGTAGTCCTTCCCCAGGATCTGGAACATCACCACGCCGTAGAGCGTGATGCCGAACATCTGAGGCGCGCCGGTGTGTGAAAGGACGAAATAGAGCGCGGCCAGCGAATATCCAGCGCTCAGCAGCCAGGAGAGCACGGCGCCGATCACGCCGCCTTTGCGCCCCGCGGCCGACCTACGTGCGCGCCACCACCGCTCGCCGATCACCAGCAGCGCCATGACGGCCAACCAAGCCGCTGGCAGCGGCCAATCGACCAGCGGCAGGGCGGCGAGACACACGATGACGGCGAACAGCAGCCGCGACGCCGCGCCCGACGGGCCGGACAGCGCGGCCATCGACTGTTTCGCTGCACGCCTCACGTCGAGCCGAAAACGCAAAGACCCGCCCTCGTCGCCAATGTTTTGGTCGGGGTTCGACCCCGTTCTCGTCAATTGTTCTCCATAGTTGAGACAACCCCTAAAGGAACGGTTGAGACTGCATGCCGCTATGAGCTGATGGCCGCGCGCCGCGCCGCGCCGGGGCGTCGGCGCGTTTTTGGCGAACGTGGAGCCGGCCTTGCCGCGAATTCGCCACGACCTCGCCTACAATTGGCGCCCGGGCGCGGGGATTGGTAGGAACCGGCGGCCGCGTTGGCGGCGGATCGAAACGGATGAGCGGAATTCCATGAGCAACAAAGGTCTTTTCACCGGGGCCGCGATGGGCGGGCTCCTGGCGATGTCGATCGCGGTCGGCGGCTGGAGCCTGGTCCGCGCCGAGGTGGTCGATTCTCGCGCGGCGGCGGCGTCCGCGCCCGGCGCGCCGGCTTCTTTCGCGGATATCGTCGAGCGGGTCGCCCCCGCGGTGGTCTCGATCGACGTCGAGGGCAAGGCCAGCCGCGATGCGGCGGCGTTCATCGGCCCGTTGCCGTTCACCCCGCGCGACGGCGACGGCGATGTCCCCGACTTTCGCCAGTTCTTCGGGCCGCGGCAACCGGACGATCAGCCGGCGCCGAAGATGGAGGCCTCCGGCTCGGGCTTCTTCATTTCCGCCGACGGCTACATCCTGACCAACAACCACGTGGTCGACGGCGCCGACAAGATCACCGTGCGCACCAACGACGATCGCAAGCTCAGCGCCAAGCTGGTCGGGCGCGACGCGGCCACCGACCTGGCGGTGATCAAGGTCGACGGGACCGGCTTTACGTTCGTGGACTTCGAGAACCAGGCCAAGCCGCGCGTGGGCGACTGGGTGATCGCGCTCGGCAATCCGTTCAATCTGGGCGGGTCGGCCACCGCCGGCATCGTCTCGGCCCTGTCGCGGCCGAGGGTCAGCGGCAACAACTATGTCGACTACCTGCAGATCGACGCGCCGATCAACCGCGGCAATTCCGGCGGCCCGACCTTCGACGTCTATGGCCGGGTGGTGGGGGTCAACACCGCGATCTTCTCGCCGTCGGGCGGCTCGGTCGGCATCGGCTTCGACATTCCCGCCGACGTCGCGCAGTCGATCTCCAAACAGCTGATCGCCGACGGCAAGGTCACCCGCGGTTATATCGGCGCGATGATCCAGGACGTCACCCCCGAGATCGCCGACAGCCTGGGCGTGGCGCCCCACGCCGGGGCGCTGGTGGCGGACGTGACGCCGGACGGACCCTCGGCGAGCGCAGGGTTGAAATCGGGCGACCTGATCCTGGAGCTGAACGGCCATGCGGTGGCCTCGGCGTCGGACCTGACCCGCCAGGTCGCGCTGGCCCATCCGGGCGAGAATCTGCATCTGAAGCTGCGGCGCGACGGCGCGGTGCGCGAGATCGTCGTGCGCTCGGGCGCGCGCCCCTCCGAGGTGGCCCTCGCCGGCAAGGGCGCGCCGGGTGGCGGCGACGAGGGCAAGGTGCTGGGCATGCGCCTGGCCGCCAACCCCAAGGGCGGGGTGACCATCGAAGGGGTCGCCGCAGACTCCGCCGCCGGCGACAAGGGTCTCCAGCGCGGTGACGTGATCGTGCGCGCGGGCGAGCGGAAGACCGACACGCCCGCCGACCTGTCCGCCGCCGTCGACGCGGCCCGCCACGCCGGCCGCAAGTCGGTGCTGCTGCTGGTCGAGCACGGCGGGCGGCGGCTGTTCGTGCCGCTGGAGGTGAGCGAACAGGACGGCTGACGCGCCGCGATTTGAGGCCGGGGCCCGCGCGGTCTAGGCTGGCGCGCGATGACCGATCCTCCGCCGCGCGAAGATGAAGCCCGGCCGCCGCGGTTCCCGCGCGGCCTGACGCCCGCCGGCGTCGGTCACGACCTGGTGGCTGGGCTGACGCTCGCCGCCATCGCCATCCCCGAGCAGATGGCCACCGCCCGGCTCGGGGGCTTTGCGCCGCAGGTCGGCTTTCTGGCCTTCGCCGCGGCCTCGGTGGGCTTCGCCCTGTTCGGCGCCAACCGCAGGCTGTCGGCCGGCGGCGATTCCACCATCACGCCGATCTTCGCCGGCAGCCTGGCGCTGATGGCCGCGGTCGGCTCGCCCCAGTACGCGGAACTCGCCGCGGTCCTGGCGCTGATGGTCGGCCTGCTCCTGGTCGTCGCGGGCGTGCTGAAGCTGGGCTGGATCGCCGACCTGTTGTCCGCGCCGGTGACCACCGGCTTTCTGGCCGGGATCGCGGTCCACATCGTCCTGTCGCAGGCGCCCTCGGTGCTCGGGCTGCCGGACGGTTCGGGCGATGTCTATCACCGGCTGGCGCGTCTCGGCGCCGAGGCCGGGGCGATCAACCTCGCCTCCGCGGCGATCGGGCTCGGCGTGTTCGCGGTGGTGTCCGCGGCGGAAAAGCTCAGCGCGCGCCTTCCCGGCGCCCTGATCGCGGTGGTGGGCGCGAGCCTGGTGACCACCCTCTTCGGCCTGGAGCGGCGCGGCGTGGCCGTGCTCGGCCAGGTTCCCGCCGCATGGCCGCGCGTGAGCCTGCCCAGCCTTGGGCTGGAGAACGCCATCCCGCTCGTCGGTCTCGCCTTCGTCGTGGCTCTGGTGGTGATGATGCAGACCGCCGCGACGACCCGCTCCTTCGGCGACGCGGGCGCGGACCCCGATGTCGACCGCGATTTCGTCGGCCTGGGCGTCGCCGGCGCGCTGGCCGGCCTCGTGGGCGCCTTTCCGGTCAACGCCAGCCCGCCGCGCACCGCCATCGTCGCGGCGAGCGGCGGGCGCTCCAAGCTCGCCGGCCTCTCGGCCGCGCTGGCGGTTCTGCTGCTGGCGGCGTTCGGGACCCGGCTGTTGACCCACGTGCCCACGGCCGCGCTCGGCGGCGTCCTGCTATTCGTCGCCCAGCGGATCTTCCGGATTCGGACCTTCGCCGAGATCCTGGCGCCGCGCGCCCACCGAGTTCGCCCTGGCGCTGTTGACCACGGCGCTGATCGTCGCCCTGCCGATCCAGACCGGGGTCGCCATCGGCATCTTCCTGTCCCTGGCGCACGGCGTCTTCACCATCACCCGGGTGCGGCCGATCGCCTTCGAGCGGGTGCGGGGCACGACGGTCTGGTGGCCGGCCTCGCCGGAGCGTCGGGGCGAGACCGAGCCGGGTGTCCTGGTGATCGGCTTCCAGGCGCCGCTGTCGTTCCTCAATGCCTATGAGTTCCGCCGCGGGGTGCTGGAGGCGATCGCTGGCGGCGAAGGCGCGGCGCGGCTGATCGTGCTGGAGGCCAGCAGCATCGTGGAAATCGACTTCACCGCCTCGGGCATCCTGTCCGAGGTGATCGCCGCGGCCCGCGCCAGCGGCATGGACTTCGCCGTCGCGCGCCTGGAATTGGTCCGCGCCCAGGCCGCGTTCGACCGCTTCGGCATCACCGACCGGCTCGGCCAGGACCACCTGTTCCGCAGCGTCGAGGAAGCGATCCGGACCCTGGCCGGCGGCAAGGTGGTTCAGGCTTCCGCCACCCGCCGAAGGCCGGCCTGGCCAAAAAGGTAGCCGTTGACCAGCGGTCCGGGCGGACCCGCCGCCGCGACCGCGACCCGCAGGGCCTGACCGTCGATGTCGCCGTCGGCGAAGCGTCGGAACGCGGCGAAGATTTCGGCCAGATCGCCGCTGTGCGGCGAAACCCGCAAGGCGCCCACGCCGGCGGCGCGCAGCGTCTCCAGGCGTGCGTCGGCCAGATGAACGCCGTGCGACAGGGTCTGGATCCCGTTGATCGCCAGGAAGGGCTCGCCTTCCACCGTGTTCACCGCCAGGCCGTCCGGATCCCGATCGCAGACGAAATGGCAGGAATCCTTCCGCAACCCGTACGTCCTGGCGTGGTGGCAGCGGCCGGACAGCGCCAGCGGCAGCCGGCCATAGGCGAACAGCTCGATCTCGAGCCCGGCGCACGCGGCGGTGATTGTCGCCAGTGAGGTCAGCGGCAGCTCGACGTTGGCGCAGAGCCGCTTGCAGCCGCGGCGCATGAGTTCCGCCGCCGCGACCTCGTTGTAGATGTTGAGGAACGGGCCGGCGACGAAGGCCGCGTCGGGCGCCAGCCGCGCCAGGCCCGAAACATCGTTCAACTCCACCAGCTCGCCCGAGGCGAGCCGTTCTGCGCAAGCCTGCATCTCCCGTGGGGTCGATGGAAGCGCCAGCGTCGACCACACGACGACCTTTCCCGCGCGCCGCAGCCGATCCGCCGCTTCCAGCAAAACGTCGGCCGCCAGGGGCGTGCGCTTGCCGCAGACGACTTCCCCGAGATAGACGCGGTCGATCGCGGGGAAGTCGGCGACGCGATCGTAGAAGGCCCGCAGCCGCTCGGCCGACCAGTTGAACAGCAGCGGACCAAGCGTCAGTTCGATCCGTGCCCGGGTCATCGCCACTTCTTCCGATAGGCGCCCTCGGTCTGCCGACCGCCCTCGGCCAGGTCACGCAGAAGCCGTTCCGACGCCGGGATGTCGCCGCCGTGGTCGAGCGCGTCGATCGCCGCGCGGAACGCCGCGGTCACGCGCGCGACGTAGGCCCGGCCGCGCTGGCGGCCCTCGATCTTGACCGCCGTCACCCCGGCCTGCCGCAGCGCCTTGAGCAAGCCCATGGCGTTGAGGCTGACCGGCTCTTCGAACAGGTGGCCGACCGCGCCCTGCGCCTCGAACCGGCCCTTGCAGAGGGTTGGGTAGCCGGCGGGTTCGTCCGCGGCGATGCGATCGAGGGCCAGGCCGCCCAGGCGCGGGATCAGCGCCGTGTCCGATCGATCGAACACCACGAACTCGGGCGGCGAGCAGACCCCGGAGAGATTGGGCGAGCGGCCGGTGGCGTAGGAGGAAAGCGCGCAACGGCCCTCGGCCATGACGCAGAGGCCGCCGAATACGAACGCCTCCAGCTCCACCGCCGTCCGGGGGGCCAGTTCGGCGATCTCGGCCGCCGTCAGGATGCGCGGCAGGACGACGCGCTTGACGCCGTACGCCTCGGCGTAAAAGGCGACGGCCTCGGCGGAATTCGCCGCCGCCTGCACGGAAAGGTGCAGCCGCTGGCCGGGGTGGGCCTCGCGCGCATAGGCGAGAACCGCGAGATCGGCGGCGATGATCGCGTCCGCGCCGGCCGCGACGGCGGTGTCCACCGCCGTGCGCCAGAGCCCGACCGCGCCCGCCCGGGCGAAGGTGTTGATGGTCACCAGCACCTTGGCGCCGCGCTGGTGCGCCCAGGCCGCGGCCTGCTCCAATTCGGCGGCCGAGAAGTTCAGACCCGGGAAGTTGCGCGCATTGGTTTCGTCGCGAAGTCCGCAGTAGACGCTGTCCGCGCCGGCTTCGATGGCCGCGCGCAGCATGGCCGGCGATCCGGCGGGACAGACCAGTTCAAGCGCGCCCATCGTTCAGGCGCCGTAGGCGCGGAGGCGCGGGAGCACGCTCCGCAGGGCGAAGGCCAAGCCCCGGTCGACCGGGCCGCGCGCGAACGCGGGCGCTCCCAGCAAGTCGGCGAGGGTCAATTCGGCCGACTCCAAGGCGTTGTGCAGCGCCACCACCGCATCGGTGTCTCCCTCGACGTCGATGCTGCGGGTGAAGAAGGCCGAATCCGCGTCGCGCGAGCCGTCGAACAATCCCAGCAGCTCCGCCAGGGGGCCGCTGATCCGGGCGGCGACTGGAGCGGAGTTGTCGCGGCGCACCACCGTCACCCGCCCGCCGCCCGCATTCGGCTCAAGCCGGAACGCGACCGGCATTTCCGTCGGCGCGATGAGGAAGGCCGACCGCCGGAACTCGCCCAGTCGATCGAACACGTCCGGATTGAGCCGCGCCACGCGCCGCAACGCCGTCCCAAGCAGTATGTTCACCGGCGGGCTGAAGAACATCAGAGCGTCGCCGCTGATCGATTTGGGCCGCCGCCGAGCGGCCGAACCGTGGATCGGCGTTCGTCGTACGCGCATGGACCCTCGCTATCGGCGCCACCCTATCCGTTCGCGACCCTTGTCCAGTTGCGCAAGGTTAAGCCCCGGTTTGATCAGGGCCGAACACCCTCGCCACCGCCTCGTTCGCGCGGTCAATCCAGCATGATCGGCCGGTCGGGAAACGCGAGCTGCCAACGGTCGCGCCAATCGGGTCGGACGTAGTTGATCTCCATCAGCCGGCGCACGCCGACGATCGGGCGGGGCTCGAAGCCGTGCCAGGTGTCCGGGCCGGGGACGAAGATCACCCCGGAATCGAAGTCGCCCGCCGAGCGGCCGACCCAGCGTTGGTCCGCGTCGTAGATGTCGGTGCCCCAGCTTTCCGCGTCCGGACCGGTGAACAGGTAGATCACCATCGAGAACAGCTTCTCGGGGATGTCCCGGTGCGGCTCCAGCCAGGCGCCGTCGGTGTCCTGAATGTATTCCATCCGCAGAAAGCCGCCGGCCACGTCGATCTCGCAGGTTTCGGCCATCGCCCGGGCCACCATGGGGCGCTGCAGCGCCTCCGACAGCGCCTGGCAGGTCGGGAAGCGGGCGCGCATCTCGGGGGTGATGAAGCAGCGCCGGTCGTCGTAGCTGTTGCGGGTGCCGTCGGTCTGGCCGAGCCTCGGCGGCGCGATGGGCAGGGTGAGGACACCGGTGCACAGATCGATCGGGAACGCGCGCCGGAGCTTCCAATGGCGGTAGGGGGCCTCCGCGCGATCCGCGGCGCGCACCGAACGGCAAAAGTGCGCGGCGATCTCGTCCGGCGAAGGGACCGGCGGGTAGATCATCACCGCGCGCCCGTCAGCCGCCGCGGCGCGTAGTCGATCAGGGTCCGCAGCAGCGGGGTCGCCTTGGCGCGGGCGCTGATATGGTGGCGCAGATACTCCTTGCGCACATAGCGTTCGGAATCGACGTAGCACAGTTGCAGGCTCATGCGCTGGCCCTTCTGCGGCAGAAATCCGTGCCAGGATTGGTCCGAGACACGGAACATCAGTATCCGGCCGAAGACCGGCGCGAACTCGAAGGCGTAGTCCTCGCGGTCCGGACCGCGCAGCACCCGCAACCGGCCGCGCTCGTGCGGCCACTCGCGCGAGAGCCCGACCAGCACGGTGACGATCTTGTGGCGGCTGTCGGGGTGGGCGTAGCCCTCGTTGTAATGACCGGTGGTGTTGCCCATCATCACGATGCAGGGGGGGCGACCACCCAGGTCCAGGTCGAACTTGTCCTCGACCAGGCGGCGGAAGCGGCGGCTCAACAGGTCGGCCAGCAGGGCGCCGAACGCCGGGCCGTGACGCAGGTCGGGCAGGGCGTAGCTGCCGCGGTCGGGGATCGTCGGCGCGTCGGCCAGCACCTCGTCCTTGCGATCCGCCGCCATCGCCTGCTCGACGAAGCAGAAGTCGTAGGGATCGTGTCGCAGGCCGGCGTCGGCGATGGCGCGTTCGTCCAGCAATCTGAAGGCGGCGTTCGCGCTCATGGTCTGTCTCCGGCCCCGCGCCGTTCAGAACGCCGGCAGCGCGGGCGCATCGTGCGGAACGGCCGCGATCCCCTCGACCTCGACCAGCCATTCCGGGCGGCACACCGCGCCCTGGACGATCAGATACGGCGTGTCCGGAAAGCGGTCGGCGAAATAGCCTTCCACCAGCGGACGATCGCTGGGGTCGCGCAGATAGACGATGAAATGGCTCATGTCTTCGATGCGCGCCCCGCCCGAGCGCAGGAGGTGGTCGACGTTGTCCAGCGCGCGCTCCAACTGGCGCCGCACGTCGCCGACGTGCATCACCTGCCCGGCCGCGTCGATGCTGGCGGTGCCCGAAATCAGGTGATGGGCCCGGTCGGCATAGGCGATGCGGGTTCCACGCTCGAAGGTGACGCCGTAATCCTTGGTCGCGCAGAGGCGGTCCAGGTCGCTCAGGTAGGACACCTGGTCGGACCCGAGGCCGAGGATGGAATAGGCGTCCATCAGCACCACGTCGTAGCGATGCGCGCAGGCGCCCTCGATGCCGGTGCTGGCGATGTAGTGGGTGTCGCGGTTCAGGCCGTGGCGCTCGAACAGCTCGCCGCGCGCGCCGACCATGTCCTGGTAGAACACGTCGACCTGCTTGAGATAGATCCAGGTGCGCATGCAATGGTCCGCGAACCGCCCGCCGCGGCCCTCGAGCGCGCCGATCAGGGCCTCGAACGCGCCCCGCGTCTGGTCGACGGCGGAGCTCGCCCGGGTGGTCTCGCCGGCGCAGATTCGGGTGCTCCAGAGATGTCCGAGCGCGCCGCGCTCGACCAGCACATGGTTCGGCGCGATCTGGTGTTTGACCAGCGGCGCGTCGCTTTCGATGTGATAGGCGAGCATCGCCACCTTCGCGCCGCTCAGCGGCGGCTGCTGCACCAGCGAGACCGCCACGGGGCTGTCGTAGGGTTCGCCGACCAGGCTGCTCTCGCCGATCAGGCCGGCCTGGTTCGCCGCGTCGCTGGCGAAGATGCGCCGGAACACCGCGGTCTGCTGCGGCAGATTCAGCGCCTGGGTGGCCTCGGCGTAGGCCCGCGCCATCGCGTCGAGCTGCCCGGGCAGGTCGAGGTCGGCGGGCGCCTCGATGGCGATGGTGTGTTCGCGCGCGCCCAAGCCTCCGCGGAAGCTGCGCCAGGTCGCGCCGCCAGCCTTGTTCATCCGCTCTAGCTCCTCGCCTCCGCGCGCCTAGAGCACGATGCGATCAGGCCAAATCGCCTGATCGTTGAATCGTGCTCTAGAGTCACAAGTTTGAGCGCGTTCTGATCGCAAAACCGGATCCACTTTTGCGGAACGCGCTCTAGTTCGCCCGCGTTCGCCCGCGCGTCCTTAACCTCCATCAAGCGGGCGATCCGGACCCGACGGCCGGTCGGCGAGGCGGGTTACGGCCTGAACTGCAGCGCGCGCGGCCCCAGGCCCGCCGGCTGCGAGACGATGCGCCAGGCGTTCTGCGCCCACTCGCAGACCAGCCGGCGGGTGTCGCGCGGGTCGATCATCTCTTCCATCTGGAACGTGTTCAGCGGCCCGATGGGGCCGCGCGCGCTTTCGATGCGGGCGTTGATCTCGGCGCGCAGGGCGGCGGGATCGGCCGCTTCGGCGAGCTGGCGCTTGTAGGCCGCCTCGATGCCGCCCTCCGGCGGAATGCCGCCGACGTCCGCCGCCGGCCAGGCCACCCGCATGCTGACCCCGCTCTTCGGCGTCGCGTAGTTGTTGCCGGCGACCCCGAAGCTGCGCCGCATGATGACGGTGAAGATCGGCACGTTCACCTGAGCGAAGGCGATCATCCATTCGCCGCCCTTGCGGATGACGCCGGCGATCTCGTGCTCCAGCCCGACGGCGAAGCCCGGATTGTCGATCAGGTTCAGCACCGGCAGGTGGAACAGGTCGCACATGTCCAGGTGCCGTCTCAGCTTGTCGCAGCCGTCGGCGGTCAGCGCCCCACCGTTGATGTGCCGGCTGTCCGAGGCGATCACGCCCATCGGATAGCCGTTGAAGCGCACGAGGCCGACGATCTGATCGGTGCCCCACAGCGCGCCGATCTCGAAGAACGAGCCCTTGTCCGCCATCAGCCGGATGGCGCGGCGCATGTCGAACGTGGTCGTGCGCTTGCGGGGGATGAGGGTGAACAGCTCCTCCTCGCGCCGGTCGATCGGATCGTCGGGATCGGGCGCCAGCACCGGCGGCGCCTCGTAGACGCTGGAGGGCAGGTAGGAGAGGAAGCGCTTGGTCATCGCGACCGCCTCCTCCTCGCTCTCGGCCAGATTGTCGACCGAGCCGTTGCGGCAGTGGATGCGCCAGTCGCCCAGATCCTCCTTGGTGATGTCGTAACCCATGGCGTGGCGGACCACCGGCGGTCCGGCGACGAACAGCTGGGCGATGTCGCGCACCATCACCGAGAAGTGGCCGAGCACCGCCTTGGCCGCGCCGATGCCCACCACGCTGCCCAAGAGCAGGTTGACCACCGGCACCTTGCCGAGCTGTTCGGCGAACAACGAGGAGCCCAGGTGGCCGGGCAGGAACGAGCCGCCGCCGCCGGCGACGCGGGGCCGGCCGGCCTTGATCGCGCCGGAGCTTTCCTGGGCCTTGCTCTCGCCCGCCTTGTGCTGCTGCGGGACCATGGCGGCGACGCTGCCGCCGCCGGACGAGCCGTCCAGCAGCCGGATCGAGGGGCAGCGGAGTTCGAGCGACAGCCGGTCGAGATAGCCGCTCTTGGCGCCGATGGCGCCGTCGGCGTGCCCGCCGCGCGAGGTGAAGTCGTCGGCGCAGACCACGCTCGTGCGTCCGTCGATCTTGCCCCAGCCGCCGACGTGGTTGGCCGGGGTGAAGTCCGCGACATGGCCCTCGTCGTCGTAGCTGGCGAAGCCCGCCAGACTGCCGACCTCGCGAAAGCTGCCGGCATCCAGCAACAAATCGATCCGCTCACGGCAGGTCAGCTTGCCGCGAGCGCGCTGGCGGACCACGCCGGGATCCTCCGAATCGGGGGCGAACCGGCGGTGGGCGATGTCTTGCAGCGCCTTGACCTCGGCCAGCATGGGCGCCCAGGAGTCCGCGCCGTACCGGCGCGGCGCGGCCTTGGCGCCGCGGCTTCGGCTGGGGGCGATGGTCGCGACGATCTGGCCCGCCGCGACGCTGTCGCCGACCCCGTTGGGCTTGATCGCGATCACCACGCCGGCGCAGGGCGCGGTGACGGCGGTCTCCATCTTCATGGCGCTGACGATCATCAGGGCGTCGCCGGCGTTGACCGCGGCGCCCGGCTCGACGGCGACCTCGACGATGGCGCCGCCCATCGGGCATTCGACGCCCTCTTCGCCTTCATGGGCGGCGAGCGAGGCCGAGGCCGGCTGGGCGGCCAGGACCAGCGCGCCCTTGCCGCCGCTCAGCGCCATGGCCTGCTGATCGAGCAACGCCAGCGAGCCGGACGCGGACGCCGCGTCCTGCGGCGTCAGCAGCTCGGGGTGCTCGGTCAGGAGGGTGGTGCGCGCATCGCCCGCCCGCACCGCCGGATGCGAGAGGATGGCGCGCAGCTGGCGCAGATTGGTCGGCAGGCCGGCGATATGAAATTCGTCCAGCGCGCGCAGGGTCTTGTCGATCGCCGAGGCGAACGACTGGGTCGAATTGGACTGGCCGATCAGCTTGGCGAACATCGGATCGAACTGCGGCGGCGGCGCGTAGCCGAGATAGCCGCAGGAATCGACCCGGACCCCCGGCCCGGTCGGCTCCTTGTAGGCGGTCAAGACGCCGGCGCCGTGGGCGACGATGCGGGCCTGCACCGCGAAGCCGCGCGGCGCCTCGACCGCCGCCTGGCTGGCGAGACCCAACTCGCTCAAGGCCGCGCCGGCGGCGATGCGGAACTGGGCCTCGACCAGATCGACGCCGGTGACCTGTTCGGTGACCGTGTGCTCCACCTGGATGCGCGGATTGCACTCGATGAAATAGTGCTCGCCAGCCTCGGGATCGACCAGGAACTCGACCGTGCCGGCGTTCACATAGTCGGTGGCGCGGGCCAGCTTGATCGCGTCGCCCAGGATGCGCTCGCGCAGCGCCGGGTCCAGCCCCGGGGCCGGGGCGATCTCGACGACCTTCTGATTGCGCAGCTGCACCGAGCAGTCGCGCTCGTGGAGGTGGACGACGTCGCCATGGCTGTCGGCGAGGATCTGGACCTCGATGTGCCGCGGCCGGGCGACCAGCTTTTCGAGGAACACCGCCCCGTCGCCGAACGCGGCCTGGGCCTCGCTCTGGCAGCGGGCGAACGCCGCGGCCATCTCGCCGGCGCTGTCCACCGCGCGCATGCCGCGCCCGCCGCCGCCGGCGGCGGCCTTCAGCATTACCGGATAGCCGAGCGCCTTGGCCGCCGCGCTCGCCTCGTCCGCGCTGGCCAGCGCGTGCGGGCTGCCGGGCACGACGGGGATGCCCAGGGACTGCGCCAGCTTGCGCGCCCGGGTCTTGTCGCCGAACAGGCCGAGCGTGTCGGGGCGCGGCCCGATGAAGGCCAGCCCCTCGCTGAGGCAACGCTGGGCGAACACCGCGTTTTCGGACAGGAAGCCGTAGCCGGGGTGGACGCAATCGCAGCCGCTGGCCTTGGCCGCCTGGATCAAGGCGTCGATGTCGAGATAGGCGCGCACGGGATCGGCCGCGGCGTCGCCGATCGGGCGCGAGGCGGTGGTGATGCGCGTATGCAGCGACAGGGCATCGGCCGGCGCGTGGACGGCGACCGATTCCACGCCCAGCGCGGAGGCGGCGCGCGCCACGCGGATGGCGATTTCCCCGCGGTTGGCGATCAAGACGCGTTTGAACACGGCGGACTCCCGACAGGCATTCGAATGGAAGATGCGCGAGCCGGCCGGCTCAATTCAGCACGAAGTCGTCGGGATTGGGCTTTAGCGTCGCGGTCCAGTAGTCGACCAGCCGGAAGGGCCAGTTCTGGCTGACCCGGCCCTTGGCGTTCTTGTACCAGCTGTTCACCTGGGGCGCGCCCCAGGCCATCTCGGCGTTGGCCGCGTCGACCTTCTTGTTGAAGGCGTCGTGCACGGCCGCCTTCGGCTCCAGCGTCGCATGGCCGGTCTCGGCCAGCATCCGCAGCGCGCCGATGATGTAGCGGACGCCGCACTCGGAAAAGAAGATGATCGAGCCGTTGACCACGATGTTGGTGTTCGGACCGTAGAGCACGAACAGGTTCGGGAAATTGGGGATGGTCATGCCCAGATAGGCGCGCGCGTCCCCGGCCCACCGCTCGTGCAGCTCGACCCCGCCGCGGCCGTAGACCTTGAAGGTCTTGAGGAAGTCCGAGGCGGTGAAGCCGGTGCCGTAGACGATCACGTCGACCTTGTGCAGCACGCCGTCGGCGGTGACGACGCCCTCGGGGGTGATCTCCTTGATCGGCTCGGTGATCAGCTCGACGTTCGGCCGGCGCAGGGCCGCGATCCACACGCCGTTGTCGCGCACCGAGCGCTTGCCGCCGATCGGATAGGCCGGGATCACCTTTTCCAAGAGGCCCGGCGCGCCTTCGGTCTGCGGCTTGATCGCCTCGATCAGCATCTCGCGCAGCATGGCGTTGGCGGCGCCGACCGCGGTCGGCGGGCCGTTGTAGCCCGGATCGCCCTTGACGCTGTCGTAGAGGCCGTCGGTCAGCATCCAGAACAGCCAGAAGCGGTACCATTTCTCGTAATAGGGCACGTGCTCCAAGAGCCAGGCTTCGCCGGGGCTGACCTTGTCGTGATAGTCCGGGGTCGGGCCGAGCCACGGCGGGGTGCGCTGGAACACCGTCAGATGGCCGACGATCGGCGCGATCTCGGGCACGAACTGGAAGGCGCTGGCGCCCGTGCCGATGCAGGCCACCCGCTTGCCCTTCAGGTCCACGTCATGGCGCCAGCGGGCCGAATGGAAGGCCTCGCCCTTGAAGCTGTCGCGGCCGGGAATGTCGGGCAGGCGCGGCTGATTGAGCTGGCCGACCGCGCTGATCACCGCGCTGGCCACCAGGATCTCCTCCGCGCCGTCCTCGCGCCGGATCTTGACCCGCCAGGCCTTGGCCGCCTCGTCGAAGCGGGCCTCGGTCACCTGGGTGTTGAAGCGGATGTGCGGGCGCAGATCGTACTTGTCGGCGCAGGTCTTGAAGTAGTCGCGCAGCACCGGCTGGGTCGAATAGTGCGCCGGCCATTCGTGGTTCGGCTCGAACGAATAGCCGTAGAGGTGGCTCGGATTGTCCACCCGGCAGCCGGGATAGGTGTTCTCCAGCCAGGTGCCGCCCACGTCGGGGTTCTTCTCGATGATCGTAAAGCCGATGCCGGCCTGTTGCAGGCGGATGGCGGCGAGCAGGCCCGACATGCCCGCGCCGATGATCAGCACCTTCAGCTTGGAGGCCGCCGTCTTCAGCTTGGGCGCCTCCCATTGCGGCTTTTTCTGATCCACCCCGTCGAGGGCCAACTCCTCCATCAGCATGTCGACGTAGCGCTCGGGAACCGCCCCGCCGACGATGAAGTCCATCATCCGCCGCAGGGTCGCGGCCGAGGGCTGCGGCGGCAGCTCGCCGTCGCCGGCCAGATAGGCGGTGATCGCCGCCTTGGCCCGATCGCGCAGCGCCGACTGCTGCTGCGGCGAATAACCGCCCAGCCGGCTGTCGGCGAAGAAGTCGTAGGCCGGCTTCATCTCGTCGCTCAGAAGGCCCGCGTCGCCGGTGATGTGGACCAGCGCCATGAGCAGCGACGGCAGGTGCGCGTCGGCGAGGGCTTCGTCGATGAGCGGGATGTCCTTGGCCATGTGTTCCTCCGGGTCGTGGTCCCGCGCCCTCGTGTCGGGGCGCTGGGGTCGTATCCACTTTAACCCGCTCGTCCCCGCGGGGATGAGCGGTTGAAAGGTTCGTGACCATAACTGAACGCGTTCAGCTTATGAAGCCGCCGCGCGCGTTCAGCGCTTGTCGCCGGTGCGGTAGTCGCCGAACGCCGCGTCGCGCTGGCTGAGGCCCGCGGTCAGGTTCTCGCGCACATTGGCGAAGGTCTCGCGCGAGGAGGCGGTGGTCATGGCCAGGGCCTGGATCTCGGTGCCGGCGCGGATCGCCGCGCGCAGCCCCATCGCCTCCATGGCGCGGTGCACCGAGCGCTTGTTCATCTGCTGGACGTCCGGGGCGATCTTGGCGACCCGCTCGGCCATGGCCAGCACCCCGGCCTCCAGTTCGTCCGCCGGGAAGGCGCGGTTGGCGAAGCCGACCCGCACCGCCTCGTTCCCGTCCATCGCGTCGCCGGTCAGCATCATCTCCATCGCGGGGCGCAGGCCGCAGAGCCAGGCGTGGAACTGGTTGTCCGGCGGGCTCATCATGCGCACCGGCGGATAGCCGATCTGGGCGTCCTCGGCGACGTAGACCAGGTCGCAGGCGGTCGCCAGCTCCGAGCCGCCGGCCAGGCACCAGCCGTGCACCTGGCCGATCACCGGCTTGGCCAGGTCCCAGACGCGGAAACAGCCCTCGACCACGTGCCGGGCCCACTGGCCGGCGCCGGCGGCGGTGTGGAACGGCAAGGCCTGGCGCACGTCGCTCGACAGGTCGTAGCCGGCGGAAAAGCAGCTTCCCGCCCCGCGCAGGACGATCACCCGGACCTCGGGGTCCTGGTCGGCCGCCTCCAGCGCCGCGAACAGGGCGGCGCGCAGGGCGTTGGACAGGGCGTTGCGCTTGTCCGGCCGGTTCAGGGTCAGCCGCCGCACGTGCGGCCGCGGATCGTCGATCAGAATGAGGTCTTGCTCGGCCATGTCTCGCTCCCGTGGTTTTGGCCGAGCCTAAGCCATCTCCGGGGCGTTGGCAGCCCGCTCCGGCGCAGGCGCGCGGGCGGCGGCCTGGGCCAGCACCACGCCGGCGAGCGCGACCGCCCCGCCCAGGGCCTGCATCCAGGTCAGGGGCTCGCCGAACGCCGCCCAGGCGGCCAGGGCGGCGACGATCGGCTGCACCAGCACCACCACCGAGGCCAGCGGCGCGGGCAGCCGGCCCAGCGCCCAGGCGATCGAGCCCTGGCCGGCGATGTGCATCGCCGCCAAGCCGGCCAGCGGCGCCCAGCCCAGCGGGCTTGACGGCCAGATCGGCTCGCCCAAGGCCACGGCGCAGACCAGCAGCAGCGGCGAGCCCACCAGGCTGGACCAGAACATCAGCACCGGCGCGCTGAGCGTCCGGCGCGCCTGGCGCACGGCCAGCAGATAGCCGGCGTACCAGAACGCCGTCAGCGCCGAGATAATGTCGCCCAGGTGCGGGTTCGCGCCCGCCCCGCCCCTGGCCAGCGCCATCAGGACCGAGCCGCCGACGCCCAGCGCCATGCCGACCACGAACACCGGCCTCGGCGTCTGGCGGAACATCAGCCAGGCCGCCGCGGTGACCAGGATCGGGGTCATGTTCGACAGCACCGTCGCGTTGGCGATCGAGGTGAGGCGGATGCCGTAGTGCCAGAACACCAGGTCCCCGGCGAACAGCGCCCCGGCCAGAGCGGCGATCCGGCTCGGCCCCCGCGCCCCGCCGCCCGCCGCGCCGCCGCGCCGCGCCATCAGCGCCAGCACCGGCAGGGCCAGGCTCACCCGCCAGAAGGCCGCCGCCGCCGGACCCACGCGCGCGGCCCCGGCCCAGCGCACCAGCACCGGCCCGAAACCGATCATGCAGGCGCCGAAGATCAGCAGCGCCAGCGCGCGATTTTCGGATGGGTGTCGCATCCGCCGGCTGTGTCAGACCGCGGCGCGATTGTGAAGCGCGCCGTTGGCGAATTCGGCCGCGGCATCGGTGATTGGGTCTATCCGCGGAAGGGCGCGTCGGGGGGACCCGATCGAGGCTGCGCGCATTCTCACTCAGCGTCGACCCCGAGCGGCCTTTGAGGGGTCAGTGACCCGCGAGGTGGGGATCCAGGCGGACGGCTTGCGCGGCCTTGACGATACCGCCGAGCGTCCGATCACCAACGCGACCTTCGCCCAGAGCGCGTTCCGCAAAAGTGGATCCGGTTTTGCGATCAGAACGCGCTCAAACTTTTTGAATCTAGATCACGATTCAACGATCAGGCGATTCCGCCTGATCGCATCGTGCCTAGTCGTCGAAGCCGACGAACACCGCGGCATCGTCGACGGATTTGCGGTTCGAGACGACCGCGTTCGCCGGGAAGGTATCGTCGGGATAGCCCATGGCGACACAGATCATGATGACCTGGTCGTCGGGGATGCCCGCATGCTCGCGCACGACGGGCGACTGCATGATCCCCTGGCTGTTGATCACGCAGCCCAGCCCGCGTGACCAGGCCGCGTTGACCAGGGCGTTGGTCACGGCGCCGCAATCGAATGGCCCGACGTCGCCGCCGTGGATCGATCGATCGTAGGTCACGACGATCGAGACCGGCGCGTCGAACTGGCGAAAGCCGCGCAGCACCCAGTCCTTGCGCTGTTCCTGGTTGTGCCGCTCGATGCCCATGGCGGCGAACAGCTGTTTCGCGATCTCGATCTGCCGCTCCCGGTGCGCGCCCACATATTCGCCATGGCCGCGGAACTCCCGCGACGCCGGGACGCCGGCCAGATTGCGCTCGGTATTGCCGGCCCGGATGCGGTCGAGCGGCGCGCCGGCGACCACGTAGAAGTTCCACGGTTGCGTGTTCAGCGACGACGGCGCGCGCATCGCGATCTCGATGATCTCCTTGATCAGCGCCTTGGGCACCGGGTCGGGCTTGTAGCCGCGGGTGCTTCGGCGCCCCAGGACAACCTCGTCGAACGTCAATGCGGAACCAACGGATGGTTTCATGAGCTCGTTCCCATACAGGCCTCGGCGTCGCCTCCGGCGGGGGCACGCAAGGGCGCCCGGTTCGTATGAAGACGGACCCTCCGCCCGTTGGGTACAGCATCGGCGGCTTGCGCGTAAACCCGTCGGGCGGGGCCGGGCGATCTCGAGCCGGCTCGTCCGCGGGCCCCTTCGATTTGCCCGCACCCGACGTCAGGGTGCTATCGTGCGCCCCGTCAGCAGCTTTCGGGGACTTCATGTCTGAAAACCAAGGGCCGGGCGAGCCGGCCGTCGGCGAGATCCGCGCCAATCACCGCTTCGACATCGCGCGCCTGGACGCCTGGTGCCGCGCCAACGTCGAGGATTTCGGCGAGGGGCTCGAGGTTCGCCAGTTCCAGGGCGGCGCGTCCAATCCGACCTTCCTGCTGACCACCAACGGCGCGGGCGGGCCGCGGCGCTATGTGATGCGCAAGAAGCCGCCCGGAATGCTGCTGGCCAGCGCCCACCAGGTCGAGCGCGAATACCGGGTGATGAAGGCCCTCGGCACGGTCGGCTTCCCGGTGCCGGTGATGCGCGCCCTGTGCGAAGACCCCGAGGTCATCGGCACCAACTTCTACGTCATGGACTTCATGGCGGGACGGATCTTCCGCGACGCCCAGCTGCCGGGGATGACGCCGGCCGAGCGGGCCGCGATCTACGACGACCTGAACGCCACCCTCGCGCGGCTGCACGCGGTGGATTACGAGGCCATCGGCCTGGGCGACTACGGCCGGCCCGGCAACTATTTCGAGCGTCAGATCGGCCGCTGGATCAAGCAGTACCGCGGCGCGGAGACCCACCTGATCCCCTCGATGGAGAAGCTGATCGAGGCGCTGCCGGGGCGCATTCCCGCCGACGACTCGGTCGCCATCGCCCACGGCGACTACCGGCCGGAAAACATGATGTACCACCCGACCGAGCCGAGGATCATCGCCGTGCTCGACTGGGAGCTGTCCACCCTCGGCCATCCCCTGGCCGACCTGGCCTACAACTGCATCATCTACCATTCCGAGTCGGTCACGTTCGGCAGCCTGCTGGGGGTGGATTTCAAGGCCACCGGCATCCCGACCGAGGCGGAATATGTCGCCGCCTATTGCCGCCGCACCGGCCGGGTGATCGAGGACTGGAACTTCTACCTGGCGTTCTCGATGTTCCGCCTCGCCTCGATCGGCCAGGGGGTGCTCAAGCGCAACCTCGACGGCATCGGCGCCGGCGACGCGGCGGAGATCGACATGAGCGGCAAGAACCCGCTCGCCGACACCGCCTGGCGGATTTTGAATCGCGGATAGGGAGGATAATCTTCGCCGATGGATGCCTCTGCCCCCCCGCTGAAGCGAGACGACGCCGATGGCGTGGCGCGGCTGACCCTGGCCCGCGCCGCCACGCGCAACAGCCTGTCGGACGAGATGCTGGACGCCCTGGCCGCGGCTCTGAGCGCCATCGAGCAGGACCGATCGGTCCGGGCGGTGGTGATCGCGGCCGAGGGGCCGGCGTTCAGCGCCGGCCATGACCTGAAGGCGATCCAGGCCCACCGCGGCGACGCCGACCGCGGCCGCGCCTATTTCGACGACGTGTTGGCCCGCTGCGCGGCGGTGATGACATCGATCGTGCGGCTGCCCCAGCCGGTGATCGCCGCGGTCGAGGGGGTGGCGACGGCGGCCGGCTGCCAGCTGGTGGCCAGCTGCGACCTGGCGGTGGCGGGCGAGGCCGCGCGCTTCTGCACGCCGGGGGTCAACATCGGCCTGTTCTGCTCGACCCCGATGGTGGCGCTCAGCCGCAACCTCTCGCCCAAGCGGGCGATGGAGATGCTGCTGCTGGGCGAGATGATCGACGCGAAGACCGCGCTGGAGTTCGGCCTGGTCAACCGCCTGGTCCCGGCCGGCGGCGCGCTGGAGGCGGCGATGGGCTTGGCCCAAGGCGTCGCCGGCAAGTCGGCCGCGACGGTGATGGTGGGCAAGCGCGCCTTCTACGCGCAGGCCGAACTGGGCCTCGACGAGGCCTACGCCCTGGCCCGCCGGGTGATGGTCGACAACATGCTCGCCCGCGACGCGGAGGAGGGGATCGGCGCCTTCCTCGACAAGCGCCCGCCCCGGTGGGAAGGTCGCTGACGCTGGACCACCCCGTCGCCCCGCCGAGCTACCTCGCCGCGGCGCGGCTGTGGCTCAAGGTGGGCCTGATCTCGTTCGGCGGGCCGGCGGGCCAGATCGCCATCCTGCACGAGGAGCTGGTCGAGCGGCGCGGCTGGGTGGACGAGCGCGCGTTCCTGACCGCGCTGAACTTCTGCATGCTGCTGCCCGGCCCGGAGGCCCAGCAGCTGGCGAGCTACCTCGGCCTGAAGCTGCACGGCGTGCGCGGCGCGGTCACCGCGGGGACGCTGTTCGTCCTGCCCGGCGCGGCGGTGCTGTTCGCGCTGGCCTGGCTGGCCGCCGCCCACGGGTCCTGGCCGCCGCTGCGGGCGGCGTTCAAGGGCATGCTGCCGATCGTGGTGGCGTTGGTCGCCCACGCGGTCTGGCGGATCGGGGGGCGGACGCTGAAGACCCCGGCCGCCTGGGCGCTGGCGATCGGCGCCTTCGCGGGCCTCGGTCTCGCCGGCGTCGCCTTTCCGCTGATCATCGGCGCGGCCCTGGCCTGCGGCCTGGTCGCCGACCGGCTGAACCTCGCCATCGCGCCCTCGGCCCATCCGCTCGCCGCCGAGGGGGACGCGCCGCCGGCGAACTGGCCGCGCCTGGCCCGCCGGTTCGGGGTGCTGACGCTGATCTTCGCCCTGCTCTGGGCCGCGCCGGTCGGGCTGGTGCTGGCCAGGGCCGGCGCGCGGCCGTTCGCCGACGTGGCGATCTTCTTCACCCAGGCGGCCTTCGTCACCTTCGGCGGCGCCTACGCGGTGCTGCCGTTCGTCGCCCAGGGCGCGGTCGCCCACTACGGCTGGCTGTCGCGGCCGGAGATGGTCCACGGCCTGGCCCTGGCCGAGACCACGCCTGGCCCGCTGATCCTGGTGACCCAGTACGTCGGCTTCTTCGCCGGCTGGAACGCGGCGACGGCGGGACAGGCCGGCGGGCTGTCGCCGCTGGCCGCCGGCGCCCTGGCCGCGGCGCTGACCACCTGGATCACCTTCCTGCCCTGCTTCTATTTCGTGCTGGTCGGCGCGCCGCTGGTCGAGCGGCTGGCGCGCGATCGCCGGGCGCACGCGGCCCTGTCGGGGGTGAGCGCCGCCGTGGTCGGGATCATCGCCACCCTGGCCCTGACCATCGCCCGCGAGGCCTTCTGGCCCGACGGCCGGCTCGATGCGATCGCGCCGGCGGTGGCGCTCGCGGCCTTCGTGGCGGCCTGGCGGTTCAAGCTCGCCCCGATCTGGCTGGTCGTCGCCGGCGCGGCCTACGGCGTCGGCCGCTCGATGCTGACGGTCTGAGCGACCTTAGGTCAGGCTTGCCCCCGACGGTCCGATCGCTAGTTTCACGTCGCACACGCCAACACCCGATACCCAGCCAAGGTCCGATGCGATGAAAGACGTTCTGCAGGTCGAAAAGCCCGCCTTCCTGGCCGAGGAGGAGCTGGTCCTGTTCGAAGACGCCGCCAGCCGCTTCTTCGACCGGCACGCCGATCCCGACACGGTCGCGCGCTGGCGGGCGAACGGCATCGTCGACCGCGAGATGTGGAACAAGGCCGGCGAGGCGGGCCTCTTGGGCGTTTCGATCCCGGTCGAATACGGCGGCGCCGGCGGCGATTTCCGCCACGAGGCGGTGATCATCGAGCAGCTGGGCCGCAAGGGGATCGAGGGCTTCGGCATCACCCTGCACAACGCCATCGTCGCGCCCTACATCGTCGCCTACGGCAGCGAGGAGCAGAAACAGCGCTGGCTGCCGAGGATCTGCACCGGCGAGCTGGTCACCGCCATCGCCATGACCGAACCGGGCGCCGGCTCGGACCTGCAGGGCGTGCGAACCACCGCCAGGCTGGACGGCGACCACTATGTGGTCAACGGCGCCAAGACCTTCATCACCAACGGCCAGACCGCCAACCTGATCTGCGTGGTGGCCAAGACCGACCCGACCCAGGGCTCGCGCGGCACCTCGCTGATCTTCGTCGAGACCGACGGGGCCGAAGGCTTCCGGCGCGGGCGCAACCTGGACAAGGTCGGCCAGGACGCCGGCGACACCTCCGAGCTGTTCTTCGACGACGTGCGGGTTCCGGCCGCCAACCTGCTCAGCGGCGCCGAGGGCCAGGGCTTCTACCAGCTGATGCAGAAGCTGCCCCAGGAGCGGCAGATCATCGCCCTGCAGGGCATGGCCATGATCGAGCACGCGTTGGAGGTGACCATCGACTACGTCAAGCAGCGCGAGGCCTTCGGCAAGAAGCTGATCGACTTCCAGAACACCCAGTTCAAGCTGGCCGAGTGCAAGACCCAGGCGACGGTGGCCAAGGTGTTCGTCAACCACTGCACGGGCCTGCTGGTCGAAGGCAAGCTCGATGCGGCCACCGCCTCGATGGCCAAGTACTGGGTCAGCGACCTGCAGTGCAAGATCATCGACGAGTGCCTGCAACTGTTCGGCGGCTACGGCTTCATGAACGAATATCCGATCGGCCAGATGTTCCGCGACAGCCGCGTCCAGCGGATCTACGGCGGCACCAACGAGATCATGAAGGTGCTGATCGCGCGGACCCTCTAGACGAAACAGGCCGGCTTGGCTTAGCAGCGGCGCTTTCCGCCCGTCCGCGCCGAGAAAGACCGCCATGCCCGAGACCGACGAGCTTGACCTGATCCTCAATCTGGAAACCATCGAGCTCGACATTTTCCGCGGCCGCACGCCGCCGGGGCGGACCCGGCGCATCTATGGCGGCCAAGTGATCGGCCAGGCGCTGACAGCGGCCTACCAGACCATCGACGGGCGGCTGTGCAATTCGCTGCACGCCTATTTCATCCGCCCGGGCGATCCGAAGGTTCCGATCCTGTACAAGGTCGAGCGGACGCGCGACGGCGGCAGCTTCTCGATCCGCCGGGTCACCGCCATCCAGCACGGCCAGCAGATCTTCAACCTCGCCGCCTCGTTTCAGACCCCGGAGGCGGGTTTCGAACACCAGATCGCGGCGCCCGACGTTCCGCCGCCGGAGGCGCTGTTGAACGAGGCGCAGCTGCGCGAACAGGCCGGTCAGGCCGCGCCCCTCGACTGGGCCTGGCCGATCGAGGTGCGGCCGGTCAATCCGCTGCCCCCCGGCCCCAAGGCGCCGGCCGAGCCGGTCTATATCGTCTGGTTCCGGGCCAGCACGCCGTTCCGCGACGACGTGGCGGCGCAGCAGTGCGTCCTGGCCTACGCCTCGGACATGACCTTGATGGACGCCTCGCTGCGGCCGCACGGGGTGGATTGGGACTCCGGCCGGCTGCAGGCGGCGAGCCTCGACCACGCCCTGTGGTTTCATCGGCCCAGCGACCTGCGCGACTGGCATCTTTATGTGCAGGAAAGCCCCAGCGCGTCCGGCGCGCGCGGCTTCAACCGCGCCTCGGTCTTCACCCGCGACGGCGTGCTGGTCGCCTCGGCGGCGCAGGAGGCCCTGATGCGCTGGCGGTGAACGCCGCATCGGGGTTGCGCCGGCTTAACCCGCGGCGATTCGCCGGCTAGGCTTCGGTCCAGCTCACGACGATCGAGCTCCAGGCCAAGGGGATGCAACGACGGAAAGCCGCGATCCGACCCCGCTCCTCGCGCGCGCCGACGGCCTGATCGAAGCGAGCCGGCCTGTCCTCATGCCGATCATGGCCCCGCGGCTTCAGGGCGAGGCGCGGGCGGACGGCCACGTCGATCTGTCGCTCTGGGGCGCCGGGCGGCTGGCGCGCGTTCGATTCGTCGGTCTGGCCGGGCCCTATGTCCACGCGCCCAACCGGCTGACCACGCCAACGGGAGGGCTGTTCGTCGCCCAGACCGCGCCGGCGCTGGCGATCCGGGGCGCGGGCTTCGCCGGCCTGCATCCGGCCCGCCGCCGCGCCGAGTGGGACCAGCCGGCGGCGGATCGGGCGCCGGTGATCCGCGACGGCGTCCGACGCTCGGCCGTGCTGCCGTGGGGCGTGGTCATGGTCGAGACGCGGAAGGACGATCTGGTGATCGCGGTCGGGGCGGATCGGCGCGAGGCCGAGCGGGGCCTCGCCCTTTCGATCGCCGAGATCGTGCGGCAGGCCGACGCCTACGTCGCCCGGTGCGACGTGCTGCCGACGGCCGATGCGGAGCTGCGCGGCATGGCCCAGCAGGGCGCCCACGCGGCCCTCTCCAGCATCCGCAGCGACGAGTACGGCCGCTTCGCCGGGCTGGCGGCGGGGCAGGCCTACAGCGCCCCCGCGCGGATCTATTACCGCGACACCTACTGGACCGCCCAGGCGCTGCTGCGGCTCGACCCGGAGGCGGTGGGCGAGGCGATCGACCTTCTGGTCCTGGGCGTCCAGGCCGACGGCGAGGCGCCCAGCGGCCTGATCCTGCCGAGCCCCGCGCAATCGGACGCCTGGGCGGCGGCCCGCCGCTCGGATCCCAGCCTGGCCCGCGCGCACCTGCGGCCATTGGACTGGTGGAGCGATCATTTCGACAGCCCCCTGCTGTTCGTGCTGCTGCTCGCGGACCATGCCCGCGCCACCGGCGATGCGCGTCTGGTCCATCGCCACTGGTCGCTCGTGCGCGCGGTGTTCGCGCGCTACCAGCGTCTCGCGCGCGACGGCGGGAGGCGTCCCGCAAGCCGCGCAACGACCGCGACTGGGCCGACAACGTGTTTCGCGAGGGTCTGGTCGCCTATGACCTCGGCCTGTGGATCGGCGCGCTGGACGCCATCGCCGCGATGGGCGAAACGCATGACCCCGCCCTGGCGGCCGAGGCGCGCCGCGCCGCGGCGGCGGGGCGGCGGGCGGTCGACGCGGCGCTCTGGCGGCCGGACGGCTGGTACGCCGACTACGCCGCGCCGGACGGTTTCGTCGAGGATCACCTGAGCCTGGACAGCCTGACCCTGCTGCGCTTCGACGCCGTCCCGCCGGAGCGGGCCCGCGCGGTGCTGGCGGCGGCGCGCGGGCGACTGGAGAGCCGCCACAATCGCGGCCAGCCCTGGGGCGACTGGGGCGTGCTCTGCGCCTGGCCCCCGTTCAAGCGCAGGGCGGACCTGCGCGCCAAGTCGGCTTTCGCTTTCCGCTACCACAACGGCGGCGACTGGCCCTGGCTGGACGGGCTCTACGCCGGCGAGCGGCTCAGGCGCGGCCTGGCCGGCTGGCGCTATCCCATGCTGGCCTGGTGGCGGACCTGCCTGGCGCGCGGCTGGCCCGGCGCGGTCGAGCATTTCTCGCCGCCGTTCGGGCGCGGCTCGCTGTTACAGGCCTGGAGCAGCCTGCCGCTGGCCGTCGCCCTGGACCATCGAGACGCGGTGCTGGCGGGCGACGGCCTAGAGCGAAATCCGATTGGATCGGATTTCGCTCGTAAGTCTTTGGATTAGACCATTTTCTTCGCCGAACCGGCAGCCACTTCGGCGGAAAATGGTCTGGCGCCGCCCGCCAACTGAGCCCTATTTGTTCACGCCGGTCGCCGCGCCGGCCTGTTCCGCGGCGTAGCTGGCGTTGGCCTCGGTGATCACATAGGCCCGGACCGCCTCGGCGTCGGCGTCCTTGAGCACCTGGGCGAAGCTGACCATGCCGGCGTGTTTGCGCACGCCGTTGATCACGATGTCCTTGAACGCGCCGGCGTCCGCGATCACCGGGCTGCGGCGCAGGTCCGGGATCACCCCGCCGCTGATGGCGTTGTAGCCGTGGCAGTCGAGGCAGTATTTGTTGTACTTCGAATGGCCCAGGCTCACGACATCGCTCGGCGCGGTCGCGGCGGGCGGTTGCGGGAAGGCGATCTTGGTCAGGTTCGGCTTGGCCAAGGTGGCGGCCCCACCGAGCTTGTAGACCACGATCCGGCCGTTCTCGGGGGTGCCCAGCGGATCGGCCGCGAAGCCGGCGACCAGGTAGAACACCGAGCCGAAGCCGGCGCCCACCGCCACGTATTGCTCGCCGTCCACCGTGTAGGTCATCGGCCCGGCCAGGGTCGAGGTGTAGGTCTCCGCCGACCAGAGCTGATGGCCGCTCGTGGCGTCATAGGCGTTGAAGTGGCCGTCGGCGGTTCCCTGGAACACCAAGTCGCCGGCGGTGGCCAGCGTGCCGCCGTTCCATGGGCCCTTGTGCTCGGCGCGCCAGACCTCCTTCTGGCTCACCGGATCCCAGGCGATCAGATAGCCCCTCATGGCGTTTCGCATCGCCGCGCGGGCTGCGGCGTCGGTGGGCAGGGTGTTGAGGTCGTTGTTCTCGGCCGTGTTCCACTGGCCCGGCTCATAGGAGAACTTGACGTCGGCGCCGTAGGCGCCGGGCACTTCCTGCGCCGGCACATAGGCCAGGCCGGTCTTCGGGCTGAACGACATCGGCTGCCAGTTGTGGCCGCCGAAGCCGGACGGGAAGATCACCGCCGGACCCCTCGCGTAGTGGCTGTCGCCGATCTCGATCGGCCTGCCGGTGGTCGGATCGATGGCGCTGGCCCAGTTCGTCGGCACATAGTTCTTGGCCGAGATCAGCTTTCCGGTGGTCCGGTCGATGACGTAGAAGAAGCCATTCTTGTTGGCCTGCATGATCACCTTGCGCGGCTGACCGTTGAGGGTCAGGTCGGCCAGGGTCAGGGTCTGGGTGGCGTCGTAGTCCCAGCTGTCGCGGGGCGTGGTCTGGAAGTGCCACTTGTATTCGCCAGTGTCGGCGTCGACCGCCACGATCGAGGACAAAAACAGGTTGTCACCGCCGCTGGGCGAGCGGACCTTCTGGTCCCACGGCAGGCCGTTGCCGGCGCCGAAGTAGAGCAGGTTGGTCTCCGGGTCGTAGGCCATCGAGTCCCACACCGTGCCGCCGCCGCCGTATTTCCACCAGGTCCCGTTCCAGGTCTTGGAGGCCATCTCCATGGCCTTGTTCTCGAAGCCCTTCGAAGGATCGCCGGGCACGGTGTAGAAGCGCCAGATCAGCTTGCCCGTGTCGGCGTCATAGGCCGAGACATAGCCGCGCACCCCGTACTCCGAGCCGGAGTTGCCGATCATCACCTTGCCGTGCACGATCCGCGGGGCCTGGGTGATGGTGTAGGGCTTGGACTGGTCGACCGTGACCACGCTCCACACCGGCTTGCCGGTCTTGGCGTCCAGCGCCACCAGCCGCCCGTCCAGGGTTGCGACATAGACCCGGCCCTTCCAGACCGCCACGCCGCGGTTGACCACGTCGCAGCAGGCCGAGTGGCCCACCGCCTTGTCGACCTTGGGATCATACTTCCAGAGCATCTCGCCGGTCTTGGCGTTCAGCGCGTAGACCAGGCTCCAGGAGCTGGTGACGTACATGGTCCCGTCGACCACGATCGGCGTCGTCTCAACCCCGCGATTGGTCGACAGCTCGAAGCTCCAGGCCAGGCCCAGGTCCTTGACGTTGGAGGCGTTGATCTTGTCCAGCGGGCTGAACCGCTGCTCCGAATAGGTCCGGCCCTGGCTCATCCAATTGCCGGGCTCCTGGTCCGCCGCCAGCAGCCGCGCCGCGTCCACCGCCGCCGGGCCCTTGCCCGGATGACACCCGCTCAGCGCGACCAGCGCGGCGCAGGCCGCGACCCACGCCCAAGGCTTCAGCCCTCGACCCATTCGGTTTCCTCCAACGATCGCGCCGGCTCTTCCCGGCGTCGTCTGTGTTCGACAGTCGGCCCATGCGGGCGCGAACCGACTTGCCGCGCCGCGCGACACAAGTCAAACGCGTTATCGAATGTGGAGGCTCGGACGAAGGGACGACGGGCGGGTTCGAAACCGGATCGCGGCCGAACCCGCCCGCCCTTCGCGGGGAGTGCGCCTTGAGGTCAGCCGCCGGCGAACAGCATGGAGGCGCTGAGCAGCAGGCCCAGCCCGGTGAGGATGACGCCGGAGGCGCCGTCGAGGGCGCGCTGATAGCGGCCGAGGTTTGCGAGAGACATGAGTGTCGTCCTTTGTTTTCTCATCCCCGAGGCCCGGGGGGAGCCGGGTTGTCTCGGGCCGTCCGATCTGGACAGCGCTCAGATAGGGACGATCTGAACAGTGACAAGTTGGCTGGCGCTCAACCCCGGCGCAGTTTTTCCGGCGCCGTCATCAGAGAATCTCGACCCCGACGGGCCGTGCTCAGCCGCGGCCGGCGGGCAGGGGAAAGGCCAGGGCGCCGGCGCCGGCGTATTCGGCGTCCTCGCCCAACGCCGCCTCGATGCGCAGCAGCTCGTTCCACTTGGCCATCCGTTCCGAGCGGGCGAAGGCGCCCACCTTGATCTGGCCGGCGTCCCAGCCCACCGCCAGATGGGCGATGGTGACGTCCTCGCTCTCGCCCGACCGCGCCGAGACGATCGCGCCCCAGCCGGCGGCCTTGGCGGCGGTCAGGGCGGCGTGGGCTTCGGTGACCGTGCCGATCTGATTGACCTTGATCAGGGCGCAGTTGCAGGCTCGCCGATGGGCGGCGGAGGCGATCCGGCGGGCGTCGGTGACCAGGAAATCATCGCCCACGATCTGGGTGCGGCCGCCCAGCGCGCGGGTCACCGCGATCATCCCGGCCACGTCGTCCTCGGCCACCGGGTCCTCGATCGACAGAATGGGGTAGGCCCGCGACCAGGCGCCGACCTGTTCGATCATGTCGATGGTGTCCAGGCTTTCCTGCTCCAGCGCCAAGTGGTAGCGCCCCTGGTGATGAAACTGGCTGGCGGCGATGTCGAGCGATATCCAGACGTCCTCGCCCGGCCGATGGCCGGCCCGCTCGATCGCACCGACCAGCGTGTCCAGCGCCTGTCCGGTCGAGGCGAAGTTCGGCCACCAGCCGCCTTCGTCGGCGACGCCGGCCGACCCGCCGGCCTCGGCCATCAACTCGCCCGCCGCGTGATAGACCTCGGCGGTGATCTCCAAGGCGCGGCGCACGCTGCCCGCCCGCGGGGCCATGACCATGAAATCCTGGATGTCGGTGCGCCGGCCGGCGTGGGCGCCGCCGCCGAAGATCTGGATCTCGGGCAGGGGCAGGCGGACGCGACGGCCCTCGGCCAATCGCCGCCAGATCGGCGTCCCATCGGCGGCCGCGGCGGCGTGCAGCGCGGCCATCGAGACCGCCACCGTCGCATTGGCCCCCAGCCGCGCCTTGTTCGGCGTGCCGTCCAGCGCGCAGAGCCGGCGGTCGATTTCGGCCTGGTCGGCGCCATCGCAGCCTTGCAGCATCGCCGCGATCTCGCCGTCGACGCCGGCTAGCGCCCGCTGAACACCCAGCCCGCCGAACCGCATCCCGCCGTCGCGCAGCTCGATCGCTTCGTGGCTGCCGCGCGAGGCGCCCGCCGGGGCGATGGCGCGGCCGATCGCGCCGCCGGCCAGGGCGACCTCGGCCTCCACCGTCGGACGCCCGCGCGAATCCCAGACCTGGCGGCCCCGCACCGATAGGATGGTTGTCTTCACCGACCGTGGTTCCTCATTGTCGACGATACGCTTTGGGTTCTAAGTTATAGTTGGCGGCTTCCGCTCCGCGACAGCCCGTTCGTTCGTCAACAAAACTGACGAGATAGTTGACGGTCCACCATCGGTTGTCGTTACTCTGCGGAAATCGCGCCGAATTGACAAAGGCCGAAACGACGAGGGGGAGGCGGTGATGAGCGGCGACGTGGTCCGGGCTCTGGCCCAGCGGTTCTTCGACGCGGTCGAGGTCGGCGACGTCGAGGCCCTGCGCGGGATCTACGCGCTGGACGCCGAAATCTGGCACAACACCGACGAGATCGCCACCAGCGTCGACGAGAACCTTCAGACCTTGGCGGGCTTTGTTGAACGCATTCGCGATCGCCGCTACCGTGATCGCCGCATCGCGGTGTTCGACGGCGGCTTCGTGCAACAGCATGTCCTGCACGGGGTCCGCGCCGACGGCGTGGCGGTGACCCTGCCGGCGTGCATCGTCTGCCGGGTGGAGCAGGGCCGCATCACCCGGCTCGATGAGTACTTCGATTCCGCGCGCGTGGCGGTGTTCCGCGCGCCGGCCGCGAAGGCGTAGCCATCCATGATTTTTCGTCAATCCTCTTGACACAATAGTTAGATATCTTACCAAATGAACTGAAGGGCGGCGTTCAAGCTCGCCCAACCAAAACTGGCGACGGGGAAACGTTGATGAACAAACTTCACCTTCTTCTTGCATCGACCGCGCTCGTGGTCAGCGGTCTTGGCCTCGCCGCCACGGCCCAGGCGGCGGCCGCTCCCGGCGCCAAGTCGGCCCAGGTGACGGAGGTGATCGTCACCGCCGAGAAGCGGGAGCAGCGGGTGCAGGACGTGCCCTTGGCCATCACCGCCTTCAACGCCCAGACGATCAAGAACGCCTCGGTGCTCAACCTGACCGATCTCGACGGCAAGATCCCGAACGTGACCCTGGAAGCCGTCGCGACCTTTCCCAACGCCTCGTCCTTCTCGATCCGCGGCCTGGGCTTCGGCGACGTCGAATCGACCTTCGAGCCCACCGTCGGCGTCGAGGTCAACGGCGTCTATCTGGCGCGCAACGTCGGCGCGACCCAGGACCTGTTCGACATCAACTCGATCGAGGTGCTGCGTGGGCCGCAAGGCACGCTCGACGGGGCCAACACCATCGGCGGGGTGGTGGCGATCACCACCAAGAAGCCTACTGGAAAGTTTGACGGTGAGATCGAGGTCACCGGCGGCGACCGGGGCCGGGTCGAGGTTCGCGCCGCAATCGACGCGCCCCTGATCAAGGACGTGCTGTCGGCGCGCGTATCCGTGCTGGACCTGAACTACGGCGGCTATCTGCACAACATCTTCAACAACACCACCATGGGCGGGGTCCACGACCTGTCCGAACGGCTCACCCTGGCCTTCACGCCCAACAGCAAGTTCGACGCGACCCTCGTCGCCGACTACGACAGCGCTCACGACGGCGGCTTTCCCAACATCAACGGCACGCCGGCGTTCGGGAGCATCGCCCCTGCGCCCGACTTTCTGTTGGCCTTGCCGGTGGCGTACGGCGGGCCCGGCGCCGCAATGAATCCGAACCAGAAGCCCTACGACGTGAATTCGGCGATACCGCTGCCATACAACTTCTCGACCACGGGCGTTTCGCTATCGATGAACTACCGCTTCGACTTCGGCACGCTGACCTCCGTCACCGGCTACCGGGAGTACGACGACTACAACGTCAATGAGTACGGCGGCGCGGGCCTTGTTTCGCTTTTCGGAGGGATAACGGCTCCATTCTTCACCTCCGCCCGCACCCAGAACCACGACCAGATCAGCCAGGAAGTGCGTCTGGCCTCGCCGACCGGCAGCCGCCTCGACTACGTGGTCGGGGCCTACTACCTGCATCAGCACTACAACCTGCAGAACGCCGAGGGCGGCGCCCTGTTCGACGTCTTCCCTCCCATTCCGCAGACCACCCAGTACGCCAATCAGAGCGACGATTCGGTCGCCGGCTTCGGCCAGCTCGATTTCCACGTCACCGATCAACTCACCCTGACCGCGGGCGGCCGCTACAGCTACGAGACCAAGACCTTCCACAACATTCCGCCAGGCTTCTACCCGATAGGATTCGGCTACACCGCCAACTGGAGTGATTTCTCCCCGAAGGCCGAGATCAGCTACAAGATCACGCCCGACATCCTGGCCTATGCGGAATATTCCCGCGGCTTCCGCAGCGGCGGCTTCAACGGCCGCGCGGGCAGCGAGACCTCGGCCGGGCCGTACAACGCCGAGCACGTCGACGCCTACGAGATCGGGGCGAAGAACCAGTTCTTCGACCGCCGCTTGGTGCTGAACGCCGATGTCTTCCTCGAGAAGTACAACAACGTCCAGGAGGACATTCAGCGCCTGAGTTCGGTGACCGGCCTCGACGAAACCGTCGTCGCCAACGCCGGCGCCGCGACCTACCAGGGGGTCGAGCTCGAAGCCCACGGGATCGTCGGCGGCGGCTTCTCGGTCGATGCTTCGATGGGCTACCTCGACGCCCACTTCGACAAGTTCACGGCCAATCTGAACGGCGCCTGCTCGCCGGGCGAGGACCCCTATTTCTGCGGAACGAACAATTACAAGGGCATTCCGCTGCCGTCGGTTCCGCGCTGGACCCTCTCCGCGGGCGGCACCTACCGGCACGAACTGCCGTTCGCGGTGCTCACCGCCAACCTGAATGCGACCTATACGTCCAGCCAGTACACCTCGCTGACCCCGATCAACGTCGTCGCTCCCTGGTTCACGCTTCGCAAGGCCAACACCATCGTCAACACCACGGTCTCGCTCGCGACGCTGGATGAGAAATACGCTATCTCCCTATGGGTGAAGAACCTGACCGACCAGCATGTGCTCTATGCCAAGTTCACGGTCGGCCCCTTGTCCTCGCCGGAAAGCTTCGAGCCGCCGCTGACCTGGGGCGTCTCCCTGTCGGGCAAGTTCTAGGCGGCGGAAGAATCGCAATCGGAGGATCGACGACCATGCCGAGATTGCATCAGGTATCCCTCGGCGAGGCCAAGGATGAGGTCATCCTGGCCTATTACAAGCGCCTGTTCGGCGACCGCGACCCGGTCAGCCAGCCGGGTACGGCGACGGGGACGCGAGGCGACTGGTGGACGGTGTTCGCGCTGACGCCCGACATCTTCCGCCACGCGGTCGACGGCTTCGCCATCTATCGTCATCCCGAGCGCAAGCTCGACCCGGTGCTGCGCGAACTGGGCCAGACCCGCGCCGGCTGGGCCAAGGGCAGCCAGTTCGTCTTCTCCCAGCACTGCAAGTCCCTGCGCGGGCTCGGCGTCTCGGAGGAGAAGATCGCCGCGATCCCGTCCTGGACCGTTTCGGACCTGTTCTCCGACCAGGAACGAGCGGTGCTCGCCTATACCGACTGCCTGGCCCTGGCCGGGGGCCGCGTGCCCGATCCGGTGTTCGACAAGCTGAAGAGCTTCCTGTCGGACGTCGAGATCATGGAGCTGACCTACATCACCTGTCTCTATGACATGCACGCGGTGATGACCAAGGCGCTGCGGCTCGAGTTCGATGACCGCGACGATCCGATCGTCGAGATCGCCGCGCCGGAAAAGTTCGAAGGGGCCGATTTCCTGGATTCCCAGGGCCGGACCGGCCGGTAGGGCCTGCGCGGGAATTGATCAATCGCCGCAAGCGGTATGTAATCACTCATCAGCGGCGGGCGCGGAAAGAGGAGAAGGTCAAGTGACGAAACCGAAGAACACCGAGTTTGAAATTCGCGGCGTCAACCATCTGGCGTTGGTCTGCAAGGACATGGCCAAGACGGTGGAGTTCTATCGCGACGTCCTGGGCATGCCGCTGACCAAGACCATCGATCTGCCCGGCGACATGGGTCAGCATTTCTTCTTCGACATCGGCAACGGCGACTCGCTCGCCTTCTTCTGGTTCCCGAACGCGCCGGCGGCGCAGCCGGGCGTCTCCAGCCCCCGGGACCTGCCCGGCCTGGGCTCGCTGGTCACGGCCCACGGTTCGATGAACCACATCGCCTTCGATGTGCCGAAGGAGAAGTTCGACGAATACTGCGACAAGTTGAAGGCCAAGGGCGTCGCCCTGAGCCCGGTGATGAACCACGACAACTCCCCAACCCAGGTCGCCCCGAAGATGCGGGACGGCGTTTTCGTCCGCTCGGTCTATTTCTTCGACCCGGACGGCGTCTGCCTGGAATTCGCCTGCTGGACCGCCACGTTCGACGAGTTCGACGTGGCCCACGAGCCGATGACCGCGCAGGGCGTGCGCGCCAGCCGCGTGGTGGTTCCGGCGCAGTAGAGCTTCAGGCCTCCTCGCCCTGGACCAGGGGCTCGTCCGCCTCGTCGGCCAGGTTGGCGTTGATCTGGACCAGCACCTTGCGGAAGGTGGCCAGATCGTCAGGGTCGATCCCCCGGGTGGCCAGGGCGTTGACCTCCGCCACCTGCGGCAGCAGCTCGGCCTGCAGGGCCTTAGCCCGCGGGGTCAGGCGGATGTGGATCTTGCGCCGATCCCGCACGCTGGGCGCGCGCTCGACGAAGCCGGCGCGCACCAGGCTGTTGACCGCGGTCACGGTGGTCGGCTCGCGCATCCCCACCCGGCGGCTCAGTTCGCGCTGGGTCAGGCCGTCCTCGACCCAGAGCTGACGCAGGAACCGCCACTGGCCGGCCGAAACCCCGAACGGCAGTGTGCGCCGCTCCATGGCGCGGGAGAACGAGCGGAACGCGATCCGGGTCAGATAGCCGATGCTGTTGGCGGGGTCGACGAACCGGGCGTGGTCCTCAGTCTTTGACTTGTCGGTCTTGGCCATGGGTTTTCAGGTCGTCCGCTCAGAGCCTGATCGGTTCGGATCGACGCGATCTGAACCGTGAATTAGGCTTTACACTCTTGAATTTAGAGCACGATCGCGCCCCGCCCAGTAAGGTTTAGGCCGGTCGCGCCGCAATAGCATTCCGGACGCGATGTCGCGCGGGTGGGTTGCGCAAATTCAATAGAACTCTAAGTAAATGCGCGGCCAGCGCGTCGCGGCCCGCCTCGGAAACGCTCGATGAACACCCCCGTCCTGCCCACCACCATCGTCGGCAGCTATCCCCAGCCGGAGTGGCTGATCGACCGCGAACGGCTCAAGGCCAGCCTGCCGCCGCGGGTGCGGGTCCAGACCCTGTGGCGGGTGCCCGAGCCCTGGCTGGCCGACGCCCAGGACGCCGCGACCCTGGTGGCCATCCGCGATCAGGAGGAGGCGGGGATTGACATCGTCGGCGACGGCGAGATGCGCCGCGAGAGCTACTCCAACCGCCTGGCGACCGCGCTCAGCGGCATCGACATCGACACGCCTGGCACGGCGATCGACCGCACCGGCAAGGCCAACCCGGTTCCGCGCGTGGTCGGCCCGATCGCCCGCGTCGGCCCGATCGAGGCCCAGGACGTCGCCTTCCTGAAGCGGCACGCCAAGGGGCCGGTGAAGATCACCCTGCCGGGGCCCTTCACCATGACCCAGCAGGCCCAGAACGACTATTATCCCACGGGCGAGGCCCTGGCGCTGGCCTACGCCGAGGCGGTGAACGCCGAGATCCGCGACCTGTTCGCCGCCGGGGCCGACATCGTCCAGCTCGACGAGCCCTATCTGCAGGCCCGGCCCGAGGCGGCCCGCGACTACGCCCTGGCGGCGATCGCGCGCGCGCTCGACGGGGTGGGCGGGCGCACGGCGCTGCACGTCTGCTTCGGCTACGCCCACGTCCATCAAGGCCGCGCCAAGCCCAAGGGCTATGACTTCCTGGCCGAGCTCGACGCCTGCCCGGTCGACATCATCTCGATCGAGGCGGCCCAGCCGCGGCTCGATCCCGCGATCCTGGCCGAATTGCCGTCCAAGACGGTGATGTACGGGGTGATCGATCTGGACGATCCCGCGGTGGAGACCGCCGAGACCGTCGCCGCCCGCATCCGCCGGGCCCTGGCCTACGCGCCGCCCGAACGGCTGATGATCGCCCCCGACTGCGGCATGAAATACCTCTCGCGCGAAACCGCCTTCGGCAAGCTCAAGGCGATGGTGGACGGCGCCGCGATCGTCCGGGCTGAACTGGCCGGCTAATCAGGCTCCGTCGAGGAAGGCCGACAGCAGGCGGTTCACGGTTTCCGGCCGCTCGAGGCTCGCCAGGTGGCCGCAGTCCTCGATGATCTCCAGCCGCGCGCCGGGGATGGCGGCGAGCATCTCGTCCTGGTGGGCCTGGGTGACGATGCCGTCCTGGCGGCCCATGACCAGCAGGGTCGGGCAGCCGATGGCGGCAAGGCCCGGCCGGCTGTTGGCGCGGGTCATGATCGCCCGTTGCTGGCGAAGAAAGGTTTCCGCCCCGGTGTCGGCGGCCATGCGGCGCACCCGCGCGACCAGGTCCGCGTCGGCGCGGCGATCGGGGTGCAGCAGGATCGCAAGCCGCTCCTCGACCACCGCCTCGAACCGCCCAGCCTCGACCAGGCGAAGATAGCCCTCGCGGCGGGCGGTCTGGACCGGCGTATCGGCCGGGGCGAGGGTGGACAGCAGCGCCAGCCGCCGGACCCGATGGCCCGCGCGGCGCATCACCTCGAAGGCGACGAAGCCGCCCATGGCGTGGGCGATCAGGTCGAAACGCTCCGGCGCCGCGGCCAGCAGCCGTTCGGCCATGCCGGCGATCGTCTCGTCCGCGGCGTTGTCGGCGAAGGTCTGGGCGCGATCGATCAGGGCCGCGCTCTGCGGCGCCCAGACGGCGCGGGTCAGCAGCTGGCCGGCGGCGAACACCACCGGCGTCGGTTCATCGGTCATCGCGGAATCCTAGATCCGTAGCCTGGATCCAGGCCGAGACCAGGTCGACCATGCCGTCGCGGTGTGCCTCGGAGTCCTCGAAATAATGGGCGCCGGGGATCATCTCCAGGCTCTTGTCCTTGGAGGCGATCGCGGCGTGCACCGCCCGCGCGTCCGAGGGAAACACCCCCATGTCGCCGGTGCTCTGCACCACCAGGGCCGGCAGGTCGAACTTGGCCAGCTGCTCGCCGCCCTGGCATTTGGAGGTCTCCAGGCTCCACATCGAAAGCCAGGTCTTCAGGGTGTTGGCCCGTCCGATGCCGGGAAACTTGTTGGCCGCGGCGGGCGGGCCGCGATAGCAGCCGGGGCAGGGCCGGTCGGACGGGTCGATCGCCGGGTCCATGAACCGCAGGTCCGCCCAGGTGCGGTACAGCGGAAACAGGATGTCCGGCACGCCAGCGGCGTTGACGCGCGCGAGCTCGGCCTTGGCCCAGTCGGTGATCCGCTGGTTGCGGGCGCGCTGGGCCGCGCGATAACGGGCGATGAACGCGGCCGAATAGGGCGGGCCGTTGTCGGGATTGAACGGGTCGAGCGAAGGCTCGGTCCGGGTGGGATCGAATTCGTCGATCACCGAGGCGTCCATCCAGTCGGTCAGCACCTCCGGCCGGCCCTTGTGGGCGTTCAGCGAGATGTAGAGGTCCGCGCCGGGCAGGGCCGCGAGGGTCTCGGCGCCCGCGCCCTTCAGGCCACCGGCCAGGGTCGGGGCGATCGCCTCAGCCTGATAGGCCCCCATCAGCGAGCCGCCGCCGGAATTGCCCAGGATCACCACCCTCTCGACCCCGGCCTCCTCGCGCAGCCATTTTACCCCGACCGAGATGTCGATCAGGGCGTGCTCCAGGATGAACTGGTCCTCCGCTCCGCGGAAACGGGTGTTCCAGCCCAGAAAGCCGAACCCGCGACGGGCGAAATAGGGCGCGCTGTAGTGCTCGGTGAAATCGACGTTGTAGTGGGTCGCGATCAGCGCCGTCTTTGGCCGCCGTCCCTTCGGCGTCCAGTAGATCCCCTGGCAGGGATGGCCGCCGGCCTGGATACGCGGCGCGGTCGGCGAGATGCGTCCGACGAAACGGGCGTCTACGCCCGACAAAGGGTCCGGCTGGCTCATCGATGTTGCTCCTCCAGGCGGCGCTCTTCCGGCGCGCCGATCGCAGCGGCGTTGCGCCCTGGTCCGGGTCGTCCCTCCGCAAAATTCATTAGCAACCGAAGGGTATCGGCCTTCAGGCTTCACGTCCAGACGCCGCCCGTCGGGCCTCGTCCTCGGCGTCGAAGACGTCCATCGGCGGACCCCAGTCGGCGGCCAGGGCGTCGCGCAGGGCCTCGAGCTTGTCGGCGCCGATGCGGCGCGCCAGTTCCTCGCTCATCAGCGTGGTCGCCATGCGGGCGTGCTCGCGCATCTTCAGACCCTGTTCGCTGATCATCACCCGCTTGGAGCGGCGGTCGTCGGGGTCGTCCTCCAGCGCCAAGAGGCCGATCGCGACCATGCCATTGATGGTGGTGTGCACCGCCTGCCGGCTGACGCCGAGGATGCGGGCGATGTCGGAGGGCCGGGTCGCGCCCTGGACCACGGTCACCATCACCATCGACTGCGGCCGCGTGACCGCCGGCCAACCCTTCTGGCGCAGATAGTTCTGCAGTCCTTCGTCGAACCAGATGAATCCCTGGAGCATCGGGACGATCAAATAGGCGGCGTTATCCATCGGGAACTTTCAGCAACGGCTGTCCCATAACTTAACCATGGTCCGCCTTCGGGTCGATCGAAACGGCTTCCAATTATACAACCCATGGAAAGTTATTCTCATTGCACTACCGTCATGTTTGTGCGGTCGGGGCTGGAGCGATCGCGCGCGGCCTGCCATGGTCTCGGCGCCGGCGCGCGGGCCGGCCAGGAGAGTGGGCCATGGATCGCAGACGGTTTCAGGACAAGGTGGCCGTGATCACCGGCGGCGCGTCGGGCATCGGCGCGGCCACCGCCCGCCTCATGGTCGAGGAGGGCGCCTCGGTGGTGATCGCCGACCTGAACGAGGCGCTGGGCCACGCCTTGGCGGAGCGGCTGGGTGACGAGGCGGTGATGTTCCGCAAATGCGACGTCGCCGCGCGCGCCGACGTCGAGGCGATGATCGAGCACGCGATCCGGCGCTTCACCCGCATCGACGTGCTGTTCAACAACGCCGGGATCGGTTGTTTCGGCGAGACCCCGGAGCTCGATCCGGAGACCTGGGCCCAGGTGATCGCCGTCGACCTCAATGCGGTGTTCTACGCCTGCCGCGCGGCCATCCCGCACATGCGGCGCACCGGCGGCGGGGCGATCGTCAACACCGCCTCGATCTCGGGCCTGGCCGGCGACTATGGCTTTTCCGCCTACAACGCGGCCAAGGGCGCTGTGGTCAACTACACCCGCTCGCTGGCCATCGACCACGCCAAGGACAACATCCGGGTCAACGCCCTGTGTCCCGGCCTGATCGACACCCCGCTGACCGCTCCGGCCAAGCAGATGTCGGGCGTGCTCGACGCCTGGCTCGAGGGCATCCCGATGAAGCGGGCCGGCGCGCCGGAGGAGATGGCCAAGGTGGTCGCCTTCCTGGCCTCGGACGACGCCTCCTATGTGACCGGCTCGATCGTCGTCGCCGACGGCGGCGTCACGGCCCACACCGGCCAGCCGGACCTGCGCGGGCTGATGCCCGGCGCCTGACGCCGTCGCGCGAGCGATCTGATCTATCCTCGCCACCGTGCCGCGCGTTTCTGCATCCAGGCCTTCACGCCCTCGCCGTAGTCGGGATGGCGAATCATGGCCTCCAGCAGGGCTTCGGCGTCCTCGACCGCGGTGGCGGCGTCGCGGTGCAGGTCGCGGTAGATCTGATGCTTGGTCGCGCGCGCCGACCCCGGCGCCACGGACTCGGCGAGGCTGGCCGCATAGGCCCTGACATGGCCCATCAGGTCTTCCGGCGGCAGAACCTTGTTCAAGAAGCCCATGGACAGCGCCTCCTCCGCCGAGAAGATTCGGCTCGACAGCAACAGGTCGTTGGCGTGGCTCAGGCCGACGATGCGCGGCAGCACCCAGGACAGGCCGAACTCGGCCGGGAAATTGAAGCGCCCGTGCGCCGTGGTGAACTTGGCGCCCTGCGCGGCGAAGCGCAGGTCGGCGAAGGCGGCCAGCACCAGGCCGACGCCCGCCGCCGCGCCGTTGATGGCGGCGATCACCGGTTTGCCCAGCCCGAAATGATAGGCGAAGCTGGCGTCGAAGCGCGGATCGACCCCGTAGCCGGGCCTGGCGATGTCCTCGCCGACGCCGGCGTCGTAGCGCCCTTTTTCGACATGCCCCTCAAGCGCGCCGAGGTCGGCCCCGGCGCAGAAGGCCTGACCCTCCGGATCGCCGGTCACCACGATGACCCGGACCGCCGGGTCGGCGTCGGCCTGGGCCAGCAGCCAGCGGTATTCGGTGTGCATGCGCCCGGTCCAGGCGTTCCGCCGCTTGGGCCTGGCGAGCGTGATCGTCGCGATCCGATCGGCGACATCGTAGCGGGTGGTCTTCAGCTCCAAGGCGGTTCTCCCCGCGCGCGCTCTAGACAGGCGCGTCGCTTCATTGGCCAATGCGCAGAGCATAGATCAAGGAGACGCGCCATGGGCGAGCTGGTCATTCGCGAGGACAGGGGTGGGGCGGCCACGCTGTTCCTCAACCGGCCGGAGAAGCTGAACGCGCTGAACGTCGATCTGTTCAGCGCGCTGGAGTCGCACGTCGATGCGATCGCGGACCAGATCGAGACTGTCGGTCTGGTCGTCGTGCGCGGCGCCGGACGCTGTTTCTCCGCCGGCAACGACCTAGCCGACATCGCCGCCGGCCAACGCCCGCCGCGGCCCAACTTCCAGGGCCAGATCATCGAAAAGCTCGCCAACCTGCCCCAGCCGGTGATCTCGGCGGTGCACGGCCACTGCTACACCGGCGGGCTGGAGCTGGCCCTGGCCGGCGACCTCATTTTCGCCTCCGCCAACGCCCGGTTCGCCGACACCCACGCCCGCTGGGCGATGGCCCCGGTCTGGGGCATGAGCCAGCGCCTGCCGCGCCGGGTCGGGACCTACAAGGCCCGTGAGATGATGTTCACCTGCAAGACCTATTCGGGGGCCGAGGCCACGGCCATGGGCCTGGCCAATTTCTGCGTGGCCGACGAGGCGTTCGACGCCGAGCTGGAGGCGCTGTGCGCGCCGATCCTGGCCAATTCCTGGTTCAGCCACCGGGCCAACAAGAAGCTGCTGGTCGACACCGACGGCCTGAGCCTGAAGGCCGGGCTGGCGCACGAGGTGTTCCGCGGCGAGGGCCGCGGGCCGGACATGGAGGCGCGCATCGCGGGGGGATTCGGGGTGAAGGCGAAGGCGTAGGTTTTGACGGTTTGGGTTGCAGGCCCACGCCGGGTTCCACCCATTTCGGACATTTCAACGTTGGCCTCGAGCGAGCGCTCCGCCGGTGGCCTCTGACGTTCTGGCGGCGAATCCGCATTGATGGTCGGCTGTCGAGACAGAATCCCCGTGGCCGATAAGCGCGGCGCGCTGTGTTGGATCCGATCCGTCAGCTGAATCCGGTCAATTCTTGCAGCGTCGCCTTGAGGTCGGCGAACCGTTGCTTGCCAAGCTGGCGCCGCCAGTCAGCTTCGAGCTGGCGCATCGTGGCGACGGCCGTTTCGAGAACCTGCCATCCACGCTCGGTAAGGTAGATAGCTGTATTCCTGGTCCCCGGCTCTCGGCGGCGTTGCAGATAGCCAAGCTTCTCGAGTTGACCGAGGAGATGGTTCACCGCCTGTTTCGACATGCCAAGGCGCTTGGCCACATCTGTAGGCCGCATGCCATCTATAGGCGGGTACTGGAACAGGCCGAAATGCGCCTGGGAGATATCCCCCATGCCGCCTTCGGCCAATGCCCCAAGTATGCGAGAACGCGCCTCCTCGTGGGCCAGGCGCAACAGTGCGCCGATAGACGGGCCTTTCTCGAGTCCCGGAAATCGTCTGAGGTCGGCGCTTGACATTGTGGTAAAGCGGCTTTACTCGATTGGGTAAAGTTGCTTTACCATAGGAGGCCGTGATGCAACAACCCCTTATCATCGACGCCGACAACGCCCCGCGCGCATTGAATGTCGTGGGCGAGAAGGTCACCGTGCTCGCATCGGGCGCACAGACCGGCAGCTATGAGATATTCCGCCAGGTCGGAGCGGAAGGGAACGGGCCGCCTCCGCACAGTCACCCCTGGGACGAAGCCTTTTATGTGATCCGAGGCGAGATTGCGTTCGGCGCTGGCGACAAGGAGTTGGTCGGCCGGCCAGGCGCGCTTGTGCATCTGCCTGCCGGAACGGTGCATTGGTTCCGATTCGGCGTGGGCGGCGGCGAAATGATCTCGGTCACCTCACGAGAAGGCGCCTCGAAGATGTTCGCGGACTTTGATCGCGAAATCTCCCCGGACAGGCCGGACGTCGGCAAGCTCGTCGAGGTTGGTGCGCGCTACGGCGCGGCAATCGCAATTCCACCAGGCTGATCGGGCGATCGCAGCCCGCCCCTGCGATCAGGTCACGCTGCGGGTCACTCACCCCCCCCTGGTCGCTGGCGGAACTCGATCGACGCCGGCGAGCGGGGGGATTTGGGGCGAAGGCGAAGACCTGAGGCGCGGGGGCTCAGGCCGCCATCTAGCCAATTGGGACATTGCCGATGGACCTTGGCCGGTCCACCCTTTTCCGCTCATCCCGGCGAAGGCCGGGACCCAGATCATATGGCTCGGCGCGAGCATGTCGTTCTACGTCTACATCGTCGCCAGTCGGCGCAACGGGACGATCTACGTCGGCATGACCGACGATCTCAGCGGTCGGATCTGGCAACACAAGTCCAAGGCCCGGACCGGCTTCACGGCGAAATACGGCTGCGACCAGCTTGTCTGGTACGAGGTTTTCGAGAGCCGAGAGGGCGCGTTTCGGCGGGAACGGCAAATCAAGGAATGGCAGCGCAGGTGGAAATTGAGGCTGATCGAGGAGGCCAATCCGGCCTGGGCCGATCTCTATGAGACGCTCAACCGATAGGCTTGCGCCCTATGACTCTGGGTCCCGGCCTTCGCCGGGATGAGCGGAGTGAGGGAAGGCCCGCACCGCCCTGAGCGGTCGCCGCGAGGACCAGCCTGCGGTAACCGGCCGAAACTGCGCTCACCGGAGAGCTTTTTCCCCAGGGTAACCTATGTCGCCAGGCTTGCACGCGCCTTCGAGCCGACCGGGACCGTAGTTTTCACAGAACAAATGGGGCTTGAACTTAGGCCGGCCCCGTTCGTAGGTGTAGAGAAGCGGTGCGGCGACCGCGGCGGCGGCAAGGATACCTAGGAAGATGAGGCGGAGCTTTCCGTTGGTCATATAGGAAGCCTTGTAGAGCGAGAGCAAAGGACCAAGTTCCGGATCCCACCCCATTTCTCACATTCAGACGTGAGCCGTGCGCCCTGGGTTCATTCGGTTAGAGCCTGATCCCCATCACCGCCCGGTGAACGTCGCCGGCCGTTTCTCCATGAAGGCGCGCATGCCCTCGGCCGCGTCCTGGGTGCGAAACAGCGGCAGCAGTTGCAGGAACACGTGGTGGACGTGGTCGTTGAACGTCTCGTTCAGGCCCATCCGCATCATCCGCTTGGAGGCCTGCACCGCCAGCGGGGCGTTGGCGGCGATCTCGGCGGCGATGGCGCGGGCGCGGGCCGGCAGGTCGGCGTCGTCGACCACCTCCGAGGCCAGGCCCATCTCCAGGCACTGGTCGGCGCTCAGGGTGCGGCCGGTGAAGATCAGCTCGGCCGCCTTGGACCAACCGAGCAGCCTCGGCAGATACCAGGTCCCGCCGGATTCCGGCACCACGCCGCGCTTGGTGAAGGCCGCGGCCAGCTTGGCGCTCCTGGCCATGATCCGGATGTCGCAGCCGAGCGCGGTGTCCATGCCGTAGCCGGCCGCCGAGCCGTTCAACGCGCAGATGGTCGGCGTGTCCATGTTGAACAGCACCGTCGGCGGGGTGGTCTTCAGATCGAGGTTGGTGGCCACCGCCGTCCCGGCGCCGATGCCGTCGCTTCCCGGCCGCGTGGCCTCGGTCAGGTCGAGCCCGGCGCAGAAGGCGCGGCCCGTGCCGGTCAGGATCACCACCCGCACCTCCGGATCGTCCTCGGCCCGCAGCAGATACCGCGCGAGCTGCGAGAGCATCGGCCGCGAGATGGTGTTCATCCGCTCGGGGCGGTTGAGGGTGATGGTCGCGATGTGACCCTCGAGCTGATACAGCACCTCGTCGTCGGTCGCGGTCCCGGCCTGGGCCGGAGCGGTGGAAGCTGACACGGCGCGTCTCTCCTGTTGCTAGCCTCGTTCGCCCTCTTGCGCGCGCCGTCTTCGCGGGCGCCGGGACTTGCGCTTGATAACCTAAACCGGAGCCCGGTCCAGTGGCGCCGCCCTGACGTGAGGGCAGCGATGACGCGGCCGGCATTCTGTGCTTGGCTTACGTCGAACCGATCTGCGAGTGCGGCCCAAGCCGCCGGCTTTGAGTGGAGGACGAAATGAACGACGCCCAAACCCCCGCCTGGCCCGCGGTCAGCCTGGAGGAAGCCCGCCACATCCTGACCGCGCCCGGCATGCCGTTCGAGATGGAGACCCTGGAGATCCGGGGCCGCCCGACCCGGTGCTACAAGAACGCCCCGCCGCACCTGCGCGCGGTGTTCGACATTTCCAAACAGTGGGGCGACCGCGAGTTCATCGTCTACGAGGGCGAGCGGCTCCGCTACGACGAGCACTATCGCGCGGTCTCGGCGCTGGCGCGGGTGTTCACCGAGCGCTACGGCGTGCGCAAGGGCGACCGCGTCGCCATCGCCATGCGCAACCTGCCGGAATGGTCGATCGCCTTCTGGGCCACGGTGACGATCGGCGCGGTGGCCGTGCCGCTGAACGCCTGGGGCACCGGCGGCGACCTGGAGTACGGCCTGTCGGACTCCGAGGCCAAGGTCGCGGTGGTCGACGCCGAGCGGCTGCAGCGGCTGGAGCCGGAACTGGCCAAGGCCTCGCTGGCCGGGCTGATCGCGGTGCGCACCCCGCGCGAGGCGCTGGGCTCGGCCGAGGCGCTGGAGGACCTGATCGGCCCCGCCGACCGCTACGCCAGCCTGCCGGACCTGCCGCCGCCCGACAACGCCATCGAGCCGGAGGACGACGCCACCATCTTCTACACCTCGGGCACCACCGGCCGGCCCAAGGGCGCCTTGGGCACCCACCGCAACATCATCTCCAACCTCGTCACCATCGGCTATTCCAGCGCGCGGGCGATGGTGCGGCGCACCGGCGCCCCGGCCCCGGTCGAGCCCAATCCGCCCCAGCGCGTGGCGCTGCTGCCGGTGCCGTTCTTCCACGTGACCGGCTGCCATTCGATGCTGGTCCCGACCCTGGCCTCGGGCGGCAAGGTGGTCTTGATGTACAAGTGGTCGCCCGAACGGGCGCTGGAGCTGATCGAGGCCGAGCGGGTCAACGGCATGACCTCGGTGCCGGCGATGGTCTGGCAGCTCTTGGAATCGCCGAGCTTCTCCACGCGCGACCTGTCCTCGCTCGAGGGGCTGACCTATGGCGGCGCGGCCGCCGCGCCGGAGCTGACCCAGAAGGCCAAGGCGCTGTTTCCCGCCTACTGGCCCGGCCAGGGCTACGGCGCCACCGAGACCTCCTCGGTCGCCACGGCCAACGCCGGCGAGGACTATCTGCTGCGGCCCGACAGCGTCGGCCTGCCGCCGCCGGTGGACGACGTCAAGATCGCCGACCCGAACGACGAGGCCCTGCCGGTCGGCGAGGTGGGCGAGATCTGCATCTTCGGCCCCAATGTGGTGAAGGGCTATTGGCACAAGCCCGAAGCCACCGCCGCGGGCTTCATCGACGGCTGGTACCACACCGGCGACGTCGGCCGGATGGACGAGGACGGCTTCGTCTATGTGATGGACCGGATCAAGGACATGCTGATCCGCGGCGGCGAGAACATCTACTGCGTCGAGATCGAGGACGCGCTCTACGCCCATCCGGCGGTGATGGAGGCCGCCGTGGTCGGCATTCCCGACCGGATCCTGGGCGAGGTGGTCGGGGCGGTGGTGCGTCTTCGACCCGGCAGCCACGCGAGCGAGGGCGAACTGCGCGAGCACGTGCGCAAGCTCCTGGCCGCGCATAAGGCGCCGGTGCGCATCGACATCCGCCACGAGGAACTGCCCCGCAACGCCAACGGCAAGACGCTGAAGAGCGTGCTGCGCGCCGAACTGCTGGCCTCGGTCCCGGAATAGGCCGCCGGCCCGCTCCCGAAAGGAGTCGCCCGATCATGACCGCCGCCAACGGCCGCAAGTCGATCTTCATCACCGGCGCCGCCTCGGGCATGGGCCGCGAGACCGCCCGGCTGTTCCACCAGAAGGGCTGGTTCGTCGGCGGCTTCGACGTCAACGCCGAGGGGCTGGACAGCCTGAAGGCCGAGCTGGGCGCCGCCGACTGCCTCACCCGCCGGCTCGATGTCACCGACCGGGCCGACTACCAGGCCGCCCTGGCCGAATTCGCCGCCGCCACCGGCGGGACGCTCGACATCCTCTACAACAACGCCGGCATCGGCCGTGGCGGCGCCTTCGCGGACCAGCCGTTCGAGGAGGTGATGGCGGTGGTGGGCGTCAACCTGGTCGGCGTGCTGATCGGCATCCACGAGGCGATTGGCCTTCTGAAGGCGACGCCGGGATCGATGTGCTTCACCACCTCGTCCTCCTCGGCGACCTATGGCATGCCCGGCATCGCGGTCTATTCGGCGACCAAGCACGCGGTCAAAGGCCTGACCGAGGCCCTGGCGGTCGAGTTCAAGGCCTTCGGCGTGAAGGTGGCGGACGTGCTGCCCGGCCTGATCGACACTCCGATCCTGCCGCCCGGCGTGGCCGACGCCGCGCCCAAGGAAGGCATGTTCCGCGCCATCCCGCCGATGGAGGTCGCCAAGGTGGTCTGGGAGGCCTACCATTCCGACAAGCTGCACTGGTACGTGCCGCCGGAGATCTACGAACTGGACAAGGCCGCCACCCTCGCGCCCGAACAGACCCGCGACCAGATGGCGGCTGGGACGCTGTTCGCGTCCCTGAACGCGGCGAGCGCGGGGTAGGGCGCGCCGCGGAATCCGGCGAACGAGGACCGCATGAAACGCTCCCTGACCATCTGCGGCATGGTGGCCATCGCCCTGACGCTCGGCGCCTGCGTGGCCGGATCGGCGGACTCGCAGCACGCGGCCGCGGGCGGCTGGCTGTCCCAGCTCCTGCTCGGCTTCTGGCACGGGCTGATCGCGCCGGTGACGCTGATCGTCGAGGTGATCAACCGCTTCGCGCCCCATCCGCTGCCCTGGCGCGCGCACCTCTACGAGAGCAGGAACACCGGCGTGATCTACGACGTGGGCTTCTATGTCGGACTGGCGGGCGGCCCCACCTTCGCCTGGTCGCGCCGACACTGAGTGGCCCACGCGCCGACTGAAGGGGGAGGGGCACATGATCCGCGCGATCACCGGGGCGGCGCTCAGGCTGGACCTCTGGCTGCAGGACAGGCTCGGACGGCCGTACCACGCGCTGTTGGGCGTTGGCCTGATCATCGAGATCGTGCGCCGGCTGATCGAGATTCCCGAGCGCGCCGCCTCGATGCACCGGCTGGTTCCGGTCGTACTACTGATCCTGCTGGAGGCCGCGCTTCTGATCCACCAGGTCGGCGCGCTCTCGCACCATGTAGCACCCCGACCGCGCAGGCCGCCCGAGCCGGCCGCGTCCGAATAGCAACGCCGCGATCGGGACTCACGTCCTCGCGGCGGCCGCACTAAGCTCGCGTCCAGCAGGGCGCGGTGCGAGCAAGGAGACAGTCATGGCGCAGACCAACAGGCGGTTCGTTCTGGACGAGATCCCGCAAGGAACCCTGACCCCGGCCCACTTCCGCCTGACCGAGGCCGCGCGGCCGGCGCCGGGCGAGGGCGAGGTGCTGGTGCGCGCGCGCTACATCTCGCTCGACGCGGCCAACCGCGCCTGGATGCAGGGGGCGACCTACCGCTCGGCGCTGAGCGCCGGCCAGGTGATGGCCGGCGGGGCGCTGGCCGAGGTGGTCGAATCCCGGGCGGCCGGCTTTGTCCCCGGCGACCTGGTGTTCGCCGACACCGGCTGGCAGGAGTACGCCGCCCTGCCGGCCAAGCACCTGACCAGGCTGCCGAAGCTCGAGCCGGCGCCGCACCTGCTCAGCGTCTACGGGATCACCGGCCTGACCGCCTATTTCGGCCTGCTCAAGTGCGGGCGGCCCAAGGCCGGGGAGACCGTGGTGGTCTCGGCGGCGGCCGGGGCGGTCGGCTCGATCGTCGGCCAGATCGCCAAGATCAAGGGCTGCCGCACCGTGGGCATCGCCGGCGGCGCGGCCAAGTGCGCGCTTCTGACCCGCGAGCTCGGCTACGACGCGGCGGTGGACTACAAGGCGGGCGCCACCCGCAGGGCGCTGCGCGAGGCCTGTCCAGACGGGATCGACGTCTATTTCGACAACGTCGGCGGCGACGTGTTCGAGGCCTGCCTGTTCAACATGGCGACGCACGGCCGCATCGCCTGCTGCGGCGCGGTGTCCTCGTACGACGGCGCCCCGCCGACGCACGGCCCGCGCGGCGTGCCCGGCCTGATCGTGACCAAGCGGCTGACCCTGACCGGCTTCATCGTGACGGACTTCGACGACGAGCGCGACGCGGCCCTGAAGGAGCTGCAGGGCTGGGTCGAGTCCGGCCGGCTGAAGGTCTACGAGGACATCATCGACGGGTTCGAGAAACTGCCGGCGGCGCTGGTGGGCCTGCTGGCCGGGGAGAATGTGGGCAAGCGGATGGTGAAGGTGAGCTGACGGGGGATTTCGGCGGCAATCCGGCTTACGACCACCGGGAGCGCTCCGTCGAGCGTCCCGTCGTGCCGGCCTGACTTCCAGCGCCTGGAGCGAGCTGATGTCAGATTGAATCATACTATTGTTCCGCTCCTCCCGGCGAATGCCGGGATCCAGATCATAAAGCGTGTGAAGTCGAATTTGAACCACAAAGATCACGAAGAGCACAAAGGAGACAAGCTTTAGTCTTCGTGTTCTTAGTGTCCTTTGTGGTTATATTCCAAATCTCCTCGTTCCGAGTCTTATGAGCTGGGTCCCGGCATTCGCCGGGAGGAGCGGGATGAAAATGTTTGGATCAACCAAAATTCAACCCACGTTATAGTCACGCTTGAACCGGCTGGTGGCTTCAATCTCCCGCATTCAAGTCCGCGAGCAGGGCCTCGACGTTCTTGAACCGGCGCAGCCCACCCTTGCGGGCTTCCTTCATCGCCTCGATCGTTTCCGCGTTTGGAACCAGCGGCTCGAAAGGCAGGGCCTTTTCCGCAGCGATCCGCGTCATCATCAGGCGGAACGCGTCGGACACCGTGAGCCCCATCGCGCCGAGCACGGCGGCGGCTTCGGCCTTGATGCGCCCATCGATGCGGGCGCGGACGATGGCGTTCTCGGTCATGGTTTGATCCTCTGGGCCACAATGTAGCACAGAGGGGTCGGCGACGCCAGTTCGAGAGGGGAAGGTCCGCCCGTAAGCGGACGTCATCGGAGTCTCGGTTGGGGGGTTAGCGGAAGTCAGGTTCACGCAGGACCGATGGCGAACTGGCCTCATCGAGACCGATCGGTCGGAACTGGTCAGCCTCACTTCACCGCCAATTTCAACGCACATAGTATCGCCTTCGGTCATGCGCTTGCAACTCAACAAGCACCCTGCGCCGCTACGCCCTCCGTCAAACCGCCGCGCGAAACGGATTGGCTATGCGCAGGCGGCCGTCGATGACCATTCCGTCCTGCATGTCCTCCGACCAGAGCGTCTCGCAGTCCGCGCGTAGCGCCGCGGCGACGATCATGGCGTCGTAGATCGAAAGGCCATGGCGCTCGGCCAGGGCCAGTCCGGTTTCGTGGACCTCGACGGTCAAGTCCAGGACCGGCAGCAGGTCTCGCACCGTGGACAGGAAGGCGTGGGTCTCCGCCCAGGACAGGCCCATCTTCCGGCGGGCGACGTTGGCGGTCTCGTTCAGCACCTGCACGCTGATCGCGCCGCCCTCGCCGATGAGTTGTTCGGCGCGGTCCGCCTTGGCCGCATCGCCGGAGGCGACATAGAGCAGGACGTTGGTGTCGAAGAAGCTACCGGGCATTCGCCTCGTCCCGGTCGAACTTGAAGTCAGCCGGCAGACGTCCGCGGAAGGCGCGCAGGCGCTTCACGAGCTCTTCGCGCCCGGGCTTGCGGGTCAGCGCGAAGTCTCTCGCGTCGGCGACATGGATTTCGACCTCGTCGCCCGCCTTCAGCTCCAGCGCCTCGACCACGGCGGCGGGAAGGCGAACCGCGAGACTGTTGCCCCATTTGGCGACCTGCACGGCGACCTCCATAGATATACGACTTGATCAATGTATATCCAATTTCGCGGCGATCAAGCGCGCCCCCTAGGTTTTCGCATAGCTCACCGCCATTCCCGCGCGCACGTCCTGTTGCACGCCGTATTGTGGGAAGGGATAGCGGAAGCCGTTCTTGGACAGCGCCTTCATGCCCTCGATCGCCTTGACCAGGTGCTCGGGCGGCGTGGCCATCAGCATCTCGTCGTCCAGCACCCCGCCGTAGCGGCGTTCGGCGAAACAGGGGATCGACAGGCTGGGCTCGCGCCTGGTCAGCGCCCGGCCCCACGAGTCGGCGCAGGCGCTCTCGCCCACCACGCTCCAGTCGAAGCGCTTGTAGCCGGCCCATTGCAGGCCGTTGATGAAATAGATCATCGCGCCGGGCGTGGCGTAGAACAGGGCGATGTCCGGATCGACCAGCTTGCCGCTGGCCAGCGGCCCGACGGCCAGGGCCTCGTAGCGGCCGTCCGGCACACAATGCATCGCCGCCTGGTGGGCGCTCGCGTCCTCGGGGGTGGAATACCAGACCCCGGTCATCTGCCGGCCCGAGCGCCAGTCCTCGTCCTTGGCCCCGCCGAGGCCGACCACCGCGCGGCACTGGGCGCCGACCAGATCCTCGGCGGTGATCCCGACCGTCCAGCCCAGGCGCGAGGCCTGGCCGACCACCTGATCGAGGGTGTGGACCGCGCTCGGGCGGCGGATGCGCTCGATCGCCTCCATATCGGCGCGGCGCTCGAACAGCTTCATGGCGAACGGGATCGAGCGCAGCTTGAGCAGCCGGTCGAGTTCGCCGACGACGGCGGGCCAGTCGTTGGTCATTTGTGTTCCTCCTGAAGTCAGCTTAACTCAAATCGAAGGTTGGGCGAGCCCGGCCCGCATTAGCCGACCGAAAGGACGCCGATCATGACGCCAGCCGACGCCTCGGGCGCCAACGCCGACCAGATCACCTATTGGAACGCGGTCGCCGGCGAAACCTGGGCGGCGATGCAGGACGATCTAGACCGGCAGATCGAACCCCTGGGCGAACGGGCGATGGCGGCCCTGGCGCCGGCACCGGGCGAGCGGGCGCTCGATACCGGCTGCGGCTGCGGCCAGACGACGATGGCGCTGGCCCGGCGAGTCGGGCCGGCCGGCTCGGTGCTGGGGGTCGACATCTCCCGGCCGATGCTGGAGGTGGCGCGGCGGCGCGTGGCCGAGGCGGGCCTTGGCCAGGTCAAGCTGATCGAGGCGGACGCCCAGACTCACGCCTTCGAGGCCGCCGCGTTCGATGTGGCCTTCTCCCGCTTCGGGGTGATGTTTTTCGCCGATCCGACCGCGGCCTTTGGCAATATCCGCAAGGCGCTGAGGTCCGGCGGCCGGCTGGGCTTCGTCTGCTGGCGGCCGCTGGCGCAGAACCCCTGGATGCTGGTTCCGATAGCCGCGGCGCTGAAGCATTTCCCCGAACCACCGCCGCCGCCCGATCCGCTGGCGCCGGGCCCCTTCGCCTTCGCCGACCCGGACCGGGTGCGCGCCATCCTGTCGGGCGCGGGCTTCGCCGAAGTCGCGATCGAGCCGTTCGACCAGATGATCGGGGCCGGCGACCTCGACCAGGCGGTGCGGGTGGCGCTGAGGGTCGGGCCGCTGGGGGCGCTGCTGCGCGAGGCGCCGGACAAGGCCGATGCGGTGGTCGGCTCGATCCGCGAGGCGCTGGCGCCGCACATGACCCCCGAAGGCGTGCGGCTGCCGTCCGCGACCTGGATCGTGCGGGCGCGCGCCCCGTAGCGGTCAGGCGCCGACGAACGCCCGGATCAGCGCATTGGTCCGGGCCGGCCGCTCCAGCATGATCTGGTGGCCGCAGTCGGCGATCAGCTCCACCCGCGCCTCGGGCAACAGCTCGGCTAGGGCCTGGCCGCCGGCCGGCGGGGTGATCCCGTCGTGCTCGCCGGCGAGGATCAGCACCGGCAGGTCGAGGCCCTTCAGCGCCGCCGCCTCCAGCGGCGCGGTCCGGGTCAGCAGCGCCTTCATCATGAACAGGCGGTTGCGGCGGGCGGCGCGGTCCTCGAAGCGGACCAGGGCCGGATCGGCGCTCTTGTCCCAGGCCAGCGCGAGGAAGCCCCGGTTGATCACCGGCCGCATCAGGATCAGCCGCCACAGCGGCCATTCGGCGATCGGCCCGAGCCCCAGGGTGGGGATCGGCGGCGGCGCGCCCAAAAGGATCGCCCGCTCGATCCGTCCGAGCCGGCCCTCGGCCTTCAGCGCCGCCAGCACGCACAGCGTCAGCCGCGCGCCGTAGGAGTGGCCGACCAGGATGTTGCGCCTGGCCCCGAACCGCTCGATCAGCGCCAGGTAATCGGCGACGAGGGCCTGGCCGTCATAGACCGCCGCCTCGCGCGGCGAAGCGCTCTCGCCGTGGCCGGCGAAGTCCCAGGCGACCACCCGCCAGCCCAGGTCGGTGAACAGCCGCCACTGGTTGCGCCACTGGTTCTTGTTGCCGCCCGCGCCGTGGCACAGGAAGACCGCCGCCCCGTCGGCGCCCGCGCCTTCGTGCACGGCCAGGCTGACCGTCCGGCCCGGGCGGATCTCGGTCGGGCGGCCCTTGACGAGGCGGCTGTTGGGGACGGCGGTCTCGTCCAAGCTAGCGCTCCGCCGTCACCAGGGCCAGGGCGGCCAGGGCCATCACCTTGGCGGCCGAGACCATGTCGTCGATCCCCACCCACTCGTCCGGCTGGTGGGCCAGGTCCAACACGCCGGGGCCGTAGGCGATGCAGTCCCGCAGCTTGCCGATCCGGTCGACGTGCTTCTGGTCGTAGGTGCCCGGCGAGCAGATGAATTGCGGCTCGCGGCCCAGCACCCTGCGCACCGCCCGCGCGGTGGCGCTGGCCACCGGCCCGTCGCGGTCGGCCATGCTCGGCGCGACCGCGAACAGCTCGCGCAGCACGTAGGAAAAGCCCGCCCGCTCGCGGGTCAGGGACTCCAGAATGTCGCGCACCTCGGCGCGGACGTCGTCCAGCGGCTCCTCGATCAGGAACCGGCGGTCGATGATCATGCGGCAGGAATCGGCCACCAGCGGCGAGGGCAGGCCGGTGAACGCCTCGGACTGGCCACCGTGGATCGAATTGATGTTCAGGCTCGAGGCGCGCGCGCCGTCGGGCGCCACCGGCATGTCGGACCGCCGCCGGGCGAGCGCGGGGTACAGCTCGCGCTCCAGCTTGTCGCTCACCGCGTTCATGTGGCGGATGGCGCTGTCGCCCAGGAACGGCATCGAGCCGTGGGCCTGGCGGCCCTTGGTCTCGATCTCGGCCCACCAGACCCCGCGATGGCCGATGCAGACCCGGTCGACGTTCAGCGGCTCGGGGATGATCACATGGTCCACCCGCGGCTTGGAGAACCAGCCCCGCTCGGCCAGGTAGGCGACGCCGCCATAGCCGCCGGACTCCTCGTCCGCCGTGCCCGAGACCTCCAGCGCGCCGGGCAGGTCGAGGCCGGAATCGATCAGCGCCTCCACCGCGATCACGGCGGCGGCCAGGCCGCCCTTCATGTCGCAGGCCCCGCGGCCCCAGACCTTGCCGTCCTTCACCACCCCCTCGAACGGATCGAGGCTCCAGCCCTGGCCCGGCTCGACCACGTCGATGTGGCCGTTGAAATGCACGCAGGGGCCGGGGCGCGAGCCTTCGCGCCGGGCGATGACGTTGGTGCGGGGCAGGGCGTCGCTGTCGCCGGGCGCGCCCTCGGCCCGCACGTAAGTGACCTCGAACCCGCGCCGCTTCAGCCGCTCGCCGAGGAATTCCGCGCAGGGGCGATAGCAATCGCCGGGCGGGTTGACGGTGGGAAACCGGATCAGATCTCGGGTCAGCTCGACCAGCTCGTCCGCGCGCGCCTCGACGTCGCCGAACAGCCGCTCCAGCGGCGCCTCGATGTCGGACGTCAGACTCATGCCGGCATCCTACCCTTCGAGGCGTGCGCCGCCAGGGCGCGTCGGGCCCGCGCCTCGGCCACTTGCGCCTCGCGGGGCAGATCGAGCGCGGCGTAGACCTCGGCCAGCGCGCGGTTGATCGGCACGCCGTCCCGGTCGCGCGCGCGCCGCTGCTCCAGCAGTTGTTGCGCGATCGACCAGGCGCCGTTGCGCATCACCGCGTCGAGCCGCACCTGTTCGAACAGGTCGCGCTGGGCGTGGCTGCCGCCGATGATCGAAAGCTGCGACAGGGTCGGGGTCAGCTTCGCCTCGGCGGTCTGGTGGTCGCCGCGGGCGTAGGCCAGGAGCCCCTCACTCAGCGGCACGGCGCCCTCGCGCCAGGCGCGGCCGGCGAAGTCCGGCGCGGTGCGGGCCCGCTCTCGGATGGCCGCCATCAGCGTGTCGGCCTCCGGCCGGCCGGCGCGGGCCAGGCCATAGAGGTACTGCACGGTCAGGAACGGCTGGGCGGTGTCGAGGCCGCGCGCGGCCAGCCAGTCGCCGAGGTCGCTCCAGCGATCGCCGACGTCGACGCCGACCAGTTCGAGCCGGGTCAGCAGCGAGACCGCGCCGATCTGGTCCTGGGAATAGTCCTTGGCGATCCCCCACACATGCCGGTCGTAGATCGCCAGCACCGCCTCGGCGCGCCCCTGGCTGAGGTAGAACAGGCAAAGGTGCCACCAAAGATGGGTGGACATGAAGGAGTTGAGCCCGGTCCAGTCATCCCGCGCGGCCTCGAGGAAGACCGCGCCCTCGTCGATCCGGCCCTGGGTGAGCATGACGTGGGCCAGGGCGTGCTGCGCCCAGGGCTCCTTGCGCTTCAGCCGCAGCGCCTCGCGGGCGGCGGTCTCGGCCTCGTCCAGCAGATGGCACTGCTCGTAGGCGAAGGCCATCATGCCATGCATGTAGGCCACCTCGCGGTTGGCCTCGAACACCGCCTCGCCGGCGCGCAGCATCTGCGGAAAACGGCCGAGGTTGAAGTTCAGGTACTGGTTCAGCTTGACCATGACCAAGTCGCGCGGGAAGGCCGCGGCGATGTCGTCGCAGAGCCGGATCGCCAGGGGCACGTCGTCGCGCGTCCAGGCGTCCAGCATCTCGACGATCATCCGCTCGCGCCGCGTGGCGCCCGGCGCGGCCGCCTTCGCGCGCTCAAGATATTTCGCCGCCCGGCTCGGCGCGTCGCTGGCCTCGAGCAGCATCCAGATCAGGCCGCAGTAGGCGTTGGTCAGGCCGTGCGCCGGATTGCGCTCCGCCGCGCCCACGATGTTCGCCGCCCGCTCCTCATAGGCCAGGAAGCCTTCGACGAAGTCGTCGATCGCGGCCAGGGTGGCCTCGTCGGCCCCGGTGACCGGGTTGCCCAGACAGTCGGATCGCATTTGGCTTCCTTCGTGGCGCGCGAGGACCAGCATCCGGCTCCGCGAAGGATCAGGCAAGCATCGTTCGGCCCGCCCGCGCGGCGCGGGACGCCGATGGTTGGCGACCGGGCTAGAGCACGATGCGATCAGGCCAAATCGCCTGATCGTTGAATCGTGCTCTAAATTCAAAAGTTTGAGCGCGTTCTGATCGCAAAACCGGGTCCACTTTTGCGGAACGCGCTCTAGTCGAAGGGGCGGGGTTTGATTAGGTATGACGTAGGGTCCATCGCGATCGGCGAGCCACGTCCAATGCTGTCGAAATCACGCAAAACACCAGGCCTCGCCGATGACGGGAGCGCGCCGATGACCGGCGGGGCGACCGGCGCCCGCGGCGCGGCCTTCTTCGACCGGGACGGGGTGCTGAACCGCGACAAGGGCTATGTCCACAGGCCCGAGGATGTCGAATGGTCGAACGGCGCGGCCGAGGCGATCTCGGCGGCCAACGCGGCGGGCCTTTTGGTGGTGGTGGTGACCAACCAGTCGGGCGTCGCCCGCGGCTTCTACGGCGAGGCCGAGGTCGTGGCGCTGCATGACTGGATGAGCGGCCAGCTCGCCGCGCGCGGCGCGCGGATCGACCGGTTCTACTATTGCCCGTTCCACGAAGCCGCGACGCTCGAGGCTTATCGCGTCGCCGACCATCCCGACCGCAAGCCCAATCCAGGTATGCTGCTGCGCGCGATCGAGGAGTTGCGCATCGACCCCGCCCGCTCGTTCATCATCGGCGACCAGCCAGGCGACTTGGCGGCGGGCGCCGGGGCGGGCGTGGCCGCCTATCTGTTCGAGGGCGGCGACCTGGCCCGTCTGGCCCGCCGGGCGATCGCGGAACTGGGCCTCGATCGTCCGGATGTCTCCGCGCCGATCATTTCGCGCGGGACATAAGGCTTCCGGGCCGGTCTCGCCGGGGCCATAGTGCTGACACGGGATCGGCCTAGTCAGGCGATGATCGCGGCTGTGGAGAATCGACCATGCGGGTGAGCGCCTTCGCCTTGGCCGTCTGCCTCGCCGCCCCGCCGACGCTGGGGTGGGCCGATCCGTCGACCTCGGCCGCCGCGCCCGCTCCGGAGGTGGTCGCCACCGCCGCCGGCGTCCCGGCCTCGCCGACCCAGTCGAACGCCTCGTCGCTCACGCGCTGGCTGAACGACGCCCCGCCGGTCGCGAGCCTGGGCCAGGACGATGGGAACGGCGCGATCCTGCTCGGTCCCGACCGCGGCGTCCACGGCGAGGCCGGCTTCGGCGTCGGAACCGGCGGCTATCGCGACGCCTTCGCGGCGGTGAGCCTGCCGGTGGGCCAGACCGGCCGCCTGGGCGTGGGGGTCGAGGACACCCAGTACGGCAAGCCCTGGCGGTTCGAGCAGCGGCGGCTGGACGTGAGCCTGGCGCTGGGCGGCGCGGCCCTGGCGCCGGCCGACTGCGCCGGCTCGATCCGGGTCGGCGACCGCTACGTCGAGCCGTTGTGGGCGACCCATATCCGCGGCTCGGCTTTGCAGGATGTCGATCCGCGCTGCGTCAGCGCCGGCGCGCCGCCGCGCTAGCTTTGCGGCGCCGAGCCGCCGGTCCGTGCAAGGACTTCTTCACCACGCTCGGCAATCGTTCCTAAAGCCGCCGCAGCGATACTGACTGGACCGTCCGCGCTTGCGCGTCACTGGACCGAGAGTCCGTTGCCGACAACCGACCTGACCGCCCACGGGGCTCGCGGCATGGATAGCGCCCGAGCCCGGATCGAGCTGTTCGACGCCCGGCGCGTGGCGGTCTCGTTCGCCGTCGACCAGGCGCCGCCGGCCTGCGTACGCCCGCACGATCTCTACGCCGCTCCGGCGCGCGAGGTGATCGGCGAGGTCCTGTCCGGCTGGCTGACGCGCCACCGGGTCACCCCGTTCGAACTCTTGCACCGGGCTGAGCTCGCCGAACGGCTGGAGGCCTGCGAGGCCGAGCTGTCGGCCGCGCTGTACAACGCCGCCCTGGCCGAGGCCGCCGCCCGCGGCGCGGCGCTGGAGCCGATCCGCCGCCGGCTCGACGCCCTGGCGCGGCAGACCCTGGATCACATCCACGCCCGGGACCCGGACGTCGATTTCCGCCTCGGCGCGGCGGTGGCCGCCAGCCTCGGCCGCCACGCGAACTGGGGGCGCAAGCTGGAGCTGGTCCTGGACCTGCTGGAGGCGGCGCCGACGACGGGCCATCCGGCGAGCGTGTCGCTGCGCGTGCTGCGCCAGCCGCTGGCCGACATTCTCGGCGCCCAGGGCGAGCTGGACGAGATTTTCGGGCGCGAGCCGGCGCTCGGCGACCAATTGCTGCTGCTGATCCAGATCGCCTCGGCGCCGGCGATCGCCGCGGTGGCCGCCCAGGACGCCCGCCTCGGCCCGACGGTTCCGCGCCTGAGCGGACTGGCGGCGCGGCTGGCCGTGGCGCTGCACGGCCACGCGGCGTTCGCTCGCGTCCGCCGCGCGATCGTCCGGCGGGTGCTGACGGTGCTGGCCTCACAGGCGCCGCTGTGGCCGGACGATGCGGCGCGTGAGGTCGAGGGTCTGAAGGCCCTGGCCGCGCTACTGACGCTCCGAGGCCGGCAGGTCGACCAGACCGCGGTCGCGGCCGCGCTCGCCGGTCGCTGGCGGCGGCTGTCGAGCCCCGCCTTCGCCGCCTGACCGGCCGGCTCAAACGCCGCCGCCGCGCCGCTCACGCGACGTTGGCGCGACGGCTCGAAACCTGGGCCTAGTGGTGCAACTCAAACGGATGCCTCCCGCATCCGTTTGCGAGACGCACCACAAGCGTTTGAATTTAGTGGATCGGACCACAAACGGATGGGAACCATCCGTTTGCTACGATCCACTAGCCCATCTTGAAGACGCAGAGCTTGTTGCCGTCCAGGTCGCGGAAATAGGCCCCGTAGAAGGTCTCGCCGCGCAGGCCGGGCGCGCCTTCGTCGGTTCCGCCGTTGGCCAGGGCGGTCTTGTAGGTCTTGTCGACCAGCTCGCGCGAGGCGGCGGCCAGGGCGATCATCATGCCGTTGCCAGGGGTCGCCCGCTTCTCGTCATAGGGCCGGCAGACCGCCAGCATGGCGCCGCCGGCGGCCGAGCCGTAGCCCTGCATGCGGTCCATGCTCATGGTCCGCTTGCCGCCGAGTTCGCCCAGGACCACGTCGTAGAACGCCTTGGCCTTTTCCAGGTCGTTGCTGCCCAAGGTGGCGTATCCGATCATCGGTGTTTCCTCTTTCGCGTCTGGTGATGGCCGGCCGACGGCGCGCGCCGGCTCCCTTTCTCCAGCCTAGAGGCGCCGGCCGCGCCCGACAAGACGGCTAGGCCGTCTCGTCCGGCCGAGCGGCGGGGGAGGACTTCGACTTGACGCGCCGCCGGGCCTTGGCCTGGGCCATGACGCGGCCGAAGCGCTCGATCAGGGCCTGCAGCTCCGGCTCGTGCACGGCCTCGGCGGCCTCGGCGACGGTGAACCAGTGGGCGGTGCGCTGATGCTGTTCGGGCCAGCGCTTGCGCTGGCGGGCGACCTCGAGGGCGAAGACGTCGACGTCGCACACCAGGGGCGCGCCGTTCTTCAGCCGCTTGACATAGCGGTAGGCGCCGATCGGGGCCTTGCCGATCCTTCCGGACACGCCGGCCTCCTCCAGCGCCTCGCGCGCCGCCGCCGCGTGTGGTTTCTTGCCCTTCATCGGCCAGCCCTTGGGGATCACCCAGCGCTGGGTCTCGCGCGAGGTGACCAGCAGAATCTCGGTCTCTTCGGCCAACCGGTAGGGCAGGGCGGCGTACTGCAGGCCCGGACGGCTCGCGTGGGGGGATGACTGGTTGGCGTCCGGTTGGCGCATGGACCCGCATCGATGGGTGAAACGATAAAACTAATTCGCATACGGATCGATTCGACGGCGTTTGCGACCTGCCTGTCAGAGCAAATCAAGCAACGGGATACAAGTCTGATGATGTTCCGCATTCTCGATTGCTGAAGAATGAGGCATCGTTGCGGCCATGGACAACCAACCCTTCTTCATCCGCGACGGCGCGGGGTTTTCGGCCACGCCGATCTGCCGCGGACCGTGGAATCCCCAATCCCTGCACGGGCGGGTGATCATCGGCCTGTTGGCGTTCGCGATCGAGCAGCGCTGCGGCGACGCGGCCTACATGCCGGCGCGGCTGACCGTCGACATGTACCGCCTGCCGGATTTCTCGCCGCTCACGGTCGAGACGCGGATGGTGCGCGACGGCCATCGGATCAAGGTGATCGACGCGGAGGTGTTCAGCGGCGGGGTCAGCGCCGGGCGCGCGACCAGCCAGCTCCTGCGGCGCACGGAAAACCCGCCCGGCCGGATCTGGAGTCCGCCGAACTGGGATGCGCCGGGACCGGCCGAGGTCGCCTTGCCGCCCGAGGATCAGCGGCTGGTGATGGGCGGCATGTGGGAGATGCGCCCGATCGAGGGCGCCATGGGCTCGCTCGGCGCGCGGCGGTGCTGGATGGCCGAGGTGCGCGAACTGGTCGAGGGCGCGCCGTTGACGCCGTTCACCCGCGCGGCCCTGGCCGCCGACTTCGCCAGCCCGTTCGCCAACGCCGGCGAAGAGGGCCTGGCCTATATCAACACCGACGTGACCCTCTACCTGCACCGCGAGCCGCGCCAGGCCTGGATCGGCTTCGAGGTGGTCAATCACCAGGCCACCGACGGGGTGGCGATCGGCGAATGCTGGCTCTACGACGTCGACGGCCCGATCGGCTCGGCCAGCGTCTGCGCCCTGGTCCAGGGCCGGGCGATGCGCTGAACGCGCGCGGTCAGGGCTCCAGCCCGGCGCGCTGGCGCAGGGTTTCGGCGTCGTAACTCGCGCCGATCGACAGGGCGCAGATGCGCGAGATCTGGCTCGCCGGCAGGCCGCTCTCGGCGCGCCAGGCGTTGAACTGCTCCTGAATCCGGGCCAGATCCGTCTTCGAGGTCGGGGTCTCGGCGATGTCCAGGCCCGCATCGCGCAGGCAGGCGACGACGTCGGGCGAGGTGACGAAGCCGTCGAAGCCGATGAAACGCAGGAAGAACTGGCCGGTCGCCCCGCCCAGCCGCGCGCCGCGCGCCTTCAAGAGCGCCATCAGGCCGATCTGGTCGCTCGTCGGCCAGTCGGCCAGGAAGCGGCCGAAGCTTCCGTGCTCGCGCGCGATGTCGGCGACGAACCGGGCGTTGGCCCGCACCGCCATGATCTTCGCCGGATTGCGCACGATGCGCGCATCGCCGCACAGCCGCTCCCAGAATTCGTCCGGCTCGAACAGCAGCCGGCCGACATCGAAGCCGAGAAAGGCCGCCTCGAAGCCCGGCCATTTGGTCTCGATCACGCTCCAGACGAAGCCGGCGGAGAAGATCCGCCGGGTCATCTCGGCCAGCACCCGATCATCGCCCAGGGCGGCGAGCGCGGCGGGGTCGGGCGCGGGCGGCAAGAGGGTCCGCAGCACGGCCTCGCCGCCCTTGCGGGCCGCGGCGCGCGCCTGGATGGTCGCGAAGGCGGTCATGGGCGAAGTTTCGGCCGTTCGGCGGCGGGAACTCAAGGCCCCTCGACCGCTTCAGCGCCCGAGCGCCATGTGGATCAGCTTGGACTCCAGGTATTCGTCCAGACCCTCGGCGCCGCCCTCGCGGCCGAGGCCGGATTCCTTCACCCCGCCGAAGGGTCCCAGCTCGGTCGAGACCAGGCCGGAGTTGAGGCCGACCATGCCGTACTCCAGCCCTTCGCCGACCCGCCAGGCGCGGTCGAGGTCGCGGGTGTAGAGATAGGCCGCCAGGCCCGCGCGGGTGTCGTTGGCGATGGCCAGCGCCTCGGCTTCGCTCTCGAAGCGGATCAGGCCGGCCACCGGCCCGAAGGTCTCCTCGCGGTTGAGCAGCGCCTCGGGCGTGACGCCGGTCAGCACCGTCGGCGCATAGAAGCTCGGCCCCTCGGCGCCCAGGGCCTCGCCGCCGGCCAGCAGCTTGGCCCCGGCGGACTTGGCGTCGGCGACGTGGCGGGCGACCTTCTCGATCGCGGCGGCGTTGATCAGCGGACCCTGGCCGGTGGGGCCGGCGAGGCCGTCGCCGACCACCAGCGCCTTGGCCCGCGCCGCCAGCGCCTCGGCGAAGGCGTCATGGATCTTGGCCTGGACCAGGAAGCGGTTGGCGCAGACGCAGGTCTGGCCGGTGTTGCGGAACTTGGAGGCCATGGCCCCGTCGACCGCGGCGTCGAGGTCGGCGTCGTCGAACACCAGGAACGGCGCATTGCCGCCCAGCTCCAGCGAGACCCGCTTGACCGTGCCCATGCAGGCCGCCGCCAGCCGCTTGCCCACCGCGGTCGAGCCGGTGAAGGTGAACTTGGCGATGCGCGGGTCGTTGGTCAGCACCGCGCCGATCAGGGCCGCCTCGCCGGTGACGATGTTGAACACGCCCGGCGGCACGCCCGCCTCCTCGCCCAGCGCCGCCAGCGCCAGGGCGGAGAACGGCGTCAGCTCGGACGGCTTCAGCACCACCGTGCAGCCCGCCGCCAGGGCCGGGCCGACCTTGCGGGTGATCATCGCGGCGGGAAAGTTCCACGGCGTGATCGCGCCGACCACGCCCACCGCCTGGCGCAGCACGAACAGCCGCTTGTCGGCCTGGGGCCCCGGAATGATCCCGCCATAGGCGCGCTTGGCCTCCTCGCCGAACCATTCGAGGAAGCTGGCGGCGTAGGCCACTTCGCCCTCCGCCTCGGCCAGGGGCTTGCCCTGTTCGGCGGTCATCAGCCGGGCCAGATCGGACTTGTGCGCCGCCATCAGGTCCGCCCAGCGGCGCAGGATCGCCGCGCGGTCCTTGGCCGAACGCGCGCGCCAGGCCGGCAGGGCCGCCGCCGCCGCCGCGGTCGCCCGCTCGGCCGCCGCGCCGCCGAGGTTGGGCACCGCGCCCAGCGGCCGTCCGGTGGCGGGATTGAGCACGACGATCTGTTCGGCCCCGCCGACCCATTCGCCGTCGATGTAGGCCGCCTCCTTCAGCAGGTCGGGACGCCGCAGCGCCAGGCGGGTCCGTTCGGCCGTTACGTCATGCGGGCTCATCGCGGTTCCTTCCCAAGCTCGGCGCGGCTCTTCCATAACGCCGCCGCGCGGGGTCGGCTATGCTGCCCGCGGAGGCGGGCGATGGGTGGTGGATTCGAGCGGGTGCTGGACGCCGGCTGCGCGCTCGGCGAATCGCCGGTTTGGCTGGCCGGCGAGCAACGCCTGGCCTTCGTCGACATAACCGGCCGGCGGCTGCACTGGTTCCACCCGGCGAGCGGCGCTCATCAGTCCGCCGCGATCGACGAGGACATCGGCTGCATCGCCCCGGTCCTGGGCGGCGGCTTCATCGCCGGCCTGCGCTCGGGGCTGTGGCTGCTCGATATGGCGGGCGCCAAGCAGCGCCTGCTGGCCGCCAATCCGGAGGATGCGGCGACCAGCCGGTTCAACGACGGCAAGGTCGATCCCCTGGGCCGCTACCTGGTCGGCACCCTCGACGAGGCCAAGACCGACGCGCGCGCGGGCCTCTACCGGTTCGACCGGCGGGGACTGGTCCGCCTGGCCGGCGGCCTGACCACCTCGAACGGCCTCGCCTTCTCGCCGGACGGCCGCACGCTCTACCATGCGGACACGCCGCGGTTCGTGGTCTGGCGCTATGACTACGATCCCGAGAGCGGCGAGGCGGCCAACCGGCGCGAGTTCGTGCGGCTCGAGCCGGCGGGCGACGACCGCGGCCGGCCGGACGGGGCGGCGGTCGATCGCGAGGGCTGCTACTGGACCGCGCTCTACGAGGGCGGCCGGGTCTGCCGCTACGATCCGGACGGACGGCTGATGGCCAGCTATCCGGTGCCCGCGCGCAAACCGACCATGCCGGCCTTCGGCGGGCCCGGGCTGAGGCGCCTGTTCGTCACCACCGCCAGCGACGCGGGCCGCGAAGGCGGCGGGCTCTATGCGCTGGACGCGGGCGTCGCGGGGTTGCCGATCCCGCCGTTCGATGCGGAGGCCTAGTCGATCAGCCGGTCCTGCAACGCTCGCCGCGGCTCCCGGGGCGGCGCGGCCGAGGTCGCGGGGATGGTTGGGGTTTGACGGCCCGATCGGAGAAAAGTCGTGCGTGTCCCCACTTTCCGGCTCCCTCCTCAGGGGGCACGGCGTCAGCTGGGCCGCCATCGCCGAACCGCTGGGCGTCTCTCGCCAGACCGCATGGGAGCGGTTCACCTAGCCTGGGCGAGGCCGAGGCGCTGTGGGACGCGCCGCCGCGGGATGGGCCGCGCTGATCCATCCGGGGATCAGTTGTCCCAGTAGACGTATTCGTCGCCCGGCTTGTCGGGGACGCCCAGCGGATGGTCGATGGCGACGGGGGCTTCCAAGAGGCTCGGCCACAGCGGCTTGACGCTCGCGTGGTCCTGCTCGGCGATCAGGGCGGCCAACTCATGCGTCTTGGACGGATTGGCGTCCGCGAGATTGCGCTTCTCGGTCGGGTCGTTCGCCAGGTCGAACAGCCACAGCTTCTTCGGCCGCTCGGAGCTCTGCAGTTTCCACTCGCCCGCCAGCACCACCTTGTAGTGGCCGGAGCGCCAGAACAGCACCTCGTGCGGGCGGCCCGCCGCCTTGCCGGTCAGGAACGGCAGCAGGTTGACCCCGTCGATCAGCCGGTCGCGCGGGAGGCTCGCGCCGGCCGCGGCCGCGGCGGTCGAGAAGATGTCGATGTGCGCCACCGGGGCGGGGTAGCGGGCGCCGGCCGGCAGGACCGCGGGCCAGCGCATGAAGAAGGGCACATGCACCCCGCCCTCGAAAAAGGTCGCCTTCCAGCCGCGATAGGGCCGGTTGATGTCGGGCAGGCCGATGTAGTTGGCCCCGCCGTTGTCGCTGGTGAAGATCACCAGGGTGTCGCGGTCCAGCCCCTCGGCCTTCAGCGCCCCCAGCACCCGCCCGACGTTGCGGTCCAGGTTCCGGACCATGGCCGCGTAGACCCTCAGGCGGTGGTCCTTGATCTGGGGCAGGGCGTCGAAGTCGGCCTTTGGCGCCTGCAGCGGCGTGTGCACCGCGTTGTAGGCCAGATAGAGGAAGAACGGCCGGTTGCGGTTGGCCTGGATCGCCGCCAGCGCCTGATCGGTCAGGTAGTCGGTCATGTAGCCGTTCGGATGGAACGGCCTGGCGCCATTGAACTGCACCGCGTAGGCCAGGTTGGCCCACAGGAACTTGTCGATCGGATCGAACGCCTGCTTGGAGTTCTCCGCGCCCGGGTCATCGCCCGGCAGGTACATCGAGGCGCCGGCGATGAAGCCCAGGCTCTCGTCGAAGCCCTTCTGCTCCGGCCGCGCGCCGCGCGAGCCGCCGAGATGCCATTTGCCCAGATGGATGGTGTGGTAGCCGCGCGCCTTCAGCACGTCGGCGATGGTGATCTCGCCGGCCGGAATCGCCTCGTTGTCCATGTCCGGCACGTTCTTGACCTGCGAGGCGTCGAAGCGCGGCGGATGCAGGGCTCCGGGCGAGCGGAAGGTTCCCACCAGCCGGGAAAACCCGACCGGGGTCGGGGTGAACTCGAAGCCGAAGCGGGTCGGATAGCGGCCGGTCATGATCGCCGCGCGCGAGGGCGCGCAGGTGGCGTCGCCGGCGTAGCCGTTGGTGAAATCGACCCCCTGCTGGCCGATCGCATCGATGTTCGGCGTCGGCACGACCCCGCCGGCCACCCCGCCGCCGTTGAAGCGGATGTCGTTGAAGCCCAGGTCGTCGGCCAGGATGAAGACGATGTTCGGCGCGCGCCGGCCGGGCGGGAGCGCGGCGCGGACAGGGCCCTGGGACCAGATGACCGGGCGGTTGGGTCCGGCGTGGGGCGCCATCCAGCCGCCGATGTGCAGCAGCACATAGTCCTTGGCCAGCCACGCCCCCGCGGCCAGCGCCACAATGACGCCAAAAACCACGCCCATTGGCTTGAGCCGCTTCATGTCCGCCCTCTGTTTGCTCTGGCGTGGCCCGCCAGTATCATTACGCTGAATTCGCATCGCCGGGCTGATGGTCTATCGACATTAACCGCGCCGATGGCTCCGACCAACCGAAGAGGCTTTGAGACCGAGTGATGCGAATGGCTGTCCGGCGCGCCACGATAGCGACAGGGGTTCTGACGATCGCGCTGGGCGCCGTCGCCGGGCCGGCCGCGGCGCGGGGCGGGCTCGAAGCCAAATGGCGGGCGGCCTGCTGGCGCGACGCCTTCACCATGTGCACCCTGCACGCGATCGCCAACGACCGCGCCGGGGTGCGCGACTGTCTGGTGCGCAATATCGACCGGATTTCCAAACCTTGCCGGGCGGTGATCAACGAGGCGCACAACCAGGGCATCCATGACGTTCAGCCGCCGGACGAGGCCGTGGCCTCGGCCTCGGCCTCGGCGTCCGCGCCGACCTCGCGCTGAACCCCGCCGCCGGCGCCGAGATGACGCAGTCGCCGCCGTCGCTGGCCGCCCTTGAACGCCATGTGGCGGCCCGGGAGACCGACGCCGCGGTGAACGAGGCTCTTCGCATCCTGCGCGCGATCGACGAGTTGATGGGCGGGCTGAACGGGATCGATTTCGGCGCCCCGATCGCCGGCGTCGGGCCGAGGGATCTGCACGTCCGCTTCGCCACCCGCTTCGCCGCCGCCTTCGGCGATCTGTTGACCCTGCCCAATGTGACGATCGACGCCGCGTCGGTCGAGCTCTTGTTCATCCACCACCGCTGGAGCGACATGATGTTCGCGCTCGGCGGTTTTCAAACCAGCGCCCACCTGCTCGCCCGTCTGAGCGCCGCGCCCGTCGGACAGTGGCGGCTCGCCGGCTCGGCCCTGATCAAGTTCCTGGTGATCTTCAGTCCCTCCTCGACGCTGGAGATCAACCTCGACGAATGTTTCGCCGCCAATCCGGGCGCGACGGTGGTCGCCGCGCTCGGCTACCTGTCGGCCCGCTGCTGCGTCACCGAGCGCGCCTGCGCCTTTCGCGAGCGCCTACTCGATTGGCTGCCGGGCCGGCTGGACGCGGTCACCCTCGGGCGCATCCGCCTGGCCTATGCGGCCGAAGTCTACATGCATTGCAGCTACGCCGCCGGGCCCGGCAAGCACCGGATCAAGGCCGATCTGATCGCCCAGATGCGGAAGGTCCTGCTGGCCGCCGGCGCGCGCGAGATGGCGCAGGCGCCGCCCAGGCGGGCGCGGCCGAGGATCGTGGTGGTGGCCGAGCACTTCCGCGCCGGCCATTCGGTGTTCCGCACCCACTCGCGCGCCGTGCGCTCGCTGCGCGAGCGGTTCGAGGTGATCGGGGTGGCCTACGGCGAGCGGACCGACGAGCCGGCCCGCGCCCTGTTCGACGAGTTGATCGTCTTTCCGCCCGGCGAGCTGATCGACAGCGCGAGCGCCGCGGCCCGCGAGATCCTCGAGCGCGCGCCCGACATCGTCTTCCACCTCGGCGTCGGCATGTCCAACCATGTGATCGCCCTGGCCTCGCTGCGCCTGGCGCCGGTCCAATGCGTCTCCTTCGGCCACACCGCCACGACCATGAGCCCGGTGATCGACCAGGTGATCCTGCCCGACGACTTCGTCGGCGCGGAGGACCGCTTCAGCGAGGCGGTGCTGCGCCTGCCGGCGCGGGCCATGCCCTACGCCGCGCCGGCGCCGGGCGAGCCCGCCAGCCCGCCGCGGCCGCCCGTCGCCGAGGAGGACCGGGGCGTTCTGCGGATCGCGGTTCCCGCCTCGGTGATGAAGCTCAACGCGCCCTTCCTGAAGGCCCTGGCCGAGATCGCCGCGCGCGCGAGCCGGCCGGTGGAGTTCCACTTCTTTCCGCTCGCCGCGGTGGGGCTCGCCCACCACTACCTGGACCAGGAGGTCCGGCGCGTCCTGCCGGGCGCGGTGGTCCATGCCGAGACCTTAAGGTCGACCTACCTGGAGCGGCTCGGCGACTGCGCCTTCTTTCTCTGCCCGTTCCCGTACGGCAACATGAACAGCATCATCGACGCGATGATCATGGGCGCGCCGGGCGTCTGCCTCGACGGCGAGGAGGCGCACGCCCACGCGGACGTGGCGATCTTCCGCCGGCTCGGGCTGCCGGACGCGCTGGCCGCGGCCAGCCTGGAGGATTACATCGCCGCCGCGGTGCGCCTGATCGACGACGCGGACTGGCGGGCGCAATGCCGCCGGATCGTCCGCGAGATCGACCTCGACCGGACCGTCCATGCCGGAGACGAGCGGCTGTTCTGCGAGGCGATGCACGGGCTGCTGGCCGGGCGGGCCTGAGCCCGGGCGGGGTTAGAACACAGCCGGCTCAAGTTGGTTCATCCCCAGTTCGCTCGTCCCGGCGAATGCCGGGATCCAGATGACAAAGCGGGTGTCTAGCCGACCTTAACGCCGGAAAATCGCGCCATAGGATCTGGTTCCCGGCATTCGCCGGGATGAGCGGGGAAAAACAATCGATTCATCGCAGCCGGGCGAAGTTCTAGGCGGCTATTTCGCGTAGGCGGCGAGCCGGGCGGCCCGGCGGGCCTGGGCGTCGGTCTTCATCGCCGATTTGCGTTCGCGCCGCTCGTTGCGCTTGGCCTCCAGCGCGGCCTCCTCGGTTTCCAACGCGCGCTGGCGCTCGGCCTCGGCCGAAAGAGCGCGAGCGGCCTTGGCGGCCTCGCGCTCGACCTTGCGGGCCTGGCGAACCGCTTCGCGTTCGGCTTCGAGGCGGGCCTGCCGGCTGACGAATTCAGGCGCGGGAACGGCGGGTTTGGGCTTGAAGCGGGCGAGCTGGGCCTTCCTGGCCTCGGCGGCCGCAGAAAGGCGTTCGGCGAAATTGGCCGGCTTGAATTGACTCATGATCGTCCTGGTCGGCGAGTGATCGCGACGGCCCGCGCGCGAGGATCGGGGCCGACGCGAGGCTTAGATAAAGCCCGCCGCGCGCGAGGGGAAGGCGCCCGGGGTGAGAAAAATTCAGTCGTTCGCCTGATTCAGATCGAACGCGCTCTAGCCGCGGGCCGCGCCCGGCGTCGGCGTGGCGAGGAAGGCCAGATCGTCTTCTCCGACCTTGGCCAGCTCATCCGGCGCGCCGAACGAGACGTGCCGATCGAGCGGCTGGAACAGCACCTTGGCCCCCTCGCGCGCCATGGCGTCGTAGAGGCCGCTGACGCACAGCTCCGGATAGGGACAGTCCCGCCGATGGAGCGCGAACCGGGCGAGGAAGTCGGCCGGATCGGCGAACAGGTGGCAGCCGGCGATGGCGTAGGGGCCGATGACCTTTTTCTCGGCGGTCTGGACCACCTCGCCAGCCGGGTTCAGCCGGACGTAGGAATAGGCTGGGCTCGACGAGGCAAAGCCGAGCAAGCCGCCCGCCGCGCCGGCCTCCAGCCCGGCGACCAGGGCCGGCAGGTCGCGCGGACGGAAGGCGTGGTCGCAATCGTTGAGCGCGAACGGGCCGCCGCCCCGCAGCTCCGCCACGCCCAGGGCCGCGGTCTGCGCCGCGCCATCGGTGACCGCGTCCAGCACCAGCAGCCGCGCGTCCGGATAACGCTCGCCGATCGCCACGTCGATGGCGTGGTCGCGGATGTGTTCGGACAGCACCACGAAGATCATCTCGCCGACCGGCGCGGCTTGGCGCACGCTCTCGACCGCCCAGACGAACAGCGGCTGGCCCCGCAGCCGGATCAGCGGCTTGGGGGTCGCGCAGCCCTCGCGGGAGAAGCGAGAGCCGACGCCGGCCATCGGCATCACCAGCGAAAGGCGGCCGGCGGGTGGCGGCGGATTCGATAGCGGTTCCAGCGGTCCGGCCTTTCCTGGCGGTGAGCGCCGAGCGGACGCGAGCCCGCCCCGTCACCGAAGGATACTACCCCGCCGACCGGAACCGTTTGGTAAACGCGGGGCTGGAACACCGACGCGTCAGGCGGCGAACAGGCCGCGCAGATACGGATTGAGCATGCGCCCCGCGGGATCCAGCGCCCGGCGCGCCTCGGCGGCGTCCTTCCAGCGCGGATAGAGGGCGGCGAAATCGGCGGCCTTCAGCGAGTTCAGCTTGCCCCAGTGCGGTCGCCCGCCATGCCGGCGCAGGATCGGCTCGACCAGGTCGAACAGGAATTGGTGATCGTCCTTGTAGTAGGCGTGCACCGCCACCGATCCGGACGGGCGCTGGTAGAACGGCGAGAGCCAGGCGTCGTCCGCCTCGATGACGCGGACTTCGATCGGGAAGAAGACGTCGCTTCGGTGGGCCTCGATCGCGGCGACGACCTGTTTCAGCGCGGGGATCTGTTCCTCGCGCGGCAGGTGGAACTCCATCTCGTTGAACCGGATCGGCCGTTCGTTGGAGAGCAGCTTCCAGCCGTCGTCGACCATCACCTCGGGCGGGATGTGGGCCATCAGCGCCTGGGCCACCGCGCGGCGGATCGGCGGGGCGAAGCCGAACAGGTCGCGCAGAGTCTTCAGGTCCATCAGCGTTCTGGTCTCGACGTCGGGCCCGCGCGGCCGCACCGGCTCGGCGGTTTCGTCGGCGGTGATCAGGGCGGCCTTGCCGGTGAACGGGATGACGTAGAATTCGACGTTGCGGTGCTGGCGCTGCAGCGCCGGCCAGTCGGCGTAGAGATCTTCGGCGTCGCGCAACTCGACCCGCTTGAGGATTCGCTTCAACGGCCGGTTCTGCAGCGTCGCGCGGGTGATGATCCCGAACGCGCCCAGGCCGACGCGGGCGGCGGCGTAGATCTCGGGGCGGGTGTCGGCGTCGCAGTCGATCGTCTCGCCCGAAGGCGTGATCAGCCGGAAGGCCAGGACCTCGCCGTGCAGCGCTTTGAAGCCCAGGCCGGTGCCGTGGGTGCCCGTGGCGATCGCCCCGGCCAGCGACTGCTTGTTGATGTCCGGCAGATTGGGCATCTCCTGGCCGATCGCGGCCAGGGCGGGGCCCAGTTCGCCCAGCCGCGCGCCCGCCCAGACGCTCGCCTGATACAGTCCGGGATCGTAGCCGATCACGCCGCTCATCGCATCGAGGCTGACCAGCGTCCCGTCGGTGGGGCACAAGGCGGTGAAGGAATGGCCGGCGCCGACCGGGCGGATCGGGGCGGCGGCCGAGCGCATCAGGCCGGCGAGTTCGGCCTCCGACGCGGGCGCGGCCCGCGCGGTCGGATAGGCGTTCTGCAACCCCGACCAATTGCGCCACAAGAGCCGGCCCGCGGCGTCTTGCGTCGACGGGCTGGGCGGCTCGCGGTCGCGCCAGAGCCGATAGCCGACCGCCCCGGCGCCGGCCAGGCCGACCGCGGCGGCGCCGGTCATCAACGTTCGTCTGGATAGCATGGGCGCGTCCTCCGAGCCGTTCTGGTCCTAACCGGAGCCCTTGGCGTCCCGCCCGGCCATAAACCGGATCAAGCCGCGATAGTCATCCGGCGCGCAGGCGAAGCACTGACCCCCGGCCGGCATGGCCTTGAACCCGCCGACGACGCTGGTCGTCAAGGCCGGCAGGCCCTTGGCCCAGCGCGCGTCCCACGCCGCGCGGTCGCCGGCCAGCGGCGCGCCGGTCCCCGGGGCGCCGTGACAGGCGCGGCAGGTCCTGGCGTAGAGCCCGGCCAGGCGCGGGTCGGCCGGCGTCAGGCTGGCCGCGCGGGCGATCGCCGCCGGGCTCGGCGGCCGGTTGGCGGCGTTTGGCGGCGAACAGCCGGCCGCGAGCAGCGCCCCGGCCGCGCACAGGACCGCGACGGACTTCATCGGCCCGCCGGACGCCGCCGCAGCTAAGACTATTCCGCCGCCTGCGCCACCGCGGGCTTCACGCCGGCCGCGGCCAGGGCCATCTCCCGCGCGCCGGCCATGTCGAAGATGCGGTTCATCATCGTGCGCTGGGCGGACAGCCCGCCGCCGGCCTGCAGCGCCACCACCAGGTGCCAGCCGCCATAGGCGTCGGCGGTCATGTCGCGGACCAGGTTGTAGAGCCGCATGCGGGTTTCGACGTCCACGTTCGACTTGGTCTTCAGGTACTTGCGGATATAGCGGCCGCTCTCCTCGTTGCGCAGGTCGGACTCGGTCGGCAGGGTGACGACGAGGCCGCCGCACAGATCCTGCAGGTACTTGACCGAGTCGTGGTAGTTGGCGGCGTAGTAGTATTTCGACGCGTTCACCGCCAGGACGTTGGGGTGGATCATGCCGCTCGGCGTGACCTCATAGTGGCGCAAGGCGTAGTCGAGGGCCATCTTGAGCATCTCGTGGTAGCAGATCAGTTCGGCGATGGTGCTCTGGACGTGGGCGTCGCGGTCCTTGCCCTGCATTTCGCTGATCAGCTGCGCCAGGCCGACGAACAGCTTGGACGAGCCGACCGCGCCCACCAAGCCGCCCGTTCTTTCCCAAAGGCCCAGGGATTGCGCCAAACGCGAGGCGAGCTGCACCTCGCCGGCCAGGAACACCCGATCCCACGGCACGAAGACGTCGTCGAAGATCACGAAGCCCTCGGGCATCGAGTGGTGGGCGCTGGCCGGATAGTCGAATGCGTTCAGCTCCGCCGGGGCGAAGCTGCGGTTGATGATCTTCACGCCAAGCGTGTTCACCGGCACCGAGAAGGACACCGCATAGTCGGTCTCGTCCTGGCGCATGCCCTTGGTCGGCATCACCACCAGTTCGTGCACCAGCGAGGCGGCGGAGATGTGCAGCTTGGCGCCGCGCACCACGATGCCCTCGTCCGTGCGCTTGACGATGCGGACATAGAGGTCGGGATCATCCTGCTCGTGGGCGCGGCGGGATCGGTCGCCCTTGGGATCGGTGATCACCTCGGCGGCGCGCAGGTCGTTGTCGCGCACATAGCGGTACATGCGCTCGATGTTGGCGGCGTACCGCGGATTGACCTCGGCCACCGCGTCCTTGACGCTCATCAGCGCCATCATCACCCCGGTGACCCCGCCGACGATGGACATCTCGTGCATCATCTCGACGCGCTTGGTCAGGTGCTCTTCGGTGCGCGGAATCTGGAACACACGGTGGGCGCGCTCGCCCTTTTCGGTCTCGTAGGTCATCACCTCGGCGCGTTCGGGGCTGGCGTGGTCGTAGTCCCGGGCGGCCACCGCGATCGGCACGCGGAATTTCGGGTGGGTGGTGATGTCGTCGATCCGCTCGCCGTCCCAGTAGGTGACGCGGCCGTCGTTCAGGCTGGCGATGTACTCAGCGGGGGTCTTCAGGCCCATCGGTTTCCTCCATCTGTCTCGCCGCTTCGGGCGCTTGCGCTCATGGCGCTCAGAAAACAGTGTTGTGCGGCTCTTCGCTACCCCATGCGGCGGCGGGCGCAAGGTTTTTCGAGTTGGCTCCAGTCCGCCTGCGCGACCAGGGTTTGGCCGACTAGCCGTGCACCCGCACGATCATCGACTGGCTGGCGGTGGCGATCAGCTCGCCGCTCTGGGCGAACATGTACATCGCCCCGTGGCCGAAGCCGCCGTGGATGCCGCTGATCCGCACCTCGCACAGCACCCACTCGGTCGGGACCATGCGGACGAAGCGGATGGTGTTGTCCAGGCTGTTGCCGCCGCCCGAGAGGCCCAGGGCGTTGCCGATGCCGGACGGCACATGGTCGGCGATGATCGCCAGCATCGAGGCGTCGATCGGCAGGTCCGCCTTGGGCTTCAGCCACATGATCAGCCGGCCGTCGTCGACCGGCGGGCCGGCTTCCGACCAGCCCCAGCGGCCCTGCGCGATGCGCATTTCAAGGTGGGCGTGCAGGTCGTCATCCTCGCCTCGCCAGTGGGTCGCGACCTGGCAGGCCTCGGGCGGCGGGACCTGCGGCGCGACCAGCCACTGGCGGGAGATGTCGGTAGGCCGGCTGCCCAGGGCGGCGTTGACGGTCAGGATCTCCTTGTCGCCGACGTGGCCGATCACTCGCGCCTGGCTGTTGTGCCGGCCCTGGACCGGGACCCAGACATCGAAGTCCACGATCGACGGCGGGCGGGCGTAGGACAGATACTGCGCCGTCGCCCAGATCACCGGCCGCCCGCAGGTCCGCTCCATCGCCCCGATCGCCGCGGCCAGGCCGACGCCGCCGAACATGAACTTGTTTCCCGCCGGTCCGACGCACACCGCGTCGGTCAGCGGCAGGTACCAGCGGTGCGGATTGTGCGTCGCGCGCAGGTCTGGAAAGGTCTCGCTCATCGGCTTTAAATGGGCGATCAAACGGCGGCGTGGCAAGAGGCCTCGCGCCCGGCGCGGGGCAGGGGAGGAATCGGATGGCTCTGGATTACGCGGCGGCCCGCGAGGCCTATCGCCGCGACGGGGTGGTGTTCCTGCCCGGCGCGCTGGACGCCCAGGCCATGGACGCGGCGCTGAAGGCCTATGAGTGGAGCCTGGCCCACCCCGGACCCGGCGCCTCGCGCATCCCCCAGCACGGCGCCGGCGTGTTCTACCAGGATCTCTGCAATCCCGACTGCCTGACCGCCTACCGCCGGATGCTGGAAACCTCCCGCGCCGCCGACGTGGTCGCGGCCGTCTGGGACGCGCCGGACGTCTGGTTCATGTACGAGCAGGTGTTCCTCAAGGAGGGCGGCGCGGCGCGGCGCACGCCCTGGCACCAGGACTCCTCCTATCTCACGGTCGCGGGCGAGCACCTGGCGGTGATGTGGATCACCTTCGATCCCTTGGAGGCGGCGGACTCGCTGGAGTTTATCCCCGGCTCGCACCAGGGCGTGCTGTACAACGGCTCCAGGTTCGCCCTCGACGACGACACCGCGCCGTTGCACCAGACCGACGCCGCGCCGCGCCTGCCGGACATCGAGGCCGACCGCGACGCCTACGAGATCGTCTCCTGGGCCAGCCGGCCGGGCGATGTGGCGCTGTTCCACCCGGCCACGCTGCACGGCGGCGCGCCGACCCGGCCGGGCCAGCGGCGGCGCACGCTCACCCTGCGCTTCTTCGGCGAGCGGGCCTATTACGACCAGCGGCCCGGCCCGGCGGGACCGCCCGCGCCCGGCCTGCACGCGCGGCTGAGCCAGGGCGATGCGTTCCGCGATCCGGCGTTCCTGAAGCTGCGCCCGCGTCCGGGCGGCGCCGGCTGATCGGGCCGCGCGGCCAGCCTCAGTGGCCGCCGCCGTTGGCGATGACGCCTTCGTCGCCTTCGCCGTCTTCGTCCCGGCGCGCGTGCTGGTCCTTGGCGATCTCGACCACCAGCTTGAGGATGGTGCGCCGCAGCGTCGGCGGGGCGGCGGCGTAGGCCGCCAGCAGCTCGGGCGCGCCGGACTCGCGCAGGTGCGCGGTGTCCTGGCGGAACAGCGGCCGCGGGATGCTCGCGTCGTCGAGGTCCCCGATCAGGTCGATCACCCGGCAGCTCAACGCGTGGGCGATGTCCACCAGGCGCGAGAAGCTCACCCGATTGAAGCCGCGTTCGTATTTCTGGATCTGCTGAAACGTCAGTCCGATCGCGTCGGCGAGCGCGGTCTGGGACACGCCCAGCGATTTGCGGCGCTGGCGGATTCTGAGGCCCAACGCCACGTCAAGCTTGTTCGGCGTATGGTCCTGTTCGCGGTTCTTCATCGGTAGGTTGTCCTTTCTCCATGCGCCCCCGCGCGTGGCGTCCACATGGACGCCTTGGCAAAATTCCAGAATGCGGCCTATGCGAGCATCGATCCCGTGAGGCCCGCGGGGGAACGGGTCCTTATATGTTCATGAGGCGGACAAAGCCCGCAGCGGCCGAACTTGTCAACACTCGCGCCCATGACGTGTGTTGTCGACTCGCGCCCGATCCAACGCGCGGTCGAGCGGATTGCCCGGCGTCGAGGCGCCCGCGGCTGTCCGCCGCACAGAGAAACGGCGCCGCCCCGCGTTCGCCGTCGGGGCGCGAATTCGGACTCGACGCCGGCCCGGCCGGCCTTGGAGGATTTGCGGCAGGTTCTATGGCGAACGGGGGAGCTGGAATGCCCGATCCATTATCCGTGCTGGTGATCGTCGCGTCGACGGTGGCGGGGCTGAGCGTGCTGCTCGCCAGGCTGATCCCCGACGAATACGACCCGCCGCGGCCCGCGCCGGATCAGGCGGCGGAGGCTTCCATCCCCTCGTTCGGGTCGCGCAGCACGTAGCCGCGGCCCCAGACGGTCTCGATGTGGTGCTTGCCGTGGGCGGCGGCGGCCAGCTTCTTGCGCAGCTTGCAGATGAAGACGTCGATGATCTTCAGCTCGGGCTCGTCCATGCCGCCGTAGAGGTGGTTGAGGAACATCTCCTTGGTCAGGGTGGTGCCCTTGCGCAGGGAGAGAAGCTCCAACATCTGATATTCCTTGCCGGTCAGATGCACCCGCGCGCCGTTCACCTCCACCGTCTTGGCGTCGAGATTGACGGTGATGTCGCCGGTCTTGATCACCGACTGGGCGTGGCCCTTGGAGCGGCGGACCACCGCGTGGATCCGGGCGACCAGTTCGTCCTTGTGGAACGGCTTGGTCATGTAGTCGTCGGCGCCGCCCGAGAAGGTCTTGACCTTGGTGTCGATCTCCGAGGTGCCGGACAGGATCATGATCGGGGTGTTGATCTTGCCGACCCGCAGCGTTCGCAGCACGTCCATGCCGCTCATGTCCGGCAAATTCAGATCGAGCAGGATCAGATCGTAGTCGTAGATCTTGCCCAGATCGACGCCTTCCTCACCGAGGTCGGTGGTGTAGACGTTGAAGCCTTCCGACTTGAGCATCAATTCGATGCTTTGCGCGGTGGCGCTGTCGTCCTCGATCAACAGTACGCGCATCAACCCCTCCCCGCCCAATCGCGGCCTCAAATCGGTGTAACTCGAACCGGCCCCCGAAGCTAACGGTCAAATTAGGTCTTAAGGACCTTTAAACTTGGTTAATCCCCGACGCTTCCAAAACGAATCTAGAATGATTTGGATTCGCGCCGCAAGCCGTGCGGTTAACTATTTTTCATATTGGATTCGTTGCGAATCTGAACGGTAAACCAGGCGCCTTCACACCTGCTTAAGCCCCCGGCGACAAAATGGCCCGACGGACTCGTTTTCGTTGGAGAGTCAAGATTTGCGTAATTTGATCGCCGCCGTGGAGCGCATCGACCCGCTGACCGTGTACGGTCGGGTCGCCGCCGTGAGCGGGCTTTTGATCGAGGCCCGAGGCGGACTGACGCGGCTGGCGGTGGGCGCGCGGGCTCGGATCGAGCGACGCGCGGCCGAGCCCCTGGCCGCCGAGGTGGTCGGCTTCCGCGAGACCCGCGCCCTGCTCATGCCGTTCGGTTCGGTCGAGGGCGTCGCGCCCGGCGCGGAATTCATGATCGCGCCCGAGGCGGCCGGGGTGCGCCCGACGCTGGCCTGGCGCGGGCGGGTGATCAACGCCTTCGGCGAGCCGATCGACGGCAAGGGCCCGCTGCCCCAGGGGCCGGTCGCCTATGCGCTGCGCAGCCCGCCGCCGCCGGCCCACGCCCGCGGCCGGGTGGGCGAGCGGCTGGACCTGGGCGTGCGGGCGATGAACGCCTTCACCACCTGCTGCCGCGGCCAGCGGCTGGGGGTGTTCTCCGGCTCCGGGGTCGGCAAGTCGGTGCTGCTGTCGATGCTGGCGCGCGAGGCCGCGTGCGATGCGGTGGTCGTCGGCCTGATCGGCGAACGGGGTCGGGAGGTGCGCGAATTCGTCGAGGAGACCCTGGGCGAGGACGGGCTGAAGCGCGCCATCGTGGTGGTGGCGACCTCGGACGAGCCGGCCCTGACCCGTCGGCAGGCGGCCTACGCCACCCTGGCGGTGGCCGAATATCTGCGCGACCAGGACCAGGAGGTGCTGTGCCTGATGGACTCAGTGACCCGCTTCGCCATGGCCCAGCGCGAGATCGGCCTGGCCGCGGGCGAGCCGCCGACCACCAAGGGCTACACCCCGACCGTGTTCACCGAACTGCCCAAGCTGCTCGAGCGCGCGGGTCCCGGCCCGGTGCGGCCGGACGGGACGACGGCCGGGGCGATCACCGGCCTGTTCACGGTCCTGGTCGACGGCGACGACCACAACGAGCCGATCGCCGACGCCGTGCGCGGGATTTTGGACGGGCACATCGTGATGGAGCGGGCGATCGCCGAGCGCGGCCGGTTTCCGGCGATCAACGTGCTGAAGTCGATCAGCCGGACCATGCCCGCCTGCCAGCGGCCGGATGAGCGCGAGACCGTGGCCCGCGCGCGCGAGTTGCTGTCGGCCTACGCCAACATGGAGGAGCTGATCCGCATCGGCGCCTACCGCGCCGGCTCGGACGCCCAGGTGGACCAGGCGATCCGGCTGAACCCGGCGCTGGAGCGGTTCCTGGCCCAGGACAAGGACGAGGCGACCAGCCTCGAAGACGGTTTCGCGCGCCTCGCGGCGATTTTGAACGGTGAGGCGGCATGAGCTGGCGCGAGTCCCTGATCCGCATCTCGACCTATGAGGTCGACGTGCTGCGCAAGCGCCTGGCCGAGGTGGTCGAGCGGCGGACCGACACCGAGCTGCGGCTGGCCATGCTGGAGGCGCAGGCGCAGGCCGAGATCGACCACGCCCGCCGCGAGGGCGATCCGGCCATGCGACTGAACGCCTTCATGGTCGGGGTGCGCGCGCGGCGCACGGAGATCACCGAGGACATCGCCCGGATCGGCCACGAGGAGGCCGGCGCGCGCGACGCCCTGGCCGAGGCCTTCGAGGCGATGAAGAAGTTCGAACACGTCGCCGAACTGGCCCGCCTGGCCGAGCTCAAGGAAACCAGCCGCCGCGAGACCGCCGCGCTGGACGAGCTGGGCCTGAGGTCGAAGGTGAGGTGAAGTCCAACGCCCCGCCGTCCGGCGGCCGCCGCCGGTTCGTGGCCGCGGGGCTGGGCGCCCTGGGCCTCGCCGCCGCCGCCGGCCGCGGGGCGCTCGGCCAGACCCAAGCCCCACCGCCGCGCCCCTTGCGGCGGGTCGCCCCCGCGCCAGTGGGTTGCGCGGTCACCGCCGAGCGGCTGGCCGATCCGGCCGACGCCGCCCTGATCGCCCGCCAGTTCTCGCAACTGACCCCGGAATGGCAGCTCAAGATGGAATATGTCCTGGCCGAGCCGGGACGGATGCGGTTCGACGCGCCGGACGCCATCGCCCGCTTCGCCCGCGCCCGCGGTCTGCGCTTCTTCGGCCACACCCTGGTCTGGCACGCCCAGGCGCCCGAGACGTTCCGGCGGCTGGACGGCCGGCGCGCGGCGTTCGAGGCGGCCTATCTGGACTATGTCGCCGCCGTCGTCGGCCGCTATCGGGGCCAGGCGGTCGGCTGGGACGTGGTCAACGAGGCGGTGATGGAGGACGGCGAGGGGCTGCGCGAGAGCCTGTGGAGCCGCAACCTCGGTGTGCTGGAGCACATGCGGCTGGCGTTCGAGCAGGCCCGCGCCGCCGATCCGGGCGCGCTGCTCTTGATCAACGACTACAATCTGGAAAGCCGGCCGGCCAAGCGGGCGAGGTTCCTGCGCCTGGTCGAGGACCTGCTCAAGGCCGGCGCGCCGGTGGGCGGGATCGGCAGCCAGACCCACCTTGCCGTCGACCTGGCGCCCGGGGCGGTGCGCGAGGCGGTCGGCGAGCTGTCGCGGCTGGACCTGCCGATCCACATCTCCGAACTGGACATTTCGCTGAACCGCGGCCGGGGGGTGTTTTCGAGCCAGGACGATCTCGAACAGCGCCAGCTTCGCCTGGCCGGCGAGGTCGGCGAGGCCTTCGCCGGCCTGCCGGCGCGGCAACGGTTCGCGCTGACGCTCTGGGGCCTGCGGGACGGCCAGTCCTGGCTGAGGTCCAAGAAGGAAAACCCCGCGCCGCCGTGGGACGCGCCGCTGATGTTCGACGACGCGGGCCGAGCCAAGCCGCTGCTGGCGGCGCTGGAGACGGGGCTGGGCGGGGGAAGGTAGGGCGACCAGGATGCCAACTTCGCCGCCGCACCGCGCGCGACCTCAAGATCGTCTTGGCGTCATTGGCCCTTGCGGGACTGCACGGCCGTTTCGAGGGTCTGGCGGATGAAGCGTTGATACGGAACCCCGGCCTTCGCGGCCGAGGCCTTCACCGCCTCCAGCAGCGAGCGCGGCAGGCGCATATTCACCCGCTCGCTTTTCGGTTGGAACTCGAAGCGGACGACGCGCATGCCCGACAGGTCGTAATCCGTCAGGTCGGACTCCGCGACGAACGCCTCCGCGTCCTTGTCACTTTCCAATCTTGGCAGCTGCTTTTTCATAGTGCTCGATCTCCTTGCGATGCATGTAGCGGGCGCTGACCGGGCGGATAAACGTATCATCACCCCGCTCACGCAGGGTGAACACGATGAGGACCCCGCGTCCGGCATCCGTCCTCCCGATCGCCTTGAACCGCTCCTCCACGTCCGAGTGCGTGGGATTGGGGAACACGGCGAGCGGTCCGTGAAACAGGCGCTCGATCGTGGCGAGCGGGACGCCGTGCTTTTGGCACTTCTCCCGGTTGCCCCGATCCCACTCGAAGCCAGCTACATTCAGGCTCATCCCGTCATCATATCGAAAGCGCGCCGTTATTTGTCAATACATTTGGGTGGACGAATTTGACCGACTCCGCCAGTGGCTCGAAGCCCTTGAGGTCCGATCCGCGGCGATGCGGTGAGCGCCGATTTCGAGCCGTGGTGGACGTAAAGCTTTACACTCTGGGCCTTGCCAGGCGGTGAGAGTTGATGCCGAGTAGACAGATGCGACGCTGGACAAGGCAGACGGCCTTCACAGACCCGGGAACGAGCGCCGCATACCTTGCAGCGATCAGTTCTGCGCCCGAGCACGCCGTCACAGCCATACAGGGCTTGTTGATCCATGGGGAAGCGGTCGAACGCTACGGCATTGCGCCGAAGCGCTTCAGCCGAGAGACACTACCAGTCGAGATGCGGCTTGCCGCTATCCTGGCGGCGGACAACCGACCGCTGAACATCGAGCGGGCGTTGCCGGACAGGGTTCTCGGGACTTGCCGGGATTATGCGGTCCTTATGTGCGCAGCAATGCGCCAACACGGCCGCCCAGCCCGGGTGAGATGTGGCTTCGCTTCGTACTTCGAGGGCTGGGCCTGGCAAGATCACTGGATCTGCGAGGTTTGGTCCGGTGACCGTTGGCAGCGGATCGACGCCCAATTGGACGACGTGACTCGAGGGGCGTTGCAGCTTACGTTTGTGCCTTGGGACCTGCCGCAAGAGGTGTTTCTCACCGCTGACGAAGCTTGGCGTAACTGTCGGACTGCGCGCCTCGATCCCATGGACCTAGGACATGACGAGGCGCGAGGACTGTGGTTCGTTTACGTCAATTTGGTCCGCGATCGGCTCGCGCTCGCCGACTGCATCACTTCCGATTGGGATGGCTGGCGAGCGGTGGCGTCTAACCAAGCCTCCTTGGGTTCAGATACGCTAACTCGCGCTGATGGATTGGCCAGCGAGGAAGTGCTGGAACCGCCGTCTATCAAGCCCTGGTGGTTCAGGGCTTAGTCCTCCTTAATGGTAGCTTCTCACCTGCACCACCCCCCCCGGAACGGCCGCTTCCCGCCGCCGCGCGTCGCCCGCGCGCCCTACCCCGGCGGTTGGCCGCGGTCGGCCTCGTCGGACAGGCGCAGCGCGTGCAGATCGTCGCTGATCCGGAAGACGGCGACGTAGAATTCGCACACCGCCCGCCAGAGCAGGGCCAGGGCGGCCGCGATCAACAGGCCGATGACCATGGCGGGGATGGCCAGCAGGACGCTCATCAGGCTCGGCTCGCGCAGCGCCAGGCCGATCGCCGCGCCCACCACGCCGAAGCCCAGCAGCGCGATGACGCCCAGGCCCGCCCAATAGATCAAATGAACCACCGGACCGGTGATCAGCCGCTCGAAGGTCAGCAGCTCCCAGAGCAGCCCGCGCGGATGGGCGCCTGATTTCAAGGTCCGTGGGGGCCGCATGAGCTCCTCATCGCTGGGCGGCGAAAGGCGCCGCCAGATCACGATGGCTTTGGATTGAATCAATCCAAAGCCATGAACGTGATCGATTCAAAAGTTTAGAGCGGGATGCGGGCGGAAAACCGCTTCGCACTTTTCCTCATCCCGCTCTGCGACCTTCGCTAGCAGCGCGGGAGGCTTCCTGCAACGGCGAGGGCGGTCAGATCACGCCGACGGTCTTGAGCGGGGCCTTCGGGTGGATCTCGTTCTGGCTCATGACGACGGTCTGGCCGCGGAAGCGTTCGATGATCGAGCGGACATAGGGGCGGATGGCCGGGCTTGTGAGCAGCACCGCCGCCTCGCCGGTCTGCGCCACCCGGTCGAACGCCTCGCGCACGCCGCGGATGAAGTCCTGCAGCTTGGAGGGGGCCAGCGCGAGCTGCTTTTCCTCGCCGCCGATCAGGGCCTCGTTGAAGGCCTGCTCCCAGTCGGGCGACAAGGTGATGATCGGCAAGGCGCCGTCGTCCGCCCGGTTCTGCCAGCATAGCTGCCGGGCCAGGCGCGTGCGCACCGCCTCGACCAGACTGGTGAGCGAGCCCGAGTGCGGCGCGGCCTCGGCGACGCCCTCGAGAATGGTCGGCAGGTCGCGGATCGACACCCGCTCCTTGAGCAGCGCCTGCAGCACCCGCTGCAGGGTGGTGGCGGTGACCACCGAGGGGACCAGATCCTCGACCAGCTTCTTTTGATCCGCCGGCAGGTCCTTGAGCAGCTTCTGAACCTCGCCGTAGGACAGCAGGTCGGACATGTTCTCCTTGAGGATTTCGGTCAGGTGGGTGGTCAGCACCGTGGCGGGATCGACGATGGTGTAGTTGCGGAAGGTCGCCTCCTCGCGCAGCGACTCGTCGATCCAGGTGGCCGGCAGGCCGAAGGCCGGCTCGCGCACATGGTCGCCCGGCAGGTCGACCTGGCCGCCGCGCGGGTCCATCGCCATCAGATGGCCCAGGCGCAGCTGGCCCGCGCCTGAGTCCATCTCCTTGATCCGGATGGCGTAGCCCTGAGTTCGGCAGGCGCATGTTGTCCAGGATGCGAACCGGCGGCATGACGAAGCCGAATTCAGTGGCCAGCGTGCGGCGCAGCGCGCGGATCTGGTCGGTCAGGCGGCGGCCCTCCAGGTCGTTGATCAGCACCAGCAGGCCGTAGCCCAGCTCGATCTTGACGTCGTCGATGGCCAGCGTCGCCGAGATCGGCTCCTCCTGCGGCTCCGCCGCCGGCGCGGCCTCGGGCGCGACCTCGGCGGCGCGGGTGTGCTGGGCGCGTCGCCAGGCCAGGCCCCCGGCGCCCAGGGCGATGGCCGCGAACGGCAGCATCGGCATGCCAGGCACCAGGGCGATCACGCCGGCCGCCGCCGAGACCATGCCCAGCGCGACCGGGTTCATCGCCAGTTGGGTGACCAGGGCCTTGTCGGCGGCGCCCTCGACCCCGGCCTTGGACACCAGGAAACCCGCGGCGATCGAGATCACCAGGGCCGGAACCTGGCTGACCAGGCCGTCGCCGATGGTCATGATGGTGTAGGTCGACGCCGCCTGGCCGATCGGCAGCTTGTGCTGGACCACGCCGATCAGGATGCCGCCGACGACGTTGATCGCCACGATGATCAGGCCGGCGACCGCATCGCCGCGCACGAACTTCGAGGCGCCGTCCATCGAGCCGAAGAAGGTCGATTCCTGTTCCAGCTCCTTGCGCCGGCGCTTGGCCTCGTCCTGGTCGATCAGGCCCGACGACAGGTCGGCGTCGATCGCCATCTGCTTGCCGGGCATGGAATCCAGCGTGAAGCGCGCGGCCACCTCGGCGATGCGGCCCGAACCCTTGGTGATGACCACGAAGTTCACGATCACCAGGATGACGAAGACGATCACCCCGATGACGTAGTTGCCCTGCATCATCAGCTGGCCGAAGGCCTGGATGATGTGGCCGGCGCCCGCGGTGCCCTCGTGGCCGTGGCCGAGGATCAGCCGGGTGGAGGCCAGGTTCAGTCCCAGCCGGAACAGCGTCGTGACCAGGAGCACCGTCGGAAAGGCGGTGAACTCCAGGGGCTTTTTGATCATCAGTGAGGTCATCAGGATCAGCACCGCGCTGCTGATCGACAAGGCGAGCAGCAGATCCAGCACGAACGCCGGAATCGGCACGATCAGAAGGACGATGATCCCGACGACGCCGGTCGCCAGTCCGACGTCGCCACGCGCCACCCAGCCCCACACGTCGCGCGCGGTGGGCCGGTTGGTGTTGGAATAGGCGAGGCCGAGTTCAGCCATGGGCTAGGTCAGCAGGGTCCTCTCAGGCCGCATTGGCGCCCGCGCCCTGGGGCGCCGGCACGGCGATCCCGGATTCGGAATATTCCTTCAGCTTGTTCCGCAAGGTGCGGATCGAGATGCCGAGGATGTTGGCCGCATGGGTGCGGTTGCCGAGGCAGTGGCTGAGGGTGTCGATGATCAGCTGCTGTTCGACCGCGGCCACCGTCTGACCGACGAAGCCGCGGGTGGCGGCCTCGGCGGCGAGCGAGGCGCTGCGGGCGGTCTGGGCCTCGGGGGTGGCGCTCATCGGCTGGCCGTCCGGCAGCCGGATGGCGAACTCCTCGATCTCGGGCCCCGAGGCCAGGAGCACGGCCCGGTGCATGGCGTTCTCCAGCTCGCGCACATTGCCCGGCCAGCGATGGGACAAGAGCCGCTGGCGCGCGACGGCGGACAGCGGTCGCTCGGGCACGCCGTTGGCGGCGGCGTATTTCTTCACGAAGTGCTCGGCCAGCGCGATCACGTCGGCTGGGCGTTCCCGCAAGGCAGGCAGGCGCAGGTTCACCACGTTCAGGCGGTAGAGCAGGTCCTCGCGGAAACTCCCCTCGCGCACCGCTGCGGCCAGGTCGCGGTTGGAGGTGGCCAGAATGCGGATGTCGACCTTGACCGGCCGCCCGCCCCCGACCCGGTCGATCTCCCGCTCCTGCAGGGCGCGCAGCAGTTTCGCCTGCAGCCGCCCGTCCATCTCCGAGATTTCGTCCAGCAGCAGCGTGCCGCCGTCCGCCTCCTCGAACTTGCCGATCCGCCGCGCCACCGCGCCGGTGAAGGCGCCCTTCTCATGGCCGAACAGTTCGCTTTCCAGCAGGTTTTCGGGGATGGCGGCGCAGTTCACGCTGATGAACGGCTTGGCCGCGCGGCGTGACTTCTGGTGCAGGTAGCGGGCCATCACCTCCTTGCCGACGCCGCTTTCGCCGGTGATCAGGATCGAGGCGTCCGAGGTGGCGACCTGGTCGGCCAGGCTCAGCACCGTCCGCATCGCCGGGTCGCGGGTGACCATCGGCCGCTCGTCGTCGGAAACCGCCGCCAGCACGGCCGCGATCAGCTCGATCTCGGGGGGCAGGGGGATGAACTCCTTGGCCCCGGCCCTGATGGCGGCGGCGGCGCGCAGCGGATCGGCGCCGACCCCGCAGGCCACCACGGGGACCCTGATCCGCTCGGACTCGTTGGCGGCGATCAGGCCGGCGATGTCGAGATCATAGTCGACCAGCAAGAGGTCCGCGCCCTGGCCAGCGCGCAGCGCTCGGGTCGCCGCCTCGCAGGTTTCGACGTGGGCCACCTTGGCGCCGGTGGTCATCGCCATCTTCACCGCGGACGAGAGCATCCCGTTCAATTGTCCGACGACCAGAAGCCGCATGCGTATTCTCCCTGTCTCGCGCGTCCGTTAGGCCGCCGTGTCGCCGTCCTTGATGATTTCGGTCATGGTCACGCCCAGGCGCTCGTCGACGACGACCACCTCGCCGCGGGCCACCAGGCGGTTGTTGACGTAGATATCGATCGCCTCGCCGACCTTGCGATCCAGCTCCAGGACGCTGCCCTGGTTGAGCTGCAGCAACTGAGCCACCGAAAGGCTCGCCCGGCCCAGCACGGCCGAGATATGCACCGGCACGTCGAACACCGGCGCGAGGTCGGCGGCGTTCTTGTGTTCGGCATCGGTCTGAATGTCCGAGGCGAGCGGCGAGCCGGATTCGAACTCCTCCAGGGCGAGCCGCTCGCCCGGCGGGGGTTCGGGGGCGAGCTCTTCGCCTGGCGGGGCTTCGAGGGTGGGGTCTTCGGCCATGGTCAGGTCTCGCTGGCGGAGGGTGGGGGCGAAAGCGGCGGCTCGGCGTGCAGGCCTTCCGCGATCAACGCGGTCTTGACGGCCTCGGCGGCGCGCGCCTCGGCCTCGACGGGATCGAAACTCGCCCGGCCGTCGCCCCAATCGAGCACGAAGGCGGCGCGGGGCAGGGCCGGGTCGGCCTTCGCGGTGATCTGGCCGGGAAAGCCGCACGCCTGGGCGGTTTCGTCCAGGGCGGCCTGGATACGTTCGACCAGTTCGGGCGAGGCGCGCGCGATCAGCCGCGGCGTGGCCTCGACCTCCCGCGCCAACGCCAACAGGGCGGCCGTCGCCGGCGCATGGGGAAACAGATCCAGGGCCGCGCCGGCGATCACCTTGGCGGTGGCCAGCGCCAGTTCGGCCGCGCCGACGCGATGGTCGTGCGCCACCTGGGTCAGGGCGCCCAGCGCCACGCGCGCGGCGTTCGCGATCTCGCCCAAGGCCGCGGCCTGGGCCTCCTCGGCGCGCGCCACCGCCGAGCGTTCGCCCTTGGCGAAGCTCGAGACCCGGATCTGCTCGACCTCGTCGGCCGTGAACGCCCGCCTGCGCGCGGGCGGGGCGTAGGCGATGTCGCCCGCCGCGTCGAACACGGTGTCGAAGGCGAATTTCTTATGGGGCGTGGTCATGGCATGGCGCTCAATAGATCAACTCATCTTCGCCGCCGGGGCCGGCCAGCATGATTTCGCCCTTGGTGGCGAGGTCCTTGGCGACCTGGACCACGGCCAGCTGGGCGGCGTCGACGTCTTTCAGCCGCACCGGGCCCATGTTCTCCATGTCCTCGCGCATGATCTTCGCGGCCCGCTCGCTCATGTTGGAGAAGAACATCTCGCGCAGCACGTCGGAGGCGCCCTTGAGCGCCAGGCCAAGCTGGTCCTTCTCCACCGCGCGCAACAGGGTCTGGACCCCGCCCGGATCCAGCTTGGACAGGTCCTCGAACACGAACATCAACGCGCGGATGCGCTCGGCGCGATTCGCGGCTGCGCTCCTCCAGGGCGGCGATGAACCGCGCCTCGGTCTGGCGGTCGAAATTGTTGAAGATGTCCGCCATCATCTCGTGGCTGTCGCGTTTGGAGGTGCGCGCCAAGTTGGACATGAACTCGGTCCGCAGGGTCTGTTCGATCTTGTCGAGGATGTCGCGCTGGACCGGCTCCATCCGCAGCATCCGGGTCACGCACTCCAGGGCGAAGTCCTCGGGCAGGGCCGACAGCACCCGCGCGGAATGCTCCGACTTGATCTTGGACAGCACCACCGCGACGGTCTGGGGGTATTCGTTCTTCAAATAATTGGCGAGCACCGCCTCGTTCACATTGGCCAGCTTGTCCCACATGGTTCGACCCGCCGGACCGCGGATCTCCTCCATCAGGTTGTCGACCTTCTCGGACGGCAGGAACGAGGCCAGGATGCGCTGGGTCTGGTCGAACGAGCCCATGATCGCCCCGCTGCCGCTCAGGCCCGAGACGAATTCGACCATCAGCTCCTCCACCGCCTGCGCCGAAACGGTGCCCAGGCCGGCCATCGCCTGGGAGATTTCCTTGATCTCCTCTTCGTCGAGGTGCTGCCAGATCATGGTGTGGTCTTCGCCGAGCGCCAGGAGGATGACGGCCGCCTGCTCCGGCCCGTTGAGCCGGGTGGGGTCGACGACCGCCGTCTTGCCCGGGCGCGCGTTCATGCCTCATGCAGCCAGTTGCGGAGGATCGAGACCGACTCCTCCGGATGCCTCTCGACGAATTCGGAGACGGTCTTGATCGACGAGGCCCGCACCTGGCCCTCGATCTTGGCGATGTCGATCCTCTGCTCCATCGCGCTGTTGGGGGGTCCGGACAGGGCTAGAGCCGCTCCGCTCGACCCCTCGAGGGCCGGTTGCGCCGGGCCGGCTTCGCCGCCGCCCGCGCCGACCGTCAGGGCGCGAAGACCGGTGAGGCCCGCGCCCCCGCCGCCGGCGGCGCTCAGCAGCGGTCGAACGACGAAGAAGACGATCATCGCCGCGACGATGGCGGCGATCAGCAGCTCGCCGCCGCGCATCAGGTCGTTCTTGTCGAAATCCAGCAGCTTCGGTCCGTCCGCGGTGGTCCCGCCGGCGGTCGCGTCGCGGTCGAACCGCACATTGACCACGCTGACCTGGTCGCCGCGGGAGACGTCGTAGCCCGAAGCCGAGCGGACCAGTTGGTCGATATATTGCATCTCCTGGGCCGTTCGCGGGGTGTAGGCGTCCGGTTTGCCCTTGGCGCCGGGCATGGTGACTCCATCGACCGCGACGGCGATCGACAGCTTCTTGATCGTCCCCGGGGTCTCGATCGTGGTCTTGGTGGTCTTGGAGATTTCGTAGTTGGTGGTCTCCTCGGTGCGACCGCTGGCCGAGGCGTTGTTCGCGGTGCTGCTTCCCGCGCCCGGCGTGCCGGGAACATTGGCGGTGGCGCCGACTTGGCCCGAGGTTTCCGGCTGATTCTGCTTGGCGTTCTCCTCGACCGTCTGGGTCGAGCGGACGACCTGGCCGTCGGGATCGAATTTTTCTTCCTGGGTGGTGACCTGGCTCATGTCGAGGTCGGCGGTGACCTGCACGCGCGCCTTGCCGGGGCCGACCACGCCCTCGACCAGCTCCTTGATTCGTTTTCTGATCTTCTCCTCGGTGGCCGAGCGTTCGTCGTCGGCGGCCTGGCTGGCGTTGGCTTGGCCGTCGCCGCCGCCCAGGAGCTTGGAGTTCTGGTCGACGATGGTCACCCGGTCGGGCTTGAGGTTCGGCACCGCGCCGGCCACCAGATTCTGCAGCGCGCGCACCTGGTCGGCCGAGGGCTCGCGCCCGGCGACCCCGATCACCACCGAGGCGGAGGGAGCCACGGCTTCCTCTTCGAACAGTTGCCGCTTGGGCAGCACGAGCTGGACGCGGGCGAAGGTCACCCCGTCGAGCGAGCGGATGGTGCGGGCCAGTTCACCCTCCAACGCCCTCTGGCGATTGAGGTTTTGGACGAAATCGGTCTGTCCCAGCGCGCTGGTGTTGTCGAAGATTTCGTAGCCCACCGAACCCGATGTCGGCAGCCCCTTGGACGACAGCATCAGGCGGGTCGAGGCGACCTTGTCGCGGGCGACCATGATGGTCGATCCGTCGCCCTTGGCCTCGTATTTGATCCCGGCCTGGTCGAGCGCCTGGCTGATCGAGGAAGCTTCCTTCAGGTCGAGGTTGGAATAGAGCAGGGCCTTGGGCGCGGTCCCGGCGTTGAAGACCAGGGCGAACAGGGCCGCCGCCATGCCCGCGGAGACGCCGATGATCGCCGCGAGGCGGCCGATTCCGAAGCGTTGCAGGCCTTCAAGCAGTCGGTCCACGCGGGCGTCCTTCCCCCTTGCCTCGGACGCTGGGCGCCGACGGCTAGGCAGGATTTACCCAGTGCTTGGTAAACGGGGATTTAAACCGCCGCCGAAAGAGGGCGAAAATGCGACGGGGCCGCTCGGCGTGGAGCGACCCCGGCGAAATTCTTTTTGGCTCTCAGCGATATTGCTGGATGCGCGTCGTACGCAGGCCCGCCAGACCATAACGGTCGATCGATTGCTGCCAGCCGAGGAACTCCTCGTTGGTCAGCGAATAACGCTCGCAGGCCTCGTCGAGCGACAAGAGTCCGCCGCGAACGGCCGCCACGACCTCGGCTTTCCGCCGGATCACCCAACGCTGGGTGCTCGGGGGCGGCAGATCGGCCAGCGTCAAGGGCGCGCCGGTTGGTCCGATCACGTATTTCTCGCCTTTGCTGTTGAGGCGTTGCTGCTGCAACATGGCTTTACGCCTTTCCCACCATCACTGATGAGCCGGACGATAACCGGGCCGCCATAACAGCCGCTTAATCGTGATAGTAAAAAAACAGCTAAACACGGCCCCTCCCTTCGCGCGCAGAATTTATCACCATGTTAAGAAATGTTATATTGTATTAATTTCTGTTATCAGCGGATTATCTGCAATAAATCCTGAGTCATCTGATCAGCGGCGGTGATGATTTTCGACGAGGCGGTATAGGCGCGCTGAGTAATGATCAGGTTGGTGAACTCACTTGAAAGGTCCACGGTGGAGGCTTCCAGCGCCGACGAGGTGAGCGTGCCGGCGCCGCCGGAGCCGGGGGCGTTGAGGTTGTAGGCGCCGGCGGTGGTGGTGGCCTGGTAGGCGTCGCCGTCGACGGCCATGAGCCCGTCCTCGTTGGGGAAGGTGGCCATGGCGACCTGGGCGATCTGGCGCGAGACCCCGTTGCTGAACGTCGCGGTCACATAGCCGTCATTGTTGATCGTGATCGAACTCAGGCTGCCGAACGGCGTGCCGTTGGCGGTCACCTGCTGCACGGTCGAGCCGCTGGCGTACTGAGTCAGGCCGCCGGGGACGGTGGCGCCGGCGATGTCGACGCCCACCTGCTGGGCTTCCACGCCCAGGCTCGCCGCCCAGTTGACCGCGCCGGCGCCCGGCGCGCCGGCGGCGGAGGCGCCGATGCTGAGCGTGGGGCTGGCCGGCGTCGGCGTGCCGAACAGGGTGGTGTTGGCCATGTCGATGCTGCCGTCGGGATTGAACGCGACGACGCCGGCCGCGATCTGGCCGGGGGCGAGGCCCGCGCCCGAGACGATATCGCTGGTCGGGACCGCCTGGATCTCGGCGTACCACTGGTTCGGGGTGGAGCTCTTGAGGAAGTCGATCTGCATCATGTGCTGGTCGCCCAGCGAGTCCGAGACCGGGATCTGCATGGTGAAATCCGGCTTCACGCCGATTCCGGCGGTGGGGTCGTAGGTGGTCATGCTGTTGGTGACCGGATTGTAGGCCGCCGCCGTCTGGGCCGCCGTCGCCGTCCCGGCCGCGACGAGGCCCGCATCCGTGGCCGCGGCCGATATGGTCTGGGTCGAATCCAGATTGCCGGTGACGGAAATCGCGGTGGAGGCCGACACCGCGCCGGACAGGGCGGTGATGTTGATCGGCGACAGACCGGTCAGCGCTTTCTGGGGATTGATCAAACCCTGTGGCGTGGCCGGCCAGCCCAGCAGATAGAACCCGGCCGCGTTCTTCAGAAAGCCGGCCGAGTCGGTGGTGAAGGATCCGGCGCGGGTGAACAGCACCTGGCTGTCGGGGCCCGGCGTCGCCGGCTGGTTCGAGGTGACGAACATGCCCTGCCCGGTGATCGCCAGATCGGTCGGCGACGCGGTCTGGGTGGTCGCGCCCTGCTGGGTGACGTTTTGCTGGTTGATCGTTGTCACCCCGCCGGCCGAATAGGCCGACTGGGAGCCTGAACTGGTCACCAGCGTCTCGAACGCCACCTGGTTGTCCTTGTAGCCGATGGTGTTGACGTTGGAGATGTTTTGCGCAATCGCCGCGAGCGCGGACGAATTGCTTTGGAGGCCGGAAACGCCGGCCAGCATCGCGCTATAGAGACTCATGGTTGGGGTCCTTTCTCAAGACGGATGATCACGGGGCTCTAACTCGAGACGCCGATGATCGATGACAGGGGCACTTGAATTCCATTGACGGTGACCATGATCTGGCCGTTGACCTGCTGCACCGCGGTGGCCGAGCCCTGCATGGTGGTGGCCGGGGTGATCGCCGCGCCGGAACTGTCCTTGGCGGTTATCTTCAGCGTGTAGGTTCCGCCGTCGGCTACCTGTTGGCCCGACTGATTCTGGCCGTTCCAGGTGAAGCTCTGGGCCCCCGCGCCGCTGGGCGTGACCGCGCCGGTCCACACGATATTGTTGTTGGAGTTGACCACGCTGGCGGTCATCGAGGCCGGCGCGGTCGGCAGGCTGAATTCCCAGGTGGCGCTGCCGCCGGACAGGACCGCGCTGTCGCCGTTGATCGAGACGGTCTTGCCGATCAGCCCGACCGCGTTCTCGATGCCGCTGCTCGACTGGCCCTGGTTCACCAGCTGCTGCAACAACTGGTTCGACAGCAACTGCTGCTCGACCCCGGTCATCTGGGTGAGCTGCTGGGTGAACTGGTTGGTGTCCATCGGCGACAGCGGATCCTGGTTCTGCAACTGGGTGGTCAGCAGCGACAGGAAGGTCTGGTAGTTGTTCGCGAGCCCGGCGAGGCCGTTGTTGACGGTGTTGGCGGCCGCGGCGGCGGTGGTGGTTCCGATTAGGGGAGCGGTCGTGGTCATGGCTGGCCTCAGATCAGGATGTTCACGCCGGAGGCCCCACGGCTCGGCGGCGGAACGGGGAGGGCGGCGGCGGGTTCGGCGGCCTCGGCGAGACTCGCCGCGCCCGAGCCGGCGGCGGTCGGGAACGGCTGGCCCTGGTTCTGACGCGCCAGCGACGCGCCCTGGCCGCCGACGTCGAAGCTGAGACCGCCCTGGGAAAGGTTGAACCCGGCCTGCTCCAGCGCCTGCCGCAGATCGCCGGCGTGCGCCCTGGCCTCGGCGGCGGCGTGCGGGTTGTCGAACGAGAGCGAGGCGCTGACCTGGCCGGCGGTGTTGATCTCGACCTTGACGTTGACCTGGCCCAGCCCCGCCGGCTCCAAGGTGAGGTCGAAACGGGTGGATTTGCCATCGACGCTCTTGATCACCTTGTCGGCGATCTGGCTGGCGATGGCCGGGCCGTTGGCCGCGGCGAGCGCGGCCGGGTCCGGAGGGGTCAGAGGCGCGACGGGCGGCGATGTGGGGTTGAAATTGGCGCCCGCCGGCGATGGCGCGCCGGCGCCGTTCGGCGCGGCCTGGGAATCGGCGGACGCGGCGGAATCATCCCGCGCGCCATGGCCGCCGACGGAGGAAGCGGCGGCCGCTGGCGCGAGCGGCTTGGCCGGCGTGGCCGAAAGGTCCGCGAGCGTCGTGTCCGGCGCGGCCGCCGAGCTGCCGCCGGCCAGGCGCGGCGGGGCGGCCTTGGCGGCGAGGGCCGGCTTGGCGGCCGACTGAACCGTTGGCGCGGCGGCCTGGGGCGCGAAAATCGCATTGGCCGCGCCCGTGTCCTCCGCGGTCGGCGTTGGCGGATTGTCGTCGCCGATCACGAGCCCGGCCTTGGTTGGCTGGCCCGACGGAACCTGCGCCGGGACGCTCGCGACCAGCTTCGCCGGAGCCGCGGCGAGGTCGGCGATCGCCGCGACGGGTTCTGGCGTCGGCGCGGGCGGCTGGAGCTTGCCGATCGCGGGGGCCGCGCCCGAGCCCGAGCCGGTCGCGGCTGGCGGATTGGCGTCCGTGGCCGGGGCGCCGGCGTTGGATGGCGGGTCCGTCATGATCCGTGACAAGGCGCTCGCGACCAGGGTCACCGGGACCGCGGCCAGGGCGGCGATCGCCGCGAGGGGTTCCGGCGTCGGCGCGGCCGGCGGGCTCGACGGGGCCTGTGTCGGCGCGGTCGCGGCCGGCGGAATGGCGTCCGTGGTCGGGGCGCCGGTCTTGGCCGGCGGGCTCGACGGGACCTGGGTCGGAACGCTCGCGGCCAGCTTCGCCGGGGTAGCGGCGTCGGCGAGGATTGGATCGAAGGCCTGGGGGCCGGCTTTCGACGCCGCCTGGGACGCCTGGGTTGATTGCGTTGTGTCGGCGCGGATCGGTGCGGGCGCGTCCAGACCCGGGCCGATCTGGATGGGCGCGACCGCGGCGGTGGGGGGTTGGATCGGCGTGGCCGCGACTTGGCCCGCCGCCCGCATCAGGCTGGCGCCGAAGGCGGAGGCGGCGGAGGCGGCGGAAGCGGCGGATGACGCCGGCGGGGCCGTGCCGGTCGCCTCCGCGGCGCCGGTCAAGGGCGTGCTCGCCACAGGCGGAGCTTGGGCCGGGGCCAGGCCGATCAGGGCCGCGAGCGCCTGGGCGAAGGTGTCACCCGCGCCGACGGAGCCGTCGCTCGAGGCCTCATGGCCGCCCGCGCCGGCGTCCAGGCCCGCCGGGCCGAGCCCCGAACCGTCCGAAGCGCCAGCCAGCGATCCGCCCGCTGGCGCGGCGGCGGGCGTGGGGGCGATGACGGCCAGAAGCGCGGCGGCTTGCATGATCGAGACGAACTCGCTTGGCGGGGCGTTCGCGCGGGCTGCGCGGACCATTCGGCGAGTCCGAAGCAACCCCTGGGCCATGCAGGGAAAAATCGGATAATATATTGATATTACGGAGTAAAATAATTTCTCGATCCGATCGCGACAGGCCGTGTTCGGCTGAATTTGCCGATCGCCGATAGGCAAGGTCGGCCGCGTTCGAGGCCTTGGGCCGCTCTGGCGCGGGTCTTGCGGGCGATTATCCCACACACGCGCCTCTCGAGGGAGAAGGCCATGAAATTCAAAAGCTTGTCGACGGCGATCGGGCGCGTCGCCCCGCGCGCTCGGCAACTGTTGCCGGGTCGCGGCGCGCGCCTTGCCGGGCGGGTTGGCGCGCCATGACGCTGAACGCGATCACCGGCATCGCCACGTCCGGCCTCTACGCCGCCCAGACCGGCCTGACCGGGGTCTCGGACAATATCGCCAACGTCAACACCCCTGGCTATGTGCGCAAGGTGGTCAACCTGGTCCCCACAGCGGTGCTGGGGGCGGGCGCGGGGGTCGCCGTCGCTAGCGTCACCCGCGCGGCCAATCAGTTCCTACAGAACGCCGGCCTCTCGGCGGCGGCCGATGTCGGTCAGGCCGGCGTGGTCTCGGACCTGTTGACCCAGGCTCAGGCGCTGTTCGGCGACCCGAGTTCCTCGACCGGCTATTTCAGTTCGCTCAATCAGGTGTTCAGCGACTTCACCGCCGCGGCCAACGACCCGGCCAACAGCCTCAACAGCACCCAGGCGGTCAACGACGTCACCCAGTTCCTCAACCAGTCGCAAAGTATTTCGACCCAGCTTTCCCAGCTCGGCATCCAGGCCGACTCCCGCATCTCCAACGACGTCAGCCAAGCCAATGCGCTGCTGTCGCAGATCGCCCAGCTCAACACCACGATCATCCAGGAGACGACGACGGGCGCGGATGCGACCGATTCTCAGAACGCCCAAGGCGCGCTGATCGATCAGCTCTCCAGCCTGGTGGACGTGCGCGCCTCGACCAGCGCCACCGGGGCGGTCCACCTGACCACCACCGCCGGCGTGACCCTGGTCGGCCAGAGCGGGGCGGCGAGCCTTTCCTACGCCGCGGGCGGAACATCGACCAGCCAGCTCGGCATCACCCAGCCCGGCGCCGGCCAGCCGTCGGTCAATCTCGACCTCGCCAGCGGCGAGATCCAGGGGCTTTTGGACCTGCGCAACACCAAACTGCCGGGCGTGGCCACCCAGCTCGGCGAGTTCGTCAGCGGCGCGGTGAACGCGATCAACGCGGCGCACAACGCCTCATCGTCGGCGCCCGCGCCGGCGGTGCTGACCGGCGTAGCCACCGGCGTCGATCTGCCGACCGCGATCTCGGGCTTCACCGGCACGACCAACATCGCCATCGTCGACGGGAGCGGCAATCTGCAGGAGCAGGTGGCCATCGACTTCACCGCCGGGACGATGAGCGTGAACGGCGGCCCGCCGGCCGCCTTCACCCCCGCCACCTTCCTGACCTCGCTGAACACCGCGCTCGGGGCGGACGGAACGGCCAGCTTCAACAACGGCGCCCTCAGCATAGCGGCGAGCGTCCCCGGGGACGGGGTGGCGATCGTCGACGATCCCAACACCCCGTCGTCGCGCAACGGCCAGGGCTTCAGCCAGTATTTCGGCCTGAACAACCTGATCAACTCGACCGGGATCGCCAACTACCAGACCGGCCTGACGGCGACCGACCCGAGCGGCTTTCCGGCCGGCCAGGCCCTCACCCTTCGGATCACCGACTCAAAGGGCTCGCAGATCACCAATGTGACGATCGCCACGCCGGGCGGCACGGTCCAGAACCTGATCAACGCGCTGAACGCCACGCCGGGCGGCGTGGGGCTTTACGGCCAGTTCTCGCTGGACGCGACCGGCGCCCTGACCTTCACGCCCACCGCGCCGGGCGGCGCCAGCATCTCGGTGGTCAGCGACCAGACGCAGTCGATCGCGGGCGGGGTCTCGGTCAGCCAGCTCTTCGGCATCGGCGCCGCGCAACGCGCCGGCCGGACCAACACCTTTTCGGTGCGGCCGGACATCGCGGCCAGCCCGAGCAAGCTGGCGCTGGCGACGCTCGATCTCGCCGCGGCCGCCGCCGGCCAGCCGGTGCTTTCGATCGGCGATGGAACCGGCGGTCAGCGGCTGGCCGCCGCCAGCCAGACGACGGTCAATTTCGGCGCGGCCGGCGACATGGCGGCGGTCTCGACCAGCGTCAGCCAATACGCCTCGATGCTCGGCGGACAGCTCGGCAACGACTCGGCCGCCGCCAGCGCGGCCAGCAGCGCCGCCCAGGCGGTGCAGACCGAGGCCGAAACCCGCCGCCAGTCGGTCGAAGGGGTCAACATGGACCAGGAGCTGGTCAATCTGACCACTTACCAGCAGGCCTACAGCGCCTCGGCCCGGCTGGTCACCGCCACCCAGGACATGTTCAACACCCTGGTGACGATGGTTGGACAATAGCCATGGACCGCATTTCGACCGCGACGATCTACAACGGGATCATCACCAACCTGATGGCGTCCCAGACGCAGGAGACCCAGATCAACAATCAGGTCGCGTCCGGCAAGAACGCGAGCGATCTGCAGGGCTATTCCTCGAACGCGCAGACCCTGGTGGCGATGCAGACGGTGCAGAGCCAGATCGCCGGCTTTCTCAACACCGGTCAGGTGGTGACGGCCAAGCTCAGCAGCCAGAACACCGCTCTGGTCCAGCTCTCCGGAGCGGCGAGCGCGGCCGGCGCGGCGATCACCAACGCCCTCGCCGCCGGCAGCGCCGACAATTTGATGCAGGCGTTGCAGTCGGCGTTCAACGAAGCGGTCCAGGGGCTGAACACCACCTTTAACGGCCAGTATGTGTTCGCCGGCGGACAGGTGAACACCCAGCCGGTCAGCGCCACCTCGCTGGCCGACCTGACCGCCGCGCCGTCGATCGCCAGCCTGTTCCACAACGACCAGGTGACGCAGTTCGCCCAGGTGGATCAGCACACCACGCTGCAGACCGGGTTCCTGGCCAGCCAGCTCGGAACCCCGCTGTTCACCTGCCTCCAGGCGATCGAGGCCTACAACCAGGGACCCAACGGCCCGCTCACCGGCAATCTGACGACCGCCCAGTCGGCCTTCCTGCAAAGCCAGATCGCCGGCCTGAACACCGCGGCCACCACCTTGAACACCACCGCCGGCCAGAACGGGCTGATCCAGAGCGAGGTCGCCACTGTCCAGACCAACCTGAGCGACCAGCAGACCACGCTGGGGGGCCTGATCGGCAACATCACCAACACCAACATGGCCCAGGCGGCCGCCAACCTGCAGCAGGCCCAACTCGCCGTGCAGGCCGCCGCGAAGATCTTCAGCGGCTTGGCCAACTCGTCCCTGGTCACCCTGCTGCCGGCCTCGCCCATCACGGGCTAGGGCTCGCAAAGCCGCGCGCAAATCCCTAGATTGGCGGGCTCCATGCACGCGGACCGCCAGATGCCCCTCGATGTCGCCGAGCCCAGCGCCGTGGATGCGGCCGCCGCCGCGGTCGGGCTGCCGGCCGGCGCGCGCGTGGTCGTGGCCATGTCGGGCGGGGTCGATTCCACCGTCACCGCGGCCCTGCTCAAGCGCGCGGGTTACGAGGTGGTCGGCGTCACCCTGCAGCTCTACGACCACGGCGCGGCGATCGAAAAGAAGGGCGCCTGCTGCGCCGGCCAGGACATCCATGACGCGCGCGCCGCCGCCGCGGCGATCGGCATGCCGCACTATGTGTTGGACTACGAAAGCCGCTTCCGCGAGGCGGTGATCGAGGACTTCGTCGACGCCTATCTGCGCGGCGAGACGCCGATCCCCTGCGTGCGCTGCAACCAGACGGTCAAGTTCCACGACCTGTTGGAGACCGCGCGCGAGCTCGGCGCCGAGGCGATGGCCACCGGCCATTATGTAAGACGTCGGGAAGTCGGAAAATCCGGGCCGGCTCAGCTCCACCGCGCGGTCGATCCGGCGCGCGACCAGTCCTACTTCCTGTTCGCCACCACGCCGGAGCAACTGGCCTTCGCGCGCTTCCCGCTCGGCGGGCTGGAAAAGCCGGTGGTGCGCGGGATCGCGGCCGAGCTTGGCCTGTCGGTCGCCGATAAGCCGGACAGCCAGGACATCTGTTTCGCGCCCGAGGGCAAGTACACCACGGTGATCGACAAGCTGCGCCCGCACGGCGCCGAGCCCGGCGAGATCGTGCATCTGGACGGGCGGGTGCTCGGCCGCCACCAGGGGGTCAGCCGCTACACCGTCGGCCAGCGGCGGGGGCTGAACATCGCCGTGGGCGAGGCGCTGTTCGTGGTGCGGCTGGAGGCGGACGCGCGGGCGGTGATCGTCGGCCCGCGCGAGGCGCTCTTGACCCGCGCACTGGCGCTGAAGGAGACCAACTGGCTGGGCGACCAGCCGAGCCTGGAGGCAGCCGCCGCGCAAGGCCAGGGCGTGCTCGCCCGGGTCCGCTCGACCCGCGAGCCGGCGGCCGGGCGGCTCGTGCTGGAGGCCGGCGCGGCAAGGGTGGTGTTCGATATGCCCGAGGAAGGCGTCGCCCCCGGCCAGGCCTGCGTGCTCTACGATCCGGCCGAGCCCTCGCGGGTGCTGGGCGGCGGGTTTATCGCGGGGACAACGGCGGCGGGGTGACCCCCAAACCGCACGAGAGAGTTGGTGGCGGCTTGCGACCACCCTTTGCAGCCATTCCCATGCACCGCATTTGGCCGCGCGCCCTACCGGACTCCGGCCGCTAGACGTTCGGGAGCTTGCCTAGGAACTCGCCGGCGCAGTGGTCGGCGGCGTGCTGCAGCTGGGCCTTGAGGATGGCCGCGTCGTTGGCCATGAGCTCGGGAATGGTCGCGTTTTCTTCGGCCTTGACCGGGTGGTAGTTGCACTTGGCTTTGGCGATCACCGCGCCGGACTTTGTGTCGATCACGTCCATCCCGGCGAAATAGTTGACGTGGAAGTGAGTCCAATCGGCCGTGTAGTAGATGAAGCCCCAGAGCATGGTGCCGGCGACCACGACGTAGCGCGCGTGCGCGCCGGTCCCTGACGCCGCCAGATCGTTCACGGCATGATGCTTCGGGTCGACCGGGATGGCGATTACGCGCCCGTGCGACCTTTCCGCGAGACGGGTCGCGATGGTCTTGCCGATGCTCGGTCCAGGATCGTCGATGCCGTTGTCCTTCACGATCTTGGCGCCGTCGGACATCTCATTGAGCGCCATGGCGGCGCCCCCGACCGCACCGAATGCGCCGAATAGGGCGTCGTGCGGTTTTGCGGCCATGAACACCGGCTTGCCATTGGGGATCACATAGGCGACCGCATTGCCGCCCTGGTCCGCGCCGCTCGCGACCATCGCGGCGGCCTCTACCGCGGCGGCGCTGGACGCAGCGCCGCCCGTGACGCTGTCGGGCGCGTCCGAGGGTGTATCCCCGCCGACCGCGGTGGCGATCGAAGCGTCAGCCCACGCTTGTCCGCTGGCGAATGCGAGCGCGCCCGCAAGAGCGAGCGTCACGAACCTGAGCCTGGATGGCCCCTGAAATGCGGCGTGTGCGCCGCGATCGCTGGACGACATGGTTCCCCCCGGACTCGTTACAAGCTTTGCCGTGTATGCCGGAGGTGTTTCGCCGGCGCAACTGACGCTGGCAGCCGCTACCCCTTCCCCTCCGCCAGGGCCTCGCCCACCGTCGCGGTGGCCGGGCCGGGTTCGCGCTTGAGGTCCTGGGGCTTCACCTCGGCCCCGCAGGCTTCGCAGACCAGCATCGGGGAGAAGCGCTGGCCGCAGGTCTGGTGGATGAAACCCTGCGGGCCGCATGAGCCGTAGACGTGCCGGTCGCCCCAGGCGGCCATGGTCAGGAGCACGCCATAGAGGTCGCGGCCCTTGGGGGTGAGCACATATTCGTGCCGCAGCGGGCGCTCGCAGTAGGCGCGGCGCTCCAGCACCCCGTGCGCCACCAGGCTCTTCAGCCGCGCGGCCAGCACGTTGCGGGCCACGCCCAGCCGTTCCTGCCACTGCTCGAAGCGGCGCACGCCGGCGAAGGCGTCGCGCAGGATCAGCAGGGTCCAGGGATCGCCGACCACTTCCAGGGTGGCGGCGACGGAACAGACCTGGTGCGAATAGTCGGCGGTGCGGCCCATCGCCCCAATCGTGCGCGCCCGGCGCGGGGTTGACAAGCGCGTTGCGTTCGCCGACCGAGGCGCCCACCTTAAGCCGGTCACAGGAGCGCCTTCCATGTCCGCCGCAACCGATCCCGTCGTCATCGCGTCCTACGCCCGCACGCCGATGGGCGGCTTCCAGGGCGCGCTCGGCTCGGTCAAGGCGACCGAACTGGGCGCCGCGGCGGTGCGGGCGGCGATCGAGCGGGCCGGGGCCGACGGCGAGCGGATCGAGCAGATCTTCATGGGCTGCGTCCTGCCCGGCGGGCTCGGCCAGGCGCCGGCGCGCCAGGCGGCGCTGGGCGCGGGCCTGCCCAAGTCGGTCCAGGCCACCACGGTCAACAAGATGTGCGGCTCAGGGATGCAGGCGGCGATCATGGCCCACGACGCCCTGGCGGCCGAAAGCGCCGACATCATCATCGCCGGCGGCATGGAGAGCATGTCCAACGCCCCCTATCTGCTCACCAAGCATCGCGGCGGGGCGCGCCTCGGCCACGACGTGGTCGCCGACAGCCTGTACCTCGACGGGCTGGAGGACGCCTACCAGCCGGGCAAGCTGATGGGCGCCTTCGCCGAGGAGAGCGCGCGCGACCGCCAGTTCGGCCGCGAGGCGATGGACGCCTACGCCATCGAGAGCCTGAGGCGGGCCCGCGCCGCGGTCGAGGGCGGGGCGTTCCAGCGCGAGATCGTCCCGGTCCAGGTGATGACCCGCAAGGGGGTCGAGGCGGTCGCCGACGACGAACAGCCGCTGAAGGCCGATCCGGCCAAGATCCCGACCCTGAAGCCGGCCTTCGCCAAGGACGGGGCGATCACCGCCGCCAACGCCTCCTCGATCAGCGACGGCGCCGCCGCCCTGGTGATGACCAGAGCCTCGGTCGCCGAGCGGCTGGGGATGCGCGTGGTGGCCCGCGTCGCCGGCCACGGCGCCCACGCCCACGAGCCGGGCCAGTTCACCACCGCGCCGGTGCCGGCGATCAAGAAGGCGCTGCACCGCGCCGGCTGGAACGTCGACCAGGTCGACCTGTTCGAGGTCAACGAGGCCTTCGCGGTGGTGGCGATGATCGCCATGCAGGAGCTGGCCATCCCGCACGAGCGGCTGAACGTCAACGGCGGCGCCTGCGCGCTGGGCCATCCGATCGGCGCCTCGGGCGCGCGGGTGATCGCCACCCTGCTGGCGGCGCTGGAGGCGCGCGATCTGAAGCGCGGCGTCGCCAGCCTGTGCATCGGCGGCGGCGAGGCGGTGGCCATGGCCTTCGAGCGGGTCTGAGGCCGATGTCCCATCCGGTCACCGACAACCGCGCCAGGAGCCGCTTCGAGCTGGTCGAGCAGGGCCAGACCGCCTTCGCCGACTACAGCCGCGGCGGCGGGGTGCTGGTCATCCCGCACGTGGAGACGCCGCTCGCCCTGCGCGGGCGCGGAACCGCCGGCCGGCTGATGGAGGGGATCGTCGCCATCGCCCGCGCCGAGGGGGCCAAGATCACCCCGATCTGCTCCTACGCCGCCGCCTGGCTCAAGCGCCATCCCGAACACCAGGATCTGGTGGCGTAGCGGCCCATTTTCACCGCGGGTGGGGATGAGCGGAGATTATTCCCCCTGTTCCCCCTTGTCCGCCGCCTTCGCCGCGGCCTGTTCGTCCGGGGGGCAGGGGCCGACGTAGCGGTAGTTCATGTGGGTGTTCACCATGTGCGGCTGCTCGCCCGGATGCATGGTGATGGCCATCTGCATGTCGGTGGAATAGGCGGAGTTGAAGTCGCCGCTGGCGGTCATGTGCATCTTGCTGACCATCCCGCCGTGGCCGCACTCGGAGTTCGATCGCCAGCCCGCCGCCGAAGGTGCGGTGGAAGACGAACTTCTGGCAATACTTGCGGATATCGCCGACGCTGAACGGCCGGTCGGTGACGCAGAAGCTGATGTGCGCGGCGCGGCCCTGGCCGTTGTCGATCATCTCCCACTGGCCGGCGCGCGGATGCGGCAGGTCGGCCTCGCCGATCACCGCTTCGCCCCCCGGCGCGGCCGCGGCCGCCGGCTTGCCGCCCGAGGCCGACGCGCCCGCCCCGCCCGCCGGCTTGGAGCAGCCGGCCACGAGGGCCGCGCACAGAGCGATCGCCGAGACGGCGCGGAGGCTGGACATGACGGTTCTCCCTTTGGTGCGAGAGTGGGCGCCCGGCCCGGCCGCCGTCAAGCCGAACCGGGGCGCGCCGCCTCTGACGCGCTTGGCGAAATCGCGTATCATCCGCCGCAAACAGGGAGCGGCCCCGCGCCGAGCACCGCCTTGATCGTCGAATTGAACCACATCAACATCGTCACCCAGAAGCTGGACGAGACCCGCGACTTCTTCGTCGACGTGCTGGGCCTCAGCGTGGGGCCGAGGCCGGATTTCCCGTTTCCCGGCCACTGGCTCTACGCCGGCGGCAAGGCGGTGGTGCATCTGATGTCGCTCGACACCGCGCCGGGCGCGCGCGGGGCCATCAGCCCGCTGGACCACGCCGCCTTCGAGGTGGCCGACCTCAATGAGGCCAAACGGCGGCTGAGCGAGCGTGGGATTCCGTTCCGCGAGAACCCGATCGGCCCCGGCCGCGGCCAGCTGTTCCTGCACGACCCCAACGGCGTGCAGATCGAACTGGGCGGCCCGGTGAAGTGAGGGGGCGGGGCGCGTGAGCCCGGGCCGCCGTCCCGCCCTCGCCGCCGCGCTCGCCGCCGCACTCGCCCTTGTCGCCGCCGCCCCGGCCGCGGCCGATCCGGCCTGGGAGACGGCCGGGATCAAGCCGCCGCCCAACGCCGCCCCCAAGCCGGCGCCGATCCCGCCCGAGCACGCCGCCGCCATGCTGGCCGACTATCCGCCGGCCGCCCGCGCCGCGGGGATCGAGGGCAAGGCGAGCCTGGACTGCGCGCGCATGGTCCACGGCGCCCCGGACGCCTGCGTCGTGGTCTTCGAACAGCCGCGCGGCCAGGGCTTCGGCGCCGCGGCCCTGGCCCTGGCGCGCCGGGCGCCGCGGAACCCGGCCCTGCCGGTGCTGCCGGAGAAGAACCCCGCCTGGCGGATCGACTTCAAATTCAAGCTGAAGCCGGCGCCCGCGATCACCCCCGACGTCCTGGCGCCCCTGCACGTGCCGCCCAGGTGGGAGAAGACCGCCGACAGCCAGCAGATTCTGGACGCCTATCCGACCGCGGCGCGGGATTCGCGCACCGAAGGCTTCGTGGTGCTGTTCTGCGCGGTGGCGGCGGACGGGGGCATGACGGACTGCATCGCCAAGACCAACGTCTCGCGCTCCGGCTTCGAAAAGGCGGCGTTGAAACTGGCGCCGCTGTTCAGGCTGCAGACGCACACCGACGACGGGGAGCCGACGGCGGGGACGACGATCACGATACCGATCCTGTTCGCGATGCCGTGAGGGGGTGGGGGCGGAGATCGCCCTAGCCAAAATACCCACGACGGCTCGTGTCAATCTCATCTCCCTCGGCGTCGAGGGTCACATAGCCCCGCGCGTCGAACTCGACCGGCCCAAGCGCCTCCCACTTGTAGGCGTCGGAATGCTCCCGTGCCAACGCCGCCGCCGCATCGGCGTCATCCGCCTCGACTTCGGCGGTGTAGTCCACATAGGCGTCGACGCGGCAAAGAATGGTGAATTTGGGCATGAGCTTTCTGCCGATCTCCGTTGGGCTAGGGTGCGATACCCACGAGAACGAGAGGAACCGCCGGCGTGCTTCTTCCCTGCCTCAGCAAGTTGAAGAGATCGCGCTCGTAGTAGGGAACGCCGCTGGACATGTGGCGTTCAAGCGACTTCATCGGGATAATTTCGATCCCGACGTCGATGTCGTCATTTACGAAGAACGCCATGTGCTTCACGAACAAATCATGGGCTACGAACGAATACTTTCCTAACTGAACCTCTACGGCGACTCTATCCTTGACAAAGTCAGTTTGGTTGTAAGTCTTAAGTGCGTCGATCCCACGTTGCGCGAGTAACGCCTTCTGAGCGTCTGGCTTCAGTGGAATGAGTTCGCGAAGAACATCCGGGTCCTCGCAAATCCAGTTTGTTGTCGTGCGGGATTTCCAACCCTGGGGGGTCAGAATGTGGTGGAACGCCTTATTAAGTTCGATCGGTGAGTAAAGAAGGTCCGTACCCTTGCGCTTTTCCTTCGATCGTTTCGACCGATGGACCTCGGCGTCAATGGCTGCGACCGCAGCCTCTACCTCGGTCCAGATGTGCGGCTTGTGAACCAGGATGAACTCATGACCGTTTAGGTGCGAATGTTTGGCGACAATTCTCATTAATGTCCGCCGCGCGGCTTCGCCGGATCGTACACCGGCTTGTTCATCGGTCTGGTCCTCAGCAGCCCAGCCCGTAGGGCCGACAGCCTCTCGGCCGCGATGTCCACATAGTCCGGCACGACGTCGCAACCCAGTCCAAAACGCCCGTGTTTCACCGCGGCGACCACCGACGAGCCCACGCCCATGTAAGGATCGAGCACCCGGTCGCCAGGCATGGTCATCGACAGCACCAGGCGTTCCACAAGTTCGACCGGGAACTGGCAAGGGTGGACCGTCTTTTCGACGTGGTTGTTCTTGACATTCGGAATTACCCAAACGTCACCGGGATTTTTTCCGAGCGGATTGCCGGACAGCTGGCCGACTTTCGGACCCTTGAAGTATTTCTTCCCCGGATACTTCGACGGCACGCGGATCGCGTCCAAGTCAAATAGATAGTCGTTGGATTTTGTGAACCACAGGATCGTTTCATGCCGGCCCGACAGCCGTTTCGAACAATGCAGGCCGTGCTCGAAGTGCCAGATGATACGGTTGCGCAAGAAAAGGCCATGGCTCTTGAACAACGGGTAAAGCACGACGTCAAGCGGGAATACCTCGCCATCTTGGATGTGGTTGCCCACTTGCCAGCAAATCGAACCGTTGGGCGCCAGGAGCCGCACACACTCCGAAATTACTCGTTCCTGAGCCCTCACATACTCGTCCAGACCGTAGCGCCGCTCATATTCCTTGCCGATGTTGTACGGGGGTGAGGTGACTATAAGTTGCACGCTCTTGGCCCGCATCGGTCGCATGAAGGCGAGATTGTCGGCGCAGGCGATCCGGCTGTCTTGGTCTTCAACCCGCGTGGCTCGAAATGCGAGTGCGCTCGACATTGGCTTGGCCTTGTGAACATAACGGGAACGGTCGGGAACTTAACCCACGTTCGAGAAGGTGAAAAGAGCAGAGTCGCGTGTTTCGAGCTAGACCTAGTCGGACCTGCCGTAGATTGGAGGGCAGGTCCGTTGGCTAGGGCATGAAGGAGACGACCCATGGCGCGTAGTCCGATCCATCCGGGCGAGCATCTGGCCGAGGCGCTGGGCGCGCTCGGCATGAGCGCCGCCGAACTGGCGCGGCAGCTCGAAGTTCCCACCAACCGGATCACCGAAATCCTAAATGGCCGGCGGGCGATCACCGGAGATACGGCGCTGCGCCTGGGGCATTTCTTCGGGACCAGCGCGGACATGTGGCTGAACCCGCGGAAGCTCCATGAGCTGCGGTTGGCGGAGCGGAAGGCCGGCGGCGAGATCGGCGGCCTGCCGGTGCTGGATCGGTCGAAGTGGGCGATCGCCGAAACCTAGACGGCGCGCCCAACTTGGTTCACTCCAATTCCGCTCATCCCCGCGAAAGCGGGGACCCAGGCGTTTTATCGTCGAGCGCCGCGCGTATCAGAAAAAACCTGGGTCCCCGCTTTCGCGGGGATGAGCGGGAAAAACGCACGGTTCATCGTAGCGGGACGGTGCCTAGCCGACGATGTTGTCGCCATCTTCCGCGACGGTGGCGGGATTCCAGAGTTCGTCCAAGCCCGCTTCCAGCAGGGCGGCGAGATCGTCGGGCAGGTCCTCGATGCGGTAGGCGCGGCGGTCGCGCGCCTTGAGGCGCTGGTATTCGTCGAACGCCATCAGCACATGGCGCGGCCGGCCCTTGCCCGTGATCACGACTGGCTCGCGCAGGGCGCGGTCGGAAACCTCGCCCCAGTTGCGTTGGACCTTGTGGGCGGGGACGCTGGGAGGCGTCGGATCGGCGGGTTTTGCGTTCGGCATGATGAAGAATCATACATGATTGACGTCAATGACGCCAGTGGCCGGTATTGCTTTGCCGGCCCGCCAGATGTCCTTGACTTTCAGCCGACATTGAGTTCCTGTTTTGTTCGCGCGGGCCGGCGGGCGGCGCGCGGAGCGGATCGGGGCGGGGAAATGGCTGACATTGAAGGTGACGCGGTCGAAACTCCGCCCTGTTGCTCGTTCTGCGACAAGGGCGAGGCCGAGGTGGGCAAGCTGATCGCGGGGCATTCGGCGTTCATCTGCGACGAATGCGTCGGGCGCTGTCTGGCGGTGGTGGGCGCGAGGCAGGCCAAGGACGCCGGCGCCGATGGCCTGGAGATGACGGCCTTCGCGCTCAACCAGGTCAGACGTCCGCGGCCGCCGCCCGATACCGACAACATCCTGAAATGCGATTTCTGCGCGAAGCAGGGCGCGGAGATTGGCCACCTGAACGCCGGCCACGCCGGGTGGATTTGCGGCGACTGCGTCGAGCTGCTGCTGGAGATGCGGGCCTGGTCCGATCCGGCCTACCGCGCGCACGTGATCGAATTGCTGAACGGTCTGGCCGACCAACCGGCGCCTCCGCCCGAACCGTCGCTGGATTGACGATCGGCGGCGGGCCGGTGCTTCCCCCGCGGCGGCCCTGACCACCCAGCCGCCTTCCCAGGGCGACCGCCGGCGATCTTGACTTTCGGACGAATCCGTGTTCTCGGTTTGTTCGTGTTCGACTCCCCTCCCTCACCCGAAACGGACCCGGTCCAGGCGCGCGCGGCGCGGCGGGCCGAGGTGTTGGAGGAGCTGATCGAGATCGCGATGAATGTCGCCCGGGCGAGCGGCCGGCAGGCGACGCGGCAGGCGATCCAGGAGGGCGACAGCGGCGGTCACGTGCTGGCCTTTTCCCGCGCCTCCCGCTGCGTGCGCCAGACCGTGGCGCTCGCGGCCCGGCTGGACGAGGGGGTTTCGATGTCGGGCCACAAGGCCGCGGCCGAACCGGAACCGTTTGCGATGCGGCCGCCGATCCCCGCCGAGGTCGAGCCGGCGCGCGGCGTCGCGGGCGAAGACATGGCCGAGGCCGTCGTCGAACCCGCGACCGAGGCCGAGGCGCGAGAGCGCGGCGACGGCGGCGACGGCGAAAGCCTGTTGGCCGAGCCGAAGGAGCGGCTGGAGGACGAGGACGAGTTCGCCGACCTGGCCAACCTGTCGTTCGCCGAGGCGGTCATGCGCATCTGCCGCGACCTGGGCGTGAGTTTCGACCCGGGCCGCCTGGAGGACGAGGATTTCGTGGCCGCCGGACAGGCCGCCGGCGAAGGTGGGGCCGAGCAGCGAAGGCGGTTGATGGCCGAGCTTTCGGCCGGTCCCCGTGGCGCTCGTCCGGGCGAGGGCGGGGACCCAGGCTTGCCCGGTTCGCGCTCCGTCCCCGAAAAAAGCCCACATCACCGCCTTCGCCGGGATGAGCGGGGGGTGTCGCAGGGGCCTTGAACCCTTCCCCCTCGAGGGGGGAAGGGCAGGGTTGGGGGTGTGTCTGCTGGATTGGGCGAGGGGCGTCGTTGGGCGCCGGCGCCAAGCTGCGCCACGTCCGGACATTCGCTGCCCACACCCCCATCCCCAACCCTTCCCCCCTCGAGGGGGAAGGGCCCAATACCTACCGCTTGCCGCGGCCCTTCCTGAACCGTTCCGCCGCCTCGGCGCGGGCCTCCTTGCGCAGCCGGGGGGCGACCTCGCGATCCACGGTCTCGCCGATCGGGGTCATCACCTCGTTGGCGAACTCCAGGTCCAGCAGCTTCAGCCGCTTGATCTCGTCGCGCAGCCGCGCGGCCGTCTCGAACTCCAGGTTGCCCGCCGCCTCGCGCATCCTGGCCTCCAGGTCGCGCAGCGTCGCCTGGAAGTTGGAGCCGAGGAACGGCCGGGCGTCCTCCGCCACGCCGACGGGGATGGTCACCCGGTCCTTCTCGTAGGGGCTGGCCAGGATGTCCTTGATCGAGCTCTTGATGCTCTCGGGGGTGATGCCGTGCGCCAGGTTCCAGGCGTGCTGCTTCTCGCGCCGGCGGGCGGTCTCGGCCATGGCGCGCTCCATCGAGCCGGTGATCTGGTCGGCGTAGAGGATCACCCGCCCGTCGATGTTGCGGGCCGCGCGGCCGATGGTCTGCACCAGGCTGGTCTCCGAGCGCAGGAAGCCCTCCTTGTCGGCGTCGAGGATGGCGACTAGGCCGCACTCGGGAATGTCCAGCCCCTCGCGCAGCAGGTTGATGCCGACCAGCGCGTCGAAGGCGCCCAGGCGCAGGTCGCGGATGATCTCGATCCGCTCCAATGTGTCGACGTCGGAGTGCATGTAGCGCACGCGCAGGCCCTGCTCGTGCATGTATTCGCTCAGGTCCTCGGCCATCTTCTTGGTCAGCACGGTGACCAGGGTGCGATAGCCCTTGGCCGCCACCTCGCGGCATTCGGCGATCACGTCGTCGACCTGGCTGAAGCCGTCCTTGCTGACCGGGCGGACCTCGACCGGCGGGTCGATCAGTCCGGTGGGGCGGATCACCTGTTCGGCGAAGACGCCGCCGGCGCGCTCCAGCTCCCACTTCGAGGGGGTGGCCGAGACATAGACGCTGTCGGGGCGCATGGCGTCCCATTCCTCGAACTTCAGCGGGCGGTTGTCCAGGCAGGAGGGCAGGCGGAAACCGTACTCGGCCAGGGTGAACTTGCGGCGGTAGTCGCCGCGGTACATGGCGCCGATCTGGGGGACGGTCTGGTGGCTCTCGTCGACGAACAGGAGGGCGTTGTCGGGGATGTATTCGAAGAAGGTCGGCGGCGGCTCGCCGGGCAGGCGGCCGGTGAGATAGCGGGAATAGTTCTCGATGCCGGCGCACGAGCCGGTGGTCTCGATCATCTCCAAATCGAAGCTGGTGCGCTGCTCCAGCCGCTGCGCCTCCAGGAGCTTGCCGTTGGCGTTCAGCCAGTCCAGCCGCTCCCTCAGCTCCTCGCGGATGGCGAGCACGGCCTGGCGCAGGGTCGGGCGCGGGGTGACGTAGTGGCTGTTGGCGTAGAGCTTCACCGCCTCCAGCTCGGCGGTCTTCCTGCCGGTCAGGGGATCGAACTCGCTGATCTGTTCGATCTCGTCGCCGAACAGGGCGATGCGCCAGGCGCGGTCCTCGTAGTGGGCGGGGAAGATCTCGATGGTGTCGCCGCGCCGGCGGAACGAGCCGCGCTCGAACGCCTGGTCGTTGCGCTTGTACTGCTGGGCCACCAGGTCGGCCATCAGCTTGCGCTCGTCGACCCGCTGGCCGACCTGCAGGGTGAAGGTCATGGCGGTGTAGGTCTCGACCGAGCCGATGCCGTAGATGCAGCTGACCGAGGCGACCACGATCACGTCGTCGCGCTCCAATATCGCCCGCGTGGCCGAGTGGCGCATCCGGTCGATCTGTTCGTTGATCGAGCTGTCCTTCTCGATGTAGGTGTCGGTGCGCGGGACGTAGGCCTCGGGCTGGTAGTAGTCGTAGTAGCTGACGAAATACTCCACCGCGTTGTGCGGAAAGAACGACTTGAACTCGGAATAGAGCTGGGCGGCCAGGGTCTTGTTGGGGGCCAGGATCAGCGCCGGGCGCTGGGTCGCCTCGATCACCTTGGCCATGGTGAAGGTCTTGCCCGAGCCGGTGACGCCCAACAGCACCTGATCGTGCTCGCGGCCCTTCAGGCCCCCGACCAGTTCGGCGATCGCGGTCGGCTGGTCGCCGGCCGGCTCGTAGTCCGACACCACCTGGAACGGGATGCCGCCCTCGGACTTTTCCGGCCGCGCCGGCCGGTGCGGCGTCCACAAGGACGGCGCGAGGTCCGTCGGCAGGTCGTGGATGAAGCGCGCGGACGCCTCCGCCACGCCGGGGTTCGCGGGGGAACGAGGCATGAACGGGAAGGTAGGCGAGCGCGCGCCGGAAGGCTAGGGGATCGTGGCGCCCGCCCGGTCCTCGCCGAACAGGTCCGGCGCGAAGGGACGCGGATCGACATCGCGAAACCGCGCGCGCTGGAAGCGGTCCCTCAGCCGGAACGGCACGGTGCAGTCGAAGATCGTCTTGCAGGTCGTGCCCTTGCTATGGATCGACGCGCTGTATTCCGGCGTCTGCGACGGATCGAGCGTGTGGCCGGCGACGCCCGGGATGAAGATCGTCGACACATCGCCCTGGTAGCGGGTCTGCATCGCCCACAGCACATCGTCGGAGTCGAACAGATCGACGTCGTCGTCGACCATGATGAGGTTCTTCAGCTCGCGGTAGGTGGCGAGGGCGATCAGCGCCGCCTGCCGCGCCTTGCCGTCGTCGCCGGCGTTGCGCTTGGCGATCTGCAGCACCGCCAGCAGCTTTCCGCCGCCGGCGCTGTGGGCGTAGACGTTCTTCAACACCCCCGGCAGCGCGGCCTCGACCGCGTTGTAGATGCTGGCTTCGGTCGGGATGCCGGCGAGGCTGACGTGCTCCTCGCCGGGACCCACCAGGGTCTGCAGGATCGGATCGCGCCGCATGGTGACCGCCTTCACCCGGATCACCGGCAGGGAAGGATTGGCTTCGCCGGCATAGCCCGGGAATTCCGGCATCGCCTTGCCGGTCCCGGTGTTCTGGTCTTCCGCGACGCGCACGCCCGGCAATATCTCGCCCTCGATGACGATCTCCGCCCGGGCGATCGCCTTCTCCGGGATCGTCACGCAATCGACCAGCCGCACCGGCCCGCCACGCAGCCCGCCGGCGATGCTAAGCTCGTTGAAGCCGAACGGGGTGGTCGGCGCCTCGAAGCAGGCGCCGATGTAGATGGCCGGATCGAGGCCCATGTTGATCGAGACCGGCAAGGCCTTCCCGGCCGCCTCCGCCCGTTCGCGGAAGACGTCGATATGCCGGCCGGGCGCGAAATAGATCGACAGCTCGTCACGCCCCTGCACGCAGAGGCGGTGAATGGTCACGTCCGAGCTGGAGGGATCGTGCGGATCGCTGGCCAGCGCCAGGCCCAGGCAGAAGAACGGCCCCGCGTCCTCGTCGGTGTTCGTCGGCGCCGGCAGCAGCGTTCGAAGATCGAAGCCGGGATCGTCGGCGCGATGCACCACCTGCTGACAGGGCGCGTCCTCGCCGGACACCACGATCGGGGGGATCGCCGTCTTGACCGCCCGCCCCATCTGCAGGCCGAGTTCGCGTTCCGGCGCGCCCAGCAGCAGACCGACCCGCCGGCGGCTCGCCATCATGCCGACGAGCACCCGCATGCCGGGGAATCCCTTGATGGTGTTGAACATCATCGCCGGGCCGATGCGCGTGGGGCGCATCACGGTCCCGCCGGCGCCGATATGGCGGTAGACCCCGGCGAGCTCGCCTATCGGGTCGACCAGGCGGTCGGTCTCGCGGTACTGGCCCTCGACCCTGCTCACATGCGCGATGGCCGAGCGGAGATCGTCGATCGGCGGGATCGTCCAGCCTTGCGGGTGAGCCGCGGTCGATTCCATCTTCGGGCGCTCGTTCGGATCGACGCGGAGCATGGGTCTCGGGCCTCCCTCTTTCCCGCCGGGAACTCTATGCCCCTTTCATGCTGGAATTGATTATGGATGTTAGCTATTTCGATAAGCATTGCCTTATGAATAGGTGAGGCCATGAATTCCCGGGCGCTTCGCTACTTCGTCGCCGCGGCCGACGCGTCGCACATCGGCCGCGCCGCCGAGCAGCTCGGCATCGCCCAGCCGGCGCTCAGCCAGCAGATTCGCATCCTGGAGGCGCGACTGGCGGTTCGGCTGTTCCACCGCGCCAACCGGCGGATCGAACTGACCGATGCGGGGCGGGTCTTTCTCGCCGAAGCCAAACAGCTGCTGGCGGCCGAGGAGCGCGCCGTCCGGCTCGCGCGCGGCGCCGACCGCGGCGAGGCGGGCGAACTGCACATCGGTTATAGCGGCTCGGTGGTCTTCGAGCCGCTCCTGCGCGGGCTGCTGCGGCGGTTCCGCTCGCTCTGCCCGGCGGTGACGCTGACGATGCACGAGAACACGGTGGAGGCGCTGCTCGACGATTTGCGGGAGACGCGGCTGGACATCGCCTTCCTGCGCGGGCCGATCGGTTCGCCGCCCGCCGGCGTCGGCTGTGAGACATTCGTGCGCTCGCCGCTGGTCGCGGCGCTGCCCGCCGATCACCCCTTGGCCGGCCAGCCGCGGATAGACGTGCGCGCCCTCGCCGAGGACGCGTTCATCGCCCTCATGGATCCGCCGGGAATCGGGCTCGCGCATAGTCTGCACCTGCTGGGCGAGCGGGCCGGATTCACCCCCCGGGTCAGGCTCCGGGCCGGCAGCGTGATGAGCGTCCTTGGACTGGTCGGCGCCGGACTCGGGGTGGGCGTGATTCCCCGGTTTCCGCTGGAGTTCTCGTCTCCCACCTTCGTGCTGCGGGATCTGGACGACGCCGAGGCGGTGACGGAGGTGCTCCTGCTGACCCGCGGCCGGATAATCTCCGCCGTTCAGAGCCGGTTTCTTCGGCTGGTCAAGGAGAGCGTCGACGACATGCGCGACCTGACCGCCGTACTGCGGCGGCCTGAGCCGGGGTGTTGGTGAATCAGCATCTAGGCATTGAAGCATCATAATCTACGATATAAACACCAAGTTCGATGTCTGAGGCACCCTAGCTGATGGCTTAAACATGATTACAGCAGCCCAGCTCCGCGCTGCGCGCGCTCTGCTCGCACTCGACCAACGGACGCTTGCCGAGCTATCGGGGTTATCGGTTCCCACCATCCAACGGATGGAGGCCAGCGACGGGGTGATCCGCGGCAATGTCGATTCCCTGATGAAGCTGATCGGCGCGCTTGAGGCGGCGGGCCTCGAACTGATCGGCGAGAGCGCGCCGAGCACTGGCGGCGGCCGCGGGGTTCGGATACGCTGATGGCGGGGCCGGGGATCAGCATCCTCTTGGTCTGCATTGGCGTTTTGCTCGCCCTGGCGGTGGCGGCTGTTCCGGTCGGCCGGCGCCGATGGGCGAGCCCCCTGGTCTATGGCGCCTGCACCACCGTGAGCCTGATCGCCGCAGTCGTCGCGCTGAAGGCCCTCCTCACGGCCGGTGCGCCGGACCAAGCCACTCTGCCCCTGGGCCTGCCGTGGGTCGGCGCGCGATTTCGACTGGACGCGCTGGCCGCCGCCTTCCTGGTCGTGATCGACCTCGGCGGCGCGATCGCCAGCCTCTACGCCATAGGCTACGGCGCCGACGAGGCCGAGCCGGATCGGATTCTACCCTTCTATCCAGCCTTCCTGGCGGCCATGAACCTAGTGGTGCTAGCCGACGACGCCTTCGGCTTCCTGGTCGCCTGGGAGGTGATGTCGGTCACCTCCTGGGCCCTGGTCCTCGCCCATCATAGGGATCCGGAGAACCGCCGCGCAGCCCAAGTCTACCTTCTGATGGCCAGCTTCGGGGCGCTTTGCCTGCTGCTCGGTTTCGGCCTCTTGGCCGGCCCCGGCGGCGGCTACGCCTTCGACGCCATCCGCGCCCATCCGCCGTCCAGCCATACGGCGGGCCTGGTGCTCGCCCTGGTGATCCTAGGCGCGGGCTCCAAGGCCGGGCTTGTTCCGCTGCACGTCTGGCTGCCGCTCGCCCACCCGGCCGCGCCCAGCCACGTCTCATCGCTGATGAGCGGGGTGATGACCAAGGTGGCGATCTACGCCTTCGTGCGCGTGGTGTTCGAGCTTCTGGGCCCGCCGCAAGTCTGGTGGAGCGTCGTGGTGCTGGTGCTGGGCGCGGCCACGGCGGTGCTGGGGATTCTCTACGCCCTGATGCAGACCGACTTGAAGCGGTTCCTGGCCTACAGCACGGTCGAGAACGTCGGCGTCATCTTCATCGGCCTCGGTCTGGCGCTGGCGTTCAAGGCCCAGAACCTGGCCCTGGCCGCGGCGCTCGCGGCCATCGCGGCCCTGTTCCATGTGTTCAACCACTCGCTGTTCAAGAGCCTGTTATTCATGGGCGCGGGCGCGGTCTTGGGCGCCACCGGCGAGCGGGACCTGGAGCGGATGGGCGGGCTGATCGGGCGCATGCCCCAGACCGCCCTGGTCTTCCTGGTCGGTGCGATGGCCATCTCCGCCCTGCCGCCGCTCAACGGCTTCGCCTCGGAGTGGCTGACCTTCCAAGCGGTTCTGGTCAGCCCGCAGCTGGCGGCCACTGCGCTTAAGTTCCTGGTCCCTGCGGTCGGCGGCTTGCTGGCCCTGGCCGCCGCCCTGACCGCCGCGGCCATGGTCAGGGCGTTCGGCGTCGCCTTCCTAGGCCGGCCCCGCACCCCGGCCGCCGAGTCCGCGCGCGAGACCGATCCCTGGTCCCGCGCCGCGATGTTCGTCCTGGCCGGCCTGTGCCTCACGGCCGGCGTCCTGCCGGGCCTGGTGATCGACGCCCTGGCTCCGGCGGCCCAGATCGTGGTCGGCGGTCGGATGCCGGTGCAGGCCAGCCAGGCCTGGCTCTCCATCGTGCCGATCGCCGAGAGCCGCAGCTCCTACAACGGGCTTCTCGTGCTGGCGTTCATCACCACCTCGGCGGGTCTGGCGGCCCTGGCGATCCATCGTTTCGCCTCGCATGCGGTGCGGCGCGCTCCGGCCTGGGACTGCGGCTTTCCGGACGAGAGCCCGCTGACCCAGTACAGCGCCGGAAGCTTCGCCCAACCGATCCGCCGGGTGTTCGGCGGCTTCGCCTTCGCCGCCCGCGACGTGGTCGACATGCCCGCTCCCGGCGAGATGCGCCCGGCGCGCTTTACCGCCATCGTGCGCGACCGGATCTGGGACGGTCTCTACGCCCCGATCGGAATCGCCGTCGGCGTCGTCGCCGACCGGCTCAACCGCCTGCAGTTCCTGACCATCCGGGTCTATCTCAGCCTGGTGTTCCTGGCCCTCGTGAGCCTGCTTCTGGTGCTGGCCATATGGGTCTGATCCACGATCTTCTGATCCAGGGCGCGCAGATGCTGCTGGTCCTGGCGTTTTCGCCCCTCCTGACCGGCTGGGTGCGGCGGGTGAAGGCGCGGCTGATGCGCCGGCGCGGCCCGCCGTTGCTGCAGCCCTACCTCGACCTCTGGCGGCTGATGCGCAAGGAGGTGGTGCTGGCGCAGAACGCATCCTGGCTGTTCCGGGCGTCGCCTTATCTGATCTTCGCCGCGACCTGGGTGGCGGCGGCTTTAGTCCCGACCTTTGCGACCGGCCTGATGTTCAGTTGGTCGGCCGACCTGATCGCCATCATCGCGCTCCTGGGCAGCGCCCGCTTCTTTCTGGCGCTGGCCGGCATGGACGTGGGGACCAGCTTCGGCGGCATCGGCTCTAGCCGCGAGGTGATGATCGCCACCCTGGCCGAGCCGGCGATGATCATGATCGTCTTTAGCCTCGCGCTCCTGGCCCACTCGACCCAGCTTTCGACGGTTGCGAGCTTCATGCTCTCCTCGCACGTCGGCCTGCGCGTCACCCTCGCCATGGCGCTGGTCGCGCTTCTGATGGTCGCGGTCGCCGAAAACGGCCGCGTGCCGATCGACAATCCGGCCACCCACCTGGAGCTGACCATGGTCCACGAGGCCATGATCCTGGAATATTCCGGTCGGCATCTGGCGGTGCTGGAGCTGGCGAACTTCCTCAAGCTTCTGCTCTACGTCTCGATGATCGCCTGCGTCTTCGTCCCCTGGGGCCTGGCGCCGGTCGGCTCGGGCACGATGGCGGCGGAGATCGGCCTGGCGGCCTATCTGGGCAAGCTGGCGGTCGGCGGGACGGTGCTCGCGCTGTTCGAGACCAGCGTGGCCAAGATGCGGGTGTTCCGGGTGCCGGAATACCTCGGCGCGGCCCTGATGCTGGGGCTTTTGGGCACCCTTCTGCTGTTCGTCTCGCGCGGGGGGCTTCGATGAGCGGCCTCTATTTCGACGTCGCGCACCTTCTGGCCGGCGGCCTGGTGCTGATGAGCTTCACCCTGATTTACCAGGACCGGCTCAGCGCCCTGATCAACGTCTTCGCCGTCCACGCCATGGTGCTGGCCCTGGCCGTGGCGTGGCAAGCCTATGTGCAGGACGCGCCCCACCTCTATGTCACCGCCCTCATCGCCCTGGCGTTCAAGGCGATCATCATCCCCGTCGCCCTGCACCGCATCATCAAGCAGCTGGGCATCCACCGCGAGATCGAGAACGTGGTCGGCGTCGGCCCGACCATGCTGGGCGGCATCGGCCTGGTGGCCCTCTCGATGGTGGTGATGCTGCGGGTGACCGAGGAAGCCGGCCGGCTGGCGCGCGAGGACCTGGCCTTCGCCCTCTCGGTGGTTCTGCTGGGCCTTCTGATGATGGTCACCCGGCGCAACGCGGTCAGTCTGATCATCGGCTTCATGTCGCTGGAGAACGGCCTAGTGCTGGCCGCCACCGGGGCCAAGGGCATGCCGCTGGTGGTCGAGATCAGCGTCGCCTTCTCGGTGCTGATCGCCTTCATCGTCATCGGCGTCTTTCTGTTCCGCATCCGCGAGCGGTTCGAGACCATCGATGTCGCCGCCCTGGACCGGTTCCGCGAGGCGCGCGAATGAGCCTGTTCGGTCTCAACGCCGTGCATGCGGTCCTACTGATCCCGGCCCTGGCCGCGGCGCTGCTGGCGCTCTTGCCCGGCTATCGGCTCAGCGCCCGGATCAACACCCTGGCGGCGTTCGCCACCTTCGCCGCGTCGATGACGCTGTTCTTCCGCCGGCCGGCCGTGGGCCTCTATCTGCAGGTCGACGATCTCAGCGTGGTGTTCATCGTGCTGGGAGCCTTCGTCGGCTTCACCACCAGCCTGTTCAGCGCCAGCTACATCGCTCACGAGATCGAGATCGGCCGCCTTACCCCGGTGCGCCTGCGGTTCTATCACGCCATGTACCAGGTTCTGATGTTCGGCATGAACCTGGCCCTGGTGTCGAACAACCTCGGCCTGATGTGGGTGGCGATCGAGCTGGCCACCCTGACCACCGTGGCCATGGTCGGCATCTATCGCACCCACGAGGCGATCGAGGCGGCGTGGAAATACTTCATCCTGGGCAGCGTCGGGATCGCGCTCGCCCTGTTCGGCACCATCCTGGTCTATGTCGCCGCCGAGCCGGTGGTCGGCCAGGGCCTGCAGGGCATGGTCTGGACCGTGCTGATGAGCAAAGTGGCCGCCTTCGATCCGGCCCTGCTCAATGTCGCCTTCGTCTTCCTGCTCTTGGGCTACGGCACCAAGGTGGGCTTGGCGCCCCTGCACGCCTGGCTGCCGGACGCCCACGCCGAGGGTCCGACGCCGATCTCGGCGGTGCTCTCCGGCCTTCTGCTCAACGTCGCCCTCTATGCGGTGCTGCGCTTCAAGATGCTGCTGGCGGCCAACCACGCGGCCCTGGCGCCGGGCCCATTGCTGGTCACCATGGGTCTGGTCTCGCTGGTCTTCGCCGGATTCATGCTCTACCGGCGGCGGGACATCAAACGGCTGTTCGGCTATTCGTCGATCGAGCACATGGGGATCATCGCCTTCGCCTTCGGCATGGGCGGCCCCTTGGCCAACTTCGCCGGCCTGCTGCACATGACCATGCACAGTCTGACCAAATCCGGGATATTCTTCACCGTCGGCCACATCGCCCAGGTCAAGAACACCCAGAAGATCGCCGACATCCGCGGCCTGACCGTGACCCACCCGATCCTCGGCTGGTCGCTGGTGGTGGGCGTCCTGGCGATCGCGGGCCTGCCGCCGTTCGGCATCTTCACCAGCGAGTTTCTGGTGGTGACCTCGACCTTCGCGCGTCAACCGCTGTTGGCCGCGCCGCTGGTGCTGGGTCTTCTGGTCGCGTTCGGCGCGCTGCTCCTGCGCCTGCAGGGAATGGCGTTCGGCGAGCCCTCGCCGGGCGAGACGCCCACCCGGGCCTCCCTACTGCCGATGGTCGCCCACCTGGGCCTGGTGCTAGCGGCGGGGCTCTATTTCCCGCCGCTTCTGACCGAGTGGTTCCAGCACGTGGCGAGGATGCTCGGATGACCGGCGCTCTGGGCATCGAAGGCCACGCGCGAATCCTCGGACCCTGGCTGGGGTTGTTGGTGGACGAGGCGGAATGGCAAAGCGCGGCGCGAGGACTCGCGGCCGGCGAGCTCAATCTGCTGGCGCTCTGGGGCGAGCCGGCGCTAGTCCACATGGCGGTGACGCGCAGGCCCGGCGAGCTGGCGGTGCTCGACCTCGCCTGCCCCGAGGGGCGGTATCCCTCGATCGGCGCCGTCCACGCCCCGGCGATACGGCTTGAGCGGGCGCTGTTCGACATCCATGGCCTGGTCGCCGAAGGTGCGGAGGACAAGCGGCCCTGGCTAGATCACGGCCGCTGGACGGTCCGCCAGCCGCTTGGCGCCGCCGCGCGCTCCGCCGGGCCCTCGCCCTACACCTTCCTGCCGAGCGAGGGCGAAAGCCTGCACCGGATCCCGGTCGGACCGGTCCACGCCGGCATCATCGAGCCTGGCCATTTCCGCTTCACCGCCAACGGCGAGACCATCGTGCGACTAGAGACGCGGCTGGGCTATGTCCACCGGGGGCTGGAAGGCTTGATGGCGGGCGCGGACCTTGCGCGCGCCGCGCAACTCGCCGGCCGCGCATCGGGCGACAGCACGGTGGCCTATGGTCTCGCCTTCGCCCGCGCGGTCGAGGCGTCGCTCGGCCTGGAGGCGCCGATCCGGGCCGTTTGGGTGCGGGCCCTGATGGCGGAACTCGAGCGGCTGGCCAACCACCTGGGCGACATCGGCGCGATCTGCAACGACGCCGCCTTCGCCCTGATGCTAGCCCATTGCGGCATCCTGCGGGAAGAGGTCCTGCGCACGGCGCACACCGTCTTCGGCCACCGACTGATGATGGACCGCGTGGTTCCCGGCGGCGTCGCTGTCGATCTGGATGCGGCCGGCGCGGGGCTGGTGGCGGCGCTGGTCCAGACCATCCGCGAGCGTTTCCCCGCCCTGGTCGAGCTTTACGACGAGACCGCCTCACTGCAGGACCGCACGGTCTCGACGGGCGTCGTCGACCACGCGCTCGCCGATCGCTTCGCCGCCGGCGGCTATGTCGGCCGCGCCTCTGGCCGGGTCTTCGACGCGCGACGCGTCTTCCCCTACGCCCCCTACGACCAGATCAATTTCAAGATCCCGGTCCGCGAGGAGGGTGACGTCAACGCTCGCATCTGGATCCGCATAGATGAGGTAGGCGAAAGCCTCTCACTGATCGAACAGATCCTACATCTGATTCCAGACGGGCCGGCGCGGCAGACGCCGCCGCGGGGGACGGGCGAAGGCGTGGCTCTCGTCGAAGGATTCCGCGGTGACGTCCTGGCATGGGTCAGGATCAGGGACGGCATCGTCGAGCGCGCCCACCTGCGCGATCCGTCCTGGTTCCAGTGGCCGCTGCTAGAAGCCTGTATCGAGGGCAACATCGTCGCCGACTTTCCGCTGTGCAACAAGTCATTCAACTGCAGCTATGCCGGGTGCGATCTCTGATGTCCGTCCCTCGCTTCATCGCCCAAGGCTTGCTGCGCCGTCCGCTAACCGAGCCCGCGCCGCATGCCGACGACGAGGAGGTGAGGCGGCTTGCGGCCCGCCTTGATGGCGCAGCGCGGCGCCGGCTCGGCCGCAGCCTCGCCATCCGCCAGGTCGACGCTGGCTCCTGCAATGGCTGCGAACTTGAGATCCACGCTTTGAGCAACGCTTTCTATGACCTGGAGCGTTTCGGTCTGCGCTTCGTCGCCTCGCCCAGGCATGCGGACGTGCTCCTGGTCACCGGGCCGGTGAGTTTGAACATGCGCGAGGCGCTTGAACGCACTTGGGCGGCGATGCCCGCCCCAAAGTGGGTCGTGGGCGCGGGCGGCTGCGCCCTCGACGGCGGTCTGTTTGCCGGGAGCTACGCCTGCGCCGATGGCGTGGGCGCGGTTCTGTCGGTCGATCTGCACATCCCGGGTTGCCCGCCGACGCCAACCGCCCTGCTCGGCGGCCTCATCGCGCTGATTGAAACCAATACCGCCGGCAAATCGTGGGCGACGTGATGCCAGCGCAAAGGGTGCCGGCAGGCTAATGAACTTTTCTCCGGTTCGGCCTAACTTGATGGCCAAGTCGGGGAGGGGCCATGAATCCGATCTCGTTCAAGCGTTACCTGTTCCCGCCGGACGGGTGGTGTCAGTCCAACGGCAACTCGTCTCTGATTGGGCGCAGTGAGCCCAAACCCGACCGGCGTTAGGCCGTGACTGCCCGCCACTCCGCCAGCGTGGCGGAGCGTCTCTGTTTGTAGATTTCCCGGCTGACGAGGTGACGTTACCGGGCGCCGGTTACGGACCGGCTAATTGCTCTGACACCGCCGTCATCAAAGCTCGGGCCCGCGGTCATCGCCAGCGATTTCAATCAGCTCATGCCCTGGAACTATGCAGCCTCAGCGCGCAGTCTAGCCTGAAGGCGCTTCTCACCGCCGAAGGAAAGCACGCCATGAATCAAGCCAGCGCGCATCTGGGCTTCCTGCGGGAGCTGACCTGGGGCCACGTCGGGCTCGTCGTCGCCGTTGTGGTCGGTTGCGGCCTTCTCATCCAGATCGTGCGGTGGATCGTGCGCCGCGCGGCCGAGCGCGCGCCGTCCCGCCACCGGCTGCTGATCCTGCGCGTGGCGCCCATAGCCCGGCTGCTCATCGGGCTCGCCGGCCTGGCGATCATCATTCCGCTGCTGGTCGAGCCCACCTTCGAGGACATCATAGCCCTGCTGGCGACCGTCGCCCTGGCGCTGGCCTTCGCGCTCAAGGACTACGTCAGCTGCCTGGTCGCGGGCGTGGTGACCATCCTGGAGAACACCTACCAGCCCGGCGACTGGATCGAGATCGACGGCGCCTACGGCGAGGTGAAGACCATCGGCACGCGCGCCGTGCACATCGTCACCGCCGACGACACCGAGGTGATCATCCCGCACGCCAAGATCTGGTCGACCAGCGTCTCCAACGACAGCGGCGGCAAGCGCAGCCTGCTCTGCGTGACCAGCTTCTATCTGCACGCCGATCACGATGGCGCCGCCGTCGGTCAGCTCCTGACCGAAATCGCCGAAACCAGCCCGTATCGGAAACCGGATACGCCGGTGAAGGTCACCGCGGCGGAAACGCCCTGGGGCGCCCACTACAAGCTCAAGGCCTACGTCGCCGAGAGCCGCGAGCAGTTCACCATGGTCACCGACCTGACCATCCGAGCTAAGGAACGGCTCCGCGCCATGGGTGTCACCTTCGCCCAGACGCCCTATGCCGAAGCCGCGAAGCGGTGATCAGAAGCTCATCGCGGCGCGGAACGGCGCCTACGCGGCGCCGGTCGCCCGGCGGCTGATTTTGTTTTGGCGCGCCCTCAGCCCAGGTCGGTCCGTCCGAAATCCTCGCCGACGTAGAGGAGCGCGCAATCGTTTTCCTTCGCCAGGGCGTAAGCGAAACAGTCCCCAAAATTCAACCCCGCGGGATGGATGCCCTTGCCCCATTGCGCATAGGCCTGGGCGATCCGCCGCGACACAGCCTCCGTGACCGGGAGGACGGTGACGCCCAGGCCATCGATGAGCGCCGAAACCTCGTCCGCGACATTGCGTCTGTCCGCGACGATCAAAGCCTCGGCCAAGGTTCCCGCGGAGATCAGAATCTCGGTTTCAGCCTCCAGGACGTCCATGCAGGCGTCGGATTCCGCCTCTCCGAGCACGATCGCCATTAAGGCCGACGTGTCGACCGCGATCATTTCGGCAAACCGTCCTCGTCGTAGAGAAAGTCCTGGCTCTTCGCCGCCGCGGCGCCCTTGACCGCCTTGAGCGCGCCAGCGCGGCGGCATGCCTCCATGATCTTGCGACGCGTCGCCCTGTCCGGCGACGCCTTGACCGCCACGAGGCGCACCGCCGGCTGTCCGTGCCTTGTAAGCACGACTTCATCGCCGGCTTCGGCGCGTCGCACAAGGTCGGTCAATTGTCCCTTGGCGTCGGTCACCGAAATTCTCATCGAAACATCCATTCTGGACTATACATAGGTCCAATTTCATAAAAATGGACCATGGTCTGGACCAAGTCAAGGCGCTGTCATCTCGGCGCTGGCCGCTAATGCTAACTTTTCTCCGGTTTGGCCCAAATTGATGGCCCCTCCCCGACTTGGGCCATCAGCGGCCGCCAAACCGGAGACGTTTTAGCGTTAGACTGCCAGCACCTCATTCGCGATAGCAGAGTTGGAGAGACCACCTGGCGGCCCGGAAGGGACTCGAACCCCTGACCTTCGCTTTAGGAAAGCGCTGCTCTATCCTGCTGAGCTACCGGGCCGCGACCGCGCGGTCATAGCGCAAAAGACCGCTCCGTGCGAAGGCCGCTGGCGAAATGGATGCGAGGCTGGGCGCTGGCGGCGGCGGCGCTGGCGGCCGGCTGCGGCGAGGGCCTGGCGCTTGACCGGCTGGCGGCCGGCGAACATGGCCGGGTGGTTCAGGTACGCTCGGGCGACGTGGTGGTGCTGGACGGCGGTCTGGTGGTGCGCCTAGCCGGGTTGGACACCCCGCGCGAGGGCGAGCCGGGGGCCGATGAGGCCGCCGCGACGCTCGCCCGCCTAGTCCAAGGGCGCGAGGTCCAGCTCTACTACGGCGGGGCGCGGCGCGACGCCTATGGCCGCGCCCTGGCCCAGGTGCGGCTGACCGGCGGCGGCTGGACCCAGGGGGCGATGCTGCAGGCGGGCGAGGCCCGGGTGCGCACCTTCGCCGACAATCGGGCGATGGCGCGGCCGATGCTGGACGAGGAGGCGCGCGCCCGGCTGGCGCACCGGGGGCTGTGGCGCGCCGGCGGCGCCTATCAGGTGCGCCTGCCGCGGGAAGTTGACCGTTCAACCACCGGCTTTCAAGTGGTCGAGGGGCCGGTGCGGCGGGTGAGCGACACCGCGCGCGGGGTGTTTCTGGAGTTCACCGATCGGCCGGACGGCTTCGCCGCCGAGGCGCCGGCGGCCGCGGCGCGCGAGCTTGGCCGGGCGGGCATGGCGCCAGCGAGCCTGACCACGCGCCTGGTGCGGGTGCGCGGCGTGGTCGGCTGGGACGGGGTGATGCGCATCGACCATCCCGAACAGATCGAGCTTTTGGCTTCGCGCTAAAGCGCCGGCGCGCGGCGGTCAGGCCGCCTTCTGCAGCGACTTGGTCAGGATGCCGATCGCGGCCTCGCGGTCGATCTGTTCGATCGCGGCCACTTCGCGAGCCATCCGGTCCAGCGCCGATTCGTAGAGCTGGCGCTCGGAATAGGACTGCTCCGGCTGGTTTTCAGCGCGGTGCAGGTCGCGCACCACCTCGGCGATCGAGATTAGATCGCCAGAATTGATCTTGGCTTCGTATTCCTGCGCCCGGCGGCTCCACATGGTCCGCTTGACGCGCGCGCGGCCTTTCAGCGTGGTCAGCGCTTGGCTGACCACCGTGCCGGCCGCCAGCGGGCGCAGGCCGGCGGTTTTGGCTTTGCGGGTCGGCACGCGCAAGGTCATCTTCTCGTGGTCGAAGGTGATCACATAGACTTCGAGCGACAGGCCGGCGACCTCCTGGGTTTCGACCCCGACGACCGCGCCGACGCCATGCGCGGGATAGACGACGTGATCACCTACCGTGAAATCGAGACTGATCTTGCTCATTGAATAGTCCTCTCAACTCTTCCACGGCCCGCTTGGGCCACACCACCCGACGCGGTGACGGAAAAAAACTTCCCGCCCGCGGCGAACGCAGGTCGAACACGGAACACGTCCGGGATTGCGAATATTCCCTAAGACACCCTTCGCCTTCGGTTAGGCGCGCGTCGGTCAGGACGGCTGTTCTTCCACCATGATGCGGCGGACACACTCAAGGCGCCACCATATCGTCATGGACAATATCACAAAGTCGAGCGCGATGAAAGGCTTGCGCGCCAGCTCGCCAAGCGGGTCCGCCGCGTCAGGAGCCCTTGCCCGGTTTTTCGCTGAAGAATTTCTCGAACTTGCCGGTTTGCCGCTCGAAATCGTCGGCGTCGGCGGGGGCCTCGCCCTTGACCGTGATATTCGGCCAGGTCTTGGCGAATTCCGAATTGATCTTCAGCCACTTGCCGTCAGGTTCGTCCTCAGTGTCGGGCTTGATCGCGTCCACTGGGCATTCCGGCTCACAGACGCCGCAATCGATGCATTCGTCCGGGCTGATGACCAGGAAATTCTCGCCCTCGTAGAAACAGTCGACGGGGCAGACCTCCACGCAATCCATGTACTTACATTTGATGCAGGGGTCGGTGACGATGTAGGTCATCGAAAACTCGTATCCGGTCAGGCGGCGCGCAAACGGGCGGCGGGCGTCTTTTTGAGGCGCGCGGCGGCAATGTCAATGCCGGCTTTCCTCATCGGCGGGCGAGGAATCCTGCAGGGGGGAGAAGAGGGCCCGCGCTTCGCTTGCTGGGCCGCGCCGCTCGCCAAGCGCCTCGACCCTGACCGCGACCAATCGTCCGCCCACGGCGAACACCAGGCCATCGCCGCGGTGAACGGAGCGGCTGGGCTTGTCCAATCGCGTCTCGCCGCCGGCGCGCGACAGGCGAAGGCGGCCCTCCTCGACGAAGCGGGCGGCCAGCGATCGGGTCTTGAAGAACCGCGCCCGCCACAGCCAAACGTCGATCCGGCAAGCCTCCTCCCCGCTCATGAGGGGCGCTGGCGGCGGCGTGGACGATAGGGCCGTTTGGCGCGCGGCGCGGGCGCCGGAGTCAGGGCGGCGAGAGCGGCGAACGGCGAGGCCTTGGGCGGGGCGGGGCGCTCGCCGCGCGGTTGGCGGCGACGCCAGAGGACCGGCTCGCCCGGAACCGGCTTGCGGACCGGTGAAAAGCCCAGCCCGCGCAGGATCTTGCCGGCCTCGTCCGGGCTCCAGGACAGGGCCGTGATCGCCGCCTCGCTCAGCGCCGCGCCGCCGGCTTGGCGCGGGGCGGCGCGCAACGCCGCGTCCAACGCCTCCAGCGCCTCGACCGGAACCGCCAGGCCGGCGACGGCCCGCAGTCCTAGCACGGCCATGGCGACGGGTGGCGGAACCGGGTCTGGCAGGGGCGAGGGGCGCTCGGCGCTGGGGCGCCAGTCGGGCGCGACGAGAGCGGCGAAGGCGGCGGCGAAGGCCCTGGCCGCAGGTGTCAGAAGCGCGGGCATGAACAGGCTGAAGGCGCCGAAACGCACGCCCAGGCCCTTCAGCGCCCGTCGTTCGGCTTGGCTCAGGGCGTGCACCTCCGCCGCCAGCGCCTGTCGGTCGATCAGTCCGCCGGCCTCGGTCAGCCGATAGGCGATCCCGCGCGCCAGGCCCCGGATGCGGCCGGTCTCGATCGCCTCGCGCAGCGCCTTGAGCCGGCCAAGCCGGTGGCCCGCCTCGGCGGCGATGAAGGCCTCCAATCGCCGCGCCGCCCGCTGGCGCGCATGGTCGGGGCCAAGATCGCCGAACAGGCGGACCTTCGGCTGAAACGGATCGCCGCCGGCAAGCTGGCCGGCCGCCTGGCCGCGCCACAGCACCAGGCCATCGGGCAGCAGGGCGAAGACCGGGTCCTGATCGGCCGCCAGCCGCCCCAACCGCCGGGCGACCTCGGGGACGATCACCCGCTCGGCGGCGGCGCGCAGGGCCTTGTCCTCCAGCGCCGAGGCGCCCCGGACCGGCTCGAACGCGATCCCGCGCAGGCGGCCGACGTGATGGCCCTCGACGGTGACCGCCCCATCGGACGCGACCCCGGCCAGCAGGCCCTCGCCGCGCAGGTGCAGCCCGCGCATCAGCGCGCTGGTGCGCCGGTCGATGAACCGCTGCATCAACCGCTCGTGCAGGGTGTCGGACAGCTTGTCCTCCAGCGCGCGGGTCCGGCCCTGCCAATGGACGGGATCGGCCAGCCAGTCGGCGCGGTTGGCGACATAGGCCAGGGTGCGCACGCTGGACAGGCGCCCGGATAGGGCGTCGATGTCGCCGTCCAGCCGGTCCAGCGCGCCGAGCTGGCCGCCGATCCAGTCCTCGGGCAGGCGGCGGTCGCGCTCGGTCAGGTGCTCGAACACCGTGCGGATCAAGCGGGTGTGCTCCTCCACCGTGGTTTTGCGGAAATCCGGGGTCTGACAGGTCTCCCACAGGCGGATCAGGTTCGAGCGGTCCCTGGCCCGGCGCTGAACAGTCTCGTCACCGGCCAGTTGGCGCAGCACGGTCTCGTCCAGGCTCTCTTCGGACAGCTTCAGCCCGGCCATCGGCGGCGGCGCGGCCAACGAGCGCATCAGATCGCGCAGCGAATTGAAATCCAGCCGACTCGAGCGCCACTCCGCCGCCTGGACCGGATCGAAGGCGTGGGCCTCGACCGCGGCGACAAGGTCGGCGTCCATCTCCGGACAGTCGCCGGTGACGCCGAAGGTTCCATCGGAGCGATACCGGCCGGCGCGGCCGCCGATCTGACCGATCTCCTGGGCGTGCAGCCAGCGGGTGCGCCGCCCGTCGAACTTGCGCAGGCCCGCGAACGCCACATGGTCGACGTCCATGTTCAGCCCCATGCCGATGGCGTCGGTGGCGACCAGGAAATCGACTTCGCCGGACTGGAACAGGGCGACTTGGGCGTTGCGGGTGCGCGGGGACAGCGAGCCCATCACCACCGCAGCGCCGCCGCGCTGGCGACGGATCAGCTCGGCGATGGCGTAGACCGCCTCGGCCGAGAAGGCGACGACGGCGCTGCGCCGGGGCAGGCGGGTCAGCTTTTTGGATCCGTCGTAGTTCAGGCGGGAGAAGCGTTCGCGGAAGACGATCTCGGCGTTCGGGCACAGGCGGCGGATCAAGGGCGCCATGGTCGCCGCCCCCATCAGCATGGTCTCCGAACGACCTCTGGCGTGCAGCAGCCGGTGGGTGAAGACATGGCCGCGCTCGGGGTCGGCGCAGAGTTGGATCTCGTCCACCGCCAGAAACTCGACCTCGCGGCCCAGCGGCATGGCCTCGACCGTGCAGACGAAATACCGCGGCCGCGGCGGGACGATCTTCTCCTCACCGGTGATCAGGGCCACCGCCCGCGCGCCGTGGGCCTTGACGATGCGGTCGTAGATCTCGCGGGCCAGAAGCCGCAGCGGCAGGCCGATCATGCCCGAGGCGTGGCCGAGCATCCGCTCGACCGCCAGATGGGTCTTGCCGGTGTTCGTGGGCCCAAGCACGGCCACGAGGCGAGAGGGCGCTGCCCCCGTCGGGCGATCGCTCATGACCGCAAATTGGGGGCGGAGGGCGAGTCGGGCAAGTCCGGCCGCGACGCCCGGGTCAGTAGGCGCGCACCTGACCGGTCTCGCCGGCGACGTTCATCAGGCCGGTGAAACGGGTGTTGGCGTACAGCGGTCCATTGCCGCCGAGGGTCACGATCATGGTGTGGTCCAAGGTGCCCGGCCCGGCCTTGGTGCGGATGCCGCCGGTGGTGCCCATGTTGATGTAGTCGTGGCCGTCGAACACTTCGTGAGTGAAATAGTGGGTGTGGCCGGCGAAAACCGTGTGCGAACGTCCGGCCAGCATGGCCTGGACCTTGGCGAAGTCGGGGCTATGCATCTTCCACGCCGGCTTGTGCAGGACGACGAAGGTCCAGGAGGGGCTTGGATGGCGCGCCAGCGTGTCGCGCACCCAGCCGAGCTGCTTGTCGCCCAGATTGACCGTGCCCGCAGCGCTGTATTCGCCCTGCCGGCCGGTCGCCGCCGCATTGGCGGCGATATGCTCGGCGATGGCCGGTTCGGCCTTGTCCGGGTCGGCCTGCATCTGGTCGACCAGGGCGTAGAAGTCGGCGGCCTTGGCCGGCGTCATCGGCGTGGGCGTATCCTCGGTGTTCAGCACCACGAACAGCGCGCCCTTGTAGGTGAAGCTGTAGTTGGCCGCCCCGCGCCGCTCGCGCCAGGCGTCCAGGGTTTCGGCGTTGTCCACGTCGTGGTTGCCCTGGACGTAGAGGAACGGACAGCCGAGCTTGGCCACCGAGGCCTCGATGCGCGCCCACTGGTTGGCGATCTTGCCGCGGTCCTCGGTATAGCCTTCGATCAGGTCGCCGACCGAGAGCACGAAGTCCGGCTGCAGCCAGCTGAGCTGGATCATCGCCTGGTCGAACACGCCGGGTCGACCGATGCCGGTGTGGTCGCCGATCACCGCGAAGCGCAGTGGCCCGCCGCCGATCCGGGGCGCCTGCGTCCAAGGCCGGACGCCGCCGGGCGCGAGATCCGCCCGGAACGCGCCTTCGCCGCCGATCGAGGCCAAGGCCGCACCGGGCAGAAGCGCCGTGCTGGCCAAGGCGCCGCGCAGCAGGCCGGCTCTGGAAATGATCATGGCGTTCGCCTCCACGCGGTGCGCGGCGCGCGCGGCGCCGGCGGGCCCGTCTATTCCAACCCGGATTTGTGACGTTTGCTTGCACGCGGGCTCGCGGCCACGCGCGCCGTCGCCAGGGTTGCCAACCCCGAGACGATCCGCGGATTAACGAGGGGTTCTCGCGCGGACGAACAGGCGCGAAACGAATCATGTCCGAATCAGCGACTCACGCCGATTCGGTCTTTGTTCCCTACGAGATATGGTACGCGATCGGACATTAACCACAACCCTGTTTGACCTATTCCTCGGCCAGATGCGCGTCCCGGCTGACCTGGGCGTGCTTGAGCTCGATGACGGCGGGGCCGAGCAGGGTTTTGGCGCTGACCTTGACGATCGCCCACGGCCCGTCCGGGCCGAACTGGCCGAAGGTGGCGCCGATCCGGCTCCTGAGGCCGGTGTCGTGCTTCTTCGGCGGCTTGAAGCCGGCGATTTCGCGGTAGGTCACCGAGCAGCGCACCAGGCTGGTCAGGCCCAGGGCCCGCTGATCGGCGGTAGGCTCGACCGCCTCGCCCCGGTCGAACTCCAGGGCGTAGAGCTGCTTGCCGTCGAACAACAACGGCGCGCCATGGCAGACCTGGTCGGGGCCCTGGGCCATGGTCATCCGCATGAGCTGGGTCAGCGGATCGGCCGAAGCAAGCTTCTGGGCCGGGGTCGCGGGCGGATGACCAAGGTCGCCGAACTTGGGGCTGGACGATGCGATCACCTCGCCGGGCCGCCAGGCGACCTCGACCTTGCGATCGCGCCTGCCGTCGTTGTTCTCGTACAGGAAGGAGCCGGGTCGGGCCGCGCCGTCCTCGATCTGGCCGTGGGACGTCGCCCTGACGTCGAAGCGGTTGAACAGGGCCAGCAGGCCATAGCTGCGCAGGCTGGCGGCGGCGCCGAAGTCGGTCGGGGTCGCCTGTTCGTCGAAGCGCACGTCGAGCACCTTGATGAAGAGCCTGCCGTCGTAGCCGAGCGACAGCTTCACCGGCGTCGCGGGCGCCTGGGCCTGGGCGCTCTCGCAAAGGAGGAGCGCCATCGCGGCGGCGAGCCCAAGTCCGAACCTCATGCGCGCGCTCCTGCATCAACTCGCTCAAGACAATGGCGAGAATGGTGGCGACAGCATGACGGCGCAATCTCGTCGCGGCCTTGACGGCGCAAGCCACCTTCGCCTATATCGCGCCCTTCCGCGCGGGGCCCTAGGGTTCCGGCGCACCCCTTATTCATGGCCAAGGTGTCCGCGATGTCGCGTCGCTGCGAACTCACAGGTGTCGGTCCGATGGTCGGCCACAACGTGAGCCACTCGAACATGAAGTCCAAGCGCCGCTTCCTGCCGGCGCTCAGGACCATCCGCATCGCCTCCGAGGCGCTCGGCCAGGCCTTCAATCTGCGCATCAGCAACGCGGCGCTGCGCACGCTGGATTTCCGCGGCGGCCTGGACGCGTTTCTGGTCAAGGCCGACGACGAGCAGCTCTCGGCCCGCGCCCAGAAGATCAAGCGCCAGCTCAAGGCCAAGCTCGCGGCCCAGTCCGCGGCCTGATCGGATTTCGGCTTCGATGGACAAGGGCCGGCGGCGACGCCGGCCTTTTTCATTGCGCCCCGCTCAGCGATGAGCTTCGGCGGCCTGACGGATCGCCCCGCGCCGGGCCAACAGCGCGCTCGGACCCTGGACGGTGGGGGGCGCCTGCAAGCTTGCCGAGACGCCGCGCCTTGCGGCCTTGGGCTCCTCGTCGAACAGCTCGGCGAGCTGCTCGGTGATCACCCCGCCCAGTTGCTCGACATCGACGATGGTCACGGCGCGGCGGTAGTAGCGGCGCACGTCGTGGCCGATGCCGATGGCGATCAGCTCAACCGGCGAGGCGGATTCGATTTCCCCGATCACCGTGCGCAGGTGCCGCTCCAAATAGTGGCCGGAGTTCACCGACAAGGTCGAATCGTCGACCGGCGCGCCGTCGGAGATCACCATTAGGATGCGCCGCTGCTCGGAGCGGCCGATCAGCCGGTGGTGGGCCCAGATTAGCGCCTCGCCGTCAATGTTCTCCTTCAGCAGGCCCTCGCGCATCATCAGGCCAAGGTTCTTGCGCGCGCGCCGCCAGGGCGCGTCGGCGGCCTTGTAGATGATGTGACGCAGATCGTTCAGCCGGCCGGGCGCTGGCGGCTTGCCGGCCTTCAGCCAGTCCTCGCGCGCCTGGCCGCCCTTCCAGGCTCTGGTGGTGAAGCCGAGAATCTCGGTCTTGACCCCGCAGCGTTCGAGCGTACGGGCCAGGATGTCGGCGCAGACCGCCGCCACCATGATCGGGCGCCCGCGCATCGAGCCGGAATTGTCGATCAGTAGGCTCACCACCGTATCGCGGAACTCGGTGTCCTCTTCCTGTTTGAACGATAGGGGCGCGGTCGGATCGATGACCACCCGGGTCAGCCGGGCAACGTCCAGCATCCCTTCTTCCAGATCGAAGGTCCAGGCGCGGTTCTGTTGGGCCAGGAGGCGCCGCTGCAGGCGGTTGGCCAGCCGCGAGACCACGTTCGACAGGCTGGCGAGCTGTTGGTCCAGATAGGCCCGAAGCCGGCCAAGCTCCTCGGCGTCGCACAGCTCCTCGGCGTCGACCACCTCGTCGTAGGCGGCGGTGAACACCTTGTAGGGCGGCTCGCGCAGGCCGGCGTCCTTGGTCTGGGGCCGGGCGGGCCGCTCGCCGTCGCCGGACTCGACCTCTTCGTCGCCTTCCTCGGCGCCCATGTCCTCCTCGGCCTCGGCCGCCTCTTGCTCCGAGCCTTCGACCTCGCGTTCGGTCGAGCGGTCGCGGTCCGCCTCGGCGCCTTCGCCTTCCTGGTCCTCGCCCTCGCCGGTCTCCTCGCTCTTGTCCTGGGGCGTCTCGGGCGTTTCGCTCTCGCCCTCCTCGGCGGCCTCGCCCTCCTCGCCCTCGCCGAGATCGAGGTCCTTGATGATCGCGCGGGTCACCCGGGCGAAGGCGGTCTGGTCTTCGATCGCACCGGTCAGCTTGTCGAGGTCGGCCCCGGCCTTGGCCTCGATCTCGGCCCGGTGGCGGTCCACCAACATCTTGGCCGCGTCGGGCGGGGCGTCGCCGGTCAGCCGCTCGCGCACCATCAGCGCCAGGATATCGGCCAGGGGCGGGGCGGCGTCGTCGTCGAAGCGGTTCAGGCCCTTTCTTTCGATGTTGGCCTCCAGCACCGCGGTCAGGTTGGCCCGCACCCCGCCGAGCGCATTGGCGCCGATCGCCTCGATCCTGGCCTGTTCGACCGCCTCGTAGACCGCCTTGCCCTGGATCGAGCGAGGCCGCAGCCGCGCGTGGGCCGCTTCGTCGTGGTGCGACAGGCGCAGCGCCATCTGGTCGGCCAGGCCGCGAATGCGGGTGGTCTCCTTGCTCGTCAAATCGCGTGGCGGATGCGGCAGGATCGCGTGCTTGCCGTTCAGTTGCGGCCCGTCGCCGGAAAAGGTGACCTCCAGGTCCGGTTGCTCGGCCAGCGACCGCGCGGCGTGGGCCAGCGCGCGCTTGAAAATCTCGGTCGGGCTTTCGGCTTTGTTGTTCATCACTGTCCGTCATAGCCCGAGGCGAAGGGCGCGTGAAAGGGGCAAGTCCGGCGCGGCCTGCTTGGCGCGCGGCGTCGACTCGCCGCGCCGTTGGGCTAATCTCCTCGGCAGGCCCAGCCGCATAGGGAGCGAGCCCATCATGACCGGCTTCATCATCCGCGCGGCGGTGGTCGCGCTCGGCCTGTGGCTCGCCTCCAGGATCGTACACGGGGTCGAGGTGCGTTCGATCGGCAGCCTGATCGCCGCGGCGGTGCTGCTGGGCCTGGTCAACGCCATCGTCCGCCCGATCCTGGTGTTCCTGACCTTTCCGATCACCCTGCTCACGCTTGGTCTGTTCCTTCTGGTGATCAACGGCTTGATGATCAAGCTGGTCACCGTCTTCGTGCGCGGTTTCGTGGTGCACGGGCTGTGGGCCGCGATCCTTTGCGCCCTGGTGGTCAGCCTGACCAGCTGGGTGGCCTCCTGGCTCATCGGCTCGCGTGGGCGTTTCGAGGCGCCGGCGAGACGATAGGCCTTCGGTCCGCGCTCAACGCGCCTCGGGGGCGATCGGCGCGCGGGCGAGTTGCAGGTCGGGCGCCCCGGCGCCGGTGGAGACGAACAGGCTCTCGCTCCAGCGCTCGAAGGCCACCAGCACCGAGCCGTCGGCGGCCACCAGGGCGATGCCGTCCGCGATCGGCTTCCAGCCGGCCGCGCCCGCCGGCAAAGCGTTGCGGCAATCGGCGGGGATCTCGGCTCCGTAGGGCCCGGCCTTGGTCGCCCGGCCGGACAGGGTGAGACGGCAGATGATCTGGCCACGGCCCTGCAGCAGCCAGGCGTCGGCCACATCGCCCGGCTTGGGCGCCGCTCCCGCCGGCTGGGCCTGGGCGGCGGATAGGGGAGGCCAAAGGGCCGCGGCGACCGCGGCGGCGAGAAGGATCCGGCTCATGGATCGCTCCCTTTCGAGACGACAGGCTAGGCTTGCCTGCCCACCCACCAGCCTGGCGCGCGAAGCGGCCCGCGCGCAAGCGATATGTCGCGGCCCGGGGCGGCGGGCGGCTTAAGCGACCTTCACCCGGGTCGCGGCTTCCGGCAGGTCGGTCCCGAACGCGCGCTGGAAGAATTCGGCCACCGTCGGCCGCTCCAGCTCATCGCACTTGTTCAGGAAGGTCAGCCTGAAGGCTAGCGCGATGTCGCCGGCGAAGATGTCGGCGTTCTGGGCCCAGGTGATCACCGTGCGCGGGCTCATCACCGTGGAGATGTCGCCGTTCATGAAGGCGTTGCGGGTCATGTCCGCGGTGCGGACCATGGCGGCGATGGTGCGCCGGCCCTCGGGCGTGTCGTAGCTCGGGTTTTTGGCCAGCACGATCTCGCCTTCGACGTCGTGGGCGAGGTAGTTCAGGGTGGTGACGATCGACCAGCGGTCCATTTGGGCCTGATTGATCTGCTGGGTGCCGTGATACAGACCGGTGGTGTCGCCCAGGCCGATGGTGTTGGTCGTCGAAAACAGCCGGAAATACGGATTGGCCCGGATCACCCGGTTCTGGTCCAAGAGCGTCAGCTTGCTGCCCGACTCCAGCACCCGCTGGATGACGAACATCACGTCCGGCCGGCCGGCGTCGTACTCGTCGAACACAAGGGCGATCGGCCGCTGCAGCGCCCAGGGCAGCATGCCTTCACGGAATTCGGTGACTTGCTTGCCTTCCTTCAGGACGATGGCGTCCTTGCCGACGAGGTCGATCCGGCTGACGTGGCTGTCCAGGTTGACCCGCACCAGCGGCCAGTTCAGCCGGGCGGCGACCTGCTCGATGTGGGTCGACTTGCCGGTGCCGTGATAGCCTTGGATCATCACCCGCCGGTCGAAGGCGAGACCGGCGCAGATGGCCAGCGTGGTCTGCGGATCGAAGCGATAGGCGTCGTCGAAGTCGGGCACGTGCGGATCGCGCGTCGAGAAGGCGGGCACCTTCATGTCGGAGTCGACGCCGAACACTTCGCGCACCGAGACGGACTTGTCGGGCATGAGGGACAGCAGCGGGTCGGTGGCGGGTTCGGTCGGATCGGTCATGAAAACCGCTTAGCGTTTTAGCGCCGGCTTGCAAACGGGTGTTTGAGCCCCGCGGAGATGACGGAGTGAAAATCCCGTCAGGCCAGCTTGGCCTTCCGCAGCGTCTGATAGGCCTTGATCACCCGCTGGAGCTTGTGTTCGGCCGACCGGTCGCCGCCGTTGGAATCGGGGTGGCAGCGCTTGACCAGTTCGATGTAGCGCGTGCGGATGGTCCGCGCGTCCGCCCCGCCGTCGAGATCCAGGTCGGCCAGGGCGTTGTGTTCCAGCTTGCCGATGCGGCGCTCGGCCTCGGCGCGTTCGGCCCGGCGGCGGGCCGCGGCGAAAAGGCCCAGCGGATCGGCGAAACCGCGTTCGGCCCCGGCGCGGGCGGCCGCCGCTTCCCGCGAGCGGCGCGAGGCCTCGAACGACCATGTGGGCCGGTCGCCGGCGGCGGAATGGGCCTGGGCGGCGCGGACCTGCGCCTCGTTCATGCCGGCGAAGAAGTCCCAGTTGCGGTTGTACTCGCCGGCATGGGCGGTGCAGAACCAGTAGTGCTCGCCGATCAGCTCGCGCGATTTCGGCGCGCGGGTGGCGCCCACCAGCCGGCAGCCCGGATGGTCGCACGCCCGCTCGCCGGGCTTCAGCGCTATGACGTCGTCCTCGCGCTCGCCCTCCGGCTTCGGGGGCCTAACGCGGATGTCGACGAACTTGGGCCGGTATTGAAACACGCCGCTCATGTCCCGAAGTATGCGGTGGAAGCATTAGCTTTCAAGAATTGACAAGTACGAATTGGGGGCCCGAGATGGGTGCTGTCGCTCAATCTATCCACGACAAGCTTTCCGCCGCCTTTTCGCCCACCCGGCTGGAGGTCCACGACGACAGCGCGCGTCACCATGGCCACGCCGGCGCCCGGCCGGGCGGGGAGAGCCACTTCAACCTAGTGATCGAGTCGCCGAAATTCGAGGGGCAAAGCCGCGTCGCGCGCCAGCGCGCGATCCTCGCCGCCCTGTCCGAAGAACTCGCCGGCCCGGTCCACGCCCTCTCGATCACCGCCCGCGCGCCGGGCGAGGCGGGATGAGGCGCCGCGCCGGTCCGAGCCTAGTTCCCCGACACTGAATCGACCGCGCCGAACATGGCCGTCAGCCGCTCCAACACCTCGGCGGGCAGCGGCGGGGCCAGGATGGCGGCGATGTTCTGTTCGAGATGGCCGATGTCGCCGGTCCCGGTCAGGATCACCTGGGCGCCCGGCTCGTGGCGGCAGAAGCGGTAGGCCGCCTCGACCACCGATGCCACGTCCGGCCAGTTGGCGAGGAAGCCGAGCGGATCGGCCCGGTCGACCAGGCGCACGTCGACCTTCCCCTGATCGATCAGCTGGCCCACGACCTCGGTCAGGGCCTGCGGGCGGCTGAGCGCGCGGCGCACCGCGAACATGATCAGCGTGCCGACGTCGAACCGGCGGGTCAGCGGGAAGACCCGCTCGCGCGCGGACGAGTTCAACAGGTTGAAGCCGACCATCACCACGTCGAAATGATCGTCCGGCAGGGCGCGGGCCAGCATGGCGTGGCCGGTGTCGCCGATGAACATCTCGGTCACGCCGAGAAAACCGATCTTGCCCGCCGCCTGCTGGCGCTTCAGCTCCGGGACCAGGACCTCCAGGCAGTGCGGATATTGCTCGAGCGTGACGCCGTGCAGGTTGAACAGGTCGATGCGCTCGACGCCCAGCCGCCGCAGGCTGAGGTCCAGGCTCTCGCTCAGTTCGGCGGCGCTGAGCAGGTGGTCGCCGCGCGCGGCGGTGGACTTGGTCGAGATGAACACCTCGTCGCGGCGCCCGCGCACGCCTTCGCCGACGGCTTCCTCCGTGCCATAGGCGCGGGCGGTGTCGATGAAGCTGACGCCGAGATCGAGCGCCCGGCGCACGATCCCCGCCGCCCGGGCCAAGTCACCGCCGGCCGCCATGCCCAGCCGGCTGGCGCCGCCGCAGCCCAGCCCGGCAACGCTCACCCTGGCGCCGGTGCGCCCAAGCCTGACGGTCTGCATGCGCGGCAGCCTAGGTCGCGTTGTCGTCCTCGTCCACCGCCCGCGCGCCGACCGGAATACTTATCTGGGCCGCCGCGCCGCGCGGCGGATGCTTCGGCCTCGCTCCGGGTGATTGGCAAGGCTTACGCCGGCGGCCGTCAATGGCGACCTCGGCGTGCGGCGCGACAAGCCCGGCGTCCGCCGCGGCCTCGCCGTCGCGCATCGCGCGCTCGTCGGCCTCAGCGTCCATTTCCGGAGTCGACCCCAAGCGGTCCTTACGGGTCGTTATGAGACATAGGGTGCTCAAATGGGGCGGTCGCAAGTAGCCCACGCATATCGAACCGCGTAGCTAGGTTCCGCTGACGTTGAGGTCAACCGGTGAAGTTGTGAACGAGAGCGCATATTCTCGGAGAGTGATGTCGGGTATGCAGGACGCCGCGAGCTTGAGGTCTTCACTGATCTTTATAGCGATTATTACTCCGCGGACCCGCTTCCCTTCAGCCAGATTGGCGCGCACCCATCCGATGTAGCGGAGTATTTGTCCGAGAGCACGATCATACCCCTTCGAAACCTTCAGTTCGATCACGACGAAGTCTCCGTTGGCCGCGTTCGCGAGTATGTCGATGAAGCGACCGCCAGCGTTGAACTCGACGCCCTCGGTCTCTTCGGACAACCGCAACCCCGGCTCTACGACTTCGAGGTGCTTGCAGAGGTAGTCCCGTAAATGGCTTTCCATTGCGAACTCGGAAGTCCCAGCCTTGCCGTCATCCTCAAGAGCATCGGGTGCGGTATCCGTGTCGTCCTCGCTGGGCGTAGAGCGATAGACCGGCGGCGGGTCGGTAGCGGCGTCGTACAGTCGATACTCGTTGGGGCTCAGTTTGAAGAACAAGTCCCAGCCTTCGCCGGCTCGGATGTGGGCGTGGTTATTTCCTCTCGTCGCGACATTCGTCGACATTCCGCGAAGATGCAGGCCCACGGTATTAGCGCTGAGTGCGGGGTAGTTGTCGTGGAACCACGCCACCGCATCGTCGCGCGTGAACCGCTGGCCCATCATTAGGCGAGCCGCCGCGAAGTCGTGCATCAGGTCCTTCGTGGATCGGTCATATCTCATCACTTTGCTCCACCACGGCGGACTAGGCGAAGGATCGTCGGGCCCTGCGGTGACGTTTGCAAGACCTCTCGTCGGCGTTCTATGGTCACGTCCCGGGACGTGACCCTGCTCAACGTCAACTGGGGGTTACGGTGACAGAGCATTTAATTGCCGCGCCACGCGCATCGCGTATGTCTCACCGTCATGGCCCGTCTCGCCCGCGTCGTGATTCCCGGTCTGCCCCATCATGTCACCCAGCGCGGCGACGGCCGGGTTACGGGTTACGGTGAGAGTGCATTGAATTCCCCCAGAACTTCTGCCGCCTCACCATCCGAAGTCGATTGAGCGCACTGGCACCGTAATCCGTAATCCCTTCTCGGCTCACCGAATTCGCCCCGCCTTTGCCCTACCCCTCGTCCTCCGTCCCCACCGGCGGTCCAACCTTGATCGCGGTGATCTGGTTGCGTTGGCGGCGCAGTATCTGGAACCTGTGACCGTGGAAGATGAAGGTCTGCCCCGGGTCGGGGATGGTCTGGGCCTCGTGGATCACTAGGCCGGCGACGGTGACCGCGTCCTCGTCGGGCAGGTTCCAGTCCATCGCGCGGTTGAGGTCGCGAATGCTGACGCTTCCCTCCACCGTCACTGAGCCGTCGGGCTGGCGGCGCACGCCGTGGGCCACCAGGTCGTGCTCGTCCTCGATCTCGCCGACGATCTCCTCGAGGATGTCCTCCAGCGTCACTAGGCCCTGCAGGGCGCCGTATTCGTCGACCACCAGGGCGAAGTGGTTGCGCGCCTTGAGGAAGGCGTTGAGCTGGTCCCTCAGGTTGGTGGTGTCGGGGATGAACCAGGGCTCGCGCGCGACGGCGGCGATGTCGAGCGCGTCGATCCCGGCTTCGTTGGTGGCGACCGCGCGCAGCAGGTCCTTGGCGTGCACCACGCCGATGATGTTGTCCGCGTCGCCGCGGTACAGCGGCAGGCGGGTATAGGGCGCCTCCAGCGCCTGGCGGACCAGCTCGCGCGGCGGCAGGTCGGCGTCGAGCATCTCGATCGACTTGCGGTGCGCCATCACCTCGGAGACGTCCATTTCGGCCAGGTCCAGCACCCCGCCCAGCATCCGCCGGTCGGCGCTTTCGACCAGGCCGCCGTGGTGGTGGTACTCGACCGCGCCGCGGATTTCCTGGTGGGCGGCGGCCGAGCCACCCGGCGTTTCGAGCCTGACGCCCAGCGCCTTCAGCGTGCCGCGTACCAGGATCTGCACCGCCGCCACCGGCGGGCCGAACAGCCAGACCGCCCATTCGGTCGGCGCCGACAGGGTGCGAGCCACGTCGTCCGGGCGGGTGATGGCGAGCGTCTTGGGCAGCACCTCGGCGAACACCAGCACCAGGACGGTCATCAGGATCGTCGCCGCCGCCACCCCCAGGCCGCCGGGGAAGATCTGGGTCAGCACCTCGGTGACCAGGGCCGAGGACAGGATGTTGATCACGCTGTTGCCCAAGAGAACCGAGCCGATCATCGTCTCGCGTTCGCCGATCAGCCGGTTGACCCTGGCCGCGGCGTGGTCGCCGTCCTTCTCGAGCTGGTGCATGCGGCCGCGGCTGACGCCGGTCATCGCGGTTTCGGCGGCGGAGAACAGGCCGGAGATGGCCAACAGGCCGATGATCACCGGCGCGATCACGAGCAGGGCCATGGTCATGGCGTTGCGCCTTCGTGGATGAGGAAGCCCTTCAGCGCGGCGGCGTCGACGGTCTTGGCCGTGAACGCCTGGCCGAGGCCGCGGGCGAGGATCAGGGTGATGCGGCCGTCTTCGGCCTTCTTGTCTTGGACCATGTGGCCGATCAGCGCCTGGACGGCGAACGGCTGGGCGCGCGCCTGGCTCATCCGCACCGGAAGGCCCGCCGCGGCGATGGCCCGCTCGGCGCGCGCGGCGTCCTGGCCGGGGCAGATCGCCTGACTGGCCGAGAAGCGGAAGGCCATGGCCATGCCCAGCCCCACCGCCTCGCCGTGCAGCAATCCATCGCCGAAGCCCATCTCGGCCTCCAGCGCATGACCGAAGGTGTGTCCGAGATTGAGCAGCGCGCGGCGGCCCGCCTCCCGCTCGTCCTCGGCGACGATCTCGGCCTTCATCTCCACCGACCGGGCGACCGCGTGGGCGAGGGGGCCCGGCTCGCGCGCCAGCACCGCCGGACCATTGGTCTCCAGCCACTCGAAGAAGGCGAAGTCGCCCAGCAGGGCGTACTTGAGCACCTCGGCGTAGCCGCAGCGCATCTCGCGGTCGGGCAGGCTGGCCAGGACGCCCAGGTCGGCCAGCACCAGCCGCGGCTGGTGGAACGCGCCGATCAGGTTCTTGCCGCGCGGGGTGTCGATCGCGGTCTTACCGCCGACCGAGGAGTCAACCTGGGCCAGCAGCGTCGTCGGGATCTGCACGAAGTCGACCCCGCGCTTGTAGATCGCGGCGGCGAAGCCGGCCAAGTCGCCCACCACCCCGCCGCCGAACGCGCAGATCACGTCGCCGCGGTCCAGCTCCAGCGCCAAGAGCCGGTCGCAGAGCTCGGCCAAGCCCTCGAAGCTCTTGGAGCTTTCGCCCGGCTGGATGACCACGAAGCTGGCCTCGATCCCAGCGCCGGCCAGGGCTGCGCGCAAGCGCTCGCCATGCAGGCGCGCCACGGTCTCGTCGGCCACCACTGCGGTGCGGGCGCGCCTCAGCAGCGGAGCGATCCGCGCGCCAGCCTGGTCGATCAGTCCATCGCCGATCAGCACCTCATAGGCGCGCGCGCCAAGGTCTACGGGAACGGTCCGGATCATGACGCGGTCGCCTTGGCCGCCAGGTGGTCGCGCAGCGCTGCGATGATCGCCTGGACCGTTGCGGAATGCGGGCCCTCGACCGAGTCAATGACGATGTCGGCCTGGGCGTAGATCGGGTCGCGCTCCCGGGCCAACGCCTCCAGCACCTCGCGCGGTTCGCGGCCGTGCAGCAGCGGCCGGTCGGACTTGCGGCCCACCCGCCGGACCAGAACGTCGAGGTCGGCCTTGAGCCAGACCGAGACCGCCTTGCGGGCGATCAGGGCGCGGGTCTCATCGTTCATGAAGGCGCCGCCGCCGGTCGCCATCACATGCGGCGGCCCCTCCAGCAGGCGCGCGATCACTCGCCGCTCGCCGTCGCGAAACGCCGTCTCGCCCAGGTCGGCGAAGATTTCCGCGATGGTGCGGCGGGCGGCGCGCTCAACCTCCTCGTCGGCGTCGAAGAACGGCAGGCCCAACGCCTGGGCCAGCCGGCGACCGATGCTGGACTTGCCAGCGCCCATCAGGCCCACCAGGACGATGGTGCGATTGCACAGGGCGTCGTCGGCGGTCATGATTTCTTGTGCGGTTTCTGGCGCGCCCCGAACGGGGCGCGAGGATCGAGGCGGCGAGGCCGGGGATCAAAGCGTTGCATGGCCAGACTCGGCTTACCACGATGTGCCCCGGCCGCGCCACGTTTTGGCCTTTCCAGAGCCGAAGCGCTGCGGCTTATGATCCCGTTGGAGACACCGACCGCATGATCCGCCGTTCCGCGATCCTCGTCTGTTTCGCCTGCGCGGTTTTCGTCGGCTCGTCCGCCGCGGGCCAGGAAGGCGACGGCCAGCCGGACTCGGCCATGCCCAATCCGGAGGCGCCGGCCGATCTGGCCCTCCCGGTCACGCCGTTGGCTCCCGCGCCCGCGCCGGTCCAGGCCCAACCGCTCGACACCCTGGACCTGTTCTCCGCCGGCCGGGACACCGGCCTGGACGCCGATCTCTGGAAGGGGTCTTCGGCGGCCATCGCCCGCACGGTGATCCCGACCCTGGTCGAAAAGCCGCTGTCGCCCGCCGCCGTCGCCCTGGCCCGCCGAGTGCTGGCCACCGCCGCCACTGCGCCCGACGGGGCGGGAAGCGACGCCGACCTCGCCGCAGCGCGGGTCCGCGCCCTGCTGGCCCTGGGCGACGCGCCGGGCGTCGACGCCATCCTCGAGCGCACGCCGGGCTTGGCCAGCGACGCAGCCCTTTCGCGGATCGCCGCCGAGGCCGCCCTGATCACCGACCAGCCGGACAAGGCCTGCCGCATCGGCGATGCTCTCTCCGCCGGCCGCGAGGGGCTCTACTGGCTGCGTCTGCGCGCCTTCTGCCAAGCTCGCCAGGGCAAGGGTTCCGAGGCGCAGCTGACCTTCGCCCTCGCCGGCGAGGAAGGCGCCGACGCCGACTACGCGCGGCTAATGGGTGTGGTCCTGGCCAAGGCGGGCGATCCGGGACCCGCCTCGCTGCGCGACGGGTTGAACTACGCCCTCTCGCGCCAGCTTCAGCTCGACCCGGCGCCAGCCCTGGCCGCCGCGCCGGCCGCGATCGCCGAACACGTGCGAGCCTCGACGCCGCCAACTCCGACGCCAGGCGCGTCCGGGCCCGACCCGATCGCCGCGGTCTTGCCGCCCCCCGCGCCCAGCGAAGCCGACGTGCTCGTGGTGCTGCGCGCGGCCAAGTCGCCGGCCGACTACCGGAGCGCGGCCAAGGCCCAGCAAAGCGCGATCGCCGCCCTGACTGAAGCCAAGGCGCCGCTGGCGGCGCCGGTGCAGCTCGCCACGGCGGCGCTGGCGGCCGGCGACTTGGCGAGCGCCCAGGCGATCAGGGTGAGCCTCGTACAGGATACGATTCCAGGGGCCAGCCGCACCGATCTCGCCATCCTGGACGCGGCGCTGGCGATCGCCGCCGACAAATCCGATCCCCAGACCCTGGACCGGCTGGCCGAACGGGGCGGCTTGCCTGACCTCGCCGACAAGGCGCGAGCCCAGGCCGCCGCCGCGATCTATGCGCCGCTCGCCGGCACGGTCAGCCCCGCGGTGCGCGCCGCCCTGGCCGGTTTCAATCTCGGCCGGGCCGACGCCGCGACGGGTAAGCTTCTGGCGCTCGATCTGGCGGCCGACGCGCGGGCGAAGGGGGATGTGGCGCTGTTGACCCTGACCATCGCCGAGGGCGGCGGCGCGGCGGGACTAGCGCCGGCCGACCGGGCGCGGCTGGTGCGGGCGCTGGCGCGGGCGGGGCTGGCGGTGGACGCGCGGGGCTTCGCGCTCGAGGGCCTTTTCGCCCTCCAGAGCCGCTGATGACCGCCGCCGGCTGGATCGAGGCCTTTCTGGAGATGATGGCGGTCGAACGGGCGGCGGCCAGGAACACCCTGACCGCCTACGCCAAGGATCTGGACGACGCCCAGGGCTTTCTCGCCGGCCGCGGGCGCGATCTGGCGGACGCCTCGGCGGAGGACGTCGAGGCCTATTTCGCCCGGCTCGGCGAGCGCGGGCTCTCGCCCGCCACAGCAGCGCGCCGGCGGGCCTCGGTGCGCGGCTTCTACCGCTTCGCGCTCGGCGAAGGCTGGCGCAAGGACGACCCCTCCCGCCGGGTCGATGCGCCCAAGAAGGGCCGGCCGCTGCCCAAGGTGCTGAGCCGGCAGGAGGTCGACCGGCTGATCGCCGCAGCCGGCGCGCGGGACGGGGCGGCGGGACTCAGGCTCGCCTGCATGGTCGAGCTGCTCTACGCCTCTGGCCTGCGCATCTCCGAGCTTCTGGCCCTGCCGGCCGCCGCGCTGGTCCGCGATCCGGCCTATCTGATGGTCAAGGGCAAGGGCGGCAAGGAGCGGCTCGCGCCGCTGAACGATGCAGCCCGCGCTGCGGTCCAGGCCTATCTGCCGGCCCGCAAGTCTTTCTTCCCCAAGGGCGTTACGGAAAACCCATGGCTGTTTCCCTCGCGGGGGCAGGGCGGACGGCTGACCCGGCGGCGATTTTCCCAACTCCTGGGCGAGGCGGCGCTGGCCGCCGGCGTCGACCCGGCCAAGGTCAGTCCGCACGTGCTGCGCCACGCCTTCGCCACCCACCTCCTGGAAGGCGGCGCGGACCTGCGCGCGGTGCAGAAGCTCCTGGGCCACGCCGACATCGCCACCACCCAGATATACACCCACGTGGCCGGCGAGCGGCTGCGCGCGGTGGTGGAGAGCGCCCACCCCTTGGCGCGGAACCGGCGAAAGTGACGTTGCTTGTGATTTGCCCGCCCCAGTCCTAGTTTGCCCCGTTTCGGTCTGGGCGCGCTTGGGGATCATGGTTTCGCATTATCTGGATTTCGAACGGCCGATCGCCGACCTGGAAGCCAAGATCGAGGAACTCTCCAAGCTCTCCGATCAGGCCGGGGCGGGCTCGTTCGACGCCGAGATCGCGGCGTTGCGCAGCCGCGCGGCGGAGCTGCGCAAGGAATCCTACGCGGGGCTCGACACTTGGCAGAAGGCCCAGGTCGCGCGTCACCCCGAGCGGCCGCACTGTGTCGACTACATCGCCGGCCTGATCGACGAGTTCGTCGAGTTGCGCGGCGACCGCCGGTTCGGCGACGATCAGGCGATCGTCGGGGGCTTGGGCCGCTTCCGCGGTGAGCCGGTGCTGGTGATCGGCCAGGAGAAGGGTCACGACACCACCACCCGCATCAAGCACAGCTTCGGCTCGGTGCGGCCCGAGGGCTATCGCAAGGCCGTGCGGCTGATGGACCTGGCCGAACGCTACAACCTGCCGGTGCTCAGCTTCGTCGACACCGCCGGCGCCTACCCCGGCATCGGGGCGGAGGAGCGCGGCCAGGGCGAGGCGATCGCCCGCTCGATCGAGCGCTGCCTGACTCTGCCCACGCCGATGATCGCCACCATCATCGGCGAAGGCGGCTCGGGCGGGGCCCTGGCCATCGCCTCGGCCAGCAAGGTGCTGATGCTGGAGCACGCGATCTATTCGGTCGCCACGCCCGAGGCCGCCTCCTCGATCCTGCGCTTCGCCCGCGAAGATATCCCCAAACTGGCCGAGGCGATGAAGATCACCGCTCAGGACCTGATCGCGCTCAAGGTCATTGACCGGATCATCGAAGAGCCGCCCGGCGGCGCCCATTCGGCCCCCGAAGCCACCATCGAGGCCGTCGGCGAGGCCGTCGAGGAAGAGCTGCGCGGCCTGATCGGGCTCTCGCCGGAGGCTGTCCGCCAGCAGCGCGCGGAGCGGTTCTACGCAATTGGCCGCACCGGTCTTGCCTGACGCTAGGGCGCCGGGCGCATAGTCGCGCCAAACCCAAAGGGAAGAAACACATGGCTATCAAGACACGCATCACCGAGATGTTCGGCGTCCAGACCCCGATCGTGATGGGCGGGATGACCGGCGTAGGCTACGGCGAGCTGGTGGCGGCGGTCGCCAACGCCGGCGCCCTGGGCTTCATCACCGCGCACATGTTCCTGTCGGCCGAGGAACTCGAGGCGGAAATCAAGAAGACCCGGGAGCTGACCGACAAGCCGTTCGGCGTCAACCTGACGATCCTGCCGTCGCTCAATCCGATTCCTTACGACGAATATCGCCGGGCGATCGTCGAGTTGGGCGTCAAGATCGTCGAAACGGCGGGCCGCAATCCCGTCGACCACATGCCCGACTTCAAGGCCAACGGCATCAAGGTGATCCACAAGTGCACCTCGGCCCGGCACAGCGTTTCGGCCGCGAGGCTGGGCGTCGACGTCATAAGCATCGACGGCTTCGAATGCGCCGGGCACCCCGGCGAGGACGACATCGGCCTCATCGTCCTGCTGCCGGCCACGGTCGACCAGGTCGACATTCCGGTCATCGCCTCGGGCGGCATGGCGGACGGGCGCAGCTTGGTCGCCGCGCTCGCGCTCGGCGCCGAGGGGGTCAACATGGGCACGCGCTTCATGGCGACCAAGGAAGCCAAGATCAACGAGAAGGTGAAGCAGAAGATTGTCGAGAACACCGAGCGCGACACGATCTTGATGAACCGCACCCTGCGCAACACCTCGCGCGTGGCCCGCAATGCGATCGCCGAGGAAGTCGTGCAAATCCAGCAGGATGCGACCAAGACCATCGAACACGTGCGCGAACTGGTTTCCGGCGCGCGCGGCCGGGCGAACGTGCTCGCCGCGGGCGATCTCGACGGCGGCATCTGGACGGTGGGCCAGAGCCAGGGCCTGATCCACGACATCCCCTCATGCGCCGACGTGGTCAAGCACATCATGAGCCAGGCCGAGGGCATCGTTCACGCCCGCCTCGACAAGATGGTGTCGTAAGGGTCCTACACCACCGCCCGCATGGCCGCGGCCAATTCCTCCACCGCCTCCGGCGTGGTGGCCCACGAGCACATCAGCCGCACGCTGCCGTCGAGGAAGCGGAAGACAAACCAGCCGGCCTTGGCCAGGCGCAGGCGCGCGTCCTCGTCCATCGCCACGAACACGCCGTTGGCCTCCACCGGATGAACCACCTCGAACGGGCTGGCGGTGGCCAGCGCGGCCGCCATGGCGTTGGCGTGGCGGGCGCGTTCGATGAAGGCGCCGCTCTCCAGCATGCCGATCCAGGGCGCCGCATGGAACCGGCTCTTGGACGGCAGCTGGCCGGCCTGTTTCAGCCGCGCGTCGAACCGCCGGGACAGGGCGGGGTCGAACAGCACGATCGCCTCCGAAGGCGTCATCCCGGCCTTGGTCCCGCCGATGATCGCGATGTCGACGCCGAGGGACTTGATGGTCCTGGGATCGAAACCGCCGGCGATTGCGTTGGCCAGCCGCGCGCCGTCCAAGTGGACGGATACGCCCTTGGCCCTGGCCTGGCCGGTCAGGGCGGCGATCGCCTCGGCCGAATAGATCGTGCCGAACTCGCTGGCCTGGGTCAGCGACAAGGCGGCGGGCGACTGGCGATGGGAGACGTCGGGCCGGGCCAGCGCCGCGGCCAGCGCCGCCGGATCGATGCGGCCCGAGGCGCCGGCCAGGCCGATCATCCCGAGGCCGTGGCCGAACAGGCCCGGCGCGCCGGTCTCGTCGGTCGCGACATGGGCGTGCTCGTGAGCCAGCACCGCCTCGAACGGCCGGCAGAGCGCGGCGAGTGACAGGGCGTTGGCCGCCGTGCCCGAGCCGACGAAGCGCACGTCGGCATCGGCGTCCAGGAAGTCGCGCACCAGATCGGCGGCGCGTGCGGTGACATGGTCCCCGCCATAGGAGATGGCGAAACCCTGGTTGGCCGTGACCAGGGCCTCCAGCGCCTCGGGTGCGGCGCCGGCGACGTTGTCGGACGCGAATTCGAACCTGGGGCTCACGTGGTTTCGCCTGCTCCACCGGGGCCTTGGGGGAAGCTTGGGATGTCGGCGTTCATCCGATGGAAGGGCTGGGCCTGATCGGTCCACAGATTGGCGGTCGGGTTGAACCCGGCCGGATCGTCCAGGCTGCCGGCCTTGACCACCAGAAGATCGGGCTGCGATTCCAGGTCCGAGAGGATCGGCGTGCCGCAGACCTCGCAGAACTGGCGGCCGACCTGGGCGCCGCTGTCGGCGACCGACCAGTAGGTGCGCAGCTCGCCCCGGGTCAACCGCACGCTGTCTTTGGGTACGATCAGCACATTGGCGCCCGCTCCGCCGGAGACGTACTGGCAGGCGCGGCAGTGACAGACGAACGCGGTCAGGGGCTCGGCGTCGAGCTCGTAGCGCACCGCCCTACACATGCACCCGCCGGTCATGGCCATCGGGTATTCCTCCATGCCTCGAGAGCATCCTGCACGATCGGCCGGGCGCGCGCCACCGGCGGGTCGGGCGCTATGCCGGGAGTCGGTGAACCACCCCATATTTCGCTCGCCCCGGCGAATGCCGGGGTCCAGATCATATGGCGCGATGCTATCGGTTGAGCGTCTCATAGAGGTCGACCCACGTCGGATTGGCCTCCTCGATCAGCTTCAGTTTCCAACTGCGTCGCCATTCCTTGATCTGGCGTTCGCGACGAAACGCGCCTTCGCGGGTCTCGCAGACCTCGTACCAGACAAGTTGGTCGCAGCCATAGGTGGCGGTGAAGCCGGGATGGGCCTTGGACTTGTGCTGCCAGATGCGGCCGCCGAGGTCGTCGGTCATGCCGACGTATATTGTCCCATTGCGCTGGTTGGCGACGATGTAGACGTAGAAGGACATCCAAGCATCGCGCCCTATGATCTGGACCCCGGCATTCGCCGGGGCGAGCGGAGAAGGGATGCGTCGTCGCCGTCCGGCCGGCGACCGCACAGCTTCACGTCGCAGGCGGGTGGAGAACTGACCTAACAGCCACGTCCGAACTCTTCGAGGTTTTGCTCAAATTCGAGCTTCAACTCAGGAAACCGCTTGAATATCGGGCCACGGACGGATTCGAGAATCTCGTAGATCGCGGAGCCGATACCGGGTTTGAGTTCAGCATAGAATTCTTCTGAGCAGTGTTCCTTCAACGTAGGCACAAGATCACTTAAGTCGGCGGCGCTTCGGCTTGCTGCAGTCACCACCATTCGTGCAAGTTGCTTGTCCATTGATCGCACCATTGGATTGCCTCCGAGGGAAGCTATCGTCATTTCCGAGCGGCTGTCGATTGCCCGAACTTCCGAATTGAGTTGATCTTCACCGTTGACGTCTACCCGGTAAGTGGACGCCGCCTACCCCCCTCACACCAGAGCGCCGTGGCAATGTTTGAACTTCTTGCCCGAGCCGCAGGGGCATGGGGCGTTGCGGCTGGTGCGGGCCCAGTCGTCCGGCAGGGCCGAGACCGGCAGGGCCTGGCGCTGGTCGGCCGGCAGGGCGTCGGGGATGATCGACCCGCGCTCGTTCTGGCCGGTGGCGGGGTCCATGTGCACCTCAACCAAGCCGCCGCGCGGCATCGGCGGCGGCGTCGGCTCCTCAAAGCGGAACTCGACCGTCATCAGCCAGCGGGTCACGTTCTGGCGAAGGTCGGCCAGCAGCTTTTCGAATAGCGAGAAGGCTTCGGTCTTGTACTCGTTCAGCGGGTCGCGCTGGCCGTAGCCGCGCAGGCCGATAACGTTGCGCAGATGGTCCAGATGCATCAGGTGCTCGCGCCACTGCAGATCGATGGTCTGCAGCAGAAAGTTCTTTTCGATCCCGCGGGACTGTTCGGGGCCCAGCACGGCCTCGCGTTCGGCGGCGCGCGCGTCGGCCGCCGCGTTGATCCGCTGTTCAATCTCGTCGTGGGCGATGCCGTCCTCGGCGGCCCAGTCCGCGATCGGCAGATCGAGGCCCAGTATCTCCTTGACCCGTTCGGTTAGCCCCTCGACGTCCCACTGTTCGGCGTAGGCCTTGGGCGGCAGGTGGCGCAGAACCAGATCGCCGATCGTGTCGCGGCGCATGTCGATCGCCACATCGGACAGGTCGGAGGCCTCCATGAACTCCTGACGCTGCTCAAACACGGCCTTGCGCTGGTCGTTGACCACGTCGTCGTATTTCAACAGGTTCTTGCGAATTTCATAGTTGCGCTGCTCGACCTTGCGCTGGGCGGTGGCGATGGCGCTGTTCAGCCAGCGGTGGGTGATCGCCTCGCCCTCCTGCACGCCGAAGGTCTTCATGATCGAATCCAGCCGGTCGCCAGCGAAGATGCGCAACAGGTCGTCCTCGCAGGACAGGAAGAACTTCGAGCGGCCCGGATCGCCCTGACGACCGGTGCGGCCGCGTAGCTGATTGTCGATCCGCCGGCTCTCGTGCCGTTCGGTGCCCAGCACATAGAGGCCGCCCTCGGCCAGGGCGTGCTGTTTCAGGTCGGCGATCTCGGTCTCGAATTCACGCTTCTTGGCGATCGCCTGCTCGGGGGTGACCTCGACGCCCAGGCCGCGTTGCTCGCTGCGCCAGCGATCGACGCGCATCTCGATGTTACCGCCGAGCTGGATGTCGGTTCCGCGGCCGGCCATGTTAGTGGCGATGGTCACCGAGCCGGGAACCCCGGCGTCGGCGACGATGAAGGCCTCCTGCTCGTGGTAGCGGGCGTTCAGCACCTGATGCGGGATGCCGACCTTGGACTTGCCGTCCTTTTGGTAGCGGTGCCTGGACAACAGCTCCGACAGGACCTCGGACTTTTCGATCGAGACCGTGCCCACCAGGATCGGTTGGCCGCGCAGATAGCAGTCCTCGATCTGGTTCAGGATCGCGAGGTTCTTTTCCTTTTCGGTGCGATAGACCTCGTCGTCCTCATCGATCCGCGTCACTGGCCGGTTGGTCGGGATATCGGCCACGTCCATCTTGTAGATGTCGCCGAACTCCTGCGCCTCGGTCGCCGCCGTGCCGGTCATGCCCGAGAGCTTGGCGTAGAGTCGGAAGTAGTTCTGGATGGTCACCGAGGCCAGGGTCTGGTTCTCGGGCTGGATCTCGACGCCTTCCTTGGCCTCGATCGCCTGGTGCAATCCCTCGGACAGCCGCCGGCCGGTCATCATCCGGCCGGTGAACTCGTCGATCAGGATCACCTCGCCGGCTTTGACGATATAGTCCTTGTCACGCTGGTAGAGCTTGTTGGCCCGCAGCGCCTGGTTGATGTGGTGCACCGAGGAGACGTTGGCCGGGTCGTACAGGCCGGCGCTGTCCTCGGCCAAGTGTCCGCCGGCCTCCAGCATCTCCTCGACCTTCTCCGAGCCGTATTCGGTCAGCATCACCTGGCGCTGCTTCTCGTCGTGCTCGTAAGTGTCGGGATCCTCGATCAACTCGCGCACCACCGTGTCGATGGTGCGGTAGAACTGCGAGCGATCCTCGGTCGGGCCGGAGATGATCAGCGGCGTGCGCGCCTCGTCGATCAGGATCGAGTCGACCTCGTCGACGATCGCGAAATGATGGCCGCGCTGGACCATTTCGCCGACCGAATAGACCAGGTTGTCGCGCAGGTAGTCGAAGCCGAACTCATTGTTGGTGCCGTAGGTAATGTCGCTGCCGTAGGCGCTTTGGCGCTCGCCTTGGGAAAGGCCGTTGACGATCACGCCGACGCTCATGCCGAGGAACCGGTAGACTTGGCCCATCCAGTCGGAGTCGCGGCTGGCCAAGTAGTCGTTGACCGTGATCACATGCACGCCCTTGCCGGCCAGGGCGTTCAGATAGACCGGCAGGGTCGCCACCAGGGTCTTGCCCTCGCCGGTGCGCATTTCGGCGATGCCGCCATTGTGCAGCACCATGCCGCCCACCAGCTGCACGTCGTAGTGCCGCTGACCCAGCGTGCGTTTGGCCGCCTCGCGCACCGTCGCGAACGCCTCGGGCAACAGATCGTCCAGCGTCTCGCCGGCGGCGAGGCGCGCCCTGAACGCCTCGGTCTGGCCGCGCAGTTCGGCGTCGCTCAGCGCCGCGAACCGAGGCTCCAGGGCGTTGATCTGGCCGACCCGGGCGGACAGACCCCTGACCTTGCGGTCGTTGGATGAGCCGAAGAGCTTTTTGGCGAAGCCGAGCATGCGAAGGGGGTCCGGATCGATCCTGCGGCGCGCCGGCCGCCTCAGAGTCCTTTCGGAAGCCCTTAGCCCGCTCGAAAACCGCTGATTTTGCGCGCGCGAGACTTAAGCAGCGGCCTCGCCGGTGTCAACGCGGGGTAAGTTGCGAGCGCTGTTAAAGCAGGATGTTATCAATCAGCCGGGTGGCGCCGAACCGCACCGCCAACGACAGAAGCGCGCCGCCTGTCAGCCGATCCAATTCATCGAGACTGTCCGGGTCGGCGACGCTGACGTAGTCGACGCCGAGCTCCGGGATCTGGGCCAGGGTGTCGTGCATGACGGCGCGCAGGGCTTCGGCGCTGGTCTCGCCGGCCGCGTGGCGCGCCTTGGCCGCGCTCAGGGCGCGATAGAGCACGCTGGCCTGTTCGCGGTGCTGCGGCGTCAGGTAGGCGTTGCGGCTGCTCATGGCTAGGCCGTCGGCCTCGCGCACGGTGGGGCAGATCACGACCTCGCAGGCCATGTTGAGGTCGCGCGCCAGCTTGCGGATCACCACGCATTGCTGTGCGTCCTTCTGACCGAAATAGGCGCGGGTCGGCTGGGTGATGTTGAACAGCTTGGCGACCACCGTGGCGACGCCGGTGAAGTGGGCTGGACGCACGGCCCCCTCCAGCCGTTCGGTCACCCCGCCGACTTCGATGCGGACATCGTAGTCCTCGGGGTAGATCTCATCGACCTCCGGGGCGAAGACGAGGTCCGCGCCGGCGGTCTCGACCAATTCCAGGTCCCGGGCCAGGGCCCTCGGATAGCGCGAGAAGTCCTCGTGCGGGGCGAACTGAGTGGGATTGACGAAGATGGTCACCGCCGCCGCGCCGCATTCGGCCTTGGCGCGACGCACGAGGCTCAGGTGCCCTTCGTGCAGGAATCCCATGGTCGGAACCACGCCGAGACTGGGAAAGGCCGCGCGGGCGCTGCGGAATTCGGCGATGGTCTTGAGCGTTTTCACGGCTTGTTCTTCCCGACCGCGAGCGCGGCTTGCAACTCGGCTTCCTTGCCGGCCACGCCATGGGCGTCGGTGGGGAAGGCGCCGGTGGCGACCTCCCCGGCATAGGCGCGCAGCGCCGCCTCGATCGCCGAGCCAATTTCGGCATAGACCTTGGCGTGGCGCGGGGGCTTGCCGCCCGATAGGCCCAAGATGTCATGCCAGACCTGGACCTGGCCATCGCAGCCGGCTCCCGCGCCGATGCCGATCACCGGGATCGACAGGCGCTCGCTGACCGCCTTGCCGAGCGCGCGGGGCACCAGTTCAAGCACCACGGCGAAGGCGCCGGCTGCTTCCAGCGCCATGGCGTCGTCCAGCAGCCTGTTCGCCGCCGCCACGTCCTTGGCCTGGGCGCGCGCGCCGAGCTGGTGGGTGGACTGGGGCGTGTAGCCCAGGTGGCCCATTACCGGCACGCCCAGTTCCACCAGGCGCTGGATGATCGGCAGGAGCGATCCGGCGCCCTCCAACTTGACCGCCTGGACGCCGGCCTCCCGCATCAGGCGGCCCGAGGCGCGCAGGGCGTCCTCCAGCGTCGCGTAGGACAGGAACGGCAGATCAGCCACCACCAGGGCGCGGGTCGATCCGCGCACCACGGCGGCGGCGTGGCGGACCATGTCGTTGACGGTGACCGGCAGGGTGGTCGGATGGCCGTGGACGACCATGCCCAGGGAATCGCCGACCAGAATGATCGGCAGGCTCGCCCGGTCGACCAGGGCGGCGGACGGATGGTCGTAGGCGGTGACCATGGCGATCCGCTCGCCCCGCCGCTTCATCGCCTGGATATCGCGGATGGTGGTGCGCACGGCGGTCGGTCCCTATGCCGCCAACAGGCGGCTTTCGCTCGCCACTACTGCCGCGGCGAGGGCAGGGCAAGGGCGCGAACGCAGCGAAACCCCCACGCCCGCCCCAAGGCCGGGGGCGGGCCGGGTCAACTCGGCTCAGGCGCTGGCGGCGGCGCTGGGACGCGCTTTCATCCGCTCGAACCAGGCGCCGACGTTCTTGTTCGCCGGATTCAGCGGCTGGCCGACCGCCTGCCCAAAATCAAGGAAGCAGTACAGAAGGATGTCCGCGAGCGTGAGCTTGTCGCCGGCGATGAACTGGTGGCTGGCGATCAGACCGTCCAGCCAGGTCAGCCGTTCCTGGGCGATCGCCTTCAGGTCGTCGGCGGCCTGTGGGATGCAATGCACCCGGTCCTTGAATAGGCCCAGGCCGTCGCTGAAGCGGAAACCGTTGGTCAGCGGCTCGACGATGTTGATGTCGACCCGGCGGGTCCACATGCGGGCCACCGCTCGCTCCTCGGGCGTCGTGCCGATCAGCGGGGGGGTCGGATGTTTCTCGTCGAGGTATTCGCAGATCGCGGTGATCTCGGCCAGCACCATGCCGTTGTCCAACTCCAGCGCCGGGGTCTGGCCGGACGGGTTCTTGGCCTGATAGGGGCCCTGGCGGTTCTCGCCCTTCATCAGGTCGATGGTGACGCGAGGCAGATCAATGCCTTTCTCGGCCATGAACATCTTGACCACCCGCGGGTTGGGGCCGATCGAATCGTATAATTTCATCCCTGTATCCTCTTCTTCGCCGCCCGGCGGCGGCGGTCGGGCGATGGCGCCGATTGCTGTATAGGGCTAGGAACGGGCCGCGCCTAGCGCGTCGCAACGTCAAGGAAAGCCGCCCGCCGCATGAGCGTTTCGCCGAAAATCAGACCGGGACCGCGGGCGCGCTTCGTGGCGGCGTTGACGCTCGGCCTGACGACGCTCGCGGCCTGCGCCCAGCCGAATGCCCAGAACCACCCGCCCGAGCCGGGCGACAAAGCGGTCGCCACGGTGGGCGACCAGACCGTCTGGGTCTCGGACGTCAAGCGCGAGGCGGCGGCCCAAGGACTGATCGGCGAGGGCGAACCCCTGGACGTCTCGTCCCAGGCCTTCCACCAGGTGCTCGACGAGGTGATCGACCAGAAGCTGTTGGCGGCCGAGGCGATCAAACACAAGTTGGAAGCCGATCCACTGGTCAAGCGCCGCTTGGCCGCCGCCCGCGAGCGGATCTTGGGTGACGCCCTGGTCGACAGCGAAGTCGAACGCATGGTCAGCGAGAGTGCGATCAAGGATCTCTATGACGAACAGGTCCGGCTGTCGAAACAGACCGACGAATTCCACGCCCGCCAGATCGTCACCGCGACCCAGGCCGACGCCGAGGCGGTCAAGAAGCTGGTGATCGGCGGTCAGCCGTTCGACGCGGTGGCGATGCAGCGCTCGACCGACGCAGCCAGCCGGTTCAACGGCGGCGACCTGGGCTACGTCGCGGCCGATTCCATGCCTCAACCCTACGCCAGCGCCCTGGCCGGCGCCCGGCCGGGCGACATCGTCGGTCCGATCAAGACAGATGTCGGTTGGGTGATCCTCAAGCTTGAGGACCGTCGACCAGAAAAACCCCTGTCGATCGACGAGGCGCGCCCGCAAATCGTCCGTTTCCTGCACCTGTCGGAGGTGCGTGACCTGCTCGAACGCCTGCGCCGGAAGACCCCGCTCAAACTGCTTATCGCCCCGGCCCAAGACGTGCCAGGCGCGCCGCGCGAGCCGGCGTCCGCGCCCGCGACTCTCGACGCCCCACCGCCCGTAGCCGCGCCGCCGTCCAGCGTCGTCCCAGCGCCTAGCGCCGTGCCGTCGTCCAGCATTGCGCCGCGCCGCCGCGCCGTCCGGCCGCATCTCGCGGCCCCGCCTATCATCGCCGCCCCGCTATCCAGCGCCGCGCCGCCGCATCCCGCCGCGCCAGCGCCCAGCGCCACTCCGCCGCCGAGCGCCGCTCCCGCCGCTGCTTCGGCCGCTTCGACCAAACCGCCGGAGAAGACGCCATGAGCGCCAAACCGCCTCGCCAGAAACCCACCGGGAAGGCCGTCGGCGGCGCCTACCGCGCGCCGACATCCGCCGCCAAGCCGACCGAACTCGTCGGCCAAACGCTGGAGCGGGCGCTCGACCCTTTGGCTGCGGCGCTCAAGCGCGCGGCGCTGAAGCGCGCCGATCGGCAAAACCGCCAGTTTGCCGCTAAGTCCGCTGCGGCGCCGGCCAAGACCGCGCCGCTTGTCTCGCCGCTCGCCGTGCCGTTTCCACGCATCGGGTCGATCGCGGGGGTTGAACTGGCGACCGGGCGGGCCGGTTTCTACAAGGACAAGCGCGACGACGTGCTGGTGATGCGTCTGGCCGAGGGCTCCACTTGCGCCGGGGTGTTCACGCGGCACGGGGTCGGCTCCGCGCCGGTGGACTGGTGCAAGCGCCAGCTCGAAGCCTCGAAAGGCGAGGACGTGCGCGCCCTGGTGGTCAACGCCGGCTGCGCCAACGCCTTCACCGGCAAGCCGGGCGCCGACGCCGCCCGCCGGGTGGCCTCGGCCATCGCCAAGCGCTTCGATTGTCGTCAGCGCGACGTGATGTTGGCCTCGACCGGGGTGATCGGGGTGGCGCTCGACGATAGCAAGATCATCCGTCACCTGCCCGAAATCGCGGGCAGGCTCGAGCCGGACAACTGGGACGCCGCGGCCCGGGCGATCATGACCACCGACACCTTTCCCAAGGGCTCGGTCGCCGAAACCGAGATCGACGGGGTCAAGGTGCGGATCGCCGGCATCGCCAAAGGCTCGGGCATGATCGCCCCGGACATGGCCACCATGCTGAGCTTCATCGTCACCGACGCCTCCCTTTCGGCGCACGCCTTGCAGACCCTGGTCTCGCTCTACACCCGATCGACCTTCAACGTGGTCACCGTGGACGGTGACCGTTCAACCAACGACACCTGCCTTCTGTTCGCCACCGGCCAGGCCGGCGCGCCGAAGATCGGTCGGGCGGGCGACCGCCGGTTGGCCGATTTTCGCCTGAAGCTGGAGGCGGTGATGCTCGATCTGGCCCACCAGTTGGTGCGTGACGGCGAGGGCGCGACCAAATTCGTCAAGATCACCGTGAACGGCGCCGAAAGCGCCGCCTCGGCCCGCAAGATCGCCCGCACCATCGCCGAATCCCCGCTGGTCAAGACCGCGTTCGCCGGCGAGGACGCCAACTGGGGACGGATCGTCATGGCCGTGGGCCGGGCCGACGAGCCGGTCAATCGCGAGCGGATGGGGGTTCGCTTCGGCCAGCTGATCGCCGCCGAGGACGGCGCGGTCTCGCGCACCTACGACGAGGCCAAGATGAGCGCCTACATGAAGCACGCGGAGCTGGAGATCGGCGTCGAGGTCGGCGTCGGCCGCGCCTCGGCGAGCGTATGGACTTGCGATCTGACCAAGCGCTACGTCGAAATCAACGGGGACTACCGAAGCTGACCGGGCCGGCGAAGTCCATTCTCCTGGTGGCCGCGGCGGCGCTCGTCGACAGCGAGGGCCGGGTGCTGCTGTGCAAGCGGCCGCAAGGCAAATCGCTGGCCGGCCTGTGGGAGTTTCCGGGCGGAAAACTGGAGCCCGGCGAGACGCCGGAGGCCTGTCTGATCCGTGAGCTTGACGAGGAATTGGGGATCACGGTCGCGGAATCCTGCCTCGCGCCGTTCGTTTTTTCATCCCACGGTTACGATTCGTTTCACCTGATTATGCCATTGTTCCTTTGCCGACGGTGGGCAGGAATGGTCCAGGCGAGGCAGCACGAGGCGCTTACATGGGTAAGACCAAATCAAATGACGAACTATCCCATGCCGCCGGCGGATGCGCCGTTGGTCGCTTGGCTGCGCGATTTGCTTTAGCGTTTCTACGTGACCGCAGCGGCGCGACCGCGATCGAATATGGTCTGATCGTCTCGCTGATCTTTCTGGCGATTCTGGGTTCGGTCACCGCGTTCAGCACCAATGCGACTACGGTCATCAACACCGCCGCCCAGGCCATCAGCGGCGGAATCTGACCGCCCTATCTAGCCTTCTTCCGCCGAGCGCTCCTTGACCCCCAACGCATCGGCCAGGCGCCCCTTGGCGGTTCCGGGTTTCAGCGGCTGTTGCTGATCCGGATGCGGGGCCCAGCCGGTCATGGTGATGATGTCGAAGCTGGCCCGCACCCGCCCGTCCGGTTCGGCGAAGCGTTCGACGTAGATCGACGAGGCCCGCTCCAACACGGCCCGCGACAGCGGCCGGCGCGCGCGCAGGGCCAGGACGTTGGTCTCGCCCATGGCCCGCAGGTCCGCCATCAGCTTCAAGGGATGACTGTAACGCACGGTGAGGCGGTCCACGTCGGCCACCGGCAGGGCGAAGCCGGCGCGCTGAAGCAGACCCGCCGCATCGAAGGCGTCGGCGAACGGTGAGATCCTCGGGCCGGCCCCGTCGGACAGCTCGGCCTCAGCGGCCAGCAGCGACTGGCGCAGTTCGGTCAGGCTGGATCCGCCCAGCACCGAGGCGATCAGAAGACCGTCCGGCCTCAAGGCCCGACGAATCTGGATCAGGGCGCCAGGCAGGTCGTTGATCCAATGCAGGGCGAGGCTGGAGACCACCAGATTGAGGCTTTCGGGCGCGAACGGCAGCGCCTCCTCGTCGGCCTGGACGAACAGACCCGGCCGACCGCTCAGCATGCGCCCGGACAAATCCGCCTCGATCAGGACGCCCACGCGCACGGCCGCATGGCTAGCCGCCAGCGCCCGGCCGAAGCTTCCGTCCCGCGCCCCGAGGTCGACGGCGAGCGGAAAGTCGCGCACTATGGCCTCCAGGCGTTCGACCATGTCGCCGGCCGCGCGGGCTTTGAGGAAGTTGGCCGCGCCGAACGAGGCCGCGGCGCGCTCTAGGCGGCGGCGGTGCAAGGTGCGGTCGAACAGGCGCGGGGGAGGGCTCATGAGCCTGCAACATGGCGCTCCGGGCGGCGTCTGGGAACCCGCCGCGCGCGCGGCGTCGGTTTTCGGCCGGGCGCTCGACCTGGTCTTCCCACCGCAGGCGCTGGACGGCGCGGCGCGGCCCCAGTCCAACGGGCTTAGCGTCGAGGCGTGGTCGCGTATCCGCTTCATCGCCGAACCGCAGTGCGACGGATGCGGCGCGCCGTTCGAATACGACATCGGCGAGCGCTGCGCCGCGTGCTTGGCCCGCCCGCGCGCCTTCGCACGGGCTAGGGCCGCCTGCCTTTACGACGAGGCCTCGCGCGATCTGATCCTCAAGCTGAAACACGCCGATCGCACCGATCTGGCGGGCCTGTTCGCCAACTGGATCAGCCGGGCGGCGGCCGAGCTGCTGGCCGAGGCCGACGCCATTGTTCCCGTGCCGCTGCATCGCTGGCGGCTTCTGGGCCGGCGCTATAACCAGGCGGCCGAAGTCGCCCGACCGCTGGCCCGGCGCCGCGGCGCGGCCTATCTGCCGGACGTCCTGGTCCGCGCGCGCCATACGCCAAGCCAAGCCGGCAAGTCCGGCTCCGGCCGCCGCCGCAATGTCGCGGACGCCTTTCGGGTCGTCGAGGCGCGCCGCCACCGGGTCGCGGGCCGGCGCATCCTTCTAGTCGACGACGTGCTGACCACTGGCGCCACCGCCGAGGCCTGCGCGCGGGCGCTGTTGAAGGCCGGCGCCAGCGCGGTCGACCTCGCGGTCGCGGCCAGGGTGCGCGAGACGCCCAGCGTCTCCATATGACGCTCCACCAAATGCAAACATTTGTGGTGCGTGATGCGCGACGCATCCGTTTGCAAGACGCACCACAAGGTCATTCGAGTTCGTCATGCGGCCCGTCACCATCTACACCAAGCCCTTCTGTCCCTATTGCGTGCGCGCCCTGAACCTGTTGAACCGCAAGGGCGTTCCCCTGACCGAGATCGAGGCCGGGTTCGATCCCGCCCTGCGCAGGGAGATGATCGAACGCTCCGGCGGGCGGGCGACCTATCCGCAGATCTTCATCGGCCAGACCCATATCGGCGGCTGCGACGAGATGCTGGCGCTCGATCGCGATGGCGAACTGGATCGGCTGTTGAACTCATGAGCACGCTGGACGTCGCCCTGATCCAACTTCGCACCCCGGCCGACCAGGCCGCGGCGCTGGCGCAGGCCGCCCCCTTGATCCGCGAGGCGGCGGCGCGGGGCGCGCGCCTTATCGCCACGCCCGAGGGGACCAATTTTCTGCAGCGCGACCGGGCGAAAATGTTCGAGATGCTGAAGCCCGCCGACGAAGACGTCTGCGTCCGGGGTCTGGTCGGCCTGGCGGGCGAACTCGGTGTCTGGCTGCTGATCGGCTCGGCCCTGGTGCGGCGCGCCGACGGCGGAGCGGCCAATCGCTCGATGCTGGTCGATCCGAAAGGCCGCGTGGTCGCGGCCTACGACAAGATCCACATGTTCGACGTCGACCTGCCGACCGGCGAGACGGCCCGCGAGTCCGAGGCCTACACCCCCGGGACTGAGGCCGTGGTGGCCAAGACCCCGTTCGGCGCGCTTGGCCTGACCATCTGCTACGACATGCGCTTTCCCTACCTCTACCGTGCGCTCGCCCGGGCCGGCGCCAGCCTGATCGCCGTGCCCTCGGCCTTCACCCGCCCGACCGGCGAGGCGCACTGGGAGGTTTTGTTGCGCGCGCGGGCGATCGAGACCGGCTCGTTCGTGCTCGCCCCGGCCCAGGGCGGGCGGCACGAGGACGGCCGCGGCACCTGGGGCCATTCGCTGGTGATCGGCCCGTGGGGCGAGGTCCTGGCCCGCTCCGACGACGACGAAGTGGGGGTGATCGCCGCGCGCCTGGAGCTTGACGCGGCGGCGCGCGCACGGCAGGCCATTCCGGCGCTGAAGAACGGGCGCGAGTTCACGGGCCCCGACACGGCGTCATGATCAGATATGCCCTAACGTGCGAGCACGGCCATGCCTTTGAGGGCTGGTTCGCCGCCTCCAGCGACTATGAGGAGCAACTGGCCGCGGGGCGCGTGGAGTGTCCGGTTTGCGCCTCGCGCGCGGTGCGCAAGCAGATCATGGCCCCGGCGGTGGCCGGAACCAGGGCCCAGACCGATCCGGTCGATGCGCCGGTTCCTATGCGCGAAATGATGATGGAGGCCATGGGCAAGGTGCGTCGGCTGGTCGAGGACAATTTCGACTATGTGGGTGACGCCTTCGCATCCGAGGCGCGGGCGATCCACGAGGGCCGATCCGAGGATCGCGGCATCTACGGCGAGGCCTCGCCCAAGGAAGTCCGCGCCCTGGTCGAGGATGGGGTCAATGTCGCGCCCATGCCGCCCGCCCCGCCGAAGAAGTCCGAACTGAACTGATCCGACGCCATGGCGCAGAATCCCGCCACGCCGAAACCACGCGACAGCCTCTGGCGGCGACTGATGCGCCATCCTTTGGCCCGCATCGGCCCTGGCCTGATCACCGGCGTGGCCGACGACGATCCCAGCGGCATCGCCACCTATTCCCAGGCCGGCGCGCAGTTCGGGCTGAACATGCTCTGGACCATGCCGCTGGCCTATCCCCTGATGGCGGCGATCCAATCGATGTGCGCGCGGATTGGCCGGGTCACCGGCAAGGGGCTAGCGGCCAACGTCAAGCTGGTGTTCCCGCCCTATGTGCTGCGACTGGTCGTGGCGCTGCTGCTGGTGGCCAACACCTTGAACATCGCCGCCGATGTCGCGTCCATGGGCGAGGTCGCCAAGCTCGCCACCGGCTGGAACGAGCACCTGATGACCGTCATGCTGGCTCTGATCACGCTCGCGCTGCAGGTGTTCGTACCGTACCACCGTTACGTCTTCTTCCTGCGCTGGCTGACGCTGTCGCTGTTGTCCTACGCCGCGGTGCTGTTCTACGTGCATGTGCCCTGGGACCAGGTGGCGCTGCGCACTCTCATCCCCCACTTCAAGCTCGACGGTGCCGCGGCCATGGTGGTGGTCGGCGTGTTCGGCACCACCATCAGCCCCTACCTGTTCTTCTGGCAGGGTTCGGAGGAGGTCGAGGACATGCGCGCCCGCCCCGACGAGCATCCGCTGATCGAGGATCCGGCCGAGGCCCCGGCCGAGTTGCGGCGCATCAAGTGGGACACCTGGAGCGGCATGCTCTATTCCGACGTCACCGCTTATTTCATCATCCTGGCGACCGCCGTGACCCTGAACGTCGCCGGCGTGACCCAGATCGACACCGCCGCCCAGGCGGCCAGCGCGCTCAGGCCGCTCGCTGGCGATTTCGCCTTCTCCATCTTCGCCCTGGGCATCCTCGGCGTCGGCCTGATCGGCGTGCCGGTGCTGGCCGGCTCGGCCGGCTACGCCCTGGCCGAGGCGATGGGCTGGGAATGGGGCCTGGAGCACAAGGCCAAGGACGCGCGCGGCTTCTACGGGGTGATCGCCGCCGCCACCCTGATGGGCGTGGCGCTGGACTATTCGCCTATCGACCCGATCAAGGCCCTGTTCTGGAGCGCGGTGATCAACGGGGTGGTGGCGGTTCCGCTGATCGTGGTGATCATCATCCTGGCCTCGCGCAAGTCTGTGATGGGCGCGTTCACCGCCAGCCGGAGCCTGATCGTCATGGGCTGGATCGGCGCGGTGGTGATGGGGCTGGCGGCGCTGCGGATGATGTGGCCGGGGTGATCTGAGAATCCTTCGCAAGCCCCTGGACTCGATCCGTGCGAGCCGGTTCTATTGGGGGAGCGCGCGCCGCGCGCGATGCTGGAAGGGAAACGTCATGGCCGCCACGCTGCGGGATATTCCGCTCAAGACCATCACCGGCGAGGACGCCTCGTTGGCCGATCACGCCGGCAAGGTGGTGCTGGTCGTCAACGTCGCCTCCAAATGCGGCCTGACCCCGCAATACGAGGGGCTCGAACAGATCTACGAGCGCTACCGCGACCGGGGACTGGTGGTCGCCGGCTTCCCGGCCAACGATTTCGGCGCCCAGGAGCCGGGCAGCAACGCGGAGATCGCCGAATTCTGCACGACCAATTTCGGCGTCAGCTTTCCAATGTACGCCAAGATCGCGGTGACCGGCGAGGCCAAGCATCCGCTCTATGCGGCGCTGACCCGCGCGGCGCCCAAGGCGCAGGGCGACCCCGACGCCTTTCGCGAGCGACTGAAAGGCTATGGCGTGACGCCCAACCCCGAGCCCGAGGTGCTGTGGAACTTCGAGAAGTTCCTGCTCGCGCGCGATGGCACGGTCGTGGCCCGCTTCGCTCCAACCATGGACGCCGGCGATCCCGAACTGGTCGGCGCGATCGAGGCCGCGCTGGCGAGCTAACCCGTCGCCGACCGTGTCACCGTCATCATGTAGTTGACCCCGCAGTCGCTTGATCGCGACCACTTGCCCGACAGCGGGTTGAACGCCACGCCGAACGGGCCGTCCACGCTTACCGGCTCGGCCGCCAGCATCGCGCGCACCTCGTCGGGGGTGAGGAACTTCTTCCAGTCGTGGGTTTCCGGCGGCAGCCAGCGCAGCACGTATTCGGCGCCGAACTTGGCCAGCGCCAGGGACTTCAGGGTGCGGTTAAGCGTGGCCAGGATCATCAGTCCGCCCGGGGCCAGCAGCCGCGCGCAGGTGGTGAGATAGGCGGCCGGATCGGCCACGTGCTCGACCACCTCCAGGTTGACGATCACGTCGAACGGGCCCGCGCCCTCGGCGAGCAAGTCCTCGGCGGTGGCGCGGCGATAGTCGATCGCAAGGCCCGCCGCGGTCGCATGGGCGGCGGCGGCGGCGATATTGGCCTCGCCGGCGTCGACCGCGGTGACCGAAAAGCCCAGCCGACGCATCGGTTCGGACACCAGCCCCCCGCCGCAGCCGATGTCGAGCAGCGTCAGGCCCGCGAAGGGCGCGCGGGCCTTGGGGTCGCGCTCGAACCGGGCCAGCGCCTGCTCGCGGATGAAGGCCAGACGCACCGGATTGAACCGGTGCAGCGGGGCGAACTTGCCGTTCGGGTCCCACCACTCGTCGGCGATGGCGGTGAAGCGGGCGACGTCGTCGGAGACGACGCTGGAGGCTTGGGCGCGGGGGTGGCTCATGGCCCGCTATCTAGCGCCGATGGAAGCGGTTGTCCCGATCCGGACGATGTTCCGGCCATTGCCCCCTCGCGGCGGCGCCGCTAGAAGGCGGCGGCCCGCGCGCAGGACGCTAGCGCCGGACGGGATGTTGTCAAAGAGGGCGGTTTGTCTCGCTTGGTGATGAAATTCGGCGGCACTTCGGTGGCCGACCTGGAGCGCATCCGCCGCGTGGGCCGCCTGGTCGCCGCCGAGGTCGCGGCTGGCCATCACGTGGCGGTGGTGGTTTCGGCCATGGCCGGCAAGACCAACGAGCTGGTGGCCTGGACCGATGGCGCCGGCCCGGCCGCCCAGGGCCTCGCCCCTTCCGACGACGAATACGACATCGTGGTCGCCTCCGGCGAGCAGGTGACCGCCGGGCTTTTGGCCATGACCCTGCGCAACATGGGGCTGAACGCCCGCTCCTGGCTCGGCTGGCAGGTGCCGATCATCACCGACGAGGCGCACGGCCGCGCGCGCATCGACGAGATTCCGCCGGAAAAGCTGGTCGCCGCGCTCGACGCCGGCGAGGTCTGCGTGATCGCCGGTTTCCAGGGCGTGACCCGCGACGGGCGCATCGCCACCCTCGGCCGCGGGGGCTCGGACACCAGCGCGGTGGCCATCGCCGCGGCGGTGGGCGCTTCATGCTGCGACATCTACACCGACGTCGACGGGGTCTACACCACCGACCCGCGGATCGAGACGCGCGCGCGCCGGCTGGCCAGGATTTCCTACGAGGAGATGCTGGAGATGGCCTCGCTGGGCGCGAAGGTGCTGCAGACCCGCTCGGTCGAGCTGGCCATGGCCCAGCGGGTGCCGATCCGGGTGCTGTCCAGTTTCGTCGAACCGGGCGAAGCGCCCGGCCAGGGGACCATCGTCTGCGACGAGGAGGAGATCATGGAAAAACGCATCGTCAGCGGCGTGGCCTACAGCCGCGATGAGGCCAAGATCACCCTGTTCGGCCTGCCCGACCATCCGGGCGTGTCCGCCCAGATCTTCAGCCGCCTGGCCGACGCCAACGTCAATGTCGACATGATCGTCCAGTCGCGCGCGCGCACCACCGACATGGCCAACATGGAATTCACCGTCGGCAAGCGCGACGCCGCCCGCGCGGTCGAGATCGTTCGCGCGGCGCAAGGCCGACATCGGCTTCGAGGACGTCGCGGTCGACGAGGATGTGGCCAAGGTCTCGGTCATCGGGGTGGGCATGCGCAGTCACGCCGGCGTGGCCAAGACCATGTTCACCGCCCTGGCCGAGAAGGGCGTCAACATCCAGGTGATCTCGACCTCCGAGATCAAGATCAGCGTGCTGATCGACGCCGCCTACACCGAACTGGCGGTGCGCGCCCTGCACGCCGCCTATGGGCTGGACCAACTCTAAAACCTGGCGGATCGCCCGTCGACGACTTCGCGGGAACCGGCGCCATGAAGCAACGCCGCGCCGCCGGCCTAGTCTGACCGCGAACGCCCGATCAAGGGCAAGACAGCGCCAGAATGGGCCAATTCGCCGCTAATCACGCGCAATCGGCGTGCGTGGGGGTGGCGAAATTGCCCCCGGGTAGCCATTCCGTTAGGTAGCCCTGCTAGGGAAGCGCCAGAAGCAGGACAGGAGATGACGCCGGGATGTCGACGCCGGGACCGCCGATACGTGGACCACGCAGTCTGCTTCGGCAGATTCGCGAAGTCCATGGCGGGCGGCGGGCCGGTCCAGGCGCGGCTGGACATGGCCGTACGGATCATCGCCGGCTCGATGGTGGCCGAGGTCTGCTCGCTCTATCTGCGGCGCGCGAGCGGCGATCTGGAGTTGTTCGCCACCGAGGGCCTGAGCCCCGAGGCGGTGCACGTCACCCGGCTGAAGCCCGGCGAGGGCCTAGTGGGCGAGATCGTTCGCCTCGGCCGGCCCTTGAACCTGTCCGACGCGCCCAGCCATCCGGCCTTCGCCTACCGGCCGGAGACCGGCGAGGACCCCTACCACGCCTTCCTGGGCGTGCCGCTGCTGCGCGGCGGGCGGGCCATCGGCGTCCTGGTGGTGCAGAACCGCACCGAGCGGGTCTACGGCGAGGAGGAGGTCGAGGATCTCCAGATCATCGCCATGGTGCTGGCCGAAATGGTCGCCGGCGGCGAGTTGGTCGCGCAGAGCGCCCTTAAGGACGTGGAAATCGCGCCCCACCGGCCCGAGCGGCTGAAGGGGGTGCGCTTCGCCGAGGGCCTGGCCTATGGCGTGGCGGTGCTGCACGAGACGCCGGTCGCGCCCGAGCAACTGCTGTCGGACGACGCCGCGGCCGAGGAGCGCCGCCTGCAGACCGCGATCGCCGACCTGCAACTGCAGATCGACCACATGATGGACGGCCAGCATGGCCTGGTGGGCGCCAGCTTCGAGGTTCTGGAAACCTATCGGATGTTCGCCCACGACCGGGGCTGGAACCGCTCGCTGGAGGAGGCGGTGCGCTCGGGCCTGACCGCCGAGGCGGCGGTGGAGCGGGTGCGCTCGGAACACCGCGCCAGGCTGGGCCAGGCGCGCGATCCCTATTTGCGCGAGCGGTTGCACGACCTGGAGGATCTCAACGACCGGCTGCTGCGGCACCTGTCCGGCGATGGCGTCTCGGTCTCGCATGAGCTGCCGGAGAACGCGATCCTGATCGCCCGCAACCTCGGCCCGGCCGACATCCTGGAGTACGACCGGGGCCGCCTGGCCGGCATCCTGCTGGAAGAGGGCTCCGCGGCCAGCCACGCCGGCATCGTCGCCCGCGCGCTCGACATACCCTGTGTCGGCCGGGTGTCGGGCCTGCGCGATCGGATCAACCAAGGCGATCCGGTGATCGTCGACGCCGAGACCGGCGAGGCCTATCTGCGGCCAAGGCCGGACGTGGTCCAGGCGTTCCGCGCGCGGATGGCGGTGCGCGAACTGCGCCGGGCCGAGTTCGCCAAGCTGCGCGACACGCCCGCCTTCACCCGCGACGGGGCCAAGGTCACGCTGTTGATGAACGCCGGCCTGGCGGTCGATCTCGACATCCTGCAGGAGACGGGGGCCGAGGGCATCGGCCTGTTCCGCACCGAATTCCAGTTCATGGTCGCCGAGGAACTGCCGCGTTTCAACGCCCAGACCCAGCTCTATCAGCGCGTGCTGGACGCGGCCGGGGACATGCCGGTGATCTTCCGCACCCTGGATCTCGGCGGCGACAAAATTCTGCCGTACCTGGAGGCCGAGCGGGAGGACAATCCTGCTCTGGGCTGGCGCGCCATCCGCATGGGGCTGGACCGCCCGGCGCTGCTGCGTCTGCAGCTGCGCGCCCTGATCGCCGCGACGCAGGGGCGCGAGCTTCGGGTGATGTTCCCGCTGGTGGCCAGCGTGGAGGAGTTCCGCACCGCCAGGGCCCTGGTGGACCACGAGGTCGCCTGGGCCAAGAAGCGCGGGCGCCCGACGCCCAGCCTGCTGCACGTGGGCGCGATGATCGAGGCGCCGGCGCTGGTCTGGCATCTGGACGCGCTCTTGCCGATGACCGACTTCGTCTCGGTCGGGACCAACGATCTGATGCAGTACATGTTCGCCGCCGATCGCGGCAATCCACGCGTGGCCGACCGCTACGACCCGCTCTCGCCGCCGGCGCTGCGGGCGTTGCAGGCGATCCAGACCGCCTGCGCGGAAAGCGGAACGCCGGTCTCGGTGTGCGGCGAGATGGCCGGCCGGCCGCTGGAGGCCTTCGCCCTGATCGCGCTCGGATTCGAGCGGCTTTCGATGCCGCCCAGCGGTATTGGACCGGTCAAGCAGATGGTGCTGTCCTGCGATCGCGAAGCCGCCCGCCGCGGCGTCGCAGGCCTGCTGAAAGGCGCGGCTGGCTCGGTGCGCAACGAAGTGGAAACTCTCGCGCGAAAACTTTCTGTCGCGATTTAAGACGTTGAAGCTCGTATATTATTCTGTTAACCGAAAGATGCGTATAGTGCGCGGGCGGGCGCTGTTGTTGCTGAGCTTGCCGAACGAAAGAACAGGGTGGCGGCAAGCATGCCGTTGGATATGGGCGCGGTGATCGAAGGCGTGGTCTCGCCGTTGACGGCGAGGTCCGCGGTCGATCGCGATCCGCCGCCCACCCTGAGCGCCGCGGGCGCCATTGGCCAGATCCTGCGGGATGTGCGGCTTCATCGCGGCCTTGATCTGGAAGATATTTCCCAGCTCACCCGCATTCGGGTGAGCTATCTGGCGGCGATCGAGCATATGCGGCTCGATGGGTTGCCCTCGCGCCCCTTCGCGCTCGGCTATGTGCGGGCCTACGCCGCCGCGCTCGGCCTGGACGGCGATCTAGCCGCGGCCCGCTTCAAGGTCGAGGCGCCGGAAGGGGCCGAGCCGCTGCGCGCGCCGGTGGGCGTGGGGCGCGAGACCGATCCCCGGCTGAAGATGCTGGGTCGGGCTGCCGCGGTGGTGGCGGCGGCGATTCTAACCTGGAACATCGCCCAGCGTCTGCTGACCATGAACGGCTTGGCCCGCCGCGGCGCGGGCGAGGTGGCTGCGGCCGTCGCCAGGCCGCGGACCGCGTCGCTCGTCGGGCCTCTGACTCTCGGCGCGCCGCTGCCGGCGCCGGCGGAATCGACCACGCCCCCACCCTATGTCACGCCCGGCCTGGAACAGGCGCTGGGGCCCAGCGCAGCCGAGGCCGCGGCCCAGTCTGCGGCGTCCGCCGCCCAAGCCCGGCCGCTCGGCAGTCCGTTCATCCCCGAGGGCGCGGTCTACGGCGCCCCGGCCCGGCAGTCGAACGTGATCCTGCAGGCCCGCAAGGGCGCCGCCCTGGTGATCCACGGCGCGGACGGCTCGGTCTATTTCGCCCGCCAGCTCGCCGCTGGCGAGGCCTACCGCGCGCCCCAGATCAAGGGCCTGACCATCGACGTCTCCAATCCAGAAAAATTCGATGTCTATGTCGACGGCGTGCTGAAGGGGCCGCTGATCGGCCCCAGGACCCTGGCGATCCAGTTGGCGGGGTCGCAATCCGCGGGCTGAGGTTCGAGCCCCTCGCGCGGCCAACCGTGCGGAAAAGAGGCGTCGTGGCGCGACGCGAGCACCCTTGCATGGCGCGGTTGAACACTGTTTAGATTAGTGAACAGGACACCAGAGGAGGATCCCATGTCCGTGGACGGCACTTGGAATGTTACGGTCAATTCGCCGATGGGGGCTCAACCGAGCACCCTCACGGTGAAGCAGGAAGGCGGCGTGCTGACGGGTACCCAAAGCGCACAGGGCAATACCCAACCGATCGCCAATGGCAAGGTCGAGGGCGATGTCGTCACCTGGTCGAACTCGATCACCACGCCCTTCCCGATGACCCTGGAGTTCACCGGCAAGCTGGCTGGCGACACCCTGAACGGCAGCGTCAAGGCTGGTTCGTTCGGCTCCTTCCCGTTCACCGGCAATCGCGCCTGAGCCCACGAGACCGGATTGGACTTGAGCGCGGGCGGCGGCCGGATCGGTCGCCGCCCGTTCTGGTTGGCGGTTCGCGTCGCGACCGGCCCGGAATTTGCTCGTAAGTTTTAAGTGAGACCATTGTCTTCGCCGAACCGATGACCACTTCGACGGAAAATGGTCTAGAGCAGGCGCCTTCCCGTCATCCGTCGCCCACAGCCGATCCGTGCATCTTCCCCAGGCCCGCCTCGAACAGGTTCTCGACCGCTTCCGCGAGGTGGAGGCGCGGATGGGCGCGTCCGCCGACGGGGCCGAGATTGTCAAACTGTCCAAGGAGCACGCCGAGCTGAAGCCGGTGGTCGACGCGGTTCAGGCGTTGGAGCGCGCCCACGCCGAGGCGCCCGAGTTGGAGGCCATGGCCAAGGTCGACGACGCCGAAATGGCGACCCTGGCGCGGGAGGAGCTGGACGCTTTGCGCCAGCGCCTGCCGACGCTGGAGCGCGAAGTAGCCCTGCTGCTGGCGCCCAAGGATAAGGACGAGAACGCCTCGGCCATCCTGGAGGTGCGCGCCGGAACCGGCGGCGACGAGGCGGCCCTGTTCGCCGGCGATCTGTTCCGCATGTATCAGCGCTACGCCCAGCTGCACGGCTGGCGGGTCGAGGTCGACAGCGCCTCGGAGGGCGACGCGGGGGGCTACAAGGAGATCATCGCCTCGATCACCGGCGAGGGGGTGTTCGGCCGGCTGAAGTTCGAAAGCGGCGTCCACCGCGTCCAGCGCGTGCCCGACACCGAGGCGCAGGGGCGCATCCACACCTCCGCCGCCACCGTCGCCGTGCTGCCCGAGGTCGAGGACGTCGAGATCGAGGTCAATGACGCGGACCTGCGCATCGACACCTACCGCTCGTCCGGCGCCGGCGGCCAGCACGTCAACAAGACCGATTCCGCCGTGCGCATCACCCACCTGCCGACCGGCGTCGTGGTCACCTCCTCGGAAAAGTCCCAGCACCAGAACCGCGCGCGGGCGATGAAGGTGCTCAAGATGCGGCTCTACGACATGCAGCGCGAGGCGCTGGACACCGCCCGGGCTAGCGCGCGCAAGAGCCAGGTCGGCTCCGGTGATCGTTCGGAGCGCATCCGCACCTACAATTTCCCGCAAGGCCGGGTCACCGACCACCGGATCAACCTGACCCTCTACAATCTGCCCAAGGTGATGGAGGGCGAGGCGCTGGACGACATCATCAATCCGCTGATCGCCGAGGACCAGGCCGAACGCCTGGCCTCGCTGGAGGATGCGTAAGGGGGCCTTGGCATGAGCGGACGCATCGCCTCGCTGTGGCGTCATCCGGTGAAGGGCTTCACGCCCGAGCGCCTAGCCGGCGTCAGCCTCGCCGCCGGCGGCTATTTCCCCTGCGACCGGATCTATGCGGTCGAGGATGGCCCGTCGGGCTTCGACCCCGCCGCGCCCGCCTGGGTGACCAAGCAGAAGTTCGCCGTGCTGGCCAAGATCGCCGAGGTCGCCCGCGCCCGGACCGCGTATGACGAGGCCACCGCCGTGCTCAGCGCCAAGGCCGAGGGACGACCCGATTTTTCCGGGGCCCTGACCGATCCGACCGGGCGCGCGGCCTTCGCCGTCTGGCTGGGCGGCTTCCTCGGGCCGGCGGCCAGCGGGCCGTTGAAGGTGGTGCAGGCGCCCGGCCACCGGTTCACCGACCATCCCCGGGGCCATGTCTCGATCGTCAACCTGGCCAGCGTACGCGAGCTGGAGGCCCGCGTCGGCCGGCCGGTCGATCCGCTGCGGTTCCGCGCCAATCTCTATGTCGACGGCTGGCCGGCCTGGATCGAGAACCAGCGCCGCGAAGCGGAGATCCGGCTGGGACCGGTGAGGGTGCGGGTGTTCGAGCCGATCGTCCGGTGCGCGGCCACCCATGTCGATCCCTCCAGCGGCGAGCGCGACCTAGATGTGGTGGCGGCGCTGCGCGCGCACTTCGGCCACCTGCATTGCGGCGTCTATGTCCATGTGCTGGAGGCCGGGACGATCGCCGAGGGCGACCGCGCGGAGATCGTTGGTTGAGCCCGACCCTGGTCCAGGCCTGGACCGCGGCCAGGAAGCGGCTCGACGCGGCGGGGATCGACGGGCCGGTGATCGACGCGCGTCTGCTGGTCGAGGCGGCGGCGCAGGCGACCCGCGCCGACATCATCGCCGATCCGCACCGGGCGCTGACCACGGCCCAGGCCGACACGCTGGAGGACTACCTCTCCCGCCGCGAGCGGCGCGAACCGATCAGCCACATCCTCGGCCGACGAGGGTTCTGGAAAATCATGCTGCGCGTTACGCCCGACGTCTTGACCCCCAGGCCCGACACCGAGACGATCGTCGAGTTGGCGCTGCGCGCGTTTCCCGAAGACCGCGCGTTCAGCGTGCTCGACCTCGGCGTCGGCTCCGGCGCGATCCTGCTGGCCATCCTGGCCGAGCGGCCAGCGGCCAGGGGCCTGGGCGTCGATGCCTCGGAAACGGCGCTGGCGGTGGCGCGGGACAACGCCGCCAGCCTGGGGTTGGGCGGGCGCACGGCGCTGCTGCGGGGCGACTGGACGGCGGGCTTGGCCGAGGCGAGTTTCGACTTGGTGGTCTCCAATCCGCCCTATGTGCGTTCGGCCGAGATCGCCGAGCTGGAGCCGGAGGTTCGCGACCACGAGCCGAGACTGGCGCTGGACGGCGGGTCGGACGGGCTGGACGCCTACCGCGTCCTGGCGAGCGAGACGCTGCGCGTGTTGAGGCCCGGCGGCCGGTTCCTGATCGAGATCGGTCGCGACCAATCAGCCGCGGTCGAGGCGCTGTTCGCGGCCGCGGGTGGGGCCGCGGTCGCCACCTTCAAGGACCTCGCCAACCGCGACCGGGTGGTCGCCGGCCGCAAGCCGATTTGAAAAATCCCTTGAAACTGGCGGGCGACTCGCTAGATCAGAGATGTCTCCACCCAAATCGCCGGGCGTTGGGGTAAAGCGAGCGACGTCAGTCGAGCGCTCTCTCCGCGGCGAACGCGAGGTTCGCGAGGCGCGAACGCGCCGGGCGGGGACGGGGATGCTAGCGCTTTCGAACAGGATCACGCGGGGCGATGACGCCCCGAGCCGAGTCGACAAGGCCCATAGCTCACATTCGGGCGCGACCTTGGGCGCCGGCAAGAGCCACTGGATAACATGAGAGATTTCAAGGGTATGAAGCGGCAGCGCAGCCGCAACCGAGGCGGCGGAGGCGGCAAGCCTCAGCACAACGCCAACCGTGCGTTCGAATCCAACGGCCCCGACGGGGTCAAGATTCGGGGCGCCGCCCAGCACGTCTTCGAGAAGTACCAGCAGCTGGCGCGCGATGCGCTGACCGCTGGCGACCGCGTTCTGGGTGAGAGCTACCAGCAGCACGCCGAGCACTATTTCCGGCTCCTGCGCGCGGTTCAGCCGCAACGTCCGGCCAGCGATATCATCGGCCGCGACGCCTTCACCTCCGGGGTCGACATCGATTTCGAGGACGAGTCCGGCGAGGGCGAAGGCGGCCGGGAGCCTTCGGAGACGGAGGCCGACCGCGGCGAATGGCGCCAGGAAAATCGTTACGAAGCTCGCCGGGACGAGCGTCAGCCGCGCGATCAGCGCGGTTACAACGAGCAACGCCCGCGCCAGGATCAGCCGCGCGACGAGCATCCCCGCGAGGATCGCCAACGTGACGAACGTCCGCGGGGCGAGCGCTTCCGCGACGACCGCGGCGAACGCCGCTACGACCGCGGCGAACGCAACGCCGATCCGCTGGCGGTGGTCGAACCACGCGCCGCTCCGCTGACCGCGCCGGAGGCCGAGCAGCCCTCATCGCCGATCCTGCGCTCGCAGGACGGCGGCGTCAGCCAGGCGCCCGCCTTCCTGCAGGCCCGCGCCGAGCCCAGGCCCGAGGCCAGCGAAGGTTCCGAACCGCGTCAGCGCGCCCGCCGCCGTGCGCCGCGCAGCTTTGAGGTCGACGCCGGTCGGTCGAGGGAGGGGTCCGACGCGGACGCGCCCGAAGATGCCTGACGCGCGGCGCCCGTTCCGCGTGAAAGCCCGGCAAGCCTTACCGCATGAAGTTTCTTCGAGTGACCCATGGCCGATAAGCCGCGCCGCCCGATCCTGCACCTGAAGTTCCCTTCGGCCGCGCCGGCGGACCCGGATGCCCCGGCGCCCGCGCCGGCCACGCCGGTCGCGCGGACCATGCCGATCGCGCCGGCTGGACGGACGACGCGGATGGTGCGGGAATTCATCCCGGCCCGCCCACCCCGGCTGCGGCGCGCTGAGCCGCCGCCCAAGCCAAAGCCGTTCGCCTGGAAGTGCAAGCCCTGCGGCACGGGCTTCGACGTGGCCGACGAACTGGCCGACGACGAGTCCGTACGCTGCCCGTCCTGCAATGCCCGCCTCGGCTTGGCCGGTGATTTCCGCTGTGATCCGCCGAACCTCGACAAGCTGCGCGCGCGGGCGGTGGGGACGGGCGCGGAACTTAAGCCGCCGCCGCGTCGCTTTTGAGCGGGCGGGGCGAGAGCCAGCCCAGGCGTGGCAAGGTCGGTAGGCGCCAGCCGGCGGGCGGGGTCGGGATGCAGCTCTCCAGACAGGCGATCAGGGTCTCGGCCGGGCCGTCGGTCAGGAAGTGGTCGGCGCCCGCCACGGTCTGAAACCGGATTGGCCGGCGGGTGCGGGTTTCATTGGCCAGCCGCCGCGCCAGTTCGATCGGGGCGAAGTCGTCGCGATCACCGTGCAACATGTGCACGGGCGCGGCGATCCGCTTCAGCGCCGCGCGCATGTGGCCGAGCTGGCCGCGCTGATTGGAGACTTCCAACACCGCGTTTTTCAGATCGCGGGGGATCAGCGACAGCACCTTGGCGCCGGTGTCGACCAGCCAGCGGGCGGCTGGCCCGGCCTCGCCCAGGAAGCTGGACAACAGCACCACGCCCGCCACCTTGCCGGGCCGCAGTTCGGCCATCAGGGTGGCGATCGCCGCGCCATAGGACTGGCCGACTAGCAACACCTTCTGGCCCGGCGCGGCGTCGAGCGCCGGCGCCAGGGCCTCGGCCTGGATGCGGATGTCGCCGACGCAGATGAAGGGGTCGCTGCCGGCGAAGCCCGGGCGGTTGACCACCACCATCTCGCGGTCGGCGGGCAGGGCGGCCAGCACGGGCGCCCAGTATTCGGCCCAGGACGGCGCGCCGGTGATCACCACGATCTTCCACGGCGCCGGCCGCTCGCGCGGAGTCTCCAGCGCCGAGATGCGCCAGCCCAGCCCGCCGCCGGCGAGAAAGCTGGTCCGCCGCACCAGGGTCTCGGGATAGATCAGCTCGGTCGGCACGTGCTCGGTGCGGTGGCGCACGGCCGCGTCGAGGCAGGCCAGGCCCATGGCCAGCACACCCTTGGGACGCTTCCACGTGGACATGACCGGCCTCCCTGGCGCGATGCTTCCTGGAAACCCGACCTCGCCGGCTTCCATCGATGAGTTCGCAGCTTGCGCCCGGGGTGTTGAAATTTGCCTGACGCGTTCGTTCAGCTTGGCGTCAGGCACGGTGTTGCTCCATCACGTTCCATCAGCGCCCGACATAGGGTTTCGGTCGTGGCGAAAGCGGGGCCGACGGCCTCAATCGCCAGCTTGAGCGCCTTGTGTGTCCCCGGCGCCACACTTACATCGCGGAGGTCAGCTTGCGCTTGATCAAGGCGAGCGACGTTCCGTTGCCCACCTAAGGGGACCCGATGAACATCGATCTCTATTCCGACCGCGCCAAACAGGCGATCCAGTCCGCCCAGTCGTTGGCGCTGGCCCGCCGGCACCAACAGCTCGCGCCCGAACACATCTTGAAGGTGCTGCTCGAGGAAAAGGACGGCCTGACCGGCGCCTTGATCCAGAGCGCGGGCGGGCGGCCCGCCCAGGCCGACCAGGCCGTCGAGGCGATCCTGACCCGCACGCCCAAGGTCGAGGGTGGCGCCGGCCAGCTCTACATGAAACCGGAAACCGCGCGGGTGTTCGCCACCGCCGAGGCCGAGGCCAAGGCCGCGGGCGACGCCTTCGTCACCACCGAACGCCTGCTGATCGCCATCGCCAAGGACGGCGGCGAGGCGGCCCAGGCTTTGAAGTCCGCCGGCGTCAATCCCGCGGGCCTGGAAGAAGCCGCCAAGGGCCTGCGCAAGGGCCGCACGGCCGACTCCGCCTCGGCCGAAGAGGGCTATGACGCGCTCAAGCGCTACGCCCGCGACCTGACCCAGGCCGCCCGCGACCAGAAGCTGGACCCGGTGATCGGCCGCGACGAGGAGATCCGCCGCACCATCCAGGTGCTCTCGCGCCGGACCAAGAACAACCCCGTGCTGATCGGCGAGCCCGGCGTCGGCAAGACCGCCATCGTCGAGGGCCTGGCCCTGCGCATTGTCAACGGCGACGTGCCCGAGGGGCTGAAGGACAAGAAGCTGCTGGCGCTGGACATGGGCTCGCTGATCGCCGGAGCGAAGTATCGCGGCGAGTTCGAGGAGCGGCTGAAGGCGGTGCTCAACGAGGTGACCGCCGCCGAGGGCTCGATCATCCTGTTCATCGACGAGATGCACACCCTGGTCGGGGCCGGCAAGTCGGAGGGGGCGATGGACGCCTCTAACCTGCTCAAGCCCGCTCTGGCGCGCGGCGAGCTGCACTGCGTCGGCGCCACCACGCTCGACGAGTATCGCAAGCACGTCGAGAAGGACGCGGCCCTGGCTCGTCGGTTCCAACCGGTGTTCGTCAACGAGCCTTCGGTTGAGGATACGGTCTCCATCCTACGGGGACTAAAGGAAAAATATGAAGTCCACCACGGGGTAAGAATTTCCGACAGCGCCATCGTGGCCGCCGCGACCCTGTCCAACCGCTACATCACCGACCGCTTCCTGCCCGACAAGGCGATCGACCTGGTCGACGAGGCGGCCAGCCGCGTGCGCATGCAGGTCGACTCCAAGCCCGAGGAGCTGGACGAGATCGACCGCCGCGTGGTGCAGCTGAAGATCGAGCGCGAGGCGCTGACCAAGGAAACCGACGCGGCCTCCAAGCAGCGGCTGGAAAAGCTGGAGGACGAACTCGACGAGCTGGAAGGCCAGTCGGCCGAGCTGACCGCCCGCTGGAAGGCGGAGAAGGAAAAGGTCGGTCAGTCCGCCCAGGCCCGCGAGGCGCTGGACCGGTTGCGCGCCGAGCTGGAGCAGGCCCAGCGGCGCGGCGATCTGCAGCGCGCCTCCGAGATCCTCTACGGCCAGATCCCGCAGTTGGAAAAACGGCTCGCCGAGGAGGAGGCCGCCCAGGCCGACACCCTGACCCCCGAGGTGGTCGACGCCGAACAGATCGCCCAGGTGGTCTCCCGCTGGACCGGAGTGCCGGTGGAGAAGATGCTGGAAGGCGAGCGGGAAAAGCTGCTCAAGATGGAGGACCAGCTACGCAATCGCGTGGTCGGCCAGGAGGAGGCGCTGCTCGCCGTCTCCGACGCGGTGCGCCGCGCCCGCGCGGGGTTGAAGGACCCGAACCGGCCGATCGGCTCGTTCCTGTTTCTGGGTCCCACCGGCGTCGGCAAGACCGAGCTGACCAAGGCGCTGGCCGAATTCCTGTTCTCGGACGAGGCCGCCATCACCCGGATGGACATGTCAGAATACATGGAAAAGCACTCGGTCAGCCGCATGATCGGCGCCCCGCCGGGCTATGTCGGCTACGACGAGGGCGGCGCCCTGACCGAAAGCGTGCGCCGCCGGCCCTATCAGGTGGTGCTGTTCGACGAGGTGGAAAAAGCCCACCCGGACGTGTTCAACGTGCTCTTGCAGGTGCTGGACGACGGGCGGCTGACCGACGGCCAGGGCCGCACGGTCGACTTCCGCAACACCTTGATCATCATGACCTCGAACCTCGGCTCGGAATTCCTGGCCGAGCAGGCCTCCCACCCCGGCGGCGAGGCAGAGAGCACCGAGGCGGTGCGACCCTTGGTGATGGACGTGGTCCGCCGCCACTTCCGGCCCGAGTTCCTCAACCGGATCGACGAGATCATCCTGTTCAAGCGCCTGGGCCGCGCCGAAATGGACTCCATCGTCAAGATCCAGCTGCAGCGGCTGGAGAAGCTGTTGGCCGACCGGCGCATGTCGATCGAGCTCGATCCCTCGGCCCTGCACTGGCTGGCCGAGCGCGGCTACGACCCGGTCTATGGCGCGCGACCGCTGAAACGCGTGATCCAGAAGGAGCTGATCGACGTTATCGCCAAGAAGCTGCTGGCCGGCGAACTGACCGACGGCTCGGTGATCGAGGTCGCCGGCGGCGATGCGGGTTTGCAGATCGGCAAGGCGCTGGTGCACTGAGGCGTCGAGGCCTTACCCCACCTCCACCACGACCGTCCCGACCTTGTCGCCGCGCTCGACCGCCTCGTGCGCGCCGGCGGTGTCTTCCAGCGGATGCGTCGAGGCCACCGAAAGCATGCGCTTGCCGGTCGAAATCCAGCGGGTGATGTCGTCCTGCGCCCGACGGCGCCGCTCGGGCGCCGAGCTGGGCAGCACCATGCCGAAAAGGCTGATGTTGCGGCGCATCACATCGAGCGCCGACACGTGGGGCTCGAGGCCGCCGCGGGTGGCGTAGAAGGCGATCGAGCCGCCGGGCCTGATGGCCGGAAACACCTTGGCCAGGTTGCCGCCGAAATCGACGTCGACGACGTGGTCGACGCCGTCCACGCCCGCCAGCGCGAGCAGCCGCTCGGTCAGGTCCTCGCGACGATAGTCGATGACGTGGTCGGCGCCGCCGGCCCGCGCCCGCTCGGCCTTTTCGGCCGAGGAGACTGTGGCGATCACCGTGGCGCCGGCCCATTTGGCGAGCTGCACCGCATAGTGGCCGACCGCGCCCGCCCCGCCGGTGACCAGCACCGTGCGCCCCTGCACCGGCCCGGCCAGGAACAGGCAATAGTGCGCGGTCATGGCGGGGATGCCCAGGGTTGCGCCCTCGGCGAAGCTGACCTCGTCCGGCAGCTCGCGCAGCAGGTCGGCGTCGAGTTCGATGTATTCCGCCGCCGTGCCGAACGCGCGGCCGTTGCGCTGGCCGTTGTAGAACCACACCCGCTTGCCGACCAGCGAGGCGGGCGCGAGGGCGCCGACCGCCTCGACGATTCCGGCGCCGTCGCTGTTGGGCGTGACCCGCGGGTATTGCATCGGCAGGCTGACGCCGCCGCGCAGGCCCACGTCCGACGGATTGACGCCCGAGGCGCAGATGCGGATTAGCGCCTCGCGCGGGCCGGGCGCGGGCTTGGGCCGCTCGCCCAGCACCAGGACCTCGCGGGCGGGACCGGTGCGGTCATACCAGACGGCGCGCATGGGGCGGTTCTCCCTACTTGTTCACGTCCACCACCACCCGGCCGCGGACCTGGCCGGCGAGAATGGACTCGGCGAGGGCGGGCACGTCGCTCAGCACCGCGTTCTGGGTCATGGCGTCCAGCTTGGCCAGGTCCAGATCCTTGGCCAGCCGAGTCCAGGCCTCGATGCGGCGCGGCATCGGGCAATGCACCGATTCGATCCCCGCCAGCGTGATCCCGCGCAGGATGAACGGGGCGACGCTAGCCGGCAGATCCAGGCCCTGAGCCAGGCCGCAGGCGGTGACCGCGCCGCCATAGCGGGTCTGGGCCAGGACATTGGCCAGGGTGTGGCTGCCCACCGAGTCGACCGCGCCGGCCCAGCGTTCCTTGCCGATTGGCGCGCCGGGCGCGGACAGCTCGGCCCGGTCGATGATTTCGGCGGCGCCCAGGCTGGTCAAATAGGCGCCTTCGCTTTCGCGCCGGCCGGTGGATGCGATCACCCGGTAGCCCAGCTTGGAGAGCAGGGCGATGGCCACGCCGCCCACCCCGCCGGCCGCGCCGGTGACCACCACATCGCCTGAGGACGGCGTGAGGCCGAGCTTTTCCAGGCCGATGACCGCCAGCATGGCGGTGTAGCCGGCGGTGCCGATGGCCATGGCCCTGGCGTTGGAGATCGCGTCGGGCAGCTTGACCAACCACTCGCCCTTGACCCGCGCGCGTTGGGCGTAGCCGCCGTGGCGGGTCTCGCCCAGGCCCCAGCCGTTCAGCACCACCCGGTCGCCGGCGGCCAGGCCCGGGTGGGTCGAGGCCTCGACCACGCCGGAGAAGTCGATCCCCGGGATCAGCGGCCAGACCCGCACCACCGGCGCGCGGCCGGTCAATGCTAAACCATCTTTATAGTTCACCGTTGAATAATCTATGCGGACGGTGACGTCGCCGTCCATCAGCTCGGCGTCGGCCAACTCGACGAAGCGCGCCTCCTGGCCGGAATCGGTCTTGGACAGGCGCAGCGCGCGGAAGGTGGCGGTCATGATGGGGTCCTGGCGAATTTGCTGTGCGCTCAGCCTATAGCGCCGGAACGGGGCCGTCGTCACGTTCGTCGGTCAAAACAAAGGCCCCGCGCCCGGGGGGCGGCGCGGGGCCTCTTCGCTAGCCGCTTGAATTCGGATCAGCAGGCGTAGCGGAAGCTGCGGACGACATAGCCGCCGAAATAGGGATCCCAGACCTCGCGGCGGCCGATGCACGCAGCATAACCGGGGTAAGGGCCACGGCCGCGGTAGTAGACGGGACCGCCATAGTAGCCCGGTCCATAGTAGGGGGGCGCGCCATAATAATAGTGCGGGTGGTCGCTCGCCAGCGCTGATCCGACCGCCAGGCCGAGGATGCCGGCCGCGATCGCCACGCCGGCGTCGTCGCCACGCCAACCGCCGCGCCAGCCGCCGCCATGCCAATGGCCGTAGGGCTCCGCATTGGCCGGAACCGCCGCGCCAAGGATGGCGCCGCCAAGGGTCAGGGCCACGACGCCCGCCGTCAGAATCTTGCGCATGGGAGCCTCCGAGGACACTGCAAATCCGTTGGCCGCCGCCGTTGGACGACCGTGGGCGCAGCATCGCGCGCCGGTCATGAACCTGAGCTGAACGGACGCGTCAGAGCGCGCTCAGGTCCGCCGCGGGGCGGGCTTTGGCTTTTCGACCGTGACCTGGTGCGGATAGGCGAAGCTGAGGCCATTCGCCTCCAGGGTCTGCTTGACGGTCTTGATCAGGTCGAAGCGGACGTCCCAGAACACCGCCGTCGGCGCCCAGGCGCGCAGCGTCACCCTGACCGAACTGGGCTCCAGCGCGGTGAGCGCCGACCAGGGCGCGGGGTCGGCCAGCACCCGCCGGTCGGCCTTGGCGCAGTCGATCAGCAGCGCCAGCGCCCGGTCCGCGTCGTCCTGGTAGTCGATGCTGAAATGCAGCTCCATCCGCCGGCTGGCGGGGGTGGTGAAGTTGACGATCATCTCGCCGAACACCTTGCCGTTGGGCATGAAGATGGCGAGGTTGTCGAGATCGCTCAGCTCGGTCATGAACAGGTCCAGCCGCTTGACCGTGCCGATCCGGCCGTTGATCTCGACCACGTCGCCGACGCGGTAGGGACGCAGCACCAGCAGCATCACCCCGGCCGCCACATTGGCCAGGGCGCCTTGCATCGCCAGGCCGATGGCCAGCGAGCCGGCGCCCAGCAGCGCCAGGATCGAGGTGGTCCGAACCCCCAGCTCCTCCAGCACCGCCATGGCGCCGACGATCAGCACCAGCCAGCGGGCCAGGGACGAGAGGAACCCCTGCAGGGTGGCGTCCGGCGCGTTGGGCCGCTGCAGCCGCTCCAGCGCGCGCCGCATGACCCGCGCGATCCAGCCCGAGAGCCACAGGGTCAGGACCAGGATCACCCCGGCGACGGCCAGGTTGACCGCCAGCGCGCCGGCGGCGTCCAGGGTCTGGCGCCAGGCTCCCGGATCGCCGGACATGGCCGCGCGCACCTCCGATCGCAGCACGTCCAACGGCGCGCCCTCGCGCGCCGCTAGCACTGACAAGGTCAGGAGGAGATTCGCCACCCGCTTCTTTTAGCCGATCCCGGCCCGGGTCGGAAATGGCCGCCGCTTCGGTTCGTGTCGCCGCGCCCCCGCCGCGCTGGACACCGCCTTGCGTCCGCCCCCGCTCGACGCTAGGTTCCGCGCCCTCGCTCAAGGCGCCCCACCGGCGCATCGACGCTTCCGGAGAGGTGGCTGAGCGGTTGAAAGCACCGCACTCGAAATGCGGCATACTCGCAAGGGTATCGAGGGTTCGAATCCCTCCCTCTCCGCCACTATCCCATTGAAATCATTGAGAAATTAGGAAAATCCGTCACAGGGTTTTCGGCACGGTCTCAAATAGGGGTATGCCAACTCATTTCGGCACGATTCCGGCACAAAGTGGCACGGTGACCTTAGTCGCCTAATACCACGACCGGGACAATGGCAGGCGGGTGATTTAGTGCCGTTACGACGGGCTCGCAGGGCGAGCCGTCTAAATACGGACATGAACCCAATGACTTTCCTGAAAATCGCGGCTGTGGCCGCTACCGCTCTGACTCTGACCGCTTGCACCACCGCGACGCGGGAGAACTTCTCGGACTTCGCCAACCACCGTGGCCAGTATGCTGCGGCCAACGATCCGGCCAAGAATTGCTATCAGGACTTCGGTCCCGGTGGTGATTGGGCGCACCGCGTGCCGGTCGTGCGTTGCCCCTACAAGTCTGACTTCATCGGCGGTTTCTAACCCGGCACACCGTGCCAACTAAGAGGCCCCCGCCAGCGACGACGGGGGCCTTTTTGTGGGCTGATGGTGGATTGTGAAGGGGGCTAGAAACCCGCTTTCAGAACGCCCTCGCGGCCCGGAAACTGCGCCTTCGGATTATGCCGCCAGCGAAATTCGACCACGACCGAAATCCCATGCTCTTTGGCGAGCCGCTCCGTTTCACGCCAAGCGTCCGAAGCCGATTGACCCTGAACCGAGATTCCGAGATCGGCATGATAGCGGAACCCATCGTTCGCATACTTCCCAGCTTTGGCGGGGACGTAGAGTTGGTCAACGAGCTTGTCGCCCTCGAACCCTTTCGCTTTCACCGCTGCTATCACGGTGAGGAGAATGTTCGCCCAACGCGGATTGTCGATGATTTGGCCATTGATGTTGGCCGCTTGTGGCTTCGTGAAGCTGAGACCGGGCGTGCCGGTGAACTCCATAGCGCCGGTGCTGGTCGTGGTCGCAACGGCATCCGAGGTGTCATCGCGTTCCATCCCCAGCTTCTCCATCGTTTCCTGAACGATGCGGTCGATGGCTTCACCGGGGGTCTTGGCGCCGAACCAAGTCGCAATCGACTTCAGGTCGGCAAACGTCGCGTCATTGATCCTGACTACGGGCATCATAAGATTGCTCCCATCCGTGCGGCGGGAAGAGCCCCGGCGCAGGGAATATGTTACATATCCCATTCTGGGCCACAAGGAGATATGTAACATATCCCCTGCGTAGCCGCCCGCTCACGAAAATGAAGAGTGCCAAAATGCCCGATCCTATCGCCTTCACCCATTCCGGCCGGTCGCTGGAATCTCGCGCCGAAAAGAACGAAACCGGTTGGGAGGTCCGCGTGTGGGATGGCAACGACAAGGCGACCCGGCGTTGCTACCTAATCAGCGACGAGACCGTGAGCGACCAAAGTCACTACGGCATGTTTGGCGATTTAGTGGTCGGCCTGATGGAAATGGCCAAGCGGGACGTGGTTGACGGCTTGGTGCCGCTCATCCCGTAGCGGTCAGAACAGGCCGCTCGCGTTCGATCCGCCATAACCAGAGCCGCCGGTAAACCCACCGCCTGTGCCAGCCGACCCACCACCGGGTGAGGCGATGGCGTTGACCATGTAGCCGTTGTTATTCTGGCTGGCCGTTCCACCCGTCGAACCCTGCGTGGGGTAGGTGAATTCGACATATCCCGGTTGGCCTGCACCACCAGTGCCATCAGCGTCGGAGCCGGAACGGTCAGCAGAGCCGCCGCCGCCGCCGCCAGAGCCGGGGCCAACGCCAGCCGACCCGAATGTGTAGGGCTGGTAGTATTTGCCGCCAGCACCCCCAAGACAGCCTTCCAACGGGCCGGGAGCGCCGCCGCCGCCAAACTCGGATGAGTGGTCGTTGGTGCCTGACGGGCCTGTCTGCCCGCTCAAACCGTTCGGTGAACCGCCCAAGCCGCCAGACGACAAAACCACGTTCAGGGTGTTCGTGGCCGAGACCCCACCAAGGCCACCGCCCACGGTTAGGATGACGATACCGTTCAAGGAAATCGTTGTCGCCCCACCGGCGGACTTGATACCCGCCGCGCCGTAGGCATCCGTGCCTTCCACCGCGCCAACGCCAGCAGCGCCGACCACGATGATCCTCCCTCGTTTCAGTGGACACCCATGCTAGCTCTTAGGAGCTGGAGAGGAGTGTCAGATGAGCGCGACGCGTCGGGTGTTTCCGGAGGCTTTCAAGCGCGAGGCGGTTGACCGTGTGGCCACGAGCGGCCTGTCGGCGGGCAAGGTGGCGGCCGAGCTGGGCCTGCACGAGACGGTGCTGCGACGATGGATGATGCAGTACGGGGCGCAGGCGACGGGGGCGGCGAGGCGCCCCAACACGCAAGCGCCGGCCCCGTCGCCGTCTGATCTGGCCTCGGAGAACGCCCGGCTGCGGCGCGAGAACGAGCGGCTGCGCATGGAGCGCGACATCTTAAAAAAAGCCGCGCTCATCTTCGGAGCGGCCTCCCGATGAAGTTCGGGTTCGTCGATGAGCATCGCAGCGTCTGGCCGGTTCGGGTGATGTGCGCGGTCCTGGGCCTGTCGGCCAGCGGCTACTACGCCTGGCGCGATCGACCCGAGAGCCGCCGCGCCGCGGCCAACCGCGCGCTGCTGGGCGACATCCGCCTGATCCACGCGGAGAGCAGCGGGACCTACGGTTCGCCGCGCATCCACGCCGTTCTGCGTGGCCATGGCCGACGTATCGGGCGCTCTCGGATCGAGCGGCTGATGCGCCGCGCCGGGCTTCGCGGCCTGGCGGCGCTGCCGCGGCGCACGCGCACGACCGACAGCCGCCACGGCTATCCGATCGCGCCCAACAGGCTCGGCCGCAACTTCACTGCGCGGGCGCCCAACCAGGTCTGGCTCGCCGACCTGACCTACATCCCCACCGGCGAAGGCTGGCTCTACTTGGCCGGCGTCCTCGACATGCACACCCGCAAGCTGGTCGGCTGGTCGATGCGCGAGACCCTGCACACCGAGATCGCTCTCGACGCGCTGAAAATGGCCGTCGAGCGCCAGCGACCCGCGCCGGGGCTGATCCATCACTCCGACCGCGGCATCCAGTACGCCGCCGAGGCCTATCGACTGGCCCTTGCCCGGTCAGGGATCACGCCCTCCATGAGCCGCAAGGGCGACTGCTGGGACAACGCCCCGATGGAGAGCTTCTTCCACACCCTCAAGACCGAGCGGGTACACCACCGGGTCTACGCCACCCGGGCCGAGGCCCGCCGCGATCTGTTCGGATACATCGAGGGCTTCTACAATCCCCGCCGCCCGCACTCGGCCCTGGGCTACATCAGCCCAGCCGAAATGGAGCGCAGAGCGGCTTAACCCCGTCCACTTTTTCGGGGGAAGATCAAGGAGGGTCAGGGCGTCAGTCAGATAGGTGTAGGCCACCGCCGGCAGATCCGACCCGCCGAAGGGTGTGAACGCCCTGGCTTGGCGGGGGTTGGAATCCTCGGCATAGGAAGGACATGAAGACCTCTGATCCAACCTCGCCCGAACCTTCCCCAATGCCGCGGCGCGCAAAGACGAGATCAGCCCTGATGGAGGCCGGATTGAAGCTGCTGGCCCAACGGCCGGTAGACAGTCTGTCAATTGACGAAATCGTCGAGGCCGCCCAGGTGGCCAAAGGCAGCTTCTTCTATCACTTCGCCGACAAGCAGAGCTTCGCGCATGAGATTGCAACCGGCGTACGCGAGGAGGTCGAGGCGACTGTCGCGGAGGTCAATCGAGGCGTCGAGGACCCGGCCCAGCGTGTGGCGCGTGGCATAGGCCAGTTCGTACTGTTCGCGCTCAGGGCGCCGGAAAAGGCGACAATCGTCGTCACAGCCGACTGGCGTTCCGTCGATCCCGGCCATGCTCTGAACGCCGGATTGCGGTCCGATCTGGACCTTGGTCTTCAGACGGGACGCTTCGACTGCCCAGACCGGGATGCGGCCATGCTGAACCTGATCGGCGTCACCAATCTCCTAATTGGCAAAATCCTGCTCGACCGGCTTTCTGCGGCGGAGGCCCGGTCTTTGTTCACGTCGGTCATCTCCTTCGCTTTTCGCGGCCTTGGACTTCCCGTGGCCGAGGCTGAGTCGCTTCTGGGCGACGTCGCCGCCGACCTCCTGCACAACTGACCCCGCCGTTGGCTGAAGAAAGCGATCCGCCTTTCGCACGATCGCCCCTTGACCCTCCCGCCCCTTTTGCGGTTTCTTTGACTAAATAGTCGAAGAGGGGGGTGGCTGTGAGTCTCCTTAAAATCGAAGACATCGCCCATGTGCGGTTCGCGGCGCCTGACCTGGGCGAGATGGAGCGTTTCACCGTCGCCTTCGGCCTCACACCTAGCCGCAGAACCGAGACCTTGCTGTTCTGCCGGGGGGCGGGGACCTCGCCGGTCCTTCACGTGACGGAAAAGGGTGAGGCCCGGTTCCTCGCCGTCGGCTTCCGGGCCGAGAGCCTCGCCGACCTGGAAAAGCTCGCCGCGAGCGAAGGCGTTCCGGTCGAAGACTTGGACTGGCCGGGCGGAGGCCAGGTGGTTCGGCTGGTTGATCCCGACGGACATCACGTGGACGTGGTCGCCGCTCAGACGCCGGTCGACGCCTTGCCGCTTCGCGCTGAGCCGGTGCGCAATACGGCCCGCGTCCGCGCCCGCCCGAGGGCGCCGGTGAGGCTGACCTCGGGCCCCTCCACCGTGCTTCGCCTGGGGCACGCGGTCCTGGAAATTTCCGACTTCCGGCGCTCGGAAGCCTGGTACAAGGACCGCTTCGGCCTCATCACCTCCGATGAGATCGAGGCGGCGCCCGACATGGCCATCGGCGCCTTCTTGCGCTGCGACCGTGGCGATACGCCCACCGACCACCACACGCTCTTTCTGCTTCAGTCGCCGCGCGCTCCGGCGCTGAACCACGCGGCGTTCGAGGTGGCCCATTTCGACGACCTGATGCTCGGGCATGATCACCTGACGAAGGATGGCCGCACCCCGGCCTGGGGCGTCGGCCGTCACATCTTGGGCAGCCAGATCTTCGACTACTGGAAAGACCCCTACGGCAACGAACTGGAGCACTGGACCGACGGCGACCTGTTCAACGCCGCCGACGGCTCCAACAAAGCGACCTTCCAGGACCTGTTGGGAGTCCAGTGGGGTCCGCGTCATCCCATGACGCTCTGAACGCAGGACAAAACACCATGAAGCTTTGCACTTACCAGTCGGACTCCGGTCCGCGCGTCGGTGTCGTGTCCGATGCTCAAGTGTTCGACGCCGGTTTCGACGGGACCATGATCGAGCTGATCCGCCAATGGCCCGCCGCGCGCGCAGGTGTTGAAAAGGCGGTCGCCGCCAGCGCTGGAAAGCCGCTTTCCGAGACGCAGCTTCTCGCTCCCGTGCTGCGGCCGGGCAAGATCTTCGCCATCGGGCTGAACTACGCCGACCACATCGAAGAGAGCAAGATGGCCACGCCCGAGCATCAGGTTTGGTTCACCAAGGCCGTCACCTCGGTGAACGGCCCCTATGCGCCTGTGCAGATCCCGAAGGCCGGGCCCTTTGTCGACTATGAGGCCGAACTGGTGGCGGTCATCGGCAAGGGCGGCAAGCATATTGCGGCCGAGCAGGCCGCGGAGCACATATTCGGCTACTGCGTCGGCAACGATGTGACCGAGCGCTTCTGGCAGCACCGCACGCCCCAATGGTCGCTGGGCAAGTCCTTTGACACCCACGCGCCTTTCGGTCCCTGGATCACCACGACTGACGCCGTCGCGGACGTGCATAACCTCGGCATCCGTTGCCTGGTCAATGGCGAGCTTCGTCAGAACTCCAACACCCGGCATCTGGTGTTCAACGTCTTCAAGCAGATCGAACACCTGTCCCAGGCCATGACCCTGGAGCCAGGCGACATCATCTTCACCGGAACGCCGGGCGGCATCGGCGCGGCCATGGACCCTCGCCAGTTCCTGAAAGCGGGCGATGTCGTGCGCTGCGAGATCGACGGCCTGGGTCACATCGAAAACCGCTTCGAAGCTGAGGCCTGAAACATGAGCGAGACATTTGATGTGATTGTCGTCGGCGCGGGGCCGACCGGCGACACATTAGCTGCGCTGCTAGGGCAGTCCGGAATCAAGACCTTGTTGACTGACAAGTCGCCGACCATCTTCCCCCTGCCGCGCGCCGCCCATATCGACCATGAGACAGTGCGGGTGTTCCAGCAGGCCGGCGCAGCCGACGAGGTGATGGCGGTTTGCCGCCCCGCCGAACAGTACGATTTCCTGACCGCAGACCGGCAGGTGCTGATGCGCTTCCTAACCAAAGGCTCGCCCTCCGGCTGGCCGGCCGCCAACATGATCCACCAGCCGTCGGTGGAAGAGGCGATCCGTCGCCGGATCGCTGACCTGGACGCGGTGGATCTGCGTGTGGAGTGGGAGCTGCTGGACTATCAGACCGAGGCGGGCGGGTTGGTCGCCCGCTTCCAGACCCCGGGGGGAGAGCGAACGGTCAAGGCCCGCTATCTCGTGGGCTGCGACGGCGCCTCGTCTCGGGTGCGCTTGTTGTGTGGCGTAACCTTCGAGGACCTTCAGTTCGACGAGCCGTGGCTCGTGATCGACACCACCGTACAGGAATATTCACGCCTGCCCGACATCAATCTTCAAATTTGCGATCCGGCGCGACCCACCACCTGCGTCCTGATGGGCTCGGGCCGACACCGCTGGGAATTCATGCTCAAGCCGGGCGAGACCTCGGAACAGGCTCTCGACGACGACTTCATCACCGAGCTGTTGAAGCCTTGGGACGTGGACGGGGCGGTGATGCTTGAGCGCAAGGCCGTCTACCGCTTCCACGCCATCATCGCCAACCAGTGGCGCTTCGGTCCGGTGTTCCTCGCCGGTGACGCCGCCCACCAGACCCCGCCCTTCGCGGGACAAGGTCTGTGCGCGGGCGTGCGCGATGCGGCCAATCTCGCCTGGAAGCTCGCCGCCGTCATCAAGGGTGAAGCGAGCGAGGGGCTCCTCGACACCTATCAGGTTGAGCGTCGGCCCCATGTGAAGTCGATCATTGAACTCGCCCTGATGATGGGCCGCACCGTCTGCATCCTCGATCCAGAGGCCGCCGCCCAGAGGAACGCCGCCATGCTGGCCCAGCGCGCCGCAGCACCTCCGGAAACGCCTGGCGAGGGCTTCGCCTTCCCGCCGCTCGGCGGACCCGCCATTCTGGAAGGAACCGCGTCCGCAGGCGAACTGTTCATCCAGCCCTGGAGCAACGACGCCCGCTTTGACGACGTGGCGGGCGAGGGTGCCTGGCTGATCACCACAGAGGAGGTCAGCGCGACGCCGGGCCTTTCGGTGTTCAATCTCGCCGACCCGAAGCTCAAGCCCTTCGCCGCTTCGTTCGCCTCTTGGCTCGGCAATCGGCACGCGGCCTCGGTCCTGGTCCGTCCTGATCGCTACGTTTTTGGGACCGGACGCTCCGAAGACCTCGTACGGGCGTGGAAAGCGACGCTGAAGTGACTTCAGCCCAACCGGGTCGGAAATGAAGGTCAGGGAGGACTGAAGCATGACGAGCCCAAACTGGCGCTCTCCCGCCACTTCGCCCTATGTCGGGCGCGATGTGCAGAGCCTGTTGGCCGAGCGGGCGCGCCGGCTTGGCGACAAGCCCTTCCTGATCTGGGAGCCGCTGTCGGGCGAGCCCAAGACTTGGAGCTATTCGGCCTTCGACCTCTTGGTCTCCCGCCTTGCGCGCGGCCTGCAAAAGCGGGGCGTCCAACTGGGCGACTTCGTGCTGATCCATCTGGAGAACTGCCCGGAGGCCCTGATCGCCTGGCACGGCACTGTCAAAGCAATCGAGTAGAGGCGATTTTTGCCGCAAAAGCGCAACAATTTCGCACGAGGTTTCCTAACAAAATCAATGATGGGATACCTGTCCGAGCCGGCCGAACGGTGGTATAAAAATTTGGTTTGACACCTCCTTCATTCGGCCTCTTCTTTCGGCGACCGGGCTTCCTCGCGCCGCCTGACAAGATCCAAGGCGACGTCGACGATCATGTCCTCCTGGCCGCCCACCATGCGACGGCGGCCTAGCTCGATGAGGATCTCGCGGGTGTCGAGGCCGTAGGTGTCCGCGGCCTTTTCGGCATGGCGTAGGAAGCTGGAGTAGACGCCCGCATAGCCCAGGCTCAGTGTCTCCCGATCCACCCGCACAGGCCGATCCTGGAGCGGGCGAACGAGGTCTTCCGCCGCATCCATGAGTGCGAAGAGATCCGTCCCGTGCGCCCATCCATAGACGTCGGCGGCGGCGATGAAGACCTCCAGCGGCGCGTTGCCCGCGCCCGCGCCCATGCCAGCGAGGGAGGCGTCGACCCGGATGGCCCCGTTCTGGACGGCTGCAATGGAATTGGCGACGCCAAGGCTGAGGTTGTGATGGGCGTGGATGCCGCGTTCGGTCTCGGGCGCGAGCACGCGGTCGTAGGCCTCGAAGCGCTCGGCCACGCCGTCCATCGTGAGGGCGCCGCCGGAGTCGGTGACATAGACACAGTGCGCGCCGTAGCTCTCCATCAGCTTCGCCTGCTGCGCTAGCGCCTCAGGTGGGCTCATGTGGCTCATCATCAGGAAGCCTGAGACGTCCATGTCGAGGGCCCGCGCAGCCTCGATATGCTGTTTGGACACGTCCGCCTCGGTGCAGTGGGTGGCGATCCGGACCGAGCGGACCCCGAGGTCATAGGCGCGCTTCAAGTCGTGGACCGTGCCGATGCCCGGCAGCAGCAGGGTGGTCAGCACCGAGTGCGTCAGCACCTCGGCGACGGCCTCGATCCAGGCCCAGTCGGTGTGCGCGCCGAAGCCATAGTTGAAGGACGAGCCCGAAAGGCCGTCGCCGTGCGCCACCTCGATGGCGTCGACGCGGGCGTCGTCAAGGGCCTTCGCGATCTTGCGGACGTGCTCGAGCGAATACTTGTGGCGGATGGCGTGCATCCCGTCGCGCAGGGTGACGTCCTGTATGTAGAGCTTGCGGGACGGCGCGCTCATGCCGCAACCGGCGCGCGCTCGGCGATCCGCTCGGCCGTCCGAAGCGCCGCCGAAGTCATGATGTCCAGATTGCCGGCGTAGGCCGGCAGGTAGTGGGCTGCGCCCTCGACCTCGAGGAAGACGGTCACCTTCAGCCCGGCGAAGTCCTCGGCCATCTCGGGTATGAACAGGCGGTCGTTGTGGCCGATGCGCTCGAACTGGACCTTCTGCTTGAGACGGTAGCCCGGCACGTAGGTCTGGACCTCGGCGACCATTTCCAGGATGGAGGCCTCGATGGCCGCTTCTTCCCCACCCTGGCAGAGGCAGTAGACGGTGTCGCGCATGATGAGCGGCGGTTCGGCGGGGTTGAGGATGATCACCGCCTTGCCACGGCGGGCGCCGCCGACCACCTCGATCGCTTTGGACGTTGTCTCGGTGAACTCGTCGATGTTGGCCCGCGTCCCTGGACCCGCCGACTTCGAAGCGATGGAGGCGACGATCTCCCCGTAGATCACCGGGCTCACGCGATTGACGGCGGCCACGATGGGGATCGTCGCCTGTCCGCCGCACGTCACCATGTTGACGTTCGGCGCGTCCAGGTGCTGCGCCCCGTTCACCGGCGGGATCACATAGGGCCCGATCGCCGCCGGCGTCAGATCCACCACTCGCTTGCCGTGAGCGCGGAGGAGCTTGTCGTGCCGCGCGTGCGCCCCAGCGGACGTGGCGTCAAAGACGACCCCCACCTCCTGAAACTCCGGCATCCGCATGAAACCGTCGATCCCGTCGGACGTCGTGGCCACGCCCAGCCGGGCGGCGCGGGCGAGGCCGTCGGAGGCCGGGTCCACGCCGACCATCGCGACCATCTCGAGCGTCTTCGATAGGCGCATCACTTTGATCATCAGGTCCGTGCCGATATTGCCAGACCCGATGATGGCGACCTTGGTCTTCAAGCCTTGGCCCTCATCCAAAGAGGTTTGAAGCCGTCGATCTCGACGACGTAGTCGCCGGGGGTGAGCACCACCATGGGTCCAAGCGCCCCCGCCAGCACGATCTCGCCGACGCCGAGCGGGTCGCCGACCTCGATCGCGGTCTCGGCCAGCCAGGCCAGCGCATTGAGCGGATCGCCCAACGTCGCCGCGCCGCTTCCCTTTGAGATTTCGACGCCATCACGGGTCATACGCATCGCGCGCGACGGCAGGTCGAGGTCTGCGGTGAAGGGAGCCCACGGACCAACCACGAACCCACCGCACGACGCATTGTCCGCGACGGTGTCGACGATGTTGATGTCCCAGTTCGCGATGGCGCTGTCGACGATCTCAGCGGCCACGGCGACGGCGTCGACCGCTCGACCGGCGCGCTCCGGCGTCACAGGACCGTCCTTGATGTCCACACCGAGCAGAAAGGCGAACTCCGCCTCGATCCGCGGCGCGATCAGGCTGGAGACGGCGAACTCCGCGCCCATGCCACCATAGTTCATCGAACTGAACAGGACCCCGAAGTCCGGCTGGTCCACGCCAAGCTGCCGCTGCACCGCCTCGGAGGTCAGACCGATCTTGCGGCCCACGGCGCGCGCGCCCGCCGCCGTCGCGCGGCGCACGTTGATCTGCTGGATCTTGTAGGCCGCGGCGACGTCTTTTTCCGGAAGCAGCGACCGGACCGGCGGGATGCTCCGGCGCTCGCCGCGAGCCGCGAACAGGCGGGCGGCGATGTCTTCGATGACGGTGTCGGTTGCGGTCATCTGGTCGCCTCAGCTCTCGAGGAAGGCGGCGACGGTGCGGTTGAACTCATCCGCCTTCTCCCATTGGACCCAGTGGCCGCATTGGGGCATCACCAGGAACCGCGCGTTCGGAATCTGCCGCATGAGGATCAGGCCCTGGTCCATCGGGTTTACGCGGTCTTCGCGTCCCCAGATGATCAGGGTCTGATGCGGCACCCGGTCCAGGCGCTCGCGCCAGAGGTCCTCGATCGGCGCCATGTTGGGCCCGACCCGGAGCGGCATGAACTCGGCCGTCTCGGGATCGAGCGCCCGCTCCAGCCGCTCCTTGAGCAGGTCGTCGGGAACGCTGGAAGGGTCGTAGACGAGGTAGTTGAGGAACGCCTTCAGCCGCTCCAGCGAGGGTCCCGGCGGCAGGTAGAAGGTCACGAGCGACCGGATCCCGTCGCTCGGCTGTTTGTCGAACAGCGAATAGCCGCCGCCCGGGCCCATGAGCACGAGCCGGTCGACCTTCTCGGGGAAGTCGAGGGCGGTCTTGAGGCTGGCCGCGCCGCCCAGGGAGTTGCCGACCAGGTGCGCCTTGCCCAGGCCCAGCGCGTCGATGAAGCCGGCCAGCACCTTGGCGTAGTAGCCCCAGAGCGGCTCGGAGATCTTCAGCTTGGTGGACCGGCCGTAGCCCGGCAGATCGATGGCGATCACGCGGTGGCGGTCTGCGAAGGCCACCATGTTGCGCGAGAAGTTGCTCAGCCCCGAGGAGCCAGGCCCACCACCGTGCACGAAGATCAGGGCAGGGCCGCTCCCCGCCTCGTCGTAGTGAATCTTGAGCCCGTCGAACTCGACGATGCGGCTGACGATTTCGGAGGATGACATCTGACGCTCCAGCGTTGATCCGTTGCGTCAGAGACGCTTGTGGCCCCAGCTCGAGATCTTGTCGTGGCGGCCCATGGTCCAGCTTTCGCCGTCAACCGCGATCGCGTCGTAGCCGTACTCCAGCTCGAATCCAGACGGCGTCGCCACATAGAAGGAGACCATCTTGTCGTTCGAATGTCGCCCGAGCGTCTGGGTGAGCTTGGTGCCGGTCCGCTCCAGGCGCTCCATGGCGAAGCCCACCTGATCGAGCGTCTCCACCTGGACCATCAGGTGATGCATGCGCTTGGGCGGCGCCATGGGCAGGGGCGCGATCGCCAGGGTGTGGTGGCGGGGATTGCAGTAGTAGAATTCGAGATCGATGTGGAAGTCCGGCCCCATTGCCATGCGGATCATGTCCGACTGCCGGAATCCCAGCAAATCCAGGTAGAAGCGCCGGGTGGCGGCAAGGTCGCCGGTGGCCAGCGCCATGTGGCCGAGGCCCTGGTCACTGGTGACGAAGCGCGCGCCCACGGGCGACACGAAGGGAATATGTGTGACATGCGTGGGCCCGTAATAGAGCTCCACGCCCAGCCCCTCGGGGTCGCGGCAGCGCGCCAGCCCCATCACGCCGCGCTCGGCGAGCAGGTCCGCGCCGGCGTCTTCGACGACCACGCCGTTGGCTGTCAGGCGCTCCCGCAAGGCGCTCAGCTCGGCGGGGCCGGCGACCTCGAGACCGATCCAGGCCAGGTCGTCCTTGTCGCCGGGCTCCAGCGCGATCCGCCAGGCGTGCTCGTCGAACCGGACGCGCTCGACGCCCGCGGGCGAGGCGGGCGCGTCCATCGCGCCCAGGAAATCGCGGGCCCAGGTCTTCCAGGCGTCCACGCTGCTGACGTTCAGGCCGACGTAGCCGAGGCCGATGACCGACATGGTTTTCCTTTCGAGGTTCAGGCGACGCAGCGGCGTTCCGGACCCGCGAGTCCGGTGAACTGGCCGTGCGCATAGAGCAGGGGGCGTGCGTCGGGCGCCACGCGCACCCCCAGCACGCGGGCGACCAGCAGGCTGTGGGTGGCCACTTCGACCCGCTGGTCGACGACGCAGGAGAGGCTGGCGGAGGCGTCCTCCAGCAAGGGGCTGCCCCAGGCGTCGCGGCTCCACCCCCCGACCGAGAACCGCTGTTCCGGCGGGAGGCCTCCGGCGAACGCCGTGGCCAGCTCCGCCTGATCTTCCGACAGCAGCTGGATGGACAGAGGCGCGCCCTCGATGAGCGCGGCGTGGAGGCTGGCCTTCCGGTTGATCGCCACGGCGATGGTCGGGGGCTCCAGCGAGAGCGACATCACGGCGGTGGCGGTCATGCCCCGCGGCCCGTCGCGGCCCTGCGCCGTCACCACGCATACGGTGGAGGCGAGCCCACGCATGGCGGAGCGGAAGCTGTCGGGAAGATCGACCACGTCGAGGCTCATGTTGACCGCGGCCGCCGTCAGAGCGTGAAGTCGGCGGTCATGCCGCCGAGCAGCACCAGCCCCGCGTTCAGCGAGCCCTTGTCGGCGTTGAGGAACGCGTGATTGGACGCGGCGTGCACGTCGCGGAAGTACCGTTGCATGGGGTTGTCCAGCTTCAGCCCGCGCGCGCCGCTGGCTTTGAACAGCAGCTCGACCGCCTTCATCGCCTCCTCGGCGATCCACTGCGCGTCCCACTTGTTCCTGACCCGCAGGTCGAGGGAGAACTCCACGCCGTCGTCGATCAGCGCATCCATCTCGGCGAAATTGGCCTCCAGCCGGGCGTGCAGCCCCCGGATCATCGCCTCGGCTTCCGCCAGCCGATGCCGCACGAAGGGGTCCTCGATCGCCTTGGCGCCGTCATAGGCGCCCAGGCGCACCTTCATGTCCTCGCGGAAGGCTTCCAGCGCGCCGTCCGCCATGCCGATGGTCACGATCGAGAGGCTGTAGGCGAAGATCACCCCGAACGGGTACTTGTAGTTCCGCGAGGTGAACGTGGCGCGCCCCGGATCGGCCATCATGAAGGAATGGCCAAACTGGTGCGTCCGATGTTCCGGCACGAAGGCGTCCTCGACGATGATGTCGTTGCTGCCGGTCCCCTTCAGGCCCAGGACGTGCCAGACGTCCGCCACTTCGTAGTCCAGGCGCGGGACCAGGAAGGCGCGAATATCGGGAGGCCCGGCGACGCCTTCGGGCCGGGGAACGATCCCGCCGAGAATGACCCACGAGCAGTGGTCGGACCCGCTTGACCACGACCAGCGGCCGCTGAGCCGATAGCCGCCCTCGACGGGCGTGACCTTGCCGAAGGGGGCGTAGGACGACGACGCCCGCGAGTTCGGAATCTCGTCCCCAAAGGTCGTCGGCCATCTGGGGGTCCAGGAGCGCGACCTCCCAGTTGTGGACGGTGATCAGGCACAGGCACCAGGCGCTCGACGGGCATCCCTTGGCCAGCTCCATGACCACCTTGAACAGGGTCATGGGCGGCATTTCGTAGCCGCCGTACTTCGCCGGCTGAAGGATTCTGTAGAACCCGGCCTCCACGAAGTCCTGAAGCGTCTCGGGCAGAAGCGCGCGGCGCTCTTCGGTGCGTTGCGCCCGCTCCCGCAGCACCGGCGTCAGCGCCCGCGCACGCTCCAGCAGCTGGGCCTCGGTCGGTGTCGAACGCGCGGCGACGGCGGCGATGGCCGGCATTGTAGTTCCTCCCAACGATTGATCTCGTTGCGGCGAACTAACCGAAGTTAAGGTGTCAGCAGTACTTTTGGTTTGTGATATGAACCATCATCGATGGTGATGGTTCGCAACGGAGGGCGCCGCTGGGATGGATGACCTCGAGCGACGGCTGCGGGCGACGAACCTCAACCTGCTGCCCATTCTTCGCGCCGTGCTGAAGCACCGGAACCTGACGCGGGCGGCTGAGGAGCTGAACATCACCCAGTCGGCGGTCAGCAACAGCCTCCGGCAGTTGCGGGCGCACTTCGGCGACGAGCTTCTGGTGCGGGACGGTCGCAGCCTCCGGCTGACGGAGAAGGCCAAGCAGTTGGTGGAGCCATTGGAACATGCGCTGGCCTCAGTGGCCCAGGTGCTGGCCAACCCGCGGTTCGATCCAGGTGTCTCCACATACCAATTCCGGGTCGCGACGGCGGACTACGTCACCGCCATCACGGCGCCCGAGATGGCCGCCATCATGGGCGAGGAGGCCCCTCGCATCACGGTCCAGATGCTTACCGCTCGCGGGCGCTCGATCGGCGAGATCCGGTCGGGCGACATCGACATGGTGATCTCGCCCCGGCAAATCCTCGAGGCGGCGATCTTCGACGCCCCGGCCCTCGTGCGCGAACTCACGATCGAGCCGCTCGCGCGAGAGCCCTTCGTCTGCCTCGCCCGAAGCGACGACGAACGCTTCGCCCGGGGGCTGTCTCGTGAAGAGTACCTCAGCCGGCCGCATGCAAGCTTTCACCTGGACGTCATCGCCCACGCGAGCCTCGAACACGCCTACCTGCTCGAGCACGGCGTGCCCCAGTTCAACCGTATCCTCACCTCGGACTTCACGGTCCTGCCCCTGATCGCCGCGCGCTCGGACTGCATCGTCCTTGCGCCCCGCAGTCTCGCCCGTCTCGCCGTCCGTGGCCTGCCGCTGCGGATCGGTGCTTCGCCATTGCCCGTTCCGGACCTCGAATTGGTGATGATCTTCCTCAGTCGGCGCGGGGGTGAGCCGGAGCTGAGCTGGCTTAGGCAGCTGCTCCGACGCTGCGTCGCGGCCTCGCTGGGGGCCTGAGGGTCGTGTCAAACCAAATTCATGGGGCGGTAATCGGGGCCGGGTAGGGCGGTCGGATGACCAAGGCGCCCAACCCGTTGCGCTGGTTTGATAGTTCGCCGGAGGTGATCGGGCTGGTCGTCATGATGTACGTCCGGTACCCGCTGTCACTCCGGAACATCGAGGATCTGCTGTTCGAGCGCGGGATCGATATCTGCCACGAGACAGTGCGGCTGTGGTGGAACCGATTTGGTCCGATGTTCGCCGGCGAGATCCGCAGGAAACGGGTCCAGCACATGTGCCGTTTCACCCACTGGCGGTGGCGCCTCGACGAAGTCTACGTCAAAATCAACGGCGAGATGCGCTACCTCTGGCGTGCCGTTGACCACGAGGGTGAGGTCTTGGAATCCTTTGTCACCAAGGCGAGGGACAAGGCCGCGGCGTTGAAATTCATCAAGAAAGCCATGAAGCGCCACGGTCGGCCTAAGGCCATCGTCACCGACGGCCTGCGCTCCTACGGCGCGGCGCTGAAGGAGATCGGCGCCGCCGAACGCCAGGAGACGGCGAGGTGGTTGAACAACCGCGCTGAGAACAGTCACCTACCATTTCGAAGGCGGGAACGGGCGATGGCCCGCTTCCGCCGAATGAAGACCCTGCAGAAATTCAGCTCGGTCCACGCATCCGTCCACAACCACTTTTCGCAGGAGCGTCACCTCGTCAGCCGCAAAATCTATAGGGAGAGACGGGCGGCCGCGCTGGCTGCCTGGCAGTCAGTCTTGGCCTAAACGCCGGTCGGGTTTGGGCTCATTGCGTCTGCCCGGAGACGAGTTGCCGTTGGACTGACAGCACCCTAATATCCGTTCAGCCGGGCATAACGGTCGCGGTGGTAGGACTGGCCGCCGTAGGTGGCCTCGACGGCGCGGGCGCGCTTGAGGTAGAGGCCGGCGTCGTGGGCGTCGGTCATGCCGATGCCGCCGTGCATCTGCACCATTTCGTTGGAAACCAGGTGCAGCACATCGCCCATCTTGGCCTTGGCCAGGGAGACAAGCTCTGCGGTGTCCGGCGCGTCGTTGTCGATCGCGGTGAGGGCCGCCTCGACGCAGGAGCGGGCCAGCTCGAGATCGGTGAACATCTTGGCCGCCCGGTGCTGCAGGGCCTGGAAGGTGCCGATCACCTGGCCGAACTGCACGCGGACCTTGAGGTAGTCGAGGGTGGTCTCGAACGCCTGGACCGCGGAGCCGAGCATTTCGGCCGCCAGACCCGCGCGGGCCCGGTCGAGGGTTTTTTCCAAGAGCGGCCAGCCCTGGCCGACCTCACCGAGCACCGCGTCGGCGCCGACCTCGACGGCCTCGAAGGTGAGGTTGGCGGCGCCGCGCGAGTCGGCCAGCTTAAGAGCCTTGCGGGTCAGGCCCTTGGCGTCGCCGGGGACCAGGAACAGGGTGATCCCGTCGGTTTCGCCCGGTTTGCCCGAGGTGCGGGCCGAGACCACGAACAGCCCGGCCGCGCCGCCCTCGAGCACAAAGGTCTTGCCGCCCGTCAGACTGTAACCGGCGCCGGACCGGGTCGCGGCCAGCGCGACCTTGGCCGGGGCGTGGTGGGCGCCCTCATCGACGGCCAGGGTGGCCACCAGCTCGCCCGAGGCGATCTTGGGCAGGAAGGCCTGCTTCTGGGCCTCGCTCCCGCCCAGCACGATGGCGCTGGCCGCCGCGAGCGCGGAGGAGAGCAGCGGCGAGGCGGTGAGCGTGCGGCCGGTCTCCTCCAAAATCAATCCCAGGCCGAGATAGCCGAAATCCGAGCCGCCGTAGGCTTCGGGGATGATCACTCCGGTCCAGCCCATCTCCGCCATCTCGGCGAAGGCCGCAGGGTCGTAGCCGGTCGTCGAGGCGGAGTCGCGCAGCTTGCGGAACGCCGAAACCGGCGACTTGTCCTGGGTCCAGGTGCGCGCGGCGTCGCGCAGCATGCTTTGTTCTTCGGTCAGAACGGCCATGAATTCAGGTCCTCTCGTGCGATGCGGCGCCGAGCGGATCGGGCAGGCCGAGGATCCGCTTGGAGATGATGTTGTTCTGGATCTCGAAGGAGCCGCCGTAGATGGTGGTGGCCTTGCCGCCGAGCCAGTTGCGCACGGCGGCCAGCTCCTCGGACGTAAAGCCCTCGCCCTCCCATCCCAGGCCCTGGGCGCCCAGAATCTCGACGAGCAGTTCCGCGCGTTGCTGGCCGATGGCCGAGCCGGCGTTCTTCATGATCGAGGTGGCCGCGCTGGGCCCCTGGTTCGACCGCGATTCCGCCATCGAACGCGTCGCCGTCAGGGCGAAGGCCCGAGCATCGATGTCGTGGGCGGCGATCCGGGCGCGAAGCTCCAGGTCGGCGATGCGGCCCGTCTCGTCGAGGCCGACGTAGGTCCTAGCCAGCTCGCTGGGCGAGGCTCCGAACAGGCCGCGCGATCCGCTCCCGCCCCCGCCGGCCAGGCCGCTCCGCTCATGCTGCAACAGGCGCTTGGCGATGGTCCAGCCGCCGTTCAGCGGGCCGACCAGATTGTCCTTGGGGACCTTCACGTCGGTGAAGAAGGTTTCGCAGAACGGTGAATTGCCGCTGATCAGCCGGATCGGGCGCACCTCGACGCCGGGCGAGCGCATGTCGATCAGGATGAAGCTGATGCCCTCATGCTTTTTCGTGGTGTCGGTCCGCACCAGGCAGAAACACCAGTCGGCGTACTGGGCGCCGGAGGTCCAGATCTTCTGGCCGTTGATCAGATAATGATCGCCCTTGTCCTCGCAGCGGGTTTGCAGCGAGGCCAGGTCCGAGCCCGCGCCCGGTTCGGAAAAACCCTGGCACCAGCGCAACTCGGCGCGGACAATCGGCGGGATGTGGCGCTGCTTCTGCGCCTCCGTGCCGTATTCCAGCAAGGTCGGGCCGAACATCATCACGCCCATGCCGCCGATCGGGCTCCAAGCGCCGATGTGCGCCATCTCCTGCTGCAGCACCCGCGCCTCGGCGGCGGACAGGCCGCCCCCGCCACAGGCCTTGGGCCAGGTCGGGGTTCCCCAACCCTTTTCGCCCATCCCGCGGACCCAGAGTTTGAAATCCGCGTCCTGGGACGGGCCGCCCTCCTGGTACATCATCGCCCCGCGGCCCTTCAGGGACGGCGGGAAATTGGCCTCCAGCCAGCCCCGCGCCTCGGCGCGGAAGGCGTCGAGATCGCCGCCGAAATCAGCCATGAACCAGTCTCCCTATGAAATAGCTCGGTTTGAAGATCATGCGGATGCGGTGGTCTCGGGCAGGCCCAGGCTCGCCTTGCTCGCTCGTGACAGGCGTTGATAGCCACCTTGGACAAATCAATTATAAGAACCGGATATCCGGTATGTAAAGGCATTGACCACGGCCCCGTGGCCGCTACCGAAGGGGGACCGGGCGCCCGGAACCTACGAGGCGCCGGGCAGGGCCGGGTCGGGCATCGGACCGGTGAGGGTTTCGAGGCCGGCGGCCTCGTCGATCATCGCTTCGCGTTCCTCCAGGGCCGAGCGCACCACGGCGTGGCGTTTGGCGTCCAGCCGGTAGCCGAAGAACATCGACCCGCCGATCACCACGAAAGCGATCGGCGCGAACAGGTAGCACATCTCCAGCCCCCGGATGGCGTGGGCGGTGTTGTGGGCTCCGTCGCGCGCGTCGTATCCGACAAGGCCCAGAATCGGGAAAATGATCCCGATCGACAGGGCGGTGCCGACTTTGAAGGTGGTGGTGACCATGGCGTAGAGCACGCTGGTCAGGTCCTTCGACGTCTCCAGCCGGATCATATCCGCCACGTCCGCGACCATCGCGCGGATCATCGGCACGAAGGCGCTGGCGCAGAAGCCGACCGCGAACATGCCTACCGCCGTCGGCAGATAGGTCGCCTTGGGCAGGGCCATCAGCGTGGTCTGGGAGACGGCGTAGCAGACGCAGGCCAGCTGCGCCGTGCGGTGCTTACCCAGCCGCCCCGCCACCATGGCCCAGAACGGCGAGCCCACCAGGCCCGCGCCGATGTAGAAAACCAACAGCGTGCCCGCAGCCGCGATGCTGAAGCCCTTGGCGTCGTGGAAGAAGAACAGGAAGATCGGCCCGGTGGTGCCCGGCCCCAGGGTCAGCGCCAAGTCCGCCAGCACCAGCCGGCGCATCTCCGGCCGCGCGATGGCGCTGAGATAGTCCCCCAGCGCAAAGCCGCGCCGCCCAGGCTGCTGGGGCGCGATCTTCTCCGGCGTGAACAACAGGGTGATCGCCAGGGCCAGCGGCAGGATGATAATCAGCAGCCAGCCGATCTGGGCCATGCTCTCGTGCCGGCCCGGCTGCACCCGCCCGCCGGTCAGCAACGGCAACAGCAGAAAGCCCACCGCCGCCGCCACACCCACCGCCTGCATCCAGCCGTAGGTGCGCGAGCGCTGGTGATAGTCCAACGCCAGCACCGAGCCCCAGGCTGTCTGACCCAGGGTGAACATCGAGGCCCCGCCGTAGAGCACCACCAGCCACAGCACCATGTAGCCCATGCCCACCCCCGCCGTCGGGGCGAACAGCTTGTAGATCGCGAACATCAGGATCGGCACGCCGCCGATGACCCACGGCCGGTAGCGGCCCAGCGGCGTCTTCGTCCGGTCCATCGCCACGCCCACCAGCGGGTCGAAACAGATGTCGATCAGACGCACCAGGGCGAACGCCGCCCCGATCGCCCCGAGGCTCACACCCAGATGCCCGGCGTAGAACCTCGGCATGTACACCCCCATGATCAGAACCAGCGGCGTCATGGGGAGGCTCAGGCATGCAAAGGCCAGGATCGTACGTAGCGGCAGCGGCGTGCCAGGCGCAGCCTCGGGGGTCGTGCTCACTCGGCGTCTCCAACTCCTATGCCGCGCCTCTGCCGGACGCGATCCGTCTTGCCGGGCCGCCCGCGCCGCGGACGGATAGGCTGGCGCCTTTCAGACCAGCTCGAGCGGCTCGCGGCCCAGTTCCTTCAGGAACGGCGCGGCGTGCTCGATCCGGCCCGTCATTGTCCTGGGGTCGGCGATGGCGAGCTGATAGACGGCCTCGGCGATGTATTTGATCGGTTGCACGCGATCGCGCGTCGAATCGTTGATCAGGCCATGGACCGCCACGCCGGGCGTATCCACAAGGCCGGGCGAGACCACGTTCACCGCGATCCCGTCGTCGTAGACCTCCGAGGCCAAGCCCGTGGTGAACCGCTCCAGGGCGGCCTTGCACATGCCGTAAACCGTGCCGCCGCGAGCTCCGCCAAACGGCGGCCGCGGATGAATGGCGGCGCCGGAGGAGATGTTGACGATCCAGCCCTGCCGGCGTGCGCGCATGGCGGGCAGCACGAGCTGGCACAGGTGAAAGGGGGCGTAGACCTGGACCTCCATCATCAGCTGGAGCCGCTTGGCGGGAAAGTCCGCCACTGGGATGAAGTAGGTGATGGCGGCGTTGTTCACGAGGATGTCGATCGGGCCCAGGGCCTCGACCGTCGCCGCCACCAGCCGCTCGCGTTCCGCCGCCTGGGCCAGGTCCGCCTTCAGCGCAATGGCCTCGCCGCCAGCCTGGCGGATGTGGCGGACGGTTTCGCCGAGCGTGCCGGGCAGGCGGCTTTCCCCCTCCTCGGCGGTGCGGGCGCTGACGGCGACTTGCGCGCCCTCCATAGCTAGCCGAGTGGCGATCGCGGCGCCAATGCCACGGCTGGCGCCAGTGACCAGGGCGACGCGGCCCTTCAGCCCTCCGTTGAGGTTCACGCCGGCGACCGTCATCGTGCAAGACCCCTGATGTTGGGTGTCGGCGATTTTGACAACGCGGCGTCGCCACAGTCAACCATACAAACCGGATGATCCGCCCGTAACTTGGCCATTCGACGGATCGAGTTCCGCGCGCTTTGGCTAAGGTTCGGCACCGCGCGACGTCCCGTCGAAATACCGGACAATCGTACGGTTTAGGCGTTGACTTCCGGACCTCGCTCTCATTTACAATCGATGAAACCATGACAAGGCGGACCGCGACGCCACCGTGATCAGGAATGGCGAGACGGCGCCCGGATAGGCCGCCGGCGAGCCAAGCGCGCCGACCCAATCAATGGCAAGACCCCACAGAGGAAAACGCGTCCGTGAGCGATCTCGAACAACGCCTGATCGAAGCGTCCCGCGTCGGCATGGCCAGCAGCGTCTGGGCCTCGGTCAAGCCCGACGCCGTCGCCGTCCACGACCCCCATGGCGCGCGCACCTTCGCCGAGCTGAACGCCAACGCCAACCGGCTGGCGCGGCTGCTGCGGGACCACGGTCTGCAGCCCGGCGACGCCATCGCGCTCTTGTGCGGCAACCGGGCGGAGTTCCTCGAGGTCCTGTTGGCCAATTCCCGCGCCGGCTATCGCCTGACGCCGGTCAACTGGCACCTAACCGCCGATGAGATCGCCTATGTGGTCAATGACTGCCAGGCCAAGGCTCTGTTCGCAGAAGGCCGCTTCGAGGCCGGGCTGAAGGCTGTGGCCGACGCCCCGCGACTGGAACTGAAGGTCGTCATCGACGGCGAAGCGCCGGGCTTCCCGAATTATCACGAGGTGCTTGAAGCGTTCGACGGCTCGGACCTTCCAGACCCGATCCTCGGCGCCAGCATGCTCTACACCTCCGGCACCACCGGGCGGCCGAAGGGCGTATTCCGCAAGACAATGAACGTCCCGCCCTTCGTCCTTGGCGGCGGGCGGCCAGCCTACGACCATTGGACCGACGTCCAGCTTTGTTCGGGGCCCGCCTACCACGCCGCTCCCCTGGCGTTCGACATCCGCATTCCGATGAGCCAGGGCGTGCCGGTCGTGTTCATGGAGCCCAAATGGGATTCCGAGACGGTCTTGAAGACCATCGAGACCTATCGCGTGACCCACTGCCACATGGTGGCGATCATGTTCCAGCGCCTCTTGGCGCTGCCGCCTGAGGTGCGCGCGCGATATGACCTTTCCAGCCTGCGTTACGTCATCCATGGCGCGGCGCCCTGCCCCCCGGACGTCAAGCTGGCGATGATCGATTGGCTGGGGCCGATAATCTATGAATATTACGCCGGATCGGAAGGCGGGGGCGGCTTTACCATCACCTCCGAAGAGTGGCTGAAGAAGCCCGGCAGCGTCGGCAAGAGGCTGACGCCGGAAAGCGCTAGGGCCCTTGACGAAAAAGGCGCCGAGGTCCCCCGGGGCACGCCCGGACTGCTCTACTTCAAAACCTCTGAGGGCAACGCTTTCGAGTATTTCAACGAACCGGAAAAGACAGCGGCCAGCTATCGTGGTGACTACTTCACGCTGGGTGACATCGGATATTTCGACGAGGACGACTACCTGTTCCTGACAGGCCGAACCGCCGAGTGCATCATCTCCGGCGGGGTGAACATCTATCCGCAGGAAATCGACAACGAACTGATCCACCATCCCGCCGTCGAGGACAGCTGCTGCGTCGGCGTGCCGAACGCCGAGTGGGGCGAAGAGGTCAAGGCGGTGATCACCTTGAACCCCGGCTTCAGTCCCAGCGACGCGCTGGCCCGCGAGATCCTGGCCTTCGCCCGCCAGCGGCTCGCCGGATTCAAGGTCCCGCGGTCGGTGGAGTTCGTCGGCGAATTGCCGCGCTCTCCCGCCGGCAAGCTGAATCGCGGCAAGGTCCGCGCACCCTATTGGGCGGGCCGCAAGGTGCAGATCTAGGTTCGAGCGCCCGCGGCTTTCGCCGCCTGCGCGCCCAGCATGGCGTCGGCGAACCCGGCCTTGTAGGTCTTCAAGAGCGCGAAGGCCCGATCGACGACCGCCCGGTCCTTGGTGAACATCAACTCGATGGCCAAGCCGCGCATGGCGGCCATGTGCAGGCACACCATGGCGTCGACCGCGTCGCGGTCGGTGACGCCGATCGCCTGCGCATAGCCAAACACGTTGTCACGGCGGTTCTGCTCGATCTTCTCGACGATGGCTGGAAGGCGGGCGGCAAGCACGCTGTCGCTGCGGGCGGCGATCATGATCTCCAGCTTGGCCATCGCCGGCGGCCGGGTGATCATCCGCCAAGTGGAGTCGGTCAGCGCCATGAACTGTTCGCGCTTGTCGCCGACGGGCCTGGCCACCGGGCGGCTGGAACGCTCGTCGTAGCCGCTGGCGAATTCGACCACCGCCAGCATCAGGTCCACTTTGGTCGGGAACTGGTGCAGCATGCCGCCGCGGCTGACGCCGGCTTCTTCGGCCACCATGGCGACCGAGACGGCGCTGTAGCCATGGCGGTTCAGGCAGCGGATCGCCGCTTCGATCAGCTTGGCCCGGGTGGTGGCGCTACGCTCGACCTGGCTCTGGCGCGCGCGCGGCGCTTGGGTCTTGGGCGGCGCGGGCTCGGGAGTCACACGGGTCGGGGTTGGCATCGAAAGTCCCTCAGGCTTGCGGCCGCACGCACGCGCCAGCCTTGGCGCGGCATGCGGGGCGGCGGAGTTTACACGCTCTGGCGACGAGCTTCACTAGGCCGTGATCGCCTTCACCCGGTTTGCCGGATCCGGGGTCAGGAGGCGACATCGGCCGGCGCATAAGGTCCCAGCGCCTCGAACAGAGGCGCCAGATGGCGCTCGTAGCGACGCCAGCGCTGCACGGAGGTGTGGAAGATCGGCTGGCGGACCTGGGCGGCGCTGGCGGTCCTGACCACGCCCTCGGCCTCGTGGAACCGCAGGCAGGCGCGCTCCCAGTCCAGGCCGCACGCCTCGGTGACCAGCCAATGGATCTGGCGGTCGGGATCGGTGATGAGGGCTTCGTGGCTGACCTCGATCACGCGGCCGGGCAAAACCGCGTTCCAGTGCTCCATCATCCGGCGATAGCGGACATAGGCGGCGCCGATCTGGCCGAGGTCGTAGAGGGTCTCGGCGCCGCTCGCGAACAACTGGCGATAGCAGGCCAGGCAGGTGTCGACCGGATCGCGCGCGCTGTGCAGGACGACCGCCTTGGGGAACATCAGATGGATCATGCCGACGCGCAGATGGTTCTCCAGGGTCTTGTCGACGAAGCGCGGCGCGCCGGTCCAGCCGCGGGCCCGCATGGCGGTCAGATAGTCTTCGGCCAGTTGGCGCAGCGGCGCCGCATCGCCCGGCTGGTCCGGACCGTAGGGGAAGCGGTTGTCGGCCACATCGGACAGGGCCGTGCTCTCGCCCATGCCCTGGACCTTGCGATGGCTGGCGAGGATCTGCTCGATCAGGCTGGAGCCCGAACGCGGCATGCCGACGACGAAGATTGGCGCGGCGGACGAGATGCCGCCGCCCTGGCGCCGCGCGATGAACGCGGGCGTGAAGGCGGACTTGAGATCATCGATCGCCGCGGCGTGAGCGCGGGCGATGGCGTCCGGCCCGACCGGCGCCAGCGTCTCGAGCTTGAGCCGGTTGCCGGCGGCGAAGGCCGCGAACGCCGCCTCATCCTGGCGCTGGCGGTCCAGCACGCCGCCGAGCGCGAACAGAAGGCCGGTGCGGGTCTCGGCGTCGATCGCGCCATCCCACGCCGCCCGCTGCAGTTCCGCCAGTCCGTCCTCGTCTATCGCGTCCGGATCGAGTACGGCCATGCGGGTCAGGGCCCGATGACGCGCGGCCGTGTCGGCCAGCAGCGCGCGGTAGCACGCCAGCGCCTCGTCCACGCGGCCGAGGATCGTCAGCGCCCTGGCCAGACTGAAACCGGTCTCCGCGGCGTCCGGGCGCAGGGCCAACGCGCTCCGATAGGCCGCCGCCGCCTCGCTCCACCGGCCGAGCGACTGGCAGGCGGCGCCGAGGTTCTGCTGGGCGCCGAACAGGCCAGGCTCGCGGGCGATGACGGCCCGCAACCGGCGGCGCGCGCTGTCCGCCCGTCCTTGGCGCAGATCGATCACCGCGAGGGAATAGCGAGGCCTGATGTCGTCGGGGTCGGCCGTCTCGACGCGCTGATAGGCGCGCGCGGCCTCGTCGAGCCGGCCCGCGGCGTAGTGCGCCGCGGCGGCGTCGAGCAGCTCGGCCGACGCGGCGGGGTCGAGCGCCAGCGCATGATTGCGCGAGCGGCCCGCGAGCTTGCCGTCCGCGTGGGATGAGCGTTTCGTGACCAACCGGGCCTCTCCTGACGCGCCTGGATCGTAGCGCCTCGCTCGGAGTTCGCCAGAGCGCGCCGGGAGGCCGGCGCGCTCTGGGTCCGGATCAATGGAAGCGGTACTGGAACTCGATGCCGTAGGTCGTCGGCGCGGTCAGGCCGATGTTCTTGTATACGACGAGGGGATAGGTGTTGATCGGCTCGCCGACCGCGGCGTCGTAGCCGAGCGCGTTGAACACGTTGTCGCCGAACACGATGACCGAGTAGCGGTTCTTGGCGTCCGTCCAAGTGGCGCGGAGATTGACCTGGGAGTAGGCCGGCGTTTGATTGTACCAGCGGTTGAATACGCTGGCGTATGTCTTGTCCTTCCAGATGTAGGTGCCCGACAGCGCCAGGTCGCCCGGCTCGAAGTGGAAGGTGTAGATCGCATTGAGCGAGACCTTGTTCGGCGTCGCCGCCGGCATTGCGGCCCCTTTGAGATTCTGCGTCTGCGGATTGCCTCCGGTGGCCAGGAGACAGCCATTCTTGTTGGCGCCGGGCGCAAGCGCGGCCGGGTCCGACGTATCCTCGAAGCAGTTTCCGCCCGTGTTTGTGATCGTGGAGTTCAAGTATGAGTAGTTGAAACTAAGCACCAGATTATCGATCGGCCTCCACATCGATTCCAACTCAAATCCATAGGTGCGTACGGTTGGAATGTTGAACAGGAGAGTTGATATCGGGCCACCGTACGCCGGCTGAAACACCAACGGCGCCTGATCGTTGCTATAGTTATAGTAGAATAACGCGGTATTGAGCTGGAAAACGCCGCCAAACACCTTCTTCAGGCCGAGCTCGACGGCGTCGACCAATTCCGCCTTGGTTTCCGGATTGGCGATTAATTGTCCGGAATCGAAGCCGCCGCTCTTATAGCCTCGGCTGTACCTCAGGTAGGCCAGAGTGTCGTGGTCGGGCGTCCACGACAGGTTCGCCAATCCGGTCACCGCGTTCCAATGCGCGTCGAGCGATCGCGTCTCGTAGCCGCTCGCCAAGTTGTACGACGGCAGGCCCGCCCCCGGATAGGTCACGGTGGGCCAGGGGGCGAGGGACGTTATGTCGATCGCCGGCGTATAGGCGCCCCAAGTGGCTACGCCGTAGCCGGGAACATAGTCGAAACTGACCAGTCGAATCTGCTCGAACCCCGATTTGTGGTCGTCGGTGTAGCGCAGTCCGCCCGTGAGCTTGATCGTCGGGGTGATCGACCAGTCGACCTGGCCGAATCCGGCGTAGGATTCCGACGTGAGCGTGGTCCCGTAGCAAACCACACAGCCTTGGGGGTTGGGCAGCCCGTTGGCCGGCGCGAGCAGTTGCGTCTGACCCGGGTTGAACACGCCGAGCGGCTGGTTGTAGTGCTCGTGGTAATAATAGAGGCCCAAAACATATTGGACCGGACCATTTCCGGTGGAGGTGAGGTTCAGTTCGTGGCTGTAAAATGTGTCGTTCTCGATGAAGCCGTAGGCGGACTTGCCTGTGTTGATCGTCAGGTTCGATGCGCAGCCCACCGGGTCGTGGGTGACGTACAGGCATAGCCCACCCGGGGTTCCGGGCCCTTGCAGTTGGTAAGACTGGATGTTGCTGGTCTGAACGCCGACATTCGTGCCCATGGACGGGAAATAGAGGTCGTAGACGTACGACTGATAGCCGCCCGTGTACTTCAAGTCCGCTGACGGGAAATGGTAAGTCAACGTCGTGGCCAAGATCACGTCGTTGTGCATCTTGGAGGTGGAATGGAAGGCGGCGGCGTAGTCGCGAAGCGTGCTTCCCGAGGGGTTGGTCGAGATGGCGTTCAACGGCGTGGCGCTGTTCGTGACGTAGGAGCCGACAAACCCATTGGGGCCGCAATTGACGCCCCCGGATCCGCCGGCCGTGGCGCAGAGGCCGTAAAGGGCGGACGGGGCGAATATGCCGAACGGCGAATCATTCATTGGCCCCAGCGTCGCCGTGGTGTGGAAGCTGGTGTCGAAATCGCTGGTCGCCACCTTGGCCCAGGCGTCGAACTTGTCGCCGATGTTGCCCTGAAGCTGCAACTCGGCATGGTAGCTGGTGCCGTTGCCGCCCTGGGCGACGCTGCCGCCCTCGGGCGAGCCGCTGAGGTTCTTGTAGTAGCCGCCCGTCTCGGAGGTGTAGTTGCCGCCCAGGCGGAACTTCAGGGAATCGGTGATCGGACCCGACACCACGGCCTCGCCAAAGTACTTGTCGTAGTTGGCGTACCCGACGCGGGCTTCCGCCTCGTAATCGTTGGTCGGGCGCTTGGAGATATAGTTGACCGCGCCGCCGTCGGAGTTGCGGCCGTAGAGGGTGCTCTGCGGGCCACGCATCACGTCGATGCGGTCGACGAACAGCGAATCGGACTGCAGAATGGTGGTGGCGTTGGCGCCGTTGTAGACGCCGTCTAGATAGGTCGCGACGCCAGAGTCGGTGGCGAGGTTGTCGGTATTGCGTCCGATGCCGCGCATATATGGCCGGTTGAGCAGGCTGTCGTAGGCGAACCCCGGGGTCACGTCGGTAATGTCCTGGACCGAGACTATCCCCTGAAGATCGCGCACCTGCGCCGTCAACGCGGTGATGGCGACCGGAGTGCTTTCCAGTCTGGTCGAGCGCTTTTCCGCGGTGACGATGACTTCGCCCACCGTCGTTTTCGGCGCCGGCGCCGCGGTGGTCTGCGCGTCCGCGGCCTCGGCCGAAGGCGCCAAAATGCTGGTGAAGAGCGCGATGGTCACGGTGGACGCACCGGTGAGAAATAAGCGTTTCAAGTTGTCCCTCCCTTTGTTTTGGTATCGTGACGCAGCCCCCCGCGACGCCGTCGCCCGCAGTCTGTCGCCGCAGGTCGATTCAGTAATTCGAAGATATGGATTGGGCGACGCGGCCCTTCAGCCCTCCGTTTAGGTTCACTCCGGCGACTGTCATTGTGCGACGTCCCTCCCATGATTGTGTCGGCGATTTTGACAACGCGCCACCGCGATAGTCAATCATACAAACCGGATGACCGGCTGGTAACTTGTCGATTCATCGGTTTGGCGTGGCCGGATTTTGGCCAGCGCCGGCCCCGACGTCGGTCGGCGTCAAAAAACAGGACAATCGTACGGTTTATGCGTTGACTCGCGACCCGCTCCCTCATTTACAATCGGCAAATCGATAGCAGGGCGGACGGCGATGGGCGTGCTCGAAGGGAAGGTTGTGCTGGTCACCGGCGGTGGCAACGGCATCGGGCGGGATTGCGCGCTGATCGCCGCGCGCGAGGGGGCCAAAGTAGTGGTCAACGACCTCGGCGGATCGCTGTCGGGCGGCGACGAGGGCTCGGCGGACCCGGCCGAGAGCGTGGCCCAGGAAATCCGCGCCGCGGGCGGGCAGGCGGTGTCCAACTCCGACAGCGTCACCTCCCTGTCGGCCGTCCAGGGCATGGTTGAGCAGGCGCTGGATACGTTCGGCGGGCTGCATGCGGTGATCAATCCGGCCGGCATTCTGCGCGATGTGATGTTCCACAAGATGAGCGAGGCGGACTGGGACGCGGTGATCGCGGTGCACCTGCGCGGCTCGTTCAACGTCTGCCGCGCGGCGATCGAGCATTTCCGCGAGCAGCAGGACGGCGCCTTCGTCCTGTTCACCTCGACCTCCGGGCTGATCGGCAACGTCGGCCAGACCAACTACGCCGCAGCCAAGCTGGGGATTATGGGCCTGTCGCGGGTGCTGGCCATGGAGGGGGCGAGCAGGAATGTCCGCTCGAACATCATCGCCCCGGTCGCCTGGACCCGGATGACCCAGTCGGTGCCGATCAAGGACGAGGCGCAGGCCGAACGGCGCAAGCGCATGGCCGAAACCGTCCGGCCCGACCAGCCGGCGAAGCTGGCGGTCGCCCTGTGCGCGGACGCCGCCCGGTCGGTCAGCGGCCAGATATTCGGCGCGCGCGGAGATGATTTGCTGCTCTATAGCCAGCCCCGCCCGATCGCGACCCTGACCAAGGCGGAGGGCTGGACCCCGGCCGGCATCCTCGACGAGGCCTTCCCCCAGATGAGCGACAAGTTCTACCCGCTCACCGCGCCCAGGCCCGCGGCCCCGGCGGCGACCCAGGCGTCTTGACCGGCCCGCGCGAGCCGTGCCTTCGCATGAGGAGCGCTTGATGGCCGCTGACCGGACGCCCGGCCCGCCGGCCGAAGAGGCCCAGCCTGAATGGTGCTACGCCGCGGTGTGGGAATCCATCGCACGCGCCCAGCCGCACCTGCCGGCCTTCTTCCAGGGCGAGCGAGCGGTCAGCTGGGGCCAATTCGACCGCGAGGCCGACGCCCTCGCCATCGCCCTGCTCGAGGCCGGGCTGGGGCCGCAGTCGAAAGTCGCCGCGCATCTCTATAACGGCCCCGAATACCTCACCACCTATTACGCGGCGTTCAAGGCGGGCCTGGCGCCGTTCAACGTCAACTATCGCTATGGACCGGAGGAACTGTTCTACCTTCTGGACAATGCCGACGCCGAAGTGGTGGTGTTCCAGACCGAGTTTTCGCCCCTGCTGGACCAAGTGCGCGCGCGGCTGCCTCGGGTCAAGCTGTGGATCGCCGCGCCCGAAGACGACGAAAGCGTCCCGGCTTGGGCGATCGACTACCGGACCCTGGTCGAGCGGCCCGGCCCCCGGGGTGTTCGGGCGCCGTGGGGGCGGTCGGGCGAGCACCTGCTGATCATCTATACCGGCGGCACCACCGGCCTGCCCAAGGGCGTGATGTGGCGTCAGCAGGACCTGTTCGGCGTCGGCGCCTACGGCGCCAATCCCCTGCTCGGCCTTGGGCCGATGGCCCATCCGGCCGCGGCCGGCGCCCGCGCCGCCGCCGGGCCGCGCCCGGTGTCGCTGATCGCCTGCCCCCTGATGCACGGCACCGGCCTGATGGCGGCCGTGGCGACCCTCAACGCCGGGGGCGCCGCCGCCTTCTTGGCGTCTCGGCGGTTTTCCGCCCAGGAGCTGTGGAGCGAGGTCGAACGCCTGGGCGTTGCGCGCATCTCGATCGTCGGCATGGCCTTTTGCACCCCGATGCTGGAGGCCCTGGAAGCCGAGCCCGGCCGGTGGGACCTGTCCACCGTTCGAGTGATCGGTTCCTCCGGCGCAATGTGGAGCTACGAGAACAAGCAGGGCCTGCTACGTCACATGCCCCAGGCGATCTTGGCCGACGCCTTGGCCTCGTCGGAAGCCTTCGGCCTCGGTGTCTCGGCCTCCACCGCCGGAAGCGAGACCTCGACCGCCCGCTTCAACCTGGGCGCCAATTGCGCGGTGTTCACCGAGGATGGACGGCGGGTGGCGCCGGGCTCGGGCGAGGCTGGCCTGGTGGCCGTGGGCGGCCATATTCCCCAGGGTTACTACAAGGATCCCGAAAAGACCGCCCGCACCTTCCCCCTCATCGAAGGACGGCGATGGTCCATGCCCGGCGACTGGGCCAGGGTCGAGGCCGATGGGACCCTGACCCTGCTTGGCCGCGGAAGCCAGTGCATCAACACCGGCGGCGAAAAGGTGTTCCCTGAAGAGGTGGAAGAGGCGCTCAAGCGCCATGAGCGCGTGCGTGACGCCGCGGTGGTTGGCTTGCCCGACCCACGCTTCGGCGAGACCATCTGCGCGCTAGTGGAACTGCATCCCGGCGTCGAGCCTCCCGCCCCAGGTGAGCTGACAGCCCATGTCCGCGGCCAGATCGCCGCCTACAAGGCGCCGCGCCAGATCCACTATGTCGACAGCGTCGGGCGCGGCCCCAATGGGAAGCTTGACTACAAGTCCCTCAAGGCCCTCGCCCTGGACCTCACCGCCTAAACCGGAGCTGACGTTTGAGCATCAAGGCCAAAGCCTATATCGCCGGCGCCTACGAGCACCCCACCCGCCTGGCCCCCGACAAATCGACCGCCCAGCTGCACGCCGAATGCGCCAAGGGCGTTCTCGCGGATGCGGGGCTGAGCAAGGACGACGTGGACGGCTATTTCTGCGCCAGCGACGCCCCGGGTTTCGGGACCATGTCCATGGCCGACTACATGGGTCTCAAGCTTCGGCACATGGACTCCACCGAGACCGGCGGGTCCTCGCCCCTGGTCCACGTCGGCCACGCCGCCCAGGCCATAGCCGAGGGCAAGTGCGACATCGCCCTGGTCACGCTGGCCGGCCGGCCGCGCAGCGAGTCCTTCCGTGGCCGCGGCGGCGGCGGCGCGCCGGAAAGCGCCTTCGAAAACCCCTATGGCGGCACCACCCATACGCTCTATGGCATGTGCGCCATGCGCCACATGCATGAGTTCGGCACCACCGCCGAACAGCTGGCCTGGATCAAGGTTGCCGCCTCCACCCACGCCCAGCACAATCCCTACGCCATGTTGCGCGACGTGGTGAGCGTCGAGGACGTGTTGGCCTCGCCCATGGTCGCCGATCCCCTGCACCGTCTGGACTGCTGCGTGGTCTCCGACGGCGGCGGCGCGCTTCTGGTGGTGCGGCCCGAAATCGCCCGAAGCCTCGAACGGCCCAGGGTCAGGATCCTCGGCGCCGGCGAAGCGCCCAAAGGGCCGTGCGGCGGCAAGGACCTTGACCTGACGGTCTCAGGCGCAGCCTGGTCGGGACCCGCGGCCTTCGCCGAGGCCGGGGTGAGCCCGGCCGACATCCGCTACGCGTCCATCTATGACAGTTTCACCATCACCGTGCTTATGCAGATCGAGGATCTCGGCTTCTGCGCCAAGGGCCACGGCGGCCGCTTCGTCGCCGATGGCGGCCTGATCTCCGGCTCTGGCCGCCTGGCTTTCAACACCGACGGCGGCGGCCTGTGCAGCAATCACCCCGGCAATCGCGGCGGCATGACCAAGGTGATCGAGGCCGTGCGGCAGTTGCGCGGCGAGGCCCATCCGGCGGTCCAGGTGAGGGACTGCGCCCTCGCCGTGGCCAGCGGCATCGGCGGAGCGCTCGGCACGCGCCACGGTGCCGCCACCCTGATCCTGGAACGGGAATAGAACCATGACCGACGCCCGCAAGGTACCCGCCCCCACGGTCGAGCCTGAGACCAAGGTTTTCTGGGACGCCGCCGCCGAAGGCCGGCTGCTGATCAAGCGCTGCCAGGCCTGCGGCGCGCCGCACTACTATCCCCGCAGCCTGTGCCCCTTCTGTTTCAGCGATCGCACGGTCTGGGAGGACAGCGCCGGGGAGGGCGTGATCTACACCTTCTCCATCCTGCGCCGCAGCCCCACCGGACCCTTCGCCATCGGCTACGTGACCCTGGACGAAGGCCCCTCGATGCTCACTAATTTCGTCGACTGCGACCTCGACAGACTGACCATCGGCCAGAGGGTCAAGGTCAGCTTCCAGCCCACCGAGGGCGGCCCTCCGGTCCCGGTGTTTCGCCCGATCGACCGCTGAGCCCGACGCGGGCCTTGCCAGACAATAGCACAACCCGCAGGGCCGAATCCGGAGCCACGAAACCGAGCTGTTCGGCGAGGCGCTGTCAGTTCAAATTCACGAGGCGCTAATCCGCAGCCAGTAGGCGAGGGGATGACCAAGCCACCCAACCTGTTTCGCTGGCTTGACTCCTCGCCCGATGTGATCCGGCTGGTGGTGATGACGCTCCGTCGCACTGGCCGAGTGGCGGACAGTCATGGCCTAAGCGTCGGCGCCGTTTGGGCGGATTGCGCCCGCCTGGAGACGAGTTGCCGTTGGACTGACAGCACCGCCACGGACCCTGCTCACGGGTCTCTGTGTTCCCTGATCAGACCTAACGCGGGCATTGTCAAAGCAAATGAGTAGAGGTGAATTTTGCCACAAAAGCGCCACAATTTCGTTCGCGATTTTCCAACAAAATCAATGTTGGGCGACCCGGTCGAGCCGGCCGAACGGTAGTATAAAAATTTGGTTTGACACTGCCGTTGGTCATGCTGGACCGCTGGCGGACGCCGGTCAGCGGGCTGTGAATTTGCTCTGACAATCCCCGGCCTAGGTCAGCGCCCTCGGAACCACATCCGACTGCTCACGCTCGAACCACGGCGCGCCGTTCTTCAGCGCGGTCAGGCGCTCCTTGACGAAATAGGTCGTCTCATTCGCCGTCATCTCGATCTTGACCCGCATCTCGCAGTCCCAGCCGCCGCGGCGAAAGCGGCTGGACTGACGCACGGTCCACACGCAACTCGACGGATCGGCGGGGCGCCAGGACAGGTCCATATCCGGGCCGCCGCCGGAAAGTTGGGTGCCTACGCCGGCTACGGTTGAGACTTGATCCGGCCAGGCGCCGCGAGCGCGCACCCAGCCGGCCGCGTCTGGCGGAGCGATCTCCAGAACCGGCTCGCCGCGGGAAAAGCCCTCGTGGGTGATCGGGATCGGCATGGACGGCTCCGTCGCCGGCATTGGCCGCACCGGCACGGTCAGGCTGGCCTGGCCCAGCGCCAGCTCCAACCGCACGAGCTGAGGCGAGGGCCACACCAGGGGCCAGAGACTTTCCGAGATGGCCAGTCGCATAATCGAGCCGGCCTTGAAGCGGTGGGCGATCACCGCCAGGGGATCTCGACTTCGTAGGCCTGGCCCGGCGTCAGCGCCTTCGGCGGTGCCTCGAGGCCATCGCGGAAGGCGAGATTGCGCAGGCCCCAGGTGACCAGCCAGGAGCGGCCATCCGCGCCGACTTCGTTGAGGCGCGCAGCGATCTTGGCCACCGGTCGGTCGCTGGTCACCCGCAGGCGCAACGCTGGCGCGCCGACGATCTCCAGATCTTCGGTCAGGGCGGGCAGGTCGAAGACCAGCGAGCGGACGTCGTCCGGCGCCTGGTCACGTGGCAATTCAGCTGTCGCGTAGGGGATCCATTCCGGCTTGGTCAAACCCACCGCCTGATCGCAGACATAGCTCAGCATCGCCGGCGCCGGCGGGGTATCGGTCAGCCTGCCCGGGGCCAGAAACAGTTTGCGCGGCTTGATGTTCGGCGATGGCCAGACCGCCTCGCCGGCCCAGCGGCCGGGCAGTTCGCCCATCCCGGTTTCCGCCGGCGTGGCGTAGGGCATGTAGAAGCGGAAAACGGGCCCCTCCATTACCCCGTTGTCCTCGCCGGCCAGCCAATGGCGCCACCAACGCAGCTCCTCGAACGCCCAGTCGAGGCTGGGGCCCGGCCGGCCGAAATCGGGATAGATGTGGCCCCATGGGCCGAACAGAGCCTTCTTTGGGCTCTTGATCCCACGCAGCATCCGCTCGGCCGACTCTGCGTAGGAATCGGCCCAGCCGTCGACGATATAGACCGGGCATTGGATCGCGGCGTAGTCGAACCCGACCGAGCCGTGGCGCCAGTAGGCGTCGTTGCTCTGGTGCGATAGCCAGCGGGCGGCGATCGAGGGGGTCTGCTCCAGCCGTTCACGCCACAGGGCTTCCCAGCGCGGGCCGACGACGGCCGGGTCCGGCGGGCCGGCCATGACCAACTTGAAGCCCGCCGCCCATTTGAGATTGGTCAGGCCTGGCGCGCCGCCGATATAGTGGGCGTCGTTGGCGAAGCGCATGTCGGTGGCACACATGGGCATGATCGCCTTCAGCGCCGGTGGGGCGAGGGCGGCGACCTGCAGGGTGGCGAATCCGCCCCAGGACAGGCCGCGCATGCCGACTTTGCCGTTGCACCACGGTTGGCGCGCCAGCCAAGCGATGATTTCGACTCCGTCCCGCTGCTCGCTGGCCAGGTATTCGTCAGCTAGCAGCCCCTCGGAATCGCCGGAGCCGCGAATGTCGACCCGGGCGAACCCCACGCCCCGCGACGCCAGCTGTCGGCCCCAATGGTCGTCGATGGCCCGGTAGGCGTCGCGGGTGCGATAGGGGATATATTCGAACACCACCGGAACCGGAGCGGCCTCCGCGCCCTCCGGAATCCAGATCCGAGCCGCCAGCTTGAGCCCGCCGCCGACTGGGATCCAGGCGGGCTCGACGGTGCGCACCTTGTGCGTCGGAGGGGCGTCAGCGGCGGCGGTCAAGGAGGGTAAGGCTCCTATCCAAGTCTGCGCGGCTAAGCCGGCCAGAACGCTACGGCGCGAGGCAGTCAAGTCGAGTCTTCCATGTGACATGCCACTGGCGACCGCTTCACCGTTACCGGACCACGGCGGTTCGGAACCGAAACGAGGTCGATCCTCTCAAGACAGACTATCCAGTCCCTGCGGGAAGGAAAGTGCGGCGCGTTTTCCCGCCGCTCCAAACCATCCGACTCGGCGTTTCGGCCGAGGCCGGCTGTCGCATTAGTCGAACGTTTTCGTCGGGGTCATCTTCATGACCGTGCAGACGTTGCTCGCCGGGTGTTGTCAGACCAAATCACGGCGGGCACCTGAGCAACTCGGGCCGGCCGATCGGTGGACTGCGGTTTAGCCGCGGCGCACGGAATTGTCAGATCAAAAATTAGCCGGGCGCTAAGCCGGGCTCGGTAGGGGAGGGGAATGACCCGCCCCGCCAACCCGTTCCGCTACTTCAACTCGTCGCTCGGGAGGTGTCAGCGCAAAATTCACGTGGGGCTAACCGGGGCCGGGTAGGGCGATCGGGTGACCAAGCCGCCCAACCCGTTCCGCTGGTTCGACTCCTTGCCCGAGGTGATCAAGCTGGTGGTGCTGATGTACGTCCGCAGGGCGCGGCCCTGAAGGAGATCGGCGCCGCTGATCGCCAGAAGACGGCCCGCTGGATCAACAATCGCGCTGAGAATAGCCACCTGCCCTTCCGACGGCGGGAACGGGCGATGGCCCGTTTTCGCCGGATGAAGACCCTGCAGAAATTCAGTTCGGTCCACGCCTCAGTCCACAACCATTTCGCCCAGGAGCGACACCTCGTCAGCCGCCAAGTCTACAAGCAGAGACGGGCCGCCGCACTGGCTGCCTGGCATTCAGTCATGGCCTGATGCCGGTTGGGTTTGGGCGGATTGCGCCCGCCTGGAGACGAGTTGCCGTTGGACTGACAGCACCCGGCCCGATTGTCACCAGTCCGGGGCGTTCGACCGTAGCCGGCCGCGTCAATACCGGTAGTCGAGCGAGACGCCGACCGTCCGCGGCGGACCGACGACCTGTTCGATGATGCCGAAGGGGTTCGACAGATCATAGGAGTAGGACAGATATTCCTGGCCCGAGAGATTGCGGACGAAGACCGCCGCTTCCATCCGGTCGTGATTGAAGGCGTAGGCCACCCTCAGGTTCTCGATCCAATAGGGCGTCTGGGTGGTGAACGGACTGTTGGCCAGATCGAAGTGCTGGGTCGTCCGATAGTTGGCCGAGAACTGGAAGTCGAGCGTGCCCTCGCCCAGCGGGTGCTTGTAATCGACGATGCCCGAGAACGAGAAACTGGGCGCGAGCGGTAGGATGTGGTGGGTGTAGTCGGTGAGCACCGTCGTGCGGTTGGAGATGAACTGGTCGATCCGGGCGTCGAGGAAGCCGTAGTTGGTGGTCACGGTCAGGCCCTCGAACGGCTTGGCGGTCAGCTCGGCGTCGACGCCGTCGGTATGGGCCTTGGGCGCGTTGTCCAGCACGTTGATCGGCAGGCCCAATCCGCCGGGCACCGGCAGGATTTCGACGAACACCTGCTCATCCGTATAGTCGTTGTAGAAGGCCGCCAGATCGAGCAGCACTCGATTTTCGAACCAGGTCGACTTCAGGCCGGCCTCGTAGGCGGTGACCTTTTCCGGCAACACCGGCGCGAGCTGGCGCTGAGCTTCGGCCGCATTGCCGCTCAGGAAACCGCCGTTGAAGTCGCCGCTCTTGAAGCCGCTGGTGGCGCTGACATAGGTCAGAACGTCGTGGGTGATCTGGTAGTTCAGGGCCGCCCGGAAATTGAACGCCGAATTGGTCTGACTGAGGCCGGAAAAGGCCCACAGCGGCTCGATGGGCGCGAAATTACCCTCGCCGCCGGACTGGAACTGGGCCGAGACCGCCGTGGCGAAGGTCTTGTGTTCCGTGGTGAACCGTCCGCCAAGCGTCAGCTTCAACTGATCGGTGAAGTTGTAGTCCCCCTGGCCATAGACAGCGTAGGAGGTCGTCTCCTGCTTGGAGTAGTCATAGACCTTCTCGGCCAGGCCGTCGCCGGATCCCGGGCCGAAGAACTGATCCCAGTCGATGAACAGGTAGAGCGGCTGGTTCTGGCGCAGGTCCTCGCCCAGGAAGTAGGCGCCCGCGACCCAGTCAAAGTTCTTCTCTGTTTGCGAGACGCGCAGTTCCTGGGTGAAGGTGTTGGTCCGCACGCCGTAGTCCACGTCGACCATCATGTACGGCCCGGCGTCGGAATCTTCCGGGTGAATCTTGTCGTTGTGTTCGAAGGCGGTGATCGAGGTCAGCTTGACCGGGCCCGGGTTGTAGTCCAGGCGCAGCGACGCGCCGAGGTTGTTGACCTTCAGGTGCTGCTGACGGTTCCAATAGCCGTCATAGAAGCCCTTGGACGTGCCTTGCCCCACCATGTCCACGCACTGGCCTGCGAACGCCTGGGCGGGCGAGCAGTAGGTGAAGCCGAAGGTGTTGGGATTGAACGATCCGGGTACGAACACGCCCAGATGGCGATATTCCGTCGGACGATTGTCGACCTGGCCGCCATGCACGGCGAGCAAGGCGCTGAAGTTGTCGGTCGGCTTCCACTGCAATTGAATCCGGGTGGCGTAGTTGTTGGCCCCGTTCTCAGGGTTGCCGGTCAGCAGATTGTGTGAGTAGCCGTCGGAGCGGTTGAACACCGCCGCGACCCGCGCATCCAGGTTCGGCGCGATCGGCCCACCGACGGCGCCTTCCAGGTTGACGGTGTTGAACGAACTGTATTCGGCGTGAAGGTGAGTGGTGAACTGGTCCGTCGGCTTGGCGCTGATGAAGTTGATCGCCCCGCCGCTGGCGTTTCTGCCGTAGAGCGTCCCCTGGGGCCCCTTCAGCACCTCGATCCGGTCCAGATCGAAGGCCGCGAAGGTCTGCGAGCCCGGCGAACTGAGATAAACCTCGTCGACGTAGATGCCGTTCGGCCCGGCGTTGTTGGAATCATAGTCGTTCAGCCCGATGCCGCGGATGGTGATGATCGGCTGGTTGCCGGCGCCGTTCGGCATGCCGATGTCGACGTTCGGGGTGACCTGGGCGATGTCGTTCGACGCCTTGATCCCGAGGTCGGCGATCGACTTGGCCGAGAAAGCCTCGATCGAGATCGGCACCGTCTGCACGTTCTCGCTGCGTCTTTGGGCGGTGACGGTGATCGCCTCGACGGTCGACGCCTCCGCGCCATTCGAGGTCGCGGCGTGGGCGGCGCCCTGACCGGCGAGCAGGAACACAGCCGTCAGCGCGGTGCTGGCGACGGCGCTGCGGCGCAGATGGCGCATATCGGCGTTCAACATTCTAATCCCTCTTCTTTGATGACTGCGCCCGCTCGGCGATCCCGCGCGGGCGAACTGAACTCAAGGATCGGCGTTCGCGAACGCGCGTAAGACCTGTCCGTGCAAGGCCTGGTTGGCCGCGGCGATCACAAGGCCGCCCTCGAAGCGGCGCTCGCCATGGCGGTCGGAGACGACCCCGCCCGCGGCCTCGATCAGCGGGCAAAGCGGCAGGATGTCGTACGGCTGAAGCCAACCTTCGACCACGATGTCGATCTGTCCCAAGGCCAGCAGACACAGCGAATAGCAGTCGCCGCCGTAGCGGACCGCCCGCGCCTGCCGCCCCAGCCGCTGGAACCGCTCCCAGTCGGCGGGCGAGCGGAACATCGTTGGATCGGTGCTGTAGACGATGGCCGAGGACAAGTCGGTCCGCCGCGCGGCCGCCAGCCGGGTGCGCGCGCCGCCGTGCTCCAGCCACGCCTGCCGCGCCGAACCGATGAACAGCTCGTCGGTATAGGGCTGATAGGCCCCGCCCAGCACTGGCTCGCCATCGTCGAGCCCGCCCAGCAGGACGCCCCAACCCAGGTGGCCGGTGATGAAGGCGCGCGTCCCGTCGATCGGATCGATGATCCAGGTGAAGCCGCTCGATCCCTCGGTGCGACCGAACTCTTCGCCGATCACCCCGTCGTCCGGAAAGTCCGCCGCGAGTTCGCCTCGGATGAAGGCCTCGACCTCGCGGTCTGCGCAGGTGACCGGATCGAAGCCGCGCTGGCCACCCTTGTCGTCAACCGCGATCGGTTGGCGGAAATGGCCAAGGGCGATTGGCCCGGCGCCGAGAAGAATTCGTTTCAACGCCGCCAGCCGGATGGCTTCGATCTGAGGCGCGCCAGGCTGGACCGCCACCGCGCTCATGCGCCGGGACCACCAGCCCCGATGGAGGCTTTCCCGTTCGATTCGATGCCGCCCGACCAATCGCCAGCCACCACCCGTCCCCACGCGGCGCGTCTCTGCCGGAATTAAAATTAAATTTTCTTTGGGCCATGACAAGGCCAACCCTGAAAATATTATTTCATGTCGGCGATGCGGCCGCCGGTGCGGGATCGCCGAAGCGGGACGTCCTTTTTCGCTAGCGTTCGGTGTCCGGCGATCGGGGCTTTTCGTCCTCGCCGACGTCGAAGGTCATCCAACCCGCCCAGTAGCCCTCGAGTTCACGCAGGCGCGGCTGGGCCTGGGGCCAGATCGCCAGGCCAACCGCGTTGACCAGAGCCTCGCCGAACAGCAGCGGCAGGGCCAGGCTGTCCCAGATGCTGTCGGTGCCGACCTTCAGCGCGAAGATCGTGCTGGCATGGGCGGAGATCGGCGAAATCCACTCGTCGGTGATCAGGACGATCTTGCAGCCCTTGTCCGCGGCCCGACGCGCCAGCTCGATCGACCCGCGCTGGTAGCGACGGATGTCCATCACGATCAGCACGTCCTTGGGCCGCATGTCGGCGAGATGCTCGACCGCATCGACGCTGCTGGCGTCCATGAGGTGAACTTCCGGCCTTAAGGCATGCAGCATCAGCGCCATGTGGGCGGTGACCGTGCGCGTCATCCTGCCGCCTGCGAGGAAGACCCGCCGCGAGCAATCCGAAAGCAGGCGCACCACCTCATTGAAGTCGCTCTCTTCGATCCGGTCGGTCGATTCGCGGATGTGACCGGAGACTTCGTCCATCAAGCCGAGGAACCCCGCGCCGTTGGCGCGCGCCTTGGTCAGTAGCGCGTGCTGCTTGTCGATCGGCGAGAGAAACTGGGCCTCGATCTCACCGCGCAGGGATTCGCGAAAGGCGATGAAACTGGAGTAGCCCAGCCGACTGACGAATTGGGTGATGGTCGCGGGGCTGACGTGGGCCTTCTGCGCCAGCTCGGAAATGGTGCCCAATCCAGACAGCGGATAGGCGCTCAAGATCGCGTGCGCGACCTTCTTCTCGGTCTCGGTCAGCGTTCCCCAGACCGCTGTAATGGTGTCGGATGCGGACTGTTTCACGACTATCCTCGGCCGCGCGCCGGCCTCGGCGCAAGAAAATTAAATTTTCTAGAAGCGATCAATAGGCCGCTGTTGAAAATTTTCTTTCATACCCCTAGCGTCGCCGCACCTTAGCATCAAGGCGAAGCGTGCGTGAATTCCAGGGTTCGCTGTGTCTCACCCATTGACGGGATGGTGTTCGTCGAGCGCGCCTGCGCAGGCGATGCGCAGACGGACGCCGTTTTGGACGCCGCGATCGCCGCCGGTCGGGTCTGGCGCACGGTTCCGCTGGCCCAGCGCGCGGCCCTCTGCCGCGCGTTCGTGGAGCGGGTGTTCGCCGATTCGCGCAGGCTCAGTCTTGAGCTCGCGCGCCAGATGGGCCGACCGATCGCCTACGGCCCCGGTGAAATCGCCGGCTTTCGACAGCGCGCGCTGCGCGTGATCGAACTGGCCGACGAAGCATTGGCCGACGTCGTGGTCGAAACGCCGAGGCCCGGGCGGCGCTTCATCCGCCGCGAGCCGCTCGGTGTGTTCCTGACTATCGCTCCGTGGAACTATCCCTATCTGACCGCGGTCAACAGCATCGTGCCCGCCCTGATGGCCGGCAACGCCGTGGTGCTGAAACATTCGCACCAGACCCCGCTCGTCGCCGAACGGCTGGTCGAGGCGGCGGGCGGGGTACTGCCAGACGGCCTGTTCAGCTTCCTGCATCTCGGGCGTGGACAGACCGCCCGTCTGGTGCGCGATCCGCGGATCGCCGGCGCCGCCTTCACCGGCTCGGTCGCCGGCGGTGTCGACATCGAACAGGCCGCGGCCGGCCGCTTCATCCCGATCGGGCTGGAGCTGGGCGGCAAGGACCCGGCCTATGTCCGCGCCGACGCCGATCTCGGCGCGGCGGTTGAAAACCTGGTCGACGGCGCCTTCTTCAATTCCGGCCAGAGTTGCTGCGGGATTGAACGGATCTATGTCGCCAAGCCGCTGTTCGCGGATTTCGTCGATTCGTTCCGCGCCCTGACCCTGGCCTACCGGCTGGGCGATCCGCTGGATCCTGCGACGACGCTCGGGCCCTTGGTCCGCGCCCAGGCCGCTCGCTTCGTCCAGGGCCAGATCGACGAGGCGCTCGCCGCCGGCGCCAAGCCGCTTATTCCGCACGACGCCTTCCCGGACATCGATCCGACCTCCGCCTATCTGGCTCCCCAGGCGCTGATCGACGTCGACCATTCGATGCGGGTGATGCGTGAGGAGAGCTTCGGGCCCGTGGTCGGAATCATGCCGGTCGAGGACGACGCCGAAGCGGTCGCGCTGATGAACCAGTCGGACCTCGGACTGACCGCCAGCTTGTGGACACGGGATACCGAGCGGGCGCTGGCCCTGGGCGACGAGATCGAGACCGGCACCATCTTTCTCAACCGTTGCGACTATCTGGACCCCGATCTGGCCTGGACTGGGGCCAAGAACTCCGGGCGCGGATGCTCGCTATCGCTGCTGGGCTATGGTCAGCTCACCCGGCTCAAATCCTACAATTTCGCAAGGGCCTCGTAGAGCACGTGATCACCAGGCTCACCGGCAATTGGAACTATCCCACATCCATCCGGTTTGGCGCCGGCCGGATCGCCGAACTTGCCGACGCCTGCCGCGCGGCGGGGATCGCCCGCCCCTTGATGGTGACCGATCGCGGCCTCGCGGCCAATCCGATGATCGCCGACGCGCTGGGCGCGGTGCGGGCGGCGGGTCTGGACGTCGCTCTGTTCAGCGACATCGCCAGCGACCCGACCGGTGACGACGTGAGTCGCGGCGGGGCGGCGTTGCGCGCGCACCGGAGCGATGGGGTGATCGCCTTCGGCGGCGGCAGTTCGTTGGACGCCGGCAAGGCCATCGCCTTCGCTAGCTTCCAGGATCGACCGCTGTGGGCGTTCGAGGACATCGGCGACAACTTCAAGCTGGCCGATCCGTCCCGGATTCTGCCGGTGGTCGCTGTGCCGACCACCGCCGGCACCGGATCGGAAGTCGGGCGCGCCAGCGTGATTAAGGACGAGGACGCCAGGGTCAAGCGCATCATATTCCACCCCTCGATGCTGCCGAAGATCGTCATCGCCGATCCGATCCTGACGGTGGGGCTGCCGGCGCACCTGACCGCGGCGGTAGGCATGGATGCCCTGTCGCACAACCTCGAGGCCTTCTTCGCCCCCGGCTATCACCCCTTCGCCCGTGGAATCTCGGTCGAAGGCGCGCGGCTGGTCAAGGACTGGCTGGCGATCGCGGTCCGCGAGCCGGCGAACATCGAGGCGCGGTCGAACATGCTGGCCGCTTCCGAGGCCGGGGCCACGGCTTTCCAGCGCGGGCTCGGCGCCATGCACGCCCTCGCCCATCCCTTGGGCGCGCTCTATGGGATACACCACGGCCTGCTGAACGCCGTTCTGATGCCCTACGTGATCGCGGCCAACCGGCCGGCGATCGAGGGCGACGCGGCCTATCTGGCGCGATGCCTGGGGATCGGCGGGTCCGTCGGGGACATCCTGGAGTGGATCACAGCTCTGAGGCGCGAGATCGGCATACCGCACACCCTGGCCGAAATCGGCGCGCCCGCGGACGAGGTAGCCCGCGTCGCCCAGATGGCCGTCGAGGACCCCTCCGCCGCAACCAATCCGATCGCCCTCAGCCCCGCCGACTACGCCGCCATCCTCGGGCGCGCGCAGACCGGCGACCTATCCCAGGCCGCCTGAGGGACCCGCCGATGCCCGCAACCATCGAGAATCTGTCCACCTCCGAGCTGATCGAGTTAGCGGGCTCGGGCGCCTTCAAGGCGTTCAAGATCGGCGCGTTCGACATCGACGGAGTGCTGCGCGGCAAATACATGCACCGTGACAAGCTGATCTCGGCCCTGCGGTCGGGGTTCGGCTTCTGCGACGTGGTGCTGGGCTGGGATCTGGACGACAAGCTCTACGACAACGTCGACTACACCGGCTGGCACACCGGCTATCCCGACGCCGAGGTGCGGCTCCTGCCAGGCACGGCCAGGGCGATTCCGTTCGAGGACCAGACCCTGTTCCTGCTCGGCGAGTTCGCCGGCAAGGCCGAGGCGATCTGTCCGCGCGGCCTGCTCCGGCGCGTGCTGGCGCGGGCTGAGGCGATGGGTTTCTTCGCCAAGGCGGGCTTCGAATTCGAGTTCTTCGTGTTCGACGAGACCCCCGACAGCATCCGCGAGAAGGGCTATCGCAATCTCAAGCCGCTGACGCCCGGCGCTTTCGGCTATTCGGTGCTGCGCAACTCGGTGCACGCCGACCTTCACCACGTGCTGTTGGACACCTGCGAAGCGATGCGGATGCCCTTGGAAGGGCTGCACACCGAAACCGGCGCCGGGGTGCTGGAGGCGGCCCTGCAGGTCGATGGCGCGCTGGAGGCGGCCGATCGCGCGGCCCTGTTCAAGACTTTCGCCAAGATTCTGGCCCAGCGGCGCGGGCTGATGGCCACCTTCATGGCCAAGTGGTCGCCAGACTGGCCCGGCCAGTCCGGCCACATCCACATCTCGCTAACCGACCGGGCGGGCGAGCCGGTGTTTCACCAGGACGGCGCGCGCCTGGGCATGTCGGATACGATGCGCTGGTTCGTGGGCGGCCAACAGCGTCTCATGCCGGAGCTGCTCTCCATGATCGCCGGCACGGTCAACAGTTTTACTCGCCTCGTGCCGGGCTTTTGGGCGCCGACCGCCGCCACATGGGGCGCGGAGAACCGCACCACCGCCCTTCGCGTGATCGGCGGCGCGCCCAAGAGCCAACGCGTCGAGCACCGGGTCGCCGCCGCGGACATCAACCCCTACATCGCCCTCGCCGCGGCCCTCGGATCGGGCTTGTGGGGGATCGAGAATCGCGTCGAGCCGACCGAACCGGTCACCGGCAACGCCTACGACCAGACCTTCCCAGCCGAACTGACGTTTCCCGCCTCCCTCGCCGAAGCCGCCCTGCGGCTGAAGACGTCCGACGTCGCAAACGAACTGTTCGGCCCGGCCTTCGTCGACCACTACGCCAACACCCGGCTCTGGGAGGAGCGGCAGTTCCGCCGGGCGGTCACGAGCTGGGAGCTCGAGCGGTACTTCGAGATCATTTGAGCGCATCGAGCCCCATGACCGATATCCAGTTCTTGATCATCGAGGGCAACACCCCCAAGAAAAACGCGGAAATCCGCGCCCAGGGCGGCAGAGTGTACGCCGAGGTCTATCGCGCGGTGTTGCAGGCCATCGCGCCCGGCGCGAACTGCCGCGTCCTTAGTCCCTGCGAGGACGACCTTGGCGGCCTGGCGAGCCGCCTTGACCTGGCCGGCGTCGATGGCGCGGCCTGGACCGGATCGAGCCTGAACGTCTACAGCGCGATCCCCGAAGTCAGGGGTCAGATCACCCTGTTCGAACAGCTGTTCGACGCGGGCGTTCCGATTTTTGGTAGTTGTTGGGGCCTGCAGGTTATGGCCACGGCGCTCGGCGGCAAGGTGCGCCGCAACCCCTGGGGCCGCGAGATCGGTGTCGCGCGCGACATCGCCCTAACCGCCGAGGGCGCGGCCCATCCCATGTACGCCCGCAAGCCGCCGTTGTTCGACGCCATCGCCATGCACGTCGACGACGTCGAGCGCCTGCCCGGCGGTTGCACCGTGCTGGCCGCCAACGCCGCCAGCGCGGTCCAGGCCGCCGTACTGGACGAGGGCGGACGCTCGTTCTGGGGCGTGCAGTACCATCCGGAATTCGACCTGCAGGTTCTCGCGCTGGGCATGCGCCGCGCCGAAGAAGATCTGATCGCCGAGGGTTTCTTCGAGACGCCGGAAGAATTGGACCTGGTTTGCACCAGCCTGAGTCGGATCGACGCGCGACCCCAGACGAGCCGAGCCAGGCGATCCATCTACGGCATCGGTGACAGCATCCTGGACCCCGCCGTGCGGCGGCTGGAGATCGCCAACTGGGTCGCGCAAGTCGCCGAACCGAGAGCGGCGACCCGCCGAGCCGCGCAGGGTGCGCGGGCCGCCTCATGACCGTGATCGCCGAGCCCTGCGCCCTGGCGATCGATCTCGGCACCAGCGGGGTGAAGGCCGCCGTGGTCAGCCTGGGCGGCGCGATTCTGGGATCGGGCGTCGAGCCGATCGGCTACCGGATCCTGGATGACGGCGGGGCGGAGCAGGACCCGGAGAATATCTGGCGACAGGTCCGCCGCGCGGCGGCCGCGGCGGTCTCCGCCTCGCGCGTCGCCAGGGACAGGATCATCGGCATATGCTGCACCAGCCAGTATTCTTCGGTCGTTCCGGTGGATGCGCAGGCCAACGCGGTCGCGCCGCTGATCCTCTATTTCGACGCTCGCGGCGCGCCCTACGTCGCCGCGATCCATGAGCATCATCCCGGCGCGCGCAAGGTTTGGGCTGAAACCCACGGCCTGGTCCCCGAGGGCGGCAATTCCACCCTCGCCCACCTGCTCTGGGTTCAGAACCAGCGGCCGGACCTCTACGCCCAACCCGTGACCTTCCTGGAGCCGAGCGACTATGTGAACGCCAAGCTGACCGGCGTTCGCGCGGCGAACCAGTGCACCGTCCTGATGTCGATGCTGACCGACAACCGCCGCACCGGCGCGCTGGCCTATGACGAGACCTTGCTGGAGCTCGCCGGCCTTAACGCCGACAAGCTGCCGCCGCTTCTGCCCATCGATGGCGTCGTCGGGACCGTGCTGCCGCGGGTCGCCGACGAACTGGGCGTCTCGCGGGACGCCCGGGTGGTCTGCGGGGCCAACGACACCCACGCCCTGGCCATGGGCGCCGGCGTGTTCCGCGGCGATCATCTGGGCGCCTCGTTCGGCACCACCTCGGTCGCGGTGGCCTTCGTCGACGAGAAACGGACCGATCCGGTCTCGATGATGACCACAATGCCCTCGCCCCTGCCCGGCCGGTTCCTGATGATGGCCGAGAACGGCATCGGCGCCGGCGCCGTGCGGCATCTGCTGGACAAGATCATCTACCAGGACGACGCGCTCGGTCGGCACAAGCCGGACGACCTGTTCGCCGGGCTGGACGCCGCCGCCTCGGGCAGTCCGCCAGGCGCCAAGGGCGTGATGTTCCTGCCCTGGATGATCGGGTCAGGCGCGCCCGGCCACAGCGCGTTGGCGCGCGGCGCCTTCCTGAACCTGACGCTGGCGGCTGAGCGCGCGGACCTCGTGCGAGCGGCGCTGGAGGGGGTGGCGCTGAACTTCCGCTGGATGGTCGACCATTGCGAGCGCTTCTGCGGCCGCGCGTTCCCCAGCGTGCTGTTCGCCGGCGGCGGCGCCCGCTCGGGCCTCTGGAGCGACATCCTGGCCGACGCCCTGCGCAAGCCCGTGCGCCGTGGCGCCGCGCCGGCCTACGTTAACTGTCTGGGCACCGCCATGCTGGTGTTCCACCGGCTGGGCGTTTCAGGCCTCGACGACCTGGCGGACTGGGTCAAGGCCGACCAGACGCACACGCCCGATTCCGACCGCGCCGATCTCTACGACCGGCTGCTGCCCGTGCTGATCGAGGCGCATGGCGCGCTTCAGCCGCTGAACGCCAAACTCGACCCCGATCCACACTGAACTCGCAAGGGAGCGCGACCGTGGAGACAACCGGCACACTGACACCCGCCCAGGCCGCCTATCCCTATGTCGACGAGTTCGGCTGGATCAACGAATTGCCGGCGGCTGGCCGCGACCGCGGCAGGCTGCTGGACCAGCTCAAGACCATCGCCCGCCACGAGGATAAGCGCTGGGAGGGCGGACAATGCTCGGGCACCATGTATTCGGGTGACCATGAGCTCTACGGCTTCATCGGCGACGTGTTCCGCGAATTCAACCACGTCAACGTGCTGCACCGCGACATTTGCCCCAGCCAGACGCGGTTCGAGGGCGACATCCTGGCGATGACGCTCGCCATGCTGCACGGCGACGAGGTCAAAAGGCGCGATCCGGCCCAGCGCGCGGGCGGGGTGGTCACCACCGGCGGCAGCGAAAGCATCCTCTCGTCGATCCTGGCGCACCGCGACCTCTATCGCGCCACGCGCGGCATCGACCGGCCAGAGCTGATCTTGCCGATCACCGCCCACCCCGCGCACGAAAAGGCGGCGGATCTGTTCGGCATCAAGGTGATCCACGCGCCGATCGACCGCGAGAGCACCCAGGTCGACGTCGACTTCGTCAAGGACAAGATCAACGCCAACACCATCATGTTGGTCGCCTCCGCAGGCAACTATCCCTATGGCACGGTCGATCCGGTCGAGGCGCTGTCGGACCTGGCCCTGCATCACGGGATCGGGCTGCACGTCGATGGCTGTCTCGGCGGCTTCATCCTGCCGTGGGGCGAAAAGCTCGGCTACGACATCCCTAACTTCGATTTCCGCCTTCCCGGGGTGAGCTCGATCTCGGCCGACACCCATAAGTTCGGCTACGGGCCCAAGGGCACGTCGGTGATCGCCTTCCGCGACATCGAGATCCGCCGCCACCTCTATTTCATCCGCACCGGCTGGCCCGGGGGGCGCTACGCCTCGCCGGGGATCAGCGGCAGCCGCTCGGGGGGTCTGCACGCGGCGACCTGGGCGGTGATGGTCTCACTCGGCCAGGAGGGGTATCTGGCCCGGGCGCGCAAGATATTCTCGACCGCGGACGCCATGAAGGCCTCGATCGGCAAGCACAACCAGCTGCGGATCATGGGCCGGCCGACGTTCTGCATCTCGTTCAGCTCGGACGCCTTCAACGTCTACCACATCAACGATTTCATGCGTGAACGCGGCTGGCGGTTCAACGGCCAGCAGTACCCCAACGCCTTGCATATGTGCGTGACGGGGCCGCAGACGCAGGACGGCCTTGCGGAGCTGTTCGATCGCGACCTGGCCGAGGCGGTGTCCTACGCCAACAACCCGCCGCGCGAGGCGCCGCGCACCGGCGCGGTCTACGGCGGCCGGGGGTCGGAATCCGATGTCGATCCGAACGATATCGCCGCACTGAGGCAGTCCTTCGTCGCCTACCTGGACTCGATGCTCGATCAGCCGCTGTGATGGCCGAATTCAAGACCAGAAGGTCGATCACATGAGCCTCGGCGAGCCCGACGTCGGCGAACTGCACGTGATCACCGGGCCCGAGGCGGTCGCGGCGGAATTCGTCACCCATCAAGGTGAAATCGGCATCGACCAACCCTTTCCAGCGCTCGCCGCCGCGATGGTGCTGGGCACGGTCGCGTTCATGATCCTGGGAATCCAACCGGTGCTGCTGGGCTCCCTTGTCGAGGCCGGACGGCTGACAAACCACGCGCTGGGTAAGGTCGCCACGCTGGAGACCCTGGCGCTGGCCATCGGCACGGCGATCGGGCCCCCCTATCTGAGACGCGGCGGCATCCGCATCAAGATCATCGTCGCCTCGTTGATCCTGACGGCCCTGAACGTCGCCAACTATTGGGCTGGCTCGCCGCTTCCGATCTATGCCCTGCGAACCGCCGCGGGCCTCATCGAAGGCGTGCTTTTGGCCGGCGCCATTCTGGTGGTGACCTACACCCGCAATCCAGAGCGGATGAACGGTTACTTCCTGGCCATGACCACCGCGCCGCAGATCGCCGCCATCTACCTACTTTCCACCCTGGCGATCCCACGCATGGGCGCCAACGCGGGCTTCGGTCTGATGGCGATCTTGGCCGGTCTCGGCGCGTTTTCGGCTTTCGCCCTCTCGGACAAGACCACGTCCAGCGCCCATGCTCTGGGGACGGCAAAGGGGGTGTGGACGCCCTGGGTGATGCTCGTGCTGGCGGCGATCCTGCTCCAGAACGCGGCGATCGGGGCGGCCTGGAACTACGTGGAGCAGATCGCCCACCAGGCCGGGATCTCAAGCCAAATCGTAGGCGTGGCGGTCTCCGGCCTTCTGACCTTCCAGCTGATCGGCGCGCTCGGCGTGGCCTGGATCGGCTGGCGGTTCAATCACAAGGTCATGCTGGCGGCCGGTTGCAGCCTGCAGGCGCTGGACGTGATCGTGCTCGGCACGTTGCATGCGCCAATGATCTATCTTGGCGCCGCCTGCGTGTTCGGCCTTCTGTGGCTGGCGCTCTTGCCTTTCGAAATGAAGTTGTTGATCGAGCTGGACCGTACGCGTCAGGTGGCCATGGTGCTGTCTCCGGTCTCATTGATCGGCCTCAGCATCGGTCCTTTCTTCGGCTCGTTGCTGGTCCATGAGACGGACGTTTCCCCAGCCTTCTGGTTCGCGGCGGCGGCCACCGCGACCAGCGGCGCGCTTTATCTATTCACCGCGTTCGTCGCTCGCCGGCCGGAGCCGTTATGAGAGATTCGCTGGGTCGCGAATTAGTGGAATTGAGCTCAATTCGCTGCCTTCAGGCTGACCCCTGGGTGCTGACAACTTAACGGGCCGAGGGTGAAGGGGTCCCTGCGCGAGATCTGCGATCAAGCGGCTTGGGTTGCGACCGCCGGTGATGTCAGACCAAAAATTAGCCCAGCGCTAACGGGCAGGCTTTAGCCGGCTTGGATGGCCAAATCCGACAACCCATTCCGCTGGTTCAACTCCTCGCCGGAGGTGAACCGGTTGGTTGTGATGATGTACGTCCGATATCCCCTGTCGCTGCGCAATGTCGAGGACCTGCTGTTTGAGCGTGGGATCGACATTTGCCACGAGACGGTGCGGCACTGGTGGAACCGGTTCGGCCCGATGTTCGCCAGTGAGATCCGCCGCAGGCGGGTCCAGCGCATGCGGGCGTACACGCACTGGAAGTGGCATCTCGACGAGGTCTACGTCAAAATCAACGGCGAGATGTACTACCTGTGGCGCGCCATCGACCACGAAGGCGAGGTGCTGGAATCCTTTACCAGCAAGGTCTTCATCCGGCGAAAGCGGGATGAAGACCTTGCAGAAATTCAGCTCGGTCCATGCCTCCGTCCACAACCACTTTGCTCAGGAGCGCCGCCTCGTCAGTCGTCAGGAATACTGAGACAGACGCTCAGCCGCACTGGCCGAGCGGCGGGCAGTCATGGGGTAAAGCTAGGTCGGGTTTAAGCTTAATGCGCCTGACCGGAGACGAGTTGACGTTGGACTGACAGCATCCCGGAAAATACTCAATTCCTTGGGCGAGAAATCCCCTAGTCGTCGTTCAGCGCTTAATTCTAGAAATCTTCGTTCCTTCGAGGTTGATGCCGGCCATCAGTCCTTGCTGATTGAATATGAAGGCGTAGGCGTCATCCTTCAGCGTTGAGGTGGAAAGATTCTTGGCCACGCCCTCGTTGACGATAACGACAGTAGGGCCCGCGCCAATTTCCCATCCCTCGGAGCGATGGATATAGCTCACGGCCTTCCCGCTCATCAGGAACACAGCGTAGCCATAGGATTGGGCCCCGGCCTGCAGGCCCCAGGATCCGGTCACCGAATTGTAGTAACCGTCAATCTTGGATCCCTGCTTCAGTTCGCCTTCACCAAAGGCCCCGCCGAATATAAGACCAGCCTTGACGATTTTGGGGAAAATCAGGATGGCCCTGGCTTGCTTCGAAATGTCTTGTGCGAGGGGATTGGATTCGTAGAGCTTTTGCAGCGCTCGATCGGAGTCCCTGTTGATATCCTCCGCCGTCGCCGCGTTTGCGCGGTCAAACACACCAACTGACCCTAAAGCCGCGATAGCGAACGCAGTCGCCAGGAGAATGCCTCGGATTTTCAACATCGTTGGGCTGCTTTTCTTGAATGTTAGCGGGCGCGTTATCGACCCGCGCTTCTAGGCTGCGCATCTGCAATGGTTTACAGGCTGGGCTGGAAAGTCGTTGATCTTGGTCAAAATGGTGATGTCGCGGTGACCGAGGGAAGCCTGAAAAGGGAATTGTCAGAGCAAATTTAGCGGATCGCTAAGCCGGGCTCGGTAGGGGAGGGGAATGACCAGTCCGGCCAACCCATTCCGCTACTTCAACTCATCGCCCGAGGTCATTCGGCTGGTGGCGATGATGTATGTCGATTTCCCATTGTCGCTGAGGAATGTCGAGGATCTGCTGTTCGAGCGCGGTATCGACATCAGCTACGAGACGGTGCGGTTCTGGTGGAACCGGTTCGGCCCGATGTTCGCGGCGGAGATCCGCCGCAGGCGGGTGCAGCACATGCGTTCCTACACCCACTGGCGATGGCGCCTCGACGAGGTCTACGTGAAGATGAACGGCGAGATGCACTACCTCTGGCGGGCCGTCGACCACGAGGGCGAGGTGCTGGAATCCTTTGTATCAAAGGAAAGAGACAAGTCCGCGGCTTTGAAATTCATCAAGAAGGCGATGAAACGCCACGGCCGCCCGCATGCCATCGTGACGGACAGGCTTCGCTCATATGGCGCCGCGATGAAGGAAATCGGGAACGCCGAGCGCCAGGAAACTGGCCGCAGGCTGAACAATCGGGCTGAGAATTCGCACCTGGCATTTCGACGACGAGAATGGGCGATGAACAGGTTTCGGAGGATGAAAACACTCCAGAAATTCGCCTCGGTTCAGGCCTCCCTCCACAACCATTTCGGCCAGGAGCGCCATCTCGTCAGCCGTGAAATCTACAAACAGAGACGCTCCGCCGCGCCGGCGGAGTGGCGGTCAGTCACGGGATAAACCCCAGTTGGTTTGGGCTCATTGCGCCTGATCGGAGACGAGTTGCCATTGGTCTGACAGCACCGTTAGACTGACAGCACCCTCGGGACATACCAGGGCCCCGCGGGTCCTAGACGTTCGCCCCCGGATCCAGCGTGTGGACGACCGCGCCGTCCCTTTCCTCCGTCATCTTGAGCTGGCACGACAGCCGCGAGGTCTCCTTGCGGGACTCCAGCAACGACAGCAGCGCGTTCTCGGTCTTGCTGATCGGATCGAACCGATCGGCCCAGGCCGGATCGACGTAGACATGGCAGGCCGCGCAGGTGCAGACCCCGCCGCAGTCCGTCTGGATCTCGGGTACGCCGTTGTCGACACCCGCCTCCATCACCGAGGCGCCCGGCGCGGCGTCGACGGTTCGCGCCACGCCCTTGGAATCGATGAAGGTGATCCGCGCCGACACTGCCCGCCTATCCCTACTTCTTCAGCGCGGCGCCGCCCAGCGCCTCGCCCGCGACACACTGCGCGCGGCCCGGCGTCAGCAGTCGAACAGCCCGGAACCAGGCCAGCAGGACCACGAACTTGACGATCGACCAGGCCATGCTGACGAGCGTGCCGAAACTGGCGTGGCGCGCGATGAAGCCGCAGGCGTCCTTGCTGACGGCGGTCTTCAGGATGGTCTCCCAGTCGGCGTACCCGATCTTCACCTCGTATTCCCAGGGCGCCGGGGAATCGACGATGCCGCTGAGCAGCATGACGTCGCCCTTGCGCTCGATCTCGGCCTTGCCGAGACCCATGACCAGTTCGCGGTCGCCCAGGCCTTCAGACCAGAAGCGCATCTTCGCCTCCCTTCGTCGCGGGCTTGCGAAACAGCATGGTCAGGATCAGGCCCGGGGCGCGCACGATCAGGCCGAGGATGAACGGCAGCAGCAGCCCGCCCCGTTCGGCCAGGAACTTCGCCGTCTCCGGCCGGGCAAGCACCTTGAGGAAGTCGGCCAGGTCGGCCGTTCCGAGCTTGATGGCGTAGTCCCAGCAGACCGGCTCGATGTTGCCTTCCATGGTGAGCATGTCCGGCTTGACGTGCAGCGTCGCCGCCGGGAGTTCGAGCGGTAGCCTCTGTTTGCCGAGGCCGCGCGACCAGACGATCATAGCAGGAAACCCCTTTCCCGGGCGGCGGTCACCGAGGCGGGCTCGGTCCACCACACCGTCAATCCCAAGTCTTCGGCCACCACCTTGGCCGCGTTGTAGCCACCGCCGAAGGTAATCATGCCCCCGGGGAAGGTGCTGGCGCCACAGACGTACAGGTTATCGATCGGCGTCTTGTTGGAGGAACACTGAACGTTGGGCCGCGAATAGCCCATCTGGGTCATGATGTAGGCGCCGTGCTTGAAGGACCCACGCCGCATCTGCGGGATCTTCATTTCGATGTGCACGGGCGTGTAGTCGTAGCGGCGGACGATGTCGGCCGGGTCGAAGTCGGTCATATGCGCCGCCATCGCCGCGATCAACCGGTCGCCGTAGCGGGTCGAAAGGCTCGCCCAGTCGCCGTCGGCGGGGGCGTAGGGCACGCAGGCCTCGATGCGGCAGACCGCGCCCTCAGGATCGACCTCCCGGGGCGCCTGGGCCGGGTCGATGTCGGTGGTGAAGGTCACGTGGCCGATGTCGTGCAGCAGATGGCCCTCCATTACCTCCTTGATGTGGGTGACCACGTCCTCGGGGGTCTCGACCCCGAACACCCGGATGAAGGCGGTCGCCACGCCTGGATCGACGCTCTCGGCCTTGAAGCGCGGCTTCTTCCGAAGGGCTAGGTGGCACAGGAAGAAGGAGCTCTGCTCCCATTCCCAGTTGCGCGCGGTGTTCAGGCACAGCTTGGAGCGCTTGAGCACCTCCGCCTCCGGGATGAATTCGCCGAATGTGGTGACCGGGTCGGTCGAGGTGACGATCGCGCGGGCGTCGATGCGGGTGATCGGCCCGTCGGTTCCGGTCGGGGCGATCTCGACCGCCTTGGCCACGCCGTCCTCGACGATGAACCGCTTGACCTCGTGGTTCTCGATCACCTCCATCCCCGCCAGGATGCCGGCCTTTTGCAGGGTCGAGGACAGCCGGTGCGAGCCGCCCTTGACCAGGGTCGCGTTCAGCAGCCGGTTGAAATAGAGCGGGACTAGGTAGCTGGAGTTCGACTCCTCCGGATCGATGCCCCACATGCAGATCAGATAGAGCAGCAGCGCGCCGAGCTCGGGCGTCTCGAAGCCCCAGCTCTTGCAGATCTCCGCCGGCGTCATCTCCGACACCTTGAGGATTTTCTGGCCCAGCTCGCTTTCCATGTAGGTGGCGGCCAGCTGCGCCGAGCCGACCGGTCGGCCGTAGGTCGACGGGATCAGGTACTCGTCCGCGATCTCCTTGTAGTCGAGGTAGATTTGCCGGTAGCGCTCGGCGTCCTTCTCCGAGAACCGCCGGATCGACTGCACCGTGCGGTCGAGGTCGGCGTAGAGGGTGATCGCCCCGCCGTCCTTCTTCAGCAGCGCCGCCTCGACCTCGGGGCGGATGTAGACGCAGCCGTCCTCCTCCAGCCCCAGGTCGCGGTAGGGCGGCGCCACGTCCAGCATCAGCATGTAGTTGGCGTGGAGGTTGAAGCGGTAGCCGGAGAACTCCTCGGTCACCAGCGCCCCGCCGGTCTCGTGGCGGCGCTCGACCACCAGGACCTTCGCCCCGGCGCGGGCCAGGTAGGCCGCTGCGGTCAGGCCGTTGTGGCCGGCGCCGACGATCACCACGTCGTATTGCTTGTCTTCAGCCATTCGTCTTCTCCCGCTGGCCAGAATTGATTGCCGGCTCCCGCCTCGCTTAGTCGACGGTGTACCGCTGCTCGACGCCCTCTCTCCGCCACAGCTCCGTGGCGCCCTCCATCGCATTGGCCTTCCACCAATCCGGCCGCCCGCCGGCAACGTCGTCGATCACCTCGCAGGCCGCCGCGTAGCCCGCGCCGAGCAGGGTGTAATTCCCGGCCGCGAGCGATTGGCAGATGTAGAAGTTTCCGATCGGCGTCTTCGGCGCGCCGCAGCCGGGGAACGGCTTCCAGCTCCACATCTGGGACTCCGTCACCGAACCGCTGGGATGCATGTTGCCGCCGCAGTGCGGATTGCGCCGCACGTAGTCGTGCGGAGTGTTGACGTAGCGGGCGATCTTCGCGGTCTTCAGGTTCGGCAGGTACTGGACCAGCACATCCTCGACCTTGTCGGCGTAGGACTCACGCAGGTCGTCCCACTTGTCCGGACCGCCCAGCGGCCGGATCTCGTAAGGCACGTTCGCCCAGGTCAGGATGGTGTACTGACCCGGCGGCGCCTGGGTGGGATCGGCGATGCAGTAGTTGAACGCCGCCCCCCACACCACCGGCGGGTCCGGTGGCAGGTTTCTGACGAGCACGCTGTCGAACAGGCGGGCGACGTCCGCCATGGATTCGGCACCGAAGTTGAAGATGAAGGTGTTGTCGACTTCCGGAAAATTCGCGGCGGCCGCGAAATTCGGGCGCTCGCTCATGACGTAGTAGTTGGTGAACAACGCCGCGCCGCGATAGTCGAAGCGCTTCAGCGCCACCCGATCGGCGACTGACAGATGTTCTTCGCCGATCAGGCCGAAGAAGGTCGGCTTGGCGCTGACGTCGCTGACCACCGCCTTGGCGGCTTTGAACTCTGCGTCAGGATAGGTGGCGTGGCTGGCGAGGACCACGCCCGTGGCCTCGCCGGCCTCGATGGTCACCTTCTCGACGGGACAGTTGTAGAAGATCTTGCCGCCGTGGTGGACGAAGCAGCGGACGAGCGAATGGGTCAGGCCGTGGCTTCCGCCGCGCGCGGTCATGCCGCCACCGGAGGAAAAGCCAGTGAGAACAAAGAGCACGGCCGCCGGGCCGGTAAGCCTGCTGGTGAGCGTCTCGACCCCGCCCATGGCGGCGTAGCTCAGGACGGCGATCTTGATCCGCTCGTCTTCGAACAGGCAGTCGACGAATTCCGGCGCCGTCATCCATAGCCAGTCGCGCGGCAGGATCGGTGTCGATTCGCTGGTTATGAGGTAGTCAAGAAATCCCTGGTCGGTATGCTTGGTGCAGTGGCCAGTATAAACCATATTAGGGACAGATGGTCCGAAGAAATTGGAAATTTTCCGGTAGGTTTCCGCATCTTTTGGGGAAATGCGCTTCCACGCCTCGTAGGTTTCTCTCGAATCGCGTCCGGAAAACAGGACGGCGCTGCCGTCCAGGAAAGGATAGAAATAATTGTAAGCTGACCCGGGTGGCTTGAGCAGTTCCAGGCCGAACCGTTCGAGCTCCAGATCGACATAGGCGGGGCCGAAGTGCGGATAGAGCAATGACGCGTGCAGGTTCAGCTTCACGCCGGGGGACAGGACCTCTTCGGTAGCGCAAAACGTGCCGGACTCGTCACGCCGTTCGAAGATGGCCGTGCTCAGCCCGGACTTCTGGAGATAGGCGCCTGCGGCGAGGCCGTTCACGCCGCCGCCGACGATGATGACATCGTATTCCCGCTTCGGCGTCGTCATTCGGTTTCTCCCAGGCGCTCGGCAGCGGTTTCATTCGTTCTGGTTTCCCGGTCCCTTGATCGCGACAGATCGCCGTGGCCGGTTCCGACCGCCGTCCCTTTGCATTGCCTGAATTCAGTCATCCTCGGGGTCTCCAACAGCGCCTGCCCGCCATCGCCTCTCGTCAGTCCACGGTGAATCTCTGGGTGACGCCCTCGCGGCGCCACAGCTCCTGGGCCCCGTCCATCGCTTTGGCCCGCCACCAGTCGGGCCGGCCGCCGCCCAGGTCGTCGATCACCTCGCAGGCGGCGATGTAGGCGGCGCCGAGGAAGGTGTAGTTGCCCGCGCCGAAGGATTGGCTGATGTAGAGGCTGTCGATCGGGGTCTTGGGCGCGCCGCAGCCGGGGAACGGCTTCCAGCTTCCCATCTGCCATTCGTGCACCGAGCCGCTGGGGTGCATGTTGCCGCCGCAGTGCGGGTTGCGCCGCACATAGTCGTGCGGGGTGTTCACGTAGCGGGCGACTTTCGCCGACTTCAGGTTGGTCAGATACTGCGCGAAGACCTCCTCGACCTTGTCGGCGTAGGATTCGCGCAGGTCGTCCCATTTTTCGGGACCGCCGAGCGGGCGGATCTCGTAGGGCACGTCGGCCCAGGTCTGCAGCGTGTAATGGCCGGGCGGCGCCTGGGTGGGATCGGCGATGCAGTAGTTGAACGAGGCGCCCCAGACCACCGGCGGGTCGGGCGGGAGATCGCGGACCAGGACGCTGTCCACCAGCCGCGAGCCCTCGGCCATGGTCTCGGCGCCGAAGTTGAAGATGAAGGTGTTGTTGACCTCGGGGAACTTCGCCGAGCAGGCGAAATTCGGGCGCTCGTTCAGCACATAGTAGTTGGCGAACAGGCTGGCGCCGCGATAGTCGAACTTCTTCAGCGCCACCCGGGCTGTGGCCGGCAGGTGCTCCTCGCCGACGAGGTCGAGGAAGGTCGGCTTGGCGCTCAGATTGCTCACCACCGCCCGGCTCGCCCGGAACTCAGCGTCGGGGTAGGTCGCCAGCGGCGTCAGCACCACGCCCTTGGCGTGGTTGTCCTCGATGATGATCTTGGAGACCGGGCAGTTGTAGAAGATCTTGCCACCGTGGTGGACGAAGCAGCGGACCAGGGAGTGGGTCAGGTCGTGGCTGCCGCCGCGCGCGGTGTAACCGTTCTCGACCGTGAACTGCGTCAGGATAGCGACGACGGTCATCGGCCCGGCGATGCGGCTGTTCAGCGCCTCGACCCCGCCGAAGGCCGAATGGCTGAGCACGGCGGTCTTGATCTGCTCGTTCTCGAAGATGCAGTCGAGGAATTCGAACGCCGTCATCCATACCCAGTCCTTCGGGAAGATCGGATGGGCGTCGTTCATCGCCAGGGAGGCCAGGAAGCCCTCGTCGGTCGACTTAGTGAAGTGGCTGGCCTGCATCATGTCGGGCAGGAACGGCCCGTAGAAGTTGACGATCTTGCGGTAGGTCTCCGCGTCCTTCGGCGAGATTCGTTTCCACATCTCGTAGGTCTCCCGCGCGTCGCGGCGGGAGAACAGGACCGCGTTGCCGTCCAGGAACGGATAGAAGTAGCCGTAGGCCGAGCCGGGCGGCTTAAGCAGTTCAAGGCCGAACTTCTCGAGTTCCAGGTCGACGAAGGGCGGGCCGATGTGGGGCAGCAGCTGGGAGGCGTGCAGGTTCAGCTTCACGCCCGGCTGGAGCACCTCCTCGGTCGCGCAGAAGGTGCCGGACTCGTCGCGACGTTCGAAGATGGCCACGCTGAGCCCGGCCTTCTGCAGATAGGCCCCCGTCGCCAGCCCATTGATGCCGCCGCCGACGATGATGATGTCGTAGTCTCGCTTGGGACCTGTCATGGTCTTCGGGCCTCCATTTGGTCGACGTCAGTCAACGGTGAACCTCTGGGTCACGCCCTCGCGGCGCAGGATCTGGGCCGCCCCGTCGAAGGCCATGGCGCTCCACCAGTCCGGCCGGCCCTGGCTGACGTCGTCCATGATCACGTTGGCGGCGAGGGTGCCCGCCCCGAGGTTGGTGTAGTTGGCGGCGCCTCCGGACTGGCAGATGTAGAACCGGTCGATCGGCGTGCGGGGCGCGTTGCAGCCGGCGAAGGGCTTCCAGCTCCACATCTGGGCCTCGGTCACCGAACCGCTGGGATGCATGTTGCCGCCGCAGTGGGGATTGCGGCGCACATAGTCGTGCGGCGTGTTCACATAGCGGGCGATCTTCGAGGTCTTCAGGTTCGGCAGGTACTGGACCAGCACGTCCTCGACCTTGTCGGCGTAGGGCTCGCGCAGGTCGTCCCAATTCTGGGGGCCGCCAGTCGACTGCAGTTCGTAGGGGACGATGGCCCAGGTCAGGATGGTGTATTGGCCAGGCGGCGCCTGAGTGGGATCGGCGATACAGTAGTTGAAGGCCGCGCCCCAGACGATCGGCGGATCGAGCGGGATGTCACGCACCATGCAGGAGCTGACCAGCATCTCCGCGTCCGCCATGGTCTCGGCGCCGAAGTTGTAGACGAAGGTGTTGTTGGCTTCGGGAAACTTCTTGGAGCAGGCGAAGTCCGGCCGCTCGCCCATCACGTAGTAGTTGGTGAACAGGGTCGAGCCGCGATAGTCGAAGCGCTTGAGCGCCACCTGGGCCGACACCGGCAGGTGCTCCTCGCCCACCAGCTTGAAGAAGGTCGGCTTGGCGCTGACGTCGCTGACCACCGCCTTCCTGGCCTTGAACTCGGCGTCGGGATAGGTCGCGATGCTGGCCAGGGCGACGCCCGTGGCCTCGCCGGCCTCGATGATCACCTTCTCGACCGGGCAATTGTAGAAGATCTTGCCGCCGTGGTGGACGAAGCAGCGGACCAGGGAATGGACCAGGTCGTGGCTGCCGCCACGGGCGGTGTAGCCGCCGTCGGCCGTGAAGATGGTCAGGAAATTCAGCACCGCCAGCGGGCCGGACAGGCGGCTGCCGATCACGTCGAGACCCGAGGTGCCGGCGTAGCTGAGGATCGCCAGCTTGATCTTGTCGCTCTCGAACAGGGCGTCGGCCAGCTGGAAGCCGGTCATCCACATCCAGTCCTTGGGCAGGACCGGGATATTCGCCTGGTTCTCGATGAATTCGAGGAAGCTCTCGTCGCTGGAGGGCTTCACGTAGGACTGGTGGAACATCGCCTGCACGTTCGGACCGAAGAAGTTGGCGATCTTGCGGAAGGTCTCGGCGTCCGTTGGCGAGACGCGCTTCCAGGCCTCATAGGTCTCGCGCGCGTCGCGGCGCGAGAACAGCACCGCATCGCCGTCCAGGAAGGGATAGAAATAAGCGTACTTCGAGCCGGGCGGCGCCAAGAGCTCCAGGCCGAACCGCTCGAGCTCCAGGTCCATGTAGGCCGGGCCGTAGTGCGGCATGAGCAGCGAAGCGTGCATGTTCAGCTTTACGCCCGGATGGAGCACCTCCTCGGTCGAGCAGAAGGTGCCGGACTCGTCGCGGCGCTCAAAGATCGCGGTGCTGAGCCCGGCCTTCTGGAGGTAGGCGCCGGCGGTCAGGCCGTTGACCCCGCCGCCGATGATGATGACGTCGTAGTCCGACTTCGGGCTCGGCATAGGTGACGCCTCCCTCCCGTGGTTGGACACACCGATATCAGTTATTTGTTGGATGTCCATCCATTATCTTGAGGCCGCGTCATTCCAGTCCTTGCGGCGGCGGAAGCGGATCCAGAGGTTCAGTGTTACTTCGACCGGGCAAGCTGACCGTCGCTCCGAAAAGTAGCAGCGGACGGGCGTTTGTGGATTTGGCTGCTTACGGTATCCAGGCGGTGTCGCGCGGCCTGAACGTCACGACGTAGAAGGGCATCTTGTTAAACGTCCAACTACTAAGTTATGATCTCAATCATGCCGCCAACCGCCCCGAACAGTATCCGCCGTTCTCAGGCCGAAAGGAGCGACGAATCCGAGCGCCTACTCGTCGAGGCTACTTTGTCGGTGGTCGCCGAGCGCGGAGTAAACGCGGCCACCTTTGAGGAAATTGGACGCGAGGCCGGCTATAGCCGCGGCTTGGCTGCGCAGAAGTTTGGCTCCAAACAGGGCCTAATCGAAGCTGTGATCGTCTACCTGCACCGGCGACGCGAAGCGATCATGGAGGCGGCCCACGTTGCGGAAATGCCTGCGCTCGACGCGATCGACAATTACATTGAAAGCCATCTCGTCGACCTGAACCACAGGCACGGCGGGCGCGCCTATTTCATGTTGCTTGCCGCGGCGGTCGCTGACGCCACCTCGATGCGTGAGGCGTTCGCAGCCTCGCACGAACGCGTCCGGGTATGGTTGAAGGCGTTGTTGCAACGCGGTCAGGCCGATGGCGACATCCGCTCCGACATCGACCCCGATTCGGCCGCGCTTATGATCGGTAGTCTCCTGGTGGGCGTCAGCATTCAGTGGCTGATCGATCCAACGACTGATGTCGACCAAATCCGGACCACCAGCATCGCGACAATCCGGCGGAGCTTCGCAACCCACCCCACCAGCCCGTGACAAGGCCCACTACACAACCGGCGTCGCCACGAGCGATGGGCCACACAGGGGCATTGTCAGACCAAATTTAGGCGGGCGCTAACCGGGGCGGGGTAGGTCAATCGGATGACCAAGTCGCCCAATCCGTTCCGACGACGAGAGCGGGTGATGGCCCGCTTTCGCCGGATGAAGACCCTGCAGAAATTCAGCTCGGTCCACGCCCAGGTCCACAACCACTTCAGTCAGGAGCGCCACCTCGTCAGTCGGGAAATCTACAAACAGAGACGCTCCACGGCGCTGGCGGAGTGGCGGGCAGTCATGGCCTAAGGTCAGTTGGGTTTGGGCTCGCTGCGTCCGGCCCGCGCGCTTCAATGGGGTCGGTCGGTTTGGATTGCGGCGGCGCGCCTCGTTACGGGATCACGCCCAGCGCAAGCAGTTCCCCGACGTTGTCGAGCACCCTGTGAGGCCGTCGTCCCTGGGGTTGGGCCGCCCAATCTTGGGCCTTGGTGAACCCGGTGGTGACCCCAAAGCCCATGGCTCCGCCGCGTCGGGCCATGATCATCTCCACCATTGGGTCGTCGCCGACCACGGCGACCTTGCGCCTTGGCACGCCCAGCTCCTTGGCCACGAAGCCGAGCGCCTGGAGCGAAGGCTTGCCGGTCAGGATCATGGGCGCGCGCGTCATCTTGCGCACGGCCGCCGTGATCGCGTGGGAATAGCCGATGGACTTGCCGGCGGTGGTGGCGAAGAACGGCACATCCGAGGCGACGTACAGCGCGGCGCCGTTCCAGATCGCCTTGCAGGCCGTCTCGATGTCCTTCATGCCGCAATCGGGATGCCAGCCGATATAGACCGCCTGCGCCTGTTCGGCGCCCGGCTGATCGTGGAACAAGGTCTGGATTCCCGCTTCCTCGAGCGCGTGGCCCACGCCCGGCGATCCGAGCACCAGCACCCGCTCGACGCCTCGCCGGGTCAGGAGATCGGCCGCCACGCTGGAGGGCGTGAGCATCTGCTGGTCTTCGATTGGAAGCCCCAGCGCCCGAAGCTTCGCCGCCTGCACGGCGGGCGCGTAGGCGCTGCCGTTGGTCAAGGCCACGAACGGGACTCCCTTCGACTTGAGCGCGGTCAGGACCTCCACGGCGCCCGGGAGCAGCTGATAGCCGCCGAGGGAGCGGTCGCTCAGGATGAGCGTGCCATCCAGGTCGAACATGAAGCCTTCGACCGGCCCGAGGGCTTCAGCCCAGTTCTCTCCGACAATATCCAAGCTCAGGTTCCCACTGACTCTACGCGCCCCGCGAGCTCCAGCCTGAAGCCGGCTTTTTCCACGCTGAGGCGGGCAATGTCGCGCCGCGACACGAGCTGTCGGATCAGGTTCATCACCGGCGCGGCGGACGGATCATACGTCCTGGGCGCCGGGCCCGCGGCCTGCATGGCGTCCACCTGGCCGGCGGGCATGGTCGCCCGCAACAGAAACTCCTCGTCCGATAGCCTTGGTCCGATCCTTCGCCGAAGCGCCTTCAGCGGCGCCATGGACGGCTCCTCCCGGAGCTCACGCGTGCGGGGGAGGGACTCGATCCGGTCCATCACGTCCGGGTCGATGGGCCGGTTGGGACGCCCGAACCTGCCGAGCGCGTAACGGATCAGTTCGTCGGGGATCACACCGTAACGCTCTTTGCCGGTGACGTTCAGCACCGCCTGCGTCATCAGAATCTGGGCGAAGGGGGTCATGACGATGGGCCAGCCAAGCTCCTTGCGCACCCGGCCGAGTTCCTCGATGACCGCGCCTTCGGCGTGCGCAACCCGACTCTCGGCGAGGTGCCGGCGCATAGTGCCGACCATCCCGCCTGGCAGCTGGTGATTGAGGTAGGCCGCGTCGAACGCATGCGGCCTTCCCGCGGGAAAGCCCTCCGCCTCGGCGAGACGGGTGAAGTATCGGTTGACCTCCGCCAGGGCGTCGTCGTCGATCTCCACGGTATGGCCCAAGGCGCGGAGGTTCGACACCACCCGCTCGGACAACGGATTGGATGTCCCGTCGGCGGCGGCGCCCGAGGCGCACTGCAGGGCGGAGACGCCGTATTCGGCTGAATCCAGATAGACCAGCTCCGCCAAGCCGATGGTGCCGTGGGAGTGCAGCTCCAGCGGCTTGTCGCCGATGACCGCCAGGATCGCCGGAATCAATATCTTCGCGCGCAACGGCGTGAGAAGCCCCCCGGGATCCTTGATGTAGAGGGCGTCGATGTCGGGGCTGGCGGCGAGCGTGCGCGCGGCCTCCACGTAGTGGGCGTCGTCGTGGATGGGACTCAAGGTGAAGACGAGCGCGCCCACGACATATTCGCCGCCGGCGGCCTTGGCCATGCGCGCACAGACAACGTTTGAGTCCGCGTCGTTCATCGGATCGGCCAGGGCGAAGCGCCTGATGCCGTTATTGGCGAGCGTTTTGAACGCCAGCGACATGAACTCGGGGCTGGCGGTCTCCCATGAGATGAATCGAAAGCCCGTCGACAGGAACTGCAGAGGCGTATTGGGCATCGCCTTCGCGGTTAGGCGTATGCGCTCCCAGGGGTCCTCCTGCTTGTAGCGGACGGCGACGCCCATGTGCGTCGAGGTCGTGAAGTCGATGGCCTTGAACCCGACGCGCTCCATCACCGGCGCGATCGTGAGCGTCTTGGCCGTGTCGATCCCGAGCGCCGCCCACAGGCATTGCTGACCGTCACGGAGAGACGTTTCGACAAGCTGGATTTCCGCCATGATCAGATCTCTGAAGGGATGGATCGTCGATCCAGGAAGCGGGACAGGTATCCCGTATCGACGCCGCCCTTTGAAAACTCCGGCTCGGCGAGCACTTCCGAGTGGAAGGACAGATTGGTCTTGACGCCTTCCACGCGAGTCTCCGCGAGCGCCGACCTGAGCCGGTGGAGCGCAGAGGCCCGATCCCGGCCGTGTGCGATGATCTTGGCCATCAGGGAATCGTAGAAGGGCGGGATGCGGGCGCCGGACACGATGTGCGTGTCGACCCGAACATCCGGAGCGGACGGCCAATGCGCCTCATGCACGATTCCTGGGCTCGGGCGGAAGTCCCGAGCGGGATCTTCCGCGTTGATCCGGCACTCGATCGCGCAGCCGTTTATCCGGACGTCTTCCTGCCGGAGCCGCAACTCTCGACCTTCGGCCACGGCGATCTGTTCGGCGACGAGATCAACGCCCGTGACGGCCTCGGTCACCGGGTGCTCCACCTGAATGCGCGCGTTCATCTCCAGGAAGTAGAAAGCGTCGCGCTCAAGGTCGACCAGGAACTCGACCGTCCCCGCGCCTCGATAAGAGAGCCGCTCGGCGAACTGCACCGCCGCGGAATGAATGCGGGCGCGGAAGGCGTCGCTCAGCCCCGGCGCCGGCGTCTCCTCGATCAGCTTCTGGTAACGGCGCTGCACCGAGCAGTCCCGTTCGCCCAGGTGGATCAGCCGCTTCCCGTCGCCCAGCACCTGCACCTCGACGTGCCGGCCGCGCGCGACGAAGCGTTCCAGATAGACGCGTTCGTCCCCGAAGGCGGCGCCGGCCTCGGCCGAGGCCATGTCCATCGCCTGGGGCAGGTCCTCCAGACGGTCGACGCGCTTCATGCCGCGACCGCCGCCGCCGCCCACCGCCTTGACCAGCAGCGGCGCGCCAATCTCCGCGCCCAGCGCCATGGCTTCCTCGGGCGTGCGCACCGAACCGCCGGGCGCCACCGGCACGCCGGCCGCCTCGGCCTCCGCGCGGGCGCGAAGCTTGTCGCCGATGGACTCGATCTGGGTCGCGGTGGGGCCGATGAAAATCACCCCCTCACCCTCGCACAGGCGCGCTAGCACCGGATTCTCCGACAGAAAGCCGTAGCCTGGATGGATGGCGTCGGCGTTGCAGCCCAGCGCCGCCTGGACGATGGTCTGAGCCATTAGATAGCTCTGCGCCGAAGGCGGCGGTCCGATGCACAGGGTGCGGTCGGCGAGCTTCGCCGCGAGCGAATCGCAGATCCGCCTTGGAGGCCGCCAGCACCGTCTCGATCCCGAGCTGGCGGCAGGTGCGGATGATCCGCACGGCGATCTCGCCGCGGTTGGCGATCAGGATGCGACGGATCAGCATGGCCTAGCCGGCCTTGCGGACGCGCATCAGGATTTCATCGAACTCCACCAGCGCCCCGTTCTGCGCCGGAATCTCGACCACTTCGCCGCGCACGCCGGCGTGCACCGAGTTCATCAGCTTCATCACCTCGATGATGCCGATGACGGTGTCCGGTTCGACTTGCGAGCCCACCTCCACAAACGGCGGTTCGCCCGGCTTCGGGGCCCGGTAGAACAGCCCCAGCAAGGGCGCGGGCACCTCGATCAGGCCGCGATCGGTCGGCCCGGGGCGCGGCGTCTTGCGCGGCCGCGCCTTCTCCCCCGCCGGCGGGGGCTCGAGCCTGGGCGCCGCTCGCGTTCCGGCCTTCGCGGCCCGAGGGAATGCATCGGACGCCATTCCCCGTCTGAGTTCGAGCTTGACCCCGTCCATCTCCAGCGACAGCTCGTCGAAACTTGACTCATCGAGGAGCCGCAAAATCTCGGACACATCCTTGGCGGTGAGACTCACCGACGGCCTCCGAACACATTCATGACATGGGACAGGGGATTGTCGCTGGGCTTGGCCACCGAGGCCTGATCCTTCATCGACCACACCGTTTCGGGCCGACTCTGGAGCAGCAGGATCTGACCGGACTCCCGGTCCACCGCCCATTCGATGTCCTGAGCGCGGCCGTAGTGGCGCTCGACCTGGCGGCCGATATCCTTCAACCGACTCAGCTCCGCGTCCGACAGGCAGGCGGCCCTGCGCAGGTCATCGGGGACCGGCGCTTCTTCCACGCCGCCGCCCGCGAGCGGCAGATGTTGCATGTGCTTGTCGGAGATGTCGCGCACCGAGACCTCGCCGGTGATCTTGCCCACCACCCACCGGTCGGGCGTCACCTCGCCGCCGACCACTGCCGACCCCAGGCCCCAAGCCCCTTCGATGGTGATCACCGAACGGTCGCCGGTGAGGGGGCTGCGGGTGAACATCACCCCAGCGGTGCGGGCGTCCACCATCCTCTGCACCACCACCGCCATGTGCACCCCGGTCTCCGGCAGGCCTTGCCGGCGGCGATAGGCCATGGACTCCACCGAATAGAGGCTGGCCCAGCAGGTGCGGATGAAGCGCAGGACGTCTTCCGAACCCTTCACCCACAGAAAGGTGTCCTGCAGACCGGCGAAGCTGGCGTCCTCGGCGTCTTCGGTGGTGGCCGAGGAGCGCACCGCGACGGGACCAAACCCGTCCTCGCCGCAGAGGGCCGCATGGGCCCCGACGATCTCCGCCCGCAGTTCATCCGGCAGGGCGGCCGCTTCCAACCGCGCCCGCAGCGCCTGCGAGCAGGCGGTCACCGTGGCCAAGTCGTCCGGTTCGAGCGCCTCGACCTGCGCGCGCACTGGGGACTGGCGCTCCAAGGCGTCGACGAAGCGCTCGAAGGCTCCGGTCTTGACCACGAAGCCCGACGGCACGGCGATCCCGGCGCGGGTCAACTCGCCGAGGCTGCCACCCTTGCCGCCTACTGTGGGCCGGTCGACCAAGGCGATGTCGGCGAACCAACCGATGACGTCCGATGATTGCACGAGCGGCCTCTAGTCCAGGAGGGTCACGACGCCGCGTCCGCCGTCGACCCGGATGCGCTGACCGTCCTTGATCTTGGAGGTCGCCGTGCCCGTGCCGACCACCGCGGGCAGGCCATACTCGCGCGCCACGATGGCGGCGTGGCTCATCGATCCGCCAATATCCGAGACCGCCGCGGAGATCTTCTGGAAGATCGGGGCCCAGGTCGGGTTGGTGACCTGGCAGACCAGGATGTCGCCCTGCTTGAGCCGGCCGATCTCCTGTACCGACTTGACCACCCGCGCGGTGCCCTCGACCACCCCGTTGGAGGCGGCGAAGCCGCGGATCTCGTTGGAGTCGCCGCCGCTGCCGGCGGTCAGCCAGACGTCGAGATTCTCGCGCGTGATGCCCCAGAGCATGACGATGGCGGGATCGTCGATGACGTCCGGCACCGGGCCGAGGGCCGGCGGAGTCTCGTGCTTGCCCCACTCGATGATCGCCGCCTTGCGCTCGGCGACGATCGGCGGCCAGTAGCTCGGGCCGCGCGGGGGCGAGCCGTTGGACCAGGAGGTCATCAGGTCGATGATCGCCGCCTCAACTTCGTAGTGGGTCAGGTGGAACACGTCCTCGGCGTCGCCGAAGAAGCCGTTGTCGGCAAGCAGCGCGCCGAACTCCCTGATCTTGTTGAAGAACAGATTCGTGTACCAGTGTTCGCAGTAAAACTTGTGGCCCTCGACATAGGGGAACACCCGGTGGGTCAGGGTGATCATCTGGTCGTAAGCGGCGCGTTCCTCGTCGGTCGACAGCAGCTCCCGATAGTCCTCGATCAGCTGCTTGCGCTCGGCGAGGAGCTGATTGATCGGCCGCTCCAGGCTTTCGCCGGCCTTCACCTTCTGGACATAGCCCGGCAGGGCCGAGAAGGGCAGCGACAGGTCGTCGTTCCACGAGCGGTGATAGTGGTAGAAACCGTCGCCGACGTTGACGTTGAACCACGGATTGCGGGATGTCTCGAGCTCCGACAGCCAATCGCGGCCCGGCTGGCCCATCTGCTCGAGGGACCTCAGCACGTCATCGACCGACACGCCGTCCTGGAACTTGCCCTCGACGCCGAGCTCCACGGCGCGGCGGGCCAGGCGCTTGAGCTCGTCGTCGGGGCGGAAGATCTCCGCCTCCATCCCCGCGACCATGCGCGCGATGGTCTGGTCGGTGATCTCGGGAAAGGCCTTCTTGCAAAAGTCGAAGAAGGTCAGATAGGCGCCATACCCCAGGAGCAGGAATTCGAAGTGGTGATGCCACATCCGAAAGTACCCCTCGAGGGTCTTCTGGTAGGTGTCGAGCAACCAGTGGTTGGCGGCGATGCCGCGTCCGGCATGGACGTTCTCCAGCGGCTCGAACTCGGGCAGGGAGGGCGACGGCAGGGCCTGGGCGTCCTTGATCAGGGCGCGCATTTTGTCCTTCCACTGGTCGTAGAGCCGCTCCCAGTTGGCGTAATAGTAGAAGGCGCGCTTCTGGAACTCTTCGGTGCGGCGGGCGATTTCGACGGGGTCGGTGACCGCGTTGCCGCCGATGTAGACCCGGCCGTTGATGACCCGCTGATCGATTCCAAGCGTGGTCGGCAGGCATTGCACCCGGGTGTTCGACGAGCCCAGCGCACAATAGGCCGCTTCGCCGGTCACCATGTCGAAGTGATACATCGGCTCGGGGAAGTGCATCGAGTTGTAGAACCAGAAACGATCGTCGTCCGCCTCGGTGAACTGCATATAGTAGGCGTGGGCCGCCTGGGCCCGCTCGGTGCCAGGGACCACCTTCATCGAGCTCGGCAGTGGAAAGCCCGTGGGCTTGACCGGCATATTCATGTTTGTCCTTCCGGAAGGGCTGGCCGTTATTGGCCGGCTCTCGCTTCATGCTGTGGGGCTGACAGGTTAGCGTCCTTCGGCCATCTTTCTGGGTCCCTCATCGTCTCGAGGAGGGCCAAAACATTGCAGCCATGGGAATGGCTGAGGCCGAACAGATCACCACCGACATCGAACCGCCAGCTTTGGCCGTTCACTTATCAATTCCCGGCGCCATGTTCCAGCGCCAGGGAGCCGGCGCGGCGGGCGATGCGCCATTGACCGCCTTCGTGGCGAAGCTGATCGTCATAGGCGCCGATCAGGGTCGGGCCGGTCGTGCGAACGGGCGCGACGTCAACGATCGCGGGGCCGACAAACAGCGCGACGGTGGTCGTTGCGACGGCCTCGGTGCGGGAGCGGACATCGACAAGGAGGTTGCCGATCAGGTGCCGGCTGGTTCGGGGCGGGCGGCCAAGAAAGCTCTCCAGGATTGCGCCGCGGCCGGCGATCCATCGGTCAGGGTCGCTGGGCCGGCTCATCATCGCGTCCTCGGCGTAGAGATCGGCGAGCGCCCGCCATTGGCCGGCGTCGCTGAGCGCGATCGAGCGGCGCACCAGATCCTCGCAGGCCCGAACGATTTGAAGGTGTTCTAAGCTGTCGATGCTCATCAGCGGTTGTTATCCTGTCGAGAGTCCTAGCTTGCCCCGACGGATGATCCTAGATGTAGAGTTGTTTGTTGATCGGAATATTGTGTTCTCGGCAATAGCTCTCGTAATGATTGATGAACCACCAGACGTCGAGGGTTTCGACGAAAACGCCGTTCTCGTCGTAGAACTCGGTCGGGCCTTGCAGCCAGCCGAACAGCTTCACACCCGTTGGGTTGTCGGTGACGAGCGTGTGGGTCAACCCTGGCGTTTCGTAGATGAAGGCGCCGGGGGTCGCGACCCAGTCGTATTCCAGGTACCGCACCGTACCTTCGAGGCAAAGCATGGTGACCATGCCCCTGTGCTTGTGGGTCCCGACCACGCCCGCCGATTTGATCCAGAGAATATTGCTGTAGACATTGTGTCGGGCATCGAAGGCCAAATGGCGGATCGCGGCGTTGTCGCCGAAGGGGACCCAGGGGCTTTCCGTGTCAGAGGCGCCGACGAATGTGCCCGGGAGGCCGTGGTTGGCGATGACTTCCGGGTAGGCTTCCGGCAAATCCACGATCCGGTAAACGGTCGAGGGGGGCGCGCTCATTCCGCCACTCGTTTTGGACACTGTCGTTCTCCCTGTCATGTCTTGGTCCCGCGCCGGGGCGTCGGCTTGATTTCGCGCTAGCGGCGCGTTTCGTATCCGCATATACGAGAAATTCTAATATGTGAATTACCAATGGGGTGGGAGATGAAGCCGCCGCGGACGCCGCCGTCGATAGGCGACGCGCGAAGCTGGCCGGCGGCGCTGATGACGTCCTCCGGCGAGGTCCCGCGGCCTCTGGCGGACGCGTCCGATCCGGTCAGTCATACGCCGCGCCAATGGCCCACCGTCTGAACATATACAAACCGACTCTCACATGGAGCACAACGTATGAAGGCCAATAACCTGGAACAGGTCCTGACCGCATCGGGTGACATCGTCGAGCTGCTGCGCAACCAGCCTTCAGGCCCCAACGTCTATCCGGGCGTGCCGGCGGAATACACCAACTGGCGCGATGAACAGCGCGCCTGGCAGCAGAGCTGTGTCCTTTTCAACCAGTCCTATCACATGGCCGATTTGGCGGTTGAGGGACCGGACGCCTTCCGGATGTTGAACTACCTTGGGGTCAACAGTTTCAAGGGGTTCACGGTCGACAGGGCCAAACAGTTCGTGCCTTGCAGCCATGATGGTTATGTGATTGGCGACGTGATCCTTTTCTACCTGGCGGAAAATCAATTCAATCTGGTCGGCCGCGCGCCCGTGCTGAACTGGATCCGCTATCACGCCGAAACCGGGGGTTATGACGTCAACTGCGTCTACGACGAACGTTCGGCGGCCCGCCCCGACCCGTTCAACCGAAAGTCCTATCGGTTCCAGGTGCAGGGCCCGAATGCGGCCAAAGTGGTTGAAAAGGCCACGGGCCGGCCGGCGCCCGACCTCAAATTCTTCCACATGTGCGCGATCGAAATCGCCGGCAAGCCGGTCCGCGCGCTGAGGCACGGCATGGCCGGCCAGCCAGGTTATGAGTTTTTCGGTCCCTGGGCGGACGGGGAGGCCGTGCGCGAAGCCCTGGTCACCGCTGGCGCCGAATTCGGCCTGCGCCAGGTGGGTGGCCGCGCCTACTCCTCCAACACGCTGGAATCCGGCTGGATTCCGTCGCCGCTGCCCGCCGTCTACACGGGCGAGAAGATGAAGCCCTATCGCGAGTGGCTAGGCGCCGACAGCTACGAAGCCAAGGCTTCGATCGGCGGAAGCTTCGTCTCCGACAAGATCGAGGACTACTACCTGACGCCCTGGGACCTCGGCTACGGACCCTTCGTGAAGTTCGACCACGACTTCATCGGCCGCGAGGCGTTGGAGCTGAAGGCCCAGCAGCCCAAACGCCAGAAGGTGACGCTCGCGCTGGACGATGCCGACGTGATGGCGGCCATGGCGACCATGCTGCAGAAGGAGAATCGGGCCAAATTCTTCGAATTTCCCTCGGCGGTTTACGCGATGCATCCCTACGATCAGGTCATGGCCGACGGGCAGACCGCCGGCATTTCGACCTGGATCGGCTACAGCTCCAATGAAGGCAAGATGTTGACCCTGGCGATCCTGGACACCGATTGCGCCCAGCCCGGGACCGAGGTCACGCTGATCTGGGGAGAGCCGGGCGGCGGAACGCGGAAGCTGACGGTGGAGCCGCATGTGCAGGTGAAGATCCGCGCGACGGTCAGTCCGGTTCCCTATTCCGAGGTGGCTCGCAAGGCCTATGCGCAGGGGTGGCGGACCCGACAGTCCGGCTGAGGACCGAGCAGCTAGACCCGAGAGGCCGCCAGGTCCGCGCCTTCCCGAAGCGCGCGCAGCTTCTGCCAGGTGACGGCCGGATCGATCTTGCCGTATCCGGCGAAGGTGCCGAAACCGCAGTCGGTGCTGGCGATCACACGGTCCACGCCGACGATGGCGGCGAAGCGCTCGATCCGCTGAGCGATGAGTTCGGGATGCTCGAGATAGTTCGAGCAGGTGTCGATCAGGCCGGGTGCCAGGATCTTGTCCTGGGGAATGGCGGCGTCGCGCCAGACGATCCACTCGTGCTCATGCCGCGGATTGGCCGCCTCGAACAGGATCGTGGCTGGCCGGGCGCGTAGCACGATGTCGATGATCTTCTCCAGGGGGATGTCGTGGTCGTGCGGCCCCTCGTAGTTGCCCCAGCAGATGTGCATGCGAATGCGATCGGCCGGGATGTTCGCGGTGGCGGCGTTCAGCGCTTCGACGTTCGCCTCGATCCGCTTGAGGAATTCGGGCTCGCTCAGGTCCTGGTAGCCGGTGTGGCGGGACATGGCCAGGTCCGGGCAGTCGAGCTGCAACTCGAACCCGGCCGCGGCGATCGCCTCGTATTCCGGCCGCATCGCCTCGACCAGCGCCCGCAGGTAGGCCTCGTGAGTGGGGTAGAAGGCGTTCGGCTGGAAGGCGGTGATCAGGCCCGGCGAGGCGGCATTGAGGAAGGCGCGCACGCCCTGGCCATGGGCGTCCAGCGCCCGGCGAAACCGGCGGATGTCGTCGTGCAGCGGCTCCAGCGTCCTGAGTGTGATGGGACCGATGCAAGAAGCCCGGGTGAACTCCTGAGCCCCCATGATCGCCGCCAGCTTTTGCCGAAGCTCCGGCAGCGGCGCCAGGTCGGCCGCCGGCTTTCGTTCGCTATGGCCGCCGAAGCCGGTGAGCCGTTCGATGATGTAGGTCGAATAGCCAATCTTGCCCATCTCCCCGTCGCTGACGATGGAAACGCCTGCCTCGACCTGCCGGCGAACGGCCTCATCGACCGCGGATTGCACGACGCGATCAAATTCGGCGGCGTCGTAAGGCTCGCCGTGATCACGCGCCAATAACAGAGGAACGAGCGCCGGGCCCCGGGGCAGGCTGCCGACATGGGTGGTGGGGATATGTGGCAATGCGCTTCCTTCGGGCGGCGGCGATCAGGATGGCGATGCCGGAAATCCCGCGTGCCATCCGATAGACGAAGTGTTCTTATACGCGGAAATACGCAATCCGGCATGGGCCTGCAAGAACGCAAATCCGGCCTTGCAGCGCCGTGAAGGCGCCTTACCGATCCGCCGCCATGCTGTCGGCCAGGACCTTCGAAGATCTGTTCAGCAATACGATGATGCGCTGTTCGAACGCTTCGGAGTATCGCGCCGCGGGGATCGCGACGCCGAAGGCGCCGATCGCTTCGTCATTGCAGATGACGGCCTTGGCGACGCCGAAGATTCCAGGCGTGTGTTCCTCGCGCGTGCGCGCGATTCCGCTCGCCCGTACGCCGGCGATCTCCCGCAGCAGCGCCTCGGGCTCGCAGATGGTGTTTGGTGTGAAGCGCTGCCGCTCGGAGCCCGCGAGATAATCCTGCAAGGCTTTGTCGCCCATGGCGGCCAGCAGAGCCTTGCCGGCGGAGAAGGCGTGCATGGGGGCCTGCTGACCGACACTGACGGTGTAGCGCAACGCGTGCAGCCCGATCTCGGTCGCCAGCGCTTCGATCACATAGTCCTTGCGCATGAAAAAGGTGACGGTTTCGCTGAGTTGGTCGCGGAGCGAGCGAACCATCGGCTCGACCAGGTCCTTAAGGCTTGGCGTCGTGTGGTCCGGCCGAAGGCGATCCAAGGCGGGGCCTGGCGAATAGCGCCGACCCTCGCGCGTCAGATATTGGCGTTGCTGCAGCGTGGTGAGGAGGTAGGACAGGCTGCTGACCGGGATGGCCAATGTCGTGGCGATCTCGTGCGCGGCCATGGGTCTGTTCTGGCGAACGACTGTCTCCAGAATGTCCAAAGCGCGCACGGCGGACTTGACGCTTTCGCTACCAGGCGGCTTGGACATCCATCCCCTCCGACGTCCTCGAAATTGACTCGATCCGGGCCAGTCGGCGGTCAAGCGAACAGCGTTCGCATATGTGATCGGCGGTTTCGCGGACAGATGCAATGGGCTTGGTTTCGACAGGCGCCGTCATCTGTGGATGGCCTTGCGCGAATTAGGTCGTGTTGAATTTCAGGCGCAAAGCCACTGGCGCAGCGCGGCGTTGACCTGTTCGGCGGCCTCGACCGGCGCCATGTGGCCGCTGTCTTCGAAAATCGTCAGCCAGGCCGTGGTCACGCGCGCGACGATTTCCTCATGCTGCGCAACTGGGCTCCACTCATCCTGGCGTCCAACACCCACCAAGGTCGGAACCTTGACGAAAGCCAGGGCGGCGATGGCATCGGGCCGATCGAGCAGCGCATTCATCTGCCGCTCGTAGACGCCGAGGCCCGCTTCGATGCTCATGGTCCGCAGCGGCCTCAGGAACTCGGCGTCTCCGCGCCTGGCCGGATGGACCATGGGCGGCAGCCAGTGATCGACCAGAGCCTCCATGCCCTGGTCGCGACCCAACCGCAGCAGAGCAAGACGCTTTTCCCGCTCGTCCGACTTGCGCGGGTGAATGCCCGTGTCGAGCAAGGCGAGCCGTTCGACGCGCCCGGGCGCAAGCCGGACCACCTCCAATGCGACCCGCGCGCCCATCGAATGGCCGACCAGCGACATGTGCGGCGGCCCATCTTCAAGAACCATCCGCGCCATCTCGGTGATGGTCGCGGCTTCGCCGTACCCGTCAGGCGCCCATGGGCTCAAATCGGCGAACGCCTTGGTCTGCGCGGACCAAATCCTGGAGTTGCACATCAGTCCCGGCAACAGCACCAGTGACGCATCCATTCCTGGCCCGCCCGAGAATCATTCGCCTACAAGAATTGCCCATATATGCGAACGATTTGATCTCTGCTAGCGTCAAATCGAACGGACTCTCGGGGACGAAACCTTGCGTTCAGCGTGGTGCGGGTCTCGGCTGGGTCAGGACGCGGTCGAGGGATCCAGGTTCGCCGCAATCCGGAACCTCGTGCGCTCCAGTCCGTGCGGCGAGCGCCCGCGGCCCCTATGACGAAGACCATGCTTGAGAGTAAGCGTGGAAAGCGGCGGCGCCGGCCGGCGTCGCGAGATCGATGGAAGTGATCTGATGAACGGTGACGGTGGCGTCAAGGAGGGCGATCTTCTGTGGACGCCGAGCGCGGAGCGGATCGAGAAGGCGCAACTGACCGCCTTTTGCCGCTGGCTGAAGGCTGAACGCGGGCTGGATTTCCCCGATTATCAGGCGCTTTGGCGGTGGTCGACCACCGAGATCGAGGCGTTCTGGCAGGCGATCTGGGACTATTTTGAAATCAAGTCCTCGGCGCCGCATACCTGCGTTCTGGAAGATCACAAGATGCCCGGCGCCCGCTGGTTTCCGGGGGCGCGGCTGAACTACGCCGAACACGTTCTGCGCCGCGAACGGCCGGGCGAAACCGCTCTGCTGTTCATGAGCGAGGATCAGCCGCTCGCGCCTCTGCTCTGGGACGATCTGGCCGGCCAGGTCCGCATCGTCGCCACCGCCCTGCGGGAATTGGGGGTCCGGCCGGGCGACCGTGTGGTCGCTTACGCCACGAACAGGCCCGAGACCATGATCGCCATGCTCGCGGCGGTCAGCATCGGAGCGATCTGGTCGAGCTGTTCTCCGGATTTCGGGGCCAAGGGCGTGGTCGATCGGTTGCGGCAGCTCGATCCGAAGGTGCTGCTCTGCGTCGACGGCTACAAATATGGCGGCAAGAGCTTTGATCGCCGATCGGAAATTCTGTCCATCGCCGACGCCATTCCCTCGCTCGAGCGGGTCATCCACATCCCCTTCGACGGCGATCCGCTGGAGGTTTCGGGCCTGCCAGTGACGCCCTGGTCGAAGCTGATCGACCGGCCGGCCGTGGCCGCCGCCGACTTCGTTTTCGAACAGGTCCCCTTCGATCATCCGCTTTGGATATTGTTTTCGTCCGGAACGACAGGCTTGCCGAAGGCCATCGTGCACGGTCATGGCGGCGTGCTCATCGAGATGCTGAAGGCGCTCGCCTTCCACATGGACCTCCACGAGGGAGACCGCGGCTTCTTCTACACGACCACCGGCTGGATGATGTGGAACTTCCTCGCCTGCATGTTGCTGGCGGGGGTCGTCCCGATCCTGTTCGACGGCAATCCGGCCTATCCCGAGGCGGACACCCTCTGGAAGGTGGCGGAAGCCGGCAAGGTCGCGCTCTTCGGCGCCAGTCCGGCCTATGTGGACATCATGGCCAAGGCCGGTGTCAGGCCCGGCGAAAAATACGATCTCAGCGCGCTGAGAACGGTCATGCCGGCGGGGGCGCCGGTCTCGCCCGACCACACGGCCTGGTTCTACAATAACGTCAAGCGCGATCTCTTGATGGCCACCGGCAGCGGGGGCACCGACGTCTGCACCGGATTCACGGGCGGCGTCGCCACCCAGCCCGTCTACGCCGGCGAGATGCAGGCGCGCTGTCTGGGCGTCGCGGCGCACGCCTTCGACGAGGAGGGGCGCGATATCGTCGACGAGGTCGGCGAACTCGTCATCGTCGAGCCCATGCCGTCGATGCCCGTGTGCTTTTGGAACGACCCCGATGGCGGCCAATATCGCGGCAGCTACTTCGAGACCTATCCCGGCGTCTGGCGTCAGGGCGACTTTTTCCGGGTCAACGCGCGCGGCGGCTGTTTCGTGCTGGGCCGATCGGACGCGACCCTCAACCGCGGCGGCATCCGGATCGGCACGGCGGAAATCTATCGCGCGGTCGAAGCGCTCCCGTTCGTGGAGAAGGCCCTTGTGGTCCATGTCGATCTGCCGGACGGCCGCTCGTTCATGCCGCTTTTCGTCAAGACGATCGGCGACGCGCCGCTCGATGACGAGATGCGGTCGGCGATCGTCCAGCACCTGCGATCGCAATACACGCCGCGCCATGTCCCCGATGCGATCGTGCAGGCGCCGGACATCCCGATGACCCTCACGGGCAAGAAACTCGAAGTGCCCGTCCGCCGCATCCTGACGGGCGGCCCTCTTGAAAAGGCGGCCAACGTGAACGCCGTCGCCAACCCCGACTGCCTGTCGTTCTTTGTGGATTACGCCAGAAGCTTATGACGGGGCGGCCATTCGCGCTAAGCTATTGATTCCGCAACGGTCCAAACCGGCTTGGCCTGGGGGATTACGCTGGCGTCGCGGGAGATACATCGGAGCCCGAAATGCACGGCGCCAGTCGTGCGCCGATCTGTCGCTCGTCTGCCGGGATTCCCTGCGATCTCGAGCCCGACTATGTTGCCGAAGAGCAGGTCCGGAGGTCGAAACACTGTTTGAGCTGAGCTCAGACGCCTTCGGTCTTCGCTGACAAGGCGCGGGAGGACGTCTTGCCGCGATAGATGTCACACAGCAGGTCGATCACCCGCACGGCGGCGGGGTCGACCAGGCGGTAATAGATGGTCTGGGCCTCGCGCCGGGTGGCGACCAGGCCCTCGGCGCGAAGCTTGGCTAGGTGCTGCGAGGCGGCCGATTGGGCGAGGCCCACGTGGCTTGCCAACTCGCCGACTGAACATTCGCCCTCGCCGAGCCGGCAGAGCAGGATCAGCCGCTGTTCGCTGGCCAGGAGCTTCATGAGCCTGGCCGCCGCCGAGGCGCTGGTTTCGAGTTCGGCGAGTTCGGCCGCCTTGGCCGCGAGCGGACGGGCGCTTGTCGAGGTGCTTGCCATGTTTCTAATGTAAGGGTTCCGCTTGATCCGCCAAGCCTTGCGGCAGCCCGTCGTCGCGCAGGACGATGTAGATCGCCGGGATGACCAGCACGGTCAGAAGGGTCGAGGACGCCAGACCGAACAGCAGCGAGATCGCCAGGCCCTGGAAGATCGGGTCGGTCAGGATCACCGCCGCCCCGATCATGGCCGCCAACGCGGTCAAAAGGATCGGCTTGAAGCGGATCGCGCCGGCCTCCAGCAGCACCTCGCGCAGCGGCCGGTCCGGCGTGCGGGCATGGCGGATGAAGTCGACCAGCAAGATCGAGTTGCGCACGATGATGCCGGCGAGTGCGATGAAGCCTATCATCGAGGTGGCAGTGAACGGCGCATGGAACAGGATATGGCCGATCACGATGCCGACCAAGGTCAAGGGGATCGGGGTCAGGATGACCAGCGGCAGGCGGAAGCTTTTGAACTGGGCGACGACCAGGACGTAGATGCCCAGGATCGCCACTCCGAAGGCCGCGCCCATGTCGCGGAAGGTGACCCAGGTGATCTCCCATTCGCCGTCCCAGAGGACCGTGGGTCGGGTCTCATCGTCCGGCTGGCCATGCAGGCGGATGATTGGCTTGGGCAGGGGCCCCCAGTCACGGCGCGCGATGGCCTTGTCGACGTCGAGCATGCCGTAGATTGGCGCCTCGAAGGCGCCGGCCAGTTCGCCGGTGACCATCTCGGCGTCGCGGCCATCGCGGCGGAACAGCCGGTACGAGCCGGCCTCGCGGCTGGCGCGGACCACTTCGCCCAACTCGATCAGCTTCGGCCCGGCCGCGGTCTTGGCCACGCCCACCGGGGTGGAGGCGAGGCGCGCGTCCCAGGTGCGGTCGGACTGCGGCAGGCGCACGGCGATCTCGATCGGCTCGCGGCCCTCGCCGCGATGGGAATAGCCCACGCTCTGGCCGCCCATCATCACGGCGATGGAATCGAACACCTCGCGGTCGGCGAGGCCAAAGGAGTCCAGCCGCTCGCGGTCGGGAGTCAGCCTCAGGCGCGGGCGCGGCTGGCCATGGCTGTCGTCGACGTCGACGATGTAGGGCACCGATTTGAAGATCGCCTTGACCTGGTCGGCGACACCGCGCCGCGTGGCGGCGTCGGGCCCATAGACCTCGGCCAGCAGGGTGGCCAGCACAGGCGGTCCGGGCGGCGCCTCGACCACCTTGATCGATGAGCCGGCGGGCAGGGGCAGGGCCGCCAGCCGTTGGCGCAGATCGAGCGCGATGGCGTGGCTCGCCCGCTTGCGCTTGTCCTTGGGCGCCAGTTCGACCTGCAGGTCGCCCATCTCCGGCTGGTTGCGCAGATAGTAGTGGCGCACCAAGCCGTTGAAGTTGAACGGCGAGGCCGTGCCGGCGTGGGCCTCCACCGAAGTCACCTCGGACAGGCCCTCGGTGATCCGGGCGGCGTTGGCCAGGGTGCGTTCAGTGGCCTCGAGACTGGTTCCCTGCGGGAGGTCGAGCACCACCTGCAGCTCGGACTTGTTGTCGAACGGCAAGAGTTTGACCGTGACGGTCTTGGTGGCGAACAGGGCGCAGGCCAAGAGCGTGGCCACGCCCACCGCGATCAGGAAGGTCCAGGCGCTCTTCTTCGTGGCGATCACGCGAGCGGCCACCCGCCGATAGAGCCGCCCAAGGGCGCCTTCGCCGTGTCCGCGAGCGCCATGACCCGTCGCCGGTGTCTTGCGGGCCAGGCGAACCATCAGCCAAGGGGCGATCACCACCGCCACGAAGAAGGAGAAGATCATCGCCGCCGAGGCGTTGACCGGGATCGGCGCCATGTAGGGGCCCATCATGCCGGAGACGAACAGCATGGGCAGCAGCGCGGTCACCACCGTCAGAGTGGCGATCACCGTGGGATTGCCGACTTCCGCCACCGCCTCGATCGCCGCCTGCTGGCGGTTTCGTCCGTCGTTCATCGCCCAGTGCCGGGCGATGTTCTCGATCATCACGATGGCGTCGTCGACGAGGATGCCGATCGAGAAGATCAGGGCGAACAGGCTGACCCGGTTGATGGTGTAGCCCATCAGATTGGCGGCGAAGAGGGTCAGAAGGATGGTGGTGGGAATGACGATGGCGGTGACCAGCGCCTCGCGCACGCCGATGGCGAAGGCGATCAGCGCCACGATGGTCAGCGTCGCCAGCGCCAAGTGGAACAGAAGCTCGTTGGCTTTTTCGCTGGCGGTCTGGCCGTAGTTGCGGGTCACGGTGACGCTCACGTCGGGCGGGACCAGCGGGCCCTTCAACGCCTCGACGCGTTTCAGGATCGCGTCGGCCACCACAACGGCGTTGGCGCCCTTGCGCTTGGCGATGGCCAGGCTGACGGCGGGCGTCTCGTTCCAGCCCTGGCCGGCGCGGGCATAGCGCCAGACCCGCGCCTGGTCCTCGCGCGGGGCCTGGATCACGTTGGCGACGTCGCGGACATAGACCGGATCGCCGCTGATCGACGGCACGCTCAGAAGGCCCACCTCCTGCGCGCTCTGCAGGGTTCGGCCCGCGACCACCGCCTCGGCCCGGCCCTGATCGCGCAGGCCGCCCGCTGGGAAACTCCGGTTCGCCTGCCGCACCGTATCGACCAGCGCGCCGAGCGGCACGCCGCGCAGGTTCAGCCGGGCCGGGTCCGGCTCGATGCGGATCTCCTGCGGCCGGCCGCCAACGATGAAGGTCAGGCCCACGTCGTCGACCTTGGCGATCTCGGTGCGCAGCTTACCGGCGATCTCGTAGAGCGCCTGGTCGGTCCAGCGCCCGGCCGCGCCCGGCTTGGGCGACAGGGTCAGCACGACCGAGGGCACGTCGTTGATACCGCGCGCGACGATCAATGGCTCGGGGATACCCACCGGGATCTTGTCGTAGTTGGCGCGGATCTTCTCGTGAATCCGGATGATGGCGTTGTCCGGATCGGTGCCGACCTTGAAGCGGGCGGTGACCAGCACCTGATCGTCCTGCGCCTGGGTGTAGACGTGGTCGACGTCGCTGACGCTCTTGACGATGACCTCAAGCGGCTTGCCGACCAGCTCGACGGCGTCCGGCGCGCGCAGACCGTCGGCGCGCACCATGATGTCGACCATCGGCACGCTGATCTGCGGCTCCTCCTCGCGCGGGATCACCGCCAGGGCCAGAAGGCCCACGCAGATCGCCGCCAGCAGGAACAGCGGCGTCAGAGGCGAGGCGATAGTCGCCGCGGTCAGCCGGCCGGATATGCCGAGTTTCATCGCCCCGCTCCGGGCGCGACCAGCACGTCGCCGGGGGCGAGGCCAGACAGGATCTCCAGCTGGGCGGGCTCGCCCGTCGGCGCGGTCTGCACCGGCGCATCGCTCACAGAGCCGCCATTCGCCAGCACCCGCACATAGTCGACGCCGTAGCGGGCGAACACGAGCCGAGCTGGAACGATCAGGGCTTGGCGCTGGCCAATCGGCAGGTTGACGCGCACCCGCTGGTCGACGAACTGTGAGCCGAGGCCGGGCGCGGTCAGGTCAGCGGTCACCCGGCCGGCGGTCACCCCCGGATAGATCTGGGTAACGACGGCGCTCGTCGCGGCCTGGCCTGGATTATCGGGGGTGACGAGCACAGTCTGGCCGACCTTCAGTGCGTGCATGTCGGCCTCGGGCGCCTCGATGCGGACCACGACCGCGCCGGCGGTGAGGGTGGCGATCTGCTCGCCGGGCGTGACGATGGAGCCGGCCGGGACCGCGACCTGCAGCACCCGGCCGTCGGCGGGCGCAAGGATGGCGCCTTGCGCGCCGGATTCGGCGCTGGCCGCGCGCTGGGCCCGGGCCGCGCCGAGCGCGCCGGCGGCGGCTTTGGCCGAAGCCTCGACCTGGTCCATCCGCGCCTTGGCGTAGACGCCGTGTTCATAGAGATCCCGGGTCCGGGTGAGATCGACCTGGGCGCGCGCGTATTCGGCCTGGGCCGCGCTGACTTGGGCGTCATAGGCCTGGGTCTCCAGCCCGATCCTCTGGTCGACCACTACGCCGATCGTCTGGCCCTGCCGGACCAGGTCGCCTTCCTTGACGTTAAGCCTGACCAGGGTTCCGCCGATCCGCGAGCGCGCCTCGGCCATCCGCTTGGTGGTCACAGTGGCGACCACTGGCTTCAGGTCGGGGACCTGTTGCTCGCGCACGACGAAGCGTTCAGCCGCCGCGCTCGCCGCAGGCTTCGGTTCCGTGGTCGGCTTTCCGCCGCAGGCCACGAGCGCGAGGCTGGCGGCCAGGACGAAGCCGGAAACATGTAGCCGCCCGCTCATCGCGCGTCCCCCCGCCGGTTCAGCGCGCGTCCCGGACGACGCCGCTCGATGCGTCCAGGGTGATGGTCGGCAGGCCCGCCTGCTTCCAGGCGGCGATCCCACCGGCCATGTGGGTGTCGATCTCGAGCCCAGCCTTCTGGCAGCGCTCGACTGCGGTCGCCGACCGTTTGCCGGACCCGCAATGGAACACGATCGGCCGAAGGCCGAGGTCGGGCAGAGCTTCGGGATCGAAGGTCGAGAGCGGGAAGAGCAGGGCGCCGTGGATGCGCTCGGCCGCATATTCCGCCGGCTCGCGCACGTCGATCAGCGTGATCCGGTGCGCGGCGAGCGCAACCTGCGTCTCGGCGGGTGTCATTTCCTTGATCTTGTGCGATCCGAACATGGGTGGCTCCCTCGCCTGGCCGGTTTCGTCATGGCCATATAAATTAGTAATTGCGTATATTCATGATAACGTATATATGTGTCAAGGCCGCGATGGAAACCTAGGCCGATCAGCGAAGTTCGCGTTGAGCCGGATCAAGGCGCGGCGGAGGAAATCATGGATGATGCGCTCATGACCAAGCCGCACATCGTTATTCTGGGCGCGGGTCTCGGCGGATCGATCGCCGCCTTCGAGATCAAGCATGCCGTCGGCGCGAACGCAGACATCACTGTCGTCTCGCAGGGCGACACCTTCCATTTCGTGCCGTCCAACCCGTGGGTCGCCGTGCACTGGCGCGAGCGCTCGGCCATCGAGGTCAAGCTCGGTCCGGTGTTCGCCAAGAAGCGGATCGGCCTGCGCGCCTGCGGCGCCAAGCGGGTGGTCCCTGCGGAGAACCGCGTCGAGCTGAACGACGGCGAGAGCTTGGCGTATGACTATCTGGTCATCGCCACCGGCCCGGACCTGGCGTTCGACGAGATCGAGGGCCTGGGACCGATGGGCGGCCAGACCCAGTCCATCTGCCACGTCGACCACGCCGAAAAGGCCGCCGAGGCCTTCGACGCCTTCGTCAAGGCGCCCGGACCGATCGTGGTCGGCGCCGTGCAGGGCGCGTCATGCTTCGGTCCGGCCTACGAGTTCGCGATGATCCTCAACGCCGAGCTGCGCAAGCGGAAGATCCGCGACCGCGTGCCGATGACCTTCGTCACCTCCGAACCCTACATCGGCCACCTGGGCCTGGACGGGGTGGGCGACACCAAGGGCCTGCTCGAAAGCGAGATGCGTGATCGCGATATCAAGTGGATCACCAATGCCAAGGTGGCCTCGATCGAACCGGGCGTGATGCATGTCGACGAGATCGCCGAGGACGGAACGGTCAAGACCCGGCACGACCTGCCGTTCGCCTATTCGATGATGCTGCCCGCCTTCCGGGGCGTGGAGGCCGTACGCGGGATCGAGGGGCTGACCAATCCGCGCGGCTTCATCCTGATCGACAAGCACCAGCGCAATCCGACCTATCCCAACGTCTTCGGCCTCGGCGTCTGCGTGGCCATCGCGCCGACGGGCAAGACGCCGGTTCCGGTCGGTGTGCCCAAGACCGGCTTCATGATCGAGAGCATGGTCACCGCCATCGCCCAGAACCTGCGCGACCTGGTCGCGGGCAAGCCCGCCGCTCACGAGGCGACGTGGAACGCCATCTGCCTCGCCGATTTCGGCGACGGTGGCGTCGCCTTCTTCGCCCAGCCCCAGATCCCGCCCCGCAACGTCAACTGGGCCTCGAGCGGCAAGTGGGTCCACCTCGCCAAGGTCGCCTTCGAGAGATACTTCATGAACAAGGTTCGCAGCGGTGAAAGCGAACCCTTCTACGAAAAGCTGGCGCTCGACCTGATGGGCGCGCGAAAGCTTAAGGCGTGAGGCGATGGCGATGCGCCAGTTCGTCTGCTCAGCCTGCAACGCGGTCAACCGGTTGCCGGAGACCAGAGACGCCGCCGCCGCAAAATGCGGCCGCTGCGGCGAGAAGCTGTTTACCGGCCAACCAGTGGAAGTGACTTCCTCGCAGCTCGACGCTCACCGACGCTCGACCAGCGGCGGCGCCGTGCTGCTCGACGTCTGGGCGCCGTGGTGCGGGCCGTGTAGGGCGATGGCGCCGCAGTTCGCCACGGCGGCCGCTCGGCTGGAGCCGGACGTGCGCCTGCTCAAGCTGAACTCCGACGCCGAGCCCCAGGCCGCGGCCGCGCTGGGAGTTTCTGGCATCCCCACTCTGTTCCTGTTCGTCGAGGGGCGGATCGTCGCCCGCCACGCCGGCGCAATGAGCGCCGACCAGATCGAAACCTGGACCCGTCAAACGTTGGCGGGAGCCAAGGCCTGAAAGGAGACCATTATGTCTGTTGATCGCGCCGTCATGGCCTTCGCCGGCTTCGTCGTCCTCCTGGGCGTTGCGCTGGCCCACTTCGTTCATCCCGCCTGGATCTGGCTGACCGTCTTTGCGGGCGCCAACATGTTCCAGGCCGCCTTCACCGGTTTCTGTCCGGCCGCGATGGTGTTCAAGCGCCTCGGGGCCAAGCCCGGCGTCGCCTTCAACTGAGATGACCCGGCTCCGTCTTCTGGCGTGCGCCGCCGCGGCGATCGGCCTCGTCGGGCCGAGCTTCGCGCATGCGTTGACGCTGGACGACGCGATCGGCTTGGCCCTGCAGCATGATCCGGGGCTGAAACGCGCCCAGGCCGAGCGCGACGCGGCGGGCGCGCGGCTGCAGCAGGCCCGTTCGGGCGGGCTGCCCAGCGTAGTGGTTTCCGGCTCGGTGGCTGCGGCCTCGACGGATTTCGGTCCTTTCTTCGGCTTCGGCCAGCACTCGCTGACGCCAAGCTCGGCCCAGGTCGTGCTGACCCAGCCGATCTTCACCGGTGGGGCGGTGAGCGCCGCCGTGAGCCAGGCGAAGGCCGGCGAGTCCCAGGCGGGGTCGGGGTATGTGAGCGTCCGCCTGGCGCTGATCGCCGACGTGGCGCAGGCCTATATCACGGTCCGCACCGCCGAGCAGGCGGTGGGGCTCGAGCAGGCTCAGCTTGAGGAGTTGGTCCTGGTCAGGTCCCAGGCGCAGCGTCGGTTCGACGACGGCGAGGTTTCGCGCACCGACGTCGATCAGGCCCAGGCCCGGCTGTCGGCCGCCCGCGCGGCGCTGGCGACCGGACAGGGCGACTTGGCCCGGGCCCGGGCTCGCTACCGGGTGCTGGTCGGCGAGGAGCCTGCGGGGCTCGAGGCGCCGGGCGAGCCGCCCGCGACGCCCGCCAGTCTCGATGACGCGGTGAGCGAGGCCCGGGCCGGCAACCAGGGCGTGGCCGCGGCGCAGGCCGCCGTGCGCGCCGCCGAGGCCGCGGTCCGCCGCGCGCGGGCCGAAGGCGCGCCGACGCTGGCGGTGGTGGCCGAGGCCTCCAGCATCCGCGACCAGTTCCTGCCCGGCTACCGGGCCGAAGGCGGCAGCATCGGGGTGCAGGGCCGCTGGCCGCTGTTCACCGGCGGGCTGGTCTCCGGCAAGGTGAGCGAGGCCCAGGCCAACGTGCGCGAGGCCGAGGCGGCGCTGGATCAGGCCCGCGCGGCTAGCGAAGAGGCGACGATCGACGCCTGGCAGGCCCGGCAAACCGCCGACCAGGTGGCCGTGGCCGCCAACGATCAGGCCAAGGCCGCTGAGGCCGCGCTCGACAGCGTGCGCAACGAGGTCCGGGTCGGCGCCCGACCGACGCTCGACCTACTTGATGCCGAAAAGGAGGCTCTGGCGGCCCGCATCGGGCAGCTTCAGGCCCAGGGCGCGCGAACGATCGCGGCCTATCGGCTGATGGCGGCGCTCGGCCGGTGACCCACGGCCACATCCGCGTGCCGCTTTTTTCGCGGCCATCCAACCGAACGTCGACCCGTTGCCAACCAACCTTGCGCTCCAGACGGAGCCGGCGGGGGCGTGGGGCCGTACATCTTGATAAGCTGCGCATAGTCCACGTCGCCGCCGAACGCGCCTGCCACGGCCTCTAGGTAACCGGGCCGAACCGGAGACATCGCGTAATTGAGGTAGGCCCATCCCCCTTGGGTTACGAAGTCGGTGCGAGGTGATCGCGCTGCTTCACGAAGGGGGATGGACCATGGTTGAAACCTACGCCGGGTTGGATGTTTCCGACAAGATGACGCATGTGTGCGTGACGGACGGTTCAGGGGTGGTTGTGTGGGCTGGGGCCTGCGCCACCGATCCCGAGGTGATCGCCCGGACGCTGAAGACCCGCGCGCCGGGGCTCGTGCGGGTGATCCTGGAGACCGGGCCGTTGTCGGCCTTCCTCTATCACGGGCTGGCCGAGCGCGGCGTTGCGGTGATCTGCGTCTGCGCGCGCCATGCCAAGGGGGTCTTGTCGGCGCGGGTCAACAAGAGCGATCCTCATGACGCCGAGGGCCTGTCCCAGATGGCGCGCACGGGCTGGTTCAAGGCGGTGCGGATCAAGCAGGAAGCCACCCATATGGACCGGGCGCGCCTGAAGATCCGCGAGCAGCTGATCGATGCGCACCAGGCCATGGCCGGCCAGCTTCGCGGCCTGCTCAAGCTGTTCGGCCTGCGGCTGGGCAAGGTGACCACCCCGAACAAACGCCGCGAGCGGCTGGCGGCCCTGTTCGCCCTCAAGCCCGAGCTCGAGCCCATTCTTATGCCGCTGATCGAGAGCCTTGAGGCGCTGGAGGTCCAGATCGCCTGTTCGTCAAGGCAGCTGGCCGCCTCCGCCGCGGCCGATCCGGTGGCCGCACGCCTGATGAGCGTGCCCGGGGTCGGACCCATCACGGCGCTCGTCTTCAAGACCAGCATCGAGGACCCCGGCCGCTTCGCCCGGGGCGAGGACGCCGGCGCCTTCGCTGGCCTGGCGCCCCGGCGCAACCAGTCGGGCGAGCGCGACATAAGAGGCCGCATATCCAAGGCTGGCGATCCCATGCTGCGCTCAGCCCTCTACAAGTCCGCCAACAGCCTGCTGGCCCGCGTCAAGCGACCCTGCGCGCTGCAGACCTGGGGCAAGCGGCTGGCTGAAACCAAGGGAGCCAAGCGCGCCCGCGTCGCCGTCGCCCGCAAGCTCGCCATCCTGCTCCACCGGTTGTGGCTATCGGAGACCGAGTTCCGCTGGGCGTGAGCCCACACCCCGCGAACCCCGACCGAAGGTCACATAGGGACGATCCCGCTTATACTGTTGCAGTCCAAGAACTCGCCGGTGACATCAGGACGTCCCGCCCCATCCTCGCCTGACTGCGATCATGCGGCATGGCCAACAAGGCTCCCCAGCCACGCCATGACCACGAAGACAACCATAGACCAAGGTCAGAAGAGCCAAAATCACCAACAAAACGAGAAATCAATTAGACAACATGTTAGCGTTAGACTGTCAGCACCGGCTGGGTAGCGTTCAGTCATGGGCTAAAGCCCGCTTGGATTTGGGCTAACTGCGTCCGACCGGAAACAAGTCGCCGTTGGACTGCCCGCACCGCCGGGTTCTGTCAGGGTAATCGGGACAAGCCGCGTCAAGGCCGACCCGATGTCGGCGATCACGCCGCCATGGTGGCGAAGTTCGCGCTTAGCCGTTAAGGTTCCCTTGGATCGGTATCCGATGAAAATCTTCAGAATGGCAATTTTCATTGCGTTGGTCGCGCTCACGCCGATCCCTGTCGCCGCGCGAGGCGGCGGCGATCGCAGCCACATTGGCGGCGGAAGCCATGACCGTATCAGGTATCGATCAAGCGGAAGCGATCGGTCCTATCGACGTTCGTATTCGGACCGGTCGTACTGGCGGGCGATCGACGCTGATGCCTCGTCGGTCGATCATTATCAGGACTTCAAACATTACCCGGACTACGAATGGGAGCCCGAACCGCCTGACGCCAGCGGGCGGCTAAAGCGAAACGCCGCCGCCAAGCGCGTCTTCGAGCAGTTCCATCCTTGCCCTTCGACCGGACTGTCGACCGGCCCTTGCCCTGGTTACGTTGTTGACCACGTAATCGCCCTGAAGCGGGGCGGTAAGGACGAGCCGTCAAACATGCAATGGCAGACGAGGGCCGAGGCGAAGGCTAAGGACAGGGTGGAGTGAGCGCGCCTCAAGGGGCCGCATCGATTAGGCGCAGATTGCTCGCGAACGCCTCCTCGGCGCCGGCATAGAGCGGGGATACGGCTTGAGATAGGCCTCGACCACATCAATCACCAGCAGCGCCGGACGCCATCCGAAGACGAGGCGCCCGTCAAATCCCGCCGCGGCGTAGTCCTGGTCCAGATTATTCATCGGCCCGGTCGAGGTCTGGTCCCGCTCATCGCTAGATGATCCCCCGCGCGCTCAATTTCGACAAATCGTCGGCCGAGAGCCCCAGCAGCTCGCCATAGACCGCCTCGTTGTCCTGGCCGACCGCCTGGGAGGCGATGCTGCGCACGCTGCTGGGCGTGGCGGAGAGTTTGGGGAAGGCGTTCTGCATTTTCAGCTTGCCCCAACGCGGATGATCGACCTCGATGATGGCCTCGCGCGCGGCGAAATGCGGGTCTTTGAGCATCTCCGGCGCACGGTAGATCTTGCCGGCGGGGACGCCCGCCTCGATCATGGCCTCTTCGACCTCGTCCACGGTGAGCCCCGACGTCCAGGCCGCGATGAGATCATCGAGCTCCTTTTGATGCTTGCCGCGGCTGATGTGGTCGACGTAGCGGGGATCCTTGGCCAGGGCCGGATCACCCATCGCCTTGCACAGACGGGCGAACACGGTGTCCTGATTGGCGCCGATCAGGTACTCGCCGTCCTTGCAGCGATAGACGTTGGATGGCGCGATGCCGGGCAGCACGGAGCCGGAGCGTTCGCGCACATAGCCGGCGACGACGTACTCCGGAATGAGGCTCTCCATCACCTGCAGGACTGATTCGTAGAGCGACGAGTCCACGACTTGCCCCTGGCCGGTCCGCTCGCGATGATGCAGCGCGGCCAAGGCGCCGAGACAGCCATAGGTGGCCGCCAGGGTGTCACCGATTGAAACGCCCATGCGCGAGGGCGCCCGATCGGGGTCGCCGACGATGTAGCGCCACCCCCCCATCGCCTCCCCGATGCCGCCGAAGCCCGCGCGATCCGCGTAGGGACCGGTCTGGCCGTAGCCCGACACGCGCACCACGATCAGGCCTGGATGTTCGGCCCGCAGACTCTCTGGGCTCAAGCCCCAGTTCTCCAAGGTGCCCGGTCGAAAATTCTCGATCAGTATGTCGGCCTGGGCGATCAGCTTACGCGCCAGATCCTGACCTTCGGGCTGACGCAGATCGGCCGAAACCGTCTTCTTGTTGCGCGCCACCACTTCCCACCAAAGCGGATAGTCGCCCCGACCCCATGCGCGCATGGGGTCGCCCTTGCCGGGCGGTTCGATCTTGATGATTTCGGCGCCCATGTCGCCCAGGAGTTGGCCGCAAAACGGGCCGGCGATGAGCTGTCCCATCTCCACGACCCGCACGCCCTTCAGCGCACCGGTATTTTCCACGGTCATGTCATATCCTACTAGCGGCCATGCGGGCGGGGTGTCGCCAGACGGGTTGTTGGGGCGGAGGCAAACCAATCTCGGCCATGCAATTAGCGCGCGGGCTTCGATGGACGGACCGCGATCGACCCCGCCGCCGGACCGCGGCTGGCGCCTTCCGCGGCGATTTCCAGGATCGCTTGCCGGGAAGCTCCCCGTTCACACCCCAAGGCGGAACGAACCAGCGGTCGTCGTGGATAGCGATAGTCCCCGCCTCGATGAATCGATAGGTCATGTGAATGCCGTTTCCGCCTCGGAACTTGCCCGCGCCGCCGGGGGAATGACAAGCTAATTGGACCTGTCGCCTGTGGACGGCTTCTGCTCTGCAAGTGTGAAGTCGGACTGATTTGACGGTTCTGTCAGGGCAGCCGGAACAGGCGCGTCAAGGTCGGCGCGACCTTGGCGATCATGTGGCCACGACTGCCGCCGCCCGACCGGGGACAAGTCACCGTTAGACTGACGCCACCGCCGCCAACCGGCGCGATCGATCGCGGCGAGGCCGGCAAGATCAGGGGTTCCAGATGGAACTCAGAAACTCGATCAAGCGTTCGCGTTCCGCTTTGGACACGTTCGCCGTCAGCCATGCCTCGTTCTCGGTGATCCGCCTATGCGCCTCGGCGACGATTTCGATCCCCGATTTCGTCAGCATCAGGCCCTGGGAGCGCCCGTTCACGGCGTGGCGCGAGATCAGTCCGCCGGCCAACAGGCCCGCGGCCAGGGGGGTCATGTTGGCGCGCTTGATCGCCAGGACCCGGCCGATCTCGCTCTGGGTGATCCGCGGGTTGGCTTCGATCAGCAGCAGGATCGACAACTCGGTCACGGTCAGCCCAAGGCTGGAGATGCGTCCGCTCAGGTCCGCCAACATGGCCGCGGCCGCGCGGCGAAGATGGTAGCCCAGAAGCTGTTCCAGCGGATTTTTCAGGGCGGCGGGCCGTGCGTCGTTTTCCTCGGCGTTCATCGCGCCATCATGGCGACCGCTCTTGTGAATGGCAATCATAAACCGTTATGAGCTATAGCATAAATGTTGGGAGGATTGCGATGTCCGATGCCGTGATTGACCTGATTGTCGCAGGCGCCGCGAAGCCGGCCGCGCGCACGTTCGATCGCCTCGATCCAGTGACCGGCGCCCTCGGCGCGTCACGCCGAGGGCGCCGGCTGCACGGCTTGCCCTGAACATAGCGCTGCCGTATGCAGGTCGGGTAACTCTACGGCCGGTGGCGGACAGCGCGCTTGACCGATCTGGAATTTGAAGTAACGCATCCTGAAGTCCGCTGTGGACCGCGTTCTGGGGGGCCGGACCATGTCGCCACGACTATTCGCCGCGATGATTTTCTGCTTGGCCGCAGCGGTTGCCGGGACCCCGGCCTCGGCTGCGTCGCACCACAGGCGTCATCATGCCGAGGCGGCTCAGGCCCCACAGGATACGTCCGGAGAGCTTCAGTCTAACGCTAGACCGGCCCCGAGGATCGCGGCGCCGCAGAACCTGACGGCGACAACCAGCGAGGCGGTGTGCGGCCAGCATGGCGGTCGTGGTGGCGCTCAGGCCTGCAAGACGCTTTCCGCTGGTCGTCTCGCCTTGATCTGGAGCTGGAACGGCTCGGGCGGCGTGAACGGCTTCAAGGTTTACCGCGTAGACGGCGCCAACAGAGTCTATGTCGGCGCTCAGGCCAGAGGCGCTGAAGAGACGATCTATATCGCCGACGTCCCGCCCGACGGAACGTTTAACGGCAAATGCTACGCGGTCACCGCCTATGCGCAATCGCGGGAGTCCGACATGAGTCCGGCTATTTGTGTCGGGCCACGCGCCGCCGCCCAGATGGTCAGTCTGCCGCCGAGCCATTGGCGATCGATCAGCTACATGACGTCGGTCAGCGCCACCAGTGTGGACAGTGGATCCAGTCAGGCGTCGGTCCAGGGGACGACCGTGATCACCAACAAGATCACGCAGAACAGCGCGGAAGTGGTTGGGACGGATTACAACAAGGGCGTGAAGGCGCTCACCGGCGAGTTGTTCGATCTGAGCGCGGTGAAGGGCAGGACCATCCGGTCGGCGAAGTTGAAGCTGAAGGTCCTCACGACCTACCTCGGCGCGGATGGCGCCGCCAATCTGCCTCACACGGACCACCACACCTCATGCATCGCGAAAGTCGGCGTAGGCCAGGAAGAGTGGTGGAACTACACCGACTCGTTCGACGGCTCCGTCGTGCTCGATCAGGTCCAGCGGGTCGGCCCGATCATCTCCTTCGACGTGACCAAGATCGTGCGCGGCTGGGTGCAATACGGCGACGAGAATTACGGATTTGTGCTCATGGGGCCCGACGGCGATCCGGCGTGCCTCACCACCTTCGCGAATGGAAGCGCAGTCCTCTATATCGAGTACTATTGATCGCTCGCGCCCGGGCGGCGCGGGTTGGAGCCGGCGGCTGCGGGGGCATCCTGCGGCAACGGTTCGCTTTCGTGTGGTTGGGGTTTTCGCGCCTTCGGCCCAGGCCTTTGCGCCCATGGGCGTTCCATCGAACGCTTGATCAATCAATGACGCGGGGCGGGGGGCCGTGCGTCGTTTTCCTCGGCGTTCATCGCGCCATCATGGCGACCGCTCTTGTGAATGGCAATCGAGACCGTTATGACCTATAGCATAATATCCTTGGGGGGTTGCGATGTCCGATGCCGTGATTGACCTGATTATCGCGGGCGCCGCGAAGCCGGCCGCGCGGACGTTCGACCGCCTCGATCCAGTGACCGGCGCCGTGGCCAGTCGCGCCGCCGCCGCCACGCCGGCCGAGGCGCTCGCCGCCGTGGACGCCGCCGCCGCCGCCTTTCCGGCTTGGTCCGCTCTCGGCCCCAACGCTCGCCGCGGGTTTTTGAACAAGGCCGCCGACGCGCTGGAGGCCAAGGCCTCGGCCTTCGTCCAGGCAATGATGAGCGAGGTCGGCGCGACCGAGGGCTGGGCCCGGTTCAATCTGATGCTGGCGGCCGGAATGGTGCGGGAAGCCGCCGCCATAACCACCCAGATCGGCGGCGAAGTCATTCCGTCGGACAAGCCGGGCTGCCTAGCCATGGCCTTGCGCGAGCCCGCGGGCGTGGTGCTCGGCATCGCGCCTTGGAACGCGCCGATCATTTTGGGCGTGCGCGCCATCGCCGTGCCGCTGGCCTGCGGCAACACCGTCGTGCTCAAGGCTTCCGAGCTCTGCCCGCGCACCCATGGCCTGATCGTCCAGGCGTTCGTGGAGGCCGGACTGCCCGCCGGCGTGGTCAATCTGGTCACCAACGCGCCGCTCGACGCGGGCGAGGTGGTGGGCGCGCTGATCGATCATCCGGCCGTGCGGCGGGTGAACTTCACCGGCTCGACCGCGGTGGGCAAGATCATCGCCAAGCGCGCGGCCGAGCACCTCAAGCCGGTGTTGCTGGAGCTCGGCGGCAAGGCGCCGCTGCTGGTGCTGGACGACGCCGATCTGGACGAGGCGGTGAAGGCGGCCGCCTTCGGCGCGTTCATGAACCAGGGCCAGATCTGCATGTCCACCGAGCGGATCATCGTGCTCGACGCCGTCGCCGACGTTTTCGTGGCCAAGTTTCGGGACAAGGTTTCGACCCTGGCCGTGGGCGATCCGCGCGAGGGCAAGACCCCGCTCGGCGCCGTGGTCGACCTCAAGACCGTGACCCACGTTCAAGGACTGGTGGCCGACGCCGTCTCCGCGGGGGCCGTCAAGGTCAACGGCGGAGATGCGACAGGCGTTCTGATGCCGGCCACCGTGGTGGACAAAGTCACGCCCAACATGCGCCTGTTCCGGGAGGAAAGCTTCGGCCCCGTGGTCGCCGTGATCCGCGCGCGGGACGAAACCCACGCGGTCCAGCTCGCCAATGACTCCGAATACGGCCTGTCCGCCTCGGTGTTCACCCGCGACATCGCGCGCGGTCTGAAAGTGGCGCGCCAGATCCAGTCCGGAATCTGCCACGTCAACGGCCCGACCGTGCACGACGAGGCCCAGATGCCGTTCGGCGGGGTCAAGGGATCCGGCTACGGCCGTTTCGGCGGCAAGGCGGGCATCGAGGCCTTCACCGAGCTTCGCTGGATCACGGTCGAGACCGGGCCTGGTCATTATCCGATATAATTCAATCCATTGCAGAGGGACGGCATCATGGCCGACGATTCCACGGTCGCGACCTACCGCATCGAGAACGGCATCGCCTGGGTGAGTTTCAACCGCCCCGACAAGCGCAACTGCATGAGCCCCAATCTCAACCGCCGGATGGGGGAGATTCTCGACGAGATCGAGTTCCGTGACGATTTCGGCGTGCTGGTGCTGAAGGGTGAGGGCTCGGCCTGGTCGGCGGGCATGGACCTGAAGGAGTACTTCCGCGACACCGAGGCGCGGGGGCTTGGCGGCACCCGCAAGGCGCAGCGCGAGGCCTATGGCTGGTGGCGGCGCCTGCGGTGGTTCCAGAAGCCGACCATCGCCATGGTGAACGGCTGGTGCTTCGGCGGCGGCTACGCCCCGCTCTACGCCTGCGACCTGGCGATCGCGGCCGACGAGGCCCAGTTCGGCCTGTCGGAAATCAACTGGGGCATCCTGCCGGGCGGCGGCGCCACCAAGGTGGCGGTCGAGCTGATGTCGATGCGCGACGCCATGTATCACGCCCTGACCGGCGAACTGATCGATGGCAAGAAAGCGGCCGAGTGGCGTCTGGTCAACGAAAGCGTGCCATTGGCCGATCTCGAGGCGCGGGTCACGGCTCTGGCCAAGGTGTTGCTGCAAAAGAACCCCGTGGCGCTCAAGGCCGCCAAGGACGCCGTCCGCCGCGTCCGCGAACTGACCTACGACAATGCGGAAGACTATCTGATCCGGGCGCAGGAAGCCGCCAACTCCTTCGACAACGAGGGCCGCAAGGAAGGCATCCGCCAGTTCATCGACGAGAAGAGCTACAAGCCGGGCCTGGGCGCCTACGACAAGTCCAGGCGGACGACATAGACCATTTCCCGCCGAAGTGGTTGCCGGTTCGGCGAAGAAAATGCTCTCACTTAAAGACTTACGAGCAAATTCCGATCTGATCGGAATTTACTCTAGGTCTCGCGATTGCGGATGATTAGCCGTGGATGGCGCGCAAAAGGCCGATCAGGGTGGCGACCTCGGCCTCGGTGAAGCGGGACCTGAGCCAGCGTTCGTGCTCGGCGATCGCCTTGCGCGCATTGGTGAGCGCTTCGACGCCGTCCGGGGTCAGCGTCAGCGTCTGAAGCCGTCCGTCCGTGTTTGATTTGCTGCGCATGAGATAGCCGCGCGCCTGAACGCGGTTGACGATCGCCATCACGGTGGCGCGGTCGATCTGCAGCCTGCGACCGAGGTCCGCCTGGGATATTCCAGGAAATTGGTGCGTCAGCCACAGGACGGACACCTGCTTTTGCGTCAGACCGACATGCGAGAAGGTCTCGGTGAAGTGCCGGTACACCGTCCCCTGGGCCAGTCGAATGTGGAACCCCAGAATGTCGTCGAGTTCACTGACGCCGCCGTCGTTGGCAGGTCGTTCAGCCACCACTTTCCCCTTTGGCTTCGCCGCCATTCGCGCACTTTCGTCTGGAAAACCGTTAGCCGGCCTTGGTGAATGAAGGGCGGAAGATTGACAAGCCTCCATCTCGGACGAGACCGTATGCGTTGCAGACATATTTTCAAACCATCGGGGATTCGATTTCTACAACTCGCCCCAGACCTCTTCCGCCACCTGCCTGACCAGACGCAGCTTGGCCGCGTCGATCGTCCGCCGTGAACCCCGCGCGAGCCGAAGGCCGGGTCAAGTTTGGCGACGCCGCGCCGGACGCGAAAGTCTGTATGTAACACTTCGCAATTTTTGACGCCGATGGTATGGACGTCTAAGCGATAATTTCTGCGTTCCGGTCGCACTCGGGACCAGTCAGGGAGGCGGCAAGGTGAGCGCGGTTTCAAGGTCTTTGTTCGTGCGGCTGGAAGCTTTCGCCGCCGCCTCGGGGCGCGCCCCGTCATGATCGACCTTTCGAAGCTCCGGGCCATCGACGTGCATGTGCACGCCGAAGTGTCCTGCCACGATCCGGAAGATCCGGTGATGGGCCAGTATTTCGACGCCACCAGCCGCTATTTCAAAGCCGACCGCAAACGGCCGACCATTCCGGAAACCATCGCCTATTACCGCGAACAGCAGATCGCTTTCGTGATGTTCACGGTGGATATGGAGGCCGGCACCGGCGCCAAGCGCATCGCCAACGAGGAGATCGCCGAGTTCGCCCGCGACAACGCCGACATCATGATCCCGTTCGCCTCGATCGATCCGCACAAGGGCAAGCGGGGCGCGATCGAGGCGCGCAAGCTGATCGAGGAGTTTGGCGTCAAGGGCTTCAAGTTCCACCCGCCAATGCAGGACTTCCACCCCTCCGACCGGATGGCCTGGCCGATCTATGAGGTCATCGCCGAATACGGCCTGCCCGCGGTCTTCCACACCGGCCATTCCGGCATGGGGACGGGCATGAAGGGCGGCGGCGGCGTCCGGCTGAAATACGGCCAGCCGATGCTGGTGGACGATGTCGCGGTGGATTTCCCCGACATGAAGATCATTCTGGCCCACCCGAGCTGGCCTTGGACCGACGAGAGCCTATCGATGGCTCTGCACAAGGAGAACGTGTTTATCGACCTCTCCGGCTGGTCGCCGAAATACTTCCCCAAACCGGTGGTCCAGTACGCCAACACCCAGTTGCGTCACAAGGTGCTGTTCGGCTCCGACTTTCCGCTGATCAAGCCGGACGTGTGGATCGAAGCCGCCAAGGAGGCGGGCTTCCGCGACGAGGTCATGCCGCTGATGCTCAAGGACAACGCGGCCAAGCTGCTGGGCCTGGTGAAATGATCGTCACGGCGCCGGTCCGGCGCGAACCGAAGCACGGGGAAAAAGGGACAAATGCGGCGGTATAAACTCGGCAAGGGCGCCCAATCGCTGGAGGCGCTGAGCCTCATCCAGGGCGAGATTCCGCGGCCCGGACCCGGCGAGGTCCTGGTGCGGGTGCGCGCCTGCTCGCTCAACTATCGCGATCAGCTCATCGTTCAGGGCCAGTATTTCGGCGGGCCGATCGGTCAGGGCATCACCCCGCTGTCCGATGGCGCCGGCGAGGTGGTCGAGACGGGCGCCGAGGTGACGCGGTTCAAGACCGGCGATCGCGTCGCCGGCCTGTTTTTCCAGGGCTGGGTCGACGGCCCCCCGTCCGCGGACAACGGGCTCGCGCTGGGCGCGCCGCCCGCGCCGGGCATGCTCGCGGACTATGTGGTTCTGCCCCAGGCGGGACTGGTGCGGATCGCCGAAAGCCTGAGCTTCGCCGAAGCCGCCGCCTTGCCCTGCGCCGGGGTCACCGCCTGGAACGCGCTGATGGAGGGGCCCAGGGCCGCGCGTCCGGGCGCCGAGGTGCTGGTGCTCGGCTCCGGCGGGGTGTCGGTGCTCGCGCTGCAGATCGCCAAGGCGGCGGGCGCGCGGGTGATAGCCACCTCCTCGTCCGACGCGAAGCTGGCGCGCATGCGGGAGTTGGGGGCGTCGGACGGGGTGAACTATCGCCAGACCCCGGCCTGGGGCGCCGCGGTCGCCGGCCTGTCGCGGCGCGGCGGGGTGGATCATGTGATCGAGGTCGGCGGCGCGGGCACCCTGGCGCAATCGATGGCGGCGCTCGGCTATGGCGGCGAGATCGCGCTGATCGGCGTGCTCTCGGGTCGGGAAGGGGACACCGGCCCTCATGCGCTGATGCTGAAGGGCGGATCGCTGCGCGGCATCTTCGTCGGCAGCCGGGCGATGGCCGAGCGTCTGAACGCGGCGGTGGACGCCAACGCGATCAAGCCGGTGATCGACCGGACCTTTCCGTTCGAGGACGCGGCCGCGGCCTATCGCCACCAGGCTTCCGGCGAGCTGTTCGGCAAGGTGGTCATCACTCTGGACTGACCAAGCCAAGCGTCGGTTAAACGACAAGGAGCGTCTCGACATGACGAACACGGGCCCCGGCCGCGACTACAACGGCGTCATCCAGATGGCCTATGTGGTGGAGGACATCCACCAGGCGATCGACCAATGGATCAAGCAGCTGCAGGTCGGCCCCTGGTTCCTGCTGGATCATTTCACCGGCGTGGACCCGATCTACCGCGGCGCGCCGTCGCGGGCCGACGTCGCCATCGCCATGGGCTACTGCGGCGACATGCTGATCGAGCTGATCCAGCCCAACGACGACCACCCGTCGGTCTACCGCGAGCTGATCGCCACGCGCGGCTACGGGTTTCACCACTTCGGCGTGGCGAGCCACGATTTCGACGCCGATGTGCGCGCCCAGGAAGCCAAGGGGCTCACCCTGGCGTTCAAGGCCGGCGTGCCGACCGGCGGCAGCGTCGGCTACATGGACGCCGGCGGCGCCCTGCCGGGATTCCTCGAGCTCATCGAGGTGACGCAGGGATTGCGCGAGACCTTCGGCCGCTTCCAACAGGCCGCGGTGGGCTGGAGCGGAGACCAGCCGATCAGGTCGTTCATCTAGCATTTCGCACAATCTAAGAGCGCATAAGAACGCGGGGGAGAAGACCATGGCCGACATCGTCGCGGGGCAGGAGCCGGTGGCCGGATCCACGGGCGGAATGTCCGCTCGCTATCAGGCGATCCTGGTGGCGCTGCTCAGCCTGAACTTCGGCATCGTGTTCTTCGATCGCAACGCGCTGAATTTCCTGATGCCGTTCGTCAAGCCCGACCTCGGGCTGAGCAACACCCAGGTGGGCCTGGCGTCGGCGGCGCTCTCGCTCACCTGGGCGATCTCCGGCTTCGCCGTGGGCCGGCTTTCCGACCGGACCGGCAAGCGCAAGCTGATCCTCGTCGTCGCCACGGTCGCCTTCTCGCTCTGCGCCTTCATCACCGGTGTGGCGGCCTCGTTCGCCATGCTGATCGGGGCGCGGCTGCTGATGGGCGTGGCCGAGGGCGGCATAATGCCGATCAGCCATTCCCTGATCGCCAGCGAGGTGACGCCGAAGCGGCGCGGCTTGGCCATGGGCGTGGCGCAGAACTTCGGCTCGAATCTGCTCGGCTCGTTCGTTGCGCCGGTGTTGCTGGTGGCGTTCGCCGTCGCCTTCGGCTGGCGCCACGCGTTCTTCCTGGCCGGTTTGCCGGGACTGGTCTCGGCGGCGCTGGTCTGGCGGCTGGTCCGCGACCCGGCGGTCGAGGCGCCGGTCGAAGGCGCGCGCCCGGAGCGGCTGGCGATCAGGGAGGCCTTCGCCCAGAAGAACATCCTGCTGTGCGCGCTGATCGCGATCCTGCTGGTGTCGTACCTGGTGATCTGCTGGGCGTTCATGCCCCTGTTCCTCACCCAGTCGCGCGGCTTCGCGTCGGGGACGATGGGCTGGCTGATGGGCGCGCTGGGCCTGTCGGCGACGGTCGGCAGCTTCCTCGTGTCCGGCCTCTCGGACCGCGTCGGGCGCAAGCCGGTGATGATCTTCGTGCCGTTCATCGGCGTGATCCTGCCGCTCGGGGCGATGTATTTCCACGGCCCGGCGATCGCGCTGGCGGCGATCTTCTTCGTCGGCTGGGCGCTGAACGGGGTGTTCCCGCTGTTCATGGCGACCATCCCGTCCGAGACCGTCGATGCACGGCACACCGCGACGGTGATGGGGCTGGTGATGGGCACGGGCGAGGTGCTGGGCGGCGTGCTCAGCCCGTCGCTGGCCGGCGTCGCGGCCGATCGGGCGGGACTGCAGGCGCCGCTGTGGATCATGCTGGGCCTCTGCATCCTGGCTGGCCTGCTGGCCTTCGGCCTTGACGAGACCGCGCCGGGACATCGCAAGTCGATCAGATAGCGGAAGGGTTCCGTAGGGTGAAACGGCTGGCCGCGCGAATTCTGGTCACCGCCGGCCTCGGGAACTAGATTTCAGGGGCTGACGCCGTCTTGGAGAACGGCGGGCCGAGCGGGAGAGGGGGGAGCCGATCGCGATGAGCGTAATCGAACGCTTTGTGACGGGTTGCGTCGCGCCGCCCGAGCGCCTGGGATTCTGGAACCAGATCGCCGAGGAGACCTTCGCCGGCTTGCGCGTCGACTCGACGGTCGAGTGTTTCGACGCCGAGATGTGGCGCTGGACGCTGGGCGAGTTGGTGATGATCCGCCCGCGCGCGCCTCATTCGGTGGTGCATCGCTGGGCGGATGGGAAGGCCCCCGACTCTCCGTCCGTCATGCTGCACCTGCTGCACCGCGGGAGGACGCTGCAGACCCAGTGGGACCGCGAGGCCGACCTGCGCGCCGGTGATTTCACCCTGTGCGACAGCGGCGACGGATACCGGCTGGATCTTTCGCCGGCCAACGAGATGATCGTGGTGGAGATACCGCGCCAGCGGTTGCTGGAGCGGCTGCCGAACCTGGACGAGGTGATTTCGCGCCGCATCCCGGGCGGCGCGCCCGGATCGCGGCTATTGCACGATTTTCTGTTGTCGCTCTGGCGGCAGGGCGACCAGAGCCGCGCCGATCCGCTTTGGCTCCACGGCGTCACCGAGGTTCTGCTCGATCTGGTCGGCCTGGCGGTGAAGGGCTCAACGCAGGTCCCGCCGGCCCCCAACAATCCGCTCGAACAGCGCGTGAAGGCGCTGATCGAAAGCCAGCTCGCCGAACCCGAACTGCGCACGGCGTTTCTGGCCGAGGAACTGGGCGTTTCGCCCCGCTCGATCCAGAACGTCTTCGCCGCGCGCGCGACCACGCCGTCGGCCTACATTCTCGAACGCCGCCTGGCGCGCGCGGCCGAGCGGCTGGCCGCGGAGGCGAACACCAGCATCACCGGGATCGCCTTCGATCTCGGATTCAACGACAGCGCCTATTTCACCCGCTGCTTCCGGCAGAAGTTCGGCGTCTCTCCCAGCGAGTTCAAGGCGCGCGCGTGACGGCGCCTTCGGCTTCGAAACCGCCGAAAATGCGCGTCTATCCTCTTGGCGCTGCGCCCCAGTGCAAGATTTTCGTAACGTAAACCTCATATTGACGGCCAGACGCCGCCATGAACAGGCGGTCGGGGAAAATTCAGAGGGCGGGCATGACCACCACCAAGATTCGTAAGCATACCCTTCTGCTGGGCTCGGTGAGTTCGGCGGCGATCCTGTTGACCATGGCCGCGACGCCGGCCGCTGCGGCCGCCGCCGCCTCGACCTCGGCGGGCAATCAACTCGAAGAAGTCGTGGTCACGGCGCAGAAGCGTTCGGAGAACATCCAGAACGTGCCGATCGCGGTGACCGCCTTCACCGCCCAGGCCCTTAAGGTCCGGGGCATCAGCGACATCCATCAGATGGCCAATCTGACGCCGAACGTGAACCTGGACGAGGGCTCGCCCTTCTCCGGTTCGACCTCGGTTCTGTCGGCCTCGATCCGGGGCATCGGCCAGGACGACTTCGCGTTCAACCTCGATCCGGGCGTCGGCGTCTATGTCGACGGCGTCTATCTGGCCCGCACCGTCGGCGCCAACCAGAACCTGATGGACGTGGATCGGGTCGAGATCCTGAAGGGGCCGCAGGGCACCCTGTTCGGACGGAACACCATCGGCGGCGCGATCAGCGTGGTCACCCACACGCCCGGCTCGGAATACACCGGAACGGTCCAGGCCACGACCGGCAGCTTCAACCGCCGCGACTTCGCCGGCACGTTCGACTTTCCGCTCGCCGACACCCTGCGCACCAGCGTGACCTTCTCGTCGCTGCAGCGCGACGGCTACCAGAAGCGCATCCCCTATCCCACGGCCTATGTCGCCGATCCGGCCATCTTCGATTCGGCCGGCCAGGGCAGCAACGGCAACACCCAGGGCGGCCAGAACCAGCAGGTGGTCCGTTTCAAGGCGCTCTGGACGCCGCGCAGCGACTTCAAGGTCACCATCACCGCCGACGAAACCCACGAGGACCAGACCGCCACGGCCAACACGGTGCTCAAGACCGTGACGAGCGGCCCAACGGCGGCGTTCGGGCTGTTCTACAACCTCTGCGCCGAGGGTGCATTCGCGCCGGCCGTTTGCGGTCCTCGCGGTCCCGGGATCAACGCCGCCGGCTACACCGTCACCAATCCCGGAATCGTCACACTAGCCGCGGGCGGCCTGCTGTACGACGACGCCACGGCGATGACTGGCAATATCGACACGACCTACGCCAACGGGAACAACTATTCGAAGATGGACTCCTACGGCGGGGCCATCACCATGGACTGGGATATCAACTCGTCGTTGGAGCTGAAATCGATCACCGCCTATCGCGGCCTGAACTTGCACGCCGGCATGGACGAGGACGGCTCCGTGCTGCAAATCCTCGAACCGTCGTTCATCGAGGCGCAGCACCAGGTTTCTCAAGAGCTGCAAGTGATCGGATCCGCCCTGGACTCTGCGCCTGCACTACGTCGCCGGCCTGTATTATTTCAACGAGGGCGGCCTCATCCATGACTTCGTCACCTTCCCGGGCGGGCTGCTGCAAATCAACGGCCTGAACCTGCTCAACACATCATCCTACGCGGCGTTCGCCCACGTGGACTACAAGGTGACCGATCAGCTCTCCCTCACCGTCGGCGGGCGCTATTCCGTCGATATGAAGCGGTTCGAAGGCGAGCAGATGGACGAGAACGCCTTCAGCTATAAAATCTCCGGTTGCTATCCGGTCACCGCGGCCTGCCAGGTCCTGCTTGGGTTTCCCGTGGCGAGTAACCCTCTGCGCTATTTCCCGGCGGGGATGAACCACGAGCAGTTTAACAACTTCAGCCCGACAGTCGGGGCGCAGTATCATGTCACGTCCGACGTGATGGCCTATGTGTCCGGCTCGTCCGGCTTCAAGTCGGGCGGCTGGACCACCCGCCTGTCCAACCCGATTCCCGATGCCAGCCTGGCGCAGTTCGGGCCGGAAAAGGACAACACCATCGAGCTCGGCGTGAAGTCGGAATGGTTCGACCGGCGCCTGATCGTCAACGCCGCCGGCTTCTATAGCTGGTACAACGGCATCCAGTTGAACGTGCAGGAAGGCATCTCGCCGACGATCAAGAACGCCGGCAACGCGGTGATCCCCGGCGTCGAGCTTGAAGCCCAGGCGATCCTCGGCCACGGCTTCTCGATGGGCGCCACGGTCGGCTACATGGACGCCCACTATACCTACACGGCGCCGGGCACCGCTGGGCCGGGGGTGGCCCTGCCGCTTTCGACCAAGCTGCCGAAGACGCCGGACTTCAAGCTCAGCCTCAGCCCGCAGTACGACTACACCCTGGCGAACGATGGCAAGCTGCGCTTCCTGATGGACTATACCCACACCGACGTGATGTATAACGACATCGCCAATACGCCCTTGTTGAAGCGGCCGGCCACCGACATCGTTAACCTGTCGGTGGGGTATATCTCGCCAAACGAGAAATACTCGCTGACGGTCGGCGGCGCCAACGTCACCAACCAGCGCTACCTGACCACCGGTCAGGACCAGAGCGCCGGCGGTCTGATCTATGGCACCTACAACCCGCCCGCCGAGTGGTATCTGACTCTGCGCGTGAAGATGTAGCGGCGATCGGCGGCCGACCTCTTCGGGGATCGGCCGCCAACCGTGCCCGGGCATGGTGGCCCACGGACAACGCCCGGCCGATGTGTCGGGCGTAAACGTGTCCGGACGGGCGCGGCTCGTTCAAGTCCAAAGCTCCAGGAGTTTGTCATGGTCGAAGCCGCGAACACCGAATTCTGGAAAGACATCAAGCCGATCGAGAAGGTGTTCCAGCCCAACGCCTTGCCGGAAGTCTACATGGCCAAGGTGGCCGAGGGCGACGAGCGCTACTGGGTGCCGATCAGCGAGACGGTCTCGTCCAAACCGCTGTGGATCTCGCCCCAGCGCAACATGTGGGCCGACGTGCTGATGGCCAAGAAGGCGGGGCTGGTGAACCGCCACTATCACCCGCACCAGATCTTCGCCTACACCATCCAGGGCAAGTGGGGCTATCTGGAGCATAGCTGGACCGCCACCGCCGGCGACTTCATCTACGAGACGCCGGGCGAGGGGCACACCCTGGTCAGCTACGAGACGCCGGAGCCGACCAAGATCTTCTTCGTGGTCACCGGCCCGCTGATCTGGCTCGACGAGAACGGCGCCAGCGTCGGCCATTTCGACGTCCACGACTACATCGCCGCCGCCCGCGCCCACTACGCGGCCAACGGCATCGGCGCGGATTACGTCGACACCCTGTTCCGCTAGGGTCTGGTTCGATTGCCGTCGTTCAATATGACGGCCTTGGTAATGCCTTGAAATTACAGACCCTTCACCCGCGATCAATTGACTCTCGCCCCTAGAACGCTCTCGATCGGTCCCGTTCGCAACAGACAGGTGCAGTTCCCGTGAGCACGCTCGACCAATTCTCCATTCGCGGCCGCTCGGCCCTGGTCACCGGGGCCGCCTCCGGCATCGGCCTGGCCTACGCCGAGGTCATGGCCGAAGCCGGCGCCAGGGTCAGCCTGACCGACATCGACCGCGACGGGGCGGAACGCGAGGCCGAGCGGCTCAGAAATCAGGGCCTGGAGGCGCGGGCCGACCGGCTCGACGTCACCGACCGGGCCGAGATGACCCGCGCGTTCGACGCCCACGCCGCGGCCTTCGGCGGGCTGGACATCGCCTTCGCCAACGCCGGGATCGATCCCGGGGCGGGGTTCTGGAACCCGGAAGGGCGCCGCAATCCGGACGGTCAGGTCGACACATTCGATCCGGCGCGCTGGGACCGCAGCATCGGCATCAACCTGACCGGGGTGTTCAACACCATCCGCGAGGCGGCGCGGCTGATGAAGGCCGGCGGCCGGGGCGGCTCGATCATCGCCACCTCGTCCAACGCCGCGGTGGTCTGCGAGCCGATCGTCGGCCTGCCCTATATGCCGGCCAAGGCGGGCGTGGCCCACATGGTCCGCCACGTCGCCCTGGAGCTGGCGGAATACCGCATCCGGGTGAACGCCATCGCGCCCGGACCGTTCGTGACCAACATCGGCGGCGGCTGGCTGCGCGATCCCGTCGTCCGCCAGGCCTGGGACGCCCAGGTGCCGCTGGGCCGCATCGCGGAGACCGAGCAGATCAAGCCGCTGGCGCTCTATCTGGCTTCCGACGCCTCCAACTACATGACCGGCAGCCACGTGCTGATCGATGGCGGCATGGCCCTGGGCAAGTTCCAATGACGGCGGCGCGCCTCTGATGCGCGCGGCGGTGATGCAGGGGCTGCACAGGCCGCTGGTCGTCGAGACCCTGCCTGATCCGACCCCCGGGGCCGGCGAGGTGGTGGTCAAGGTCGGCCGCTGCGGCATCTGCGGCTCGGACCTGCACATGAGCGAGGACCCCGCCTTCGGCAAGGGCGCGGGCGATGTGCTCGGCCACGAATTCGCCGGCGAAGTGGTGGCGCTGGGCCGCGATGTCGCCGGGCTGGCCAAGGGCGACCTGGTCTCGGTGGTGCCCATGGCCAGTTGCGGCCGCTGCCCCTCCTGCCTCGCCGGCGAGCCGGCCTGGTGCGCGAAGATGGCGCTGCAGGGCGGCGGTTACGCCGAATACGCGGTGACGGGCGCTGGCCAGTGCGTCCTCCTGCCGAAGTCCGCCAGCCTGGCCGACGGGGCGATCGTCGAGCCGCTGGCCGTGGCGCTGCACGCGGTGGTGCTGTCGAACCTGCGGCCAGGCGACCGGGTGCTGGTGCTGGGCGCCGGCCCGATCGGGCTCGCGGTCGCCTTCTGGGCGCGCCGGCTCGGCGCGGCGCGGGTCGTGGTGCAGGACATCGCGCGCCACCAGGAGGCGCGGGCCATCGAGATGGGGGCGAGCGCCTTCATCACCGCCTCCGACGACGACGGGCCGGTCCAGGCCTCGGATCGCGCGCTCGGCGGCAAGGCCGACATCGTGTTCGAGTGCGTCGGCCTGCCGGGCCTGATCGCCCAGGCGGTGGACCAGGTGCGGGTGAAGGGCGTGGTCCTGATCCTCGGTCTCTGCACCCGGCCCGACAGCTTTGTGCCGTTCGCGGCCGTGTCGAAGGAGGTGCGGCTGCAGACCTCGGCCTTCTTCAAGCGGCCGGAATTCGAAACCGCGCTCGACGCGCTCAACGCCGGGGCGGCGCAGCCGCGCCTGCTGGTCACCGACACCATTGGGCTCGACGCCACACCCGAGGTCTTCGAGGCGCTGAAGACCCGGAGCCATCAGTGCAAGGTGCTGATCGCGCCATGAGATACGCGGGCAAGGCGGTGCTGGTGACCGGCGGGGCGACCGGCATCGGACGCGCCGTCGCCCTCGCCTTCGCGCGCGAAGGGGCGGGGGTGATGATCGGCGATGTCGACGCCCGCGCCGAGGAAACTGTCGCGCAGATCGTCGCGACGGGCGGGCGCGCGGCGTTCGCCGGCGCCGATGTCACCGATCCCGCGGCGCTCGACGATCTGGTCCGCGCCTGCGTCGAGCGCTTCGGCGGGCTCCACGCGGCGTTCAACAACGCCGGCGTCCTGCCGCCGCCGGCGGTGTTCCACGAGACCAGCCTGGACGAATTCGAGCGCACCCTGGCGGTGGACGTCAAAGGCGTCTTCCTGGCGATGCGGGCCGAGTTGCGGCACATGCTGGCCCATGGCGGCGGGGCCATCGTCAACACCGCCTCGGTCGGCGCGGTGATCGCCAATCCCGGCATGGCGCCCTACGTCGCCGCCAAGCACGCGGTGGCCGGCCTGACCAAGGCGGCGGCGATCGAATACGCGCGCTCGGCGATCCGGGTGAACGCCATCTGCCCGGGTCTGGTCCGCACCGCCATGACCGAGGCCTGGTTCGAGGACCAGGGCTTCATGGACGCCTTCTACGCCGCCTCGCCGATCGGCCGGGCGGCGCGTCCGGAGGAGATCGCCGGCATGGTGCTGCATCTGTGCTCGGACGAGGCCAGTTTCACCAACGGCGCGATCATCGTCATGGACGGCGGTCAGACCGCGATCTGAGCCCTTCGGCCAGAGGCTGTCCTTAGCCGGCGGGCGAGGGGATGGTCGACTTCACGACCTCGCCGGCGATGTCGGCGGCCGCCTTGCGCACGGTCTCGAGATGCCGTTCGACGAAGCACTCCACGGTCGTGCGGCCTTCCGGCCAGGTCACGTTGATCGCCGCGATCGGCTGACAGCCGATCCGTATCGCCACGCCGATCGATTTGCGGCCGTCCCGTCCGACGTCGATCTTGTTGATCCCCACCCAGCTGCACGGCGGATCGCGGGTCGCGAACCCTCGCGCGGCCTGTTCGTCGAGCAGGCGATGCAGCGCCTCCTCGCTGCCCGGCGGCGGATTGGGCGGACGGATCCGCTCAAGGATCGCTTGACGCTCGAGCCGATCGCAGACCGACAGATAGGCGCGGCCGGTCGCGGTGTGGATGTAGCTGAGCTTGGCGCCGACGGGACCGAGCTTGAGCCGGTCGAAGCCGGTCAGGGGGCTGTTGGTCTCGATGATCTCGATGTGGTTCAGCCGCGGCGCGCCGAGCACCGAGGGCCAGGCGACCTGTTCGCTCAACTGCTTCAGGAACGGCGAGGAGATTTCGGCGATGCGAGCCAGCCCGTCGCCGTGCGCGCCCATCGAGCGGGTCTGGCTCGGCAGATAGGCGCCGTCGGCCAGCCGGCGCCAGACGAAACCGCGCGCGGCGAGGGTTTTCAATATCCGCAGCAGGGTGGGCTTGGGCAGGCCGAGGGCGATGTGCAGATCCCGCAGGCTGCTGCCGCGGCTGCGATCGAGTTCCGCCAGGACGTCGAGCCCGCGGGCGAGCGCGCGCACGCCTTTCACCGGAGCCGCCGTCGATGGTGTACGTTTCATGTGATGGAACCTAACGCCGGCGATGTCTTGCCGCCAGCATCCAGGCGCCGAGACTGTGCGGCGAAAAGATGTGGGGGACATGCGCATGGATGCGGCCAACGCCGTGGTCGAAGCCACGAAGGCCATGCTCGGATGAGCGTCGATCTGCCGCTCGAACCCGACGACGTTGCCGATATCGTGGCGATTTTGGATGGCGGCGCCTATGACCGCCTGGAGGTTCGCACCAGCCGGTTCGTGCTGAAGATCGCCCGCGCGGGCGAGGGCTGGACCCAGCAGTGGGACTGGTCCGACCCGGCGGAGCTTCGCCAAACCGACGTCCCGGACGCGGCTGCTGGGCTCGCCGATGGCGACAGCGGCCGGAGCGAGGCGCCGGACGGCCTGGCGGCGATCCGTCCGCCCCTGCCGGGAACCTTCTATCGCGCGCCCCAGCCGGGCGCGCCGCCCTTCGTCGAGGTCGGGGACAAGGTCCACCCCGAAACCGTGGTGGCCATCGTCGAGACGATGAAGCTGATGAGCCCGGTCCACGCCGGCCTGACCGGGACGATCGAAGCGATCCTGGTCGAAAACGCCACCATGATCGAAGGCGACGCCGTGCTGATGCACGTGCGCCTGGAGCCGTCATGATCCGACGGCTGTTCATCGCCAATCGCGGCGAGATCGCGCTGCGCGTCATTCGGACCGCGCGGCGGCTGGGGATGACGACGATCCTCGGCTGCTCCGAGGCGGATCGCCAATCGCTGCCGGCCCGGATCGCCGACGAGGTCCAGGTCATCGGCGCCGCCCCCTCGGCGCAAAGCTACCTTTCGATCGAGAACGTGGTCGCCGCCGCGCGGGCGGCCAGGGCCGACGCGATCCATCCCGGCTATGGCTTCCTGTCCGAAAACGCCGCCTTCGCCCGCGCCGTGGCGGCGGCCGGCATCGCCTTCGTCGGCCCCGACGTATCCAGTCTGGAGGCGATGGGCGACAAGCTCATGGCGCGCCGGGTCGGGCTCGAAGCAGGGCTGCCGGTCGTGCCCGGCGGTGCGGCGGCGGACAAGGCGCAGGCCCGCGCGCGCGCCGAGGAGACCGGTTATCCGCTGCTGCTGAAGGCCGTCTCCGGCGGGGGCGGACGCGGCATGAAGCGGGTCGATGCGCCCGCCCAACTGGACGAGCGGGTCGAGCTGGCGATGGCCGAGGCCCTGGCCGCCTTCGGCGACCCGCGGGTCTATGTCGAGCGCTTCATCGAACGCGGCCGCCATGTCGAGGTTCAGGTCCTGGGCGACGGCGCCAGGGCGATCCATCTCGGCACGCGGGACTGCTCGATCCAGAGGCGGTTTCAAAAACTGGTCGAGGAGGCGCCGGCGCCGGGCCTGCCGGAAGCGCGGCGCGAGGCGCTGCAGGACGCCGCGGTCCGCCTGGCCAAACATCTCGGGTATCGCGGCGCCGGGACGGTGGAATTCCTCGTCGACGCCGAGAGTTTCGATTTCTACTTCCTGGAGATGAACGCGCGGATCCAGGTCGAGCACCCGGTGACGGAGGCGGTCACCGGCGTCGATCTGGTCGAACAGCAACTGCTGATCGCCGATGGCCAGCCGTTGGGGCTGCGCCAGGACATGGTGCGCATCGAGGGCCACGCGATCGAGGTGAGGATCAACGCCGAGGACTGGCGCGCGGATTTTCGCCCGTCGCCGGGCCGGATCACCGCCGTTGCCTGGCCCGCGGGACCTGGCGTGCGCGTCGACACCCACATCCACGCCGGCGGTCGCGTGCCGCCGTTCTACGACTCGCTGATCGGCAAGCTGATCGTCGCGGGGCGAGATCGCGCGGAGGCCGTCGCCAGGCTCGGCGGCGCGTTGGCCGTGCTCGAGGTCGAGGGCGTGGAGACCACCGCCGGCCTGCACCGTCTGATCGCCGCCGACCCCCGCTTCGCGGCGGGCGGGGTGGACACGCGTTTTTTCGAGGAGACGGCGTTTGGCTGAGATCGGTCTGGTCGACGTCTCCATGCGCGACGGCAACCAAAGCCTGTGGGGCGCGACGGGCCTGAACAGCGCCCAGATGCTGGAGATCGCCGGTCAGCTCGACCGGGTCGGATTCCACGCGATTGACTTCACCTCCTCCAGCCACATGGCGGTGGCGGTTCGATATTTCCAGGACAATCCGTGGGAGCGCATCCGCCGGGCGCGCGCGGCGATGCCGCGCTCGCCGCTGCAGTTCATCACCACCGGCCTGCGTTTCATCGCCTGGCAGCAGGCCGATCCGGCGTTCATGCGGCTGGTCTATCGCCGGCTGCAGGTCAACGGCATCCGCCGGTTCGTCATGCTCGATCCGATGCATGACGCCGACGCGGTGCTGGACGCCTCCCGGATCGTCAAGGAGGAGGGCGAGGCCGAGGTGATGGCCGCCCTGACCTTCACCCTGTCGGATGTCCACGACGACGCCTTCTACGCCGGTTTCGCCGCATCACTGGCCGCCAGCGCGGACATCGACCTGTTTTATCTGAAGGATCCCGCCGGACTGCTGTCGCCCGAACGCGCCCGGACCCTGGTTCCGGCGATCAAGGCCGCCATCGGAGGCAAGCCGCTGGAGATCCACGCCCATTGCACCCTGGGCTATGGACCCCTGGCCAGTCTGGCGGCGTCGGAGCTTGGCGTATCGGCTGTGCATGTCGGTATCGGCCCGCTCGGCGAGGGCACCTCGCTGCCCGAAGCGGCGAGGATGGTGGCCAATCTGCGGGAGCTGGGCCACCAGGTGGCCATCGACGACGCCGCCCTGGCGAGAGTCAGCGACTACTGGTGGCGGCTGGCCAAGGCCGAAGGCCTGCCGCCGGGTGCGCCCCAGAGCTTCGACGCCAGCTTTCTTCGCCACCAGATCGCCGGCGGCGTGATGACCACGCTGAGCCGGCAGATGGCGGAGCTGAAGCTTGGACATCGCTTGGCCGAGGTGATCGCCGAGACCGAACAGGTGCGCGCCGATCTCGGCCAACCGATCATGGTGACGCCGTTCCCGCAGATGGTCTGCTCCCAGGCCCTGTTCAACGTGATTGGCGAGCGGCGCTACGCCCAGGTTTCCGACCAGGTGATCCGCTATGTGATGGGCCGCTTCGGACGTCCGACCCGGCCGGTGGACGCCCAGGTGGAGGCCGCGATCCTGGATCGGCCCCGGGCGCGGGAGATCGAGGGCGAAGACGATTTTCCGGCCTTGGCCGATCTGAAAAAGCGGTTTGGCCCCCATATGGACGAGGAGGAGTTCCTGCTGCGGGCGGTGATGCCCGGCGAACAGGTCGACGCCATGCTCGCCGCCGGCCCCACGCGCGGCGCCTACAGCCCCGAAGCCGCGCCGTTGCTCGATCTGCTGCGCAAACTGGTCGAACGGCCCGCCGCGCGGGATCTGGTGGTCGAGCGGCCTGGCTTTCGTCTGGCGTTGCATGCCGGCGCCGGCCTTGACTGACGTCGGCGCGCGGATCGCCGGGGCGCGCGGCTTCATCTTCGACATGGACGGCACCATCGCGCTTGGCGATCAGGCCAGCGGCGGGCACGCGGCCCTGCCCGGCGCGATCGCCCTGCTGGCCAAGCTGCGCGCGCGCGGCGCGCCCTTCCGCATCTTCACCAACGGCACCGCCAAGCCGCCGGCCCACTACGCCGCCAGCCTGCGCAAGGCCGGCTTCGATGTCGCCGACGCCGAGATGATGACCCCCGCCACCTCGGCCGCGGACTATTTCGTCAGAACGCGGACGCGACGAGTGCGGGTGCTGGGTGGCGAGGGGGTGATGACGCCGCTGCGCGAGGCCGGGATCGAGGTGATTGGGCCGTCGGAGCCGGCCGATGGGGTGGAGGCGGTGTTCACCGGCTGGTTCCGGGAGTTCGGCTTTCCCGATCTGGAAGCCGCCTGTCGCGATGTCTGGGCCGGCGCGGCCTTGACCACCGCCTCGCATGTGCCGTTTTTCGCCACCCGGGACGGCAAGGCCATTGGGTCGAGCTTCGCCATCAATGCGATGGTCCGCTCGATGACCGGCAAACGCGCGATCGTGCTCGGCAAGCCTTCGCGGCACGCGTTCCGGACGGCGATGGGGATGATGGGCCTGCCAATCAGCGCGGCGCGGCAAATCGTGGTGGTCGGCGACGATCCGGGCTTGGAGATGCGCATGGCGAACGGGGTGGGCGCGGTGTCGGTCTGCGTGGCGACCGGGCTGCAGACCCTGGACTCCATGGGCGCGCTCGCCGCGAAGGAGCGACCGGCGCTGGCGCTCGCGAGCATTGGCGAGCTGACCCGGCTGATCTGACCGCGCGCGGCGGGCTGACCGAGGCGCGTGGTTAGGCGGCGAGCCGCTTGGTGCGGACGCCGTCGATGCCCGAGCGGAACAGATTGATGTTTTCGATCGCGAGAAAGCAGTGTTCCCGCATGAGTGCTTCGACACGCGCGCCCTCGCCGCGCAGCAGGCACTGGACGATGGTCTCGTGCTGTTTTTGGGCCACGAGCAAGATGGAGTATTGCCGCTGTGTCGCCCCGACATCGTCGGTGTCGTTCAGGAAGGCGCCGGCGCCGGAGAACGGCACTTGATCGTTGATCTGCAGCGCGTGGATCAGCGGGGCGTTGGCCGAGGCGTCGATGATCGTGTCGTGGAACCGCTCGTTGATCTCCGCCCATAGGCTCCCGTCGCCGGGCGCCAGTTCCCCCTTTTCGAAGATCACCGCCGCTTCGCCGATGCAACGATCGAGCGTGTTCTGAGCCTCGGCCGATACGCCGTTCTCGGCCAGCTGCCGCGCCGCCATGCCTTCGAGCACGCCTCGAAGTTCGGTGGCGTCGAGAATGTCCTTCAGCGTCACTTCCCGAACCACGAACCCGCGCTGGTTGGCGGTCGGCACGACCAGACCCTCCCTGGCGAGGACGCCCAGCGCATAGCGGACGGGCGTTCGCGACACCCCGAGATCGTCGGCGACGCGCACCTCGGCGACTCGCTCGCCGGGTTGAAACTTACCGCTGAGGATCATTTCCCGCAGTTTCAGGACGATCTGGGACTGCTGCGACATGGGCCGCTCCATATAGCAACCGCGCGGGTTTGTGAATCTCCCGTCATCGGAAAACGCAAAAATGTATCCATTTTTTGAGATGGGTTAAAGTCGTCGCGCCGGACGGAAGGGGCGGGGCGCGAGCGAGCCGGGGTGGAGGGTGGTCTAATAGTTTCCTGTAATATCACGAAAAATGGATGATATTCGGCCAGCGTTCGTTGGAAATTCGCCCGGTGCGATCGAACTTAAACCTTGCCGGATGGTCGTGAAAAATGTACTCATATTGGCCGCTCGCGCCCTCCCACCCGGTTCGGTCGGACGAGGCATGCGGCCCCGAACGCCAGCGGACGGCCATGTAGCGAGGATTCGATTTGAGTGTTCCCAAGACCAGATGCGTTGCTCGAAGCGTCTCGCCGGCGATTCCGGCAATGACGAGCGGATTGCGCGGCGGCGTCGCGGAGGCGCGGGCGTGAACCGGCAGGCGGCGCTTCTGGCGGCCGCGCCGTGCCATGTGCTGGACGGCAGGCCGGTCGCGGCTGAGATCTTGGATCAGGTGGCGCGGGACGTGGCGGACCTGACCGCGGCGGGTCTGCAGCCTCGGCTGGTGTCGGTCACGTTCGGCGACCATGGCGCATCCGACGTCTATGTCCGCAATCAGCGCCGCACCGCCGCGAAGGTGGGCATCGAGTTCGTGGACGTGGCGTTCGACGCCGCGATGGACGAGGCGGAGGCGCTGGGCGCGATCGAGCGGCTCAACGCCGATCCCGCCGTGACCGGCGTCATCCTGCAACGCCCGGTTCCGCGCCACCTCTCGGTCAAGCGCCTGCAAGCCGCCATTCAGACCTCGAAAGACGTCGAGGGCATGCACCCGGATTCGATCGGGCAGATCGTTTATGGCCTGTCCGATATCGGCCCCTGCACGGCGTTGGCGGCGGTGGAGCTGCTGAAGCGCACCGGCCTGAGGATCGAGGGGCTGGAAGTGGTGGTCATCGGCCACTCGGAAATCGTCGGCAAACCCATCGCCTTCCTGCTGATGGCGGAGGGGGCCACGGTCACCGTCTGCCATCACATGACCCGCAGCTTGGCCATGCACGCTCGTCGGGCCGACGCGGTGTTCGTCGCCGTCGGCCAGCCCAAACTGATCGGGTCGAACATGATCAAGCCGGGCGCCGCGGTCATCGATATCGGCATCAATCCGACGATCGACGAGGACGGCCGCTCGCGCGTGGTGGGCGACGTCGATTTCGACTCCGTCAGAGAGGTGGCGGGCTGGTTGACGCCGGCGCCTGGAGGCGTGGGGCCGGTGACGCTTTCGATGTTGATGCGCAACACCGTCCATGCCGCGCGCCGCCAGCACCAGGCTTTGGGTGGCCAAACGCGAGCGACGCCCAGACCCGCGGCGGTCGCCGATCCGGACTGCATCGTGATCCGAGACCTCGACGTGATGGCCGCTGTCGGCGTTTATGAACACGAGTTGCGGGAGCGCCAGCCGGTTCGCGTCAATGTCGAGTTGGAGGTTGAACGAGGCGGGGAGGGGCTCGGCGTGGTCTGCTACCAGACCGTGGCCGATGGCGTCAAAGCCTTGGCCGGCGCCGGGCATATTCGACTGGTCGAGGAGATGGCCGAACGCGTCGCCGAGCAATGCCTCGACGATCCCCGCGTGCGCTGCGTCCGGGTGCGGATCGAGAAGTTGCGCGCCATCGCCGGCGCCGCGGGAGCCGGCGTGGAAATCATCCGCCGGGCCGAGGCCCCCTCGGCGACGTTTGCGGCAAGCTGTCCCGCCGGATCAACACATGCCCGGTCATGACGCGGTGTCGAATGACGTTTTCAAACCTGAACCCGCCGGCGCTCAACGGGAGGATGCGGCGATGAACGCGAGCGTCTCCGTCTCCGCGTCCCCTCGGCAGGCCGCCGCCCGGCTGCTTGCCGGCTATTCAATCGAAATCACCGGAGCGGACCGCGCGGTCACCGAGACCTGCGAAGCCGACTTGCCTTCCGGAACCGAGGTTTTCATCGCCTTCGTCCCGGGCGAAAGTCATGCCCGCGTGATCGAGGCGGCGCGTCGGGTCGGCCGGTTGGGGCTGACGCCGGTGCCCCATATCGTCGCCCGCAGCTTCGAGGGGCCTTCCCAGCTCGATGGTCTGCTGGGCCGCTTCGCCGATGACGCCGGCGTGCGTTCGGCGCTGGTCATCGCCGGAGACCGGGCGCAGCCGGACGGTCCCTACCACTCCACGCTCCAGCTTCTGGAGACCGGCCTCTTCGAGAAGCGCGGCGTCACGCGGCTTTCCTTCGCTTGCCATCCGGAAGGCCATCCCAAGGTGGACGCCGCGACGATGCGCGAGGCGCTGCGAGCCAAGATCGCCTACGCCCGGTCTCACGGGTTGGAGCCGCGGCTGGTCAGCCAGTTCGCCCTCGAGGCCCCGCCGGTGCTCGATCACCTCGACGCGCTGCGAGGGGAAGCCCCGGGCGTGCCCATCCGCATCGGCATCGCCGGCCCGACCAGCAAGAAGACTCTGTGGAAATACGCGCTGTATTGCGGCATCGGCAATTCCCTGCGCGCCCTTGGCTCCCAAGGGGAGACCTTCGGCCACCTGCTGCTGCAGGACAGTCCCGAGGCCCTCCTCGGCGAGATCGCCGCGGGCCTGGAGCGGGGCCCCGGACCGGCGCCGGCGGTCCAAGGCGTCCACATCTTCACCTTCGGCGGCGTCGCCAAGTCGGTCGCGTGGGCCAATCAGCTCATCGCCGAAGCCCATCCCGCGGCCGCCGCGCTGGCCAAAAGCACCTGAAGGTTCGCCCGTGTCGAAAAAACCCGCCGGACCCCTTTTCCTCGTCACCTTGTCTTGCCCGGATCGCATGGGCATCGTCGCCGACGTCTCGCGCTTCCTGTTCGATCACGGCTGCAACATCGTCGAGAACGCCCAGTTCGGCGACCGCGGCAACGGCCGCTTCTTCCTGCGCACCAGCTTCCAGTCGCTGGCGGGGCACAGCTTGCCCGCCCTGCGCGACGCCTTCGCGCCGATCGCGCGGAAATTCGACATGCAGGTTCAGTTCTGCGACCAGAGCGCACCGGTGCGAACACTGGTGATGGTCTCCCGGTTGGGCCACTGTCTGAACGATCTGCTATTCCGCCACCGTATCGGCGCCCTGCCGATCGATCTGCGGCTGATCGTCTCCAACCACGGCGACTTCGCCCAACTGGCCGAGCAAAATGGAATCCCGTTCCACCTGTTGCCGGTCACGCCGGAGACCAAGGCGCAGCAGGAACGCGCTCTGGCCGACCTGATCGAGGCGGAGGGTGTCGAACTCATCGTGCTCGCCCGCTACATGCAGGTGCTGTCGGAGGATTTCTGCGCCCGCTATCCTGGCCGCATCATCAACATCCACCATTCGTTCCTGCCCAGCTTCAAGGGGGCCAAGCCCTACCATCGCGCCCATGACCGTGGGGTCAAGCTGATCGGCGCGACCGCGCACTACGTGACCGCCGACCTCGACGAAGGTCCGATCATCGAGCAGGGCGTGGAGCGGGTGCGTCACAATTTCTCCGCCGAGGATCTGGTGGCGATCGGACGCGACGTCGAATCCGTGGTCCTCGCGCGCGCCGTGCAATGGCATGCCGAGCGGCGGGTGCTGCTCAACGGCCATCGGACGGTTATCTTTCAATAGAAATCCATTCGGAACGGCCTGAACGAAGCAAGTTCGACAGCTAAAGACGCATCCATCATCGGGAGAACAGGTTATGAATCCTAAAAATTTGGAAGAATTGCTGAGTAATGTTCGAGTTCCGGTTGATTATTTCCGGAATTCTCAAATCGGAGCCTATGTCTATCCGGTCGTTCCCGGCGAGTTCACCAACTGGCGCGACGAACAGCGCGCGTGGCGTGAGACGGCGGTGCTTTTCGACCAGTCCCACCACATGGCCGAGATGATCATCAAGGGGCCCGATGCGTTCCGGCTGCTTTCCCATCTCGCCATCAACAGCTTCAAGGGATTCGTTCCGAACAAGGCCAAGCAATTCGTTCCGTGCAGCTATGACGGATACGTAATCGGCGACGTGATCCTGTTCTATCTCGGCGAGAATGAATTCAATATCGTCGGACGCGCGCCGACCATCAACTGGGTGCAATTCCACGCCGAGACGGGCGGTTACAAGGTCGAACTCGACCGTGACGACCGCTCGCCCTCCCGCCCGGGCGGCAAGCCGGTGGTCCGCCGCCGGTACCGTTTCCAGATTCAAGGTCCGAACGCGGCCAAGGTGCTCGAAAAGCTGAACGGCGGACCGGTTCCGGACGTCAAGTTCTTCAACATGGACGTGATCAACATCGCCGGACGCAAGGTCCGCGCGCTCCGGCACGGCATGGCCGGCGCGCCCGGGCTGGAGATCTGGGGCCCGTACGCCGAAGGCGACGAAATCCGCGAAGCCATTGTCGAGGCCGGCAAGGAGTTCGGCCTGGTTCCGGTCGGCTCGCGCGCCTACGCGACCAACACGCTTGAATCCGGCTGGATTCCGTCCCCGCTTCCGGCGGTCTACACCGGCGAGAAGATGAAGGCGTATCGCGAGTGGCTGCCGGTCAACGGCTATGAAGCCACCAGCTCGATCGGCGGCAGCTTCGTCTCCGACAACATCGAAGACTACTATCTGACGCCGTACGAACTGGGCTACGGCCCGTTCGTCAAGTTCGACCATGACTTCATCGGCCGTGAAGCGCTCGAGAAGAAGTCGAAAGAACCGCAACGCAAGAAGGTCACGTTCGCCTGGAACGCCGAAGATGTCACCAAGATCATGGCCTCGCTGTTCGTGCCGGGCGGTGAGAATTACAAGTTCCTCGACCTGCCGCTGTCCAACTATTCATCGTCGTCCTATGACAAGGTGATGATGGGCGGCAACGTGGTCGGCCTGTCGATGTTCACCGGCTACAGCTACAACGAGCGGTCGGTGCTCTCCTTGGGCGCCGTCGATCCGAACATCAATGTCGGCGACGTGCTCACCCTGGTCTGGGGCGAAGAAGGCGGCGGCACCAAGAAGACGACGGTCGAGCCCCACAAGCAGATCGAGGTCCGCGTGAAGGTCTCGCCGGTCCCCTACGCCCGCGACGCCCGCGAGGCCTATGCGGAGGGTTGGCGCACGCGCCACGTCTGACCGGTCGCGGCGGTTGCGCCTTTCGAGGCGGCGAAGGGACGATTTCGAACCCCCTTCGTCCGCCCGCGAGGCGGGAACTCGCCGGCCGGTGAGGTGGATTTGGCGGCGGCGCGGACCAAGACATATGTGATCAAACCGAATGGGTCAGGCTGAATTCGCGATAATATCGATCGGCCTGAACCCTATAGGATCGACCCAGGTCGGCGGACTCTTCCGCAAGACCGTGTGAATATCGAGGCGCAGATGAAGATCGTCATGGCCGGGCAGGGCGCGTTCGGAATCAAGCACCTGGAGGCGATTCAGAAGATCGACGGAATCGAGGTGGTCTCCCTAGTCGGCGGTGGCGCGGACACCACGCGGGCCGTGGCCGAGCGCTTCAATATCCCCCACTGGGCCCAGGATTTGGCCGCGGGGCTGGCCCAGCCGGGCGTCGAGGCGGCGATCCTGGCCACCCCCACGCAGATGCACGCGGCCCAGGCCATCCAGTGCCTGGAGGCGGGCAAGCATGTGCAGGTCGAAATTCCCATGGCCGACAATCTGGCCGACGCCGAGCGGCTGGATGCGGCCCAGAAGAAGGCCGGCAAGATCGCCATGGCTGGCCACACCCGCCGGTTCAATCCCAGCCACCAGTGGATCCACAAGAAGATCGTGGCCGGCGAACTGAAGGTCCAGCAGATGGATGTTCAGACCTATTTCTTCCGCCGCACCAACATGAACGCCCTGGGACAGACGCGGAGCTGGACCGACCACCTCTTGTGGCATCACGCTTGCCACACGGTCGATCTGTTCCAGTATCAGACCGGCGAGACCGCCAGCGTGGCCCGCGGCGTTCAGGGACCGATGCATCCGGAGCTCGGCGTCGCCATGGACATGTCGATCCAGATGAAGGTCCCGGGCGGAGCGATCTGCACGCTGTCGCTGTCGTTCAACAATGACGGGCCGCTGGGCACCTTCTTCCGCTACATCTGCGACAACGGCACCTACATCGCCCGCTACGACGACCTGGTGGATGGCAAGGAGACCCCGATCGACGTCTCGCGGGTCGACGTCTCGATGAACGGGATCGAACTGCAGGATCGCGAGTTCTTCGCCGCTATCCGCCAGGGCCGCGAGCCCAACGCCTCCGTCGCCCAATGCCTGCCCGCCATGCGGACACTGGACCGCATCGAGAAGAGCCTCCTTTAGGGGATGGGGTGAAGCGTATGCGCAAGTTCGGTCCGTTTGACGTCTCCGCCGCCACCCAGGCCGAAATCGACACCGAGGAGCTGCTCGCATGAGTCTCGCCGTCCGAAACATCAAACGCGCCGACGCCCAGGTGATCGACGAACTGGCCGAATTCGGCGTCGCCACGGTGCATGAGGCGCAGGGGCGCAACGGCCTTCTGGCCTCCTATATGCGTCCGATCTACCGACCGGTGAAGATCGCCGGCTCGGCGGTCACCTGCGAGGTGGCGCCCGGCGACAACTGGATGATCCATGTGGCCGTCGAGCAGTGCAAACCGGGCGATATTCTGGTGGTCGCGCCCACCAGCCCCTGCGAGGACGGCTATTTCGGTGATCTTCTGGCCACTTCCCTGCAAGCGCGCGGGGTTCGCGGCCTGGTGATCGACGCCGGTGTCCGCGACGTGGCGATCCTGACGGAGATGGGCTTTCCGGTCTGGTCCAAGGCGATCTTCGCCCAGGGCACGGTGAAGGAGACCCTGGGCAATGTGAACCTGCCCCTGGTCTGCGCGGGCGCGTTGATCAATCCTGGCGATGTGGTCGTGGCCGACGACGACGGCGTGGTGGTGACGCCTCGCGAGGCCGCCGCCGCCGTGGCCGAGAAGGCCCGCCAGCGCGAGGCCAACGAGGTCGACAAGCGCGCCCGGCTGGCCGCCGGCGAACTGGGCCTGGACATCTACAAGATGCGCGAGCGCCTGGCTGAAAAGGGCCTGCGCTGGGTCGACGAGGCCTAGGCGCCATGCAGACCGCCATCGCCTGCACGGTCATGAGGGGCGGCACCTCCAAGGGGCTCTATTTCCTGGCCTCCGACCTGCCCCGGGACGTGGCCACGCGCGATGCGGTGCTGCTGGCGGCGATGGGATCGCCCGATCCGCGCCAGATCGATGGCATGGGCGGCGCCCATCCCCTGACCAGCAAGGTCGCGGTGGTCGGCCCATCCAGCCGGCCCGACGCCGAGGTGGACTATCTCTTCCTTCAGGTCGTGCCCGACGAGCCGCGGGTCGATGCGGGGCAGAACTGCGGGAACATCCTCGCCGGCGTGGGCCCCTTCGCCATCGAGCAGGGATTGGTCGCGGCGCGGGACGGGATCACCGAGGTCCGCATCCACATGGTCAACACCGGCGCCATCGCGCTCGCCGCCGTCCAGACGCCGGGCGGTGTCGTGCGCTACGACGGATCGGCGCGCATCGACGGGGTTCCCGGAACCGCGGCGCCGATCCCTACGGACTTTCTGGACGTGGCGGGCTCCAGTTGCGGCGCCCTGCTGCCCACCGGCGCCGCCCGCGACGTGGTCGACGGGATCGAGTTGACCGCCATCGACAACGGCATGCCCGTCGTGGTGATGCGCGCCGCCGACTTCGGCAAGACCGGCTACGAGACGCCCGAGGAACTGGAGGCCGACGCGGCGCTCAAGGCCCGCATCGAGGCGATCCGCCTCGCGATCGGTCCCAGGATGAACCTGGGCGACGTGGCCAAGAAGACGGTGCCCAAGATGTGCCTGGTCGCCCCGCCCAGGGCCGGCGGCGCCATCTGCACCCGCAACTTCATTCCTCATCGCGTGCATGAGGCGATCGGGGTCCTGGGCGCCGTCAGCGTCGCCACCGCCTGCGTGACGCCAGGCTCGGTGGCCGCCGAGGTGGCGGGCGTCGCGGACGTCGAGCGTGTCAAGGAATTGGAGATCGAACATCCCACCGGCTTTTTCACCGTGGCCATGGATGTCGCGCTGGAGGACGGGGCGATCAGGGTCCGGCGCTCGGCGCTCCTGCGCACGGCGCGCAAGCTGATGTCCGGCGCGGTGTTCGTGCCGGCGAGCGTGTGGGGCGGGCGATGAGCAAGACCCCGCGCATCTGCCTGATCGGGTTCGGGGAGGTCGGCCAGATCCTGGCGGCCGACCTCGCCACGGCGGGGGTGAACGACATCACCGTCTACGACATCGCGTTTTCCCGCCCGGACAGCCCGTCCAGCCTCGCGCTCGCCGCCCACGCGGTCAAGCCCGCGGCCAGCGCTGGTGAGGCGGCCTCCGGCGCGGGACTTGTGATCAGCGCGGTCACCGCCGCCCAGGACGTGGAGGCCGCCCGTTCGACGGCGTCCGGCCTCGCGGCTGAGGCCTTTTTCCTCGACCTGAACTCCGCCTCTCCGGGCATGAAGCAAGCCTCCGCCGCCATCGTCGAGGCCGCCGGCGGCCGCTATGTCGAGGCGGCCGTGATGAGCCCGATCGGTCCGAAGCGGATCGCCTCGCCCATGCTGCTGGGCGGACCCCACGCGGCGGCCTTCGCCGACTACGCCCGGCCGCTCGGCTTCGTCGGGGCCGCGCCCTTCTCCGAGACCATCGGCAAGGCCGCGGCGACCAAGATGTGCCGCAGCGTGATGATCAAGGGGATCGAGGCGTTGCTGACGGAATCGATGTTGGCCGCCCGCCGCTACGGGGTCGAGGACACGGTGCTCGCCTCCCTGTCCGACCTGCTGCCTCTGCCGAACTGGCCCGAACTCGCGTGCTACATGATCTCGCGGACGCTGGAGCACGGGGCGCGCCGGGCCGAGGAAATGCGCGAGGCGGCCCGGACGGTCGAGGAGGCCAAGGTCGAGCCGCTGATGAGCCGCGCGATCGGCGAGCGCCAGGACTGGGCGGCCGGCCACCGCGCCGCCCTGGCCGAGTCCGATCTGGGCGCGATGCTGGACAGGATCATTCAGGAGATCGACGCGGCATGATTATCGATTGTCACGGCCACTACACGACCGCGCCCGCGCCCCTGCAGGCGTTCCGCGACGAGCAGATCGCCTGCGACTGCGACGCCCACAAGTTGGCCCGTCTGGCACTGCCGCAAATCTCCGACGACCAGATCCGCGAAAGCCTGGAAGGCGCGCAACTGAAGCTGCAGCGCGAACGCGGCTCCGACCTGACCATCTTCAGCCCCCGCGCCTCGGCCATGGGCCATCATATCGGCGACGAAGCCACCAGCCTGCAATGGACCCGGCTCTGCAACGATCTGATCGCCCGGGTGGTCGAACTCTATCCGGAAAACTTCGTGGGCGTCTGCCAACTGCCGCAGTCGCCGGGTGTTCCAGCCGCCAACAGCGCGGCGGAGCTGGAGCGCTGCGTTAAGGATCTGGGCTTCATCGGCTGCAACCTGAACCCGGATCCTTCAGGCGGTTACTGGACGGCGCCGCCGCTGATCGACCGGCATTGGTATCCGCTGTACGAGAAGATGGTCGAACTCGACGTGCCGGCCATGGTCCACGTCTCCGCGTCCTGCAATCCGGTCTTCCACGCCACCGGCGCCCACTACATCAACGCCGATACGACCGCTTTCATGCAGTTCATCCAGGGCGACCTGTTCAAGGACTTTCCGAGCCTGCGCTTCATCATCCCGCACGGCGGCGGCGCGGCGCCCTTCCATTGGGGCCGATATCGCGGCCTGGCCCAGGACATGAAGCGTCCCACCTTGGAGGAGGGCCTGCTGAACAACGTCTTCTTCGACACCTGCGTCTATCACCAGCCGGGCATCGACCTGCTGCTCAAGGTGGTCCCGAAAGAGAACATTCTGTTCGGTTCGGAGATGGTCGGCGCCGTGCGCGGCGTCGATCCGCGCAGCGGTTTTCACTATGACGACACCAAGCGCTACATCGAGGCCAGCGACCTTTCGCCTGCGGACAAGGCGGCGATTTTCTCGGGCAACGCCCTGCGCGTCTTCCCGCGCCTGGCCGCGCGATTGAAGGCCCGGGCGTGAAACTGTTGCGTCAGCTCTGGCTGCAGGTTCTGGTCGCCATGGCGGCGGGGATCGCCCTGGGCTGGCTCGCGCCGGACCTGGGCGTGAAAGTCAAGCCGCTGGGCGACGCCTTCATCGCGCTGGTCCGGATGATCATCGCCCCGGTGATCTTCTGCACCGTCGTCCATGGCGTCGCCAGCGTGAACGACATGGCCCGGGTGGGACGCGTGGCGGTCAAGGCCCTGAGCTATTTCCTCGCCGTGACCCTGATCGCGCTGGTCTTCGCGCTGGTGGCGGTGAATCTGTGGCGGCCGGGCGTCGGCATGAACATCGACGCCGCCGCGATCAACGCCGCGCCGGTCGCCGCCTATGCGGCCCAGGCCCAGCACCAGACGGTGACCGACTTCCTGCTGGGAATCATTCCCACGACCTTCACGGGCGCCTTCACCCAGCCCAACATACTTCAGGTGCTGCTGGTCTCGCTGCTGTTCGGCTTCGCGCTGTCGGCGGCGGGAAAGGCCGGCCGGCCGGTCCTCGATCTGGTCGAGAGCCTGTCCGGCGTGTTCTTCCGCATCGTGGGCCTGATCATGTGGGCCGCGCCGATTGGCGCCTTCGGGGCCATGGCCTTCGCGGTCGCGAAGTTCGGCCTGGGCTCGCTCGGCGCCCTGGGCTCGCTGCTCGCGGAGTTCTACCTAGTCTCGGCCCTGTTCGTTGTGGTGGCGCTGGGCGGGATCGCCGCGGCGGCGGGGGTCAATCTGTTCAAGCTGATGGGCTATCTGCGCGAGGAGATCGTCATCGTGGCCGCCACCACGTCGACCGAGACCGTGCTGCCGCGGCTGATGCAGAAGCTGAAGGACGCGGGCTGCGAGGAGGGCGTCGTTGGTTTGGTTGTGCCCACCGGCTATTCCTTCAACCTCGACGGCACCTGCCTTTATCTGGCGACGGCCGCCGTGTTTCTGGCCCAGGCGACCAATACGCCCTTGCGCCTGGGCGACCAGATCGCCCTAGCGGGCCTGTTGCTGCTCACATCCAAGGGCGCCGCCGGCGTGCCGGGCGCGGCCTTCGTGGTGCTGGCCGCCACCTTGGGCGCGCTGGGGACCATCCCGGTCGCCGCCATCGCCCTGATCCTCGGCGTTCACCGGCTGCTGGCGGAGGCGCTGACCTTCGTCAATCTGATCGGCAACGCGCTCGCCGCCATCGTCGTCTGCCGCTGGGAGGGCGCGCTCGATCGCACCCGCCTCGCCGCCGCGCTCGCCTGAATTCAACCGAAAGACCGCCCGTGGATCCCGACTACTTGCCGTTCCATCCGAACCCGTCGAAACCGGCCTATCTCCCGCCGCCCGGGGCGGTCGACGCTCACTGCCATGTTTTCGGCCCGGCCGCGGTGTTTCCTTATGCGCTGGAGCGCAAATACACCCCTTGCGATGCGCCCAAGGAGAAGCTGTTCGCGCTGCGCGACTTCCTGGGCTTCAGCCGCAACGTGATCGTCCAGGCCACCTGTCACGGCAAGGACAACCGCGCGCTGGTCGACGCCCTGCGCGCGGCCGGCGACCTCGCCAGGGGCGTGGCGACGGTGGGCGAGGAGATCACCGAGGCCGGCCTGGCCGAGCTGCACGCGGCCGGCGTGCGCGGCGTGAGGTTCAATTTCCTCAAGCGCCTGGCCGATTTCACGCCCCACGAGGTGTTACGGCGGATCGCCGACAAGGTCGCGCCCTTCGGATGGCACGTCGTGGTCTATTTCGAGGCGCCGGACCTGCCGGATCTGGAGGCGCTGTTCACCAGCCTGCCGACCCAGGTCGTCGTCGACCACATGGGCCGTCCGGACGTGGCGCTGGGGCTGGAGCATCCTCAATTTGAACGGTTCGTCCGCTTCATGTCCGAGAACGAGGGCGTGTGGTCCAAGGTGAGCTGCCCGGAGCGGCTGTCGCTCGCCGGCCCGCCCTATGAGGACGTCGCGCCCTTCGCCCGGACCATCGTGGAGCGCTTCCCCGATCGGGTGCTCTGGGGCACCGACTGGCCGCACCCCAACATGAAGACCCATGCGCCGGACGACGGCGTTCTGGTGGACGTGATCCCGAAAATCGCGCGCACCGAGGAGCTTCGGCGCAAGCTGCTGATCGACAACCCCATGCGTCTTTACTGGTCGGATTGAATCATGAACGAAAAACCCTATCACGACATCCCGGGCACGATCGTGTTCGACGCCGAGCAATCGCGAAAAGGCTATCATCTCAACATGTTCTGCATGTCGTTGATGAAGGCCGACAATCGTGAAGCCTTCAAGGCCGACCAGCGCGCCTATCTGGATCGTTGGCCGATGAGCGAGGCGCAGAAGCAGGCCGTGCTCGACCGCGACTGGAACGGCATGTTGGCGCTGGGCGGCAACATCTATTTCACCTCGAAGATCGCCGCGACCGACGGACTCTCGTTTCAACAGGTCGCCGCCATCATGAGCGGCGTCTCCCAGCCCGAATACGCGGCCATGATGTTGGCCGGCGGACGCTCGGTCGAAGGAAACCGCAGCAAGAAGGAAATGGCCCGTGGCTAAGATCACCGCCGGCGTCGCCACCAGCCACGTCCCCGCCATCGGCGCGGCGCTCGATAACGGCAAGTCGGGCGACGACTACTGGTCGCCCGTGTTCGCGGGCTACGAATTCGCCAAGCAATGGATCGCGCGGGAAAAGCCCGACGTGGTGGTCCTGGTCTACAACGATCACGCCTCGGCGTTTTCGCTGGAGCTGATCCCGACCTTCGCCATCGGCTGCGCCGAGCGTTTCGCGCCGGCGGACGAAGGCTGGGGGCCGCGCCCGGTGCCGGTGGTGGAAGGCCATCCGGCTCTGGCCTGGCATATGGCCGAGGCGCTGATCCTCGACGAATTCGACATGACCATCGTCAACAAGATGGATGTCGATCACGGCCTGACGGTGCCGATGTCGCTGATGTTTGGCCAACCGGAGGCGTGGCCCTGCAAGGTGGTCCCGCTGGCGGTCAATGTGGTCCAGTACCCGCCGCCGACGGGCCATCGCTGCTTCAAGCTGGGGCAGGCGATCCGCCGCGCCGTGGAAAGCTATCCCGAGGACCTGAAGGTGATGGTGTTCGGCACCGGCGGCATGAGCCACCAGTTGCAGGGTCCGCGCGCGGGCCTGATCAATCGCGCGTTCGACGCCCGTTTTCTCGACCAACTGGTCGCCGACCCGGAGGCCCAGGCCGCCATGCCGCATCTCGAATACGTGCGCGAGGCCGGCTCGGAAGGGATCGAGCTGGTCATGTGGCTGGTGATGCGCGGCGCGCTCGACGCCAAGGTCAAGGAGGTCCGCCGCTTCTATCACGTGCCCGCGTCGAACACGGCGGTCGGCCACCTGATCCTAGAGAACGCTGGCGGCTAAGCCGCGTTGCGCGCCGCCTGCTTGACGTTCTCGACGACCAGCAGGGCCGCCGCCGTGTTGGAGATCGGGATGTGGTAGTGGCGGTGCACCTGACGGATGTCGCCGGTCATCGCGCCCGCCATGGCGATCCACATCAGCACCTCGACGCCTTGCGAGCCGGACAGCGCCACCAGTTCGCGGGTTGAATAGCGGGTCAGCGCCTTCGGATCGCTCACCAGCTTGTCCAGGCACAGCATGTCGAATTCGCGATTGATGAAGCCCGCGCGTTCGCCGTCGAGCTGATGGGAAAGACCGCCGGTGGCGATAACCGCGACGCGCATGTCGCTCGGATAGGCCTCGATCGCCCGTCCGAGCGCCTGGCCCAGCTTGTAGCAGCGCGCAGCCGACGGCAGCGGGTGCTGGACCGTATTGATCGACAAGGGAACCGTGACCACCGGCGCCGGGCCGTCGGGCCAGAACAGCTCCAGCGGAATGCAGAATCCGTGATCGACCAGCATCTCCTGACAGGTGGTCAGATCGAACTCCTCGGCGACCAAGGATTCAATAAGGCTCCATGACAGGTCCGGATCGCCCTTGAACGGATGCAGGACGGGAAGGCCCCAGCCTTCGTCGGCGTTGCGGTATTCCGTCGCCGCGCCGATGGCGAAGGTCGGCATCTTGTCGAGGAAGAAGTTCAGGCCATGGTCGTTGTAGAGCACGACGACCGCGTCCGGCCGGACGCGTTTCAGCCAGTCCCGGGCCGGGCCGAAGCCGTCGAAGAACGGCTTCCAATAGGGTTCGTTCTGCCGGTTTTCGGCGATCGCCTTGCCGATGGCGGGAACGTGGGAGACGGCCAGGCCGCCGACGATTGTCGCCATGATCTCAACCCTCCGCCGCCGCCGCGAGTTTCGCCTTGAAGGCCTCGACGGTCATTCCGGTCTGTTGCGCGCCGATATCCTGAACATTCAGTCCCAGAATGCCGGCCAGCTTGGCCAGGTAGTAGATGTTCCCGCCGGCCGCGAGCAGCTGGAGCACGTTGCGGCTGCGCACCGCCTCGCGTTGCGCCGAGGTCAGGCCGTAGCGATCGCAATAGGCCTCCTCATCGGCCAGGAAGGCGGCCCGGTTGGCGGCGGTGTTGAACGAAAAGCACATGCGGTTCAGGGCGTAGCCCTTCTGGGCCTGCTTGCCGTCGAACACGGTGGTCCCTGGAATGTCGACTGTCCGCGTCTGGCCCATGCGCGCCCCCTCCGGATGGTTCTGTCACATAGCAATCGCTGCAACGCACCGGCCGCGCATTGACTTGCATTAAGTCCGTGGCGATTTGGCCGCGCGTCTAGCCCCGCTCGGTCCACTCAAGCGGCAGTCCGACGTAATTTTCCGCCAAACTGGTTTGGGCGGCCGTGGAGCGGCGAAGATAGTCCAGCTCCGCCACCTGCAGGCGCCGCTCCAGCGGATCGGCGCTGGGAAAGCGATGGGTGAGCCCGGTGAACCACCAGGAGAACCGCTCGGCCTTCCAAACCCGTGCCAGGGCGCGGGCTGAATAATGGTCGATGCCGGCGCTCGAGCGCTCGGCGAAATACTCCGCGAACGCCCGCGACAGCAGCAGCACGTCCGAAACCGCCAGGTTCAGTCCCTTCGCGCCGGTCGGCGGAACGATGTGCGCGGCGTCGCCGGCCAGGAACAGCCGCCCATGACGCATCGGCTCGGCGACGAAGCTGCGCAACGGGGCGATGCTCTTCTCGAACGAGGGACCGCGCGCCACCCCCGCCGCCGCCTTCGGTCCCAGCCGAAGGCAGAGCTCGTCCCAGAACCGGTCATCGGACCAGTCCTCGATGCGCTCGTCGAGCGCGCATTGGAGGTAGTAGCGGCTGCGGGTCGGCGAGCGCATGCTGGCCAGGGCGAAACCGCGCTCGTGATTGCAATAGATCAGCTCGTGGTTCGCCGGCGGGACCTCCGCCAGAATGCCCAGCCAGCCGAACGGATAGACCCGTTCGAAGCAGCGCAGCGTCGGCTCTGGAATGCAGCCGCGGCTTACCCCGTGGAATCCGTCGCAGCCGGCGACAAAGACGCAATCGACGCGGTGCTCGGCGCCGTCCTTGCGCCAGATGACGAACGGCCGCTCGCTCTCCAGATCGTGAATCCGCAGGTCCTCGGCGTCGAATACGATCGGCACGTCTCGCTCGGCCGCGGCGTCGAACAGGTCCTTCATCACTTCCTGCTGGCCGTAGACCGTCACCGTCGAGCCGGTCAGCGCCCGCAGGTCGATGCGGAACATCTCGTCGTCATGCACCAGGTTCACGCCCGCGTGAATCAGGCCCTCGCGCCGCATGCGTCCGCCCAGGCCGAGCTGGTCCATCGTGTCGACGGCGATCTGCTCCAGCACGCCGGCGCGCACGCGGCCCTCGACATAGTCGCGGTCACGCCGTTCCAGCACCAGGACGTCCAGGCCTTCCCGCCGCAGCAGGTGCGCCAGGAACATCCCGGCCGGGCCGGCGCCAATGATGGTGATCTGAGTGCGAATCGTGTTGCCCCCCCCGTGCCGCTCGGATTGTCGCAAGCGCGGACGGCGGCGGCGCGAGCCTATATCACGCCAGACCGATGATGATCGACGATCGATCGACAAATGTGGGTTTCCGACCCTCCGGTCCTGCGAGGATCGGCGGTCGGCCGGCCCTGTGGAAACAGGCGCCGCCGGCCGGTGTATGCTGGACCTGGACCCCCATGATGGCCTATCCATCACGGGCGATGGACGGTCTCCGCCCAACGAGAAACACACCCCAGGAATCGACCCCGAAAGGCGCGTGAGCATGAGCAATGTGGTGAGCGGCACCGTGGTTGGCGTGCTCGTCGAAATCCTCAAGAAACACGGGGTCCGCCATGTCTTCGGGCTGCCGGCGGCCCAGTTCGCGCTGTTCATGAACGGGACCAGCAAGGATCAGTATTTCACCTATGCGACGACGCGGCACGAGGAGGCCGCGGGCCATATGGCGCACGCCGCCCATTTGGTGACCGGCGAGATGGCGGTCTGTTTCGGCACCGTCGGCCCCGGCGCGACCAATCTGGTCCCCGGCGTGGCCGCCGCCTGGCAGGACAATGTCCCCATGCTGGTGCTGACCCCGAACAACCAGCTCAACATGCTCGATCCCGACCGCGACGTGCTGCAGCGTTCGGACCATCTCGCGCTGTTCCGGCCGATCACCAAATGGAGCGCCCAGATCCGCACTCCGGAGCGGGCGCCGGAACTGTTCGAGCGGGCGATCTACATCGCCCGATCGGGACGGCCCGGACCGGTGCACCTGGACGTCCCGTGCGATATCGGCAGCCAGCCCTGCACCTACGACCTCGACAGCATTCCGATCCTGACCCCATCGCGGCCGACGCCGACCCAGGCCGATATCGAGGCCGTCGCCAAGGCGCTGCGCGAAGCCAAGCGGCCGCTGCTGCTGGCCGGCGGCGGCGTGTCGCGGTCGGACGCGACGGAGGCTTTCCGCGCGCTGGTCCGCCGGACGGGCGCGCCCTTCTTCACCACGCCCAAGGGCAACGGGATCAGCGAGCCGGGCAGCCCGCATGACATCGGCAGCCCCGGCTGGTTCGGCGGCGGGGCGGTGGTCAAGGCCTGCCGGGAAGCCGATGTGATCCTCGCCGTCGGCTGCAAGTTCTCGAGCTGGGTGCCGATCCACAAGCCGCCCACCTGCCCGGTGCCGGCGGGCCAGAAGATCATCCAGATCGACATCGACGACACCATGCTGGGGAAGAACGCGCCGATCACCACGGGCCTGGTCGGCGACGCGCGGGAAACCTTGAAATTGCTGGACGCCGCGCTGGCCGCGCAACCCGGCGCCGCCCTGGACCGCGACTGGGTCGCGACCCTAACGAGCGTGCAGCGGGCCTATCGCGCCGAGGTCGACGCCATCGCCGACGCGGTCACCACGGAAGGCACCAGCATCGTCAATACGGCGGCCTATATGCGCGAACTGGCGCGGGTCATCCCCAAGGACGCCATCCTGTGCATGGACGGCGGCCAGGCTTCTTCCTGGGAAATGACCTATCTGCGGCCGTGCCACACCCGCCATCTGGCCCACAGCGCCGGCATGGGCCACATGGGCTTTGGCCTGCCGTCCTCGATCGCCGCGAAGATGGTCTGTCCGGACAAGACGGTCATCGCCGTCACCGGCGACGGCGGCGCCGGGTTGACCATCCAGGAGTTGGAGACCGCGGCGCGCTACGGCGTCGCCACCGTGCTGATCGTCATGAACGACAGTCACTGGGGCTGCTATCGCCCCTATCAGGACGAGGTTTTCAAGAATAAGAACCTGGGAACCCAGTTGACCGACGTCGATTTCGTCCGTGTCGCCGAGGGCTTCGGCTGCCGCGGCGAGCGGGTGGACCGGGTGGAGGAACTGGCGCCGGCGCTGGATCGGGCGATCAAGTCCGGCAAGCCGACCTTGCTCAACGTCATCACCGATTTCACGCCGCACCCGATGGACCCCCAGTTATGGGGCGGGGTCGTCATGCACGGCTACAACATGGCGGGTTAGGCTCTGTCCTCCCGGTCCGAAGGGTTCCGGAGCTGGGCGCGCCCATGGAGGAGATGGAGATGCGGCGACGCCAACTCGGAAGGGACGGTCCCCTGGTTTCCATCCTCGGCCTTGGCTGCATGGCCATGTCGGGCATGTACGGACCGGCGGATCGAAGCGAGGGCGTCGCCACCATCCACGCCGCGCTCGACGCCGGGATCAACCTCGTCGACACCGGCGATTTCTATGGCATGGGCCACAACGAGATGCTGATCGGCGAGGCGCTGAAGGGCGTCCCGCGCGATCGCTTCGTGGTCAGCGTCAAGTTCGGGGCGTTGCGCGGGCCGGACGGGCAATGGTCGGGCTATGACGCGCGGCCGGAGGCGATGAAGAACTTCCTCGCCTATACCTTGCAGCGGCTCGGTCTCGACCACATCGACATCTATCGTCCCGCGCGGCTCGATCCGCGGGTGCCCATCGAAGAGACGGTGGGCGCGATCGCCGACATGGTGAAAGCCGGCTATGTCCGTCACATCGGCCTGTCCGAGGTCGGCGCCCAGACCCTCCGACGCGCCGCCGCGGTTCACCCGGTCTGCGACCTGCAGATCGAGTATTCGCTGATCTCGCGCGGGATCGAGGACGATATTCTGCCCGCCGTCCGCGCTCTTGGCGTCGGCGTCACCGCCTATGGCGTGCTCTCACGCGGCCTGATCAGCGGCCACTGGAACCGGGATGCGGTCACGCCCGGCGACTTCCGGGCCCACAGTCCGCGCTTTCAGGCGGGCAACGTCGAGCACAATCTGGCTCTGGTCGAGGCGCTTCGCTCCCTCGCCGCGGCGCGGGACGTCAGCGTCGCGCAAATGGCGATCGCCTGGGTCGCCGCGCGGGGCGACGACATCATCCCGCTGATCGGCGCCAGGACCCGCACGCGCCTGAGCGAAGCGGTCGGCGCGCTGGACGTCGGCCTGAGCGCGGACGACCTGGCCACCATCGAGCAGACCGTCCCGAAGGGCGCGGCGGCGGGCGATCGTTATCCCGCCGCGCAGATGGCCGTCCTGGATAGCGAGAAGCACTGACCTGGATCGCCATCCGCGGATGACCGCGCCGGCCCCGTCCAGTCGACCGCGACGACGGTTCGCGTCCCGCCCATGAGTCTTGGCAAAGCAACCTAGCCGGTCGGCACGCGACCCATCGCCCCTGTCGGCCGCGCGCGGGCGACAGGGGTTGAGTCAACGGTCCTAGTATTCGAACCAGCCCGACAATTCGGACGGCGCCCTTGATTTGGAGCAATGCTGTGCGCGTAACCCGCCCATAGCATTCCCACCATCGATCACACCAATGAAAGCCAACGCCTAGAGGTGAGAGCGACGAAACGATCAACTAAACGCCATATAACCCGCGAAAATCGCGCCTATCGTCCGTGTGCATATAAGCAAAAATCGAACGGAAGATGTCGAGCTAAAATAACGACGAGCGGGCGTGTGATGGCGTGACCATAGGGAGGAATTCGAAATGGCGATGCTCGCGGTCGAGCTGGATCCGGAATTCACCGAAACGGAACGGGCTACCTGGGAGGCGGCGCATCGCTTCGCCCGGGACGTGATGCGTCCGGCGGGTCAGAGCCTGGACAAGCTGCCGGCCAGCGACGTCATCGCCCGCGAATCCATCCTGTGGGACGTGTTCGACAAGCACCGCGATCTGGGACTGGGCATGTTCCACGAGAACCCCGATGTCTCGCCGCAGGAGCAGGCGCGCATTCGCTACATCGTGGGCGAAGAGATGGGCTGGGGCGACACCGGCTTGGCGATCAGCCTCGGCGTGGCGGGCTTTCCCACCATGGTGGCCCAGATGTCGGGCAATCCGGCCCTGATCGAGCGGTTCCCGCCCGGAACCTTGGGATGCTGGGCGATCACCGAGCCCGACCACGGCTCCGACCTGATCAATTTCGACGGCGCGATCAGCCATCCCCAGGGCCGCGACGAGCGGCCCAACTGCCTGGCCCGGCGCGTGGGCAATCAGTTCGTGATCTCGGGACAGAAATCGGCCTGGGTCTCCAACGGTTCGATCGCCGAGGCCGCGGCCCTGTTCTGCGCGGTCGACATGGGCGATGGCGAGACTGGTCACGGCGTCTTCGTCGTGCCGCTGAACGAGGGCGGGGTCACCCGGGGCAAGCCGACGGAAAAGATCGGCCAGCGCGCCTTGAACCAGGGCGAAATCTTCTTCGACGAGCTGAAGGTTCCGGCCAACTCCCTGGTGGTGCCGCCGCAGATGTATCGAGGGGCGGCCGATTGGGTGCTGTGCCTGGCCAATGGCGGCATGGGCACGACCTTCGTCGGCTGCGCGCGCGCCGCGCTCGAACTGGCGGTGGAATATTCCAAATCGCGGGTGCAGGGCGGGGTCGCGATCTTCAATCACCAGAGCATGCGCTCGCGCCTGTTCAAGATGTTTCAGAAGGTCGAGGCCGCGCGGGCGCTCAACCAGCGTGTGCTGCGCATCAACGCGGCGCGCGAAACCCCGCTGCTGGAGTTGGCGATCGCCTCCAAGGTGACCTCGACCCAGACGGCGTTCGAGGTGGCGAGCGAGGCGTTCCAGGTGTTCGGTGGCGCCGGCATCTCGCGCGACTGCCCGATCGAGAAGATCTTCCGCGATGCGCGCATCTCGATGATCGAGGACGGCTGCAACGAGGTGCTCGGCATGCTGGCGGCGTCTCGGTTCTGAGGACCTTTCACCCCACGGGAGACCGGACATGAAGATGGAGGCTTATGTGGCCGGGGTCGGCATGACCCGCTTCGGCCGGATGATGGACCGGGGGTTGAAGTCGATCGGCGGCGAAGCGGTTCTGGCCGCCTTGGCGGACGCCGGAATCGAGAAACAGGATGTCCAGGCCGCCTGGATGTCGAACGCTGCGGCCGGCGTGCTGACCGGGCAGGAATGCATCCGCGGCCAGGTGGTGCTGCGCGGGATCGGCATGGGCGGCCTGCCGGTGGTCAATGTGGAGAACGCCTGCGCCAGCGCCTCCACCGCCTTCAACCAGGCCTGCGCCATGGTCAGCGCCGGCGTCTATGACGTCGTCGTCGCCTGCGGCGTCGAGAAAATGTACTTCGAGGACAAGGCCAAGGTGTTCGGCGCCTTCACCGGCGCGGTCGACGTCGAGCAGCTTCAGGCGATCATCGAAGGCCTGCAGGCCTCGGCCGCCGCGAGCGGGGCGCAGAAAGCCTCCGGCGGCACAGGTCAGAACCGGTCGATGTTCATGGACATCTACGCCGCGGCGGCGCGCGCCCACATGCAACGCCATGGCACTACGGTCGAGCATTTCGCCATGATCTCGGCCAAGAATTCCTACCACGGCTCGCTCAACCCGAACGCCCAGTTCCACGAGGCGATGACGGTCGAGGAGGTGCTGGCCGCACCCACCATCGCCGAGCCCCTGACGCGGCCGATGTGTTCGCCGATCGGCGACGGCGCGGCGGCAGCGGTGATCGTCAGCGCGCGAAAGCTGCGCGAACTTGGCCTGACCGGCGCGGTCCGAGTGGCCTCCAGCGTCCTGCGGTCGGGCTGGGACCATGACGCTGGCGGCGAGGGCCTGTCCGAGGTCTGCGGCCGCGAAGCCTACGAGGAAGCCGGGCTGGGCCCCGACGACCTCAGCCTGGTCGAGTTGCACGACGCCTCGGCCCCGGCGGAGCTGATGGGCTACGAGTCGCTTGGCCTGTGCGCGAAGGGCGAGGGCGGCCCGCTTGTCGCGTCCGGCGCCACTAGGCTCGGCGGGCGCATCCCGGTCAGCACCTCCGGCGGCCTGCTGCGCAAGGGCCATCCGATCGGCGCCACCGGCATCGCCCAGGTGGTCGAGATCACTGAGCAGATCCGAGGCCGCGCCGGCGCCCGCCAGGTGGCGGGAGCAAAGGTCGGCCTGTGCCACAACGGCGGCGGCAGCATCGGCGCCGACGCCGCCGCGATGTGCGTCACCATCCTCACCAGCGCCTAGGGTGAGACCATGCGCACGCTCAACGAAATGGTTCTCGCCGACCTGATCGCCGCCCGCGCGGAGACCAGGCCCGATCTCGACGTGGTGACCTTCGAACGCGGCGACGCCGGGCCGGACGAGGTGCGCACCTACGCCGAACTGTGGGCCAACGCCAACCGGCTGGCCGCTGGGCTGATCGAGCGCGGCATGGCCTACGGCGATCGCTTCGCCATCCTGTTGCGCAACCATCCCGAATTCATCGAGCTGATGATCGCCGCCTCGCTGGCCGGCTTGGTCTTCGTTCCGATCGACCCGCGCACCCGCGGCGGCAAGCTGGCCTATACGCTGAACAATTCGGGCTGCCGCGGCGTGGTCTGCGCCGACTACTGCCTGGCTCAGGTGGACGAAATCCGCGCCCAGGTTCCCTCGCTGGACTGGATCTGGGTGCTCGAGAGCGGCGACGAGCCCGCTCTGCTGGCCACCGGCGAGGTCGCGGACGCGGTCAGCCTAAACGAAGTGCTCGATCGCTCGCAAGCCTGGGTCGACATGCGGCTGCGCGACCCCGACGATCCGCTGCAGATCATCTACACCTCGGGCACCACCGGCGATCCCAAGGGCGTGGTGTTCGCCAACGCCCGTTACGGCGCCGGGACCATGCTTTCGGCGATGCTGGGCCTGGGGGGCGACGAGCGACCCTACACCGGGCTCTCCCTCACCCATGGCAACGCCCAGCTGATGACCCTGGCCTCGGCCCTTCGCGAGGGTCAGCGGGCGGTGTTCAGCCGCAAGTTCACCAAATCGCGTCTGTGGGACATCACCCGCAAGCACGGCTGCACCTTCTTCAACCTGCTGGGCGGCATGGCCACGGCGATCTACAGCGAGCCGGTCAAGCCCGACGACGCCGACAATCCGGTGCGCTTCGTGCTTAGCGCCGGGATGCCGGCGGCGATCTGGGAGAATTTCGAGCGCCGCTTCGACGTCAAGGTGCTCGAGGCCTACGGCGCGATCGAGGGCGGCATGGCCTTCAAGCCGATCGGCGTCGGCCCGGTCGGCAGCTTCGGCAAGCCGCCGCCCAATCTCGAGATGAAGATCGTCGACGAGGCCGGCGATGAATGCCCGCCCGGCGCGCCCGGCGAACTGATCAGCCGCCCGGTCACCGGAGAAGCGGCCGTGGTCACCTATTTCAACAACCCCGCCGCGTCGGACCTGAAGACCGTGGGGGGCTGGCTGCGCAGCGGCGACATCTGTCACCGCGACGCCGAGGGCTGGCTGTTCTTCGACTACCGCAAGGGTGGCGGGATCCGGCGCAACGGCGACTTCATCAATCCCGGCTTCGTCGAGGCCGCGCTGGCGGAGAGTCCGCAGGTCACCGACGTCTATGTCTATGGGCTCCCCATGGCCAACGCCGCGCCGGGCGAGAAGGAGGTCGTCGCCGCGATCGTCGTCGATCGGACCCGGTTCGATCCGTCCGCGATCTTCGCCGATTGCCGGCGCAAGCTCGAAGCCAACTTCATTCCGAGCTTTCTCCAGGTGCTCGGCGAGATTCCCAAGACCGCGTCGGAGAAACCGCAGGACCGCTTCCTGATCGAGGCGCTGAAGGCGAGCGCGGCGGAAGTCTACGAATACCAGGACGGACGCGCGAGGCGCGTCGAACCGGCCGCGCTGGCGGCGCTGGGCCCGGGCGATCCGGGGATGGCGGCGAAGGCGCCGGCCCAGCAGGCCAGACGTGCGGGGTAAGTCAGCGGAGATCGACGATGAGCGACACCTTCGAGCTTGAAGAGCTGGAAAACCTTGAAGACTTGGAGTGCGAACTGGAGGCGGCCGAGACCAAGGCGGATCGCACCGCCCGCCGCCGGACAGCCATCCAGGACATCGAACCGGGCGCGGACTGGAACGACGTCGAGCACGCCATCCTGACGCGGCGGAGCATCCGCAAGTTCAAGGGCCGCCAGCCGCCAGCCCACATGATCCGCCGCATCCTGGAGATGGGGCGTTTCGCCCCCTCGCAGGGCAACTGTCAGCCCTGGTCGTTCATCGTCGTGCGCGACAAGGAGATGATCGCCGAGATGGAGCAGTACTGCGTCGCGGTCTGCCAGAACATGACGGCGAGCATCGACTACACCAACTATGCGCCGGGCACCGAGCAGCGCGCCGCGATCATGCAAAACACCCAGCAGCTCAATCGCGAGAGCCCCAACGCCTTCCACCCGGTGCCGATGACGGCGGTCAAGTCGATCGCCAACGGCCGCTTCGCGGTGTTCCACAAGGCGCCGACGGTGATCCTCATCCTGATGGACAAGCGTGGCGTGGGCGTTCCGGAGGTCGACATCGGCGTGGTGGGCACGAACATCGTGCTTGCCGCCCAGAGCCTGGGCCTGGGGACCTGCTGGGTCGGCTTTTCCAAGCTGCTGACCAGCAACACCGCGCTGATGGACAAGCTGGGCGTGGCCCCGCCGTTCGAGCTCGCCGAAGCGATCAGCGTCGGCTATCCGATCGGCAATCCCGCCCAGCAGACCATTTCCCGTCAGACCCACCAGATCACCTGGTGGGAAGGCGGCGAACAACAGATCCTGTATTAGGAGACCGCGCCATGACCGTTGCGAGCGTGGAAACAGCCGTCGTCGCCCCCGACCATCTTCCCATCTGGGACGATCCGCGCGAGACGATCTTTCGCAGGGTGACGATCGAACTGGACAAGTGCGACGGCTGCAAGCTGTGCACGGTGGTCTGCCCGGCCAACCTGCTCGAGCTGTTCGGTCCGAAGGACAACCTGAAGGTCCGCCTCAAGGCCAGCGTCACTGGCTGCATGAGCTGCAACAACTGCTATGCGGTGTGCGCGGGGCAGGGAGTGTACGCCACCGAGCCCTATAATTTCGCCGGCTACTACGAACAGAAGCGGATCGGCGAGTTCGCGTTTCCTCGAAAGTTCTGAGCGGAATTCCGATCCGCCGCCCGGCGCGGCGCATGCCTGAGGGACCGCGGGATGAGCCCGAACCTGACGAGATCCGGAATTGAACTTCAGGCCGCCTACGCCGACCCCACCGGGCGGGGCGAAACGCCGGGAGAGTTTCCGTTCACGCGGGGTCGGCGGGCGCATGTCAACGCCTCCGGCGGCTGGATTCAACGCGCGCTCTCCGGTGAAGGCTCGGCCACGCACTCGAACGCCCAACTCAAATACCTGATCTCGCGAGGCCAGACCGGCATCGACGTGATCGGAGACGCCGCCACCGCTGCGGCGCTGGATCCCGACCACCCCCTGGCCGTCCCTTCGGTCGGAACCCAGGGCGTGTCCCTGTGCCGAAAGCAGGACATCCTCGACCTGTTGAGCGGCATCCCGCTGGACAAGATATCGTTCTCCGCCTCGCTGCCGCCGCAGGCCACCATCGCCGGCTACACCTTGGCGGCGGAGACATACGGGTTTGCCTATGACCAGCTTCGGGGATCGGTCATCCAGGCCCCGCTCTACTCGGAAGACTGCTGCTATGCGGTCCATCTTCCGACCGAATACCGGGTGCGGGTGGCGCTCGATACGATCGAGTACGCCGCGCGGCATCTGCCGAGGTTCCACGGCTTCATCGAGGACACCTACTTCTTCAGCGAATCCGGCCTGGATCCGGTCGAGGAAATGGCGCTGGGCTTCGTGGAAATCCGCTACCTCACCCGGCGGCTGCTGCAGCGGGGCCTGCCGATCGACCTGTTCGCGCCGCGGATCGCCATTCTGGTCAACTGCGGCATGGATTTCTTCGAGGAGATCGCCAAGATACGGGCCACGCGCAGGATTTTCGCGCGCATGATGCGCGATGAATTCGGGGCCAGCGATCCCCGGTCGCTGTCGGTGGTGATCACCAGCCACACCTCCGGGCTTTCCATGACCGCCCAACAGCCGGTCAACAACATCATCAGAGGCGCCTCCCAGGCCATCTGCCTGGTCATGGCGGGGGTCCAGGCGCTCGAAATCTCGGCGTTCGATGAAGCCTACCGGACGCCGAGCCCGCAGTCGCATCTGGTCGGTCTTCGCACGCAGCAGATCCTCGACCTCGAGGCCGGCGTCGCGCGGGTGGCCGATCCGTTCGGCGGCTCGTACTTGATCGAAAGCCTGACCGACGAGATCGAGGCGCGCATCGCGGCGCGGGTCAGGGAAATCGAGTCGCTCGGCGACGCCGCGGAACTCGTCGATCAGGGCTTCTTTCGGCGGATATTCACCAGCGCGATGGAGCGCCAGCAAAAGGACGTGGCCAAGGGCGATCTGCCCATCGTCGGCGTCAATTGTCACCAGATGGCCGAAGCCGAAGACACGCTTCTGCGGGAAATCTCCGAGCAGAAGATCGACAGCTTCCAGGATCATGTGGAGGATATCCGCGCCTGGAAGGCGGGCCGCGACACGTCCGTCGTGCGCGCGGCGATCGACCGTTTCAAGGCGGTGGTCGAAAGCGGCGAGAACATCGTGCCGGCGACCCGCGACTGCCTCGACCACGACGTGACATTCGGCGAAATCAAGTGCGCCGCGCGGGAAGTCATGGGCCTGCCCTATGACTTCTACGGCCTGATCGACGCGCCGGCCTGATGAGACGAGCGATGAGCCAGGAACATGTCATCATCGCGATGGTCGGATTGGATCAGCACGAGAACGGCGCGATCTCGGTCACCCGAATATTGCGCGAAGCCCAGATGCGGGTGAGCTATCTCGGGCGGTTCAACACGCCCGAGAGCATCGCGGAGTTGGCGGCGGCGGAGCGGGTCGACGTGGTCGGCGTCAGTTGTCACTCCTGGGAATACATCACCCTGGTGCCCGAACTGCTCAAGGAGCTGAAGGCCCGCGGCGTCGAGGCGCCGGTGGTGATCGGCGGTTCGGTGATCACGCAAAAGGACGCCGCCCGGATGCTGCGGCTCGGCGTCGGGGCGGTGGTGACCGGCGCGCCGAGCGACGACGAGATCATCGACACCATCCGCCGCGTCGCCAACGGCGAGGACGCCTGACAAGCCGATCGGCTCCGGCTTCGGCCGCCTCGGCTATGGCGTGTCGAGCCGGGCGCTCGCCTCGATCGAGGCGGACCTTTCGACGACCACCTCGACCAGGAGCGGCTCCGCCGAGGTGAAGGCGCGGGTCAGGGCCTCGTCCAGATCCTGGGGCCGATCGACGCGGATCGCCGGCAAATCCTGGCCGCGCGCGATCGCGCAAAAGTCGATCCGCGGCAGGGTGGTTCCGACGATCCCCTGCAGACCGAAGTGTTGGGCGAAACCGTGCAGGGCTTCATAGCCGCCGTTGTTGATGATGATGAAGGCGATCGGCAGCTTGAGCCGCGCCGCCGACCACAGACCCTGGATGGCGTACATCGCCGAACCATCTCCCAGCACCGCGATCACGCGCTCGCCCGGGCGTCCCAGGGCGACGCCGACGGCGGCCGGCAGACCGTGGCCGAGACCGCCGCTGGAGCAGGTGTGAAAGCCGTTCGGCTCGATGATCGGCAGATGGTCGTGCATCGCCGGGCGGCTGCTCGGCGCCTCCTCGACGACGATGCAGCCGCGGGGACGGAGCATCGCGATCTGCTGCATGAGGTAGCTGTCGGTCAGGCGGTCTCCCGGCAGGCGCGGCGGGCGAACCAGCGCCTTCGGCGCGGCGCGGCGCCGCGGGGCCGGTCCGTCGAGCAAGGCTCTGACGCCAAGGTCGATGCTGGTGAGGATCGAAACGCCGACCGGCGTCCACGCAGCCAAGGCGGGATCGTCGACCAGCTGAACCAGCCGCGCATCGTCGGGAATGAACGGTCCTGCGCCTTCGACGTGATAGGTGAACGCCGGCGCGCCCAGCACCAGAATGAAGTCGTGGCCTTCCAGGTTCGCCACGATCTTGGCGCGATCGGCCGCCAGGAAGCCGGCGAACAGGCGGTGGTCTTCCGGAAAGCCGTTGCGGCCCGACATCGGGCTCACCCACACCGCGGCTTGATGCCGTTCGGCCAAGGCGACGGTGGCGTCCCATGCGTCGTCACGGGCCACGGAGGCGCCGACGACGATCGCGGGCCGCTCGGCGCGGCCGAGGGCCGCCGCGGCTTGAGCCAGCAGCGCGGGATCGCCGAGGATGGTCCGGCTGACCTGGCGTGGTTCGACCGGCGTCGTCATCCTGTCCCAGTCGTCCACCGGAACCGAAACGAAGGTTGGTCCGCGCGGCGGTTGCATGGCCACATAGAAGGCCCGCGCGATCGCGGCCGGAACGTCCTCGGCGCGCGCGGGCTGGCAGCTCCACTTGACGTACGGCTTGGGAAATTCCGCCGGCTGCTCGGCGTACAGGAACGGTTCGAAGGGAAGCATCGAGCGGGCCTGCTGGCCGGCCGTGATCACCAGGGGCGTCTGGTTCTTGAAGGCGGTGAATATGGCGCCCAACGCATGGCCGACACCCGCCGCGGAGTGAAGGTTGACCAGCGCGGCGCCGCGCGTCGCCTGGGCGAAACCATCCGCCATGCCGACGACGATCGACTCCTGCAGGCCCAGCACATAGCGAAAATCAGGTGGGAAATCGCGAAACATCGGCAGTTCCGTCGATCCGGGATTGCCGAAAATGGTGGTCAGCCCGAAAGCGCGAAAGAGTTCAAAGGCCGCCGCCCGCACGGTGACCCGCGGCGCCGACCCAGACCCGCGGCCGGAATGGGACGAAGAAGCCGGGATTGAATCGGGCAAAACGGGCTTCCTGGTCGAGGCGAAATCGCGGGCGGGGTCTGGTCCGACTTCGTCGGGTGATCCGCTTCGATGTTAGTGCAAGGGACGGACGTCCGTCCAACGGCAAGCTATCGCCGCTCGGGGCCCGACCGGTCGGTCAGACGGACAGTTCACTCGCCGACGCCTCGTCCGTCCCCGCCATCTCGGCGCCCCAGCGCACGATCTTCGACAGCAGCTCGCCCGGCGAGATCGGCTTGGCGATGATGTCGTTCATTCCCGCCGCCTGGCAGGCCGCGGCGTTTTCGGGCTGCACGTCGGCGGTGAGCGCCAGGATCGGCGTATTGCAGTTCAGGCCGCTGGTCCCGCGGATGACCCGAGTGGCTTCCAGGCCGTCGACGCCCGGCATGCGCACGTCCATCAGGATCAGATCGAACCGACGGGCAAGCGCGGCCTGCACGCTTTCCGCACCGCCCGAAGCTTCCTCGATGTCGAAACCCATGTGGGCGAGCATCAATTTCACCAACTCGCGATTCACCTGGGTGTCGTCGACCACCAGCAGCCGCAGCGGCGGACATTCCAAGTGCTCCCCGCCGCCCATCTCGTGGGCCTTCGCGCCCTCCGCCGCCGGCGCCGGAATCTCGAGCCAGAAGGTCGAGCCCTTCCCGATCCCGGTGTCGACCCCGATTTCGCCGCCCATCAGTTCGACGATGCCCTTGCAGATGGCCAACCCCAGGCCAGTGCCGCCATGGGTGCGGTTGATCGACACCTCGGCTTGCGAGAAGCGCGCGAACAGCCGGCTGGCGCTCTCCGGGGCGATGCCGGCGCCGGTGTCGATGACCGACACCCGCATCCGCGCCTCGTCGCCTTCGCCGCGATAGTCCACGCAGACGCTGACGCCGCCGCGGTCGGTGAACTTCACAGCGTTGCTCAGGAGGTTGAGCAGCACCTGCCGCAAACGCGCCACGTCGCCCGTCACATGCTCGGGTGTCTTGGGATCGATCTCGATCCTGAGCTCCAGGCCCTTGGCCGCGGCCTGGATGGAGATCAGGCCGGCGGTTTCGTCGAGCAGGCTCCGCACCGACAGCGGCTGCATCTCCAGCTTCGCTTGGCCGACCTCGAGTTTCGAGAAGTCGAGCACGTCGTTGATGACCGCGAGCAGCGCTTCGGACGCTTCGCTGATCCGCTTGGCGAAGTGCCTGGTTTCCGGATCCTGGTTCTGGTGATCGGCCATCAGGCGCGAAAAGCCGACGATGGAGGTCAGCGGCGTGCGCAATTCATGGCTCATATTGGCCAGAAAGGCGGCCTTGGCGGAGGCCGCGGCCTCGGCGCGCCGGCGGGATTCCTCCAGCTCGGCCTCGAACAGTTTGGTCTGGGTGACATCGCGGACGACGTCGATGAACTCGACGGGCTCGCCATGCTCGTCGAACACTAGGTTGGGGTTGGCCTCGATCCAGATCCAACCGCCGTCCTTGTGTCTGGCGCGATAGCAGAGCGCTTCGGGCAGGCGCGGCACGCGCGCCTCGATCAAATGGTTGATCCTGGCGATCGCCAACTCGGCGTCGTCGGGGTGGACCATGTCCGCGGCGTTCAGGCGTAGCATCTCCTCGGGCGTGTAGCCGAATATCCGCACCGACGAGGGCGAGATATAGAGGATGTCTCCGTTCAGCTTGGTGCGGGTGATCATGTCCGGCGCGTTTTCGGCCAGGAAGCGGTAGCGCTCCTCGCTTTCCCTGGCGGCGGCCTCGGCGAGCTTGATCTCGGTGACGTCGCTGAGGGTGCCGAAGCGGCAGACGATCTTGCCGTCCACATCCCATTCCACGGTGTTTCTCGCGATGACGTGGCGGACTTCGCCATCGGCGCGAATCAGGCGCACCGCCAGTTCGGGGGCTTCCCGGTTGGCGTACGTCTCATGGTGCCGCTTGAGCAATTCCCGATCGTCGGGGTGGCAGAAATCCGCCAGGGAGGCGATGCTGGGCGGTGGGCGCTCGGGGCCGAAGCCATAGATCTTGTACATCTGGTCCGACCAGGTGAATTCGCCCGTTCGGTGTTCGAAGCGCCAATAGCCGATGCCGGCCACGGACTCGGCCAGTTCGGCGTACCGCTTGGCCTCGATCAACGCCAGCTCCTGGCGCTTTCGCTCGTCGATGTCGAGCACCAGCCCGACCAGCTTCCTGGGCTTTCCAGCCTTGTCGACGTGTAGTTCGCCGCTGACCTGAACCCAGCGGATTTCGCCGGTGGGCAGCACGAACCGCGTCTCCAGCGAATTGAAATTCACCTCATCGCTCACCACGCCGACTTTTTGTCGGACGGTCTCCGCCTCGTCCGGATGGGTCATTGGCCAGACCGGGTTCGAAGCCTCCTCGTAGGTCATGGATCGGCCGACGATCGCGATGAATTCAGGCGAGCACCAGAATGTCCCGCGCTCGAAATTGGTTTCGAACGCGCCCGCGCGCGCGGCGGTCAGGGTGAGCCGCAATTCGTCCAGATAACGCTTGGTTTCGGCGTGTTTTCGCCCGAGGAGCCAAAAGACGCCGCCAAGGACAAGGGGGGACGGCGCCACGATCAACAGCCACGGATCCTTCAGCACCATGTCGCTCAACGACCTGGGCCAGCCCCTGAGGCCGATGTCGATGCAGAGGGCTAATGCGACAAAGCCCAGGCCTAACAGGACCCCGCTCGCGGCGAACATCCCCGGAGAGGACCAGGACGCAACATTCCAGATGGATCGTTCGTGCAGATCTCGCTTGGTCACTCGCGGATGTCCCGTGCGTCCCACCCATGGCGAACCGCATGAATAGTCTCGGCTTGGCCCAGACGCCCTTGCAACACACGAGCATTGAAAATGTCGTAAACGCGCCCACCCGCACAGCCGTGGCGGCGGCGCTGTGAGCCATCGCGGAACCTGGCGATCGGTAGCTCGGGCGCGTCCGCGTTCGAGCTTAACTCGACACCGCCGCCGGGCCTTCGATCACGCGGATTTCCGGCGCGCCGGAGCGCATGCGGCCGACGATGCGCGCGGCGCCGAAACCAGCGTTGCGAACCTGGTCCAGGATGGCGCCCGCGCGCGCGGGCTCCGCCGCGATCAACAGGCCGCCGCTGGTCTGCGGATCGCACAGGATGTCCTTGCGCCACGCCGCCAGCTCGGCCGGAAGCCGGACCGCGGCGCCGTAGCTGGTCCAGTTGCGCGCCGCCGCGCCGGTTCTGACCCCGGCCCGGGCCAGGTCCTCGACGCCGTCCAGCAGGGCCGGGGCGTCGGCGATGATCTCGGCGGTCAGGTTCGCGCCGCGCGCCATCTCCAGCGCATGGCCCAGCAGCCCGAACCCCGTGACATCGGTGACGGCGTGGACGCCGGGGACGGCGCCGAGCGCGGCGCCCACCGCGTTGAGTTGGGTGGTCGTGGCGATCAGGGCCTCATATCCGCCGGGCGCTAGACGCTGCTGCTTGAACGCGGCGCTCAGGACCCCGACTCCCAGCGCCTTGGTCAGGATCAGCACGTCCTCGGCCCGCGCCGTGCGATTGGTCAGCACCCGATCGGGGTGGACCAGTCCCAGAGCCACCAAGCCGTAGATCGGCTCGACGCTGTCGATGGAATGTCCGCCCGCGATCGGAACGCCCGCGCTCGCGCAGACCGCGGCGCCGCCCGCCAGGATCGCCTGGATCGTCTCGACCGGCAGCTTGTCCACCGGCATGCCGACGATCGCCAGGGCGAAGATCGGGCTCGCGCCCATGGCGTAGACGTCCGAGAGCGCATTCGTCGCGGCGATGCGGCCGAAGTCGAAGGGATCGTCCACCACCGGCATGAAGAAGTCCGTGGTGGCGACCAGGGCCTGCTCATCGTTCAGTCGCCAGACCGCGGCGTCGTCGGAGGTCTCGGTCCCGACCATCAGCTCGGGAAAGACCGCCGCCGCGGGGATGCGGGCCAGGATGTCCCGTAGCACGCCAGGCGCGAGCTTGCACCCGCATCCGCCGCCGTGCGCCAGAGAGGTCAGCCGCACCGTATCGGACATTCGAGACGCCTTTCGAAGCTTGATCGCCCGCCATTGAAACGACTTCGCCGGCCAAGTCATATAGATGCGGCGCCAGGACGGCCGAAGCCTTTATCGACGTCGGCGCCCGCGCATCGGGGCTCGCCGGTCTCGAACCCGTCGCGGACACGGAAGGCCCAACCGGGACGATGATGGACAATTCGCAGATGGCGCGCCAATAGCATGCCGCGCATCCAGGAGCTCGATCGGACGGACGCGGAATCGCTGGAGCGGTTCGACGCCGTCATCGACGTGCGCAGCCCCGCCGAGTTCGCCCTGGACCATTTGCCCGGGGCGGTGAGCCTGCCGGTGCTGAGCGACGCCGAACGCGCCGAAGTCGGGGCGATCTACGTCCAGGAGTTCGCGACTCCGCGCCAACCGGATCGGGGCGGCCTATGTGGCGCGCAACATCGCCCATCATCTCGAGACCGCGCTGGCGGACAAGCCTTTGGAGTTCGCCCCGCTGGTCTATTGCTGGCGCGGCGGCCAGAGGTCGCAATCGATGGCCACCATCCTCTCGCGCGTCGGCTGGCGCACCACGGTGCTGGCAGGCGGCTATCGGACCTATCGGCGGCAGGTGCAGGCGCGCCTGTACGAACAGCCGTGCCCGCTGCGGCTGGTGCTGCTCGACGGCAATACCGGCTCGGCCAAGACCGAGATCCTGAACCGGCTGTCCGAGCGCGGGCTGCAGGTGGTGGACCTGGAGGGACTGGCCGGCCACCGGGGTTCGCTGTTCGGCGCCCTGCCTGGGCGCCCGCAACCGAGCCAGAAGATGTTCGAGTCCCGCCTGCTTCAGGCGATCGAACGCCTGAACCCCGCCCGGCCGGTGCTGGTCGAGGCGGAGTCCAGCAAGATCGGTGATCTGATGGTTCCGCCCTCGTTCTGGCGGGCCATGCGCGCGGCTCCGCGGATCGAACTGGCCGCGCCCCGGGCCGAGCGGGCGCGCTATCTGGTTTCGGCCTACCGCGACATCGTCGCCGACCCGGACGCGCTGGAGCGGGCTTTTCGCGCCTTGCCGGTCTTTCCGGCCGAACGGCGTCTGGAGAACTGGCGGCGGATGGCGGCGGAGGGGGACTTCGAAACTCTCGCCGAGGCGCTGATCGAGCTGCACTATGATCCGGCCTACAACCGCGCGCGCCGCAAGGCCGAACGCCCGCCCCTGGCGCAAATCGCCCTCGCCAGTCTCGACGAGCCGGCTCTGCTCGAGGCGGAGGCGGCGATCGCGCGCCTGACGCAGTCCGTGCCGGACTAAGCCCGTCATGGGCGGCTTTACAACGGCGTCCGCGCGCGGCGCGGCTTAGGGCGACCGGTTCGGATCAGCCGAGGCGAACCTGCAGGCGATGGACGCCGCCGTCGTCTTTGAATGGGATCGATAGCGGTCTTGCCGTGACTTTCGCGCCATCGAACTCGGCGGCGGCGACGCCACGTCGCACCGACTGCGGGTTCTCCACCAGGATCTCGTAGCGCGCCGCGCCGCGTCGGAGGACGGCCTCGAAGCGAGGCCAGGAGCTGGGGATGCAGGGCTCGAGGCGCAGCACGTCGGCTTCGATGTGAAGGCCGAGGATGCTCTCGACGCCCGCGCGCTGCATCCAGCCGGCCGAGCCGGTGTACCAGGTCCAGCCGCCGCGCCCGACATGGCCGGGAGCGGCGTAGACGTCGGCGGCGACGACATAGGGCTCGACCTTGTAGCGGTGCATGTCCGTGCGGGCGCGGGTGTGGTTGACCGGATTGAGCAGCCAGAACAGCGCCGCGGCCTTGTCGCCTTCGCCCAGGGCCGCGAACGCCATCACCGACCACAGGGCGGCGTGGGTGTACTGGCCCCCATTCTCGCGCAGACCCGGCGGATAGCCCTTGATATAGCCCGGATCCCGCGCCGAGCGATCGAACGGAGGGGTGAACAGCAGGGCCAGTCCGTCCTGCGGCAAGATCAGTTCGCGCTCGACCGCGGCCATGGCCCGCGCCGCCCGTTCGGGTCGACCGGCGCCGGAGAGCACCGCCCAGGACTGGGCGATGGAGTCGATGCGGCATTCCTCGTTCGCCGCCGATCCGAGCGGGGAGCCGTCATCGAACCAGCCGCGGCGATACCAGTCACCGTCCCAGGCCTCCCGCTCGATGGCGTCTTCGAGCGTCTTCGAGCGCGCGCGCCAATGCGCCGCCCGCGCCGCATCGCCGCGGACGTCGGCCAAGTCGGAAAAGACGCCAAGGGCGGCGTACAGCAGCCACCCGAGCCAGACGCTCTCGCCCTGGCCGTTCTGGCCGACGCGGTTCATCCCGTCGTTCCAGTCGCCGCCGCCGATCAGCGGCGCGCCGTGCGCGCCGGCCGCCAGGCTGGCGTCGAGGGCCAGCGCGCAATGCTCGTAAAGGCTGGCGGACCGCTCGGAGACGATTGGTTGGAAGAAGCTCTCGCTCTCGCCCGGCTCCAGGGCTTGGCCCTCCAGGAAGGGCGTGTTCTCGTCCAGCACCGACACATCGCCGGTGGTCTTGACGTAGTGGGCCGCGGCGAAGGCGAGCCAGACCCGGTCGTCCGAGATCCGGGTGCGCACGCCCTGGCCGGAATGCGACAGCCACCAGTGCTGAACGTCGCCCTCGGCGAACTGCCGGCCCGCGGCTCTGACCAGGTGCTCGCGGGTCACCGCCGGCCGGATCGTGGCCAGGGCCATGCAGTCCTGCAACTGGTCGCGGAACCCATAGGCGCCGCTGGCTTGGTAGAAGCCCGATCGGGCCCAGACGCGGCAGGCGAGCGTCTGGTAGGTCAGCCAGCCGTTCAGCATGATGTCCATCGATCGGTCCGGCGTCCTGACCTGAACCTGGCCGACGGTGTCGTCCCAGAAGGCTTTGACCTCGGCCAGAACGGCGTCCAGGTCCAGCTTGCGATAGCGGGCGATCAGCGCGCGGGCTTTCTCCTCGTCCTCGGCGTCTCCCAACAGGAAGACGAGCTCGACGGCGTCGTTCGGCGCGATCTCGACGGTGGTCCGCAGGGCGGCGCAAGGGTCGAGGCCGGCGCCGACCCGGCCCGAAAGCACCGCGTTGCTGGCGAGGCCGGCGGGCATGGACAGCGCGCCGTTGCGGCCGATGAACTCGCGCCGGTCACCCGTCCAATGCGTCTGGCGGCCGGCAAGGTCGGCGAACGCGATCCGGCGAGCGAAAGCCGGGTTCCAGGGATTGCTCGCCAGCATCGCCCCGCTGTCCGGGTCGATGCGAGTCTTCACGAACGGCGCGGCGGCGGCGCGGGCGGGGCCGAGGACCCATTCGACATAGGCGGTCAGTGAAATCCGCCGGGCGCGGTGCGAGCGGTTGCGCAACGTCAGGCGTGAGATCTTGATCGGATCGGCGAGCGGGACAAATTCCAGCAGGTCTGCGGCGATGGCGTGCGAGACGTGCTCGAAACGACTGTAGCCCCATCCGTGACGGGCCACATAGGTGGCCGTCTCATCCCGGATCGGCAGCGCCGTCGGACTCCAGAGGTCTCCGGTCTCCTCGTCCTTGAGGTAGAAGGCCTGACCCGGCCGATCGGTCACCGGGTCGTTGGACCAGGGCGTGAGCTGATGCTCGCGGCTGTTGATCGACCAGGCGTAGCCGCCGCCCTCCGCCGACACCTGGAACCCGAAACCGGGATTGGCGATGACGTTGATCCACGGCGCCGGCGTCGACTGGCCGGGCCCCAGGATCGTCACATATTCCCGCCCGTCCTCGGCGAAACCGCCCAGGCCGTTGAAGAATTCCACCCCCGGCGGCGGACGCGAGATCTGCAACTCGGAGGCGGCCGGAGCGCGTCGGGGCGCGGCCCGACGCGCGGGCCTGGCCTCGGGCGCCTGCTCGAGTTGATCGGCGAGACCGCCGCGGTCGCCGACCAGGACGATGCGGGCGACGGACGCCAGAAGCGCGCGCGATTCGGGCGTGATCAGGTCGGCGCGCAGGATGAAGATATGCCCCGGCAGGCGTTCCTCGGCGATCTGCGGCCGGGACTGACTGGCCCTGACCAGGGTCTCGATCGCGATCTGCAGGTCCTGGACGTAGGAGACGGCGCGCTCGTTGAGAATGACCAGATCCGCCGCCAGCCGCTTCATCCGCCAGTATTCGATCGCCTGGACCGCTTCGCGGACCAGACCAAGCTGCTGAACCTCGGAGACGCGGACCAGGACGATTGGTAGGTCGCCGGATATGCCGAGGCTCCACAGATCGGGCTGACCGCCGGCGCCAGCGGCGATGATCTCGGAAGGCGGGCGCAGGACGGGCGTGGCGTAGACCAGGTGCCCGCCGAGACGCTGGTACTGTCCGGCCTCGCCGCGGTCGACGCCGAGATGATGGAGCTGAACCTGGGCCTGGGTCCAAGCCAAGGTGGTGGCGCGCTCGAACGCGCCGGTGTCGTGGTGCTTGTCGACGAGATTGAGCACCGCCTCGCGCGAGGAGGCGATCATGGTCCAGAAATCGATGCGCGCCGTGGCCCTCGGCGCGATCCGCAGCCGGCGGCGAAGCGCGAAGATTGGATCGAGCACCGTCCCGGCCGTGCCGGAAAGCGGGCGCCCGCTCACCGCCGCGGCCGGCGCGCGAACGCTGGCGCCGCGGCCGATGAACCGCGCGCGGTCGGTCTCGAATTCGCGCTTGCCGACCACCTCGCCATCGACCACCGCCAGGTGCGCGGCCCAGACCTCCGGCTCGGTCGGCGCGCGCCGCCGCCGCGTCGCCAGTATCGCGCCCAGCCCGGCCAGATGCTCGGTCTCGACGAACAGCTTGGAAAACGCCGGATGCGCGACGTCGGCGGCCTGGGGCGCCAACGCCAGCTCGGCGTAGGAGGTTATTTCGATCACCCGCGGCTGATCGTCGAGGTTCGAGATCGTCAGGCGGCGCACCTCGGCGTCGTCCTCGGCCGAAACCAGCACCTCCAGGCTGGTCGTCAAGGTCCCGTCACGCCGCGCGAACTCGGCGCGATCCTCGTTGAATATGACCTCGTACGCATCGGGCTCGGCGCCGATCGGCTGGTAGGTCGCCGACCAGACCTCTCCGCTCGCCACGTCTCTCAACAGGATATAAGAGCCCCAGTCGTCGCAGGTGGCGTCCTCGCGCCAGCGGGTCACGGCAAGCTCGCGCCAGGCGCTATAGCCCGACCCCGCGGCCGTGAGCATCACCGAGTAGCGGCCGTTCGAGAGCAGTTGGGTGGCGGGTGTCGCGCTCCAGGGACTGGCCTTTCGCCAGGAGCCGAGTCCTTCGATCTCGCGGATTCGGGTCGACGACATCGTCTCCGAGACCGATGGCGGGCTCGCCATCACCTCGCGTGGCGCTCGCTCTTGCAACAGCAGCTCCGTGGCCTGGACGATCGGTTCGGCGTGGAAGCGGTTCGCCATAACGCCGTCCAGCAGGGCGTCGGCGATCGCCGCGATCGTCATGCCCTGATGGTGAGCCATGAACGCGCGCACGATCGCGACGCGCTCGCCCTCCGGAACTCGGGCCCGCGTGAAGTCCAGGGCTTCGTAGAAGCCGTACCGGCCGCAGGCGTCGATGGCCGCGAGGCGCTCGAAGTTGCGCGCGGCGGCGTGGGGATCGACCATGCTGGCCAAGGCGGTGGCGTAGGGAGCGACCACCGCGTTGTCGGCCAACCCGCGCTTGAGGCCGAGGCCCGGGACCCCGAAGTTGGAATATTGATAGGTGAATTCGAGATCGCGCGCGTTGTACGCTGATTCCGACACCCCCCAGGGCGTCGTCAGGACCGCGCCGTACTCGATCTGGCGCCGAACGATCAGCCGGTTGGTCTGCTCGAGCAGGCTCTCGCCCGGCGCCCTCATGACAATGGAAGGCATCAGATACTCGAACATCGAGCCGGACCACGAAATCAGCGCCGCGCCGTTGTCCACCAGGGCCACCGAACGGCCCAGACGAAACCAGTGCCGCGAGGGCGCGTCGCCCTTGGCGATCGCCATGAAGCTCGCCAGCCTCGCCTCCGAGGCGAGCAGGTCATAACAGCTCGGATCGCGCGCGCCCTCGCGCACCTGATAGCCGATCGACAGCAGCAGCCGGTCGGGGTCGAGCAGGAAATCGAACTGCATCGACAGCGCCGTCGAACGCGCGAGCGCCTCGAGCGCCTCCAGTCGTGTATGCAGCGAGGCTGAGAGGCCCGCCTCCAGATCGCGGTGATGGCTTTCGATGCAGGCGCGAACTGCTTCGGCCCAGAACTGCACATCCGCCCCGGCCTGGTCGGTCTCCTCTAGAGCGATCTCACGCGCGGTGTCCACCAGGTGCGCGGCCTGGTCGGAGAGCTCCGCGAGTTGTTGTTTGGCGTCCGGAACGTCGGCGTCGACGCGGGGAAGCTGGGACGCCAGACGCTCGAGTTCTTCGTCGAACCGTCTCCAGATGACGTTGGTCGTCCGACGCTCCGCGGCTAGGCGCCGCGCCTCGTCACGGGCCAGGTCGAGCGCGTCCGCGACGCCCGCGATGCGCTGCTGCTCGCTAAGAGGAGTCTCGCGCCAGTCTCGGCAGGCATTGGCGAGCGCGATCAGATGCCCCGCCAGATTGCCGCTGTCGACCGAAGACACATACTGCGGGTCAAGCGGTCGCAGATCGCGCGTGTCGTACCAGTTGAACAGATGGCCTCGGTGCTTGGTCATGCGAGCCACGCTCGCGAGCGTCGCCTCCAGCCGCTCCGCCACCTCGAGCGTCCCGATCCATCCGAAGTCCCGCGCGCTCGCCGCTGACAGCAGATAGAGGCCGATGTTGGTCGGCGACGTGCGATGGGCCGGCACCGGCTCCGGGGTTTCCTGGAAATTGTCCGGCGGCAGCATGTTGTCGGCCGCGGTGACGAAGGTCTCGAAGTAGCGCCACGTCCGCCTGGCGATCAGGCGCAGAGCGTGGGTGTCGGCCTCGACCATGGGGCGACGGCCCGCGACCCGGGGCGACAGGCTCGCCCAAAGGGCGACGGCCGGCGAGGCGAACCAGACCATCGCGAACACCGACGCCACGGGCCAGGTTCCTCCGCCCCTGACCCAGGCCGCGGCGACGGCCGCGACGCCAATGACGATCGCGCCCGCCATTCTGCGGTAATATTGCCCGATCCCGGGGTGCGGGCCGAACGCCGCGTGGGCCGATGGCGTCCATTCGAGCAGGTGGCGGCGCGTCACCGTCAGGCGGAACAGGGTGCGGACGATCGCGTCGCCCATCAGCCAGGCCTGGTGGGCCAGAAACACGATCATCAGGCCGGCCTGGACAAGCCCGAGGCCGAACTCCGCGCGCAAGGCTCGAAAATGGCTGTGCAGCGTCACGCCCGGGCGACGCGGGGCGATGTCGGCGATCACCGGAATGAGCGGCGGCAGAACGATTGTCGAGAGAATGAACATCGTCCAGATGTCGGCGGCCTCGATGGGCAGGGTCCAGCCGGCGATCAGCGACAGCGTCAGCGTCGGCGCCGACAGCGACCGGCGCAGGTTGTCGAGCATCTTCCAGCGACCGACCGCCGGGACTCGCTCGCGCGCGCGATGCCCGTCGCCGCCGTGTCTCAGGCCCAGGATCCAGGGCAGCAGTTGCCAGTCGCCTCTCGCCCAACGGTGATGACGAAGGGCGGCGGCGCCGTAGCGGGCCGGAAAGTCCTCCACCACCTCCACGTCGGACGCCAAGCCGGCGCGCGCGAAGATCCCCTCGAACAGGTCGTGGCTGAGCAGCGCGCACTCGGGCGCGCGTCCTTCGAGCGCGGCCTCGAAGGCGTCGATGTCGTAGATGCCCTTGCCGGTGTAGGAGCCTTCTCCGAACAGATCCTGGTAGACGTCCGAAACCGCCGCGGCGTAGGGATCGATGCCGGTCGCGCTGGAAAATACGCGCAGGAACAACGAACCCTGGTGTCCCACCGGCAGCGCCGGGGTCACGCGCGGCTGCAGCACGGCGTAGCCTTCCACCACCCGCCCCAGACGGTCGTCGAGGCGGGGCCGGTTGAGCGGGTGCGCCATCTTGCCGATCAGGCGCCGGACGGTCTCACGCGGCAGCCGCGTGTCGGAATCCAGGGTGATCACGTAGCGGACCTTGGCGGGGACCGCCGGCGGGTCCAGGTAGGTGGTGTCCCGCGCTCCGCGCAGCAGCCGGTTGAGTTCGACCAGCTTGCCGCGCTTGCGCTCCCAGCCGATCCAGCGGCTTTCGCCCGGGTTCCAGACGCGGCGGCGGTGCAACAGCAGGAAACGCTCTCCGCCCGGCGCGGGGCCATGGCGGCGGTTCAACCGCGCCACGCCGTCCCTGGCCGCGGCCAGCAACTCGTCGTCCCCGTCCGCATGTTCGCTCGCCGCGTCGGCCCAATCGGACAGCAGCGCGAAGTGGAGATCGCCCTGGGGGCTGGACAGATAGTGAATCTCGAGCCGCTCGATCTGCTCTTCGATTTCCGTGAGCGAGGTCAGCAGCGTCGGCACGGCGATCAGGGTTCGCAGCTCCGGGGGAACGCCGCTCCGCAGTTCGAGCGCCGGCAGCAAGGTGGCGCGGAACCCTCGGGTGACGATCTGGTTGACCACCGCGACGGCGACGTCGATCGCCGGGATCGATCCCAAAATCGCGAACAGCAGCAGCCATCCCCACGTCGCGCCGCGCTGCTCCGCGACGGACAGCGGCACGGCCAGCAGGCCGGCGGCGACCACCCCGCTGGCGCTGACGTAGCCGCCGATCCCCAGCGCGCGAAAGGCCCGTCCCGTCCAAGTCCGCGCGGGCGCCCTGAACCCGATCCGGTCCTCGAAGGCCGCCCGCCCGCCCGCGATCAGGTAATAGCCCGGATCCGCCAGGCGTCCGCCCGGTCCATCGCGATTGACCGCCGGCGCGCTGGCCGCCGCCGCGACCGCGGCATGGGTCACCTCCAATTCGCTGAGGCCCGAACCGCGCGCCAGCTCTTCGACGGCGCCGCGGTAGAGATTTCGGGTCGGGAAATCCATCGTCTCGAAGCCGTCCGCCCGCTTGAACACCTCATCGACCAGGCTGACGCGCTCGAACAGCTCGGTCCAATCGACGTCGGAGACGAGCCGCATGCTGGTGATGATGTTTCGAACCGTGACGCTTCCCGCGACTTGCCTTTGGTGCTCGTCGCGGATCACCGCTTCGGCGCTCGTCCCCTGCCGCGCGAGTTGTTCGTCGAGCCAGGTCAGCGCCGGGGCGACGCCCGGATCCTGGTCGCGAAGCCGATGCACCAGCTGCACCAGAAAGCTGATCGAAAAAGCCGCCTGGTCGTGTGGCGGCAACACCGCCTCGGCCGCCTCGACGGCTCGCCCGCCGGCCCCGAGCAGCCGATCGGCGACCATGTCCGCGGCGCGGCGTCCGGCCCGGCTGTCGATGACCCGCTTGGCGATCCGCCGCAGATTTTCGACCAGCACCACGCGCAGGCTGATCGCCACCGCCCACAACTCGCCGATGGTCAGCGGCTGCACCGACTGATAGGCCAATAGGTAGCGGCGCAAAATCTCGGGGTCGAACAGGCTGTCGGTATGGGCGATGAAGGCCCAGGCGACGCCGAACACGCGCGGATACCCGGCGAAGGGGCCGCCGGCGAGTTTCGGCAGTTGCCGGTAGTAGCCAGGCGGCAGATCCGCCCGGACCTCGCGAATCTGTCGCTCCACCACGTGGAAGTTGTCGATCAGCCATTCGGCCGCGGGGGTGATGGCCGCGCCTTCGTCAACGGCCTTGGCGATGTCGCGGTAGGCCGCTATCAGCACCGCCTCGTTGTCGGCCAGCCGTTTGGCCAGCGGGGCGCCCTTGCGTATGCTAGGCGTCACCTCCTGCGCGGCGGCGAGGCTGCGCGCGTGCTCTTCCAGCCGCTCGACGCTGAAGAGTTCGGCCCGAATAGGGGCTTCGTCATCCCACGGCGGGCTCGGCCCGGCGCGCTTGAGCAGGCGCCGCAGGGGCAAGATTAGCCTATCTTCACTCGAGATATTGTTTCGGCTCGCGAAGGCGTCGGTTTTGACAAGCATGGTCGTGCGGCCACCTCAGCGGACCCGGACGCCAATCATCTCACCGAGGCCCGGTCCAACGCGGCCGAGGAACAGCGTACAGCCGAGATGAACTGGAACCCCTGGACGTCTTGGGCGGATCGGTTGGCTTGAGGCCTTCGATGAGCACCTCCGCGCACTCGCCGTGGCAGCGGATGGCCTCGGCCAAGGCGTAGGCTTCCCAGATGGCCAGATCGCGCGACCAGAAAGGCGTCGTCATGCGCTCGTCCATCCGAATGGCCCAACCGTGCGGTTCTTTAACGACGTTGAACGTGATCATGGCGATTCACCGCGTGGTCCGGAGCGAAAAGCGATCAGCATCTGACGGCACGCCCACGGAAATACGCATTGCAATCATTCAACACGCCGGGCGCCCGGCGGCGTTGATTTACCTCAACGGAAGCGGGGCGGAACCGGATCGCGCGGTCAAATTTTCACCCGTCGGCCCGAAGATTCCAGGCGCGGCTCAGACCGCGGCGGCTCCCGGCCTCCACGCCCAGTAGCGCGCGACGGCGCCGGCATCCACCCGCAGATCCGCGCCGGTGATCATCGCGGCCTCGTCTGACACCAGAAACGCCGCCGCGTGGCCGTAGTCGCTGGGTTTGGGCAACTTCTGCATCGGAACGCCCGTCCTGAACGGCTCCATCGCGGCGGTCAAACCGGCCGATGGACGGGTCTGGCGGCCCCAGCGCGCCGCGCGCTCGAACATCTCGGCGGGATCCGTCGCGGTGGGCGTCAGGCTGTTGACCCGGATGTCGTGGCCGACCAGCTCCATCGCCGCCGATCGGGTGAAATTGAGCAGGCCGCACTTGGCCGTGCTGTAGGCGATGTTGCCCGGCTCGCCTTGGTGGCCGGCGGTGGAGATGATGTTCAGGACGGCCCCGCGCACGCCCCGATCGATCATCGATCGCGCGACGTATTTGGTGCACAGGAACGTTCCGGTCAGGATCACGTCGGTTTGCCGGCGCCATTCATCGAGCGACATGTCGAGCACGCCCTTCTTGTTGAAGACGGCGGCGTTGTTCACCAGGATGTCGATCTTGCCGAAGGCTTCCAGACCGGCCTCGACGGCCGCCTTGACCTGGGCCTCGTCGGTGACGTCGCAGGTCATCCCCAGGGCGCGTCCGCCGGCGCCGGCGATGTATCGGGCGCAGTCGGCGGCGTTTTCCGGCCGGGCGTCGATGGCGATGATGGCCGCGCCCTCTTGGGCCAGACCTTCGGCGATCCCGCCGCCGATGTTGGGGCTGGAGCCCGTCACCAGGGCGACCTTGTCCTTCAGACGCATGTCGGATGTCCCCGATGTTGGACGATGTCAGGCTTGCGCCGGCGAGATCAGGAAGGCCTTCGACGAATTGAATATCCAGGTGCTGACGAAATCCGTCTCCGCCGGCCCGCGTCCGAGTTCTTGCAGGGCGCCGGCCAGGCACATCCAGTTGAGAATTTCCTGCTGACCGCTGTCTTCCACGGCCTTCGCTGGATAGTCGCGCCAGGCGTCGTAGTCGCAGGCGCGCAGCGCTTGGTACATCCGCTCGTCGGCGGGCGTGTCCGGGTAGAGGTAGTGGTTCTTCTCGGTCAGAAAGGCGTGCGACCAGCCCGACGACGCCAGAAGCGCGACCCGCCAGGGCGAGTCTGTCAGGATCCTGGCCGTGGCGGCGCCGAGGTCGAACAACCGCTTGGGGGTCGGGGCCGGCGGATCGAGATCGCTCGCCTCGAGCGCCCGATCGAAATCGGGAAAGCCGCCCCGTTGGCAGATGACGCGGCTGCCGTAGCAATTGATCGCCACCGGCACGATCGGATAGGGAAAGCCGGCGCGATGGTAGTCCAGATAAAGGATCGCGTTGGCGAACGCGTGCCCCAGGCTGTGGTGCAGCGGCTTGTAGGCGTAGGCGGTGTCGAAGCCGGCCTCGATCAGCCCGCTGGTCAGGCGCTTGGCCGCGCCGACATGCCCGGGAACCTCGAAAAGCTCGCCTGCGGGCTCGTTCCAGACATTGCCCTGGGGCACGGTGATCTTGAACCGGTCGTAGGCGCTGACGCAGTACGGCGGGATGACGTCTTCCTTGAAGTTCTCGTACTGATCGTCGCCCCAGATGAGCACGAAATCCGGTTTGAACGCGTCCAGCGCCGCGCGGGTCTTCATCATCGCGCCGACCAATCGCTCGCGGTGCCGGCGGGCCGAGGCGACACCCTCGTCGTCGCCCCATTCGGCGCGCATTTCCGGCGGCCAGTTGGCCGGATCGCGAAGCTTCTCCGGCAGGCGAGGGTTCCGCAGCATGAGTTTGAGAATGAACGCCATGCGCTCGTCCGGCCCGGCCAGGGGAGGGTAGTGGCTGATGCCCAACGCGAGGATTTCGGCCACGGTTCGTTGCTCCCTGGAGGCGGCGACGGGATCGGCGGCGTCGCCTCTTCATTGACGGGTTGGACCATCGTCAAGGCCCGCCATCCCGTCAAGCGCTCGGCGCTGCGGAGGCCCGCCCGCATCGCCGTCTTGTGGCGAACCTCAAGAATGCGGAAGATCGGCGCTGGACGGATGACGTCCGCTGACGGCGGATGCACGATGCGCCGGCGTCGAGACGCGGGGCGTCAGACAGGATTGGAGACGAGGTGGATCTGGGCATCAAGGGGCGCACGGCCATCGTCTGCGGGGCGAGCAAGGGCCTGGGACGCGCCTGCGCCGAGGCGCTGGCGGCCGAGGGGGTCGATCTGGTCTTGACCGCGCGCGACGCCGGAACGCTGGAGGCCACGGCCGCGGCGATCCGCGAACGGTTCAAGGTCAAGGTGACCGCCGCGCGGGGCGACATCACCACGAAGGCCGGCGCCGACGCTGCGCTGACCGCATGTCCCGCCCCGGACATCCTGGTCAACAACGCCGGCGGACCGCCGGTGGGCGATTGGCGCAAATTCGAGCGCGAGCAGTGGCTCGCCGCCGCCGACGCCAACATGGTCACCGCCATACTGCTCATCCGCGCGGTGGTTGAAGGCATGGCCGAGCGCGGCTTTGGCCGGATCATCAACATCACCTCGGCGATGGTGAAGCAGCCCAATCCCGCCCTCAGCCTTTCGGTCGCGGCGCGGCTCGGCCTGACCGGCTTCGTCAAGGCGATCGCCCCGGCCTATGTGAAATCCAACGTCACGATCAACAACCTGCTGCCCGAGCAGTTCGACACCGACCGGCTGAGGTCAAACATCGCCAAGCTGTCGGGCGACAGCGGCAAATCGGTCGATGAATTGATGGCCGCCCAGGCCGCAGCGAGCCCGGCCGGGCGTTTCGGCCGAGTTGAAGAGTTCGGCGCGGTCTGCGCCTTCTACTGCAGCGCCCATGCCGGCTTCCTGACCGGGCAGAACGTCATGCTCGATGGCGGGCGCTATCCGGGCGTGTTCTAGTGCGCCGAGCCATCACGGGATTGACCAAGCGATCTCGCCCTGGCCGAGGTCGTCCGCCCGCAGCCTTCGTTTGAACCGAGAGCGGCCGGTCCACAAGCGGAAAACCGATCAACCATAAGAAAACACTGGAGGAATTCGAAGTCGTGAGCACCCGCGAGCAGGACTTGCAAACTGGACTGAGCCGATTTCTGTCCGACAAATGGCGCGCGCCGACAACCGTCGCCGAGATGAGCCGGATTCCCGGCGGCGCTTCGCGGGAAACCTGGAAGTGCGTGGCGACGGTCGGCGGGACCACCCGCGGATTAATCGTGCGACTGGACCCGGAATCGAGCCTGATCGACACCGACCGGGCCACCGAATTTCGGGCCATCGAAGCCGCGTTCAAGGCGGGGCTGCCCGTGCCGGAGCCTTTGTTCCTCGAACACGGACTCGAGTGGCTCGGACGGCCGTTTTCGATCACCGCCGAGGTGACCGGCTGCCAGGCGTCGCCGGAGGGGATTTTGGCGGCGCACCGCGAGGCGCTGGGCCGCCAGAAATGGGAACTTTTGGGACAGATCGCGCGGCTCGATCCGATCGCGCTGGGCCTTGGCGCGTTCATGCCCGCGACCAGCGCCGAGACCTGCGCGCTGGAGCAGTTGGACTATTGGCACAAGGTCATCGTCGACGACGAGTTGGACCCCAACCCGGTGGCTCATGCCGCCATCCGCTGGCTGCGGAGGCATCCGCCGCCGCCGGCGCAAAAGCTCAGCCTAGTCCACGGCGACTATCGCACCGGCAACTACCTCTACACGCCCGATGGCGAGATCAAGGCCATTCTGGATTGGGAAATGGCGCACCTCGGCGATCCGCTGGAGGATCTGGCGTGGTCGCTCGATCCGCTCTGGCATTGGCAGGATCCGAAGCTGGCGGGCCAACTGCTGCCCCATCGCGAGGCCATTGCTCACTGGGAGCGGGGCAGCGGAATGAAACTGGAGCCCGAAGCGTTTAACTGGTGGCGCATCTTCGCGTCGGTGAAGGGCATAGGCATCTGGATCTCGTCGAGCGAGAACTTTCACCGCGGCGCCGCCAAGCCGCCAATTCTGGCAATGGCCGGCTGGCTGATGACCGATCGCCAGCAACAGATTTTAGTCGACTACCTCTCACCCCACTCGTCGCACCGTTTTTATGAGATCTTGAAATGATTCCAGAAGGTTCCGAAGGCATTGATCATATTGCGATGAGGATTTTCACCGATCTGATTCCCAAGACCACGGACGCCTATACCGTGGCCGATCTGGGCATGATCGCCACGCTGGTCAACATGGTCGGGCAGGATTATGACCGGGCGGTCGATGTGCTGATGTCCGACCACGACGACATCCGCACGATCTTGCGCGAGGCGGAGCCGCACGTGGGCGACGAGCGGCTGAAGCAGGCCATCGCCTTGGTGCTGGCCTCGCGGCCCGAGGGCTTCCGCGTCCGCCAGCTCAGCGCCCGCGCCGACGCGGTGATGAAGGTGCTGATCGCGTTGCACGAAGCGGTGGAGCAGGCGCAGGCGGAGGGCGCCCGGTGGGCGTCGTCATTGAACCTGAAGATCTGGACGTTCCTCGACAATTATGTGGCCCGGCGGATCTATCAATCGACCTTCTGAAGCCGCGCCCGCCGCGGCGATGCAAACGCGGCTTGGACTCAGAACAAGCCGTGGGCGCCGCCGGCCGCGGCGAACACCGTCACCAGACCAAGCGCCAGCAGCAGCCGGTGCATCTTCTCCATCCTGGCGAACATCGCCGCCGACCGCGGCGTTCCGACCATCACCGCCATCCGCCGGTGCAGCACCAGCGGCTCGATCACGAACAGCAGCGCGGCGAACACTAGCCACAGGCCGGCCATGGCGTGCATCCACCAGAACCGCGCGAGCTGGAATCGCGCCCATAGATCGAAGCGCCACAACAAGTAGACGCCGCTGAGTCCGGCCGCGGCCACGCTGATGCGCGCCTGCCAGGAAAATGCGCTTTCGTAGCGCAGGAACACGGCCAGCCGCTCGTCCGGCTGATGCGCCCGCCGGATCGCCGGCATCAACACGCTGGTCACGAAGCTGACGCCGCCGATCCAGGCGACGACGGAAACGACGTGAATGGCGCGCGCCAGGGCCGCATCGTTCATGATTGTCGCTCCGCCGTTCCTGGCCGCCGGGTGGGCGCCAAGACCGTCCATCACACGCGGACAAGTGAACACCGGCATCGCTCGAGATGGCTTGATCTCACGCAAGATGATCATCGGGCATCGGCGTTTCCCGATGCCGATCGATAAACGCGGCGACCGCGGCGTTGAAGGCGTCGGCGCGGTCGAGGTTGATCGAATGGCCGCCGTCGAGATCGACGACGGTGAGGCCGTGGATGCGGCGCGCGGCCAGCTCGCGCATCGGCTGGAAGGCGCTTTCGCGCACACCGTTGACCAGCAGGGTGGGCACGGCGATCCCGCCGAGGTCCGATACGACCGAAAGCTCGGGAACGGTGGTGCGCATGGCTTCGGCGACCGCGCGCGGCGAGATCAATTCCGCGTCGGCGACCAGATCCTCCCAGAGTTCGCGCGCCAGCCGCCGCGACGGCCTCGGATAGAACGGCAGGGCCTTGAGCGCATCGCGCCCGCCCTGTTCCAGCGCCCTGGCGCGCGCCGCGCGCTGGTCCGGATCGCCGCCGAGCGGCGGGGAAAGCCCGGAAATCGAGTTGGTGAACACCTGGCCGATGACGCGGTCGGGATGGTCCAGCGCATAGCGGATGGTCAGCCCCGCGCCGAAGGACTGGCCGCACACGAACCAGCGCTCGACGCCCAGGCGCTCGCGCAGGGCCTCGAACCGCCGAATGTAGGCCGCCACGCTGTAGGCATCGGGCTCGATCGGGCTGTCGGACCGGCCGTGACCCAGAAGCTCGACAGTGACGGGCGTGCTCACCCTCGCCAGCGCCTCCAGGTTCGGCCGCCATTGCGCGCGGCTGGACAGGAACCCGTGGACCAGCAGCAGGTGGGGTTCTCGTCCGTCGCCGTGAACGTCGAAATGCATGTCCATCATGGCGGCTCAGGCGGGGGAGGCGCCCGTCTCGGCCTCGGCGGCGATATGATCGAGGATCGGCAGCAGATGGCGCCGGAAGGTCGCGGGATCCTCCGACATCGGGAAGTGGCCGACGCCGGGTATCACCTCGAAATGTCGGGCGTTCACCGCCTTGGCCAGCTCGGCGGTCATCGCGGGGGTGGCGGACAGATCATATTCGCCGGTGAGCAGATAGAGCGGGCAGCGCTGGTCGCGCAGCGGCTCGACCAGGCCGTTCCGCAGGTCGCCGTCGATGAAGTAGTAGATCAGGTCGCCGGCGAACACGCCCGGGCCGCCCTGCATATAGTACCAAAGCGTCTCCCAGCGGTCCTTCGGCGGGGTGTTCGGCCCCATCAGCGACCAGACGCTGGAGGCGGACACCTCCGAGGTGTTGATGTCCGGCCGCGCGAGCACGTCCTGGTCGGCCAGTTCCGGAAAGGCGTGGTTCTCGGCGTGGGTGGCTGACTGCAGCCCGATCGCCGCGCGGAACGCCGCGCCGTGCCGCAGCGCCAGATGCAGCACCACCCGTCCGCCGATCGAACAGCCCATCACCACCGGCTGGCTGAGGTCCAGCGCCGCCTTGAACGCCATGATGGTCTCCAGATAGCTGTCCGTGGTCAGCGCATGGACCGCGCGTTGGAAGCCTTCCGGCGGCGAGGACTTGCCGTGCATGGGAAGATCGAACGCGATCACCCTGAAGCGGCTAGTGATTTCGGGATCGTTGAACAGCGCGCGGTATTGGCGTCCGTCGGCCCCGGCGGTGTGCAGGCAGAGCAGGGGAATGCCCTGTCCCGCCTCCTCGAAATAGATCCGGTGCGAGACCCCGCCGATGGCCAGCCGCACATAGCGGCCGACGATGGGCTCGATCTCCGGCGCGGCGGGGGGCGGCGCCGGCTTCGCCGCCGGCGCGGGGCGCAGCCCCTGAAGCAGCATCTCCAGGCCCATCTGGTGGCGCGCGAACTGAACCACGTCCGGCCCGGACAGGGTGAGGCGGCCGACCGAGGACATGCCGTAGAGGGTCTGGAAGCCGACCGCCGGGCGTTCGGCGGCGAACGCCTCCCAGTCCGCGGCGGCGGCCGAGAGGGTGAAGGCCGCGTCCGGAGCGGCGCCGTCGGCGACGGCGACCGTCCCGTCCCGGATGGTCAGCGTCCAGCAGCGCGCGTCGGCGCGCAGCACGATGGTGAGATCGGAGTGGCGAAAGCGCAGCTTCAGTCCGGGGTTCCCCGCGGCGATGGCCGTCAGATCCTTGAAATCCATGATGCGTCCTCGGCCTGGTGGTGCGGGGTTGAATCGAGGCGATGGGATTTAACGTTGCAGGCCTTCCGAGCAGGTCCGCAGCAGCCGATTGAGATCCGGCTCGCGCTCCAGGCCGCGGCAGATCTCGACGACGCGCTCCGCCGCCGCCGAACTCAGCGCATCGCGCGTCAGATGGCGGAATTTGCGCTCCAGCTTGTCCTGCTGCAGTCCCAGATCCGTCTCCGGGATCGCCACGTCGACCGTGCGCGACAGCTCGCGGCCGTCCTTCAGACGAATGTCCACCGTCGATCCCAACCCTTGCGCCGTGGGCTCCACCGCGATCCGCTGGCGCAGCTCGACGAGGTCGGCGCGCGCGGCGGTCGCGTCGGAGAACAGCGCCTCGTCGAAAGTGTCCTCCCCGGCGATCGCCAGGGCGCAGGTCATGCGCAGGGAGAACTTGCACTCCAGCCCGGTGCGCGGCGCCTCGATGTTGCAGACGCCCAGGTGGACCTTCTGCACCCGCACCGTGACCGCCTCCACCTCGCCGGCCGTGAACGGCGTCTGCGCGCGCAGGGCGTTGGCCGCCTCGATGGTGTTGTGCGTCAGGTAGCAGGCCGCGTGATATTTGAAGAGCGCCTCGACGACCCAGGGCAGGGCGCGCGGCGCCAGGGCGGCCTCCACGTCCACCGTGGTCGACTGGGTCGCCGCGAAGCCCTGGTCGGAGCCCAGAATGTCGGTGTCGCTGGTGAAGCCGCGGGCGGCCAGGCGCGCCGCCAAGAGCCCGTTCTGCGCCGCCTTGCCGGCGTGCAGCGGCTTGGACATGGTGCCGAACACGCTCTTCAGCCCCGCCGCCTGGGTCCCGGCGAGGCCCAGCGCATGGAGCAGGGGCGCCTCGCCGAGATCGAGCAGATGCGCCGCGGCGGCGGCGGCGCCAAACGCGCCGAAGGTCGCGGTGCCGTGCCAGCCCTTGGCGTAGTGTGAGGCGCCGAGCAGGCGGGCGACGCGGCATTCCGCCTCGATCCCCGCCACGAAGGCGGCCACGACCCGCGCGCCCGAGGCGCCCAAGGCTTCGGCGAGACCCAGGACGGCGGGAGCGACGGGCGCGGTGGGATGGCCCATGGCGATGATGACGTCATCGAAGTCCAGGGCGTGGCCCATGGCGCCGTTGATCAGCGCCGCGTTCATCAGCGAGGCCCGGCGCCCGAGGCCGATCAGCGTGCATCCGCCCGGCTCGTCCGACGGCGCCAGCTCGTCCGCCAATATCCCAACCAGCGGCTCGCGCCGCGCGGCCAAGGTCACGCCCAGCCAGTCGAGCAGACACTGCTTGGCCACGGTGAGGGCCTCGGCGCGCGGCGGCGCGGCGCGCATCGCGATGATCTGCCGCGCCAATCGGGCGGTCGGCGAGTGCGTGACTCCCGGCGGGGTCGATGCGCCGTCCATGCTGTCCTCCCGCGATGTCATTGACGCCCGAGGCGTTGCTCGGCGCTCGCGTTGAAGCCTACGTCGGCGCGGGCGGCTGGGCTATAGTCGCACGGCGCCACGTTCGCGCGGAATGCGACGTGGGAAAAAGGCGCGCCGCGCCGGGAGGACAACAGGTGGCGGAGCTTGACACCGGGACGCCGACGGGCGGCGGCTACATGACGCCCGAGCGGGTGATGATCCGCGACCTGGCGCGGGATTTCGTTCAGCGCGAGGTGCTGCCCGCCGCCAATCGCCTCGACCCGGTGAAGGGCGACATGCCGCGCGAACTGATCGAGCAGATGGGCGACCTCGGTTTCTTCGGCATCCTGATCCCCGAGGAATACGGCGGCCTGGGGCTGGGCGCGTTCGAATACTGCCTGGTGGCGGAAGAGCTGGCGCGCGGCTGGATGAGCGTGGCCAGCATCATCGCGCGCGGGAACAGCTTCTATCGCTCGATTCCCGGATCGGGCGAGGCGCGGCGGCGAAAGATCGAGCTGATGGCCAAGGGACGCTATCTGGGCGCGGCGTCGCTGTCCGAGCCGGGCACAGGATCGGATCTGTCGGGCGTCAGTTGCCGCGCGCGGCGGGACGGCGACGAATGGGTCATCACCGGTAACAAATACTGGTGCACCTTCGCCGACGGCGCGGATTTCATCAGCGTGCTGTGCCGCATCGACGACGGGACGGCGCCGGCCGGGCGCGGCGGCACGGTCAGCGTCTCGGTCGAGAAACCCAAGGGCGAACTGCCCGCCGGCGTGACCGGCAGTCCGATTCCCAAGATCGGCTATTACGGCTGGAAGACCTGGGAGCTGTACTTCGACAATGTCCGCGCTCCCGCGCGCCAGGCCGAGGGCCTGTTCGGCGGCGAGGACGGCCGCGCGGCCCAGGCCACCGCCTTCGCGCTTGGCTTGGCGCGCGCCCACACTGCCGCGCGCTCGATCGGCCTGGCCCGCGGCGCGCTCGAGGACGCCATGGCCTACGCCCGCGAGCGCATCCAGTTCGGCCAGCCGATCACCGACTTCCAGGCCATCCGGTTCAAGATCGCCGCCATGGCCACCGAGATCGAGGCGGCGCGCCAGTTGATGTACTACGTCTGCGGCGAGATCGACGCCGGCCGCGCCGGCCGCGCCGAGACCTCGATGGTCAAATACTTCGCCTCCGAGATGTCCGAGCGGGTGACCAGCGAGGCGCTGCAGATCCTCGGCGGCGCCGGCTACACCACCCTGCACGCGGTCGAACGCCATTGGCGCGACGCCCGGCTGACCAAGATCTTCGAGGGCACGTCGGAGATCCAGCAACGGATCATCGCCGACGCGCTGTTGGGCAAGCCGACGATCCGGGGTTCGAACTAGGGGTCAGGACCATGATGGAACGCGCCATGCAAGATCCCATACTGTTGACGCCCGGTCCGCTTACGACGTCGCTGGCCACCCGAACGGCCATGCTGCGCGACTGGGGATCGTGGGACGGCGCCTTCAACGCCCTGACCGCGTCGGTGCGCCGCGATCTGGTGGACATCGTCAACGGCGGCGACGGCCACGTCTGCGTTCCCCTGCAAGGCAGCGGCACCTTCGCCGTCGAGGCGGCGCTCGCCACCCTCGTGCCGAGACAGGGCCGGGTGCTGGTGGCCGACAACGGCGCCTACTGCAAACGCATCGTCCGCATCCTCGGCCGCCTCGGTCGCGAGGCGGTGGTGCTGGCGCACGACGAGGACACGCCGGCCGACCCTGAACGCATCGACGCGGCTCTGGCCGCGGACCCTGGCGTCACCCATGTGGCGCAGGTGCACTGCGAGACCGGCACGGGCATCCTCAACCCCCTGCCCGAGATCGCCTCGGTGGTCGCCGCGCGCGGCCGCCGCCTGATCGTCGACGCCATGAGCTCCTTCGGCGCCATTCCCATCGACGCCGCGAGCATGCCGTTCGACGCCCTCGTGGCGGCGTCCGGCAAGTGTCTGGAAGGCGTTCCAGGCATGGGGTTCATCATCGTTCGGCGCACGGCCATCGAGGCGGCGGCCGGCCAATGCCCGTCTCTGGTCCTGGATCTCCACGACCAGTGGGCCTACATGGAGAACACGGGACAGTGGCGCTTCACGCCCCCGACCCACGTGGTCGCGTCCCTGAGATCAGCGCTGGACCAGTACCATGCCGAGGGCGGTCAGCCCGCGCGCCTGGGGCGATATTCCGCCAATTGCGCCGCCCTGGTCGGCGGCATGCGAGCGCTCGGATTCCGCAGCTTTCTCGCCGATGCGGCGCAGGCGCCGATCATCGTCACCTTCCTGTCGCCGGCCGACCCGGCCTATGATTTCGCGGAACTGTATCGACGCGCGCGCGAGATGGGCTTCATCCTCTATCCGGGCAAGCTGACTGAGGTTGACACCTTCCGTGTCGGCTGCATGGGCGACATCGATGCGGATGTCCTCGGGCGGGCCGTGGCGGCCATCCGGGACAGTCTGGTCGCCATGGGGGTGCGAAGGTTCGCGCCGGATTGACCCGTCTCAACAGATCGCCAGGCGTTACATGCCGATCAGGGTGGCCTTGTCCAGCGTGTTGCGCACGATGCGCAGGACGGCCACGTCGATCATCACCCCGTCGACCTGGGCGGCGCCGAGGCCACGGGATTCGGCTTCCAGATAGGCGGCCTCCAGCTTGCGCGCCCGGGTGACTTCCTCCGCGCTGGGCGAGAAGATCTCCAGCGCCGGCGCGATCTGGGCGGGATGGATCGCCCACTTGCCGACCATGCCCAGCGCCCGCGCCCGCCCGGCCTCGCGGCGGAAGCCCTCCTCGTTCTTGAAATTCGCGTAAGGCCCGTCGACGGCGTCGATCTTGGCGGCGCGCGCCGCCATGGTCATGCGGAAGCGCGCGTAGTGGAAGATGTCGCCCGGATAGCCGTCGGCATCGCCGATGTTACGCGTCTCGATGCCCTGGGAGGCGGAATAGTCGCCCATGCCGAAGATCAGGCACTCCAGCCGATCGGTGCTGCGCGAGATATCGTCGACGTTCTGCAGCGCCTGGACCTCTTCGATCAGCACCTCGATGCCGATGCGTCGATCCAGTTTGAGCCGCTTCTCGAGTTGGCCGAGCATGAGATCGAGGAAATGCACGTCGCCGGCGGTGAACGGCTTGGTGAGCATGATGGTGTCGAGCCTGGCGCCGGCCTTCTCGACGATGGTGATGATGTCGCCGTGACAGAATTCGGTGGTCACGTCGTTGATCCGCACGCAGCGGGTCTTCTTGCCCCAGTCCAGGTTGTTCAGCGCCCAGGCGATCTTGTCCCTGGCCTCGACCTTGGCGTTCGGCGCGACCGCGTCCTCCAGGTCGCAGAACACGTGATCGGCCGCCGAACTCGGCGCCTTTCACCAGCATCTTTTCGCTGCTGCCGGGCACCGAGAGCTGGGAGCGGCGCAGGCGGGCGGGGCGTTGGCTCATGGCGGGGTCTCCTTGCTGGGGCTGGCGGCGATCGCGATCCCGGCCTCGATCAGGGCGTCGATTTCCGGCTGGCTCAGCCCGGCCTCGCCCAGGCGGGCGCGGGTGTGTTCGCCCAACAGCGGGGCGCGGCGGCGCACGCCGCCGGGGGTGCGCGTCATCTTGATCGGCGCGCCGGCGATCTTGATCGGCGCCGAGCCGGGCTGTTCGACCTCGACGATCATCTCGCGCGCGGCGAAGTGGGGATCGGCTTCGATGTCGGCGATGTTCATCACCGGGCCGAAGGGGATCAGGCCGCCCAGGCGCTCGGTCAGCTCGGCCTTGGTGAAGCACCGCGTGGCGTCCGCGACCGCCGCGATCAGCTCCCCCCGATGGCCCGCCCGCGCCTTGGCCGTCGCGAAGCGGGGATCGCCCAGCACGGCCTCGGCGTCCAGGCGCCGGCACAGGGTGTCGAAGGCGGCCTCCTGATGGGCGGCGATCGTCACGTGCCCATCGGCCGCGGGGAACATGCCGAACGGGGTCAGGAACGGGTGGTGGTCGCCCTCCGGCCCGGGGACGAAACCCTGCACCGAATGCTGCCAGACCATCCGCTCGCAGATCGCCAGCACGCCGTCGACCATGGCTATGTCGACGAACTGCCCGACGCCGGTGCGGCGCGCGTGGTGGATCGCCGACAGCACCCCGAAGGCCAGCATCATCCCCGGAACGATGTCGCCGACGCCGGGTCCGACCTTGGCGGGGGTGGCGGCGTTGGGACCGGTGATCGCCATGATTCCGCCCATGGCCTGGGCGACCACGTCGAAGGCCGGCCAGTCCTTGTAGGGCGAGGCGCCGGTGCGATGGTCGCCGAAGCCGCGCAGGCAGCCATAGACTAGGCGCGGATTGATCTCGGCAAGCACTTCGTAGCCGAGCCCGAGCCGCTCCATCACCCCCGCCCGAAAGTTCTCGATCACCGCGTCGGCGTCGCGCACCAGGGCCTTGAGCGCGGCCTTGCCCGCGTCGGTCTTGAGGTCCAGGCAGACGCTCTGCTTGTTGCGGTTGACGCTCTGGAAGTAGCCGCCGAGCGCGCGGCGTGAATCGTCGGCGCGAAACGGCCCCGCCGCGCGGGTCATGTCGCCGCCGGGCGGCTCCACCTTGATCACCTGGGCGCCCTGGTCGGCCAGCATCATCGCGCCGTAGGGACCCGACAGCATCTGGGTCAGATCGATGATCGTGATGTCGCTCAGCGCGCCGAAGCCGCCGCCCGGCCCGCTCACCGCTCGCCCCAGTGGCTTCGTCGCTTCAACAGCACCTTGCGCTCCACCTGCGCGACCAGCTCGTCCCTCTGGTTCACCCCGTAATGGCGGAACACCACGACGCCGGCGTCCTCGCGCTCGGAGTCGGCCTTCGAAAGCACCTCGCTGTAGGCGTAGAGCGTATCCCCGTGGGTTACCGGCCTGGTCAGCCGGATGTTGTCCAGGCCCAACTCGGCCAGCGCGTTCTCGCAGCAGTCCTGCGAGGCCAGGCCCAGCACCATGGAGAAGTTCACCCCGCCGTAGGAGAGGATGTGGCCGAACGCCGATTGCGACATCTGATGTTCGTTGAAATGCCCCTGGGCCGTGTTCATCACCAGGTTGGTGATCAGCACGTTTTCCAGCGGCGTGATGGTCTTGCCGCGCGCGTGGCGAAACACCGCGCCGATCTCGAAGTTCTCGAAATAGTTGTCGGTTCCGGTGAGGCTGGAAAGCTTTCGCATCACGCGCCGCCTTGCGGGTCGCGGCGGCGCACCAAGTTGGAGCGCCGGAAGCCCACGACCCGTTCGCCGGTCTCGTCGACGCCTTGCGTGGTCCAGGTGACGATGCCGTTCTTGGGATCGCTGGCGGAGACGCGGGTCTCGGTGGTGACGCTGGTCGCGGTGATCGTCGCGCCGGGATAGACCGGCCGATCGTAGGTCAGGTCGTAGACGCCGAGAAACGGCCCGCCGATCTCGCTGCAGTCCTGCACGCTTAAGCCCAGCACGATGTTGAACACCAGTTGCGGGTTGACCACGATGTTGGGATGACCGTGGGCCTCGGCGTATCGCCGGTTGAAATACAAGGGGTTGAACGAGAGCGTCAGGTTCGAGAACAACAGGGTGTCGCTCTCGAATATGGTCCGGCCCCAGTGGTGCTCGAATGACTGACCGACGAAGAAGTCCTCGAACAGCCTGCCCTTGGGCCACGGCTTGGCTCTGGTCCTGAAATCCTCGCTCGCCATTGATCCCTCCCGCCCGGCCGACGCGGCTCAGTCGTCCAGCAGGCCTTCGAGCCGCCCGCGGATGATCTGCTTGGCCTCGGCCATGATCCGGTCGATCAATTCCTGGCAGGTGGGAATGTCGTGGATCAGCCCGGCCACCATACCGCAGGACCAGGCGCCGGAGTCCATCTCGCCGCGCTGCATGATCGCCGGATAGACGCCGGCCACTTCGCCGATGATATCCTCGAACTTCAGGTTAGTCCCCAGCGCGCGCTCCTTCTCCAGCAGCCGCTCGACGCCCGCGTTGACCAGCACCCGCTCGGTGTTGCGCAGCGAGCGCATGACCAGCCGCGTGTCCAGCTCCGAGGCCTCGACGATGGCGCGCTTCACGTTCTCGTGGACTGGCGCCTCCTTGGTGGCGATGAAGCGGGTGCCCATGTTCATGCCGTCCGCGCCCAGCGCCAGGGCGGCCACGAGCGAGCGGCCGTCGGCCATGCCGCCGGAGGCGACGAACGGGATCTTGAGCTCCTCGCCGGCGCGGGGCAGCAGGATGAAGTTGGGCACGTCGTCCTCGCCCGGATGGCCGCCGCATTCGAAACCATCGACGCTGATCGCGTCGCAGCCGATGGATTCCGCCTTCAACGCGTGGCGCACCGAGGTGCATTTGTGGATCACCTTGATCCCGGCCTCCTTCATCATCGGCATCCACTTGACCGGATTGTTGCCGGCCGTTTCGACGATCTTCACCCCGCCGTCGATGATCGCCTTCAGATAGCCGGGATAGTCAGGCGGGGTGACCGACGGCAGGAAGGTCAGGTTCACGCCGAACGGCTTGTCGGTCATCGTCCGGCAGCGGGCGATCTCCCGGCTAAGATCTTCCGGTGTGCGTTGGGTCAGGCCGGTGATCAGTCCAAGGCCCCCGGCGCTGGACACCGCCGAGGCGAGTTCGGCCAAGCCGACGAAGTGCATGCCGCCCTGGATGATCGGGTGCTTGATGCCGAAGAGTTCGGTGATGCGGGTTTTCATAGGCCCCTCCCGGGCGCGAGATTTGGTTGGTCGACAGTTGTCACGGCAAAGGCCGTCTCGCGCAATGCGGCGGCGGCGCGCGCCGCCGGTCAACGCCCGGAAAAGCGGGGCTTGCGCTTTTCGCGGAAGGCATGGACGGCCTCCTGGTGGTCGGCGGTGCGGTTGGACATGGTTTCGTAGGCGAGCGAGGCGTCCATCAGCTCCTGCGCCAGCTTGCGCAGCGGGATGTTGGCGACGGTCTTGGTCCACCGGATCGCCAGGCCCGCGCCCTCCGCCAGCCGTGTCGCCATCGTCTCGACCCGCGCGTCCAGCTCGTCCGCCGGAACCGCGTAGTTGACCAGCCCGATCCGCTCGGCGCGCTCGGCGGTGATCAGCTCGCCGGTCATCAGGAACTCCTTGGCCCGCGCGTAGCCGATGAGCTGCGGCCAGATCACCGCCCCGCCGTCGCCCGCGACCAGGCCCATCCTCACATGCGGATCGCCGATCAAGGCGGTGTCGGCGGCGATGATCACGTCGCACAGCAGGGCGATGGTGGCGCCAAGGCCGGCGGCCGCGCCGTTGAGCCGGCAGATGATCGGCTTTTCGAGCTCGAGCAGGCTGAAGACGATGCGTTTGGCCTCCGGCGCGATCGCCGGAAACCGCGACGGATCATCGATCATCGCCTGCATCCAGGCCGCGTTGCCGCCGGCGCAGAACGCCTTGCCCGCGCCCGTCAGCACCACGACATCGCACGCCTCGTCGCGGCCGATCTCGTCGAACACCACCGAAAGCTCGTAGTGCAGGTCCTGGTCGACGGCGTTGAGCGCCTCGGGCCGGTTGAGCGTGACCCAAAGCACCCGGCCGCGCCGCTCGAAAGCCAGGGCCTTGTAGCCCGCGTAAGATGTCGCCATCGCGTCCTCCTCGGCCTCAAGTGTCGGGCGCCGGCCGGCCGTGCTCGTCGAGGGGCCCGATCGGCTCGCTGAGCGGTTCGAGCAGGCCCCGCTCGCCCGGCTCATGCGTGCGCCCGAGGCCGGCCCAGATGCCGAAGCCCAGCCGCCGCAGGAAGACCCCGCGCTCGGCGCGGCGGACCCGCGGGTCGAGACCCCAGAAATAGTTCTCCTGCTGGCGCACGAACGGCCGACAGAAATAGGTCAGGATGGCGTGGCGATCGTCGCTCTCGGTGACGTTGGCGCCGGTGCCGTGGATCAGGCGGCCGTCGAAGATCAGCGCCGCGCCGGCCGGCCCCTGTGCGGCGATGGTGTCTTCCGGCCCGTACTCCCGCCGCTCCAGCAGATGGCTGCCCGGGATCAGGCGCGTGCCGCCGTTGGCCGCGGTGAAATCGTCCAGCATCCAGGCGATGTTGGCCACCAGCGGCTTGGGCGTCCAGAAGTCGACGTAGCCCTGGTCGGAGTGCAGATACATCGGCGCGCCGCCTGGGCGGGCGATGTTGGCGGTGAAGCTGGAGAGCAGAAACTCCTTGCCGAGCAGCGGGGCCATCGTCTGCTCGACCAGGGGGTGCAGCATCAGGTCGCGAAAGATCCGGCCCTTGTTGGGCAGCATCCAGACGCGCTGGTTGGTCTTGCCGTCATGGAAGCCCTGGCCGCGGGCGTCCTCGCCGCGCGCCTGAGCCACCACGCGCTCGCGCAGGGCGAGGGTTCGAGCCTTGTCGAGCGCGCCTTCCACGATCGCGTAACCGAAGCGATCGAGGTCGTCCCGCGCGCGGGCCGTGTCGCGGGTCGGACTGGGCAGGGGCGGGTCGGCGATCGCGGCGGCGGTCATGGTCTTGGGTCTCTGGGCCCGCTCACATCGACGGCGACGGGGCGGCGTTGTCAAGCGCGCCGATCGCGGCGAACGCTCGCACGGCCGGGCGCATCACGGTTCGACGGACCGCTCGCCAGGGGACGTTTAACCAATTAGAAACGTTAACGCTTCTCAAATACACCCATATTGATAACTCGACGCGGGCCGGCCGTGGTCGAGGGCGTCTCGGATGAGTGTTCCGCAACGGAGATCGTGCGATGGCCGACCTGGACCCTGGAAAGACCGAAAGCACGATCGAGCTAATCTCCTTCGAGATTGCCGAGCAGGAGTTCTGCATCGACATCACCTCGGTGCGGGAGATTCGCGGCTGGACGCGCGAGACGCCGATGCCGCAGACCCCGGACTATGTCCGCGGCGTGATCAATCTGCGCGGGGCGGTGATGCCGGTGATCGACCTGGGCAATCGCCTGGGGCTGAGCGTGACCACGCCGTCGTCGCGGCACGTGATCGTGGTGGTCCAGCATGACGAGCGCATCGCCGGCCTGCTGGTCGACGCGGTGCAGGAGACCTTCATGGTCGATCGCGGCCTTTTGCAGCCCCCGCCGGCGATGGGTTCCAGCACCAATGACCGGTTCATCGACGCGATGATCCCGCTGGAAGGCCGCATGCTCAGCCGCCTGGTGGTCGGCTCCCTGCTCCCGACCGAGGATCGCCTCGCCGCCTGAGGGGCTAACCCGCTCCGCTCGTCCAGCGCGCCATCGTCGCCCTGTAGGGCGGCAGGCAGGCGATCATCGCGAACAGACCGTAGAACAGCGCGACGTTCGGCGTCGAGAAGCCCAGCGCCACGACGCAGGCGCCGAACGCCAGCTCGCCGAACAGGATCAGCCGCCTCGGCCCGAAGCGATCGGCCAGCCGGCCGATCACCGGATAGGCGATGGCGGTCACCACCACGCCCGCCTGGTCGCGGCTGGCGCGCGCCGAACCCGCGCCGGCCGCCGCCGGTCGCGCCAGGGCCGCCACCCCTTCGGCTTCACCGTTCATGACCCGATCCCTACACGGCGGCGCGTCGAAGGGGAATTGACAGGTCGGGGCCGTCATTGGAGCGTGGGGCCAGCGGCTCGGCCATGGGGTGACGCGCGGGCCAATTTCAATCGCTGATTTTGCCCATGTTTTCATTTTTGGATCGCCCGTGTATCCCCGAGACCGCGCGAAATCCGGCGCCTTGAGAGGAAGACGGCATGAGCGAGCGGCCGGTCGACGCCGACCTTTTGATCTCCGGCGCCACGATCATCACCATGAACGCCGAGCGTCACGTGATCGCCGACGGCGCGCTGGCGATCGGCGGGGATCGGATCGTCGCGGTCGGCAAGCGCGAGGCGCTCGCTCGCGCGGTGAGGGCCAGGCAGACGCTGGACGGGCGGCGGTTCGTCATGACGCCGGGCTTCGTCGACGGACACATTCACATCACCGGCGATCCCCTGACCCGCGGTTTTCCCCGCGGCGCACCGGACGAGACCTGGTCCGAGAAGCTGTCGCGCTGGGTGATCCCGATCTTTCGCGCCCAGACGCCGGGCGAGGAGGCCATTTCGGCGCAATGCGCGGCGCTGGCCATGATCCGCTACGGCACGACCTGCTTTCTCGAGGCCGGCACGGTCTCCCATCTCGACGCGGTGATGGAGGCGCTGGCGCAGACCGGGATACGCGGGCGGGTGGGCGGATGGGTCGAGGGGCGCGCCTACGATCCCGCCGAAGACCAGGCCAAGGCCTCCGCGGCCGCCATCGCCATCCTCGAATCCGAGATCGCCCGCTATCCCGACGATGGCGAGGCGATGCTGGCCGCCTGGCCGGTGCTGGTCGGCCATTCGACCAATTCCGACGATGTCTGGCGCGCGGCCAAGGCCCTGGCCGACCAGCACGGCCTGCGCGTGTCGGCGCACATGAGCCCGCGCGCGTCCGATCCCGAATGGTTCCTGGCCCGATACGGCCGCCGGCCGCTGGAGCATCTGGCCGATCTGGGCGTCTTGGGGGCCAATGTGGCGCTCACCCACCTGGCGGACATCGACCGGAGCGAACTTGACATCCTCGCCCGCTCCGGGACCCACGCCATCCACTGCCCGCACGCGGCGTTCCAGGGCGGGTTCGGCCTCTCGCAGATCGGATTGTTTCCGGAGATGCTGGATCGGGGCGTCAATGTCATGCTGGGCACCGACGGCGTCGCCGCGGACATCCTCTCGTCCGCCCGGCTGATGGCGAGCGTGTTTCGCGACGCCAGGCGCGACCAGGAGCTGATTGCGCCCGCCACCATGCTCGAACTGGCCACGCTCAATGGCGCGCGCGCGATGGGCCTGTCGTCCGTCATCGGCTCGCTCGAAGTCGGCAAGAAGGCCGATCTGGTGTTGCACGACACCGACCTGCCCGAATGGGGCCCGGTCTTCGACGCCGTCGGGCAGTTGGCGCTCAGCGCCTCGCCGGGCGGCGTTCACAGCGTCTGGGTCGACGGCGTGCGGCTGCTCGACGATGGCCGCGCCACGTGGATCGACGAAGCCAAGCTGCTGGCGGACGGCCGACAGGCGGGCCTGGCGGTGATCGCCAGAACCGGGCTTGCGAACCGGACCCCATGGCCGGTGCTGTGAGGTCGGACCGCGCGATGGACAAACGGGAGCGCCGATGAGCGGACAGACCCCGACCCCGGACGAATGGCGCGCGGCGATGGGCTATTTCCCCTCCGGCGTGACCATCGTCACCACCTGGGAGCAGGATGCGCCGGTCGGCGCGACGGTCAGTTCATTCTGCTCGGTTTCGCTTGAGCCGCCCCTGCTTCTGGTCTGCCTGGATCGCGCCAATCCGGCGCGCGGGCCGATCGAGCGGAGCGAGGTGTTCGGCGTCAACATCCTCAACGAGGAACACCGGGATCTCGCGCTGCGGTTCGCGAAAAATCCCAACTCGGATCGCTTCAGCGGAAACGCTTGGCGCGCGCGAGCCGGCGGCGCGCCGCAGTTGGAGGCCGCCCCGGTGTTCATCGATTGCGTGGTCGAGCACGCGCACGTCGCGGGCGATCACCTGATCGTGGTCGGACGCGGCAGGCGCATCGACCATGCCTCGGCCGAGCCGCCGCTGCTCTATCACAAGGGCGACTTCCCCAAGCTGGTCTGATCCGCGCCAAATCCGTCCGTGCGCGAACGCTCATAAGGCAAAGTAATCGTGCGCCCAGGGACAAGCTGACGGGCCTGTCTCATGGTAAAAACCCGGTTCCGAGACCGTCCAGGCGATCAGCCGCGTCCGGCGCTCCAATAGGAATCTTCTGGGGGAAGTGATGACGGCGAGCGAGAGCAATCATGCGATCCGGCCCAAGCGGCCGACCTGGACCCACATCGCGCTTTGCGTGAAGGACATCGACGCGACGATCGCCTGGTACGAGCGCTTCACGCATCTGACCCTGCTGGCCAGGGGCGAGGACGCGGACGGCAGGAACGCCTGGATCGGCGACAGCTCCAATGTCGAATCGCCGTTCGTCCTGGTGGTCGGACAGTTCTACGAAGGCCACGATCCGTTCGCGCCCGCCGCCCACCCGCCGATGGGCCCCTTCGCCCATATCGGCATCGAAGTGCCGACCAAACAGATGATCGACGAGATCGCCGCGCGCGCCAAGGCGGAAGGCTGCCTGGCGTTCGGGCCGACCCAGATGCCCAAGCAGATCGGCTATATCTGCTTCGTCAAGGATCCCGACGGAAACACCGTCGAGTTCTCGTACGATCAGGGCGTCTACGAGAAGGCCCGCGAGGTGTGGGGCGCGGCCGCGGAGGGCGTCTAGGCCTGGCGACGGTCCCGGGCGCGCATGGCGCTTGGGGTCACGTGGGCCGCGCGGTTTGCCTAAATTTTCGCGTTGTCTTGAGTTATCAGCTTAACGTATAGGCTTGAGATCACGACAGGTTCAGATTTAAGCAAAAATCGGGCAGGTGTTTGACGCAGCTTAGATAAGTGACGAGACTATCGTTCAACAACGAAAGCTGGCGTCCAGATCACGAGGGGGACCATGGCCAACTTATCAACGCGCCTGAGGCGCGACCTGATCGTTTCAACCTGCCTGGCGGCGACCGGCGCCTTGCTGCCGCTTTCGGCGCGGGCCGAGACCGTGCTGTCCGGCGCGGCCGCGGTGGCGGCGTCCACACACGAAGTGCAGGAAGTCGTGGTCACCGCGGAGCGGCGCTCGAGCGACATCCAGCGCACGCCGCTGGCGATCACCGCGGTGCCGGCGAAAGCGCTCGACCAGTCGTTCACCAACGCCATCGCCGGGCTGAACGCCGTCGTGCCCAGCCTGGAGATCACCAAGGCGTCGGGCTTCGAGAACCTGGTCACCATCCGCGGCGTCGGCTCCGAGACGCCGGAGAACTCGCTGACCACCGTTCCCGGCGTGTCGCTGTTCATCGACGGCGTCTATATCGCCAACACCGTCTCGCTGGACCAGACCCTGTTCGACATTGACCAGATCGAGGTGCTGCGCGGTCCGCAGGGCGCGCTGTACGGGCAGAGCTCGATCGGCGGGGCGATCAGCATCACCAGCAAGCAGCCGCAGTTGAAGGTGTTGAGCGGCTCCGGCGATTTCAGCGCCGGCGACTACAACCTGTTCCGCGAGCGCGCCGAGGTGAACATCCCGATGGGGGACGACTTCGCGGCCCGGCTGTCGGTGCAGAAATACGATCACGACGGCTTCACCAAGGACGCGGCGATCCCCGGGTTCAAGCTGGACGCCGCCCACGACGTCAGTGGCAAGGCGGCGCTGCTCTGGAAGCCGACGGACAATTTCTCGGCCACCCTCACCGGCCAGTGGTACCACTCCGACCAGGCCGGCGACGCCCAGAAGAACATCAACGACCCCAGCCCCGATCCGCGCGTGGTCAACCAGGACTATCCGGGGCATTTCAAGCTCACCACCCAGCTCTACCACCTGAACATGCAGTGGGACCTGCCCTGGTTCACGCTGAAGTCGGTGACCGCCTATCAGATTCTCGAGCACGTCCAGCGGGAGGACAGCTCGCGCAGCACGGTCGCGCTGATGAATGCGGCCTATCCCGGTCCCTATGGCCCATTGTTGGGTTATGACGACGTGGCGGCCTGGAACACCACGGTGCACAACTTCACCGAGGAGTTCGACATCATGTCGCCGCCCGGATCCAAGCTCGAATGGATCGCCGGCGCCTTCGTGCTCGACCAGACCGGCCACCAGTTCGTGGCGGAGTTCGAGGGCGCGTCCGTTCCCACGGCCGCGCAGTTGCAGGTCCAGCCGGACATCGAGACCAATCCGCCGTCGAACCTGGCCTATGGCAACGATTCCCACGCCGTGCACCAATCCTACTCGGCGTTCGCGCAGGCCACCTATCACGTCACGCCCAGTTTCCGCCTGACGGCCGGCGGGCGGATCAACCTGGACTACAATCGTGATCCCAGCTTCAATTTTTCGGCGTTCGGGACCAGCTTCGTCGCCAATAAATCCTGGGACAGCGTGCCGACCTGGCGCGCGGAGGCCGACTACGATCTGACGCCGGACAACATGGTCTACGCCAGCGCCGCGCGCGGCTACAAGCCCGGCGGGGTCAACGGCTCTTACGGTCAGTTCGTGATTCCGCCGATCTTCAAGCCCGAAACCAACACCGCGTTTGAAGTGGGATCGAAGAACTTCCTGTTCGATAAGGCGTTGCGGTTGAACGTCTCGGCCTTCTATTACCTTCACAAGGACTTCCAATACATCGAGACCGACCCGGTCCCCTTCGACGGCGGCATATCGAACATTCCCTCGGTGCATGACTATGGCGTCGAGTTCGAGGCCGCCTATGTGGGACTGGAGGACCGGCTCCACGTGAACGCCAACCTGGCGTTCGAGCGCGGTGAGATCGAGGGGGCCTACAAGACCATCGACTCGACCGTGGCGAACTACCTCGAAGGTCCAGACTATACCGGTGGGAACTCCGATGGATTCGACGCCGCGCATGCCTACGGCGCCTGCGCCTACTATGCGGCATACGGTTCCCCGGCGTGCTGGACGGCCGTGAAGAACATGGCGGTGAACATCCAAAGCAAGACGCCGCCGGCGATGCCCACCGTGTCCGGCTCGATCAGTGCGTCCTATACGTTCGACATTCCGACGGGCACACTGACCCCGCGGGTCGAGGTGGTCTACCGCGGCGCCGAGTGGGCGCGGATTTTCAACGATCCCGCCCTCGACCGGGTTCCGGACTACACGGTGACCAACCTGAACCTGGAATATGCGCCGACCGGCGGCAAGCTCAGGCTTTCGCTCGCCGCGACCAACGTGTTCAACCGAGCCGGGATCAATTCCCGCTACACCGATCCGTACGGAACCGGCCAGACCAGCCAGCAGTATATCCCGCCCCGGCAGATCATCGGCGCCATCGCCTATTCGTTCTGATCCTCGCGGACCCGGGGGCCGTGCTTCCGGGTCCGGCTATGCGATCAGCCGCGGGACGGCGGCGACGGCGATGTGGAAGTTGCCCCGCTCGTCCGCCTTCGCGGGCGACTCGGCGGCGCGGTCCCGCACCACGCTGTTCTTGCCGAAGCCGGGGATGATCGGGCGGCCGACATCGCGGCGCAGCCACAGGCGCAACAGGTGGCGCCGCCGCTGCGGCTCGGGATAGTCGGTGAAGGCGGTGCGCGAGTGCAGGGCGGCGTAGTTCGACAGCCACTGGATGTCGCCGGGCTGGAAGTGGGTCTCGATCGCCATGCCGGGCTCGTAGGTGATCTCGTCGAACAGCTTGACCGCCTCGATCTGCGCGGGGGTCAGGCGCGGGACCTCGGGGTAGTCCTGGGCGGTGAAGATGTAGGTCGAGCCGGCGTAGAGGCTGAACACCCCGTCCACCAGGCTGATCATCGGCGACGTATAGGTGTTGGCCGGGGCTTCCGGGTCCTGGCGGCGCCAGTCCCAGTGGAACGGCTCCAGCAGCAGGGGGGCGAGGTCGGGCCGGCGGCGCAGGATCTCGTTGTAGATCTCGGCGCCCGACACCAGGCAGGAGGCGCCGCCCGACTTGCCCGGGCGAAGGCAGATCAGCGCCACCACGTCGGAGCTGTCGGAATGGAACACCAACTGGTCGCGCACCTTGGACGGCAGGGCGGTGGGATCGTCCATCGTCTTGTCGGAGGTGGCGTAGACATGGTCCAACAGGTCGCCCATCTGGTTCTGCCGCATCGGCTCGCCCATGTGCAGGCCCAGGATGTAGAAGATCGCCGCCGACAGGGCGTCGGAATACAGGTGGGTGCGCAGGCCGCGCACCAGCACGAAGCCGCGCCCCGTATCGACGTCGCGGCCCCATTCGGCCACCGCCGCGACGCAAGCCGTCAGCGGATAGTCCGAGGCCTGCACGCGGTGCAGGTCGGGATCGTCCTCGACGAACCGCGCGCCCAGCGCCTCGAGCTCGGCCACCTGTTCGCCCGACAGCCGGTAGAGCCAGTCCCGCGTCTTCGACAGCGCATCCCCGCGCCAGGCGGCGGCGCTGGTGACCGGCTTGAGCGCGATCGGTGCGGCTAGGGTCATGTCAGGCCAAATCCTCCGCGTCATGGCCGGCGGCGAAACGCCGAGAATCAACCTCTAGCAAGCCGCCTCGGATCGATCTTGCACCACGGCGAAGCATTAGTTGTTCAGCGCGCGCGCCGCGAGGCGATGATCCCCAAGCCGGGGATTGACCCGAGGCTCGTCGACCTGGCGTTGTCGCCGGCGGCGCGTCAAGATCGCCTGATGACCCAATTCGAGCGCCTGTCCGTCATCGAGATCGCCGCCGAGGTCGCCTCGGGGCGGCGAAGCGCGGTCGAGGTCGCGCGCGCGGCGCTGGACCGGGTGTCAGCCTATGATCGGGTCCAGCCGCAGGTCTGGATCGAGCGGGTGGGCGAGGCCCAGGTCCTGGCCCAGGCGGGCGAGGTCGACCGACGGGTCGCGGCCGGCGAGGCCCTGCCGCTGGCCGGGGTTCCCTTCGCGGTGAAGGACAATATCGACGTCGCCGGCCTGCCCACCACCGCCGGCTGCCCGGCCTTCGCCTATACGCCCGCCGAGACCGCCGAGGTGGTCGCGCGCCTGCTGGCCGCCGGGGCGGTGCTGATCGGCAAGACCAACCTCGACCAGTTCGCCACCGGCCTGGTCGGCGCGCGCAGCCCCTACGGCGCATGCGGCTCGGTCTACAACCGCGACTACATCAGCGGCGGGTCCAGCTCCGGCTCGGCGGTGGCGGTGGCCGCCAGCCTGGTCGCCTTCGCGCTCGGCACCGATACGGCCGGCTCCGGCCGCGTGCCCGCCGCGCTGAACCACCTCGTCGGGCTGAAGCCGACCCGAGGGCGCTGGAGCACCCGCGGCGTGGTTCCCGCCTGCCGCACGCTGGATTGCGTCAGCGTGTTCGCCTCCAGCGCCGCCGACGCGGGGCGAGTGGACGAGGTCGCCGCCGGCTTCGACGCCGCCGATCCGTTCTCGCGCCGCCCGCCCGCGGAACCGAACGAGACCATCCCGCCCGCCTTCCGCTTCGCCGTCCCGCGCCCCGATCAGCGCCAATGGTTCGGCGACGATCAGTCCAAGCGGCTGTTCGAGGCGGCGATGGCCCGACTGGTCGCCATGGGTGGGCGGCCGGTCGAGGTCGACATCGCGCCGCTGAGAGAGGCGGGGGCGCTGCTCTATCAGGGACCCTGGGTCGCCGAGCGCACCGCCGCGGTCGAGGACCTGCTGCGCGCCCAGCCCGCCGCCATCGAGCCGACGGTTCGCGCGATCCTGCAGGGCGGCTGGGCGGTCTCGGCGGTGGAGGCGTTCAAGGCCGCCTATCGGCTGCGGGCCCTGCGGCGCGACGCCGAGCGCCTGTGGGAAGCCGCGGAGGTGCTGCTGCTGCCGACCGCGGCGACCACCTACCGGGTGCGCGAGGTGCTGGCCGAGCCCTTCGTGCTCAACGCCAACCTCGGCCTCTACACCAATTTCGCGAACCTGTTGGACATGAGTGCGATCGCCGTTCCGGCGGGTTTCCGCGATAACGCCACCGGCTTCGGCGTCAGTCTGATTGGCCCGGCCTGGACCGACCGGGCGCTGCTCGATCTCGCCCGCCGCTACGAGGCGATCGCCCCGGCGCCGAAGGCCCCGCCGCTCGACCTCGCCGGCGTCGAAACCGGCGTGCGGCTGGCGGTGGTCGGCGCCCACCTGGCCGGCATGCCGCTGCACTGGCAGCTCACCTCGCGCGGCGCGCGGCTGGTGCGCCGCTGCAAGACCGCGAGCGTCTACAGGCTCTACGCCATGGCCGGGACCACGCCGCCCAAGCCGGCGCTGGCGCACGTGGGCGATGGCGGCGCGGCGATCGAGGTCGAGGTCTACGCGCTTTCGCTGGAAGCCTTCGGGAGCTTCGTGGCCGAGGTCCCCGCGCCGCTGGCCATCGGCACGGTGAGCCTGGACGACGGAACCGAGGTCAAGGGCTTCGTGGCCGAGCCGCGGGCGCTGGACGGCGCCGAAGACATCACCGCCCTGGGCGGCTGGCGCGCCTATGTCGAGCGCAGTCGCTGACCTCAGGATGCTCGCCGCCATGCGGTGCTTGGCGCTCGCGGCGGCGGGCGGCGCGTTCCCGCTTGTCTCCGGCCGCCGAAAACGCGATCACGGTTATCAGAGATCAATTCACGCCGATGCGGCGCGGTGTTGGCGTGTGAGCGGGAGACGGCGGATGACCAGCGGTGAGCCCATGCACTATCGCGGCCTTGCCGAGGTCGCCGCGGAGGTTCGCGCCGGCGCGCTTTCGTCGGAAGAGCTGACCCGGCATACGATCGGCCGCATCGAGGCGCTGGAGCCGCGCCTGCACGCTTTCGCCCAGGTGCGCGCCGAGGCCGCTCTGGCCGAGGCGCGGGACGCCGACGCCGGCCGGGCGCGGGGAGAAAAGCTTGGCCCGCTGCACGGCGTTCCGATCGCGGTGAAGGACCTGTGCGCGATGGCGGGCACGGCCACCCGCGCCGGCGGCTTTTTTCCGACGCGGTTCAAGCCGGGCGATACGGCGACGGTGGTGGCGCGCCTGCGAGCGGCCGGGGCGATCATCATCGGCAAGACGCAACTGACCGAGGGCGCCTGGGGCGCGCATCACCCCGACATAACCCCGCCGGTCAATCCCTGGAGCCCCGATCATTGGACCGGGGTTTCCTCCAGCGGTTCGGGCGTGTCGGTGGCCGCGGGGCTCGCCTTCGGCGCCATCGGCACCGACACCGCCGGATCGATCCGCTTCCCGTCAGCCTGCAATCATCTGGTGGGACTGAAGCCGACCTGGGGCCGCGTCAGCCGGCACGGGGTCTTTCCCTTGTCCGACACCTTCGATCACGTCGGCCCGATAGCGCGCTCGGTGGTCGACGCCGCGCTGATGTTCGCCGCGATCGCGGGTCCCGACCCGTTCGATCCGACCGCGCTCGACGAACCCGCCGCCGACTGGGTCGGGGCGGCGCGAGCGGGAAGCTTGAAAGGCGTCAGGCTCGGTGTCGACCCGGTCTATTCGCTCGCCGGACTGGACGCGCCGACCGAGGCGGCGCTGAAGGCCGCCATCGCCCTGATGGAGACGGCGGGCGCGACGATCGTGGAGGTCAGCGCGCCCGAGGTCGGCGAATTCCTCGAGCGGGCGGTGGCGGCGGCGTTCGTCGAGGCGGCGATCTCCCATGCGCCGAGCTATCCGTCCGAAAAGGGTTGCTACAGCGCCGGTTACGCCGCGTTGCTGGACATCGGCCGGGCGACCTCGGCGATGGACTACGCCGCCATCGCCATCTGGCGGCGCGAGCTCCACGGGCGGCTGACGCGGATCTTCCGGGCGGTCGACATGCTGGTCGCGCCGGTGATGGCGAGCGCGCCGCCGATGGTCGGCGAGATGGCGGCGGCGGTGAGCGGGCCTCCGTTGGCCGCGGCGCCGCTCACCGGCTACACGATCCCGTTCAACCTCGCCGGGGTCCCTTCGCTGACCCTGCCCATGGGGCGGACGGCGTCCGGCGTTCCGTTGGGCTTCCAGCTGATCGGTCCGGATCTCGCCGAGGCCTCGCTGCTGGCGGCCGGGGCGGCCTATGAGGCGGCCGCCGGATTCGCCGCCCATCATCCCGCCATCTGAGGGCGCGACACCGGAGCGACACCGATGAGACTGACCAAGGCGACGGCCTACGCCATTCGCACCCCGCCCCCGAATTTCGGCGGCTACTTCTGGTATTTCATCAAGTTGGAGACCGATTCCGGCCTGGTCGGATGGGGCGAAACCGCCGTTCTATTCAGCCTGTACGGCATGGAGCGCGGGTTTGAGCAAATGGTGAAGGGTATCTTCGACCGGTACCTGCAAGGCCAGAACCCGATGAACCGGGATATGCTGAACAAGCTGATGTATGCCGGGCTGTCGTCGCAGCACACGGACTATTTCGTCGGTGGCCTGATCAGCGCCTTCGACATCGCCATGTGGGACATCTGCGGGAAATTTTTCGAGGCGCCGATCTGCGACCTGCTCGGCGGCCGCTATCGCGATCGTATCCGCACCTATACCTACCTGTACGACCTGGACACCGAGGAAGGTCTCGCCGCTTCGGCCGCCAACTGGTCGAACAACCCCAAGCGGGTGGGAGAAATCGCCGCCAAGATCGTCGATCAGGGCTTCACCGGGGTGAAGCTCGATCCCCTGCGCTATACGATCCCAGGTTCGTTGCCGATCGGCCCCTGGGAAATCACCATGGAGGAGTACGACCGGGCCGAACGCACCATCGAGGCCATTCGCGAGGCGGTCGGCAATCGGGCCGACATCCTGATCGGCACCCATGGCCAGATCACGCCGTCGGTCTCCCGCAGACTGGCGAAACGGCTGGAGAAGTACGACCCGCTATGGCTGGAAGAGCCTTGCCCGCCCGAGAATTTCGAGGAAATGGCGCGGATCGCCGCCAGCACCACCATCCCCATCGCCACCGGCGAGCGGCTGGCCTATGTCCACGACTTCCAAAAACTGTTCGCGGCGGGCGCGTGCCATTTCGCCCAGCCGGACCTGGGAAGCTGCGGCGGGGTCACTGCGGCGAAACAGATCTCGGCCCTGGCGGAAGCCCACTATGTGCTGATGGCCCCGCATGTCTGGGGCGGGCCGGTGATCACCGCCGCCGCCCTGCAGATCGACGTCAATATTCCCAACTTCCTGATTCAGGAGAGCATCTACAAATCCGGCGGATTCTTCGACCAGATCGTCAAGCAGCCGTTCCGCTGGGAAGCCGGCGACCTCATCTTCGAGGAACGGCCGGGCGTCGGCGTCGAACTGGATGAAGACAAGTTGAGCCAATACAAGGCTTAGCGGCGCCGCTCCCGATCATCGCCCGCCGCCCCGGCGCGCGGCGGGCGCTTGAAACCGCTCATCATCATGGCGGTGACGACCGCTCGGCAAAGCTTCGGTCGAGTGCGGCTTTTCGACGCGCGATTTCCTGAGAAAATAAGGGCTTCAGCGCGCTTGAGCCCACCAAATACGCACCTGCAATTCACTCCTAATTAACTAGCACGCCCCAATCTAGAAGGTGCCGAGTTCGACGGTTTTGGCCGCGCTGGCTGTCGTTCAAGGTTTGGATTTTGTCGGGACCGGTAGACGTTCCCGTCTTGGTGAATGTGTAAAGCTTGCGTGAAGCAATGACCTGAGTAGGCCAGCGCCGAATTATTTGGGGGCGGTTGTGTCGGGTTGGTCGGGGCGCGCGCGGGCGCGGGGTGGGCGGACGATCGCAATGACGGGATGTCGGCGAGTCAACGAGGCGGGGGCCGTGCGCGCCGTGATCGCGTCGTCTTGCTGCCCGGCCCGGGCCGACGGGTGGGCCGAGCGATGGTGATCGCGCGCCTGTCGATCGGCGCGCGCCTGGCCGTGATCGGCCTGTTGGTCGCCGGCGCCGCGGCGCTTTGCCTCGCCGTCGTCGGAAGCGCTCGGGACTTGGCCGCCGCGCGGTTGGCGGTGGCCGGCAACGCCTATCTTCCTCAGGTCTGGTCGGCCGAGTTGGGCGTCGTCCAGCACGGCGGCGGCGGCGGCGAAGTCCCTGGAAATGTCACCGCACAAGCGGACGCGCGGTTCGGCGCCGGTCTCGCCTCGGCGGCGTTCCGTCGCGCGCTGGATCGGCGCGAGCGGCTGGAGGCTGGCGCGGCGCTGCTGCGCGCCGTCGCGGACGGCTCGAAGCTCAGGCTTGGCCTCAAGGGCGACGCCGCCCGAGCGGCGGAGGCCGAAACGGTCCGGTTGCCGGCTCTGCTGCTCGCCGGCGATGCGGGCGCCCAGATGGCGTCCGTCGCCAATGTCGACGGCGCATGGCGCGCCGCCAACCGGCGGGTCGAGTCGGCGCTGCGCTCGCGGGTCGAGCAAGCGCTGCGCCGGCTGCAAATCACGCTCGGCGGCGGCCTGCTGGCGCTGGCCGGCGCGATCGTCGCGGTCCTGTTGACAGGCCGCGCGGCCGCGCGGCGCGCCGAGGCGCGGTCCGCGCCGATCGCGCCGGCCACGACCGTTTCATGGAACCAGACCGGCTACCCGCAAGCGGCGAGCCACGGACGGAATTTCTTCCCCGATCACACCCCCACGGAGACCGCCATGTCGTCGAACGATACGATCAGTGAACGCCTGAGTTTCATGAATTTGAATCCGGAGGTTCAGCAGCGTCTTCGGTCGGTCAAGCCGATCTTGATGAAGGCGCTGCCGGGGATCTTGGATGCGTTCTACAGCCAGGTTCAGGCGTTTCCGGAGACGCGCAAGTTCTTCTCCAGCCAGAGCCACATGTCGGCGGCCAAGGACCTGCAGATCCAGCACTGGTCGACGATCACCAACGCCTCGTTCGACCAGAACTATGTGCGGGCGGTGACCAAGATCGGCGAGACCCACGCGCGGATCGGCCTGGAGCCGCGCTGGTACATCGGCGGCTATGCGATGCTGCTGGAGGGTCTGGTCAAGGCGGTCCTCGAGGAACATTGGCCCAAGGCCGGCTTCGGGGCCAAGAAGGGTCCGTCGATGCAGGACGTGGCGGCCGAGCTGGGCGCGATGGTCAAGGCGACGCTGCTGGACATGGACTTCGCCATCTCGGTCTACCTGGACGAGGCCGAGAAGGCGCGGGTGGCGGCCGAGGCCGAGGTGCTGTCGAAGGAGCGGGGCGTGGTGGTGGCCTCGGTCGGGGAGGGGATGACCCACCTGGCGGCGGGGGACCTGACGTTTCGGATGTCGGACGCGATCCCGGACGAGTACCGCAAGCTGCGCGACGACTTCAACGGGGCGATGGAGCAGCTGGAAGAGACGATGACCGTGGTGAGCAACAACACCCACGGGATCAGCGCCGGTGCGGACGAGATCGCGCAGGCGTCGGACGATCTGTCCAAGCGCACCGAGCAGCAGGCGGCGAGCCTGGAGGAGACGGCGGCGGCGCTGGACGAGATCACCGCGACGGTGAAGAAGACCGCCTCGGGGGCCAAGCAGGCCAGCGAGGTGGTGACCGCGGCCAAGGGCGAGGCGGAGCATTCCGGCGCGGTGGTGGCCGAGGCGGTCCAGGCGATGGGCCAGATCGAGACCTCCTCGCAGCAGATCAGCCAGATCATCGGGGTGATCGACGAGATCGCCTTCCAGACCAATCTTCTGGCGTTGAACGCCGGGGTCGAGGCGGCGCGGGCTGGGGACGCGGGCCGCGGCTTCGCGGTGGTGGCGCAGGAGGTGCGGGCGCTGGCCCAGCGCTCGGCGGAGGCGGCCAAGGAGATCAAGGCGCTGATCTCGGCGTCCTCGCAGCAGGTTGGCCAAGGGGTGTCGCTGGTGGGCGAGACCGGCAAGGCGCTGCAGTCGATCGTGGCCAAGGTGGCGGAGATCGACGCCCTGGTCTCGGAGATCGCGGCCTCGGCGCAGGAGCAGGCCACCGGGCTGAACGAGGTGAACACCACGGTCAACCAGATGGACCAGGTGGTGCAGCAGAACGCGGCGATGGTCGAGCAGTCGACCGCGGCGACCCATTCGCTGAAGGGCGAGACCGAGGAGCTGGCGCGGCTGATCGCCCGCTTCAAGGTCAGCTCGTCGCAATCGGGCGCTTCTCGGGCCGCCGAGCGCCCGGCGCCGCGTCCCGCCAGCGCCAACGCCCGCCCGGTCCGCTCGCCCGCGCGCGAGATGACCCGCAAGGTCGCCGCCAGCTTCGGCGGCGGTGCGAAGGCGCCGGCCGCCGACGACGGATGGGAGGAGTTTTGAGCATGAGCCAGACCCTGTCGCTCGACGCCGTGCTGGATCTGAAGGCCGCCGCCCCGCTGAAGGCGGCTCTGCTGGAGCATAAGGGCCAACCTCTGAGCCTCGACGCCTCGGGCGTCGAACGGCTGGGCGGGCTGTGCCTGCAGGTGCTGCTGGCGGCAAAAAAAACCTGGGCGGAGGACAATTGTCCGCTCGCCATCGCGCCGCGCTCGGCGGCGTTCGACGAGGCGCTGACCCTGTTCGGCGCGCACGGACGATTTGACGACGATCAAAAGGCGGAGGCGGAGCAATGATGCGGATTCTGACGGTGGATGACTCGCGCACCATGCGCGACATGCTGCGTTTAGCGCTGGTCAAGGCCGGCTTCCACGTCATCGAGGCGGTGGATGGCGTCCATGGACTGGAAGTCCTCGACCAGGCCAACGCCGATGTGATCATCACCGACATCAACATGCCCCGGCTCGACGGCTTCGGCTTCATCGAAGCGGTGCGCGAGGACGAGAACTATCGGGCCACGCCGATCCTGGTGCTGACCACCGAAAGCGACCCGGCCAAGAAGAACCGGGCGCGCGAGGCCGGCGCCACGGGCTGGATCGTCAAGCCGTTCCATCCCGACAAGCTGGTCGAGGCCATCCGCAAGGTCGCCGCGTGAATCCAATGGACGAACTCGAAGAGATCAAGGCGACCTTCTTCCAGGAATGCGACGAGCTGCTCGCGGATCTGGAGTCTGGCCTTCTGAAGATGGAGGCCGGGGAGGGCGACAGCGAGACGGTCAACGCCGTGTTTCGCGCCGTCCACTCGGTCAAGGGCGGCGCGGGGGCCTTCGCGCTCGACTCCCTGGTGCGCTACGCTCACGTCTTCGAGACTCTGCTCGACGGCGTCAGGAGCGGCCGGATCGATCCGGCGCCGGAACTGGTGCGCGTGCTGCTGAGAGCCGCCGATGTCCTGGCCGACGAGGTCCAGGCGGCCCGGACCAACGGATCGCCCAACGAACAGGAAACCGCCTCGATGGTCGCCGAGTTGGAGGCCTGGACCGCCGGCGAGCCGCTCGGGGACACGCCGCGGGCGGGGGACTCGGCTTCGGCGGCGAGCCCCGCGCCGGCCGCCGCCGAGGACGACCTCGGCTTCGAGTTCAAGCCGATGACGGTCTCCATCCCGGACGTGGCGCCGGTCGAACCGGTCGACGCCCCGTCTGGATGGACCATTCGCTTCAAGCCGGCGCCCGCGCTTTACGCCAAGGCCAACGAGGCCGGGTTGTTGCTGCGCGAACTTTCGCGCCTGGGTTCGATGCGGATCGAGCTCGACGAAGGCGAGCTGCCGTCGCTCGAGGCGATCGATCCGGAGGGATCGTATCTGACCTGGACCGTCCGCCTCGACACCCAGGACGATGAACGGGCGGTTCGCGAAGTGTTCGAATTTGTCGACGGCGATTGCGAACTGACCATCGAGCGCGAGGGAGCGTCGGACGGGCCCGATCTCGCCGCGTTGATCGCGGCGGCCTCGGCTCCTCCGGCAAACCCACCGGCGTCTTCCGACACGGTCGCGCCGTCCGCGCCGAGCACGCGGAACGAAGCGCCGCCCCCGCAGCCCGCTGGCCGCCCGGGCGGCGAACCAGCGGCGGCCCAGGCCCAGCAAGTGCCGCAGGCGACCATTCGCGTGGATCCGGAACGGATCGATCGCCTGATCGACCTGGTCGGCGAACTGGTGATCAACCAGGCGATGCTGGCCCAGCGGGTGGCCCAGCACGGCTTCGCGCCATCCTCCGATGTCTCCATGGGTCTGGACGAGCTGGAACAGCTCACCCGCGGCATCCAGGACAGCGTGATGGCCATTCGCGCCCAGCAGGTGAAGTCGGTGTTCCAGCGCATGCCGAGGCTGGCCCGCGAGGTGGCCGCCCAGGTGGGCAAACAGGTCCGCCTGGTGATGGAGGGCGAGGCCACCGAGGTCGACAAGACCGTGATCGAACGTCTGTCCGAGCCGATCACCCACATGCTGCGCAACGCCATCGATCACGGGCTGGAAACGCCCGAGGATCGGCTCACGGCCGGCAAGCCCGCCGAAGGCGAAGTGCGCTTGGCGGCGCTGCACCGGGGTGGGCGGATCGTCATCGAGGTGCAGGACGACGGCCGTGGAATCAACCGCGCGCGCGTGCGCCAGATCGCCATCGACAAGGGACTGCTCGCCGCGGACGCGGTGCTGACCGACGAGGAAGTCGACAATCTGATCTTCCTGCCTGGGTTCTCGACCGCCAACGCGGTGTCGGACATATCCGGCCGCGGCGTCGGGATGGACGTCGTGCGCCGCAGCGTGCAGGCGTTGGGCGGCCGGATCTCGATCAGCTCCCGCCCGGGCGAGGGATCGACCTTCACCCTGAGCCTGCCGCTGACGCTGGCGGTGCTCGACGGCATGGTGGTCGACGTCGCCGGCCACACCCTGGTGGTGCCCTTGACCTCGATCGTCGAAAGCCTGAGGCCCAGGCCGGAGGAGGTGCGAGCGCTCGGTCCTCAGGGCGCCGTGCTCGCGGTGCGCGACGCCTATGTGCCGCTGGTCGACATCGGCGCCATCCTCGGCTTTCGAACCGAACCGATCGCCCCATCGGACGGCGTGGTGCTGCTGGTCGAGCAAGAGGACGGCGGCCGCGCCGCGCTGGTGGCGGACGTCATCCAAGGTCAGCGCCAAGTGGTGATCAAGTCGCTGGAGGCCAACTACCGCCAGGTCGAGGGCATCGCCGCGGCGACCATCCTCGGCGATGGCCGTGTCGCTTTGATCTTGGATGTCGATGGTGTCGTGGCCCTGCGTCGCCGCGAATTGCGCGCGAGCGAAACTCGCGCCTCGGAGCCCACCCTTCATGCCGCGGAGTAACCCATGAACGAAACTCAGCCGCAGTCGGCGTCGGAACGCCGAGAATTGATCGCCTTCTGTGTCGGTGAGCAGGAATACGCCGTCGATATCATGTCCGTCCGCGAGATCCGCGGCTGGAGCCCGGCGACGCCCTTGCCCCAGACGCCCGAATACATGCGCGGCGTGATCAACTTGCGCGGCGCGGTGCTGCCGATCATGGACCTGGCCACCCGGCTGGGCCTGCCCACATCGGAAATCACCGTCCGTTCGGTGATCATCGTGGTCAAGGTCGACGAGCGCATGGTCGGGCTGCTGGTCGATTCGGTGTCCGACATCCTGTCGATCACCGAGGATCTGATCCAACCCACGCCGGACGTCGCCTGTGACCGCGTGCGCAGTTTCGTGCGCGGTTTGATCACCATCGAAGGTCGGATGATCAGCGAGATCGCGATCGAACGCCTCCTGCCGGAAGTCGAGGCGCTCGCGGCATGAGTTCAGTCGCCACCAATCGCCGGCGCGTCGAGCCGAACCTCGTCGAGGGTGAGTTCGCGTTCACCGCCAGCGACTTTCGGCGGATCGCCGACCTGATCTACGAACAGGCCGGCATCACGCTGAGCGAAACCAAGGCCACGCTGGTCTATTCGCGCCTGGCCAAGCGGCTGCGCCTGATCGATCTGCCGAGCTTCGCCGATTATTGCGCCCTGGTTGCCTCGCCGGATGGCGCGGACGAGCGGGCGAACATGCTGAGCGCCCTGACCACCAACGTGACGCGGTTTTTTCGCGAGCCGCATCATTTCGATCACCTGCGCGATCGGGTGCTGGCGCCCCGGCTGGAGGCGCTGCGCGCGGGGGCTAGGCTGAGGCTGTGGTCGGCGGCCTGTTCGACCGGCCAGGAGCCCTATTCGATAGCGTTGACCATTCTGTCGCTGCTGCCGGAAGCGCCCGATCTGGACATCAAGATTCTCGCCACCGACATCGATCCCAAGGTGGTGGCCCAGGCGCGCGAGGGGCGCTACCCCGCCGACCTGGTCGAGCCGATCTCGGCCGAGTTGCGCAACCGTTGGATGGAACGTGGTTCGGAGGGCGATCGCCAGTGGCGGGTGAGCGCCGCCGTCCGCTCGTTGGTGAGCTTCAAGGAGCTCAATCTGATCGGGTCGTGGCCGGTGAAGGGTCCGTTCGACGCCATTTTCTGCCGCAACGTGGTGATCTATTTCGACGAGAAGACCCAAGATAAAATCTGGTCGCGCTTCGCGCCCCTGCTGGGCCCGCAGGGGCGACTCTACATCGGCCACTCCGAGCGGGTTTCGGGCCCCGTCGCCGCCAGCTTCGCCACCGACGGCCTGACCGTCTATCGCCGGACGGGAGGCCGGTCATGAGCCGGGTGCGCGCGGTCATCGTCGACGATTCGGCGACCATGCGGGGGCTGATCTCCGCGGTCCTGCGCCGCGATCCGGAAATCGAGGTGGTCGGGTTCGCCGGCGATCCGCTCGAGGCGCGCCAAACGATCAAGGAGCTCAATCCGGACGTGATCACCCTGGATATCGAGATGCCGAACATGAACGGCCTCGAATTCCTCGAGAAGATCATGCGGCTGCGGCCGATGCCGGTGGTGATGGTTTCGACCCTGACCGTGGCCGGCGCTGGCGCCAGCCTGCGGGCGCTCGAGCTGGGCGCGGTGGACTGCGTGGCCAAGCCGACCAGCCTGACCGGCGAGGGGCTGTCGGACCTGGCGGACAAGGTCAAGGCCGCCGCGCGGGCCAGGGTCCGGGGCCGCGGCGCGGCGCAGGGCCGCCCGGCCGTCGTCCGCGACGACTACCAGGCCTCCAACACCCTGGTGGCGATCGGCTCGTCAACCGGCGGGGTCGAGGCCCTGCTGAACGTGATCGAACATTTTCCGAAGAACTGTCCCGCCACGGTGATCACCCAGCACATGCCGGCCAGCTTCACCCAGAGCTTCGCCGCGCGCCTTGATCGAAGCTGCGCCGCGCGGGTGGAGGAAGCCTACGACGGCGCGCCGATCGAGCCGGGCCGGATCTACCTCGCCCCCGGCGGCGAGGCCCATCTGGAGATCACCCGCTCGGCCGGTCTGCGCTGCCGCCTGCGCGAGGGCGATCTGGTCAACGGTCACCGCCCGTCGGTGGACGCCCTCTTCGACTTGGTGGCCGAGACCGTCGGCGGCGCGGCCGTCGGCGCGATCCTGACCGGCATGGGCCGCGACGGGGCCCAGGGCCTCAAGACCATGCGAGCGGCCGGCGCGCGCACCCTCGGTCAGGATGAGGCCACGTGCGTCGTCTACGGCATGCCCAAGGTCGCGTTCGAAATCGGCGCCGTCGAGCGTCAAGCGCCGATCGGCGAGATCGGTTCCCTCATCCTCTCTCTCTGCGAAAAGAAGCGCTGAGCCATGCCCGCAGCCGCAGCCCTCAATGTCCTGATCGTCGATGACCAACAGACCATACGCTCCCTGGTGCGTAACGGACTGCAGCAATTGGGCATCGTCAACACCCGCGAAGCCGTCGACGGCGAGGATGGCCTGCGCGCCATACTCAGCCAGCAGCCCCATCTGGTGATCTCGGACTACAATATGCCCAAGCTCGACGGCCTGGGTCTGCTTCGCGCCATCCGCTCCCACGAGCCGATCCGCAATATCGCCTTCATCATGCTCACCGGCCGCGCCGACAAGGAGCTGGTGCAGCAGGCGGCGCAGTTCGGCGTTAACAACTACCTAGTAAAACCGTTCACCGTCGCGGTCTTGAAGTCGAAAATCGAAGAAGTGTTTGGAGCCCTGACGTGAACCATGGCGCCCGCAAGCTGCACGTGATCCAGGGCGAGCACGCGGTTTCGGCCGATCCCGACGTCGTAATGACGACGGTGCTGGGCTCGTGCGTGGCCGCCTGCCTGCACGATCCGCAAACGGGCGTCGGCGGCATGAACCACTTCCTGCTGGCCGAGGACTCCAGCGGGGCGACGATGGGTGAGGAAGCGATGCGTTACGGCGCCTACGCCATGGAAGTGCTGATCAACGACCTGATGAAGATGGGCGCGCGCCGCGAACGCTTTCAGGCCTGGCTGTTCGGCGGCGCTCGGATGTTCGACTCGCTGGGCGACATCGGCGGCGCCAACGCCGCCTTCGCCCGCCGCTTTCTGGAGGCCGAGGGCGTCACCGTGATCGGCTCCAGCCTCGGCGGCGTACAGGCGCGGCGGGTGGAATTCTGGCCCGCTTGCGGCCGAGCCCGTCAGCGCGCGGTCGCGCAGGCGCCGGATTTGTCGAAACAGTCCCCACGTTCGATCGTGCCCGCCGACGGCGGCGTCGAGCTATTCTAGAGGCGCGCATGAACGGTCAAGTCATCCCCATCGATCCTCACCGCGTGACGGAAGACGTCTCCACGGGCGAGTTGGTCGGCCGGCTGGCGGATGAACTGACCGCCGCCGCGGTCATCGCCGAGGATTGCCAGGAGGCGCTCGGTGAGGCGCTCGACGAAGTGTTCGGCGACGGCATGCGGCGCGACCTCGCCGAACGGCTCCAGCGCCTGGACGAGCTCACCCAGCGGATCGCCGATCTGGCCGGTCTGGTCGAGCGTCTGGCCGAGGGCGGCGAATTCGGCGCGACGCCGGAGGGCTTGCTCGACGGGTTGAAGCTGTCGGATCTCAAGGCGCGGCTCAGCGGCGCTCACAGCGAGACCGTCGAGACCGGCGAACCGGATCTTTGGTGACAAAGCCATGAGCAAACTCGGAGACCTGATCGACGGCGACAGGATCAACCTGGAGCGGATTTCGTTCCTGCTGGTCGATGAAAACGAACAGTCGCTGGATATCATGGGCCAGGTCGTCTCGGGCTTCGGCGCGCGAACCATGGTGAAATGCCGAAGCCTGCTGGAGGCGATGGAGACGGTTGGGGAGATGCCGATCGACTTCGTGCTCGCCGACGCGCACCTGCGTGATGACGACGGCGCCACGTTCGTGCGCTGGCTGCGACATGAGGCCGCCGAGCCCTCCCGGTACGCCCCGACCGTGATGGTCACCGCCGATCCCCGCACCTCGCTCGTCGAGCGCGTGCGCGACGAGGGGGCGCACTTTGTCATCACCAAACCGCTCACGCCCAAAACTCTGCTGCAGCGCATCATGTGGATGGCGCGCGAGAACAGAGAATTCATCAATAGCGAGGCATATGCGGGCCCGGATCGTCGGTTCAAGCGTTTGGGTCCGCCGCCAGGCACCAAGGGTCGGCGCTCCGCCGATCGGGCCGTCAAGCTAACCGGTCCTGCTGAGCCGAACCTCAGTCAGGATGAGATCAACGCCCTGATGAAGCCCGCCAAGGTCACGATATGAGCAAAGCCAAGAAGTTCAAGGTCGAGACCCGGCTGTCAAAAGAAGCCTTCCGCCCGGGCGGCCTGACGGTGGAAGAGGCCTTGCGGCGCGCCGACGTGTCGCTGGAAGTCTTGCGCGAGCCGTGCGAGGCGGTGATCGACGACGCCCTGCGCCAGATCGAGGCCCGTTTCGGCCCCGGCGCGTCGGGCCGGGCCGATGAGCCCTTTGGGGACCTGTATCAATTCGGCTCCAGGATCGTCGACGCTTCGATCTTCGCCAAGACCACCGACATCGACCAGGCCGCGCGGGCGCTGTGTCAGTTGACCGCCCTGTGCGAAGCGCGTGACGCGTGGGACTGGGTCGCGGTCGACGTGCACATCGAAGCGCTGCGCATGTTGCGCGCCGGCGGCGCCTCGATCAGCCAGAAGGAGCGCCAGGCCATCCTCACGGGGTTGAAGCAGGTGACCCTCAAGCGGGTGGGCGATCCCGACACGCTTTCGGCGTGACGGCGCCGCGTCCGACCGCGACGCGGGGCCCCGCTCTTGGCGCGTCAATATAAGAACGGGGCTGTCCGTTTCGGTTTTCGGATGATCGATCGGGTGGTTTAGAGTGACCGCCATGACACCGAACGACGGGCCGCGGCTCGATTTCGCCCTTGGGGAGACCGCGGACGCGATTCGCGAGACCACGGCCCGGTTCGCGGCCGCCGAGATCGCGCCCCTGGCCGCCCGGATCGATGAGGCCAACGCCTTTCCCCGCCAGCTCTGGGAGCCGATGGGCGCTCTCGGTCTGCACGGAATCACGGTGGAGGAGGAGTGGGGCGGCCTTGGCCTCGGCTATCTCGAGCACGTGGTGGCGATGGAGGAGGTCTCCAGGGCGTCGGCCGCGGTGGGGCTGAGCTACGGCGCCCATTCCAATCTCTGCGTCAACCAGATCCGCCGCTGGGGCAGTTCCGAGCAGAAACGGCGCTATCTGCCCAAGCTGATCAGCGGCGAACACGTCGGCGCGCTGGCCATGAGCGAGGCCGGCGCCGGCTCGGACGTGATCTCCATGCGCCTGCGGGCCGAGAAGCGTGGCGACCGCTACGTGCTGAACGGAACCAAGTTCTGGATCACCAACGGTCCGCACGCCGACACCCTGGTGGTCTACGCCAAGACCGATCCCGCCGCCGAGAGCCGCGGCGTCACCGCCTTCCTGATCGAGAAGTCGTTCAAGGGGTTTTCGACGTCCCAGAAGCTCGACAAGATGGGCATGCGCGGCTCGGACACCTGCGAGCTGGTGTTCGAGGACTGCGAGGTTCCCGAAGACAACGTGCTCGGCCCCCAAAACGGCGGCGCGGGCGTCTTGATGAGCGGGCTGGACTACGAGCGGGCGGTGCTGTCGGCGGGACCGCTGGGCATCATGCAGGCGTGTCTGGACGTGGTGCTGCCTTACGTCCGCGAGCGCAAGCAGTTCGGCAAGGCCATCGGCTCCTTCCAGCTGATGCAGGGCAAGGTCGCCGACATGTACGTCGCGCTGAACTCGGCCAGGGCCTATGTCTATGCGGTGGCGAGGGCCTGCGACGCCGGCCTGACCACCCGGTTCGACGCGGCCGGCGCGATCCTCCTGGCCTCGGAGAATGCGGTGAAGACGGCGCTGGAAGCAATCCAGGCCCTGGGCGGCGCGGGCTACACCAAGGACTATCCGGTCGAGCGCCTGCTGCGCGACGCCAAGATCTATGACATCGGCGCCGGGACCAACGAGATTCGCCGCTTCCTGATCGGCCGCGAGTTGATCGGGGCATGAGCGTCCTCGCCAGTCAGATCGACGTCCGCTCGGAGGCGTTCGCCAAGAATTGCGCGGTCAATCTCGCGCTGGCCGAGACGCTGAGCGCCCGCGCGGCCGAGGCGGCGCTCGGCGGGCCGGAAGCGGCGCGCGCGCGCCACGCCTCGCGCGGCAAGCTGTTGCCCCGCCAGCGGGTCGAGCGGCTGCTGGACGTCGGCTCGCCGTTCCTGGAAATCGGCGCCCTGGCCGCCTTCGGCCTCTACGACGGCGAGGCGCCGGGCGCGGGCGTCATCACCGGCGTCGGGCGGGTGTCCGGGCGCGAGGTGATGATCATCTGCAACGACGCCACGGTCAAAGGCGGGGCCTATTTCCCGCTGACGGTCAAGAAACAACTGCGCGCCCAGGAGATCGCGGCCCAGAACCGCCTGCCCTGCATCTATCTGGTCGATTCCGGCGGGGCCAACCTGCCGCACCAGGCCGAGGTGTTTCCCGACCGCGACCATTTCGGACGCAGCTTCTACAACCAAGCGCGGATGAGCGCCGAGGGCATAGCCCAGATCGCCTGCGTCATGGGCTCGTGCACCGCGGGCGGCGCCTATCTGCCGGCGATGAGCGACGAGACGGTCATCGTGCGCGGCCAGGGCACCATCTTCCTGGGCGGCCCGCCGCTGGTGAAGGCCGCCACCGGCGAGATCATCTCGGCCGAGGAGCTGGGCGGCGCCGACACCCACGGCCGCCGCTCCGGCCTGGTGGACCATGTGGCCCGGGACGACGACCATGCGCTGGAGATCGTCCGCTCCATCGTCGCCAACCTGAACACCGAAAAGCAGGTCGGCCTGACCCTCGCCGCCCCCGAGCCGCCGGCCTACGACCCGGCCGAGCTTTACGGGATCATTCCGCCGGACGTGCGCGCGCCCTACGAGGTGCGCGAGGTGATCGCCCGCGTCGTCGACGGCTCGCGCTTCGACGAATTCAAGCCGCTCTATGGAGCCACCCTGGTCACCGGCTTCGCCCGCATCTGGGGCTATCCGGTCGCCGTCCTGGCCAACAACGGCATCCTGTTCTCCGAGAGCGCCCAGAAGGCGGCGCACTTCATCGAACTGGCCTGCAAGCGGGGCGTGCCGCTGGTGTTTCTGCAGAACATTTCCGGCTTCATGGTCGGTGGGAAGTATGAGGCCGGTGGCATCGCCAAGGATGGCGCCAAGATGGTCATGGCGGTGTCCAGCGCCGAGGTTCCCAAGTTCACCGTGATAATCGGCGGGAGTTTCGGGGCCGGCAACTACGGCATGTGCGGGCGTTCGTTTTCCCCACGCTTCCTGTTCACCTGGCCCAACAGCCGCATTTCGGTGATGGGCGGCGAGCAGGCCGCCAGCGTCTTGGCCACCATCCGCCGCGACGGGCTGGAGGCGCGCGGCGAGACCTGGCCGGCGGAGGACGAGGCCGCCTTCAAGGCGCCGATCCGCGAACGCTACGAGACCGAGGGCGATCCCTATTACGCCACCGCCCGCCTCTGGGACGACGGGATCATCGATCCCCGCCAGACCCGCGACGTCCTAGGTCTTTCCATCTCCGCCTCGCTCAACGCCCCGATCCCACCGACGCGGTTCGGCGTCTTTCGGATGTGACGCGATGATCGGCTCGCTGCTCATCGCCAACCGCGGCGAGATCGCCCGGCGGATCATCCGCACCGCGCGCCGCCTCGGGATCCGGACCGTGGCGGTCTATTCCGAGGCCGACGCCGCCGCGCCGCATGCGCGCGAGGCCGACGAGGCGGTGGCGATCGGCGGGGAGACGGCCCGCGACAGCTATCTGAAGGCCGAGGCGATCCTGGCGGCCGCCAAGGCCAGCGGTGCGGCGGCGATCCATCCCGGCTACGGTTTCCTGTCGGAAAACGCCGCCTTCGCGCAAGCCGTGATCGACGCGGGCCTGGTTTGGGTCGGCCCGCCGCCCGCGGCGATCGACGCCATGGGGCTGAAGGACGCCGCCAAGCGGCTGATGGCCAAGGCCGGCGTTCCGATCACCCCGGGCTATCTAGGTGAGGATCAATCGCCCGATCGGCTGGCCGCCGAGGCTGCGGCGATCGGCTGGCCGGTGCTGATCAAGGCGGTGGCCGGCGGTGGCGGCAAGGGCATGCGCAAGGTCGAGACCGCCGGCGCCTTCGCCGCAGCCCTGGCCGCCTGCAAGCGCGAGGCGGCGGCCAGCTTCGGCGACGACCGGGTGCTGCTCGAGAAATACGCCGCCCGTCCGCGCCACCTGGAGGTCCAGGTGTTCGCCGACAAGCACGGCGGCGTGGTCCACCTGTTCGAGCGGGACTGCTCGCTGCAGCGGCGGCATCAGAAGGTGATCGAGGAGGCGCCCGCGCCCGGCATGGACGCCGAGACTCGGCGTCTGGTCTGCGAGGCGGCGGTGAAGGCGGCCCGGGCGGTGGGCTACGAGGGCGCCGGCACGGTCGAATTCATCGCCGACGCCTCGGAAGGGCTCAGGGCCGACCGCATCTGGTTCATGGAGATGAACACCCGCCTGCAGGTCGAGCATCCGGTGACCGAGGTCGTCACCGGCCAGGACCTGGTCGAATGGCAGTTGCGCGTGGCCTCGGGCGAGCCCTTGCCGCTGAGCCAGGACCAGATCACGCTGAACGGCCACGCGATCGAGGCCAGGCTCTACGCCGAGGATCCCGCCAAGGGCTTTCTGCCCTCGACCGGGCCGCTGAGCCATTTTCGACTGCCGGGCGACGTGCGCGTCGACAGCGCCGTGGAGGAGGGCGGGGCGGTCACCCCGTTCTACGATCCGATGATCGCCAAGCTGATCGCCCATGCGCCGGACCGGGCGACGGCGGCGAACGCCCTGGCCAAGGCCTGCCGGTCCGTCGAGGTCTATCCGGTGCGGACCAACGCGGCCTTCCTTGCGCGCTGCCTGGCCCATCCCGACTTCGTCGCCGGCGCCGTGGACACCGATTTCATCGATGCGCGCAAGGCCGAACTGATCCCGGCCAGGGACTCGCCGGCGGCGGCGATCGAGGCGGCGGCCAGGGCCTGGCCGACCGGCGACGGACCCTCGCCGTGGGGCGCGCTTCCCGGCTTCCGGCTGAACGCGCCGGCCGGCTTCGAGGTGCGGCTGGAGGACGCCGCGGGCGTCCGTCCGGTCCGGATCGACCCTTCGGCGGCCCGACCGACCCTGCCGACCGCCCGGATCGGCGAGCGGATCGTCGTCTTCGTGGACGGCGAGACCTTCGCCTTCACCGCCGCCAAGGCCGGCCACGGCGCGGGCGAGGCCGAAGGCGAGGATGTTGTGGTCTCGCCGATGCCGGGCAAGGTCGTCGCCGTCCACGCCACGCTCGGCGAGGCGGTCAAGCGGGGCCAGCCGCTGGTCACGCTCGAGGCGATGAAGATGGAGCACGTCCTGACCGCGCCGATGGTCGGGGTGGTGGCCGAACTGACGGTCAAGGCCGGCGACCAAGTCAGCGAAGGCGTGCTGCTCGCCCGCCTGCAGGCGCCGGACGACAAGGTCGCCTAGCCGGATTTCCGCCCCCGACCGCGGCCGATCCAAAGCATTTGCCCTCGCGCGGGCCCGGCGATAGCCTGACCGTGACGAAGACGCCCATCGCGATCCGGCGGCGCCGAAGACAGGACGCGCAGATGAAGCGAACGCTCTGGCTGATCCTGGGGGCCGTCGTCGTCCTGCTGGCCGCCGCGGTCCTGGTGCTCGCGCAGGGCGGGGTGGCGGGATGGAATCTCGCCCGTTTCGGTCTGCCGTTCGGCAAGGCGCCCGCGCCGCTCAGCGCCGCGCCGGTAAGCCTCGCGTCGCTGGTCGAGAGCAGGCCGGCTCAAGAGATCTCGCCGACGCCATCGCAACCGGGGGCCGCCAGCCTTGCGCCGCAAGCGGCGCCCGCGCCGACGGAGCCCAGACCCGCCGCGGCGAAGCCACATCGACGCCCGGTCGACCGCACCTCCGCGGCCTACATCTGCGCCCACGGCGACCCGACCGACTCCAGGACCATCGCGGCCTGTGATCGAAAAGATTGGGCGGCCACCGAACGCGCCACCCACTAGCCGTCACGGGCCGCAGGCGTTGTCGAGACGAGACGTCGGACGCTATTCCCTAGGACCGGTTTCGACCGAGGGCGCGTGAAATGTGGCGCGCGCGGCTTCTCACAGCCTCCATGCCTTGCGGACATCAACCAGCGCTTCGCCTCTCGTCAACGCGGGCAGCCAAAGTCAGCGCACCAAGCCTGGAACGACAATGCCGGGTTGCGTTATGGTGAACGCGACCGCTGTGAGTAGCGCCATCGTCGCTAACCACATCGCGGCGACCACATAGGTCTCAAACCGCGCAGCAGTGCGCCACCAATTGTCATTGCGGATTTCCGGTTTGTGGCCGTCTTTGTGAAACGCCTGCAATTTCATAGCGCCGCCTTTCCGCAATTCCGTCGCATTCGCGCATCTTGGATGCACGCACCGCAGAGCACACGTCGCCCGATCCGCTCGACGACATCGGGAATCGTCAACAATAAATAATCAGAACACTGAATGATTTTGCGCTCGCGGTCACGATCTGTCAATGAGCGCGGTCGGCCATCTAAGCCATTGATTGTTGCTTAGTTTATTCGGAGAATTCCGTACCGCATCCTTGTTGCGGGACGTCGCCGTCGTCAGACGACAACGCGGCCGTGGACCTCCCTGAACCCGCGCGCCGAGCGGTCGCCGGCGCCAGGCTGAGAGGTCCACCGGCAGGGCGGCGCGGAAGTCGTCGGCGAACATGGCGTGGAACGTGTCCGGCCCGTCGCGCAGCAGGTGGATGATCCCGCCATCGATCAGGCGCGTTTCGGCGACCGAATGGACGTGTTCGCGCTTGCCTCGGCGCGACCTACCGGGTGTCAGGCCCGCGTGGGGACGCGACCATCGCCAGGGAGCTGGGAGCCCCGCCGGCGTTCGGCGGCGCGTTCAGGGTGAAATCGACCGTTCCGCCCCGTTCGAGGCTGCGGAACTTGATCGGCACGCCCTGGGCGTCGAGCCAGACGTCCCACTTGTCCGGCTGCCGGGCCGTGCTGACCCGGAAGTGGCGGACGGGCACGGCGACGCCGCGGAGCAGGAGCGTCTCGGTCTCGCCGCCGATCACATTGACCGGTTCGATCTTGCCCGACTTGATCGACACCACCTGCGAGGGGCCCGTGCGGCTGAACCCCCAGGGGTCGGACGCCGCGACGTCGGCCGGCGCGATCGCGGTCCCGGCCGGGGTGGTGACCCAAAAGCCGTTGTCGCGCGCCTCGCCGCTGACTTTGAGCGGCTTGCCGTTGGAGGTCGTCACGCTGTTGAACGAGATCAGCCGCGGCCCGCGCCAGACCTCGGTCTGGTCGGCGTTCTCGCGATGCACCACGATGCCCAGCACCTTGACCGCGATCGTGAGGCGCGACTGCGCGCGGGTGATCCCGCCGGTTTGCTCGATGGTGCGGTCGTAGTCGCCGATCACGCCATAGCGCGAATGGGTGACGACATAGTCGTAGGTTTGCGGCGCCGCGATCGCCAAGCCGGGCGAGGCCAGGGCCAAGAGGATCGCCGCGCCCTTCGGGATCGCTGTCCGTCTCATCGCTCGATGGCTCCCAATCCGTCATGCGTCCGCCAACCCCGGACGCGCGATTCAACGCGACTATAGCCGCTCGGGGCGGAAGATGCGCGCATGGCCATTGGCGCAGTCTGTACGGCGGGCCGCGGCCAAAGTATGGCGGCGCGGGATCGGCGTGCGCTTTGCTGCGAATGCCTCTAAGCTGCGCCGCCTCAGACCGGAGAAACGACCATGAGCCAATTGCCGGCCAGCGCGCCCGCCAGCACGGGCGAGGCCTTCGCCCACATCAACGCCGTCACCGACCCGACGATCGACGACCTGAAGCTGATGGTGTTTCTCGAGGCGTCGGGCCAGAGCGCCTATTTCGAGATGGCCCGTTCGGCGCCCAACCCCGAGATCGCCCGGCTGCTGGAAGCCAACGGCCGCGAGGAGATGGCCCACGCCCACCGCGTCGCCAAGGTGATCAAGCTGTTGTCCGGCGAGGATTTCGCGACGCCGGCCGAGGCGGACAACCGCTATGCCGTCGCGTCCGGACGCAAGGTCGACCGCGCCCTGCTGGAGATGCTGGTCGGGGCCGAGAACAACGGCTGCGCGCTGTACGAGACCTGGGCCAGCCACACGGCCGATGCGCAGGCCGCCGCCCTGCTGCGGCAGAACGGCCAGGAGGAGACGCGCCACGCCGAACGCGCCGCCCAGGCGCTCACGCTGCTGGGCGACTGACGGGCCGATAGCTAGGCGGCTTCCTCCAGCTTCGGGCTTTCGCGCAGCTGGCGCTTGAGGAACTCGCCATTGGCGTCGCGGGGCGGCGCCTGCGCATCGGCCGCGGTGGCGCGCCACGACGCCCGGAGCGGCGTCAGGAAGCGTGGGCCGGCGAGGACAGGGCGCAGCCCTCGTAGCCCTTGGCGGCGACCTCCGAGCACTTGTCGCGGTAGGCGCCAACCCCCCCGATGTAGGGCATGAAGACCCGCGGCTTGCCCGGGACGTTGGCCCCCAGATACCAGGAGTTGGCCAACGGATAGAGGGTGCTCTCGGCCACCTCGTTGACGTGCGCGACCCAGGCGTCCTCCGCGTCCTCCGTGGCTTCGATCGCCCCGACCTGCCGCTCGCTCAGATAGGCGATGCAGTCGGTGATCCAATTCACGTGCTGTTCGATCGAGACGATCATGTTGGACAGCACCGAGGGACTGCCGGGGCCGGTGACGATGAACAGGTTCGGAAACCCGGCGATCATCAGGCCGAGGTAGGTGCGCGGCCCGTTTGACCACTTGTCCTTCAGGCCCACCCCGCCGCGCCCGCGGATGTCGATGTTGCACAGCGCGCCGGTCATGGCGTCGAAGCCGATGGCGTAGACGATGCTGTCCACCGGGTAATCCGCGGCCGAGGTGCGCGGCCCCGTCGGGGTGATCGCCTCGATCGGCGTGGCGTTGAGGTCCACTAGGGTGACGTTGTCGCGGTTGTAGGTCTCGAAATAGCCGGTGTCGATGCACGGGCGTTTGGTCACGATCGGGTGGTTCGTGGGCAGCAGCTTTTCCGCGACCTGCGGATCCTTGATGATGTCGCGGATCTTTTCGCGCACGAACTCGGCGGCGGTGTCGTTGGCCGCCTTGTTGGTCAGCAGGTCGGTGAAGGCGCCGACCAGACTGAATCCGCCTTGCGCCCAGCAGTCCTCGTAGATGCGTCGGCGCTCCTCTTCAGACACGTCCAGGGCGGACTGCTCGTTGTCGCGGATCATCACGTTGCCGAAACTCGAACTGCGCTGCCGCTCGCGGTAGGTTTCGCGATTGGCTTTCCAGTCCCGGGCGACCGCGGGATCGAGCGGGCCGTTGTGCGCGGGCAGGCTGAAGTTGGGCGTGCGCTGGAAGACGTAGAGCTTGGCGGCCTGATTGGCGATCTGCGGGATCGACTGGATGGCCGACGAGCCGGTGCCGATCACCGCGACCGTCTGGCCGGTGAAATCGACGCCTTCGTGCGGCCAGCGGCCGGTGTGGTAGGTCTCGCCCTCGAACCGTTCCGCGCCCGCCACGTCGGGCTCCTTGGGCACGGACAGGCAGCCGGTGGCCATGACGCAGTATTTCGCGCTCACTCGATCGCCGCGGTCGGTGGTCACGGTCCAGCGGCTTGTGGCCTCATCGAACACCGCCGCCGTCACCCGCGTCTCGAGCTGGATGTCGCGCCTGAGGTCGAACCGGTCGGCGACGTGGTTGATGTAGCGAAGCAGTTCCGGCTGGGTCGCGTAGCGCTCGGTCCACTCCCATTCGAGTTCGAGCTCTTCGGAGAAGGAATAGGAGTATTCCTGGCTCTCGATGTCGACCCGCGCGCCGGGATAGCGGTTCCAGTACCAGGTGCCGCCGACGCCGTCGCCGGCCTCGAACACCCGCGCCGAATAGCCGAGCCCGCGCAGCTTGTGGAGCATGTAGAGCCCCGCGAATCCGGCCCCGACGACGACGACGTCATAAGAGGCCGTGGCCCCGCCGTTCTCGGCCGCGGATTTTACCGTTACGCCCATTTTGGTCTCACTCCCTGATGTTTTCGTTTTGCCGAGCATAGCGCATTTTACGCGTGGCGCGCGGCTCTCGGCCGCGCCCGATAATTTCCGCGACGCCCGGCGCGCTTCTGGGCCAGAATGCGGACCAGAGCCTCCGATCGACCAGACCTTGGGGAAACCTCGGCATGACCATCACCGAACAGCTTCCAGGCTACGACACCGCCTCGGTGGAGGCGTGGATCCGCCAGCACGTCAAAAACCTGACGCCCCCCCTGACCTGGACGCGCCTGGAGGGCGGGCACTCCAATCTGACCTATATGATCGAGGACACGGCGGGGAGGAAGGCGGTCATCCGCCGCCCGCCGCTGGGCGAACTCCTGCCCAAGGCGCACGACATGGGCCGCGAATGGGCGCTGATCAGCGCGCTGGGGCCGACGCCGGTTCCGGTGCCGCGGGCGCTGGGCTTTTGCGAGGACATCGCCGTCACCGGCGCCCGGTTCTACGTCATGGGCTATGTCGACGGCCACCCGCTGTACACCGCCGACGACACCCGCCGGTGGGTTCCCGAGCGGCACAGGACGAAGCTGGCCCATTCGTTCATCGACGTGCTGGCCGAGCTGCACGCGCTCGATCCGGCGGCGGTCGGTCTCGGCGATCTGGGCAAGACGGACAGCTACGTCGGCCGTCAACTGAAGACCTGGTACCAATCCTGGATGGCCTCGATCGCGCCGGCCAAGTACGACGATGCGCGCGCGCACACGCTGCAGAAGTTCTTCCTGGACAATCTTCCCGAGCAGGGCCCGGCCCGGATCGTTCACGGCGACTACGGCCTGCACAACACCCTCACCGGTCCGGACTGCACCATCGCCGCGGTGGTCGACTGGGAGATTTCGACGCTCGGCGATCCGCTCGCCGACCTCGCCTATGCGCTCAACCAGTGGCCCGATCCGAGCGACGCCACGCCGCCAAGGCCCGAAGCGGCGACCTCGCCGCCCGGCTTCCCCCCGCGCACCGCGCTGGCCCGGCGGTATGCGGACAGGACCGGCCGGGACCTGTCGCGGCTGGACTATTACGTCGGCTTCAACCGCTGGAAGACCGCGGCCATCGTCCACGGCGTCTACGCCCGCTACATGGAAGGCAAGAAGAGCGCCGAGGGCGTCGATCTGGACGAGATGCGCTCGCGGATCGACGGCGCGCTCACCCAGGCCGAAGAGGCGGTGGCCCGGCTCTAGCTTCGGCGCCAGAGCGCCTATTTCGCCGCGATCTTCTCAGTGATCGCCGCGGCGACCAGGAAGGCCGCGCTGGTCATGTCGAAAGCGTCGCTCATCGGCATCTGCGGCCCGCCGAGGCGCGATTGAATGAGGGCCATGGTCGCGTCGATGTCGTCGGTCTCGACCCCGTATTGGGCGATATAGCTCTGCTTGGCGCCGTTGCTGAGCGCGTCGACCACGGCGAAGCGCTGGGCGGTTTCGACGCCGGGAACCTTCAAGAGGTCCAGGATGTGGGTGTTGGTGTACCAGGCGTCGAACTCGGCCTCCCGGCCGGCGACCGGATTGCTCAGTACGATGATGGTGTAGTGGGCCATTTGGCTTGTCCTCCCTGCGCCGCATCTTAGGGTGCTTGGGCGATCTTGCCAGGAGGCTCCGTTTGTCCAAGCCGGAGATGGCGCCGAGGCCGCCGCTACACTAACATCCGCCCGCAACCTCCTTGGCGATAGGATCGCCTGATCGTATCGAGGGGGTGACACCAGTCACGACGGACCGGGGCGAACCCGGCGACGGCGGGAGGATTTCGATGGCTTTCCAAGGTTGGAACTACGGCGACCTGTTCGACGCGGTCGCGGGCGTGGTCTCGCCCGATCAGCCGGCGCTGATCCACGGCGCGCGCGTCGTCACCTGGCGCGAGTTCGACCGGCGGACCAACAATCTCGCCCACGCCCTGATCGTGGGCGGCGCCCAAGCCGGCGACAAGCTCGCCTTCTACCTGCGCAACCACCCCGCCTACATGGAAGGCCTGGTCGCGGGGTTCAAATCCCGCCAGGCGCACGTCAACGTCAACTACCGCTACGTGGCCGACGAGGTGCATTACATCTTCGAGAATTCCGACGCCTCGGTGGTGATCTTCGCGCGCGAGTTCGCCCCGATCGTCGAGCAAATCCACGAACGGCTGCCGAAGGTGCGGCGATGGCTGATGGTGGAGGACGGCGCGTCCGAGCCGGTCCCGGCCTTCGCCGAGCCGTTCGAGGCCCTGGCCGCCGCCGGCGAGGGCCAGCGGCTGGAGATCACCCGCTCGCCCGATGATCTGTTCTTCATCTACACCGGCGGCACCACCGGCATGCCGAAGGGGGTGATGTGGCGCCAGGACTCGCTGCGCCGCGCCCTGCTCAACCCCGCCCTAGTCGCGCGGATGCCGCAGGACCTGGAGGACCACCTCGACCTCGTCAAGCAGGCGGGACGGGGCCCGATCAACATGCCGGCCTGCCCGCTGATGCACGGCACCGGCCTGTTCACCGGCATGTCGGCGATGATCGCCGGCGGCACGGTGGTGACGCTGAAGTCGGCGCATTTCGATCCGCACGAGCTTTGGGCGGCGGTCGACAAGCACCGCGTCGAGCAGATCGTCATCGTCGGCGACGCCTTCGCCAAGCCGATGCTGCGGGCGCTGGACGAGGCGGGCGGGCGCTACGACGCCTCCTGCGTGCTCTCCATCGTCTCCTCCGGCATCATGTGGAGCACCGAGGTCAAGCAGGGGCTGCTTCGCCACCTGCCGCAGGTCACCCTGTTGGATTCGTTCGGCTCCTCCGAAGCGGTCGGCTTCGGCCTTTCGGTCATGACCGCCGAGGGCGAGGTCGAGACCGCCAAGTTCCAGATCGGCGACAACGTCAAGGTGTTCAGCCCCGAGGGCCGGGAGATCGCGCCGGGCAGCGGCGAGGTGGGGCTGATCGCCCGCGGCGATCCGCTGCCCAACGGCTATTACAAGGACCAGAAGAAGACCGATGAGACGTTCAAGGTGATCGACGGCGTGCGCTACTCGATCCCTGGGGACTTCTGCACCGTCGAGACGGACGGCACCATCACCCTTTTGGGGCGTGGCAGCGGCTGCATCAACACTGCGGGAGAAAAGGTGTTCCCGGAAGAGGTCGAGGAGGTGCTCAAGCTGCATCCGGACATCGAGGACGCGCTGGTGGTCGGGGTTCCCGACGAGAAGTGGGGTCAGTCGGTGACCGGCCTCGTCGAGCTGCGCGGCGGCGCGGCGCTCGACGAGATCGCGATCCGCGAGCACGTGCGCAAGCACCTGGCCGGCTACAAGACGCCCAAGCGGCTGATCGCGGTGCCGCGCATGCTCAGGGCGCCGAACGGCAAGGCGGATTACAAGGGCGCACGCGACCTCGCCCTGCAAGAACTCGGGATCATGGCCTGAACGGCGCCGGCCTCGGGCCGGCGCCGTTCAGGGTCGGCCTCAGGAGGCGTGCGCCGGCGCGGACAGCACGAAGCCTTCGTAGCCGTTGGCCACCACCTCGTCGCACTTCGCCACATAGGGGGCGAAGCCCAGATAGGGCATGAACACCCGGGGTTTGCCGGGGATGTTGGCGCCCAGGTACCAGGAATTGCAGGTCGGCAGGATGGTGGGGGCGGCGGTCTCGTTGACGTGGGCGACCCATTCCTCCTGGGCTTTGGCCTTGGCTTCGATGCGCTTGAGTCCCCGCTTGCGCATATGGTCCAGCGTCCGGCCGATCCAGTTCACGTGCTGCTCGATGGAGGGCAGCATGTTGGTCAGCACCGAGGGGCTGCCCGGGCCGGCGATGATGAACAGGTTGGGGAAACCGGCGACGCACAGGCCCAGGTAGGTCTTCGGCCCCTCGGCCCAGGCGTCCTTCAGCGCCACCCCGCGCGCGCCGCGGATGTCCATGCGCATCAGCGCGCCGGTCATGGCGTCGAAGCCGGTGGCGAAGATCAGATCGTCGAAGTCGTAGGCCGCGTCCGTCGTGCGCAGGCCCGTCGGGGTGATCGCTTCGATCGGCGCCGCGCGCACGTCCACCAGGGTGACGTTGGACCGGTTGTAGGTGGCGTAATAGCCGGTGTCGACGCAGATCCGCTTGCAGCCCAGGGCGGTGGTGGGGCACAGCTTTTCGGCCACCACCGGGTCCTTGACGATCTGGCGGATCTTGCCGCGGATGAACTCGGCCGCGGTGAAGTTGGCTTCCGGATCGCTCAGTATGTCGGCGTAGGAGCCGTAGAAGCTCAGCCCCCCACGCGCCCAGCGGCTTTCATACTCCGCTTCGCGCTCTTCCGGCGTGTGTTCCATGGCCGTATCGGCGCGGTAGTCCCAGTCGGCGCCGAGGGCGGTGTTGTTGTTGGCCGCGCGGAAGTCGGCGTAGTTCGCCTTCACCTTGCGCACCACGTCCTCCGGTATCGGGCCGTTGTGCGCCGGCACCGAATAGTTGGGCGTGCGCTGGAACACCGTCAGGTGCGCCGCCTGTTCGGCGATCACCGGGATGGACTGGATCGCCGAGGAGCCGGTGCCGATGACGCCCACCCGCCGGCCGGTGAAGTTCACCGGCTCCTTGGGCCAGCGCCCGGTGTGGAACGTGCGGCCCTTGAAACTGTCCAGGCCCTCGAAATTGGGGGTGTTGGTCGAGGACAGGCAGCCGGTGGCCATGACCACGTTGCCGGCGTTCACCGCGTCGCCCTGATCGGTCCGCACGCGCCACAGGCCGGCGGCCTCGTCGTAGTGCGTCGAGGTCACGCGGGTGTTCAGCTGGATGTCCGGCCACAGCTTGAAGCGGTCGGCCACGTGGTTGGCGTAGTCCAGCAGCTCGCCTTGCGGCGCGTAGCGTTCGCTCCATTCCCATTGCTGCTGCAGGTCTTCATCGAACTGATAGGAATATTCCAGGCTCTGGATATCCACCCGCGCGCCCGGATAGCGGTTCCAGAACCAGGTGCCGCCGATCCCGTCGCCGGCTTCGAACACCCGCGCGGAGAAGCCCAGCTGGCGCGCCTTGTGGAGCATATACAGCCCCGCGAATCCGGCCCCGACGATGACGACGTCATAGCTTGCCGCGGCGCCCCCGCTTTTCGCCCCAGACTTCGAGCCCGATTCCGGCATGGTCCTATGCTCCCTATGTGTCCTGTTTGCGCGACCATAGCGCAATTTCGGCCGCGGCGAAGGCCTTACGGCCGTTGTCTTAATGCGTCCAGGCGCCGCCCGCGTTGGTGCGGTAGCCCAGAGCGCGATAGGCGGCGTCGACCAGGCTCTGGCCGCGGTCGTTGAGCAAGATGCCCAGGCCCATGCGGTTCATGCTGTAGCCGAAGCTCATCCTGCATTCCGGGTCAGCGAAGCCGATCGAGCCGCCGGCGCCGACATGGCCGAACGCCGCCTCCGACAGCACCGCCGAACAGGCTTCGGCGTTTTCCAGCCGGCGGTTGTCCATCGACTTCATGAAGCCGAGCGAAAATCGGGTCGGGATCATCAAGGTGGCGTCCTCGTGGGTCGCGACCGACACCTGGCCCATGCGGGTGAGGGCCTCGGCGCCCACCAGCCGCACCCCGTTCAGCGCGCCGCCATTGGCCAGGGGCGCATAGAGACCGGCCAGGCCCCGGCCGTTGGAGATTCCGGTCGCCGAGCCGATCTCGGCCGCGTGGGCGGCGCGGGAGTTGGCGCTGAACCTGCCCATGTTGGTCATGAACAGGGCCGGCGGCCCCTTCGGATCGGCGATGACCGCCTTGGCGATGCGGGTGTTGCGCGCCGCGGCGTCCGGCGGATAGGCGATCATCGGCGTCACCCGCGCCTCGTGCTCTTCGGGCAGGCCCATCCAGAAGTCGACGTCCAGCGGCCCGGTCACCTCGTCGTGCAGAAAGACCCCCATCCGCTTGCCGGTCGAGCGGCGGACCATTTCGCCCACCGTCCAGGCGCTGGTCATCCCGTGATAGCCGTTCCGCGTTCCGGGCTTCCAGAACGGCGTCTCGGCCTCGAGCACGCCGACCATGTGGTCGTAGTCATAGAACGCGCCGTCCTTGAGCTTGGCGCGCACCGCCGGCAGGCCCACCGAGTGGTCCAGCATCATCGAGACCAGGGCGCCTTCCTTGCCCGCCTGGCCGAACGCCGGCCAGTACTTGGTCACCGGCGCGTCGAAGTCCAGAAGCCCCCGGTCGGCGGCCATGTGGGCGCACAGCGCCGAGGCGCCCTTGGTGCAGGAAAACACCACCGAGATCGTGTCTCGCTCCCAGGGCTCGCCCCCCACCGCCTTGCGCCCGCCCCACAGGTCCGCCACCGTGCGGCCCTCGACGGTGATCGCGAGGCTGGCGCCGACCTCGCCACGGGCCTCGAAATTCTCGACGAAGGCGTCAAGCAGCCCCCGAAACCGAGGGTCGCACTGGCCTTCGACGGCGCCCTGGGCGGTGTTCAGCGATACGGCGTCCATGCGTTTCCCCTTGAGCCGTGGTCCGGCAGGCGATCGCCCGCGCCACGTGGCGGGTTCGTTATCGCGTTGAATAAAAACTATAAGCCGTTAGAAAATCGCACAAGTCCCAGTCGTGGGCGGGGCCGTGGGGGGCGAGCGGATGAAGGCGGCGGTATTCCACAAGCCCGGCTCGCCGTTGACCATCGAGGACGTCCCCACGCCCAGCGCCGGTCCCGGCGAGATGATCCTGAAGGTCAAGCACTGCGGGATCTGCGGCACCGATCTGCACTTCACCGAGGACGGCGCGGCCGTCGCTCCGGGGTCGGTGATCGGCCACGAATTCTGCGGCGAGGTGGTCGAGATCGGCCCGGGCGTGGCCGAGCACTGGAAGGTCGGAGACCGGGCGGTGTCGATGCCCTTCGTCGGCTGCGGGAGCTGCGCGCACTGCCTGGCCGGCAAGCCGATCTGGTGCCGCTCGATGCGCGATCACGCCTCGGGCCGGCTGTCCGGCGGCTTCGCCGAATACACCCCGATCGGCGCGATGGGCTCGGTCAAGCTGCCCGCCAGCGTGTCGTGGGACCAGGCCGCCCTGGTCGAACCACTGGCGGTGGGCCTGCACGGCCTCAGGCGCGCCAGGCTCGACGCCGGGGCCAATGTGCTGATCGTCGGCACCGGTCCGGTCGGGTTGGCGGTGGTGGTCTGGGCCAAGGCGCTCGGCGCGCGCCGCATCGTGGTGACCGCCCGCTCGAACCGGGGCGCCAACATGGCGCTGGCTTTGGGCGCGACCGATTTCGTCGAGAGCGACCGGGACGTGCGCCGCGAGTTCCGCAAGATCGCCGGGGCGCCGCCGGACGCGGTGTTCGAATGCGTCGGCGCGCCGGGGATACTCGATCAGTGCATCGCGCTCGCGCCGATCCAGGGGCGGGTGGTGGTGATCGGCGGCTGCATGCGGCCGGACCAGATCACGCCGGCGATGGCGATGAACAAGGAGCTCACCGTCACCTTCGCCCTGGCCTACGACCTGCGCGACTTCGAGGTCACCGTCGAACGGGTGGCGCGCGGCGCGCTGGATCCGACGGCGATGATCACCGACCGGGTCGATTTCGGCGGCTTTCCGGCCGCGTTCGAGGCGCTGCGCCATCGCACCCACCAGTGCAAGGTGCTGCTGTCCCCGGGCGCCTAATCCTTGACGGGTTCGGCGCCGCTCAGCGCCGCGGCGAGATCTCCAGCCACAAGGCGTGAAGCTGGCGTTGCAGCAGGTCGTGTCCCGGCTCCTTGAGGTCGATCGGATCGGCCAGGCTGACGCCGGCCTCGGGATCGCGGCGCCAGATGGTGGTCGCGTCATGGGCCACGCCCTCGGCCGCGTCGATCAGCCAGAACCGGGGCGGCGCCAATATCCCCTCGGGCAGTTTGAGCCGCGCGCCAATGGCCGACCGGTCGCGGATGGCGCAGCGGAACGAGATGCGCAGGTCGGGGTAGACGACCATGGCGGTCTGCAACACGCGCCGGCGGTCCGCTCTGCGATGCTCGCCATCGCTTGGCGGCTCTTTATCGGCGTCCGACATCCGGCCTCTCCGTTTCGATGGAAGAGAGATGCCTCCGAGCGCGCATCGGTTCCAGATGTTTCGTGGTCGCAGGTCGCACGGCTAAAACGGGTTGTCGGTCGGCAGGCCGAGCAGGTGGCGGCCGTACTGCTCGCTGACCCGGTCCGGGTGGGCGTTGATGTGCAGCGGCATGGCCTGGAAGTCGCGATAGCGGCGCTCGAACGCCTGGCCCTCGCGCAGGCCGTTGCCGCCCAGCACCCGCAGGATCAGGCGCATGGCCTCGTCGCAAAGCCGCAGCGCCATCATGCTGGCGGCGAGCTGATCCAGATAGTCCGTCTCGCTCGGCGTCGTCGCCGCGGCGATGCGCGCGTCGGTGCGGGCGCAGGCCTCGAACACGGCGGCGCGGGCGGCCTTGATCATCGCGCCGGCTTGGCCGAGATTCACATGGATGGTCGGGCGTTCGACCATCTTGGTCCCCATGATCGCGACGCGGCCCTGGATGCCCTCGCAGGCCTCGGCGAGCGCGGCGGCCGCGACGCCGACCGCCATGCAGCCGAGCCACAGGTCCGACAGGCCCACCCAGTCCTCGCGATAGCGCGCGTTGAACACCGGATAGTCGGCCTGGCGGAACAGCTCGCGCAAGCGGGGCGGGAAGTCGACCACCCGCGAAAGCGGCGCGCGCGCGCCCTCGTAATGGACATGGTCGGTGGCCGAAGCTCGCAGGCTCATCGCCTTCCAGGTGGGATCGATCCGCACGCCCGGCTGGTCGGTTCGCATCAGCGCGAAGCTCGCCTTGCGTTCGCCCTCGAAGGCGAAGGTCACCCCGACGTATTCCGCGTAGCGACCGCTCGAGCCGAAGGCGGCGACGCCGTTCAGCACCACCTCTTCGCCCTCCACGCGGCCCGAAATGCTGGTCCCGGCGCCGGCGGGCAGGCAGACCCAATGCCGGGCCTCGGTGATCGCCCGCAGCACCTCGATCTGGGCTGGCCCGAGCAGGCCACAATAGAAGTGGAAGACGCACAGGTGGTTCCACAGGCACCAGCCGGTGGACCCGCAGGCCGCCGCCACGGCCTCCAGCTCGCGCCCGATCGCCGCGGCGCCGGCCTCCAGCCCGCCGATCTCGCGGCTGGCCGACAGACGCATGACGTCGTTCGCCTTCAGGGCCGCGATGACCTCGGGGGCCACCGAGCGCGTGCTGTCGGCCTGGGCGGCCTGGGCGGCGATCGCCGGCAGCAGCGGGGCGACGCGCAGGTCGGTGGTGTCGGTGCTCACCGGCGAAGCCTCCCGTTGCTCAGATCCGGCGGTCCATTCCGGCCCAGTATGGCTCGCGCAGCTTGCGCTTGAAGATCTTGCCCGAATCCTCGCGTGGCAGTTCGGCGTGGAACTCGACCCGCTTGGGCAGCTTGTAGCCGGCCATATGGGCGCGCAGGTAGGTCTTGACCTCCTGTTCGGTGAGCTGGACGCCGGGCGATGGCTGGACCACCGCGCAGATCGCCTCGCCGAACTCCTCGTCGGGAATGCCGAACACCCCGCAGTCGGCGACGCCCGGCATCTTGTGCAGCTCGGCCTCGATCTCGGCGGGATAGATGTTGGCCCCGCCCGAGATGATCATGTCCTTGGCCCGGTCGCACAGATAGAGGAAGCCGTCCTTGTCGAAATAGCCGATGTCGCCCGGGGCGATCAGCCCGGCCTTCTCGGCCGCCGCGCGTTTGGCGTCGTCGCCGTGGTAGGTGAAATCGGCCAGCGCGCCGGCTCTGGCGACCACTTCCCCGATCTCGCCGACGGGCAGGCGATCGCCGGCGGCGTCGATCACCGCGACCTCGGCGTCGGGGACGGCGCGTCCGACCGTGCCCGGGTGGGCCAGCCACTCCTGCGAGGTGCAGAAAGTCACGATGCCGGTCTCGGTCGCGCCGTAGTATTCGTTGATCACCGGCCCCCACCATTCGATCATCGCCCGCTTGATCGGCGCCGGGCAGGGCGCCGCGGCGTGGATGACGAACTCCAGCGACGACAGGTCGTACTTGCGCTTGACCGCCTCCGGCAGCTTCAGCAGGCGGTTGAACATGATCGGCACCATGTGCAGGTGCGTGACCTTGTGCTGTTCGATCAGCCGCAACAGCCCCTCGGGATCGAAGCGCGGCTGCAGGATCACCGTGGCGCCGATGCGGGCGCTGATCAGGCCGTAGGCGTTGGGCGCGGAGTGGTACATCGGTCCGGTGACCACGGTGACGATCGGCTTGGACGCGTCAATCCGGCCGGCGAAGCCGAAGCCGTTGAACAGGATGCGGTTGTAGGCCTCGGCCTGCTCCGCCGTCGGCGGCGAGCGGCGCACGCCCTTGGGATGGCCGGTGGTGCCGGAGGTGTAGATGATCGTGCCCGGCGGGGTTTCGGCCGGCCCGTCGTAGGGGGCGAAGCCTTCCAGCCAGGTCGTCCAGTCGGTCATGCCGGCCGGAACCGCGCGGGCCTCGGCGGCGATCCCATAGGCCTCGGCGATCTCCGGCGGGGTGGGGACCACCAGCACCGGCACGCCCGGCGGCAGCGCCTCGCGGATCGGCTCGATCAGGTCGGCGTGGATCACGATCGCCCGCGCGCCCGAATTCTCGAATAGATAGCGCGCCTCGGCCGGCGCGTAGTGCCAGTTCACCGGGGTCGGATAGGCGCCGATGATCCCGGCGGCCAGGCTGGCCTCGAAAAACGGCAGGTCGTTGCGCAGATAGACCGCGATCAGATCGCCCCGGCCGACGCCCAGCGAGGCCAAGCCGGCGGCCGCCCGCGCGGCCCGTTCCTCGATCGCCGCGAGGCTCAGCCGTCGCGCGCCGCTGATGAACTCTCCCATCGACATTGGCTCCTCCCAGTCGGCGGGTTGCTCCCGCGTCGTCCTGCGTCACGCGCTCGCGGCGCGAGCCCTTCGCACTTGTCAGTTTGTCGGCGGCGAGTCGAGTCGTCGCCGATCGGTCCCTAGTAGCCGGTGCTCTCGCGCTCCCGTTTCCGCGTCTCGTTCAGCGCGGCCAGATCGGCGGCGGCGGCCTGCATCATGAAGCCGGCGTCCGAGCCCAGGGTGACGAAGTTGAATCCCTCCTTCAGCCGGCGACGGGAGTCGGCCAGCCCGCCGGTGTGGGTGCCGACCGGCACGCCATGGCGTTTGCAGGTGGTCAGGATCTTGCCCATCGTCGCCATGTGCAGCGGATCGTCGGCGTTGCCCACCGGCGGCAGGCCGAGGGCGTAGCCGAGGTCGGCCGGACCGACGTAGACCCCGCCCAGCCCCGGCGTGGTCACGATCTCCTCCAGGTTCTCGATCCCGTCCTTGGTTTCGATCATGGCGATGCAGGCGATCTCGTCGTTGGCCTCTGTGACATAGCCCCTGCCGCCGTAGAGGGCCGCGCGGATCGGGCCGAACGAGCGGGTTCCCTCGGGCGGGTAGCGGCAGGCGGAGACCGCAGCCATCGCCTCCCGGCGATTGTTAACCAGCGGCACGATCACCCCCATCGCCCCCGCATCCAGCACCTTCATGATCTCGCGCGGGTCGTTGCCCGAGACGCGCACGATCGGGACGGTGTCGGTGGTCGATATCGCCGGCAGCATCTGCCGCAGGTCGCCGTAGTCCAAAAGGCCGTGCTGGAGGTCGACGCACAGCCAGTCGAACCCCGCGTTGGCCATCAGCTCGGCGGTGTGGGCGTTGGCCAGCGACAGCCAGCCGCCGATGGTCTGTCCGCCGGCGCGCCAGGTCGCCAGCGCCGTGTTCTTTCTCATCGTTCCGGCCTTTCTCGGTCGCGGGCTCGGCGAAGCCGCCAAGCTGCAACTCTAACCGGCCCGCGGCCGAAGGGTCAACTCGTCTCGTGCGCGGCGGCGGAACGGCGATCCGCCGGAAACCGGCCGCGGGCGCTCACCCGCGGTCCGTCCGTCGATCAGCTGGCCAGGCGGTGCTCGACCACGCTGTCTTCGCCGTCGGCGCCGGCGTAGCCCTTCGGCCCGGTGCCGAGCATCCGGGTGCGCACGCCCAGGCGCAGCTTGGTCTCGGCCAGTTCGTCGTGGGCCTCGACGCAGGCCTGACGCGCCTCGGCCAGGGCCGACATGGCGATCGCGACCTTGTTGACCGCTCCCGCGCCGAGGGTGGCGGCGAAGCCGATGTCGCGCCGGGCTTCGATGAACGAGCCCATCAGTTGGCTCGCTTCGAAGATGGCGGCGTCAACCGCGTTTTCGGTCGAGAACAGGCGGGTCGCGACGCGTTGAGCAACGACAGCTTTTTCCACGGTCAGTCTCCATTGGTTGGTTACCGGTAATGGTAAACCAAATGTAAAGGTTAATTTCCACGGTTATTTATGGTTAATATACCCTAAACAAGCGACTTTTTTCGTCCATATGGTTAACAAAATACGCTCAGTGGTTAATTTCTCACCCCGCGCGGTCGTTATTTGGTTAACGCGCCCGGACGGCTGATAGCGGTCGGCGAGGGGCGCCGCGCGCCGGGTCTTGCCCGCCAGCGCGAATTAGGCTTGGAGCTAAGTGCGGACGATCGCGCGCGGCCGGAACGGTGGGGGACCAGGTTGCTGGAGATACTGGAGCTGACGGCGATCCCAGAGGCCGACGAGGCGCTTCGTGGGCCGGTGCGCGACTTCCTGAAGACCCAGCTCGCTGGGATGCCGGCCGACCGGCGCGCGCGCTCCTGGATGGGCTTCGACGAGGGCTTCACCCGCGCCCTGGCGGCCAGGGGCTGGGTCGGGATCACCTTGCCGAGCGAGTACGGCGGCGGCGGGCGCAGCCACTTCGCGCGCTTCGTGCTGATCGAGGAGCTGCTCGCCGCCGGCGCCCCGGTCGCCGCGCACTGGATCGCCGAGCGTCAGAGCGCGCCCCTGATCCTGCGCTATGGAACCGAGGCGCAGCGCCGCCAGGTCGTGCCGCGCATCTGCCGCGGCGAGGCCTTCTTCTGCATCGGCATGAGCGAGCCGGATTCGGGTTCGGACCTGGCCAGCGTGCGCACCCGGGCCGCGCGCACCGCGAGCGGCTGGCGGCTCAACGGCTCGAAGCTTTGGACCACTTACGGCCACAAGGCGCACTACATGATCGCCCTGGTGCGGACCAGCGGCGGCCCCGAGGATCGCAACGCCGGCCTCTCGCAGCTCCTGATCGACCTGTCGGCGCCTGGCGTCACGGCCAGCCCGATCCGCGACCTGGCCGGCGACGCGCACTTCTCGGAGGTGCATTTCGAGGACGCCGATCTGCCCGAGGACGCGCTGATCGGCGCCGAGGGCCAGGGCTGGGCGCAGGTCAACGCCGAGCTGGCGTTCGAGCGCAGCGGCCCCGAGCGCATCCTGTCCAGCATGGTGCTGATCGACACTTGGCTGGCGTTCATGCGCGCGCGCGGCGCGCCGTCCGTTTCAGAAACCGAGCTGGCCGGCCGGCTGCTGGCCCAGCTTTCCACCCTGCGCAACCTTTCGCTCGCGGTCACCGCGCGGCTCGCCCAGGGTCTCAGCCCGGTGGTCGAGGCCTCGATGGTCAAGGACCTGGGCACCAGTTTCGAGCAGTCGATCCCGGCGTTGCTCACCGACCATCTGGCCTCGCTGGAGACCGGCTCCATTCCCGGCGAGCTGCTGGCGACGCTGGACTATGTCGCGGGCATGAGCCCGTCCTTCTCCCTGCGCGGGGGCACGCGCGAGATCCTGCGCGGCATCATCGCCCGCGGCCTGGGACTTCGGTGAGGCGGCCATGAGCGATCTGATCGTCGACCAGTATGGCCGCCTGCTGGACGCGCTTCCGGCGGCCGATCCGTGGCCGGCGCTGGTCCAGTCCGGTTTCCTCGACCTGTTGCGGACCGAGGCGGATGGCGGCGCGGGCCTGGGGCTGGAGGCGCTCTTCCCGCTGGCGCTGGCCACCGGCGCGCGGCCGGGCGCGCCGTGCGTGATCGAGACCATGGCCGCGCGGCTGGCCGCGCCCGAGGCGACGGGCGTCGCCGATTGCGAGGCGGCGCTGACGGCGGCGGGGGTCGAGCCCGCTTCGGCCCGGGCGCTGGCGGCGACGGTAAGCGCGGGGCTGATGGCCGGGGCGCTGGAGCGGGTGGAGGCGATCACCGTCGAATACGCCACGACGCGCCGCCAGTTCGGCCGCGAGATCGGCAAGTTCCAGGCGGTGCAGCACCAGATCGCGGTGTTGGCCGAGGAGACCATGGCCGCGCGGATGGCCGCCCAGGCCGCCTTCACCGGCGCGCCGCTCGAGATATCGCCGCTGCGCGCAGCGGTGGCCAAGGCCCGCGCCGGCCAGGCGGCCCAGACCGCCGCCGCCATAGCCCACGCCGTGCACGGCGCCATCGGGGTCAGCCAGGAGCACCCGCTGCACCACCTGACCCGCCGCCTGCACAAGGCCCGCCTGGCCCACGGCGGCGAGGCCCAATGGACGCGGACGCTGGGCGGCTGGGCGCTGTCCCGGACGGACGATTTCCTCAGCCTGGCGCGGAGCCTGTAGCGGCGGGCGCCCTCAATCCGCCGCCGAAAGCTTGTCCTGCGTCTTGGTTTCGAAGTCGCCGGCGTCGTGACGCTCGCGCAACTGACCAGAGGGCTCGCCCCAGGCGCGGTTGACCATGCGCCCGCGCCGCACAGCCGGGCGCTCGGCGATCGCGTCGGTCCAGCGCTGGACGTTCGCGTACTCCTGCACGTTCAGGAACTCGCCCGCCTCGTAGAGCAGGCCCTTGGCCAGGGCGCCGTACCAGGGCCAGAGCGCCATGTCGGCGATCGTATAGACGTCGCCGGCCAGATACGCGCTCTCCGCGAGGCGCCGGTCGAGCACGTCGAGCTGACGCTTCACCTCCATCGCGAACCGGTCGATGGCGTATTCGATCTTGGTCGGCGCATAGGCGTAGAAGTGGCCGAACCCGCCGCCGAGGTAAGGCGCGCTGCCCATCTGCCAGAACAGCCACGACAGGCATTCGGCGCGCGTCTTGGCGTCGGTCGGCAGGAAGGCCCCGAACTTTTCGGCGAGATACATCAAGATCGCGCCGGACTCGAACACCCGGATCGGCGTCGGCCCGCTACGGTCCATCAACGCCGGGATTTTGGAGTTCGGGTTCACCGCCACGAAGCCGCTGCCGAACTGAGCGCCGTCGATCCGGATCAGCCACGCATCGTACTCAGCGCCGCCGTGGCCAAGCGCCAGCAGCTCTTCCAGCATCACCGTGACCTTCACGCCGTTCGGCGTGGCCAGCGAATAGAGCTGCAGGGGGTGGCGGCCGACCGGCAAGTCCTGGTCATGCGTCGGCCCCGCGATCGGGCGATTGATGTTCGCGAACCGGCCGCCGCTCTCCTTGTTCCAGCGCCAGACCTTGGGCGGGGTGTATGTGGGCGAGTCGGTCATTGCTTGAGCTCCAGGCATCTGACGGGCGCCCGCGGTTCCGGCACCCCACCGATGTAGGTGACATGACGGGGTTTGGCTAGTCGGGCGGGCGCGACCGAAGGCGCTTAAGGCTGACGGCGTCCACTGGAAGTTCGGAACCGTTGATGGCGGCCTCGCATGGGCGCCGAGTCTCCCTTAGGCTGTGGGCGTGTGCGGAGCATCCGGCCCCGCGCGAGATGAACCCTCCGGCTGGCAAGGGCGTTGCGCATGGCGATCGAGGTCTTGAAGGGCGCGGCGCGCCTCGACGACGCCGAGGGGATCGAGACCTTTCTCAAGGGCGTTCCCAATGGTGACGCCTTGCGCCCGAAGCTCAAGCCGGACGAGCGGCATCGGATCGAGCACTACGACAAGGAGACCCGGACCGCCCGGTATCTGGTGGCGGACGGCGTCTGGTTCGTCTGTTTCGTCGTGACCGACGTTTCGCTGGGCGACGCCCAGCGGATCGCCAGGCAGACCGACCTGATCGTGGAATGGTCGACCTCCGAATTTCACCGGGCCGTCGAGCGAGCCCTCGACGTGACCTTTCCTTCCGCCCAATGAACGGTCTTCGGCTGTCACGGGCCGCGGCGAATGGCGCACGCCGCCCATAGCCGCCGTCAGACGATCGAGCGGCCGCCGTCGACCAGCAGCACCTGGCCGGTCGTGTAGCCCCCGCGCATCAGATAGAGGTAGGCCTGCGCCGTCTCGGCCGGATCGCCGGGGCGGGGCAGGGGCTGCTGCTTGGTCATGCTCAGCAGCTGGGCCTCGCGCTTGTCCTCGGGAATCGAGCTCCACACCTCGGTCAGGATCAGACCTGGGCACACCGCGTTGACCCGCACCGGCGCCAGTTCGACGGCCAGGGCCCGGGTCAGGTGCTCGACCGCGCCGGCCATGGCGGTGCTCAGCGCCGCGCCCTTGCGCGGGCGATGGGCGATCAGGCCGTCGGTCAAGGTGATCGAGCCGTCCTTGGCGATCGCGCGGCTGGCGTGCTTGATCGCGCTGACCGCGCCCCAGAACCGCACGGCGAACACCGCGTCGGCGCCGGCCAGGTCCAGATCCGGGATCGACTGCCCGCCCAGGACGCCGCCCCAGTCGCCGGCGGTGTAGACCAGATGGTCGAAGGCCCCGATGCGCTCGAAGAAGGCCGCGACGTCGGCCTCGTCGCGCACGTTGACCGCCGATCCCTCCGCGCCGTCGCCGAGCCGCGCCAGCGCCGCCTCGACGTTAGCCGCGCCGCTCGAGCCGACGATGACGCGCGCCCCGTCCTCAAGCGCAGCCTGGGCGACGGCGAAGCCGATGCCCGAACTGCCGCCGATGACGACGACGCGCTTTCCGCTCAAGCTCCGCCCGGTCATGTCCGTTCGCGCTCCCCTTCAGGCCCGGTGCGGGTCCAAGCCGGCAGCTTGGCCGATTTTTCACCGCCCGCACAACCGTCCAAGGCCGAGAGCGCCTGGGCCTCGCCGCCGAATGGGCTTGACTAGGGTCTGCTTTCGGGATCGGGCGCCAGGTCGGTGGCCAACCTGGCCAGCTTGGCCTGTTCCTCGCCGAGCAGGCGCTCGAGCAGGGCGCGCCGGGTCTCGTCGGCCTCGCGCGCGAGCGCGGCCTTGAAGTGCTGAATGTTCCGTTCGGCGATGAACCTTTGCATGATCGTCCCGCCCGCCCGCCCGCCACGCGGTTGATGTTACTTTTCGATGATAATAACACTGATTGTCGCTCGCATGTCCAGTGGCCGTCGCCGGGCATCAGGGCAGGATTGCGCTGGGTCAATGCGCAGCCGCCTCGCCCGGATTATCTTCCAAGCGCGTCCCGAAATGGGACCCAGCCTGGAGAGACTCTGATGGGCGCGCTAACCCAAATCCCTGTGAAACAAGGCGTCGCGGCGCCGCCGCGGTCGATGTTCAATGTGTTCGGCAACCTGCAGCAAGAGATCGACCGTCTGTTCGAGGACTTCACCCCCGCCTTCGGCGCCGGCCGCGCCCTGGCCGACGTCAAGGCCAGGATGGATCTGGCCGAGACCAAGGACGGTCTTGAACTGACCGTCGAACTGCCGGGCCTGGAGGAAAAGGACGTCGACGTGACGGTGTCCGACGGCATGCTCACGGTCAGCGGTGAGAAGAAGTTCGAGACCGAGCGGAAGGACCAGAACTATCATTTCATCGAGCGGAGCTACGGCTCGTTCTCGCGGTCGATCGCGCTTCCCGAGGGCGCGAAGGCCGACCAGATCAAGGCGACCATGTGCAAGGGCGTCTTGAAGCTGGCGATTCCCACTCCGACCAAGCCGGAACCCAAGAAGATCGAGGTCAAGGCCGCGGATTGATCCGCGGTCTTGGGGCGCTCCGCTCTTTGCTCCCTCCCGGGCGGAGCGCCCCGCCAGGCTTTCGCCCGCCGGGCGGCGGCGGCGCGGTGTGTGGACAATTCGAGCTGAAATGCGGTCAATGCGCCGATGGACCCCGCCGCCAGTCCGCTGCTGACCGACCTCTATCAGCTCAACATGATCCAGACCTATCTGGAGCGGGGGCGAAGCGAGACCGCGGTGTTCGAGTTTTTCGTGCGCCGGCTGCCCGAGCGCCGCGGATTCCTGGTCGCCGCCGGTCTTGAGCAGGCGCTGGCCTATCTGGAGAGCCTGCGCTTTTCAGCCGAGGACATCGACTGGCTCGCCGCGAGCGGGCGGTTCGGGCCGGCCCTGATCGGCCAGTTGGCCGACTTCCGGTTCACCGGCGACGTGCACGCCATGCCCGAGGGCAGCGTCTTCTTCGCCAACGAGCCGATCCTGCGGGTGACCGCGCCGTTGCCGCAGGCGCAACTGGTCGAGACCCGGCTGATTAACATCCTGCACTTCCAGTCGCTGATCGCCTCGAAGGCCGCGCGCATGGTCCTGGCCGCGCCCGGCAAGCTGCTGGTTGATTTCGGCCTGCGCCGGGCGCATGGGTCCGAAGCTGGGCTGATGGCCGCGCGAGCCAGCTATATCGCCGGTTTCGCCGGCACGGCGACCATGCTGGCCGGCAAGTTGTGGAGCATCCCGCTGTTCGGCACCATGGCCCATGCCTTCATCCAGGCCTACGACGACGAGGCCCGCTCGTTCGAGGACTTCGCCCGCTCCCACCCCGAGCATCTGACCCTGCTGCTCGACACCTACGACACCGAAGCGGCGGCCCGGAAGGTGGTGGCGCTGGCGCCGCGGCTGCGCGCGGCGGGGATCAAGCTGGGCGGCGTGCGGCTGGACAGCGGCGACCTGGCCGCGCTGGCCCATGGCGTGCGACGCATCCTCGACGATGGCGGCCTGAAGGAGGTGACCATTTTCGCCAGCGGCGGGCTGGACGAGGACGATCTGGCCCAGTTCGTTCGGACCAAGGCGCCGATCGACGGCTATGGGCTGGGCACTAGCCTGGCCACCTCGGCCGACGCGCCCTTTCTCGACTGCGCCTACAAGCTCGAGGAATACGCCGGGCTGGCGCGCCGCAAGCGCTCGGCCGGCAAGGCGACCTGGCCCGGCCGCAAGCAGGTCTGGCGCGGCTATGGCGCCGATGGCCGCATGGCGGGCGATGTGCTATCGATCGAGGGCGACCCGCAAGCCGGCGAGGCCATGCTGGTCCCGGTGATGCGGGCGGGCGTCCGACTCGCCCCGCCGCCGTCGCTGGCGGAAATTCGCGCCCATGCCGCCCGCGATCTGGCGCGGCTGCCTGAGCCGCTGAGACGACTTGAGGACGGCGTGGCCTATCCGGTCGAGGTGGCCAAGGCGCTGAGCGCGCTGACCGAGGCGGTGGACCGGCGGCGCGCCGAGGCGGAGGGCCGTTCTTGATCGGTCGAATCGTCCTCGGCGAAAGCGACGTGCTGCTGGTGATCGACGTGCAGAACGATTTCTGCCCGGGCGGCGCCCTGGCGGTTCCGGCCGGAGACGAGATCATCCCGATCGTCAACGCCATCGCCGGCCGGTTCGCGCATGTGGTCCTGACCCAGGACTGGCATCCCGTCGGCCACGCCTCGTTCGCCTCCGCCCATCCGGGCCGGGCGGCCTATGAGACCATCGCCGCGCCCTACGGCGAGCAGGTGCTCTGGCCGGATCACTGCGTCCAGGCGAGCTGGGGCGCGCAGCTCCACGCCGGGCTCGACATCGACCGGGCCGAGATGGTGCTGCGCAAGGGCTATCGCCGGCAGGTGGATTCCTATTCGGCCTTCTTCGAGAACGACCACGCCACGCCCACCGGGCTGGCGGGCTATCTGCGCGAGCGGGGCCTTAGGCGCGTGTTCCTGGCCGGCCTGGCCTTCGATTTCTGCGTTTTATGGTCGGCCGAGGACGCGCGGCGATTGGGATTCGAGGCGATGGTGATCGAGGACGCCTGCCGCGGCCTGGACGTCGATGGCTCCGCCGCGGCCGCGCGCGTGCGGCTGCGGACGATCGGCGCGCGTTGCATCACCTCAGACGCGCTGCTCGGCATCTCCGCTTGATCGAAATCAACGCCGAGCCGCGCGCGAGGGGTTGAGCTGTGATGGTCGCGGTCGGGAGGCAGGCTGGCGAAGCAAGGCGGTGAAACGGACCCTCGGGCGCGGATCCGCCAGCGCGACGAACCAGCGCGCCGATGAACGGTCGCGAACGGGTCCGCGTTCGCCTGTTCTAGCGCCCCATGAGGAGACTCCAGGGTGGAAGGGCAGGCGGCGCGGACGGCGCTCCCGCAGTCGGGTCGCCAGCCGGGTCCGGACAAGGAGGCCCCGATGCCGGACGAGACGCCGATGCCGGATGCGGGCGGGCGCATGAGGCTGTTCGCCCTGGACGCCACCGCCGAGCTCGGGCGCGCCGTCTCTCAGGCCCTGGGCCAGCCGTTGGCGCGGCATGAGGAGCGGGAATTCGAGGACGGCGAGCACAAGGCGCGGCCGCTCGACCCAGTCGAGGGCGCGGACGTCTATGTGCTGCAGAGCCTGCACGGCGGGCCGACGCAGAGCGCCAACGACAAGCTCTGCCGGCTGTTGTTCTTCATCGCCGCCCTGAAGGACGCCGGCGCCGCGCGGGTCACGGCGGTGGCGCCCTATCTCTGCTACGCGCGCAAGGACCGGCGCACCAAGCCCAACGATCCGGTGACCACGCGCTATGTCGGCATGTTGTTCGACGCGCTCGGCGCGGACGCGGTGGTCGCGCTGGACGCGCACAATCCGGCCGCCTTCGAGAACGCTTTCCGCTGTCGCACCGTGGGCCTGACCGCCGCGCCGCTGTTCGTCGACTATGCGGCCGGCCTGGGCGAGGGACCGCTGTGCGTGGTCTCGCCCGACCCCGGCGGGGTGAAGCGGGCCGAGTTGTTCCGCGAGGCGCTGGAGGCCCGGCTCGGCCGTCCGGTCGGCAAGGCCTTCGCCGACAAGCACCGCAGCGCAGGCGTGGTCACCGGCGAGCTGCTGGTCGGCGATGTCGCCGGCGCGACGGCCTTGATCGTCGACGATCTGGTCAGCACCGGCGGCACCCTGGTCCGCGCGGCGCGGGCGGCGCGCGAGGCGGGCGCGCATCGGGCCGTCGCCATGGTCACCCACGGCCTGTTCATGCCGGGTTCGGCCGAGGCGCTGGCCGATCCGGCGCTCGAGCGCATTGTGGTCACCGATGCGGTTCCGGCGTTCCGGCTCGGTGACGATCCGGTGCGGCGCAAGATCGACGTCCTGGCCTCGGCCCCGCTGCTGGCCCAGGCGATCAGCCGGCTGCGCGACCACCGCCCGCTGACCGACCTGATGGTCGATTGAGCCAGACTTCGAGCCGCCTGGCGTCCGCCAGCGCCAGGTCCAGGTAGGCGCGCGCCTGCCTCGGCCACTTCTCCGGCGTGCGCGGATGGGCTTCCAGCAGGTGGGCGATCGACAGCCGGGCGCGCAGCATGGCGCGGTGGCAGCGGTAGAAGCGGTAGAGCGGCTCGCTGGCCTGTTCGTTCAGGGCGGCGAGCACCTTGGCGCGGATTCGTCGGCCGGCCGCCGGCGCGCCGAGCCGGGCGCATTCCAGGTCGAGAAAGGCGATTTCGTCCAGCGCGTCGATGGCCCGAAGCGTCGGGCTGAACTCCAGGCAATCGATGATGCGGATCGGATCGCCCATCCAGATGTGTTCGGGCCGAAGATCGCCGTGAGCCTCGATGATCCGCCGGCGGCGGACCCGCTCGGCGAGGCGGCGGCCTTGCGTCCTCAGGAAACGGCGCAGCACCCGGTCGATCGTCCGGACCTGCCCGCCGGGCAGGCCAAGGCGCGGGTCGAGCAGGATTTGGCGGTTGGCGGCCAGGGCCCGCGCCCATCCGGCCAAGTGGGCCGCCGACGAGATGCGGACAGGCCTGGCCCGGTGGTAGAACCGCGCGAGCGTTGCGGCGAGCCGGTCGAGCTCGGCGTCGGTGACGTGGTTGTCCAACCGCGCCTCCAGCACGCCCGCCTTGTCCAGCCGGCGCATGACCACCAGCCAGTCGACCACCGCGCCCGGTCCGCCGATCGACAGGCCCCGCGGCCCTTGGGTCAGCGCGACCACCCCCAGATAGACGTCCGGCGCCAGCCGCCGGTTCAGCCTGAGCTCGGCGCGGCAGGCCGCCTCCCGCAGCGCCAGAGTCGAGAAATCCAGGTAGGCGAACTTGACCGGCTTCTTCAGCTTGTAGGCCCGTCTCCCGGCGAGAAAGACCCAGGACATGTGGGTCTCCAGCGCGGTCACCGGCGCGCGCCGCCCGGGATAGGCGCGGCGGTCACGGAGAAACCGCACCTTGGCGTCCAGGGTGACAGCGCCGGAAGGCCCCGGATCGGCCGCCGCGGCGATGCGACGGGCGGCGTCGGCGACGACCAGACGCGCGGGGCGATCGGCGTCCAGCACGCGCCATGACCCGTCGAGGTCGGCTGGCTCGCTTTGACGGGCGGCGATCTCGGCGGTGATGTCGGAGGGATCGCCGCTGCGGCCGGCGATGCGCGCGACGCGGATCCCGGCGCTGGCGCGCAACCAAAGGCCGGCGAAAGGATGACCGACGGCGGCGGCCTCGATCGCCCGACGCGCGCGGGCCTCCTTGAAGGTGGCGTCCGCGACCACCGCCGCTCCCGTGGTCAGCGCCTCGCGCGCGCGATGCGCCAGCACCCGATAGACCGCCGCCCGCGCGGCCGGACCATAGGCGGCCTCGCCGAGCCGCTGCGTCGCGCTCACCCCGGCGAGACGCTTTCGAATGACATCGGACCGCAGGAGCCGCGCCCCGCAGACGCCGGGCAGCTTTGGCGCGAGCTCGCGCGCCACCAGCGACTTGCCGGACCCCGACAGCCCGCCGACCGCCGCCAACCGCGACCGCGTCGGCGTCGTCAACCGCAGCGCCAGCCGGCGATAGCGGCCGGCCTTGGCCAAGTCGCCCGCTTCGGTCAGCACCGCCATGCGCACCATGGCCCGCAGGGCCATGAACAAGGGCAGCAGCGCCAGGGCGGATTCGGGCTGGCCCGAGGCGTCCCAATACCGGTTCATCGCCACGTTGGCGTGCGCGCCGAGACCGCGCGCCCTAAGGTCCATCAGGAGGAAGGCCAGGTCGTAGAGCACGTCGCCGGTGGCCAGGGCCGGATCGAACGCCAAGGCGTCGAACGGCGTGACCTTGCCGTTGAAGATGCAGATGTTGCCCAGGTGCAGGTCGCCATGACCCTGGCGGACGAAGCCGGCCCGGCGGCGGGCCTCGATCTGCGGCGCGCGCCTGGCGAGTTCCGCCTCGATCAGCTCGAACAGCCGCGCCGAACGCCGCCGGACGTGCGAGGCGGCCGCGCCCTGCGCCTCGGTCGCCCGCAGCCCGGCCAGGATGCGGCTGTAGTCGGCCGGCCGGCCGGCGCCGCGAACCGGCGGCAGCGCGGCGTGGAAATCGGCCACGGTCTCGGCGAGATCCTCCACGATCCGGACCGGCAGCGCGCCCGCGTCCGCCATCTCGTCCAGGATCGCGCCCGGGGCGATCGGCTTCATCACCACGACCCAGTCGACCGCCTCGCCGGGTTCGTCCAGACTGATCGCGCCGTCGCCCGCGCGGGTCACGGCCGCGAGGCGCTCGTAGAGCCCCGGCGCCAGCCTCCGGTTGACCGAAACCTCGGCCTCGCCGGCCGCGCGCCGCCGCCCGGGGCTCGAAAGGTCGACGAACGGATGCCAGCGCGCGCGGCTGAGCTTGTAGACCCGCTCGGGAGCGATGAACACGCGCGACAGGTGGGTGTCGATGCGCCGCAGCGGCGCCGCATCGCCGGTGGCGGCGCCGCTCTGAAGCGCGGCGACGATCGCGGCCTGGCCCGCCTCGTCGACGATCGGCGAGCGTTCGTCGGCGCGCCGCCGATCGGGTGCGCGGTCGATCGTCAGGCGCGCGCGTCCGGCCGGTTCGGGTGCAGCAGCATCCACAGCCCGCCGGCGATCAGCCCCACGCCGGTCAAGGTCAGCAGCAGCATGGTCGGCATGTTGATCGCCACCAGAACGTTCACCCAGCGCTCCGACGGGGTGTAGAGGGCCTCGGCCAGATAGGCCAGCAGGCCGGCGCCGGTCAGCGCCAGCAGAAGGCCGATCAAGCGATGAATCAGCTGTCCCATCCGTCGCTCTCCACCACGGTTTGGCGTCAGCCTCGCACGACGCGGGGGGCAAGTCCTTGACCTCGATCAGATCGCGAAACGACGGATCGTCGATGTCCGAAGTGGTTTTTCGACATCCGCCTCTTGCCTACCCAAGCGGCTTCTAGTGTGAATAGCTGACTGTGGGCTGGACCGGTCAGACCCGGATGGCGTTCGCGATCGACGCCGGATCGGGTCCGCCTCTGTTCAGACGCCGCTTGAAGGAGGCGCGGACGCGCGATGACCGGGTCTGAACAGTTGACCGCGCGCCGGGTGCTGTGCGTCTCGCCACGCTACGCGCCGTCGTTCGGCACCTTCGAATACGCCTACGAGCTGATGGACGGGATCAAGGCGTTCATGCCGCCCCAGGGCCTGTTGGTCATCGCCGCCACCCTGCCGCCGTCCTGGCGGGTGCGCTTCATCGACGAAAACATGACCCCCGCCAGCGATGCCGATTTCGCCTGGGCCGAGGTGGTGTTCGTCAGCGGCATGCACGTCCAGCGTCCGCAGATTCACGACATCTGCCGGCGCGCTCATGCGGCCGGCCGGACGACCGTGCTTGGCGGACCCTCGGTGTCGGCCTGCCCGGACTACTATCCCGACTTCGACTATCTGCACGTTGGCGAGCTGGGCGATGCGACCGAGGCGCTGTTCGCCCGCCTGGCCGCCGATTGCTCGCGCCCGCCCCGGCAGGTGGTGCTGACCACCGACGAACGGCGCCCGCTCACCGACTGCCCGCCGCCGGCCTATGAGCTGGCCGAGGTGCGTCGCTATTTCCTGGGCAGCATCCAGTTCTCCTCGGGCTGCCCCTACCAGTGCGAGTTCTGCGACATTCCCGGCCTCTACGGCCGCATCCCGCGGCTGAAGGCGCCCGAACAGATCACCCGCGAGCTCGACAAGCTGCTGGCGTGCGGGGTCAACAACGCGGTCTATTTCGTCGACGACAACTTCATCGCCAACCGGCGGGCGGTGAAGGCGCTTTTGCCGCATCTGATCGCCTGGCAGCGGCGCAACGGCTACGCCATCTCGTTCGCCTGCGAAGCCACGCTCAACATCGCCCGCGCGCCCGACCTTCTGGCCATGATGCGCGAGGCCGGTTTCGACACCGTGTTCTGCGGCATCGAGACGCCCGAGCCCGAAGCGCTGAAGGCGATGTCCAAGTCCCACAACATGATGGTGCCGATCTTGGAGGGCGTCGAGACCCTCAACCATTACGGCATGGAGGTGGTCTCGGGAATCATCCTGGGTCTGGACACCGACACCGAGCATTCCGGTCAGAGCCTCCTCGATTTCATCGAGATCTCGCGCATCCCGATGCTGACCATCAACCTGTTGCAGGCTTTGCCCAAGACCGCGCTGTGGGACCGGTTGGCCCGCGCCGGCCGTCTGATTCACGACGACGAGCGCGAGTCCAACGTCGATTTTCTGCTGCCCTACGAGACGGTGGTGGCGATGTGGCGCGAGACCATGGCCCGCGCCTATGACCCGGCGACGCTGTTCGCCCGTTACGAGCATCAGGTGCGGACTACCTACGCCAACCGCTTCCCGCGTCCGGCCAGCCCGCAGCGGGCCTCGTGGGCCAATATCAGGAAGGGCCTGTCCCTGCTGACCAAGATCCTGTGGAAGGTCGGCGTGCGCAGCGACTACCGACGCGAGTTCTGGGCCTTCGCCTGGCCCAAGCTGAAGCGCGGAGAGATCGAATCGGTGATCCAGGCCGGCCTGATCTCCCGCCACCTGATCCGGTTCGCCCGCGAGGCCTCTGCGGGCGCGATGAACGCCTCCCACTATTCGGCCAAGCTGCGCGATCCGATCCGGGTCGCCGCGGAGTAGGGAGGGGAGGCCGGCCCGCTTCGGGCCCCGCGAGGCGAGCGCCGCGCGTGGACGCGCGCTCCTTTCTGGAGAAGGAGCAACAACACGGGCCCACCTCGTTTCATCGACGCCCTGGCTTGCCAAGCGTGGACTGGCGGCGTATATGTCACCATATGGTGACTTCAATTTCGAAGACGGTTGCTGTCCGCGACGCGGAAGCGATGCGGGAGAAGATACTGACGGCGATCGGTCGGATGATCGTACGCGACGGACTTGTCGGTATCGGAGTGAACGCCGTGGCCCGCGAGGCCGGCTGTGACAAGGTGCTGATCTACCGCTACTTCGGCGACCTCGACGGCGCCTATGCGGCGTTCGCCGCGCGCAGCGACTTCTGGTGGTCGCTTGACGATCTGACCCGTGACATCGATCCGGCGCGCGTCTCGCTCGCCGAGGTGATGAAGCTGATCCTGCGCCGCCACGCTCAGGCGATTCGCTCGCGCCCGATCACTCTGGCGGTGATGGCCGCCGAGCCTCTGCGGCGGACCGCGCTCGTGGTCGCCCTGGAAGTGGTGCGTGAGCGGCGGTCGGTCGAACTCGCGCGCTGGATCGGCGAGCATTTCAGCCTGCCGAAGGCGGTCGACCTTGAGGCGATCGGCATGATCCTGGGCGTCGCGGTCAACTATTTGGCCGTTCGCGCGCAAAAGATCCGCATGATGAGCGGCGTGCCGATCCGGACCGACCAGGACTGGGAGCGGATCAGCGCGGCTCTGGACAGCGTCATCGACGGGGTCTTGCGCCAGTCCTGATCCCCATTTTTTTGAGCTTTATGTCACCTATCGGTGACCAAAAGGAGAAAACCATGCTTGAACAATCCGTCGCTAGACGCGACGTCCTCATGGGCGGCGCCCTGGTGCTGCTTTCGGCCGCGGCCGGCGTCATGGACGCGGCCGACGCCGCGCGGAAGCCTGAAGCTGGCGACGCCTATTCGCCCTGGCGGCAGTGGAATGATCCGGCCTTGCGCGGAACGCCGACCGCGCTCGTGGCCGCGGCGATCCTGGCGGCCAATCCGCACGACACCCAACCCTGGCTGTTTCGACTAGGCGGTGAGCGGATCGAGATATTCGCCGACCTGTCGCGCAATCTGGGCGCGATGGACGCCTTCGTGCGCGAGCTGCACCTGGGGCTGGGTTGCGCGATTCAGAACGCGCTGCTGGCGGCCGGACCTAACGGCTATTCGGCGCGGCTGGAGGCGGAGCCCGGATCGCTGAGCACGTTCACCGAGCGGCGCGCGCCAGCGCTGGCGGCCACGCTTCACCTGAACAAGCGCGCGTCGTCGGCGGCCGACCCGCTCTACGATCTGATTCCAAGGCGCCACACCAATCGTTTCGCTTACCACCGCGACCGTCCCGTCCCGAAAGGCTGGCGCGATTTCGCGCTAGATGACGGGGTCGGCGACGGGGTCAAGCTGTTCCTGTTCGACGACGGGCCCGACCGGCGTCGGTTCGACGCGGCGGTGCTCGACGCGACGGAGGCCATCATCGCCGACGCTCGGATGATCGGCGACAGCGACCGCTGGTTCCGCGCTTCACGCGCCGAGATCGAGGCGCATCGCGACGGGCCGACGCTCGAAACGGCCGGCCTGTCGCCGCTCAAGCTGACGCTCGCCAGGACGTTTCCAGTGTCGCCCAAGACCGGCCACGCGGTCTGGTTCGACCAGACCCGCGACACCCAGCTGGCGAGCGCGCCGCTGACCGGACTGATCGCCGTGCGCGACCGCTACGACCGGCCCGACGCGATCGCCGCGGGACGCGTCTGGCAGCGGCTGCATCTGGGGGCCACCGCGCGCGGGATCGCGTTGCAGCCGCTCAACCAGCCGATCGAGATGATCGATCGCGAACGACAGCGGGGCGCGGGCGATGAGTGGAGCAGACGGATGAGCGATCTCACCGGGCCCGGCTGGCAGGCCACCTTCTCGTTTCGCGCGGGAATCCCCACGATCGATGCGCCGCCCAGTCCCCGCCGGGCCTTGCGCGCGGTGATCGAAAGCTGATTCAGCCGATCACCAGGTGGTCCTCGACCGCCTCGACACCCGGCGCGGCCCAGGCGGCGCGCTCGGCGGCGTCCCGCTCGTGCCAGCTTCGCACCCGGCCCTCGAGCCTGACCCTGCCGTCATGCACGGTGACCTTGATCCGATGCGCCTCCAGACGCGCGTCGCGGTTCAGCGCCGCCTCGATGCCGCGCGCGACCACCTCGGCCGCGGCGCGGGGCTTGACGGTGATCAGATTGCTCACCCCCTTGACGCCCACGAGAGTGCGCACGCTGTCCTCGGCCGCGGCGCGCTGATACTGCCACTCGACCTCGCCGGTCAGGGTGATCCAGCCCTTGGACACCTTCACCTGGATGGCCTCCTTGGGCAGTTCGGCGCTCCACTTGAGCAACAGGGCCGCGCGGCCGGCGATGTCCTCGTCGCTGTGGGCGGCCGCCCCGGTGAAGCGGACCTCGATGTCCTGGGCGATGGCCGCCACGCCCTTGACCCGCTTGACCGCGGCCTCGGCGGCGATCAGCTGGGCGTAGCTCGGCACGTGCCCGCTCAGGGTCACGACGCCGTTGTTGACCGCGACGCCGATGTTGGCGGCGTCCACGGTGGGCTCCCAGTCGAGCTCGTCGATGATGTGCTGGCGAAGGGTCCTGTCGTCCATCGAGATGACTCCGGATTGGCGCCGCTTCCTCGATGGCGGAGGCGCCGACGGCCGCCAACTATCAACCGCTCGGCCCGGTTCGACATGATCTGCGTCAACCGCGCCGGCGTCACACCACCCGCGAATGCCTGAGCGCGGCGGGGTCCAGGTAGGCGTCGAACAGGGCGCAGGCCGAGCGCACGAACGGGCGGCCGACCTCGGTGACGGCGATCACCGCGCCGCGCCGCTCGACCACCCCGTCCGCCTCCAGCGGCGCAAGGCCGGCCACGGCGTCGGCCAGTTCCGAGGCCTGGCGGCCACGCCGCGCGGCCACGGCGTCGAGGTCCACGCTCAGCTCGCACATCAGCCGCTCGATCACCTCGCCGCGGAAGCGGTCCTCGTCGCTCAAGGCCACGCCGCGGGCGGTCGCCAGCCGGCCCTCGGCCACGGCCGCGCGCCACTGAAGTTCGGAAGGCTGGTTCTGCACATAGCCCTGCGGCAGCCGGCCGATGGCCGAGACGCCGAAGCCGATCAGGGCGCCGGCCTGGTCGGTGGTGTAGCCCTGGAAGTTGCGGTGCAGGCTCCGCTCGGTCAGCGCGATGGCCAGCGAATCGTCGGGCCTGGCGAAATGGTCCATGCCGACGCTGACATAGCCTTCCGCCGCCAGCCGTTCGGCGGCGATCTGGCTCTGCTCGAGGCGCTGGGCGGCGTTCGGCAGTTCGGCCTCGTCGAGCAGCTTCTGGTGCGACTTCATCCACGGCACATGGGCGTAGCCGAACAGGGCGATGCGCGAGGGCGCCAGCGTCAGCACCTGGTCCAGGGTGCCTGTGACATCGGCCGCGGTCTGCCGCGGCAGGCCGTACATCAGATCGAAGTTCAGCGCGCGGACGCCGGCCTGGCGAAGCGTCTCGGCCGCCCGCTCGACCACCTCGAACGGCTCGCGCCGATTGACCGCCGCCTGCACCTCGGGCGAGAGGTCCTGCACCCCGAGGCTGGCGCGGTTCAGGCCCTGGCGGGCGGCGGCTTTGGCCCAGTCCGCGGTCAGTTGGGCCGGGTCGAGTTCGGCCGCGATCTCCGCGCCGTCGATGAGATCGAACGCCCGCCGCAGCGCGCCGAACAGCGCTTCGAGGTCGTCCGCGCTCAGCATGTTGGGCGTGCCGCCGCCCAGATGGATCGACCGCACCCGTCCGCGCCCGGCCAGGCGTCGTTCGACCAGGCCGATCTCCTGGTCCAGCAGGGCGACGTAGTCGGCGATCGATTCGGTGCGATGCACCACCCGGGTGTTGCAGCCGCAGTACCAGCACAGCCGCGCGCAGAACGGGATGTGGGCGTAGATCGACAACGGCTCGGCCAACGATATCTGCGACAGCCATTCGGCATAGCGCTCGGAGTCGACCCGCGGGGTGAACTGCACCGCGGTGGGATAGCTCGTATAGCGCGGCGCGCGGGAATCGTAGCGCGGCAGCAGGGCGAGCTGGCGCCGGCGCACGGCCGCGGCGGGTGAGACGGTGTTCATCGCGAAGTCCAGGTCATTGACGGGCCCCCACCCTGACGAGCATCCAAGCGCGCGCCGTGACCTGGATCAATCCGGGAAATCGTCCAACTGATCGTTCAGGATCCGCGCGGCGTCGCCGGCGGGGTCGTCGTACTGGCCAGTCTTGACCGTCCACCAGAAGGCGCCGAGGCCGATCAGGGCTAGCATCAGCGAAACCGGGGCGAGGATCAGAATGATGCTCATCGCCCGGACCCTTCGCCGCCGTGGCGGGCCGCGAGGTTCATGCGCAAGGCGTTCAGCGTCACCACCAGCGAGGAGCCCGACATGGCGATCGCCGCCAGCAGGGGATTGATCAGGCCAAGCATCGCCGCCGGCGCGGCCACCAGATTATACAGCGCCGAAAAGCCGAAGTTCTCCAGCGCCCTGCGCTTGGCGGCGCGGGCCACGTCGATTGCGTCGACCACCGCCATCAGGCCTTCGCCCTCGAACACCAGGTCGGCGGCGTTCTGGCTGGCGTCGACCGCCGCGCCGGGCGCCATCGAGGCATGGGCGCGGGCCAGGGCGGCGGCGTCGTTCAGCCCGTCCCCGACCATCAGGGCCTTGCGCCCGGCCGCTTTCAGCGCGTCGATGGCGTCGGACTTCTCGATCGGGGTCAGGCCCGCGCGCCAGCGTTCGATCCCGGCCGCCTCGGCCGCGCGGGCCACCGCGGCGGCCACGTCGCCGGATAGCACTTCCACCGTGATCCCGCGCGCCTTCAGGGCGGCGACCGCCTCGGCCGCATCCGCGCGCACGGTGTCGGCGAAGGCGAGCCTGCGCGGCGCCTCGCCGTCGTAGCCGAACCACAGCTCGGTCTCGACGCCCTGGCCCGCGTCCGCGCCGAGAAAGGCGGCGCGCCCCAGGCGCGCGCGGCGCCCGCCGACCACGCCTTCGACGCCGAGGCCGGCGGATTCCTTCACCGCCTCGGCCACCGGGCCGGGTCCTGCCTCGCGCGACAGGGCCTGGGCCAGCGGATGGCGCGAGGCGCGCGCCAGCGGCGCGGCGGCGGCGACCAAATCCCGCGGCGCGGACGCCAGCCGCGGGCGGCCCTCGGTCAAGACGCCGGTCTTGTCGAACACCACGTGATCCACCTCGGCCAGGCGCTCCAGCGCGGCCCCGGACTTGACCAGCACCCGTTTGCCGAACAGCCGGCCGCTGGCGGCGATCTGCACCGCCGGCACGGCTAGGCCCAGGGCGCAGGGACAGGTGACGATCAGCACCGCGGCGGCGCGCAGCAGGGCCTCGCGCGGGCCAAGGCCATAGACCCAACCGCCCAGGAAGGTGACGAGCGCCAGCCCGTGCACCACCGGCACATAGATCGAGGCGGCCTTGTCGGCCATGCGGACATAGGCGGACTTGGACTGGGCGCCGGTCTCCATCAGCCGCGCGATGGCGGCGAGCGCCGAGTCCCGCGAGGCCGCCTCGGCCCGCATCACCAGCCGCCCGCTCAGGTTCAGGGCGCCGGCATGCGCCAGGCTGCCGGGAGCCACGGCGGCCGGTATGGTCTCCCCGGTGATCAGGGCGTTGTCCAGCAACGAGTCCCCGGTCTCGACGCGGCCGTCCACCGGCACGCGCTCGCCGGGCGCGACGGCCAGGCGGTCGCCGATCGCCACCTCGGCCACCGGCACGCCATGCTCGACGCCCGCCGCGTCCAGTCGGCGGGCCACCGGCGCCTGCAGGGCCAGAAGATCGCGCGCCGCGCCCTGCGCCCTGGACCTCAGCTTGTGGTCCAGCCAGCGGCCGATCAGCAGCAGGAACAGCAGCGACACCGCCGCGTCGAAATAGGCGTGCCGGCCACCCTGGATGGTCTCGGAAAAGCTGACGATCAGGGTCAGGATCACCCCGATGGAGATCGGCACGTCCATGTTGGCGCGCCGCCGCCGCAGCGAGGACCACGCCGACTGGAAGAAGGTCTGGCCGGCGTAGAGCGCGCAGGGCGTGGCGATGATCGCCGAGGCCCAGTACATCAACGCGCGGGTGCTGGCGCCCAGCTCCTGGCCGAACAGGCCGGCCCAGACCGGCACCGAGAATATCATCACATTGCCGGCGCCGAAGCCCGCGACGCCCAGGGCCAGGGTCAGGCGTCGGCCCTCGCGGTCCTCGGCCGCCTTGGCCTCGGCCGGATCGAACAGGCTCGACGCATAGCCCAGATCGTCCAGCGCCTCGACGATGCGCGCCGGATCGCCGTCCGGCCCGTCGAAGGTCACGCTCAGCTTGTGGCTCGTCAGGTTCAGCCGCGCCTGCTTGACCTGTGGCAGCGCCGCCAAGCCGCGTTCGATCTTGGCCATGCAGCCGGCGCAGCGGGCGCCGGGCACCAGGAGCTCCAGCCTCGCCGCCCCGCCCGCTTCGTGGGCGAGGAACCCGCTGAGGTCGGCGCCGAGCGAGGTCATGGCAGCACCAGTCGCCTTTCGGCCAGGGCCTTGCGGCCGTGAGCGTCGATCAGGGTGAGATGCAGGTCCCAGGCGCCGCTGAGCGGGCCGGCGGCGGCGGCGTAAATGCCGGGCGCGGTTTCCTTGAACGCCATGGCCTTGCGGCCGGACTCGGTGGCGGGGCGCAGCAGCTCGCCGCTCACGCCAAGGCCGCGCAACGGCGCGCCCGCCCGATCGGACGCCTGGACCCGAAGATGAGCCGGGTCGGCGGCGCCGGCCGAAATGCGCCAGCCCAGGGCTTCCTGGGCGTGGAGCTGGTTTAGCGTGTCGTCATACGCCAAGCCGTCCTCGTAGGGCGTCACCGAGGTCTCGCCGGGAAAGGTCCGGTAGGCGGTGATCATGAAATAAGCGTTCACCGCGATGTCGGCGCCGAAGAAGGCCAGCAGGGCGGCGAGCACGTGCCAGCCCTTCAGCACGAAGGGGGGATGGGTTTGCGAGAGGCTCATCATGGATTCGCGGCTCCGGAGAGAAACACCGACGGCACGTCGGCCGCCACCTTGCCGGCGCGAAGATGGAAGGCGACCGGTATGCTTGGCGCGGTCAATGCAGCGGCCGGGGCCGACACCAGCACGCGCAGGGAAGCCACCTGATTGGGCTCGACCGTCAGGCTCAGCGGGCCGCTGGTCGCATCGACGCCCGGGGTCTTCAGGCGGTCGGCGGACAGGCCGGTCAGGGTGACGGCGTAGGTCTGGCGCTGGAAGCTCCGGTTGGCCACTTTCAGGGTGTAGCCGTCGCGGATCGAGCCGTCTCCCAAGGCCACGAAGGTCGGATTGCGGTCGTGCAGCACGTCGAACACCACCGGGCTCCGCGTCGAAAGGCCAAAAGCCATCAGGCCGGTGACCAGCGAGAGGGCCACGCCGTAGTAGATCGTCCGCGGCCGGACCAGCTTGTAAACCGGCTTGCGCCCAGCCACCCGGTCTTCGAGCGCGGCATCGGTGTCGTAGGAGATCAGCTGCCGCGGCCGGCCCACCCGGGTCATGATCTCGTCGCAGGCGTCGACGCACAGGCCGCAGTTGATGCATTCGATCTGCGAGCCGTCGCGGATGTCGATGCCCATCGGGCAGGCCACCACGCACTGGTCGCAGTCCACGCAGTCGCCACGGCCCTCCCAGCCTTCGGCCTTCTTGTGCGGCCCGCGCGGCTCGCCGCGGTCCCTGCGGTAGGTGACCTGCAAGGAATGCTCGTCCAGCATCGCCCCCTGGATGCGCGGCCATGGGCACAGATAGGTGCAGACCTGCTCGCGCATGGTCCCGGCCAGGGTGTAGGTGGTGAAGGTCAGGACCGCGACCGAGACATAGGTGGTGACCGGCGCCTGGCCGACGAACAGCGTCTTCCATAGCGTTGGCGCGTCCTGGAAATAGAACACCCAGGCCCCGCCGGTGGCGAGCGCGATCAGGATCCAAACCAGGTGCTTGCCGCCCTTGCGCCAGGCCTTGTCCAGCGACATCGGCGCGGCGTCCAGCCTCATGCGGGCGTTGCGGTCGCCCTCGAACAGGCGCTCCACCACGATGTAGAGGTCGGTCCACACCGTCTGCGGGCAGGCGTAACCGCACCACAGCCGGCCGAACAGGGCGGTGGTCAGGAAAAGGGCGAGGGCGGCCATCACCAACAGGCCGGTGATGAAATACACCTCCTGCGGCCAGAGCTGGATGAAGAAGAAGTAGAACCGCCGGCCGGTGAAATCCACAAGCACCGCCTGCTGCGGCAGGCCCTCCGGCCGGGGCCAGCGGATCCAGGGCGTGAGGTAATAGACCGCCAGGGTCGCCACCAGCAGCGCCCATTTCACCATCCGCCAGAAGCCATGCACCAGCTTGGGGTAGATCGGCGTGCGCGGCTTGTAGAGCTTGTCGTCTCCGCCGGCCTTGGCCCGGACCGCGGCGGCCGCGGACACTGGTCCATGGCGCGCACCCTCGCCCTCGGGAGCGGATCGATCGATTACGGTGACCATGGCGGCCTACTCAAATTCCGCGACTATTTCCCGCCGGCGTTGGCGTGGATGTAGACAGTCAGCGCCTTGATCGTGTTGGCGTCAAATCGGTGACCCCAGGCCGGCATGACGCCGCCATGGCCATTCCAGATCTGGTCCTTGATCGAGGCGCGATCCGAGCCATAGAGCCAGTCGGCGTCGGTCAGGTTGGGCGCGCCCATCGCCTGGTTGCCGAGGCCCAGGGGACCGTGACAGACGGCGCAGTTGGCGTGAAACACCGGCGCCGCCCGCGCCGACGCGGCCGCGTCGGCTGGGCGATGGGAGAGGGCGACCACGTATTCGGTCAGGTCGGCGATCTGGTCGGGCTTAAGTATCTGGTCACGTCCGAACGCCGGCATCTGCGAGAAGCGGGTGTTGGGATCGTCGGCCCGCACGCCGTAGGTGATGGTGCGCTGGATGTCCTCCAGCGAGCCGCCCCACAGCCAGATGTCGTCGCGCAGGTTCGGATAGCCCTTGCCGCCGGCGCCGCCGGCGCCGTGGCAGGTGGCGCAGTTGTCGCCGAACAGCGACTGGCCCGCCGCCAGGGCGTAGGCCAGAAGTTTGGGGTCCTTCTCGATGGTCTCCAGCGAGGCCGCGCCAAGCTGGCTCGCCTCGGCGGCCCGCTGGGCCTTCAGACCGGCCAGATCCTTGACCACGTTGACCCGCGCCGACTGGTGCAGGAGGCCGGGCGTATAGCCGTTGATCCCGGGCCAGGCCGGCATCAGAATCCAGTAGATCACCGCCGCCGCGATGGTTCCGTAGAAGATCCACAGCCACCAGAGCGGCAGCGGCGTATCGAGCTCCTTGATTCCGTCCCACTCGTGGCCGGTGGTTTTCATGCCGGAGTGCGGGTCGGTTTCCTTGTCTCCGCTCATGTCAGTCATCCTCATCGAGCGGCAGGCGAGCCGCGCGCTGGAACTCGTCCTTCTTCGTCGGCCACAACGCGTAGGCGAAGGCGCCCACGAACAGGATGAGGAAGTAGACGGTGCCGCCTTGCTGGGCCAAACGGCTCAATGTTTCGTAGGTCATGGCCTCACCGCTGATTTTCGGGGGCGTCGGCGTGGTAGGTGGAGAAATCCACCAGCGTGCCAAGCATCTGCAGGTAGGCGATCAGGGCGTCCATTTCGGTTATCTTGTCGGGATTGCCGCCGAAGTTGCGCACGACCACCTTGGCCCCGTAGTGGGCTTTCAGGGCCGCGGCGTCGGCGTTGGGGTCGTCCTGGGCCCTCAGGTCCGCGGCCGCCGAGGCGATCTCCGCGTCGGTGTAGGGAACCCCGACCACCCTCATCGTCCGCAGCTTCTGGTCGATGTCGTGGTAGTCGAGTTCCGTCTTCGCCAGGAAGGCGTAGGGCGGCATGATCGATTCCGGCACCACCGAGCGCGGATCGATCAGGTGATCGCGGTGCCAGGAGTCGGAATACTTGCCGCCGACCCGCGCCAGGTCCGGCCCTTGCCGCTCCGAGCCCCACTGGAAGGGGTGGTCGTACATGCTCTCGGCCGCCAGGCTGTAGTGGCCGTAGCGCTCGACCTCATCCTTCAGTGGACGGATCATCTGCGAGTGGCAGAGATAGCAGCCCTCGCGGATGTAGATGTCGCGCCCCTCGAGTTCGAGCGGGGTGTAGGGCCGCATGCCCCCCACCTTCTCGATGGTGCTTTGCAGATAGAACAGCGGGGTGATCTCGACTAGGCCGCCGATGGCGACGACCACGATGATGGCGATCAGCAACAGCAAGGAGTGCCGCTCAAGCCCGCCGTGCCGGGAAAACAGGGATGACGGTTTGGCCATGATCTTCTTACTCCGCGGCCAGGGCCAGCGGCGCGGGCGTCGCATTGGCTGGATGGCTGGCGCTTTCGGAGCTGGGTAGCTGAACCGTGCGCCAGAGATTGTAGATCATGATCAACGTCCCCCCGAGGTACATCAGCCCGCCGAGCAGCCGGATCACGAGCTCCACGTGCCGGGCGGCGACGACTTCGACGAAGCTGTAGGCCAGGAAACCCTGCGAGGTGTATTCCCGCCACATCAGGCCTTGCGAGATCCCGGAGACCCACATCGAGGTGATGTAGAGCACGATGCCGGTGGTCGCGATCCAGAAGTGCCACTCGACCAGCGCGTTGGAATACAGCCGGTCCTTCTTCCACAGCCACGGAACCATGCAATAGACGGCGCCGAAGGAGACGAAGCCGACCCAACCAAGCGTGCCGGAATGCACGTGTCCGATGGTCCAGTCGGTGTAGTGCGACAAGGCGTTCACCGCCCGGATCGACATGACTGGGCCCTCGAAGGTGGACATGCCGTAGAAGGCCAGGGAGACGATCAACATCCGGATCACCGGATCGGTGCGCAGCTTGTCCCACGCCCCCGACAGCGTCATCAGCCCGTTGATCATCCCGCCCCAGGACGGCATCCACAGCATGATCGAGAAGGTCATGCCCAGGGTTTGCGTCCATTGCGGCAGGGCGGTGTAGTGCAGGTGGTGCGGACCGGCCCAGATGTAGAGAAAGATCAGCGCCCAGAAGTGCACGATGCTCAGCCGATAGCTGTAGATCGGCCGTTCGGCCCGCTTCGGGATGAAGTAATACATCATCCCGAGGAATCCGGCGGTCAGGAAGAAGCCCACCGCGTTGTGGCCGTACCACCACTGCACCAGCGCGCTCTGCACGCCGGCCCACACCGAATAGCTGCGGTGGTTGAGCGCGCTCACCGGCACGGTCAGGTTGTTGGTGATGTGCAGGATGGCGATGGTGACGATGAAGGCGAGGTAGAACCAGTTGGCGACATAGATGTGCGGCTCTTTCCGCTTCCAGATCGTGCCCAAGAAGACCAGTAGGTAGGCGACCCAGACGATCGTGAGCCAAAGGTCGGTCAGCCATTCCGGCTCCGCGTACTCCATGCTCTTGGTGATTCCCACCAGATAGCCCAGCCCCGCCAGGAGGATGAACAGCTGGTAACCCCAGAACACGAACCAGGGCGTGATGCCGCCGAATAGGCGGGCGCGGCAGGTGCGTTGCACGACCCAGAACGAGGTGGCGATAAGGGCGTTGCCGCCGAAAGCGAAAATCCCCGCCGAGGTGTGAAGCGGACGCAGCCGGCCGAAATTCAGGAACCCGAAGTCGGGAAAGTAGAAGATCCTGGGGAACGAGAGTTGGGCGGCGATGATCACGCCCACCAGCATGGCCGCGGCGCCCCAGAACATGGTCGCGATGACGCCGGCCTTGATCACCCCGTCGGCGTAGCGATCCTGCGGGGTCTTGAAGGATCCGGCGGCGATCCCGCCGGCCAGGACGAAGGCGCCCAGGGTGAAGGCGAGGGTGAATATCCATCCCTGGAACTGAAACAGCGGGTCCTTGGACGCCGCGGTCGCCGCCGCCGCGAGCAGGGCTAGGATGACCGTCGCGACGAGGTAGTACGGGGCGTCGCCCGCCCCCGCCGCGGGAGGTTTGGATTCTGCATTGACCATGAGATTCAGCCCGACCATACGTTATCGGCTCAATGCCGGGCGAGGCGTCGGGTCGCCTTGATTTAAGTCAAGGCGTGAAACCGTCGAAATCGTCCAGGGTCCCGTCCGTTCGCCGACGGGACCCTGGACGGCGTGGCGCGATGGAGTGAAGGCGCATGACGCTTGCCGACAGATGGGCGAGCCCGATGGCGAATTGGTTCTCCGGAAGCGGTCTGGCCGTCAGCGGTCTGGCCGTCAGCGGCGGCGGGCTCGTCTGGTATGCCGTTCTCATGCGACGATTTCTGACCGCCGCGTCCTATGGCCCGATCTGCGGGCATTCCACGCTGCTGGGGCCGCATTGCTTGGCCTGTTACGCGGCGTTGGGCATGGTCGGACTCGGCCTGGGCCTCTTGTTCGCCGCCGTTCAGTGGGCGCGTTAGCCCCACGTGACCAAGTTATCCGCCGGCCCCGGCGGACAAACCCTGGCCTTGGGGCCAAAAGTATGCAATCTAGTCATCGATCCGCCGCCTGACGTGAGCGGACGTTCAGGCGCGCAGCGCGTCGATATCCCGAAAAGAAGCACAACATTCTGAAGAATACTGGATTTGCCGACCGTCTAAGCACGGCGGCCGCGGCCAGGAAGGCTCAACTGGAGAAGTTCGAGCCGAAGTCCACTGTGACGGATCCGGCCTTCGTCAATCGGCAGGCCAGGCGCGCCGCCGAGCTGGAGGCCGTGCGCGCGGCCAGGGCCGAGCAACGCGCCGCCGCCCAGCAGGCCCGCGCCGCCGCCAAGGCCGCCGCCGCCGCCCAGGTCGCCCTGGCCGAGCAGCAGGCGCTGGAAGCCAAGCGCCAGGAGCGCAAGCTGCGCAAGACGGCGCAGAAGGTCGACTCCAATACGCGCCGGCAAGACCGCCGCGACGCGCTTCAGGCCTACGCCCTGCCCGTCAACTAGCGCCGTTGATCCAAGTCAACTCACCGGGTGCGTGGTCATGACATTTAGCGGTCAGGCGGAATCCGTCGGACGGATCGCCCGTCCGACGCCGGGGGTTTGGAGGATCAGGCATGCGTCCAAGGTCATCGACACTGTTCGCGCTGATGGCGTTCGCCGCCACGGCGTGGATCGGGTCCGGGGGACACGCCCTGGCCCAGTCGGCGGCGGCGCCGGCCGCGGCGGTCCCGCACGACATTCCACAGTCATTGCTGCTTGAGCACCAGGACACCCTGGATCGGCTGAACGTCCTGGCTGGGCGGCCTGGAAAGGTCGGGATCGTGGCGCGCCAAGCGCTGGAGCTGTTCAAGCGGCACACTGAGCGCGAGCGGGACTACATCCTGCCGCCCCTGACCCTGCTGCCGGACCTGGCGGACGGCAAGGTGACGCCGGACATGCGGTGGGCGCTGGACATGGCCGATAAGGTCAAGGCCGAGCGCGAGGCGATCTTCCAGGAGCACACCGAGGTCACGGATTTGCTCAACGCCCTGCTGGTCGCCGGCCAGGCCGCGCACGACCAGGAGGCCATCGACTTCGCCCAGTCCGCCGCCGCCGATTTGCTGAACGACATCGAGATCCTGGAGCCGACCGTGGTGGTGATCGGCGACGTCCTGCGCGCTAAACTGGCCCCCGGTCGTTAGGAGTCCGGCGCCGCGCCCGGCGGAAAGGCCAGGTATGGAGCTCACCTATCGCGACCTAATCACCGTGCTGCACGGCATGGGGTTCGGCGCGCTGTTCATGCTCGCCTTTTCGGGCGCCATCGGGGTGATCTACGCCACCGCCGTGAGCGGCGCGCACTGGTCGCCGCCGCCGCGCGCGCGGCGGTTGTTCCGGTTCTATCTGATCAGCATGGCGGCGCTGGCCTGGCTCACCGTGCTGTCCGGGTCCTATCTGGTCTATCCCTGGTATCGCGCCGTCCCGCCGGCCGGGGCCACCGATCTGTCGGCTTATCCCCAGCGGCTGCTGCTCTCCAACCCGCTGACCAAGGGCTGGCACGACTACGGAATGGAGTGGAAGGAGCACATCGCCTGGCTGACCCCGATCGCGATGACCATGGTCGCCTATGTGTTCATCAAATATGGCCCGCAGCTCGCGCGGCACAAGCATCTGCGCAACGCGGTGCTGGCTTTCACCGCCGCCGCCTTCCTGGCCACCGGCGTCGCCGGCGTCTTCGGCGCCTTCCTGAACAAGTTCGCGCCGGTCAAGGGCGGCCCCGAGATCGTGCTTCTGAGGGATAAATAGGATGGCGAGCGAGCCGCCCCCGGTCCCGGACACGTCCGGTGAGCTGCCCAGCGGGCCCGGCGCGGCGGCGATCCTTGGAGCGGGCGCGGGCTCGTTCGCGCTGGGGGTGTTCGCCTTCGCCGACGACGCCTGGCCCCGCCTCAAGCCGGTGTTCAGCCTGTGGAGGCCCACCGGCCCGCTATCCGGCGTCACCCTGGCGGCGACCCTGGTCTGGCTCGCGGTCTGGTTCGGCCTCGCCCGGCGCTGGGGGCGGCGCGACGTTAATCTCGCGGCGGTCAACGTGGCGGCGTTCGTGCTGTTGGCCGGCGGTCTTCTGTTGACCTTCCCGCCGTTCATGGACCTGTTGCAGGGCAAGTAGCGTTCGAGGCTCGTCCGGAGCGGCGAGCCGATCCCGATGAGGCGCCGATGGGCTTCGATCGCCGACATCTGCTGCAACTGGGCGCCGCCGCGGCGGTTTCGGCGACCGCGCCGCTGGCCTGCGCGCCGCGCCCGCCCGCGCCGGCCGGCCCGGCCGACCATACCATTCGGATCGGAACCGGCCTCGTCGAGCTGGCGCCGGACAAGATCATCGCCACCACCACCTACAACGGCCAATTCCCCGGCCCGCTGCTCAGGCTCAAACAGGGCCGCCGCGTCGTGGTCGACATCCACAACGACACCGACACGCCCGAGCAGCTTCACTGGCATGGCCAGACGCTCCCCGTCGACGTGGACGGCGCGGCGGAGGAGGGCACGCCCTACATCCCGGCGCGCGGCTCGCGCCGCATCGCCTTCACGCCCGGGCCGGCGGGCCTGCGCTTCTATCACACCCACCTGCGCGCCGGCGCGGACCTGACCGCGGGCCTGTACGGCGGTCAGGTCGGCCCGGTGTACGTCGAGCCGGCCCACGAACCGGGCCGTTACGACCGCGAGGTGTTCCTGACCCTGAAGGAGTTCGAGCCCGCCTTGAGCCGCGGCGGCGACATGGCCATGGACTTCCTGACCCCCGCCGCCCAGGTCCCCGAGCTCAAGGCGCGAGGCGAGCGGGCGATGGCCGCCTCGCTGGCCCGCGGGCGCGCCGCACGGATTCGAGGTCGGCTACGATCTCTTCTCGATCAACGGCAAGATGCTGGGCCAGGGCGAGCCGATCCGGGTCAAGGCCGGCGAGCGGGTGCTGTTCCACGTGCTGAACGCCAGCGCCACCGAGATCCGCAGCCTGGCCTTGCCCGGTCACCACTTCCAGGTGGTGGCGCTGGACGGCAATCCGGTGGCGCGGCCGGCGGAGGTCGCGGCGCTGTGGCTGGGAACCGCCGAGCGGGTCTCGGCCATCGTCGAGATGAACCAGCCCGGCGTCTGGGTGATGGGTGACCTGGCCGACGACGACCGGCGCCGCGGCATGGGCGTGGTGATCGAGTACGCCGGCTGTTCGGGCCAGCCGCGGTGGATCCCGCCTGGCCAGGCCCGCTGGGACTACGGCTGGTTCGCCCGCCCAGGCGCGGCGCCGGCGCCGGACGAGACTTTCGAGATGACCTTCGCCAAGGCCAACGCGGCGCTGGGCGGCTTCAACCAATGGACGATCAACGGAACCGCCTTCTCCGACGCGCGGATGGAGCCGATGTTCAAGCTGCGCGAGGGGCGGCGCTATCGGCTGCGGATGCGCAACGCCAGCGACGACATCCATCCGGTGCATCTGCACCGCCATAGTTTCGAGATCACCCGCTCGGCGGGCCGGCCCATGACCGGGGTGCTGAAGGACGTGGCGATGCTGGGCGGCTACCAGGCGCTCGAGGTCGATTTCGTCGCCGACAATCCCGGCCGCACCCTGTTCCACTGCCACCAGCAGCTGCACATGGACTTCGGCTTCATGGTCCTGTTCGACTACGTCTGATGCGCCTGTCGGCCAGCGGCTATTTCTGGCCGTTGAGGTAGGCGATCAGGTCGTCGAGCTGGGTCGGGTTCTTCAGGCCGCCGTAGGCCATCTTGACACCGGGCACCATGGCGCGCGGCGCGGGAAGGTAGGCGCGCAGCTGATCGTCGCTCCAGACGAAACCGGCCGACTTCATGCCCGGCGAATAGGCGTAGCCGCTCACCGATCCGGCCTTGCGGCCGACCACCCCGAACAGCGGCGGTCCCAGGATGGTCGGCCCGTTGCGGGTGGCCGAATGGCACATGGCGCACTGAGTGGCGAACACCGACTTGCCGTGGCCGGCGTCGGCCGCCGCGGCCGGGAGCGCGTTGAAGAGCCCGGCCGCGAGAAGCAGAATCGCCTGAACGGTTGGCGCGCGGGTCAGTAGGCGATCCATGTGAACACCCTCAAAGTGTTGTTGTCGGAGGCTTTGCCGCCGGCGCCGTCGTAGTTTGATCCGGCCCCGTTGAACTGGGTGTAGAAGGTGTACTGCAGGCCGACGCGCATGTTGAAGCGGGCGCCGAACGGCGAATTGCCATTGCCGAACGGGGTGCCGTCGACCTGAAGCATCACCCCGGTGCTGTCGGGCTTGGGGTTCAGATTGCCGTTGCCGTATTGATAGACGTAGGGATTGGCCGAGCCGGTGGTGTTGAACACCTGGAGCGTCCCGCCGATCTTGTTGCGCCAGTAGTAGGACACGTCGGCGCGAATGTCTGTCAGGCTGTTGCCGGTGGGACAGTCGTACCCTGAACCTATGGACGTGGCGCAGGTGTAGTTCAGGTTCTGCTGTTCGTGCAGATAGCGCGCGTTGACCGCGACCGTGTCGCCGCTCGCCAGCGCCTTGATGTAGGAGGCGTCGACTCCGATGTCGGTGTAGTCGTCGGTCAGACCCAGCGAGCGGTCGAGGCCTGGATAGATGTCGGTCTGCATGCCGAACACCCCGGCCTCCAGCGTGCCGCCGCCGACATCATGCTGCACGGCGATGCGGGCATAGGGTGCGATGCCCTTGATCGACGCATCAGGCGTGGCGCCGAGATGGGTCAGGGTGGTGGCGCCGGGCGAACCGTAGCCGCCAGCCTCCAGATAGACCTCGGAGTTGATCCAGGCGTAGGCGGTCAGGCCAAGGCTGGTCTGGGCGAAGGCGCCGTTCAGCAGCGGCGAGGCGCTGGGCGTCGATGCGAGCGTCGACGTCGTATAGGGAAACCCCCAGGCGGGGGTGGTGTTCCAGGCGTCCTCGACGGTCGGCGCATTGTTCAGGCTGGCGCCGAGCACCACGTCTGCGTCCTTGATCTGGACGGTGGTGGTGGCGCGCACATCCAGGTTGTCCCAATGGAAGGCCCGGGCGACGCCGTCGTAGGTGGTCTGGACGAAGGCGCCCAGGTGCGAGCCCAGGCCGCCGGCGAAGAACAGGCTGACCTGATCGACGGCGAAATTGTTGTTCGGCGCGAAGCCGGGCGTGGGGCCCTCGGCCTTGGCGGTGTTGACGAACGAGGCTATCGCCATGGCCGAGAGCGGAACGTTGAAGCTGTTCGACCGCTGGGTGTAGCCGTGCAGTTTGAAGTTGCGCCCGAACGGCGTGAGCTGCGGGCCGAACCCGCCGACGTGGCAGGCCTGGCACGGCTGGCCGGTCTGCACCGCGAAGGCTGGAACCGCCTTCGCCGGCGTCGCGCCTAAGCCCAGCAGAACCAGGCTCGCGCCGATGATCGGCGCGACGATGTTGGCGAACATCGCGCCTAGTCGCGGATGTAGCATGTCAATCCCCTTGAGCTTGCACTGCGTTACGGTCGAAATCGGACGGTTCGCGTCTCGCGGCATTGACCTGCATCAAGCACAGGGCTCGTGACCGAGCGAGATGGCCCGAGCCGGTGGTCTTGCTCTGGATTAATGCGAACGCGACGTCGGCGGGCGATGACTGTTCGAATTGGTTTTCGGTTAAGGCGATCTCAACCAAAATCACGATAGTATAAAACTAATATAAACATCTATCGTTTAGTGTGAGCGCCATACGGTTCTGTGAAAATCACGGTTCGCTCCTAAAAATCGGGCACCCTACGTGTTCGGCGGGAGTTTCAAGGGGATAATCATGAAAAAAACGCATCTGTTCGCCGCCGCCGCTGTCGCCGCCCTGGCGGGCCCGGTTCTCGCCCACGCCGATTCCACGGCGCCCACGCCGCTTGGCCAGGGCACGCTTCTGGTCACCCTGCGGGCGACCGACGTGTTCTCCGACGCCAACAACGCGATCAACGTCGCGGGCGGCGGGCCCACCGGTCTGCACGTCAATGTCGGCGACTCGATCATGCCGACCCTGGGCATCACCTATTTCGTGACCGACAACATCTCGGCGGAACTGATCCTTGGGACGACCAATCACATGATCAAGGCCGAAGGGATGCTGCTTGGCGTGACGCCCACCGACGTCAAGGTCGCCAGCACCTGGGTCATCCCGCCGGTGCTCACCCTACAGTACCGCCCGCTGGGCAAGTCGTCGACGATCAGCCCCTATGTCGGCGCCGGCGTCAACGCGATGCTGTTCTATGACGTCTCGAACAAGAATGGGTTCCACACCCGCCTGAACGACTCGATCGGCTGGGCGCTGCAGGCCGGCGTGGACGCGCCGGTCACCAACAAGCTGACCGTGAACCTCGACGTCAAGAAGGTGTTCGTAACCACCCACGCCGAGGTCGGCTCGGGCCTCGGCCCGCTCGACAGCCAGGTCCATCTCGACCCGTGGGTCATATCGGCGGGCGTCGGCTACCGCTTCTGACGACCGTTTTTCCCGTCGTCGCTCCCACCGCCCACGGAGGCGTTTTGCGTAGTATACCTTAGGGAGCGGACCCGAATATCGTCACGCCGGTCCGGCCGCTACCCATTGCGGGTCGTCCAGCGAGGGCCTGGTCATGCTCAAGGTCAAGCCGTTGCCGATCGACACGCTGCGCGAGAACGTGCTGGTGCTGTCGCGCGATTGCACGGCGCTGCGGCCGCAGCGGATCAGCGGCTCGCGCAAGGTCGAGGTCCGCGCCGGCGGGCGGGTGCTGTTCGCCAACATCGTCATCGCCGACTCCGATGACCTGGTCGGGCCGGACGAGGCGGGGCTGACCATGCCGCTGTTTCGCCGGCTGGCCGCGGCGCCCGGGGCCGAGGTCGACATCGCTCCGGCTCGCCCGCCGCGAAGCCTGGACGCCGTGCGCGGCAAGATCCATGGCGCGACCTTGGACCAAGCCGAGCTGAACGCCATCGTCGAGGACTTGGTCACCCATGCCTATTCGGACATGGAGGTGGCCGCCTTCCTGATCGCCTGCGCCAGCTTCATGACCCCGGACGAAACCCTGGCGCTGACGGAGGCGATGATCGCCTCGGGCTCGCGCCTGCGCTGGAGCCGGCCGCTGGTGGCCGACAAGCACTGCATCGGCGGCATTCCCGGCAACCGGACCTCGCTGATCGTGGCGCCCATCGTGGCCGCGCACGGGCTCTTGTTCCCAAAGACCTCGTCACGCGCGATCACCTCGCCGGCCGGCACCGCTGACACCATGGCCGTGCTCGCCCGCGTCGACCTCAACGAGGACGAGATGCGCGCGGTGGTCGACCGCTGCGGCGCCTGCATCGTCTGGGGCGGCCGGGTCGATTTGTCGCCCGCCGACGACGTGCTGATTTCGGTCGAACGCCCGCTCGGCATCGACACGCCCGAACAGATGGTCGCCTCGATCCTGTCGAAGAAGGCCGCCGCCGGCTCGACCCATCTGGTCATCGACCTGCCGGTCGGTCCCTCGGCCAAGGTCCGCAACACCGATGAGGCGCTGCATCTGCGCAAGTTGTTCGAATTCGTCGGCGGGCGTCTGGGCTTGTCGCTCGAGACGGTGATCTCGGACGGCTCCCAGCCGGTCGGCCGCGGCGTCGGCCCGGCGCTGGAGGTCAGGGACGTGCGCGCGGTGCTCGAGAACGCGCCCGACGCGCCGGTCGATCTGAAGGAAAAGTCGATCATGCTGGCCGGCCGCATCCTTGAGTTCGACCCCGACCTGCCCGGCGGCGGGGGCGCGCGCCGCGCCCGTGAGCTGCTGGAAGGCGGCGAGGCCGCGCGGAAGATGGATCAGATCATCGAGGCCCAGGGCCCCATGCCCCGCGAGGCCGAGCTGGGCCCGCTGGTCTATGAGGTGACGGCCCGTTCGGACGGCTGGATCGATCGCGTCGACTGCCAGCGCATCGGGCTGGTCGCGCGGCTTGCGGGCGCGCCGACCGATGTCGGCGCCGGGCTGGATCTGCTGAAACGAGGCGGCGATGCGGTCCGCGCGGGCGAGCCGCTCTATCGGATCCACGGTCTTGACCCCGCCGACTTCGGCTTCGCCCGCGAAGCCGCCGACGCGGACCCCGGTTTTCGGGTCATTCGGGCATGATCCCCGTCGCGGTCCAGGCCTTCGCCGACCAGACCGCGCCGGCCCGCGCGCTGGCGGACGGGCTGGAGGTCCCGTTCGAGGTCGTCGCCCTGCACCGATTCCCCGACGGCGAGCTGATGCCGGTCGCGCCGCCGCCCGCCAGGACCGTCATCGCCTACTGCTCGCTGGACCATCCGAACGACAAGCTGATCGCCTTGCTGCTCGCCGCCGACGCCTGGCGACGGCAGGGCGTTGAGCGCCTGGTGCTGGTCGCGCCCTACCTCTGTTACCTGCGCCAGGACGCGGTGTTTCGGCCGGGCGAGCCGCTCAGCCGCGACGTGATCTGCGGACTCCTGGGGGCCGCGTTCGACCGCGTGGTGAGCGTGGACGCGCATCTGCACCGCACCCGAAGCCTGTCGGAGGCGTTCGGCGGGATCGAGGCGGAGGACCTGTCGGCCGCGGGTCCGCTGGCCGACGCCCTGGCCGGACCGGATCGGCCGGTGGTGGTGGGGCCCGACGCGGAATCCGAGCCCTGGGTGCGCCGCATCGCCGAGCGCGTCGGCGGCGAGGTGATGCTGTTTCGCAAGGCGCGGCGCGCAGACGATCAGGTCTGGCTGCGGGCGCCCGAGCTCGGATCCGTGCGCGGCCGGCCGGTGATGCTGGTCGACGACATCTGCTCGAGCGGGGCCACGCTCACTGTTTCGGCCGGCCTTTTGCGGGCGGCCGGCGCCGCCTCGATCGACGCCGGGATTGTTCACGCCCTGTTCGACGCGGAGACGCAGGCGCGGCTGCGGGCGGCCGGGATCGGGCGGATCGTCTCGACCAACTCGGTGCTCCATTCGACGAACCGGGCGCCGCTGGCGGGGGTGCTGGCCAAGGCGTTGCGCGACGAGGTGAAGCCATGAGAACCGAACTGAGCTTTCATGGCGCCGCGGGCTGCGTCACCGGCTTTTGCGCCCGCATCCGCACCGATCGGGCGAGCGTGCTGGTCGACTGTGGCCTGTTCCAGGGTCCCAAGACGCTGAAGGCGCTCAACTACGAGCCGTTTCCCTTCGAGGCCAAGGCGGTCGACGCCGTGCTGCTCACCCACGCCCACATCGACCACTCCGGCCAACTGCCGAAGCTGATGAAGGCCGGCTTTCGCGGACCGATCTACGCCACCTCGGGCACGCGGGCGCTGTGCGAGATCATGCTGGCCGACTGCGGACACATCCAGGAAAGCGAGGTCGAGCATCTCAACCGCCGCAACGAGCGGCGCGGGCGCGCGCCGGTCGAGCCGATCTACACCGTCCGCGACGCCGAACTGACCATGCGGCGGTTCGAATCGGTCAAGTACGAGGACTGGACGGACGTCGCGCCGGGCGTGCGGGCGCGATGGTGGAACGCCGGCCATATCCTGGGTTCGGCCTCGATCGAGGTCGAGATCGAGGAGGCGGACGGCCCGCTGCGGCTGATGTTCTCGGGCGACCTGGGTCCGGGCGGACGCGATTTCCTGCAGGACCCCAAGGGCCCGAGCGGGGTCGATCACCTGGTCGTCGAGGCCACCTACGGCGGGGTCGAGCGGTCGCCCAGCGATCCCGATGAGCGTCGCCTGGCCCTGGCCAACGAGCTGCGGGAAGCCCATGTGGCGGGCGGGCCGCTGTTGATGCCGGCCTTCGCCGTCGAGCGCACCCAGGAGCTTCTGGCCGACCTGATCGAGATCGTCGACGCCGGCGACGCGCCGCCGGGCGAGATTTTCCTGGACTCGCCGCTGGCCATCAAGGCCTGCGAGATCTTCCTCGAGCGCGGCTGGAGCGGGACGAAAAACCCGTTCGAGCGGATCCGCGCCTCCGGTCGGCTGCACTATCTCGAGCGTCCTGCGGACAGCGACCGGCTGGAGCTGCTGCGCGGTTGGCACATTATCGTGGCGGGCAGCGGCATGTGCGACGCCGGCCGGGTGCGCAAGCATCTCAAGCGACTGCTCTGGCGGCGCGAGGCGACGGTGCTGCTGTCCGGATTCCAGGCCGTCGGCACGCTGGGTCGCCTGTTGCAGGACGGCCGCAAGACCGTACGCATCCAGGGCGAGCCCTACCGCGTCGCGGCCCGGATTCGCTCGCTTGATCTCTACTCGGGCCATGCCGACGCCCGCGGCCTTCAGCGGTGGGTCGAGGCGCGGGGGCCGATCGCGGGCGAGTTGTTTCTGGCCCACGGCGAGCCCAATTCGCTGAATGGCCTGCGCAAGCGCCTGATCGCCGCCGGCCTGCCCGTGGATCGCATCGCCGTGCCCTCGATCGACGACACCTTCAGGCTGGGGCGCGCCCGAGCCGAGGCCCAGCCGTCCGCGCCGCGTCTGGCCCCCGCGGCGGCCGCAGAATTGGACTGGCACAACGCCCGCAGCGAATTCCTCAACCGGCTCGAGGACCAGCTCGAACGAGCCGGCGACGACGCCACGCGGGTCTCGATGCTCGAACGGCTGCGCGAGGCGCTGGAGGTCTCGCCGCCTAGATCACGATGATTTCGGATTGAACCAATCCAAAATCATAAACGTGATCGATTTTAATAAGTTAGAGCGGGATCAATGCGGAAAATCGGTGTCCGCTTTTCCGCGTCCCGCTCTACGGAATCAGAACCGCGGCGCCGGTGAACGCGCCCGCGCGCAGATCGTCCAGCGCCAGGTTGGCCTGGCCGAGCGGATAGGTGGTCACGTGCGCGCGCACGCGTGCGGCGGCGGCCATCGGCAGATAGTCCAGCCCGTCCTGGCGCGTGAGGTTGGCCACCGAGACCAGCCGGCGCTCCTGCCAGAGCAGATCATAGGGGAACTGGGGGATGTCGCTCATGTGGATGCCGCCGCAGACCACCGTTCCGCCCTTGCGCACCGCCTTCAGCGCCATCGGCACGGTCTCGCCGGCCGGGGCGAAGATGATCGCCGCATCGAGCGCGTCCGGCGGGGTCTCGCCCGAGCTTCCGGCCCAGACGCAGCCCAGGTCGCGCGCGAAGGCCTGGGCCGGCGCATCGCCCGCGCGGGTGAAGGCGTAGACGCTCTGGCCCCGCGCCGCCGCGAGCTGGGTCAACAGGTGGGCGGCCGCGCCGAAGCCGTAGAGGCCGAGCCGGCGCACCGGCCGCGCCTCGCTGGCCTTGCGCCAGGCGCGGAAACCGATCAGGCCGGCGCAGAGCAGCGGGGCGGCCTCGGCGTCGCCATAGGCTTCGGGAATAGGAAAACAGTAGCGAAGATCGGCGATGGCGACGTCGGCATAACCGCCGTCCCGCGTCCAACCAGTGAAGCGTGGGTCGTCGCAGAGATTTTCCTCGCCTTCCAGGCAGTATCGGCAGCGCCCGCAGGTCCAGCCCAGCCAGGGAACACCCAGCCGCTGGCCGATCCGATCGCTGGAGACGCCCTCGCCCACCGCCTCGACCACGCCCACGACCTCATGGCCGGGGACGATCGGCATCGGTCCCGGGGGCAGCTCGCCGTCGATCAGGTGCAGGTCGGTGCGGCAGACGCCGCAGGCGCGAACGGCGAGGCGCACCTCGCCCGGTCCCGGCGTGGGGTCGGGGCGATGGATCGGCTCCAGCGCCTCGCGCGGCTTGGTCAGCATCATGGCGAACATCGAGCGGCTCCTTGTTCGCGGTCCGATCCAACCGCGTCCGCGCCGCCGGGCAATTGATCTGGATCACGGCGCCGGGCGACCCGGATGGCAAGCTGAGTGGGCCGCGAACCAGACCGAAACGCCGCATCCGACGAAGAGCCGACTATGTCCTTCAAGACCATTCTCGTTCACGCCGATCCCGGCCCCGGCAGCGATCGGCGCGTCCGCGTCGCCCTGCAGACGGCCGACTGGTTCGACGCCGCGGTGACCGGCCTGGGCGCGGAGGCGCTGGGCGCGGTGACCGCCTCCGGCTTCGCGCCGATCGAGGGCGTGGTGTTCCAGGCCGCCGAGGAGCACATCGACGCGGAGCTTTCCGCCGCGGAAAAACATTTCCACGCCCTGACCGCCGGCCGCCCGAACGTCGATTGGATTTCCCGGGAGGACTTCCCCGACCGGATGCTGGCGCTGCACGCGCGCGGCGCCGACCTGATCGTCGCCAGCCGCCCCGAGCGCGGCGAGACGGCGGCCCACGCCGCGCGGCCCGCCGATCTGGTGATGGACGCCGGCGTCCCGGTCCTGTTGACCGCCGAGGGCGAGGCGCCGTTTCGCGGCGAGCGGGTCGTGGTCGGCTGGAAGGACAGCCGCGAGTCGCGCCGCGCGCTCGCCAATTCGCTGCCATTCCTGATGCGCGCACAAAGCGTGGTGGTGGTCGCCGTCGGCGTCGACGCGGGCGCCCGGGCCGGACTGAACGACGTGGTCCGCCGCTTGGCCAGGCACGGCGTCAACGCCAGCGTCGAGATCGTCGCCAAGACCAAGACGAGCATCGCCGAAACCCTCGAAGACACCGCCAGCCGCCACGGCGCGGACCTGATGGTCATCGGCGCCTACGGCCATTCGCGCCTGCGCGAGTGGATGCTTGGCGGCGTCACCGAGGACATTATCGCCTCGTCCTCGACGTTCGTGCTGCTCAGCCGCTGACGCCGCCGCTCGCTCGGCGTCGTCCGATTTGCCTCGACGCGCCGTCTGGCGCACCGTGAGCGCGCGTTCAGTCTTGGCCGACGGGCGGTGCGGGTGATGCAAACCGAGGTTCTGATCGTTGGCGCCGGGCCCTGCGGGCTGGCGCTCGCGCTGTGGCTGACGAAGCTTGGCGTCAGGGTGCGGATCGTCGACCGCTCGCCGGCCTCGGGCATGGCCTCACGCGCCTTCGCCGTGCAGGCCCGCACGCTCGAGCTCTACGACCGGATCGGGCTGGCGCGGGAGGCGATCGCCCGGGGAAAGCCGATCGGGGCGATGAACGTCCATGTCGCGCGCGGGCCCGCCCAGCGTATCCCGTTCGGCGACCTCGGCCGCGGGCTCAGCCCGTTCCCCTTCGTGCTGATCCTGCTGCAGGACGATCACGAGAAGCTGCTGATCGACCATCTGGCGGCGGCGGGGGTCGAGGTCGAGCGCAACTCCGAGCTGGTCGATCTCGAGGCGGACGACGAGGGCGTGCGGGCGCGGCTGACCGGCCCCCGGGGTGGCGAGCGGGATTGCCGGGCGGCCTATGTCTGCGGCTGCGACGGCGCCGGCTCGACCGTGCGCGAGCTGATGAAGATCGGCTTTCCCGGCGGCTCGTCCGAGGAGCTGTTCTATGTCGCCGACGTCGAGGCCGCCGGCCCGCTGGCCGACGGCGAACTGCACTATCTGATGGCCGGCGACGAGGTCTGCAGCATCTTCCCGCTGCGCGGCGAGGGGCGCCTGCGCCTGATCGGCCTGGTGCCGCGGGAGGTCAGGACCTCGCGGTTCGAGTTCGACTTCGACGATGTCGGGACGACGATCCTGCGGGATGCCGGGCTGGAAATCTCGCTGGTGGAGTCCTTCGCCACCTACCGCGTCCACCAGCGCATCGCGACCCGGTGGCGGCGCGGGCGGGTGTTCCTTCTGGGCGACGCCAGCCACGTGCACAGCCCGGCGGGCGGGCAGGGGCTGAACGCCGGCGTCGGCGATGCGGCGAACCTGGCCTGGAAGCTGGCCGCCGTGCTGCGGGAGGGCGCCGGCGAGCGGCTGCTGGACAGCTACCAGAGCGAAGGCGTGGCGGCCGCCCGGCAGATCGCGGCGACCAGCGACTGGGGCTTCGCGCTGCAGGCCCGGCGCGGCGGGCTGATGGGGCTGGCGAGGCAAACCCTGGCTTTGCTCGCGCCCGGGCTGATGGGCTTGACGCCGATCCGCCAGGCCGCCTTTCACACCCTCTCGCAACTGGCGGTCAACTACCGGACCAGCGGAACCTGCGTCGGCCGGGCCGGGCGGGTGGCCGGCGGCGATCGCCTGCCGTGGGTCCGGCTGGCGGGCCAGACCAGCAATTTCGATCCGCTGCGCGGCGTGGGCTGGCAGGCCCAGGTCTACGGCGAGGCCGGCGAGGCGCTGCGCGCCGCCTGCGCTGGCTGGGGGCTGTCGCTGCACGCCTTTTCCTGGGCGCCGGAGATGGCCCACGCGGGTCTGGCCAGGGGCGCGATCTATCTGGTCCGACCCGACGGCTATGTCGCCTACGCCTCGATGCGCCAGGATCCCGGCAAGATCGAACGCTATCTCAAGGGCTTCGGGATCGCCTTCGCCCGAACGCCCGCGGACCGCGCCAGTTGAGCCAGGTCAAGGCCGAACCGGCCGCGCCGGCGCATCTGGGCGCGCGTCGGAGAGGATGATGAAACACGCCCTGATCGTCGCCCACCCCAAGCTCGACAGCTTCACCCTGACCATGGCGCGGGCCTACGAGACGGCGGCCAAGGCGCTCGGCCACGAGGTGGCGCGGCGCGATCTCTACCGGATGGGCTTCGAGCCGCGGCTGGGCGCGGCCGAGATTCCCGGCCCGGGCGGCTTCACCCCGGGCGAGGACGTCCTGGCCGAGCGGGCGCTGATCGGCCAGGCGCGCGTGTTCGCCTTTGTCTATCCGCTCTGGTTCCACGCCCCGCCGGCGATCCTGAAGGGCTACATCGACCGGGTGTTCGGCATGGGGTTCGGCTACGGGCCCGAGGCCGGCGGCAACCAGCCGCTGCTGACCGGGCGGATGATGATCAGCCTGACCTCGTCCGGCGCGCCGCAGGCCTGGATCCGCGAGAGCGGCGACTGGGAGGCGATGCGCAAGCTGTTCGACCAGCATTTCGCCGATGTCTGCGGCCTGTCGGTGGTCGACCACCTGCACTTCGGCGCCATCGCGCCGGGGATCACCGCCGAGGCCGTGCGGGACTGCGCCGAGGCGGTGGCCGAGACGGTGAAGCGCCGCTTCGGCCCGCCCGCCGAATCGTGACCGCCAGGTCAAACGATCGCCTTTCCAGCCTTTCGTCCTCGCAAGCCGGCCCGCGAATCATTAGATAGAGACCACGCCGATCGGGACCGGCGTCTGTTTCGCTCCCGAGGGACCTGTTCGCTTCCATGACCACCGACAAGACGCCCGGAGCGGGCGAGGACGGCGATGCGCGCGGTTTTGCCCGGCGGCTTGTCCGCTACCGACAGCCCGACAGCCTGCGAAGCCTGATCGAGATCGCCATCACCGCCGCGCCGCTGGCGCTGATCTCGGTGCTGGCCTGGATCGCGCTGGCCCATCGTCAGTGGTGGGGCCTGATGCTGGTCCCGCCCGCCGCCGGCTTTTTGGTGCGGCTGTTCATGATCCAGCACGACTGCAGCCACGGCGCCTTCTTTCCCTGGAAGGCGCTGAACGACTGGGTCGGCCGCGCGATCGGGGTCGTGACGCTGACGCCCTACGACTATTGGCGCCATTCCCACGTCGAGCACCACGCCACCTCCGGCGCGCTGGACCGGCGCGGTCTGGGCGGGGTCGAGACCCTGACCGTGGAGGAATATCTGGCGCTGCCGAGGCTCAAGCGTTTCGGCTACTGGCTCTATCGCCATCCGCTGGTGATGTTCGGCCTGGGTCCGGCCTACATGTTCCTGCTGCAGCACCGCATGCCGATCGGCATGATGCGCGAGGGCTGGCGGCCGTGGGTGTCGGTCCAGGTCACCAACCTGGCCGGGCTGACCTTCGCCGTCGTCATGATGATGACAGTGGGCGTGCTGCCGTTCCTGCTGGTCTATCTGCCGGTGATCGTGCTGGCCGCCTCGGCCGGGGTGTGGCTGTTCTTCGTGCAGCACCAGTTCGAGGCGACCTACTGGGCGCGTGGCGAGGACTGGAGCTTCCACGAGGCGGCCCTGCGCGGCTCATCGCACTACGACCTGCCGCCGATCCTGCGCTGGTTCACCGCCAACATCGGCATCCACCACGTCCACCATCTCAACAGCCGCATCCCCTACTATCGCCTGCCCCAGGTGCTGCGCGACGAGCCCAGGCTGCGCGAGGTGGGCCGGCTGACCCTGCTGGGCAGCATCCGCTGCGTCGGCCTGGCGCTGTGGGACGAATCCAGCCGCCGGCTGATCTCGTTTCGCGAACTGCGCCGCATGGCGCGCGCCGCGGCGGCGTAGGGGGAAGCCGCGCCGCGTCGGCCAAGTCCGGCGCGCCGGGATCGCCGCAGCTGAGTACGAGTTGCACCATCCATCTAATGTTGATTTTTTGGCGTCGCGCCCGAGGGGCCGCGACCAAATTTTCACATAACATACTGAAATAACGGTACAAATAAGTCTTTTCGCGCAACAACCTTCTATTTACCTATATTGGGAACATTAAAAACACAACCTAATCAAGAATGTCCGCGTCGGAATCAAAATCGCGATCGACCGCCCTTCACCGAACGAGATTCCCTTGCTCATGCCACCCCAGGTCAGGTTGAAAATCATCATCGGCGATGTCGGGCCGCGGCGAGCCTGATCCGATGACCACGAAGATGGCCGCCGATCCAAGGACCAGGTCGTTCAACTTCGAAGCCGCCACCGCGGTGGTGATCGACGCCAACGAGGTGCTGGTGAAATTGTACGCCAGCATCCTGCGCGGCTTCGGCTTTCACAGGGTGCACGTCTGCCCGGACATCAGGACCGGCGCCCAGATCTTCAATCTGCACGGCGCGGACCTGCTGCTGATCGATCCCTTCCACTACGCCGACAGCGCCTATGAGTTCATCCGCTGGTTGCGTCTGACGGGACGCGACCGCGGCTCCGAGGCGTCGGTGCTGATCGTCACGGCGCGGGCGTCGCACAATATGGTGATCGCGGCGCGTCAGGCCGGCGTCGACTACGTCGTCGCCTGTCCGCTCTCGGCCTACAGGCTGCTGGAGCGCATCCTGTGGGTGGCGGTCAACAAGCACCGACGCGACTATCCCGTCCCGCCGTCGCCCGTCGCGGCGACCTACGTCGCGAGCTTCGCGGCCCGATGAGCGCCTCACCCGCAACGACGCCGGAGGCGGTCGGCGGCCTCTCGCGGTTCCTCGACCTGCCGGGCGGCGTGTCGTTCGACCAGGCGCTGCGCAAGGCCGAGGAGTTGGTCGACGCGCTTCGCGGACGCGCCCGCGCGCGGATCGGCGAGAACCTGAAGCGAATGGCCGCCCTGCTTCGCGACCCGCCCGACCGGGCGGTCGAGGATGGCCGCCAGCCGCTGATGGCGCTGTCGGGCGAAATTCTGAGCATCGCCGGCCTGCTCGACGAGACCGCCCTGGCGAGCGCCGCGCAATCCTGCCGCGCCCTGCTCGAGGATCTCGCCGACTGGACGCCGCGGGCCGTCCAGGCGGTCGATCTGCACCACCAGGCCATGCGCCTGTTGCACGCGCGGCCGGGCGCTTCCACCTGCGAGGACGAGCAGGTGTTGGAGGGCCTGCTGAAGGTCGCGCGGCGCGCGTTGGCCGGCGCGCCTTAGAGGCGGCTCTTGAGCGGAACGAACAAAGAACTTGTGGATGAGAACAAACCGTGTACGATGGCCTCTCGATCGGGGCGGCTCGCCGGGTGCGGCGCGTGTTCCGGTTCTGGCCGAAGAATCGTGGGATAAGGACGCTTCTCAAATGACTCAGACGGTGTTGCGGCTCGTGGGACGGGAAGACGCGGACAAGCAGCGGGCGCTGGAGGCGGCCCTGACCCAGATCGACCGGGCGTTCGGCAAGGGCTCGGTGATGAAGCTGGGCGAGAAGGGCAAGATCGTCGAGATCGAATCCGTCTCCACCGGCTCGCTGGGCCTGGATTTGGCGCTGGGCATCGGCGGCCTGCCCAAGGGGCGGGTGGTCGAGATCTACGGGCCGGAAAGCTCGGGCAAGACCACCCTGGCCCTGCACGTGGTCGCCGAGGTGCAGAAGAACGGCGGCACCGCCGCCTTCATCGACGCCGAACACGCGCTCGATCCCAGCTACGCCCACAAGCTGGGGGTCAATCTGGACGATCTGCTGGTCGCCCAGCCGGACACCGGCGAACAGGCGCTGGAGATCACCGACACCCTGGTCCGCTCCGGCGCGGTCGACGTGATCGTCATCGACTCGGTCGCCGCCCTGACGCCGAAGGCCGAGATCGAGGGCGAGATGGGCGACAGCCTGCCCGGCCTGCAGGCGCGGCTGATGAGCCAGGCGCTGCGCAAGCTGACCGCCTCGATCTCCAAGTCCGGAACCCTGGTCATCTTCATCAACCAGATACGCATGAAGATCGGGGTGATGTACGGCAGCCCCGAGACCACCACCGGCGGCAACGCGCTGAAGTTCTACGCCTCGGTCCGGCTCGACATCCGCCGCATCGGCTCGGTCAAGCAGCGCGACGAGATCGTCGGCAACAACGTCCGGGTCAAGGTGGTCAAGAACAAGGTCGCCCCGCCGTTCCGCGAGGTCGAGTTCGACATCATGTACGGCCAGGGCATCTCCAAGCTGGGCGAGATCATCGACCTGGGGGTCAAGGCCGGGGTGGTCGAGAAGTCCGGCTCCTGGTTCTCCTACAACTCCCAGCGCATCGGCCAGGGCCGCGACAACGCCCGCGAGTTCCTGAAGGCCAATCCCGACCTCGCCGACGAGATCGAGCAGAAGGTGCGCGGCAACGCCGCGGTGATCGTCGAGGAGCTGCTGGTCGGCCCGACCGACGAGGCCGAATAGGTCGGCTCCGGCCCGGCTCCGGCCCGAGCCGCATACGAGACCCCGCTCGCGGCCGCCCTGGCCCCACGCGTCGGCGCCCCCGTCGGCCCTGGACGCGCCCTAGGCCTGCCCCCCGGCGGACGCGAGCGGCAAGGACGTCCGGATCGCCCCGGACGTCCTTTTTCGCATCCGGCTTGGCTAAAGCCCCGGCGATTTCCTATATGGGCGCGCGAATTGGAACAGCGCGGAGCGCCGATGCCCAGTCTGAACGAGATCCGCGGCGCCTTCCTGGGCTACTTCGGAGCCAACGATCACCTGGTCGTCCCCTCCGCGCCGCTGGTGCCGCAGTCCGATCCCACGCTGTTATTCGTCAACGCCGGCATGGTGCCGTTCAAGAACGTGTTCACCGGCGCCGAGGCTCGCCCCGCGCCGCGCGCGGCCTCCTCGCAGAAGTGCGTGCGCGCCGGCGGCAAGCACAACGACCTGGACAATGTCGGCTACACCGCCCGCCACCAGACCTTCTTCGAGATGCTCGGCAACTTCTCGTTCGGCGACTATTTCAAGGAGCAGGCGATCGAGCTGGCCTGGCGGCTGATCAGCCAGGAGTTCGCTCTGCCCAGGGACCGGCTCCTGGTCACCGTCTACGCCGCCGACGAGGAGGCGGCCGTCCTCTGGCGCAAGATCGCCGGCTTCTCCGACGACCGCATCATCCGCATCGCCACATCGGACAATTTCTGGTCGATGGGCGACACCGGCCCGTGCGGGCCCTGTTCGGAGATCTTCTACGATCACGGCCCCGAGGTCGCCGGCGGCCCGCCGGGCTCCCCGGACGAGGACGGCGACCGCTTCACCGAGTTCTGGAACCTGGTGTTCATGCAGTACGACCAGGCGGCGGACGGGACGCGCGCGCCCCTGCCCAAGCCCTCGATCGACACCGGCATGGGGCTGGAGCGGCTGACCGCCATCCTGCAGGGGGTGCATTCCAACTACGACATCGACCTGTTCCAGACCCTGATCGGCGCCAGCGTCGAGCTGACCGGGGTGAAGGCCCAGGGCGATGACGCGCCCTCGCACCGGGTGATCGCCGACCATCTGCGCTCGACCGCGTTTTTGATCGCCGACGGGGTCTCGCCGTCCAACGAGGGCCGCGGCTACGTGCTGCGCCGGATCATGCGCCGGGCCATGCGCCACGCCCACCTCTTGGGCGCGGCCGAGCCCCTGATGCACCGCCTGGCGCCGACCCTGATCGAGCAGATGGGGACCGCCTATCCCGAACTGGTCCGCGCCGGCCCGCTGATCGTCGAGACCCTGCGCCAGGAGGAGGAGCGCTTCCGCCGCACCCTCGGCCGCGGCATGGCGCTGCTTGAGGAAGCCACCAGCGGGCTGGAGGCCGGCGCCGTGATCCCCGGCGAGACCGCCTTCAAGCTCTACGACACCTACGGCTTTCCACTCGATCTGACCCAGGACGCGGTGCGCGCGCGGGGCCTGGCCGTCGACCTGGCCGGGTTCGACGCGGCGATGGACCGCCAGCGCCAGATGGCCCGCGAGAGCTGGGCCGGCTCCGGCCAGACCGCCCAGGGCGCCGAATGGCTGGCCCTGCGCGAGCGGCTGGGGCCGACGCTGTTCGTCGGCTACGATCAGGTCGAGGCCACCGGCGAGGCCCTGGCCCTGGTGAGGGACGGCCAGCCGGTCGAAACCGCCCGGGCCGGCGAGACCGTCGAGGCGCTGTTCGACCAGACCCCGTTCTACGCCGAAAGCGGCGGCCAAGCCGGCGATGTCGGCGAGGTCGACTGGCCCGGCGGCCGCGCCGAGGTGCTGGACACCCAGAAAAAGGCCGGCGAGCTCCACGTCCACACGCTCAAGATCACCGAGGGCGCCCTGGCCGGCGGTCAGCGCGTGCGCCTGGCGGTCGATCCCGAGCGGCGGCGGCGCACCCGGGCCAACCACTCCGCCGCCCACCTGGCCCACGCCGCCCTGCGCCACGTGGTAGGCACCCACGTCGCCCAGAAGGGCCAGCTGGTCGACGCGGAGCGGATGCGCTTCGACTTCTCCCATTCCGGTCCGCTCAGCTCGGGCGAGCTCGACCGCATCGAGGCCGAGGTCAATGCGGTGATCCGCCAGAACCTGCCGACGACCACCGAGGAGATGGCGCCCGAGGCGGCGATCGCCGCCGGCGCGGTGGCGCTGTTCGGCGAGAAGTACGGCGATCGCGTGCGCGTGCTCACCCTCGGCCGGGCGCTGGCGGGCGAGGGGGCCTATTCGGTCGAGCTGTGCGGCGGCACCCATGTCGGGCGCACCGGCGACATCGCCCTGTTCAAGATCATCGCCGAGACCGGGATCGCCGCCGGCGTGCGCCGCATCGAGGCGCTGACCGGCGAGAGCGCGCGCCGCTTCATGCTCGACCAGGCCGGCGTCGCCCGGACCCTGGCCGAACAGTTCAAGGTTCCGGTGGCCGAGGTTCCGGCGCGCATCGAGGCGTTGGTCGCCGAGCGGCGCAAGCTGGAGCGCGAGCTGGTCGAGGCGCGCAAGCAGCTCGCCATGGGCGGCGGCGGGGCGGCCTCCGCGGTCGAGGAGGTCGCCGGGGTGAAGTTCATCGGCCGCCTGGTCGAGAACGTCTCGCCCAAGGACATGCGCCCGCTGGTCGACGAGGCGCGCAAGCGCCTGGGCCAGGGCGGGGTGGTGGCCTACGCCGCGGTCAACGACGGCAAGGCCTCGATCGCCGTGGCGCTGACGCACGATCTGGTCGGCCGGTTCGACGCCGCGGCCCTGGCCCGCGCGGCGGTCGAGGCGATGGGCGGGGCGGGCGCCGGCGGCAAGCCCGACTTCGCCCAGGGCGGCGCCCCCGATGGGGCCAGGGCCGCCGAAGGCCTGGCGGCGGTCAAGGCGGCGCTGGCTGCGGGGTAGTGAATCCTTCCCCCTCGATGGGGGAAGGACTCTAGGTAGCCGCCGCGCCCAACGCCGCCGCCAGATCGCCCTTCGGCGCCACCACGACCCCATCCAGCCCCAGCCAGCCGGCCATCAGCCGCAGTTCGCCGGCCAGTTCGGCGACCACCAAGGACGCCTCCGCCCCGTCCTCTAGATGCGCCGCCTGCACCCGCAGCGTCCCGGCCTGGCGGTCCGACTTCAGATCGACCCGCGCGGTGATCGTCTCGCCCTGCAGGAAGGCCAGCACGTAGTAGCCGTGCTGGCGCTTGTGCGCCGGAGTGTAGATCTCCAGCCGCACCCGCACGCCGAACAACCGCTCGGTGCGATCGCGCGCCCAGATCAGGTTGTCGAACGGCGAGAGCAGGGCGGCCCCGCGCGCCTTGCGGGGAATGCGCGCCTCGGGGCGCAGATAGGCGGCGCCGCGCCAGCCCTCGACGCCGACGTGGGCCAGCTCGCCCTGCTCGACCAGCTCGGCCAGCCGCGCGCGGGTCTGGGCCAGCGGCATGCGGAAATAGTCGCGCAGGTCGGCCTCGGTCGCGATCCCCATGGCCCGCGCCGCGATCAGCAAGAGCGCGCGGTGGGCCTCTTCGTCGGTGGGGGTGGGAGCATTGACGATCGTGGCCGGCAGCACCCGCTCGGTCAAGTCGTAGACCCGCTCGAAGCCGCGCCGGGTCTTGGTGGTGATCAGTCCGGCCCAGAACAGCCATTCCAGCGCCCGCTTGCCGTCGCTCCATTCCCACCAGCCGGCCTGGCGCGGCCCTGCCGGCGCGAAGTCGCCGCCGGTCACCGGCCCGCGCCGCTCGATCTCGCCAAGCACCTGGCCGATGAAGTCGGCTCGCTCGCGCCCGAACCGCGCCAGGCCTTGCCACAGGCCGTCGCCGCCGCGCGCCCGCGCCATCCGCCAGCGCAGCAGGGGTTGCAGCGCCAGCGGCATCAGCGAGGCCTCGTGCCCCCAGTATTCGAACAGGCTCGGGCGCTCGCCCCAGGCTTCGTCTTCCAGCACCGCGCGCGGATAGGCCCCCAGGCGCGAGAAGGCCGGCAGATAGTGGGTGCGGGTCAAGACATTGACCGAATCGAGCTGGATCAGGCCGATGCAGTCGACCACGCGCCGAAATCCGCGCCGGTCCGCCGCGCCGGCGGGCCTCGGATCGGCCAGCCCCTGGGCGGCGATGGCGATGCGCCGCGCCTGGCTGGCGGAAAGCTCGGCCCTCACCGGCGCGCGGGCTCAGACGTGGTCCAGCACGGGCTTGGGCTTGTAGGGCGCCTCCAGCGTCTTGATCTCCTCGTCGGTCAGCCGCAGCGCCAGCCCGGCCAGGGCGTCGGGCAGATGATGGGCCTTCGAGGCGCCGATGATCGGCGAGGTGATCGCCCCGTTCTTCAGCACCCAGGCCAGCGCCACCTGCATGTTGGACACCCCCCGCGCCTTGGCCACGCCGCTCAGCGCCTCGACCACGGCGAAGTCGGATTCGCGGTAGTAGAGGCCGGCGGCGAACTCGTCGCTGCGCGCGCGATCGGTGTTTCCCTCGCCCGGACTGGCCCGCCCGCCGGCCAGAAAGCCGCGCGCCAGCGGCGACCAGGGGATCACGCCGATGCCCTGGTCCTTGCACAGGGGCAGCATCTCGCGCTCCTCCTCGCGGTAGACCAGGTTGTACTGCGGCTGCATGGAGACGAACGGCGTCCAGCCGTTGGCCCTGGACACGCTCAGCATCTTCATGAACTGCCAGGCGTACATCGAGCTGGCGCCGATGTAGCGGGCCTTGCCGGCGCGCACCACGTCGTTCAGCGCCTCCAGCGTCTCCTCGATCGGGGTCTCGGGATCGAATCGGTGGATCTGGTAGAGGTCGATGTAGTCCACCCCCAGCCGGTGCAGGCTGCGGTCGATGGCGTCCATGATGTGCTTGCGTGACAGGCCCCGGTTGTTGGGGTCCTTGCCCATCGGGCCGTTGACCTTGGTGGCGATCACCACCTCGTGCCGCTTGGCGTATTCCTTCAGCGCCTTGCCGGTGATCCGCTCGCTCTCGCCCTGCGAATAGACGTCGGCGGTGTCGAAGAAGTTGATCCCCGCCTCGATCGCCTGCCGGAAGAACGGCGCCGAGGCTTCTTCCTCCAGGATCCACGGCCGCCACGCCTTCGAGCCATAGGTCATGCAGCCCAGGCAGATGCGCGAGACTTTCAGGCCGGTCCGGCCGAGATTGACGTAGTCCATTCCCATCCCTCGTTCGCTGAACGCCGCATCTTAATCCATGTGGGGCGCGGGCTCATTTTTCCAACCGCCCGTCGCTCAGCGCGGCCTCTTCGAAGGCGAACAGCACGTCCGGATCGGGCGCGTCGACGTCCTGGCGGATCTTCGGCGGCGCCAGGGCGTGCAGCATGTGGCTCAGCACCGCGATACGCGCCTTCTTCTTCCTGTCGGTGTGCACGCAGATCCAGGGCGCGAAGGCCGAATGGGTGCGCTCCAGCATCTCGTCGCGGGCCTTGGAATAGGCCTTCCACTCCTTCTGGGCCACGCCATCCAGGTCGCTGACCTTGAGCAGTTTGAGCGGGTCGTTGCGCCGGGCCTCCAGCCGGTCGGCCTGTTCGGCCTTGGAGATGTCCAGCCAGAACTTGACGATCTTGATGTTGGCCTCGACCAGCATCCGCTCGAAGGTCGGGGCGTCGTGCAGGAAGTCCTCCTGCTCCTTGGGGCTGGAAAAGCCCATCACCCGCTCGACCCCGGCCCGGTTGTACCAGGAGCGGTTGAACAGCACGATCTCGCCGGCGGCCGGCAGATGGCGGGTGTAGCGCTGGAACCACCATTCGGTTTTCTGCCGGTCGGACGGCTTGGGCAGGGCGACCACGCGGGTGTTGCGCGGCGCCAGATGCTCGGTGATCCGCTGGATCACCCCGTCCTTCCCGGCCCCGTCGCGGCCCTCGAACACCACGATCGCCTTGTCGCCGGTCTGCATCGCCCACTGCTGGTATTGCACCAGCGCCGCCTGCAGCCGTTCGAGCCTGGCCATGTAGCCGTCCGGCTTGGTCATGCGCATCTCCGCCTTCGGCTTATCAGAACCCGCCCGCGCCCGCCCGGCAAGCGGCCTTCGACAAGCCCGGCTCGAGCCATGGCCGGAAATCGCTTGGGACCGGGTTCGAGCCGAAGTTGGCGCTGCCGGCCAAGCCCGACATCGCAATCTCACCCCCGCTCCTCCCGGCGAATGCCGGGATCCAGATCATAAAGCGCGATGCTGGGATGTCGTTCTACGTCTACATCGTCGCCAAACGGCGCGAGCGGCAGATCAAGGCATGGCGGCGCAGCTGGAAGCTGATGCTGATCGAGGCGGCCAATGCGACGTGGTCGGACCTCTACGAGACGCTAGATCGATAGCCATGCGCCCTATGATCTGGATCCCGGCATTCGCCGGGACGAGCGGGGGAGGGGCGGCGCGACGTCGCCAGCCGCTCGACAGGTCTCGGATCTATGTCCGGTTTCGACCCAAGCTGTCGTCAGCGTGGTCGAATTTCTAGGAACAGGCGGTTATCGTGCGGCATGGCAATCCCGACCGACCTCCTGCCCGAACTGACCGCATGGGACCACGGGAAGGGTGTCGATCCGCTCAGCTACCTCTACACCATCGCCAAATCCGACGCTGCGGTGGTTTACTCATCGTTGTTCTGGCCGACGTTTGTCGTCTTCGACGGTTACGTCATTCGCGATGACGTTTCGGTGCAATTGGTCCGGGATTGGAAGAAGGGGTCGGCTGCCACGCGCCAGCAGGTCGAGGCGGCGGTCAACTATCTGGGCATCGGCGACCTGTTCATGAACGAGGAGCCCTCTGAGCTGCTTGAGCAGCGCATCGCATTTCTGGGTCAGGCCGTAGCTGAGATTTACAAGGCAAAACTCGCACGCGATTTCCCAGAGCGTCGATTTATAGTGAGCGTAATCGACGAAGAGGACGAATATGCGGTGACCTTCTGTCAGGAATAGGGACTTGGGCCGCTCCCACCCAATCCGCCCAAAAGCGTAGACGCCCAGCGAAATCCCGGCCACCGATAAGCGCATGATCCGCCTCTTCGTTCCCGAACCGCTCGACGGCGGCGCCCGCCTGGCCCTGGGCGAGGGCCAGGCGCGTTATCTGACCACGGTCATGCGCCGGGCGGTCGGGGAGGCGGTGCTGGTGTTCAACGGCCGCGACGGCGAATGGCGCGCCGTGGTCGCCGAGGCGGGCAAGCGCGGCTGCGTCCTCGCCATCGAGGCGCAGGTCCGCCCCCAGACCATCGGTCCCGACCTCGAGCTGGTGGCCGCCCTGGTCAAGCGGCCCCGGCTGGAGACCATCGTCGAGAAGGCGACCGAGCTCGGCGCGCGCCGTATCCGCCTGGTCACCACCCGCCGCACCAACGCCGAGCGCGTCAACCTCGCCCGGCTGGCGGCCATCGCCGTCGAGGCGGCCGAGCAGACCGGCCGGCTGGAGGTTCCCGAACTCGCCGCGCCGCAAGCCCTGGATAAGCTGCTGGACGGCTGGGATATGGCCCGGCGGCTGGTGTTCTGCGACGAGGCGGGCGATGCGCCGCCGATGCTGAAGGCGCTCAAAGCGGGCGTGGCCGGCCCGGGGGCGGTGCTGATCGGGCCGGAAGGCGGCTTCACCGACGAGGAGCGCCGACGGCTGCGATCGGCGCCGTTCGTCACTCCGGTCAGCCTCGGCCCGCGCATCCTGCGGGCCGACACCGCCGCCATCGCCGCGCTCGGCCTGTGGCAGGCGGCGGTGGGCGATTGGACGCGTGACGACGCGGCCCCTTGAGCCGGGCCGCCTTGGCGCCCACTTCACGAGCAACTAAGTATCGCACCGCGCCGGGGACGCCTCCCCGCTGGGGATGGGGAGGTGTTGCATGGCGGCAGCCGGGCTGGACAAGCGGCCACTGACGCTGGGCGACCTGGCCGCGCATCTGGCGTCCGGCTGCAAGCCGCCCAGCGATTTCCGCGTCGGCTCCGAGCACGAGAAACTGGTGTTTCGGCTGGGCTCCTACGAGCCGGTGGCCTACGAGCGCGACGCCGAGGGCCGCGGCGGTATCCACGCCCTGCTGCAAGGCCTCGAACGCTTCGGCTGGTCCGGGGTGTATGAGGACAACCAGTTCGGCCACACCCTGATCGGGCTACAGCGCGGCGGCGGGGCCATCAGCCTGGAGCCCGGCGGCCAGTTCGAGCTGTCCGGCGCCCCGCTGGAGAGCGTGCACGACATCTGCGAGGAGATCAGTCAGCACCTGGCGGAAGCCGCCGTGGTCGGCGAGGAGCTGGGCCTGGGTTTTTCCAGCCTTGGCCACACCCCGACCTGGACGCGGGCGCAGATCCCGGTGATGCCCAAGGCCCGCTACGCGATCATGCGCGCCTACATGCCCAAGGTCGGCGGCCGGGGCCTGGACATGATGTTCCGCACCTGCACGGTGCAGGCCAACCTCGACTTCGCCTCGGAAGCCGACATGGTGGCCAAGTTCCGCCTCAGCCTGGCGCTGCAGCCGATCGCCACCGCCCTGTTCGCCAATTCGCCGTTCGTCGAGGGCAAGCCCACCGGCCTTCTGTCCAGCCGCGCCCGGGTGTGGACCGACACCGATCCCGACCGCACGGGCATGCTGCCGTTCGTGTTCGAGGACGGCTTCGGCTTCGAGGCCTACGTCCGCTACGCGCTCGACGCGCCGATGTATTTCGTCAAGCGCGACGGCCGCTACATCGACGCCTCGGGCCAGTCGTTCCGCGCCTTCATCGCCGGCGAGCTGCCGGCCCTGCCGGGCGAGCGGGCGAGCCTCAAGGACTGGGAAGACCACCTGACCACCCTGTTCCCCGAGGTGCGGCTGAAGACCTATCTGGAGATGCGCGGCGCCGACACCGGGCCCAAGAGCCGGCTGTGCGCGCTGGCGGCGCTGTGGATCGGCCTGTTGTACGACCCGCCGGCCCAGGCGGCGGCCTGGGATCTGTGCAAGCATTGGACCGCCGAGCAGCGCGAACAGCTTCGCGTTGACGCCGCGCGGCTGGGCCTGAAGGCGAACATCGCCGGGCGCGGCGTGCGCGAGGTGTCCCGCGACGTTCTGGCCATCGCCCGCGAGGGCCTGAACCGGCGCAACCGCATCGGCGCGGCGTTCACCAACGAGGCCGGCTATCTCGTCGACCTGGAGGAGATCGTCGAGTCCGGCCTGACCCCGGCCGAGCGGCTTCTGGAGCTGTACCACGGCGCCTGGAACGGCGAGGCGGTCTCGGCCTTCGACGCCACGGCCTACTGAGTCCCCGGCCCCGAAAGCGCCTTGCTTGTGAAGCCCCGGCCGGCGTGATCTTCTCGCGCCGTGGTCGGTAAGCTTGGGGCCCGCGCCGATGGACATCGTCTGGATCGCCGGCGTCGCGGTCACCGCGGCCACCGCCGTTCCGGTCCTGCTGCAGCTTCGCCGCCACCCCCGCGGGCTGTTCATCCTGTTCTTCGCCGAGATGTGGGAGCGGTTCTCCTACTACGGCATGCGCGGGCTACTGATCTTCTATCTGACCGAGCAGTTCCTGTTCGACGACACCTTCTCCAACGGCCAGTACGGGGCCTACACCGCCCTGGTCTATCTGACGCCGCTGATCGGCGGCTTCCTCGCCGACCGCTTCCTCGGCACGCGCAAGGCCATCGCCTTCGGCGCGCTGTTGCTGGTCGCCGGCCATTTCACCATGGGGATCGAGGGGCGGCCGGCGACCCAGACGCTGACCTATCAGGGCGCGCGTTATGAGTTCCAGGTCGAGGGCCGGATGGAGCGCCGCGCGGTCTGCCTGAAAGTCGCCGGCGGCTGCTATCCGGTCGCCGCGGCGAAGGGCGGCGGCATGGCGATCGCCGGCTTGCCGACTTCCGCGCCGCTGCCAGGCGTCCTGGCCAAGGGGTCTTACGCCCTCGGCGTCGCCAAGCGCGACCCGGCCTATGTCGCGACCCTCTATCTGGCCCTGTCTCTGATCATCATGGGCGTCGGCTTCCTGAAGGCCAACATCTCCTCGATCGTCGGCCAGCTCTATCCGCGCGGCGATCCGCGGCGCGATCCGGGCTTCACCCTCTACTATTACGGCATCAACCTCGGGGCGTTCTGGGCGGCGATCGCCTGCGGCGCCCTGGGCGAGAGGATCGGCTGGTGGGCCGGGTTCGGCGCGGCCGGGGTCGGGATGCTGGCCGGCTATCTGGTGTTCATGCTGGGCAAGCCGCTCCTGGAGGGCCACGGCGAGCCGCCGGCGCCGGCGGCGCTCGCCAAGCCCGTGCTCGGGCCGATCAACGCCGAATGGAGCCTCTATCTGGCCGGGCTCGCCGGGGTCGCGGTGGTCTGGGTGCTGGTGCAGCGCTTCCAGCTCATCGGCTATCTGCTGGGCGCCGGCTCGATCGTGGTGCTGGGCTATATCGGCTGGTTCATGGCCGTCCGCTGCGGCAAGGTCGAGCGCGAGCGGCTGGCCCTGGCCCTGGTGCTGATCGCCGCCTCGGTGATCTTCTGGACCATGTTCGAGCAGGCCGGCTCCTCGCTCAACCAGTTCGCCGAGCGCAACACCCAGCTTCGGCTCACCGCCAGCCAGTCGATCACCGCCCCGCAGATCCAGGCGTTCAACGCCGGCTTCATCCTGATCGGCGCGCCGATCTTCTCCGCGCTCTGGGCCTTCCTGGGCCACAGGGGCGCCGACCCCAACCCGGCGATCAAGTTCGCCCTGGGCCTGATCCAGGTCGGGCTGGCCTTCCTGATTGTGGTCTGGGGCGCGCGCTTCGCCGACGCCGCCTATCGCATCCCGCTGGTGTTTCTGGCCCTGGCCTATGTGGTGCAGACCACGGGCGAGCTTTGCCTGTCGCCGGTCGGCCTGTCGCAGATGACCAAGCTGTCGCCGCCGCTGCTGCTCTCGACGGTGATGGCCACCTGGTTCCTGGCCAGCTCCTGGGCCCAGTGGCTGGGCGGATTCGTCGCTCAGCTCACCGCCGCCGACACCGTCGCCGGCAAGGTGCTCGACCCGGCCAAGGCGCTGGCCACCTATGTCCGCGTCTACGCCGGGGCCGGCTGGATCACCGTCGGGCTGGGACTGCTGCTGGCCCTGGCCTCGCCGTTTCTCAAACACCTGGCCCACGGCGCCGGCGATGGCCACCCGGCCCCCGAACTCGACGGGGCGCGGCAGGCGGTCGATCTCTAGACGCTGGTGCCGCCGACGGTCAGGCCGGTGATCTTCAGGCTCGGCTGGCCGACGCCGACCGGCACGCTCTGGCCGGACTTGCCGCACACCCCCACGCCGGGGTCGAAGCCGAAGTCGTCGCCGATCATGGTCACCCGGGTCAGGGCCGAGGGGCCGTCGCCGATCAGGGTCGCGCCCTTGACCGGGGCGGTGATCGCGCCGTCCTCGATCAGATAGGCCTCGGTGCACTGGAACACGAACTTGCCGTTGGTGATGTCCACCTGGCCGCCGCCGAAGTTGGCGCAATAGAGTCCCCGCTTGGTCTCGGCGATCATCGCCTCGCGCGAGGCGTTCCCGGCCAGCATGCCGGTGTTGGTCATCCGGGCCATCGGCATGTGGGCGAACGACTGGCGCCGGCCGTTGCCAGTGGGTTGCTGGCCGGTCAGCCGCGCGCTCATCCGATCGTGCATGTAGCCGACCAGGATGCCGTCCTCGATCAGGATGGTGCGCTGGGTGGGGGTGCCCTCGTCGTCGATGGTCAGCGAGCCGCGCCGGCCGGAGAGCGAGCCGTCGTCGAAGATGGTCACGCCGGGGGCGGCGACCCGCTCGCCGATGCGGCCAGAAAACGCGCTGATCCCCTTGCGGGTGAAGTCGCCCTCCAGCCCGTGGCCGACCGCCTCGTGCAGCAGCACCCCATTCCAGCCCGGACCCAGCACCACGTCCATCTCGCCCGCCGGGCAGGCGACGGCGTCCAGGTTGACCAGGGCCTGGCGCAGCGCCTCGTCGACCTGCTCGCGCCAGCGGTCGGGGGTGATCCAGCTCTCGAAGCCGGCGCGCCCGCCCGCGCCGGACGTGCCGGTCTCGCGCCGGCCCTCGCGCTCGACGGTGACCGAGACGTTCAGCCGCACCAGCGGGCGCACGTCGCGCAGCAGCCGGCTGTCGGCGCGCAGGATCTCGATCACCCGCCGCTCGCCGGCCAGCGAGGCGCTGACCTGGACCACGCGCGGATCACGGGCGCGGGCGAAGGCGTCGATCTGTTGCAGCAGGGCGACCTTGTCGGAGAAGGCCGGGGAGGCGAGGGGATCCTCCTCGCCGTAGAGCCTGACGTTGGTGGCGCGGGGCGGCTCGGCGGCCACGCCGGCGCGGCCCTGCTTGGCCAGGGCGGCGGAGGCGGCCGCGCGGCGGATGGCGGCTTCCGAGATTTCGGCGGCGTGGGCGTAGCCGGCGGTCTCGCCCGACACCACCCTAAGGCCGAAGCCCTCGGTCGAATCATAGTTGGCCGATTTCAGCCGCCCGTCGTCGAACAAAAAGGATTCGCTCTCCGAGCGCTCGATGAACAGCTCGCCGTCGTCGGCCCCCGCCAGGGCGGCTTCGAGCACGCCTCGCGCGCGATTCGCATCGACGCCGGCGGCCTCCAGAATCGACGGGGCTGAGCTGTGAACGGTCATGGGACGCTCGCGATGGGGGAAAGACGGGGTCGAACATAGGCGCGTCGGGCGTCCGGCGAAACCATCGCCCGCGAAGACGCCTCAATCGTCTTGGCAAGGTTGGACAGAGCGCGTATGCACGCCGCGAGGCGAAAGGCTCGGTGCGACGATCCGCGTTAGGCGGGGGGAGCCGGTTCGCGCTAGGCTTTGCGGCTGAGGCCGGCGGTCGGCGCGCGCACCGACGCATCGGGGTTGGCGAAGCGGGTCGTGAGGACATGGGGGTTGAGGCTTTGTTGATGCGAAGGCTGCGGAGCGCGATCTCGGCGGTGGGGGCGGCCGCTTTGACCGCCGGTTTAAATCTCCAGGCGCGCGCCGAGGAGATCGTCGGCCAGCCGGTGGACGGCGGCGTCGGGCTTCAGCCGGCCCACTCGGTGCTGAAAACCAAGGCGATCTTCTTCCATAACCTGATCCTGTTGCCGATCATCACGGGCATCACCCTGTTCGTGCTGGCGCTGCTGCTGATCTGCATCTTCCGCTTCAACCACCGGGCCAATCCGACCCCGGCGAAGTGGAGCCACAACACCACGATCGAGATTCTGTGGACCGGCGTGCCGGTGCTGATCTTGATGTTCATCGCGATCTTCTCGTTCCGGCTTCTGTTCGACTATCACGCCATGCCCAAGCCGGACCTGACGGTGAAGGTCACCGGCTACCAGTGGTACTGGGGCTACGAGTACCCCGAGCAGAAGATCCCCGAATACACCTCCAACGTCCTGTCCGAGGCCGACGCCAAGGCCCGCGGCGAACCCTATCTGCTGGCCGCCGACAACGCCCTGGTGGTGCCGGTGCACAAGACCGTCCACGTGCTGGTGGCCGGCGCCGACGTGATCCACGATTTCGCCCTGCCGGCCTTCGGCCTGAAGACCGACGCGGTGCCCGGCCGGGTCAACGAGACCTGGTTCAACGCCGACAAGGCCGGCATCTACTACGGCCAGTGCGACCAGCTTTGCGGCGTCAACCACGCCTACATGCCGATCGAGATCAAGGTCGTCAGCCAGCCGGACTTCGACGCCTGGGTGCTGTCGCGGCATGGAACCCCGACCGACGGGTCCGCGCCGGCCGCCCCGTCGCCCGCGCCCGCCGCGCCGCAGAAGGTGGCGATGAACGCCGCCGTCGCGCAGCACTGATTGTTCGGAGAGAGTTGAGATCATGGCGACCGCATCCGTCACCGGCCACGAGCACGCCGATCACGGCCACACGCCGCCGTTCCTGGTGCGCTGGCTGTTTTCGACCAACCACAAGGACATCGGCACCCTCTACATCCTGTTCGCGATCGTCGCCGGGATCATCGGGGGGGCGTTCTCGGGCCTGATGCGCTGGGAGCTGGCCCAACCGGGCATCCAGGTGTTCACCGAGCACGGGATCTTCAATTCCGGCTTCTTCAAGGGCCACCACGGCTACAACGTGATCACCACGGCGCACGGCCTGATCATGATCTTCTTCATGGTCATGCCGGCGATGATCGGCGGCTTCGGCAACTGGTTCGTGCCGATCATGATCGGCGCGCCGGACATGGCCTTCCCGCGGATGAACAACATCTCGTTCTGGCTGCTGGTCGCCTCGTTCGGCCTGCTGTTGACCTCGACCTTGGTCGACGGCGGGCCGGGGACCGGCTTCGGCGGGGGCTGGACGATCTATCCGCCGCTCTCGACCACCGGCCACACCGGCCCGGCGATGGACTTCGCCATCCTGTCGATCCACCTGGCCGGGGCCTCGTCGATCCTCGGCGCGATCAACTTCATCACCACCATCTTCAACATGCGCGCGCCGGGCATGACCCTGCACCGCATGCCGCTGTTCGTCTGGTCGATCCTGGTCACCGTCTTTCTGCTGCTGCTGTCGCTGCCGGTGCTGGCGGGCGCGATCACCATGCTGCTGACCGACCGCAACTTCGGCACCCACTTCTTCGACCCGTCGAACGGCGGCGACCCGCTGATGTTCCAGCACTTGTTCTGGTTCTTCGGCCACCCGGAGGTCTACATCCTGATCCTGCCGGGCTTCGGGATCATCAGCCAGGTGGTCGCGACCTTCTCCAAGAAGCCGGTGTTCGGCTATCTGGCGATGGCCTACGCCATGGTCGCGATCGGCTTTCTCGGCTTCATCGTGTGGGCGCACCACATGTACACCACCGGCGTGCCGGTGAACCTGCAGGCCTATTTCGTCGCCGCCACGATGATCATCGCGGTGCCCACCGGCATCAAGGTGTTCTCCTGGATCGCGACCATGTGGGGCGGCTCGATCGAGTTCAAGACACCGATGCTGTTCGCCATCGGCTTCATCTTCCTGTTCACCATCGGCGGCGTCACAGGCGTGGTTTGCGCCAACGCCGGCATCGACTATTCGGTGCACGACACCTACTACGTCATCGCCCACTTCCACTACGTGCTCAGCCTGGGCGCGGTGTTCTCGATCTTCGCCGGTTTCTACTACTGGTTCGAGAAGATGTGGGGCGTGAAGTACAATGAATTCCTCGGCTCGGTTCATTTCTGGCTGATGTTCGTCGGGGTGAACACCATCTTCTTCCCGCAACATTTCCTCGGCCTGCAGGGGATGCCGCGCCGCGAGGTCGACTATCCGCAAGCGTTCGCGCAATGGAACTACGTCTCCTCGGTCGGCTACGTCATCACCATGGTCGGCATGGCCGCCTGGTTCGTCCTGTTGATCGAGGCCGCCGTTCGCCGCCGCAAGGCCGAGGCTAATCCGTGGGGCGTCGGCGCCACGACGCTGGAGTGGACCCTGTCCTCGCCGCCGCCGTTCCACCAGTTCAACGAACTGCCGGTGATCCACGCCGACAGCCATTGAGCGAACGGGGCGAAGTGATCGTCCCACGCGTTTAGACATTCGGGGGGCGCGGCGTTGGCGATCCGGCGCGCGCGCCCTTCCAATATTTGGAAGAGACCGCTCGATTTGATGACCGAGACCGCCGTCACCGCCGCTGTCGCCGCGCCCGCGCGCTGGCAGGACTATGTCGCCCTGCTCAAGCCGCGGGTAATGTCGCTGGTGGTGTTCACCGGCCTGACCGGCCTGGTCTGCGCGCGCGCGCCGATGGACCCGGTGCTGGCGGGCGTGGCGATCCTCTGCATCGCGGTCGGCGCCGGCGCCTCGGCCGCGCTGAACATGTGGTTCGACGCCGACATCGATGCGCGGATGCGGCGCACCCGCGCGCGGCCGGTGCCCTCGGGGCGCGTCCAGGGCGCCGACGCCCTGGGCCTGGGGATCACCCTTTCGATCCTGTCGGTCGGCATGATGATTCTGGCGGTCAACCTGCTGGCGGCCGGATTGCTGGCTTTCACCATCGCCTTCTATGCGGTGGTCTACACCATGTGGCTCAAACGCCTGACGCCGCAGAACATCGTCATCGGCGGGCTGGCCGGGGCGCTGCCGCCGGTGATCGGCTGGGCGGCGGCGGCGGGGGCCGCGCCGCTGAACGCCTGGCTGCTCTGCGCCATCATCTTCCTGTGGACGCCGCCGCACTTCTGGGCACTGTCGCTCTACACCGCCGAGGACTACGCCAAGGCCGGGGTGCCGATGATGCCGGTGGTGCGGGGCGCGGCCTCGACCCGCCGCCAGATCCTGGCCTACAGCCTGATCCTGGTTCCGGTGGCGGTCGCGCCGGCGTTCACCGGCCTGGGCGGGCGCCTCTATCTGGCGGTCTCAAGCCTGGGCGGGCTGGCCTTCATCGGCCTGGCCGCGCGCCTGTTCGCCAGCCGGGCGGGCGACGCCGGCGGCGAGCGGCGCGACGACGGGCTGTATGAGGTCAAGGCCGGCGCCAAGCACGCGCGCAACCTGTTCGCCTTTTCGATCCTCTACCTGTTCGCCCTGTTCGCGGCCCTGCTCGCCGAGCGGCTGGCGGGCCTTGCCCCGTTGCGGCCATGAGCCGCGGCTTCAATGAGAGCGCGGCGGCGAGCCAGGCGCGGCGGCGGCGCAGCATCGCCATCGCCCTGGCGCTGGCCGCTTTCGTGGTGCTGGTGTTCGTCGTCACCCTCGTTCGGATCAAGGGCCATGTCGCCGACCCGGGGTTCTGATCGCCTCCGGGGCCGCAACGCGCGCGTGGCGCTGGCCTGCGCGGCGGTGTTCGTCGCGATGACCGGCGCCGCCTTCGCCGCGGTGCCGCTCTACCGGATCTTCTGCCAGACCACCGGCTTCGCCGGCGCCGTTCCGCGCGCCAGCCGCGCGCCCGGCGTGGTGCTGGACCGCAAGCTGACCGTCGGGTTCGACACCAATGTGCGCGGCCTGCCCTGGAGCTTTTCGCCGGTGCAGCCGAGCCAGACCTTGAACCTCGGCGAGACGGGACTGGCCTTCTTCACCGTGACCAACAATTCCGACGCGCCCCTGACCGGCCGGGCGGCCTACAATGTCACGCCCGACCAGGCCGGGGCCTATTTCCGCAAACTGCAGTGTTTCTGCTTCAACGATCAGACCATCCCCGCGCACGCCACCATGCGCTTTCCGGTGGTCTATTTCGTCGATCCGAAGTTCGCCAGCGACCCGGACACCAAGGACTTCACCAACGTCACCCTGTCGTACACGTTTTTTCCGGTGGCCCCGGCGGCGACAAAGACGGCGCGGGGCCTTGGCGGAGCGGGCGGAGCGGGGCTATAGCCTAAATTCGAAACCATGGCGGCGGGCGTTTTCGGAGCCCTTCCGCCAGCCACTTTGAGGGTCGACACCGATATGGCCAACGACGGCGTCAAGCACGACTACCACCTGGTCAATCCCAGTCCCTGGCCGCTAATCGGCTCGATCGCCGCCTTCACCATGGCGGTGGGCGGGATCATCTGGATGAAGGGCCTGTTCGGCCTGGAAAAGCACAATCCCGTGGTCTTCTTCTTCGGCCTGGCGGGCGTGCTCTTCACCATGGTCGGCTGGTGGAGCGACGTGGTGAAGGAGGCCAACGAGGGCGACCACACCCCGGTGGTCTCGATCGGCCTGCGCTACGGCATGGTGCTGTTCATCGCCTCGGAGGTGATGTTCTTCGTCGCCTGGTTCTGGATCTTCTTCGAGATGTCGCTGTTCCACCACGTGCGGACGCTGTCGCCGATCGACGACGTGCGGGCCGCCTGGGCGACCTGGCCGCCGAAGGGGGTCGAGATCGTGCCGGCCTTCCACCTGCCGCTGGTCAACACCCTGACGCTGTTGCTGTCGGGCACCACGGTCACCTGGGCCCACCATGCGCTGCAGACCGGCGATCGGCGCGGGGCCAAGATCGGGCTCTTGCTGACCATCCTCCTGGGCGTGCTGTTCACCTCGATCCAGGCCTACGAGTACAGCCACATCCTGTCCGAGAAGCTGTTCTTCTCCGCCGACGCCTCGGCCTCGGGCCTGTTCGGTTCGGCCTTCTTCATGGCCACCGGCTTCCACGGCTTCCACGTGATCATCGGGACCATCTTCCTGACCGTCTGCCTGATCAGGCTCATGGCCGGCGGCTTCACGCCCAAGCAGCACTTCGGCTTCGAGGCGGCGGCCTGGTACTGGCATTTCGTCGACGTGGTGTGGCTGTTCCTGTTCGCCTTCGTTTACGTCATCCTGCCTGGCCTGCACTGAGCCGGTCATGGCCGGCGTCAACCCGATCGTCGCGGGGCTGAGATGTCGGTGTCCGAATTGTGGGAAGGGGCCCCTGTTCCAGGGGTTTCTGAAGGTCAGCCCGCGGTGTGAGGCCTGTGGGTTCGACCTGCGGGCCGCCGATTCCGGCGACGGGCCGGCGGTGTTCATCATCCTGATCGTGGGCATGTTGGTCTGTTTCGCCGCCCTGGTCACCGAGGTGATGGTGCATCCGCCGATCTGGGCGCACCTGGCGCTGTGGCTGCCGCTGACCGCGATCCTGGTGCTGGCGCTGATGCGCCCGTTCAAGGGGGTGATGCTGGCGCTGCAGTTCCATCACAAGGCGTCCGAAGCCCGTCATGGCGAACACTAGGCGCCAGGCCAAGGCGGCCGGCCAAGGGTTTCCCTTCCTGCTGACGCTGTTCACCATGGCGGCGATGGCGCTGCTGATCGGGCTGGGCGTATGGCAGGTCGAGCGGCTGCGCTGGAAGACGCAGCTCCTGGCGCGCATCGCCGTCGCCCGGACCGAGCCGCCCGAACGCCTGGTCGTGGCGCTTGGGCAAGCCGCCGACGGGGTGGGAATCGACTACCGCCGGGTCCAGGCGGACTGCCCGGACATCGAGACCACGCCGTTCGTGCGCCTCTATGCGGTGAATGACGCGGGGGCGGGCTATCGGATCATCACCGCCTGCCGCCTGGCCGGCGGCGCCTACGGCTCGATCCTGGTCGACCGGGGCTTCATCGCAAGGGACGACGCCGACCGGTTGAGCCCGGGCGCCGGCGAGACCCTGTCCGGCCCGGTGGTCGGCATCCTGCGGCGCGGCGATCCGCGCAACATCGTCACGCCGGAGAATCAGCCGGCGCAGAATCTGTGGTACTGGCGCGACATTCCCGCCATGGCCGCCGCCCTGGGCGCCTCCCGGCCAGCGCCGACCTTCCTGATGCTGCAGCGTCCGGCCCCCAAGGGCTTCGGTCCGCAGCCCGCGCCGACGCCCAGCGACATCCCCAACAACCATCTTCAGTACGCGGTGACCTGGTTCGGGCTTGCCGCGGCGCTGGCGGGCGTCTACTTCGCCGTGCTCTGGCGAAGACGGGCCCGGTAGCATGCAGTACGTCTCCACGCGCGGCGACGCGCCTCCGATCGGTTTCATCGACGCGGTGCTGGCCGGCCTGGCGCCCGACGGCGGCCTCTATGTGCCGCGGACCTGGCCGAAGCTCACATCGGACGAGATCGCCGCCTTCGCCGGCAAGCCCTACGCCGAGGTGGCGGCCGACATCCTGGGGCGCTTCGCCGGCGACGCCTTCGACCGGGGAGAGCTTCTGGAGATCACCAGGGAGGCTTACGCCGGCTTCACCCACCCCGCGGTCGCCCCGTTGCGCCAGCTCGACGCCGGGCTCTGGCTGCTCGAGCTGTTCCACGGGCCCACCCTGGCGTTTAAGGACGTGGCGATGCAGTTGCTCGCGCGGCTCTACGAGCGGGCGCTGGCGGCCAGAAAGCGCACCTTGACCATCGTCTGCGCCACCTCCGGCGACACCGGCGGCGCGGCGGTCGAGGCCCTGCGCGGGCGCGCCAATCTGCGCCTGGTGGTGCTGTTCCCGGAAGGGCGGATCAGCGAGGTCCAGCGCCGGTTCATGACCACGGCCGAGGATGAGAACGTGCGGTGCCTGGCGATCGAGGGAACCTTCGACGACTGCCAGAACATCGTCAAAGCCCTGTTCCAGGCGCGGGGCTTCCGCCTGGCGGTCGATCTTTCCGGGGTCAATTCGATCAACTGGGCGCGGATCGCCGCCCAGGTGGTCTATTATTTCACCGCCGCAGTGGCGCTGGGCGCCCCGCGCCGGCCGGTCAGCTTCGCCGTGCCCACCGGCAATTTCGGCGACGCCTTCGCCGGCTATGTCGCCCGCCAGATGGGCCTGCCGATCGAGAAGATCGTGGCGGCGACCAACGCCAACGACATCCTGGCCCGCGCCATCGAGAGCGGCCGCTATGCGCGCGGCGCGGTGACGCCGACCCAGAGTCCGGCGATGGACATCCAGATCGCCTCCAATTTCGAGCGGCTGTATTTCGAGGCGGTGCAGCGCGACGGGGTCGAGACCTCCCGGGCCATGCGCGCCTTCGCCGAGATCGGAGCGATCGACCTGCCGCCCCGCGCCCTGGCCCATATGCGCGAGCTGTTCATCGGCGCCGGCGTCAGCGAGGCCGAAACCACCCGAGCGATCGTCATGACCGCGAACCAGACCGGCGAACTGGTCGATCCGCACACCGCCGTCGGCCTGGCCGCCGCCGATCGGCTCGGCCTGGGCAAGGGCGCGACGCCCCTGGTGGCGCTGGCCACCGCCCATCCGGCGAAGTTCCCCGAGGCGGTCGCCGCCGCGGCCGGCGTCGCGCCGGACCTGCCGCCCGCCGCCCGGTCGCTGGCCGACAAGCCCGAGCGGATCGACCGGCTGCCCGCTGACATCGCCGCGGTGCAAGCCTATATCCGCGATTTCGCCAAGGTCTGATCCCATCGCCGAACCCTCCCTCCACCGGTTGCCCAACGGCGTCCGCGTCGTCTGCGATCCGCTGCCCGGATTCGAGACCCTGGCCCTGTCGGTGGTGGTCGGCCGCGGCGCGCGCCATGAGCGCGCCGAACAGTCCGGCTGGGCGCACCTATTGGAGCACATGGTGTTCAAGGCCGCCGGCGATCGCTCGGCCCGCGACATCGTCGAGGCGATCGAGGCCGCCGGCGGCCAGATCAACGCCGCCACCGGCCATGAGCGGACCAGCTTCCAGGTCCGCGCCCTGAAGGGCGGCCTGCCGCTGGCCATGGCGGTGGTCTCCGACCTGGTGCTTAGGCCCCGCCTCGATCCCGGCGACCTCGCCCGCGAGAAACAGGTGGTGGCCCAGGAGATCGCCGAGGCCGCCGACACCCCGGACGATCTGGTGTTCGAACTGGCCCAGGGCGAAGCCTTCTCCGGCCAGCCGCTGGGCCGGCCGATCCTCGGCTCGGCGCAGACCATCGACGCGGCCATGCCCGAGGCGCTCAGCGCCTTCCGCGCCGGCCTCTACGCCCCCGACGCCATCGTGATCAGCGCCGCCGGCGCGGTCGACGAGGCCGAGCTGCTGGCCCTGGCCGAGCGCTGGTTCGGCGAGCCGGCGCGGGCCGCCGCGCCGATCGCCCAGCCGGCCGCCTTCACCGGCGGCCTGGCGCCGACCCCCCGCGCCCTCGAACAGGCGCATCTGGTGCTGCTGCTGCCGGCGCCCGGCGCGCGCGATCCGGACTATTTCGCCCTGCGCCTGTTCGCCGAGATGCTCGGCGGCGGCATGTCCTCGCGCCTGTTCCAAGAGGTGAGAGAGCACCGGGGCCTGGCCTACGCCATCGACGCCTTCGCCGACGTCCACGACGACGTGGGCGTGCTGGGCGTCTACGCCGGGAGCGCGGCCAAGGATGCGGCCGAGGCGGCCAGGGTCACGGCCGGGGAGCTGATGGGCCTGGTCGAACGCGTCGGCGAAGGCGAGCTCGAGCGCGCCAAGGCCCAGTTCAAGGGCGCGGTCTTCATGGCCCGGGAATTGGCCCTGGCCCGGGCCGAGCAGGCGGCGAGCCAGGTCCTGCTGTTCGATCGCACGCTCCCCGCCGCCGAAATCGCCGCCCAGGTCGACGCCATCACCCCCGCCGACATCGCCCGTCTCGGCCAGCGCCTGCTGACGCCCGGCCTCTGCGTGGGCGCGGTCCTGGGCCCCAAACGCGCGACCGCGGCGGCCGCGGGGTTCCAGCGGGCGCTGTTCGGCTGAGGTGACGGCGTCGGTCGTGGCGCCAGAATAGGCGCGCGTGCGGTCTATTCCAATTCCGCTCATTCGCCCGCGCGGGATCGCGCCGGGTTTTGAACCACCAAGGCCACGAAGGGCGCGAAGTCGGCCTGCGTTCCGGCTTTGTGGCCTTGGTGGTCTTCGTGGTGAGACAAACTCGGAGACCGCACCCCACCTCCGCTCACCCCGGCGAAAGCCGGGGCCCAGATCGTAGGGCGGGGTTTCAGGGGCTCGAGCCCGTCCAGGCCTTCGCCTTGTCATCTGGGTCCCGGCGTTCGCCGGGAGGAGCGGAAGAGGGATCGGGCGGTTCCGGCCGGCCCATATAGCGTTCCTGCCGCACGAACGGGCCGGCCGTGGGGGGCAGCGGATACCAGTCGTCGTCCTCCAACAGGCTCGGATCGAACCGCACGCCCAGATCGCGGCAGATGCGCTCGACCAGTTCGACCAGCGAGAGCAGGGCGAAATCGACGTAGTCGTCCTCGTCCCCCAGCCGCTCGTCCAGATCGGCCAGCAGCCGCTCGGTATCGTAGCCCTCGCCGCGTTCAGGCGCCTCGGCCGCGATGGTCTGCTCGACGATGTCCCGGACGATGGCCTTGCGCACCGTGGCGCGGGTCCGTTCGATGAACTCCGGGGTCGGCGGGGCCCAGGCGGCGTTGTCGTTGACCGCGGACTTGGGCGCGCGCGGAGCCCGAGGCTCGCGCGGCGGCTCGGCCAGCCTGGCCTCCAGCGCCACGGTCTGACGCACCGCCCGGGCGACGCGCGAGAAGGCCAGGGCCAGATCGGCGACCTCCGATCGCGGCGCGGCCTCGTCCATCGCCCGCTGCTCGATCTCCCGGGCCAGGTTCATGCCGATCTCGGCCAGGTCCCACAGCATCAGCGAGCGCCGTTCGGCCATCTCGGACCTCGGCTCGGCGGCGGCGGGCGTGGGGGCGTTCATCAGAACAAAAGCAGAACATCAGAGTTGTCGGAATGTCAAGCGCGGGTTTTGAACCACCAAGCGCACGAAGGCCACGAAGTCGGCGCTCGCTTCGTGACCTTGGTGATCTTCGTGGTGAGACAGAATCAAGCCCGAGACGCGGCCGTCCGCGGATGTCGGCGCCAAATGGTTTGGCTTCGAGGCTTCAAATCGACCGACAACGCCGTTGATCGAGGTCAAGGCGCGTCATGCGCGCCGATGGTAACGCAACGAACGGTTCGGCGCCTCCCGCCGATCCCGCCCCTGACCAGGGGCGATGAGAGGAGCCTGACGATGAAGGGCTTGTCTATGGTCGGCGCCGCGCTCGCGGCGGGTTTGATTGGGGCGCCCACGATGGCCGCGCCGTCGGGCGGGTCGTCGATACAGCCGCCGATGGACGGCTTCAACGACGCTTTCTACACCTGTGACAATGGCCGCGCGTTCCTGATCGCGTACGACTCGGAGACGCCGGCGAACGCCACCATGACCACCAACGACAACGACAGACGCTATGCGCTGAAGCGGACGCCGGCCGACACCGGCGTTCAGTTCACCGGCGAGGCCGCCAAGTTCTGGACCGACGGCAAATCGGTGGTGGTGGAGGGAACCGACGCGCGCTACCGAAACTGCAAGCTGAAGTCGGGCTGAGGCAAAGAGGCGTCGCCGGCGAGCGGCGCCCCGAAGGGAAACCAGGGAACCGAGACCCGGCTATCGCGCGCCGATCAACAAACCCCGCTCCTCCCGGCGAATGCCGGGATCCAGATGACAAGGCGAAGGCCTGGCCGGGTAGTGTCTCAATTTGAAATTTCGGAAAACCCCCTATTTCGCCTTGTGCAGGTCGAGGTACATAACCGGCTCTTGGCGCCCACGATTTTCGGGGGTGTCGATCAGGGTAAACCCACATTTTTCGTAAAAGCCGATCGAATCCTGTTTCGATTCCACCACGACGAAACGACAGCCAACGGCGGGACACACTTCTTCCCTGGCTAGTCCCTGAGCAAAATTCACAAGTTTTCGGCCTAAGCCCTTGCTGGGGGTGCCTCTGTAACGCGCATCGACCAATAACCGAGCTATCTTGACCGCTGGGTAAGTGTCGTATGGAAAATGAAGTCCATCCGCGACGACTATATCTTCACCGCTTACCACCTCACTACACACAAGGGTGACATAGGCGACGATTTTTTGGCTATCATCCTCATGGATGACGTATGTGCGAGCGAGATTTTGCTCTTCGTATTTCTTTGCGTTTCGTCGAACGAACGTCTTGAGGGGCGAATATTTCGCATCGCCACTCTTGATTGTGGAAAAATTGTCGGTGGGGTCGAGGGGGCGCAGCCCAAATTCCGCTACGCCCGCCATCAGTGGACTAGCGCTTATCCGTCGTGACGGTGAACGTCAGTTTCCGGCCGTTGTTGCGAAACTCTCTGGCCAACTGGACACCCTGATCGACGTTTGTTTTCGCGTTGGCGTTGGGACGCCCATACGTGACCTGGCGCTTAAATTTTTTCGCATCTTCGCCGGTCAGAGTGACGCGGCCAAATGCGTTTGAAATGATCGCCATTTTCGCCTCCTTTCACTCCTGAGATTGATGACATGCTGTCACTGCAAGCTTGACCGTTATGGTGTCAACCCATTGACAAAACCGTGTTTCCGAGCTACGAGCAAGCGCTCCGGCGGTTGATCGCTAGCTCGTACGGGGTTCGGTGGCATCGAAAATAATCGCACCGCGACCAATTGCCCACAACAACGCCTAGCTGAGGCAGGTGTTGCCACGGCAGAGGTGGCACCCCTGGGCTAAAGCTATATATGGCTATTGGGGCCTCTTTTTGTAGGGGCCGCGCTTCCCCGGCTTGGTAGCGCGCGCTTCGATCCGCTCGGCAATGTTTTCCATCGTCCACAGGGTATCGGTGATCCCCGCCGCCATGGCTGGCGTGACCTTGAGCGTCTTGTGGATGCGGCAGAAATTGTAGAAGGCGAAATAGAGCGCCAGGGCGTGAACGTGGTTCTGGAACTTTTTTGAGAAGGCGTTCGTGAGCCGCGTGAACCGCCGGTTCTGCATCCTGATCGAGAGGTTCGACCGCTCGACGTAGCTGGTCGAGATACAAGCTTTTATTCAATCAGAAACGAGCCGTAGCGGTGGCCGGATCGCGTTCGAATCATCACCCTGTGGAGCGACGGTGAGCCCAAATAGCAGATTTTCAATCTCCTCAACCGGCACGTAGAGTGCTCTTGCAATGTTAGACTTCGTTACGCGCTCGTTCCATAATGTCGTCAAAACTTTCTGCCAAACAATCGACAGTTCCCGCGACATAGGAAATGGCTCGGACTCCCTATATCCAGCCTCAGTGGCTTGGATCACAAGAGTTCTATACTGCCATCCTGAGAGAATGTTTAGGCGATTTAGGCGCACAAGCAGCGCCATCGCAGAGGCGCCCCAACGTTTCTTTGCCTCAACGACCTGATTGAGCGTGCGAACGCGAGGAAGCATTGCTTCGACATCCGCCGCTGGCATCAAAAAAGAGGCGGCAAATCGGTCTGCTTCGTCCTCGGCCGAGCGCCCCTTGGGGCCGCCGTGCTTGTGCAACACGAGATGGCCCAGTTCATGGGCCGCGTCAAAACGGCTGCGCTCAGCGCTCTTCATCGTGTTCAGAAAAATGAAGGGCTGCTCACTTCGCCATACTGAAAACGCATCAACCATCAAGGTGTTCTCGGCCATCGAGAACAACCGGACACCCTTGGCTTCCAAGAGGTGGACCATGTTTTTGATGGGTGTCTCCCCAAGTCCCCACTCTTCTCGAAGAGAACGTGCAGCGGCCTCCGGCGGGTCGCCGTCAAGCTCGATCAAAGAAACAGGCGGCAGCTCGAACCTTTGGTCAATCCAGTCCGAGAGCAAGCATGCCAAGGTGCCTGCGGCCAGAGCGGCGTCACGTTCGCGCGCGGTCAGTGCGCTCATACTGCGGAAACTCGCAGCACCGTCTTGGATACCGTCAAATTCACTCTCGAAGAAGAATTCGTGGGGAAAATCTAGAACGTTAGCTAGTCGAGCTAACGTCTCATCCCCCGGCTCAATCTCTCCACTCTCATACCGCAATATAGTGTGCGGCGTGACCTTGATCGCTTCGGCTAACGCCTTCTTGGTAAGTCGGCGCCGCTCCCTCGCAAGCGTGAGTCGAGAAGGCGTAAACATTTGGAATTACTTGCGACGAACATCGATCTTGAAGTCTTGGGCGTCCGGCTTGGAGGCCGAGCCGATCGTCACACCTGCCCACTCACCATCGCGAAGAATGAAAATCCGTTCGCTGTAGTCCACAATATACCCGCCATTATACTCGCTCGGCCGAGACAGTTCGGCCAACACTCTTGCGTCCTGATCGTGGATGCAGAGGTACCAAAGCGAATACGGCTGCGGCGTCAGTGGCCCCATCTCCTCGCGTTTGAACAGGTCCGCTTGGTTGTTCAAGTCCACAATGTTTTCCGACGCGGAGCCCTTAAGCGTCCGGTTCTTGGGGGACCTGAGAGGATCGCAAGTACCAAGGTCGGTGTTCATCACCGCGACCATCTTTCGATGGTCCTCGCTGAATATCGTTTCGATCCCATTATGCTCGCCCTTTTCCCAGCCCTGCCGGCGATAGATTTGGCGCAAGCGGGCGGTCGCCGCATTCCACGCGTAGAAGCCAGGCGCACCCTTGGCGTCGTTATCCGTGCAGCCTGCGCGAGCGGCGACCCCCGCCGCAACCACATCAATGAGTTGGTCGCGGTTGAAATCGAAAAGCTGTTTCAGACGCCGGTCACAAAGCCGAGGTTCCGCGTGAATGAGTGCGACCATGGAATCACCACGTAACTTTTTGTCTCCGCATTTGTGGTGCGAAAAAGTTACGTGGTCAAGCGGCTATTTCGACCATCGTTTTGCGGCAGCGCGTTTGGCTATCTCTGATCGCTCGGCGGCGGTCAGCGCCGCCGCTCTGGCCGCACCGCCCTTCTTGCCGCCCCGGCTATGGTGAGCCTTGTCCGGCGCAGTCGCGTTGTCCTCGACACTCGCCCGTGGCGATCTTGGCGACCATGATGGCCGCGCCGATCACGTCGCCTGGACGTTTCTCTCCACGGGGGCCTTTAGGCATCTGGGGTCTTCCTTCGCCGATACGCGGCAATCAGCACCTGCGCATAGATCACACCGATCAGGAACGCATCAAACCAACGATGCTTGGCGAGAGTCAGCACCTCCGCGACCACGAACAGGACGGCGAGAATTACCTGTACTCGGATACGGCCGTTGGGCATGGATCGATAATAGGCGCTCGCCTGTCAGCGCGCCATGCTTGTCAACGGGCCCCGATTTCAAACTGAGCCACTACCCGTGGCCGGGCTGATTTCGAAAAAATCGCGCCATAGTATCTGGGTCCCGGCGTTCGCCGGGAGGAGCGGGATTTTTTATCTCACCACGAAGGTCACCAAGGTCACCAAGGCGGGACTCCGCGCCGCCGCGCCGACTTGGTGTCCTTCGTGTCCTTGGTGATTCAAAACCTGGCGCGATCCCGCGAGGGCGTCACCGCGTCTCGTCCAGCCAGGTCCGCAGCGCCTTCAGGAACGGCAGGACCTCGACGAACTCCGCCTCGGTGAAGGCCGAGCGCAGGGATTCGGTCATCGGGCGCAGCGCGGCCAGGGCGTCGTCGTGAGCGGCCTGGCCGGTCGGGGTGATGTCGACCCGCTTGCGCCGCCCGTCGGCCGGGTCCGGCTCGATGGCCACCAGGCCCCGCGCCTCCAGCCGTTGCAGGGTGTTGGTCATCGCCCCCTTGGTCACCTGGAAGACCCGCGCCAGCTCGGCCGGGGCGGCGACGCCGCCGTGGTGGCGGAACCAGGTCAGCACGCTGAACTGGGCCTGGCTCAGCCCGTCGGGCAGCAGGCGTTCGAACTGGTTGGCGGCCAGCCGCTCGATGACGCCGATCTCGGCGAACACCTGGACGTCGGGACGCTCCTTCGGCGGCCGGGCCATGGCTGGCTCCTTCGCAACTCAACCATCGGGATTATAATTGTTCAAGGCTGAACCAATCAAGCCCCGACTAGTCCTTGCCCAGGACGTGGAGCAGGCCCTGGCGGGCCAGGGCGTCGGCGCGTTCGTTCAGCGGATGACCGTTATGCCCCTTGACCCAGCGCCAGTCGACGGCGTGCCGGGCGCGCGCCTCGTCCAGCCGCCGCCACAGGTCCTCGTTCTTCACCGGCGCCTTGGCCGCGGTCTTCCAGCCCCGCGTCTTCCAGCCGGCCAGCCATTCCGAGATCCCGGTGCGCAGGTACTGGCTGTCGGTGTGCAGCTCGACTCGGCAGGGCCGGTTCAGCGCCTCCAGCGCCTGGATCGCGGCCATCAGCTCCATGCGGTTGTTGGTGGTGTGCGGCTCGCCGCCGCTCAGTTCGCGCTCGCGCGCGCCGGACTTCAGGATCGCGCCCCAGCCGCCCGGGCCGGGATTCCCGCGGCAGGCGCCGTCGGTGTAGATCACCACATAGGGGGTCACGCTTGACCAGGCCCGAACAGCATCAGCCCGCCGCCGCCCTGGGCCGCGCGATGCACCGCCAGCTTGCGCTCGTATTCCATCGGATCCTTCGGCCGCACCAGCGCCCCGGCCGGGGTCGAGCCCCAGTCGTTCAGCCGGGTCAGAAAGAAGCGCATCGCCGCGCCCCAGGCCAGCACCGGCAGGGCGGCCCTCTCGGCGCCGGACAGCGGCCGGCGGCTCTCATAGCCGGCGATCAGGGCGCGGGCGTTGGTCACGTTGAACGAGCCGTCCGGCTCGAAGCACCAGGCGTTCAGGCAGATCCCGAGGTCGTAGGCCAAGAGGTCGTCGCAGGCGAAATAGAAGTCGATCGCCGCGGCGAACGCCCCGTCGCGGAAGAACACGTTGTCGGGAAAGAAGTCGGCGTGGATCACCCCGCCCGGCAAGCCGCCCGGCCAAAGCCGTTCGAGCGTTCCCAGGTCCTTCTCGATGGTCTCCGCCAGGCCCGGCTTCAGCACGTTGGCCTCGCCGCGGATCGGCGCGAACAGACCCTTCCACGCCGCCTGGCCCAGATCGTTGACCCGCCGGCCGGCGTAGCCCTCGCCGGCCTGGTGCAGCCAGGCCAGGCCCGCGCCCGCCTGGCGGCAATGCGCGGCGGTGGGCCGGCGCACGGCCAGGCCCGGCATGAAGCTGGCGATCGCCGCGGGCTTGCCGCGGATGGCGCTGAGCAGGGCGCCCCGACGGTCGGCGACCGGCGTGGCGGAGGGAAAGCCATGTTCGGCCAGCCAACGCATCAGGCCGAGGAAATAGGGCAGGTCGTCGGCCTTCACCCGCCGCTCGTAGACCGTCAGGATGAAGCGCCCGGCGTCGGTCTCCAGCAGGAAGTTGGAATTCTCCACCCCCTCGGCGATCCCCTTGAACACCAGCGGCGCGCCGAGGTCGAAACCGGCCAGGAAGGCTTCCAGTTCGTCGTCGGTGATGTCGGTGTAGACGGCCATGTCCCGGTGATCGGGGAGCGTGCGGCTTTGGTCAAGCCCATCCGCCCCCGAGGGCCGGCCGGCCGCGCGCGTTGCGGGCGAGGAGCAAAGCCAGTATCAGAACGAACCAGTCTCCCGTCCCCGTCCAGGGATCGGTTCCGGAGTACCCGCCGCATGCGCCGCCCACTGCTCATCGCCTATCTCGCGCTGGCCGCCTGGACGGCCCTGCCGGCCATGCCGGCGCTGGCCCAGTATGGCGGGGGCGGCGGAGGGGGCGGCCGAGGCGGTCACGGCGGCCAGGACACCGAGGCGGACGACGCGGCCAAGAAGAAACGGGACGAGGAATGGGAGGCCGGCAAGGCGCTCGACCTGCCGGGCAAGAAGAACGCCGGCCCCTGTCCCTATGTGAAGGTGCTGTACGACGCCGCCCGCTACGAGGAATTCAAGGACGGGCGGGTGGCCTCCGACGCGGTGGGTTACACCGGCGAGATCCAGGACCTGGCGTCGGGTTGCGAATACAAGGCCAAAGATCCGATCCACGTCGAGGTCGAGCTTTTGTTCGCCTTCGGCCGCGGTCCGGCCGCGGTCGGCTCGGCCAAGGACTACAGCTATTGGGTGGCGGTCACCGATCGCAACAGCTCGGTGATCGACAAGCAGTATTTCACCGTCCACGCCGCCTTTCCGGCGGGCCAGGACCGGGTGCTGGTCACCGACCGGATCAACGAAATCCGGATTCCGCGCGCCAACTCCGACGTCAGCGGGGCCAATTTCGAGGTGCTGGTCGGCTTCGACGTGACGCCCGAGATGGTGGACTTCAACCGCCAGGGCAAGCGCTTCCGCGTCAACGCAGGCGCGCCCGCCGCCTCGCAATGAGCGACCTTGCCGCGGCCCTCGGCCGGGCCGTCGCCGCCGCCTTCCGGGCCTGCGGCCTTGGCGCCGAATTCGGCCGCGTGGGCGTTTCCGATCGGCCGGACCTGGCCGACTTCCAGTGCAACGGAGCCCTGGCCGCCGCCAAGGCCGCGGGCCGTGATCCGCGCCAGATCGCCGCGGCGGTGGTCGAAAAGCTGACGGGCGAGGCGCTCCTGGCCTCGGTCGAGATCGCCGGTCCGGGCTTCATTAACCTGCGGGTCAGCGCCCAGGGTCTGGCGGAGCGCGCCAACGCCATCGCCGCCGATCCGCGCGCCGGAGCACAAAGCGCGGCCGCGCCGCGGCGGGTGATTGTCGACTATGGCGGCCCGAACGTGGCCAAGGAGCTGCACGTCGGGCATCTGCGCTCGTCGATCATCGGCGAGGCGCTGAAACAGATCTACCGGTTCCGCGGCGACGAGGTGGTGGGCGACGCCCATTTCGGCGACTGGGGCTTCCAGATGGGGCTGCTGATTGTCGCGGCCAGCGACGAGGACCCGCGCTGGCGCGCCATCGCCGAGGCGGACCCGCCCGCCGCCGGCGAGGGCGAAGCGGCGGCCGAGGCGGCGCTGGCGGACCTCGGCCTGGAGGTGCTCGAACGGCTCTATCCGATGGCCGCCGCCCGGGCCAAGGCGGACCAGGACTATCGCGACCGCGCGCGGCGGGCGACGGCGGACCTGCAGGCTGGCCGCGCCGGCTATCTTCGGCTCTGGCGGCGCTTCACCGGCGTCACGCGGGTGGCGCTGGAGCGGGATTTCCACACCCTCGGCGTCGACTTCGACCTGTGGAAGGGCGAGAGCGACGTCCAGCGGCTGATCGAGCCGATGGTCGAGGAGCTGGAGAACAAGGAGCTGCTGGAGGCCGACCAGGGCGCCCTGATCGTCCGCGTCGCGCGCGAGGGCGACAAGCGCGAGCTGCCGCCGCTGCTGGTGATCTCGTCCGAGGGCTCGGCGATGTACGGCACCACCGACCTGGCGACCATCGTCGATCGCCGATCGTTCAAGCCGGACCTGGTGCTGTACTGCGTCGATCAGCGCCAGGCCGACCATTTCGAGCAGGTGTTCCGCGCCGCCTACCTGGCCGGCTATGCCCGCGAGGGGACGCTGGAGCACATCGGCTTCGGCACCATGAACGGAACCGATGGCAAGCCGTTCAAGACCCGGGCCGGCGGGGTGCTCAAGCTGCGCGATCTGATCGACCTGGTGCTGGGCAAGGCGCGCGAGCGACTGCACGAGGCGGGCCTGGGCGCGGACCTGTCGCCGGCCGACTTCGAGGAGACCGCCCGCAAGGTCGCGGTGGCGGCGCTGAAGTTCGCCGACCTGCAGAACCATCGCGGCACCAGCTACGTCTTCGACCTCGACCGCTTCTCCAGCTTCGAGGGCAAGACCGGGCCCTATCTGCTCTATCAGGCGGTGCGGATCAAATCGCTGCTGCGCAAGGCGGGCGAGGAGGGGGCGAAGGCCGGCGCCATCGTCGTCGGCGAGCCGGCCGAGCGCGAGCTGGTGCTGCTGCTCGATGGCTTCGACCACGCCGCCGTCGAGGCCTATGACAAGAAGGCGCCGAATTTCATCGCCGAGCACGCCTACCGGCTGGCCCAGGCGTTTTCCAAATTCTACGCCGCCTGCCCGGTGCTGACCGCCGGCGCTGAAGCGCTGCGCGCCTCGCGCCTGGCCCTGGCCGCGGCGACGCTCAGCCAGCTCGAGGCGGCGCTGGCGCTGCTGGGGATCGAGACGCCGGAGCGGATGTGATCGCGCGAGGCCCGCCGGCGTCCGCCCAACGAGCCGGCGTTCGCTCCCTTTAATCAGATAACCGCTTGCCTCCAAAGCCGCTGTGTCGCTTAACTGCCCCGCGACGTGATTTGGGGCGGCGATGGCCGGGTAAACTGCTTGAGCGCAAACATATTCATCAGTTTCGCCTCGCAAGACCGCAAGGTCGCGGACACCTTGTGCTCGGCGCTGGAGAGCCGAGGCTTCTCCTGCTGGATCTCCAGCCGGGACATCGCGCCGGGCGACAATTTTCAGAGCGCCATCGTGCGCGCGATCCGCGGCGCCAAGATGATGCTCTTGGTGTTCACCGCCAATTCCAACGCCTCGGACGAGATGTCGAAGGAGCTGGCGCTGGCCAGCCAGCAGAAGCTGATCGTGGTGCCGCTCAGGGTCGAGGACGTGGCCCCCAACGAGGCCTTCGCCTACGAATTCGCGACCCGGCAATGGATCGACTTCTTCGCCGACTGGGAAGCGGCGATCAACCAGCTGTCCGCGCGCATCGCCCAGGCCATGCCGCCGGAGGCGCCGGCCGCGCCCGCGGTCGTCGCGCCCCCGCCCGCGCCCGCGGTCGTCGCTCCCCCGCCCGCGCCGGAACCCGTCGCCGAAGCCCGGCCCGCTCCGAGCGTCAAGGCGCCCGTGGCCGAACCGCCCAAGCCGGAGCCCGCCGCCGCGCCCAAGGCGCCGGAGCCTAAGCTCGAAGCCAAGCCCGCGTCCGAGGCCAAGCCCGCCCCCGAGGCGAAACGGCCCGCCGATGGCAAGCCGGCCCCGGTTCCGCCGCCCAAGCCGGCGGTCTCGGCCAAGCCGGCGAGCGCGGAGGGGGAAACTCCGCCGGCCCGCAAGAGCCCGGTCGGGCTGCTGGTCGGGATCGGCGCGGCGGCCGTGCTGGTGATCGGCGTCGTCATCGCCTTGCCGATGCTGACCGGCAAGAAAACCAGCGTCCAGGCAAGCATCGCCCATTCCGCCGCGCCGCGCGCCGCCGCATCGCCGGCCTCGGGGGCCGCCGCGGCCCAGTCCCAGGCGTCCGCCGCCGCCTCGACGATCGCCGCGGACAGCGCTTCGCCGCAGGCCGTCTCCGCCGCCGTGGCGGCTACCGACTCGTCGATGGCGACCGCGGCCAAGCCGCGCAGCCACAGAACCCACGTAGTGCGCGCCTCGGCGAAGACCGACGTACCGTACTGATCGCTAGAGCACGATGCGATCAGGCGGAATCGCCTGATCGTTGAATCGTGCTCTAAATTCAAAAGTTTGAGCGCGTTCTGATCGCAAAACCGGGTCCACTTTTGCGGAACGCGCTCTAGCCTTCCCGCCGGCTCGGCGCCGGAGACGCTCAGGCCCCTGGAATTACTCGAACAGGCGCATCTCGATGGCGTCGGCCATCGCCTTGTAGCCGGCGTCGTTGGGATTGAGGTGGTCGCCGCTGTCATAGGCCGGCAGCATGCGGTTGGCGGCCTTCGGATTGCGCAGGGCGGCCTCGAAGTCGATCACCCCCTCGAACCCTTTTCCGCCGCGGATCCACTGGTTGACCGCCACGCGCTTGGCTTCCGAAGCCTCGCTGTAGTAGCCCGGACGCTCCGGGATCGGCCCGAACGGGGGCAGGGTGGCGATGAACACCTTGATCCCGTAGCTGTGGGCGCGCTCGATCAGTTGCTGATAACCGGCGATCACGTCCTCGTAGGAAACCTCCTCCGCCGGCAAGTTGCGTCCGCCCGGCAGGCCGAAGTCGTTGATCCCCAACAGCACGATCAGATAGCCCACGTTCGGTTGCGACAGCACGTCCCGATCGAAACGTGACAGCGCATTGGGCCCGATGAAGTCGTGCAGCAGCCGGTTGCCGCCGATCGCGGCGTTGACCACGCCGATCGGCTGGCCGCTCTTGCGCTCGCTCAGGCGTTCGGCCAGCCGGTCGGGCCAGGCGTGATTGGCGCCCGGGGTCGAGCCGAACCCGCTGGTGATCGAGTCCCCGAGAGTGACGACGACCTGGGTCCTGGCCGGCGCCGAGACCTGGATTCCAGTCAAAATCATCTCATTGGTCGCGGCGCTCGCGCCGGGCAGGTCGGCGGCCGCGCTGACGTCGTTCGCCGCCACATAGACCGGCTGGTTCGCGAAATAGTGCTCGGTGACCGCCCCGGTGGTCTCGGGCAGGTAGAGGCTGACCGCGACGGTGGTCAGCGGGGCCAGCTTCAGGCCGATCGGATCGCTCAGCGCGCGCGCGCCGGGGGGGATGGTGATGCCGGCCTTACCCCCGAAGGTCACCGCGCGGTCGCTCTCGGGCCGGATGGCGGCGCCGACGCCGGCCGCCAGGGCGATGTGCGCCGCGCCGATGACCAGCGGCTTGTCGCCGAACTCGTTGCTGAGTTGGATGCGGGCATAGAGCCCGCCCAGGCTGACCCGCGCCAGCTGGCGCACGGTCTGGTTGGCCAGGGGCGTGAGCGGCGCGCGCTGCGGCTCGGGGCTGGCTTCCCAGCTCGCCGCCCACACGGTGTCCACGCCGTGGGGCGCGGTGGTGGCGCGGCGCGAGGTCTCCGCGGCCGCGCCTTGGGCCAGAGCCATCGCCAGCAGCAGACCCGCGGCCATCGCCGCGCCCCGGCCGCGGTTCATCCGACGCCAATTCATGACCCCTCCTCAAGTTCGACTTGCACCGGAAAACGGTCAATCCGCCGAGGCGGTAGTCACCTCAGGTTGGCCCGCCAAGTCAAGAAACCAAACGGTGAACGTCGGTCTGATTGTATGGGAGCGTGCCTAAATGAGCCGGCCTAGGACCGACTCGCGCTCCAACAGATCAGTTGCGTCTCGCGTACGAAGGCCCGGTCGTACTCCTTGGTCTCGTCGCTGAGGCGCTCATAGGGCGCCAGATCCGGATGCAGACGCCGCCGCTCGTCCTTGGACGGCAGGTCGGCCCAACGCCAGCCGTCCATCCTTCGTTGGGCGTTCCAGCGCTCGTGCTCGAGTTCGGCGATCCGCTCGCATTCGGCGTCATCGGCGAACAGGCGCATCTCGCGGGGCAGCCGCGGCGGACCGGAGATCCCGCGCCAAAGGGCCGGGTCGATGCCGGCGCTGGCCATCTTGGCGGGGATGTGAGCCACCGCGTCACGGGTCGCCTGCCGGAAGGTCTCGTCCAATTCGTCCCACGGGCGGGCGGAACGGTTGTTCGGATCGTCGCGCTTTTCGGGCGGCAGGGTCGCGCGGTAGGCGGCGGAAAAGGCGCGGGCGGCGTGATCGGGCGCGTCTGACAGGAACTCGCTCGCCTCGATGAGCGAGTCCAGGTCGCCGAACGGGATCAGCGCGCTCAGGCCCCGCTCGCCGCCCGACGCATCGGCCAGGGTGAGGGCGTCGCGCAGCCGCACGAAGATCGGTGGCTCCTCGACGCCCGCCGCCCGCAGCAGCGACTGCAGCATGCCCGCCGCGCCGAGCGCCTCGGAGTCGACATGGCGGCAGACATAGGCCGCGGTCACCGGCCCGGCTTCGGCGATCGCCTTGCCGAGCGCGGCCAAGGCGGGCTCGACGCCGTGGGCGCCGAACACGCCTTCGATGAAATTGAACTGGGCGCAGGCGTCGATTTCCGGGGCGCGGACCCGAATCACCCCTTCCAGCGCCTTGGCGTTGGGGTCCACCACCGTGATCCGCGGCGGGCCAAGATAGGTGGTCCGGCAGTTGACGATCAGGTCGCGGGCGATGGCCTGGCCGGTCTGGCCAAAGCCGACGATCAGCGCGTGGATGCGGTGATGGCCCAGATCCTTGGCGATCAGGAACGGCGGATGGTCGATGTGCAGCGCCCGCGCCGAGACCGCCGCGCTGGACAGAATGCGCGTGCGCGGTTCGTTGAACATCGCCGCCGCGTCCTCGGCCAGCCGCGCGTCGCGCATGAGCACGGTGATGAACGCGCCCGGCGCCGAGACGCGGGCCGCGCGCGCCAGGACCAGGGCGCCGGCGTCGTCGTCCTGGGCCAGCAGGATATGGTCGGCCGCGGCGGCGTAGTTGGCGATGGTCCCGACGTGGTCCTCCGGCGGCCAGGGCAGGGCGAGGGCGCGGACCGACACCGCCTCCAGGGTCGGGGCGCCGACCCAGGCCACGCTCTTGCCCGCTCGCCGGGCGATTTCGAACCCCTTCGTCGCCACGCCCTCCCCGCCGATGAGGATCACCTCCTGGCGCACCAGATTCGCCACCGCCAGGAGCGCGCGTTCATGCAGCAGCGCGCCGAGGGCGAAGAGGGCGGCGCCGAAGACCGAGATCACACCGGTCCAGCGGCCGACCAGGAACCGCCAGTCGGTCGCGCCGGGCGGCTCGCGGTAGAACTCGTTGGCGATGTCGAACAGCGCCAGGGCGCGGTAGAGGGCGTTGTCGAACCTGTATCCGTGCGCGAGCCAGCCGTTCAGACCGAGGCCCACGGTGGCGATCGCGCAGGCCGGAACGGCCCAACCCACGATCAGCGACGCCAGACCCCGTCGCCGGCTCATGCGGCTGCGAGGCTCGCGGATGCGGCGATGCGCTCGCCGCGTCCGGCGGAGGTTCGGCGGCTGGCGGTCACGGCAAACTCCCGGAGGCTCCTCGCCCAAGCTTATGTGGAGGAACGCGTTCGGGGCAGAGATTTTTCGCTGGCGCCTGGTCGATGCCGGATCCGCGCCGTCAGGCGGCGACTTCGGCAGCCTGCTCGGGCCGGGCGCTCACGAAGCCGACCAGCCGCCGGCCGTCCCAAACCTGCACGTTGCGTCCGCCGCCGATCCGCTGGGCGATCAGCATGGCGTCGGAATCGCTCAGACAGATCAGGTTCAAGTCGTGAACGGGCTCCATCTCCGAATCGAGCAGTTGAAACCGGTAATCGCCTGTCATGTTGGTTCGAGCCCCCTTCTGGGGACCGCCTCATCGCATCTAGCTACCAATCCGCACCCTAAGGCTTCGCCGTTAAAGCTTCGATACCGCGCGGCGTGGGTGCGATTCGCCCGCAAGTTCGCTGGACCGCGGCGCGTTCGTCGCTTAACCGGTTGGGTCGATAATTTGACGCGGGGAGGCGAGGCGCGATGGGCAAGACCAGCGGCGAGACCACGGCGGCGACTGGGCCGCTGGCCGGGGTTCGGGTCATCGATCTGACCCAGTTCGTGCTCGGCCCCTATTGCACCCAGACCCTGGGCGATCTGGGCGCGGACGTGATCAAGGTGGAAGAGCCGTCGGGCGATCGGCAACGCTCCGGGGGCAAGGCGCCGCATTCAAAGACCATGGGTCCGATCTTCGTCGCGCTCAATCGCAACAAGCGCTCGGTGGCGCTGGACCTGAAGACCGAGCCGGGCCGGCGGGCGCTGCGGCGGCTGGTGGCGAGCGGCGACATCTTCATCCACAACATGCGCCCCGACGCGGTCGCGCGGCTGGGCTTTTCCTACGCCGACGTCGCCGCGATCAAGCCGGACATCGTCTATGTCGAGGCCATGGGCTACGCGCCCGAGGGCCCCTACGCTGGCCGCCAGGCGTTCGACGACCTGATCCAGGCCGCGGCCGGCGCCTGCGGGCTCGAACAGATGGTCGATCCGTCCGCCGCGTTCCGGCCGCTGCCGTCGATCGTCGCCGACAAGACCTGCGGCCTGTTCGCGGTGATCGCCACGCTCGCGGCCCTGCGGCACAAGGAGCGCACCGGTGAGGGGCAATATGTCGCCGTGCCGATGCTGGAGACCTTCACCGGCTATCTGATGGCCGAGCACCTCTATGGCGAGACCTTCATCCCGCCGACCGGCCGGTTCGGCCACACGGTCACCCTCACCCCCTACCGCCGGCCGTACAGGACCAAGGACGGGCATCTGGCGGTGCTGCCGGCCAGCCGCGAGCAGTCGGCGAAGTTCATGGCGCTCGGCGGCCTGCCCGGCGCCTACGAGAGCGAGCGGTTCACCTCCAAGCCGAGCGGGCAGGCGCGGGTGGCCGAATACTACGCCATGATGGACGAGGCCGCGGCCGCCTTCACCACGGCGGAATGGATGGATCTGTGCGCGGCCAATTCCATCCCCGCCATGCGCGCCAACGAGCCGCGGGAGATCTTCGAGGACCCGCAACTGAAACAGACCCTGTTCGAGGAGCGGCGGATCGAGGGTGAGGGGACCTACCGGGCGATGCGGCCCGGCCTGCGGTTCTCCAAGACCCCGGCCAGCATCCGCCGCGAGCCCCCGCAAATCGGCCGCGACACCGACGAGGTGCTGGCGGAGTTGGGCGCGGAGGCGGAGTAGGTCCGAGGTTGACTTTCCCCATGCTGTCCACCACCCTCAGGACGCTCTCGCGGGAGAGACCGGATTCGCTTCCGGAGCCGAAGGCGCAACCGCCCCGGAAACGCTCAGGCAAAAGGACCGCGCGGGCTACTGGACGCTGGAAAGCAGCCCCGAAGATGGGCTCGCCGAAGGAGCAAGGGACGGCCCCGGGCCGTTCTGGAATCTCTCAGGCTTAAGGACAGCGGGGGCGTGAGAACCAGGCGGGCGACCGCCATTCACGCCGACCGGAGTCCCGCGTCTTGTCCGAAACCCTTCTGCGAACGCCCTTGCATCAGGCCCATTTGGCGGCCGGCGCGCGCATGGTCGCTTTCGCTGGCTACGACATGCCGGTGCAGTACCGCGAAGGCGTGCTGAGGGAGCATCTGTGGACCCGCCAGCACGCGGGCGCGTTCGATGTCTCGCACATGGGCCCGGCCTTCCTGACGCTGAACCAGAAGACCGGCGATCCGGAGGCCGACCACCGCGCGATCAGCGCCATAATCGAGACGCTGGTCTGCGGCGACATCGCCGGTCTGAAGCCCGGCCATCTGCGCTACACCCTGCTGCTCAACGCCGCTGGCGGCATGGTCGACGACCTGATGGTCGGCCGGCCGGTCCACGACCATCGCCAGGGCGATCTCTACCTGGTGGTCAACGCCGCGACCAAGGACGGTGATTTCGCCCTGATCGAAGAGGCCGCCGCCGGCAAGGCGCGGCTGATCCGCGCCGATGACCGCGCCCTGATCGCCTTGCAAGGCCCCGAGGCGGCGGTGGTGATCGCGGCGATCATGCCCGAGGCGGTGGTGCTCGGCTTCATGCATCACCGCCGGATCGACCTGGACGGCGAGGCGCTGGTGGTTTCGCGCTCGGGTTACACCGGCGAGGACGGGTTCGAGATCCTGGTTCCGGCGGCGACCGCCACCGGGTTCTGGAGCCGTCTTCTGGCCGACCCACGGGTCAAGCCGATCGGGCTGGGCGCCCGCGATTCGCTCAGGCTCGAGGCCGGCCTGCCGCTCTATGGGCATGACGCGGACGAAACCACCTCGCCGATCGAGGCGGGCCTCGGCTTCACGGTCTCGAAGAAGCGGTTGAAGGCGGGCGATTTCCCCGGCGCGGCGAGGATCGCCCGCGAGCGCGGCGGGGCTCTGACGCGGGTCCGCGTCGGCCTGAAGGTGCTCGAAGGCGCGCCGGCGCGCGAGGGCGCGGAGATCGCCGACGCGGGCGGCGCCGTGGTCGGGCGCGTCACGTCCGGCGGCTTCTCGCCGAGCCTGTCCGTCCCGATCGCGATGGGTTTCGTCCCGCCGGCGCTGGCCGCGCCGGGTTCGGCGTTGAAGGTCATCGTCCGCGGCAAGCCTCAGGCGGCCGAGGTCGCCGCCCTGCCGTTCGTCCCGCACCGCTATGCGCGCAACCTCTGATCCAAGGAGCCTTCCCGATGCGTTTCACCAAGGATCACGAGTGGGTCGAGGTCACGAACGGCGTGGCCACCATCGGCATCACCGCCTACGCCGCCGAGCAGCTGGGCGATGTGGTGTTCGTCGAGACCCCGGAGATCGGCAAGGCCGTTAAACGGGGCGATGGATTGGCGGTGGTCGAGAGCGTCAAGGCCGCTTCGGACGTCTTCGCACCGGTCAGCGGCGAGGTGGTGGGCGCCAACACCGGCCTTTCCGACACGCCGGAGACCGTCAACCAATCGCCGGAAGGCGACGGTTGGTTCGCCAAGGTCAAGCTGACCAACCCCGCCGAGGTCGACGCGCTGATGGACCGCGACGCCTACGAAGCCTTCCTCGCCACCCTTTGATCCCACCCACGGACATCCGCCGATGCGCTATCTGCCCCTGACCCCAAACGACCGCGCCCGGATGCTGGAGGTGATCGGCGCGTCCAGCGTGGAGGCGCTGTTCGCCGACGTTCCGGCCGCGGCGCGGCTGACCGGCCTGTTGGACCTGCCCGCCCATCTGGGCGAACTGGAGGTGGAGCGGGACCTGTCCGCCCTGGCCCGGCGCAACCGCGCATCGGGCGAGGGGCCGTTCTTCTGCGGGGCCGGCGCCTATCGCCACCATGTGCCGGCCAGCGTCGACCACATCATCCAGAGATCGGAATTTCTTACTTCTTACACGCCGTATCAGCCTGAAATCGCTCAGGGTACGCTGCAGTACCTGTACGAGTTCCAGACCCAGGTCGCCGTCCTGACCGGCATGGAGGCGGCCAACGCCTCGATGTACGACGGCTCGACGGCGGCGGCCGAGGCGGTGATGATGGCCCACCGCATAACCCGCCGGCCCAAGGCGGTGCTGTCCGGCGGCCTGCATCCGCACTACGCCGAGGCGATCGCCACCCTGGCCCATGTCGCCGGCGTGACCATCGTGCGCCAGGATGCGGCGGTCGACGGCGAAGCGCGGGTCACCTCGGCGATCGACGCGGAGACGGCCTGCGTGGTGGTCCAGACCCCCAACGTCTTCGGAACCGCCAGCGACGTCACCGCCATCGCCGAGGCCGCCCACGCCGCGGGCGCGCTACTCATTGTGGTCGCCACCGAGGCCGTCTCCCTGGGCCTGCTGAAATCGCCCGGCGAGATGGGGGCCGACATCGTCGCGGCCGAGGGCCAATCGATCGGCAACGGCCTGAACTTCGGCGGGCCTTATGTCGGCCTGTTCGCCACGCGCGAAAAGTTCATCCGCCAGGCGCCCGGACGGCTGGCCGGCGAGACGCTCGACACCGACGGCCGGCGCGGCTTCGTGCTGACCCTCTCGGCCCGCGAGCAGCATATCCGGCGCGAGAAGGCGACGTCGAATATATGCACTAATTCAGGGCTTTGCGCGCTCGCCTTCACCATCCACCTGTCGCTGCTGGGCGAGACCGGCCTGCGGCGGCTGGCGGCGCTGAACCATGCCAAGGCGCGCCGGCTGGCGGCCGCGCTGGGCGAAGTCGCGGGCGTGCGCGTCCTGACCCGCCGCTTCTTCAACGAGATGGCCATAAGCCTGCCCGCGCCCGCCGCCGAGGTGGTCGAGACCATGGCGGCCAAGGGCATCCTCGCCGGCGTGCCGTTCTCCAGGCTTTCGCGCGAGGCGGGGATGGACGACGTGCTGCTGCTGGCGGCGACCGAGACCACCACCGACGGCGACATCGCCGCCCTGACCGCGGCCCTGAAGGGAGTTCTGGCATGAGCCTGCGAAAGGTTGGATGCCCCTCCCGGCCGGACGGCGCGGCCCATGCGCCGTTCCAGACCCCGGCGCGGTCGCTGACCGGCGGCCGCGGCCTGCTGCAGGACGAGCCGCTGCTGTTCGAGCGGGACGGCTGGGACAAGACCGGGGTCGATCTGCCCGACGCCGACCTCGGCGCCGAGGACCTGGGCGATCTGGCGCGGGCCGCGCCGATCGGCCTGCCGGGCCTGTCCGAGCCGGAGGCGCTGCGCCACTATGTGCGGCTCAGCCAGAAGAACCACGCCATCGACCTGGCGCTTTATCCGCTCGGCTCGTGCACCATGAAGCACAACCCGCGCCTGAACGAGACGATGGCGCGCCTGCCGGGCTTTTCGGACATCCACCCCCTGCAGCCTTCGTCCACCGTCCAGGGCGCGCTCGCCTTGATGGACAGGTTGGCCCATTGGCTGAAGACCCTGACCGGGATGCCGGCGGTGGCGCTCTCGCCCAAGGCCGGCGCGCATGGCGAGCTGTGTGGGCTTCTGGCCATCCGCGCGGCGCACGAGGCGCGGGGCGACGCGCGCAAGCGGGTGCTGGTCCCGACCTCGGCCCACGGCACCAATCCGGCCACCGCCGCCTTCGTCGGCTATGTCGTGGAGGAGATCGCCCAGACGGCCGACGGCCGCGTCGATGTCGCCGACCTGGCGGCCAAGCTCGGGCCGGACGTGGCGGCGATCATGCTCACCAACCCCAACACCTGCGGCCTGTTCGAGCGCGACATCATCGAGATCGCCCGCCTGACCCACGCCGCCGGGGCCTACTTCTACTGCGACGGGGCCAACTTCAACGCCATCGTCGGCAAGGTGCGGCCCGCGGACCTCGGCGTCGATGCGATGCACATCAACCTGCACAAGACCTTTTCGACCCCGCACGGCGGCGGCGGGCCAGGCGCCGGGCCGGTGGTGCTGAGCCAAGCCTTGGCCCGCTTCGCGCCCACGCCCTGGATCACTCATGGCCCGGATGGCTTTTCGCTCATCGAGCACGCCCAAGGCGAGGCAGACGCCAGCATAGGGCGGCTCTCAGCCTTCCACGGCCAGATGGGCATGTACGTGCGGGCCCTGAGCTACATGATGAGCCACGGCGCCGAAGGCCTGCGCCAGGTGGCCGAGGACGCGGTGCTGAACGCCAACTACGTCAAGGCGCGGCTGGGCGGGGTGATGACCGCGCCGTTCGCCGGGCCCTGCATGCATGAGGCGCTGTTCGACGACGGCTGGCTGGAGGGGACCGGGGTGTCCACCCTCGATTTCGCCAAGGCGATGATCGACGAGGGCTTCCACCCGATGACCATGTACTTCCCGCTGGTCGTGCACGGGGCGATGCTGATCGAGCCGACCGAGACCGAACCCAGGGCCGAGCTGGACCGATTCTGCGACGCGCTCCTGGCCCTAGCCGCCGCGGCCAAGGCGGGCGATGTCGACCACTTCAAGGTCGCGCCGAGGCTGGCGCCGACGCGCCGTCTGGACGAGACTCTGGCGGCCCGCAAGCCGAGACTGCGCTGGCGTCCCTCCGGGCCGGCGCTGGCGGCGGCGGAGTAGGCGCCGGGGCTCGCGCGCCTCGGCTTCCGCGCCATTACGATTTCGTTAGCCACGCTCATCAACCGTCCGGCAAACCTCACCGGTTATGGCGAGGCGCGAGGGTGTGGAAGGTAGCTGATGCAGTCGCTCAAGGCGGTCGCGGGTGGGTCTAGCCTGAAAAGCATGGTCGCGAGCGCTTCGTCAGCGCGGATGCTGAACCTGCACGCGCTGGCGGCCGAGCGGCCGACCGACCCCGCCGATCAGGACAAGCCGCTGTTCGTTCATCCGGTCCTGAACCGATCGATCATCGTCAAGCACAACCTGCGTCCTGGCGAAGACGCGCGGCGGGCTTCGCGTTGGCTCAGCGTCACCAAGATCATCTTTCCGTTCGATCCGTCCGATCTGAGTCTCGGCGGCCAGTACCTGTTCGTCGATCAACAGGACTTCGCCGTCGCCCTGACCCGGCATCTGGAATACGATGGTCTAGTGCTGGAGCGCGACCTGTCGGTGCTGCGGATCCTGGACGGCTTGCCGACCCTCGACCCGTTCCTGGTGCGCGAGGCGCTGGTCACGCACAAGTTCTCGGTCGACGCGGCCTATTACCGCTTCAGCGAGCCAGACATGGCGCACATGCTGGGTTTCGTCGAGCGCGAGATCGAGACGCTGATCGAACTCTGCTTCGGGACGGTCAAGACGGACGACACGCGGGCAAAGCGGTTGTCTCGGATTCTCCTGGTCGACCAGGACAGCCGCGAACTCGAACCGCTGCGGCAGACCCTGCGCCTTGAAGGCCCGCAGTTCTCCGAGGCGATGTTCGCCTGGAAGGCGTTCCTTTACTACCGCTGGCGCACCCATGACCTAGCGCCGGAGCTGAAGAAAACCATGCGGTCGCTCTCATTGATCGACCGGCGAAGTTTCGACACCGACGCCCTGCGCTTCGTGGTCAGCGCCAAGGATCTGCTGGGAAGTACGATCGCCAGGTCTTGGCGCGAGATAAGTCAGAAGCTGCGGCTGTATGATCAGGCCTACGAGGGCCTGACCCAGCGCGAGAACCCGGAAAGTTTCCGAACGTTTCTCGTCAATAGCTCGACCCTGTTCGTGGAGTTGGGCGAGCGGATCGGGCGGCTGGAGCAGGTGGTCACTTTCTGGGACTACCGGCTGAGCCAGCATCATGCCGGCGCGATGTCGCCGGAAGACGTGATGGAAGCCATGCGCGAGCTGCTGCAGGGGCTGTCGATTTGGCCCTCCGCCACGCCGCGGCCCGCCGAGCCCGCGCCGATTCAGCCGACGAGCGAGGCCAAGCCCCGGGTCGGCGATGAGGAGGTGGTGCGACTGTGACGCAGGCCTGAAATGTCGGCCCACGCCGCGGTCGCGGACCCAACCAGGCATCAAAACTGCGGCGCCGGCGCCACGGTCAGGTTAATTGTCCGACCGACCTCGATTTAGCCCTCGGGTGGCTTTGCGGATAAGCGATGGATTCACGATATGTGGTCTATTGTCCCCGCTCGCTGAGTCCGCGAGCCGACGCCCAGAGCCAATGACCCACGTCGTGTCACTTCGCGCTGACATCCATGCCGGCGGCCGCTTGGCCGCGGCGCTGACGCTCGTCGGAGAGGCGGCGCGCGGGGTGTTGCGCGTGGCCGCGATCGGCGTCGGGTGCGTGCTGATGGTCGGGGGCCTGGTGCTGGCGGTGCTGCCGGGGCACCTGGGCGTGCCGTTGGTCGCGGTGGGCCTGATCCTGGTGCTGCGTAATTCGCGCCGCGCCCGCCGCGGCTTCATCCACCTTCAGCGGCGCCATCCCCGCTTCGTCTTCCCGGTGCGTCGGCTGATCCGCCGCGAGCCGGAGATCTTCCCGGTGTTGTGGCAGCAAGTGCTGCGCTTCGAGCGGACGGTCTTTCCGCGGCGCTGGCGGCGCGCCGTCGTCTGGCGCCGCCGCTACTTCCGCGGTCGCCAGGGCTGATCCTAACCCAGCCGCTCGCCGATCCGCTCGACCGCGCGGTCGATCAACGGATCGGACTTCAGATTCTTCAGCCTCGTTCGTAGCACGGTCTCGGCGATCTGGGCCGCCAACTCGGCGGCGGCGGCCTTGACCTCGGCGGCGGCCCGGGCCTCGGCGCTGGCGATCTTGCGCTCGGCCATCGCCTGCCGGCGCTTGATCTGCTCGTCCAACTTGACGGCGGCTTCCTCGCGCAAGCGCTGGGAGTCGGCTTCGGCGTTGGCGATCATCTCGGCGGCGACCTTCTCGGCCGCCTCGCGCCGCACCTTGATGTCGGCGAGCAGCGCCTGAGCCTCCTCGCGCAGGCGCAGGGCCTCGTCGAGTTCGGCCTGGACCTTGGCGGCGCGAGCGTCCAGCGCCTTGATCGCCATCCCCGGGACCTTGGCCCAGACCAGGGCGCCGATCAGGATCACGAGTCCGACGGCGACCCAGAGTTCGGCTTCTTGCAGGATTTCCAAGGTTCGTCCTCTAGGCCTGAGCCGGCGTGGCCGAGCGGATCTCGCCGCTCGTCGCGACCGCCCCGGTCAGCTTCTCGATGATCGCGCCGGCGGTTTCGGCGGCGATGTCGCGCACATGGGTCATCGCCTGATCGCGGGTGGCGACGATTTGGGTCTCGGCCCTGGCCAGGGTTTCGGCCAGCCGGGCCTCTTCCAGCGCCTCGCGCTGGGCGGCTTCGGCGTGAGCCTTGGCCTTGGCGTCGAGCGCCAGCTTCTGGGCCGTGGCTCGGGCCTGGGCGGTCTCGGCGGCGGCGGCCGCGGCTTGGGCGTCGGCCTCGTCCTTCAGCCGCCGGGCCTCGCCGATATCTCCGCTGATCCGGTCTTCCCGCTCGTCGATGGCGCCGCCCACCTTGGGGACGAACACCTTGGCGAACAGGAAGAACATCACCCCGAAGATGATCAGCATCCAGACCATCTGACCCGGCCACCAGCTCGGATCGAACTGGGGCAGGCCGCCCGAACCATGCTCGGCGGCGGCGGTTGCCGCCGCGGTGGCTGCTAAGGCCGCCATGGCTTGCGTCTTAGACCTTCACGAACAGGATGATGAAGGCCATCACCAGCGCGAAGATGCCCATGGCTTCCGTCACCGCGAAGCCCAGGAACAGCATAGGCCGTTCATTGGCGGCGGCGGCGGGATTGCGCATCGCGGCTTGCAGGTAGTTGCCGAAGAGAATGCCGAGGCCGGCGCCGGCGCCGATCAGGCCGGTCATGGCCAGGCCCGCGCCGATGTACTTGGCTGCTGTAGGGTCCATTTCGAGAGGTCCTCTTGGAAAGCGTCTTGCTGGTGGGGTGGGTGAAAATCAGTGGCCGTGGTCGAGGTTCACGACGTCGCTGAGGTAGGTGCAAGTGAGCGCGGCGAACACGAAGGCCTGCAGGAAGGCGACGATGAATTCGAGCGCCATCAGGGCCACGACCATGCCGAGCGACAGGGCCGAGCCCAGAAACCCGAGACTGGCCAGACCGCCATGCAGGGCGAATCCGCCCAGACCGATGACGAAGCTGGCGAACATGTACATCACCACGTGGCCGCCGATCATGTTGCCGAACAGTCGCATGGCCAGGGTTACTGGGCGGACCATGAAGGAGATGAACTCGATCAGCGCCAGCGGCGCGGCCATGGCCAGGTTCACGCCCGACGGCACGAACAGCTTGAAGAAGCCCAGGCCGTTACGCAGGAAGCCGATGATCACCACGGTGGCGAAGGTCATCACCGCCAGGATCGCGGTCACCGCCAACTGCGAGGTCACCGTGAAGGTCAGCGGGAACAGCCCGATGATGTTCATCACCGCGATCAGCGAGAACAGGGTGAAGATGAAGGGCAGGAACGGGCGACCGCGGTCGCCGATCATCGGACCGGTCAGGCCCTTGTCGATCAGGTCGTAGAGCGTCTCGGCCATGGCCTGCATCCGTCCGGGCACTACCGCGCCGCGCGCGGCGACCAGGAAGAAGGCGGTGATCAGCCCGGAGGCGATCAGCATGTAGAGCACGGAATTGGTGATCGACAGGTCCAGCGCCATCGCGCCCACGTGCACGGGCGGCAGATCGACGACCTTGTGGATCATGAACTGGTTCATCGGCTCGATGGCGGCCATCAGTCGTGCAGGTCCCTCAACCCCAGGTCCATCACTCGTCGTCCTCGCCCGTGAGCGCCGGCGGGACGGGTCCCGATTGCGCCGCCGCCCGATCGCTCATCCGCGTGGCGGAGATGACGGCGCCGACAATTGAAACCACCGCGCCGATCAGCAGACCGCTGATCAGCCCGATGGGGCTCGTGTGGGCGATGTGATCGACGAACCAGCCTAGGCCGACTCCCCCGAGCACCCCGCCGATCATGCCCGCCAACAGGCGGTAGCCTTCGCCGATCCCCTGGGTCTCGCCAAAGGGCGTGGCCTTGGGGGCGCGCTGGACCTCGAACGCCTTGAGCTGCTCGTCGAGGCTTTTCAGCGCTCGCTCGCGCGCCTCGTCTGACTCCGGCGTCGTGGCCTTTGGCATGACGGCTGGCAGGTCTCGTCGACCCCGACGTCGCCGCCGCGGCCCGGCTTGATCGCGGCGGAACCTATAGAGCCCCGCGCAGTGCGTCAAGGCCGCTCGAAATGCCATTAACACACGGAAAAATATGAACAAACCGACGCGTTGGCGCGACCGGTCGTCCGCCTGTTCCAGCTGGGTTCAGCCTCTCCCCGTGGAAATCCGATGCCCGCGCGGCGTCGCCGCGGCCTATTTGACGTCGATCAGGGCCGCGCCGGCGCGCCGTGGCGCGGGCGGCGTGGCGCTCGCCGTCCCAGCCTGGCGATCGTCGAGGCTCGGCGCGGGCTGGGTGGCGGCGAGCGCGATCGCCGACGGGGCGGCGGACGCCAGCGACGGGCCGAGCGTGATCGAGCGGGTCTTCAGCGCCTTGGCGGCGGTCTCGCAACGCTTGGGAATGCCCCAGAACAACCAGGCATCGGCCAGCTTGCGGCGCGGCAGCCGCTTGGCGGCGGCCCAGATGTCTCGGCCGGCCTGGATGTCGGCGGCGCCCTGGGTGGCGATCGGCGTCGGGCTGGCCCGCTCGGCCGCCTCGATCGCCACGCCGAACCGCTTCAAAGCCACCCGCTCGGCGGCGACATCGGCGGTGTAGGGCTCGTCTTCCTGGACCGAGGAGCCAAACAGCTTGTCGATCGCCTTCAGGTCTGGAATCACCGTCGCATAGACCGTCAGGTATTCGCCGAGCGCGCCATAGCACCAGGCGACGAAGCCATAGTCGTCGGTCGGCGCGCCGGGCGGGATATCGCCGGCGTCGTCATCGCCGGCGGTCTCGGACACCGCCTCGGCGACCGCGTGCGGACCGGTCTTGAGCGGCGCGTGGGCGTTCGCCGCTGGGGCGGAGGGGTGGGCGGCGGGTTCGGCCGCCAGCAGGCTCAAGGCGATCAGCGCGGCGGGGACCATGCGGCGGGCAAGCTCATGAACAGGTCAGGCGAGGCTCGCGGGTCCGAAGCCGCCGCCTCCGGGGGTCTCGATCTCGATCGCATCGCCAGGCTGGAGGGTCAGTGAAAAGCAGCCCGGCAAGTCCTTTACCGCGCCGGCGGCGGTAATCAACCGTTGCCGCCCTGGTTTGGCCGAGGAACCGCCGGCGACGCCGCGCGGCGCATGCTCGCGGCGGGTGGAAAGCAGCGCCGCCTCCATCGGCGCCAGGAAGCGGATGCGGCGCACCACGCCGTCGCCGCCGCGATGCGCGCCCGCGCCGCCGGAGCCGGGACGCAGGCGAAAGGCCTCGACGCGGACGGGAAACCGCCGCTCGAGAATCTCCGGATCGGTCAGCCGCGAATTGGTCATGTGGGTGTGCGCCGCGCTGGCGCCGTCGGCCTCGGCGCTCGCCCCCGCCCCGCCGCACAGGGTCTCGTAGTATTGTTGGTTCGCGTCGCCGAAGGTGAAGTTGTTCATGCTGCCCTGGGCGTTGGCCAGCACGCCTAGCGCGGCGTAGAGGGCGTCGACGATGTGCTGGCTGGTCTCGACGTTGCCGGCGACCACCGCGGCCGGCGGTCGCGGCGCCAGCATCGATCCGGCCGGGATGATGATCTTCAACGGCTTCAGGCAACCGCCGTTCAGCGGAATGTCGTCGTCGACCAGGGTGCGGAAGACGTAGAGGACGGCGGCCTCGACGATCGCCGATGGGGCGTTGAAATTGTTCGGCTGGATCGGCGCCGATCCGGTGAAGTCGAGCACCGCCTCGCCGCGTTCGGCCTCGACGCCGACTCGCACCACGATCTCGCCGCCGCCATCCATCGGGACCCGCGCCGCCCCGTCGCTCAGCCAGCCGATCGCCCGGCGCACGCAGGCCTCGGCGTTGGTTTGCACATGGCTCATGTAGCGGGCGACCGTCGCCTCGCCATGGGCCTCGATCATCTCCCTGACCGCCGCCGCGCCCGCCTGACAGGCGGCGATCTGGGCCTTGAGGTCGGCCAGGTTCTGATTCGGATTGCGCGCCGGCCAGCGTCCCGCGGTCAGGATCGCGCGGGTCTCGGCCTCGAGGAAGCGGCCGTCCCGCATCACCGCAACCGCGTCCAGCAGCACGCCTTCCTCGTCGATGACGCGCGAGAACGGCGGCATCGATCCGGGCTGGATCCCGCCGACGTCGGCGTGGTGCCCCCGCGCGGCGACATAGAACCGCGGTCGCGCCGTCTCGGACAGGAACACCGGCATGACCAGGGTGATGTCGGGCAGGTGGGTGCCGCCGGCGTAGGGATTGTTCAGCGCGAACGCCTCGCCGGGCGCGAGGTTCGCATGGCGCGCCGTCACCGCCCGCACGCTGGCCCCCATCGAGCCCAGGTGCACCGGCATGTGCGGTGCGTTGGCCACCAGCCCGCCGTCGGCGTCGAACAGGGCGCAGGAGAAGTCGAGCCGCTCCTTGATGTTGACCGAATGGGCGGTGCGCTCCAGAGTCGCGCCCATCGCCTCGGCCACGCCCATGAAGCGGCGGTTGAACAGTTCCAGCGTCACCGGATCGGGCCGCTCGGTCTCGGCCTCCGGCGTATGCGCCGGATAGGCCACGCGCTTCAGTCGGATCATCCCGTCGCCCTCGGGTCGGGCGCGCCAGCCGGGGGCCACCACGATCTGGGTGTCGCCCCGCACGATCAGGGCCGGGCCCTCGACCGGCAGGGTCAGGGTCTCGGCGGCGAGCACCGGCGCCTCGAAGGCCGCGCCGCCCGAGGTCATGACGATGCGCGGCTCGTGCGCGGCGGCGGGCGCCGCGGCCTCGGCGGCGGTCTCACCCGGCGCGGCGGCGATCTCCTCGCCTTCCGCCTCCACGCTGGCGATCAGAATCGGCAGGGCCGGCTCGATGAAGCCGAACAGGCGCTGGTGGGCGACGCAGAAGGCGCCCCTTGCTTCGCGCGGGGTGGCGAACGGAACCGGCAGGGCCGCGTCGGCGCCCTCGTAGCGCAGGACCAGGCGGCGGCGAATCGTGACCGTCCCGGCGCCTTGGTCGGCCAGATCGGCCTCGACCTCGGCGGCGAGGGCGTTCAGCGCCACGCCGGCGGCGGTCAGGCCCGCGCGGTCCAGCGGCCGCTCGATCCCGGCCTGGCGCAGGGCGCGCATCCTCGCCTGGCCGATGCCCCAGGCCGACAGCAGGCTGGCGTGGCGTGGGCAAAGCACCTCGCTCGCGCCCAGGGCCTCGGCCACCCAGGGGGCGATCTGGCCGGCGGCGCCGCCGAAGGCGACCAGCAGATGGCCACGCGGGTCGAAGCCGCGTTCGGTGGAGATGCGGCGCACCGCCTGGACGGTCTGCTCGACCGCGACGGCGACGAAGCCTTCGGCCGCGGCCTCCGGGCTCGGCGCGCCCATCGCTTCGGCCAGGACGGCGAGGCGCGCGCGGGCGGCGGCGACATCGAGCGGCTGGTCGTGACCTGGTCCGAACACAGCCGGGAACGCGGTCGGATCGATCCGACCGAGCACCAGATTGGCGTCGGTGATCGTCGCCGGCCCATCCCGGCCATAGGCCGCCGGACCCGGATCGGCCCCGGCGCTGGCCGGCCCGACCCTGGCGCGCAGGCCGTCGAACGTCAGGATCGAGCCGCCGCCGGCCGCCACCGTCTCGACGTCCAGCATCGGGCTGCGCAGCTTCACCCCCGCGATCTTCGCCGCATCGCGCCGCTCCAGCACCCCGGCGTAGCGGCAAACGTCGGTCGAGGTGCCGCCCATGTCGAAGCCGAGCACCGCGCCCGCCCCCGCGGCTTCGGCGATCCGGGCCACCGCGACCACCCCGCCGGCCGGGCCGGAGACCACCGCGTCGCGCCCGCGAAAGGCCTCGGCCCGCGCCAGCCCGCCGGCCGAGGTCATGAAGAACAGCGGCGCGCCGCCGACCGCGGCCTGCATCCGCTGGGCGTAGGCCTGAACCACCGGCGTCAGATAGGCGTCCGCCACCGTCGTCTCGGCGCGAGGGATGAAACGCGGCAGCGGCGAGGCCTGGTGCGACAGACAGACGCAGGCGAAGCCCGCCTGGCGCGCGAGTTCGCCGGCCTGCAGTTCGTGCGCCGGGTTCAGGTCGGCGTGCAGGAAGGCGATGGCGACCGATTCGAACCCCTTGCGCGCGGCCGCGCGCAACGCTTCGGCCAACCCTTGGCGGTCCAGCCGCGTCAGCGCCTTGCCCGCCGCGTCCATCCGCTCGCGCGCCTCGACCACGCCGGCATGGAGCGGGGCGGGTTTTTCGATGTTCAGCGCGAACAGCGCCGGGCGGGCCTGGTCGCCGATCGTCAGCGCGTCGGCGAAACCCTGGGTGGTCACCAGCAGGGTCCGCGCGCCCTTGCGCTCCAGCAGCGCGTTGGTGGCGACGGTGGCGCCCATCTTGATCGCCGCGACCTGGTTCGCCGGGAAGGGCGCGCCAGGCTCAAGCCCCAGCATCCGGCGCATCGCCTCGACCGCCGCGTCGGCGTAAGCCTCGGACGCGGACAGCAGCTTCAAGCTGTGAATCCGGCCCGCGCCATCGCGGCCGATCACGTCGGTGAAGGTGCCGCCTCGATCGATCCAGAACGACCAGAGGGGCGTATCGTTGTCGCCGGTCTCGTTTGTCATTCGCAGGTTTTGATTCTAGACTATCTTCCTCTCATGACCTTCTGGCGCAACATTGCAAGCCTCGCCGCGCGAAGCGTGGACGACGCCGACTGCGCGGAGTGCCCGCCCGGCCTGCCCGGCGAGGATCCCGCCTTCTCGACCGCGGTGACCGCGCTCGGCGCCAAGCTCGCCAAGGCCGACGGTCGGGCCGGCGCCGAGGAGTTCGCCGCCTTCGCCGAGGTCTTCCAGCTGGATGCCGCCTCCGAGCGCGACGTGCGGCGGCTGTACGACCTGGCGCGGCAGACCACCCGCGGCTTCGAAAGCTACGCCCGGCGGCTGGCCAGGCGCTACAGCGCCTGCCCGCAGTTGCTGGAGGACGTGCTCGACGGCCTGTTCCACATCGCCCGGGCCGACGGGGCGCTGAGCGAGGACGAACTGGACTATCTTCGGCGGGTCGCCGACCTGTTCAAGCTCTCGCCTCTGACCTTTCGGCGGCTGAAGGCGATGCACCTGGGTCCGGACGCCGACGATCCCTATGTCGTGCTGCGCATCGCCCACGACGCCAGCGACCTGGCCGTGCGCGAGGCCTGGCGCGAGGCCTTGCGCGAGACCCACCCCGACCGGGTGCTGGCCCGCGGCCTGCCGGCCGAATACCTCGAGGTCGCCAACGCCAAGTCGGCGGCGATCAACGCGGCCTACGACCTGATCGTCCGCGAACGCCGCGGGCTGGCCCTGGCGGACTGAGCGAGCGACCGCGCCGACAGGCGCTGCCCGGTCGAGCGTAAAGTTTCACCTATTCGGACGCTTGTCCTTTCGCGGCGCCGTCGCTGATGTTCTTGCTGGTTGCGCCGGAGCCGGTCGGCTGGACTATGCCGTTTCCGGTGTTCGACTTGCTCGAATTGTAGTTAGCCGCGTCGGATTTGACGCATGACGGCTTTCCGGTCGTCGGGTTCGTGGCGGCGGTTTCGCCTGCCGGGCAAGCCGCGGGGCCAGCCGTCACGTTCCCGGTGTTGGATTTGCTGGCGTTGTAGTTGACGGCCGGCGCGGCGAACGCAGCTTCCGCCGTCAATGCGACGACCGCCCAGGTCACGATGGACGCGCCAACCAACGCCAGGACTGAACCATGATTGTTCCGCATGCCTCGACCTCCCTAAGTTGCCCCGGCCGCCACCGGAGAACTTTGCTTATGGTCGGGCGTGAGTGAACCCGCAATGAACGGTGACGGGGATCGCTCGACCAGGCGGCCCGGACCGTGTCTGTCAACGATATATTTCCCGTACTTAAACAGCTTGGCCAGTTCTCGGATCGGGTCCTGCGTGGTTCGGCTCCGTAACCGCGGTTGCAGGTAGCCCGCCTAGGGCATGCTGATTTTAGATTGAATCACTTTATTACTCCGCTCGTCCCGGCGAATGCCGGGATCCAGATCAAAGGACGTTAGCATACTCGTGTCGTCTTGAATGTATCGCCTTCGCTTTACGATCTGGGTCCCGGCATTCGCCGGGATGAGCGGTGGAGATACTTGGGTCAACCTAAAATCATCGCGCCGTAGGGTCGAGGTTGTCGTCTAAACATTCAGGTTTCGGAAGAGAGCGATGCAACGGTTCATCCTGACCGGCGCCCCCGGCGCGGGTAAGACGGCGATCCTCCGTCAGCTCGAACGCGACGGTTTTTCCGTGGTCGAAGAGGCGGCGAGCGACGTCATCGCCCTGGAGACGGCGTTGGGCGTGGCCGAACCCTGGACGCACCCCGAATTCATCGACGCGATCGCCGAGTTGCAGCGGCGCCGGCAGGCGCGCGCCGCCTCGGCCGACGCCGCGGTCCAGTTCCACGACCGGTCGGCGATCTGCACCCTGGCCCTGGCGCGCCACCTTGGCCATCCGGTCTCCGAGACGCTCGCGGGTGAATTGCGGCGCATCGAGGCCGGGGCGATTTTCGAGCGGCGGGTGTTCTTCGTCCGCAACCTCGGCTTCGTCACCCCGACGCCGGCCCGGCGGATCGGCTTCGAAGAGGCGCTGAGATTCGAAGTCACGCACGAGGAAGCCTATCGCGAATGCGGCTACAACCTGGTCTGCGTGCCGCGGGGCTCGCTGTTCGAACGTGTGAGCCAGATCAAGGACACGGTGCGCGGGTTGCTCTAAATGATCGCCGAGGAACTGTTGACGCGGGCGCCGCTCGGGCCAACATTGATGGGATGCGCGGGGCCGCGCTCATTGGAGACCGGTCATGGAGACACTGACGAACGCTCGAACGCCCAGGTCCGGCGGCGCCTGGCGCGGTCTGGCGTGGCTGATGGGGACGTTGGCGACGGCCGGTGCGGCGGCCGTCGGCGCGGTGCTGGCGGTGTTCTTCGCGGCGAGTTTGGTGGTCATCGCGCTGATGGCCTCATTGCTAGTCGGCTTCGCCGGCCTGGCGCTCAGGGCCCGGCGCGGGGCGCGGACGGCCGATGCCTCGGTGATCGAGGCGCGCAACGTCGGCGGTCATTCGTGGGTCGCCTACGGCTGGGACAACCACGGGCGATAGGCCTTGGTCCTCGCGGCCGAGGGCGCTGAACCGTGATCGAAACCCTTTCCGCGCCTTCGCCGAACTTCGACGCGCGCACGGCGCCGCCGGATATGATCGTGCTGCACTACACCGGCATGCCGACCGGCGAGGCGGCGCTGGAACGACTGCGCGACCCCGGCGCCAAGGTCTCGGCCCATTATCTGATCGAGGAGAACGGCCGGGTGTTCGCCCTGGTCGCCGAAGAGCGCCGCGCTTGGCACGCCGGCGTCGCGTTCTGGAAGGGCGAACGCGACATCAACGCCGTCTCGATCGGCGTCGAGCTGGTCAATCCCGGCCATGAATGGGGCTATCGCGGCTTTCCCGAGCCCCAGATCGCCAGCCTGATCAGGCTGCTGGACGAGATCCGCGGCCGCTGGAGCGTGCCGGACGCGCGGATTGTCGGCCACTCCGATGTCGCCCCCGACCGCAAGCAGGATCCCGGCGAGTTGTTCCCCTGGGAGCGGCTGGCGCGGGCCGGCCATGGCCTGTGGGCCACCCCCGCCGCCGCCCCCGGCGCGCCGCTCGGCCAGGGCGACGAGGGAGCGGGCGTCTTCGCCCTGCAGGCTGGCCTGACCCGGCTGGGGTACGATAGCGCCCCGTCGGGAAGCTACGACGCCGCGACCTCGACCATCGTGACCGCCTTCCAGCGCCACTGGCGGCCGGCGCGCATCGACGGGATCGCCGACGGCGAGACGCGCGCGCGACTGGTGCATCTGCTGCGGGCGGCGGGATGAGCCGGGATCTGGTGTTCGAGACGCTCGACGACGACGACCGCTGCCGGCTGCGGACGGCCCGGTTCACGCTTTCGCCGCTCGGCCGCGGCGACGTCGACGTCCTGCTGACCCATTTCGGCGATCCGCGGGTGACCGAGCATCTCGACATCCGCCCGCTGCTCGGTCTGTCCGACGCGCGCGAAGTGATCGACTGGGCCGAGGCGCTGCGAACCTCGGGGGCGGGCGTGCGCTGGGCGATCCGGGACGAGCGGGGCGGTTTTGTCGGCACCTGCGGCTTCCACCAGATGACCTTCGCGCGCGGCCGGCGCGCCGAGATCGGCTACGACCTCGGGCCCGGTCACTGGGGGCGGGGGGTGATGGACGAGGTGTTGCCCGCCGCCCTCGCGTTCGGCTACGGCGCCTTCGGGCTGCGCCGGATCGAGGCGATGGTCACGCCGGGCAACGACCATTCCTGTGCGGTGCTCATGCGGCACGGGTTCCAGCGCGAGGGGCTGCTGCGCGACTATGCCTTCTGGCGCGGCCGGTTCTGGGACCAGATCGTATACGCCCGCCTGGCGTGCGATTCGCCGCCGGGTTGACATGGGCCGGTTGACGCGGGGGTGGGCAGGGACCACCTTCGAGGCGGATCAGACGGCCGGGCGGTCGCTCTCTCGGTTCACGCCGAGGGGGAGGAAAGTCCGGGCTCCACGGCGAAAAGGCGGCGGGTAACGCCCGCCGGGGGCGACCCCAGGGATAGCGCCACAGAAAGCAAACCGCCCTTCGCCTCGGCGAGGGGTAAGGGTGAAAGGGTGGGGTAAGAGCCCACCGCGGACCCGGCGACGGGGACGGCACGGCAAGCCCCGCTTGGAGCAAGACCGAATAGGGACGACGCGCCGGGGGCTCGCCTCCGGCAGGGCCTCGCCGGCCCGAGCCGTCCGGGTAGGTCGCGAGAACCGGTCAGCAATGGCCGGTCCAGAGGAATGACCGCCGCGCCCCGCGAGGGACGGCACAGAACCCGGCTTACAGGCCGTCTGATCCGGCCTTCCACGCCGCCCCGAAAATGTCCGCGTTCTCCCGGTTGTTATACCGGAACTCGAACCCGGCGACATGCAACGGGAGATATTTGACACCGACCTTCTTCGAACCTCCTCGTTTACGACGGCCCGGAGCGTTTCGCCGTTCGCGTTCCGAGTGACCCTGGCGAGGACGTCGCCTACCAGCCTAGGGTCCGCACCCACCTCCGCTCATCCCCGCGAAAGCGGGGACCCAGGCTTTTTCGCTGATGGCCTTCTACGTCTACATCGTCGCAAGCCAGCGCAACGGCACGCTCTACATCGGCTCGACCGACGATCTGGCCCAGCGCGTCTGGGAGCATAAGGAAAAGCTGCGGCAAGGCTTCACCGCCAAATACGGGGTGAGCCTGCTGGTCTGGTGCGAGGTCCGCGAGACCCGCGAGGCGGCGTTCCTGCGCGAGCGGCGGCTCAAGAAATGGAACCGCGCCTGGAAGATCGAGCTGATCGAGCGGTTCAATCCGGGCTGGCGGGATTTGCTGGACGAACTGGTCTGAAAAAAGCCTGGGTCCCCGCGTTCGCGGGGATGAGCGGGTGGGGGTGCGAAGGCGTCCGCCTTTGAATCCCCGCCGCCCCATTTACTGTTCTCTGTATGTTCCTGTGGATAACTACATGCCGTTAACCTTTACAACCGCTTGCGCCGTTGAAATTGATCAGAATAGGCAACAAGTGTCATTGTATCCCATTCATTCCCATGTTAACCCAGATGTGTGCCGATTTGGGGCATGCGTCGCGGAGGCGGCGGACGAAGGGCGTAAGGCGAGCGGGGGCCATAGGGTCCGAAGCAGCGGGGGCTGGCGAGGTGTTTCTCTCGACCTTCGAGAAACCGTTGGACGCCAAGCGGCGGCTGGTCGTGCCGGTCGAATTCCGCGCCGCCGTCGCCGGCCCGTTCGACGGGGTGTTCTGCTTCCCCTCGATCGAGGCCGACTGCATCGAAGGCGGCGGCCAGGCGCTTTTTGACCGTTATGAGACGCTGATCGGCGAACTCGATGTCGGCGATCCGCTACGCTATGCGCTGGAGTTCTCGATTCGCGGGGGCATGGCGCAATTGTCCTTTGATGTGGCTGGACGGGTGACCCTGCCAGAGGCGCTCTGCGAGATGTTTGGTCTGACCGACCGTGTGTCCGTGGTCGGGTTGGGCGATCGCTTCCAGATCTGGGCGCCGCCGGCCTTCCAGGCCCAGCGCGCCGCCCAGTTGCAGATCGCGCGCGAGGGTTTGGCCGGTCTGCGCGCCCAGCAACGCCAGGCGCGGCTGGGAGCCGGCGCATGACCCAGCCGGCGCACGTCTCCGTCCTGTTGCGGGAAGTGGTCGAGGCGCTGGAGCCCGCGCCGGGCAAGCGGATCATCGACGCCACCTTCGGCGCGGGCGGCTACAGCCGCGCCTTTCTGGACGCCGGGGCCGAGGTCATCGCCTTCGACCGCGATCCGACCGCGGCGACCTTCGCCGGGCCGCTGATCGCCACCGGACGCTTCCGTCTGGTGCGGGACCGATTTTCGACCCTGGCCGACCACATCGACGGCCGCTGCGAGGGCGTCGCCTTCGATCTTGGGGTCTCATCGATGCAGTTGGACGAGGCCGAGCGCGGTTTTTCCTTCCTGCGCGACGGGCCTCTGGACATGAGGATGGAGCGCGCCGGGCCGAGCGCGGCGGACCTGGTCAACGGCGCTGAACAGGCCGAATTGGCGCGGATATTCTGGGTCTACGGCGAAGAGCGCCAGTCCCGCCGCATCGCCGCCGCTCTGGTCCGCCGCCGCGGCGAGACGCCATTCATGCGCACCCTCGACCTGGCCGAGGCGGTCGAGCGGGCGCTGGGTGGCCGCAAGGGGGCCAAGATCCACCCCGCCACCCGCGTCTTTCAAGCCCTGCGCATCGCGGTCAACACCGAGTTGGCCGAGCTGGAGGCCGGGCTCGACGCCGCCGAGATGGTGCTGGCGAAAGGCGGTCGGCTGGCGGTGGTCACCTTCCATTCGCTCGAGGACCGGATCGTGAAGGCCTTCTTCACCGAACGCGCCGGGCGCGTCGCCGCCGGCTCGCGCCACCGCCCGCCCGCCGCGCGTGGGCCGCGGCCGACCTTCAGCCTGCTATTCAACGGCGCGCGCACCGCCGGCGAGGCGGAGATCGCCGCCAATCCCCGGGCGCGATCGGCCAAGTTGCGCGCCGGCGTGCGCACCGACGCTCCGGCCTGGAGCCATGCGGCATGAAACCCTTTGGCTTCTTCGAGCATCGCGTCCGCGGCTTTCGCGTGGTGGAGCTCGGCGGCCTCGGCGTGCTGCTGATCCTGATCCTGACGGTCTACCTGGCCAAGACCGGCGCTGGCGGCGAGCGGGCCGACATCGACCGCATCCAGCGTCAGATATTCGACGAACAGACCCAGATCCGCATTCTTCGCGCCGAGGTCGCCACCCTCGAGCAGCCCGAGCGGCTGGAGGCGCTGTCCGCTCGCTATCTCGGCCTGCAGCCGATCTCGATCCGGCGCGAGGTCACCCCGCAGGGCCTGCAGGATGTGGCCCGCGTCGTGGTGGTCGATCGCAAGATGGCCCTGGTCGCCAACGATCCTTTGACTCAGCCGGGTTCGCCCGACTTGGCCGCCGCGCCGTCCGCCGCCGGCCCCGAACATTCCCGCTGATGCGCCCTTCCGATCTCAACATCTACCGCTTTCCGCCGGCTTGGCGCTGGCTGGTGGAGCGGATATGGCGCGTCGAGCATGCGTTCGAACGGGCCAAGGCCGAAGGGCGGGCGGAAGACGACACGCGGCTTCGGATATTCTTCGTGTTGGCCCTTTTCGCCGCCGGTTTTCTGACCCTGGGCGCCGGGGCGGTGAAATCGGTGCTGTTCCCGGATGTTGACCGCGGCGGCTACGTCGGCGGCCCGCCGGGCGAGCGCGCCGACCTGACCGACCGCAACGGCCAGCTCCTGGCTGTCGATCTGCCCCATTACGGGGTCTATTATGATCCCAAACAGAATTGGTATCCCGAGGAGGTGCGCCGCGCCCTGACGCTGGCCCTGCCGCAGCTATCGCCGGCGCGGCTCGATCACGCCCTTAACGCTGACAAGCGCCAGTACTTGATCGGCGGCCTGACCCCGCACGAGAAGGATCGGATCGACGATCTCGGCCTGCCGGGCGTGTCGTTCGAGCCTGAATCGAAGCGGGTCTATCTCTTGGGCCCTACCGCTGGACATCTGATCGGCTTCGTCGACCGGGGGGGGGCGGGCCTTTCGGGCGCCGAGCTGGCGCTGAACGACACCATCCTCTCCAACGCCGACAAGGCGCCGGTGCCGCTGTCGATCGACTTGCGGGTCCAGACCGCGCTGCAGGACGAATTGCGCAAGGCCGCGGTGATGCACCAGGCGATCGGCGCCGTCGGCATCGTGACCAATGTGCGCACGGGCGAGATTCTGGGCATGGCCAGCTATCCGGCGTTCGATCCGAATATCGGCGGCGCCAGTCCGCCGCAGACCATGATCAACCACGCCGCCGCCACGGTCTATGAGCCGGGCTCGGTGTTCAAGGTGTTCACCCTGGCCATGGGCCTCGACGCGGGCGTGGCCAACGTCAACACCATGTTCGACGCCAGGACCCCGCTGGCCCTGTCCGGCCAGGTGATCCACGACTACGACAAGGACAATTCCATGCTACCCCTGTGGGAGGTGTTCACCCACTCCTCCAACATCGGCGCGGCGCGGCTGGGCCTGAAGGCCGGCGCGCCGACCATGGAGCGCTATTTCCGCAACTTCGGCCTGTACGACGCCGCCCCGAGCGAGCTACAGGAATCGGCCAAACCGATCACCAACCGGCGCCTGACCGACAACGTGGTCGCCTCGATGTCGTTCGGCCACGCCATCTCGGTCAGCCCCTTGGCCATCGCGACCGGCATGGGCGCGATCCTGAACGGCGGCGAATACGTTCCGCTGACCATCCGCAAGCTCGGGCCGAACGACCGGCCGCAAGGCCGGCGGGTGATCGCCGAAAGCACCTCGCGCACCATGCTGGCTCTGATGCGGCTGAACGTGCTCAGCGGCACCGGAACCAAGGCCGACGTTCCCGGTTACAGCGTCGGCGGCAAGACCGGTTCGGCCGAAAAGGCCATCGGCGGCCACTATGAGCGCAAGAAACTGGTGTCGTCCTTCGCCGCGGTGTTTCCGACCAACGGGTCTTTCGACACGGATCGCTATTTCGTCCTGATCATGCTCGACGAGCCGCAGCCGACCAAACAGACCTACGGCTTCGCCACCGGCGGCTGGACCGCCGCGCCGGCGGCCGGCCGGGTGATCGAACGCATCGCGCCCTATCTGAAGGTCAGGCCATCGCCGGGTCCGGTGATCGATTTCGGCCCCAAGGCGGGCGAGGCTCCGGCCGCGCTCGGCGGGGAAGAGCGATGAGCGCGATGCGGCTGTCCGAGCTGATGCGGCGCGACGTCGCCGTCGATCCGGAAATCACCGGCGTCACCGCCGACAGCCGCCAGGTGCGCCCCGGCTTCCTGTTCGCCGCCCTGCCGGGCGTCAAGGCGGATGGCCGAAGCTTCATCCCCGCCGCGCTCCAGGCCGGCGCCGCGGCCGTGCTGGCGGGCGCCGACGTCGAGGCCCTGGCGGCCCCGGTGGTGCACGCGGCCGATCTGCGGCGCGCCTACGCCCTGGCCGCCGCCGCCTTCTGGGGCGAGCAACCCGGGGTCTGCGTCGCGGTGACCGGCACCAACGGCAAGACCTCGGTCGCCACCTTCTGCCGCCAGATATTCACCCGCCTGGGCCATTCGGCGGCCAGCATGGGCACCTTGGGCGTCCAGGCGGGCGATGACCAGCTCACCCCGCCGGGCCTGACCACGCCCGACGCGGCCGACGTCGCGCGGCTCCTGGCCGAGCTCGCGGGGCGCGGCGTGACCCATCTGGCGCTCGAGGCGTCCTCGCACGGCGTCGACCAGCGGCGGCTGGACGGGGTGAAGCTGACCGCGGCCGGCTTTTTGAACCTGACCCAGGACCACCTCGACTACCACGTCTCGATGGAGGCCTATCTGGCGGCCAAGCTGCGGCTGTTCGAGGCGTTGTTGCCGCGCGCCGGAACCGCGGTGCTGAACGCCGACGCCGACGCCTTCGGCGCGGTGGCCGCCACCGCGACCCTCTCGGGCCACACCATCCTTTCGGTCGGCGAGGACGGCCAGACGCTCAAGCTGACAGCCCGCGCGCCGACGCCGGCCGGCCAGCGGCTGACAATCATGGCCGATGGCCGCTGCTTCGAGCTGGAGCTGCCGCTGGCCGGGGCGTTTCAAGCCTCCAACGCCTTGATCGCCGCCGGCCTCTGCATCGCCGCCGGCGAGCCGGTCGAGGCGGTGCTCGGGGCCCTGGAGCACCTCCAGGGCGCGCCCGGGCGGCTGCAGCGCGTCGGAACCGGCCCCAGGGGCGGCGAGGCCTATGTCGATTACGCCCACACGCCCGATGGGCTGGAGACGGTGCTCACGGCGCTTCGCGCACACGCCAGGGGCCGGCTGATCGTGGTGTTCGGCGCCGGCGGCGACCGCGACCGCGGCAAGCGGCCGATCATGGGTGAGATCGCTCATCGCCTGGCCGACATGGCGATCGTCACCGACGACAATCCGCGTTCCGAGGCGCCCGACCGGATCCGCGCCGCCATCCTCGCCGCCGCGCCCGGCGCGCGCGAGATCGGCGATCGGCGCGAGGCGATCAGGGCCGCCGCCGCCTTGCTCGAGGCCGGGGATGTGCTGGTGGTGGCCGGCAAGGGCCACGAGCAGGGCCAAACCATCGCCGGTGTGACGCACCCGTTCGACGACGTGGCCGAGACCGCCGCCGCGCTCGGCTTGGCTGGCGCTCATGGTTGAGCCGTTGTGGACCAGCGAGGCGATCGCGCGCGCGACCGGCGGTCGGTCGGAGGGCGACGCCTTCGTTGTCAGCGGGATATCGATCGACACCCGCAGCCTCGCGCAGGGCGACCTGTTTGTCGCCCTGGTCGGCGAGCGCGACGGCCACGCCTTCGCGCCCCAGGCCCTGGCCAAGGGCGCGGCCGGGGTGCTGGTCTCGCGGCCGACCGAGGGGCCGGCGATCATGGTCGCCGACACGCTTCGAGCCCTGGAGCGGATGGGACTCGCCGCTCGCGAGCGCGCCTCGAAGGCCCGGCGTGGCGCGGTCACCGGCTCGGTCGGCAAGACCGGCGTCACCCAGGCGATCGCCGCGGGGCTGGCCCTGGCCGGCCCGTCCCACGCCTCGGTCAAGTCCTACAACAACCATATCGGCGTGCCCCTGACCCTGGCCCGGATGCCGCGCGCGACCCGCCGGGCGATCTTCGAGGTCGGCATGAACCATGCCGGTGAGATCGAACCGCTGTCGCGCATGATCGCCCCGCATGCAGTGGCGATCACCACGGTCGGGCCGGTGCACACCGAGAACTTCGCCGACGGCGAGGCCGGGGTCGCGCGGGCCAAGGCGGAGATATTCGCCGGCCTCACCCCCGGCGGGACGGCGGTGCTGAACGCCGACAACGCCTGGTTTTTACTGCTGAAAGAGGCAGCCGAGCGGGCGGGGGCGAACATCGCCGCGTTCGGTGCGGCCAAGACCTGCGACGCCCAACTCCTGGACTTCACCCTGACCGACCATGGCGCGCGGGTCCGCATCCGGCTGCACGGCGAGGCGCTGGATTTTCCGATCCGCCAGACCGGCCCGCACTGGGGTATGAACAGCCTAGCGGCGCTCTTGATGCTGGAGGCCCTCGGCGTCGAGTTGGAGACCGCCCTGGCCGCCCTGGCCGATTTCGAGGCTCTGGAGGGCCGCGGCGCCGAGCGCAGCGTCGCCATCCCCGGCGGCGCCTTCGTGCTGATCGACGACAGCTACAACGCCAATCCCATGTCGATGGCCGCGGCGCTGCGCGGCCTGGGCGCGCGGCCGGCGCGGGGGCGGCGGATCGTCGCGCTGACCGACATGCTGGAGCTGGGTCCCGACGCGGCCGATCACCATGCCCGCATAGCCGACGAGGCGGCGGCGGCGGGGGTGGATCTGGTGTTCTGCGCCGGTCCGCTGATGCGCGCCCTGTGGGAGGCCCTTCCGCCGACTCGCCGGGGCGGCTACGCGCAGACCGCGGCCCTGCTCGCGCCACAGGTGGCGGAGGCCGTCGCGCCGGGGGACGTGGTTCTCGTCAAGGGCTCGAAGGGTTCGCAGGCCTCGCTGATCGCCGCGGCCCTGGCCGGGCGAGCGGTCGCCGGGGCGGAAGGGGAGGCGGCCTGATGCTCTATCTGCTGTACCTTCGCCTGGCCGAGCATCATCACTATGTGCCAGTTCTCAATCTATTGAAATATCTCACCTTTCGCACCGGCATGTCGATCGTGACGGCGCAGGTCATCGTGGTGGCCATGGGTTCGCGCTTCATCCGCTGGATGCAGGCCAGGCAGGGCAAGGGCCAGCCGATCCGCAAGGAAGGCATCGAGCGGCACGTGATCGAAAAGGCCGGCACCCCGACCATGGGCGGCTTCATGATCCTGGCGGGCCTGTTGGGCGGCACGCTGTTGTGGGCCGATCTGACCAGCATCTACGTTTGGGCCGCGCTCGCCGTCACCGCCGGCTACGGCTGCCTCGGTTTTCTCGACGACTACGCCAAGGTGACCAGGCAATCGACCGAGGGATTGTCCGGCCGCGCGCGGCTGGCCCTGGAGTTCGCCATCGCCTTCGTCGCCGTCCTCGCGATGATCAAGTTCGGCGCACCCTCGCCGGGCGCCCAGGGCCTTTCGACCTCGATCGCTTTTCCGATCTTCAAGGCGCTGCTGATCAATCTTGGCTGGTTCTACATCGCCTTCGCCGGCTTCGTGGTCGTTGGTGCGGCCAATGCGGTGAACTTCACCGACGGCCTGGACGGGCTCGCGATCGTGCCGGTGATGATCGCCGCCGCCGCCTTCGGGGTGATCGCTTACCTGGTCGGCAACTTCGTGTTCGCCGAATATCTGCAGGTCCATTTCGTCCCAGGGGTGGGCGAGCTTTCGGTGTTCTGCGGAGCGATCATCGGCGCCGGCCTGGGCTTTCTCTGGTACAACGCCCCGCCGGCCAAGATATTCATGGGCGACACCGGCGCGCTGGCCCTGGGCGGGGCGCTGGGCGCGGTGGCCGTGGCCTGTAAGCATGAGATCGTACTGGCGATCGTCGGCGGCCTGTTCGTGGCCGAGGCGCTGTCGGTGATTATCCAGGTCGCCTATTTCAAGCGCACTGGGCGGCGGGTGTTCCTGATGGCGCCCATCCACCACCATTTCGAGAAGCTGGGCTGGGCCGAATCGACGGTGGTGATCCGGTTCTGGATCGTGGCGATCGTGCTGGCGATGATCGGCCTCGCCACCCTGAAGCTCAGATAGGGGAGGGCGAAACCCGTCGTGATCCCCGTCCGCGGATTCGAAGGCAAGTCCGTCGCCGTGTTCGGCCTTGGCCGCACCGGCCTGACCGCCGCGCGCGCCTTGAAGGCCGGCGGCGCCGAGCCGATCCTGTGGGACGACCAGGCCGTCGCGCGCAAGGCCGCGGCCAAGGAAGGCTTCGCGCTGGTCGACCTGCGTCGGGCTGACTGGTCGCAACTTTCCGCCTTGATGCTGTCGCCGGGCGTGCCCCTGACCCATCCGCGCCCGCACTGGACGGTCGAGCTGGCCCGCGCCGCGGGGGTGGAGATCGTCGGTGACATCGAGCTGTTCGCCCGTACGGTCAACGCCGCGCCGGATCACAAGCGGCCGAAGGTGGTGGCGATCACCGGCACCAACGGCAAGTCGACCACCACGGCCCTTTTGGGCCACATGCTGACCGCCGCCGGCCGTGACGCGCGCATCGGCGGCAACATCGGCTATGGCGTCCTGGGCCTGGAGGACATGCACGGCGGGGCGGTCTATGTGCTGGAAGTCTCCTCCTACCAGCTCGACCTGACCTCCAGCCTGAAGGCCGATGTCGCGATCCTTTTGAACATCAGCCCCGACCATCTGGACCGCCATGGCGGCATGGACGGCTATGTCGAAGCCAAGCGCCGGGTGTTGCTCAACCAGGGCAAGGGCGACACGGCGGTGATCGGGGTGGACGACGCCTGGTGCCAGCAGATCTGCACCGAGATCACCGCGGCGAACCGCAGGTCCATTTGCCCGATCTCGGCCAAGCGGGCGATGGGCCGCGGGGTCTATGTGCTGCAGGGGGTGCTCTATGACGCGACCGGCGAGCGGACGATCGAGGTCGCCGATCTGCTGCGCGCCCGCTCCTTGCCTGGACGGCACAATTGGCAGAACGCGGCCGCCGCCTACGCCGCGGCCCGGGCGCTGGGACTTTCGGTCGAGGACGCGGCCACCGGCCTGGTCACCTTCCCGGGCCTGGCCCACCGGATGGAGACCGTCGGCGAGATCGACCACGTCCGCTTCGTCAACGATTCCAAGGCCACCAACGCCGACGCCGCGCGCCAGGCGATGAGCAGCTATCCGCGGTTCTACTGGATCGCCGGCGGGCGGCCCAAGGCGGGCGGCATCGACGGTCTGGAGGACCTCTTCCCGCGCATCGCCAAGGCCTATCTGATCGGCGAGGCGTCGAGCGAATTCGCCGCGACGCTGGAGGGCAAGGCGCCCTACGCCCTGGCCGGCGACATCGAGACCGCCACCCGCGCCGCCTTCGCCGATGCGCGCGCCGCGGGCGAGGACGCGATCGTCCTGCTCTCGCCGGCTTGCGCCTCGTTCGACCAGTTCCCCGATTTCGAGGTCCGGGGCGAGGCCTTCCGCGCCGCGGTCCAGGGCCTGTTGGACAAGCCGCTCAAGGGGGCAGCCGGATGACGCTTCAGCAGCACGCCTTTCCCCGCACCGACCGCTCGCCGATGGGTGTTTGGTGGTGGACCACCGATCACCTGCTGCTTGGCGCGACGGCGGTGCTGATCGTGCTGGGGGTTCTACTCTCCTTCGCCTCCAGTCCGGCGGCCGCGGCGCGGATGAGCATCGGCGATCCGTTCCACTTCGCGGTGCGTCAGTGCGTTTTCGCGGTGGGGGCGAGCGCGGTGCTGCTCAGCGTCTCGATGATGTCGCCGCGCGGCGTGCGCCGGTCGGCCTTCTTCATCTATGCGCTCGCCATCGCCGTGATGATCGCCCTGCCTTTGTTGGGCCACCACGCCAAGGGCGCGACCCGCTGGCTGGAGTTCGGCGGCTTTTCGCTGCAGCCGTCGGAATTCATGAAGCCGGCGCTGATCGTGCTGGCCGCCTGGATGTTCTCGGAAGGACAGAAGGGCCAGGGCGTGCCCGGCGTGTCGATCGCTTTCATTCTTTACGCCGTCGCCGTGGTTCTCCTCTTAGTGCAGCCGGACGTCGGCCAGACGGTGTTGATCACCATCGCCTTCGGGGCGGCCTTCTTCATGGCCGGGGTGCCGTTCAAGTGGATATTGGGCCTCGGAGCCATGGCCGTGGCCGGCGGAGTCTCGCTGTATTTCGTGTTCGACCACGTCGCCAGCCGGGTGAAACGCTTCCTGTCGCCCGAGACCACCGACACCCACCAGGTCGACCGCGCTCAGGAGGCGATCGCCGCCGGAGGCCTATTCGGCCGCGGGCCGGGCGAGGGGGTGATGAAGCGCCACGTGCCCGACCTGCACACCGACTTCATCTATTCGGTGGCGGCCGAGGAGTACGGCCTGATCTTTTCGCTGCTGCTGATCAGCCTGTTCGGCTTCATCGTGATCCGCGGGCTCTACAAGTCGATGAAGCTGTCCGATTCGTTCGAGCAGGTGGCGGCCGGGGCGCTGTTCGTGCTGGTCGGCCAGCAGGCGTTCATCAACGTCGCCGTGAACCTGAACATGATCCCGACCAAGGGCATGACCTTGCCGTTCATCTCGTATGGCGGCTCGTCGATGCTGGCCATGGGACTGACCATGGGCATGGCCCTGGCGCTGACCCGCAAGCGTCCGGGCGCCTACAGCCATCCCGAGACCGCCCCCGGCGCCTTCGCGTGAGGCGGCAAGATCACGATGATTTTGGATTACATTAATCCAAAATCATGAACGTGATCGATTCTAATAGCTTAGAGCGGGATGCGGAAAACCGGTGTCCACTTTTCCGCATCCCGCTCTGGCCGTGATCGCCGCCGGCGGCACCGGCGGCCATCTGTTTCCCGCCCAGGCCCTGGCCGAGGCCCTGATCGCCCGGGGCTGGCGGGTGACTCTGGCCACCGACGAGCGCGGCGCGGCCTATGCCGGCGATTTTCCGGCCGAGGAGCGGATCGTCCTGTCGGCGGCGACCTCCCGGCCGGGCGATCCGCTTGGCATGGCGCGCGCGGGCCTGACCATTGTGCGCGGCGTGTTGCAGGCCCAGGCCGCCTTTCGCCGGCTGCGGCCGAATGTGGTGGTCGGCTTTGGCGGCTATCCGTCGCTGCCGGCGCTGATCGCGGCGGTGCTGTCCGGGCGGCCGACGGTGATCCACGAGCAGAACGCGGTGATGGGCCGGGCCAACCGCCTGCTCGCGGCCAGAGTCAGCGCCATCGCCTGCGCCTTCCCGACCCTGCGGAAGGCCCCGCCCAGCGCCGCCACCCGCGCCAAGGTGGTCGGCAATCCGGTGCGGCCGGAAATCCGCGCGCTGGCCGATCGGCTTTATGTCCCGCCGACGAACGCCCTGCGGCTGCTGGTCACCGGTGGCAGCCAGGGCGCACGGTTGCTCTCGGACCTCACGCCGCGCGCCATCGCCCTTTTGCCCGAGGCGCTGCGCTGCCGTCTGACCGTTGAACAGCAGACCCGCGCGGAATCGATCGAAGACGCCCGGCGGATCTATGGCGACGCCCTGGTCGAAGCCGAAGTCGCGCCTTTCTTCAGCGGCATGGCCGAACGGCTGGCCAGGGCTCACCTGGTGATCGGCCGATCGGGCGCCTCGACGGTCTGCGAGCTCGCCGTCGCCGGCCGGCCGTCGATCCTGGTGCCGCTGAAGATCGCGCTCGACGACGACCAGGGCCAGAACGCGCGCCTTTTGGCCGACGCGGGCGCGGCGGTGGTGTTGCGCGAGGACGAACTCACCGCCCAGACGATGGCCGACGCCCTGGCTGAGTTGCTGACCGATCCCGAGCGTCTGGCCCGCATGGCCGCCGCGGCTCGCTCCGTCGCCCGCCCCGACGCGGCCGAGCGCCTGGCGGACGTGGTGGAGGCGACGGCGGACTGAGCCACGCCCCGCTGTCGCGCCGCGCGGAAATCGGCTAGCAACCTGCGATGAACCGCAGACCCGTCCCCTTCGCCCTCGGCCCCGTCCATTTCATCGGCATCGGCGGCATCGGCATGAGCGGCATCGCCGAGATCATGCTGCGCATCGGCTATGTGGTGCAGGGCTCCGACGCCAAGGCCTCGGCCAACACCGAACGGCTGGAAAAGCTCGGCGCGCGCATCTTCATTGGCCACGACGCGGCCCATGTGGAGGGGGCCTCGGCGATCGTCTATTCGACGGCGGTCAAGGCCGACAATCCCGAGATGGTCGCCGGGCGCGAGCGGCGCCTGCCGCTGGTGCGCCGCGCCGAGATGCTGGCCGAGCTGATGAGATTACAGTTCTCGGTGGCGGTCGGCGGCACGCACGGCAAGACCACCACCACCTCGATGGTCGCGGCCCTGCTGGACGCCGGCGGACTGGACCCGACCGTGGTCAACGGCGGGATCATCAACGCCTATGGCACCAACGCCAAGGTGGGCGAGGGCGATTGGATCGTGGTCGAGGCCGACGAGAGCGACGGCACCTTCCTGCGCCTGCGTTCGACCGTGGCGGTGGTGACCAACATCGATCCCGAACACCTGGACCACTACGGCGACTTCGAGGCGGTCAAGAAGGCGTTTTTGGACTTCGTCGAGAACATCCCCTTCTACGGCTTCGCGGCGGTCTGCACCGACCACCCAGAGGTTCAGGCCATGGCCGCCAAGGTCGAGAACCGCCGCATCCTCGCCTACGGGACCAATCCCCAGGCCGAGGTCCGCGCGATCAATATCGCCCAGGGCGCCAGCGGGACGAGGTTCGACGTGGCGATCACCCCGCGCGAGGGCGCGCCGGTCACGCTCAAGGCGCTGCGTCTGCCGATGGCGGGCGAGCACAATGTGCTCAACGCCCTGGCCGCCATCGCCGTGGCCCGCGAGCTGGGCGTCGGCGACGAGGCGATCCGCAAGGGGCTGGACGGATTCAGCGGCGTGCGCCGGCGCTTCACCACCACCGGAACCGCCGGCGGGGTGCGGGTGATCGACGACTACGGCCATCATCCGGTCGAGATCGCCGCGGTGCTCAAGGCCGCCCGCGCGGTCAGCGAGGGGCGGGTGGTCGCGGTGGTCCAGCCACACCGCTATTCGCGCCTGCATGACCTGTTCGAGGAGTTCTGCGGCTGCTTCAACGACGCCGACGTGGTCATCGTCGCCGATGTCTACGCCGCCGGCGAGACGCCGATCGCCGGCGTGGACCGCGAGGGGTTGGTCGAGGGCTTGCGCCGCTGGGGCCACCGCCGGGTGCTTTCACTCGAAGGGCCGGAAGAACTCGCCGCGGTGGTCGCCGAGGAGACCCGGCCCGGGGACCTGGTGGTCTGCCTGGGCGCCGGCGACATCACCGGCTGGGCCTACGCCCTGCCAGGAAGGCTCGAGGCGCTGGCCGGCGCGGCGAATCCGGGCCGATGAGCTGGCGCCAGCGCCTGCCCGCGGCGCGGGGCAAGCTGATGTTCGACGAGCCCTTGGCGCCCTTCACCTGGCTTCGGGTCGGCGGGCCGGCGGATGTCCTGTTCCTGCCGCAAGACGAGGACGATCTGGCGGATTTCCTTAAGGCCCTGGACCCGGCCGTGCCGGTCACCCCGATCGGGGTCGGCTCGAACCTTCTGGTGCGCGACGGCGGGGTCGAGGGGGTGGTGGTCCGGCTCGGCCGCGGCTTCGCCCTGATCGAGCCGCGCGGCGAAAGCCGCATCTTCGCCGGCGCGGCGGCGCTGGACGCGGCGCTGGCGCGCGAGGCGGCCAAGGCGGGGATCGCGGGCCTGGAGTTCTATCGCGGCGTGCCGGGAACCGTCGGCGGCGCCCTGGCGATGAACGCCGGCTGCTATGGCGCGGAGACCAAGGACGTGCTGGTCGAGGCCTATGGGCTCGCCCGCGACGGCCGGCGTGTGAGCCTGTCCAACGCCGAGATGGATTTTGTCTATCGCAAGTCGCGCGCCGCCGCGGGCGGGATGATCTTCACCGGCGCCCTCTATCAGGGTCGGCCCGACGATCCCGCGGCGATCGAGGCGCGGATGCAGGCGATCACCACCCGCCGCGAAGCCGCCCAGCCGATCCGCGAGAAGACCGGCGGCTCGACGTTCAAGAACCCGCCCGGCGATTCAGCCTGGCGATTGGTGGACGCCGCCGGCTGGCGCGGCCGGCCGTTCGGCGGGGCGCTGTTCTCCGAGCAGCACGCCAACTTCCTGATCAACGCCGCCGCCGCCACCGCCGCCGACCTGGAGGGATTGGGCGAAGCCGCCCGCGCCGAGGTCAAGGCGAGGTTCGGGGTCGATCTGGAGTGGGAGATCAAGCGCATCGGCCGGCCGGGAGGGTAGGGCGCAACCAGGGCCGGAGGCGGACGTCGCGAAGTTCGTGAGTGGGTGGACACGAGACATTGCGGCTCTGAACATCTGCGAAAATTGGAGCCTCGGAAAAATGAAAGCCTACCTCGTTCTTGACCTGACTATTCATGATTTCGCGGGCTTCGGACCGTACATCGCGGGTATCCCGGCGTTCATCGAGAAACACTCAGGAAGATACATCGTTCAGGGCGTTCAGCCGACCACAATGGAGGGCGACTGGAGTCCGGAGCGGATGGTCGTGATCGAGTTCCCGGCACGAGAAAATGCAGAGGCATTTCTGAGCGATCCGGATTGTCAGGACCTCTTCCGCGTTCGTCATAAGACGACGACGAGCAAACTCGTTCTCGTGGACGGGTGTTCCTAAGGACCGCTTAGGGTCGCACTTCCCCGTCTACCGGCTGCCGAAAAGCGGACCTGGAGATGGAACAATCACATGGCGCGATATCTTCCCCTTCTCCCCTTGCGGGAGAAGGAGGGGCCCGCCGCGTAGCGGTGGGAAGATGAGGGGTCGCGCCGGCGTCTGCGTCATGCCACTCCTATCGTCCATGGCTGATCGAGGTGACCTTCGCGAGCGCGCCCGCGCCATGCGCCACGAGCCGACCGAGGTCGAGCGCAGGCTTTGGGGCCGGCTCAGGGGTGGCCGGCTCGGCGGGCTGAAGTTCAGGCGGCAGGTCCCGCTGGGCGCCTATATCGCCGATTTCGCCTGTTTCTATCCGAGGATGATCGTCGAATGCGACGGCGGCCAGCATGCCGACAGCGCCTATGATGAGAGGCGGGACGCGTGGTTCCGGGATCAGGGGTTCCAGGTCATGAGATTCTGGAATGGAGACGTTCTGGAAGATCCGGGCGCGGTGGCCGAGACGATCTTGCGGGCGTCGGGCAGGGGTTAGCGCGACCCCTCATCCTCCCACCGCTGCGCGGCGGGCCCCTCCTTCTCCCGCAAGGGGAGAAGGGGACTCCGCGCGACCCCTCATCCTCCCATGGCTGCGCCATGGGCCTCTCCTTCTCCCGCAAGGGGAGAAGGCGATTCTGCGGTGGCGCGAACGCCGCGCGCGCGGCAAGCTGTCGCCGCGCAATCAAGGAGCCCGCGCCGATGACGCCCCGCGCCCGCCTCGCCGAGATGATCCGCGACGCCCGCCGGATCGTGGTGTTCACCGGCGCCGGCATCTCGACCGAGTCCGGCATCCCCGACTTCCGCAGCCCCGGCGGGGTGTGGAGCAAGATGTCGCCGATCTATTTTCAGGACTTCGTCGCCCGCGAGGACAAGCGCCGCGAGGCCTGGACCCGGGTCTTCGCCGGCTCGGCCGGCTGGACCGGGCGCGCGCCCAACGCCGGCCACTTCGCCGTCGCGCGGCTCGTCGCCCAGGGCAAGGCCTCGTCCGTGATCACCCAGAACGTCGACAACCTGCACCAGGACTCGGGCGTGCCGGCGGAGCAGGTGATCGAGCTGCACGGCAACGCCAGCTATGCGACCTGTCTGGAGTGCGGCCTGCGGCATGAATTCGACGAGCTGCGCCCGGCGTTCGTCGAGCGGGGGGAGATTCCCTCGTGCCGCGCCTGCGGGTCCATCGTGAAGTCGGCGACCATCTCGTTCGGCCAGTCGATGCCGGAAGGCCCGATGCTGCGCGCCGAGGAGGAAACCCTGGCCTGCGACCTGTTCCTGGTGCTCGGCTCCTCGCTGGTGGTCTATCCGGCGGCGGGCTTTCCCCTGATGGCTAAACAGGCCGGCGCGCGCTTGGCGATCGTCAACCGCGAGCCGACCGAGCAGGACGGCGTGGCGGACATGGTTCTGCACGACGAGATCGGCCCGGTGATGGCCGATGTGGTCCCGATGCACTGATGGAGCGACGATGCTGAAGCTTGCCGTGCTGGCCGCCGCCGTGGCCCTGAGCGCTCCGCCGGCCTGGGCGGCCGATCCGCTGCGGGCGGCGGCCGACGCCGCGCGCGATGCGGCGCTGTCCGATCCGACCGCCTATCAGCTGGTGGAATCGATCTCCACCGACGTCGGGCCAAGACTCGCCGGGTCCGAGGCCGCGGCGCGGGCCCGCGACTGGGGCGTGGCTAGGCTGAAGGCGCTGGGCTTCTCCAACGTGCATGTCGAGCCGTTTCCGATCACCGCCTGGTCGCGCGGACCCGAATCCGCCGTCCTGACCGCGCCTTATGCGGAAAACCTCGCGATCATCGGCCTGGGCGGCTCGGTCGCGACCCCGCCCGAGGGCGTGGAGGGCGAGGCGGTGGTGTTCAAAAGCTACGCCGACCTCCTGGCCGCCGCGCCCGGCTCGCTGAGCGGCAAGATCGCCGTGGTCACCCAGGGCATGGCCCGCACCCAGGAGGGCTCGGGTTACGGCGCGGCCAATCCGTTGCGCCGCAACGGGCCCAGCGAGGCGGCCAAGCGCGGGGCGATCGCCTATCTGGTCCGCTCGCTCGCCACCGGCGTCAGCCGCGAGCCGCACACTGGCGCGCTGAACTATGCGAGCGATGCGCCGAGGATTCCGGCCGCGGCGCTGTCGGTGGTCGACGCCCAATTGATCGAGCGGCTGGCCGAGCGCGGCGCACGGATACGCATCCGGCTGAAGCTCGCCTCCTCCAGCGCGCCGGCCACCGGCTGGACCGTGGTGGGCGAGATCCCCGGGACCACCCATCCCGAGCAGGTCATCCTGCTCGGCGGTCACCTTGATTCCTGGGACCCGGGCACGGGCTCGATCGACGATGGGGCTGGAATCGCCATCGCCGTGGCCGCCACCCGCATCGCCGGCGCCGCGCCCCATCCGCCGAGGCGCACCCTGCGGGTGGCGATGTTCGGCGCCGAGGAGATGGACTTCGCCAACGCCGCCTTCACCGCCGCCCACCTCGCCGAGGTCGCAAACATCGTGGCGATCGGCGAGATCGACGAGGGCGCGGACGACGTATGGAGCGTGCAACTGCCCGCGGGGGCGACCAGCCTGCCGGAAATGCAAACCCTGGCCGCCAGCCTGGCGGTCCTGAAGATCTACGTCTCGCCCGAGCCGGCCCGGTTCGGCGGCAGCGACATCCGCGGCCTCGTCGCCGCCGGCGCGCCGCAGGTGGTGTTCCACCAGGACGCCAGCCGTTATTTCGACTGGCACCACTCGGCCGAGGACACCCTGGACAAGGTCGATCCGGCGCAGCTCAACCAGAACGTCGCCGCCTGGGCCGCCTTCCTGACCATCGTCGGGAACTCGGAGGTCAGCTTCCGGCCGCTGGTTCCGGTTAGCGCCTCGACCAAGCCCTGAGGATCACAGAGACTTAACAGGTCCGCTGGATTGGGCGACAAGCGGTTACGGGCTTCCATGGAGTTGTATGTTCATGAGCGGAAGGCTGTCCGGCCAGCATGTGGCCGTCCTGATGGGCGGCCTGTCGTCCGAGCGGGAGGTCTCGCTGGTCTCGGGGCGGGCCTGCGCCGAGGCGTTGGAGCGGTCGGGCGCGCGGGTCAGTCGGATCGACGCCGGCCGCGACCTCGCCCAGGTCCTGTCCGCCGCCTTGCCGGACGTGGTGTTCAACGCCCTGCACGGCGAATGGGGCGAAGACGGCTGCGTCCAGGGCGTTCTGGAGACGCTGGGCCTGCCCTACACCCACAGCGGGGTGCTGGCCTCGGCTTTGGCGATGGATAAGGCCAAGGCCAAGGCGGTGCTGGCGGCGGCGGGGGTGATCGTGCCCGGCGGCGGGCTGTTCGACCGCTTCGAGGCGGCCCGCGGCCACGTCATGGCCCCGCCCTATGTGGTCAAGCCCAATGCCGAGGGCTCCTCGGTCGGGGTGTTCCTGGTGTTCGAGGGCGCCAACGGCCCGCCCCAGGCGCTGGCTTCCCCAAGCTGGACCTTCGGCGAGCAGGTGATGATCGAACCCTATATCGCCGGCAAGGAGCTGGCGGTGGCGGTGATGGACGGCCGCGCCCTGGCGGTGACCGAGATCCTGCCGTCCACCGGGTTCTATGACTACGAGGCTAAATACGCGGAAGGCGGCTCGCGCCATGTCGTGCCCGCCCCCTTGCCGGACGTGATCGCCGAAAAAGCGCTGCGCATGGCCGAGCGCGCCCATGCCGCTCTTGGTTGCCGGGGCGTTACGCGATCCGACCTTCGTTATGACGACGTTAACGACATTCTGGTCCTTTTGGAGGTCAACACCCAGCCCGGCATGACGCCCACCTCGCTCGTCCCGGAGCAGGCGGCCCACCTCGGGGTTGGGTTCGACGAGTTGGTGTGCTGGATGGTGGAGGATGCATATGGCCGTGGTGGTGCGGGAGGCTGCGCGTAGCTCGTCACAGCCTCGAGCCCAAGCCTCGGCCAAGGCCGGCGCCGCCAAGCGCCGCAAGGGCCCGGCCTACACCCCCGCCAAACTCGCGGCCACCCGCCGGATCGGCCTCGCGCCGCTGAGCGCGCTCTCGATCGCGGCTCTTGTCGTCGTGCTGGGCGGCCTGGCCGTCGTCGCTAGCGACGCGCGCGTGCGCCGTTTCACCCAGGCGATGGCGGCCGGCGTCGATCAGCAGCTCACCGCTCAAGGCCTTCGGGTCCGCGATCTGAACATCCAGGGGGCCAGCCCCGACGCCCAGGCCGACATCGCCCGCGCCTGCGGCGTGCGTCGCGACGAGCCGATCCTGCACGTCGACCTGGATGCTCTGCGCCGGCGGGTCGAACAGGTCGGCTGGGTCAAGAGCGCGCGCGTCGTGCGGCTTTTGCCCGACACCATCGTCATCGCGGTGACCCAGCGCCCGACGTTCGCGGTTTGGGAACACGGCGGCCGAGCCCTGGTCATCGACAACACCGGTCACGCCATACCCGAAGCCGATCCGGCCCGCTTCGCCAACCTGCCGCTGGTGGTGGGCGACGGCGCCGACCAAGCCGCCCCAAGAATCCTGCCAGTGGTGCGCGCCCATCCGCTGGTGATGCAGCGCCTGGACGCCCTGGTGCGGGTCGACGGCCGCCGCTGGGACCTTCGGATGAAGGACGGCGGCCTGATCCAGCTCCCGGCGAGCGGCGAGGACGCCGCCCTGATCCAACTCGATCAACTGGACCAGAAGTCACGCATCCTCGAGCTCGGCTTCGAGCGCATCGACCTGCGTGATCCCGAACTGGTGGCGGTTAGGCCAAGACAGACCGCTCCGCCGGGGCAGTTGGTGGCGAACGGCGCATAACGGGCGGGATGTTGGGGATTGGGCGTGATGTCAAAACTTGAGGATCGCCGCGAGGCGCGGGATGGATTGAAGGGTCTGTCCGTGCGCCAGCCGGTGGTGGCGGCGCTGGATCTGGGCGCGTCCAAGGTTGCCTGCTTCATCATGAAGCCGGGCGGAATCAACCGCGAGACCCGCACCTTGCAGACCGTCGGCGTCGGCCATGTGCAGTCGCGCGGCGTGCGCGGCGGCGCGATCATCAACATGGACGAGGCCACCGACGCCATCGCTCTGGCCGTTGAGCGGGCCGAATCCGTCGCCGCCGTCAACGTCCAGGGCGTAACCGTCACCACCTCCGGCGGCCAACTCGCCAGCCAGCGGGTCACTTCCGAGGTCTCGCTGGGCGCGCGACCGATCGGCGACGCCGACCTCAATCGCGGCATTTCCGCCGCCCTGGCCAAGGTGCGTATCCCCGGCCGACGGCCGATCCATCTGCTGCCTATCGCCTGGTCGGTGGATGGCCAGCGCGGCGTGCGCGATCCTCGCTCGATGTTCGGCCGTCAGCTCGGTCTTGAGTTGGTGGTGGTCTCGATCAACGAGAGCGTATTCCAGGCCCTCGGCTTCTGCGTCGAGCGCGCGCATCTGGAGTTCCAGGGCGTGGTGGCCGCGCCTTTCGTCTCGGCCCTGGCGGCGCTGGAAGACGACGAAATGGACCTGGGCGGCATCTGCCTGGATATGGGCGGCGGCTCGACCTCGGTGGCGGTGTTCGCCGACGGGGCGCTGGTCCATGTCGACAGCCTGGCGGTGGGCGGCGGCCACGTGACGGCCGACATCGCCCGCGGCCTGTCCACCTCGATCGCCGGGGCGGAGCGGATCAAGACCCTGCACGGCTCGGCCATCGCCTCGGCCAACGAGGATCGCGAGATGATCGAGGCGCCGCCCCGGGGCGACGATCCCGGCGCGGGTCCGGTGATCGCTCCGCGCTCGCTGTTGAAGGGCATTATCGCCCCGCGCGTCGAAGAGACCCTGGAGCTTCTGCGCGAGCGGCTGAAGGCCTCCGGCGCGCCGCTTGACCTCGGCGCGGGGATCGTGCTGACCGGCGGCGCCAGTCAACTGGCCGGCGTGCGCGAGGTGGCCGTGAGGGTGTTCGACCGTCCGGTTCGGCTCGGCCGTCCGCGCCGGGTGCCGCACTTGGCCGACGCGGCCTCGGGCCCCGCCTTTTGCGCCGCCGCCGGGGTTCTGCAGCGCGCCGCCTTTGGGCCGCGCGAGGTGGTCTCGTTGCGCGCGCTGGTGGGCGCAAAGCCCAAGACCCAGCTGCGGAACGGGCGCGAAACCGCGCTCAGCCGCGCCGCCGCCTGGCTGCGCGACAATCTCTGACTGCTTAGTCGCTGGGCGAGTAAAATGCAGTCTATCTTTTCGTGATACTGTAGAGGTCGCTGCCCGAATCGTTGATGCACCAATCGCGTCAAGGCGATTTGCCAGCTCGCGGGTTCGAATTCACCACATTCAGGCTGATGATGCCGATCATCCGCGTGTCGATTCGCGCCAGACGATCCGACAAGGAACGAAGGTAGGCGTCAACCCGTCACAATTTCGCCTTATCCGCTCTCGAATCGAGAAATTTCGCACGCGCGGGTCGACTAGCCTCCGACTCACAGTATGCAGTTAACCGCCGATTAACGATGGTGGGCGTTCAGTTAATCTAATCCGCGGAGGAGCCTGGCGGGCGGGTCGCTGGCTTTCGGAAATGCGGATCAAGGACGTAGGGGTCCCATGGCTATACATCTTTCCGCGCCGCGTACGACCGATTTGAAGCCGCGTATCGTCGTGTTTGGGGTAGGCGGCGCTGGGGGCAACGCCGTCAACAACATGATCGAGGCCGGTCTCGAGGGAGTCGAGTTCGTTGTCGCCAATACCGACGCCCAGCAACTGGCCTTCTCCAAGACCGACCGGCGCATCCAGCTCGGTGTGACGGTCACGCAAGGCCTAGGCGCCGGCGCCCATCCCGAGATCGGCATGTCGGCGGCCGAGGAGAGCGGCCTGGAGATCGGCGAACACCTCGACGGCGCGCACATGGTGTTCATCACCGCCGGCATGGGCGGAGGCACCGGCACCGGCGCGGCGCCGATCATCGCCAAGACCGCTCGCGAGCGCGGCATCCTGACGGTGGGCGTGGTCACCAAGCCGTTCACTTTCGAGGGTCGCCACCGCATGCGGTTGGCCGACGCGGGCATCGCCGAACTGCAGCGCTACGTCGACACCCTGATCGTGATTCCGAACCAGAACCTGTTTCGCGTCGCCAACGAGCGCACCACCTTCGCCGAGGCGTTCGGCATGGCCGACCAGGTGCTGCATTCGGGCGTCCGCTCAATCACCGACCTAATGGTGTTGCCGGGTCTGATCAACCTCGACTTCGCCGACGTACGCACGGTGATGACCGAGATGGGCAAGGCGATGATGGGCACCGGCGAGGCGACCGGCGAGGACCGCGCGCTGATGGCTTCCCAGAACGCCATCGCCAATCCGCTGCTGGACGAGGTCTCGCTGAAGGGCGCCAAGGCGGTGCTGGTCAACGTCACCGGCGGTCTGGACATGACCCTCCTGGAAGTCGACGAGGCGGCCAACGCCATCTCCGAGCAGGTCGATCCGGAAGCTAACATCATCTTCGGCGCGGCGTTCGATCCGGCGCTCGACGGCAAGATTCGCGTTTCGGTGGTGGCCACCGGCATGGACGGCCAGTCGATCGCCGCGATCGAACCTAAGTCTCCGCGCGCGGCCACTGCGGCCCAGTCGGTGATGGTCAAGGACATCGCGCCGCAAACTCAGTCAAAGCCGGACCCTGTCCAGCTCGGCGATCAGGACCAAGTGGTCGAACCGGACTTCGCGGCGCAGCCCTCGGTCTATCCCGAACAGGCCGACATCGAGACCGTCGAGACGCGAATCGCCGCCTGGGCCGATCCGACGCTCGTTGACGAGGCGGTCAGCCAGGACGAGGCCGATGAAGTCCCGGCGCTCGTCAAGTCGGAACAAGTCGAGGCGGAGGGCGACGAGGCTTCCCTGTTTGACGAGCGGTTGCTGGCCGCGGGCCAGCGTCGTCAGCACGGCAAGGGCGGATGGCTCAGCCTGTTTGGAGGTGGGCGCCCCCGTCAGGAAACGCCGCCTCCGTTGCGCGACTATCGAAATGATCCGACTCCGGTGCTGGAGGCCAGGGCCGCAGCGGTGGCCGCGCAGCAAACGGCCGCGCCGGAATCCGAGGCGCAGGCCGATGCGGTCGAGGATTTGGAGATTCCGTCCTTCCTCAGGCGGCTTGCTAATTAATGTTTATTTTCAACGGCTAATGGTGGAAACATTCCGAAACAGGAGTTGTGTTGCCGCAGTGCGGCGCAACTTCTAAGGCCTAGCGTGGACTTCTGGCGGCGGGTTCCCGGCCAGGTTTCGGAAGGTTCGTTGCTTGACGCCAGCCGCTGCTTTTCAGCACACCTTGGCCGCGCCGGCGATCATCGCCGGCGTTGGTGTTCACACCGGCCAGCGGGTGCGTTTGTCGATCCGGCCGGCCGCGCCCGACACCGGGATCGTGTTTGTGCGAACCGACGTTGATGACCGCGACAATCGCGTGCCGGCTCGCGGCGAGGCGGTGGTCGAAACGCGGATGGAGACGGTGATCGGCAACGCTTCCGGCGTCACCGTTGCGACCATCGAGCATCTGGCCGCTAGCCTTTGGGCGCTGGGGATCGACAATGCGAGCGTCGAACTCGACGGGCCCGAGACGCCGATCATGGACGGTTCGGCCGCGCCCTTCGTTCAATTGCTTGATCAAGCGGGCCGGCGGGGTCAGGACGCGCCGCGGCGCTGGATCGAAATCCTTGAGACCATCGAGGTTGTCGAGGGCGACAAGCGCGCGGCCCTGACGCCGGCGAACCGGTTCGAGCTGGCGTTCGAAATCGACTTTCCCAGCCAGGCCATTGGCCGGCAGACAATCGATCTGGCGGTCGATGAATCCGCCTTCTGCGCCGAACTGGCGCCGGCTCGCACCTTCGGCTTCATCCAGGACGTCGAGGCCCTGCGCCGTATCGGCCTGGCGCGCGGCGGATCGATGGAGAACGTGGTGGTGATCGACGTCGATCGGGTGCTCAATCCGGAGGGCCTGCGCTGGCCCGACGAGTTCGTGCGTCACAAGGCGCTGGACGCGGTCGGCGATCTCAGCCTGCTGGGCGCGCCGTTGCTCGGCCGGTTCGAAGGCCGCTACGCCGGGCACGGGATCAACAATGCGCTGGTGCGCGCGGTGCTGGACCGGCCGCGGGCTTGGCGCTGGCGCACCCTGGCCGAGCCTTACGCCCAGGCGGTCTGACCGCCTCGCGCGCGTCCGCGCCGTGCAGCGTGACGCCGTTTGCGCTGTGCACGGCGTAGTGTAGAAGCCGACGGGTCATCGATCCATTCCTGGCGCGGGGGCGTCTTGTTCGAGGTGGTCGTCCGTGCTTGCTAATTTCCGGGTCCGCTCGCCGGTTGTCTTCGCCGCGCTGGCGTGTGCGGTCCTGCTGTCAGGCTGCTCGCTGCTTCGTCACAAGAAGGCGACGGAAGAGACCTACGCCGAGAGTCCCGTCGATCAGCTTTACGCCGCTGGCGCCGCGCGGCTGGATCGCCACCAGTGGAGCGACGGCATCGCCTACTTCAAGGCGGTGGAGCGCCAGCATCCCTATTCGGAGTGGTCGCGTAGGGCGATCATGATGCAGGCCTACGCCCATTACGAGGCCAACCAGTATGATGAGGCCATCACCGACGCAAACCGGTTCATCGAGCTCTATCCGGGCAACGCCTCGACCGCCTACGCCTACTATCTGAAGGCCGAATGCTATTTCGAGCAGATCATCGACGTCGGTCGTGATCAGGCGGCGACCGGCCAGGCGCTTTCGGCCATGCGCGAGGTCGCTCGTCGCTATCCCAAGACCGAATACGCTCAAGACGCCCGGCTGAAGATCGACATGATCAACGACCAGCTCGCCGGCAAGGAGATGTCGGTTGGCCGCTTCTACCTGCGCCGCGGCGACATCCTCGCGGCGATCGGCCGGTTTAAGACGGTGATCGACAGATACCAGACCACCAGCGACGCGCCCGAGGCGCTCTATCGCCTGGTTGAAGCCTATCTGACCCTCGGCGTGGTCGATGAGGCCAAGCGCAACGCCGCCGTGCTCGGCTACAACTTCCCCGGCGATATCTGGTATGCCGACGCCTACAAGCTGATGACGGAAAGGGGTCTGCGGCCGGAGGTCGAGCCAAAGCCCGCGCATGGCTTCTTCCATCGCGCCGCCCACCTGCTCAGCCTGAAGTCCGCCCACGGCTCCGCGCCCCCGCCGCCCGCTGACTCCGCCACCACAACGCCGGGCAATGCGCTAACGCGGCCCGAAAGTCCGGCCAACGAAGCTCCCGCGCCGGAAAAACCACGTCAGAAGGGCTGGCTGCATCTGCCCTCGTTCGGCAAGGAGGCGGTCCCGTCGTCGGACTCCTCCGCCCCGCCCGCGAGTTCGACGGCGCCGGCCAACTGAATTGTTTCGCCGCGGTTGAGCGGAACGGGATTCCCGGCGATCCTCGCGCCATGCTGATCGGGCTGGCCATTCGCGACGTGGTGTTGATCGAGACCCTGGACCTCGCCTTCGGTCCGGGTCTGACGGCGCTGACCGGCGAGACCGGAGCCGGCAAGTCGATCATCCTCGATGCCTTGGGGCTGGCCACCGGCGCGCGGGCCGACGCGGGCCTAGTCAGGCGCGGCGCGGCCCAGGCCCAGGCGACGGCGATCTTCGCGCTGGGCGTCGACCATCCGGTCTGGGCTTATCTGGAGGACAAGGGCCTGGGCGGGGCTCCGGACGAAGATCTGGTGCTGCGCCGCCAGCTCGGCGCCGATGGCCGCTCGCGCGCCTTCGTCAACGATCAGGCGACCAGCGTGGGCGTGCTGCGCGACCTGGGCGGCATGCTGCTGGAGGTGCATGGCCAGCACGAGACCGTCGGTCTGCTGGACGCGCGCACCCATCGCCCGTTGCTGGACGCCTTCGGGGGGCTCACCCAGGAGGTGGGGGCCTGCATGGACGCCTGGAGCGCCTGGCGGGCGGCGCGCGAGCGGGCGGAGGGCCTGCGCGAGCAATCCCAGCGCGCCGCCGCGGACATCGAGGAGATCACCTTGAGGCTGGGCGAGCTCGACCGGCTCGATCCCCGGGTCGGTGAGGAGACAGCATTGGCGGAGGAACGGGCGCTGCTCGGCGCCTCGGAAAAGACCTTGGCCGACATCGCCGCCGCCCGCGAGCATCTGGGCGATGGGCTGTCGAGCCGGCTGGGCCAAGCCTTCCGGGCGCTGGAACGGGCGGGCGAGCGGGCCGCGCAGGCGGGCGTGGCCTCCGACGCCCCGGCCGCGCGGCGGCTGGCCGATGCGGCGGGCGCGGTGGATCGCACCCTCATCGAGGCGCAGGAGGCGTTGGCGGCGATCGACGCGGCGGCCGAGGCGTTCGATTTCGAGCCGGACCGGCTGGAACAGGCCGAGGAGCGGCTGTTCGCCCTGCGCGCCATGGCCCGCAAGCTGAACCTGCCGGTCGACGAGCTGCCCGCCGCGCGTCAGCGATTCGCCCAGGCCCTGCATGAGACAGAGACCTCGCACGAAGCCCTGGCCGCCGCCGAAGCGGCAGCCACTGCGGCGCATCAGACCTATCTCGCCGCCGCTCGCGCGCTCGGTATCGCGCGGCGCGCCGCCGGGGACCGCCTGGCCAAGGCGGTCGAGGCGGAACTTGGCCCGCTGAAACTGGACAGGGCGCGTTTCCGCGTCGCGGTCGAGCCTTTGCCGGCGGATCGCGCCGGTCCGGTGGGCGCCGACCGGGTGGAATTCGAGGTCTCGACCATTCCCGGAGCGCCGTTCGGCGGGCTGGGCGCGATCGCCTCGGGCGGCGAGCTGGCCCGCTTCGCCCTGGCGCTGAAGGCGGCGCTCGCCGGCCGCGTCGACCAAGCCCAGCCGCTGATGATCTTCGACGAGGTCGATCAGGGCGTCGGCGGCGCGGTGGCCGACGCGGTGGGCCTGCGGCTAAGGCGCTTGGCCGGCCAGGCGCAGGTGCTGGTGGTCACCCATTCGCCCCAGGTGGCGGCGCGCGCCGACGCCCACTGGCGGGTGGTGAGGGCCGGTGAGGGGGATAGGCCGCACACCGCGGTCGAGACCCTCTCGGCCAGGGCCCGAGAGGAGGAGATCGCCCGGATGCTGTCCGGCGCCGAGATCACCGAGGCGGCGCGGGCGGCGGCGCGGGCGCTGATCGCATGACGCCGGCAGCCCGGTCCTTCTCTTATCCGCTCATCTCCGCCTGCGCGCCAAGGGATGCACCCGTCACAAGGCCCGCCGCGCTCGCCGTCGCCCAACGCGAGACAGTGAAGCGCATTTGCGCTCGATCCCCTCTCCCAGAGGGAGAGGGAGGGGCCCACCGAAGGTGGGAAGGTGAGGGGTTACCGCCTCGCCGGTTCGAGGTCCGCATCGGCGGAGGCGGCGCGCAGGGCGCGGGAACGGGCGATTCGAGCATTGGGCCGCATCGGCGGAGAATGCGCGAAATAGGCTGGCGCGGTAACCCCTCACCTTCCCACGCCTTCGGCGCGGGCCCCTCCCTCTCCCTCTGGGAGAGGGTCTTCGCCTCGCGCCGTTCGAGACCCGCATCGCTTAACGTTTTCGCGGGGATGAGCGGATTCTTTTCATGAAACCGATCGCCGACCTGACAGAGGCCGAGGCGGCGGCCGAACTCGCCCGGCTGGCCGACGAGATCACCGGCCATGACATGCGGTATTATCAGCAGGAGGCGCCCACCGTCTCCGACGCCGAGTACGACGCGCTCAAGCGGCGCAATTCGGCGATCGAGGCCCGCTTCCCGCACCTGGTGCGCGACAATTCCCCTTCCTTGCGGGTCGGCGCCGCGCGGGCGGAGACCTTCGCGCCAGTCGAGCACGGCACGCCGATGCTGTCGCTGGACAACGCCTTCTCCAACGAGGACGCGGTGGAATTCGACGCCAAGGTGCGCCGGTTCCTCAGGCTAGGCGAGGAAGCGATCGTCTACACCGCCGAGCCAAAGATCGACGGCCTGTCGGCTTCGTTGCGCTACGAGCGCGGGGTCCTGGTCAGGGGCGCGACCCGCGGCGACGGGCGCGTGGGCGAGGACGTCACCGAGAACCTGCGCACGGTGAAGGAGATTCCCCATCGCCTGAAGGGATCGGGCTGGCCCGAGGTGATCGAGGTCCGCGGCGAGGTCTATCTGGGGCATGAGGACTTCGCGGCGCTGAACGCGGCGGCCCAGGTCTCGGGCGGGCGCACCTACGCCAACCCGCGCAACGCCGCCTCCGGCTCGCTGCGCCAGATCGACCCCGGCGTCACCGCGGGGCGGGCGCTGCGCTTCTTCGCCTACGCCTGGGGCCTGGTCAGCGCCCCGTTCGCGAAGAGCCAGTGGGAGGCGTTGGCGGCGCTGAGGGCCTGGGGCTTCCACGTCACGCCGCAGGCGAGACGGGTGGAGGGAGCGGAGGGCCTGATCGAGGCCTATGCGGCGATGGAGGCCCTGCGTCCGCGCCTGACCTTCGACATCGACGGGGTGGTCTACAAGGTCGACCGGCTGGACTGGCAGGGCCGGCTCGGCTTCGTCTCGCGCTCCCCGCGCTGGGCCATCGCGCGCAAGTTCCCCGCCCAGCGGGCCAGGACGATTCTCAAGGCGATCGACATCCAGGTCGGCCGCACCGGCGCGGTCACGCCGGTCGCGCGGCTGGCCCCGGTGACCGTGGGCGGGGTGGTGGTTGAGAACGCCACCTTGCACAACGCCGACGAGATCGCGCGGCTCGACGTGCGCATCGGCGATACGGTGATCGTCCAGCGCGCCGGCGACGTCATCCCCCAGATCGTCGGCCCGGTGCTGGACGAACGGCGCAAGGGCGCCAAGCCCTATGTCTTCCCGACCCGTTGTCCCTGCCCGCTGAAGACGCCGCTGGCGCGCGAGACCACCACCGGCGGGGCCGAGACCGTGGTGCGCCGCTGCACCGGCGAATTCGCCTGCCCGTTCCAACACATCGAACACCTCAAGCACTTCGTCTCCCGCCGCGCCTTCGACATCGAGGGGCTGGGCGAAAAGCAGCTCCAGGCGTTCTTCGACGACGGTCTGATCCGCGAGCCCGCCGACATCTTCGCCCTGGAGGAACGCGACCGGGCCTCGCTGAAGAAGCTGAAGGACCGCGAGGGCTGGGGCGAGACCAGCGTCGGAAACCTGTTCGCCGCGATCGAGGCGCGGCGGCGCATTCCGCTCGACCGGTTCATCTATGGGCTGGGCGTCCGGCACATCGGCGAGAGCACGGCGGTGACGCTGGCGCGGGGCTACGGCTCGGCCCGGGCCTTCCTTGCGGCGATGGACAAGGTCGCCGGGCGCGAGGACGAGGCGATGGCGGAGCTGGACGCGCTGGACCAGATCGGCGAGGCGGTGATCGAAGCGGCGGCGGCCTATTTCGCCGAGGACCACAATCGCCGCATCGTGCAGAACCTCGTCGCCCAACTTCGAATCGAGGACGCCGCCGCGCCCAAGACCGACACCGCGGTGGCCGGCAAGACCGTGGTGTTCACCGGCGCGCTGGAGCGCATGACCCGCGACGAGGCCAAGGCCCAGGCCGAAGCGCTGGGCGCCAAGGTCGCCTCCTCGGTGTCCCGGAAGACCGACATCGTGGTCGCCGGACCGGGCGCGGGATCGAAGCTGAAGACCGCGAGCGACCTCGGCGTCCAGGTGCTAAGCGAGGACGAGTGGCTGGCGCTGGTCGGCGCCTGAGGGTGGCGTAACGCCCTTCTCCCGCAAGGGGAGAAGGGTTTGCTTGCGTGACCGCCTCCGCTCCCGGATAGATGGCCCCTCGACGACCCTTCGCGGAGCGAGGCGACCGATGCGGAAACTGGCGAGCGGCTACGGCCTGATCGAAGCCCCGGTCTGGGACGACGAGCAGGGCCTCTATTTCAGCGACGTGCCGAACGGCGGGATCCATCGCTTGGGCCTCGACGGGAAGGTGTCGCTGGCGCTGCCCAAGCGGCGCGGGGTCGGCGGCATGGCGCTGCACGCCTCGGGCGGCCTGGTCATGGGCGGACGCGACATCGCCTTCGTCTCGCTCGACGAGCGGCCCGGCGAGATATTGCTGACGCCAGACAAGGTCCCCGGCGCGATCGGCTTCAACGACCTGACCACCGACCGGGCCGGGCGGATCTACGTCGGATCGCTGGCCTTCCGGGTGTTCGGAGGCGAGGCGCCGAAACCGGGCCATCTGGTCAGGATCGGCCTCGACGGGACCGCGCAGATCCTCTCCGAAGGGGTGATGCTCAGCAATGGGCTCGGCTTCTCGCCGGATGGGACCCGTCTTTATCATTCGGACACCCGCGGCGCCGGCGTGCGCGTCTATGACGTGGGGCCGGGCGGCTCGGTCGGACCCTGGCGGGTGTTCGCCTCCCTGGACAAGATCGGCGCTCCGGACGGGCTGAAGGTGGCGAGCGACGGGTCGGTCTGGGTGGCGGATGCGCACGGCGGCCGGGTCGCGGTGTTCGAGCCCGACGGAACCCACCGCATGGATCTGGCGGTTCCGCTGCCGATGGTGACCAGCCTCTGCTTCGGCGGCGACGACCTGCGCGACCTCTATGTCGTCACCGGCTCCGAGGGTGGGCCGCACGAGAACTGCGGGGCGGTGTTCCAGACCCGCGTCAAGGTCCCGGGCCAGCGGCTGCACCCGGCGCGGGTGGCGCTCAAGAGCGAGATGAGTTCAAATTGAATTACGATATTACTCCGCTCCTCCCGGCGAATGCCGGGATCCAGATCAAAGGGCGCTGACCCACCCGTGTTGTCTTGAATGTAGCGCTTCCGTTTTACGATCTGGGTCCCGGCATTCGCCGGGAGGAGCGGTGGAGATTCTTGTATCAACCTAAAGTCAACACGCTCTAGCCCTCGCGGCCGATCGCCCGCGCCTCGACCTTGGCGCGGGGCACCAGGCGGGCGGTGGAGCTGGCCTTGGCCAGCACCTCGCCGGCGTCGTTCGTGAGCCGTCCCTCGAGGAAGCAGGTTGAACGTCCGCGGCGCTCCACCCAGCCCTCGGCCACCACGGGACCCGGTCCGACCGGCGCGAAATAGCTGACCTTCAGCTCCAGCGACATGGGGGCGAGGTGCATGCCGGCCGCTCCCATCGCCGCGTGGGCCATGGCCGCGTCCAGCCAGCCGGCGATGAAGCCGCCCTGCACGACGCCGCCCGAATGGCACATGCGCGGGGCGGCGCGATAGCGGATCAGGGCCCGTTCCGCTTTGGCGTCGATCTGCGCTGGGCCATCCTGGCCGAGCGATGCGGCGAGATCGTCGGCCCGTTCGGGCGCGGTTGCGGTACTCATATGGACTTCCTCATGGGGCGGTGGTTTGGAGCGCCTACAGCGGCGCGCAGGCGCTCTCGAGCCAGGTTAGCACCACCGGCTCGACCTTGGGACCGACGGCGGCCAGAACCCGGGCGTGGTAGGCGTCGAGCTGGGCGATGTCCTCTGGGCTCATCAGGGACTTGTCGATCGCGCGGCGGTCGATGGGGGCGAGCGTGAGGGTCTCGAAGCCCAGCATCGGTCGCTCGCCGCCGGCGATCTCGGTCGGCTCGGTGACCACCTGCAGGTTCTCGATCCGGACGCCGTAGGCGTCCTCCTTGTAGTAGCCAGGCTCGTTGGAGACGATCATGCCGGGCTTGAGCGCCACCGTGCTGGGGCGCTTGGAGATGCCTTGCGGGCCCTCGTGCACCCCAAGATAGCTGCCGACGCCGTGGCCGGTGCCGTGGTCGTAGTCCAGCCCCGCGTTCCACAAGGCCACGCGGGCTAGCACATCGAGGGCCGAGCCGGTCGTGCCCGCCGGAAATCGCACCCGACCCAGCGCCAGATGGCCTTTCAGCACCAGGGTGAAGCGCTCGCGCATTTCGGCCGAAGGCTCACCGATGGCGATCGTGCGGGTGACGTCGGTCGTGCCGTCCAGATATTGGGCGCCGGAATCGACCAGCAGTAGCGAGCCGGGAACCAAGGTCTTGGCCAAGCGCGTGGTGGGGCGATAGTGCACGACCGCGCCGTTGGCGCCCGCGCCGGCGATGGTGTCGAACGACAGGTCCTTCAGCGCCCCGGTCGCCTCGCGGAAGGCTTCCAGCCTGGCGACCACGGCCAGCTCGTCCGGCAGGCTGGCCTGGGCCTCCGTCGCCACCCAGTGCAGGAACCGGCTCAGGGCCACGCCGTCGCGCAGATGGGCGCGCCGCGCTCCCTCGATCTCGATCGGGTTCTTGCAGGCGCGGGGCAGGGCGCAGGGGTCCGCGCCGGGACGCACGTCGGCGCCGGCGGCCTTCAGGGTCTCGAAATACCAGGCCGAGGACAGGGCGGGGTCGATCAGCGTCCGCGCGCCCTTCAGCGCCGCCAGCGCGTCCGCCAGCGCCTCGGGCGGCTCCAGGCTGACGCCGTTGCCGAGCCAGGCCGGCAACTCGGCCGAGACCTTGGCCGGATCGAGGAACAGCCGCGCCGTTCCGTCCGCGTTCAGCACCGCCTGGCCCAGCGGCAGGGGCGAGCGGATCACGTCGCCGCCGCGGATGTTGAACAGCCAGGCGATCGAGGCCGGCGCGGTCAGCACCGCGGCGTCCAGGCCCTGCGCCTTCAGCTCGGCGCCGATGCGGGCGCGCTTGTCGGCCGAGGGTTCGCCGGCGTAGTCCAGGGGATGGGGAACCACCGGCGCCTGCGGCTGGGCGGGACGCTCGGACCCCCAGGCCTGGTCCAGCGGATTGGGCTCGGCCGGCTTCAGGTCCGCGCCCGCCTTGGCCGCCGCCGCGCGCAGCCGCTCCAGCGCATCGGGGCTGTGCAGGCGCGGGTCGTAGCCGATGGTCTGGCCGGCGCTCAGCGTGGTTTCGAGATAGGCCGGGACCCCGCCCTCCACCAGATCGCGCACCTCGAACAGGGTCTGGTCGACCTGGTCGCGCACCTGCAGCGCATAGCGACCGTCGACGAACACGCAGGCCTTGTCCGCCAGGATCACCGCCGCCCCGGCCGAGCCGGTGAAGCCGGTGGCCCAAGCCAGCCGGTCGTTGGCCGCGGGCAGGTATTCGTTCTGGTGCTCGTCCTCGTGCGGCACGATGAACCCGTCCAGCCCTTGCGCCGCCATCGCTTGGCGGATCAGCGGCACGTGCTTGGGGCCGAACGAGGGATCGGTGGTTTCGTCGAAGGTCTGGCGCATGGAGCCTATCTAGTCGCCCCGCGCCGGGCGTGCAAAGTCGCCCTAACCGCGGCTGAGCACCAGCGTCGCCCAGGCGTCGCGGTGGATGCGCCGGCGGACGCGGAAGCCGCGCGCCAGATAGGCCGCGCGGACATGGCGCTCCTGGGTGCGCAAGAGGCCCGAGAGGATGATCAGGCCGCCGGGCCGCAGCGCGCGCCGGATCTCCTGGGCCAGGCCGACCAGCGGCCGGGCGAGGATGTTGGCGAACACCAGGTCGTAGGGCGCGCCGGCCCTCACCAAGGGGTGGCCGAGGCCGGCGGCGTGGGCGAAGCGGACGGCGGCGGCGTTGACCTTGGCGTTCTCGCGGGCGATCCGCACCGAGACCGGGTCGATGTCGGTGCCGACGGTTATCTTGGCCCCGGTCCGCGCCGCGGCGATGGCCAGCACCCCGGTGCCGGCGCCCACGTCCAGCACCCTGGCGAACCGGCGCGCCTTGAGCAGTTGGTCGTAGGCCAGCAGACAGCCGACCGTGGTGCCGTGATGGCCGGTGCCGAAGGCCGCGCCGGCCTCGATCCTCAGGTTCACCGCGTTCGGCGGCGTGCGCCCGCGATCGTGCATCCCATAGACGAAGAACCGTCCGGCCCGCACCGGCGGCAAGCCGGAGAGCGCCATCGCCAGCCAGTCGGCGTCGGCCAACGCCTCGCGCGTCAGCTTCAGGCCGCCGAAGCCCCGCAGCAGGCGCGCCAGAGCGTCGGCCTCCGCCGCCGTGGTCGGGAAGGCGTCGATGCGCCAGACGCCCTGGTCCTCGTCTTCTTCGAGGATCGAATAGGTTGCGGCCTCCAGCACCGGGTCCGCGTCGATGGCGCGGGCGGCCGCCTCGGCGTTCTCGCGCGGGCCGCGGGCGATAATCTGCTCAGCCTTGTCGCTCATAGGCGCCTGTCTAGCCGCGGTCGGGGCGAATGGCGAGAAACCAGCTGACGCACGCCCAGGCGCGCCGCGTCATAAAAGCTTCGTTGGAGACAATTCCGAAGTTCACGTAATCTGGAATAATGGAAACTAGGGACGCCGTCGGCGCGCTGTCCGCGCTCGCCCATCCGGGGCGGCTGGAGATATTCCGGCTTCTGGTCCGCGGCGGCAAATCAGGTTTGCCAGCCGGGGAGATCGCGCGGGTCACGGGGTCCTTGTCGAACACCCTCTCCGCCAACCTGAACGTGCTGAGCCATGCGGGACTGGTCGCCTCGCGCCGCGAGGGCCGATCGATCATTTACACCGCGGCCTACGGGCGGATGAGCGCGCTTCTCGCCTTTCTCATTGAGGACTGCTGCGGCGGCGATCGCGACATTTGCGGACCGCTGGCCGAGATCGCCGAACGCGCGGCCTGCTGCGCGCCCAGCCAATCCGAGCTCCAACCGCGGCTTGAGGACGAGACGGCATGACCGACGCCAATCCCCACAGACCCTTCAACGTGCTCTTTCTCTGCACGGGAAACACAGCCCGCTCGATCCTCGCCGAAGCGATCCTGAACAAGATCGGCGGCGGCAAGTTCCGCGCCTATTCCGCCGGCTCCCACCCCAAGGGCGCGGTCAATCCCGCCGCGCTGAAGCTCTTGGCCAGCATGGATTACCCGACCGCCGATCTGCGATCCAAGCCATGGGATGAGTTCACCGGGCCGGACGCTCCGCCGCTCGATTTCGTGTTCACGGTGTGCGACTCGGTCGCCGGCGAGGTCTGCCCGATCTGGCCGGGCCAGCCGATGACCGCCCATTGGGGCGTTCCCGATCCCGCCGCCGTCGAAGGGACCGAAACCCAGGTCGCGCTGGCCTTCGCCGACGCCTACCGGGTGCTGAACAACCGCATCAGCCTGTTCGCCAGCCTGCCCGTCGCCAGCCTCGGCCGGCTGTCGCTGCAGAAGAAGCTGGACGAGATCGGCCAGACCTCGGGCGCGCCGCAGTCGGCATGACGGGACCGGATAGCGTGGCCGACGCGAGCCTGGAGCCCCCGCTCGCGCCGTTCGGCGTGGGGCGGCGGCTGGCGGCGGAACTGCTTGGAACCGCTCTGTTGCTGATGATCGTGATCGGCTCGGGGATCATGGGCGAGCGGCTCGCGGGCGGGAACGTCGCCATCGCGCTCTTGGGCAATACCGTCTCGACCGGAGCGGGCTTGGTGGTCCTTATCACCATCTTCGGCCCGCTGTCGGGCGCCCACTTCAACCCGGCCGTGACCATGGCCTTCGCGCTGCGCCGCGAGATCGCCTGGCCGCTTGCCGGCGCTTACGTCGCGGCCCAGGTCGCGGGGGGCGTGGCGGGCGTATGGGCGGCTCATGCGATGTTTGCCGAGCCGATCTTTCAAATCTCGGGCAAGCTGCGCGACGGCCCCGCTCAGGGTCTGGCGGAATTCATCGCCACCTTCGGCCTGGTCGGGACAATCCTCGGCTCCTTGCGCTTTCGTCCCGAGGCCACGCCCTGGATGGTCGGGCTCTACATCACCGCGGCCTATTGGTTCACGGCTTCGACCTCATTCGCGAACCCGGCCGTCACGGTCGCCAGAAGCCTCTCCGACACCTTCGCCGGGATCGCGCCCACCTCGGCGCCGCAGTTCATCGCCGCCCAGCTCGTCGGCGCGCTGACCGCCGTCGGCGTCTTCGGCTGGCTGCTCAAGGAGGAACGAAAAGGGTGACGGATGGGTCGCCGCCGATCTCCATCCGCCACAACCCGAACGTGTCTCACCCCCGCTCCACAAACGTGTCGATCACCTTTTTCTCGCCGGCCTTGTCGAAGCTCACCGTGAGTTTGTTGCCCTCGACCGCCAGAACCTCGCCGTAGCCGAACTTCTGGTGGAACACCCGCTCGCCGACGGCGTAGCGGCCGGCGGCGGGCTCGGCGGCGGTCACGAGCTTGCCTTGGCCCTCGATCACCACGCCCCGCGCGCCGGGAGAGACGCCGTGCTGCTGGGCGCGCCGCCAGCCGGGCGAGGTGTAGGCCGAGCCGAACGCCGGGGCCTCGTCCCAGCGGCTCTTGGCCTCGTTCATGCCCGGCCCGCCGCCGTAGTAGCCGGTCTCCGAGGCGGCCTCGACATTGGCCATCGGCAGCTCGTCGATGAAGCGGCTGGGCAGTTGGCTGGTCCAGCGGCCGTAGACCTGGCGGTTGGCGGCGAAGGAAACGCGCACTTCCTCGCGCGCGCGGGTCAGCCCGACGTAGGCCAGGCGGCGTTCCTCCTCCAGGCCCTTGTCGCCCTTCTCGTCGACGCTGCGCTGGGAAGGGAAGACGCCTTCCTCCCAGCCGGGCAGGAAGACCAGCGGGAACTCCAGCCCCTTGGCCGAGTGCAACGTCATGATCTGGACCGCGTCCTCGCCGGCCTCGCGGTCCACGTCCATCACCAGGGAGACGTGCTCCAGATAGGCCTCGAGCGTATCGAAGGCGGCCATCGACTGGACCAGCTCCTTCAGGTTCTCCAGCCGAGTCTGGCTGGTCGGACCCTTGTCCAGCCGCAGGGCGTCGGTGTAGCCGCTCTCCTCCAGGATGGTCTCCAGAAGGCGGGGGTGGGGCATGGTCTCCTTCGCCGCGCGCCAGCGGTCGGCGTCCCGTAGGAAGTTGGACAGCGCCGTGCGGGCGCGGGCCGGCAGCTCGTCGGCCTGGACGATCTCGCGCGCCGCGCGGCTGGCCGACAGACCGTTGGCCCGGGCGATCTGAAGCAGGCGCGAGACGGTGGTCTCGCCGATGCCGCGCTTGGGCGTATTGACGATCCGCTCGAACGCCAGATCGTCGTCCTCGGATTGCACCAGGCGTAGATATGCGTGGGCGTCGCGGATCTCGGCGCGTTCGAAGAATCGAGGGCCGCCGACCACGGCGTAGGGAATCTGCAAGAGCACGAACCGCTCTTCGAACGCCCGCATCTGGAAGCTGGCGCGCACCAGGATGGCGATGTCGCGATAGCGGCGGCCCGCGCGTTTGGCCCGCTCGATCTCGTCGGCGATCAGTCGGCTTTCGGCCTCGCCGTCCCAGACCCCGCGCACCTGGACCTTGGCGCCGCCCTGCGCCTCGGTCCACAGCGTCTTGCCGAGACGGCCCTTGTTGGCCGCGATCAGGCCGGATGCGGCGGCTAGTATGTGTTCGGTCGAGCGGTAGTTGCGTTCCAGCCGGATCACCTCGGCGCCGGGGAAGTCGCGCTCGAAACGCAGGATGTTGTCCACCTCCGCACCGCGCCAACCATAGATCGACTGGTCGTCGTCGCCGACGCAGCACAGGTTGCGCCGCCTCTGGGCCAGCAGCCGCAGCCAGAGGTATTGGGCGACGTTGGTGTCCTGGTATTCGTCGACCAGAATGTAGCGGAAGCGGTCGTGGAACTCGGCCAGCACGTCCGGCCGGGTGGTGAACAGGGTCAGGTTGTGCAGCAGCAGATCGCCGAAGTCGCAGGCGTTCAGCACCAAGAGCCGCTCCTGGTAGAGCTTGTATAGCGCCTGGCCCTTGTTGTTGGCGAAATGCGCGCCCTCGGCCGGCGGCAGCTTGTCCGGCGTCCAGCCGCGGTTCTTCCACTGGTCGATCAGCCCGGCCAGATGGCGCGGGGTCCAGCGCTTGGCGTCGATGTTCTCGGCTTCCAGCAGCTGCTTGATCAGCCGCTCCTGATCGTCGACATCGATGATGGTGTAGTTCGACCTTAAACCAACCAGTTCGGCGTGGCGGCGCAGGATCTGGGCGGCGATCGAGTGGAAGGTGCCGAGCCAGCGCAGGCCCTCGGCCTCGGGACCGATGATCGCGGTGATCCGCGCGCGCATCTCCCGCGCGGCCTTGTTGGTGAAGGTGACGGCCAAAAGCTCCCAGGGTCGGGCCTTGCCGGTGGCCAGGATGTGGGCGAGGCGCGTGGTCAGCACGCGGGTCTTGCCGGTGCCCGCGCCGGCCAGCACCAGCACCGGGCCTTCGGTCGCCTCGACCGCCCGCCGTTGTTCGGCGTTGAGCCCCTCCAGATAGGCGGTCGGCGGCGGGGCGGCGCGCGCGAGGTCGCTGATGCGGGGGGTGGGAGCGTCGGGCAAGGGGCGAACTTCTAAATCGTTGGGGAACGAATGTAGCACACCAGGCCTTGGGGATAAGGCTCGCTTAGCGCCTGGCGTGAGCGAGCGCCGCCACCCGGCAGGCCGAGGCCAGCGGCCGCGCGCCGCGTTCGGCGTCCAGGCTGGCGATCAGCCCGACCAGGCTCTGTCCGCGTTCGGCCGCCATCGCCTCCAGCGCCGCCCAGAACTCCGGCTCCAGCGCCAGGGAGGTGGCGTGGCCGGACAGGTTGATCGAGCGTTTGCGCAGGAGCCCGGCCATGCGCTCTAGGGCTCGCGCCGGGTCTGGTCCAACAGCCGCGCGGCGCGCTCGATCTCGGCCTTGGCGGCCATCTTCTCGGCCTTGCTCCGCCCGTGCTTGACCCGGTTGGCGGCGGCGCTCGTGTCTTTCTCGGCCCGCGCCTTGGCCTTGCGGGCGCGGTTCAGGTTGACCAGTTCGCTCATGGCGCCGGCCTCCTCAGCCCGGCGAGATCATCTTTTCGGGCCGCACCAGGGCGTCGAACTCCGCGTTGGTGACATAGCCGCCGCCGACGGCCTCTTCGCGCAGGGTCGTGCCGTTCTTGTGCGCGGTCTTGGCGATCTTTGCCGCGGCGTCGTAGCCGATCTTGGGCGCGAGCGCGGTGACCAGCATCAGCGAGCGCTCGAGCGCGGCCTTGATGTTGTCCTCGCGCGCCTTGATCCCCACCACGCAGTTGTCGGTGAAGCTGACCGCCGCGTCGGCCAGGAGGCGCACCGACTGCAGGAAATTGTAGGCCATCACCGGATTGAACACGTTCAGCTCGAAATGGCCCGAGGCGCCGGCGAAGGTCATGGTCGCCTGGTTGCCGAACACCTGGGTGCAGACCATGGTCAGGGCCTCGCACTGGGTCGGATTGACCTTGCCCGGCATGATCGACGAGCCGGGCTCGTTCTCCGGCAGGCTGAGTTCGCCCAGGCCCGAGCGCGGGCCAGAGCCCAGAAGGCGGATGTCGTTGGCGATCTTGAACAGCGAGGCGGCGGTGGTGTTCAGGGCGCCATGGCCGAACACCAATGCGTCGTGCGCGGCCAGGGCCTCGAACTTGTTCGGCGCAGTGACGAAGGCAAGGCCGGTGATCGCGGCGATGCGCTCGGCCACCAGTTCGGCGAAACCGACCGGCGCGTTCAGCCCGGTGCCCACGGCGGTGCCGCCCTGGGCGAGTTCCGATCATGCCCGGAAGAGTCTGCTCGATCCGCTTGATGGAATTGGCGACCTGGGTCGCGTATCCGGAGAACTCCTGGCCCAGGGTGAGCGGCGTCGCATCCTGGGTGTGGGTGCGGCCGATCTTGATGATGTCCTTGAACGCCTCCTGCTTGGCGACCAAGGCGGTGTGCAGATGGCGCAGGGCGGGCAACAGGTCGTGGGTCACCTGCTCGACGGCGGCGATGTGCATGGCCGTCGGATAGGTGTCGTTCGACGACTGGCTCATGTTGACGTGGTCGTTGGGGTGGACGGGCCTTTTGGAGCCCATTTCGCCGCCCAGCATCTCGATCGCCCGGTTCGAGATCACCTCGTTGGCGTTCATGTTCGACTGGGTGCCCGAGCCGGTCTGCCAGACCACCAGCGGGAAATGCTCGTCGAGCTTGGCCGTCGATCACCTCCTGGGCGGCCGCCACGATGGTTTCGCCCAGCTTGGCGTCCAGCCGGCCCAGCGCCACATTGGCCTCCGCCGCGGCGCGCTTGATCACGCCCAGGGCGCGGACCACCGGCTTGGGCTGCTTCTCCCAGCCGATCTTGAAGTTCTGCAGGCTGCGCTGGGTCTGGGCGCCCCAGTAGCGCGAGGCGTCGACCTCGATCGGTCCGAAGGTGTCGGTTTCGGTGCGAGTGGAAGCCATGACGTGGATCCGTGCGATTGGGTTGGCGCGGTCTAGCCGGAGAGGACGCGGGCGGCAACGCTCGCCAGCGGGGCCGAGAGCTAGAAAAACCCCGCCGCGGCCCGCAGCGCGATGCGCGCGCCCACCCGGTCGATTTCGCCCAACGCGCCCAGGCGGCGCTTGATCTTGCCGACGGCCAGGGTGGTCAGCTTGGAGGCGCGGACCACCGAGGGCACGGGCAGCCCCGCCGTGGCCTGGTCGGCGATCGCGATGTCGCCGAACCGGCGCTCATGGTCGGCGCTGGTGATCATGGCGACCCACACCAGGCCAGTGGACTTCTCGAAATCGGGGTTGGAGACCACCAGGGCCGGGCGCCGTTTGGCGGCGGCGCCTTCGCCGACGGCCACGGCGACCACATCGAAGGGACGGTAGATCGCGCTCATAGGCCGGCGTAAGCCTTGTCATCGGCCGGGCTGGCCCATTCGGAGAACGAGGCCAACGAGTCCTCGTCGCTCTGCTGCGGCAGTTTGTCGATCACGATGCCGGCGTCGGTCAGCCGATAGCGGACCACGTCGCCCGGTTTCAGGTCCAGCCGCGCCCGGATCTCCCTCGGGATGACGGTCTGGGCCTTGGAGGTTAGTTTGGACAGAAGAACAGCCATCGCGCGGGCCCCAAATGTCTTACTCTCTTACTCCCTTACTCAGCTTAATCATGCGATTTCGCACGATGCAAGCGATGCGGCGCAACCGCGCATGAGCGTAGTCTGGACCGGCTCCGGCAAGGTGCGCGCGCGCGAGGCGGACGGGGTGCTGGAACTCGCGGTGGACGGGCTGACCACCCAAGCGAAATACTACAAGCCATTGATATATGAGTTCTTTCGCAAGGAATGGCGCGGCGCGCGCCCGTCCTGGGGCGAGTTCTCGGTTCAGATCGACATGGAGTACGTCGGCGAGGCGCCGTGGCTGGATCTGGACAACCTGGCCAAGGCCATTTTGGACGCCATCAAGGGCCACGCCTTCCACGACGACTCCCAGGTCGCTCGGCTGCTGGTCGAGCGACGGGCTGGCGAGCGCGAGCGGATCAGCGTGCGAGTTGAGCGGCTCTGACGGCGGGCCTCGCCCGCGTTCAGCCGGTCCCGGGGGCGTGGTTGAAGCTTTCGACCAGACTGCCCGCCACCAGCCGCCAGCCGTCCACCAGAACAAAGAAGATCAGCTTGAACGGCAGCGACACGACCACTGGCGGCAGCATCATCATGCCCATGCTCATCAGCACGCTGGCGACCACCAGGTCGATCACCAGGAACGGCACGAAGAGCAGAAAGCCGATCTCGAACGCTCGCTTCAGCTCCGAGATCATGAAGGCGGGGGTGACCACATGGATCGGCAGATCCTGGAGATGGGCCGGCTTGGGGGTCTTGGACAGGCGCACGAACAGGGCCAGGTCGTCCGGGTTCACCTGACCGAGCATGAATTCCTTCACCGGCTGGGCCGAGGCGTTGAACGCCGCGGGCAGTTCCATCTTCTTGTCGAGCAGCGGCTTGATCCCAGCGGTGTACGAGGCCTGGAAGGTCGGGGCCATGACAATGGCGGTGAGGAACAGCGACAGGCTGATGATCACCGCGTTGGGCGGGCTCTGCTGCAGGCCGAGCGCGGTGCGCAACAGGCTCAGCACCACCACGATACGTATGAACGAGGTGGTCATGATCACGATCGAGGGCGCCAGCGACAGCACGGTCAACAGCGCGGCCAGCTGCACCACCCGCTCGGTCAGTCCGGCGCCGTTGCCGAGGTCGAGGTTGATCGTCTGCGCCGCCGCGACCGCCGGGAACACCAGGCAGGCGAGGGTGGTGACCAGCGCCAGGCGAAAGGCGTTGCGCGCGTCCTCACGGGTGGCCCCGGGCGCGATCACGTCTCGCAGCGGCGCGATCAGGCGTCGGATCATGGCGCGTAGTCCTTCGTCTTCGCCGAGGGCATGGCGGGCTGGCTTGCAAGCATGCGGCCGTCGCCAAGCAGAATCAGGCGCTCCTCCCGGTCGAACCGGACCAGCACCAGCCGACGGCTGGGGTCCAGCACCAGGGTCTCGATCACCGACAGCCGCCGGTCCGCCCGCGCGCCCTGCAGCCGCTTGAGGGTCTCGGGGCCAAATTTGCGCAAAGCCGTGACGCAGAGCCCGATCAGCCCGAGGGTCACGGCCAAGCCGGCGATCATCCTGAAAATATCGGCGATGTGCATGACGGCGGTTTCGGTCCTTAAGGGGATTCGGGCCGCGCGGCCCGCCCGCCTCGGTCTGAACCAGGGTGCTTAATGTCTGATTAACCCTGTTCGTTCACCTTTCGCCGGCCATGATGCTCGACGACATCCCGCTGTTTTCCATGCTGAAGGACCGGCTCGGCTATCTGAACCAGCGTCAGCAGATGATCGCCCAGAATGTCGCCAATTCCGACACCCCCGGCTACATGCCCCACGATCTCAAGCCATTCACCGTCGCCGACGGCGGCGCGGGATCGGGTGCGTCCCTGGCGCTGGCGCCGACGCAGGCGAGCGCCGGCTATCTGTCTGGAACCGCCCCCTCGATCGCGATCCCGGGCGCGAACTCGACCACGAGCTCAAACGCGGCCGGCGCCTGGCAGCCCCAGACCGCGCCCGACTTCGAGACTCGCATGGACGGCAACAAGGTCGTGCTCGAGGAAGAGATGATCAAGATGCAGGACGCGCGGCTGAACTACGAGACCGCGCTCGGCCTCTACCAGAAATCGCTGAACATGATCCAGATGGCCATAAAGGCCCCCGGAAAGCCATGAAGCAAGCCATGAGGAAGGACTGATCGATGGCCGACGCCACGCCTCCGACCAATACGATGATGAGCCTCGCCGCCTCGGCCATGCAGGCCCAGCAGGCGCGCATGCGGGTGATCGCCGAGAACCTCGCCAATGTCGATTCGGTGTCCAAGACCGCCGGCGGCGATCCCTATCGCCGGCAGGTGGCGGTGTTTTCGCCGACCACGCTCGGTGACGGCGCGCAGGGCGTGAAGATGACCCGCGTCGCCCAGGACCCAACCGCCTTTCGCATCCAGTACCAGCCAGGCCATCCGTCGGCCGACGCCAAAGGCTACGTCAAGCTGCCCAACGTCGATCCGCTGATCGAGGCGCTGGACATGCGCGAGGCTCAACGGGCCTATCAGGCCAATCTGAACGTGATCGAGACCGCCAAGTCGATGACCGCCGACACCATCGCCCTGTTGAACAAATAGGCGCTGAGCCATGGTCGTCCCCCTCATCGCCGCCAAGGCCTACGCCGCCGTCCAGGCCCAGGCCGCCAGTCTGAGCCAGAGCGCCGGCGCGCTGGGCGCCGGCCAGGGTCCGCAGGGTGGCCACGGCTTCGAAGAGCTGCTCAAGAACGCGATGAGCGACGCCATGCAGGCCTCGCGCAACGCCGAGATCCAGATGAAGGCCCAGGTGCAGGGCAAGGCGGACCTCGTGGACGTGGTCACCGCGATCAGTTCGGCGCAGACCAGCTTGCAGACCGTGCTGGCGGTGCGCGACCAGGTGATCTCCGCCTATCAGCAGATCATGCAGATGCCGATCTGAGCGTTCGATCTTTTGCGAGTGCGGGTCAGGTGGCTCGCTCATGGTTAGCTGCTCGTTAACCATATTTGACCGAGTTTAAGCCTCGCGCGGCATGATGTGGAATCATCGACAAGGACGGGTGGCATGACGGGCGCCGAGGTTTTGGATGTCGGGCGCGACGCGATTTGGTTGACCCTTCAACTAGCGGCGCCGATCTTGATCGTCGGCCTGGTGGTGGGGGTGGCGATCGGGTTGCTTCAGGCCCTGACCCAGATTCAGGAGGCGACCCTGGCGTTCGCGCCGAAGATCCTGGCGATCTTCGTCTCGTTGCTGATCTTCCTGCCGATGATGGGCGCGCTGATGGGCGGCTTCATGCGCCAGATCGCCGCCCGCATCGCCGGGATGTAGCCTTGGAACATTACGCCACGGCGCAGCAGGTCTGGGCCGCGGGGATGGTTTTCTTCCGCGTCGGGTCGATGGTCATGGTCATGCCGGGCCTGGGCGAAGCCGACGTGCCCCCACGCATCCGCCTGAGCTTCGCCCTCTTGCTGGCCATGTGCCTGGGGCCGATCGTGGCGCCGGTGCTGCCCACCGTGCCCGACGGCGTCGGGACCATGGTCGGCTACGTCTTCAAGGAGGTGCTGATCGGGCTGATGGTCGGCGGCATCCTAAGGCTGTTCCTGACCGCGCTGACCACCGCGGGCGAGCTGTTCGCGCTGCAGACCACCCTAGCGTTTTCCCAGACCGCTAATCCGTTGGGCGCCCAGCCGTCGACCAGCCTCAGCGTGTTCCTGACGCTGATCGGGATCGTGCTGATCTTCGACACCGACCTGCACAGCATGTTTCTGGCCGCGATCGTGCACAGTTACACCCTGTTTTCGCCGTTGAAGCACGCACCGTTGAGCGATGCGGCCGCTCTGGCCGAGCAAACCGTCGGCAGGTCTTTCGCCTTGGGCGTCCAGCTCGCCGCCCCGATCCTGGCCTTCTCGCTGGTGTTCAACATCGCCGTGGGCCTGGTGGGACGGGTGATGCCGCAGTTTCAGATCTTCTTCGCCACCACCCCGCTGACGCTGCTCTTGGGCCTGTCGCTGTTCGCCCTCAGCCTCGGGGCGATCGGTCTGGTCTGGGTGCAAGCCTACGAGACCCTCTTACGGAACTTCGTGTAGGGCCGGGCCGTGTCAGACACCGCCGACAGCGGCTCCAAAACCGAAGAGGCGACCCCGCGAAAACTCGAGGAAGCGCGGCGACGTGGCGATGTGGCCAAGTCATCCGACGTGCCGCAGTGGGCCTCGCTGGCCGCGGCCAGCGCCATGGTGGTGACTTGTGGTGGCTGGATGGCCCGCGATTTGGCCAGTCGGTTGGTTCCGTTCGTGATGCATCCGGACGCCTTTGATCTGGCGGGCGGCGGCGTGGCGGTGGCGCGCCAGGCGATGCTGGCCGGGGCGCCGATCATCCTGTCGGTGCTGGGCGCGGCCAGCTTGGCCGGCGTCGCCGGCAACTTGATTCAAACCGGTTTCCTGTTCTCACCCGGCAAGCTGCAACCCGACTTTTCGCGCGTCTCGCCGATGCAGGGCTTCAAGCGGCTGTTCGGCATCGACGGACTGGTCCACTTCCTCAAATCGTTCCTCAAGATGGCCCTCTTTGGCGCGATCGCCTGGCTGGTGCTGAGGCCGCATGTGGGCGAGTTCGCGCGCATGCCGACGTTGGAGCTGACGGCGCTCCTGCCGCTGACCGGCCAGATATTGAAGGCGCTGTTGATGGCCGTCCTCGCCGTCTTGGGCGTCGGCGCCCTGATCGACTGGTTCTGGCAGCGCCAGCGCTTCCTTCAGCGCATGCGTATGACCAAGGAGGAGATCAAGGAGGATTATCGCCAGAGCGAGGGTGATCCGCACGTGCGCGCGCGGTTGCGCCAGATCCGCTTCGAGCGGGCCCGCCGCCGGATGATGCAGAACGTGCCCAAGGCGACGGTGGTGGTGATGAACCCGACCCACTATGCGGTCGCCTTGCGCTATGTCGCCGGCGAGACCGCCGCCCCGCAGTGCGTGGCCAAGGGGATCGACAGTCTGGCGCTGAAAATCCGCGAGGTGGCCGAGGAGGCGGGCGTGCCTGTGGTCGAGGATCCGTCCCTGGCCCGCGCGCTTTACGCCACCGTCGACATCGACGAGACGATTCCGCGCGAACATTACGAGGCGGTGGCCAAGGTGATCGGCTTCGTGATGCAGGCGGCCCAGCGCCGCCGCGCGCGATCGCTCAGGTAAGCCGGATGGCGTCACGATGCTGACAATATCGCGGACAGAGTATTCTGATGCCTGATTCGCAGGGGCTCGCGGCCGATGGCCGGGGATGGGGACCGCCCGCCATGAACGATCCCGAGGCGTTGGACGACGGCGGGTCGCGCCGGTTCGATCCCCTGGCCAAGGCCGCCGCGGGGTTCTTCGCCCTGGCGCTGATGTTCGCGGCCTATCCCGCGATCAGAGCCGGCTCGGCCACCGTGGGCGGGTTGTTGCTGCTCGTGGGCCTAGTCGGCGTGGCGGTTTTCACCATCCTCGCGCTGCGTGGCGGCGGCGAGACCCAGGCCGAAGGCCTTGATCCGGAAGCGCTGTTGCTGGCGCTGGGCGAGCCGGCCTGCATCGTCGCCACGGACGGCCGGATCACCGGATTCAACCCCGCTTGGGCGACGTTGCCGGACGCTCCCCGCAGGCTGCCTAAATCGACTGGCGAGGGCGGCTTCTTCGCGGCGCTGACCACCGCCCGCAAGGGCGGCGCCGGCGCGGCCCGGCTGATGGTGGGGAAGACCGAGCACGCGGTCGCGGTCAGCGCCCTGGGACGCCGGCGCTATCTGGTGCGGCTGGAGCCGCCTTCGGCGATCGCCGCCGCGCCCGCGCTGGCGCCAGCCCCTTCGGCCGCCTCGGCGGAGCCGGCGGCGTTCGACGCTTTCGCCGCCGCCGCCCCATTCGGCGCGGCGCTGCTGAACGGCGATGATCCGCTGCGGGCCACGATCAAGGAGGCCAACGCCGCGATCGAGGCGATGTGCGGCGGCAAGCCCCTGGGCGGGGTGCGGCTGGCCGAGCTGATCGAGCCCGCGTCCTGGGGCGAGGCGGCGCACCGCATCGAAGCCGGCCGCGCTGGGCCAGTGGAGGTGCGCATCGCCCACGCGCCCGGCCGCATCGCCCACCTCTATCTGACCCGCGCCGGCGCCGGCTTCGTCGCCTATCTGGTCGACGTCTCCGAGCAGAAGCAGATCGAGCTGCAGCTCGCCCAGTCCGAGAAGATGCGAGCGATCGGTCAGTTGGCCGGCGGGGTGGCGCACGATTTCAACAACCTGTTGACCGCGATCCAGTTGCGTCTCGACGAACTGCTGCAGCGCCATCCGGTGGGCGATCCCTCCTACGAGGGGTTGAACGAGATCCGCTCGACCGCGGTGCGCGCCGCTGATTTGGTGCGCAAGCTCTTGACCCATGCGCGCAAGACCACGGTCCAGCGCGAGACCCTGGAGTTGGGCGAGCTGATCAGCGAGTTCGAGGTGCTGTTGCGGCGCCTGCTGCGCGAGGATGTCAAGCTGGAGACCGACTACGGCCGCAACCTGCCGCTGGTCCGCGCCGACAAAAGCCAGCTTGAGACCGCGGTGATGAATCTGGCGGTCAACGCTCGCGACGCGGTGCGCGCCCAGGGCGGCGGCGTGGTGCGCATTCGCACCGCGCGGCTGACCGCGACGGAGGCTCGTGCGCTCGGCTACGCCGACGACAAGGCAGGTGACGGCGACGTGGCCCTGATCGAGGTGGCCGACAACGGGCCGGGCATCCCGCCGGATGTGATGAGCAACATCTTCGTGCCCTTCTTCACCACCAAGGCGGTGGGCGAGGGGACGGGGCTAGGCTTGGCCACGGTCTACGGCATCGTCAAACAGGCGGATGGTTGGATCCATGTCGCCAGCGAGCCAGGCCAGGGCGCGGCGTTCCGCATCTTCCTGCCGGTCTTCACCCCGCCCGCCACCCTGGCCGCCACCCCCACGCCCGTCGCGCCGGCGCGGCCGGTGGCGCGCGACCTATCCGGTGCGGGCCGCATCCTGTTCGTCGAGGACGAGGATATCGTCCGCGGGGTCGCCGCACGCCTGCTGCGCGCGCGGGGCTACGAGGTGATCGAGGCGGCGGACGGCGAGGAGGCGCTGGTTCTGGCCGAGGAGTACGCGGGCAAGATCGACCTTCTGATTTCGGACGTGATCATGCCGGGGATCGATGGACCGAGCCTTTTGAAGAAGGCGCGCGGCTTTCTGGGCAATGCGCCGGTGATGTTCATCTCCGGCTACGCCGAAGCCGAATTCTCCGACCTATTGGAAGACGAGCCTGGCGTGACTTTCCTGGCCAAGCCGCTCGACATCAAGATTCTGGCCGAGCGAGTCAAACAGCAACTGCAACCGGCCTAGCCAGCTTGCCAAACCGCGGATGAGCGACGTTGACCCGAGCCGAGCCAGCTTCAGGATGGTTCCGCCTGCGCGATCGTCGCGACGCGGAAGGCCAAGTGTTTGGAGCCGATGAAGGTCAGGCAAAGGCCGACCGCCGAGCCGATCGCCAGCGGGATCAGCAGCATGTGCCCGAGCGGTGGGAAGACGGCGATGGCGGCGGAATAGGCGCCGAAGTTGGCCAGGCCGCCAGCGCCCTGGACGGTGGCGTAGAGCACCGCTTGGCGGATCGGGCCGTGCCGCTTCTGGTGACGGAAGGTGAAGCTACGATTGAGCAGCCAGGTGGTCAGCACCGCGACGCTGAACGAGACCAGCCGACCGGAAAAGGGATTGAAGCCGAACAGGCCGACCATGGCGTGCAACACCAGCGCATCAATGCTGAATCCGGCGGCGCCCACCATGCCGAAGCGGATGAAGGCCGGATCGATGCGCCGCTCGATCGCCTGGACCAGTGGTAGGGCGCGCCCGCTCAGCATCCAAGCCGGCGCGCGCAAGGGACCCATCTGTGGCAGGGCGGAGACTAGCGAGATCGTCGCCGCCGCGGTGATCAGCCAACTGATCCGCGCCTGATATCGGGCGAACGGGCCCGACAGCGCGCCGCAGACGAAGGCGTTGACCACCACCGCGCCTAGAAGCAGGGCCAGCAGCGCCACCAGCCGCGCGCGATCATCGCTCCAGTCGAGCCTGCGGCGGGCGATGGGATTCCGCAGATCCGACCGGCACAGGCGCCAGACGATGATGATCAGACCGGCGACCGCCAGGGCGCCGTAGAGCCATTCCGAGCCCTCGACTGACAGCCGCGGCGCGCAACCCCAATGATCCCGTCCGCAATCGGCCGCGTGGTTGATCAGCCACGGCAGGTTGGTGGTGCTCCAGTAGGCGTTGGTCAGGTAGTAGTGCGGGTTCTTCAGCGGATCGTCGAGGTAGACTAGGAATAGCTGCTCGGCCCAGTTGTACGTCGAGGCGACCGCCTGATCGATCGGAGCATAGGCCACCGCGTCGAGCACGAAACGAGTTCTCTTCGCGCTCCATTTGCAGGCGGTTCTCATAGGTGGTGACATTGAAGATGCCTTTGCGGCGGTCGTCCGACCACAGCATGTCCTGGGAATCGTCCATCGGCAGGTTGCGGAACTGGCACAGCACATACTGGGCCCCGTGGCCGCACTTGGCGCGCAGGAACGCGCGCCCTGGCCCGTCCGCGATCACCCGAAAGGCCAGGAATGGCGGTCGACGCAGCTCGTCGCCGGTCTTGAGCTTTACCGCCTCCTTGTAGCCGGCGCTGGCGACGATGGCCGCCATGATGCAGACCCCGACCATGGCCACCGGTGCGAGGACCGCGTCTGTCCTGGCCCGAAAGAAGCGGAACAGAAGGCCGGCCATGAGCATCAGACACAGGACGTCCAGCAGGTGCGAGGTGTGGAAGGTCATCGCCGCGGCCAAGAGGACGCCCAATGCACCGCGCTCCCAGCGGCCCAGCCGCTCCCAGAACACCAGCAGCAGGATGGCCGCGAGCGTCGCGTAGCCGGAAAAAACGTCCGGCATTGTGAAGGCGGCGAAGAATGGCAGGCTCGAACCAAAGGCGACCGCGGCCTCGGCGGCGTAGGCGCTCCAGGCCGGGGCGCCCGGCGCGGCGACCCGCCACAGCAGAAACACCAGCCAGGCGCCGAACGCGGCCTGGATCGCGGTGGTCAGCCAGATAGTGCCGATCCGCTGGGACACATAGAGCAGGGCCCCGTAGTAGGGCGAGCGCGCGCCGATCTCGGTGTGCGACATGTGCAGATCCTCGGCGGCCTGCTTGGCGTCGGCGATGTCCTCGGCGGTGGTCGGCGGCGGTTCGGGCGCCTTGAGGTGCAAGGCGTAGGCGAGCGTGTAGGCGAAGGTGCGTCCCTCGACGAAATAGTCGTCTGTGTCAGTGAATACGGAGGGCCGCCCGTTGATCAGGACCACGCCCATCAGCATAAGGGTTCCAGCCAGAACAGGCAGGAACGACAGCAATCGACGCATCGACTTTGATCCCGATCAGCGCCGCAAACTGAACACCGAGGCGAGGAAGCCGGCCGCCGCCAGTTGAATCGCGACAGCCACGCCGGTCAAGGACAGCACGAGAACCCGCATCACGCCATTATAAAGGATGGGTCCGAAGCCGGAACCCGCCCAATGCGCCACGGCGAACGCGGCGCCCCCGGCGCCGACCAGGAAAATGACCAGCGCCGCGAGCAGGATCGGCTCCAAACTGAGCCCGAGCAGGAACTTCTGGAAGTTGGCGCTGGGCGGCAGGACACCCTCCAGCATCTGGTAGCGCCGCGCCAGGGCGCCAAACATCATCAGTTGAACCCCGATCAGGATGGAAAAGCAGGCCACCACCAGCGAGTGGATGTCGAGCTCGACGCGCGGGGTGACCCGAACCGCACCGCCGGCCAACAGGGCCGAGCCGGCGAGGCCCAAGACGATCAGCAGCATCCCCGGATAGATGAACAGCCAGCGCGGCGAGTGCAGCAGCAGGAACCGAAGGTGGCGCCAGCCGTCGCGCCAGGTCTTCAGATGCGGCGGCCGCGAGCGGCCGTCCGGCTTCAACGTCGTCGGGGTCTCCTCGATGCGCAAGCCATTCAGCGCCGCCTTGACCACCATCTCGCTGGCGAACTCCATGCCCGGGCTCTGCAGCCGCAGGGCCAGGATCGACTCGCGCGAGAAGCCGCGCAGGCCGCAGTGGAAATCGCCGACCGGAATCGCGAAGAACAGCCGGCCGACGAACGACAGAACCGGATTGCCGAGATAACGATGCAGAAACGGCATCGCGCCGGGCGATATGCCGCCTTGGAAGCGATTGCCCATCACCAGGTCGGCCCCGCTGCGCAGGTGATCGATCATGCCGTCGAGATTTTCGAAATCGTAGCTGTCGTCGGCGTCGCCCATGATCACGAAGCGGCCGCGGGCTGCGGCGATGCCGCCGATCAGGGCCGCGCCATAGCCCTTTTCGGGCACGGCGACGACGCGCGCCCCCAGCGCCCGCGCCAAGGCCTGGGAGCCGTCGGTCGAGCCGTTGTCGGCGATCAGCACCTCGCCGGCGACGCCGCTGCGGGCCAGATAGCCCATCGCCTTCTTGATGCAGACCTCGATGGTCTCCGCTTCGTTCAGGCAAGGCATCAATATGGTCAGCTCCAGTGTTCGCGGCGACGCCTTGGCGCGCGGGGCTCGCTGTTCGAGAGCTGATTGGGGGGCCGACTGGGCCATGCAATCTCCTCGGCCGTCCGGAAACGACGGGCCGTTGCGCGCGTGGCTACGTCGGCCAGGGCGCCATCGTCAACTATTCGTGAAGCCGCGTCGAGCCGATCCTGCTCAGGCCCACTGCTCGATCGCCCCGCGCCTCTTGGCGCCGCGATGGCCCGGATGCGCTCCGAATCCCTGCGGCTCACGGTTCGGTCGGCCGAACAACCAGCCCTGGGCATAGTCGACGCCGACCGCGCGCAGCGAGGCGGCCACCTCGCGGGTTTCGACCATTTCCGCAACGGTGGTGACGTTCAGCTCGCGGCACAGGCCAACCATATGACGAATCATCGTGTCGTCGCGACCGCGGTGGGTCAGTTCGCGCACATGGGCGCCGTCGATCTTGACCATGTCGACCGACAACTGCCGCAAATAGCCGTAGGACGCCCCACCGGCGCCGAAATCGTCGAGGCAGACGGAGAAACCCATGCGTTGCAGGGCCTGCACATGCCGCTGGGCGACGGCCAGATCGTCGATCACCGCACTCTCGGTGACCTCGAACATCAGCCGGCCGGCCAAGTCGCCTTCCCGGGTCAGCCGTTCGATCATCCGCAAGAAGCCCGCGCTGACAATCGTGCGGCCCGAGACGTTGACCGCCAAATGCAACTGGCGGGTTTTGTCGGCCCTCAGCCGCTTGATCGCCTCACCAGCCACCGCGCGGTCCAGGCCTTCGATGATGTCCAGCTCCTCGGCCATGCGGATCATGGCGAACGGACTGCGATCCCCGTCGAAGCGGACCAACACCTCATGGTGATGGATCGAATTATCGGCCAGGAGCACCACCGGCTGAAACACCAGATCGAACCGGCGGTCCCGCACCAGGGTCTCGAAGACGGCGGCCTGGGCCACCGTTTCCTGGACGGACAGGTCGAGCACCTCCGACAGGCTGGAGGCCTTGTTTATGGTGGCGTCCTCGCCGATAAAGCCGTCGAGGGCGAAGCGCAGCGCGCGCATCATCCGCGTCTGGTCGACGAACGAGTCGATGGTGAAGACCTGGGCCTTGGGTGTCAGCGAGTCGCCCAGAACCCGGCTCAGCCGCTGCACCATGGCCTCGGACACGTCTGACCGACGGCGAAGGATGGCGAAGCGATCATGGCCGAGTTCGGTCACCAGATCGCCCACCGCTTCGGCTCTCAGCGCCCCGGCCAACCGGCGCTCCAGCGCCTTGACCTCGTCGCTGTCGAGCGCCGCCCTCTGTTCGGCCAGGCCGAACAGTTCGATCAGGCCCAATTCAAGCTCGGCGCCGCGGGCCTTGGCGGCCTCGATCAGCTTGAACGCGGCGGCCTCGAAGCTCGCGCGGTCGGGCAGGGCGCCGTCGACGAGCCCGCCGTCATCCGGAGCGTCGGCAAGCGTTAGGGCGCAGGAGACATATCCGTTGTTGTTGGGCAGGCGGAACGCCGTCAGGTTGGCGAAGCGCCGACCGCCGTCGACCTCCGCGGCCAGGCGGACCAGGGCCGGCCCGCGCCGCTCGCCGTCCGTCGCGCCGCGAACCAGGGCCTCGCCCAGCGCTCGATCCTCTTCGGCGATCAAGGTCTGCCATTGGGCGTCGACCAGCTCGTCTTCGTCGCGCCCGCCAAGACGTTGGCTGGCGCCTGCGGCAAAGGTCACGGCGTCCCGACTGTCGATCTCGAACAACAGGTCCGCGGTGGCGAAGGCCAAGCCTAGGAATTGGATAGGTTCGACGGGCAATCGCATCCCCAACGTGTTTCGTTGGCGACAGGTGTAGGGCCTTAAGGTTGCGAAGAAGTTCATGATTCGCCGCCGGAGAGTGGTATCGACAAGCCAGGAGGTCGGTTTTCGAACCCGACCCGCCGTCGTCATGATTTATGGTATATGCACAATTATACTCAGGATACGGAGCATTGTTGTTTGATTTTATGATTTAGCGAAGTCTTAGCCTTCGGCAAGATACTCATCCGGCCGGCAATCGAGGGGGTAAATCTTGTTGTGCATGTTCGATCTGGTCGAAACGGTTTCCCCGGTTGCGCCGGAGACAACCGGTTCGGTGATCTATGATCGCTTCCAGGCCGAGCCGGATTTGCTGAACATCGCCGTGGTTGACCCAACCGGCCGGCCGATCGGGCTGATCGAGCGCAACGCCTTCGCTTTGAAGATGGCCGCGCAATATGGCCGCTCGCTCTACGCCAACCGGCCGGTGACCATGTTGATGGATCCCGCGCCGCGCATCGTCGACGGCTTGGTCTCGACCGAGGCGTTCACCCGCGATTTACTGTTGGAAGATCCGTCCGATCTGCTGTGCGGCTTCATCGTCACACGCGAGGGCTGCTACGCCGGGGTCGGCAGCGCTCTGTCGCTGCTCCAGGCCCAAAACGCCAGTATTCGTCACCATGCCGCGGAGGCTCAGACGGCGCTGCGCGCCAAGGCCGAGTTCCTGGCGGTGATGAGTCATGAGATCCGCACCCCCCTGAACGGCGTGCTGACCATCGCCGATGTGATCAACCGCCGCCTGGACCAGGAGGAGTTGCGCCCCTACGTCGAGACCATCGTCCGCTCGGGCGAGACCCTGCTGCGCCTCTTGAACGATGCGCTCGACCTGTCGCGCGCCGAGGCCGGCCGATTGGAATTGCAGGAGGACAACTTCCGGCTCGCCGGCCTGGTGGAGGATATCGACGCGTTGTGGCGGCCCCGCGCCGACGAGCTCGGCCTGACCCTAGTCACCGCGTTCGAGGCCGAGGGCGATTTCTGGGCGCTGGGCGACGAGGTGCGGCTCAAGCAGGTGCTGAACAACCTCGTCGGCAATGCGATCAAGTTCACCCGAGAGGGCCAGGTCGCGGTTCGGCTCAGGGCCGAGGCGCATGACGTGGCGCTCCTCCTGTCCGGCGAGGTCAGCGACACCGGGCCGGGTATCGCGGCCGACCAGATCGACGCCCTGTTCGTTCCGTTCGGCCAGACCGAAGCGGGCCGCAACGCCGGAGGGGCGGGGCTTGGGCTGTCGATCTGCCGCCAACTCATCGAGAAGATGCAAGGGACGATCACGGTGGACAGCGAGGTAGGACGCGGATCGCGTTTCAGCTTCGAGCTTCCGCTGTTCCGCGTCCAAGATCCGGGGTTGGCGGCGTCCGAGACGGCGCCGAATCCGGACCTGTCGGCTGAGGCTATTCGGGTGCTGATCGCCGACGACAACGCCACCAATCGGATGGTGGCCGAAACCCTGTGTCAGATGTTCGACTGCGCCTGCGAGAGCGTCGAGAACGGCGCCCATGCGGTGGAGTTGGCCAAGACAGGCCGGTTCGACATCGTGCTGATGGACATCAAGATGCCGGTGATGGACGGGCTGGAAGCCACCCGCCGGATTCGGGGCTTGGCCGACCCGGTGGGCGGGATGCCGATCATCGCCCTGACCGCCAACGCCGACCCCTACGACGCCGAGGCCTATCTCGCCCAGGGGGTCGACGCGGTGGTCGAAAAGCCGATCAAGCCGGATGCGTTGCTGGCGGCCATGAGCCGGGTGCTGGCCGATGATCGCGCGCGCCGGGCGGCCTAAGGCCGCCGAGGCCTAGGTCTTGCACCGCGCCGGGGGTCCGCACGCGCCTTAGGTCGGACTTGCCTCGACGAGGCGCGGGGGCGCGCCGCGGCGGCGAGGATGATTCCACATGATTTCAATAACTTACCTATTGTTTCGGGCGGGTTCCACGCCTCGCTCGCCAACCGTTCGCGAGCGGGCGGGCGGGCAGAACTTGCCGGCGCGCGCGGCAACATCCGCCGCAAGCCTGGCGGTGCGGCGTTGACCGCCCGTTCAGACCCTCCGGCGTCCGCTGAACGGAAATCAGGAACCGAACCGATGACGAGCCAGCCCGACACCGAACCGACCGCTCAGGACCTGGTCGCCGCCGGCCTCGAACGCCACCAGGCCGGCCGTCATGCCGAGGCCGAGCAGCTCTACGCCGCGGCGCTGAAGCACGACCCGGAGGAGCCGACCGCCCTCTATCTTTTTGGCCTCCTCGCCTTCGAAACCGGTCGGCCGCAGCAGGCGGCCGCTCTGCTGCGGCGCGTCGCCGACCTTCGCCCGCGCAACGTCGAGGCTCGTTTCACCCTGGCCGGGGTGCGCCATTGGCTGGGCGAATACGCCGAGGCGATGGCGGCCTATCGCGCGGTGCTGGAGCGCGAGCCGGACCATGCCGGCGCCCTGGTGGGTCTGGCCAACGCCGCGCGCGACGCCGGCGACATGGACGCGGCGCTGCGGGCCGCCCGAGGCGCGGTCGCCCGCTGTCCGGACCTCGCCGCCGCGCAAGCCGCCTTCGCCACCACCCTGGCCGCCGCCGGCCAGGCGCTGGCCGCCGCCAGCGCCTGGCGCGAGGCGATCCGGTTGGAGCCTCAGGCCGTCGCCAGCCATGTCGGTCTGGCCATGGCCCTGATCCAGGCGGGCGACGCCGCCTCGGCCCTGCGCGCCGCCGATCGGGCGCTGGAGCTGGAGTCCGGTCAGGCCGACGCCTGGTACGCCCGCGGCGCGGCGCTCGCCGGCCTGCACCAGCCGGCCCTGGCCGTCGAGGCGCTGGAGCGGTCGGTCGAGCTCGAACCGAGCCGAGCCGGAGCCATGCTGGCGCTGGGCGCCGCCTACGCCGAACTGGAGCGCGTCGCCGACGCCGAACGGCGCCTCAGGGCCGCCATCGCGCTCGATCCGATGATGAGCGAGGCGCACGCCAGTCTGGGCGCGGTCTATCTGATGTCCGACCGGCCGGAGGTCGCGCGCGGCTGCTATGAGTTGGCGCTGGCCATCGACCCCGGGATGATCGCCGCCCACCAGAGCCTGGCGGGCATCCTGGCCGAGGCGGGCGAGGCCGAGCAGGCCCGCCGCCACCGCGACTTCGCCTATGGCCGCCAGAACCTGTTCGTCGAAGCCGCCGCCGAGCCTGAACGGCGGGTGCTGATCCTGACCACCGCCGAGGGCGGCAACGTGCCGTTCCGCCATCTGATGCCCAAGGACCGCTACACCCGGATCAACTGGTTCGTCGAATATGCGACCGCCGGCCAGGCCGATCGGCTGCCGGCGTATGACGTGGTGTTCAACGCCATCGGCGATCCGGATCTGGCCGGGCCGACCGAGGCCAATGTCCAAGGCTTTCTGGCGACCTGCGCCAAGCCGGCGCTGAACGATCCGGCCAAGGTGGCGCGCACCGCGCGGCATCTGGCGGCGGACCTGCTGGGCGATCTGCCGGACGTGGTGGTTCCGGCCACGGCGCGGATCGCCGGGCGGGCGCTGGGCGCGCGCGGCCTCGCCGGGGCGGCGAAGCAGGCGGGACTGAAGACGCCGGTGCTGGTGCGGCCGGCCGGCTCGCACGGCGGCAAGGGGCTGGTCAGGGCCGAGACGGCCAAGGCGCTGGGCGCCATCGCGCTGGGGCCGGACGAGGCGGCCTACCTCACCGCCTATCGCGACTTCGCCTCGCCCGACGGCCTCTACCGCAAATACCGGATGATCTTCGTCGATCGCGTGGCCTTCCCCTACCACCTGGCGATCTCCCCGAACTGGCTGGTGCACCACGGCTCGGCCGACATGGTGGGCGACGCCGCCCGCATCGCCGAGGAGCGCGCCTTCCTCGAAGACCCCGAGGCCGCGATCGGCCCGCGCGCCGTGGCCGCCGTCGCCGCCATCGGCCGCAGGCTTGACCTGGACTACGCGGGCCTGGACTTCACCGTGCTGGCCGACGGCGCGGTGATGGTGTTCGAGGCCAACGCCACCATGCTGGTCCACCCCGAGGCCGATGACGGCCCGTTCGCGCACAAGAACCCCTACGTGAAGACCATCCTGGCGACGTTCCAGGCGATGCTGGCGCGCGCGTAGAGGCGATCAAAAATTTGAGCGCGTTCTGATCGCAAAACCGGATCCACTTTTGCGGAACGCGCTCCTCCGCGCGATTTCGCCGCGTCCGGGATTGTCGGCGCGTCCGTCCCGTCGTTAGAGTGATCGCCGATAAGCTGACGCCAACGAGCGTGGAGGAAACGGCGAGATGCGGGTGGGCGCGACGATCTTCAATCAGAACTACACCGACTGGGACCGCTACGAGGCCGAGGAGCAGGGCAAGCCGGCGCCCAAGCGCCCGGCCCGGTCCGACCGCGAGATCTTCAACGAGGAGATCGGCATCGCGCGCATCGCCGACGACAGCGGCTTCGACTCGGTCTGGACCATCGAGCACCACTTCACGCCCTATACGATGGTGACCAACCCGCTGCAGTACCTGACCTACATCGCCGGCATCACCAAGCGGGTGGACCTGGGCACCATGGTCACCGTGCTGCCCTGGCACAATCCGGTGCGCATCGCCGAGGACGTCAACATGCTCGACGCCTTCCTGGGCGAGGGCCGCAACGTGATCTGCGGCGTCGGACGGGGCCTGGGGCGGCGCGAATATGACGGGCTGGGCGTCGACCAGAACGAGGCCCGGCTGCGCTTCGACGAGGGGCTGCAGGTGCTCAAGCAGCTCCTGGCCACCGGCCAGTGCGACTTCGACGGCGAGTTCTACAAGGTGCATGACCTGCGCCTGCGGCCCCAGCCCGAGCGCGACCTGAGCGTCAACCTGTGGTGCGCCGGCGGCACCGAACAGACGGTGCAGATCACCGCCAAGCACGGCGTGCGCCCGCTGACCATCCCCACCACCAGCCTGGAGGCGGCGCTGGCCAACATGCGCCAGTACGCCAAGCTGAGCAAAGACGCCGGCCACCCGCCCGTGCGCACCAAGCTGGCCCTCTGGACCTATGTCGCGGAAACGCACGAAGCGGCCCAGGCCGGGGCCGAGCGCTACATGGTCGAATACGCCGACTCGGCGCTGCGCCACTACGAACTGCTCGGCAGCCACCTGCAGCACATCAAGGGCTACGAGGCCTACGCCGCCCAGTCCGAGGCGCTGCGCCAGGACAAGTCCATGTTCACCCACGGCTTCTACAACAGCCACCCCTGGGGCACGCCCGAGGAGACCATCGCCCGCGCCAGCGACCTGGCCCACCAGTTCGGCGCCGACGAGCTGATGTTCATCTTCAAATACGGCTCGATGCCGATGGCCGAGGCGGAAAACAGCATGCGCCTGTTCGCCAAGGCGGTGATGCCGGCGTTGAAGGCGCTGAACCCGCAGCCGCTGGCGGCGTGAGGGGGAGGGCGGCGTTGCACTCGCGTCGGTCTGTCGACCTCCGAAGGCGCGTAGCTCTTAATAACGTTTGATGTAGGCCAACGGTGACTGATATCCCATCATCGCCGTGACCTAGCCCGCGACGCGGCTCAGCTGTTCTCGGCAAAAAGCTTGGAGCGCCGGCCGATGCTTCCATCAGTGCCCGGATATGCCGAGTTGGAGTTCGACCTTCCGGTCGCGCTGCTACGTAGTCTCGTCGATACGCTGGATCAGGTCGAGCAAGCACCGCTGTTGATCGAGAATACGTCAATCCTGCCCGAAGAGCAGGGTATTTATCAGTTATTTCATAACAAAACACCGGTCTACGTTGGTAAGACCGATGCAAAATCAGGATTGATGAATCGCCTAGTGAGGCACAGTAAAAAAATTCTCCACCGGCTCAATCTTGATCCCGTGAACGTCTCGTTCAAAGCGATCCGCGTCTACGTCTTTACTGCTGTTGATATCGAGGGAGACCTGATTCGGCATTACGGTGGCGTGGGCGGCTTGGCCTGGAATGGAAGTGGCTTCGGGTCAAATGATCCAGGGCGCGAGCGTGACACAACACGGAATAAACCGGAAAATTTTGACTACCAGCACCCGATCGATATCGACCGAGAAATGGATTTCGGACTTCCAAGCAGCGGCACTGCGGCGGAGGTGTTGAATCTGCTACGGGCTGCCGTGCCATACACCTTTCGAATTCAACGTCCCGGCGGGCGTCGCAATCTCCACTCGGATCTCGAAGAGACAATGGTGCGCTGCGAGAAGGGTCCAATGTCGGCCCGAGCCGCGATCGGAGATGTGGTCCGACAGCTTCCGTCTGGCTGGCAAGCGACAAAGCTATTGGGCTATGTCATCCTCTATAAGGAAGATAAGGCCTATCCAGACGCAGAAATTATTGCTCGGAGCTGACGGCTTCAGTTTTTTCACGCGGCGAACTTCAGATTTCTCGCCACGGCGTCGCCGATGATCTTCGCGAGCCGCACCGGCACGGCGTTGCCCAATTGCCGCATCGTCTCCGACCATGAGCCGTGGAACACGTAGTCGTCGGGAAAAGTCTGCAGGCGCGCGCTTTCCCGAACGGTGAAATAGCGAACAGAACCATCAGACATCGCGAGCATGTTTTCCCCGCCTGGCACGCCATGAACGCCCGCTTTCAGCGTTTTGGCGGGCTCATCCATCGGACTGCCCGTATGGCCCGCATAGCTTCGCGCCCCTGGTTGGAACTTGTGGTTCGGCAGTTTTCGTGACGCGTCTCGATCGTGCAGCGGGTCGGGCAGATCACTGATAACATCCCGCACGGTTCGCCAAGCGCATGTCGTCGGTTTTGCTGGTAGACGTTTGGCCCGCTCGATTTCAGCGTGGTCCACCGCCCGATCCTTCGTGGCGATCCGATGCCTATCCCAATAGTCGCCCTCGCGGTGCTTTGCCCAAAGCAGCGCGTCTTCGCCATGCGTCTCTAGCGGGAAGTTCCACGCGATGTCGGTATCGTCACGAAAGCCGACGAAGACCACGCGCTCACGCCTCTGGGGAACGCCGTAGTTGGCGGCGTTGAGCACCTGAGCGACCAGCCGGTAATGCAGGCCATCGCGTGTTCCCTTGGTGTGATGCCGTTCCAGACGGGCCAAGTGATCGGCCCAATCCTCATCTGGTTTCGCCTCGATCTCCGGGTGTTCCATCTGCAACTTGATGTATTCATAGTAATTCCGGAATGATGCGCGGGTCAGCCCCTTCACGTTCTCGAAGACGAACGCCTTCGGGCGAATCTCCCGCACGGCCCGTATTGCTTGGGGAAACATGTCGCGCGCGTCGTCATACGCGCGGTGTTTTCCACCGAGGGAGAACGGCTGGCACGGCGGGCCACCGGAAACCAAATCGACCTTGCCTTCCAACTCGCTAAAATCGACTTGCCGAACATCGCCCTCGAAGAGATCCCAATCCTTCACCCAACGGCTGGCGAATGTTTGATTCTCGCGGATCGTGTCACAGCAATAGCGGTCCCATTCGACCACCTTAATCGGATGGAAGCCCGCTTGGTGAAGGCCGATGCCAAGGCCCCCGGCGCCGGCGAAGAGTTCGATCGATTTCATGCGTCCAAGAATGTTCTGATTTCGTTCTCAAGGGAAGCGGTGTCGTGAAGCTGGCATTCCCAGATCGTCAGGACGCCCCAGTTCAGGTCGGAGAGCTCCTTTTCGATGCGTTGATCGCGACGCCGATTCCCCTCTAGCTTCGGCACCCAGAAATCCTGCCGTGATTTGGGTAGTCGCGCCAACTTGCAATTTGGATCGGGATGTCGGTGCCAGAAGCAGCCGTGGACGAAGATCACCCTTTTGCGGGATGGGAAGACGAGATCGGGCTTTCCAGGGAGGCCGCCGCGATGAAGGCGGAAACGGTAGCCCATGCGATGGACGAGTGAGCGCACGAAGAGCTCGGCGCGGCTGCCCTTGTTCTTGACGCGGCCCATCCGCTCGCTGCGTTCGGCGGGCGTGAGGGTGTCCACGTCTGAGCCCCCTAATCCGCGTCCATCTTCAACGCCGCGATGAACGCCTCCTGGGGGATCTCCACCTTGCCGAACTGGCGCATCTTCTTCTTCCCCTCCTTCTGCTTGTCGAGCAGCTTGCGCTTGCGCGTGGCGTCGCCGCCGTAGCATTTCGCGGTCACGTCCTTGCGCAGCGCCCTCACGGTCTCGCGGGCGATGATCTTGCCGCCGATGGCCGCCTGGATCGGGATCTGGAACAGGTGCGGGGGGATCAGCTCCTTCATCTTCTCGACCATCGAGCGGCCGCGGGCCTCGGCGCGGGTGCGGTGGACCAGCATCGAGAGGGCGTCGACCGGCTCGGCGTTGACCAGCACCTGCATCTTGACCAGGTCGCCGGTGCGATAGTCCTCGATCTGGTAGTCGAAGCTGGCGTAGCCCTTGGAGATCGATTTCAACCGGTCATAGAAGTCGAACACCACCTCGTTCAGCGGCAGGTCGTAGACCACCATGGCCCGCGAGCCGACGTACGAGAGCTCGCGCTGTTCGCCGCGCCGGTCCTGGCACAGCTTGATCACCGCGCCCAGGTATTCGTCGGGGGTGAAGATGGTGGCCTTGATCCAGGGCTCGGCGATCGAGTCGATCTTCACCGGGTCGGGCATGTCGGCCGGGTTGTGCAGCTCGACCACCTCGCCGTTGGTCAGGGTGATGCGATAGACCACGGATGGCGCGGTCGCGATCAGGTCGAGGTTGAACTCGCGCTGCAGCCGCTCCTGGATGATCTCCAGGTGCAGCAGGCCCAAAAACCCGCAGCGGAAGCCGAAGCCCAGCGCGGCGCTGGTCTCCATCTCGTAGGTGAAGCTGGCGTCGTTCAGGCGCAGGCGGCCGACCGCGGCGCGCAGGTCCTCGAAATCCGCCGCGTCGACCGGGAACAGGCCGCAGAACACCACCGGCTGCACGGCCTTGAAGCCCTCCAGCGGCGCGGGCGTCTGGCGGCGCTCGTCGGTGATGGTGGCGCCGACCGCGGCGTCGGCCACCTCCTTGATCGCGGCGGTGAAGAAGCCGATCTCGCCGGCGCCCAGCTCGGGCACGTCGGTGGGCTTGGGCTTGAACACCCCCAGCTTGTCGACCTTGTAGGTGGCGTTCGTCTGCATCATCCGCACCGACTGGCCGACCTTCAGCGTCCCGTCGAACACCCGCACCAGCACGACGACGCCCAGGTAGGCGTCGTACCAGGCGTCGACCAGCAGCGCCTTCAGCGGCGCGGCCGGATCGCCCTTGGGCGGCGGCAGGCGGGTGACGATGGCCTCCAGCACCTCGTGGATGCCCTGGCCGGTCTTGGCCGAGGCCTCGATCGCGCCCGAGGCGTCGATGCCGATCACGTCCTCGATCTGGGCGCGCACCCGGTCCGGCTCGGCCGCCGGCAGGTCGACCTTGTTCAGCACCGGGACGATCTCGTGGTTGTGGTCGATCGCCTGGTAGACATTGGCCAGGGTCTGGGCCTCGACCCCCTGGCTGGCGTCCACCACCAGGATCGAGCCCTCGCAGGCCGACAGCGAGCGCGAGACCTCGTAGGCGAAGTCGACGTGGCCCGGCGTGTCCATCAGGTTCAACTCGTAGGTCTCCCCGTCGTCGGCCACATAGTCCAGCCGCACGGTCTGGGCCTTGATGGTGATGCCGCGCTCGCGCTCCAGCTCCATGGAATCGAGCACCTGCTCCTTCATCTCGCGCGCGGTCAGCCCGCCGGTCTCCTGGATCAGCCGGTCGGACAGGGTGGATTTGCCGTGGTCGATGTGGGCGACGATGGCGAAATTGCGGATGCGGGACAGAGGCGTTTTGGGCGGGGTCGTCATGGGCCGGGGGTCTAGCACAGAACCGGCCGCGCGCGAGCCCGGCGGTAACCCGCCGCAAACCGGACGCATTGCACGGTATGATCGCCCTTACGTGATTCGGAGCCTGACCATGGATCGCCGCCTGCTGCTGACGTCTGGCCTGGCCTTTCTAGGGGCGAGCCGCGCGGCCTTCGCCGAGCCGGGCGATGGTCACGACAACGAGATGCCGCCGCCGGGCGAGCACTCGACGCAATACCGCGCGGCCACCTACAGCAAGGACGAACTGATCAACCGCGCGTCCGACTTCTTCGGGGTCACCGCCGAGACCGCCGCCTCGATCATCGAAAGGATCTTCAGGGACAACGGCCGGCCCACGGGCTACATCGCCGGCGAGGAGGGCTCGGCCGCCTTCGGTGTCGGCCTGCGCTACGGCAAGGGCCTGCTCTACATGAAGAACCGCCGCCCGCAGAAGGTGTTCTGGCAGGGGCCCTCGATCGGCTTCGACGCCGGCGGCAACGGCAGCCGGGTGTTCACCCTGTGCTACAATCTGCAATACCCGGACATGATCTACCGCCGTTTCCCGGGCGTCGACGGATCGGCCTATTTCATCGGCGGCCTGGGGGTGAACTACCAGCGCGCCGAGGGCGTCACCCTGGCCCCGATCCGCGCCGGCGTCGGCTTTCGCCTGGGCGCCAACATCGGCTATCTGGCCTACAGCCGCAAAGGCCGGTGGCTCCCGCTGTAGGGATCAAAACCGCCGCGCTACACCCCGTGCCCCAGCGGCTGGCCGACGGTGTTGGGGCCGTCCTCGCTCAGCAGGCCCTGGCCGGGCACGTGGTTGATCTCCAGCCGCACCCCGTCCGGGTCCTCGAACAGCACCGAATAGTAGCCGGGCGCGTAGCGATCCTCCCGCGGGCCGTGCACGATGGCGGCGCCGATGCCGGCCAGGAAGGCGTGGGCCTCGTCGACGTCGGCCCGGCCGCGGGCGCGGAAACAGATGTGGTGCAGGCCCACCGCGCCCTGGTCGAAGCGCCCGCCCTCGCGCCCGGGCGGCGGCGCCTCGACGCCGAACCCGGTGCGGCCGCCGACGCAATAATAGACCATCGGCGTGTCCATCACGCAGGTCAGGCCCAGAAACGGCAGCAGTTGGCGATAGAAGGCCCGCGAGCGCTCGAAATCGCCGGCGGTGATGAAGGTGTGCGCGACGCCGTTGATTTCCATCGGGAGGGCTCCAGCTTGTCCGGCCGCCATTGGGCGCGCCTGACGCCGGGGGCGTCAAGCCGAGTGGCGCGGGCGCAAGTTATTCCGCTCGTCCCGGCGAACGCCGGGAATGAGCGGATAAAACCGCAGCCCTAGCCCCGCAGCCGCGCGGCGAGCGCCTTTTCCGCCGCCGCGACGATGCGGGCCGAAAGCGCCTCGATCTCGGCCTCGGTCAGGGTGTGCTCGCGCGGCTGGATCGCGACCTCGACCGCCAGCGACTTGGCGCCGGGCATAACGCCCGCGCCCCGGTAGACGTCGAACACCCTCGCGCTGGCGATCAGCGCCTTGTCCGCGCCCTGCACCGCGCGGATCAGATCGCCCGCCGCCACGGTCTCGTCGACCACGAAGGCGAAGTCGCGGGTCAGCGGCATGAAGGCCGACAGCTCCAGCGCCGCGCGGGTCTTGACCGCCCTGCGCTTGGGCTCGGGGACCTGCTCCAGCCAGATCTCGAAGCCGTAGACCGGGGCCTCGACGTCCAGCGCCTTGAGCACGGCGGGGTGCAGGGCGCCGAACTCGGCCAGCACCGCCTTGGGGCCAAGTTGCAGCCGCGCCGATTGGCCGGGGCGCCACCAGGGCGAGACCGACCCTTGCGCCACCTGCAGCGAACCGGTCGGGGCGCCGATCTCGTCCAACAGGGCGAGCAGGTCGGCCTTCAGCGCGAACAGGTCGTCGCCGGGCGCGCCCTGCCAGTCGCGCGGCGGGTGCGGGGCGAGCACGGCGGTGATCGCCGTGCGTTGGTCCTGCGGCCGGTCGCCGGCGAACACCGGGCCGATCTCGAACAGGGCGGCGTCGGGAAAGCCGCGCTTGGCGTTGCGCCCGGCGGCCTCGATCAGGGTCGGCAGGATCGAGGGCCGCATGCAGTCCAGCTCGGCCGCGATCGGGTTTTCCAGCACCAGCTCGGTCTGGCCGCCGCCGAACCGCTCGGCGATCTGGCGGGCGGTGAACGACCAGGTGACCACCTCGGCGTAACCCATCGCCGCCAGCGCCCGCCGGGCGGTGCGCATGCGCCCCTGGCGCGGGCTGAGCACGCCGCCGGCCGGGCGGGGCAGGGGCGTCAGGGGTGTCGCCGGCAGGGCGTCGTAGCCGGCGATGCGCGCGACCTCCTCCACCAGATCGGCCTTGCCATCGACGTCGCGGCGCCAGGTCGGCGGCTGAACTGTCACGCCCACGCCGTTGTTCTCGTATGAAAATCCGAGCTTGGTAAGAATTTCCAACGTCCGCTCACGCGGCAGATCGAGCCCGGCCAGATGCTGGACGTAGGCCGGATCGAAAGCGATCGGCGCGGGCGGCGCGGGCAACGCGCCGGCCAGGCTCACGCTCGAAGGCTCGCCGCCGCAGAGCTCGAGGATCAGCCGGGTGGCCAGCTCGATCCCGGGCAGGACGAAGCCCGGATCGACGCCGCGGGCGAAGCGGTACTGGGCGTCCGAGGTGATGCCGGTGCTCCGCCCGGTCTGGGCGGTGCGGATCGGATCGAACCAGGCGCATTCGATGAAGACCTCGGTGGTCGCCTCCGAACAGCCGGTGCTCGCCCCGCCCATCACCCCGCCCAGGCCGATGGCGCCCGAGCCGTCGGCGATCACGCAAATCTCGGGGCCGGCGGCGTAGGTGCGCCCGTCCAGCGCGGCGACCTCTTCGCCCTCGCGGCCCAGGCGCGCCTCGATGAAGCCGCCGGCGAGCTTTCCCGCGTCGTAGACGTGCAGCGGCCGGGCGCGGTCGTAGGTGATCAGGTTGGTGACGTCGACCAGGGCGTTGATGGGCCTGAGGCCCACCGACTTCAGCCGCGCCTGCAGCCAGGCCGGCGAGGGGCCGTTCCTCACCCCGCGGATCAGCCGCCCCGCGAAGGCCGGGCAGGCGTCCGAGCCGTCCAGCCGGATCTCGATCGGGCAGGGGAACGCGCCTTCGATCGGTGCGACCGACAGGTCCTTGAGCGCGCCCAAGCCGGCGGCCGACAGGTCGCGGGCGATGCCGGCGACGCCCAGCCAGTCCGGCCGGTTCGGGGTGACCTCGAAATCGATCACCGCCTCCAGGCCCAGGGCCTCGGCGGCGCTGGCGCCCACCGCCAGCATGTCGGGCAGTTCGAGGATGCCGTCGGATTCCTCTGCGATTTCAAGCTCCGCGGCCGAACACATCATGCCGTTGGAGACCACCCCGCGCACCGCGCGCGGCTCCAGGGTGATCCCGCTGCCGGGGATGTAGGTCCCGATCGGGGCGTAGATGGTGGTCAGGCCCGCGCGCGCATTGGGCGCGCCGCAGACGATCTCCTTGCGCCCGTCCCTGGTCTCCACCTGGCAGACCCGCAGGCGGTCGGCGTTGGGGTGCGCCGCCGCCTCGATGATCCTGGCGACCGAGAAGGCGGCGAGCTTGGCGGCCGGGTCGTCGACGTGCTCGACCTCGAGCCCGGCCATGGTCATGGCCTCGGCGACCTCGGCGACGCTCGCGTCAGTGTCCAGGTAGGTCTTCAGCCAGGAGAGGGTGAATTTCATTGCTCCCCCCTAGCTCAGACCGCTGGCGAGGTTGGGCGCCTGGAAGGCCGAAAAGCCGTAGTGGGCCAGCCAGCGGACATCCGCCGCGAACACCTCGCGCAGGTCGGGCATGCCGTATTTCAGCATCCCCAGCCGGTCGATGCCCATGCCGAAGGCGAAGCCCTGCCACGCGTCGGGATCGAGCCCGCAGGTGCGCAGGATGTTCGGGTGCACCATGCCGCCGCCCAGGATCTCCAGCCAGTCCGATCCCTCGCCGATCTTGATTGACCCGCCCGAGCGGTCGCAGCGCACGTCCATCTCGGCCGAGGGCTCGGTGAACGGGAAATGGTGCGGGCGAAAGCGGGTGACCACCGCCTCGGTCTCGAAGAACCGGCGGCAGAAGGCGTCCAGCGTCCACTTCAGGTGGCCCATGTGGATGTTCTTGTCGATCACCAGACCCTCCATCTGGTGGAACATCGGGGTGTGGGTGCGGTCGCTGTCGGTGCGGTAGGTGCGGCCAGGCCCGACGATGCGGATCGGCGGGGCCTGGCCCGAGGCCCATTGCGGCGCGGTGGGCGGCGCATTGGTCTTTTGCATTACCCGCACCTGGATCGGGCTGGTGTGGGTGCGGAGCAGCTTGCGCTCGCCGTCCGACCCGGGCGTGAAGAAGAAGGTGTCATGCATCTCGCGCGCGGGGTGGCGCGGCGGGAAGTTCAGGCCGGTGAAGTTGTGGAAATCGTCCTCGATGTCCGGCCCTTCGGCGACGGCGAAACCCATCTCGGCGAAGATGGCGATCATCTCGTCCGTCACCTGCATGGTCGGGTGCACCGAGCCCTTGCGGCGCGGCGGGGCGGGCAGGGTCAGGTCGACCCGCTCGGCGGCGAGCTGGGCCTCCAGGGCCTGCGCCTCCAGCGCGGCGCGGCGCTCGGCGATCAGGCCGGTCAGCCCATCGCGCAGGCCGTTGATCAAGGGGCCCTGCTCGCGCCGCTCGTCCGGGCTCATGGCGCCCAGGGACTTGAGCAGCAGCGAGACCTGGCCGGTCTTGCCGAGCGCGGCCACGCGCACCGCCTCGAGCGCGGCGAGATCGGGGGCGGCGGCGATCTGGCCGGCGAGCTCGGCTTGCAGGGTGGAAAGGTCGCTCATCGCGTCGTCCTAGCCCGTTATTCCAAAACCCGCTCGTCCCCGCGAAAGCGGGGATCCAGGCGTTTTATCGTCGAGCGCGAGGATTTCAGAAAAAAGCCTAGGTCCCCGCTTTCGCGGGGATGAGCGGAGAATAAATGTCGCGCCCCAACCCGCGGTCTATGCCAGCGCGGCGCGGACCTTGTCGGCGATGGCCTTGAACGCGGCGGGGTCGGCGCCCGCGACATCGGCCAGCACCTTGCGGTCGATGTCGATGCCGGCCAGTTCAAGGCCGTGAATAAATCGGGAATAGGTGAAGCCTTCCAGCCGGACCGCGGCGTTGATCCGTTGGATCCACAGGGCGCGGAAGCTGCGCTTGCGGACCTTGCGGTCGCGGTAGGCGTACTGCCCGGCCTTGTCGACCGCGGCCTTGGCCGCCCGGATGGTGTTCTTGCGCCGGCCGTGGAACCCCTTGGCCTGCTCGAGAACTTTCTTGTGCCTTGCGTGGGACGTAACGCCCCGTGTGACGCGCGCCATGTCAGATCACCTTGTCTTTTAAAGAGGGGGCCGGGGTCAGCCGTACGGCAGGTAGGACTTGATGATCTTGGCGTCGGAATCGCTCATCACCTTGGTCCCGCGGTTCTGCCGGATGTATTTGGCGCTGTGGCTGATCAAGCGGTGCCGCTTGCCCGCCACGCCGGCCTTCAACTTGCCCGTCGCGGTGATCTTGAAGCGCTTCTTGGCGCCCGATTTGGTCTTCAACTTCGGCATTTCGCAGCGGAGCGTCTAACCGCCCCGTCCTCTAGATAGCGTGACGACCGCCCTGGCATGCCTTGGGCCAGGCGGTTCCAATGAAGGGGGCGTGGATAAACAAAACCCCACCGAAAGGCAAGGCTCACGCACCGGCCGCCTCAATCGTAAGACACAGCCAGCGCGCCGACGTGGCCGCGCCGCGCCGCCCGACCGGCCGACAGCGCCAGGGCGATCGCCGGCGCGACGATCAGGGCGCCCATGTAGAACGGCCCGTCGACGCTGATCGCGCTGAACACCAGCCCGGCCGAAAGCGGGCCGACGAAACGGGCGAAGGCGCCGGCGGCGTTGTTCAGGCCCATGACCTGGCCCTGGTGGTTCTCGTCGACGTTGCGCGACATCAGCGCCCCGGCGTTGGGGAAGGCCACCGACTGGAACGCGGCCATGGCGGCCATGAGGGCGATGGTCGGCCAGCGGCCGTTGGTCAGCGGCATGAAGGCCGTGCAGAGCACCGTGCCGGCCATGCCCAGCGCCAGCATCGCGGTTTCGCCGAAGCGCCGCGACAGGGGCCCGGTGACGAAGAACTGCGAGCCGGCGGCCACCGCCCCGATGACCCCGAAACAGCCGCCGACGTCGCGCGGCTGCCAGCCGAACCGGTGCTGAGCCCACAGGCCGAAGGTCGATTCGATGCCGGTGAAGGCGAAGCCGACCACGAAGGTCAAAAGCATCAGCCGGCCGACCACTGGATGGCGCGCGGCGAAGCCGAACATCACCCAACGGTTGGGCGCGCGGCCGGCGAGCTGGTTGCGCACGCGGCTTTCACGGACCACCAGGGCCACGCCCAGGGCCGACAACCCGCACAGCACGGCGGTGCAAAGGATCGGGATCTGGAAGCCCAGCGGCCCGGCCGAGGGCCGAGCCAGGACGCCGCCGACGAACGGGCCGACGATGAAGCCGATGTTATAGGCCGCGCCCAGCTTGGCCATATGACCCGCCCTCAGCTCTGGCGGGGTGACGTCGGCGATGTAACCCTGCACCACCGAGCCGTTGCCGGCGGCCATGCCGCCCAAAAGCCGCACCAGAAAGGCGATGTAGATGTTGGGCGCGAAGGCCAGGGCCAGGTAGGTCAGACAGTTGCAGGCCAGCGTGCTGATCAGGATCGGCTTGCGGCCGATGCGGTCCGACAGCTTGCCCCAGAACGGCTCGCCGAAGAACGCGCCGATCGAATAGGCCGAGAAGATCAAGGCGATCTGCCAGGCCTGGGCATGGAACGATTGGGCGTAGAACGGCAAAAGCGGCACCACGATGCCGAACCCCAGCATGTTGATGAACATCACCGACAAGAGGGTGTAGAGCGCGGCGCTCGACCGCCGCGCCGCGGGATCGGGCGCGATCGCGGTCATGCGAGCGCAGATAGTCTCTCAGGCGAGGCGCGGCAAGCCGTCCGGCCCGAGAGCGCCGCATCAAGCCTTGAGGCGTATCCTTTTGGTCACTTGGCCGGCCGTCAGCCGGCTCACGCCCTCTATCGCGGCGCCAGGATCATGATCATCTGACGGCCTTCCATGCGCGGCTCGTACTCGACCTTGGCCACCGGTTCGAAGTCGGTCTTGACCTGCTGAAGCAGCTTCATGCCCAGCTCGGGATGTCGCATCTCCCCGCCGCGGAACCGCAGCGTCACCTTGACCTTGTCGCCCTCTTCGAAGAAGCGGTGCATGGCCTTGGCCTTGACGTCGTAGTCATGCGTGTCAATGTTTGGACGAAGCTTGATTTCCTTGATTTCAACCAGCTTCTGACGCTTGCGCGCCTCGCCCTTTTTCTTCTGTTCCTGGAATTTATATTTTCCGTAATCGAGGATCTTGCAGACTGGCGGGTCCGAATTGGGGGAAACCTCGACTAGGTCCAAACCGGCTTCCTCGGCGGCTTCGAGCGCGGAGGTGGTGGGCATGATCCCTTGTTTCTCACCGTGCTCGTCGATCAGGAGCACGCGGGGGACACGGATCTCATCATTGATGCGCGGACCGTCCTTGGACGGGGGCGCGGGCATGGGGCGACGAATAGGCGGGCTCTCCTTCGGCAGTTGACGCAAATAAGGCGCGCGAGAATGTCGCGACGCACAAGGGGAAATATGACGGAGGGGAACCCCGCGATCAAGGCGCCCGGATCACATGGTTTTGCGAAGCGGCGGCATCAGGCGTTTGGCGGCCCGCAGAACCTCGTCAACCGAAAGTTCGGCCAACGTCCGCGCGCAGAGCGCGGCGACGTGGCCGCGCGGTCCCGAACGGAGCGGATCGGCGTCCTTCGAACACAGGATCAGGCTTGGCGCGCCGGCGGCCGCCACTAGGTGCATCAGGCCAGTGTCGGCGCCGATGGCCAAAACCGCGCGGCAGGCGAGGGCGGCGACCTGAGCGTAGTCGGTTCGCCCAGTCATGTCCCGGACGGGCACGCGGCGCTGGATCGCCAGCGCCAGGGCGCTTTCCTCCGTCCCGCCCAGGATGATGACGCCGTAACCCTCGCCGCGCAGCGTCTGGGCCAGATCGCCGTAGGATTGCGTCGGCCAGCGCCTTTCCGCCGGCTCGGCCGTCGCGTCGGGGACCAGCAGCACGTGCGGTCTCGGCTGGGTGCGCGAATCGAGAATGAAGCGGGCGATCCAGGACGCATCGGGCGGGGGGGCCGCACCCGGCTCGATCGGCGCGTCGGGCCAGATCCCGGCCGCCTTCAGCTGGTCGGCTTGGCGCTCCAAGGGGTGCATGGCGACGCGATCGGGGTTGCGATGGGGCAGCGCGCAGCCAAAAGCCTCTCCCGACCATTTCGGCGGAAACGGCCGCAGAAACTGGAACAGACGGTTGGTCCAGGCCGAGCCTTCCAGGTCATAGGCCCGGTCGAACCGCGCCGCGCGCAGCCAGCCGATCAACTCGGCCCACTCACCGAAGTCCTCCGGCTCGCCGTCAATGTCGACCGCGTCGAAATAGGGGCAGGCCCGGCTCAGCGCCTCGAACGGCGCGGTGGTCAGCAAGCTGATCTGCGCGTCCGGATGGGCGGATCGGATCCGGCGCATGGCCGTTAGCGATTGCGCGAACGGGCCGATCGGCCCCCGGGCGATGACCAGCACCCGCTCGATTTTCTTGGCTCTGGCCATCAACCGCGGCTCCCGATCAGGCGAGCGTAAACCGCCAGCGTTGCTTCGCACATGGCCTCGGCGGAATAGAGCCGCCGGGCGCGGGCCATCCCGGCCTGCCCCATCGCCGCCCGGCGCCCGGGGCCGGCGTCGATCGCCGCCGCCAGCGCCGCCGCCCAGACGGCCGCATCACCCGGCGCCGCCAGCCAGCCGGTCTGCCCCGGAATCACGGTCTCGCGCGCGCCGCCATGATCGGCGGCCAGCACCGGCCGGCCCATGACCTGGGGCTCGACCGCGGTGCGGCCGAACGCTTCCGGCTCCAGCGACGGCGCGCAGACGATATCGGCGATCAGATAGGCGGCCGGCATGTCGTCGCAGTGGCCAACTAGGCGCACGGCCTCGCCCAGCCCGGCGTCCGCGATCGCCGTCTCGAGCTCCCGACGATAGCCGTCGCGACCCTGGTCGTCGCCGGCCAGCAGGATCAGGAAGTCGCCGCGCCCCTCGACCTTCAGCCGCGCCGCCGCCTCGATCAACAGGCGCTGGCCCTTCCAGCGGGTCAATCGGCCGGCCAGCAGGATCTTCGCGCGGGCCTCGTCCGGAGCGATCCTCCACCGGGCGCGAAGCTCGGCGATACGCTCGGCGGACACCTTGGCCGGATCGAAGCGGAAGAGATCGACCCCGCGAGGGATCGCCACCACCCTGGACGGATCGATATGATGCTCGGCGATCACATGGGCGCGGGTGAATTCGGAATTGGCGATCACCAGATCGCCGCGGGTCATGATCGCGTTGTACCAGCGCTTGGCCGCCCCCCCGCCGCCATAGACCCCGTGGTAGGTGGCCAGGAACGGAATCCGCATGACGTGGGCGGCGATCAGGGCGCTGAACGCCGGCGCGCGCGATCGCGCATGGATCAGGCTGACCTTCTCGCGCTCGATCAGGCCGGCCAGGCGCGCGGCGTTGGCCAGAATGGTCAGGGGGTTCTTGGAATGGACCGGCAGTTCGACCAGCCTGGTCCCACCCTTGATCAGATCGGCCGCCATCCGCCCGCCGCGCGAGGCGACGATCGAGCGGCCGCCGGCGCGAACCACCGCGGCGGCGACATCCAGCGTGGTCTGCTCGGCGCCGCCGGTTTCCAGCTCTGGCGTCACCTGCAAAAGAGTGAAATGGGGGGGCAGCCGCGTCACGCGCCCTGCATAGCGACTTGGCCGGCGGGATTAAATGCCGGGGTTTCGGCGGAGAGCGGGGAATGAGCGAGACCGTGGGGGTTCTGGAGCGGGATGGCGAGACGATCGCCTGGCGCGCCGTGGCCGGGTCCGGGCCGACGGTGGTCTGGCTGGGCGGGTTCAAGTCCGACATGGCCGGGACCAAGGCGCAGGCGCTGGCCGACTGGGCTCTGGCCCGGGGGCGGGCCTATGTCCGCTTCGACTATTTCGGCCACGGCGAATCGTCCGGCGACTTCATCGAGGGGACCGTGACCCGCTGGCGCGGCGACGCCCTGGCGGTGATTGATGAGCTTACCGAGGGACCGCTGGTGCTGGTCGGCTCGTCGATGGGCGGCTGGATCGCCTGCCTCGCGGCCCTGGCCCGGCCGGAACGGATCGCGGGGATGGTGCTGATCGCGCCAGCCGCGGATTTCACCGAGCGATTGATCTGGGCCGGGCTCGATGAGGCCGCCCGCGCGGCGATCGAGCGCGAGGGGGTCTGGGCCCGGCCATCGGATTACGGCGATCCCTATCCAATCAGCCGCGGCCTGATCGAGGACGGGCGGCGCTGGTCGATCCTGCCGGGCCCGATCGGGATCATCTCGCCCATCCGCATTCTGCAGGGCGGCGCCGATCCGGACGTGCCTTGGCGCCACGCCCTGGACCTCGCCCTCGCCCTGGAGGCGCAAGACCTGGTCTTCACCTTGATCCGCGACGGCGATCATCGCCTCTCGCGTCCACGGGACCTGGAGCGTCTGATCGCGGCGGTGGAGGAGCTGGGCTAGCGGCTCCGCTCGGCCTCCAGGATCGCGCGCAGCCCCTCGCGATAGCTGGGCCAGACCGGTCGCCAGCCGAGCTCGGCCTTGGCCCGGGCGTTGGAGACGCGCTTGCTTTCGGCGAAGAAGCGCGCGCTGACCGCCGACAGGTCGGCCTCGTCGAAGGCGACCTCGGGCGGGGGTCGGACGCCCAGCAGGCGGGCGGCCTCGGCGATGACGTCTTGCGGCGGGCATGGCGCATCGTCGCAGACATTGTAGATCCCGCCGGCGCGGGGCCGGGCGATCGAGGCCTCCAGCGCGGCGGTCAGGTCGTCGACGTGGATGCGGGAGAACACCTGGCCCGGCCGCACGATGCGCCGCGCGGTCCCGTCGCGCAGGCGATCGAACGCCGAGCGGCCGGGGCCGTAAATGCCCGGCAGGCGGAAGATCGTCACCGCTGGGCCTAAGCTGCGAGCGGCGAGGTCGAGCCAGGCCCGCTCGGCCGCCACCCGCCGCGCGCCGGCCACCGACTGGGCGGCGAGCGCGCTGTGCTCGAACACCCAGCCGCCGCCGCGGTCGCCATAGACGCCGGTCGAGGACAGATAGCCGATCCATCGCGCCGCCGCCGCGCCGGCGGCGAGGACCGCGCCGATCGGGCCAATCGCGGGGCAACCCCGCTCGTCCGGCGGGGCTGTGACCAGGATGGCGTCCGCCCTGGCCAGCGCGCCCGCCAGGGCCGCGGTGTCCGCCGGATCGACCGGCGCGATCCCCTGGGCCGCCAGCGCCGCGCCCGCCGCCTCGCCGCGCGCGCTCGCCGCCAGCCGCCAGCCGCCGGCCATGAGCCGCCGGGCGAGGGCCAGGCCCACGTAGCCGGGTCCGAAAACGAACAGATGCAAGGCCTTCAGGCGCTCCGGCGGTTCGATCGGCCCAGTCTAGGCGAAAGCCGCCGCGCCGCCAGTCGCGCGGTGGCTGGCTTTAGGCTAGGACGGGACAGGCCGAAGACGGAACGCGCCGATGACGGGTGAGACTTCAGGATGAGCGGCGAGGGGCCTGTCCTGGTGACCGGCGCGGCCGGGTTCGTCGGCCGGGCGGTGAGCGAGCGGCTGCTGGACCGGGGCGAACGGGTCGTCGGCGTCGACAGCTTCACCGACTATTACGATCCCGCCCTGAAGGAGGCGCGGGTCGCCACCCTGGCGGGCCGCGACGGGTTCAGCCTGGAGCGGCTCGACATCGCCGAGACCGAGGCCTTCGCCGCCCTGGTGGGTCGCAGCGGGGCGCGGCGGATCGTGCATCTCGCCGCGCAGGCCGGGGTGCGCCATTCGATCGACCATCCGTTCGACTACGCCCACGCCAACCTGCTCGGCCATCTTTCGGTGCTGGAGGCCTGCCGCCACGCGGCCGATTTCCGGCACCTGGTCTACGCTTCGTCGAGCTCGGTTTACGGTGAGCGTCCGTTGACCGAACGGGGGTTTTCCGAGGACGATCCGGCCGATGCGCCGGTCTCGCTCTATGCGGCGACGAAACGTTCGGACGAGTTGATGAGCGCGGCCTACGCGCGGCTCTACGGCCTGCCGCAGTCGGGACTGCGGTTCTTCACCGTCTATGGCCCGTGGGGCCGGCCCGACATGGCCTATTACAGCTTCACCCGGAAGATTCTCGCCGGCGAACCGATCGAGGTGTTCGGCGACGGGGCGATGAGCCGCGATTTCACCTATGTCGACGATGTCGTGAACGGGGTGATCGGCGTGCTCGACCGCCCGCCCGAGCCTGGCGTGGCGCGGCTGTTGAACATCGGCGGCGCCCAGCCGCGCGGCCTGGGCGACTTCGTCGCGCTCTTGGAGCGGGCGCTCGGCGTTCGAGCCAAACAGACGCCGCGGCCGATGCAGCCGGGCGATGTTTCGGCCACCTTCGCCGACGTCTCGCGGCTGGCCGCGCTGACCGGCTACGCCCCCCGGGTTCCGCTGGAGGTCGGCCTGCCGCGGTTCGTCGAATGGTATCGCGGCTTTCACGGTTAGGCCGCGCCACGCCCGGGCGCGCGGTGGCTTGGTGAGCGTCAACACGGCCGCTTAGTGGAAGCCAAATACGAGAGAATTCGGAAAAATACGCTTTCAGGTAACGGAGCGGTAAGGCTGCGGCGTTTAGTCTCGCGGAAAGACGGGATGGGGTCTGTCCGGTCTTGCCCTTTGTCGTCAACCGAGACTCGGAGTCCTACGCATGCACAATCTGATTTCCCGCTTCGCCCGCGACGAGTTGGGGGCCACGGCCATCGAATACGGCCTTATCGTCGCGCTGATCGCGGTTGTGATCATTGGCGCCGTGACCGCCGTCGGCACCAACCTCGGGACAAACTTCAACAGCATCGCCACCGCGTTGTAATCCCGCTCGGGGTGACTGCGGCGCTCGCGCCGCGGTCATTCAGCCGCGCGGTCAGGCCCGCAGCAGGGCCTCGATCATCGCTCGGGCGGCGACCGCTAGGTCCGGCCGGGCGAGGGCGAAGGCGACGTTGGCGCGCAGCAGCCCGATCTTGTCGCCGCAATCGTAGGTCACCCCGTCGTATTCCAGGGCGTGAAAGCTCTGGCTGGCCATCAGCCTGACCATGGCGTCGGTAAGCTGAATCTCGCCGCCGGCGCCTTTCTCCTGCGCGCCCAGCAGCGTGAAGATCTCCGGCTGCAGGATGTATCGGCCGCTGATGAACAGGTTCGACGGCTCGGTCCCCGGGGCGGGCTTCTCCACCATGCCGGTCATCGGCGCCAGCCGGCCGTCGCGCTCGCCCAGCGCCACGATGCCGTATTTGTGCGCCTCGCCCTCGGGCGCGGGCTCGACCACCACGATATTGCCGCCGACCTTCTCGTAGGCCGCCACGGCCTGGGCCAGGGCGGGTGGATTGGCGGCCATCAGCATGTCCGGCAGCATCACCGCGAACGGCTCGTTGCAGATCAGATCGCGCGCGCACCAGACCGCGTGACCGAGGCCCAGCGGCTGCATCTGGCGCACGAAGCTCAGTTCGCCGGGATCGCCCAGCTCGGCCTTCAGTTCGGCCAGGATCTCGCTCTTGCCCCTGGCTTCGAGCTGGGTCTCGAGCTCGAAGTGGTGATCGAAATAGTCCTCGATCGCCCCCTGGCCTCGGCCGGTGACGAAGATCATGTGCTCGATCCCCGCCGCTCGGGCTTCGGCGACCACATAGGAGAGGATCGGCCGGTCGACCACGTTCAGCAGGTTCTTGGGCGTGGTCTTGGCGGCGGGCAGCACGCGGGTGCCAAGTCCGGCGACGGGCAGCACGGCCTTGCGAATGGGTCTGGTCATGGGCCGCTAGATGCCCGTTTCGCGGCCGCTACTCAACCGTGACCGATTTGGCCAGATTGCGCGGCTGGTCCACATCGGCGCCCTTCTGCACGGCCACGTGGTAGGCCAGAAGCTGGATCGAGGCGGCGAACACCAGCGGTGCGATCAGCCTGTCGCAGGCCGGCGCGATGATCACCCGCGAGCCTTCCGGCGCATGGGCCGCGCCCGCCGGATCGGTGATCAGGATCACCCGCCCGCCGCGGGCGATCACCTCGCTCATGTTGGAGGCGGTCTTTTCGAAGGCGGCGTCGGAAGGGGCGATGACAATCACCGGCGTCTGCTCGTCGACCAAGGCGATCGGGCCGTGTTTGAGTTCACCCGCCGCATAACCTTCGGCATGGATATAGCTGATTTCCTTCAGTTTCAGCGCGCCTTCAAGGGCGAGCGGATACATCGCGCCGCGCCCGAGGTAGAGCACGTCGCGCGCCCGGGCGAGGTCCGCGACCAGGGCCTGGATCGCCTCCTCGGCCCGCAGCGCCTCGGACAGCAGGCGCGGCGCTTCCAACAGGACGCCGACCAGCCGGGCCTCTTCCGCGGCGTCGATCCGGCCCCGCTGACGCGCCGCCGCCACGGCCAGGGCCGTCAGCACCGAGACCTGGGCGGTGAAAGCCTTGGTTGAAGCCACCCCGATCTCCGGGCCGGCGTGGGTCGGCCAGATCACGTCGACCTCGCGGGCCATGGTCGATTCGTGGGCGTTGACGATGGCCGCCGTGGTCAGACCATGGGTCTTGCACCAGCGCAGGGCCGCCAGGGTGTCGGCGGTCTCGCCCGACTGGGAGACCGCGATCGCCAGCGTGCCCGCCCGCAGCGCCGGCTCGCGATAGCGGAACTCGGAGGCCACTTCGACGTCGACTGGAAGATCCGCCAGCCGCTCGAACAGGTATTTGCCGATCAGGCCGGCGTAGGAGGCGGTGCCGCAGGCGACGATCTGCAGCCGTTCGATATTGGCGAAGTCGAAGCCGTGTGGCGGGGCGGCCCGCAGGCCGATGGGGTCGACGTAGGCGGACAAGGTGTGCTGGCAGGCCTCCGGCTGCTCATGAATCTCCTTTTCCATGAAGTGCCGGTAATTGCCCTTCTCGACCAGGGCGGCGGCGGCCGCGACGACGCGGATCGGCCGCTTCACCGGCGCGCCCGAGGCGTCGAAGATCCGCGCGTTCTTGTGGTCGATCGCGACGAAATCGCCCTCGTCCAGATAGGCGATGCGGTTGGTGAACGGTCCGACGGCGAGCGCGTCGGAGCCGATGAACATCTCGCCCTCGCCATAGCCCACCACCAGCGGGCTGCCCCGCCGCGCGCCCATCACCAACGCATCCTCGCCGCGGATCAGCACGCCCAGCGCATAGGCGCCCTCGATGCGCTCCAGCGCCGCCTTGAGCGCCGCGACCGGGTCCAGGCCCGCGTTCAATTCGACGTCGATCAGATGGGCGACCACTTCGCTGTCGGTGTCGCTCCCGAAGACGTGTCCGGCGGCGGCCAGTTCACGCTTCAACTCGGCGAAATTCTCGATGATTCCGTTGTGCACGACCGCCACCCGGCCGGCGAATTGGGGATGGGCGTTGCGTTCGGACGGCGCGCCGTGGGTCGCCCAACGGGTGTGGCCGATGCCGGTCTGTCCGGCGAGCGGGTTGTCGTCGAGCACCGCCTCCAGCGCGCGGATCTTGCCGGCGGCGCGACGGCGATCGAGCCGGCCGTCCTCGACGGTGGCGACGCCGGCCGAGTCATAGCCCCGGTACTCCAGCCGTTTGAGGCTGTCGATCAGCCGCCCGACGACCGGCCGGGTTCCGACGATTCCAATGATCCCGCACATGCGTCCTGATTCCCGCGGCCCCGCGTCGGCCTGGATTCTTCCGTGGCTCGCCAGTGTGGTTTACAGTGGTTTCCCATCGGTAAGGCTCGCCGCCGCGTTTAGCATTCGCTGAAGGTTGGTCGAATAAAACTCGATTACCGATCGTTTCGTGGCATTCGGAGGCCGACCTCACATGGATAAACGCGCCTATTTTGGCACCGACGGCATCCGCGGCCAGGCCAATCGGCATCCGATGACAGCCGAGGTCGCTTTGCGCGTGGGTCTCGCCGCCGGCAAGCTGTTTCGCTCGGGCGGCGACCGGCGCCATCTGGTGGTGATCGGCAAGGACACACGTCTGTCGGGTTATATGATCGAGCCGGCGCTGGTGGCCGGTTTCGCCAGCGTGGGCATGGACGTGCGCCTGTTCGGCCCGCTGCCGACGCCGGGCGTGGCGATGATGACCCGCTCGATGCGGGCCGATCTCGGGGTGATGATCTCGGCTTCGCACAACAATTTCGCCGACAACGGCATCAAGCTGTTCGGCCCGGACGGCTACAAACTGTCGGACGACGTGGAGACGCGGATCGAGGCCCTCATGGACGAGGGACTGCAGGAGGGCTTGGCCGAGCCGACCGAGCTCGGCCGCGTCCTGCGCGTCGACGACGCTCAGGCTCGCTATGTCGAGATCGTCAAGGCGACCTTTCCGCGCCGGCTCAGCCTGAACGGCCTGCGCGTGGTGATCGATTGCGCTAACGGCGCGGCCTACAAGGTCGCCCCCACCGCGCTCTACGAGCTGGGGGCCGAGGTCAAGGAGGTCGGTGTCTCGCCCAACGGCCTGAATATTAATGAAGAATGCGGTTCGACCTCGCCCCAGGCGATGAGCCGGGCGGTGCGCGAGTATCGCGCCGACATCGGCATCGCGCTGGATGGAGACGCCGACCGGCTGGTGATCTGCGACGAGAAGGGCCAGATCGTCGACGGCGACCAGATCATGGCCATCATCGCCGCGGCCTGGGCCGGCGGTGACCTGTTGAAAGGCGGCGGGGTGGTCGCGACGGTGATGTCCAACCTGGGGCTCGAGCGGTTCCTGGGCGAGCGCGGGTTGACGCTGGAGCGGACGGCGGTCGGCGACCGCTACGTGATGGCCAAGATGCGCGAGGGCGGCTTCAACCTCGGGGGCGAGCAGTCCGGCCACGTGATCCTGTCGGATTTCTCCACCACCGGCGACGGGCTGATCGCGGCCCTGCAGGTGCTGGCGGTGATGGTCAACACCGGCAAGCCGATGAGCGACCTGGCCCGCCAGTTCGAGCCCGTGCCCCAGAAGCTGGAGAACGTGCGCTTCACCAGCGGCGCCAGGCCGCTGGACAACGCCCAGGTCCAGGCCGCCATCGCCGAGGGCGAGGCGCGGCTGAACGCCGCCGGCCGCATCGTGGTGCGCGCCTCCGGCACCGAGCCGCTGATCCGGGTGATGGCCGAGGGCGACGACCCCAAACTGGTGGCCCAGGTGGTGCGCGAGATCGCCAGCGCGGTGAAGCAGGTGGCGGCCTGATCGCGCGGCAAGATTAATTTCTTGCAATATTTCAAGTCCGTGGAATTCTGATCGAGTCGATCGCGCCCGTTAGAGGCCCGACGGCGGCGGAGGAAACCGCGCATGGGCACTCTTCCGGGCGCTCACCCGCAATCTGAAACGCGCGACTTCCGGCGCAATCCGATAACTTGCGTGGCGGTCACCGTCATTCTGTCGGCGGTCTTCTGGGTCGGATTGATCTGGGCGGCGGTGCGGCTCTACGGCTGAGTCGCCGGGCGCAAGGCGTCAGACGGTCTCGGCGCCGCGGCCGACGCCGATGTAGCGGAAGCCGCACGCCTTCATCTCGGCCGGCCGATAGATGTTGCGCAGATCGATCACCACCGGCTTGGCCATCGCGTTTTTGATCCGATCCAGGTCCAACGCCCGGAACTGATCCCACTCGGTCAGGATGACCAGGGCGTCGGCGCCCGCGGCCGCCTCGTAGGGGCCCGGCTTGAAGTCCACGCCGGGCAGGAGCTGGCGCGCTTCGTGGCCCTCGGGATCGAACGCCTGCACCCTCGCGCCCATCGCCTGCAGCGCCGGGATGATCTCCAGGCTCGGCGCCTCGCGCATGTCGTCGGTGTTCGGCTTGAAGGTCAGGCCCAGGACGCCGATGGTCTTGCCGGCGAGATCCCCGTTCAGGCCCCGCGCGATCTTGCCGGCCATGGCTTTCTTGCGCGCGTCGTTGACCCGCACCGTGGTTTCGACCAGTTGCAGCGGGCTGCCGGCGGCGGCGGCGGTGCGCACCAGGGCGAGGGTGTCCTTGGGAAAACAGGAGCCGCCGTAGCCTGGCCCGGCGTGCAGAAACTTCGAGCCGATCCGGTTGTCCAGCCCGATGCCGCGGGCGATCTGCTGGACGTCCGCGCCCAACGCCTCGCATAGGTCGGCCACCTCGTTGATGAAGGTGATCTTCATCGCCAGGAAGGCGTTGGCCGCATATTTGGTCAGCTCGGAGGTGCGCCGGTGGGTGAACAGGATCGGCGTCTCGTTCAGGTTCAGCGGGCGGTAGAGCTCGGCCATCACCGCCCGCGCCCGCTCGTCCTCGATGCCCACGACCACCCGATCCGGCCGCTTGAAATCATTGATCGCCGCGCCCTCGCGCAGGAATTCCGGATTGGAGACCACCGCCACATCGGCGTCCGGCCGCGCGCGGCGGATGATTGCCTCGATCTCGTCGCCGGTTCCCACCGGCACGGTCGACTTGGTCACCACCACGGTGAATCCATCGATCAGGCCGGCGATCTCCTCGGCCGCGGCATGGACATAGGTTAGGTCGGCATGGCCATCGCCGCGCCGCGAGGGGGTGCCGACCGCGATGAACACCGCATCCGCTTCGCGCACCGCCTGGCTCGAGTTGGTGTCGAAGAACAGCCGTCCCTCGCGCTCGTTGCGCGCCACCAGGTCCTCCAGCCCCGGCTCGAAGATCGGCAGCACCCCCTCCCGCAGGCGGGCGATCTTGCCGGCGTCCTTGTCGATACAGGTGACCACATGGCCGAAATCGGCGAAGCAGGCCCCGGACACCAGACCGACGTAGCCGGTTCCGATCATCGCGACGCGCATGGCGATCTACTCCGAAGGCGAGGGGTTGAGGCGCGCGAATACGACCTGAAAGCGCCGGATCAGATTTCCTGGTTGTATGCCCCGACGTCGGGCTGCTTGGCCAGCCGCGGCTTGACCTCTTGGCGGAACAGCGCGCGCATGTCGTCGGCCGAGCGGGTGCTTTCGACCACGACCACGATTTCCGGCTTATTGGACGAGGCGCGCACCAAAAGCCACGAACCGTCCTCCAGGGCCACCCGGACCCCATTGACGGTGATCACCTCGGCGATCTTCCGTCCCAGGATGGTTCCGCCGGCCTGGGCCAGGGCCTGGTATTCGGCGACGATCTTGTCGACCACGCCGTATTTCTTCTCGTCCGCGCAGTACGGCGACATGGTCAGCGAGGTGTAGGCCACCGGCAGGGCGTGCTTCAGCTCGCTGAGCTTCTTACCCGGATTGCGGTCGAGCACGGACAGGATCGCCGCCGCGGCGGTCAGGCCGCAGTCGTAGCCGCGTCCGAGCGGCGCGTTGAAGAAGAAGTGGCCGCTTTTCTCGAAGCCGGCCAGGGCGCCGATCTCGGCGGTCTTGCGCTTGATGTAGCTGTGGCCGGTCTTCCAGTAGACGGTCGAGCAGCCGTTCGCGGCCAGCACTGGATCGGTGGCGAACAGGCCGGTGGATTTGACGTCGACGACGAACTTCGCGCCCTTGTGCAGCGGCGCCAGGTCGCGGGCCACGATCAGGCCGATCTTGTCGGCGAAGATCTCCTCGCCCTCGTCGTCCACCACCCCGCAGCGGTCGCCGTCGCCGTCGAAGCCCAGCGCCAGGTCGGCTCCGGTCTCGCGCACCCGCGCGGCCATCACCGTGAGCATGGCGTGGTCCTCGGGATTGGGATTGTATTTCGGGAAGGTCCAGTCGAGGTCGCAGTCCATCTCGATCACCTCGGCCACCCCCATCGCTCGCAGGGCCTGAGGCGCGAAGGCGCCCGCGGTGCCGTTGCCGCACGCCGCCACCACCGTCAGCGGCCGCGTCAGCCTGGCGCGCGAGGCCGCGTCGGCGATGTAGCGCTCCATCACCCCGTCGACGCGCGACAGCCGCCCGCCCGGCCGCTCCTTGAACGCGCCGCCCAGCACGATCTCGCGCAGCCGGCCCATCTCGTCGGGCCCGAACGTCAGCGGCCGCTGGGCGCCCATCTTGACCCCGGTCCAGCCGTTCTCGTTGTGGCTGGCGGTGACCATGGCCACGCACGGCGCGTCGAGGTCGAACTGGGCGAAATAGGCCATCGGCGTGAGCGCCAGGCCGATGTCGAGCACCTCGCACCCGCCAGTCATCAGGCCCAGCGTCAGGGCCTGTTTGACCGACAGCGAATAGGAGCGGAAATCGTGACCGACGACGATCTTCGACTGATCCAGCTCATGGATGTAGGTCGCAAGGCCCAGGCCCAGGGCCTGCACGCCCAGCAGGTTGATCTCCTTTTCCAACAGCCAGCGCGCGTCGTACTCGCGAAAGCCGGTCGCCTTGACCAGCGGGGTGGTCTCGAAGGCCAGGGTGTTGGGCGATAGGTCGGCGCGGGGAGGGGGGAACATGGAGCCTCATCGATTTGCGACAGCGCGGCACAGATATCACCCGCGCCAGACGGCCTACATAACACCGGCGCGCAACAGATCGTGTACGTGCAAGATGCCGACCGGCCGATCATCCTCGACCACGAACAGCACGGTCGACGGCGGCGAGACGTCGGTCATCCGCTTCAGCGCCTCGGCCGCCAAAGCGCCAGGCGACGCGGTCTTGGGGTGCGGCGTCATCACCTCGCTGGCGGTGTGGTCCAGCAGTCCGTCGATGTGCCGGCGGATGTCGCCGTCGGTGATGATCCCGATCAGCTTGCCGTCCGCGTCGCAGACGCCGACACAGCCGAAACGCTTTTCGCTCATGGTGACGATCGTGCTCGCCATCGACGTCCCCGGCGCGACCAGCGGCAGCTCGTCCGGCCCATGCATCAGATCGCCCACGGTGCGCAGCATCGCGCCAAGTTTGCCGCCTGGGTGCAGCACGCCGAAATCGCTGGCGGTGAAGCCGCGCCGCTCGAGCAGGGCCACCGCCAGCGCGTCGCCCAGCGCCATTTGCAAGGTGGTCGAGGTGGTGGGCGCGTTCAGCGCGTCGGCGGCTTCGGCCGCATCGGGCATCAGCAGTACGATGTCCGCCGCCCGGCCGAGCGCGCTGTCCGCCACGGCGGTGACCGCGATCAGCGGGATCGAAAAGCGCTTGGCGTAGGCCAGAATGTCGGCCAATTCGCGGGTCTCGCCGGTCTTGGACAGGGCCAGGATCGCATCGCCAGCCCCGATCATCCCGAGATCGCCGTGGCTGGCCTCGCCGGGGTGGACGAACAGGGCCGGCGCGCCGGTCGAGGCGAGGGTGGCGGCGATCTTGCGCGCCACGTGGCCCGACTTGCCCATACCCGAACAGACGATGCGGCCGTCGGCGCGGAACAGCGTTTCGACAGCCCGGACAAAGGGCTCGCCGAGGCTGGCGGCGAGCTGGCTTAGCGCCTCGGCCTCGACCGCCAAGACCCGCCGCCCGACCGCGATGGCGTCGAAGTCGCTCATTGACCGGCCCGTAGGCCTGCCGGAGCGTCAGGCCCCGGCGCCACCCGCCTTAGCGGGGCCGCGGCGGCTTCGCGCGCCATCGCCGCCTGCGTGACCGCGCTCTGCTGCAAGAGCGCATGGCCGAAAGGCCAGGGCGAGCGCGAGCCCAATCCCTGGGGCCAGACGGCGGCGAAGCCGATCATCACGACGGCGGCGGCGGCCATCAGCGCCAGGAAGAAGCGGTCGGACATGGGCGGGATATAGCAGGTGGCCGGCTGCTGTGGAGCCCTCGACTGCATCGGCTCAGAGGCCGTGACGACCGGTCCGGCCCCTCGGCCGCTTGACGCCGGACGCGTCGCCCCTTAGCCCGCCCTTGCCAATCGCCGTTCAGGCTAAAAAGCGAGCGCCCGCGCCCATGCCCACTCTCGTCCTGCTCCGCCATGGCCAGAGCCGTTGGAATCTCGAGAACCGCTTCACCGGTTGGGTGGACATCGACCTGACCGCCGAGGGCGAGGCTCAGGCGCGCTGGGCCGGTCGCCTGCTTGGCGAGGCGGGCGTGGCCTTCGATCGCTGCTACGCTTCCGTCCTGACCCGGGCGATCCGCACGGCCGACATCGCGCTGGTCGAATGCGGCCAGCTCTGGATTCCGATGATCAAGGACTGGCGGCTGAATGAGCGCCACTACGGCGGCTTGACAGGCTTCAACAAGGCCGAGACCGCCGAGCGCCATGGCGAGGAGCAGGTCAGGATCTGGCGGCGATCCTACGACGTCCCGCCGCCGCCGCTGGCGCCGGGCGGCGAATACGATTTCACCCGCGACCGCCGCTACGCCGGTGCGCCGATCCCGGACACCGAGAGCCTGAAGACCACGCTGGAGCGCGTGCTGCCCTATTGGACGGACGAGATCGCGCCGAAGCTCGCGGCCGGCGAGACCCTGCTGATCGCCGCGCATGGCAATTCACTGCGCGCGATCGTCAAGCACCTGTTCGCGGTGGCGGATTCGGCGATCGTCAGCCTTGAAATTCCGACGGGCAACCCGCTGGCGGTCGAGCTCGATGGGGCGCTGAGGCCTGTCGGCGCGCATTACCTGGACACCAATCGCGCCGAGGCCCTGCCAAGCCTGACGTAGCGCGACAATCTGACCTTGGCGAGGCGCGGAATTGGTGCGCGCCGAGCGATCCGGCCAGGATTCCAGAAAGGTATCGTTAACCGCGTCACAGCATAGTCGCGGGACCCTTCACCTTCGGATTGACGCCTATGTCCGCGATTGGCACGGCGGGCACATATCGCCGGCTCACCCAAGAAGAAGCCGACGAGATCTGCGTCAAGCACGACCGGCTTTGGACCGCCCGGCCGGGCGGGGCGCGGGCGGTATTTTCGTGGATGGACCTGTCGGGGCTGAACTTCCGCGGACGCAACCTGTGCGACGCCGATTTCACCGGCGCCGTCTTGCATGGTGTGAAGTTCGCCAACGCCCGGCTGGACCATGCGGTGTTCTTTGGCGCCGATCTCCAGGAGGCCGACCTCAGCGAGGCTTCGATGCGCCGCTCGGACCTGCGCGGTTCCTGCATGCGCGGGGCGGACCTGTCTGGCGCTGACCTGTTCGAAGCCGACCTGCGCGAAGGCTCGATCGCCGCGGCCGATCGCGGCAAGGGCTTGCGGATGATCGAGCACGTCAACCGCGTGGCCGAGGCCCATGGCGCGACCCTGGTCGGCACCAATCTTGAACGCTCCAAACTTTCGGGAGTGATCGCCATCCGCGCTGACTTCACCGACGCGATCATGAAGGACGCCAAGCTGGTCCGCGCCAATCTCAGGCAGGCGACGATGTCCGGCGCCAATCTGGCTGGTGCGGACCTGTCGGGCGCGGACCTGTCGGGCGCGGACTTGCGCGGCGCGGTCCTGGTGGGGACGACGATCTACGCCTGCAACACCACCGATACGCGGATGGAAGGGGCCCTGACCGACCAGCCCTCTGGCAAGGATGTCTCGGAGCTGCCATACGCCGAGATGGTGGCCGCCCACGCCCTGTGGTGCGAGACCGCCGGCCGCGAGGGCGCGCCCTCGGTGTTCGACGGCGCCGATCTTCGGTCGCTGAAATCGATCAAGGGTTACGATCTGACCGCGCTTTCAGCCAAGGGGGCGGTGTTCTACGGGGTGGACATGGAAGGGGTGCAGCTTCAGGGCGCGCACCTGGAAGGCGCGGATCTTCGCTCATGCAACCTGCGTCGCGCCGACCTGCGAGGCGCGCGGCTCATCGGAGCCAAGCTATCGGGTTCGGATCTGCGCGAGGCGCTGCTGGGTCCGCTGATGATCGGGCGGGACCGGGTTCTGCCCTGCGACATGACCCGTTTGGTGGCCAAGGGGACCGATTTTTCGGGCGCCGACCTGCGCCATGCGGTGCTGACCCTGGCCGATCTCTCGCGCTCGAACTTCACCGGCGCGGCGATGCGTCACGCAGACCTGACCGGCACGCACCGTCCCGGCGTCAAGGGTCTCGAGCAGCCGACCGTCACGCAATGACCAACGCGAAAGGGCGGCGCGTCGCCGCGCCGCCCTGGCTAAACCACTGCCGCTCCATATCAGGCGGCTTGTTCGTCCTCGATCAGCCCCTGATCCTGGCCGGTGGAGATTTCGATCCGCCGAGGCTTGAGGAGTTCGGGTAGTTCGCGTTTCAGCGAGATGGTCAGAAGGCCGTCGACCAGCTTGGCGTCGGTCACCACCACATAGTCGGCGAGTTGGAACCGGCGCTCGAAGTCGCGCTCGGCGAGACCGCGGTGAAGGTAGCGGCGGGGCTCGTCGTTGGCGGCCTTGCGACCCTGAACGGTCAGCAGGTTTTCCTTGACCTCGACGTTCAGCTCCTCGGGCTTGAAGCCCGCCACCGCGATTTCGATGCGGTAGGCGTCATCGGCGGTCCGTTCGATGTTGTACGGCGGATAGCCGGTCGCGTTCTCGGCGCCGGCGGCGTCCAGCAGCGCGGCGAGCCGGTCGAAGCCGACGACGGAGCGATAAAGCGGGGAAAAGTCGATCGTACGCATCAGCACATCCTCCTGCATGAGCAAGGTTGCGGTTGAGTGCGGATCATGGCGCGAGCCTTGAAGCTGGCCTCGAGCCGATCCGGAAGGCCCGGACATCCAGCGCCTTCGAGAAAAAGGTGGGTGCGGCCGCGCGCGGTTCAAGGGCCGCCGGATGGGCCCGCGTTTTCTCAAGCTGGACTAGAGCGCGTTCCGCAAAAGTGGACCCGGTTTTGCGATCAGAACGCGCTCGAACTTTTGAATTTAGAGCCCGATTCAACGATCAGGCGATTCCGCCTGATCGCATCGTGCTCTAGGCGGCGGTTTACTCGGAGCCGAACCGGCGGCAAGCTCGCGGCCTTTGGGGAGCCTCATGGCACAAACAGACGCGGCGCCGTTGCTGTCCCTGCCGCGGGCGCCGGTCCCTGCGGGCGGCGCGGCCGAGTGGTTCGCGGGCGCGGGCGGGCTTCGTCTGCGCGCGGCGCTGTTCCCGGCGGCGAGGCCCAGGGGATCGGTGGTGCTCAGCGGCGGACGTAGCGAGTTCATCGAAAAATACCTGGAGGTGATCGCCGAGCTGGTCGCCCGCGGCTTCACCGTCCTGACCCACGACTGGCGCGGCCAGGGCCTATCCGAGCGACTGTTGCCCGACCGGCTGAAGGGCCACGCCGACGGTTTCGACGATTTCGTCGCCGACTTCGGCCTGTTGCTGGACCGCTATCAGGACCGGTTGCCGCCGGGCCCCCGCATCGCGATCAGCCATTCGATGGGCGGCTGCCTGACGGCCTTGGCGCTGGCCAAGGGAGAGGCGCGGATCGACGGGGTGATCCTCTCGGCGCCGATGCTCGGCCTGCCGGCCCAGCGCCATTGGCCGCTGGAGGCTCTGGTCTGGCTGATGGCCAGCGCGGGGGGCGCGACCGCCTATGCCCTGGGCGGTGCGTCCGATCCCTTTTCGGCGACGTTCGAACAGGACCGGCTGACTCACGATCGCGCCCGCTACGACCGCACTCGCGCGATGATCCTGGCCAACCGCGACCTGGCGCTGGGCTCGGTGACCTGGGGATGGGTCGACAGCGCCTTTCGCGCGTTGCGCTGGCTTTGGACATCGCCGGCGGTGGGGCGGATCGCCGCGCCGTTCACCATCCTCGCCGCGGGCCAGGACAGCCTGATCGACAATGACCGCCAGGCGCGCATCGCCGCGGCGATCCCAGGCTGCCGCTACCGCGTGATTCCCGATGCGTTCCATGAGATATTGATAGACACTGACGATATTCGCGCGGTGTTCTGGGACGAATTCGACGCGCTGGCGGCTAGAGCACGATGCGATCAGGCCAAATCGCCTGATCGTTGAATCGTGCTCTAAATTCAAAAGTTTGAGCGCGTTCTGATCGCAAAACCGGGTCCACTTTTGCGGAACGCGCTCTAGGGTTTCGCCACCGGGCTGAGCAGCGCTGCGGCCGCCTTCAGACAGACCGGATCGCCGGCGATCAGCATCTGGCCGCCGTCGCCGCCGATCGTCTCGCCGCGCCAGTCGGTGACCAGACCGCCCGCGCCGGTCAGCAGTGCGCGCGCCGCCTCGATGTCCCAGCTCTTCAGTCCGGTCTCGATCACCAGATCCAGCGTGCCCATCGCCACCATGGCGTAGGCGTAGGCGTCGCATCCCAGCCGCGCGAGCTTGGTGGCCGCCCGCATTGCCTTCCAGGCCGCGCGCTCCTCGCCCTTGAACAGGGCCGGATCGGTGGTGGCGATCACCGCCTCGTCCAGACGGGGACAGGCGCGCACCTTCAGCGGCGTCTCCCGCCCGCCGGCGATCATCCGCGCGGCGCCCGCATGGCCGATGAACAATTCGCCGATGTGCGGCTGGCCGATCGAGCCCAACACGGGCGCGTTCTGATGTCTGAGGCCGATCAGGGTGGTCCACAGCGGCAGACCGGCGATGAAGGCGCGGGTGCCGTCGACCGGGTCGATCACCCAGACGAACTCGGCGTCCGGCCGGTCCTCGCCGTATTCCTCGCCAATCACGCCGTGGGCGGGGAAGCGCTGGGCGATCAGGGCGCGGATCGCCGCCTCGGCGTTCTTGTCGGCCAGGGTGACCGGATCGAAACCGCGCTCGCCGCCCTTGTTCTCCAGGCCATGGTCGGCGCGGAACAGCGGCAGGATCGCCGCGGCCGAGGCGCGGTTGAGCTCGATCAGGAAGGCGTCGAGCGCGGCGAGGTGGTCGGGAGCGAGCGGTTCGGGCATGGCTCCAGCCTTATCGCTCAGAACGCGGCGCGGGAAGGCCGGAAGCCGCGGCCGGGCCGACCGATCGGCCGGTCCGGGCCGATTCAGATCAGTTCGACGTCGCCGTTGAGCGACTTGGCCAGATCCAGAAGTCGGCGGCGGGGACGCTCGCCGAGCTGATAGTAGGCGCGCACCAGGTCCTGCGTCTCTTTTCGGGCCAGCATTTCGCCACCCTCGGCGCACTCGCCGCCCGCCTCGCAGTGGGGCGATGGGTTCAGGCCGTCGTAGAAGTAGCCGACCGGCACCTCCAGCGCCTGAGCCAGGCTCCACAGGCGCGCGGCCGAGATGCGGTTGGCGCCGCATTCGTACTTCTGAATCTGCTGGAAACGGACACCTACCGTGGTGGCGAGCTGTTGCTGGGTCAAGCCGAGCAGCCGGCGGCGGCGGCGCAGCCGTTTGCCAAGGTGGAGGTCGATGTCGTTGCCCATCGGAAGGCCTTCCAATACCTATGCGTCCCAATGCGGGACGGACAGGTGAATCGAGGGCAATCCACATGCCGTGGCGGTTGAAGCGCGGAGCGCGGGTTCGCGCGCGGAGCGTTTCGGCGCGCAACGGGCCAGGCCGCGAGGCCCGATGAGCCTCGAGCATCCCACCTTCGCCGAGCGTCTGCTCTGGCGGCTGGAGGCGGCCGGGTTCGATCTGATCGCCGGCCTCTTGCGGCTGGCGCCGGTCGATGCGGCCTCGGCCTTCGGCGGCTGGCTGCTCAGGCGTCTGGGCCCCCTGACCGGCGCGGACCGCACGATCCGGCGAAACCTGGAGCTGGCGTTTCCGGACATGAGCGAGGCGGAGCGGGACCGGATTCGCATGGCGAGCTGGGAGAATTTCGGCCGGTTCGCCGCCGAGTTCACCATGCTGGACCGGCTGACCCCCGCCAGCGGCCGGGTCGAGGTGGTCGGGGCCGAACGACTGCGCGCCATCGCCGAGGGCGGCGAGCCGACGCTGATGGTCTCCGGCCACTTCTCCAACTTCGAGATCATGGCCTCGGCGATCGTGGCGACCGGCGTTCGCTGCCAGGTGTCGTACCGCCCGGCGAACAATCCCTATTTCAACGACCGGGTCATCCGCGCCCGGGCGAGCTATGGCGTGACCTCGCTGGCGCCCAAGGGCGCGGGCGGGGCGCGGGACATCATGCGGGCGCTGGCCAAGGGCGAGTTGGTGGCCATGCTGGTCGACCAGAAGTTCAACGCCGGGGTGGCCTCGCCGATCTTCGGCCATATGGCCCACACCAGCCCGGGGCCGGTGCGGCTGGCGCGCCGCTACGGCGGCAAGGTCACGCCGCTGGCCGTGCGGCGGCTGAAGGGCGCGCGCTTCCAGGTCAGCGTCTACGAGCCGATCGTCCTGGCCGACACCGGCGACGCCGAGGCCGACGACGAAACCGGCGTGCGCCAGATCAACGCCTTCCTCGAGGCGCGCATCCGCGAACGGCCGGAGGAATATTTCTGGGCCCACAAGCGCTGGCCCAAGTCGATGTACAAGCCAGGGCGGGATTAGGCGGCGATCTACCGCTTGGCGGCGGAATTGAGCTCTCGAAAGCGCGCCGTGGCTGGTTCCGGGCCGGCGTAGGCTTCCTGCGTGGCCGGGTTCCAGTAGCGCAGGGCGTCCAGCGGAATGCGCGCGCCGGTCACCGCGCACAGCACATAGCCGCCCGGCTTGAGCACGGCGAATTCGCCGTCGCCATAGTGCAGCACGGCCAGCTCGGCCTGTCCGGGAAGATCGCGATCGTAAGCGTTCATGACGGCAATCTAGCGAATTTCGGCGCGCGGGCCAAATCCTGCGCGCCGCGCGGCCACGCTCGCACCGGATGATCGCCTAGGTCCCGGCTCTGCGGGCCGCTGCGCGGTCCTGCGGCCGGGATGACGAGCGAATTGCATGACGGCGATTGAGTACGGCCCTCAGAACAGATCGCCCTGGGCGGTTCCTTGTGGCTTGGGCGTCCGCTCGCCCGCCCGCCGCGCCGGCCTGGGCTCCGCGTCGATGACCGCGCCGCGCGAGCCATCCTGGAACTCCAGCCGCACCGCTTCTCCGGCGGCGAGGTCGCCCGCGCGCCGCGCCAGGGCGCCGTTCGCCCGATGCACCAGGGCGAAGCCGCGCCCCAGCGGGCCGACCGGGTTCAGCGAAATCCGCTGCCGCTCCAGGCTGGTCAGCGCCTCGCCGGCGCGGGCCAGGCGCCGCTCCATCGACGGCGGCAGCCGCCGCCACAGCTCGGCCAGCCGCTCGGCCTTCAGCCGCAGCGGCCGCTGCAACAGGCCCGGCGACAGCCGTCCGGCGACGCCCACCAGGTCGCGCTCGTGGGCCGAGGCGTTCTTCTCCAGCGCCGCGCCGAGCCGCCCGGCGGTCAGGTCGAAGCGCTGCTGGGCCAGCGCCAGCACCTCGCCGGGCCGCGGCAGCCCGCGCGCGGCGGCCAGCAGGCGGCTGCGCAAACTCTCGGCCTGGCGCTCCATCGCCCGGACCAGGCGGGCCTGGCCGTCGGCGAGCGCCGCCCTCAGCTCGGCGAGCACCGGCGTGGCGATCTCGGCCGCCGCGGTCGGGGTCGGGGCGCGCTGGTCGGAGACGAAGTCGATCAGGGTGGTGTCGGTCTCGTGCCCGACCGCCGAGATCAGCGGAATCGCGCTGGCCGCCACCGCGCGGGCCAGGGCCTCGTCGTTGAACGCCCACAAATCCTCGACCGAGCCGCCGCCGCGGGCGACGATCAGCACGTCGGGGCGGGGGATGGCCCCGCCGGGCGCCAGCGCGTTGAAGCCGGCGATCGCGGCGCTGACCTGGGCGGCGGCCGCATCGCCCTGGACCACCACCGGCCAGACGATCACCCGGCAGGGCCAGCGCTCGCGGATGCGGTGCAGCATGTCGCGGATCACCGCCCCGGTCGGACTGGTGATCACCCCGATCACGGACGGGCTTTGCGGCAGCGGTTGCTTGCGGGTGGCGTCGAACAGGCCCTCGGCCGCCAGCCTGGTCTTCAGCCGCTCGAGCTGGGCCAGGAGCGCGCCGATCCCGGCCGGCTCCATGGTTTCGATGACGATCTGGTATTTGGACGAGGCCGGATAGGTGGTGATCCGTCCGGTGACGATCACCTCCAGCCCCTGCTCCGGCTGACAGGCGAGGCTCCGCGCCTGACCCTTCCAGACCACGCCATCGATGGCGGCGTGCTCGTCCTTTAGCGTCAGATAGACGTGGCCGGAGCTATGGCGGGTGACCTTCGACACTTCGCCGCGCAGCCGAACGAAGCCGTAGGCCTCCTCGATGGTGCGCTTGAGCGCGAACGCCAGTTCGGAGACCGAATAGGGACGCGCGTTGCCGTCTTCGGCGATGGGGGGCTCGACGAGGGTCACGCGCTGAACATAGGCGCTCGCGGCGAGTCGCGCGCCCCTGGCCCGGCGGGATCAGGCCTCGGCCGTCTCCTCCGCCGCCACGAAGCCTTTCCAGTTGTTCATGTAGTCGATGAACACCGGGCTGAGCCCTTCCTTGCGCAGGTATTCGCGGCTCACCGGCAGGGCGATCGCCTCGAAGCGCGGATCGCGGCGGACCTGTTCGGGGAAGTCGTGGTGCAGGATGGCGCCGCGGCCGATCAGCACGAAGTCGGCCCCGGCCTCCAGCGCCGCCGCGCAGGCCGCGCCGGTCTTGATCTTGCCGGCCACGCCCAGGCGGGTGTTCCCGCGCTTCAGGTCGGCGAACCAGGCGATCAGCGGACGGCCCTTGAATTCGGCCTCTTCCGGCTCCTTCCAGCAGTCCCACAGCGACATGTCGAGATAATCGATCTGGCCCTCGGTCATCAGCGCCTGGGCGAAGTCGCGGGCCTCGGCCAACTGCATGCCGAAGCGCTCGGGCGACAGGCGAAGGCCGATATTGAAGTCCGGCCGGCAGCGCGCTCGCGCGCCCGATATGACGTCGCGGATGATCCGCGAGCGGTTCTCCAGCGAGCCGCCCCAGCGGTCGGTGCGCTGGTTGGTCTCGGGGCTGAGGAACTGGCAGAGGATATAGCCGTGGGCGCCGTGGAACTCGACGCCGTCGAAGCCGGCCTTTTCGGCGCGCACCGCCGCGGCGATGAAATCCTCGGTCAGTTGCTCGACCTCGGCGCCGGTCAGCGCGCGCGCGCCGAACTCGGCGTTGTCCGAGGCGCTGTGCGGCGCCTCGCCGATCAGGTCCGCGGGCGAGCGCATGCCGGCGTGGTGCAGCTGGACCACGGCTAGGCTGCCGTGCCGCTTGATCTCGGCGGCCAGCCGCGCAAGGCCCTCGAGATGGTCGTCCGAAAAGATCCCCACCTGGCCGGGAAAGCCCTGGCCGGAACGCTGGACGTGCGCGGCGGCGGTCATGGTCAGGCCGAAGCCGCCCTTGGCCCGCATGGTCAGCCAATGGAATTCCTCGTCGGACAACCGCCCGTCGGGGTGGCTCTGCGAATTGGTCAGCGGCGCCAGCATGAAGCGGTTCTTCATCGCCGGGCCGTGCGAGAAGCTCATCGGATCGAACAGGGCGGGGGTCGGCAAGTCGGTCACCTGGAATTGGAGCGCGGCGCGCGGTTGCAGGCTTTTTAGCCAACGAACGCGGAAAACGCCAAGTCCGCTGCTTCAGGACGTCCAGCCTCGGCCGGAAGCTTGACCTCGCCGCCGCCTTTCGCCACAGCCCGATCATGAACATCCTCCTCGTCGGCTCGGGCGGACGCGAGCATGCGCTGGCCTGGAAGATCGCCCAGTCGCCGCTGCTGGCCCGGCTGGTCTGCGCGCCGGGCAACCCCGGCATGGCCAGTCTGGGCGAGATCAAGGCCGTCAGGGCGACCGACGTTGCCGCCCTGGTCGCCCTGGCGCGGGAGATCGCGGCCGACTTGGTGGTGGTCGGGCCGGAATCGGCGATCGAGGCGGGGCTGGCCGACGCGCTGGAAGCGGCGGGGATCGCCTGTTTCGGCCCAAGCCAGGCGGCCGGCCGGCTGGAGTCCTCCAAGGCCTTCGCCAAGGCGTTCTGCGACCGCCACGGCCTGCCGACCGCGGCCTATGGGGTGTTCGAGGCGCCCGAGCCGGCCAAGGCGTTCCTTCCCCGCTTTTCCGCGCCCTATGTGATCAAGGCCGACGGCTTGGCGGCCGGCAAGGGCGTGGTGATCGCTGAGAGCCGGCCCGAGGCCGAGGCTGCGATCGACGACATGTTCGCCGGCGGCTTCGGCGCGGCCGGGGCGCGGGTGGTGATCGAGGAGTTCATGACCGGCGAGGAGGCCTCGCTGTTCGCGCTCGGCGACGGTCGAACGGCGATGTTGTTCGGCGAGGCCCAGGACCACAAGCGCGCCTTCGACGGCGATGAGGGACCGAACACCGGCGGTATGGGGACCTATTCGCCCGCGCCGGTCCTGACGCCGGAGCGGCTGGAGGAGGCCCGCGCGCGGCTGATCGAACCGGCCCTGGCCGGCATCGCGGCCGAGGGCGCGCCCTATCGCGGGGTGCTCTACGCCGGGCTGATGCTGGGCGAGGCGGGGGTGCGGCTGGTGGAGTTCAACGCCCGCTTCGGCGATCCGGAATGCCAGGTGCTGATGCTGCGGCTTCAGGACGACATCGTCCCCTATCTGCGCGCGGCGGCCACCGGCGGTCTTTCCGCCTTGCCTGAGCCGCGCTGGCGCGCTGGCGCGGCGATCTGCGTGGTGCTGGCCGCGCGCGGCTATCCCGAGGCGCCGCTGGCCGGCACGGTGATCGAGGGCGCCGAGCAGGACTTCGGCGAGCATGTGGTGGTCTTTCACGCCGGCACGGCGCGGCGCGGTGACGGCGTCCTGATCGCCGCTGGCGGGCGGGTGTTGAACGTCTGTGCGCGCGGCGAAAGCCTCAGCCAGGCGCGCGATCGGGCCTACGCCGCCATCGCCCGGATCGACTGGCCAGAGGGCTTTTTCCGCACCGACATCGGCTGGCGGGCGCTGTAGGGCCGGGACCATCGCGGCTTTGCGCCCCTAAGCGCCGGCCGCTAGACTGATTTCAAACAAGCGTACGAGGACAATGTCATGGCCGACATGGTGAGCGCCGAACAGGAACGCGAACAGCAGAACACCGGCACCAAGCCAATCGCCGAGGCCCACCGTTTCGATGAGGCCAAGCTCGCCGCCTGGATGGAGGCCAACGTCGAGGGCTATCGGGGCCCCCTGGAGGTGCGCCAGTTCAAGGGCGGCCAGTCCAACCCGACCTACCAATTGGTCACTCCGAGCAAGAAATATGTCATGCGGCGCAAGCCGCCCGGCAAGCTTCTGCCCTCGGCCCACGCGGTCGACCGCGAATTCAAGGTGATCAGCGCCCTCTATCCGACCGGCTATCCGGTGGCGCGGCCCTATGGCCTTTGTCTCGACGAGGCCGTGATCGGCACCATCTTCTATGTGATGGACATGGTCGAAGGGCGGATCCTGTGGGACCAGACCCTGCCGACCTGTGCGCCGGCCGAGCGGCGCGCCATCTACATGGCCAAGCTGAAGACCCTCGCCGACCTGCACAACACCGACTACGTCAAGGTCGGACTCGCCGATTTCGGCCGGCCGGGCAACTATTTCGCCCGCCAGATCGACCGCTGGACCAAGCAGTACAAGGCCTCCGAGACCGAACATCACGAGGAGATGGAGCGGCTGATCGCCTGGCTGCCGACGAGCGTGCCGGACGACGACAAGACCACCATCGTGCATGGCGACTACCGGCTGGACAACATGGTGCTGCACCCTACCGAACCTCGGGTGATCGCGGTGCTGGACTGGGAGTTGTCGACCCTCGGCAACCCTCTGGCCGACTTCACCTATCTGCTCATGAACTGGGTCAACGGGGCGATCTCGCTACTGCCGGACTTGAAGGCGCACGGCATCCCGACGATCGAGGAATACGTCGCCGAATACTGCCGTCTGACCGGGCGCAAGGGCCTGCCGGAGCTGAACTGGTACTTCGCCTACAACGGCTTCCGCTTGGCCGGCATCCTGCAGGGCATCGTCGGGCGGGTGCGCGACGGCACCGCCAACAGCCCCCAGGCCCTGGCCAGCGCCGGCCGCATCCCGGGCCTAGCCCAGATGGCCTGGCGCTACGCCCAGAAGGCGGGGGCGAAGTAGAATGGACGGGGTTGGGCGCGATTCTTCATCCGCCCGACGTCATGACCGCCTTCCCGCAACGGTTGTCCGAACTTCGCGGTCATTGCTCGGATTTGACTTGGTTTACTTTGCGGAATGCGGCTTGATCGCGCCCGGCCGACGGCGTGGAATCGCCGCGTGATTCCGGGCGGAAACCTGATGTCTCTGGCGCTGGCGACCCTGATCTACGAATGGCGTCGCTACATGGCGGCGGTGGTCGCGCTGGCCTTTTCGGGCGCGATGGTGCTGGTCATGCTCGGCCTGTTCACCGGCATCGTCCATTCCGTACTGGCCACGACCGAGCGCACGCCCGCCGACATCTTCGTCATGCCGGTCAAGACGCCGACCCTGGTCCAGAGCGACGCGACCCTGCCGGCGCGGGTCCAACCCCAGATCTCCCTGATCCCGGATGTCATCGAGGTTCGAAGTATGGAGGGCCAGTTCGGGCGATGGGTCAGCGTGGCCAAGCCCGGACAGAAGCAGAAGCAGAAGTTCGTCCAGATTCACGGCGTCGACCCGATTGAGGGCGCGGTAACCTGGCCGACCGACTTCAGCGAACAGGTGCGGGTGGCGCTGATGGAACCCGGCGCGATCGCGGTCGACGCCACCGCGCTCGCGGCCCTGGGCGTGAATCTCGGCGACAAGGCCTCGCTCAACGGCCATACCGTCGTCCTGCGCGCGATCCTGCACGACTATCAGGACGTCGATCAGACCGACATCGTGGCGTCGCGCGACACCATGCGCATGCTCGGCGCGGGCGATCGCGATGGGTTGACCGGCCCGCTGATGGTCCGCGTCAGGGATCCGGCGCGGGTCGAACAGGTGAGGGACGAGCTGAACGCGATCTCGCACGGCGCCTATCACGCCTGGACCCGCGCCGAGTTCAATCGGGGCAACGAGAAGGCGGTGCTGTCCGAACAGATCGTCGGGGTGCTGTTGCTGTTCGTCACCGTCATGGCGGTGCTGATCGGCATCGGCATCACCTCGCAGACCCTGCGCGGCGCCATCCTGTCCAACATCCGCGAATTCGCCAGCCTGCGCGCGCTCGGCATATCGATGGGCTCGCTGCGGTGGATCGTCATGGAGATGTCGGCCTGGGCCGGCCTCGCCGGCATGGGCCTCGCGGGCGTGTTGACCGGGCTGGCCGCCCTTGCCGCGGCCCACGTCGGTCTGCCGCTGGTGCTGCGGCCGGGGCCGACGCTGTTCGTCTCACTAATGCTGATGGCGATCGCGGTCATTTCGGGCGCGCTGGCGATGGGCATCCTCGAACGCAGCCAGCCCGCGGACCTGCTGCGATGACTGGCTCTCGGACAAAAGCCCTGTCGGCCAAGGGCCTGACCAAGCGGTTCAAGACCGGGCGCACCTTTGTCGAGGTGTTGAAATCGGTCGATTTCGACGCGCGTCATGGCGACGTGACCATGGTCATGGGGCCGTCGGGCTCGGGCAAGTCCACCCTGATCGCGGCGCTGTCGGGCCTGCTCAAGCCCGACGAGGGCCAGGTCACCGCCCTGGGCGAGGACCTGTGGAGCCGCGGCGGCGGCCGCATCGACCGCTTCCGCCTGGATCACTGCGGCTTCGTCTTCCAGGGCTTCAACCTGTTTCCCGCCCTGACCGCGCTCGAACAGGTCGCCACGGTGCTGAAATACCAGGGTCTGTCCGCCAGCGAGGCGCACCGCGTGGCGGTGGAGGCGCTGGACGAGGTGGGTCTTGGCGCGCGGATCAACCAGCGGCCGTCGGAGCTGTCCGGTGGCGAGAAGCAGCGCGTCGCCATCGCCCGCGCCATCGCCAAGCGTCCGGCGCTCTTGTTCGCCGACGAGCCGACATCCTCGCTCGACGGCGAAAACGGCCAGATCGTCATTCGCCTGCTGCGCCGGGCCGCCACCGAGCACGACGCGGCGGTGATCTGCGTGACGCACGATTCTCGGCTGGAGGCCTTCGCCGACCGGGTGATCCATCTCGAAGACGGCCGCATCCAGAACGATCATCGCCCCGCGTCGCTCGCGGACATCGGAGCGTGACCGACATGCCTGCCCTGCTTCGTCGTCCCGCCGTCTGGCTGTCGGTCCTGGCCGTCATCGTGCTGGTCGTGGCCGGTGCGAACCTGTTCAAGACCGGCAAGGCGCGGCGCGAACAGACGACAGCGGCGCGAGTGACGGCGTCCACGCCATTCGACGCGGTCGCCGAGGGCAAGGCGGACGTGGAGGGTGGCATCATCCAGATAGCCTCGCGCACCGCCGGCGTGGTTCGCGAGGTCGAAGTGCTGGAGGGTGATCAGGTGGTCAAGAACCAAGTGCTGGCCCGGCAGGAGGACGACGCCCAGCGGCTGGCGGTGCGGACCGCCGAAGCCAACCTCCAGCAGCTAGAAGCCCAGACCCTGCTCACCAAGGCGCAGTTGGACACCGCCCGCCGCGAGCACGGCCGTGTCGCACCCTTGAGCGGCGTCGTGGCCGGCCAGCAGATCGATCAGGCCTCCGACGCGATCCGCGACGCCAAGGCGACCTTGGCCAACCAGCGCGCGGCGATCGAGGTCGCTCGGGCTCAACTCGCGGAGGCGCGTTATCGTCTGGAGCAGACCGTCATCCGCGCGCCGGTCGTTGGACGCATCGTGCGCCGCTACGCCAATCCGGGCACGGGCGCCTCGACGCTCAACGTCACTCCGATGTTCGATCTCGAACCCGCCGGCCAGCGGATCGTCCGGGCCGAGGTCTCGGAAAGCGCCTTGCCGTATGTGAGGCTGGGCGGCGACGTGCAGATCGTGCCCGAGGCGGACCAGAGCAAGGCCTATCCCGGCAAGGTGCTGCGTCGCGCACCCGTGTTCGGCGCGCGCAAGCTGCAATCGGATGATCCCTCGGAGCGCAGCGACGAGCGGGTCGTCGAGGTGGTGGTCAGCGCCGACCGCGCGCCGCTGCTGATCGGCCAACGCGTGCTGGTGAAGTTCCTGAAGCCCGGATACACCGCTGGGTCAGGCTCTTAGGTTGAAGCTCAATTCGCGCCCTGGGCCGTCGCCCGCGCCAGCAGCGCATCTAGCGCCGCCTCGTCCTCGAAGCGGGCGCGGACCGGCCAGGCGGCGATGCGGTCGCGCCATTCGCCCGGCAGGCGGATCCAATCCTTCTCGGTGGTGACCAGGCCCGCGTCGAGGTCCGCGGCCCGCGCAGCCAGGTCGTTCAAAAGGCCGGCGTCATAGGTGACGTGGTCGGGCAGGGGGATGAAGTCCACGAGCTCGCAGCCGGCGGCGGTCAGCGCCCGCTCGACCTTCCAGGGCTTGCCGACCCCGGCGAAACCGAGCTGTCGTCCCGGCGGCGGCATGGCCGCCGGCTCCAGCCGCGCGATCAGCACCGGCGTTTCGCCGAACAGCGCCAGCAGCTCCGGGTCCGGCTCGGCCAGGTCCGTGGGCGTCAGCAGCACCACCGCGTCAGCCCGCGCCAAGCCGGCGGCCAGCGGCTCGCGCATGGGGCCGGCCGGAAACACCGACCCGTCGCCGAACGGCCATTCGCCGTCGCGGGTCTCGCCGTCGACCACCACCAGCGACAGGGCCTTGGCGAGGCTCATGTTCTGGTGTCCGTCGTCCATCACCAGCACGTCGGCGCCCGCCGCCGCCGCGGCCCGCGCCCCGGCCAGCCGATCGCGGGCGATCCACACCGGGCCCGTACGCGCCAGCATCAGCGGCTCATCGCCGACGTCGGCCGCCAAGTGGACGGCGGGATCGACCTTCAGCGGCCCGGTGAAGCGCCCACCATGGCCGCGGGAGAGCGCTTCGGCCTTGAGCCCGCGCGCGGTCAGCCGGGCCAGCACCTCGCGCACGATCGGGGTCTTGCCACTGCCGCCCATGGTCAGGTTGCCGACGCAGATCACCGGAACACCCGGGTCGGCCGGCGCGGCGCGGGCGATCCGGCGCGCGGTCGCCCAGGCCCAAAGCCAGGATGCGGGCCGCAGCAAGGTTCGGCTGAGCGAGGCGCGCGGATGGCGGTCGTACCACCAGCGGGGGGTGCGCGGTCTCACGCGATCAGGGCCAGCAGGCGGGCGGCGACGGCGCGGGCCTGCCCGTCACGCGCGGCGACGAAGGCCTTGGCCCGCTCGGCCATGCCGCACAGTCGGGGCGTGCGACCCGCGCCGGTGGCCAGCCAGTCGCCCAGTGCGTCGGCGGGAATGAGCGCGGTGGCGTCCAGATCGACCAAGCCCGCGTAGACGGCCCGCCAATTGGCCACATAAGGTCCGGAGACGAACGGACAGCCCAGCCGGGCCGGCTCCAGCGGATTATGCCCGCCGATCCCGTCCACCAGGCTGCCGCCGATCACAGCCAGGCTGGCCAGCCGGTACCAAAGGCCTAGCTCGCCCAGCGCGTCGGCCACCCGCACCTGGGCTGGTCCGATCGGCGCGCCGGCGCTCTGCAGGCTGACCGTCAATCCGCGAGCTGCGGCGAGGGCCGCAATCGCCGGGCCGCGCTCGGGGTGGCGCGGGACGATGGCCAGCAACGGGACCTGGGCCGCGTGGGCGGGGTCTTCGAGCAAGGCGGCGAACCTGGCTAGGATCAACGTATCCTCGCCGGGATGGGTGCTGGCGGCGAGCAGGACCGGCCGCGTGCCGATTTCACCTCGCGCTCCAGCCGGCGCCGCCTCGTCAACCGGCAGCGGACCCGCGCCGAACTTCAGGTCGGCCACGCCGGCGACCGTTGCTCCGAGGCTGGCCAGCCGTTCGCCCGCCAGCTCGTCCTGGGCCAGCACCAGCGCAAAGGTCTCGAACAGGGTTCGCGCCGCGGCGGGCAGGTGGCTCCAGCTACGCAGGCTGGCGTCCGAGAGCTTGGCCGACAGCAGCGCCATGCGCACGCCCCGGCGGCGCGCCTCGAGCAACAGATTGGGCCACAGCTCGCTCTCGACGAAGACCCCGAGGTCGGGACGCCAGTGGTCCAGGAACCGGCGCACCGCGGCCGGCCCGTCGACCGGGGCGTACTGGTGCAGCACGCGGGGGGGCAGGCGGCGGGCGATGAGTTCGGCGGCGGTGCGGGTGCCGGAGGTGATCAGGACGCTCAAATCCAGCCGCGTCTGCGTCAAGTCGCCCGCCAGCGGCAGCAGCGAGAGCGTCTCGCCGACGCTGGCCCCGTGCAGCCAAGCCAACGGTCCCGCCGGTCGCGCGACCGCCGCACGCCCTAGCCGCTCGCCGATCCGCGCCGAATCCTCCTTGCCGTGCCGGGCCCGCGCGGCCAGCGCCAGCGGCGCCAGCGGCTCGGCGAAGCCGCTCGCCAGTCGGTAGGTGATCAGCGAGGCCGGAAGGCCGTTCATGCCAGGGCCGCCTCGGCCGCCCGGGTCGCGGCGCCCAGCCGCGCGGCCCAGTCGCCACTCAGGGCTTCCAGGTCGTCCTGACCGCTCGCGCCCAGCGGCCCCTGCCAGACGATGGCGCCGCGGGTGAACGGCAGCGGCAGCACCGCGCGGTCCCAGGTGTTCAGCGTCAGGCACGGGCGGCTCGCCAAGCCGACCAGCAGCACTGGCGCGCGGGCGAGCCTGGCCAGCATCGGTGGTCCGTCGGTCATCCGTTCGGCCGGCCCTCGCGGCCCGTCAGGGGTGATGGCGATGCCATTGCCAGCCTTCAGCCAGCGCAATACGTCGCGGAACGCCGCCGCACCACCCTTGGCCCGGGTCTGGTCGCTGCGCCTGGAAGCCGAGCCGCGGATGGCGGGAAAACCGACCTTCTCCATGGCCTTGGCGATGAATTCGCCGTCCGCCGACAGTGAGATCAGCGCTCTGGGCTCCTGCGCCCGGTCCAGCGGCCAGCAGGCGGGCGAGAGCGCGATCCTGGAATGCCAGAAACAGACGACCACCGGCCCGCCGGCGTCCCAGATCGCCTCGGCTGCCGCCAGACCCTCCTGACGCCAGCGGATGGTCTTCAAAGTCACCCGCAGATAGGCGGCGAACAGCACCGCCAGCGCCGACTGCAGAGCGGCGGAGCGAAACAGCGATTTCACTCGGCCGCCTCCGACGCCGGCTCCAGGTTTTGCGCCCGGGCGAGGCGTGCGTAGAGGCCGCGCGCACGCATCAGGCTGGCGTGGGTTCCGGTCTCGACCAGGCGGCTCTTGTCGATGACATAGATCCGGTCGGCGTCCTTCACCGTCGACAGCCGGTGGGCGATCAACAGGGTGGCGCGACCGGCCATCAGCCGCTCGAGCGCCGCCTGGACCTGCGCCTCGCTTTCGGTGTCCAGCGCGCTCGTCGCCTCGTCCAGCAACAGGATTGGAGCGTTCTTCAGGAAGGCCCTGGCGATCGCGATCCGCTGGCGCTGGCCGCCGGACAGGCGCGCGCCGGCCTCGCCGACCATGGTGTCGTAGCCCTTGGGCAATTCCAGAATGAAGTCGTGCGCCGCCGCTTGGCGGGCCGCCTCCTCGATTTCGGCCTGGCTGGCTGCGGGGTTGGCGTAGGCGATGTTGGCGCGGATGGAATCATCGAACAGGAACGGTTCCTGGGTGACCAGGGCGATCTGGCGGCGCAGACTGGCGAGGGTCAGGCCGCGCACGTCATGGCCGTCCAGGCTGACTACCCCGCTGGAGACGTCGTAGAACCGAGGGATCAGGTTGAGGATGGTGCTCTTGCCGCCGCCGGAGGGGCCGACCAGGGCGACGGTCTCGCCTCGCTCGACCGCCAGGCTGACATGGTCCAGAGCGGGGGGGCCTTCGCCATATGCGAAGCTTACAGCCTCGAAACGCACCACGCGGGCCGGCTCGCTCAGCGTCACGGCGTCCGGCGCGTCGCCGACCTCGGCCACGATGTCCATCGCCGCGAACAGTCGCCGCGCGGCGGTCAAGCCTTCGCCCATCACCGTCGCCAGATTGGCCAGCTGGCGCAGCGACTGGCCGGCCATGGCCAGGGCGGCCATGAAGGCCACCAGGGCGCCGATGTTCATCCCGCCGTGGCCCGCCCGCCATCCGGCGTAGGCCAGCACCAGGGCGGTGACCAGCATCATCAGGGCTTCGCTGGTCGGGGCGGCGGTCGCCTTGGCGTTGGCGCCGCTGATCAGGTGCCGCTGGCGCCGCTCGACCACGGCGGCGACCCGCTGCTGCTCATAGGCCTCGCGGTTCTCGATCTTGACGATCTTGACCCCGTCCAGGCTCTCCATGATGGCGGAGGCGAGGGCGGAGGTCTCGGCCATGGCGCCCTTGGCGGCCTTGTTGGTGCGTTTGGAGTAGCGGTTCATGATCGCCCCCGCGATCGGTCCGACCAGCAGAACCGCGCTGGCGAGCCAGGGGTCGTAGTAGAACATCACCGCCAGCGCCCCGGCCACGATCAGGGCGTTCTGGGTGAAGTTGACCACGCCGGTGGTCGCCGCCTCGCGGATCAGGCCGGCGTCGTAGAGCACCGAGGCGACATAGGCGCCGGTGTGTTCGGTGCGCAGCCGCGCCAGGTCGGCCCGCACCAGCTTGCCGAACAGCTGCACCTGGACGTCGCCGACGATGGCGTTGCCGATCCGGTTGACCAGGCTCGCCTGCATCACCTGGGCGACGCCGCGCCCGATCGCGAGCGCCGCGATGGTCAGCGGAATGGCGGTCAGGGCGGCTGGCTCATGCTTGACGATCAGCTGGTTGATCGCGGGATCGAGGATGCGCACCAGGGCCGCGCTGAGGCCCGCCACCGCCACGGCGCAGATCATCGAAGCGCTGAAGCTCGCCCAGCGCGGCTTCAGATAGGTCGCCACGAGCCGCACCGCGAGCGCGCGGTCGGTCGGTTCGGGCGCTGGCGAAGCGGCGTTCATCGACGGATCGGTCGGCTTTCGTCGTTCCGGTGTCAAGCGGCGCCCACGATCGCGCCCCGCTTCACATTATGGGGGCCGCACCCTACTTAGGGACGCGTTTGAAGGATCACCCGTGCGGACATTCGATCTGACCAAGGCCCGCGGGCGATTCATCGCCTGTCTGGACTATCTGTGGAACGACCACGCCTATCTGCGTCTGGGCTTCCAGAACGCCCACTGGATCAGCCGCGAGCTGGTGCGCACCAACCAGCCCTGGCCGTTCCAGCTCAAGCGCTGGAAGCGCGACGGGATCAAGACCATCATCAATCTGCGCGGCGGGTTCGACGCCAGCTTCTATGCGCTGGAGCGGCGGGCCTGCGAGCGGCTCGGGCTGAAGCTGGTGAACTTCACCGTCACCTCGCGCGACGTGCCGTCCAAGGCCCAGGTGCTGGCCGCGCGCGAGCTGTTCGAGACGGTCGAATACCCAGCGGTGATGCATTGCAAGTCGGGCGCGGACCGGGCCGGGATCATGGGCGTGCTCTACGCCCACTTCCGCCTCGGCCAGCCGATCCGCCAGGCGATGGAGCAGCTCTCGCCGCGCTACATGCACGTGCGCCACGGCAAGACCGGGGTGCTGGACTACATCTTCGACCTCTATCTGGTCGAGGGCGAGGTCAAGGGATTGAGCTTCCTCAGCTGGGTGCAAAGCCCGGCTTATGACCCGGTGAAGATCAAGGCCGACTTCCGCGCCAGTTGGTGGGGCACGCTGCTGAGCGAACGGCTGCTGAGGCGGGAGTAGCGGCCGCGCCGGCGCTCGCTATAGGTTTCTGACGAACGACCAAACGGTATTATGCAATCGCGCATGACGGCGGCCGGCGCCAGGATGACGGCGGTCCAGCATCGGACCCGCCGCCGGAGCCGGATCGCCGCCATGTCCACGCACGCCATTCACAGCGGCATCGACGATGTCTCCGGCCCGCTCGGGGCCGCCTCGTCCGAAGGCTGTGTGACGGGGGCGCCGAGGGCGATCTTGCGGCTGGAAGGCGCGGTGGTCCTGGCTGTGGCGGCGGCGGCCTACGCGAGGGTGGGCGGCGGCTGGCCGCTGTTCGCGCTGCTGTTCCTCGCGCCGGACCTGTCGATGCTGGGTTATCTGTGGGGTCGCAAGGTCGGCGCGGTGACCTACAACCTCGGCCACGGCTATGTCCTCCCCGCCTGTCTCGGAGCCTGCGGCGTCCTGCTCTCGCATTCAACGCTCGTGGCCCTCGCCTTGATCTGGGCGGCCCACATCGGCTTCGACCGGCTGCTTGGCTACGGCCTGAAATATGCGGCGGGTTTCGGACGCACCCACCTGGGCGCGGTCGGCAAAGGCAGGGCGAGGGGCTGAGCCCCGCCAAGGCCACGGGGCGCCGCTAGTGGTCGTCGTCCTCCCCGAGTTCGGACGGTTCGGCCGGGTCGAGCAGCTTGTGGGCGTGGATGATGAAGAAGCGCATCAGTGCGTTGTCCACGGTGGCCTGGGCGCGGGCGGCCCAGGCCTTGCGGGCCTCGGCGTAGCTGGGGTAGGCGCCGACCAGTTCGACCTTGTCGAGGTCGCGGAATTCGGTGGCGCCGATGTCCTTGAGTTCGCCGCCGATGACGATGTGCAACAGCTGACGGTGGGGCATGAAGAATCAGTCCGCCTGGGTTGAGCCGGGTAGGTCGATAGGCTCCAGGCGCCGCAAGATCAACCGGTGCAGCGCCGGGCCGGCGCAGACCAGGCTCGCGGCGGAAGGAACGAGGCGGTTGTAGGCCATCGGCGCGCCCTTGTGCGTGGTGACCAGACAGCCGGCCTCGGTGGCGATCAGGTCGGCGGCCGCCAGGTCCCATTCGCTCTTCGACGACAGCGCCAGCGCCGCGTCGAACGCACCCGAGGCCACCAGGCAGAGGCGGTAGGCGATGGAGTTGCGGGTCTCGATCCGCATCGCCGGCCAGGGCTCGGGCCAGGCCGGATGGGCGAACATCGGCTTGTCGCCCAGCATGGCGCAGCCTTCGATGGCGGTCGCGTCGCTGGGGGCGATCGGCGCGCCGTTGCGCGTGGCGCCGGCGCCGGCTAGGGCCTGGTAGGTCTCCGCCATGTCGGGCGCGTGCACCACGCCGGCGGTCGGCCGTCCGGCCTCGACCACGGCGATCGACACCGACCACCAGGGCCGGTTCTTCAGATAGGCGCTGGTGCCGTCGATCGGATCGACCACGAACAGACGCCGGCGGCCGAGCCGCGCCGGATCGTCGGCGGTTTCCTCGGACAGCCAGCCATAATCCGGACGAGCCGAAGTAAGAAGCGCCTTCAGTAGAGCGTCGACTTCCAGGTCGGCGTTGGTCACCGGCGTGCCGTCGGGCTTGATAGTGGTGCTCAGACCCGCGTGGCGCACGGCCTGGGCCCGTTCGCCGGCGACTTTGGCGGCCTTGCCGATCAACTCGAGATCGGCTTGGCTCATCGACCCGCGATCGCGAGGTCGTCGATCAGCAGCGAGGGCGAATTGGCCGCCCCGCGCAGCTCCAAGTCCGAGCCGACCACGATGCGCCGGTAGATGTCGACCAAGTTTCCGGCCACGGTGATCTCGGTCACCGGATAGGCGATCTCGCCGGCTTCGAACCAGAATCCCGAGACCCCGACCGACCAGTCGCCGGTGTTGCCATTCAGCGAGGGGCCGAACATCGAGGTGACCAGAAGCCCGGCCTTGGCGTCGGCCATCAGTCCGGCCAGATCGCGTGTTCCCGGCTCAAGCGTCAGGTTGGTCGGCGACACCCCCGGTGGGCCGGCCAGGCCCCGCGAGGCGTGGCCGGTGGTCTCGAGGCCGAGTTGGCGGGCCGAGGCGCAGTTGAGCAGCCAGGTGGTCAGGATCCCCTTGTCGATCAGGGCGCGCTTGCGATTGGCCACGCCCTCGTCGTCGAACGGGCTGGAGCCCAGGCCGCGGGGGCGGTGCGGATCTTCGGTCAGGGTGACGTCGGCCGCGAACACCGGCTGGCCCAGCTTGTCCTTCAAGAACGAGGTCCCGCGGGCGATCGAGGGGCCGGCGATGGCTCCGATCAACGGCGAGATGAGGGAGGCGGCCAGTCGGTTCTCGAAGATCACCGGCGCGGTGGTCGAGGCGATCTTGTGCGCGCCGAGCCGGGCGACCGCCCGATGGCCGGCCTCCGCGCCGATGACGTCCGCCGCCGGCAGGTCGGCGCGCCAGCGCTGGCTGCGGCCCTCGCCGCCACGCTCCATGCCCGCGCCCTCGCCGGCGATCACCGAGGTCGAAAGTGAAAAGCCGGACGCTTGGTGGCGGCCCACAAAGCCGGCGCTGGTGGCCAGCAGCCATGACGAGGCCGACCAGCTCGCCGATCCGCCGTCGCTGTTGGTCACCCCCGGCACCGCGCGCGCGGCGGCCTCGGCGGCGCGGGCCTGCGCCTCCAGCGCGTCGGCGGCCGGCTCGGTCGGGTCGAACAGGTCGAGATCAGGAAACGGACCCTTGGCGAGACGGTCTTCCGGCGCGAGGCCGGCGTAGCGGTCCTCCGGCGCCAGCCGGGCCATGGCCACCGCCCGCTCGATCAGCTTGGCGCGCGCGGGTGCGGAAATGTCCGAGGCGGAAACCGTCGCTTGCTGGCGGCCGATGAACACCCGAAGCCCGAGGTCGCGGGCCTCCTCGCGCTCGACCTCTTCCAGTTCGTTCAGGCGCACGCCCACCGACAGCGACTGGCGTTCGGCCAGCACCGCCTCAGCCGCATCGGCGCCGGCCTTCAGCGCGGCGGCGATCACCTCATGCAACAGATTTTCGCTCATGCCGCCATATGGGCGATGGCGAGGGCGCTTCGCAACTCGGCGGCGGAAATTCGTGCGCGGTCTAGACGGCGAAGATCAGCGCCAGATCGGCCGGCCGGGGCCCGGCAAGCCGAGGCTTTCCCACTTCTCGCTGACCGTGCGCACCACCTCGGGGTCCATGGCGATCTTGGCGCCCCATTCGCGCTTGGTCTCCGGGGGCCATTTGTTGGTCGCGTCCAGCCCGATCTTGGAGCCGAGGCCCGCTTCGGGCGAGGCGAAGTCCAGGTAGTCGATCGGGGTGTTCTCGATCAGGGTGATGTCGCGGGCCGGGTCCATCCGGGTCGCGACCGCCCACATCACGTCCTTCCAGTCGCGCGCGTCGATGTCCTCGTCCACCACGATCACCCATTTGGTGTACGTGAACTGACGCAGATACGACCACACCCCCAGCATCACCCGCTTGGCGTGGCCGGGGTAGGCTTTCTTGATCGACACCACCGCGATGCGATAGCTGCAGCCCTCGGGCGGCAGCCAGAAGTCGACGATCTCCGGGAACTGCTGCTGGAGCAGGGGAATGAACACCTCGTTCAGCGCCTCGCCTAGGACGCTGGGCTCGTCGGGCGGCCGGCCGGTGAAGGTGGTCAGATAGATCGGCTCGCGCCGCATGGTGATGGCGCTGAGCTGGAAGATCGGGAACCGCTCGACCGAATTGTAATAACCGGTGTGGTCGCCATAGGGCCCCTCGTCGGCGTAGTCGTCCAACAGCACGTGGCCTTCGAGCACGATCTCGGCCTCGGCGGGCACCATGAGCGGCACGGTCTTGGCCGCGACCAGCTCGACCTTGGCCCCGCGCAGCAGGCCGGCGAACTGGTACTCCGAAAGGGTGTCGGGCACCGGGGTGACGGCTGCCAGGATGGTCCCGGGGTCGGCCCCCAGGACGACGCAGGCGGGCAGCGGCTCGGGCCGGCCGGCCGCCTTCCAGCGCCGGTGGTGCTGGGCGCCGCCCCGGTGGGCCAGCCAGCGCATCAGGGTGCGGTCCCGGCCCACCACCTGCATGCGGTAGATGCCGAGGTTGAAATCGTCCTCGCGGCTCTCGGAGGGCCCCTTGGTGACCACCAGCGGCCAGGTGATCAGGGGCGCCGGCTCGCCTGGCCAGCAGGTCTGGATCGGCAGCTTGCCAAGGTCGATGTCCTCGCCGGTCAGCACGATCTCCTGCACCGGCGCATTTCGCACCGTCTTGGGCCGCATGCCCATCACGGTGCGGGCCAGCGGCAGCATGCCCAAGGCATCCTTCAGGCCCCTCGGCGGCTCGGGCTGGCGCAGGAAGGCCAGAAGTTCGCCCACTTCGCGCAGTTCGCCCGCGGTGGTGCGCTCGATCCCGTCCAGGGTGACGCCCATGGCCACCCGCTTGACCGTGCCGAACAGGTTGACCAGGCAGGGCATGGTCGAGCGCTCGCCGTCGGCTCGGACGGGGTTTTCGAACAGCACCGCCGGCCCGCCTTCGGCCAGGAGGCGGGTGCAGATTTCGGTCATTTCAAGAACCGTGGAGACGGGCTCCTTCACCCGCGCCAGCTCGCCCGCCGCCTCCAGCTTGGCGATGAAATCCCTCAGCGAGCGATAGGCCATGTCGCGCTCCACGGTGCGGGCGGAAGCTAGGGCCTGCCTTCGCCGCTGTCACGCCTTTGCGGCCGGGGATCGCGCGCCTAAACTCGCGCCATGCTGTTCGAGATCGACATCGAGGAAGGCCCGGCCCGGTTCGCCGAGATGATAGCGACCATCGATGCGGGCTATGGCGTCCTGGTTCGCCGCGGCGGCGTGGTGATCGCCCGGCTGGTCCCGGAAGCCGCCTTCTCCGCCCTGGAGGCCGAGGCGGACGCCGACGACGGCCTGACGCTGGAAGAGCGCGAGGCTCGCGAGGTGCTGGAGATGTTCGAGGCCGAGATGAACGACAGCTTCTAGGCCGACAGGGCCCAGACCGCGGTCTTCTTGACCTCCATGTCCTCCAGTTCGCGGGTGGTCGGCACCTGGTATTCGGCGAGCTTTTCAAGGCCCGCGCGGGGAAAGTAGCTGCGCCCCGGATCGCCGATCAGCACGCGCGTCCCTTGCCGCCTCGCCTCGTCCAGCCAGGCCAGCACCCGTTCGGCCAGGGGCTTTTCGTAGCAGATGTCGCCGGCGGCGATCAGGTCGACGGGCGGGGGCGGGCCGTCCAGCAGATCCCGGTCGGTGAAGTCCAGCACGACGCCGTTCGCCTGCCCGTTCAGCGCCACCGCCGCGGCGCAGAAACCGTCGATGTCGGCGCAGAGCACGCTTTTCGCCCCAGCCTTCATCGCGGCTATGCCCACCAAGCCCGAGCCGGCGGCGAAATCCAGCACCCGCTTGCCGGCGACCTCGGCCGGATGGTCCAGCAGATAGCGCGCCAGGGCCTGGCCGCCGGCCCATGCGAAAGGTCAGATTGGAATCTCAAAAAATACCAATAATAATCAATGCGATAACATCAGTAGCGGATTTATTATCGGAAATGATTGGGTGAAAGCCCAGAACGGCGATCTTTTCGGCTCACAGGGCGCGTTTTGCACGAGCTACGCTTTCGGGTTATTCTCGCCCGTCAGTTGATTGGATCGCAGCGATGACCGTTGACCAAATGAAGGGCGTAAAGTTCGTAGACCGGGATTTCTGGTCGGACGCGATGACCGTTGTAGCGGAGCGTCCAGTGCCGCGTTCGGCGCCGGATCACAACGAACGCACCTACGACTTCACCATGGACATCGTGAAGAACGCGGCCATCGAAGGCTACCCGACCGTTCACCTGACCCTCTTGGACTAAAAGCCCAACGGCGCGTTCGAATCCCAATTATTAACGACCCAAACGCCGTCAGCGTTCTTGCGGAAATAGACGATCAGTTGGCCGCTACATGCCCCGCCCCACGTCTCGATCTTGCATGACCAATCGCCGCCCTTGGACTTCTGACCGCAAGTGTCCAGCGACACGGTGTTGGGCTGGAAGCCGGTGATAGCGATTACTTGGGCTTCGGTCAGGTCTTCGTCCAGCTTGGCGCCGAAGGGTGCGAAGTTGGTCGGGTAGCAATCTTGGGCGAACACGACGCTCGGAGGCGCAGCGATAGCGAGTGCCGCCAATATCGAAATGAACTTCAAGCGTCGCCCTCCCGTGCCCACGGCGACGCTACCATGCATTTGGCTGGTCATAAACACGACCATGAGCGCAAGGAGTGCCCTATTCAAATCTAGGGAATGTTCCAACCTGATCCTTGACCCAGGCGAAGGCCCAGAACGGCGGCGGCAGGCCGATCTCGCCGAGTTGTTCCTCGGTCATCCGCCAGATCGGAGTCATCTCGTCGGCGAGACGCAGGGCGATCTCGGGGGTGTGCGGGGGGCTTTGCAGCCGGGTGTTGGCGAGGATGAACCCGCGGTGGTCGGCGATCACGCCCCAGCGGCCATGGCGAGCACGGTCAGGTAGTTCGGCCGCACCTCCATCCGCTCGATCACGCCCTTGGCGGTCAGCAGGCGATGGGCCTTGGGCAGGCTGTAGCAGGGCAGGTGCATGAACATGTGATGTTCGCAGTGGTAATGGACGAAATAGGGCGCGATCAGCGCCCGCTCGATCAGGCCCGCGCGGGTGGTGCGCGCCTGGCGCATCGGATCGGGTTCGTTCTTGGCGATGCAGGCGTGCTCGGCGATGTTGCGCAGGCGGGTGACCATTGGCAGCCAGCTCGCCTGGGGCAGCAGCCACAGGACGAAATAGGCCCACCACAGGCCGGCGGCGCTGAGCAGGGTCAGCAGCATGAGGTTGCCGGTCAGGAAGCGGCGCTGGCGCCTGATCTCGCCGCCGAGGATCGCCAGCGCCGACTGGCCGGGCGCGCGCGCTTTCAGCTTGGCGGTCAAAAGGCCGAAGCGCTGCTTGAAGAAGGTCTGGCCGGTCAGGTCGCGCACGATCTTGCGGCGCAGGGAGGCGCGGGTGATCGGGAACGGCGCGGAGAGCACCAGGTCGGGATCGTCGTCCTGCTGGGCCAGCTTGTGATGGCTCAGGTGATAGGCGCGGTAGCGCGCCAGCCCCGGCGCGCAGAACCACTCACCGACGAAATCATTGACCTTGGGATCGGGGTGCAGCGCCCGATGGGCGGCGTCGTGCATCAGGATGGCCAGCCCCAGCTGCCGCGCACCGATGATCATCACCGCCAGCGGAATGGTGATCGGCCAGATCACCGCCACCGCCCCGACCGCGGCGATCACCGCCCAGCAGTGGGCGACCAGGGCCAGTCCCTTCCAGGACGAACGCTCGGACAGCCCCGCCCATTCTCCTCGGGTGAAGAAGTCCTTCGGATTGAGGCGGGCGACGGCGGGCATGGCCCTAAAATGCGCTTACCGGGGCCGCGCCGCAACTGGCGCGGGGCTTTGGCCCTCAGAACGTCAGGCCGAACAGGGCCGCCGGCGCGCGCCAATGGCCGGCGAGCAGCGCCAGAAACAAGATCAGGCCGGCGTCGCGGTTGGATTTGAACAGGCCGAGCGCGCCCATCGGATCGTCGATCCGCAGCCGGCGGGCCTGGAGCATCAGGTGCGCGCCGAAGGCCGCCAAGAGTGGCGGGAACAACGGTCCCGCGCGGCCCATGGCGGCGGCCGCGAGCGCCAGGGCGATGGCGATGATGTAGAAGACGGCCACGCCGCGCGGCGCGGCCTCGCCCAGCCGGCGGGCCGAGGACTTGACCCCGGCCAGGGCGTCGTCCTCGAGGTCCTGCACCGCATAGATGGTGTCGTAGCCCAGGGTCCAGAAGATCCCTGAAGCGTAGAGCAGGCCCGCGGCCGCATCGAGCCGCCCGCTGGCCGCGGCGTAGCCCAAGAGCGCGCCCCAGTTGAAGGTCAAGCCGAGCCAGGCCTGCGGCCACCAGGTGATCCGCTTCATGAACGGATAGGCCGCGACCAGCGCCAGCGATGCGACGCCCAGCCCGATCGCCAGGGGGCCCAGGCTGACCAGGATGGCGAAGCTGAGCAGGCAGCACGCGACCAGGAAGGCCCAGGCGCCGCGCACGCTGATCTGGCCGGAGGCGACGGGCCTTAAGGCCGTGCGCGCGACCTTGGCGTCGAAATCGCGGTCGACGATGTCGTTGAACGCGCAGCCCGCCGCCCGCATCAGCACCGCGCCGGCCAGGAAGGCGGTCAAAAGCCAGGGGCTGGGCCAGCGCCCCCGCTCGGCGGCGGCGAGCGCGATCCCCTGCCAGCCGGGCAGCATCAGCAGCCAGATCCCCGCCGGCCGGTCGAGTCGGCCGAGCTTCAGCCAGGGCCGCAGGCGCGCGGGCGCATGACGGTCCACCCAGTTGGTCGGCGCGGCGTCGGGCAGGGGGCTGATGACCATGACCTAAGCGCGTCTAGTCCTTCGTCGGCGGTGAGGGAAGGGGTGGACGAGGGGCGTGGGCCACCCCTAAACCCGCTCGTCCCCCGCGCACGATCAATCGGATTCTCCGATGAAAACCGCCATCCTCGCCACACTCCTGCTCATCGCCGCCGTCAGCCTCGGCGCCTGCTACGCCTCGCGCGGCCTGCTGCTCGATCCCGACGCGGCGGTCCATCCGCTGGACGATGGGGTCTATCAGCGGGACGGCGGGGACCATGAGCGCTTGCGGATCGATCGAGATCCGGACGGCTGGCATCGCGTCGAGCAGTTCAATCCCGACGGGACGATCGGCGAGACCCGGCGGGTGCTGTTCAACCCCTTGCCGCTGGGCGGGCTCAAGGCTTTCGCGGCGGCCGAGGAGACCCCCGACGGTTTCGTCTACGCGGTGCTGCTGCTGAAGGGCGAGCGGGTCTATTTGGCGATTCCCGACTGCGCCGATCCGCTGGACGCCAAGCTCGCGGCCGACCATGGTGGCCGACCGGAGGACGACGATTCCGTGAGCCACGACTGCCTGTTCAAAAGCCGCGAGGCCGTGCTGTCGGCCTTGGCGGACTTCGCGGGTCAAGCCGACTTCGGCGCCCCATACGCGCGGAAATGAATCGAGAGGCTCGCGCCCGACTCCGCTTCAGGCCGCCAGCGCCTTGCTCAGGTTCGCCGCCACCTTGTCGATGAAGCCCTCGGTGCTCAGCCAGCCCTGATTGTCGCCCACCAGCAGGGCCAGGTCCTTGGTCATCGAACCGGACTCCACGGTCGAGACGCAGACCTTCTCCAAGGTGTCGGCGAAGTGCTCCAAATCCGCGTTGCCGTCCAGCTTGCCCCGGTGTTTGAGCCCCTGGGTCCAGGCGAAGATCGAGGCAATCGAATTGGTCGAGGTGCTCTCGCCGCGCTGGTGCTGGCGATAGTGGCGGGTGACCGTGCCGTGGGCGGCCTCGGCCTCCATGATCTTGCCGTCCGGGGTGATCAGCACCGAGGTCATCAGGCCGAGCGAGCCATAGCCCTGCGCCACCGTGTCGGACTGCACGTCGCCGTCGTAGTTCTTGCAGGCCCAGACGAAGTTGCCCGACCATTTCAGCGCCGAAGCGACCATGTCGTCGATCAGCCGGTGCTCGTAGGTCAGGCCCACGGCCTTGAACTTCTCGGCGTATTCGGCGTCGAACACTTCCTGGAAGATGTCCTTGAACCGGCCGTCGTAGGCCTTGAGGATGGTGTTCTTGGTCGATAGGTAAACTGGGAATTTGCGCGCCAGGGCATAGACGAAGGTGGCGTGGGCGAAGTCGCGGATCGACGCGTCGAGGTTGTACATCGCCATGGCGACCCCGCCGCCGGGGAACTCGAACACTTCACGTTCGATCACCTTGCCGTCGACGCCCTCGAACTTGAGGGTCAGTTTGCCGGGTCCGGGGACCACGAAGTCGGTGGCGCGATACTGGTCGCCGTAGGCGTGGCGGCCGATGATGATCGGTTGGGTCCAGCCGGGCACCAGGCGCGGCACGTTGCGGCAGATGATCGGCTCGCGGAAGATCACCCCGCCCAAGATGTTGCGGATGGTGCCGTTGGGCGACTTCCACATCTGCTTCAGGTGAAATTCCTTCACCCGGGCCTCGTCCGGAGTGATGGTGGCGCACTTGATGCCCACGCCATGCCGCTTGATCGCCTCGGCGGCGTCGACGGTGACCTTGTCGTCGGTTTCGTCGCGGTGCTCGATTCCCAGGTCGTAGTAATCGGTGGTCAGGTCGAGGAAGGGAAAGATCAGCTTGTCCTTGATCATCCGCCAGATGATCCGGGTCATCTCGTCCCCGTCGAGGTCGACGACGGGGTTCTTCACTTTAATCTTGGCCATGCGCGCTCCAGCCTGAGGGCCTGTCGGTGCGCGGCTCCAGACGGCGGCTCACAGGGCCGGCGCGGGCGCGCGGGCCCCGCTATAGACGCTCGCGAGGCCGGACGAAACCCGGTATTCGAAGCCGGATGGAGCCTTCCCCGACCTGCCCTTGCGTGATCCTCAACGAGCCGCAACTGGCCGAAAACATCGGGGCGGTGGCCCGGGTGATGGCCAATTTCGGCCTTTCGGACCTTAGGCTGGTGCGACCGCGCGACGGCTGGCCGCAGGATCGCGCCTGGGCCAGCGCTTCGGGCGCGGACTGGCCGCTGGACAATGCGCGGGTGTTCGACCGGCTGGGGGACGCCGTCGGCGATCTGCGTCGGCTCTACGCCACCACGGCGCGGCCGCGCGAGGTGCGCCTGCCGCTGCTCACCCCGCGCGAGGCGGCGAGTGAGCTGTCGGCCGCAGCCGACCTGGGACTGGCCAGCGGGCTCTTGTTCGGCGGCGAGCGGGCGGGGCTGGAGACCGCCGACATCGCCCTTTGCCAGGCGATCATCACCGTGCCGATCGATTCCCGGTTCCGCTCGCTGAACTTGGCCCAGGCGGTGGCGATCAACGCCTACGAGTGGCGCATGACCGTGCGCGACCGCCCGCCGCCGGCCTTTCGTCCCGACGATCCGCCGGCGGACCAGGCCGAACTGGTGGGCTTCTACGAGCAGCTGGAGCGCGAATTGGACGCCTCGGGTTTCTTCTTTCCGCCGGAAAAGACCCCGTCGATGGTGCGCAATCTGCGCGCCATCTTCGCTCGCGCCGGCTTGACCAGCCAGGAGACTCGCACCCTGCGCGGGGTGGTCACCGCCCTGACCAAGGGGCGCGGCCGGGTGCTGGCCCGGCTGGCGCGAGAGAAGGCCGCCGCCGAGGCCAAGGAGGGCGAATGACCCGCGCCGAGGCCTTTTTCGCCAACCTGCCGATCCCGATCATCCAGGCGCCGATGCTAGGCGCCTCGACCCTGGCGATGACGGCGGCGGTCAGCCGGGCCGGCGGCCTGGGCTCGCTGGCCGCGGCGGGCTTTTCGCCGGCCGAGATCGAGGCCGCGGTCGCCACGCTGAAGGCGGCGGGCGCGGCGCCGTTCGCGGTGAACCTGCTGATGAGCGAGCCGGCGAGGCCAGACGCGGCGGTGGTCGAGGCGGCGCTGGCCAGGCTGGCGCCCTGGTACGAGGCGCTCGGGCTTCCGCTCCCGGCCGCGCCGAATGAATTCGGGCCGGACTTCGAGGCGCAACTCGCCGCGGTGATCCGCGCCGCCCCGCCGGCGGCGTCTTTCACCTTTTCGATCCTGCGGGCCGAGCAGGTGAGGGCGCTCAAGGCGCAAGGCACGCTGGTGATCGGCACGGCGACCACGGTGGCCGAGGCCCGGGCCTGGGTCGAAGCCGGCGCCGATGCGATCTGCGCGCAAGGGTCCGAGGCCGGCGGCCACCGCGGAAGCTTCCTGGCGCCGGTCGACGAGAGCCTGGTGGGAACCATGGCCCTGATCCCGCTGGTCCGGCAGGCGGTGGATGTCCCGGTGATCGCCGCCGGCGGGATCATGGACGGGCGCGGGGTGACGGCGGCCCTGGCGCTGGGCGCGGCGGCGGTTCAGATGGGCACCGCCTTCCTGCTCAGCGACGAGAGCGCGGTCAGCCCGCCCTGGCGGTGCGCGCTGGAGGCCGCCGCAGACGACGCCACGCGCCTGACGCGCGCCTTCTCCGGCCGCCACGCCCGGGGGATCGAGAACGACTTCATGCGCCGGATGCGCCCTTTCGAGGCCGAGGTCCCCGGCTATCCGGTGCAGAACCGGCTGACCCAGCCACTGCGCGCGGCGGCCACGCGGATGGACGATCCGCAGGTCATCTCGCTCTGGGCCGGCCAGGCGGTGAAGCTGATCCAGCCGGGAGAGGCGGGGGCGTTGGTCCGCCGCTGGTGGGACGAGGCGAAGGCCGTCGTCGGCATCCTGGCCGAGCGAATTGGCCGTTAGACTATTTCATCTGTCCACGGATGAATTCGTCGGCGTCGTCCACCGCGGCCGGGAAGGGCGACTCGGGGCCAGGCGGTAATCCAGCGACAGCACGCGCGTCCCCGCCTCGCCGCCCGCGGGTTGGGTCCCCGGGCTGGCCGAGCCGACAGCTCGACCGTCCGCCGCGCCGAAGTCAAGGGGCCGGGCCGTCTCGCCCGATTGAGCTAGGTTAAGGCGGCGGCGCCCGGGTCGTCCTCCAGTGCGTTGACGCCGCCGAGGCCGGATGGCGGGGCAAGGCTCAAGTTTGGGAAGGTGACGCCATGATGGTGACGGGCGGCGAACGGCTCGCGCAATGCCTGGCGAGCGAGGGCGTGCGGTTCGTGTTCGGGCTGCCGTCGCCGGAAGTGGACCCCTTCCTCGCCGCGCTGGAGGCCAACGGCATCCGTTTTGTTCCCGTGCGGCATGAATCCGCCGCGGCCTATATGGCTGAAGGGCTCTACAAGACCACCGGCCAGGTCGCGGCCACGCTGACCAACCCGGGGCCGGGCACCGCCAACCTCTTGCCGGGCGTGATCAATGCGCGCCACGAGGGCGTTCCACTGGTCGCGATCACCGCGCAACACCGCATGGGCGTCGTCTATCCCTCGCCGCCCAGCACCTTTCAGGGTCAGGACCAGCTCGACGTGTTCCGGCCGGCGGTGAAGTGGGGCGCGCCGATCTTCTCGTTCGATCGCATCGCCGAGGTGGTGCGGATGGCGTTTCGGGAAATGTGGGCGGGGCGGCCGGGCCCGGTCCAGCTCGAGATTCCCGGGCCGGTGATGTACTCGACCGGCGAGGTGGGCGAGGGGCCGCCCGCGCCGCCCGAACGTTACCGCGCGCCCGCGCCCCAGGCCGGCGCCGCGCAGATCGAGGCGGCGGCCAGACTGCTCGAGAGCGCCGAACGTCCCGTCATCATCGTCGGTTCCGGGGTTGATCGGGCGGGCGTGGGCGCGGCGGTGCTGGAGATCGCCGGACGGCTCGAGTGCCCGGTGATCACCACCATGGCCGGACGCTCGGCCGCCCCACAGGACCATCCGAACCATCTCTATGGATATGGCGGCGGCGCCGACGAGGCGCGACCCGAGGCGGACGTGATCCTCGCGCTCGGCACCCGGCTCGGCAATCTCGACGTGCCCTACGATAAGTATTGGGGCGACCACGCACGCCAGAAGTTGATCCAGATCGACGTGGATCCGCGGAATCTGGGCGTGTCCAGGCCGCTCACGATCGGGATCGTCTCCGAGCTGGCCAGCGCGGTCGGCGGGCTCGTCCGCGCGCTGGACCGCGCCCCCAAACGGGCCAATGCCGCGTCCGATCTGGCGCGCTACCGCGAAACCGAGCGGCTATGGCGCGAGGTGCAGTTCGCGGACGTGGACGCCTACAACGGACCCGGCCTGCACCCCGCCCATGTGATGCGGGCCGTCGGCCGGCGGTTCGGGCGCGAGGCCATCTATGCGGCCGACGGCGGCTTCACCAGCCTGTGGGCGCATTTCATGCTGCCGCCGACGCGCGCGCGATCCTACCTCAACATCCTGGAGCTGGGCATGCTGGGCATCGGCATCCCCGCGGCGATCGGCGCCAAGCTCGGCTCTCCGGATCGCGAAGTGGTCTGCGTGACCGGCGACGGCGCGGCGGGCTTCTACGCCATGGAACTGCAATCGGCGGCCCGCGAAGGGATCAAGGTCACCGTGGTGGTCTTCGCGGAAGGCTCGTGGTCGATGGAGGTTCCGAACGAGCAGATGCTCTACGGCCGCACGTTCGGGACCGAGATGGGCGAGGTGCGCTGGGACAAGGTCGCCGAGGGCTTGGGCTGCGCCGGCTTTTATGCCGACAGCATGGCGGAACTCGAGACGGTGTTGGACGCGGCGCGCGAAGCGGCCGGGCCGGCGCTCGTCTGCGTGCGGACCGACAGGGCGGCGAACATGTCGGTCCCGCTGGCGAGCCTGCAGCGTTTCGGCGAAGTCTATCAGGGCCCGATGGGCTGACGATCCGCGTCAAGCTGATATTGAAGGGCGGATTTGTCGTCGGGTTCCAGTCGTTATGGCCGAGTTTGATTTCCTGGTGGTCGGATCCGGCATCGCCGGCGCTTCGGCGGCGGCGGCCTTGAGCGCCGAGGCGAAGGTGGCGCTGATCGAGCGAGAGACGGCGCACGGCTATCACACCACCGGCCGGTCGGCGGCGCTCTATTCGGCCAGCTACGGCGGGGCGCCGATCCGGGCCCTGACCCTCGCCAGCCGCCCGTTCTTCGATGCGCCGCCGGAGGCGTTCGCCGCCCATCCGCTGCTCACGCCGCGCGGCTGCTTGCACATCGCGCGCGATGACCAGCGAGCGCGGCTTCAGGCTGTATACGAGGGGGCGCTGGCTTCGGGCGTGCGCATCGAGCGGGTCGGCGAGGCCGAGGCCCTCGGTCTGTGTCCGGCGCTGCATCCGGGCTATGTGGCGCTGGCGGCGTTCGAGCCGGACGCCATGGACATCGACGTCGACGCCTTGCACCAGGGCTTCCTCAGGCAGGTCCGCGCCCGTGGCGGATCGGTGCGGCTGAACGCCGGCCTGATCGGGCTGGAGCGGGTCAAGGCCGGCTGGACCGCGTGGCTGGCCGGCGACGAGACGCTCAGCGCGCGCGTGGTGATTGATGCGGCCGGCGCCTGGGCGACGGAGGTGGCCGCGCTCGCCGGCGCGGCCTCGCTCGGGCTGCGGCCGCTCAAGCGCACGGTGGTTCTGGTCGACGCGCCGCCCGGCGTCGACGCCCGCGCCTGGCCGTCGGTGATCGACGCGGACGAGCAATTCTACTTCAAGCCCCAGGGCGGCATGATCCTCGCCACCCCGGCGGACGAGACCCCGTCGCCGCCGTGCGACGCCGCCGCCGAGGAGATCGACGTGGCGATCTGCATCGACCGGATGCAGCGGGCGGCCGACATTCCCGTGCGCCGCGTCTTCCGCTCCTGGGCCGGCCTTCGCACCTTCGCCCCCGACCGCTCGCTGGTGATCGGATACGACCCCGAGGTCGAGGACTTCTTCTGGCTGGCCGGCCAGGGCGGCTATGGCGTCCAGACCGTCCCGGCCGCCGCCCAGGTCGCCGCCGCGCTGGCCATGCGGCGGAAGTTGCCGGACGACGTGGCGGCCTTCGGCGTCACGGCCGCGGCGCTGTCGCCGGCCCGGTTCCGCTAGGCGGAGAGCGGGGCAAAGTCGCCTTGGCGATCGATCGGCTATCGGGCGAGCGACCGGCCCGCGCGATTGACTTTCGCGCCCTATCTCGCCATACAGCCGCCTTTCCGCCGCCGGGGATCCCGCGCGGCGCGAAAACACATGACGGGTGATGCGAAGCCGCCGTTGCAATCGCCGCTCCATCTGGGGAGCGGCCGGCCCGCGTCGTAGGTGAAGAGAGTCACGCATGTCGAAGCGCCAATCGGCGAAGTACAAGATCGACCGCCGCATGGGCGAGAACATCTGGGGGCGGCCCAAGTCGCCGATCAACCAGCGTTCCTACGGTCCCGGCCAGCACGGCCAGCGCCGCAAGTCCAAGGTTTCCGATTTCGGCCTGCAGCTGCGCGCCAAGCAGAAGCTGAAGGGTTATTACGGCAATCTGACCGAAAAGCAGTTCGCGCGCACCTACGAGGACGCCGCGCGGCGCAAGGGCAACACCGCCGAGACCCTGGTGGGTCTCCTGGAAAGCCGGCTGGACGCGGTGATCTATCGCGCCAAGTTCGTGCCGACCGTGTTCGCCGCCCGCCAGTTCGTCAACCACGGCCACGTGCTGGTCAACGGCAAGCGGGTCAACATCGCCTCTTATCGGGTCAAGCCGGGCGACGTGGTTTCGGTGCGCGAGCGCTCGCGCAACATGGCCCTGGTGCTGGAAGCCATCCAGTCGGCCGAACGCGACGTGCCCGACTATATCGAGGTGGATGGCAAGGGCCTGTCGGCCAAGTTCATCCGCCAGCCGGAATTGGCCGAAGTGCCTTATCCGGTGAAGATGGAGCCGAACCTGATCGTCGAATTCTACGCCTCGTAAGCGGCGCGAAACCGGCCTTCAAATTCGAGACGGCGACGCCCCCGCGAGGGGGCGTTTTGCTGTCCGCCGCGCCCCGCCTCAGTAGCCGAACGCGACGAGCAGCGTGCGGACGGTCATGAAGATCAGGATGAACGAGCCCACGCTCCAGAAGGTGGCGCGGACGTCGTGGGTCTGGCCGGTGAAATAGGCGACGAAGTGCAGCAGCCGCGAGGCCACATAGCCGTAGAGCAGCCATTGCGCGAGCCGCAGCGACGGCTGGGTCAGCACGTAGAGAAAGCCGGCGGCGAGGAAGAACGGCAGGTTCTCCAGATCGTTCATCTGGATGCGCCGAACGCGCTCCACGCGCTCGTTGGGTTCGAGCTGATGGGGGTTGGGTTCTGGATTCAACGGCGTCTTCTTGAGGTCCTCGGGCGCGCGGAAGCCGCCCTTGACCTGCATCATGCGAACGACGGTCAGCCAGGACATGCTCACCGCCTTCAGGATCATCAGCGTGGCGGCGATGGCGTAGGTGGCGAACAGCGGGTCGTGCAGGCTCAGCTTGTCCATGGGTTCCTCAGGCGGTCTGGAGTTTCGAATCGTAGGCGTCGGCGAGGCAGGCGGATGATATTTTCTACCAATGTTCAAAAAGTCAACCAATGGACAAATTATTCTTCTGACGGCAAATTGTCCGACCTTTGTCTTTCGTCGGAAATCCAATGCCATCCGCCAAACACCAGCCTATTCCACCCATGAGCGAAGGGGACGCCAAGCGGATCGCGCGGCGTGAGCGTCGCCGTGAGCGGTCGCGCGAGGAGATCCTCGAGGCCGCGCGGCGGGTGCTGTTGCGGGGCGGGGTGGCCGCGACCACGCTCGAGGCCGTGGCCAAGGAGGTCGGGGTCTCGAAGACGGCGCTCTACTATTATTTCCCGTCGAAGGACGCGCTGCTGTTCGAGCTCATCTTCGGGGCCCTGGAGACCCATGCGCGTGAGGTCCACGACGCGGTCGAACAGGCGAAGGACGGGGCGGACGCGCTTCGCGTCCTGGTCCGGGAATTGGTGAAGGCCTTCGCCCCGCGCCTGGAGGATTTCCGCCTCGCCTTCCTGCACGGTCAGGTCGCCAGCCCGGGGGCGGTTCACTTCGACGAGGCGCAGTTCGCGCGCATCCGGCCGCTCAACGAACTGTGGCTGGCCGGCGCGGCGAGGAAACTCGCCGAAGACCGCAAGCAACACCCAGGCCGCGCGCGGGTCGAGCCGCGGCTGATGGCCTTCCTGGCTTACCTTTCGGCCATCGGGTTGCTGACCATGAAGGGCATGGTCGAGAGCCTGGACGATCCGTTGATCTACTCGGACGACCAGCTCATCGAGGGGTTCGCGAGGATATTCGAGGCCGCGGCGGCGCCTTGACGTCTTCGGCCGCCATTGCTTGCAAACCCGCGCGCCCGGCGGCTATGTCCGCTCATGCCGCCTGAACAAGGCATAGGGGGATCGGTTGACCGACACAGCACCGCGCCGGGCGTGCAGCATGGCCGAGCTGGGCGAACTCTTCGGCCGGATGGTCCAGCCCGAAGAAGCCGGCGCCGCGATCCAGTCCTATCGTCCCCGGCCGACCGACATCGTCATCGCGCCGTTCGGCAAGTGCGGCACGACCCGGCTGCAGCAGGCGTTCCATACCTTGCGCACGCGCGGGGACATGGACTTCGACGACATCTCGCGGGTGGTGCCCTGGATCGAGACCGCCGGCGTGCTCGGCCTCGACCTGGAGGCGCCCCAGCGCGCCGAGCCGCGCGGCTTCAAGAGCCACCTGCCGTATGACGCCCTGCCCAAGGGCGCGCGCTACGTGGTGTCGTTCCGCGATCCGAAGGACGCCCTGGTGTCGATGCACCACTTCCTGCAGGGCTGGTTCCTAGAGCCGGGCGCGGTGACGATCGACGCCTTCACCCAGACCTGGCTGCACGGTGTGATCGAGAGACCCAATTATTGGAGCCATCTGCTCAGCTGGTGGGAGCAGCGCGACAACCCCGACGTGCTGTTGCTATCCTATGCCCAGATGAACGCCGATCCGGCGGCGAGCGTGCGCCGGCTGGCCGCCTTCTGCGGGCTGGAACTGGACGAGGACCTGCTGGCGCTGACGCTCGAGCGCTCGTCGCTGGCCTACATGCTCGCGCACAAGAACCGGTTCGACGACCTGATGATGCGGCGGGCGTCGGAAGAACGCTGCAATCTGCCGCCGGGCGGCGACTCGTCGAAGGTGCGCAAGGGCGGCGTCGGCGACCACGCGCGGGAACTGCCGGCTGAGATCGCCGCGGCGATGGACGCCGTCTGGACCGAGGTTGTCACGCCGAAGGCCGGATTCGCCGACTATGCGGCCCTGGAAGCCGCCCTGGCGCGCCGCCCCGCCTAGCCGGTCGTTCCGGGCAGCACCTTGCCCGGGTTCATGATGTTGTGCGGGTCGAGGGCGGTCTTGAACGCGCGCATCAGCGCCAGCTCCTGGGGCGTGCGGGTCCAGCCGATGAAGGCCAGGCGCTCCAGGCCGACGCCGTGTTCGGCCGAGATCGAACCGCCGACCTCGCGCACCGCCGAGAACACCGCCGTCTGGACCTGATGCTCGATCGCCTCGTCGGCGGCGCCAACGCTGACCGTCAGATGCAGGTTGCCGTCCCCGGCGTGGCCGTATTGCAGGATGACCGCGTCCGGATAGTCCGCCCGGATGCCGGCGTCGGCCCGGGCGATGAACCGCGGCATGTCGGCCAGCGCCATGCTGACGTCGAAGACGATGATCGGTTGCAGCGTCGCGAAGCCCTCCCACAGTTCGTCGCGCACGGCGAACAGGTCCCGCCGTTGGCGCTCGGAGTTGGCGACCACCGCGTCCAGCACGACGCCGTCCTCTATCGATTGCGCCAGGATCTCCTCGAACACCTCGGGGTCGCGTCGTTCGTCGTTCCCCAGCGCCTCGATCAGGGCGTAGAGCGGCGCCCTGCGGGCGAGCGGGCGGGGCCGCTTGTGCGCCTGGGCCTCGGTCATGAGGTCGTAGAAGTCCGGCCACATCAGTTCGAACGTTGAGAGGCGCCCGGACAGCTTGGCTTGGCTCTCGCGAAGGAAGCGGCTCGCCGCCTCGAAGCTGGCCAGGGCGACGATGGCGGTCTGGCTGGTGGTGGGCGCCGGCCGCAGCCGCAGCACCGCCTTGGTCACCACGCCCAAGGTGCCCTCGCTGCCGATGAACAGTTGCTTCCAGTGATAGCCGGCGTTGTCCTTCAGGGCCTTGGTCAGCGCACTGACGATGGAGCCGTCGGCGAGCACGACCTCCAGGCCGAGCACCATGTCGCGCATCATGCCCCAGCGCAGCACCCGCATGCCGCCGGCGTTGGTCGCGATATTCCCGCCGATGGTCGCCGAGCCGCGCGCGCCGAGATCCAGCGGCATTAACAGGCCCTCCGCCTCCGCCGCTTCCTGGACCGCCTGCAGGACGCAACCGGCTTCGACCGTCATCGTCATGCCGATGCGATCGATCTCGATGATCCGGTTCATCCGCTCCAGCGTCAGCACGACGCCACCGGGCGCGGCGGTCGCGCCGCCCACCAGCCCCGTGCCGCCGCCGAATGGCGTGATGGGCAAGCCGGCGTCGGCCGCGATCTTGACCACCGCGGCGACCTCGTCGGTGCTGTTCGGGCGCACGACGAAGCCGGGCTGGGCGCGGAAGCTGTTCGTCAGGTCCGCGCGGTGGCGCGGCTCGATCTGATCGCCGACGAAGACGTTGCCCGCCCCCACGACGGCGCTCAGGGCGGCGCGGGTCGGCTCCATGTCGTTCTGCGTCCCTGGCGGTCCGTCGGCGTCGGCAAGCTGCGTCATGATGCTGGTTTCCTCGACTTTCCGTACAGACTAGCTGAACCAAGGCGGCCTTGTCGGCAATTGACGCGATCAAGGCGGCTCGAGCCTATACAGGGAGGACGGGATGGAACAGCACGTGCTCGTCGCGGGGGGCCACGGGACTGGTCGGGCGGGGTGGGCTCGCTGCTGGAGGCCACCGACACCGAGCTGATGGCGCGGGCGTTCGAATGGGCCGGAAAAGACGAGGCGGCGGCCAACCAGACCTTCAACATCACCAACGGCGAACTCTTCTCGCTCAAGGACCAGTGGCCGGTGATCGCCGAGGCGCTCGGCATGGAGCTCGGCCCCGACAAGCCGATCAGCTTCGCCGAGGAACTGCCCAAGGCGGCAGCCGAGTGGGAGCGGTCCGCGCCAGGTACGGCCTCGCCGCGCCCGGGCTCGACGCCTTCATCGGCCAGTCGTTCCAGTTCGCCGATTTCGTCTTCGCCCGCACGTCCACCGAAGTCCGCCAGGCGTCGGCCATGTCGTCCATCAAGATACGCCAGGCCGGATTCAACGAGACGCTCTACACGGACGAAATGTTGCGCAAGTGGTTCCGGCGCTATCAGGCCAACCGGCTGCTGCCACCCGCTGGTTAGTTGACCCGCACCCAGCTCGCCCGACCGCGAGGCGCTGTTGCAGGAACGTCCGTTAAAGGTCGCGCGGAAGGACGCGATACCCGATCGCGGCGTTGGAAGGCGGCCGGCGCATAAGGTGTCGGCAGGTGTTCGTCCGCAATCTGACCAACACGCGCGTGCAAATCAGAATCAATCGCTAAACTCGCGGAAAAGTTCGAAGTACCGTTCGCACTTGCTCAGTTGAATCCGGACCAGTTGATAGCTCAACCACGCGGCCTGGTAAGACGCTACCGTTTTGCGCGCGGATCTGTGTTAGCCCGACTAAAAGTATCGAGCCCGTGTTGGCCACCAACGCGGGCGAGGCTGATGCCCGCGCGCGCCTGAATAGTTGCATCGACGCGCTGTGTCACCGCATTGGGTCGCCAGCTTGTGCAGACGGTTCGGTCATGCGTTCCAACAACATAAAATCAAGGAGACAGCTCAATGATTATGTCGTCTATATCATTCAGGATTGCTGGCGGAAAAAACACCGAAGCTATGGAATTTCTTCATCATCTTGTTGACCGTGTTAAAGCGCATGGCGGTGGAGATGCACGAATCCTTACGCAGATCGGCGGCCCGATGGGGCGCGTCTTGGTTGTCAGTTCATCCGAGAACCTGGGCGTTTATCAGGCGACGCGCTCCAAGATCGGAGCAGATCCGGATCTCCAAAAGCTGATCGCGAAATCAGCCGAGGCCGGCTTGTTCCTTCCGGGTTCAGTAGACTCGGCCATATATGAAGTCGCTTAAATAGGCATTTCAGTTGGCAGGTTAACTTTAACAGCTCAAGGCGCGCATTCAGCCCGCCATAAAAAAGGGGAGACCTCTATGAAGACATTACTGGCAGCGGTTTTGCTGCTTGGCGCATCGAGCGCGGCGGCGAAAGCGGAGACATTCACCTTCTCGACGACGTCGACCGCGACGAACCAGATCATCGCGGCCGTTGCGAACGACAAACCCGTCGTTGCGGCCTTCGCCACCGGTTCGGGCCAGAATGTTTATGCATCCGGAAAGAAAACGACGGACACGTTCAACTGCGCGAACTGGAGCGCAACGGCAGGCTCGATTTTCCAAACCTACGGTGCATGCGTCTATACGGAATCGACCGGGGACCAGGCGTCGATCGTGATCGGCTGCGACTTCACCAACAAGGCGCAGACCGAGGCCGATTGTTGGGGCGGGCTCACCGGAACGGTGGGGTCGGTCGCCAACAAGACCGGGACCATCTCCTGGCACCAGAAACTGGGCGCCGACGGCAAGAGCGGAACGGCCTCCGGCACGGGCCAGTGGAACGACTGACGACCGTCGAAGGCGTCTTCGCCCTGCCGCGATCGGGACGGGCGAAGACGCCTTTAGCCTGAAACTCCACTGCGGCGCGGAACGCCGTCGTTCGCGTTCCATCGCCGGCCTAGCGCGCCCGCCGTGCGCCTCCTAAGGTTCGCGGCCGATCCGTGCTGGTCCGACAGGGAGAAAACACGATGACCTTCGAAACCGTTCTCTATGAAGCCTCGGAGGGCGTCGCGCGGATCACGCTCAACCGGCCGGCCAAGCACAACGCCTTGAACCACCAGATGATGGACGACATCGACGCGGCGTTCGCCAAGGCCGGATCGGACGACAGCGTCGCGGCGATCATCCTGTCGGGCGCCGGACCCTCGTTTTGCTCGGGCTATGACCTGAAGGGCGGCAGCTACTACATCACCCCGCCGAACCCCGACGGGCGCTGGACCACTGACACCGCGCTCGCGGCCATGGCCGACATCGAGCAGCGCTACCTGCGGATCTGGAACTGCCCCAAGGTGACCATCGCCCAGGTGCACGGCAACGCGCTGGCGGCGGGCTGCTACCTGCAGCTTCTGTGCGACATCTCGGTGGCGGCGGACACCGCCCGCTTCGGCCATCCGGCCGCCGGCGTGGGCTCGTCCTCGATGCCGCTGTGGCAGGTGGCCATGCCGCTGAAGAAGGCGCGCCTGCTGCTGCTGACCAAGCGGATCATCGACGGCAAGACCGCCGAGCGCTTCGACCTGGTCAGCCTGTCCGTGCCCGAGGCCGAGCTGGTCGAAACCGTGGAATCCATCGCCCGCGACGCCGCGGCGCTGGGTCCGGTCGACGCGCGCTACAAGAAGACGGTCTACAACACCGCTCTCGAGATCATGGGCCTCGGCGCGGCCTTCCGCTACCATAGCCAAATGAACGCCCAGGCCCGCACGGTGCGGGTTCCGAACTAGCCAGGCCAGGGAAGGCGCGGCGGGAGAAGACACTATGGCCAAGGCGACGTCGGGCGAGCTCGCCATCGAATATGAGACCTTCGGCGATCCGGCGAACGAGGCGGTGCTGCTGATCAACGGCCTGGGCTCGCAGATGACCCGCTGGGCCGAGCCGTTCTGCGCGTTGCTGGCCTCTAAGGACCTGTTCGTTCTCCGTTTCGACAACCGCGATGTCGGCCTGTCGACCTGGGTGGGCGAAGGCGGGACCTATGACGCCCTGGACATGGCCGGCGACGCGGCGGCGGTGCTGGACGCCGTGGGCAAGCGCGCGGCGCACATCGTCGGCATGTCGATGGGCGGGATGATCGCCCAGGAGTTCGCGGCGGCCTGGCCGGAGCGCACCCTCTCGCTGGTTTCGATCATGTCGCATTCGGGCAATCCCGATCTGCCGCAGCCGACGCCGGCGGCGATGGCGACGCTGAACAGCCGCCCGGCCGATCCGGCCGATCCGGGCTTCATCGAGGACAGCGTGGCGCGCGCCCTGGTGATCGGCAGCCCGGCCTATCCCTGGCCCGACGGCGTCCTGGCCGCCCGCGCCCGCGCCGAGGTCGATCGGGCCTTCAACCCGCCCGGGGTCGCGCGCCAGATGGCCGCCATCGGCGCCGCGGGCGACCGGCGGGCGAGGCTCGCGACCATCACGGCCCCGACCGTGGTGCTGCATGGCGCGGACGATCCGCTGATCCCTCTCGAGGGCGGCCGGGACACCGCCGCCAACATCAAGGACGCGGAGCTGCGCATCGTCGAGGGCATGGGCCACGACCTGCCGCCGATGCTGTTCGCGACCTTCGCGCAGGCCATCTGGCGGGCGGTGGAACGCGCCAGGGCGGCGGCCTAGGTTTCCGCCAGCGCCGCCCGCTCCCATTCCAGGAACTCGGGCGTCTCAAGGATCGTCTGGCAATAGACGCCGGCGGGACCCGCATCGCCGAAGTCCGACAGCTTGATCCCATAGCTGCGGAACCGCGTGGCGACCGGCGCATAGAAGGCGTCGGCGATCGACCAACCGCCCAAGAGGAACGGCCCGCCGGCCGAGAACTGGCCGCGCAGATCGCTCCATAACCCGACGATGCGCCGCACGTCGGCGGCGGTGGCCTCGGACAGGTCTATGTCGGTGCGCAAGGTCAGATCCATCGGGCATTCGCCGCGCAGCGAGGCGAAGCTGGAATGCATCTCCGCCGCCGCCGAACGGCCGAGCGCGCGGGCCGCGACATCGTCAGGCCAGAGCTTGGCCGCCGGAAACCTTTCGGCCAGGTACTCGCAGATCGCCAGCGAATCCCAGATCACCAAGTCGCCGTCCTTCAGCACCGGCACCCGGCCCGACGGCGAATATTTCGCAATCGCCTCGCTCACGCCCACCTCGCGCAGGGTGATCACGGTCTCGGTGAAGACCGCGCCACATCGCTTGAGCGCCAGCCAGGGCCGCATCGACCAACTCGACCATTTGCGAGTTCCGATCACCAGTTCCATGGGGGCTCCTTGCGCGGATGTCCGCGGCTTATGGCCTTGCGGCCCGGCGTCTGGCTAGATGGTCCTTATCGACAGAACAAAATGCACGAGCGGGGGCGATAGGATGACGGAAACGGTGACGGCCCAGGCGCCACGCGCGGCCGCGAAGCCCATGTTCTCGGAAGGCTACACCCGCGGCGCGCTGATCCTCCTGATGCTGGTCTACGCCTCCAACTTCATCGACCGCACGATCATCAACACCCTAGGTCAGCCGATCAAGGTCGACCTGAAGATCAGCGACGCCCAGCTCGGCGTTCTGCAAGGCTTCGCCTTCGCCGTCTTCTACACGGTCCTGGGCCTGCCGATCGGGCGTCTGGCCGAACACAGGAGCCGTGTGAACCTCCTTTCGATCTGCCTGTTGATTTGGTCAGGGATGACCGGGCTTTGCGGCGTCGCCACCAACTATCTGCAGCTCGTGGTGTTCCGTTTCGGCGTCGGGGTGGGCGAGGCGGGCTGCTCGCCAGCATCCCACTCGCTGATCGCGGATTATTTTCCCGCCTCCAGGCGCGCCAGCGCGCTGTCGGTCTATGCATTCGGCATTCCGCTGGGTGGTGCGATCGGGGCGATGTCCGGCGGCTGGATCGCCGAACACCTGTCCTGGCGCATCGCCTTCTTCATCGTCGGCGCGCCTGGCCTGATCCTGGCCGTGGTGGCGCGGCTTCTGCTGCGCGAGCCCCCCCGGGGTCATTCCGAGGCGGCGGGCTCGCCCGGCCGGAAAACCGCCGAGGCGCCGCCGCCCTCGCTGCTGGCGGTGGCCAAGCGGATGTGGGGCGCGCCATCGTTCGTCCATATGACCATTGGCGTCACCTTGATCTCGTTCGCCGGCTATGGCGTCGGCGGCTTCGCCCAGCCCTATTTCATCCGCGAGTTCCATCTCGGCCTGGCCCGGGTCGGGCTGATCTTCGGTCTGGTCGGCGGGCTTTCGGCCGGGCTCGGCACCCTGTTGGGCGGGTTCGTAACCGACTGGAGCGGCAAGCACGATCGCCGCTGGTATGCGCTTGCGCCCGGCATCGGTTTTCTGGTCGCCACTCCCTTTTATGCCGCGATCTATCTGATCCCATCCTGGCGCGTGGCGCTGGCCCTGGTCGCGATCCCGGGCATCTTCAGCTACGCCTATCTCGGCCCGACCTTCGGAGTGATGCACAATCTGGTCGAGCCGCGGATGCGTGCAAGCGCCACGGCGCTGCTGTTCTTCGTGCTCAACCTCGTGGCCATGGGCGGCGGACCGTTCTTCACCGGATTGATGAGCGACCTCTTCGCCCAGCACGCCTTCACCCAGGCCCATCTCGGCCATTTTCTTAGCGTCTGCCCTGGCGGGGTGGGGCCCAAGGGCGCGCCCGCGGCGTTGAAGGCCCTGTGCCTGTCGACCAGCGCCCAGGCGACGCGCTCGGCGATCCTGGTGACCTTCATCGCCGGGGTCTGGGGCGCGGCGCATTACTTTCTGGCCGCCATCGATATTCGCCAGGACATGGAGCGGGCGGCGCTGCTGGCAAGCGGCTAGGCCGGCTCGGCGGCTTTCCTCTCACCGTCCCAGCGGCTAGAACCGGCCGCATGATCCCCCGTTACGCCAGAGCCGAAGCCGCCGCGATCTGGTCGCCCCAGACCAAGTTCCGCATCATGTTCGAGATCGAGGCCCACGCGGCCGACGCCATGGCGGAGCTGGGGGTGATCCCCAAGCTGGCCGCCCAGACGATCTGGGAGAAGGGCCGCGACGCCGTCTGGGACGTCGACCGGATCGACGAGATCGAGCGCGAGACGAAGCACGACGTCATCGCCTTCCTGACCCACGTCACCGAGATCGTCGGGCCCGAGGCGCGGTTCCTGCACCAGGGGATGACCTCGTCCGACGTCAACGACACCACGCTGGCGGTGCAGCTCGCGCGCTCGAGCGACCTTCTGTTGGAAGATGTCGAGCTGGTGCTGGCGGCGCTGAAGCGGCGGGCGTTCGAACACCGGCTGACCCCGACCGTCGGGCGCAGCCACGGCATCCACGCCGAGCCGATCACCTTCGGCCTCAAGCTCGCCGGCCACTACGCCGAGTTCGTGCGCGCGCGAGAGCGGCTGGCGATGGCCAGGTTCGAGATCGCCACCTGCGCCATCTCCGGCGCGGTCGGCACCTTCGCCAACGTCGACCCCCGGGTCGAGGCCTACGTCGCGGAGAAGATGGGGCTGGCTGTCGAGCCGGTCTCGACCCAGGTGATCCCACGCGACCGGCACGCGGCCTATTTCGCGGCGCTGGCGGTGGTGGCGGCCTCCGTCGAGCGGCTGGCGACCGAGATCCGGCACCTGCAGCGCACCGAGGTGCTGGAAGCCGAGGAGCCGTTCGATCCCGGCCAGAAGGGTTCCTCGGCCATGCCGCACAAGCGCAACCCGATCCTGACCGAGAACCTGACCGGCCTGTCGCGCCTGGTGCGCTCGGCGGTGGTCCCGGCGCTGGAGAACGTCACCCTCTGGCACGAGCGCGACATCAGCCATTCCTCGGTCGAGCGCGGCATCGCCCCGGACGCCACGGTGCACCTGGACTTCGCCCTTCGCCGGCTGGCCAACGTGATGGAGCGGCTGGTGATCTATCCCGAGACCATGCTGAAGAACCTCGACCGGCTGGGCGGCCTGGTCCACTCACAACGCGTGCTGTTGGCCCTGACCCAGAAGGGCGTCAGCCGCGAGAGCGCCTATGCGGCGGTTCAGGGCGCCGCCATGAAGGTCTGGCGAGGGGAGGGGGCGTTCGTCGACTTCCTGAAGGCCGATCCTGAGGTGCGTCCGCACCTGAGCGACGCCGAGTTGTCAGAGCTGTTCGACCTCACCTACCACTTCAAGCACGTCGATACGGTGTTTGAGCGGGTGTTCGGCAAGGGCTGAGAGCGCTACTTCCCGTCCTGGATCTGGCCGCGCGCGACAGCCAGGAATTCATCCATTTTTCCGCGGACCTGATCCTCGGTGGTCTTCAGGCCAGAGCCGGAGAGGTCCTTGGCGACCTTGCGCAGCACGTCCTCGTCGCCCCGCTCGGTGAACTCCGAGCGCACGACGGCGGTGGCGTAGTCCTCCAGGTGCTGGCCCTCCAGCCCCATCAGGCCGCCGGCCCAGAGGCCCAGAAGACGGTTACGCCGCGCGGTCGCCTTGAACTCGATTTCGGCGTCATGGGCGAACTTGCCTTCGAAGCCCTTTTCGCGGTCGTCAAAGGTCGACATGCAAAGCCCCGTGGATACGCGCTGTGTCCAATAGGCGACCTCGGCCCCGGGATCAATGCGGCGACTTGGTCGCGGCGTCCTCCACATCGTCAATCATTCGGCGATCCAATGCCCATCGGCCAACCGTTTCAACACCCGGGACGGCCTCGAACGCCTTGCCCGGTTTGCGCCAAGGCGGCCATTCCGCTAGAGTTGCGCACGCCCTACATTGTCGAAGGCCGAGTTGGATAGGCGCGCGAAGGCGAAATTCGCGCGCTTTGCATTTCGCCCGACCGGGGTCCCCTAGGGGAAGCACCGGAACCATGACCCGTCGCAAGAAAATCTACGAAGGCAAGGCCAAGATCCTCTACGAGGGACCGGAGCCGGGCACCTTGATCCAGTATTTCAAGGACGACGCCACCGCGTTCGACGGCAAGAAAAAAGCCTCGCTCGACGGCAAGGGCGTGCTGAACAACCGCATCAGCGAATACGTCATGACGCGCTTGGGCGCGATCGGCGTGCAGACCCACTTTATCAAGCGGCTGAACCTGCGCGAGCAGCTGATCAAGGAAGTCGAGATCATCCCGCTGGAGGTGATCTGCCGCAACATCGCCGCCGGCTCGCTCTCCAAGCGGTTCGGCCTGCCCGAGGGCCAGGCCCTGCCGCGCTCCATCATCGAATTCTGCCTGAAGGACGACAAGCTGGGCGATCCGATGGTCGCCGAGGAGCACATCACCGCGTTCAACTGGGCCTCGCCCCAGGAGATCGACGACATCATGGCGATGACGCTGCGGATCAACGACTTCCTCTGCGGCGTGTTCAGCGCCGTCGGCATCACCCTGGTGGACTTCAAGATCGAGTTCGGGCGGGTGTGGGAGAACGATTTCTCGCGGGTGATCCTGGCCGACGAGATCAGCCCGGACAGCTGCCGGCTGTGGGACACGGTGACCAGCGAGAAGCTGGACAAGGACCGCTTCCGCCGCGACCTGGGCAATGTGATCGAAAGTTACACCGAGGTCGCTCGGCGCCTTGGAATCATGAAGGAGATGCCGACCGTCATCCAGGGGGGCAAGAGCCCGTGAAGGCTAGGGTCGAGGTTTTCCTCAAGCCGGGCGTGCTGGACGTCCAGGGCAAGGCCATCGAAGGCGCCCTGCACGGATTGGGCTTCTCCGGGGTCTCGGGCGTTCGGGTCGGCAAGACCATCGAGTTCGACCTGAACAGCGGCGACCGCGCGTCCGCTGAAGCCGAGGTCAAGGCCATGTGCGAGCGGCTGTTGGCCAACGCCGTGATCGAAGGCTACCGGGTGGAGGTCGGCTGATGGCCAAGGCCGCCGTCGTCGTCTTTCCCGGCTCGAACTGCGATCGCGACTGCAAGACCGCCATCGAGCGATCCACCGGCGCCAAGGTCGAGATGGTCTGGCACCAGGAGACCGCGCTGCCGGCCGGCCTCGATCTGGTCGTGCTGCCCGGCGGCTTTTCCTATGGCGACTACCTGCGTTGCGGGGCGATGGCGGCGCAGTCGCCGGTGATGCGGGCGGTGGCCGCCGCCGCCGATCGCGGCGTGGCGGTGGTCGGCATCTGCAATGGCTTCCAGATTCTGTGCGAGGCGGGGATGCTGCCTGGGGCGCTGCTGCGCAACGCGGCGCTGAAATACGTCTGCCGGGCGGTGGGCCTGGACGTGGTCAATGGCCAGACCCGCTTCACCGCCGGCTATGGCGCCCAGCGCGAGGTGACCATGATGGTCGGCAACGGCGAGGGTAATTTCTTCGCCGACGAGGCCAGCCTCGACCGGCTGGAGGGCGAGGGCCAAGTGGTGTTCCGCTATCGCGACAATCCGAACGGCTCGGCTCGCGACATCGCCGGCATCATCAATATCCGCGGCAATGTGCTGGGTATGATGCCCCACCCGGACCGGGCGTTCGAAGCGGAGCTGGGATCGGTCGACGGCGCCACCCTGTTCCAGAGCGCGCTGGCCTCGGCCTGACGCGTCGGCCGTCGCGAATCCGCCCCTCGCTCCCCGCCGCGAGTCCCGCTAGAAGCCGCCCATGACCGCCGCCGCCAAATCGATGGCCGAACTCGCGCTGGAGTACGGCCTCAAACCCGACGAATACGCCCTGATCACCCGTCGCCTGAACCGCGCGCCCAACGCGGTCGAGCTCGGCGTATTCAGCGTGATGTGGTCCGAGCACTGTTCGTACAAGTCCTCGCGCAAGCACCTGGCCAAGTTCCCGACCACGGGGCCGAGGGTGATCCAAGGGCCGGGCGAGAACGCCGGGGTGGTCGACATCGGCGACGGCCAAGCTTGCATCTTCAAGATGGAGAGCCACAACCACCCGAGCTACATCGAGCCCTATCAGGGCGCGGCCACCGGCGTCGGCGGCATCATGCGCGATGTGTTCACCATGGGCGCGCGGCCGATCGCCCTGCTCAACGCCCTGCGCTTCGGCGATCCCGCCCATCCCAAGACCCGGCGGCTTGGTCGCCGGCGTGGTGGCCGGCATTGGCGGCTACGGCAACTGCGTGGGCGTGCCCACCGTCGCGGGTGAGACCAATTTCCACCGCGGCTATGACGGCAACATTCTGGTCAACGCCATGTGCGTCGGCCTGGCCGACAAGGACAAGATCTTCTACTCCGCCGCGCCCTCGGCCGGCCTGCCGGTGGTCTATTTCGGCTCCAAGACCGGCCGCGACGGCATCCACGGCGCGACCATGGCCTCGGCCGAGTTCGACGCGGACTCCGATGAGAAGCGGCCGACCGTCCAGGTCGGCGACCCGTTCGCCGAAAAGCTGCTGATCGAGGCGACGTTGGAGCTGATGGCCTCGGGCGCGGTGGCCGCGATCCAGGACATGGGCGCGGCTGGCCTGACCTCCTCTTCGGTCGAGATGGCCGGCAAGGGCGGGGTGGGCGTCGAACTCGACCTTGACGCGGTGCCGCAGCGTGAGGCGGGCATGAGCGCCTACGAGATGATGCTGTCCGAGAGCCAGGAGCGGATGCTGGCCATCCTCAAGCCTGGCCGCGAGGCCGACGGGCGGCGCATCTTCGAGAAATGGGGCCTGGATGCGGCCACCATCGGCTGGACCACCGACACCGGCCGGATCGTGTTGAAGCACAAGGGTCAGGTGGTTTGCGACCTGCCGCTGGCGCCGCTGTCGGACGACGCGCCGCTCTACGACCGGCCCTGGACGGCGCCGACCCCGCAAAGGCGGCTGGAGCCGGACGACGTCCCGGCGTTGTCCGATTACGGCCAGGCGATCGTCAAGCTGATGAGTTGCCCCGACATGGCCTCCAAGCGCTGGCTTTGGGAGCAGTACGATCGTCACGTGATGGCCGACACCCTGGCCGACAGCGGCACGGCGGCCGACGCCGGGGTGGTCAGGGTGCATGGCGCGCGCAAGGGCTTGGCGATGACTTCGGACTGCACCCCGCGCTACGTCCAGGCCGATCCTTACGAGGGTGGCAAACAGGCGGTGGCCGAGGCTTGGCGCAATCTTACCGCCGTCGGCGCCGATCCGATCGCGATCACCGACAACCTGAATTTCGGCAATCCCGAGCGGCCGGAGATCATGGGCCAGATCGTGCGCGCCATCGACGGCATGGCCGAGGCCTGCCGGGCGCTGGACTTTCCGGTCGTGAGCGGCAACGTCTCGCTCTACAACGAGACCAACGGCGCGGCCATTCCCCCCACCCCCACGGTCGGCGCGGTCGGGCTGATCCCGGACTACGCGCGGCGGGCCAGCTTCGGCGGGATGCGGGACGGCGACAGCCTGGTGCTGATCGGCGAGACCCGTGGCGAGATGGGCTCTAGTCTCTATCTGCGCGAGCTGTTCGGCCGGGAGGAAGGGGCGCCGCCGCCGGTGGATCTGGCGCTGGAGCGCAAGACCGGCGATTTCGTGCGCGGCCTGATCCGCGCGGGCGAGGTGAGCGTCGTCCACGACCTGTCGGACGGGGGCCTGGCCGCCGCCGCCGCCGAGATGGCGATGGCCGCACGCGTCGGGGTGACGCTGAACGCCACCTCCCATCCGCACGCCCACTACTACCTGTTCGGCGAGGACCAGGCTCGCTACCTGATCGCCAGCTCCGATCCCGACGCCCTGATCGCCAAGGCCCGGGCCGCCGGCGTCCACGCCAACCTCGCCGGCCGCGCGGGCGGGACCGATTTCGCCTCGGAGGCCGGCCTGTTCAGCGTGCCGTTGGAAGCGCTGACTTAAGCCAACGAAGCCTGGTTGCCAGCTTATATGGACGCACACTAGCGCCAGACCCCCGCGAACCACGACCGCCCATTTCGTTTGCAAATATTAAGCATTTGACGTGCTGAAATGACGCAGTTTAGCCGCCTGGGACGCCACTGATTCCGATGCCCATGTCCGCCACCGTTCTTGAAGCCGAACTCCGGGCCGCGTTTCCGGATGCGGAGATCGCGATCGACGATCTGGCGGGCGACGGCGACCACTATCGTGCGCGGATCACCTCGCGAGCCTTCGCGGGCCTGACCCGGGTGCGTCAGCATCAGCTGGTCTATGCGGCGCTGAAGGGCAAGGTGGGCGGTGAACTGCACGCCCTGGCGCTGGAGACGGGCGCGCCGACCGGCGTGGGGCGATAGGGATGCGGTTTCGACCCCTTGGCGACACGGGCGTGGCGATCTCGGTGGTGTCGCTGAAGCTGGTCGACGCCGGCGCGCGGACCACGCCCCAGGCTTGGCGCCAACTGATCTACGCCGCGTTCGAGAACGGCATCAACGCCTTCGAGGTGGTTGGCCGCCAGCCGGCGCTGATCGAGGGCCTAAGCCAGGCGGTCCAGGCGGTCGAGCGGCGGCTGGTGCTCATCGCCTTGCGCCTGGGGCCGATGGTTTCACCATCCGGCGCCGTAACGCGCGACTTTTCGCCGGAAGGCATGCTGGTGTCGGTGGAATCCTTCCTCGCGCGCAGTGGGCTCGACTATGTCGACGCGGTGATCCTCGACGATCCGCAGGCCGAGGAGCTTTCGCCCCCGGCGCTGGAAGCGCTGAAGGCGATGCGCGCGGCCGGACGGGCGCGGATGCTGGGCGTGGCCGGCGCGGACGAGGTGATTGACGCCTATATCTCGACCGGTGCGTTCGACATTCTGTGTACGCCGTTCAATCTGGTCTCCGGCTGGAAGGATCGCCTGCGCCTGAAGGCGGCGATCGAACGCAACATGGCGGTGATCGGCTACGACTACTATCCCGAGCGGTTTCATAACGTCGGCGGCGCGTCGCCGGAGAAGAAGTCGTGGTGGGGAACCGCCGATAATCCATTGGCTGGGGTCGGCACCTACGCCTTCCTCGATCGCACGCTCAACTGGACCGGCGAGGAGCTATGCCTGGCCTACGCCCTGACCGAGCCGTCGCTGGCGACGGTGCAGATCACCGCCGAACGCGTCGAGCGGATCGAAGCCTTGTCCGCGGTGCCCGAACGCGATCTGCCGCCGGGCGTGGCGGCGCAGATCGAAATGGCGCGCTTCACGCCGAACGACCCCACCCAGAAGGCCCGCAGAGCTTGACCTCGTGGCCCGGTGTTCCTAGCTGAGGGCTGCAACCCCGTGCGGCGGAGCCCGAGCGTGAACGAGATCGCCCCCCAGAGCCAGCAGATCGAAGACGCCATCAACGGCTTCATCGCCAAGGCGATCGCCGACAATCCGGTGGTGGTGTTCATGAAGGGCGTGCCCGATCAGCCGCGCTGCGGCTTTTCCGCCACCGTGGTGCAGATTCTCGACCATCTGGGCGTCGATTTCGTCGGCGTCGACGTGTTGCAGAGCGAGCCGCTGCGCCAGGGAATCAAGGCGTTCAGCGATTGGCCGACCATCCCGCAGCTCTACGTCAAGGGCGAGTTCGTCGGCGGCTGCGACATCGTCCGCGAGATGTTCCAGTCGGGCGAGCTGAAGACCTTGTTCGCCGAGCAGGGCGTGATCGAGGCCTGATCGGGCCCGGTGGCGCCGCTCGAACCACCCGAGACCCGACAGGTCTTCTCCCTGGCGTTCACGCCCGGTCCCGCCGATTTCGACGAGAACGGCCACGTCAACAACGTGGTCTATGTCCGCTGGATCCAGGACATCGCCACCGCCCACTGGCGCGCGCGGATGGACGGCGAGGCCGAGACCGGACGCTGGACCTGGGTGGTGCTGCGCCATGAGATCGACTACCGCCGCCCGCTGCTGCCCGGCGAGGCCGCCAGGGCGCGCACCTGGGTCGGCGAGCACCGGGGCCCCCGCTTCATCCGCTTCGTGCGCATCGACGGCCCGGATGGGGAGATGTGCGCCCAGGCGGTCACCGAATGGTGCCTGATCGACGCGGCGAGCGGCCGCCCGAGCCGGGTGACGAGCGCCATGGTCGAGGCGTTCAGCTAGGCCGCGCATCTCAAAACAGCCCCAGCGCCTTCAGGCTCGCCACGCCCTCGCGGCCGACGATCAGGTGGTCGTGGACCGAGATGCGCAGGGCCTTGCCCGCCTCGACCACTTGGCGGGTCATCTCGATGTCGGCGGCGGAGGGGCTGGGATCGCCCGAGGGGTGGTTGTGGACCAGGATCACCGCCCCGGCCCCGATCTCCAGCGCCCGGCGCATCACTTCGCGCGGATAGACCGGAGCGTGGTCGATGGTGCCGCGGTTCATCACCTCGTCGGCGATCAGCTGGTTCTTCTTGTCGAGGTAGAGCACGCGGAACTGCTCGCGGGTCTCATGCGCCAGGGCGAGGCGGACGTATTCCAGCAGCGCGGTCCAGGAGGAGATCACCGGCCGCTTGCCGACGGCCTCGCGGCCGATGCGGATCGCCGCCTCATGCGCCAGTTTGAGGTCCTGGGCGACTTGCTCGCCGATCCCCTTGACCGTGCGCAGTTCGGCTTCCGACGCGCCCAGCACCCCCGACAGGCCGCCGAAGCGGGCCAGCAGCGCCTTGGCCAGCGGCTTGACGTCGGCGCGGGGAACCGAGCGGAACAGGTAGAGTTCGAGCAGCTCGTAGTCGGGCAACCCCTCCAGCCCGGCGGATCGGGCGCGCTCGCGCAGCCGGTCGCGGTGGCCGAGGTGGTGGGGCTGCTGCGCGCCGCTCACGCCCGACGCCGCCGCCGAACTCAGGCCGTGACGGGCCGGAACAGGCCCGCGGGAGAGAGGGTGAAGACCTCCGCGCCGGTCTCGGTCACGCCGATCGCGTGTTCGCACTGGGCCGACAGCGACTTGTCGCGGGTCACCGCCGTCCAGCCGTCGGCCAGCAGTTTCACCTGGTGCTTGCCGAGGTTCACCATCGGTTCGATGGTGAAGAACATGCCGGCCCGCAGCACCTCGCCTTCGCCTGGGCGGCCGAAGTGCAGGACATTGGGGGCGTCATGAAACACCCGGCCGACCCCGTGGCCGCAGAAGTCGCGCACCACCGAACAGCGCTGGGCCTCGACATAGGACTGGATGGCGTGGCCGATGTCGCCCAGCCGCGCGCCGGGCTTCACGGCGGCTATGCCGCGCTCCAGCGCCTCATAGGTCACCTCGACCAGCCGGCGCGCGCGGGTCGGAACCTCGCCCACCAGATACATGCGGCTGGTGTCGCCGTACCAGCCGTCCAGCGTCACGGTCACGTCGATGTTGGCGATCTCGCCGTCGCGCAAGGGACGCGGGCCCGGGATGCCGTGGCAGACCACGTGGTTGGGCGAGATGCACAGGGTCTTGGGATAGCCGCGATAGTAGAGGCAGGACGGGACCGCGCCATGGTCCAGGATGAACTCGCGGGCCAGCCGGTCCAGCTCGTCGGTGATCACCCCCGGCGTGACGTGCGCGGTCAGCATGTCCAGACACTCGGCCGCCAGCCTGCCGGCGCGGCGCATGCCCTCGAAGTCCTCGGGTCCATGGATCTTGATCGCCGAGCCGCGCCGGCGGATGGCGGTTTCCAGGGCGTCGGTCTCGGTCATCAAGCGCGGTCTCTAGCGTTGCGGCCCGGACCGCCAGGGCAGGCGGCGATTCAGGCGGATGCGGGTCGGGTCTATGTGGCAATCATAGCACAGAACTTCAACGCCCGCTTGCGCCGCGGCGAAGAGGCCCGCCGCATAGGCGCCGTCGAGGTCGGCGGCGGCCTCGAAGGCCACACAATCGGTGCGCTGGACCACGAACAGCATCACCGCGCGCGAGCCGGCCCGCGCCTCGCGGGTGAGGTCGCCCAAGTGCTTCAGCCCCCGGCTGGTCACGCTGTCGGGAAATTCGGCGAGGCCCGCGCCGCGCGAGAGGTGGCAGTTCTTGACCTCGAGTCACGGCCCGTCGGGACCTTATCGGCACAGGCCGTCGTCCAGCTTGACCTCCGCCCACCAACCCGATCAACCTTGCAACCATCACTTTTGAGGCAGGTCATGATCATCGCCGAGCGGGCATTCGATATGCGAGGTGAATTTGTTTCGCTCACCATCCACGCGCCTGTCGCCGTCGATGATAACTACCGTTGCGAATACATAATCGCATGGCCATCGGGAGAGCGCCAATCGGCGGGGTGGGGCGTGGACGCTCTTCAAGCGCTCGAACTAACCCTTCAGAAGGCCCACTTGGACCTGCTGTCTTCACCTTCGGGTCGCAAAGGCGATATTCGCTTTCTCGGTTCGCAGGATTTGGGGTTACCGCTACCGGAAGGGACGAAGGCTTCCGACTTCGTTGGGCGCGAGTGGGTCGAGCCAAAGCGCGAAGTCATTTCAGTTGCGCCATTCTCGGTGGCGTCGTGCGCCGAGGGCGGCCACTGCCATATCGTTCGATATGACACGCCTAATGATAGGATTGAAACATTTCGGCTGATGGCTGACGGGCACACCGAGGTTTTCACAGTCGTCAAACGGCAGGCGCTGCTGGACCCAGCAGGTAGACCTCAGCCAAAGGTTCTTGGCGAAGTGCTCCTATTGGACACAGATTTTGGTCGAAGCATTCTTGCGCCCCAGCTCAATCCACCGGGGTAATTCTGGTTGTGACCAGCGAGGACTAAACAAATCGATCCTGAGCCACTTAGCGGTGCCAAGCCATCTTCCGTGAAATCTTGATCTCCTCGACAGTCACGTCGCAGGCATAGACTAACACCTCAACGCCTGCGTCGGCCGCTTCATCGAGTCCGCGCGCGAAGGCCGGGTCAAGTTCGCGGCAAGCCGAAAACGCTTCGCAATCGGTGCGCTGGACGACGAAGAGCACAACGGCTCGGTCGCCCTCCGCCACCATCGTTTGAAGCTCCCGCAGATGCTTCAGCGACCGCGCCGCCACGCAGTCGGGAAATTCTGCGACCCCTTTAGTCCTTGAAAGGTGGCAGTTTTTCACTTCGAGCCAAAGACTATGATCCGGCCTCAGGTCGCGTTGTAAAAAGGACTTGTCACTCTTCACCTCGACGAAACAGGCCGGCCGGTCCGGCGCCTCGAGCACCAGGTCGACGCGGCTGTTTTCGCCGTACCTCACCTCGCGCTTCAGGATCGGATAGCCGGCCAGCTCCGGGATCAGCCCCTCGGCGATGGCCTCGGCGGCGATCCTGTTGGGGTGCATGGTGTTGATACCACACGTTACAAAACCATCCGGCCCATCACCGGGGACTTCCACCAATTCCCATGTGTAGGGGAGCTTGCGTTTCAGGTCGGGCGACTTGGAAAGCCATACGGTTACGCCCGGCATGTTCAGCCCGAGCATGGCGCCGGGGTTGGGACAATGGGCGGTGGCCTCGCCGCCGCCCTCCAGCGCCACTTCGGCGAAGAAACGCTTGTAGCGCCGGACGAGAACGCCGCGCGCCAGCGGTTGCGGGAATTGCATCGACGGCCTACTCGAAACGGGACCCAAGGATGGGCGGAGATAGGAAGGGACGGGCGTGAACGCGAGCAAAGATCGAGTGACCGCCGCGGTGATGATCATCGGCGACGAGATCCTGTCCGGCCGCACCCAGGACACCAACCTCAACGTCATCGCCAAATATCTTGGCGCCCACGGGGTGGACCTGGCCGAGGCGCGGGTGGTGGGCGACGTCAAGGACGAGATCATCACGGCGCTCGACGCGCTGCGGGCGCGCTACGATTACGTTATCACCACCGGCGGCATCGGCCCGACCCACGACGACATCACCGCCGACTGTGTGGCCGAGGCGTTCGGCGTGCCGCTGTACGAGAACCCCGAGATCATCGCCATGATGCTGGCCCGGCCGGGCGTCGAGCTGAACGCCGCGCGCCGGCGCATGGCGCGCGTGCCCGAGGGCGGCGAGCTGGTGCGCAACCCGGTGGCCGGCCCGCCGGGCTTCATGATCGGCAACGTCTTCGTGCTGGCCGGGGTGCCGCAGATCATGCGCGGCATGTTGGAGGACGTGGGCTGGCGGCTGAAGGGCGGGGCGGTGGTGGTCGCCCGCAACGTGCGCGTCGACGGCACGGGCGAGGGGGTGCTGGCCGAGCCGCTGGAGGCCGTGGCCAAGGCCCACCCGGCGCTTTCGCTGGGCAGCTATCCGTTCTTCGGCCCGGCGGGTTACGGCTCCAACCTGGTGATCCGCGGCCGCGATCCGGTCGAGGTCGAAAGGGCGGTGGCCGAGCTGGTCGCCGTCCTGACCGCCGCGGGGGTGGCCAACATCACTCCGGACGAGCCGGGCGCCCCCCCGGTGGCGATCTAGGCCACCAAGGCGTGTTGGCCGAAAGCGTACGCGGTTTCGGCGCCCAATACGCCCTAAACGTTTGAACTTCTGAATTCGGACGAATCATCGAGCTGAGCCAGCCGCGCGCCGATCAGTTATTGGCCATAACGCCAATTCGACTCTATCCGCCCGAGTTCAAATCAGTTGGCCCTATTCAGGGCCGGCACAGCTTGACCAATTGCAAGCATGATGCTGATTTGCCCATCTTTCTGCTTCCAGCAGACCAATCTATTTCTAAGTGGACCGGTTTTTTCATTTCCAATCGAAAAATCGGCGCGGAAAACGGATCCCCATCGATTGTTCTTGGTCAGCAGGTTGGGGCCGGGTGTGATTTTTCCCATCCCGGACAAGGAATTCAGTTGTGACAGACATTGATTTACAAATGCGGGGTTGCTCGGTGCAGCCGTTTCCCCGGCTGGTGAGATCGGCGGAAAATCATTGCCGTTCTCTACGTCGTTGTTCATTGTAAACCCTCCTGATGCGGCGAGAAATGCTATCGCGATCGACATCGTGAACGTGAGAAAGTTGCGATAAATCATGGCGTATTTTCAGTCATCGTATGATTGTGGATTGCCGTATATGCGTAGTATCACCGCCCGCTAAAGGGACGCTGCAGTCTCGTGCCGGCGATGTGCGTTATGATGGCGGTTCCGTCCAAAATGGATACAACCGTCCTGTCTGGATATATAACGTAGAACGGTTGTTCTGGGCTTGATCGACTTGCGGATACGACAAGCTCGCAAGCGTTTTCCGCCTTCCAGCAGCTGTCGAAGTATGGTCTGGTCTTGTCGTCCAGGGCGCTGAGTTGACATTGCCTGGTCGCCACGTTGCACACGATGGAGGCGGGATCGTCGTCGGGCAGACGGCGGTTGGCGACCGGGATCGGCGTCATGACGTCAGGCCGGGAGTCGTGACGGAAGGCTCCGGGCGAACTTGCCATGTTCGGGCCCGAAGCCCCATCGGTCGTCCATCGTCCGCGCTCGTCCCGCGGTTCGTCGGGGTCATATTTGGTCAAGCCGCCGTGCGCCTTGGCGATGCGCGCCGCACCGTCCCAGCTCAATTCGGGAAGTCTTAGGTGTACCGCGGCGATCATCGCCCGTCCGAGATCTCCCCGATTGAGCGCCTGAGCGATGACATCGAGTCCGGGCGACACATTGGCGGGATCGACGGGCTGGCCATAGGCCTCTTCCAACAGCGCGCCGATTTCTTCGGTCGGCCGGGGTTCCAATCCCACGAGGGTCTTACGTAGCAGCGGCACGCCCGCGAGCGAAACGCCCGTCGCCGCGCACCTCAATCCCAAGCTTCCAACATCGTTCGTCAGCCGAAAAGTCTGATCGTTCTGGGGCAAATCGATCTCCTGGCGGTATGTTGACGCATTATATGTTCGTGATTTGTTCTTATAGAGGTTGTTCGATCGCCGGACCGCCCTGACCGCGGCCGGGGTCGAGCGCATCACGCCGGACCCGCTGGACGCGGCGGCGCGGCGGGGCTGGAAGTGGGCGCGCTCCGCCTGTAACCCTGCCCGCTTCAGGTGGACGGGGCGGAATTGGTGGACGCAGCGGACTTAAAAGTTCGGCGCGGGCGGGGTATGTCTGCCGACAGTGCGGGCGTGGCGAAACTGGTAGACGCAACGGACTTAAAATCCGTTGGGGGAAACCCCGTGCCGGTTCGACCCCGGCCGCCCGCACCAGGGTAATACGTAACCGCCTCACTGTGCGAATCGTTGTCGTCGTAGATACCCGGGGCAAACGGGCGCGTCTCAACGCTTCAACTCCAGTTTGCCGTGCTGGCAGCCGCTGATGGTCATCCCCAGCCTTGTTCTCAAGTTGGAACCTTCTTTCGATCAGCGCCAAGGCGATCTCCTTATGGTGAGATCGGCACTATATGTTCATGATTTGTTCTTGTCAATGCCGGGGAATTATCCCTTTGACAAAGTCACGTCAACAGCTAGATCAGAGCGGGCGTGACAGGCCGGCGACTAAAGTAACGGCAGCTATGGCTAAGGCGGGGGCGGCGGCGCTTTGGGCAGCCGACGACGACCTTTTCGGCTGGCTTTCTTCGACTTCGGTGGAGTGGCTAGCAACCGTGGCTTACGAGGCCATGGAGCGGCAGCGTCGCCTCGAATGTTCGCCGACAAAAGAAAGGCGTACCGCGACAACGCCATGAGATCGCCGCGTGCGCGGCGCCAGACCGTCGCGGTCGGGTGATCTTGCAAGCGCTCCACCCTCTCTTTGCTGGCAGAGGCGCCAGCGGGGACCAGCATGATCTTGGGCGGCTTGCCGGTGATGCCACCTACATTCGCGAACTTAATCGCGACGTGGGCGACATCGTTCCGATGCTGGGCGAGGTCTTTTGTCTGGCGCAAGAGCCACGTCACCGCTTCAAGGCGATCTGGATTCTTGGCTAGAACCGCGTCGGCGATGGTTTGGATTATCTGTCGCTTCGCGGCGTCACTTTGCAGCGGCGTCCAGATTCCGTACGCGATCCCCCATGCCCGGTCTGCGCTCTTTTCGATCAGCAACGAGACCAGCAGCTCGTAGAGTTGGTCCGCGAGAATGTTCCAGCACCAGATGATTTCCCCGGCGTGACGCGCGTGTCGTTTCACGGCATTCTGGAGCACAGGATCAATGCGCCGCGTCGGCATGAACGTGTGGCGCCCTTTAGGTGCGCGAGCCATGGCAAACACCCCCAATCGGACCGACGCGCCCCCCGAACTGCGCCCGGATGGCTGGGAGCGGTTCGAGCGCGCCATTGACGCCGCCGCCAAGCACGGCCCGATACATCGGAAGGCCAAACCGAAGGCGGAGTCGAGTCCAGCTAAGCGACCGAGGGATAAATGAGAGCGCCCGTTTTCTTGGCGGCTCTATTGTTGGCGGCCTGCAACAAGGCGCCCGTTTCAGCGCCTATGCCTTCCCCCCCGAAATCACTGCCCACGGCGGGATCGTGGGCGATTGCGCCGGCCGGAAATTCTGGCGCTGTATGGCGGGTCGATACCCGCACTGGAACGCTGCAATATTGCTATTCAAGCGGCCCCGGTTCGATACTTTGCAGCAATCCGGTTGGCGCCAAAGAACTCCCAACAGCAGACGAATTTCTAAATTCGCCGCAGAATCAGAATTGGGGAAACGACCCCTTGCACGACGCTAAGACAGGAAAGATTATAGGGCGGTAGACGACGGGCGGGGTTGCAGCCCCGCCGCTGTCGATAGGTTCCGGCCGCCACAGCCGCTCAACCCGCTCACACAATAGCGGATGAGAGAGCCTGCGTCATGTCGTTTTCCGAGCATCTATCAAGTCGCGCAGAACCCGATTTCCAGCCGCCAACGCCTCGCGTTCAATCAGGAAAAGCTGGTCTGTCGCGGTCTTTGGAATTTGAACGCTCAGGCGAAGAACAAATGCGGCGGATTCGTCTTCGCTGGTCACGTCAGAAATACGAAGCTGAACGCCGTAACCGTTTTCCATGGGCGTTACGATGGTTTCTCGGATTTCGATGGACACGGCTTCTTCCTCCCTCGCTTCGGTTTAGGCTTCGGCGCGTCCACCAGTCCGCCGATAGGTGAGCCTCTTGCCGACGATGCCGGGGATGGCTTCAGCGAAGCGCTCGGCGTCGCTGTAACCGAGCGCGGTGCGAGTGTTGTAGCGATAGTCGAACTCGCCGACGTAGCGCTTCAAGTGCTGGGGCGAGACATGATGGAACGTCCCGACGATCCCGCGTTTCAGGATGGCGAAATAGCTCTCTACGGTGTTTGTCGAAACCTCGCCGCGCACGTATTCGTCAATGCTGTGATTGACCATCGAGTGCTGGGCGAACTTGGCGCCGATCGCGGGATAGGCGCGGGCCGTGTCGGTCATGACGTGGGTGGCGGCGTGGATTTCCTCGGTCAGGACCAAGCGCAGGTTCTTGCTGTTCACGTCGCTGACGTGGGCGCTGCGGACACGGCCGCCGCGTTCAACCAACGACACCACCGCTTCCTTCGCGCCGGGGCCTGGAACGTGCTTGCGTTTCCAGGCGTGACGGTTCTTGTCCTTGCCGCCCACATAGGTTTCATCGGCCTCGACGATCTTGCCCTTTCCGCCAAGCGGCGTCGGACTGGTCTCGCGCAGGCTTTCGCGGATGCGATGGCACATGAACCAAGCGGTTTTGTACGTCACGCCGATCATGCGACCGATCTGAAGGGCGCTCATGCCTTTCTTCGACGCCATCATGAGGTGCGTTGCGCCTAGCCATTTGTTCAACGGAACGTGGCTGCGCTCGTAGATCGTGCCGACCGTGACCGTGAACTGTTCCTCGCACGCCTGACACTGATACAGGCCAGCACGCGCCGTCTTGCCCTTGATCACCGTGGCGTGGCCGACGACGGTGCAATGCGGACATACCGGACCATACGGCCACAGATGCGCTTCAAGCCATGCGCGGGCCTTGGTCTCGTCGTGGAAGATCGGGTTTGAAAAGTCGCTCATGGCTGGCCTCATTCAATGGGGCCATACTAGCGCTTGTGGTCACTTTGTCAAAGGGATAATTCCCCAATGCCGGGGCGCGGGCGATGGCGATCCCCGCCCCCATGATTCCCGCGGCGTCACCGCGATCCTACCCCCAACGCCCGCCAGGCGACGTAGCCGGCGGTGGCCAACACCATCAGGGCGAACGCCCGCCGGGCCAGCGCCTGGTGCGGGGCGAGCGCCTTGGCCGCCGGCCGGCCGGCGCCGGCGCCGAGCACGCCGCCGATGACCAGGGCCAGGAAGACCTTTGCGTCCACCAGACCGGACACCGCGTAGCTGGCGCTGGTGGCGGCCCCGAACAGCACCACCGAGACCAGCGAGGAGGCGCCCGCGTTGGCCAAGGTCATGCCGGTGGCGGCCATCAGTCCGGGGACGATGAGGAAGCCGCCGCCGATGCCGAAGAAGCCGGCGGCCAGTCCGGTGACCAGCCCCGCTGGGGCCAGCCGGGCGGCCAGCGGGGCCGTCAGCCGCACGCCGGGATCGCCCTCGGTCCGCTTGGGCGGCAGCATCGAGCCGCCGACCAGGGCCATGGCCAGCGCGAACCAGGCCAGCAGCCGTCCGCCCTCGACCTGTTTGGCGAAATGCGCGCCGACCAGGGAGCCGGCCAGGCCCGCGGCGCCGAACACCAGGGCGCAGGGCCATTTGACCCGTCCGGCGTGGGCCTGGACGCCCAGTCCCGCCGCCGCGTTCACCGCGACCGCCGCGGCCGAGGTGCCGATCGCCACGTGCGCGTCGCCGACGCCGACGACATAGACCAGCAGCGGCGTGGCCAGCACCGAGCCGCCGCCGCCGAACACGGTGAGCAAAAGGCCGATCAACGCCCCGCCAACCAGCGCCGCGCCATAGGACCAGAGGGTGAGATCCACGGCTTAGGCCTTTAGCGTTCGGTTCCAGGGCATGAGCGCGATCGTGCGGGCCGCCGCCGCGGCGCTGGCTTCGAGCCGAGTGATGTCGAAGGTCGCGAGATCCATGGTCCCAATATATCATATTATGCTAATTTAGAAAATTTTTATATACGGCCCAGCCAAGGGGGTTCGATCATGGCTCCGTCCTCGCCCGCGCGATCAGCATCGCGCGGGCGGCGTCCAGGATGGTCTGGACCGGCTCGCGCCGGTGGTCCCAGCGCGGATCGCCGTCGGGCGGGTTGACCACCATGGTGGCGTTGGCCTCGAACAGCAGCACCTCGCCGCCGGGTCCGAGGCCGAAGTCGATCCCGCCATAATCCAGGCCCAGGCGCGCGCGGATCGCGGCGAGACCGACCATGGCGCGCGGCCCCAGCACCCCGGGCATGTCGGCCAGGAACGCGGCCTCCTCGGCGCGATGCTCGGGATGCTCGGCCATGTCGGCGGTGAAATAGTGCACCTTCCACTCGCGCGAGAGCGCCAGATGCAGAGGATAGAGCGCCTCGCCGATCATCATCGCCCGGTACTTGCGCGAAAGCCCGTCCGCGCCGCGCGCGTCGAGCCATTCGATCGCCAGCAGCTCGGCGCCCGGCAGGGCCGCCAGGCTCCGCGCCAGATCACCCGGCCGGTCCACTTTGAGGAAATGGCGTCCGGTGTGATGGCCGGGGCTGCGCAGCAGCAGCGGATAGCCCAGGGCCTCGGCGGCGGACGCCACCGCCTCGCGCGGCGCCGTCTCGATCCTCGGCGCCCTCACGCCCTCCAGGCCGGCCAGGTCGCGGGCGATCCGGGCGCGTCCGGTGCGGCGGATTCGCTCCGGCGGGTTGATCACCGGCGCGCCGGTGCGCGCCAGCACCGCCTCGGCGGCGTCCAGGCCCGCGGCGCACAGGTCGGCGTCGCCGATGGCGTTGAACACCAGTTCATGCGGCGGCAAGACCGTTTGCGCCGTGTGAGCCTCCGCCACCAGGACCGAGGTGGCGAACACCGTTTCGTCCAGCAGGAACCGCGTCGGCACGTTGCCTCCGGCGGCGGAGACCAGCAGCAGCACCGGCACGCCCGCTCCCGCGCCGCGGTAGGGCAGGGTGGTGATCGCCCGCGCCCGATAGCTTTGCTGACGATGCGCCTCGGCGGCGCCCGTCTCGCCCAGATCCTGCAGCAGGTTGGCCATGCCCTGGTGCGCGTCCGGATGCTCCGGCGCCAGCGCCAGGGCGGCTTGGTAATGAAGGCGGGCCGCGTCGGTCTGGCCTTCGGCCAGGAGGGCGTTGGCCAGGTTGATCCGGCCGATCGGGTTGTCCGGGTGATGCTTGACCGCCTCGGCGTAGGCCAGCCGCGCGGCGGCGCGGAAATCGGAATTGTGCAGCAGGGTCCCCAGATCGTTGAGCGCGCCGAAATGGGTCGGGGCCAGCGCCAGCACCGCCAGATAGGCGTCCCTGGCCGCCTCGCCGCGGCCCAGCCGCGCCAACAGGCCGGCGCGCAGGTAGCGCAGATCGACATCGTCGGGCTCGCCGGTCAGGCGGGCTTCGATCTCGGCGAGCAGGGCGGCATCGGTCATCGGGGCGCCAGAGGACACTCGGCGCAAACAGGGACGCGAGTCGCGCCGCGCGGCCAGAGGGCGCGCGATAACGCCCGCGCGGGCGGGTTTCCGGGCGTTGAAGCCTTGACCCCGTGCGGCCGCCCGCCCATCGTTAGGGGGAAGGTTGGCTGCGCGGCCCGGCTGTTCCAGGCGGGCGCGTTTTGATGAGGGCCGTACGTCGGCGCGGCCCGCGCCGCGCAATGGGGTCCCGCCGCCGCCCGACGAAGAGGAGGACGCTTGTCTCAGCTCGATTATCTTTCGCCATCGACGGTCGATGAAGCGGTGCGCGCCCTGGCCGCGGGCGGCGGCTCGGCCAAGGTGCTGAGCGGGGGGACCGACCTTCTGGTTCAGCTTCGCGCCGGCCGCGTCAAGCCGAGCCTCATCGTCGACCTCAAGCGCATTGCCGGCGCCATCGGCATCCGTGGCGAGGCCGGCGGCTTCGTCATCGGGGCGGCGACCCCGGGCGCCGAGATCGGCGAGCACGCGGCCCTCGCCCATGCCTGGCCGGGCGTGGTGGAGGCGGTGAACCTGATCGGCTCGACTCAGGTGCAGGGGCGCGCCTCGCTGGCCGGAAATCTGTGCAACGCCTCGCCGGCCGCCGACAGCGTTCCGGCGATGATCGCCGCGGGCGCGACCTGCGTCATCGTCGGCCCGAAGGGCAAGCGCGAGATTCCAGTCGAACAGGTCGCCACGGCCCCCGGCCGCACCTCGCTGGCCGCCGACGAGTTCGTGCTCGAGATCAAGCTGCCGGCCCGGCCGGCGCGCTCGGGCGACGCCTATCTGCGCTCGATCCCGCGCACCGAGATGGACATCGCCGTCGTGGGTGCGGGCGTCAGCCTGACGCTGGACGCGGTCGGCGTGATCACCGCCGCGCGGGTGGCGCTGGGCGCGGTGGCGCCGACGGCGCTGCTGGTTGCCGAGGCCGGCGCGGCCATCGTCGGAACCAAGCTGGACGAGCCGGCGCTGGCGGCGCTGGACGCGGCGGCCCGAGCGGCCGCCAAGCCGATCAGCGACAAGCGCGGCACCGTCGACTACCGGATCAAGATCGCGGGCGTGCTCGCCCGGCGCGCGGCCACGATCGCATACCAGCGGGCGGAAGGGCGCGCATGAGCAAGCGGCACATCACCACCACCGTCAACGGCGACCCGGCCGAGTTTCTGGCCGAGCCCGGCGCGAGCCTGCTGGACGCGCTGCGCGACGATCTGGGCCTGACCGGGGCCAAGGAGGGCTGCGGCTCCGGTGACTGCGGCGCCTGCAGCATCATCGTCGACGGGCGGCTGGTCTGCGCCTGCCTGATGCTGGCCCCCGAGGCCGAGGGCCGGCGGATCGAGACCATCGAGGGCATGGCCCGGGGCGGGACGCTGCATCCGCTGCAGCAGAAGTTCCTCGAGCACGCGGCCCTGCAGTGCGGCTTCTGCACGCCCGGCCTCTTGGTCGCGGCCAAGGCCCTGCTCGACGAAAACCCCGACCCGAGCGAGACCGAGGTCCGCTACTGGCTGGCGGGCAACCTCTGCCGGTGCACCGGCTATGACAAGGTGGTGCGGGCGGTGATGGACGCCGCCGCCGAACTCAGACAAGTCCGGAGGGCATAATGACCGACGTGATGGACAAGCGGCCGCTGAAGGTCGTCGGCACCCGGCCGATCCGCCCCGACGGCGTGGACAAGGTCACCGGCCGCGCGCAGTTCGGCGCGGACCTGGCCCTGCCCGGCATGCTGGTGGGCAAGATCAAGCGCAGCCCGCACGCCCACGCCAAGATCGTCTCGATCGACACACGCAAGGCTCGCGCCCTGCCGGGGGTCAAGGCGGTGATCACCGCCGCCGACCTGCCCGACCTGGCCTCCCAGGAATTCGAGGCCGGCGAGAGTGCGGGCGATCTGCGCGACCTGTCGCAGAACGTGATGGCCCGCAATAAGGTGCTGTACGAGGGCCACGCCGTGGCCGCCGTGGCCGCGACCTCGGCCGCGATCGCCGACGAGGCGCTGGACCTGATCGAGGTGGTTTACGAGGTGCTGCCGCACGTGATCGACGTCGAGGCGGCCATGGCCCCCGACGCGCCGCTGCTGCACGCCCACATCTTCACCGCGGGCATGGACCCCAAACCGGCCAAGCCGTCCAACATCGCCTCGGTCGTCAAGCTGGGGCGCGGGGACGTGGCCAAGGGCTTCGCCGACGCCGACGTGGTGGTCGAGGGCCGCTACACCACCCAGGCGGTGCACCAGGGCTATATCGAGCCGCATGCCTGCGTCGTCCAGGTCTCGCAGGACGGCCAGTGCCAGGTCTGGAGCTCCAGCCAGGGCCAGTTCATGATCCGCACCTATTGCGCCAAGCTCCTGGCGCTGGACATCGCCAACGTCCGGGTCACCCCGGCCGAGATCGGCGGCGGCTTCGGCGGCAAGACCACGGTCTATCTCGAACCCCTGGCGCTGACGCTGTCGCGCCAGTCCGGCCACCCGGTGAAGATGGTGATGACCCGCGACGAGGTGTTCCGCGCCACCGGCCCGACCTCGGGCGCGGTGATCGAGGTCAAGCTGGGCGCCAAGCGCGACGGGACCATCACCGCCGCCGAGGTGGTGCTGAAGTACCAGGCCGGCGGCTTTCCCGGCTCGCCGGCCGGCCCCGGCGCGATGACCGCGCTCGCCTGCTACGACATCCCCAACTGCGCCATCACCGGCTATGACGTGGTGACCAACACGCCCAAGGTGGCGGCCTACCGCGCGCCGGGCGCGCCGATCTCGGCCTTTGGAGTCGAAAGCGCGATCGACGAGCTGGCCCGCGAGCTGGGCATGGACCCGATCGCGCTTCGCGAGAAGAATGGCGTCGTCAGCGGCGCCAAGGCGGTCTACGGCCCGACCTACCAGAACATCGGCTATCTGGAGACGCTGGCGGCGATCAAGAACCATCCCCATTATTCGGCGCCGCTGGGTCCGAACCAGGGCCGGGGCGTCGCGGTCGGCTTCTGGTTCAACATCGGCGGCGAATCCTCCGGCGCGGTCCACATCAACGAGGACGGCACGGCGGTGGTGGTCTCCGGCAATCCCGACATCGGCGGCTCGCGCGCCTCGATGGCGATGATGGCGGCCGAGGTGCTGGGCCTGCCGGTCGAGAAGGTCCGCCCGATCGTCGGCGACACCGCCTCGATCGGCTATTCCATGCTGACCGGCGGCAGCCGCACGACCTTCGCCACCGGCATGGCCGTGATCCAGGCCGCCGAGAAGGTGGTCGAGGACCTCAAGCGCCGCGCGGCGATGACCTGGGATGTTCCGGCGGAGAAGGTCGCCTGGGAAGGCGGCGCGGCCGTCTGCCTGGACGCCAGCAAGTCGGTCCCGCCGTTGTCGCTGGCCGCGATCGCCGAACACGCCGGCCGCACCGGCGGGCCGATCGGCGCCGAGGTCTCGCTCAACGCCCAGGGCGCCGGCCCCGGCTTCGGCGCGCACATCTGCGACGTCGAGATCGACCGCGAGACCGGCCATGTCACCGTCGTGCGCTACACCGCGGCCCAGGACGTCGGCAAGGCGATCCACCCCGCCTATGTCGAGGGCCAGATCCAGGGCGGCGTCGCCCAGGGCGTCGGCTGGGCGCTGAACGAGGAATACATCTTCGACCGCCAGGGGACGATGGAGAATCCCGGCTTCCTCGACTACCGCGTGCCGGTGGCCTCGGACCTGCCGATGATCGACACCGTCCTGGTCGAGGTGCCCAATCCGCGTCACCCGTTCGGGGCCAAGGGCGTGGGCGAGGTGCCGATCGTGCCGCCGCTCGCCGCCGTGGCCAACGCCGTGCGCGGCGCCCTGGGCGTGCGGATGCATGACCTGCCGCTGTCGCCGCCGAAGATACGCGCCGTGATCGACGCCAAGGGCTGACCCAGTCGTGGCGCATGTGGTGATCGCCGGCTCGAACGGCCGCGAGTTCACCGGCGGGGCGGCGGAATTCGACGTCGAAGCCACCACCGTGCGGCGGCTGATCCTGGAGCTGGACCAGCGGTTCCCGGGCCTGGGCGACTATGTGGAGCGCCGCATGGCCATCGCCATCGACGGCGAGATCCACCAGGACGCCTATGGCGCGGAACTGCGGGCGGACAGCGAGGTTTATCTGATCCCCAAGATCGGGGGCGGGTAGGGGCGCGCGAAAAGTGGGGACACACAATACTTTCAAACCCCTCGAACCCTGCGACACGCGCTCAGGCCCCGATCCCGGCGCCGGGATCGCTTGACCTCCGCGCGGGCCGGCCCATGGGCGGAGCCGCCAGCGCCCGCCCGGTCGAGGCTTCCAGGGCCTTGATCCAGGCCGCGGCGCCCAGGGGACGGCCGGTGGATGAGGCGCGGCGGATGGCCTCGCGACCTTCCTCTTGCACATCCGTCTCGAAGAAACCCGGCAGGCGCTCACCCAGCCGCGCGGCCAGCGGTCCCGGCGTCAGTAGCGGATCGGCGCGCCCCTCGACATGCGCGCGCACGCTGGACCAGGGCCAGTCGATCGCCCGAGCTGTCAGTCCGGCGCGCACCGGGTTGAGGCCCACATAACGCGCGCAGGCGATCAGATAGTCCTCGTCCATGGCGAAGGAGGCGAATCGTCCCTGCCAAAGATAGCCGCTCCAGCGCTCGCGCCGGTTGATCTGGCGGGTGTAGCGCAGATGGGTCGCGCCCACCGCCTGGGCCAGGGCGTCGGCCCGCGCGGGCGCCGCGATAAGGTGAACATGATTGGGCATCAGGCAGTAGGCCCATATCTCGACCTCGGCCGCTTTGCAGGCTTCGGCGGCCAGATGCAGATAGGACAGGTAGTCGGCCTCGCGGAAGAAGGTCTTCTGCCGCCGGTTGCCCCTCTGGGTCACGTGATGCGGCGCGCCAGGGATGACGACCCGCGACATTCTTGCCATGATCGGCTCCCGCGCGTGAAGGGGCGGCCAATGTTCCCTATTTGTTCAGAACGGTCAACGGGCGTCGGGCGGCCTTCCTTCGGGCGAGTCGCGGCGGAGCGGGCGCGAGGAGGGCTTGATGTGGTGCGTGTCCCTAGTTTCCCCGCGCCGCGAACTCCACCTTGTACGTCCCCCGCGCCCCTGACCCCGCCGCCGCCTGATACGGCACACACGCCGTGATCGCCGCCAGCGCCCGCGCTTCCGAGATCAGCCGCCGCTCGTCCGGGATCCCGCCGTGTCGCACGATCTTCGGCGGACTGGCGATCATGCCGCGGGCGTCGAGCGCGATCTCCAGCGTCACCGGCACGGTGGCGACCGGGGGCAGGCGGTCCCAGCAGGGCTGGATCTGGCCCCAGAGCGCGCCGGAAGAGGCGGCCGTTCCGGGCCCGGCGCGCGGCGGGGCGTCGGCCGGTCCGCGCTTTTCCGCCGCATCCTTCTCCGCTGTGCCGACTTTCGCGCCCTTGCCGCCTCTGCGAAGGTAGGGACATGTGTGGACGGCCCCTGCGGCGCAAGGGGAATCCGCGGCGGTAGGGCCAGGCCTTACCCCATCGCCTCCGGCTTCGGTCCCCCGCTCGCCCAGTCCAGCAGTTCGGCGATGTGCACCACCGGGACCTTCGCGCCGCGGGCGATCTGGGTCTGGCAGCCGATGTTGCTGGTGGCGATCACCTCGCTCTCCAGCGCCGCCAGGCTTTCGACCTTGCGCTCCAGCAGTTGGGCCGAGATGTCGGGCTGCAGGATGTTGTAGACCCCGGCCGAGCCGCAGCAGAGGTGGGCGCCGGCTGGTTCGGACACGCGAAAGCCGGCCGCCTCCAGCAGCGCGCGAGGCTGGCGGCTGATGCGCTGGCCGTGCTGCAGCGAGCAAGGCGACTGGTAGGCGACCTTCAGGCCCTTGGCCGCGCCGGTGGGGACCGGTGAAACATCGGCCAGCAGCTCGGTGATGTCGCGGGCCAACGCCGCCACGCGCGCGGCCGGCTCGGCCAGCGCCGGATCGTGGGCGAGCAGGGCGCCATAGTCCTTGACCATGCTTCCGCAGCCCGAGGCGGTGACCACGATGGCGTCGACTTCGCCGGCCTCGATCAGCGGGCGCCAGGCGATGACGTTGCGCCGGGCCTGGGCCAGGGCGGCGCCTTCGCGGCCCATGTGATGGACCAGGGCGCCGCAGCAGCCTTCCTCGGCGATCAGGCTGACGTCGAAGCCGGCGCGGTTCAGCAGACGGATGCTGGCGGCGCGGATCTGCGGCGCGATCTGCGCCTCGACGCAGCCTTTCAACAAAATCACCCGCCCGCGCCTGGGACCGCTCGCCGGGTGGCGCTTGGCCTGGCTGGAGGCTGGCCGCGCGGCGGCGGCCGGGGCCATGTCGAGCATGGCGGCCAGCGGCTTCAGCGGCCGGATGCGGCGCAGCAGGGGCGTCAGCGGCCGCGCCAGGCGGCCCAGCGCGGCGGCGAGCCCGAACCGCATCGGGTGAGGCAGCGCCCATACGATCAGTGTACGGATCAACCGATCGGCCAGCGGCCGGGTGTGGTTGGCCTCGATATAGGCGCGGGCGTGGTCGACCAGGCGGCGGTAGTCGACTCCGGAGGGGCAGGTGGTCATGCAGGACAGGCAGGAGAGGCAGCGGTCGACGTGCTTGACCACCTGGGCGCTCGGCCGGCGCTGGTTCTCCAGCATCTCCTTGATCAGATAGATCCGTCCGCGCGGGCTGTCCAACTCGTCGCCCCGCAGCGCATAGGTCGGGCAGGTCGCCAGGCAGAAGCCGCAGTGGACGCAAGTTCGGATCACCGTCTCGGCGGCGGCGGTGGCGGGGTCGGCGAGCTGGCCTGTGGAAAACCGGGTCTGCACTCTCAGCCCTCGTCGGTGCGAAGCGGCCACATCCGGCCGGGATTGAGCACGCCGTTGGGGTCGAAGCCAGCCTTGATCCGCCGCGACAGCGCCGCCAGCGCCCGGGGCTCGGGTTGGAAGGCGCCGATCGCGCCGCGGATCAACGGGTGGGCGCGAACCAGGGTGGCGTGCCCGCCAAGCCGCGCGACCGCGCCGCGCACCACCGATCCGGCGCCGGGATCGTCGGCGCAGGCCAGCCACACCAAACCGCCGCCCCAGTCGTAGAAGGCCTCGATGTCGATCACCGCCCCGATCGCCTCGACCGCGGCCGGCCCGGCCATCGGGGCCAGCGACAGCCGCCAGACCTGACGCGCATCGCCCGCGAACGCCTCGGCGTCGCGGATCCAGCGCCACAGCCGCGCGGTTGTTTCCGCGTCCAGCTGTTCGATGATCGTCAGACCGGGCAGCGCGCCGCCGACCGACCAGGCGCTGGGAGTCATCGCCGGGCCGACGCCCTCGATGCGGATGGCGGTGACGGCGCCGCCGACGCCGGCGACCTGCGCGACCGGCGCGCGGGCCGCGACGCTGGCCGGCAGATGGGCCGCGCCCGTCACCTCGGCGGGCGCGCTCAGCGCCGCGCTCATCGCCCGGACGGCGAGGCCGTCCGGCGCGCCGGCGATCAGCAGGCTCGCCGCCTCGGGCGGCCGCGGCATGACCTTCACCGTCACCTCGGTCAGCACCGCCAAGGTTCCCCAGGAGCCGGCCATCAGCTTTGACAGGTCATAGCCAGTGACGTTCTTGACCACCTTGCCGCCGGCCTTGAACGCCTCGCCGCGGCCGGACACGGCGGCAAAGCCCAGGAAATGGTCGCGCGCGGCGCCGAACTTGATCCGCCGGGGACCCGAGGCGTTGGCGGCGATGGTCCCGCCCAGCGTGGTTCGGCCCGGCTCGGCGCCGAACAGCGGGCCGTGGTCCATTGGCTCGAAAGCCAGCCGCTGGCCGCGCGCGCCCAGCAGCGCCTCGATCTCCGCGACCTTTGTGCCGGGCAGGGCGGTCAGCACCAGCTCCGACGGCTCATAGCTCAGGACCCCGGTCAGGCCGGCCAGCGACAGCACCAGGTCCGCCTCGAACGGACAGCCGATCCGCGCCTTGCTTCCCGCGCCCTCGACCGCGACGGCCTTGCGCTCGGCGTTGGCCCAGGCGAGGGCCGCCTCGACCTCGCGCGCCTCGCGCGGCTCGATCCGCTGGACCACCCCGCCCATCGTCAGAACCGCGGCAGGTCCGGGAAGGGCAGGGCGCCCTGGTGCACATGCATCCGCCCAAGCTCGGCGCAGCGATGCAGGGTGGGAAACACCTTGCCGGGATTGAGCAGCAGGTCGGGGTCGAAGGCGCATTTCAGCCGCTGCTGGTGGGCCAGGTCGACCGCGTTGAACATCTCCGGCATCAGATCGCGCTTTTCGACCCCCACCCCGTGCTCGCCGGTCAAGACGCCCCCGACCTCGACGCAGAGGCGCAGGATGTCGGCCCCGAACGCCTCGGCCCGCTCCAACTCGCCGGGCTGGTTGGCGTCGTAGAGGATCAAGGGATGCAGGTTGCCGTCGCCGGCGTGGAAGACGTTGGCGACGCCGAGGCCATAGGTGTCGGACAGCTCGCGCATCCGGCGCAGCACCCTGGGCAGTTGGGCGCGGGGAATGGTGCCGTCCATACAATAATAGTCTGGTGAGACACGCCCCATCGCCGGGAAGGCGGCCTTGCGCCCGGCCCAGAAGACGGCGCGTTCGGCCTCATCGGCGGCGGTGCGGGTCATGCTGGCCCCGCATTCCCGGGCGATGGCCAGGACTTGGTCCAGCAAGTGGCCGCATTCCGCCTCCACCCCGTCCAGCTCGACGATCAGCAGCGCCTCGACGTCCAGCGGATAGCCGGCGTGGACGAAGGCCTCGGCGGCGTGGATCGCGGGCCGATCCATCATCTCCATGCCCGCCGGGATGATCCCCGCGGAGATGATCTCGGCGACGCAGCGGCCGGCGTCCTCCACCTCGGCGAAACCCACCAGCACCGCGCGGGCGGTCCGCGGCGCGCGCAGGATGCGCACGGTGACCTCGGTGACCACGCCCAAGAGGCCTTCCGAACCGACGATCACGCCCAGGAGGTCGTAGCCGCCGGCGTCCAGGTGCTTGCCGCCGACGCGGATGATCTCGCCGTCCATCAGCACCATCTCGACCCCCAGCACATTGTTGGTGGTCAGGCCGTATTTCAGGCAGTGCACCCCGCCGGAGTTCTCCGCCACGTTGCCGCCGATCGAACAGGCGATCTGGCTCGACGGATCGGGGGCGTAGAAGAAGCCCCGCGCCTCGACCGCCTGGGTGATGGCCAGGTTGGTCACGCCCGGCTGAACCACCACGACGCGATTGTCGTAGTCGATCTCCAGGATCCGATTCAGCCGCGAGAGGCCCAGCACCACTCCGTCCTCCAGCGGCAGGGCGCCGCCGGACAGCGAGGTGCCCGACCCGCGCGGCACCACCTTGACCCGGTTGGCCGCGCACCAGGCCAGCACCCTGGAGACCTCCTCGGCGCTCGCGGGGAGCACCACCACCATCGGCGTCTGGCGATAGGCGGTGAGGCCGTCGCTCTCATAGGCGGCCAGCCGCTCGACATCGGCGATCACCCCTTCGCCCGGCACGATCGCCGCCAGGGCCGCGACGATCTCGGCCTTGCGGCGCAAGACCTCCGGATCGGGCGTGGGCATCTTCATCGGGGACTCCTCATCGGCTCAGTGTCGCATCCGCGCCGGGGATCGCCAAACCGGCGTTCGTTTGGCCGACAGGGCATCACGACGCCGTGATCGTGGCTCCGACCTCGTCATTCGCCGCAGTTCGGACGCAACCGCGTCACGTTCGTGGCGTCGATTGGCGCATCGATTGGATTTTGCGCCGCGAGGGAGGGTCTTGTGCGGGACCACATCGACTGTCGGGTGGCGTCGGGCGGGCACCTGAGGTTCATCCTGTTCAAGGAGGGCCGCCCCCTCTCGCCGATGGGCGGCAACTATCTGTACGTGAAGGATGCCGAGGACGGTCCTCGCGTGGTCTGCATCGGCATGACCGACAACCTGGCCCTGCACGCTCGGGCGCGCTGGGCCGAGGCCCAGGCCAGGTTCGGCGCCGAAGGGCTCTATACGCGGCTCAACTTCGCCGCCGCCGTTCGAAGGCGCGAGCACCTCGAACTGCTGGAGACGCTCGATCCGCCGATGAACGCCGACGAGTCGCCGTTGGTGCCAGGGGCCCGTGATGCTTCAACCGACCAGGACGGTGCGACGGCGGCCGGGCTCTAAGCGCGAGCTCTTCCCCTAGAGCGCGTTCCGCAAAAGTGGACCCGGTTTTGCGACCAGAACGCGCTCAAACTTTCGAATTTAGAGCACGATTCAACGATCAGGCGATTCCGCCTGATCGCATCGTGCTCTAGGAGGAGTGCTTTCATTTAGACGCTGGCGAAACTCTTGCCCTCGGCGACCAGCTTTTCCAGCAGGGCGGCGGGCTTGAACGCATCGCCCATGGTGGCCTGGAAGCCCTTCATCTTGGCCAGCACCTTGTCCAGGCCGACATGATCGCCGTACCACATCGGCCCGCCGCTATAGACCGGCCAGCCGTAGCCGTTCTGCCAGATCACGTCGATGTCCGAGGCGCGGATCGCCTTGCCTTCCCCCAGCAGCTTCGCGCCCTCGTTGATCATCGGATAGATGCAGCGCTCGAGGATTTCCTCGTCGCTGATCGCGCGGGCGTTGACCCCGGACTTGGCGGCGAATTCCTTGATCACCTTCTCGGTGAACGGCGAGGGCTTGGCGTTGCGGTTCTCGTCGTAGTCGTAGTAGCCGGCGCCGGTCTTCTGGCCGCGGCGGTCGGCCTCGCAGAGCACGTCGCGGATGGTCTCGCCGTGGGATTTTTCCTTCACCCAGCCGATGTCCAGCCCGGCCAGGTCGCTCATCGCGAACGGGCCCATCGGGAAGCCGAAGTCGTAGAGCACCCGGTCGACGTCCCAGGGCATGGCGCCTTCCATGATCAGCTTCTGCGCCTCGCGCTGGCGCTGGGCCAGGATGCGGTTGCCGACGAAGCCGGGGCAGACGCCCACGAGGACGGCGATCTTGCCGATCTTCTTAGCCAGCTTCATCGAGGTGGCGATCACCGGCTTGGAGGTGTGGTCCGCGCGGACCACCTCGACCAGCTTCATCACATTGGCCGGCGAGAAGAAGTGCAGGCCGATCACCGCCTCCGGCCGCTTGGTCACCGAGGCGATCTCGTCGATGTTCAGGCCCGAGGTGTTGGTCGCCAGGATCGCGCCGGGTTTGCAGATGGCGTCGAGCTTCTTGAAGATGTCCTTCTTGACGTCCATCCGCTCGAACACAGCCTCGATCACCAGGTCGACGCCGGCCAGGTCGTCCATCGACAGCGAGCCCTTGATCAGGGCCATGCGCTCCTCGACCTGGGCCGCGGTGAGGCCGCCGCGCGCGGCCGTGCGCTCGTAGTTGGAGCGGATCACCTTCAGGCCGCGGTCCAGCGCCGCCTGCTGGACCTCGACGAGGGTCACCGGCACGCCGACGTTGGCGAAGTTCATCGCGATGCCGCCGCCCATGGTGCCGGCGCCGATAATGCCCACGGTGTTCACCGGGATCAGCGGGATGTCGTCCGGCACGTCGGGGATCTTGGCCGCCTGGCGTTCGGCGAAGAAGGAATAGCGCTGGGCGGCCGACTGCGAGCCGCTCATCAGCACGCCGAACAGCTCGCGCTCGGTCTTCAGCCCCTCGTCGAACGGCAGGTTCACCGCCGCCTCGATGCAGCGGATGTTGTATTCCGGCGCGAGGAAGCCGCGGAACTTGCGGGCGTTGGCCTTGCGGAAGGCCTCGAACATCTCGGGGTGCTTGCGGTCGGCCTCGACCTTGTCGTTCAGGTCGCGCACGCGCTTGAGCGGGCGATGTTCGGCCACGATCTTGCGGGCGAAGGCGATGGCGCCCTCGCGCAGCTTGCCTTCCTCGACCAGTTCGTCGACCAGGCCCATCTCCAGACAGGCCTTGGCCGGCACGTGCTGGCCCGAGGTCATCATCTCCATCGCCTTTTGGGCGCCGACGATGCGCGGCAGCCGCTGGGTGCCGCCCGCGCCGGGCAAAAGCCCAAGGTTCACCTCCGGCAGGCCGCATCGGGCCGAGGGCACGGCCACGCGATAGTGGCAGGTCAAGGCCACCTCCAGCCCGCCGCCCAGGGCGGTGCCGTGGATCGCCGCGACCACCGGCTTGGTGGCGTTCTCCACCGCGGTCTGCACCTCGAACAGGCTCGCGCCTTTCTGGGCCCCGCCAAACTCGGTGATGTCGGCGCCGGCGATGAAGGTGCGGCCCTCGCAGATCAGCACCACCGACTTGGCCGCCGGATCGGCCAGCGCCTGGGCCATGCCCAGCGCGATCCCGTCGCGCACGCCCGCCGACAGGGCGTTCACCGGCGGCGAATTGAGGGTCAGGACGGCGACGTCGCCTTCCACGGTCAGGTCGGTGACGGCATTGATGGCGGTCATAATGGGGTTTCCTCGAAAGGCTTTTGCAGCAGCGGCCGGTTCGACCGGCGCTTTGATTTAAACGGTTGCCATAGGCCCCGACCAAGGGCGCGGCGTCAAGCCGGCCGCCGCCCCCGCGTCTCCAACCGGTCCCTGATCGCGCCGACGGGGCCTACTCCAGGATCGCGTAGGCCGGCAGGGTGAGGAATTCCTCGAACCGCTCCGACAAGGTCATGTCGCGGAACAGGGCGATCGCCTCGGCGAAGCGGCCGGCGTCGTAGACCTCCGGCGTCAGCGCCCCGCGCAGCGCGGTCATTTCCTGGTCCAACAGGGCCTCGAACAGTTCGGCGCTCACCGTGCGCCCGTCGTCCAGCCTGGCGGCCAGCTTGATCCATTGCCAGAGCTGGGCACGGCTGATCTCGGCGGTCGCGGCGTCCTCCATCAGGTTGTACAGCGGCACGGCCCCGCGGCCGCGTAGCCAAGCTTCGATGTACTGCACGCCGACGCGGATGTTCTCGCGCAGGCCGTGCTCGGTGCGCGCGCCCTCGTGCACTTTCAACAGGTCCTCGCGGGAGACCTCGACGTCCGCGCGCAGCCTGTCCAACTGGTTCGGTCCGGGCATCAGCCGGTCGAAGATCTCCATCGCCACCGGGACCAGGTCCGGGTGGGCGACCCAGGTGCCGTCATGGCCGTTGACCGCCTCGCGTTCCTTGTCGGCGCGGACCTTGGCGAAGGCCGCCTCGTTGGCGGCGGGATCGCCCTTGACCGGGATCTGCGCGGCCATGCCGCCCATGGCGAAGGCCCCGCGCCGGTGGCAGGTCTGGATCAGCTTCAGCGAATAGGCGGCCAGGAACGCCGAGCCCATGCCCATCACCGCCCGGTCGGGGGTCAGCGCCTCGGGATGGCGGCGCAGGCGCTTGATGAACGAGAAGATATAGTCCCACCGCCCGCAGTTCAGCCCGGCCATGTGCTCGCGCAGCTCGTAGATGATCTCGTCCATCTCGAACGCGGCGGGCAGGGTCTCGATCAGCACGGTGGCCTTGATCGTCCCCGGCTTCACCCCGAGCGCGTCCTCGGCGTGGACGAAGACGTCGTTCCATAGCCGCGCCTCCAGATGGCTCTCCATCTTCGGCAGGTAGAAATAGGGTCCCGAGCCCTGGGCGATGGCCGCCTTGGCGTTGTGGAAGAAATACAGGCCGAAGTCGAACAGCGCGCCCGACATCACCTCGCCGTCGACCCGCGCATGGGCTTCGGGCAGGTGCCAGCCGCGCGGGCGGACCATCAGCACGGCGGTCTTGTCGTTCAGCCGGTAGGCCTTGCCCGAGCCGGGATCGACATGGCTCAGCCGGCCGGCCCAGCGGTCCTTCAGATTGAGCTGGCCCTCGACGATATTGGCCCAGGTCGGGGAGGTGGCGTCCTCGAAATCGGCCATGAACACCCGCGCGCCCGAGTTCAGGGCGTTGATGATCATCTTGCGGTCGACCGGGCCGGTGATCTCGACCCGGCGATCGAGCAGATCGGCGGGGATCGGCGCGACGCGCCAGTCGCCGTCGCGGATGGCCTTGGTCTGGGGCAGAAAATCGGGCCGTTCGCCGGCGTCGAACGCTACCTGGCGCGTCTGACGGGCCGCCAGCAGTTCGCGCCGACGCTGGTCGAACCGGCGATGCAGCGCGGCGAGAAAGGTCAGGGCGTCGGGCGTCAGGATATCATCGGAGCGAGCGACGGCCGGACCGGTGAGCTGAACGGCGGAGAGGGTCGAGACATCGTCTGCCGCCATCGCGGGCCTCCATGATTGTCGCCGCCGCTCCAGCGTCTCGCCTTCGCGCTTCCAGCGGTCGCAAACGCCCTATTCTGCGGCGAACTGGTTCATCGTGTTGTTCGCGCCGCCCGCCTTCAAGGCCGCCTCGCCGGCGAAATACTCCTTGTGGTCGTCGCCGATGTCGGAGCCCGACATGTTCTGGTGCTTCACCGTGGCGATGCCTTGGCGGATCTCCTCGCGCTGGACCTTAGCCACGTAGCCGAGCATGCCCTGATCACCAAAGTAGTCCTTCGCCAGATTGTCGGTGGACAGCGCGGCCGTGTGGTAGGTCGGCAGCGTGATCAGGTGGTGGAAGATGCCCGCCCGCTTGGCCGCGTCCGCCTGGAAGGTGCGGATGCGTTCGTCGGCCTCGGCCCCCAGCTCGGTCGCGTCGTAGTCGATGCTCATCAGCGCGTCGCGGCTGTAGGCGGACACATCCCGGCCGACCGCCTTCCAGGCGTCGTAGACCTGCTGGCGGAAGTTGAGCGTCCAGTTGAACGACGGCGAGTTGTTGTAGGCCAGCTTGGCGTTCGGAACGACCGCGCGGATGCGGTCCACCATGCCGGCGATCTGCTCGATGTTCGGCTTTTCCGTCTCGATCCACAGCAGGTCCGCGCCGTTCTGCAGCGAGGTGACGCAGTCAAGCACGCAGCGGTCTTCGCCGGTGCCGGGGCGGAACTGATAGAGGTTCGAGGCCAGGCGCTTGGGCCGGAGCAGCTTGCCGTTCCGGTTGATGATCACGTCGCCGTTGTGCGCCGCGTCGGCCGTAACCTCTTCGCAGTCCAGGAAGCCGTTGTACTGGTCGCCGATGTCGCCCGGTTCATGGCTGACTGCGATCTGCTGCGTCAGGCCGGCGCCGAGAGAGTCCGTGCGGGTGACGATGACCCCCTCTTCGACGCCCAGTTCGAGGAAGGCGTAACGGCAGGCGCGGACCTTGGCCAGGAACACGTCGTGCGGGACGGTCACCTTGCCGTCCTGGTGACCGCACTGCTTTTCGTCCGAGACCTGGTTTTCGATCTGCAACGCGCAGGCGCCCGCCTGGATCATCTTCTTGGCGAGCAGATAGGTCGCTTCGGCGTTGCCGAAACCGGCGTCGATGTCGGCGATGATTGGCACGACGTGGGTCTGGAAGTGGTCGATCGCCGACTGAACCTTCCTTTCCTTGACCGCGTCGCCTTCCGCGCGCGCCGCGTCGAGGTCGCGGAACAGCAGGCCGAGCTCACGGGCGTCCGCCTGGCGCAGGAAGGTGTAGATCTCCTCGATCAGCGCCGGCACCGAGGTCTTCTCGTGCATCGACTGGTCGGGCAGGGGGCCGAACTGGGAGCGCAGCGCCGCGACCATCCAGCCGGACAGATAGATGTACCGGCGCTCGGTCGTGCCGAAATGCTTCTTGATGGCGATCAGCTTTTGCTGGGCGATGAAGCCATGCCAGCAGCCCAGAGACTGGGTGTAGTTGGCGGGATCGGCGTCATAGGCCGCCATGTCCTTGCGCATGATGGAGGCGGTGTGGCGAGCGATGTCCAGTCCGGTCAGGAACCGGTTCTGCAGACGCATCCGGGCGACGGAATCAGCGTGGATGCCGTCCCACGCGCCGCCCTTGCTCCTAATGAGCTGACCGAGCTTGGCGGTTTGTTCGGAATAGGACATCTGCGAGTTCCTTGATCGATCGAAAACCAGGGCCATTTCGTGGTGTCATTAAACCTTGTGCGGGCTTTTCGCACCCGCGAACGGCATGGAAAAGGCCGTTTTGTCGAAATCAGACTTGATATGTTTTGTAAAATTGTGACAATATACAGCCATGGCGATCGGCGACCAGAAGAAGCTGTTCTTGGGCGCGCGGCTCAAACGGCTGCGCCGCGACCTGGGCGTCACCCAGACCCGGATGGCCGAGGATCTCGGCGTCTCGCCCAGCTATCTCAACCTTCTGGAGCGCAACCAGCGGCCGGTGACGGCCCAGGTGCTGCTGCGCCTGGCCGAGGCCTATGACCTGGACCTGCGCGGCCTGTCGTCGGACGCCGAAGGCGGCGGCGGCGCCGGTCTGGGCGAAGTGTTCGCCGACCAGATGTTCCGCGACCTGGGCGTGGCGCGGCACGAACTGACCGAGGTGGCCGAGAACGCACCCGGCGTCGCCGAGGCGATGGTCCGGCTCTACCAGGCCTATCTCGACGCCCGTCGCTCGGTCGACCTCGGCGTCTTGCAGCGGCCGGAGGATTCGGCCGGCGGGGGCGGAGTGGTCACCCCGTCCGACTGGGTGCGCGACTTCATCCAGGGCCAGAAGAACTACTTCGCCGAGCTGGAGGAGGCGGGCGAGGCGCTGGCCGGAGAGCTGCATCCCGAGCCCCAGGACTTCGCGGTGAGCGCGCGCGAGCGGCTGGCCCAGCGCCACCGCATCGAGGTGCGGGTGATGCCGCTGGACGTACTGCCGGATTCGCTGCGCCGCTACGACCACCACAGGAAGCGTCTGTTCCTGTCCGAGGTGCTGACCGCCTCGGGCCGCTCGTTCGCGCTGGCCTATCAGCTCGCCCTGTTGGAGCACGCCGAGACCCTCGCCGGCATCGTCGGCCGCGCGCGCGCGCCCGACCGGCCGACCCAGTCCCTGCTGCGCGTCTCGCTGGCCAACTATCTCGCCGCGGCCATGCTGATGCCCTACGGCGCCTTCCACGAGGTGGCCGAGCGTTCGGCCTATGACATCGAACTGATGCGCGCCCGGTTCGGGGTCAGTTTCGAGCAGGCTTGCCATCGGCTGACCACCCTGGCGCGGCCCGGCGCGCGGGGCGTGCCCTTCTTCATGTTGCGGGTGGACGCGGCCGGCAACATCTCCAAGCGTTTCGCCAGCTCCGCCTTTCCGTTCTCGCGCTTCGGGGGCACCTGTCCGCGCTGGAACATCCACACCTGTTTCAAGACGCCCGGCCGCGTCGTCACCCAGGTGGTCGAGACCCCCGACGCGGCGCGCTATTTCACCATCGCGCGCACGGTGCGGCGGACCGCGGCGGCCTATGCCAGCGAGGACTCCGAACTGGCGATCGGGCTGGGCTGCGAGCTGAAATACGCTCCGCGTCTGGTCTATTCACGCGGCCTGGATCTGACCTCGCCCCTGGCGGTGGGCATCGGTCCGGCCTGCCGGATCTGCGAGCGCCCGAACTGTCCGCAGCGCGCCGCCGAGCCGATCAACCGCACCTTGATGGTCGACGACTTCAACAAGTCGGTTTCGCCCTATCCGTTCAGCGCCGCCTAGGTCATTTTCCGAGCACGAGCCCGCCGCGAGAGCGGGCGCGAGTGACGGCGCGTGGCTTGGCGCGCTCGGGAGGACGCTTGATGGCGAGTTCGACCGCGGCAACGCCGCCACTGCGACTGGGAACCAGGCTCTACTACGGCCTCGGCGCGACCGCCTCGGGGGTGGCCTATGCGGCTCTGTCGGGCGCGGTGCTGCAGTATTACCTGAACCAGGTCATGCGGTTGTCGGCGATCCTGGTGGGCGCGACGATCATGGTCTCGCTGATCGTCGATGCGGTGATCGACCCGCTGCTGGGCCAATGGTCCGACAACCTGCATTCGCGTTGGGGGCGGCGGCATCCGTTCATGTACGCCTCGGCCGTCCTCGCCTCGGTCTCGTTCTACGCCCTCTGGCACGCGCCGCGGGCGCTCTCGGGTCTGCCGCTGCTCGGCTATGTGCTCGCGTTGCTGGTGGCGGTGCGGATATCGGTCAGCCTGTTCGACGTGCCGAACAACGCCCTCGCGCCGGAGCTGGCGCCCGACTATGACCAGCGCACGGTGCTGTCCAGCATCCGTTTCTTCTTCTTCGTGTTCGGCGCGGCGATGATGAGCTATCTGCTCAACGGCGTGTTCCTGCGCAAGGATGCGAGCCACCCGCTCGGCCTGTTGAACCGGGTCGGATACGCCCAATTCGGCCTGGTGGGCGCGCTCGTCATCCTGGTCGCCATCCTGGCCTCCAGCCTCGGGACCCACGAGCGCATTCCCCACCTGCATCGCCCGCCGCGGCGCGAGGCCACCCTGGCCCAGACCTGGCGCGAAATCGCCGCCACCCTGTCCAATCCCTCGCTGGTGGTGTTGTTGATTTCGGGCGTGGTGGGCGGCGCGGCCGCCGGCATGCAGACCGGCCTGAACTACTATTTCTACATCCACTTCTGGGGCTTGACGCCGACTCAGCTGGCCGTGCTTTTGCCGGCGGCCTCGCTCGGATCGGTGATCGCCGTGTTCGCCGCCCCGCCGCTGTCCCGGCGCCTGGACAAGAAGGGCGCGATGATCGGCCTGTTCACCGCCTCGACCCTGATCAACCTGACGCCGATGACGTTGGAGCTGATGGGCCTGATGCCGCCGCCCGGCTCGCCCTGGGTCTTCACCATCCTGCTGATCGCCGCGAGCGTGGTGGGCGCGCTGGCGATCATGGGCTTCATCATCATCGCCTCGATGGTGGCCGACGTGGTGGAGGACAATGCGGTCAAGACCGGGGTGCGGTCCGAGGGCCTGCTGTTCGCGACCAACGGCCTGGCGCCGAAGTTCACCGCGGGCCTGGGCGCCTTATTCGCCGGCGTTCTGGTGACCGTGGTGCGTTTCCCGCTTCACGCGGCGCAGGGCAGCGTTCCGGCCGCGCTGATGCGCCATCTGGTCCTGCTCTATCTTCCGACCTATGCGGCGCTGGTCGCGGCCTCCATCGGCGTGCTGGTCTTCTATCGGATCGATCGAAGCACCCACGAGCGCAATCTCGATCGGCTCGATGAGATCGCCAGCCTCGGCCTCGCCGAGGAGCCGCGCGTGAGCGACGCCTAACTGCCTGGCGCAAATCCGCGCATCGCAATTTGGGCCAGCATCCCATACATCCCTCGCCTGAGCATTCTTTTAGGTCCGCCGTTCCGTCATGCCCGATTCCCCGTCCGCCTCGCCGACCGGTGCGAGCGCCCGCCCGCGCCGCCACAGGCGAAGCCTGACGGAAGGGCCGATCACGCCCACATTGCTGATGTTCTCGTTGCCGGTGCTCGGCGGCAACGCGCTGCAGACGCTGAACGGGACGGTCAATCAGTTCTTCGTCAGCCACACGCCCGGCCTGGGCGTCACCGCGATCACCGCGTTGGGCAACGCCAACACCCTGATGTTCCTGCTGATGGGGGCGGTGTTCGGCATCAGCATGGCGGCCAACATCCTGATCGCCCAGGCGGTCGGCGCCAGCGACCTGATGGGCGCCAAGCGGGTGATGGGCACGGCGACCGGCTTTTTCATCGCCATCTCGATCGCCCTGGCGCTGACGGGCTGGCGCCTGACGCCATCCATCCTTTCGGCCATGCGCACCCCGCCGGCGGCACGGGCGGAGGCGGTCATCTATCTGCGCATCATCTTCGTGGCGATGCCGTTCATGTACTTCTTCATGTTCATGCAGATGGCCCAGCGCGGGGCGGGCGATTCCAAGACGCCGTTCTATTTCATGGTCCTGGCGGTGCTGCTGGAGATCGCGCTGAACCCCTGCCTGATCCGGGGGCTCGGGCCGTTTCCACGGCTCGGCATCGCCGGCTCGGCGACGGCCACCTTGGTCAGCCAGGCCGCGTCGTTGACGCTGTTGCTGATCCACCTCTACCGCAAGCGCAGCCTTCTGATGCTGCGCCCCAGCGAACTGCGCCTTTTGTGGCCAGATCTCAAAATCCTGCGCGCGCTTCTGTTCAAGGGCATGCCGATGGGCGTGCAGATGCTGCTGATGAGCGGCTCGGCGGTGGTGATGCTGGGCTTCGTCAACAGCTACGGGGCCTTGACCGCGGCGGCGTATGCGGCGGCGTCCCAGGTGTGGACCTACGTCCAGATGCCGGGCATGGCGATCGGCGCCTCGGTCTCTTCGATGGCGGCCCAGAACATCGGCGCGGGCCGCTGGGACCGGGTGGACAAGATCGCCTTCTCGGGGGTCGCCTCGGGCGTGCTCATCACCGGCTCGATCGCGGCGTTGATCTACGCGATCGGCGGGCTTTCGCTCTATTTCCTGCTGCCGGCCGGCTCGCCCGCGATTCCGATCGCCGTGCATATCAATCACATGGTCTTGTGGGCGTTCGTGCTGTTCAACGCCGCCTTTGCCCTCTCTGGCGTGGTGCGGTCCACCGGCGCGGTGATCCCGCCGCTGATCATCCTGACCGTCTCGATGTGGCTGATCCGCGTGCCGTTCGCGGCGCTCCTGACGCCCAGGTTCGGCGCCGAGGCGATCTGGTGGAGCTTCCCGCTCGGCACCATCACCTCGAGCGCCCTGACCGCGCTCTATTTCCAGTTCGGGGGATGGCGCAAGGCGCGGATGCTGGAGCCGGAAGCGGGCGGTCAGGCGTCGGACGCCGGCCAGGGCGCGCCGACCATGGACCCCCATGAGGCGGACGAGGAGGCCGCCGACGCGCTCGAGGCGGCAGGGCTGCCGGTCGCTTGAGCGGCCCGCGGCGTCGGCCTGACCCGGATAGCCGATCGGGGCTCCGCGCTTAGGCCGAGGCCGCCGCCTTCATCCGGGCGAAGTCGACCACCTGCTGGGCCAGCATGTCGATCTGGGCCGCGTCGCGCGGCTCGCAGAACGCGCCGGCCTGGTCGTAAAGCGGGCCGGCGGAGGGGTTGAAGGTGATCCCCAGCGGCGTCGGCCAGCCGCGCAGGGCGTGGACGATGGTGCGCAGCGCCGACAGCGTGGTCCCGCACGCCTGCCAGCCGTCGGCGGTGACGATGCAGCCCACCGCGCGGCCCTCGAAATAGGGCCGCGTGTCGCCGCGCAGGCCTTCCAGCCCGTCGAGCGCGTTCTTGATCAGGCCCGAGACCGAGCCGTGGTAGCCGGGAGTGGAGATCAAGACGCCGTCGGCGCCGCGCACCGCCTCGATCAGTTCGCTCAGCTCGGCCGAGTTGTTGGCCGTGGCCGGGTCGTAGATCGGCAGCTTGGCCAGGAACGCGCCGGCGAACAGCCGGGTGCGCGCGCCCGCCCGCTCGGCCGCCTCCAGCGCCTTGATCAAGGTCCGCTCGCTGGTCGAGGTCACGCGCGTGGTGCCGCCCAGGCCGACGACCATGGGGGTGAAGGTCTTGTCGTGGATATTCACGCGGGTTTTCCTGCCATTACCGACTGCAATCGCGACCACATGATCCTTCCCCCTGCGCCTCTGGCAAGCGTCTCGAGGCCAATCTTCCGTCCTGCCGGGAATTTCAATGCGCCGGACCGCACGGTCCATGCGACGCGGATATGGGGACCAATTCGCGGCGAATCGGACCTCGCGCGTCACTTGAAAGCCACACGGCGCCATGAATCGTAAGGCCGTGGCGTCTGCACAAAAATTTTGCTGATCTGCGCATGCGGCGAGCAAACGCGCATCAATCACCCCACTCAAGCGCGCTCGCGGCGGCGATCGGCTCACTTCGCGGCCTCTCCCGGTCTAGCTTCAAAGGGCAGGCGGGCTTTGGGGCCTCGCGCCATTGGGGCGGGGTTCGGTAACGAGTCCTTTATGAAGCCGGGCTTGCTGACCGATGGAGTTTTTATGCGCGGATCTCGGATAAGCTCAGCACGATCAGTAGCTTGGTCTACGGATGTGACGTCTCTCGTGCGCAACCGACGGTCGGCCTTGGCCGGACCGGTCCGCGCTGCGTTCGCAAATAATCACTAAGGGGATAAATCTATGAAATACCGGATCACGACTCTGCTCGCGACCAGCGCCGCGTCCGCGCTGCTTTGCGCCGGCGCCGCATGGGCCGACGACCAAGCCGCGCCGGCGGCTGCGCCGGCCGCCGGTCCCGCCGCGGCTCCAGCGGCCGCACCGGCCGCACCGGCCGCGCCGGCGCCATCGCCGATGCCCTATCCGTCCATGACGCCGCCGATCTCGGCCAATCCGAACCCCGCTTCGTTCGACGCGGGGCCGCTGGGCAAGATCATGGTCGACGGCGTGCTCAGCGGCGGCGGCTTCTATCAAAGCAATCCGCAATATGGACAGCCAAACAATTTTGGGGATCTCGACAATGCTCAGGTCATTCTGAACAAAGCTGACGGTCCGATTCAATTTTATGTTCAGGCTGGCGTCTATTCGATTAAATCTCTCGGCACGGCGTACGTCAAATCGACCACCTTCGATAACGCGACGTTCGGCTTTGTGCCCCAGGGCTTCCTGAAACTGGTTCCCAATTCGATGTTCAGCATCGAAGCCGGCGCCCTGCCGACCCTGATCGGGGCCGAATACACCTTCAGCTTCGAGAACATGAACATCGAGCGAGGCCTGCTCTGGAACCAGGAGCCGGCGATCAGCAAGGGCGTGCAGGTGAATTTCACCAAGGGGCCTTGGGCGATTTCCGCCGCCTGGACGGACGGATACTACTCCGATACGTACACGGCGCTCTCCGGAAACATCACTTACACGTTCAAGAACTCTGATACTCTGGTCTTCGCCGCCGAGGGAAATATGGCGTCGAACCATGTGAACACCTTCGTCACGCCGGTTCAGCAGAACAATGGGCAGATCTATAACCTGATCTACACCCACACCCAAGGGCCATGGACGATCACACCCTATATCCAGTACAGTAACTCACCGAGTAATGCGGTGAGTCTGTCTGGAGACGCCTGGGGCTTCGCGGTGCTGACCAAATACAACTTCACGCCCGAGGTCAGCGTTTCGGCGCGCGGCGAATACATCAAGTCCGACGGCGCGGCGAATCTGCTCGGCTATGGCGTCGACAGCAGCGCCTGGTCGCTGACGGTCACCCCGGCGTATCAGAAGGGGATCTTCTTCATCCGCGGCGAGTTGTCCTATGTCGGCGTCAGCGGCTATCAGCACAGCGTCACCGTGGTTCCCTCGCCCCCTTACCCGCCGTTCCTGATCCCGGGCTACGGTTTCGGCTCCACGGGCGACTCCAGCAGTCAGTTCCGCGTGATGGGCGAGGCCGGCATCGTCTTCTAGACCATTTTCCGCCGAAGTGGTCACCGGTTCGGCGAAGAAAATGGTCTCACTTAAAGACTTACGAGCAAATTCCGATCCAATCGGATCGGAATTTGCTCTAGGCCCGTTCTCCCGCGCCGGCTTGATCCGCGCGCCTTCGCCTCCTCGCCCGGCCGCCGGGCGGGGAGGCGTTTTATCGAGCCCGGCGCCTCAGCGCGCGACCAGGGCGGCGAAGCCCAGGTGGGTTCCGGCGTCGACGATCAGGGTCTCGCCGGTGATGTGCCGGGAGGCGGGCGAGGCCAGGAAGACCGCCGAAGCGGCGATGTCCTCGGCGGTGGAGGCGACCTTCAGCGGCGTCGCCGCCGCGACCGCCTTGCGCATGCCCGACACCGCCTCATCGCTCATGCCCCGGCCGAACCAGGGCGTGTCGATGAAGCCCGGACACACCGCGTTGACCCGGATCTTGGGCGCGAGCGCGCGGGCGAGGGACAGGGTCATGGTGTTCAAGGCGCCCTTGGAGGCGGCGTAGGGCACCGACGAGCCGATCCCCAGCACGGCGGCGATCGACGAGGTGTTGACCACCGCGCCCGGCGCCTCGCCGGCCTCCAGCAGGGCGCGCGCCGCGCGGATCATCTGGAAGGCGCCCACCACATTGACCTGATACAGGCGCAGGAAGTCGTCCATCGACACCGCGTCCAGGTCGGCGTGGTTGTTGGCGAACTTGGTGGTGCCGGCGTTGTTGAACAGCGCGTCGATGCGGCCGAACCGCCGCGCCGCCGCCGCGATCGCCTTGCATCCCTCGTCGCTCGCCACGTCGGCCTGGATCACCACGGCCTCGGCGCCCTTGGCGCTGACCAGGGCGGCGGTCTCGGCCGCCTCGTCGGCGCTGTGGGCGAAGTTGACCACCACCGCCCGCGCGCCCTTGGCCGCGGTCTCCACCGCGATGGCGCGCCCTAGCCCGGTCGAGGCGCCGGTGACCACCACCACCTTGCCGTCGAAGTCTCCGCTCATCCCTTTTCTCCTTGGCGTTTCAACCCGCGCCGCGACCATAGGCGCTAGTAAGAGGCTTGTCGCGCGCCGGCAGCTGTGCCTTAGGCTTCAGAGCGATGACCCATGAAACCTTGACCCAGCTCGGTCACGAGGCGCGCGGCTTCGAGAGCCCCGAGGCGGCGGTGCTGGAGCGCGTCGCCAATCCCCAGGCCGATGCGCTCTACCTCGCCCGCTTCACCGCGCCCGAGTTCACTTCGCTGTGCCCGGTGACCGGCCAGCCGGACTTCGCCCATCTGGTGATCGACTACGCCCCGGCGGCTTGGCTGATCGAATCCAAGTCGCTGAAGCTTTACCTGGGCGCGTTCCGCAACCACGGCGCCTTCCACGAGGACTGCACCGTCGCCATCGGCCGCAAGATCGTCGAGGTCGCTGAGCCGCGCTGGCTGCGCATCGGCGGCTACTGGTATCCGCGCGGCGGCATCCCGATCGACGTGTTCTGGCAGACCGGCCCGGCGCCGGAAGGGCTGTGGCTGCCGGACCAGGGCGTGCCGCCCTATCGCGGCCGGGGTTAATTTCCGGAGGCCAGCCAGCGGTCGACCTCGGGCAGCCGGGTCTGACGCACCTTCGACAGATAGGCGATGCTGGCCGCCGCCTTGCGCACGTCGCCGCGCGCGCTGGCCGGGATATCGCGCTCGGCGAAGACGTTCAGCCGCTCGATCAGCGCCGGGTCCGAGGCCTCGCCAACCAGACCTGGAACGAAGGTGGCGCGGGTGTCGGGCTCCAGCAGGGCGCTGATCCGATCCCAGTGGGCCGCCGTGAAATCCAGCGCCAGCGCCGGGTGGCGCCGCGAGACGGCCTCGATCATCGCCGGCGCGGTGGTGGCCGGCGGCTCGCCGGAAATCGCCAGCTCCAGCGCCCGCCGCGCCAGCGCCGGATCGTCGGCCTGGCCGAGCAGGGCGTAGAGTTCGTAGCGCTCCAATTCGCTGCGCGCGGACCGGGCCAGCTCATGGATCTGCTCCCAGTCGGCCGCGTCGGCGTGCTGGGCCACGCTGGTCAGCACGGTGCGGCGCATGGAGGCCGGCAGGCTCGCCGGCCGGTGCAGCAGTGCATCGAAGCCCCGGTGGGCCTCGGCCACCACATCGGGATCGTCGAGCCGGCCCAGGACCGTGAGCACCGATCCGCGCATCAGGGCGACGTTGTCGCCTTCGCCCAGTTGCGGGTCCTTGCCGATCCGCGTCAGGGCGGGATTGAGCAGGCCGCGGGCGAAGGCGCGGAACCGCGCCTGGCCGGGCAGGCCGTCGTACAGCCGGTCGAGCTCGGACAGGTCCGCCGCCAGCCGCTCCCAGATGATCGGGTCGGTATTGACGTCCAGCCGGCGGGTGAGGTTCAGGAACGCGGCCATCGGCTGGTCGCCGACGTAGGCCAGCGCCCGAGTGTCGTTGATCAGGCCCAACTGATCGTCCGGCGACAGGGCGGCGAATTGCGCGGTCAGGGCGGCGATCGCGTCCGGCGAATAGGCGCTGCGGTAGTAGCCGGTCTGTCCGGCGTTCAGGATCGCCGGGCCGCAGCCGGCGGGGTCGAACTGGCCGCCGGCCGGACCCGTGACCACCATCTGGTCGGGATGGCCGCCGATCGCGGCCACGCTCACCGGCACGTGCCAGGTGGTCGGCGCGAGCGACGCCGGATCGGTGGCGAAGCGCCCTTGCCGCAAGTCGAGGCTTTCGCGTCCGTCCCGGCAGGTCGCACCGCGTTCGCTGACCAGTGGAACGCCGGCCTGCAGGGTGAAATCGTGCGCGATCGCGGTGATCGGCCGGCCGGGCGAGAGCGGATCGATCTCGCGCCACAGATCGTCGGTCACCGTATTGCCGTAGGCGTGGGCGGCGATGTAGCGGCGCACCCCGGCGCGGAAGGCGTCCTCGCCGACGTAGGCCTCCAGCATGCGGATCACCGCCGCGCCCTTCTGGTAGGTGATCTCGTCGAACGCCCCGCCGGCCTGCAGCACGTTGTCGATCGGGGTGATGATCGGGTGCGCCCCCTCGCCGGCGTCGGTGCGCATCGCATATTCCTTGGCGGCCAGCTCCCGCAGCCAGACCTTCCATTCGGGGTGGAAATGGTCGGTGACCTTATTCTCCATCCAGGAAGCGAAACCCTCGTTCAGCCACAGATCGTCCCACCAGGCCATGGTCACCAGATCGCCGAACCACTGGTGGGAAATCTCGTGCGCCACGGTGATGTAGACCCGCTGCTGGTCGCGCTGGGTCGAGACGCGCGGATCGATCAGCAGCTCGCGCTCGAAATAGAAGATCGCCCCCCAGTTCTCCATCGCCCCGAAGAACTCGCTGGAGCCCGGGCCGGCGATCAGGTCCAGCTTGGGCAGCGGATAGGGCTGGCCGAAATACTGGTTGTAGTAGGGCAGGATCTGCTCGGCCGCGTCGAGGGCGTAGCCGGCGTCGGCGGTGTCGCCGCGCTTGACCACGACGCCGACATCCACCGCGCCCACCTTGCGGTGGACCCGCTCGAAATCCCCCAGGCCGAAGAACAGCAGATAGGAGGACATCCTGGGGGTGGTGGCGAAACGGACTCTTCGCAGTCCGCCGCCGAGCGCGCTCGCGCGGGTGATCGGCATGTTGGAGATCGCCATGTCGTCCGCCGGCACGGTCGCGGTCAGGGTGAAGCTCGCCTTGCGGCCCGGCTCGTCCCAGCAGGGGATGAAGCGGCGGGCGTCGGAGTTCTCGAACTGGGTGAACAACGCCCGCTTGGTCCCGCCCTCGGTCTGGTAGTCCAGGGCGAACAGGCCCGACGCCTGCTGGTAGATCTTGCCGTGATAGTCGAGGTTGAGGCGGTAGCGGCCGGGCCTCAGCGGACGGCTAAAGCCGAAGCTCGCGGTCTGGACCCGATCGTCATAGGTGATGGTCGGCGCGGCGCGCCGGCCCGACAGGGCGGCATGGTCGATCACGATATCGACGGCGTTCAGCACGATTTGGTCGGTCGATCGACGCACCACCAGGTCGATCCGCACCTGGCCCTTGAAGCTCAGAGCCGCCGCATCGGGGGTGATGGCGATATCGTAGTGATCGGGCGTGACGTTCGTCGGCAGGACGACGCGCTGGCCCGCCACACCGATGGGCTGGGCGATCGCGGGCAGGCCGGCGGCGGCGATGCAGAGCGTGAACAGAAAGCTGGCGGCGCGAACCGCGCTGAGACGCGACATGACAATTCCGTGACTTACGATTTGGCGCGGACCCTATGACTTCGCGGCGATCCGGCCAAGCCTTCCTCTAAGGCGCGCGCCAGCGCGTGGTGATCGCATCCAGGTCGGGCCGGACCCGCTCCAGCGGCGGTTCGGCCGCGACGCCCAGATGGACATAGCCGGCGATCCGCTCGTCGGGCGCCAGGCCCAACAGCGCCTCGACCGCCGCGTCATAGGCGTACCAGTCGGTGATCCAGTTGGCCCCGTAGCCCATGGCCTGGGCGGCGATCAGAAGGCTCATGCAGACCGCGCCGGCCGAAAGCCGCTGCTCCCAGTCCGGAATCTTGTTCGCGGTCACCCGCGAGACGACCACGACGGTGAGCGGCGGCTGGCGGATCTTGAACAGCGCCCCGGCCAGCTTCTCGCCGTCGGCCCGGCCGGCCGCGATGGCTTCGAGCGCGGCGACGAAGGCGGTCTTGTCCGCGCCCTCCAGGATGATGAACCGCCAGGGCGAGAGCTTGCCGTGGTCGGGAACCCGGGCGGCGAGCCGCAGAAGGTCACGCAGTTCCCGCGCGTCGGGTCCGGGCGCGGTGAGGGTCCCGGCGGAGGCCGAGCGCCGCCGGGCGAGAAATTCGAGTACGGCCGGATTGACCGGCCCGGTCGGCAGGGCGGCGCCGAAAGCCGGCTGCGGCGGCGGGGATGGGCTCAAGGCGCGCCTCGTTCGGCTGATCGCGGCCCGGATCGGGAAATGGGCGCGTTGCAAATCCAGGCTATAGGTGTGCGCTCCATGCAGCGAGGTCCAGCCGCCCGATGACGCAAAAACCTGACTGGATGGTTTCGCATGGCGAGCCCTGGGCGGCCGTCAGGGAACGCACGGTCTACGACAATCCGTGGCTGACCATGGCCGAATACGACACCGTCGCCCCGACCGGCAAGCCCGCGCTCTACGGCGTGGTGCGATTCAAGAACCTGTCCTTGGCCATCCTGCCGCTGCACGCGGACGGGACGGTGACCCTGGTCGGCCAGCACCGTTTCGCGATCCCCGGTTATTCTTGGGAGCTGCCCGAGGGCGGCGGCCCGCTGGACGTCGATCCGCTGGAAAGCGCCCGGCGCGAGCTGCGCGAGGAGGCGGGCCTGGAGGCCGCCGAATGGCGCCAGGTGCTGAAATTCCAGCTATCCAACTCGATCACCGACGAGGTCGGCCACGGTTTTCTCGCCACCGGCCTGACCCCGGTCGAGGCCGCGCCGGACGAGACCGAGGCGTTGACGCTGGCCCGCGCGCCGTTCCGCGAGGTGCTGGATCTGGCGCTGGCCGGCCATATTCAGGACATGTCGACGCTGGCGATGCTGCTGCGCGCTTACCATATGGCCAAGGAAGGGGCGCTGCCGCGCGCTCTGGCCAAGGCTATGTTAAGCTAGCCGGGTGAGGATCGGCGCGAACGGCTTCGGGGAGAGGCGATAGGATGTCGAAGCAACGGCTGGAAGTGGTGACACCCGAGGCGGCGCCGCCGGTCTGGGCGGCCTTGCGCAACGAGGCGGCCCACGCCGCGCGGACCGAGCCGACGCTCGCCTCGCTGCTGAACGCGGTGGTGCTCAAGCACGACAGCTTGGCGGACGCGCTGTCCTATCAGCTCGCGCGCAAGATGGGCGACCAGGAGCTGCGGGCGATGAGCGCGCGGGAAATCGCCGAAGAGGCCTACGCCGCCGATCCCAGGATCATCGAGATGGTCGAGGCCGACCTGCGCGCGGTGTTCGAGCGCGATCCGGCCTGCAAGGGCTACGTCCAGCCGTTCCTGTTCTTCAAGGGCTTTTTGGCGCTGCAGACCCACCGGGTGGCGCACTGGCTGTGGACCGAGGGCCGCGAGACCATGGCCTTCTACCTGCAGAGCCGGATGTCGGAGGTGTTCCAGGTTGATATCCATCCGGCGACCCGCATCGGCTCGGGCGTGTTCGTCGACCACGGCACCAGCATCGTGATCGGCGAGACCGCGGTGATCGGCGACGACGTCTCGATGCTGCAGGGCGTGACCCTGGGCGGCACGGGCGCCGAGCGCGGCGACCGGCATCCGAAGATCGGCAAGGGCGTCCTGTTGGGCGCCGGGGCCAAGGTGCTGGGCAATATCCAGATCGGCGACTACGCCAAGATCGCCTCGGGCTCGGTGGTGCTGAAACCGGTGCCGGCCGGCTGCACCGCGGCCGGGGTGCCGGCGCGGCTGGTCAACTGCCCGACCGGAGAAGTCCCCGCGCGGACCATGGACCACACCCTGGCCGAAGACATCTATGATTACGTGATCTGACGCTGGGCGCTTGCTCTGGGCGCGGATGCCGCTAGGTTCCGCTCTGCCCACGGCCCAGGAGCGCCTTTTCGTGAACGACACCGACATCAAGCGCATCGAGGCGCACCTGAAGCGCACCTTCGGCAATCCGCACGTCGCGCTCAAGGCGCGGCCCAAGCAGAAGGATTCCGCCGAGGTCGAGCTGAAGGGCGAATTCATCGGCGTGGTCTACGAGGACGAGGACGAGGCCGGCTCCTTCCTGTTCGAAATGGCGATCCTGGCGGAAGACCTGGAATAGTCCGCGACGCGCCGGGCGGCCCGCGCTCCGCCCGCTACAGCACCCCCAGCATCTCCGCCACCAGCGGGTGGCGCACGATGTCGACGTCGCCGAGCCGCACCACGGCGATGTTGGGCACCGCCTCGAAGCGGTCGGCCACGTCGCCCAGGCCCGAGACGCCGGGCAACAGGTCCGACTGATGCGGATCGCCGGTGACCACCATGGTCGAGTTCCAGCCCAGCCGGGTCAGCAACATCTTGAGCTGCATGTAGGTGCAGTTCTGGGCCTCGTCGATCACCACGAAGGCGTTGTTCAGCGTGCGTCCGCGCATGAAGCCCACCGGCGCGATCTCGATCGCCCCCTCGCTCATCAGGGCGCGGACCCGCTTCATCGACAGGCGGTCGGACAGGGCGTCGTACAGCGGGCGGAGATAGGGGGCGAGCTTGTCCTCCATCTCGCCGGGCAGAAAGCCGATCGACTCGCCGGCCTCGACCGCGGGGCGCGAAAGCACGATGCGGCCGACCTTGCCGGCCTCCAGCGCCTCGACCGCCTTGGCGATCGCCAGATAGGTCTTGCCGGTGCCGGCCGGACCCAGGGCCATCACGAGATTGCGCGCGTCGATCGCCTCGATCAGCCGGGACTGGCCCACCGACTTCGGCTTGATCGTCTTCAGATAACCCTGCTCGCGCTCGTCGTTGTTCGGATGCGCCCCGTGGGCGTGCATCGAGGGCGTCCAGCCACGCTCCACCGGCAAACGGCGCACTTTCCCATCGTCAAACTGGTCGGCGTTGAACGCGCCTTCGCGCACCATTCGCTTCAGAGCACGCTTGGTCATGGAGTCCTCCGAGGTAAGAAAAAAGGGCGCGTCCGCATTGGACCGCCCTGGGGATGAAAGTGGAGAGGCGAGGAGAGAAGGGGGGACGGCGCCGGGCGGCTCCGCCAGCGAACTTGGGTGAGGCGGACACTCGGTCCGCCGAGACACCGAACGCGACAACCCAACTCTCCATCCATAGGAGGCCGCGGAGGCAAACCCGCGGCGGGCGACCCAAGACGGCTTCCACCCCCTCGAACTCGCCCGACTAGAATGATGGTAAGCGTCTTTCAAAACGGTTAAGCAAGCGAAAGCTTTCAATATAAGGGGTGGACGGATGAACGTTTACGACTTGGGCGCCGCCGCTCCAACGTGGCCTGACGATGGTGAATACTGGATAGCGCCCAGCGCCGTGGTGTTGGGAAGGGTGATTCTAAAGAAAAACGCAAGCATCTGGTTCGGCGCGGTGCTGCGCGGTGACAATGATCCGATCGTGGTGGGCGAGAACAGCAACGTTCAGGACGGCTCGGTTCTACATACCGAGACCGGCGCTCCACTCACCATCGGAGCCAACGTCACGGTCGGGCACATGGCGATGCTGCACGGCTGCACGATCGGCGACAACTGCCTGATTGGCATGGGCGCGATCGTGCTGGATCGGGCGGTGATCGGCCGCAATTGCCTGATCGGCGCCGGCGCCCTGATCACCGAAAACAAGGTGATCCCCGACAACTCGATGGTGCTCGGCGCGCCCGGCCAGGTGGTCCGCCAGGTGTCCGAGCGTCAGGCCGAGATGCTGGCCAGCAGCGCGGCGCACTACGTCGCCAACTGGAAACGCTATCGCGATGGCCTCAGGGCCAGGGCATAAGGCAACACAACACGGCAACGGGAGAGAAACGCCATGGCCTATGAATTCGTCCGCGTCGATCGCGCCGGACCGGTCACCACCATCACCCTGAACCGGCCCGAGGTGATGAACGCGCTGCACGCGCCCGCCCACTTCGAGCTGGGCGAGGTGTTCGACGCCTTCGCCGCCGATCCGGCGCAGTGGGTCGCCATCGTCACCGGCGCGGGCGAGCGCGCCTTCTCCGCCGGCAACGACCTCAAATACCAGGCCGCCGGCGGCAAGCGAGGCTCGCCGGCCTCCGGCTTCGCGGGCCTGACCAACCGGCACGACCTGAACAAGCCGGTGATCGCGGCGGTCAATGGCGTGGCCATGGGCGGTGGTTTCGAGATCGCGCTCGCCTGCGATCTGATCATCGCCTCGGAGGCCGCCGTCTTCGCCTTGCCCGAACCGAAGGTGGGCCTGGCGGCCCTGGCCGGCGGGGTGCACCGCCTGCCGCGCCAGATCGGCCTGAAGCGGGCGATGGGCATGATCCTGACCGCCCGCCGAGTCTCGGCGCGTGAAGGCCAGGAGTTGGGCTTCGTCAACGAGGTGGTCGCGCCGGGTGAGGTGATGGCGGCGGCCAATCGCTGGGCGGGGCTGATCTGCGAATGCAGCCCGATGTCGATCCGCGCGTCCAAGGAAGCGGTGATGAAGGGGCTGGACGAGCCGAGCCTGGAGGCGGCGATGACCGCCCAGGGCCGCTATCCGGCGGTGGCGGGCCTGTTCAAGTCCGAGGACTTCGTCGAGGGCCCGCTGGCCTTCTCGCAGAAGCGCGCGCCGCAATGGAAGGGGCGCTAGTGGTGCGACTCAAACGGATGCCTCCCGCATCCGTTTGAGACGCACCACAAGCGTTTGAATTTAGTGGATCGGACCACAAACGGATGGGAACCATCCGTTTGCTACGATCCACTAGAGGGCTGACTCCGTCCGCGACTGGCTCCGCGTCGCGAAAATGACGCGGGCGTCAGGCTGCTTGCGCCCGGCCGCGCGGCGCGCCAGCATGGCCGACCGACGAAACCCTGGCCCGACGAGGACCCCTTGGACCGCTACGACTACATCATCATCGGGGCCGGCTCGGCCGGCTGCGTGCTGGCCAACCGGCTGAGCGCCGATCCCAAGACCCGGGTCCTGCTGCTGGAGGCCGGCGGCAAGGACAATTCGCTCCTCGTGCGGATGCCGGCCGGGGCGGGGGCGCTGTTGCAGGCCAAGGGGCCCTACAACTGGGGCTTCTGGACCGAGCCGGAGGCGAATCTGGACGGGCGGCGGCTGTGGTGGCCCAGGGGCAAGGGCTGGGGCGGCTCGTCCTCGATCAACGGCATGATCTACATCCGCGGCCACCCGCGCGACTACGACCAGTGGGGCCAGATGGGCCTGCGCGGCTGGTCCTACGCCGAGGTGCTGCCCTATTTCAAACGCTCGGAAACCTTCCAGGACGGCGGCGACGCCTACCATGGCTCGGACGGGCCGCTGTATGTCTCCAAGGCCGCCTCGCCCAGCCCGATCTATTCCCGCTTCATCGCCGCCGGGGCCGAGGCCGGGCACAAGCTGACCCCTGATTTCAACGGCTTCCAGCAGGAAGGTTTCGGCCCCTACCAACTGACCATCCGCGACGGCCGCCGCTGGAGCGCCGCGGCCGGCTATCTCCATCCCATACTGGGCCAGCGTCCGAACCTGACCTGCGAGGTCGAGGCCCGCACCACCAAGATCCTGATCGAAAAGGGCCGGGCGATCGGCGTCGAGTTCGCGCAAGGCAAGGGTAGGGTCAAACGGGTGGCGTACGCCAACGCCGAGGTGCTGGTCTGCACCGGCGCGGCGCAGTCGCCCCAGGTGCTGCAGCTTTCGGGAATCGGCGATCCGGACGAACTCAACGCCGCCGGCGTCAACGTGGTCCATCCGCTGAAGGGGGTCGGCAAGAACCTGCAGGACCACCTGGACATGACCCTGTCGTGGGAGACGCCGGGGGTGTCCTCGGCCTTTTCCTACAACAGGGGGCTGAGGCGTCTGCTCACCGGGATCAACTACATGCTGCGCGGCCAGGGGCCGGGGCGGCAGAACTTCCTGGAGGCGGGCGCGTTCCTGAAGTCGCGGCCCGATCTCGACCGGCCGGACCTGCAACTGCACTGCGTGATGGCGATCATGCAGGACCACGGCAAGACCCTGGTGGAAAAGGACGGCTTCACCATCCACGTCTGTCAGCTTCGGCCGGAAAGCCGCGGCGAGATCGGCCTGCGTTCGGCCGATCCGTTCGACGATCCGGCGATCCGGGCCAACTACCTGTCGAGCGAGGAGGACCGACGCGCGCTGCGCGAAGGCGTCAAGATGGTCCGCCAACTGGCCGAACAGGCCTCGCTGAAGGCGATCGCCGGCGCCGAACTGTTCCCCGGACCGGACGTCCAAAGCGACGCCGAGATCGACGCCTGGATCCGGCGCGGGGCGGAGACCATCTACCACCCGGTCGGAACCTGCCGGATGGGCGCGGCGGGCGATGGCCTGGCGGTGGTCGACGACAAGCTGAAGGTGATCGGGATCGAGGCCCTGCGCGTGGTCGACGCCTCGGTGATGCCGACGCTGGTCGGTGGCAACACCAACGCCCCGACGATCATGATCGCGGAAAAGGCCGCCGACCTGATCCTCGGCCGCGCGGCCCCGCCCGCCGACGAGGCGCCGGTGTGTGGCGATGCCGCCTAGGGGGCGTCCATGCGAGGGCTGAGCGGCAAGCGGATCATTCTGACCGGCGGGGCGAGCGGGATCGGCCGGGAGGCGGCGTTGCGCCTCGCGCGGGAGGGGGCGCTCGTCGGCATATTCGACATCGACGCGCGCGGCGCGGCCGCCACGGCGGAACAGGCCGGCGCCGGGCGGGCCAAGGCCTACCGGGTCGACATCGGCGACCGCGATCAGGTCGCCGCGGCGCATGGCGCGTTCGAGGCCGAGTTCGGCCCCACCCAGGGGCTGGCGAACGTCGCCGGCTGGGATTCGGCGAGCCTGTTCCTGGATAGCGACCCCGCCGTCTGGGAAAGGATCATTCGCGTCAACCTGCATGGCCCGCTGGTGATGCACCACGTCGTCGTGCGCGGCATGGCCGAGCGCGGGGCCGGCCGGGTGGTCAATGTCGCGTCCGACGCGGGCCGGGTCGGCTCGTCGGGGGAGTCGGTCTACGCCGCCTGCAAGGGCGGGGTCATCGCGTTCACCAAGACGTTGGCGCGCGAACTGGCGCGGACGGGCGTGACGCTCAACGCGCTCTGTCCGGGTCCCACGGACACCCCCCTGTTCAGCGACTTCGCCAAGGCGATGCCAGGCGGAGACCGGCTGGCGGAGAGCCTGGCGAAGGCGATACCGCTGCGCCGCCTGGGCCGGCCCGACGACTACGCCGGCATGATCGCCTTCCTGCTGAGCGACGAGGCGCCGTTCATGACCGGCCAGACCATCAGCATCTCCGGCGGCCTGACCATGGCTTGAGCCAAGGTCGGCTCGGTTAGAGCGGGCTGCTTTCAGGCCACCGCGGCGCGCGCTTCTCGCGGTGCGAGCGCACCCCTTCCCGGGGCTCCTGACTGGCGAAGCCGAGGAATTCGAGCGCCAGCGAGGCGTCGAACGTCGGGCCCATCTGGCGAAGCCAGTTGTTTAGCGAATGCTTGGTCCAGCGGATCGCGCCCTGGGCGCCGGTCGCCAGCCGGGTCGCGATCTCGACGGCCTTGTCGTCCAGTTCGCCGTCCTCGACCGCCAGGCTGATCAGGCCGATCTCGGCCGCTTCCGCGCCAAGCAGCTGATCGCACAGCAGCAGATAGTATTTGGCCCGCGCCATGCCGATGAGCAGCGGCCAGATGATCGCGGCGTGGTCGCCGGCGGCGACGCCAAGCCGGGTGTGCCCGTCGATGATCCGGCAGTCCTTGCTGGCGATCGAAATGTCGGCGAGAACGCCGGTGACCAGCCCGGCGCCCACGGCCACGCCGCGCATGGCGCTGACCACCGGCTTGTTGCAGTTGATCAGGTTGTAGACGATCGCGCGCGCCTCTTTCCACCCGCGCGCCCGCGCGTCGGCGTCGTTCATCAGATCCTCGACCATGGCGAAATCGCCGCCGGCGGAGAACACGCGGTCATTGCCGGTGATGATCGCCGCGTTGATCTCGTCGTCGGCGTCGACGTCGTTCCAGATCTCCGCCAGCTCCCGGTGCATCCGGTGGTCGGCGGTGTTCATCTTGCCGTTGTCGAGGCGGATGCGCAGCACCTTGGGATGCGGCCGATCGAGGATCAGCCGCGTGTATTTCGCATAGCGGTCGGTTTCGGTCATCGGGGCCCTGGTCTGGAGATCGAGGCTGGCTCGGGCGTCAAGCTTAGGCCTTCGCCGGCCGTTGCGTCGACCCAGGACCGTCGGTCCCGACAAAACGTGCGTTCAGCGAAAGGCCGCCCGCCGGCAAGCCGATCGGACTGTTTCAGGCGAGCACGGCAACAAAAAATTAGCCTATCTCGTGAACAGAAAATTAGCCGACCTCGTGAGAGGTTGGATAGAATAAGATGAAATCTCGATACATGCCCGATACGTCGCTGGATCTCATCGTTAATGCGACGAAACTATATTGCAGCACTGGCTGACGTCATGAATCGTTTTTGGCGCGAAGTTTGGAACGACCAATCCGGTTCACCGGCGGTCGAGTTCGGGCTGATCGCGCCTGTCCTGTTGCTTATGCTGTTTGGCATCGTCAAGTTCGGGATCGTGCTGAACAATTACATTGAGTTATCGGATGGTGTAAGATCGGGGGCCAGGCAATTAGCCATCAGTCGCGTGAATGCAGGTTCGGCCTCGACGCCTTGGACGGACACAAACAGCGCGGTCACGTCTTCGGCGGCTAATCTTACGAAAGCAAGTATTACCATAACCATGACGGTCAACGGCACGGCTTGTACCAATGATTCCAATTGCGCGACCGCGCTTTCCGCCGCGATGGGGTTGGCGGCGAGTGTGACGGCGACCTATCCCTGCGATCTTTCCATCATGGGCGTCAACTACGCCCCGAGTTGCGTCCTGTCATCCCAATCAACGGAGCGCATAGAATGAGACGGACAATGTCCTCCCTCACCTCGTTCATCCGCGGTTTTCGGCGTGACCGACGCGGCGTGACCGCGATGATCGTCGCCTTTTCGATGGTCGGATTGGTTGGATTCACCGGGTTCGTGGTCGACGTCGGCCATGTCCTCGCCGTTCAGCGCCAGTTGCAGGCGTCGACGGACGCGGCCGCGCTGGCCGGCGCCCAGGACATCAACTGCTGCACCGGCACGCCCGGCAAGGCGATCACCACGGCGACCTCGTATAGCTCGGCGACCGGCGACATGAACGCCATCCCCGGCATCACCGCCACCATGGTCAGCGGCTATCCGGTGCTGAAGTGCCTGTCGTCCACCGGCGTCTCGTGCACCGGATCCGATTCGGCGAACGCCATCGTGGTGCGCCAGCAGGCGACCGTGCCGCTGTGGTTCGCCCAGGTTCTGGGTGTGCAGCCCTTCACGGTCTCGGCGACCTCGACCGCGAGCGCCAAGGGCGGCATGGCGCAAATGCTCAACATCATGATCGTGCTGGACACCACCGCGTCCATGTCAAGCACGACTGACCCCGGCTGCGGGCTCGGAGGCTCCTCCTCCAGAGAGCAGTGCGCTCTGGCGGGGGTTCAGGCGCTGCTGTCCGGCCTGAATCCGTCTCTGGACTATGTCGGCCTGATGACCTTTCCGGGCATGGTGAATGCAAGTGACGCCAGCAACAACTACACCTGCGGCAAGACCATGCCGTCATCGGACATCCAGACCTACGGCAATTCTCCAGTCTATCAGGTCGTCGGTCTCAGCGGGAGCAACAATTTCAAGACCTCCAGCACGTCGAAGACCTTGAACAGCAGCTCGAACATCGTGCTGGCGACCGGCGGCGCCGGGTGCAGTTCGGGCGTGACGGCGCCGGGCGGACAGGCGACCTACTACGCCGAGGCGATCAACGCGGCGCAGGCGGCGCTCGTCAGCTTCGCCGCGCCGCATACCCAGAACGTGATCATCTTCCTCAGCGACGGCGGCGCCAATTCCAGCAAGGCTCAGACGGACGTGAGCGGATACATCTCCGGCACCACCCTGACCGTGACGTCCTGTCCGAAGGGGTGCGCGGCGTCGTCCACGACCTCGCAGGAAGGACCGCTGGCGGTCGGACAGGCGATCACCGGGACGGGCGTGGCGGCGGGGACCACCATCACCGGCCTGATATCGGGAACCGGCGGAACGGGCACCTATCAGGTCAGCAAGTCGCAGACCGTGGGTTCGAGTGGTAGTCCCAAGTCGCTGACGGCGGCGAACAACATCACCTTGAACGGCCAGTCGTTCACCCAGAACACCGACCAGTGCCAGCAGGCGATCGCCGCGGCCCAGGCCGCCGCCAACGCGGGAACCTGGGTCTATTCGATCGCCTACGGCGCCTCGACGGCCACTGGCGGCTCAAGCACCTGCACCACCGATGTAACGGGGGGAACGCTCGCGGGACTGTCTTCCTGCACGACGATGCAGGACATAGCGGCTAGTCAGGGGATGCTTCCGGATGCGACGAAGTTCTATTCCGATGGCGCCAACGGCGTGGTCTGTCCGGGCGCGAATTCAATTTCGAATCTGGTCACGCTGTTCACCAACCTGTCGATGACCCTGACTCAGCCGCGCCTGCTCCCGAACAACACCACGTGAGGCGGCGGGGCGCCGGACGCGTCATCCCGGCCTCGGCCAGGACGTTCAAGGGCCGCTCAGGCGATGAAGCGCCGAGCGGCCCTTTATTATTCTAAGCCTGGGCGCCGGAGTGGCCGGCGCCGCCGTTGCGGCCCGGACGATTGCCGCGTCGCGGCCGGCCCGAACCCGAACGCGGCGCGCCCGCATTGGCCTGAGGCCGGCGCGGCGGCTGCGAGCCGGCCTTGCCGCCGCCCGGGCCGCCGCGTCCGCGCGGCTGTTGGCCGCGAGGCCGCTTGTCCGCGCGATCCTCGCCGCCGGCGCTGCCGTTGGCCGCGGCCATCAGCGCCAGCGAGCGGTCGCGCCGGCGGTCGGCGGAGGGGATCGACTGGCGGGTGAGTTTTTCGATGTCGCGCAGCAGGCCGCGCTCATCGTCGCAGCACAGGCTGATCGCCGAGCCCTCGGCCCCGGCGCGGGCGGTGCGCCCGATCCGGTGGACATAGGTCTCCGGCACGTTGGGCAGCTCGAAGTTGATGATGTGGCTGACCGCGTCGACGTCGATCCCGCGCGCGGCGATGTCGGTGGCCACCAGGGCGCGGACATCGCCGGCCTTGAACGCCGCCAGGGCGCGCTCGCGCTGGCCCTGGGACTTGTCGCCATGGATGGCGGTGGCGTCGATGCCGGCGGCGTCGAGATGCTTGGCCACCCGGTCGGCGCCGCGCTTGGTGCGGGTGAAGACGATGGTCCGCGTCAGCTTGGGGTCGGCGAACAGTTCGGCCAGCAGTTCGCGCTTGTGGGCGGCTTCGACGAAGATCAGGTTTTGGCGGATCTTCTCGACCGTGGTCGCCTGGGGCGCCACCGACACCTTGGCCGGATCGACCAGAAGCTCGGCCGCCAGCTTGCCGATCTCGCCGGGCATGGTGGCCGAGAAGAACAGGTTCTGGCGCGCCTTGGGCAGATGGCTGACGATGCGGCGGATCGGTTGCAGAAAGCCGAGGTCGAGCATCTGGTCGGCCTCGTCCAGCACCAGCACCTCGGTCTCGCCGAGTTGGGCGGTGCGCTCGCCCAGGTGGTCGATCAGCCGGCCGGGGGTGGCGACCAGCACGTCGACGCCGGCGGCCAGGGCGCGGACCTGGGGCCCGTACTTGGCGCCGCCGAACACCACCGCGACGGTGACGCCGATCTGCTTGCCATAGGTGCGGAAGCTTTCGGCGATCTGGCTGGCCAACTCGCGGGTGGGCGAGAGCACCAGCACGCGGCAACCGCGGCGCGGCGCGGGTTTGCGATTGTCCGCCAGCCGCTGCAGGATCGGCAGGGCGAAGGCGGCGGTCTTGCCGGTGCCGGTCTGGGCGATGCCCAGAAGATCGCGCCCGGCGAGCACGAAGGGGATGGCCTGCGCCTGGATCGGCGTCGGCGCGGCATAGCCTTCGGCCGCCAGCGCCTTGAGAATTGGCTTGGCGAGGCCGAGGTCAATAAATTGGGTCAACTTGAGTCTTTCATATGCGAAACCGCGCACGCGGCCGCTTCATTGCGGTCCGGCGCTGAGCGCGGGTCGGTTGGGGGGCGCCCGCGTGGCCTGGGCGAAACTATGGCGTTCGGTCTGGCGCTCGACAGGCTGGATGCAAAGCGGAGCATCCTCCACGCGACGGGAGCGCCGAAAGGCGGACGCCGAAGCGCACGCGAGCGGTAGATGGGCCGGAAAGCTTTGAAAGTCAAGGAACTCGTCGCGCGAGCGGCGCCGCGCGCGCCGGGCAGCGCCAAGTCTCGGGACGCGATCGGCCGTCTTTCATGGTTATTAAACTCCGAACAGGCATTCATCCGCCGAGGCGCCGCGACAGTCAGCGGCGCGACGCCTCGCTTCACCGGCTTGAGCTTGGCGAGGTCGGTCGAAAACCGAATTCATCCGGGGCCGCGCCAGTCCATGTCATTCAACCGCTCCAGCCGATCGTCCGTCGCCGCGATGGCGGCCATCGCATCCGACGCCGCTTGGGCGCCGCTGGCCGCCGTCATCCTGCTGGCGCCGGCTATTCTCTGGGGCCGCCCCTTCGTCTTCGGCGACACGCCGTACTATTGGGGATGGGGGGGCGATATCCTGGACGCCCTGCAACGGCCATGGCCGGGGCCGGGGCAGCCGTGGGCGCCGGGCCGGTCGTTGCACGGCTGGGGTTTCGGGCTCCACGATGCGACGCCCGCCGATCTGCGCTTCAACCTGACCTGGCTGACGGCCCGCTCGGCCTTCTACGCCGTCCCCTTTCATCTGTTGGTCCGCGTCGGAGGGTTGTGGCTCGTGGCCGGCCTGCAGGCCTTGACCACCGCCTGGGCCGTGAGGCTCGCCGTCCGCGCCGCGGCGCCAGCCAGCTCGGGTTTGGGCTACATCGGCGTGGTCGCCGCGCTCGCGGCGACCACGAGTTTGGGCTTCGAGACGGCCTATGCGATGCCCGACATATTCGGCGGCCTGGCGGTTCTGGCCGCGGCCGTGCTGATCGTCTATCCCGACCGCTTGGCTCGGGCCGGACGCCTGGGGCTGGTCGGGCTGATGATCTACGCCGTGCTCGCCCACGCCGAAAATGGCCTGAATGTCGCCGCCGCTGTCCTGATCGGCGGGCTGTTGCATTGGCGCGCGGGCTGGCGGGCCGCGCTCGGCCGCGTGGCGTCGCCGGCCATGGCCTTGGCGATCGGCCTCGCCCTGGCCGCCGGCGGCGGATTGATCCTGAACACGGCGTTCGGGCGACCGGTTCACATGGCCCCGTTCGCCGCCAGCCGGATGCTCGCCGACGGCGGCGTTCAGCGCTATCTGCGCCAGACCTGCCCCCGCGCGCACCTGGCGGCCTGTGACCTGGCGAACAGCCCGCCCGCCCACATCGAGTACTACCTGTGGATCTATCCGCTCGAAGGTCCCCCTCCGGCGGCCGCGCCCGATCGCCTCAAGTCCACGCTCGCGCAGTTCGATCGCCTCGAGCTCCGGCATGTCACCGACGCCGAAGCCGACCATCGCGAGCGATTCGTCGCCGAACAGGCCCGCCTGGTGCTGGGAGGATTGCGGGCCGATGGACTCCGTCAGGCGCGGGAGGCCTTCGTCAATGGAGTGGTGGCCTTCATCAATTTCGGCGTCGGCCGTGATTTCGACAGCGTCCAATTGCTGATCCGAGGGGGACACAGCCAACTGCGCGACCAGGCGGCCTCGCTGCTGCCCGGCGGCGTCGAATGCGTGCGATCGGCGGGGGGAGCCTGCGGTCGCTTCGACCTCAACGCACTCGCACCGCTGGAGTACGCGGTAGTGCTCGTCTCGTTCGTCTTTCTCGGCGCCTGCGGCTTTCACCGAACCCTGGCGCCCACGAGCGAGCTTGCAAGTTTCTTGATCCTCACGCTGGGTCTCGTGCTCGCCAATGCATTCCTGTGCGGCGCCATCTCTGGCCCCTATAGCCGCTATCAGGCCCGCGTCGAATGGCTGATCCCGTTTGGCGCCTTGCTCCTGATCGCGCAGTGGGCGCAGCGAGCGGCGCTGGCGCGATCCCGCAAGCAAAGGTCGGCGCCCGTGCAACAGCCTTCCAGCCCCGGGGGGTGATACTTCGCCACGCTTGCGTTCAATAAACAGTAGATTCGCCGGAAAATTACCTATATCCACGATGATCACTGAATAAGCCAAACCGGAGGCGGGCAAAAATGGACGAAAACGAGACGTCGGGATTGATCGAGCTGACTGCGGATATCGCGTCAGCTTATGTCAGCAACAACACCGTGGCGGCCAGCGACCTGCCGTCGGTGATTTAAAGCATCTTCAAGGCGTTGAACGCGATCGACGGGCCGATCGAAGCGCCGGAACAGCCGAAGACCCCGGCGGTTTCGATCAAGAAATCGCTGACTGACGACTATCTGATCTGTCTGGAAGATGGCCGGAAATTCAAGTCGCTGAAGCGTCACCTGCGCACCAAGTACAACATGTCGCCCGAGGATTACCGAGCGAAGTGGGGCCTGCCGAAAACCTATCCGATGGTTGCGCCCTCCTACGCCGCCGCCCGCTCGCAACTGGCCAAGCAGATGGGCCTGGGCCAGGGCGGCCGCGCGCCGTCCAAGGGCGCGGGCAAGCCAGCGGCCCGCGGTCGCGCCAAGAAGGCCTGACCTGGCGATGATCTGAGGCCCGCGCCGCGCCGCCCGCCGGGTGGCGCGGGCGAAACCGGCTTCCTCTGTCGGCTGTCGCGCTCTAAGGCTGATCGGATGGCGTCGGCCAAACCCTTCGGGAACTTCGACTACGTGATCGTCGGCGCCGGCAGCGCCGGCTGCGTGCTGGCCAACCGGCTGTCGGCGGACGCGCGCCGGCGCGTCCTGTTGCTGGAGGCCGGGGGGCGCGACGACTACCTCTGGATCCATGTGCCGATCGGCTATTTGTTCTGCATGGGCAACCCGCGCACCGACTGGCGGCTGAAGACCGAGCCGGTGGCGGGGCTGAACGGCCGGGCGCTGGACTATCCGCGCGGTCGGGTGTTGGGCGGCTGCTCCTCGATCAACGGCATGATCTACATGCGCGGCCAGGCCCGCGACTATGACGGCTGGCGCCAGATGGGCGCCATCGGCTGGGGTTGGGACGACGTCCTGCCGTTTTTCAAGGCCGGCGAGGACTACTACGCCGGCGAGAGCGAATTCCATGGAGCCGGCGGCGAGTGGCGGGTCGAGGAACAGCGGCTGCGCTGGAATCTGCTCGACGCTTTTCGCGACGCCGCCGCCGCTGTCGGCGTGCCCAAGGTCGAGGACTTCAACACCGGGGACAATTTCGGCTCCAGCTATTTTCGGGTGAACCAGAAGGCCGGCTGGCGCTGGAGCGCGGCCAAAGGCTACCTCGACCCCGCCAGGGGACGGCGCAACCTTCGAATTCAAATCAACGCCACCGTCGAGCGGGTGAGGATCGAGGACGGCCGGGCGGTCGGGGTCGAATTCCGCCTTGGCGGCGAGCGATTTTTCGCCGCGGCCCGGGGCGAGGTGATCCTGGCGGCCGGCGCGGTGGCCAGCCCCAAGCTGCTCGAACTGTCCGGCGTCGGCGACGCGGAGCGCCTGACCGGGTGCGGGATTCCGCTCGTTCGCCATGCGCCGGGCGTTGGCGAGAACCTGCAGGACCATCTGCAAATCCGCTGCGCCTACAAGGTCAGCGGCGTGGCCACCCTCAACACTCTCTCGCGCCATCCTATCGGCGCCTTGGGCATCGGCCTCGACTATGCGCTGTTCCGGCGCGGGCCGCTGTCGATGGCGCCCAGCCAGGTCGGAGCCTTCGCCAAGTCGGACGAGGCCGTCGAGACCGCCAACCTGCAATATCACGTCCAGCCCCTGACCCTGGACCGCTTCGGCCAGCCGCTGCACCGCTTCGACGCCTTCACCGCCAGCGTCTGCAACCTGCGGCCGGACTCGCGCGGCGGCGTGCATATCGCCAGCGCCGATCCCGCCGCGCCGCCGGCGATCCAGCCCAACTATCTGGCCGCCGAGGCCGACCGCCGCATCGCCGCCGCCTCGATCCGCCTGACCCGGCGCATCGTCGCCCAGGCCCCGCTGGCCCGCTTCAGTCCCGAAGAATTCAAGCCTGGCCCCGGCGCCGAGACGGACGAGGCGCTGGTCCGCGCCGCCGGCGACATCGCCACCACCATCTTCCATCCGGTGGGGACCGCCCGGATGGGCGCCGACGAGGCCTCCGTGGTGGACCCCGAGCTGCGCGTGCGCGGCGTCTTGGGCCTGCGGGTGATCGACGCCTCGATCATGCCGACGATCACCTCGGGCAACACCAATTCCCCGACCATGATGATCGCCGAGAAGGGCGCGGCGATGGTGCTGGCGGGGTAGGGCGCGTTGTTGAACTGTGTCGCTCGCCCGGCCTACGATCGCGGGTGAGGCGAACCGTCCGGCGGGGCGGGGACCGGCCGGAGTCGGTCAGGCGACGAGACGTGGGAGACGGTCGATGGAATTTCGGCGATTAGGCGACAGCGGCCTGAAGGTCAGCGAAGTCGGGCTGGGCTGCAACAACTTCGGCATGCGCATCGAGCAGGCGGAGACCGACGCGGTGGTCGCCGCCGCGCTGGACGCTGGGATCATCTTGTTCGACACCGCCGACATCTACGGCGGAACGCGCTCGGAGGTGATGCTGGGTCAGGCGCTGGGCGCGCGGCGGCCTGAGATCGTGCTGGCCACCAAGTTCGCCATGCCGCTCGGCGCGGGACCCGACCAGCGCGGCGGCTCGCGGCGCTATGTGATCAAGGCGGCGGAAGCCAGCCTGAAGCGGCTCGGGACCGACTACATCGACTTGTATCAGATGCATCAGCCCGATCCGGACACGCCGATCGAGGAGACGCTGCGGGCGCTGGACGACCTCGTCACCGCAGGCAAGGTCCGCTACATCGGCAACTCCAATTTCGCCGGCTGGCAGATCGCCGATGCGGACTGGATCGCGCGCGGCGAACACCTCAACCGCTTCGTCTCGGCGCAGAACAACTACAGCCTGCTGGAGCGCAAGGTTGAGTTCGAGGTCATTCCGGCCTGCAAGCGGTTCGGCCTTGGCCTCTTGCCGTACTTTCCGCTGGCGTCTGGGCTGTTGACCGGCAAGTACCGCCGCGGCGAGGCGCCGGGGCAGGACACGCGGTTGGCGGCCTGGGGCGCGCGCGGCGCCCAGGCGTTGAACGACAAGAACTTCGACCGGCTGGAGGCGCTGTCGGCCTATGCCGAGGAACGCGGACACACCCTGCTGGAGCTGGCCTTCGCCTGGCTGCTGGGCCATGCGTCGGTCTCTTCGGTGATCGCCGGCGCCACGCGGCCCGATCAGGTCAAGGCCAACGCCGCGGCGGGCGCCTGGCGGCTGACGCCCGACGAGGTCGCCGAGGTCTCCAAGCTCGCGGCCTGAGGTTCCTCGGAGCGCGATAACCGAAGCGGATGCGGGTTTCGACGGCCGTCAGGCGCGCTCGAAGATCGCCGCCACGCCCTGGCCGCCGCCGACGCACATGGTCTCCAGCCCGTAGCGCGCCTCGCGCCGTTTCATCTCGCGCAGCAGGGTGGCCAGAATGCGCACGCCGGTGGCCGCGATCGGATGGCCGAGCGAGATGCCCGAGCCGTTGACGTTGAGCCGGTCGCGATCGTCCCAGCCCCAGCCCTTGAGCACCGCCAGCACCTGGCAGGCGAACGCCTCGTTCAGCTCGACCAGATCGATGTCCTTCCACGACAGGCCGGTGCGCGCGAACAACCGTTCGACCGCCGGCACCGGGCCGATGCCCATCTTCGACGGCTCGCAGCCCGCCGCCGCCCAGCCGATCATGAAGCCGAGCGGCTCCAGGCCCAACTCGGCCAGCTTGTCCTCCGCCACGACCAGGCAGGCGGCCGCCGCGTCATTCTGCTGACTGGCGTTGCCGGCGGTGACCACGCCATCCTTCATGATCGGACGCAGCGCGGCCAGCGAGGCGGCGGTGGTCTCGGCGCGGACCCCTTCGTCGCTGGCGAAGACGATCGGATCGCCCTTGCGCTGGGGAATGCTGATCGGCGCGATCTCGTCGGCGAATTTGCCGTCGGCCCAAGCCGCCGCGGCGCGGCGATGGCTCTCGGCCGAGAAGGCGTCGGCGTCCTCGCGGCTGATCTGGTACTCGCGCGCCAGGTTCTCGGCGGTCTCGATCATGCCGCTTATATGGCCGAAGCGCTCGACCGGCTGGCTGCGTTCGCGCCCGCGTTCCAGGCGGTCGTGTAGGGTGACCGAGCCGGATCGCGCGCCGTTGCGCATGTCGGTGGTGTAGTATTCGACCCGGCTCATGCTCTCGACGCCGCCGGCGATCACCACGTCGGCCGCGCCGGTCTGGACCATCATCGCCGCCGTCGCCACCGCCTGCAGGCCGCCGCCGCAGCGCCGGTCGAGCTGCAGGCCGGGCGTCTCGACCGGCAGGCCCGCGGCGAGCGCCGCCCAGCGGCCGGTGCAGGGGGTCTCGCCGTTCATGTAGCTCTGGGCGAAGATCACCTCCTCGATCCGCGCCGGATCGACGCCGCTGCGCGCGACCACCGCCTTGACCACCTCGGCGGCCAGGGTTTCGACCGGAACCGTCTGCAGCGCGCCTAGGAACTTGGCGACGCCGGTGCGCACCGGGGCGACGATGGCTGCTCTGCGCGTCATGGGTCTCTCCGCCTCGATCGGGTTGCTGGCGTCTGTTAGAGCAAAACCCGCGCGCGCCCAAGAGACCGGACGGCCGGCGTCGGCGGCCCAGCAACTGTTGGTGCGCGTGCAAGCAAGACGATGGGCGCCGAACAAGGCTAGCTTCGGCGCGACCTCGCGGTCAGCCGTTCCCGTGACCCTGGACGATCATCGCCATGCCAGCCGAGCTCCTGACCGACGCCTTCTTCGACAGCCTCGAGACCTCGGCGCTCGCTCTGGAGAGGGCCGAGACCCTGCCGCCGGCCTGCTACACCGATGCGGCCTTCCACGAATTCGAGAAGGAGGCGCTGTTCAACCATGAATGGCTTTGCGTAGGCCGGGCCGACTGGGTGAAATCGCCGGGCGACTACTTCACCACCCAGATCATCGGCGAGCCGGTGGTGGTGGCCCACGCCCGCGACGGAGTGATTCGGGCGATGTCGTCGGTCTGCCAGCACCGCGCCATGCTGGTGGCCGAGGGCAGGGGCGCCGCCCGCGGCTTCGTCTGCCCCTACCACCACTGGGTCTACGGCCTGGATGGCAAGCTGGTGAACGCGCCGGCGATGGAGCGGACCTGCGATTTCGACAAGGGCGCGATCAGCCTGCCGCAATTCAAGGTCGAGGTCTGGCAGGGCTTCATCTTCATCAATTTCGACGCGGCCGCCGCGCCGCTGGCGCCGAGGCTGGCGCGGGTGGCGCAGGCCATCGCGGGCTATGACCTGACCAGCGCCGAAGGCCCGCCGATCACGACCGGCCAGTTTGCCTGGAACTGGAAGGTGATGTTCGAGAACAACAACGACGGCTACCACGCCTCGAAGCTGCACCAGGGCCCGCTGCACGACTTCGTGCCGAGCGAACTGGCGACGTTTCCCGAGGCCGATCCTTCCGACGCCGGGTTTCTCCGGTTCAACGGCACTCTGCATCCGGACGCCAGCTTCAACCCGACCCAGAAGGCGGTGCTGCCGATCTTTCCGAACCTGACCCAGGCCGATCGCGCGCGGATGACCTTCGCCAACATCCCGCCGACCCTGTCCCTGGTGCTGACCAACGATCTGGTGATCTATCTGATCCTGCGCGCCACCGGCCCGGAGACCATGGAGCAGGACACCGGCGTGCTGGTCGCGCCGGGGGCGATGGAGGATCCGGGCTTTGAGCACCGTCTGGAGATGATCATGACCAGCGCCGGCAAGATCATCGCCCAGGACATGCACGTCGACGCCCTGGTTCAGGTCGGCCTGCGCTCGCGCTTCGCCCCCCGCGGCCGCTATTCCTGGCAGGAAGGCGCGCAGGGCCAGTTCAATTCCTGGCTGGTGCCGCGCTACCGGGCGGCCTGGGCGGCCCAAAAGGTCAAGGCCAAGGCCGCGCCTCGCTCGCCCGTGCGGGCGGCCTGACCGCGCGATGAAGCCTTCCCCTCGTATGCCCGTCGTCTTCTTCGGCCACGGCAGTCCGATGGTCGCGCTGGAGACCAACGACACCAGCCGCGCCTGGGCCGAGATCGCCGCCGCCATGCCGAGGCCCAAGGCGATCCTGTGCGTCTCGGCCCATTGGGAGACGCCCGTCACGGCTGTGACCGCCATGGCCCGGCCGAAGACCATCCACGACTTCGGCGCCTCGTTTCCCAAGGCCCTGTTCGACATGCGGTATCCGGCGCCGGGCGATCCGGCCCTGGCGCGGCGGGTGGCCGCGCTGCTGGCGCCGAGACCGGTCGCGCTGGACGAGGGCGAATGGGGCCTGGATCACGGCGCCTGGTCGGTGCTGGTCAAGGCTTTTCCGGCGGCGGACGTGCCGGTGGTCCAGCTCGGCCTGGACGTGAGCCTCGCCCCCGCCGATCGGTTCGACATCGGCCGCCGGCTCGCCCCCCTGCGCGACGAGGGCGTGCTGATCATGGGCAGCGGCAACATCGTGCACAATCTGCGGGCGATGGACTGGGGCGGCCAGACTGCTCCGGCGTTCGACTGGGCCGCGAGGTTCGCCGACGAAATGCGCGACGCCATCGCTCATGACCAGCCGGAGCGGGTGATCGAATTCGCCAAGCTGGGCCGCGACGCCGAGCTCGCCGCCCCGACGTCGGAGCACTTCTGGCCGCTGCTTTATGTGCTGGGCGCGCGCCGGCCCGGTGATCGGGCGCGGTTCGTCAACGATCGGATCGAATACGGCTCGCTTGGCATGACCTGCGTGGTGTTGGAGGATGCGGCCGACGCCGCGCGCGACGCGGCCTGACCGCCGAACGGGAACCACCGCACTGGACCGACTGGCGCCGCCCTGGCCCGCCACCCCGCCGTCGCCGCTCGATGCGATGACGGCCTGGAGGTTCTCGACCGACAGCCTGCCCCGCGGCGAGCGGGTCCAGGCTTGGCGCGAGGCGATGGCGCGGCTGCGCCTGCCGCTCGGCGAGACGCCGCAGGGCGAGACGTTTCACGGGTCGGTGTCGTGCCTGACCTCGCCGCTGGGCATGGAGTTCGCCCTGGTCAGCGGCAGTCCGCAGGAGATCTCCGGCCGCAACCCGAACCAGCCGGCGGCGGTTTGGCTGGTGGTGCTGCTGCACGGCGAGGCGAGCCTGTGGGACGGCGAGCGCACGGTCGCGCTTCAGGTCGGCGACATCGTCTACGGCCCGACCGGCATGAACGCGGCCCTGCGGCTGACGAGCCGCTTTCGCCTGTTGTTCATCACCGCGCCGCGGGTGGCGCTCGACCATCGGCTGATCGCGCCGCTGTCGCTGCGGGTCGCGCGCCTGCCGAGCGCCAATGGCCTGGGCCACGTCTTCTCCGGCCTGTTGCGCGCGACGGCCGACACCCTGGAAGCGCTGACCTCCGAACAGCTTCGCCCGGTGGAGTTGGCCCTAACCGAATTCCTGGTCGCCAGCCTGGCGGCGGAAGGCTCGCCGGCGGCCCTGGGCGGAGCCGGGGCGGCGCGCGCGGCCCATCTGCACCGCATCTGCCAGACCATCGAGACCCTGCTGGCGGACCCGAACCTCACGCTCGGCCGCGTCGCCGACACGGACGGCGTCTCGCCGCGCTATCTGCAGAAGCTGTTCGCCTCGGCGGGACAGAGCTTTTCCGGCTATCTGCGCGCGCGGCGGCTGGAGCGCTGCCGGCTGGACCTGACCAGTCCGATGTGCGCGGGCCTGTCGATCTCCGAAATCTGCTTCCGCTGGGGCTTTAATGGATCGGCGCATTTCAGCCGGGCATTCAAAGATCAGTACGGGGTTTCGCCACGGGAATATCGCAGGGCGAGTCTGGGCGCGGCTTCGTCGCCCGCAGAATATTGACAGCAGCCGTACGGCGTGGATTCAATTCCATTGAATGTAATTATGTTCCGATCAGTGGAACGTCGGGAACCACCGTGCTGGACGCCCTCGAAACGCCTCTGTCGCCGCCGTCCTCGGACCTGGATTCGGTCGATCTGGTCCTGCGGTTGATCGAGCTTCTGGCCGCCGCGCGTGAGCCGCGCGGGGTGACCGACATCGCCGGGGTGCTGGGCATTTCCAAGCCGCGCGCCCATCGTCACTTGCGCGCCCTGGTGCGGCGCGGCTACGCCCGGCAGGACCCGCGCACCGACCGCTATGAGGTCGGGATCAAGGTTTTGACTCTGGGCGAGGCGGTGCGCGAGCGCTTCGACCTGGTTGGCGCCATTCGCCCGTCGATGGAGCCGCTGCGCGAAGCCACCGGCCTGGCGGTCACGGCCTCGGGCCTGGTCGAAGGCGCGGTGACCGTGCTCGACCTGCTGCAGGGCAAGACCCTGATCGAGTTCGCCATCCGTCCAGGCGCGCGGCTGGACTTCCACGCCTCGGCCCACGGCCTGATTGCACTCGCCTTCGGCCCGCCGTCGCTGATGCAAGCGGTACTGGCCGGGCCGCTGAAGGCCTGGACCGCCCGCACCCTGACCGATCCGGCCAAGGTCCGCGCCGAGGTCGATCAGGTCCGCCGCCAGGGCTGGGCGAGCGCCATCGATGCGGTGCAGGTCGGCGTCAACGCCCTGGCTGCGCCGGTGTTCGACCACAGGGGCGACTGGCGCGGGGCGATCGCCGTGGTCGGGGCGAGCCAGTTCATTCCCCAGGCGCCGCCCGAGCGGCTGATCGCCCTGGTCACCGATGCGGCCGCCGACGCCTCGCGCCGGCTTGGATGGAAGCCCGGCTAGCCATGTCCTATTCGCTCGCGGTCGACATCGGAGGCACCTTCACCGACGCGGTGCTGCGCGGCGCCGACGGATCGCTCACCGTCGACAAGACCCTGACCACCCATCAGGACCTGCTGGAAGGCTTCTTCCGCGCCGTCGATCTGGTGCTGACCAAGGCCGGGGTCGGTCCGCGGGAAGTGGACGGGGTGGTGGTGCACGCCACCACGGTGGTCACCAACGCCCTGATCGAGCGCAAGGGTCCGCCGACCGCGATGATCATCACCAAGGGCTTCCGCGACGTGCTCTCGATCCGCAACGAGCACCGCTACGAGATGTACGACCCGCAGATCGAGTTCGCCGATCCCTTGATTCCCCGAGACCTGACCTTCGAGGTGGACGAGCGGATGCTGGCCGACGGCGCGGTGCTGCGCGGCGTCGATCCGGCCGAGGTCGAGGTCCTGATCCCCCAGATGCGGGCCAAGGGCGTGGTCTCGGCGGCGATCTGCCTGATTAACGGCTTTCGCAACGGCGCCAACGAGCAGGCGATCGCCGAGGTGCTGCGGGCCAAGGCGCCGGACCTCTACCTGTCACTATCCTCCAGCGTCGCGCCGCAGATCCGCGAGTACCCGCGCGCCTCGACCACCGCGATCAACGCCTACACCGCCCCGATCACCGAGCCCTATCTGCGCGGCCTGTCCGCGGGCCTGGAGGCGGCGCAGGTGGCCAACCGGCCGCTGATCATGCTGAGTTCGGGCGGGGTCATCGGCGCCGAGGTCGCCGGGCGCAATCCGGTGCGGATGATCGAGAGCGGCCCGGCCGCCGGGGCGCTGGCCGCCGCCTTCTACGCCGAGCGGCTGGGGCTGGAGCGGCTGATGTCGTTCGACATGGGTGGCACCACCGCCAAGGCCTGCCTGATCGAGGACAACAAGCCGCTGGTCACCGGCGCCTTCGAGGTCGACCGGATGTACCGCTTCTGCGAGGGCAGCGGCATGCCGCTGACCATCCCCTCGATCGACATGATCGAGATCGGCGCTGGGGGCGGCAGCATCGCCTCGGTCGACGATCTGGGTCTTCTGAAGGTCGGGCCGCGCAGCGCCGGCTCACAGCCGGGTCCGGCCTGTTACGGCCGCGGCGGGAGCGACCCGACGGTGACCGACGCGGACCTGGTGCTGGCGCTGCTGGACGGCGACAATTTCCTCGGCGGCGACATGCCGTTGGATCGGCCGGCGGCGGAGGCGGCGATCGACCGGCTGGGCGCGCGGCTCGGAACCAGCCGGGCGCAGACCGCGGGTGGCGTCTATCGCGTCGTCGCCGAGACCATGGCCGGGGCGGCCCGCGCCCACGCCACCGATCGCGGCGTCGACCATCGCGGCCTGCCACTGTTGGCCTTCGGCGGCGCCGGGCCGGTGCATGCCTGCGCGGTGGGCGAGCTGTTGCAAAGCACGGCGGTGATCTTCCCGCCCCAGGCCAGCGTGCTCTCGGCCTTCGGCGCCCTGGTCACCCCGGTGCGGCTGGATCTTGTGCGCAGCGCGCTTGGCCAGCTCGACGATCTCGACTGGGACGAGGTCGAGCGGCTGCTGGGCGAGATGACCGGCGAGGCGCTGGAGGCGCTGGTCGAGGCGGGCGCCGAGCCCGACAGCGTGCGCTGGCGCGTCGGCGCGGACCTGCGCTACGTCGGCCAGCAGAACGAGGTCGGCATCGGCTTCGAGCGGGACCCGCGCGAGGCGCGGGACGCGGGCTTGATCCGGCGGACCTTCGAGGCCGCCTATTTCGCCCAGTACGGGGTCAATCCCTCGCATGTGCCGATCGAGATCGTCAGTTGGCGGTTGACCGCCCAGGGGCCGGAAAACGTCTTCGAGGCCGCCGGCGTCCCGGCCGCGACCCCCGGCGCGCCCAAGTCCGAGCGGCTGGTCCCGCTGTGGACCGACGCCGGCCCGGCCAAGGTCTACGACCGCGCCGCCCTGGCGCTGGGTCAGACGATCACCGGCCCAGCCCTGATCGAGGAACGCGAAACCACCATCGTTCTGCCGCCCGGATGGACCGGCGTGGTGGACGAGATCGGCTGCATCACCGCGATTCGGAAGGATTGAGATGGACGGCATCGAACTCGAGATTCTCTGGTCGAACCTGATCGGCATCGTCAGCGAGCAGGCCAAGGCGCTGCAGCGCATCGCCTTCAGCCCGATCGTGCGCGAGGCCGGCGACCTCGCCAGCGGTCTGTTCGACGCGCGCGGCCGCATGGTGGCCCAGGCCAACACCGGCACGCCCGGCCACATCAATTCGCTCGCCGCGGCCGGCGAGGCCCTGGCCCGGCTGTTCGACGGCAAGCTGGTCCCCGGCGACATCGTGATCACCAACGATCCATGGATGTCGGCCGGCCACTTCTTCGACATCACCGTGCTTTGCCCGATCTTCTGGGACCAGCGGCTGATCGGCTACATCGGCTCGACCATCCACCATACCGACATCGGCGGCTATGGCATCGGCGCGGGCGCGCGCGACATCCACGAGGAGGGCCTGTGGATCCCGCCGCTCAAGCTCTACGAGGCCGGTGAGCCCAACGCGGTGCTGCACGACGTCATCCGGCGCAACGTGCGCACGCCCGACCATGTGTTCGGCGACCTGTCGGCCCAGGTCTCCAGCGGCCGAGCGGGCGGCGAGCGGCTGATCGCGCTGTGCAAGCGCCAGGGCCTGAACGACATCGAAACCCTGTCGGACGAGATCATCACCCGCTCGGAAGCGGCCACTCGCCGGGCGATCCGCGCCCTGCCGGCCGGGACCTGGCATGGCGAGAGCCGTTTCGACGTGCCAGGCGGCGACGTGATCACCCTGAAGAGCGCCGTGACCATCGACAATGTCGCCGGCGAGGTGGCCATCGACTTCGCCGGCAGCTCGGGCGCCAGCGCGATGGGCATCAATGTGGTGATGAACTACACCCACGCCTATTCGACCTTCGCGGTGCGAAGCTGCCTGAATCCGGAACAGCCGAACAACCACGGCTCGCTGGCGCCGATCAAGGTCGCCGCGCCCAAGGGCTCGATCGTCAACGCCGAATATCCCTCGCCGCTGAACGCCCGTCACGTGGTCGGCATGTTCGTGCCGATGCCGATCCTCAAGGCGCTGCATCAGGTGATGCCCGACCGGGTGCTGGCGGAAGGCTCGGGCGCGGTCTGGACGGTGCAGATCCAGGGCCGGCGGGCCGACGGCCAGGCGTTCACTTCGTCGATGTTCAACTATTCAGGCGGCATGGGCGCGCGGCTGACCAAGCCGGGCCCGAGCGCCACCTGCTATCCGACCGGGGTGGCGGCGGTGCCGGTGGAGATTCTCGAAGCGGCCATGCCCATCGTGTTCGACCGGCGCGAGCTTCGTCTCGGCTCCGGCGGCAAGGGCCGCTCGATCGGCGGCGACGGCCAGGTGATCGGCTTCCACATGCGCACCGACCAGCCCTGGCTGCTCAACGCGGTGCCCAGCCGGCTGGACCGCGGCCCGGAGGGCCTCGACGGCGGCGAGGATGGCGCGCCCGGCCGCTTCCTGGTCAACGGCCGGCCGGTGTCCGAAGGCAAGAAGATCATGATGCGGCCGGACGATGTGGTTGTGTTGGAAACCCCCGGTGGCGGCGGCTACGGTCGGGTTTGAACCTCGCGGGGGGCTGTGATGGACATCCATTCGATCGATTGGACCGCGACGCCCTGGGAGCGGGTGCGCGAGGGGGTCGAGCGCAAGGCGTTTTCCGGCCAGGGGGCGACGGTGTCGCTGAACCGGCTGCAGCCGGGCCATGAGCCGCGACCGCACAGCCATCCGCACGAGCAGATCGTCTACATCCTGGCCGGCCAGATCGATTTCCACATCGGCGAGACGGTCACTCGGCTCGGCGCCGGCGGGCTGTTGGTGGTGCCGCCGAACGCCCGGCACTGGGGCGTGGTGGTCGGCGACGAGCCGGTGCTGAACCTCGATGTCTTCACCCCCAAGCGCGCCGAATACGCCGCCTAGACTGTTGCAAGGAGCTGAGATGACCACGCCCAACACCCTGATCTTCGTCGATCTGGCCTCGGACGATCCGGCCGCGGCCGGCAAGTTCTACGCCGAGGTCTTCGGCTGGCGCGACGACGCCCGGCCGCTCGGCGTGTTCCATCGGATGGTGCCAGGGGGCAACTTCATCAATCCGGATGGCTCGGAGAGCGAGATCGGCAACCTGCATCTGGGCATCTTCGACGCCGCCAACGCCCGCCCGCACCCCAACCCCAAGGGCGTCGAACCGCGCACCCTGAGTCGGGAAGGCCGCAAGGCCCGCATCTGGATTCTGGTCGGCGACGGACAGTCCTACGAGGATATCCTGGCCCAGGCGGTCGAGCGCGGCGCGGTGGAGTTGTGGCGCAACCATTATTGGAAGGAATTCAACGGCTACAACCACGCCTTCCGCGATCCCTGGGGCAACGAGATCGTGCTGTGGGGCAAGGCCGGAAACGATCCCCAGATTCCCGACAACTACACTCGGGAGTAGCGCGGCCGCGAGCCGGGCCTGGCGCCGCCGGCGCGGAGGCCCTTGCGGTTGGCCGGGCGATCGGCCAACACCAGTAAAAGCCCGCCGAACAGGGCCGATCGGGAGGAAGCGATGACGGGACGGGTGACGGGCAAGGTCGCGGTGATAACCGGAGCGGCCTCCGGTCTTGGGGCCGAGAGCGCGCGGCGGCTGGCGCGCGAGGGCGCCGCGCTGGTGCTGACCGACGTGGCCGCGCCGGCGGGCGAGGCCCTGGCCGAGGCGATCGCGGGGGCCGGGACGCCCGCCGTCTTCATCACCCACGACGTCACCGACGAGGCGCAGTGGACTTCGGTCGCCAAGGCCGCCCTGGACCGGTTCGGTCGCATCGACATCCTGGTCAACAGCGCTGGCGTGGGCGAGGGCGAGCCGATCCTGGAGACCACGCTGGAGGCCTGGCGGCGGGTGATGGCGATCAACGCCGACGGCACGTTTCTGGGCATGCGTGCGGTCGCGCCGGCGATGGTCGAGGCGGGCGGCGGCTCGATCATCAACATCTCCTCGATCCTGGGCAAGGTCGGCCAACCGGGCGCGGCGGGCTATTGCGCGTCGAAGGGCGCGGTGCTGATGCTGACCAAGGCCGCGGCGCTGGAGTGGGCGCCGATGGGCATCCGGGTCAATTCGGTGCACCCCGGCTATATCGAGACCCCGATGGTCGCCAACTTCCTGCGCCAGGCCGAGAACGGCAACGAGATGCGCGACATGCTGATCTCCCGCCACGCTCTGGGGCGGCTGGGGGTCCCGCGCGAGATCGCCGACGGCGTCGTGTTCCTGGCCTCCGACGAGTTCAGCTTCATGACCGGCGCCGAACTGGTCATCGACGGCGGTTACATCGCCGCCTGAACAGGGAGACGATCGTCGCCCCACGCGGGTCTCGGTTTTCGGCCGTGGATTCGCGCATGACGCGACTGCCCGCCGATCGCCGCGCGGGCCGCTTCAGGTGAGGGACTCAACGCATGCTGGTCGGGCGCCGAACGTCGAGTTTGATCTGGCGAATTCCCTAACGTCTTTGGATTTTCAGCATTTTCGCAAATATCGCCGCTAACCAAAACTTAGTATTAAAGTGCATACGGATCATATTTTGTGTGCTTTCGGCAACACTAGCCATATTCAGGCGCCAGATGACAAATCCGTCGCGAAACTGTTGCAATAGTGTCATGCGTCGCGCTTAAGCGAGGCCCATTCCTGATCGTTCGGTTGGGGGAAGGGCAACAAGGATTCAATGATGCGAAACAATTCGGCGCTGCTTGGCGGCGCGACGCTAGGCGTGCTGCTCGCGGTCGGCCTCGGCGCCACGGCGGACGCCAAGACCACCAAACATCATCATGCTCACGCCGCCGCGGCCCAATCGGTGCTGGCGGAAAAGGTCGAGACCCTCTCGGCGGCGGTCAGTGACCTGGAAAACCGGCTGAACGACGAGACCAAGGCGCGTCAGGCCCTGCAAGCCCAGGCCCAGGCCGCCCAGGCCGACGCCGCCGCCGCCAGGGCCGACGCCCAGGCCGCGCACGCGCAACTGGCCGAACAGATCCAGACCCTGCCGGGGTCGGTGCATGACCAGGTCGATACGGCGATCGCGGCCAACAAGCCGAAGCCGAGTTGGGCCGACAACACCTCGGTTGGCGGCACGATGTTCGCCGACGCCAGCTACCTAAACCAAAGACCCAATCCGTCGTCGAACGCCAGCAACGTGCTGAACAAGAATGAGAACGGCTTCAACTACGACATCAAGCGGTTCTACATCAGCATCGATCACAAGTTTAACGACGTCTTCTCGGCCAACGTCACCACCGACTTCACTTACGACAATGCGACCACCTCCGTGCCCGCGGTCGCGGCGCAAACGCTCACGGTCGCGGGATGCACGCCCAAGGCGCCGGCCACGACGTGCACCGTCACGATCCCGGCCACGACGGCTCAAACCCTGGTGACCGGCGACAAGGTTGGACAGCTCTACCTCAAGAAGGCCTTCCTGCAGGCCAAGGTGTCCGACGCGCTGATCTTCCGGCTCGGTTCGGCCGACCTGCCCTGGGTTCCCTTCGTCGAAGGCCTCTACGGCAACCGTTACGTCGAAAACGTGCTGATCGACCGCACGAAGTTCGGCACTTCGGCCGACTGGGGCATCCACGTGCTCGGCACGATCCCCGTCGATCAGTTGGTGACGTTGAACTATGCGGTCTCCGGGGTGAACGGCCTGGGCTACAAACAGCCGGGCATCGGCACGGCCAACCGGTCCAACAGCATGGACGTCGAGGGTCGGGTGAGCGCCACTATCGACAAGAAGTTCACGCTGGCGGTCGGCGGCTATGAGGGCAAGCTGGGCAACGCGATCGAGGGCCTTCAGACCTACCACACCGCTGAACGCCTCGACGCCCTGGCGGCCTACGGCGACCCCATGTTCCACGCGGGGGTCGAGTACTTTTACGCCAGCGATTGGAACGACGTGACCCAGTCCAACCCGGCGAAGACCAACAAGTCGCAAGGCGTGTCGGTGTTCGGCACGATGAACTTCATGCCGCAATGGTCGGTGTTCGGCCGCTACGATTGGGAGCAGCCGCAGGAGACCACCGCCTCCAAGTTCGTCGACAACTATTTCAATATCGGCGTGTCCTACGAACCGGTCAAAACCGTCGACCTCGCCCTGGTCTACAAGCGTGACGCGGTTGATAACGGCGCGCTGTCCACCTCCAACGGCGCCATCGGCGCGGGCGCTGGCAAGACCGGCACCTACGACGAAGTGGGCCTTTGGACCCAGGTCAAGTGGTAGTTTGACTGAGCGGCGCCCGGTTGGCGGGCGCCGTCTCGAACCTGGATAGACGGGAGGGGCCGGGCGATGCTCGGCCCCTCATCTTTTGCGCCAAAGCCGCTTGACGCTCCGGATCAGACCCGTTCGATGATGATCGCCGGGGCCATGCCGCCCGCCGCGCACATGGTCACCAGGCCGCGCTTGAGGTCGCGCCGCTCCAACTCGTCGAGCACGGTGCCGATCAGCATCGAGCCGGTGGCGCCGATCGGGTGGCCCAGCGCCATCGCCCCGCCGTTGACGTTGACCTTGTCGCGGTCGAGCTTCAGATCGCGGATGAACTTCTCGGTCACCACCGCGAAGGCCTCGTTGATTTCCCACAGGTCGATGTCGTCGAGCGTCAGGCCGGCCTTCTGCAGGGCCTTGCGGGCGGCGGGGACCGGGGCGTTCAGCATCAGGGTCGGACTGTCGCCCATGTTGGCGTAGGTCACGATACGGGCGCGCGGCTTCATGCCGTGCTTGGCGGCGTAGGCCGGGGACGCCAGCAGAATCCCGCCCGCGCCGTCGACGACGCCGGATGAGTTGCCGGCATGGTGCACGTGCTCGATCTTCAGGTCCGGATAGACCTGGTTGATCAGGCCGGCGAGGGTCAGGCCCTCTTCGTTGATCGGAATGTTGGCCATCGCCGCGAAGGAGGGCTTCAGCGCGGCCAGGCCTTCCAGGGTGGTCTGGGGACGCGGGAATTCCTCGTGGTCCAGCGCCAGACCGCCGTCCTCGCGGTAGACGGGCGCCAGGCTCTTGTTGAAGTGGCCGTGCTTGATCGCGTAGTCGGCGCGCTGCTGGCTGACCAGGGCCAGCTCGTCGAGCGCCTGGCGGCTGATGCCTTCCAGGGTGGCGATGGCGTCGGCGCAGATGCCCTGCTGGGTCTGCGGGTGGCGCGCGCGAAGGTGAAGGTTGCCGCTGTCCAGCAGGCCCATCGAATTCGGGTCGGCGGTGGCGCTGGTGTAGGACATCATCTCGGTCCCGCCGGCGATCATCAGGTCTTCGATCCCCGCCATGATCGAGGCCGCCGCCAGATTGACCACCGTGATGCCCGATCCGCAGAAGCGGTCCATCGTCACGCCGCTGGCCTTGACGTCGTAGCCCGCGTCGAGCGCGGCCATGCGGCCCAAGTCGGCGCCCTGCTTGCCGCGCTGGCTGCTGGTGCCCCAGAGGATGTCGTCCACCTCGGCGGTGTTCAGGTGATTGCGCTCGGCCAGGGCCTTAAGCACGGTGGCGGCGAGATGCTGGGGGTGCAGGTCGGCCAGCGCGCCCTTTCCGACCTTGCCGATGCCGCGCGGCGTGCGGCAGGCGTCGATGATGTAGGCTTCGGGCATGGTGTTCTCCTTGAACGGTTCCTGGCCGGCTGCCTCGCATGGTCGCCGTAACGTCAGTCCAGCGCAAACCGCCGCCAACGCCTGCCCGGTCAAATGATCGAGCGGGCAGCCCAAGCTTGACGTAACGGTCTCTTGCGCGCGCTATATCGCCGGAAACGCGCAATACCAAGGGGAGGCGACCTATCATGAGCGTTGAACTGACCATGCTCGTCTATTCGACGGCGCTGTTGCTGCTGCTGGTGCTGGTTCAGGCCACCGTCGGCGTGCTCGCCCAGGGGCTCATGCCCATGGCCGGCCCGCGCGACGACCTGCCGGAGCCCAAGCCGTTCCAGGCCCGCACCAAGCGGGTGGTGGACAATCACCGGGAAGGGCTGACGATGTTCGCGCCCCTGGTGCTTGTGGCGGCCCTGGTCCATGTCTCGAACCATTGGACGGCGCTCGGCGCGCAACTGTTCTTCTATTCGCGGGTGGCGCATGCCGGGATTTACCTCGCCGGCTTGCCGATGATCCGGCCGCTGGCTTGGGCGGTCGGCCTGGTCGGGACCTTGATGGTGCTGGCCGCGCTGCTCGGCCTGGGTTAGCCCGGACGATCCGCCAAAAAATCTAACGATCGTTAGTTTGTCAATTGACTCTGTTCGCGCCCCGTCGCGTGATGGCGGGCTGGCGCGGACCGGCGAGCGGGGGCGGCCGACGCCGAAACAGCCGCGGGAGCCTGAACCGATGCGGACCGGTCGGATCGGACGCAGGGCTGGATTTCGAGCCCAAGGAGACCACGATGACGGTTGTTGATCTGACCGCGCGGGCGAAGTCCGCCGGCTCCGGCCTGGTGAGCGAAGACCGCGAGGGCTTTCTGTTCCGGGTCGCCCGGCGCGCCTTCGTCGACGATGCGGTGCTGGAGGCGGAGCGGCGTCAGATCTTCGATCGCTGCTGGCTCTACCTCGGCCACGGCTCGGAAATTCCCGAGACTTGCGACTTCGTCACCCGTTCGGTCGGTGGGCGCGATCTGGTGTTCAACCGCGATCGCGGCGGCGCTGTTCACGCCTTCCTGAACTCGTGCCCGCACCGCGGCGCGACCCTGGTGCGCGAGCCGCGCGGCAACGCCATGTCGTTCCAGTGCTTCTACCACGGCTGGGCGTTCAACGTGAACGGGCGCTTCGCCTCGCGCTATTCCGAGGGCAACTACGGCGAGGGCCACTATTCCGGTGGCTGCGCCGACTTGGTGCCGGCGCCCCGGCTCGAACACTATCGCGATTTCTACTTCGTCAATTTCGATCGCAACGCCGTCAGCCTGTCGGACTACCTCGCCGGCGCCAAGGAGATCATTGATCTGGTCGCCGATCAGGGCGAGGCGGGCATGGAGATCATCGGGGCCGATCAGAAATACTTCATCGACGCCAATTGGAAACTGCTGGCCGAGAACAGCGTCGACGGCTTCCACGGCGTGCCGACCCACAGCACCTATTTCGACTATCTGCAGAACGTGGGCGGCCTGAACCTGGACAGCTTCTTCCGCCAGTTCAAAAGCACGGTGAAGGATCTCGGCAACGGCCACGCGGTGATCGAATACCCCTCGCCGTGGGGACGGCCGGTCGCCCGCTGGACCCCCGCCTGGGGCGAGGACAGGCGCGAGATGATCGAGCAGGGGCGCAACCGCCTGATCCAGGCGTTCGGCCAGGACCGCGGTCTGCGGATGGCGGAGATGAGCCGCAACATGATCATTTTTCCCAACTTGGTGATCAACGACATCATGGCCGTCACCGTGCGGACCTTCACGCCGCTGGCCCCCGACCGCATGGCGGTGAGCGCCTGGGCGCTGGGGGTGAAGCACGAGGACGAGCGGCTTCGCGCGCTCAGGCTGTTCAATTTCCTGGAATTCCTGGGGCCGGGCGGCCTGGCCACGCCCGACGACGTGGAGGCCCTGGAGGCCTGCCAGCGCGGCTACAGGAATCTGCGCGAGGCGGCGTGGAACGACATCTCCAAGGGCATGCCGAGAGGCGCGGACGCGCGCAACGACGATGAGGAGCAGATGCGCTGCTTCTGGCGCGAATGGGATCGGCGCATCGCCGCCGGCTCGACGGCGCTCGCCGAGGGAATTTCGGCGTGAGTAGGGCGCCCACCCGCGCGGAGGTCGAGGACTTCCTCTACGCCGAGGCGGCGCTGCTCGACGAATGGCGTCTGGACGAATGGTTCGACCTGTTCGCCGAGGGCGCGGCCTATCATGTGCCGACCGCCGGCGCGCCGGACGACGACGACCCGGCCAAGTCGTTGTTCTATATCGCGGACGACTATGTTCGTCTGCGCGAACGGATCGAACGATTGAAGAAAAAAGAAGCCCACGCCGAGTATCCGCGCTCTCTGGTGCGGCACATGATCAGCAACGTCCGCATTCTCTCATCCGACGATGGATGTTCGCGGGTGACCTGCAACTTCGTCGTCTATCGCTCCAAGAACGGCAAGGTCGACACCTATTTCGGCCACAGCCTCTATGCGATCGACTGGGCGGGCAAGCGCTGGAAGATCAAGTCGAAACGCGCCGCCTTGGACATGGACATGCTCTACCCGGGCAAGGTCAGCATCGTCATCTAGAAAGGCCCGCGATGATCGGAACCGCCCGGACGATCGGGGTCGACGGCGCGAGCGAGCGGCCATGAGCGCGCCGCGCCGGGAGCTGATCGATGTCCACTCGCACGTCACGCCCAGGTCGTTGCCGCGCGATCCCACCGGCGGCGAGATCGGCGCTTGGCCGTCGGTGCACTGCGAGGCCTGCGGGCGTCAGGCCATGGTGAAGATCGGCCAAAAACCGTTCCGCGAAATCGATGAGCGCTCATGGGACGTGGAGCGCCGCGTCGCCGACATGGACCGGGACGGGATCGGCGCCCAGGCGCTCTCGCCGATGCCAGAGCTGCTGTCCTACTGGCTGGACATGCGCGGCGCCCTGGAGATGACCCGCCACCTCAACCACACCATCGGCGAGATGGTGGCCCGGCGGCCCGACCGGTTCTTCGGCCTGGGCGCCGTGCCGCTGCAGGAGCCCGAACTGGCCGCCAAGGAAGTGGGCGATCTGCGCGCCAAATTCGGCCTGGTGGGCGTCGAGGTGGGCAGCAACATCGCCGGGGTCTATCTCGGCGACGCCCGGTTCGATCCGTTCTTCGCCGCCGCGGAGGAGCGGGAGATGGCGATCTTCGTCCATTCCCTGCACCCCTTGCAGGCGCGCGATCTGGCGCGTCACCCGATGCTGACGCCGTTCGCGGGGTTCACGGTGGACACCGCGCTGTGCGCGGCGAGCCTGATCATGGAAGGCGTGCTCGAGCGCTTCCCGCGTCTGAAGCTGGGGTTCAGTCACGGCGGCGGCGTGCTCGCCCCGATCCTGCACCGCATGGAGTTCGGCTGGAGCGCCAGCGGCGGCTTTGACGGCAAGCTGCCGCACTCGCCGAAGACCTACGCGCGGCGGTTCTTCTACGACAGCCTGGTCTATGACCAGGCCTATCTGGAGCACCTGACCACGCACATCGCGCCCGGCCAGGTCTTTCTCGGCACTGACTATCCCTACCTGATCCAGCAGCCCGGGCCGCGCGCCTTCATCCAGTCGGCCGCCGCGCGCCCGGGCGTGGGCGAGACGATCTGGAGCGATGCGGCCAGACGGTTCCTGGGCGCCGCGCCGACCACGCCCGCCCTGGCGCGTCCAGCCGAGGAGGGCGTCCATGGCTGACGGCGAGAGCCTGCCCAAGACCCTGTCGAAATCCGAACTCACCCGTCGCCGCATCCTCGAAGCGGCCGCCGCCCTGTTCCGGCGGAGGGGCTATGCGGCGGTTTCCTTGCGGGACATCGCCGAGGCGGTGAATTTGCGCGCCGCCAGCCTCTATTACCACTTCGACAGCAAGGAGAGCCTGGTCGAGGAGATCCTCGCCCTGGGCGCCCAGGGCGCGATGGGCGCCGCCCGATCCGCGGTCGAGGCGCTGGGCGCCGGCGCCGATCCGCTCGACAAGCTGCACGCGGCGCTGTCCGCGCACGCGCGGTTCCTGCTCGAAGAAGAGGACTTCGCCAGCGCCAATCTGAAGATACTGCAGCAGGTCCCGCCCGCCATCCGCGAACGGCACGTCCAGCGCGATCGGGCCTACGGCGCGTATGTCGCCGCGATCATCGACGAGATTGACGATACGCACGGCCTGGCGCCTGGCATCGACCGCACCATCCTCAGGATGCTCTGCTTCGGCGCGCTCAACTGGTCGATATCCTGGTACGACCCCAAGGGACGCAGCCCCCGCCAGATCGCCGACCAGCTGATGACCCTGGTGCGGTGCGGCGCGCTGGCGACGCCCGAGGCCGCACGGTCGAACACGCCATCGTCCGCCAATGGCCAAGGGCATGGAGGAATTGATGCCGAACCTGGCGCCTGAACGGGTTGAAGACGCTGCCGATGCGCTACGAATTCGTCTGATCCCGACGCGGCGGCGTGACGCCGCGACTTGAAGAGGGCTTCCGTTCCTGACGAGGTTGACGTTGCCTGTTGCGGGCAATTTTCCACAAACCGCCGGCCGGCCTTCGTCAATGAAGGGTGGAAGATTGACAAAACTCCATCTCCGGCGAACTTGTATGTGTTGCAGACATATTTTCGAACGTTCGGGGAGAAAATGCATGGCGAAGTTTCCTCCAACCCCCGCCTTTACGGGCGCGAACACGCCGATGCGCTTTGAGGCCGACGTTCGGGATCTGACCGTCGAAGGCGAAATTCCCGCCCAGTTGCAAGGCGCGTTCTTCCGGGTGCAGCCCGATCCCCAGTTTCCGCCAAGGCTTGGCGACGATATCGCTTTCAATGGCGACGGCGCGATCAGCATGTTCCACTTTCACGATGGGCAAGTGGATTTCAGACACCGCTGGGTCCAGACCGACAAGTGGAAGCGCGAGCGCGAGGCCGGCAAGGCCTTGTTCGGCGCCTATCGCAACCCGTTGACCGACGACCCCAGCGTCAAGGGCGTCTATCGCGGCACCGCCAACACCAACGCCTTCGTGCATGGCGGCAAGCTCTATGCACTAAAGGAAGACAGCCCCCCGGTGATCATGAACCCGGCGACGTTGGAAACCGAAGGCTATACCGACTTCGACGGAAAGATGACGGGTGAGACCTTCACCGCTCACCCGAAAATCGACCCCGACACTGGAAACATGATCGCCTTCGGCTATGCCGCCAAAGGCATCTGCACCAAGGATATAGTCTACTATGAAATCTCTCCCGCGGGAAAGCTGCTGCGGGAAGTCTGGTTTGAACTCCCTTATTACTGCATGATGCACGATTTTGGCCTGACCACGGACTATGCGGTCTTTCACGTGACGCCAATCGTGGGAAGCTGGGAGCGTCTGGAAAAAGGCCTGCCGCATTTTGGCTTCGACACGACCTTGCCGATCCATCTGGGCGTATTGCCCCGCAAGGCGGGCGCGACGGCAAAGGATGTCCGCTGGTTCACGGCGCCGAACCTGTTCGCCAGCCACGTCATGAACGCCTTCAACGAGGGCGAGAAGGTCCATTTCGATATTCCGGTGGCGGAAGGGAACATGTTCCCGTTCTTTCCGGACGTGCATGGCGCGCCGTTCGACCCGCAGAAATCGCATTCCTATCTGACCCGGTGGACGGTGGATCTGTCTTCCAACTCCGATCAGTTCCAATCCAGCACGCGGCTCAGCGACATGATCGGGGAATTTCCGCGCATCGACGACCGCTATACGGGCAAGCCTTACCGTTATGGCTGGATGTTGGTGCAGGACTTCGCCAAACCCGTCGAGCTGAAGGGCGGCAGCGCGTCCGGGATGTTGATGAATACGCTGGGCTTCGTCGATCATCGGATCGGCGAGCAGAAGTCCTGGTGGGCGGGCCCGGTGTCCTCGCTGCAAGAGCCCTGCTTCGTTCCGCGCAATCCCGACGCGGCGGAAGGCGACGGCTATATCGTGGCGCTGGCCAATCGGCTGGCGGAAGGGCGCACCGACCTTCTGCTGTTCGACGCCCTGGCCATCGAAAAGGGCCCGATCGCCGTCATCAAGCTGCCGCTGCGCTTGCGCATGGGGCTTCACGGCAACTGGGCTTCCGCCAAGGAAATCGGGCTGGCTTGACGATCGAGTCCGGGCCGGGCCTTCGTCAGACCGCTTCGCCAGCCATCCTCGCGCGGTCGAGCAGGGTCTCCTCCTCGCGCGGGAGGCGGACGATCAGGAACACGACCAACAGCGCGATGATCGGCGACAGCCAGTAAAGGTTCAGGATCGAGCCGGCGAGGTCGTGATGGGAAATGTCGCTCATCAGGCCGACGGCGAAGGGCCCCAGCCCCACGCCGATGATGGTCAGCAGAATGATATAACAGGAGATCACCGTGCCCCTCATGCGCGGCAGGACCAGATCCAGCAAGGTCGCGTAGATCGGCGGCGCCCACATCGTCGTGGCGAAGCTGAACGGGATGAACCACAGATAGAAGCTCGTCACTGAACCGGTCCGGTAGACCAGGAACGCCAACACGGGCGAGGCCGTCAGCGACACCAGCGTCACATAGAGCCGCCCCGCCCGAACCCGCCGGTGCAGCCCGTCGGCCAGCGGGCCCGCGACGATCGGTCCGATGATGCCGATCGCGGCGATCAGAAACCCGAACTTGAGCCCCACATCGGCCAGCGGCTGTTTGAACCGCGTGACGATATAGACGCTGCTCCAGGCCATCACGCCGTAGTTGATCACCGACTGCAACGACGAGATCGCCAGGGTCGCGACGACGCCGGGGCTTTTCAGGATCAAGGCGTGGACCGCGCGGTCGCTGAGCTTCAGCGCCTGGCTCCAGCACAACAGCACATAGAGCCCAAATCCGGTGATGGTCCATTGCAGCGCGCCCGCGCTCAACGCCTGATGACCGATCCGCAATGCGGGCGGGCTATGAGGTCGCAGGGATTCGGTCCAGCGCGTCAGCAGGACGGCTCCGATCGTGATCGCCGCCAAGCCGGCGATATTGACGATCCAGACCGCGGCCGATGCGCGGCGGCGGGCCAGGTTGATCCACGCGAAGCCGGGCAGGATCGCGCAAAGCAGTTCCAGGCTGGCGCGGAACGGGCGCGGATCGGGCGGCTGGACGATCCCATCGACGGCGCCGCGCACGGGCTCCGGCAGGCGGCCCAGCAGGACGGCCAGCACAAAGCCCGGCAGGGAGGCGACGACGAACGCCGCCTGCCAGCCGTGCAGGCCCAGCGGGGCCGCACCTTTCGCGAAGGCGCCATCCCAGGCGTCCGCCACTGTCCCGCCCAGCCACAGGGCCGAGCCAAGGCCCAGCGCCACGCCGGCGGCGATCATCGCGCTGGCAAGGCCGCGCTGCTTTTTCGGAAAGGTGTCGGCGATGATCGAAAAGCCGGCCGGTTGAGCGCTGGCCTCGCCGATGCCGACGCCCAGCCGGGACACGGCCAGCATCGCGAAGCTGTTGGCCGCGCCGGCCAGCATGGTCATGACCGACCAGCCGGCGATGGACAGGGCCAGCAGCCGCGTGCGGATCCAGCCATCGGCCAGCCTTCCGAGCGGCAGCGAGAACAGGGCGTAGAACAGCGCGAACACCGTCCCGTACAACAGGCCCAGGTCGGCGTCATCGAGCCGCAGGTCGGCCTTGATGCGGGGCGCGAGGATGGCCAGGATTTGCCGGTCCATCAGGCTCATCGCCTGAGTCAGGGTGATCAGGATCAGAGCGGTCCAGGCCGCCCGTCCGCCGAACGCGCGCGGCGCGGGCGCGGCCTGCCGGCTCATAGTTTGAAGACGCGCTCGGCGTTGGTCTGCATCAGCTTCTTCTTGTCCTCGGCGCTGATGTCGAGCAGGTCGTGAGCGCGCACCTCGTCGGCCACATACTCATAGGGATAGTCCATCGCATACATCACGCGATCGACGCCCAGCACCTCCTGGGTGAATTTGATCGCGGGGCTCCAGGCCATGCCGCTGGTGGTGACGTAGACGTTCTGGCGCATGTAATCGGACACCGTCTTCTTCAGCGGCTTCATGCACTCGTAGCGCTTCGACTGAACACCGGCCCGGTGCATGTAGTCGAGCCGGAAGAGCCAGAAGGGCAGCGCTTCGCCCATGTGGCCGACGATGATCTTCAGGTCGGGGTAGCGGTCGAAGGCGCCGCTGGTGATGACGCGCAACAGATGCATGCCAGTTTCGACGCCGAAGCCGAAGATGGCGCCGTCCAGGCCCGCTTCCAGCATCGGCCCGATCATGCTGTCCGGCGGCGACTGCGGGTGAATGTAGATCGGCTGGTCGACTTCCACGGCGGCCCGCAGGATCGGGTCGAACTTCGGCGCGTCGAGATATTCGCCCTGGGTGTGGCTGTTGATCATCACGCCCTTGAAGCCCAGGGCCTTGCCGCGCGCGATCTCGGCGGCGGACCATTGCGGATCCTGAGGCGCGATCGAGGTCATGCCGGCATAGCGGGTGGGGTGACGCGCGACGGCTTCGGCCAGATGGTCATTGGCGCGGCGAACCATCGCCTTGGCCTCGTCCGCGCCGAACGGCTGCACGCCGGGCGAGGTGAGGGACAGGATGGCCACGTCGATGCCGGTGGCGTCCATGTCGGCGATCCGCTGATCGTCGAGGTCCAGCAGGCGCTCCATGATCTGGGTGGCGCGCTCCGACGGACTGCTGGAGTAGAAGCCCCACAGCGAGGTCACGCCCTTGTCCGCCACGCCGTCGCGCACCATGCGGATGTAGGCGTCGATCTGTTCGCGGACGGCGAAGGCTTCCTCGGTGGCGATGCGCAGATAGCCCCGGTCGCCGCCGGTCTTCAGTTCATGGCTCATGGCCCTCAACCTTCATGAATGGCTTTTGTTACGAGGCAAGCTTCAAGGCCTTCGGGGCCGTCTTCGTGGCCGTGCCCCGACCATTTGACCCCGCCAAACGGCGCATCCGCGCCGCCGAGCATGGTGGTGTTGATCCCGACCATGCCGGATTCGATCTCACGGCCCAGCATGGTCACCCGCTTGGCGTCGCGGGTGAACGCATAGGCCGCCAGGCCGTAGGGCAGGCGGTTGGCCGCGGCGATCGCGTCCTCGTCGGTGCGGAACCGGTTCATCAGGGCCACCGGGCCGAACGGCTCCTCGTTCATGATGGCCGCCTCGAGGGGGACGTCCGCCAGCACGGTTGGGGCGTAGAAGAAGCCATTGGCGCCGATCCGCTCGCCGCCGGTCTTCAATCTGGCGCCGCCGCGCACCGCCTCGCCGATCAACCGCTCCATGGCGTCGGGCCGGCGCGGATTGGCCATCGGGCCCATATGGCTCGCCGGGTCCAGGCCGTCGCCGACGCTCAGTCCGCCGGCCCGGGCCGCGAAGCTGTCGACGAAGCGTTGGTAGATGCTTTCCTGCACATAGAAGCGGGTGGGCGAGACGCAGACCTGGCCCGCGTTGCGGAATTTCGAAGTCACCATGGTTTCGACCACCTGATCGACATCGGCGTCCTCGAACACCAGCACGGGGGCGTGGCCGCCCAACTCCATGGTCGTGCGCTTCATGTCCTCGGCCGCGAGCTTCATCAGATGCTTGCCGACGACAGTGGAGCCGGTGAAGCTGATCTTGCGGATGATCGGCGAGGCCAGCAGGTGGCGAGAGACCTCATCGGGCACGCCAAAGACGATCTGGGCGACCTCCTTCGGCAATCCAGCGTCCAACAGCGCCCGCAGCACGCCCAGCGCGGAGGCCGGGGCTTCTTCCGCCGGTTTCATGATCACCGAACATCCCGCGGCGATCGGCGCGCCCAGCTTGCGGCCGGGATTGCCCAGCGGGAAGTTCCATGGCGCGAACGCCGCCACCGGACCCACCGGCTCCTTGACGATGGTCGAGCGCATGCCCGGCGGCCGCACCAGCGCGCGGCCATAGATGCGCAGGCACTCGCCGGCGTAGAAGTTGAACAGGTTGACGACCATCATCACTTCGATGCGCGCCTCGGCGAAGGTCTTGCCTTCCTCCGTGGTGGCGATGCGGGCGAGGTCGTCGGCCCGCTCGGCCAGAAGGCGCGCGGCGCCTTGCAGCACCGCCGCCCGCTCCGCCGCGGGGGCGTTTCGCCAGCGCTTGAACCCGCGTCGAGCGGCCTCCAGCGCCCGGTCCAGATCGGCGCTCGTGGCGAGCGGAAGCTCGCCCAGCGCCCCTCCCGTGGCGGGATTGATCACCGTATGCGCGCGCCGGCCTTCGACGGCGATCGTCTCGCCGTCGATGATCATGTGCGGGGCGGGATACCCCATGAAATCAATCCTTGTCGCCGGACCAGCGTTCGGCCTTGATCGGCTTGCCCGTGACCGGGTGCGGGTTGTGGAAGGGCAGGAGCTTGTGGGTCGGCCACAGCCACACGTCGGTCTTCAGTTCGTCCGGACCGGAGGGGTCCTCCGGGAAGGTCTTGTCGAGGAAGGGCACATAGTTGCGGCGGGTGTGCGCCCAGCCGGTCTCGAAATCGGCATGCCATTGGGGCGCATAGTTCAGGACGTGGATTTTCCAGATCCCGCCTTCCTTGCGGTACCTGTTCTCGTAAAGGCCGCCTTCCCACCATTGGCGCACCGCGCCGAATTCCTCGTGGCGGCCGGCCGCCATGAAGCAGCGGAAACGGGCGCTGGCGGTCCGGCCGTCCTCGGCCACGTCCACCACGTCCTGCATCTGCATGTGGTCGAGCAGGAAGCCGTCGATCGGGCCATTGTTGCCGTTGGTGAAGTTCTTCTGGAAGCGGTCGATGTAAAGCCGGCTGGCCCCGGCCTTGCCCCGATAGATTCCGCCGAAGAAATGCACTTCACAATCGTCGGTGAACAGGTCGACCGTCTCGCGATACAGGCACTTGTCGATGAAGTAGCCGTAGATGTGGTGCAGCTTGCGGATCGCGTCGACGTCCTCCATGCGCGTCAGCCGACGTTCGAGCTTGGCCACCGTGGCCTCGAGCGCCGCGATTTGAGCCGACGCCACATCGTTGCCCATGCCATCCTCCCTGGAGGCCCGGTCGGCCATCGTCGCCGGGTCGTTGTTCTAAACATTTGTATTGAACGCATACAATCAATCCGGCACGATCCGCAACGCCAAACGGGGGGCGGGAAGGGCCTGTCTTCTCGCCGCGGGGACCAAGCGGCGCGGTCCGCTTGGAGCGGACATCGCCGACAGGGAGGATGAAAATGACAACGCACCTGCCCACAGGTGACGCGGTTCCTGTGCCCGCCGACCCGCAAAGGGCCTGGCCCAGTGCAAGGGTCGGCTGGTATGCAATTTTTGTTATTTCTTTGTCTTTATTGGTGAATTTTCTCGACCGCGGCATTCTGGCGTTGCTGGTGCCCTTCCTCAAGGCGGACCTGCTGCTGTCGGATTTTCAGCTCAGCCTGGTCATGGGCTTCGCTTTCGTGATGTTTTACATGGTCGCGGGGCTGCCGATCGCGCGATACGCCGACCGGGGACATCGCCGGAACCTGATCTCGTTCGGACTGCTGTTGTGGAGCGTAGCCACGGCCCTGTGCGCCTTCTCGCGCAATTTCGTCAGCCTGTTCGCGTTCCGGACGGGTGTCGGCGTGGGTGAGGCCTGCACCGGACCGGCCAGTTTCTCCCTGCTCGGCGATCTGTTCCCGCCGGAAAAGATGCCGCGGGCGCTGGCGATCATGAACTTCGGTTTCATCGCGGGCACCGGCCTGGCGTTGGTGATTGGCGGAACGATCGTCCAGTCGCTGGCCAGCGTGCATCACATCGTCTTTCCAGTGTTCGGCGAGCTTCGGATCTGGCAGGCCGCCTTCTTGCTGGTGGGCGTTCCGGGCCTTGCCGTCTCGCTGATGATGCTGTCGATGCCGGAACCGGTGCGCCGCGAGGGAGGCGTTCAGCCCAGCGTGTCGGAGGTCATCGGCTTTCTGGTGGTCAACCGCTGGGTCTATGGACCGCTGATCGCCACCGTCGCCATCAACACCATCGTGGCGATGGGTAGCGCGAGCTGGGGCCCGGCCTTCTACATGCGCACCTTTGGCTGGTCGATCGGCAGGCTCGGCCTGGTGCTGGGCCTGGTCTGGCTGATCGCGGCCCCGGTGGGCGCCATGCTCGGCGGGCTGCTGGCGGAGCGCTTCGCGCGTCGCGGCCGCGATGACGCCAATCTGTTGGTGGTGATGATCTCGATGGCGATCAACATACCGTTCGCGATCCTGACGCCACTGATGCCAACCGCGACGCTGGCGGTGGTGATGCAGACCGGGGCGGTGTTCGGCGCGTCGCTGCTGTTCGGGCCGCAAAACGCCGCCATTCAGGTGGTGACGCCGAACCGGATGAAGGGGCAGGTCACCGCCATAGTGCTGTTCGGTTTCAACATCATCGGCTTCGGGCTGGGGCCGACGATCACCGCGCTGTTCACCGATTACCTGTTCAAGGACGAGATGCAGGTCGGCCATGCGCTCGCCGTCTGCACCGCGATTTTAGGGCCGCTGGCGTTCGTCATCATGCTGATCGGCGTGAAACCTTACGCCCGCGCGGTGGCGCGCATGAGAGAGATTGGGAGACTTTGATGCAAACCTTGGCTGGCAAGACGGCATTCGTCACGGGAGGGGCTTCGGGCATCGGCCTGGGCATAGTCCGCGCGTTTCTGAAGGCGGGCGCGAACGTGGTGATCGCCGACGTGCGTCAGGATCACCTCGACGCCGCCATGGCCGAGCTGGACGCGAATCGCGTTCTGGCGCTGAAGCTCGACGTCACCGACCGCGCCGCCTACGCCGCCGCCGCTGATCAGGCCGAGGCGCGGTTCGGACCGGTGCATCTTCTGGTGAACAACGCGGGCGTGGCCGTGGTCGGGCCGGTGGAGCTGGCCAGCTTCGCCGACTGGGACTGGGTGCTGGGCGTCAATCTGGTCGGGGTCATCAACGGGCTGGTGGTCTTCCTGCCGCGCATGCTGGCGCACGGTCAGGGGGGGCATGTGGTCAATACCGCCTCCATGTCGGGTCTCCTGCCCCATCCGGGCGCGGCCATCTACGCCACCGCCAAGGGCGCGGTGGTCACGCTGACCGAATGCATGCGGGCTGAGCTGGAGCCGCGCGGGATCAGCGCCTCGGCGTTCTGCCCCGGGCCGGTGCAGTCCAACATCGCCGAAGCCGGCAAGACCCGCCCCGCGGAGCTGGCGGAAACCGGTTATGCCGAATCCGACAAGCGCCGTCAGCAAGGCGGGAACTTCTTCCACCTCTACCGGACCGCCGACGAGATCGGCGAGCGGGTGCTGCAAGGCGTGTTGAACAACGAGCTCTACATCCTGACCCACAGCGAATTCCGCCAGGGCGTGGAGGAGCGGGCGCGGGCGATGGTGCTGGCGGTCCCCGACCTTCCCGAGAATCCCGAGCTGAAGTCGATCTTCGCGATGCTGTTCCGCAATCCGATCCACGCCGCCGAAATCGAGCGCCGCAACAAGGGTAAGGTGAAATGAAAGACTTCGCGGGCCGCACGGCCTTTATCACCGGGGGCGCTTCGGGCATCGGGCTGGGATTGGCGCGCGCGCTGCTGGCGCAAGGCTGCAAGGTCGCGATCGCCGACATCCGCGACGATCACCTGAGCTCGGCGATGGAGACGCTGGACAATCAATACGTCGCGCCGATCAAGCTCGACGTCGCCTCGCGTGAAGGCTTCGCCGCGGCCGCCGATCGCGCCGAGGAGGCGCTTGGCCCGGTGTCGCTGCTGTTCAACAACGCCGGGATCAATCTGTTTCAGACCATCGACGAGAGCACCTACGACGACTGGGACTGGGTGTTGGGCGTCAATCTGGGTGGGGTGATCAACGGCGTCCAGACCTTCGTGCCCCGGATGAAGGCGCGGGGCGGCGGCGGCCACATCGTCAACACCGCCTCGATGGCGAGCTTTCTGGCCGGTCCGTCGCCGGGCATCTACAACGCCTCGAAATTCGCCGTTCGCGGCCTGAGCGAGTCGCTACGCTACAGCCTGGCCCCGCAGGGCATCGGCGTGTCGGTCCTGTGTCCCGGCCTGGTGCTCAGCGCCATCTATGAAAGCGACAAGATCCGGCCGCGGGAGTTGCCCAACCGCGGAACGCCGATCGATCCGACGTTCAGCGCGCGGCTGGCCGAGGTGCACAAGGCGGGCATGGATCCGCTGGAAGTGGCGGAAAAGACCCTGCAGGCCATCCGCGACAACCGCTTCTACATTTTCTCGCACCCGGAGTTCAAAGACGAGCTGCGCGAGGTGTTCGAGGAGATCCTCGACCAATTCACGGACGAGCCGGTCGATCCGCGGCGCATGGCCGTCGAGATCGATCGCCGGCAGCGCTACAAGGCCGCCCGCATGGCCGCGCGCGGCGGGGGCTGAATCTCCCCCGCCTGGCCAGTCAGCGCGCCTCGCCGGTGAAGGTGCGCAGGGCCGGATTGGTATGGTTCGGCATGGCCAGGGCCGCCTGCACGCCGGGGCGCGCGCGCACGCGCTCGACCCACTCCAGCAGGCGCGGGCAGCGCTCGGGTGTGCCGATCTCCGGGAACATCCGTACGAGCGACATCCCGCAGTAGGAGAAGAAATTGGAGTCGGCCAGGGTGAAGCTGTCTCCGGCCAGCCAAGGGGTCTTGGCCAGTTGCGCCTCGACCTTGTCCACGGCGGCCTCCACCTTGAGCGTGGCTGCGGTGAGCTGTTCGGGGGAGAAGCCGGAGCGGGCGTTGCGCCATTTGTCCCGCTGATCCTTCAGCGGAATCCGCTCCATCAGCGCTTCGAACTCGTTGGAGTCCACCGAACGGGCGATGATCGACACCATCCGATGCCAGCCGTGCATCGAGACGTAGTTCATCACCTGCTCGTCGCTGAACTTGTTCCAGTAACGCATCCGGGCCTTGCCGACGGGGTCGGCGGGCCGCAGCGGGGGGGCGTCGGGAAAGGCGTCTTCCAGATATTCGTTGATCACCGTGGAGTGGGTGATGATGACCCCGTCGTGGTCCAGCACCGGCACCTGACCTTCGGGATTGATCGCCACGAACCAGGGCTGGTGCTGTTCGAACTTGTGCAGGTCGACATAGACGCTCTCGAAGTCGAGCTGCTTTTCCTTCAGGGAAATCATGCTCTTGAGCGAGTTGGCGGCCGGCTCGGCGTGATAGTATTTCAAAGTCACGGTTGTCTCCGTTCAGATGCTGACGCTCGGGCGTCCATTGTCGGTGTGGGCGGTAAGCGGCCGGCGGGTTGGTCGGCGAAGGGTGGTGTCGGGCTCAAACAAGGATGCTGCGCCCGCCTTCGAGGGTCTTGTCGTCCTGCGCGCCGAGGTCGATCGGAGGGGGAACGGCCTTGCCGGCGATCACCGCGGGCCGCTGGCCGATCACGTCGATCCAGCGTTGCAGGTGATCCAGCCCGTCGATCTCGACGCCCGACCAGCCGTGGCCCTGCGCCCAGCACCAGTTGGCGATGTCCGCGATCGAATAGTCGCCGGCCAGGTATTCGTTGTCGCGCAGGCGGGTGTTCAGCACCTCCAGCAGCCGGCGGGTTTCGCGCTGGTAGCGGTCGATGGCGGCTGGGATCTTCTCCGGAAAATACCGGAAGAAGACGTTGGCCTGCCCCATCATCGGCCCGAGCCCGGCCATCTGGAACATCAGCCATTGGATCACGCGGCTGCGGCCCTTGACGTCGGCGGGCAGCAGCTTTCCCGTCTTTTCCGCCAGATAGATCATGATCGCGCCGGATTCGAACACCGGGAAATCATCCTCGTCGCGGTCGACGATCGTCGGAATCCGTCCGTTCGGATTGAGCTTCAGATAGGCCGGCGTCTTCTGCTCCTGCTTCGACAGCGCGATCGGATGCACCGTGTAGGGCAGGCCGATCTCCTCCAGCGTGATCGAGATCTTCCAGCCGTTCGGCGTCTCGGACGTGTAGAGGTCGATCATGGCTTGGCGTCCTTGCTGACTTCGAGCGCCTTGTCCTCGTTGGCGCGGCGGATGACGTAGTGACGGATCGAGTCGGCGTCGGCCGGGCTCATGACCGAGTTGAAGCTGATCATGCCGCCCTGGCGCAGGGCGCCGTTGTAGACGATCCTGCGCCAGACGTCGGCCCGGTTCAGGGCGCCCGAATGGCGCAGGTCCGGCACCAGGGCCCCGCTGATGGCCGCATCGCCGTGGCAGGCGCTGCAGTAGCGTCCGAACAGGGCGCCGCCCGCCTTTGCCGTTTCGACCGGCGCGGTGTTCGGCGGCGGATCGAGCGGAAGGTTCACGATCGGCTGGGGCGCGGGCAGATGGCCCGAGCCGCCGAGCTTGTAGACCAGGAGGCGGCTGACGTTGCGCACCGGACCGGACACGTCGGAAAGGATGCCCGGCGCCAGCGCCCAGACCCCGCCCCAACCGGCCATGACCGCGACATACTGCTCGCCGTCGATCTCGTAGCTGATCGGCGCGGCGACGATCCCGGTCTGCGCGGGCGTCGACCACAGCTTGGCGCCGGTGTCGGCGGCGTAGGCCGCGAACGCGCCGGCGGCGTTGCCCTGGAAGACCACATCGCCGGCCGTCGCCAGCAGGCCGCCGTTCCACGGCCCCCTGTAGGCGACCTGCCACCGCGGCTTCCGCGCGACCGGATCCCAGGCGATCAAGGCGCCCCTGGTCGCCTGCATGACGCCGGCGCGGATCTTGGAGTCCGCGGGCATGGCGGCGGCGGCGAAATCGACGCCGACATTGAAGCCGAGCTTGGACGGCTTCCAGTCGCTCGGGGCGACATAGGGAAAGCCCGCGATGTTGGCCGGGATGAACACCAGACCGGACTTCGGGTCAAACGCCATCGGCTGCCAGTTGTGGCCGCCCGCGGCGCCCGGCAGCGCCACGAAGGGCCGCTTGGTGGCGCCGTATTGCGCTTGCGCATTCTCGATCGGCCGGCCGGTGATGGGATCGACGCCCGTGGCCCAGTTCACCGGCACGAAGGGGTCGGCCGAGATCAGCTTGCCCGTGGCGCGGTCGAGCACATAGAAAAAGCCGTTCTTGGGCGCCTGCATCAGCACCTTGCGCGGCTGACCATTGATGGTCAGGTCGGCCAGGATGATGTGCTGGGTGGAGTCAAAGTCCCAGGAATTGTTCGGCGTCGTCTGGTAGTGCCAGACATATTTCCCGCTCGAGGGCCGGATCGCGACGATGGACGACAGATATAGGCTGTCGCCGCCGGCGGGGGAGCGAATGGCCTGGTTCCACGGCGTGCCGTTGCCGACGCCGAAATAGAGCAGATCAAGCTTCGGGTCGTAGGCGATGGCGTCCCAGACGGTGCCGCCGCCGCCCAGGGTCCACCATTCGCCGCGCCAGGTCCGCGCGGCCGCTTTCAGATGCTCGCCCTCGAACGGCTTCGATGGGTCGCCCGGGACGGTGTAAAACCGCCACGCTAGTTTGCCGGTGTCGGCGTCGTAGGCCGAGATGTAGCCGCGCACGCCGAATTCGGCGCCGCCGTTGCCGATGATGATCTTGCCGGCCACCGCCCGCGGTGCCCCGGTGATGGTGTAGGGCTTGGTCTGGTCGACGGTGACCACGCTCCAGACCGGTCGGCCGGTGGCCCGGTCGAGCGCGATGAGCCGGCCGTCCAGCGTGCCCACGAACAGCTTGTCGCCCCACGCCGCGACGCCGCGGTTGACCGCGTCGCAGCAGGCCTTGGCCACGGTGTCCCGCGCCACTTTCGGATCGAACGACCAGAGCGGCCGGCCGGTCTTGCCGTCGAAGGCCTTGACCATGCTCCAGGCCGTCGAGACATAGAGCTTGCCGTCGATCATCAGCGGCGTGGCTTCCTGGCCCCGCGCGGTGTCGAGGTCGGCGTACCAGGCCAGGCCGAGCTGGCCGACGTTGGACTTGTTGATCTTGTCGAGCGGGCTGAAGCGCTGCTCGTCGTAGGTACGCCCGACGCTCGGCCATTCCCCGGGCTTCGGGGCGACGATCCGCGTGGCGTCGACGCCGTGGGGGCCTGGAAGGCATCCGGCCAGACCGACCAGGGCGACCATGGCGGCCAGCGCGGCGAACGCTCTCATCGGGTCTTCTCCCTCGCGGTCAAGGGCTCGATTGATCGCACGGATCACCCCCAGCGGCTATGCTCGGGGCCAGGCGTGAACGTGGTTTCCGGGCTGCCGGTTCGGCTGTGCGCCAGCGCCTTAGCCACCGAGGGGCGCGCCTCGATCCGCGCCAGCCAGGCGTGGAGTTTCAGAAACGCCCCCGGCTCGAACACGCCGAGCACGGGGAGGGAGCGGGCCAGGCCGAACAGCTCGATATCCGCCAACGAGAAGCTCTCGCCCAGCAGATAGGGCTGGTTCGCCAGCCGGTCCTCGATCCTTTGCGCCACCAGGCCGATCTTGCGCCGGGAATCGGCGCATTCCGCCTCGCTGTAGCCGTCGTCGAGCGCGGCCAGCCAGCCGGCCTTGCGCTCGACGTTGGTGATCGCTTCGATGGCGCGGCGGGCGGTGTCGCGCCGGTCGGGCCTGGCGAGCAGCGGAACCAGATAGGCCTTGCAGCCCAGGGTCGCGACCGACGGCGCCAGCGCCTCTCCGGCCAGCCGCCCCCAGGTCAAAAGCTCCCACAGCGCCTCGGCGCCGGCCGGCATCAGCGGCGGGGTCGGATAGGTCTCGTCCAGGAACTGCATCATGAACAGGGCGTCGGTGATCGGCCGCCCGTCGTGGATCAGCACGGGGCCTTCCCGCTCGAGCGTGTAGGCGACCTCCATCTCGCCTGAGAACTCGGCGGCGCGTTCGAACGCGGTCCAGTCCTCGTAGCGGCTTTCGAAGGCGATATCCTTTTCGTGGAGCACGATCAGCGGTTTGAGCGAAAACCCGTTCGGCTCCCAATGGCGCAACGTCAGGGTCATGCCTTCGCTCCACGCTCGAGAAACTTGACCCGCGCGGCCATCGTCGTGCGGCCCTTGGCCCAGGTTTCGCGGGTCGCGGGCCGCTCATAGATCTTGCGCAGCCATTCCATCAGGTGCGGCGTCTTTTCGTCCGAGGCCAGCGCCGGCTGCGACAGGGGAATGGCGTAGGCGAGGTTGAAGCAGTTGATGTCGGCCAGGCTGTAAGTGTCGCCGGCGATCCAGCGGCGTTTCGACAGGATGTCCTCGAGCGCCGCCGTGCCGATGGTGACGCGGCGCTGCGATTCCGCCAGCTCTTCCTCGCCGAAGGTTCCATAGATCGCCTTGGACCAGGCGACGCGGCGCTCCGGCATCGGGATGCGCTCGATCGCCGCCTTCAGCTCGTCCGGATCGCGATCGCGCACCGACGGGCCGACGAACACCTTCCAGCCGATCATGCTGAACGCCGGGGCCAGATACTGGTCGAAGTATTTCATCCACCAGCGCATCCGCCAGCGCTCGTAGGGGTCGGCCGGGCTCAGCCGCGGGCCGTCGAACGCGTTGTCGACATATTCCATGATCGCGGTGGATTCGGTGAAAACCCGGTCCCCGACCCGCATCGCCGGAATGGTCCCGGCGGGATTGATCGCCAGATACTCGGGCTTGTGCTGATCGAAATTCAGCAGATCGAGATAATGGCTTTCGTACGCCACGCCCTTTTCCGCCAACGCCAGCATCGGTTTGCCGGAATTGGCGTTGGGCTCCCAGTGATACAGGGTGATCGCGCCGGCCAAACGGGCCATGGGGGTTTCCTCCAGTCCGCCCGCGCCGCGTTCCGGGTCGGATTTATTCGTTTGTCTTACATACAATGGCCACGGTTTCGTCAATCGGGATTTGTGGCGCGCGCCGGACTTTCCGCTGATCCCGTCGCTGGTCTGGCGACAAAAAAGGGGCGGCCGAAGCCGCCCCCTGATGGTCATTGCCGACGACGATGCGTCAGAAACTCTTCTTGATCGAGACCAGGAACTCGCGCGGCCGACCGGGCGAGGCCTTGACCACACCGGCGCCGGCGCCGGTCAGGTCGAACTTGCCGGTGTAGTAGTACTCATCCGTCAGGTTGGTGACTTCGAGCGCGGCCTCCACGTCGTGATTGGCGTTGGCCCAGGTGATGCGGGCGTTGGCCACCGTGTAGGATGGAATATAGTTCAGCGGGCTGTTCAGGGCGTAGGCGTATTCCGAGTCCTGGTAGGACACGTCGACGCGAGGCGTCAGCGAACCGGCGCCGGCCAGATCGATGACATACTGGGTGCCGAAGTTGAACTTGAACTTCGGCGTCATCGCCTGCTGGTCGCTCGACGTTAAGCCGGTGACCCCGATGAGCTTGGTGAATTTGAAGTCGATGTAGCTGGCCGTGGCGTCCACCGTCCAGCCCTTGACCAGTATCGCGTTGGCCTCGAATTCGACCCCCTTGATGTCCGCGTCGCCGACATTTTGCGGCAAGGCGCACGGCCCCGGTCCGCCGAACTGCGGGCAGGACAGCAGGGCGATCTGGATTTTCGAGTACTGATTGTAGAAAGCCGAGACGTTGAAGCGAAGGCGTCCGTCGAAGGTGTCGGTCTTGGCCCCCACCTCGTACGCCGTCAGGTCTTCGATTCCGAACGGCTGGACCTGGGCGGTGTTGAAGGGCCTCGGATTGACGCCGCCACCCTTGAACCCGGTGGACGTCGTGAAATAGGTCATCAGGTTCGCATTCCAGCGGTAGTCGATGCTGACCCGATAGTCGACGTGGTCGCCGCTGTAGTGGCCCGTATACCCGTTCAGGGAGCCCAGGAACGGGTTGGGGGTGCCATCCAGATCGAGCCGCGAGTAGGTGTAGTCCTTGGCTTCCTTGGTGTAGCGGATGCCGGCCGTCACGTTCAGCGCGCTCGTCGGGCTCCAGAACACCGTGGCGAATCCCGCCTGGCTGTTGGCGGGAATCGGGTCGTTGCCGATGAACTGCAGCGGGATCACCGCGTAGCGGATGTCCTGGTAGGTCCAATAGGTCGATTTCTGGTCGGAGAAGAACGCGCCGACCGTGAATTTGAACTGATCGGTCAGCGTGCCGTTGAGGCGGAGTTCCTCGCTGCTGAAGACGTGCGTCAATTCGTTCAGGCCGTAGCCGATGTTGGCCGGGGACAGATCGTCGTCGGAGTTGAACGTGGTGGTGTATTCCCGATGGGCGGTGATCGATTGCAGGGTCAGGTTCTTGGTCAGATCGACCGTGAGATTGGCCGAAATTCCCTTGCCGTCGAATACGTCGTGATCGCTGCCCTTGGTGGCGTTCAAGGGGTAGCCTGTCGCGATAGGCCCGAGCCAGGGACCGGCTGGTTGGGCGTCGGCCGCGTAGTTGCAGTATTTTCCGCAGATGAATCGGCTGTCGAAGGGAACGCCTGGGGCTGGATTAATGGAGGGCAGGTTCAGGTTGGCGTAGGTCAGCACCTCGCCCGGAGGCGTCGCGTCGCTGTGGCTATAATCGCCGGTGACGATCAGATCGACCTTGCTGTTCGGCCGCCAGCGGAGCGACGCGCGCACTCCCTGGTAGTTCGTCCCGCCGTCCAGACCGACGGTGCACTTGCCGGGGGGTTGAACCGCCGGAACGCCGCTGGCGGGGAAGGCGCAGCCGTAATCGATGCGCTTCACGTAGCCGTCTTGCCGGTTCTCGGCGCCCGAGATGCGCATCGTCAACTGGTCGTTCAACACGAAGTTGGCGGCGCCGCGGAGTTCGATGTGATTGCGGCTGCCGTAGGCGACCGAGAGATAGCCGCTGTTGGTGTCGGTGGGCTGTTTCGACACCAGCTTGATCGCGCCGCCGATCGAGTTTCGGCCGGTGAGCGTGCCTTGCGGGCCGCGCAGAACTTCCACCCGATCGAGGTCGAGCAGATCGAGGTCCGCGCCGGTCAAGGTCGGATAGTAGACGTCGTCCACATAGAGGCCGATCCCCGGTTCGAGGGCGGGGTCGAAGTCGAACTGACCGATGCCGCGGATCGCGGCGCCCATGGAGATGCCGAACGAACCGCCCATCGGCGTCAGGGTGACGTTGGGCGCGGTGTTGGCGAGGGCGGCCACGTCCGTCATGCCGCGCTGCTCAAGCGCCCCCGCGTTCAGGGCCGTGATGGACAGGGGCGTGTTTTGCAGTTTCTGTTCGTGGAACTGGGCGGTGACCACGACTTCCGAGATCGTCGGCGACGACGCGCCTTGATCCGTTGAAGCCGCGAAAGCCGCGGAACTCATCGCGATATACGAGCAGCCGAGCACGAGCGCTGAGCGCAGAACCATCCGCATCGAATTTCTCCTCCCGTCGCCCGACATTTAGCGGGCAAAAATTCGTCGTCCGAACGCGTTGGCGCCTGATGTCTGGATCACCCCGCCCCCGCAAGTTCGTCAGTGCCACATACAATGTGTCCAAAATCAAGCCAAACTGCCCGCGAGACTGGCCGCGCCGTTCAGGTTCGTGGGTGGTGTGTTTTTGAGGTCACTAATTCGTCCGATGCCGTCGTTGTCGACGCCCGGTGGGGAGGCTCAGGCGGCGAAGTAGGCGATTGAGCGGAATTCGATGCTGCGGCGCGGCTGGGAGGCCGTGGCCGACGGATCGAGGAAGGCGGTGTGCGGAACCCGCCAGGCGCCGGCGCGCCGCGAATCGTAGAACTTCAGCAGCAAGGCCTCGTCCCGGGTCAGGTTCGGATAATAGAACCAGCGGTGGGCTGACTCGCGCGGGAACAGCGAGGCGCTGGGCAAGGTCTCCTCCCCCTCGATCGGGGCGAAGAGCGCCTCGCCCACCGGCAGGGACGGCACGCGGATCATCACGTTGGCGTGGCCCTCGTCGTCGCGGACGCTGCGTCCGTCGCACAACGCCAGCGGCCAGTCCTGCGGCGGCGGGCTGATTGCGCGCCAGAGGCTGGTGATGATGAACCGCCCATAGGCGAAGCCGACCTGGCCGCATTGTTCGAGATAGTGCGCCGCCGCCCGCGGGGCGCGCTCGGGGGTCACGTCGACATGCACGTCGCTGGCGGGCGGTTGCACGCCCTCGGCGTTCGGCGCGCTGGAGCGCAGCATCCAGCCCATCGGCGCCACCAGGTCCGCGCCGGTGACCCGTCGGATCAAGTCGCACGCGGCCTTCGGATAGTGGGCGTCGATCTCGGCCGCGTCGTCGTAGTCGGCCACCGGGCTCGCGTGGGGCAGCAGCGCGAAGCCGTGAAGGTCGAGGCTCGGCGCGGGCGTCGCTGCGCGGGCGTCGGCGATCGAGACCCGATGCTCGTCGAACGCGCCGGTGTTGAGCTCCGCCCCCGGGGCCACGAAGCGCCGATTGATCGGACCGCCCGGCCGCAGATAGTTCAGCACGGCCTCGACCATCATGCGAACCAATAGGCGATGGCGCGCATTTCGATGCTGGCGCGGGGATGCGTTCCGGCCGGACAGAGCGGGTTGTCGAACGCCACGTGGGGCACGCGGCTGACCGCGGCGGGATCGCTGTCGTTGGTCTTGAAGATCAGGGCCTCGTCGCCGCGCATGTCGGGGAACCAGCGCCAGCGATGCCGGGGATTGGCGCGCACGACCAGGCCGGTGAACGACCATTCCGGCTTGTCGGGCTCGTCGAATATGGCGTCGGCCTCCATCAGGTCCGCGTCATCGAAGCTGCCGGCCTCGCAGACCGCCAGCGGCACATCCTGCGGCGGCGCGGACAGGACGCGCCAGACGTTGAAATGCGCGAACCGGCGCACGGCGCCTTTATCGGCGGGCGCGGCGCGGGCGGCGAACAGCGCGGCGGTTTCGTCGTCGATGTCCACGTGAACGAAGCGGGCCGGGCGCGAGTTGTTCAGCCGGCCGCAGTCGTCCGACCGCTCGCCAAACCGCAGCACGCCGGGGCTGGTGACCCGAACCTCGTCCGCGCCGCTAAGTTCGCGCACCAGGGCCTCGACTTCAGGCGCATAGATCGTTCGGGTGGCGTCACGGTCGCGAAAGTCGGCCAGGCGGCTGGCGTGCCGCACCAGGGTGAAGCCCTCCCGCTCGAGGCTGGCGTCGCTGGCGCGCGCATCGCCGAGTTCGACCTCGCGCGGATCGAGCTCGATCACGTCGCGGGAGATGTCGTTGGCGTGATAGCGCGGCCGCCTCGCCATCGGCGCCACATAATTCACGCTGGCGCGAACGATCAGGCTCATGGGCGTTTGCGTCCGATTCCATCCGCCGCGGGCGGCGATCCTTCGTCCAAGATCGGGTCCGACGCATAGCCGATGATCGACGATGCCGCCAGGACCGGAACCAACCGTGATCGACTCGCGGATATCGCGGCCGACCGGAGACAAAGACTCATGGGTCTGAAAGTGTCCGAGAACCTGTCGCCCGCACATTTTGTCGCCCTGTTCCGGACCAATAGGCGACATATAGACACACCACAACGTTTCGCGTCAGGTTATGTGTCGGAAATATCGTTGTAAAACAAGCCGGTAGGGCCACATTCTTATGTGACCTAGACGGTCTGGTGGGTGCAGTAGGATTCGAACCTACGACCCGCTGATTAAGAGTTTGTCGCCAGTGCCCGACGCGGCCAGACGAGCCCAGACAAAAATTCCTGGAAAAGCCCTTTGGATAGTGGACCTTGCACGAAATGACGCATAACGTCCATGACACGCCCGGACGCGGCTAGACGGCCGATTCTGTTACGCCGTCCGTTACGCGGCTGAACCACCAAGCCGGGCGAAAGGAGATCCAGATGGCCGCCCGTGGGCTCACCGTACTCGCCATCAGAAACGCGAAGGGCAGCGCCAAAAAATACGTACTGCACGACGGCCGCGGCCTCGACGTCGAGGTGCAGCCGACCGGGAAAAAGACCCTCTACGTGCGTTATCGGCGGCCGGGCAGCGGCAAGCCCGCAAACCTTCGTCTCGGCCTCTGGCTAGACGATGACGTCGCTCCCCGTCCTGCCGAGAGAGAGACGCCCCCAGAGCCGAAGATCGGCGACGCCCTCACGCTGGAGCGCGCGCGGCGGCTGGCGTCGACAATCCGCGAACTGATCAAGGCGGGCGTTGATCCTGGCGCCCAGCAACAGGCGGCCAAGCACGCCCTGGCGGAAATCGGCGACCGTGACGATTTCGAGGTGGTGGCGCGTCGGTTCCTGGAGCGCCACGCCCGGCCGAACACCCGGCCGTCGAGCTTCCGCGAGACTGCGCAGATCTTGGGCTTCCGCGTCGGTGATGACGGCGCACTCGCTATCCGGACAGCCGATCCGGCGAAGGACCGTCGGCCGGAGGACACGTGGCCTGCGGTCCGATGGAAGGGGCGCAAGATCCAGGAAATCTCGCGCCGTGACGTCAACGAGTTGCTCGACGCCATCGCGGACGCGGGCGTTTCCTACGCCTCGAATGCGACCCTCAGCGCCGTCCGCAAGCTGTTCAACTGGTCTGTTGAGCAAGACGTGCTCGCCGTCTCGCCGTGCACGGGTGTTCGAAAAAGGGCGACGCCGGTCGAGCGCGACCGCGTCCTGGCCGACCAGGAGCTCCGCCTTGTGTGGCTCGGGGCAGAGCGACTCGGCTGGCCGTTCGGCCATCTGGTCCGCCTGCTCGCCTTGACCGCCTGCCGCCGGGACGAATGGGCCGAAGCGACGTGGGCCGAGGTCGACCTAAAACGCCGGATATTCAGCCTTCCACCCGAAAGGTCTAAGAACGGGATCGGGTTGGAACTGCCGCTCTCGCCCCAGGCCATCAAGGTCCTGGAGGGGCTGAAAGAGCACCAGTTGGCGGGCGAGCCCGATTACCTGTTCTCCACCGGCCGGGGGCGCGCCGCGGCCAAGCCTGATGCCCCGCTGCGGCCGATCAGCGGCTTTTCCAAGGCGAAGGAGGTGCTCGACAAGGAGATGGTCGCCATCGCCCGCCGGGAGGCCGAGGAGGCTGGCCAGGACCCCGCAACGGTGAAGGCGATTCCGGCGTGGCGGCTGCATGATCTGCGACGGACGGCCGTGACGGGCATGGCTCGGTTGGGCGTCGCACTGCCGGTCATCGAGCGAGCCGTGAACCACGTCAGCGGCTCATTCGCTGGCGTCGTGGGCGTCTACCAGCGCCACGGCTTCGGCCCGGAGGTTAGGGACGCCCTGGAGCGCTGGGGCGCCGGCGTTGATCGCGTTGTCGCTGGGGGCACGCTGGAGCCACCCGAGGACGACGACAAGGTGGTCAAGCTGGAGGCGCGGCGCGGGTGAGCTCGCTCGTGAACGAGATCCTGGAGATCGCGCAAAGCCGCGAGGACCCGGCGGCCGTGCCGATCGACCAAAGGGAGGATCTGGCGGAGCGGGTGTTCTCGGGCGCCGAGCTGAGCGAAGGCGAGCGGTGGTACCTTGGGGCGCTCCTGCTCGCATCGAAGCACCGGCGCAAAGGTCGAGAACGCCAGCGTGAAGCGCGGTACCGCGAAATCGCAATCGCTGCGCGCCTGTATCGGATCATCGAGGGGAAAAACTACGTTGCCGTCGAGAAGGCCGCCAAGGCGTTCAAGGTCAGCGAGTTGACCGTGCGCACTGCACTGCGAGAGCAGAAGGCCGAATTCGAGCGATTCCCTTGACGATATGTTCACCCAGCTCGCCGCTGCGTCGGCGGGCATGAAGCGGTAGCGCGCACTGCAATCGACAAGTTTGCACTCAGACTCGCGTGCCATCGGCGTCAATTCGAGTTCCCCTGTCGCTCACCGTCACAGACAGGAGGCCGCCATGGCTGACCTTGAACTACTCGTCCACGGACGCCCGGCGCCCGCTCCTCGCCCCGAGGAGGCAAGACATCGCGTCCCGGCGCGCAATGTCGCCCTGTATCTGGGCGTCTCGCTCAGAACGTTGGATCGCTGGCTAGCCGATCCCGAGATGCGCTTTCCCCGGCCGGCTGCTGTCGAGCGTGGGCGCCGATACTGGCGCATCGTCGACGTGACCAAGTGGGAGGAGAGTAGGGCGACCGAGGCGGCGTAGTCCACGCCCGACAGAACTGCGGCCGCCCCTGGCGAAAAGGGCGGCCGCTGGAATAGCCGCCTGACGGGGCGGGCAGATGCCCGCGGACCATAGGCCCGCACGCCAGCTCCCGTCCAGACGGCTCCTGCAACCGCCGTCGAGAGACGCCCTCGGAGCCGCCATGTCGGAAGCCGCATTCACCCCGGCCGCGAAATTCCAGTGGATTGAGCAGCTGACGGCCGACGGCGCCCTGTCGGCCCTGGCGCTCAGGATCGCGCTGCGGCTCATGGTCGCCTACCTCAACGCCACAACGGGCGACTGCTGGCCTTCCCAGGAAACCCTGGCGGGCGATCTCGGCGTCAGCGTCGACGGCATTCGCAAGGCGGTGGGGCAGCTGAGTTGCGGTGGTCACCTACAGGTCACCGTCGGCCGTGGGCGCCGGGTGTCGACCCGCTATCGTCCGATCATCCGACCGCCGAGCGAGCCCGAAAAAGCCAGACAGCAGTCAGGCTTTTCCGAGCCTAAAACCCAGACGGCAGTCGGGCTTTTCGAGACGGCGAAAACCCAGACGCCCGTCTGTGAAAACCCAGACAATCGAGCCGAGAAAACCCAGACGCGCGTCGGGGTGAATCCCTTTGAAGACTCCCAAGAAGGAATCCCATTGAAAATCGATCCGTCGAACAGGGCATTCGAACGCTGGTGGGCGGCGTATCCGAAGCACGTCGCGAAGAGGGCGGCCGGAAAGGCGTTCGACGCCATCGTGCGCAAGCGCGAGGCGACGTTCGACGAACTGATCGCCGGCGCGGAGCGCTACGCCGAGAGCGTGGCGGCGGTGGACCCGAAATTCATCAAGCATCCGACGACCTGGCTCCGCGCCGGCTGCTGGTCCGATGAGTCCACCCACTCCAATCTGGACGCCATGGCGCTTCCGGTCGATCGTGACCCGCTCGACAACTGGCGCCGCCGGGTCAGAAGTTTCATCCTCAACGAATACTGGCAGACGTTCGAATGGGGTCCCCGTCCTGGGCATGACGGCTGCTCCGCCCCGTCGGCTGTCTTGGCAGAGTTCACCGCCTCGAAAATCCTCGAACTGGTCTCCGCGCCGGATCGTTGGCCGCTCCGCGCCCAGGTCAAGAAATTCCTGGCGGCGGACTACGGCTGGCCCGCCTTCGACCCAGCGCAACGCACTCGCATCCTCGCCGAGATCGACGCGCTGCCCGCGGGAGCCGGAGGCCCATGACCCGGGCAATCTCTGACCGTCTGCGTGCCCGCCAGTCAGGTCGAGGGGGCGACCTCGTGCACGCTCTGCCGCATCGGCCTTTTCATCGTGCCTGCACCGGGTGAAGCACCAAATCGGCAGTCTGGTGCTACGGGCGATAAATCGGTTGCAGTGAAAGGCGAACATGCACACCCTCGGCGAGCTGCGTAACGCCAGGAGTGACGAGACTTGGCCACCGACGCCCCAACGAAGCCCCGCAAGCGCACGGGCAGCAACCTTCGAAAGCATCCGCCACGGCCCTTCGACGGCCGCTTCCGGGCGGCCAAGGCGTTGAAGCAGGCTGAGATCAACCTCGCCCAGCCGCTCGGCGGCCTGGCCGTGTTGACGCCCGCCGAGCTGATGATCGTCCGTTCCGCCGCTTCGCTGAGCTTGCGGCTGGAGCAGGTGCGCACTGGCCTGGCCAAAGGCGACGCGACGACCAGCGACGCGGATCACGTCAGGATCTCCAACAGCCTGGCGCGCACAATCAGTGAGATCGACAGGCTGGCGGTGGCCAAGCGCAAGGCCGCCGCTGGCGATCCGGTCGACGCGTTGCAACGCCACCTGGCCGCGAAGTACGGCGAGGCCGCCAGAGCCGCCGAGACAGCCGCATGAGGCCGGTCATCACCATGCGCCGAGCCATCGCCGAGGCCGCCATCGAGGCTGGGGTTAGAGGTCGAAGCCTTTCCGCCAGAAGCGCGCTTCGGCCCTCCCAAATTTCTGGACCTGCACTTTCCCGGATCAGATGGGGCCTCGGATGCTGCTGAGCGTGCCCATCGATGTCGCGATGCGCGACCCGGACCTGATCGGGGCGGCGCTCGGCGATCCGACGCCGTGGGAAACCTGGATCGCGGTGGTGAAGGCCGCGTTTGGGAACGAGTTGAGCCGGACGGAGCGGCGGGCGTTCGCGAGCGTTGCGGGAAGCCGCAAACCGCCGACGCGGCGGGTGCAGGAACTGTGGGCGATCGTCGGGCGGCGCGGCGGCAAAAGCCGGGTGGCGGCGGCGCTCGCGACTTACCTCGCCTGTTTCACCGACCATGCGGGCAAGCTGGCGAAGGGCGAGACCGGCTATGTGCTGGTCCTGGCCGCGTCGGTCAGCCAGGCGCAGAGCGTATTTCGGTACATCCGCGGCTTCGTCCAGGCCTCGCCGCTGCTGCGCCAATTGGTCGAGAGCGAGACGGCGAGCGAGATCAGGCTGGCGGCCAACATCGCCATCGCCGTGCACCCGAACAGTTTCCGGACCGTGCGCGGACGCACCCTGCTGGCCTGCATATTCGACGAGAGCGGCTTCTGGCGCGATGAAACTTCGAGCGAGCCGGACCTGGAGACCTATCGCGCTGTCCTGCCGGCGCTGGCCAGCACGACCGGGCTGCTGATCGCGATCTCCAGCCCGTACCGGCGCGCGGGGCTGCTGCATAATCGTCACCGCGACTTCTTCGGCGTGAGCGACCCTGACGTGCTGGTGATCCAGGGCGCGACCGAGATCTTCAACCCGACGATCGACCGCAAGGTGGTCGCCCGGGCGCGAGCGGCGGATCCCGAGGCCGCCATGGCCGAATGGGATGCCCAATTTCGGTCGGACCTGGCCGCGTTGCTGGACGATGCGACCATCGAGGGCGCGATCGATCGGAGCCGCCCGATGGAACTGCCGCCCCGGGAGGGTATCCGCTACCACGCGTTCATCGATCCGTCCGGCGGCCGCCACGACAGCTTCGCGCTGTGCATCGGGCATGGCGGCCCAGGCGAGGGCTTCGTGGCCGACGTGGTGCGGGCCCGGCGCGCCCCGTTCGATCCCGAGAGCGTGTTGCGGGAGTATGCCGAGCTGGCCAAGCAGTACCACTGCGGCAGCCTGGTTTCGGACGCCTACGCCGCGGAATGGGTGGCCCAATCTGTCAGGGCCGCGGACCTGGAGCATAAACGGGCCGACATGGCGCGGTCCGGGCTGTACTTGGAGGCCGTCGCCCCCTTCATGCGTGGATCCGTCAGCCTCCCAGCCCATCCGATCCTGATCCGCGAGCTGAAGTTGCTCCAGCGCCGCACGGCCAGATCCGGCAAGGACGCCGTGGACCACCCGGTTGGCGGCACGGATGACGCCGCCAACGCCGTCTGCGGCTGCATGAGGAGCGTTCTGAAACCAGTCGTCGACCATGACGAGCCACCCAGCGTCGGCGTCAGGGTCTACACCGGCCGCAGCGACTTCCAGTTCGGCGGCGACTACGAGGGCCGCTATCGCGAATTCCGATCGCCGGGGGCCTTCTGATGATGCTGTCCGACAGCGATCGTCGCGTTTTGCAGGCGCTGAAGGCCGCCGGCGTTGGCGGCCGATTGTCGGCGATCGCTCTCGCCGAGGATTGCCAGATCGATTTGCGCCGGCTTCCGGGCATTCTCCGGGCCCTCGAGCAACGGGGGTTGATCAAGCAAACCGGCGCCCATTGGCGGCTGCGCAACAGCGCGCGGGAGCTGCTCTGATGGCCAAAACCCACAGCAAGGGCGCCGCAGGCGCCTTAACACCACCGAAGTTGGCGATCCTCCTCGCGCTCGGCGAGCGCGGGCCGATGAGCGCCGCCGCGCTCCTGAAGGCGCCCGGCATCGGCGGCGCGATCACCAGCCTCTGGCAGCGTCTTGACGGCCTCAAGGCGCTCGGACTGGTCGGGCCCGCCGGAGGGCCAGGAACGCGCGCCGGCTGGTGTTTGACGCCCGAGGGCGTGAACGCGCTGGACGAGCTCGAAGCCGCCCAGCGCCCGCCCCAGGCCCGGCGCGAGGGGGTCTCGACGTGAGCGGCTATCAGACCCGGATCCTGGAGCTATTGGCCGGCGCCCAACCGCAGAGCACCGAGCGCCTGGCCGCCGCCCTCGGCGTCGATCGCGGAGCCTGCGGCGAACTTCTCCGGCGGATGGAAGTCGACGGCCTGGTGCGCGCGGTCAGGCCGGTCGCCGTCGGCGCCGGGAAATGCTGGAAGACCCGGGGCGCCAACGTCAACCGAGAGAGGAGCGCAGCCTAATGGCCTGGACCAAACCCGATCGCCGCCGCGTGCTGGAAGCACTCACCGAGGCCAGGCGTCCGATGACCACCGCCGAGCTCGGCGCGGAACTGCAGCGAGATCTTCGCCGCCTCGGTCAGTGCATCTGCCTGATGGTCCAAGAACACGTCCTAGAGACTGGTCCGCGCCGACCCGACGGCTGGAGCTGGATGCTGACCGAGGTCGGCGCGCGCGAACTGGCCAGGATGCGGGCCGCCGAGCGCGGCGAGCGCTATCGCGCTCCGGTCGATCCGGTGCAGGAGGGAAGATACGATGTTCGGTCTCGGTAGACGCCAAAAGCCCACGCCAGCGCCGCTGGAGGGCTCGGCAGAGGCGCGGCTGATCACAGCGGCGATGGACTGCGACCATGCAAGCGCGGCCCTGAGCGAGGCCCTGGCGGCACGGCGGGCGGCGATGGTCGATCTGGTCGCGGCCACCCGTCACGAAGGCAAGGCCGTTCTCAACCGGCAGTTCTCGCCGAGCTTCGTCTGGAGCGCGATCAGCTTCCACGGCGCCGGTGTCCACCTCGGCTTGCCGCACGTCCTGACGGGTCACCGCGCCTCGTTCCTGCATCACGCGCGCGCCTCGATCGGCGCCACCGCGTCCGCCCGCACAGACCCCTCCGATCGCGCCCGGACCGTGGCAGCGGTCGACGCCCTACTTGACCCCGCGCCGGCGGTCCCCGGCCTCATGGAGCACGCCTGATGGGCCGTTCCCTCGACGACAACCAAATCGCCACGATCCTCGGCCGCGACCCGCCGCCCAAGGTCGAGCCCGGCAACCGCGCCGAAGCCGCCATGGCCGCGGCCAAGGAACTCGATGACCGGATCGATGCGCACGTCGCCACCAATCGCCAGCCCGGCGAGACCCACGACGCCGCGTACAGCCGGATCATGGCCGAATTGCCCGCGTTGTACGCCGGCCACAAGGCCGAGAAGGCGAGGATCTTGCGCCAGCACGGAATGGGCGCCGACGCCGCCGTCGGCGGTCTCTGACGGGCCTCAACAAGGAGCAACGCCATGACCATGCCCGGTGTGATGTCCCGGTTCAGAATCACGGAACTTTCAGGCGTCGACCGGCCCGCCCAGGCCGGCGCCACCGTGGCGATCATCAAGCGGGACGACCGCCAGCCGATCACGGCCGATGAGCAGGCGGCGAATAGCCGGGCGGCGGCGACCGCGTTCCTGAACGCCGCGGCTCAGAAGCGGGCGGCCGTGACCGGCGTCAGCTTCGAAAAGGCCTACGCCGCGATCGTGCTGGAAGATCCCGGGATGGAACGCCTGGCCAAGTGGGCCGCCGGTTCCAGCGGCAACCCGGCGGGCGGCGCGAACATCCGCGACGAGGCTGCGGACGCTGGCGTGGTCGCTGGCGAGAGGCCCGCCTGGCAGGTCAACAGGGCCGCGACCGAGCGGGCGCTTCAAAAGCTGGCGGCCGAGGACGCCAAGGCGCGGGGATGCACCTTCGAACAGTCGTACTCGCGGCTGCTCATGAGCTCGCCGAGGGCCCAAGGTTTCTTGAAATGAGGCCGCCGGGCCCGCCGCCGCTGGTGCTGCTGATGCGCTTGGCCGGCGCGGCGGAGCCCATCGTGCTCAGCTTCGACCGGGAAGCCGAGCCGGCGGTGGTCGGCCGGATCGAGGAGTTGGTCGACCTCGGCGCCTATGACGGGGCCCGGCTGAGGGTGAAGCCGGCCACTGCCGCGGTCGAGCTGGCGGCGGATCCCGCGCCGCGGCGGGTCGAGCCTCGCCGGATCCGGCATAGCCAGCACAAGGTCGGTGCGATCGGCTGGAGCTGGTCCAAGACGCCGGGCGACGGCAACGGCGAGTTCTACATCGTCCGCCGCGACGAGCCCGGCTACGACGCCGCCTATCAGACGATCGGGGCGGTGGTCGGCGGCCTGCAGGTGTTGCTGGGGCTTCCGGTCGAGCCGACAGCCCTACGCCCGGGGCAGAAGCCGCCGGCGCCAACGGTGATCGAAAGCGTCAGGCGCATGGACTCGGACGTCGCGGCGCTCTGATCTTGCCCGGTCTGTCCATCGGGGCAAGCGGTCCAGCCGGCGGTGACCGCAACAACACCGGCAACGGCGACCCATATCCTTTTGGGTTGAGCCGAGCCGCGCCGGGATAATCGCCCCCAAGGCGACCCCGGCGCGCATCTCGGTCTACCGCGACAGGCCCGCAACCTCGAAGCCGAGCGTGAGGCGGCGAACGTCCGGCTGCGCGCCGAGCGCCGGGTCGGCGAGCTGTTGAGGGAACTGGCGCGGGCGACGCCGGCAGAGGCCGGTGCGGCCGGCGGCCATGCGAAGGCTGGCACTCCCGCGCCTGTGGAGCGCCAGACCTCCCCCTACGCCGCCGCGCTGGAGGAGACCGGTATGTCCCGCCAGCAAGCCTCGCGCTCCAGGCGATGCCGACGTGCCCGAGGAAACCTTCGAGGCGGCGCTGAAAGGCCCGGATAAGCCCTCGGCGGCCGCAGTGCTCAAGTCCGCCATGGCCGAACCAGCCTCAGGGAAGCCCAAGGACGGCCGTTCGCGGTTTGGGCCACATGGATAGCGGCCAGGGTCGCCGCGGGCGTGCAGCGAGACGGCACCCCCGGCGCGGGGCCATTCTGTTACGCCACTGGTTACGCGGCGGTCTCGGGCCGATTTCCAGAAACCTCTAAGTCCTTGAAATTGTGGTGGGTGCAGTAGGATTCGAACCTACGACCCGCTGATTAAGAGTCAGCTGCTCTACCAACTGAGCTATGCACCCGCGCCAGGTCCGCGCGGCTGTTGGGCCAGGCGGCGGCGAGGGCGCGGAACATAGCCGGTTTCGGCGCGATGGCAAGCTGGAGCGACGGTGCGCCCGCACGCCGATCTGGCTATGCTGCGCGCTGTCGCGGCGGCGGCGAGAATCGGGGGTGAAGATGGCCAGGCGCGACCTGACCGGCGCGGTCGATTTCGATCATCTTGAGCGCTATGCCGGCGGCGATCAGCGGGTCGTCGACGAGGTGCTGGAGATTTTTCGCGAACAGGCGGGCATGTGGCTTCGCCTGCTGGATCCCAAGGCCGAGGACGCGGCCTGGCGCGATGCGGCCCATACGCTGAAGGGCTCGGCCCTGGGGCTCGGCGCCCACGATCTGGCGAAGGCCTGCGCGGCGGCCGAGCAGGCGGCCGGCGCGGATTTGACAGAGCGAAGCTTGATGCTCGATCGCGTGCGCGATGCGCTCGACCTCGCCCTGGCCGACATCGCCGCCTATGCGCACGAACAGGCGTTGCGCTCGCTGAAGTCGCCGCCGACGAGCGCGAAATGAACTCTAGATTCCCGCCCCGTTGTCGATCGTGCGCAGCGACGCCTCGTGCGCCTCGGCCTCGGCGATCAGCCAGCCGACGAAGGCCTTGACCTGGGGCAGGCGCGCCTTGGCCTTGGGATAGACCGCGTAATAGGCGAAGTCCACGGCGGTGGCGATCTGGAACGGCGAGACCAGCCGGCCCGCGTCGATATCCGCCTGGGCCAGGGCCCGCTTGGCCAGGGCCACGCCGCGGCCGCCGACCGCCGCTTCGATCACCAGGTTCGACTGGTTGAAGCGCGGTCCCCGCTGGCCATCCACGCCCCTGACTCCCCGCGCGGCCAGCCACATGGTCCAGTCGGGGCAGGACTCGTCGGCGTCGGGCGATCCGTCGTGCAGCAGCAGGTGGCCCGCGAGGTCAGCGGGGTCGTTCAGCGGCTGGCGCTCCAACAGCTCCGGGCTGATCACCGGCGCCACCGTCTCCTGCATCAGCCGCACGACCTCCAACCCCGGATAGCGGCCGGTTCCATAGCGGACGGCCAGGTCGATCTCGCCGCCGTTGAAGTCGACCAGCTCCAGGCCGGCCGAGACCCAGACGTCGACCTGGGGATGCAAAGCCTCGAACCGGCCCAGCCGCGGCACCAGCCACTTGGCGGCGAACGAGGGCGCGACCGACACGGTCAGCCGCCGTCCGTCGACCGCCGCGGTCAGCATGGAGGCGGCGTCGGCCAGCCGGTCGAACGCCTCGCGCAGCGCCGGCAGGGCGATCTGGGCGGGATCGGTGAGCAACAGGCCCTTGGGCGTGCGCTTGAACAGCGCCACGCCAACATAGTCCTCCAGGTTCTGGATCTGCTGGCTGACCGCCCCCGGGGTCACCGATAGCTCCTCGGCCGCGCGGCTGAAGTTGAGGTGGCGCGCGGCCGCTTCGAACGCGCGCAGGGCGTTCAGCGGCGGCAGGCGGCGGCGTTGTTCCATTAGATTTACTGAACCGCGGGGGAGAAGTCTTGGTTTGCGAAGTGGCAATCCAGCCATCAATTTGCAACCACCGGCGTCGTTTAGGCCCTTTCGGCGGAGGAAAATTCGGCGGGGCGGGCGGAGCCGCGTCCCGCGCGCGTCATTTGAACGCGCGTTCAGAGGAGCTAAACATGGCCGGCGACCATCGCCATCGCGAACCGAGACACGGACTGGTGGTCCTGAATGGCCAGACCGGCCGCGCGGGCGTGGTCTGGCTGGTCGGCGCGGGCCCTGGCGATCCGGAGCTTTTGACGCTCAAGGCGTTGCGGCTGCTGCAAGGCGCGGACGTGGTGGTGCACGATCGGCTGACCCCGCAACCGATCCTCGACCTCGCCCGGCCGGGCGCGCGGCTGATCGACGTGGGCAAGCGCAAATCGCGCCACACCCTGCCGCAGGACGGCATCAACCAGTTGCTGGTCGCCTTGGCGCGCGAAGGCCTGACCGTGGTGCGGCTGAAGGGCGGTGATCCGTTCATGTTCGGCCGCGGCGGCGAGGAGCTCATGGCCCTGCGCGCGGCGGGCGTCGAGGCGCATGTGGTTCCAGGCGTCACCGCGGCGCTGGCGGCGGCGGCCGACGTGGGCGCGCCTCTGACCCATCGGGGCCTGGCCCAGGCGGTGACCTTCGTCACCGGCCACGCGGCCTCGGGCGGCGAGCCGGACCTGGACTGGGCGGCCCTGGCCAAGGCCAATCACACCGTGGCGATCTACATGGGCGCCTCGACCGCGCCGCGCATCGCCGAGCGGCTGATCGCGGCCGGCCGCGCGCCCGCCACCCCGGTCGCGGTGATCGAGAACGCCAGCCTGCCCGGTGAGCGGCGGCTGGTCGCCACCCTGGCGGGGCTGGGGGCTGCGGTCGCGGACCTGGACGGGCCCACGTTGCTGATCGTCGGCGAGGTCGCCGGCCTCGCCGACGTCGAGCCCGACCGCCATCCGGGTGAACGGGATGGCCAGGCCTCGGCGGGAGTAGGCGCGTGAAAGCCCTGACGGCGAACCGGCTGGCCGACGGCGAGGTGGTGTTCTGGTCGCGCGGCCGTTGGGTCGAGCGCTTCAGCCAGGCCGAGTTGTTCGAGGACGACGGCTTGGCGAACGACGCCGAAGCCGCCGGCAAGAGCCAGCCGACGGTGGTGGTCGAGCCTTATCTGATCGAGGTCGTCCCGGTGGAGGATGGCGTCGCCCCGGTGGCCTATCGCGAGCGCTTGCGGGCGCTGGGCCCGACCAATACGCCCGAACACGGCAAGCAGGCCCTTGGTGGCCACGACATCGACCTGATCGCCAGGGCCGCCGGCGTGGCCCGCTCGGGCGGCCGGATCAACCTGATCAAGCGTAAGTGAGGCGCGCCGATGTACCGTTATGACGCGCTCGACAAGGCGATCCTCGCCGATCGGGTCAGCGAGTTCCGCCATCAGGTGGCCCGCCGGATGGCCGGCGAGATCACCGAGGACCAGTTCAAGCCGCTGCGGCTGATGAACGGACTGTATCTGCAATTGCACGCCTACATGCTGCGGATCGCCATCCCCTACGGCGCGCTCAACCCCGCTCAGCTTCGCAAGCTGGCCGAAATCGCGCGCGCCTACGACAAGGGCTACGGCCACTTCACCACCCGCACCAACCTGCAGTTCCACTGGATCAAGCTGCGCGACGCGCCCGACATCCTGGCCTCGCTCGCCGAGGTCGACCTGCATTCGATCCAGACCTCCGGCAACTGCATCCGCAACGTCACCGCCGACCCTTACGCCGGGGCGAGCGCCGGGGAGATCGACGATCCGCGGGTGTGGGCCGAGGCGATCCGCCAGTGGTCGACGCTGCACCCCGAGTTCAGCTACTTGCCGCGCAAGTTCAAGATCGCGGTCACCGCCTCGGCCAAGGACCGCACCGCCGCGCGCACCCACGACATCGGCCTGGCGCTGCGCCGCGGGCGCGACGGGACGCTGGGGTTCGAGGTGATGGTCGGCGGGGGGCTGGGCCGCACGCCCTACATCGGTCAGACGATCCGCGAGCATCTGCCGGTCGGCCGGCTGCTCTCGTATCTGCAGGCGATCCTGCGGGTCTACAACCGTCACGGCCGCCGCGACAACAACAACAAGGCCCGGATCAAGATCCTGGTCGCCCAGTTGGGCGTCGAGGAATTCGCTCGCCAGGTCGAGACCGAGTGGGCCCAGACCGACTCCGCCCTCGCCGATCTGCCGGACACCGAGCTTGCCCGCATCCGCGGTCATTTCGCACCCACTGGTTTCGAGTCCCTGCCGGCGGTCTCGGCCAAGCTCGAGGCGGCCAAGGCGGCCGATCCGGCCCTGGCCCAGTTTGTCCGCAACAACGTCCACGCCCACAAGGCGGCGGGCTACGCGATCGTCGACATCGCCCTGAAGACCCCCGGTGAGACCCCCGGAGACATCAGCGCCGAGCAGATGGAGGTCGTCGCCGATCTGACCGAACGCCACAGCTGCGGCGAGGCGCGGGTGACGCACGAGCAGAATCTGGTCCTGCCGCATGTTCGGCTGGACGATCTGCCGGAAGTCCACGCGGCTCTGCGGGCCGCCGGCCTGGCCAGCGCCAACGCCAATCTGGTCAGCGACATCATCGCCTGCCCGGGGCTGGACTATTGCTCGCTGGCCAACGCGCGGGCGATCCCGGTCGCCCAGCATATCGCCGAACGATTCGCCGACCCGGACCTCGCGGAATCCATTGGTGAGCTGAAGATCAAGATCTCGGGCTGCATCAACGCCTGCGGCCACCACCATGTCGGTCACATCGGCATCCTGGGCGTCGATAAGAAGGGCGAGGAATTCTACCAGCTCACCCTAGGCGGCTCAGGGGCCGAGGACGCCGAGGTCGGCAAGATCCTGGGCGCGGCGATCCCGGCCGCACGCGTGACCGACGCGGTCGACGATCTGGTGCGGGTCTATCTGCGCGAGCGCCAGCCGGGCGAGCGCTTCCTCGACACCTATCGGCGCACGGGTCTGACCCCGTTCAAGGAGGCGGTCTATGCCGAAGCTGATTAGGCTGACCAAGGCGGGCGCGGCCTGGGCCGACGACCGATTCACCCATGTGGCGGACGACGAGGCCGCGCCGGAAGGCGACATCATCATCTCGCTGTGGCGTTTTCAGGCCGAGGGCGAGGCGCTGCAGGCGCATGGCCGCGACGTCGGCGTGCGGATCGAGGCGGGGGAGGCGGTCGAGGACCTGGCCTACGACCTGCCGCGGATTCCGGTGGTGGCGCTGGCCTTTCCCAAGTTCCGAGACGGGCGCGCCTACACCGCCGCGAGCCTGCTGCGCGAACGCTACGGCTATGTGGGCGAGGTGAGGGCGGTGGGCGATGTGCTGCGCGAGCAGGCGCGGTTCATGGTCCGCTGCGGCTTCGATGCGTTCGAGCCCGCCGACGGCTCGACGCCGGAGCAGTGGGCCCAGGCCACCGACCGATTCCGACATGTCTATCAACGCGCCGCCGATCACCGCCCGACGGTGTTCGAGGAACGGGCCGGCGCGGCCGAGGGAAAGCCGAATGCCGTTTGAAGGCGTCGAGCCGTTGGAAAGCGTCGCCGAGCTGAACGCGCGGCTGCGCGGCGCGTCCCCGCCGGAGATCCTGGCCGCCGCCATCGAACGGCTGAGCGAGCGATTGGCGCTGGTCTCCTCGTTCGGGGCGGACTCGGCCGTGCTGCTGCACATGGCCGCCCGGATCAAGCCGGACATTCCGGTGCTGTTCCTCGATACGGGCATGCTGTTCGGCCAGACGCTGGACTACCGCAAGAGCCTCGTCGCGCGGCTCGGCCTGAGCGACGTGCGCGACCTGCGCCCGCGATACCAGGACCTGGCGACTCAGGATCCTTCGGCCGATCTGTGGCGCGCCGACACCGACGCCTGCTGCCATATCCGCAAGGTGTTGCCGCTGGACCGGGCGTTGGAAGGCTTCGACGGCTGGATCACCGGCCGCAAGCGCTTCCAGGGCGGCAGCCGAGTGCGGCTGCAGGTGGTCGAGCAGGGCGGCGGTCGGCTGAAGTTCAACCCGCTGGCCAACTGGACCAGGCGACAGCTCGAGGCCTACGCCGTCGAGCACGACCTGGCGCTCCATCCGTTGGTCGAATTCGGTTATCCCTCGATCGGCTGCTGGCCCTGCACCCAGCCGGTGGATGAAGGCCAGGACGAGCGCGCCGGCCGCTGGGCGGGATCGCGGAAGACCGAATGCGGCATCCACATGCCCCGCGGCGAGCCAACGGTCGAAGTCGGCGGCGACATCTAGGCCCGGCCTATGCGGTGACCGGCTCGCGACGGCCCATCTCGAAGCGGCTGTCGTCGACCGCCTCGCATCGCTTCCTGTATTCGCTCATGGTGTGCGGCCATTGGGTGACGATGCGGCCCGAGGGCGCGCGGTAGTAGTTGCTGCAACTGGCCTGCCAGACGCCGACCTTGCCCAGATCGTCCTGCAGTTTGGCGTTATAGGCGTCCATGACCTCGCGGCGGATGTCGATCCAGGCGAGGTTTTCGCGGTCCATCAGCTTGAGCTGGCTGACGATGAAATCCGCTTGGCGCTCCAGCATGAACAGAATTGAGCCGTTGTTGGTGTTCGGTCCGTACATCATGAAAAGATTGGGAAAGCCCGAGGTCATGATGCCGAGGTAAGCTTCAGCGCCGTCCGCCCACGCCGCCTCCAAGCTGAGCCCCTTCCGGCCGGCGACCTCGATCGCCGCCAGGTATTTGCGCACCTGGTAGCCGGTCGCGCAAATGATCGTATCGACTTGGCGCGGCTTGCCATCCTTGGAGACGACGCCATTGGCCGCGATGCGCTCGATGCCGTCGGTGACGAGTTCGACATTGTCGCGATTGAACGTCGGATAGTAGTCGTTCGAGATCAGCGGCCGCAGACAGCCGAACGGCACATGCGGGGTTAGCTTCTCGCGCAGCGCCCGGTCCTTCACCGCTTCGATGTTGGCCAGGCCAGCCTTGGTCATTTCCACCAGGGCGTCGGGATTGTTGAAGGTGATGAAGCCTTCGAGATCGTCGTAGACCGCGTCGCGTAACCGCCTGGCCAGGGCCTGATCGCGCTCCAGCTTCAGCCGTTCGGTTTCCGCGACGGGGACATCGTCCTTCGGGGCGACCCAGGGCGCCGAACGCTGGTAGACATAGAGCTGCTCGACCTGAGGGGCGATTTTGGGCACGAACTGCACCGCGCTCGCGGCGCTGCCGATCACCGCGACCCGGCGGCCGTGCAGGTCGTGGTCCTCGCGCCAGCGGGAAGCGTGGAAGATCGTCCCGGCAAAATCCTCCATGCCCGGAATGTCGGGTCAGTTCAGTTCGTTGAACATGCCCTGGGCGGCGATCAGCACGTCGACCGTCAGGTTCTCGCCGTCGTCCACGTCCAGGCGCCAGACCGCGTTCTGTTCATCCCAGTGCGCCGCCGTGACCTCGCGGCCGAGCCGCAGATGCGGCCGCAGGCCGTATTTGGTGGCGACGTGGTCCATGTAGTCGAGGATTTCCGGCTGGCCGGCGTAGGCGCTGCTCCAGTGCGGGTTGGGCTCGAACGAGAAGGAGTAGAGGACCGATTTCACATCGCAGGTGAGCCCGGGATAGCGGGTGTTGTGCCAGGTGCCCCCGACTCCGGCCGACTTCTCGATGATGACGAAATCCTCGTAGCCCGCCTCGCGCAGCTTGATCCCTGCGCAGATCCCACCGGGGCCGGCGCCGATGATGGCGATGCGGGGCGATCGTCGCGCGGCGCGCGATCCTCTTGATGCTTCGGTCGTCGCGCCCTGGTTCACGCCCACGCTGATCGCTCCTGTCCCTGGTGTCTGGTCTGCCGGACGGCTCGACGGATATCATTCGCGCCGGCGCCGGAACCCCGATCTTTTCCCCAGTGTGGGCAATGGCGGGCGCATCGACAAGTCACGCCGGGTTGGCGAATGCCTGTTCGATCGATGCGAAGCTCGGATCGCGAAACGGCGTTCGAGCCATCGTCACAGACATCTAGTCCCCGCCGCCTGGCTTGGGCGAGAAGGCGTTTTCGAACTTGCCCGCCACCGATTGCCAGTCCTCCGCGTCGGTGGGGGCGGGTTTCTTGACCGTGATGTTGGGCCAGATCGCCGCGTACTGGGCGTTGATCGCCACCCACTTCTGGGCGTCCTCGTCGGTGTCGGGCTGGATCGCGTCGACCGGGCATTCCGGCTCGCACACCCCGCAGTCGATGCATTCGTCCGGACTGATCACCAGCATGTTTTCGCCCTCGTAGAAGCAATCCACCGGGCAGACCTCGACGCAGTCGGTGTGTTTGCACCGGATGCAGTCCTCGTTGACGATGTAGGTCATTCGTTATCCCCAGGCTCGTTCAAGCCCTTGTTGAATCCGAATCGCGCTGATTTGGAAGACACCTATTCGGCGGCGAGCCCGGCGCGAAGGTCGAGCGCCTTGAGCGAGCGGTCGATCCACAGCCGCGTCAGCTTCTCCTGCACCCCGTTCTGACCGAGCCGGGCGCGTAGGTTGGCGAAATCCACCTTGTCCAGCGGCTGGTCCTGGTTGAAGCAGGAGAAGACCACGCTTTCGACCCCGGTCTCGGGGTCCTTGTGCGCCTGCAGACACTGGGCGCAGATCTCCTTCATCATGCATTGCATCGGTGAGTTGATCGAGCCGATCGCCGTGTGGCGGGGCTTGAGATGCTGGGCCAGGACGCCGTGCCGGGCCTGGGTCACCGCGCTCATCATGCCGTCCGAGCCGATGGCGATGATGTGCTCCGCCTCGCGCAGGGACACGGCCGGATCGCCGAGCCGGCCCGAACCGTAGGCGTCGATCGCCTCGACGATGTTGCCGACGAAGGCGCGATCCTGCGGCCGTTCGGGGGTAAAGCCCGGCGCCTCGTCGCAGCACCAGACGATGACGTCCGCCGCGCGTTCGATCTCTTCCACCTTGTAGCGGTCGATGATCCGCTTGTAGCCGGCGAAGTAGATCACCTTGTCTCCACGGGCCTTCATCGCCTGACCGATGGAGAACAGGACAGCATTGCCAAGGCCGCCCCCGATCAGAAGCACGGTCCCGCCCTCGGGGATTTCCGTGGCGGAGCCGGTCGGGCCCATCAGGATCACCGGCTCTCCAGGTTTCAGGTGGGCGCAAAGGTCGGACGAGCCGCCCATTTCCAGCACGATGGTCGAGATCAGCCCCCGCGCCTTGTCCGTCCAGGCGCCGGTCAGCGCCAGCCCCTCCATGCCCAGCCGCGCGCCGTCCGCGGCCAGGGCCAGGGTCTCGAAATTCTGCAGCCGGTAGAACTGGCCGGGCTGGAAGGCGCGGGCGGCGGCGGGCGCGCGCAGCACCACCTCGACGATGTTCGGCGTCAGCCGGATGATCTCGTGCACCCTGGCGCGCAGTTCGTCGTCGAGCTTGGCGAACAGGGCCTCGGGCGGCTGGCCGTTCGACGCGACGCGGGCCAGCATCCGGCTGACCACCGGATAGCCCTGCTTGGCGCTGGACATGGCCTTGACCACATTGCCGGCGAACGAGGGGTGCAGATCGCCGAAAAAGCTGACCGAGCGGCCGTCGTCGCGGACGCTCATCAGCACCTGGACCTCGGCCGGCTTGGTCAGCCGCTCGGGGCTCACCTTCTCGCCCGCCTCGTTGACCGCCTGGAAATAGCGGCCGTCGATCCCGACGTGCTCCGGGTCTTCGCGGCCGAGCACGGTGTTGGGGTGGGTGCCCGCGGCGACGAGGATGGTGCGGGCCGGCAGTTCGGTCTCGATGGTCGGCGCGCCGGGGTGGCTGTCGCTCGGGCCTGGCCTGGCGACGATCAACCCCTTGGCGTGGCCGAAGCCGTCGAGCGTGACCTCCAGCGGCGTCAGGCTCTCGGCGAAGCGGATGCCCTCTTCCAGCGCCTTGGCCACCTCCTCGTGATTGAGAGTGTAGCTGGGCGAGTCGATCAGCCGGCGGCGATAGCAGATGGTGGCTCCGCCCCAGTCGCGCAGCAGCTCGACGATCCGGGCCGGCCGGCCCTCGCGTTCGGCCGCCGCGCGCTCGGCGCGGATGGCGCGGGCGTGCGAGGTGAATTCGGCCGCGACCTCCCGGTCCTGGGCCGTCCAGCCGGCCTCGATGGCGGCCGCGCCGCGTTCGGCGGCCAGGGCCTCGTAGCGGGCGAGGAACTTCTCGACCTGGAGCGGATAGTAGGCCAGGGCCTCGGTGGCGGTGTCGATCGCGGTCAGCCCGCCGCCGATCACCGCGATCGGCAGGCGCACCTGCAAATTGGCGATGCTGTCGGACTTGGCCGCGCCGGTGAGCTGCAGGGCCATCAGGAAGTCCGACGCCTGCCTCACTCCTTGGGCCAGGCCGTTCTTCATTTCCACGATGGTCGGACGCCCCGCGCCGGCGCACAGGGCGATGTGGTCGAAGCCGAGTTCGAACGCGCTCTCGATGGTCAGGGTCCCGCCGAAGCGGACGCCGCCGAACATCTTGAACTGGCTTCGGCGCTCCAGCAGCAGCCGGACCATCTTGAGGAAATTCTTGTCCCAGCGCACGGTGATGCCGTACTCGGCCACGCCGCCGAATCCGGCCATGGTGCGCGAGCCCAACTCTTCGCGCAGCGTCTCCACATCGCGGATCGGCTGGAACGGCCGGCGCGCGCCCAGGGCGTCGACGCCCGAGAGGTCGGCGTCGAGCGGCTCGATCTTCAGCCCGTCGATGGCCACCACCGCATGGCCGTCGTTGATCAGGTGATGGGCCAGGGTGAAGCCGGCCGGGCCCAGCCCGACGATCAGGACCTTGCGGCCGGTGACGGGCAAGGGCAGGGGCCGGCGGATGTTCAGCGGATTCCAGCGGCTCAACAGGGCGTAGATCTCGAAACCCCAAGGCAGGGTCAGGACGTCCTTGAGCATGCGGGTCTCGACCTGGGGGATGTCGACCGGATCCTGTTTCTGGAAGATGCACGACTTCATGCAGTCGTTGCAGATGCGGTGGCCGGTGGCGGCGCACATCGGGTTGTCGATCACCACGATGGCCAGGGCGCCGACGGTCAGGCCGCGCGCCGCCGTCAGATTCATCTCGGAGATCTTCTCGTCCAGCGGACAGCCCGCCAGGGTCACCCCGAATGGGCTGTTCTTGAACTCGCCGGTTTTCTCCTTCAGGCCGATCGAGCAGCTGTCCTTGCCCTGGTTGTGGCACCAGATGCAGTAGTTGGCCTGGTCCAGCGCGCCGACCACGTCGGTTCCCTTGTCGGTCAGGGCGAAGCCTTCGCGGCGGCGGCGGTGATCGATGGAAAAGCCGTGCGCGGGCACGCCATTGATCGGATCGGACTCGACCGGCACAAGGCTCATCGGGTCGACCTTTTGCGGGGTCTTGAACAGCACGCCGGCGTGATGCTCGCGCCGCCCGGCCTGGCTGAGCGTCGCCCAGGCGGCGTAACGGGCGGCGAGGTCGAGTTCCTCGGCATGTTGGTCCTCGGCAGCCAGCCAGCCGTCGACCTTTTCCGCGTAGCCGAGTTCGGTGAGGGGTGCGCCGAGGCGCGCTTCGAGCCTCACGCGCAGGTCGGCCCCGTCGAGATTCTCGGCCTCGGCGGCGTGCTTCTTGACCGCCCGGCGCTGCACGAACAATCGCTTGACCGAATAGATCAGCGCCAGCGGCTCGCGGGCCGCGCGCACGGCGCCCAGTTCGGTTCGCACGCCGAACAGTTCGCCGATGAAGTCTTCCAGCACCGGGGCCAGATCGATGACCAGCTCCGATTCGGTCTCGCGTTCGAGGTCGTCCGGGGCGAGGCGCGCGGCTTCGAGCCGGGCCTTCAGGTCCGCGTCGCGGCCCTCGAGGAATGCCATGAAGCGCGCGTCGAGCCGGACCAGACCGTCGCGATCATGCAGGTCGTCGAATGTGGCGTCGAAACCGAGGGCGAGGGCGGCGGTCATCGGGAACTTTCATCAACAACGAGCGGGCGGGGCGATCGGCGCCTCGCGGGCCTGATCCAATCCCGCCAGACTGTCAGCCTCCCACCGTTCAAGCGGCGCGCATCGATGCTCAGGCGGCGAGAAAAAGTCAACGTCAAGCCGCCAGGCGTCAGGCCGAGAGGGCGCGCTTTTTTGCCGCCGTCGCATTAGATTTTCTGAACCATCCGCGCCGCCGGCGCGGTGGCGCGCGCTCGTCTGGACGCTGGACCGAGACCTACCGAGCAGCAGAGGCGACGCGGCGTCCGGCCCCGCTATCCACCGGCGGGCAGCCGGTGAACTCGCCGACCTTGGAGACAGTGAGAAGCTTCAGGTTCAGTCCTTGCAGCGGACGCATGGACGCTGTGTCGCGGCCGGTGAACAGGTCGATCCTCTGGCCCTTGATCGCCCCGCCGATGTCGGAGGCATACCAATAACCATCGTGCACGCCGCCGTCGGCGAGCCGCAGTCCGTCGGTTTCCTTGATGTAGATGATCGAGTGGCGCGAGACGACCGCGGGATCGACCGCGACGGTCCGCATCGCGGAGACCGGACAGCCGAGCGAATCGTGCGAATTCATCGTCCGGCCGCCGTGGTAGAGCGTCGCCGTGAGGCTCCAGCCAGGACCGCCCGCGACTGCGGGTGAAGTCGCTGCGGCGATCAAATCGCCAATTGGATCAATGGCTTGAGATTGCGCGGCCGACGCAGAAGCCGAAGCCGCAAACGCCAACGTAGCGAGGCATGCCAGGATACGCTGCATGAGCGGTTCCCCTGTTGTTTCTCGTTGCGAAGCGGGTTCACTCCTATAGCCGCCATCGGCCCGAGGCAACCCATCAGGCGGCGTTCGAAAGGTCGGATCGAACCGGTTGGCTGTCGAAATCCGGCTCGAATCGAGGAAAAGCTTAACAAGCCCCAAGGCTTAAGCTGACTCCATTTTCGGGCGCTCACTGGCCGAAATCCCGTGACGGCGATCGCTTGTGGATCGTGTAACGTCACCGTCTCACGCTAGAAGGCGGTCCGACCGTCAACACCCAGGAGCCCGGACATGCCCCCTCTGGCCCGCCGTGTCGCCGCCGCGCTCGCCTGCCTGACCATCACCGCCGCGCCCGTCTCGCGCGCCCTGGCCTGGGGCGCCACCGGGCACCGCCTGGTGGGCCAGCTTGGCGTCGCGGCGCTGCCGGCCGATCTGCCCGCCTTCCTGCGCACGCCCGAGGCGATCGAAACCGTGGGCGAGATCGCCCGCGAACCGGACCGCTCGAAAGGCGCTGGCAGGGTGCATGACGCCGATCGAGACCCCGGCCACTTCGTCGACGTCGATGACGCCGGCAAGATCATGGGCGGGCCAGCGCTGGCCGCCCTGCCGCCGACGCGGGCGGACTACGAGACCGCCCTGCGCGCGGCGGGCTCGGATAGCCACCACGCGGGCTATCTGCCCTATTCGATCGTCGACGGCTGGCAGCAGCTGGCCAAAGACTTCGCTTATTGGCGGGCGCTCACCGCCGCCATCCCGCGCGAGCGCGATCCGGTCCGCAGAGCCTGGATGCAGCGGGACTTGGTTCGCCGCGAGGCCCTGACCCTTCGCGATCTGGGAGTATGGGCTCATTTTGTTGGCGATGGCAGCCAGCCGATGCATGTCTCCGTCCATTTCAACGGCTGGGGTGATTATCCGAACCCACATGGCTACACCCAGGACAGGGTGCATGCGCCGTTCGAGGGGGCCTTTGTGCGCGCCCATGTCGGCGCCGATCAGGTCCGCGCGGCGATGCGCGCACCGAGCCCGTGCGCGGTCGCCATTGAGGCCTGCGTCGCCCGCTACCTCGCCGTCACCGCGGCCTCCGTCGAGCCGTTCTACGCCCTGCAGAAGACCGGGGCTTTCGCCGGCGCCGATCCGGCGCGGGGCGAGGCCTTCGCCGCGGAACGGCTGGCCGCCGCGGCTGATGAGCTGCGCGATCTGACGATCGCCGCCTGGACCGCCAGCGCCCAGGGCGCGGTCGGCTATCCCCCGATCAGCGTCGATCAGGTGGTCAAGGGCGGGGCCGACCCCTACGACCTGCTTTATGGCGAGGATTGAGGCGAGGCGGCCGGCCGCACAGTTGCTTCAGCAAGCGCGGCGACCTCTGATACCATCGCCGCAGCACCGCCGCACCGGTTCGAGTCGCGCCATGGAATAGACCGGGAATATGGCCAGCCCCGCCAAATTCAACATCGAACGACGCGATCAGGGCTGGGTGGCCCAGCTCGCGGGCGACTGGACCGCCGTCGATCTCGGCCTGACCGGCCAGCGCCTGCGCGAGGCGCTGCGGCGCGCCGAGCCGTTTTCGCTGGACCTCAGCGGGATCGGCCGCTGCGACACCGCGGGAATTCTGGCCATCGTCAGGGCGGCCGGGGACCGGGTCGATCCGAAAGTCTGGGCCGTCTCGCCTCAGCTCGCGCAGCTCGCCGCGCTGGTCACGGGGGCCATCCGGCCGATCCAGGCCCCGCCGCGCCGTCCCCGTTCGATCGAGGAGATGCTGGACCGGCTGGGCCACGGCTTGGTGAACGTCGCGATCGACGGCTACCGGACCTGGGCCTTCGTCGGACACCTGCTGCTGGTGATCGGCCGGGTGGCGCGCGATCCGCGCCGGATTCGCTGGGCGCCCTGCGTCGCCCTGGCCGAGCGCGCCGGGCTGGACGCCATCCCGATCGTGATGGTGACCACCTTCTTCATCGGCGCCGTGGTCGGTTTTCTCGGCGCCGACGAGCTGAGCCGTTTCGGCGCCCAGGTGTTCGCCGTCGAGCTGATCGGCATCGCGGTGATGCGCGAATTTAATGTGGTGATCACCGCCGTCCTGCTCGCCGGGCGTTCGGCCTCCAGCTTCGCCGCCGAGATCGGCTCGATGAAGATGAACCAGGAAATCGACGCCATGCAGACCATGGGCGTCGATCCGTTCGAGGCGTTGGTGCTGCCCAGGTTCGTGGCCCTGTTGGCGATCATGCCGCTGCTCACCTTCGTGGCGACGCTGGCGGGCCTCGCCGGCGGCCTGTTGATCAGTTGGTGGGTGCTCGGGTTGAGCCCCGGCTTCTTCGTCAATCGACTGCTGGAGAACGTGGGCATCACCCATTTCTGGGTCGCTCTGAGCAAGGTGCCGGTGATGGCGGTGTTCATCGCCGGGATCGGCTGTCGTCAGGGCATGGAGGTCGGCGGCGATGTCGAATCGCTCGGCCGGCGGGTCACCACGGCGGTGGTCCATGCGATCTTCTCGATCATCCTGATCGATGCGGCGTTCGCCCTGTTCTACATGAAGCTCCAGGTATGACGGCCGGGGCCGGCGCGGCGGAAGCCGCGGGCGCGACCGCGCTGATCAAGGTGGAAGGGCTTGTGTCGCGGTTTGGCGACCATGTGGTCCACGATGGGCTCGACCTCGAGGTCTATCCTGGCGAGGTGCTGGGTCTGGTCGGCGGTTCGGGTGCGGGAAAATCGGTGCTGCTGAACACCCTGATCGGGTTGAAGACGCCGGATGGGGGGCGGGTGAGCGTCTTCGGGCGCGACCTGGCCAAGGCCTCGACCACCGACTGGGAGGAGATCGAGCGCAGCTGGGGCGTGCTGTTTCAGCACGGCGCGCTGTTTTCCAACCTGACCGTGCTGGAGAACGTCGCCGCGCCGCTGATCGAGCACACCCGCCTGTCTGTGCCGACGATCAACGATATCGCCACCCTGAAGATCGCCCTGGTCGGCTTGCCGCCGGAAGCGGCCGCGCTGAAGCCGGCCGAGCTGTCGGGAGGGATGGTCAAGCGCGCCAGCCTGGCCCGCGCCCTGGCGATGGACCCGACGCTGCTGTTCCTCGACGAGCCGACCTCCGGCCTGGACCCGATCGGCGCCGCGGCGTTCGATGAGTTGATCGCCGGCCTCTCGGCCAGCCTGAATCTGACGGTGTTCATGATCACTCACGACCTCGACAGCCTGCGCGCCATCTGCGACCGGGTGGCGGTGATCGCCGACAAGAAGGTCGTGGCCACCGGAACAATCGCCGAGCTCGAACGCTCGGACCATCCGTGGATCAAGCAGTATTTCCTGGGACCGCGCGGCCGCGCCTCCGCCAACGCCGCCGCACGAGGAGCGCACTGATGGAAAGAAACGCCAATTACGCCTTGGTCGGGTTCAGCACCTTCATTCTGTTCATTGGCCTGATCGTATTCGCCGTCTGGCTGGCGAGGGTCGCCTATGGCCGCGAATACAATCTCTACGACATACTGTTCGTCGGGCCGGTGCAGGGTCTGTCTCAGGGCGGCGATGTGAATTTCAACGGCATCAAGGTGGGAGAAGTGACCAGGATATCCCTGGATCGCACCGATCCGTCCCGCGTGATCGCCCGCGCGCGGGTGACTTCGGACGTGCCGATCCGCAAGGACAGCTACGCCACCCTTGAGCCCCAAGGCGTCACCGGCGTGAACTATGTCCAGATCACCGCCGGGACCGCGAAGAGCCCGCTGCTGAAGGACACGGTGGCGCGCGGCGAGGTGCCCGTGATCCAGACCCGTCCGGGGGTGTTCTCGAGCCTGCTGCAGGGTGGCGGCACTATTCTGGCGACGACGGCCCAGACGCTGGACCGGGTCAATCGGCTGCTCTCGGACCAGAACCTGAACAACATCTCCGGCTCGATCAGCGATGTCCACGCGATCACCACCGAGGCGCGCAGCCGCAGGCAGATGTTCGCGGACGCCGATGAAGCAATCAAGAACATCGACCTGGCCGCCCAGAGCATCAAGCAACTGAGCGACAGCTCGAACCAGTTGGTCAACGGCGATGGCAAGCGCAGCCTGCACGACATCGCCGAAGCTGCGGTCCAGATCAAGGACGCGACCGCCGAGGCGCGGGTCATGATCAAGAAGCTGCAGGGCCCGACCACCGACTTCGCGACCACCGGCCTGCCGCAGCTCACCCAGGCGATCGCCAGCCTGCAGCAGGCCGCCGACTCCCTGAACCGGCTGGCGTCCGAGGCCGAACAAAGTCCCCAAGCCCTGGCGGCCAAACCGCCCGCCCAAGAAGTGCAGGTGAAGCCATGACGCACGCTCGCGCCCTAATGGCCGTCGCGCTGAGCCTCGGGCTCGGCGGATGCGTCAGCCTGTTCCCGAAGACGCCGCCGGCGCAGCTCTATGTCTTCGGGAGCGCCGTACCGGCCCAGCACTCCGCCAACGCCGGGGCGCCGTCGTTCAACGTGCTGCGCGCGGTCACCGGCTTCGCCCAGGCGGCGGCGAGCGACCGCATCTTGACCATCAGCGGTCAGGAGGCCGCCTATATCGCCGGGAGCCGCTGGGTCTCGCCGGCCTCCGTGCTGTTCGACCAGGCCGAGACCCGCGCGTTCGAGGCCGACGACGGGCCGGCCAAGCTGATCCGGCGCGGTGAGATCGCCGGCGCCTCGGCCGAGCTTCGGCTGGAAGTTCAGACCTTCGAAGCGCGCTATTCGGACGGCCGGAAGGCCGCGCCCACGGTGGTGGTCCAGGTTCGCGCCGTGCTGATCGGGCTGGCCGACCGGCGCGTGATCGACGCCAAGACGTTCGAGTCCAGTCAGGCGGTCGGCGACAATCGGGTGGGAGAGATCGTCCGCGGCTTCGACGCCGCGACCGTCGATGTGCTGAGCCGGATCGTCGCCTGGACCGATGGCCAGGCCGCGGCGGCGGCCGCGAAGGGTTAGGCGGGAAGCCCGTTCAACCGCTTGGCGGCGGTCACTGTATTCTGCAGCAGGCAGGCGACCGTCATCAGGCCGACGCCGCCGGGCACTGGCGTGATCCAGCCGGCGACCTGTCGGGCCTCGTCGAAGGCGACATCGCCCACGACGATGGTCTTGCCGGCCGCCGCGGCCTTGGGCTTGCGCGAGGCGATGCGGTTCATCCCGACGTCGATCACCGCGGCGCCCGGCCTGATCCAGTCGCCGCGCACCATCTCCGGCCGACCAACGGCGGCGACCAGGATGTCGGCCCCGTGGGTCACGGCCGGCAGATCCCTGGTGCGCGAGTGGGCGATGGTGACGGTGCAGTCGGCCTGAAGCAGCAACTGGGCCATCGGCTTGCCCACCAGGTTCGAGCGCCCGACGACGACCGCATGCGCCCCGCGCAGCTCGCCCAGCGTCTCCCTCAGCATGATCATGCAGCCCAGGGGGGTGCAGGGGATCAGGCCGGGCAGGCCGATGGCCAGACGGCCGGCGTTGGTCACGCTGAGGCCGTCGACGTCCTTGTCCGGATCGATCGCGGCCTGGACCACGATCGCGTCGATCTGGGGCGGCACCGGAAACTGGACCAGGACGCCGTGGATCGCGGGGTCGGCGTTCAACTCCGCGACGACGGCCAGCAGCCGCGCCTGGGTGGTCTCCTCGGGCAGCCGCAGGGTGAGCGAATGCATGCCCGCCTCGAGCGTCTGGGCGCCCTTGCTGCGCACATAGATCTCGCTGCCGGGGTCATTGCCGACCAGCACCACCGCCAGGCCCGGCTGGAGCCCGTGATCGCGGCGAAGGTCGGCGACGTCTTCGGCCACACGCTCGCGGACCTTGGCCGAGAGCAGCCTGCCGTCGATGATCTGCGCTTCACTCATCGGCGAATCCTTCCCGCTGGCGTCAGGGGCTCCTATGCTCCAGCGGAACGGCGATGCAACCTATTCCTGGCGAAGCGCGGCCGCGGCCCTGGCCAGCGCTGTGATCCGCCGCCAGTCGCCGGCCTTGATCGTGTCGGCCGGCGCGACCCAGGCGCCGCCGACGCAAAGCACGTTGGGCAGGGCCAGGTAGGTCAGAGCTGTCGAAGCCCCGATGCCGCCGGTCGGGCAGAACCGGCACTCGCCGAACGGGCCGAGCATGGCTTTCAGCGCCGCCGGGCCGCCGGATGTCTCGGCCGGGAAGAACTTGAACCGCGTCAGGCCGGCGTCCAGTCCGCGCATCACCTCCGTCGCGGTCGCGACGCCGGGCAAAAAGGGCAGGGTCGTGGCCCTGGCCGCCGCGATCAGGGGCTCGGTCAGGCCCGGGCTGACGATGAATTCGGCGCCGGCCTCGGTCGCGCGGTCAAGGTCGGCGGCGTTGAGCACCGTGCCGGCGCCCACGATCGCCTCCGGCGCCGCGGCGGCCATCAGGCCGATGGCCTCGATCGCCGCCGGCGTGCGCAAGGTCACCTCCAGCACCCGAAGGCCGCCATCGACCAGCGCCCGGGCCAGGGGCGCGGCGTCCTCGAGCCGCTCGATCGTCAGCACCGGGATCACCGGACACAGCCGCATCAGGGCGTCGGCGCCGGTCGGGGCCGGACTACTCATACCAGCTGTGCCCGTTCCGCTCGGTCAGGCCAAAGGCGCCCGAGGGCCCCCAGGAGCCGGCCGCATAGCCAGCGGGCTTGACCGCGTAGCGCCGCCAGCCGTCGATGATGGCGTCGACAAAGGTCCACGCCGCCTCGGCCTCGTCGCGCCGCACGAACAGGGTCTGGTTGTTCTTGATCGCCTCGAACAGCAGCCGCTCATAGGCGATCCGCCGTCGCGGCGCCTGCTTGCGGAAGGCGTCGGTGAGCGAAAGGTTCAGATCCACCGGCCGCAGCTCCGTTCCCTCCAGGGTCGGGGTCTTGTTCATCAAGGTCAGCGAAATCTCCTCCTCGGGCTGCAGGCGGATGACCAGCCGGTTGGCGATCAGGTCGTCGGTGCCGAAGATCGAATGTGGCACGGCGCGGAACTGGATCACGATCTGGGAGCTGCGGGTCGACATCCGCTTGCCGGTGCGCAGGTAGAAGGGCACGCCCGCCCAGCGCCAGTTGTCGATGTTGACCTGCAGGGCGACGAAGGTCTCGGTGTCGCTGGTCCCGCCGCCGGCCTCGTCGGCATAGCCGGGAACCGAGGCGCTGTCGGCCACTCCGGCGCGGTATTGGCCGCGGACGGTCTTGCGTTCGACCTCGCGGCCCTCGATCGGGCGCAAGGAGCGCAGCACCTTGACCTTCTCGTTGCGCACCGAGTCCGGATCGAGGTTGGCGGGCGGCTCCATCGCCACCAGGCACAAGAGCTGCAGCACATGGTTCTGCACCATGTCGCGGAGCGCGCCGTAGTCGTCATAGTAGGACCAGCGGCCCTCGACCCCGACCGTCTCGGCGACGGTGATCTGGACATGATCGATCGAGACCTTGTTCCACAGCGGCTCGAACAGGGCGTTGGCGAACCGCAACGCGATCAGGTTCTGCACCGTCTCCTTGCCCAGATAGTGGTCGATCCGGAAGACCTCGCGCTCGTCGAAGGTCCCCGCCAGGGCGTCGTTGATCTCGCGGCAGCTCGCCAGGTCATGGCCGATCGGTTTTTCGACGATCACGCGGCTGTCGGCTTTCGCAACCCCGGAGGCTCGCAGGTTGGCGCTGATCGCGCCATAGAGGCTGGGCGAGGTCGAGAGGTAGAAGATCACCTCGCGCGCGCCCTCCAGCGGCGCGACCAGGTTGCCGAACGTGTCGGGGCGGTCGGCGTCCACCACGCGGTAACTGATGCGCCGGCTGAAGCGCTCCCACACGGCGGCGTCGAAAAAATCCTCGGCCCGGCGGCGTACGCTCTGTTCGACCTGAGCGATGAAGGCTTCGCTGGAACGATCCGAACGCGAGGCTCCGATGATCCGGAAGTCCGCCGCCAGCAGGCCCTCGGCGTCGAGGAAGAACAACGAGGGGAACAGCATCCTCTGCGCCAGGTCACCGGTGGCGCCGACGATGACGATGACCTCTGCGATCATGACCTGGAACTCCCGGACCGGACGGCCGCGGCGGCCGAGACGTCACGCCGCGTCGTACCCCGGTTCATCCAGCCGCGAAAGCCGCCGAGCCCGCGTCGGACGGCGCGGAAACCCCGATGCCTCAGGCTTAGGCGTCGAACACGATCACCGAGCGCGCCAGCTCACCGGTCTTCATCTCCTCGAAGGCCTCGTTGACCTGTTCCAGCTTGATCCGGCGGGAGATCAGCTCGTCCAGCTTGAGCTTGCCGGACATGTAGAAATCGACGAACCGCGGCATGTCGATCGGGAAGCGGTTGGAGCCCATGATCGAGCCCTGGATTCGCTTTTCGCCGAGGAAGTCGGAGCCAGCCAGCTCGATCTTGACGCCGACCGGGATCATGCCGATGACGTTGGCGGTGCCGCCGCGGGCCAGCATTCCGAACGCCTGTTCGGCGGTGACCTTCAGGCCGATGGCCTCGAAGCTGTGGTGCACGCCGCCTTTGGTGAGCTCCATCACCTGGGCCACCGGATCGCCCTCGGAGGCGTCGATCACGTCGGTCGCGCCGAAGTGCTTGGCCAGGTTCAGCTTGGAGCCGACCCGGTCGATCGCGATGATCCGCCCCGCGCCGGCGATCGCCGCGCCGTTGATCGCCGCCAGGCCCACCCCGCCGCAGCCGATCACCGCAACCGTCTCGCCGGGACGCACGTTCGAGGTATGGATCACCGCGCCGACGCCGGTGGTCACCCCGCAGCCGATCAGCGCGGCCCGGTCGAACGGCATGTCCTTGCGGATCGCCACGCACGCATGCTCGTGGATCAGCATCTGTTCGGCGAACGACGACAGGTTGAGGTATTGGTTCATGTTCCCCGGCGGCTGGCTCAGGCGCGGCTCTTCCTCCTTGCCGCGACGGGTCTCGGGACTGATGCAGCGCGACATGTGGCCGGTCAGGCAGTGCTCGCAGTGGCCGCAGAAGGCCGACAGGCAGGTGATCACATGATCGCCCTTCTTCACCGACCGCACCTCGGCGCCGACCTGTTCGACGATTCCGGAGCTCTCATGACCGAGCACGGCGGGGAGGGGATAGGGGTAGGAGCCTTCGATGAAGTGCAGGTCCGAGTGGCAGACGCCGGCGGCGGCGGTGCGGATCAGCACCTCATGCGGGCCTGGCTTGCCGATCTTCACGTCCTCGATCTGCAGCGGGGTCCTGACTTGACGTAGTACGGCGGCCTTCATACGGGCGTCCTCCATCTGGTCCGGCCATCGCGCCGTTCCTTGGCTCGCCAATATGAACACCGATAGGCGGTGGGCAAGGCCCTTGTGCGGATGACGCTGCGTCGCCCGCCCCGCCCCGCGGGGCGCGGCCAAAATCAGCGCGGCGTCGAGACCGGTCGCGCCGGGATCAGGCCTTGATGTCGAGCAGTTGTTTGAGCATCTGGTCGGAGGCCCTGAACACCGCAGTCGAGGCCTGGACCTGCTGGCTGGCCATGACCTGGTCGACGATCGCGCTGGCCGGATTGGCGTTCGATTGGCCGTTGAAGGCGTTGGTCACGGCTGTGCTGGCCGAGTTCGAAACGGGCGATGCCGGACATCACCCCGGCGGCGGCGGCGGAGATCGGGTTCATTGGCGCTCCTCGAGCTTGGACCCTCAGGATATCCCGACACGGTTGAGCGATCGCGAAAGGACGTAGTGAATCCGCACGGAAAAAAGCTTGCGTTTCAAGGCTGCGTTGGTCGTCGCGCCCGCGATTGGCCAATTTCGCGCGCCGGAGGACGATACTCAATGCGCTGGCGCGAACGTGACCTCACAAGGGCTTGCGCGGGCGATGGATTTACTGTTTCTACGCCGGCGCTCAAAAGTTAGGGATTGGGCTAGGGACTCGCGTAAATCCCCGGCCCAGCAACGCGAGGTTTGCATCGTCACGCCATTTGCATATTGGGGGCGAGGTCGGTCGGCGAAAAAGGACTGTCAGAGGGTTTGCCCGTATGGGGTTTCCGGAAGTTCAGGGTCTCTATGATCCGCGAAACGAACATGATGCGTGCGGCGTAGGTTTCGTGGCCAATATCAAAGGCCGCAAATCGCATGACATCATTCGTCGCGGGCTTCAGATACTGCTCAATCTGGACCACCGCGGCGCGGTCGGGGCCGATCCCCTGGTCGGCGACGGCGCCGGCTGTCTGATCCAGATTCCCGACGCCCTGCTGCGCGACTGGGCCGTCAAGAGGAGCCTGACGCTGCCGCCGCCCGGCGAATATGCGCTCGCCATGTGTTTCCTGCCGCAGGAGCCCAAGGCGCGTGGCTTCGCGATCACCCAGTTCGAGCATTTCGTGGCCGTCGAGGGCCAGAAGATCCTCGGCTGGCGCGACGTGCCGGTGGACCCCACGGGGCTGGGCAAGACCGTCCTGGAGCAGATGCCGCTGATCAAGCAGGCGATCGTCGTCCGCGGGCCCGGCCTGAAGGACCAGGACGCCTTCGAGCGCAAGATCCTGGCGATCCGCAAGCAGACGCAGAACCCGCTGAAGCAGCAGGCCAGGACCCACGGCCTGCCACACCTGACCGACCTGTACATGCCCTCGTTTTCGACCCGTACGTTGGTCTACAAGGGCCTCCTGCTGGCGCCTCAGGTGGGCTCCTTCTACAAGGACCTGTCCGATCCGCTGACCCAGTCGGCCCTGGCCATGGTCCACCAGCGGTTCTCGACCAATACTTTCCCATCCTGGAAGCTGGCGCATCCTTACCGGTTCATCGCCCACAATGGCGAGATCAACACCCTGCGCGGCAACGTCAACTGGATGAACGCGCGCCGGCGCACGCTGGAATCGCCGCTGCTCGGCCCGGACCTCGACAAGATGTGGCCGCTGATCCCGCACGGCCAGTCGGACACCGCCTGCCTCGACAACGCGCTCGAACTGCTGCTGGCCGGCGGCTATCCGTTGGCTCACGCGGTGATGATGCTGATCCCCGAGGCCTGGGCCGGCAACCCCTTGATGGACCCCCAGCGGCGCGCCTTCTACGAATATCACGCCGCATTGATGGAGCCGTGGGATGGTCCCGCGGCGATCGCCTTCACCGATGGGCGCCAGATCGGCGCGACGTTGGACCGCAATGGCCTTCGGCCCGCGCGCTTCGTGGTCACCGACGACGATCACGTGGTGATGGCTTCGGAGTCCGGCGTGCTGCCGATCCCGGAGGAGCGGATCGTCCGCAAATGGCGCCTGCAGCCGGGCAAGATGCTGCTGATCGACCTGGAACAGGGCCGCATCGTCGAGGACGAGGAGATCAAGCGCGACCTGGCCGCGGCCGAGCCCTACGAGGAATGGCTGAAACAGACCCAGTTCAAGCTCGAGGAGATGCCTGACCAGGTCACCGGCGCCGCCCCACCGATCGCCAATGACGCGGCCAGCCTGCTCGATCGCCAGCAGGCGTTCGGCTACACTCAGGAGGACCTGCAGTTCTTCCTGGAGCCGATGGCGAGCACCGGCGAGGACCCGGTCGGCTCGATGGGTTCGGACACGCCGATCGCGGTGCTGTCGAAGCGTTCCAAGCTGCTTTACGAGTATTTCAAGCAGAACTTCGCCCAGGTCACCAACCCGCCGATCGACCCGATCCGCGAGGAGCTGGTGATGTCGCTGGTCTCGATGATCGGGCCGCGCCCGAACCTGCTTGGCCGGCACGCGGGCGCGCATAAGCGGCTGGAAGTCTCCCAGCCGGTGCTGACCAACGCCGACCTTGAGAAAATCCGCTCGATCTCCAACCTGCTGGACGGAGCCTTTCGCACCGCGACAATCGACGTCACCTGGCCGGCGGTCGAGGGCGAGGCGGGGCTCGAGCGCGCGCTGGAGAAGATCTGCGGCCAGGCCACCGAGGCGGTGCTGCTCGACAACAATATCCTGATCCTGTCGGACCGAGCCGCCTCGGCGGAGCGCATCCCGATTCCGGCGCTGCTGGCCACCGCGGCGGCGCACCACCACCTGATCCGCCAGGGCCTGCGCATGCAAACGGGCCTGGTGATCGAGACCGGCGAAGCGCGCGAGGTGCATCATTTCTGCGCCCTTGCCGGCTACGGCGCCGAGGCGATCAACCCCTATCTGGCGTTCGAGACGCTGGAACAAATCCGCCTGGATCAGAACCTGGCGCAAAAGGCCTATGAGGTTCAGAAGAACTACATCAAGGCGATCGGCAAGGGCGTGCTCAAGGTGATGTCCAAGATGGGCATCTCGACCTACCAGTCCTATTGCGGCGCCCAGATCTTCGACGCCGTGGGCCTGACCTCCGAGTTCGTCGAACGCTATTTCACCGGCACGGCGACCACCATCGAGGGCTCGGGCCTGGCCGAGATCGCCGCTGAGACCGTGCGCCGTCACCGCGACGCCTTCGGCGATGCGCCGATCTACCGCGATATGCTCGATGTCGGCGGCGGCTACGCCTTCCGCATCCGCGGCGAGGATCACGCCTGGACCCCGCAGTCGGTGGCCGATCTGCAACACGCCGTGCGCGGCGGGTTGCCCGACGCCTACGCCAGCTTCGCCGCCAGCATCAACGAACAGAGCGAGCGGCTGCTCACCATCCGCGGGCTGATGCGGCTGAAGCCCGCCGATCAGGCCGCGCCGCTGGACGAGGTCGAACCGGCGAGCGAGATCGTCAAGCGCTTCTCCACCGGGGCGATGAGCTTCGGCTCAATCAGCCGCGAGGCGCACACCACGCTCGCCATCGCCATGAACCGCATCGGCGGACGCTCGAACACCGGCGAGGGCGGGGAGGAGGCCGACCGCTTCACCCCGCTGGCCAACGGCGATTCCATGCGCTCGGCGATCAAGCAGGTGGCCTCGGGCCGGTTCGGCGTCACCTGCGAATACCTGGTCAACGCCGACGACATCCAGATCAAGATGGCCCAGGGCGCCAAGCCCGGCGAGGGCGGTCAACTGCCGGGCCACAAGGTCGACAAGAACATCGCCCGGGTGCGCCATTCGACGCCCGGCGTCGGACTGATCTCGCCGCCGCCGCACCACGATATCTATTCGATCGAGGATCTGGCCCAGCTGATCCACGACCTGAAGAACGTCAATCCCAAGGCCCGGATATCGGTCAAGCTGGTCTCGGAAGTGGGCGTGGGCACGGTCGCGGCCGGGGTCTCCAAGTCGCGCGCCGACCATGTGACCATCTCGGGCTTCGAAGGCGGCACCGGCGCCTCGCCATTGACCTCGCTGACCCATGCCGGCTCGCCCTGGGAGATTGGCCTGGCCGAAACTCAGCAGACGCTGCTGCTCAACGGCCTGCGCGGCCGCATCGCGGTGCAGGTCGACGGCGGCCTGCGCACTGGGCGCGATGTGGCGATCGGCGCGCTTCTGGGCGCGGACGAGTTCGGCTTCGCCACGGCGCCCTTGATCGCGGCGGGCTGCATCATGATGCGCAAGTGTCACCTGAACACCTGCCCGGTCGGGGTGGCGACCCAGGATCCGGTGCTGCGCGCGCGTTTCACTGGCCAGCCGGAGCATGTGATCAACTACTTCTTCTTCGTCGCCGAAGAGCTGCGCCAAATCATGGCCGAGATGGGCTTTCGCACGATCAACGAGATGATCGGACGGGTGGACCGGATCGACATGCGCCCGGCGATCGACCACTGGAAGGCCAAGGGCGTCGACCTGTCCAAGCTGCTGCACGAGGTCAAGGTCGATCCCCGGATCGCGCGCTGGAACAGCGAACGGCAGAACCATGGGCTCGAGACGGCGCTGGACCACGTATTGATCGCCGCGGCCAAGCCCGCGCTCGAGCGCGGCGAGCCGGTGCTGATTGAGCATGAAGTCCGAAACATCGACCGCACCGTCGGCGCCATGCTGTCGGGCGAGGTGGCGAAGCGTTACGGCCATGCCGGACTGCCGGACGGGACCATCTCGATTCGCCTCGATGGCGTCGCGGGCCAGAGCTTCGGCGCCTTTCTGGCTCATGGCGTGTCGCTCGAACTGACCGGGGACGCCAACGACTATGTCGGCAAGGGTCTGTCCGGCGGCCGCGTGGTGGTGCGTCAGCCGAAGGGTGTCGAACGCGACCCCGCCATGAACATCATCGTCGGCAACACCGTGCTCTACGGGGCCATCGCCGGCGAAGCCTATTTCCAGGGCGTGGCCGGCGAGCGGTTCGCGGTGCGTAACTCCGGCGCGGTGGCGGTGGTCGAGGGAACCGGCGACCACGGCTGCGAATACATGACCGGCGGAGTGGTCGTGGTGCTGGGCGAGGTGGGCCGCAACTTTGCGGCCGGCATGTCCGGCGGTGTGGCCTATGTCCTCGACGAGGGCGGCGGATTCGGGCGGATGTGCAATCTGTCCATGGTCGATCTGGAGCGGCTGGGTCCGGGCTCCGCGCCGTTGGCCGGCGGTGAGGAGTCCGGCCGCCCGCGCCAGCGCGCGCTCGGCGCGCACGACAGCGGGATGGGCGATCTGCTACGCTATGATGCCGAGCGGCTGCGCATCCTGGTCGAGCGCCACCATCTGCACACCGGCAGCGAGCGCGCCCGCGCCCTTCTGAAAAACTGGGAGGCGGCGCTCGGTCAATTCGTTAAGGTCATGCCAAAAGATTACCGGCGGGCTCTGCTGGACCTGGAGGCCGAGCGCAGCGCGACCAAGACGGTTGCGGCCGAGTAGACGCCCAATTTTCGCGTTTCGGAGTTAAGACGATGGGCAAGCCGACGGGCTTCCTCGAAATCGAGCGTCAAGACCGCGGCTATGAAAAGCCGAGCAAGCGCATTCAGACCTGGACGGAATTCGTCAAGCCGTTGCCACAGGCCGAGGTCGCCCGGCAGGCGGCGCGCTGCATGGATTGCGGGATTCCATTCTGTCACAACGGCTGTCCGGTCAACAACCAGATTCCCGACTGGAATAATCTGGTCTATCGCGATCATTGGCGCGTCGCGCTGGAGAACCTGCATTCAACCAACAATTTTCCGGAGTTCACCGGCCGGGTCTGCCCGGCGCCGTGCGAGGCGTCCTGCACGCTGAACATCGACGAGAACCCGGTCACCATCAAAACCATCGAATGCGAGATCGTCGATCGCGGCTGGCGGGAGGGCTGGATCGAGCCCCAGCTTGCGACCCGCAAGACCGGTCGGCGGGTGGCGGTGGTCGGCTCGGGTCCGGCGGGCCTGGCCTGCGCCCAGCAACTGGCCCGCGCGGGCCATGCGGTGAGTCTGTTCGAGAAGAACGATAGGATCGGCGGACTGCTGCGTTACGGCATTCCCGACTTCAAGATGGAAAAGCACCTGATCGACCGGCGCATCAGCCAGATGCAGGCCGAGGGCGTTGAATTCCGGCCAGGCGTCGAAGTGGGCGTGGCGCTCACCGTGGACGAGTTGGCGGACGATTTCGACGCGGTGGTGCTGGCGGGCGGGGCGGAGCTGCCGCGCGATCTGGAGCTGCCGCCGCACGAGCTGGAGGGAATCCATTTCGCCATGGATTTCCTCACCCAGCAGAACAAGCGGGTGGCGGGCGACGACGAGGACAAGGCGGCGCTGGACGGGACCCTTTCGGCGCACGGCAAGCATGTGGTGGTGATCGGCGGCGGCGACACCGGCTCGGACTGCGTCGGCGTCTCGAACCGCCAGGGCGCGCTCTCGGTCACCCAGCTCGAAATCATGCCCCAGCCGCCCGAGCATGAGAACAAGGCCCTAACCTGGCCGGACTGGCCGCTGAAGCTGCGAACCTCGACCTCGCACGAGGAAGGCTGCGAGCGGGACTGGGCGGTGCTGGCCAAATGCGCGGTGGGCGCGAACGGCAAGCTCGAGGCGCTGGAGTGCGTGCGCGTCGAATGGTCCACTGGCCCGGACGGGCGGATGCGAATGAGCGAGATTCCCGGCAGCGCGTTCACGCTGCGCGCCGACCTGGTGCTGCTGGCCATGGGCTTTCTGGGTCCGCGCCGGGGCCCACTGCTGGAGCAAGCCGGCGTCGAGCTGGACGCGCGCGGCGCCGTCAAGGCCAGCGTGGCCGATTATCGCTGCTCGACACCCAAGCTGTTCTCCTGCGGCGACATGCGGCGCGGTCAGTCGCTGGTGGTCTGGGCGATCCGCGAGGGCCGCCAATGCGCCCGTTCGGTCGACGAGTTCCTGATGGGCGCCAGTGTCCTGCCGCGTTGATTGGGTCGTTCGTCGCCGTCGTGATTAGAACAAAATTATTTTTATTTTCAGTATTATAATCGGACAAGATAAACATGTTCGCCTTCGAGCACGGTCTCGCCGCGCTGGTTGGTGACGCTGGCGCGCATGGTGATCAGACCGGTGGTCCGCTGGCGCTTGAGCTCGGCGATTTCGAGCAGCGGATAAAGGGTGTCACCCGGATAAGCGCTCTTCAAGAGCCGGGCGCGGACCTCGACCATGCCCAGGAGACTCTCGGCGATCTCATGCGGGAACAGGCCCGCGCCGGCGGCGGTGAACGCCAGCACCTGCAGGCCGTGGGCCAGCGGTCCAGGATGGCCGAGCGCGCGGCAGTATTCCTCGTCGTAGTGGATCGGGTGGTTGTCCAGGCTGACCGCCTGGAAGGCGACGAAATTGCCGTCGCCCAGGGTGCGCGAGGGCAAGGGATAGCGGTCGCCGACCTTGAAGTCATCGAACCGTTTGGCCGGGACCACGCGATGGCTGTCGTAGATCGGCGGAAGGGACATGGGCGTTGCGAAACCTTTGCTGGGCGCGGCGCGCGCGAGAAAGACGGAGCTTGAGCGCGAGACTAGCGGCGCCGAGTTCCGCCGTCTCGCCCGGCGAGTGGGGTCAGAGCGTGCGTCGCCGTCTTTCTGATCGCGCGCGACGGGCTTAGACTGGCGTCCACTCGATCGGAGCCGCGCGCATGGCCGCAAGACAACATCGTTATCGCGCCCGGGTGGTGTGGACCGGCAACCGCGGCGTCGGCACGCGCGCCTACCGCGACTACGGGCGCGATCATGAGATCGCCTCGCCTGGCAAGGCGTCGATCGCCGGCTCGTCCGACCCGGCCTTCCTTGGCGATTCCGCGCGCTGGAACCCCGAGGAGCTGCTGGTCGCCTCGATTTCGGCCTGCCACCAGCTTTGGTATTTGCACCTCTGCTCCACCCACGGGGTGATCGTCGAGCGCTACGACGACGAGGCAGAGGGGATGATGGTCGAGGAGGCCGACGGCGCCGGTCGTTTCATCGGCGTCACCTTGAGGCCCAGGATCGGCCTGGCGCCCGGCGCGGACGCCGCCAAGGCCGCGAGCCTGCATCGTCAGGCGCACGAGAAGTGCTTCATCGCCAATTCGGTCAATTTCCCGGTCGCCATCGAGCCGAGCTTCGAGACGGCGGCGGGCGGCGCAGCCTAGCTGGCGAGCGCCAGGTCGGCCGAAGGCGGGGCCTGCATCCATAGACGCACCGCGGCGTAGGCGCGCCACGGCCGCCAGGCCTCGGCGATCGCGGCGAGCCGGGCTGGGCTCGGTCGGCCGGCCGGGGTCTCCATCGCTCTCAGCAGCCCGAGATCAGAGGCCGGGAAGGCGTCCGGCTCGCGCAGGGCGCGCATGGCGATGTACTGGGCGGTCCAGGGACCGACGCCGGGCAGGGCGTTCAGCTTGTCGGTGGTCTCCTCCAGCGTCTCATAGGCGCGCAGCAGGCCCCGGTCGGTGGCCATGGCCTGGCCAAGGGCGTTCAGCGTCGCGGCGCGGGCGCGAGTCAGGCCGATGGCGGTCAGATCGGCGCGGGCCACAGCCTCGGGGGTCGGAAACACCCGGTCAGGACCTTCTATGTCCGGCCTGGCCAGGGCCAGAGGCTCGCCATGGGCGGCGACGAGCCGGCCGGCGAAGGTGGTGGCGGCCCGCACGCTGACCTGCTGGCCGAGCACAGCGCGCACCGCCAGTTCGAAGCCGTCCCAGGCGCCGGGCACCCGAAGGCCCGGCCGCGCGCGCACCGCGTCCGCCAGCCGCGGATCGGCCGCGAGATGGGCGTCGATCGCGGTGATGTCGGCGTCGAGATCGAACAACCGCCGCAGCCGCGCGACGATGGTGGCCAAGGCGGTGATGTCGCTGGTCCGGATGGTGGCCAGGAGGTGGTTGTGGCCCGGCGCGGGCCGCACCTCGACCACGCCGCGCGCCCGCTCCAGCGCGAAGCTGCGGCGATAGCGGTCCTGATCGACCTGCTCGACGCCGGCGATCGCCCGCGGGACCAGAAATTCGGTCATCGCCGCCCAGTCGTAGGGCGGGCTAAACGGCAGCTTCAGCGTCACGCCGGCGATCTCGCCCGAGACGTCGGGGCCTTTGGTCGAACGGCGCAGGTCGCGCGGCGGGCGGCCATAGGTCGCCTGCATCACCGCATTGAACCGGCGAACGCTGCCGAAGCCGGCGGCCAGGGCCACTTCAGTCATCGACAGGCGGGTCTCGTTGATCAGGGTCTTGGCGAAAAGAATTCGGTGGGTCTGGGCGACCGAGACCGGAGCCGCGCCGACATGCTGGTCGAACAGGCGCCGCAGGTGCCGCGCGCCGACGCCCAGCCGGTCGGCCAACGCCTCGACCCCGGCGTCGTCCATCGCCCCTTCGGCGATCAGGTGGAGGGCGCGGGAGACCGTGCTGGCCGAGCCGCGCCAGACGGCGAGACCCGGGGCGACCTCGGGCCGGCATCTGAGGCATGGTCGAAAACCCATTTGGCGCGCCGCCGCGGCGCTGGGCAGAAAGATGCAGTGCTCCAACTTGGGTGTGCGCGCCGGACAGATCGGCCGGCAGAAGATTCCGGTGGTCCGCACGGCGGTGTAAAAACGCCCGTCGAAGCGGACGTCGCGGACGCTTAGCGCGCGGTAGCAAGCGTCGCGGTCGAGGTCGAACCCGTTCATGGCTCCAGCGCCAACTCGATCTGGCGACCGACGCGCGGGGCGGGATCGGCGATCTCGACGCCTTCGTGGGCCAGAAGCCAGCGCTTGCGCTCGACCCCGCCGCCATAGCCGGTCAGCGAGCCGTCCGCCCCGATCACCCGGTGGCAAGGCACGACCACGCCAATCGGATTGGCGCCGTTGGCCAGGCCCACCGCCCGCACCGCGGCGGGGCGCCCGATCCGACGCGCGAGCGCGGCATAGCTCATCGTCGATCCGACTGGGATGGCGCGCAGCGCCGCCCAGACCTCGCGCTGGAACACCGTGCCGGCGGCCTTGATCGGAATGGCGGCGATCGCGGCGAGGTCACCGGCGAAATAGGCTTCGATCGGCGCGCGGACGGACGCGGGCGCGCGGCCTTCGCTCAGCCGCACGCCATCGGCGCCATATTGGCGTCGAAGCAGCCGGCGCATCCGCTCGTCATGGTCGTCGAAATCCAGCACGCGAAGGCGCGCTTGCGTATCCACCGCGATCAAGAGGGCGCCGATGGGCGTTGCGATGCGATCGAGAATGAACGGTTCCGGTGACGCGGACATGGCGCGGTCTCTCGCGGCTTGATAGTTGATCGACAACGACTATCGCGCAAGCGTCCCCGAGTGTCTCGCCGTTTTCGGACATCAATGACGCGGCGGGCGCGGCCGACTTCGTTCAGTTCGTCGGGTCGGGAACCGGCAGCTTGATCGCGAATTGCACACGCCCCTTCCTGGCTTTCGCGGTCAAATCGGAGTCGGCCGTCAGCTTACCGGTGATCGCGACGGCTTCGACGCCCAGGCCTCGACCCGGAGGATCCTCGCGGACCACGTGACAGTCGACCAGCTTGGCTGCGTCGAGCGCGCAATCCACCGTCACGGCGCCGGCCGTCTCGGTTGGCCGCGGCGCGGTGGAATCGGCTGGCAGCACACGCATCTTCCAGGCGCGCGAGTTCTTGTAGAACGAGTTCGAGCGGCGCGGCGCACGTCGGCGGCGGTCACATGCTGGAGATCGGGAATGGTGGTGCGGACCACGTCCAGCTTGCGCGGGTCGTCCTGTGCGCCGGTCAGAACCGTCAGCCAGTAGCCGTTGGTCTGCTGGGATTTGGTGAACAGATCGATGCGCGGCGCCTTGGCCCGTTCGAGCTCGTCCGGCGTGACCTCCCGGGCCTTCAGGTCTTCGGTGATCCGCCCGATGATGTCGAAGAACAGGCCGATCTTGTCCGGCGGCACCTCGGCCGCGGCGTCGAGGTAGCCGTAGTCGGGAAAGGTCGTGGAGGTTTCCAGAGCGGTCTCGGGCACATAGGCGGCGCCTTCGGTGATCCGCAATTGCTCGAACAGGCGCGCCTTGATGATTTGCTCCAGGATTCGCAAGTCGCGCGAGCGCTGCGGGTCGGAATAGAAGTCGGGCGCCGGCCAGGCGATCACTGCCATGGCCTGATCCGGCCGACCCTTGTGGCGGCGCGCCACCGGCGCAGTCGGGGGGCTGGGGAAGCGAACCTGCAGCGCCCGGGCGGACGGCGCCTGCGGGTCCGAACGCGGCGGCAGGGCTCCGAAGGTCGCCGCGACCGCCGCGATGGCGCGCTCGACGCTCACGTCGCCGACGATGGTCACTTCGATCGGGCCGCGAGCCAGCGGCTGGTCGAGCACCGCGCGCACGTCGGTCAGCCGGGTGAACGCCAGATCCATCGGCGTGGCCGTCGCCCAGCGGGGGTCGCCATCGTGCAGCAGCATGCCGATGTCGCGCGCCGTCACCCCGCCCGGCGAGGCGGCCATATTGTTCAATTGAGGCGCGGCCTCGGCGCGGACCCGATCGAACGCCTCCGGCCGCCAACCGGGCGCGGTGACATAGGCGGTCAAAACCTGAAGCTGGGTGTCGAGGTCGCCGGGCGTGGTGGCGCCGGACAGGACGAATCCGTCGTCCCGCGTTCCGTAGCTCAGACCATAGACCTTGGACGATAGCGCCCGCTGCATGTCTTCATAGCTGATGGCCTTCAGCCCGCCGAGCACGAACGCCCCCGCATCGACCGCCCAACGCGCCGTGCCGCGATCGGTCGGCAGTTCGAGCAGACCCCGGCCGATCTTGACCTGGACCAGCACCTGATCAGCGCTGAATTTCGTCGGCTTGATCGTCAGTCGCACCCCGTTGGCGAAGCGCGCCAGGGTCACGCCCAGGTCATTCGCGCCGCGTTGCTCGACCACTTGGCCCGACGGGCCGAATTGGGCGTAGGGCCACGAGGGCTCGGCGTCCGACGTCGGCGGTGATATAGCGCGGGTTTCCGCTTCCTTGAACGCGGCGGTGACCGTGGCCTCCCCGCCCTCGATAGCCACCGGGCTGGCGATGAAGACCAGCGGCCCGCTCGCCTTGAACAGCGCCCGCAGCGCATCGGTCACCTCGGCCGCGGTGAGACCTGCGGTCGCCTCATTGATCAAGTCGAGGGTCTCCTTCGGGCTGGTGAACACCGAATTATTGTCCGCCGAGGCCAGCAGCGCGCCGGCGAGCGCCGGGGTGGGACGGGTCGCCGCGCCGTCCGCCGCCGCGCGGAACTCGGCGCGATAGGATGCGATCTCGCGGTCGACCTCGTCCTGGCCCACGCCGAATTGCAGCACCTGGCGGCGCGCGACGTCGGCGGCGGTGAGCGCGCCGCGCCAATGCGCCGGATCGATGTCGACCGTCAGCATCACCAAACGCGCCGAGCGCGCCTGGTCGCGGCGCGATAGCTGGGCGGCGAGGAAGGGGCGGTCCGGCCGGCTCGACATGCGCTGGAAGCGATGATTGACCGCCGCCAAGCCGATGGACTCGATCAGATCGCGCCGCGCCTGGGCGCGGGTTTCCGGGGCATTGTCGTAGGGCGCGACCCAGGCGACCGCGATCGCCCGCGCCAGCGCCGGATCGACCACCAGCCTGGTCTCCATGGCGCGACCCAGTGGTGGTCCGAGCACCGGCTCCGGCCCCGGCGGGCCCACGGAGGTCCAACTGGCGAAATGGGCCCGGATCCGGGTCTCGACCAAGTCGGGATCGATGTCGCCCACCACGATCAGGCTCGCCCGCTCGGGTCGGTAGAAGGCGCGATAGAAGGCCCTGAGCGCCGCGACCGGCGCGTGCTCTATGTTGTCGAGCGTGCCGATCGGCAGATGGGTGGCGAGCGGTTGACCCTTGTAGAAGAAGGAGAGTTCCGCGCGGGACGTGCGAAAGCCGGGGGTGTCGCGGGTGCGCATTTCCGACAGTATGGTTCCGCGCTCGGCCTCCAGCGCCTCGGGCCGCAGCAGGATCTCGCTGGCGGTCTCGCGCATGCGCATCAGCCCGGTGTCGAGGGTGCGCGGATCGGCGTTGGGCAGGTCGAGCTGAAAGAAGGTCTGGGTGTCGCTGGTGAAGGCGCTGACGTCGGCGCCCATGGCCATGCCGAGCCGCTGCAGGCCCTTCCACTCCTCGCTCTGCGGCACGTGGGTGGTGCCGCGAAAGGACATGTGCTCGACCATGTGGGCCAGGCCTTGCTGGGCCTCGCCTTCCATCAATGATCCCGCCGCGATGCGGAAACGGATCGAAACCTCGGCCTTGGGCGTGGCGTTGCGCATGATCGCATAGCGCATGCCGTTGGGCAGGGTCCTGAAGCGAACCCCGGGGTCGGCGGGCAGATCGCTGTGCGCCTGCGGCCAATCCTCGACTGGGGGTGTGGCGGCCCAGCCGGCCGCGCCGCCGCCGAACAGGACGACGGCGGCGGCGACCACCGCGCCGAGCTGTGCCGAACGCGCCCAGCGCCGCAAGACCTTGCTCAATCGATCATCCCTGGACGCCACTCGCGCCATCCACGGCGCAAACGTAGCGGCGCCCTTCATGATCGCAATCGACCTCGCCGCCAAGCCGCCTCACGCGCGATCCGCCGAAAGCCTGATCGGCGCCGGCGCGGCGGAAAATCGGCTTCATCTTCGCGCCAGACGTTAAATGGCGTTCCGTTATCGAGCCGGGTTTGTCATTGATGTGGAGACGCGCGCAGACGCGCGCAGGAGCAATGCCGGCGGGGCCTTCCCGTTTTCGATCAGGAGCGTGGCGATGCAGACATTGGCGCCGCTGGCGGATGAACTGGCCGATCGGCTCAAGGCCGGCCGGCAGACCGTGGCCGTGGCCGAGTCCTCGTCCGGCGGATTGATCTCCGCGGCGCTGCTCGCGGTGCCGGGCGCGTCGGCCTATTTTCTCGGCGGGGCGGTGATCTACACCGCGCGGGCCCGGATGCGGCTCCTGGGCCTGCCGCGCGAAGCGGTGGCCGGCATGCGCTCGGCCAGCGAGCCCTACGCCCTGCTGCTGGCCCGCACGATCCGAACGCAGTTCGAGGCGGACTGGGGCCTTTCGGAGACCGGCGCGGCGGGTCCGACCGGCAATCCCTATGGCGATGAGGCGGGTCACACCTGCTTGGCGGTCTCGGGTCCGGTGGAATTCGCCACCACCTTGGAAACCGGCCACGCCGACCGCGCCGCGAACATGACCGCCTTCTCCAAGGCGGCGCTCGAACTCCTGCTCAAGGCGCTCGCCAGCGGTTGAGCATTGGGCGCCCGAAACGATACGGACGATTAATGACGGTGGGGGCATCCTGGCGCGACGAAACCTGCGCCAGGATGCCGCCGCATGTCGGAACCAGACCGCCTAGCCGAAGAGGTTGCCCGCGCGGAAGCGCTGCGGGCGATCGATTTCGAAGAGGCGCGGCCGGCGCTCGATCGCGCGGCGTTTCTTGTCCAGTGCTTCGCCGGAACGCCGATCGCCCAGGTGGAGATCATCGACGGCGATCAGATCTGGCGAACCGGCGTGGCCGATACGCCGATTGCCTCGGCGCCGCGAATGGGCGCCTTCGCAGGCCGGGTGATCGAAGGCGATAAGGTGCTTTGGGTCGCGGACGCGACACTGGATCGACGTTACAGCGGCAACCCGCTGGTGACTGGCGAGAGCGCGATCCGGTTCTATGCCGGCGCGCCCATCCGAATTTCGAATGGCGTGCGAATTGGCGCGGTCTCGATTCTGGATCGCAAGCCACGGGCGTTCGACGCCTATCTGGCCGCGCGGCTGGAGGATTTCGCGGCCTTCGTCGCCGAGGAATGGGACCGCCGCCGCGCGCTGAGGGGCCTCAAGCAAGCCGCCGCCGAAGCCAACACGCTCGGCAAGCGGATGGCGGATATCATCGAGACCGCTCCGGTCGCATTGGTGATCACCGATCGTGACCTTGGGATTTTGCGCGTCAGCCACCGCTGGCTGGCCGAGCGAGGGTTGGAGGGAGTCGACGTCTTCGGTAAGCGGATGAGTGAGCTGTTTCCCGAAAACCAGGACGAGCGTGCGTCGGTCTACGAGGCGGCGCTCGCCGGAAAGACGGTCCGCTGGGACAAGCTCCGCATCGATCTGGCGAACGGCAAGCGGCCGTGGATCCGGGGCGAAGCCACGCCCTGGCGCGACGCGGACGGCGCTATCGGCGGGCTTCTGATCACGAGCCACGACGTCACCGACCTGGTCGAGGCGGTGGAGGCGGCAGAGGCGGCCAACCGCGCCAAGAGCGAGTTCCTGGCCCACATGAGTCACGAGATCCGAACGCCGCTGAACGGGGTCATGGGAATCGCCGGCGTGCTTGGCCGCACCGATCTGACGCCGGCCCAGCGGGAGATGGTGGACTTGGTCGCCGTGTCGGCCCAGATGCTTGAAGCGCTGCTGTCGGACGTGCTCGATCTGGCGCGCATCGAGTCCGGTCGCCTGGACCTGCGCGACGAACCATTCGATCTGGCTGACAGCCTTCGCGAAGTTTCGGGCATTTTCGAAGCCAAGGCGGCGGACAAGGGCCTAGTGTTCAAGACGGTGATCGCGCCGTCGGCCGAGATGATCGTGCGGGGCGATGTGCTCCGCTTGCGCCAGATCGTCTCCAACCTTTTGTCGAACGCGGTGAAGTTCACCGATAAGGGCGAGGTCTCGCTGCACGCCGAGGCCGAGCGGGCGAACGAATGCCTGCGCGTGCGTCTGTCTGTGATCGACACCGGCATTGGATTCGACGCCGAGGTCGGGGGACGATTGTTCCAGCGCTTCGAGCAGGCGGACAGGACGATCACCCGCCGGTTCGGCGGCTCCGGCCTGGGCCTTGCGATCTCGAAATCGCTCGCCGACGCCATGGGCGGCGTGCTGAGCGCCAACTCGACGCCCGGCAAGGGCGCGGTGTTCACCTTGGAGATCGAGCTGCGTTGCGCCGATGCGGCGGCCGCGCCCGACCAAGCCAACCTAGCCATCGAGGATGATCTTGATCTCGCGTCCGCGCCGGTCGAGACGCCGAGGATAGAATCGCCCTTGCGGATTCTGCTCGCGGAGGATCATCCGACCAATCGCAAGGTCGTCAGCCTGATCCTGGAGGCGATCGGTGCGGAGTTGACCAGCGTTGAAAACGGCGAGGAGGCGGTCGCCATGGCGGAGCGGGGCGATTTCGATGTGATCCTGATGGATGTGAAGATGCCGGTGATGGATGGGCTGACCGCCATCAGGGCGATCCGCGAGTGGGAACGGCTCGGGGAGCGACCCCGCACGCCGATCCTGGCCCTGACGGCCAATGCGATGGCCGACGATGCTCTGGCGTCCGAGGCGGCCGGGGCCGACGGCCATCTAACCAAGCCGATCGCCGCCGAAACCCTGATCGCCGCCGTCCAGGGCATGCGGCGCGCGCCACCAGACATTTCCCTGGGCGCGGCTCGCTCGCGCCAGGGGAGGAAATCGGGATAAGCTCGGACGGCGCGCGCGCTCGTATCCGGAGTCGGACGATGGTCGAGCTGATCAAGACCTCAAATCCAGTTCGAATGTCGTTTCTCCGGGCGGTGCTCGGCGACGCGGGCATCGCGACTTTTGTCGCGGACACGGGCGCCGCGGCGCTGTGGGGTTCGATCATTCCGACCCGCCTGCTGGTCGATGAAGCCGACCTGGCCCGAGCGAAGCGGCTGATCGCCGAGGCCGAGAGGGAATGAACGAGCGGGTCTGGACAGCGGCCGGATTGGATCGGGACCGTGGCGCCGCGTGGCGCGATGGAAATATTCGGCCAAGTCGTGCAATCCCGGGGCAACAACAACATGCGCCTTTTAGTGGGTGCATTTTTCGTCATCGGGATTCAATCCGTCATGAGATCAACCATTCGAATGCTGGCGAGCCTCGCCGCCGCGAGCGCTGTCGCCTGCGCATCCGCTGCCAGTTTCGCCCAGGAGCCGCCCCAGGCCGGGGCGCCGCAGGCCGCCGGGGCGCACGACCATTGGGCCAAGCGCGGGCGCGAGCACGCCGAGGCGCGGGCCAGGGCGCTGCACGATATCCTGAACATCCGTCCGGACCAGGAGGCGGCCTTCCAGACCTTCGTCGAATTGATGAGGCCGCCCCAGGGCGCCGGCGGCATGCGCGAACATCACGACACGGGCGATATGGATCACCTGACCATGCCCGAGCGACTGGATCGCATGGCCGCGCGCATGGCCGAACGCCAGGCCGCGTTCCAGCGCCGCGCCGTTGCGGCCAAGGCCTTCTACGCGGTGCTCAGCCCCGAGCAGCGGCGCGCCTTCGACGCTCTTCCCAGCCTGATGGGCGCGCGCCGTCAGGGTGGCGAAGGCCGAGACGGTCCGAGCCACGTCGGCCGGCCGCACCCCGAAGGCTGACCACGGCCACGGGCAGGCAAGGTTGGTCCGCGGGCCCGGCCCGTCATGTCCTCGCCGCGAGGTCGAGGTTCAAGCGCGCGCCGGATGGGATTTTTCGATGCGAGATGGCGACCTCGATCGGAACCCGGACGGTCGCCGCGGCGAGGCGGTCTTCATTGTTTCCTGCGCCGCGGTGTTCGTGGTGATCGCGAGCTGCGCCGCCTACTTCATCATCCGGTTGCTTGCGTGAGCCGGGCTGTGCGGCCCCCGCCCGGCCCGGGTTCGACCCTCACCGTCGTGCTGCTTATTTTGTCGACGGCGTGCCGCGCCGCACCGTCGTCCGCCCAGGAGGCAGGCTCGCCGGCCGGCCGGCGCGAGCCGCGCGAAAGCCTGTTCATCAGCCCGGCCGGTCAACCGTTTCGCGCCGGTCCCGGCGAGCCCTATCCGGTCGGCCGCTGGTTCGCCCAGGTCGATCGAAACGGCGACGGGCGGATCGATCGGGCGGAGTTCCTGGCCGACGCCGAGGCCTTCTTCCACGTCTTGGACACCAATCACGACGGCGTCATCGACGGATTCGAAATCTCGGCCTACGAGCACGTCGTCGTTCCGGAGATCCTGGGCGCCTATCGCGCGTCGGTCGAGGGTGAACGCGGCGAGGCGGGCGCCCATCACGGCCGTCTGCGTGGCGAGGGCTCGGGCGTCGATGACCACCGGCGCGAGCGAGGCGGCGATGCGCGGGACGGCGACGGCGCGGCGGATGAGGTGATGGGCGGCGCGGCGCCCTACGAATTGCTGAACCTGCCCGAACCGGTCGCCTCGGCGGACATCAATCTGACCGGTCGTGTGAGCTTGTCCGACTTCCTGGCCGCCGCGAACCGGCGCTTCGGGCAGTTGGACATCAAGGCGCGAGGTTATTTGACGCTTTCGGATCTGCCCAAGACGCCCGTACAGCGAGCGGCCGAGGGCAAGAAGCCCGGCCGGCGCGGATCTTGACCGGATGGGCCGTTTAGACCACCGCGGCCGCAAGCGCCTCGCTCGCCGCCCAGAGCCGCGCGGCCGACGCATCGTCCTGGGCTTCAAGGCTGGGCGTCCTGGACCGGCGCTGGACGAAATAGAGTCCCGTCATGCTCGCCACTTCAGGTGACGAGGCCAGGTAGACGATGGTCTCGGCGCCTTTCTCGGGCGAAAGGGCGAACAGTTTGGCGACCGGCATGATCGCCTGCACCAGCCCGCCGGAGCCGTCGCCGAACCGGGTGGCGACAAATCCGGGATGCAGGCTGTTGGCCGTCACCCCGGTCCCCGCCAGCCGCTTGGCGAGTTCGCGGGTGAACAGGATGTTGGCCAGCTTGGAGCGGCCATAGACGCTAAAGCCGCTATAGCCCTTGCTCGATTGCAGGTCGTCGAAATCCAGCCTGGCGCCCCGTGGGCGGCCGAGGCGGTGCTGACGACCCGCGCCGGCCCGGAGGCGATGAGCCGCTCGCGCAGCCCCTCGGTCAGGACGAAATAGGCCATGTGATTGACCGCGAAGGTCATCTCCAGACGGTCCGGCGAGAGCTGGCGGGTGTTGAACAGGGCGCCGGCGTTGTTGATTAGCACGTCGATGCGCGGCTCGGCCGCAGCGATCTCGGCGGCGAGGCGGCGGGTGTCGGCGATCGACGAAAGGTCGGCGTAGCGCACGCCATGCTCGATGTCCGGGCCGGCCTGGCGCAGGCGAGCGAGGCTGGCCGCGCCGCGGGTCTGGCTCCTGGCCACCAGCACGATCCGCGCGCCCATGCCGGCGAGCTGCTCGGCGGCCACCTGGCCGATGCCGGAGGTGCCTCCGGTTATCACCACCACCTTGCCTCGCATCTTGCCTCCGATCGTCTCGTGCTCAGCTCGCCGACGTTTCGGCCGGCTTGAGATGGAAATGGCCGTGCAGGGCGGCGATCGGCCGATCCCGCGCCTCCTGCCAAGCTTCGACATGGACATTGGCCACGCGCCGGCCGACCCGCTTGATCTGGGCGCGGGCGAAACTGGTCATCGGCCGTCCGGAACGCAGATATTCGACCGTCACATCGATCGGTCGCGCCTGACGCGCCAGCCCCACGCTGATCGAAAGCTGGGCCAGGGCGGCCATTTCAAGAAAGGATCCGACCACCCCGCCGTGCAGCGCCGGTAGGACGGTGTTGCCGATCAGGTGCTCGGAGAAGGGCATGACCAGGGTCATCTCGTCACCGGCCAGTTCGGCCCGCACGCCGAGGAACTGGGCGTAGGGAATGCGCGCTAGCATGGCGCTCAGGCGCTCGCCGGGGTCCTCGTTCATTGGCCGGCCTTCGTGGCCTCGCCCGCCGCACTGGGCGGCCCTTCTGGCGGCGTCATCGGCTCACCGGTGTTGAGCATGAACGCGGCCTGGGCGGTCGCCACCGGATCATCGACGGCGCGGTCATAGGCCACCGCCCGCACGAAACCGATCGAATGGGTCAGCTTGTAACAATGCGCGCGAGCGAAGATGTCGAGCGCCGGCTCGGCGGCGCGCATGTAGTCGATGCGCAGGTCCAAGGTGGCCATGCCGATCGGATGGCCCACCGCGGCGAACACCGCGCGTCCGCAGGCATGATCCAAAAGCGCCGTCACCACGCCACCGGCGATCACTCCGGTGTCGGGGTCGCCGATCATTTCGGGCTTGTAGGTGGCCTTCAGCGTGGCGATCGATGGCTCCAGCGCCACGGTCTCGAAACCAAGCGCGCGCGCGAGCGGCGGGCCGTCCATCATGTTCAGGTCGAATACGGAAGGGAGATCCTGGGGCTTCGTCATCCCCCTCCTATAGCGCGAGACGCGGGCGAGGCCAGTCCCGGTGAGAGGTCAGATGATCACCTTCTCCTCGCCCCACCACAGCGGCGAACGGGAAAGATCGATGAACTTGCGTTCGTCCTCCAACAGCATGCGCCCGGCCTCGATCGCCGCCGGGTCCGAATTGGTGACGGTCATGTCCTCCAGGCTGTCCCACCAGAGTTGGGCGACGCCGTCGTAGCCCTCGGGACCGCCGCGGGTGGCGCGCAGAGGCTCGGAGATCTCCGCCGGCAGGCTGTGCATTTGAACATAGCGGCGGATGCGCAGCACCTCGCGCACACTGGCGACGAGCGGGGCGTGCTGGTTGAACCAATAGGCCTGAAAGCTTTCGCGGGTGAATTCGGGCCGCCGCACCAGGGCGAAGGTCAGTTTGATCATGGCGTTTCCTGTGGCCCATGTTGTTCCGCGCCAACCTAGCCCCGCCGGCTCGCCGGCGAAACCGCTGGAATGGGAAATGGACTAGCGCCAGGGTGCGATGAACAACGCGAGGACGCTGAGGATCATGGCGTTTTTGATCACGTAGTAGAGGGTGTGGTTGCGCGCCTTCAGTCCCTTGCCGGTGGCGATGATCCCCGCGAGCCGACCATAGAGCCGGTTGATCGCGCCGACGTGCTCGCCTGCCTCGTTCTGGGTGGCGGTCGCCTTCATCACGTGGCGGATCACCCATTGGTTCAGCACCGACATCGGGCCCGCCACCGGCCGCTCGACGTCGCAGAACAGGATCAGGCGCGTGGTGTCAGCGCCGTTGAAGGCTTCGTGGACATAGGTTTCGTCGAACATCATGGCTTGGCCGTCGCGCCAGCTCCGGCGCACACCGTCGACCTCGATCCAGCAGGTATCGCTGTTGGGAGTGCGAAGGCCAAGGTGGTAGCGCAGGCTGCCGGCGAACGGGTCCCGGTGCTTGCCGAGCTTGCCACCCGGCGGCAGGATCGCGAACATCGCCCCGTGGACCGTCGGAATGACGTCCAGGATCGCGGTGCTTCTGGGGCACAGCGAGCGGGCCGACGGCAGCTCGTTGCCGTACCATTTTAGGTAAAACCGTTTCCAACCGCGCTTGAAGAAGGTGTGGAAGCCGATGTCGTTGTCGCCGGTCGCCGCGGCGATCCTGGCCTCGTCCATCAGCCGCAGGCCTTCCTCGCGAAACACCCGCCAGTTGGCGGTGATGGCCTGGAGTTCAGGGAATTCCGCAAGGTCGAGGAAGGGCCGGTTCGGCGTGCACGACCACAGGTAGACCAGGGCGTTGTAGGGCGCGACGATAGTGGAATGGTCGGTGACCTGGCGCGCGAACTTCAGCCGCACCCGTCCGCGTAAATGCACGTAGGCGGCTGAAGCTACAATCAAAAACAGCGCCAGGCGCGGCGGCTGCAGCAGATAGTCGAGCAGTGTCGGCATAGGCTAATCCGCGGGGACCGGCTTTGCCTTCCAACGCCGGCCAAGAAGCCTCGGAGAATAACGGCTGATCGCGCGTGGGGGAAGCCGGCGGGCCGTTCCGGCGATCGGACCGCTCAGGCCAGGAGCACCATCGCGCCGCCGAACGGCGGCAGGACGAGGCGCTGGCCGTCAAGGCTCGCCGCCAAGCCGCTGTCCAGCACCATGCCGCCAGCCAGCGCGGGGTGGCTGAAGCCGGTCGCCTCGCCGCCGAGGTTGATGACGCAGAGCACCCGTTCGGCGCCCGCCGCGCGCAGAACCGCCAGCACCAACGATGGCGCCTCGAGCGTCTCGAATTCGCCGATACGTAGCGCCGGATGGGCCTTGCGCAAGGCGATCAGCCTTCGGGTCACCGCCAGATGGGAGCCCGGATCACGTTCCTGGAGCGAGGGCGCGAGGGGCGGATGGGCGGGATCGATCGGCAGCCAGGTGTCGTTCGCGGCGGTGAATCCGGCCATCGGCTCGGTATGCGACCAGGGCATCGGCGTGCGCGCGCCGTCCCGGCCGGCGTCGCCGACATAGGATGAGAGGGCGTAGGGATCCCTCAGCCGGTCGAAGGCCACCCGCGCCTGGGGCAGGCCTAGCTCCTCGCCCTGATAGACGAAGATCGTGCCTCTCATGGCGAACAGGGCGGCCATCAGGCCGTCGACCTGGGCATGGGGCGGGTTCGGCCCGCCGAACCGGGTCGGAAAGCGCGGCACGTCGTGGTTGCCGAGCGACCAGGAGGGCCAGCCGGCCGCACCCTTCCACGCCGCCATGGCTGAGGCGAACAGCTCCGGTGTCGCGCGCCGCGCATTCAAAAGGTGGAAGCTGTAGGCCGTGTGCAGGCGGCCTGGGCCGTCGGTGTATTCGCGCTGGCGCGCCAAGTCATCGTCATCGCCGATCTCGCCGACCATCATCTTGCCCGGATAGCGGTCGGTCAGAGCGCGCAGCTCGGCGATGAAGCCCAGGGTTTCGGGTTGGGACTTATCGAACAGATGCCGCTGGAACTCGTAGGTGCGCGACGGCGTCCGCTCGTGATGCGCCGGCGGATTGTCGCGCAGCTCGGCGTCGTGGAAATAGTAGTTGGCGACGTCCAGCCGAAAGCCGTCGACTCCCCGGTCGAGCCAGAAGCCGGCGACCTTCAGCAAGGCCCCGCGGACCTCGGGATTGTGGAAATTCAGGTCCGGCTGTTCGGCCAGGAAGTTGTGCAAATAGTAGCGCCGGCGCATCGGATGCCAGCTCCAGGCCGGCCCGCCGAAGTTGCCCTGCCAGTTGTTCGGCGGGGTCCCGTCCGGCTTGGCGTCGGCCCAGACATACCAGTCCGCCTTGGGATTGTCGGCCGAGGCGCTGGCCTCGACGAACCAGGGGTGCTGGTTGGAGGTGTGGGAATAGACTTGGTCGATCACCAGCTTGAGGCCCAGCGCGCGGGCGCGCGCCAAAAGGGCGTCGAAGTCGGCCAGGGTCCCGAAACTGGGATCGACGTCGCAATAGTCCGAGACGTCGTAGCCGAAATCCTTCATTGGCGAGCGAAAGAAGGGCGAGAGCCACACCGCGTCCACGCCTAGACTAGCCACATAGTTGAGTTTGGCGACTACGCCCTTCAGGTCGCCGGTCCCGTCGCCGTCGGAGTCGCAAAAACTGCGCGGATAGATCTGATAGATCACCGCGCCACGCCACCACGGCTCATCCGCCATCCAGGGCCTCCACTGGCTTGTCGCGCCCGCCGCCGCCGGGCCAGCCGACTATAGCCGTCCGTTTGGTTATGTCGCGGCCGTTCCGTCGTTGGGGATGTAAGCATTACTTACAGCAAGTCATGCAATATGGCGGCCTGAGCTCACTGGAGTATCTGCTCAACCGGCGAGGTGGCCAGAAAGCTTCAGGTGTTGCAGAAGGATGATGGTCTTGGCGTCGATGATCTCGCCGCGCGCGATCATCTCGAAGGCCGCGGTCAGCGATGTCTCGACCACCTCGATCTCCTCGCCCTCGTCGGCATGGCCGCCGCCGCCCGAAATCCGATCCGCGGGGCTGTAGGGGGCTAGGAAGAAGAATATTCGCTCGGTCAGGACGCCGGGGCTCATGAAGGCCTCGAACAGTCGCTCGACCGAGCCAAGGCGATAGCCGAGCTCCTCCTCGGCCTCGCGTCGGACGCAGGTTTCGGGGGCGTCGCCGTCGAGCTTGCCGGCGCAGGCCTCGAGCAGAAATCCGTCTCCGATGGCCAAATGGGCGGCCGGGCGAAATTGGCGGACAAGAAGCAGGGTCCCGCGCCGAGGGTCGTAGGGCAGGACCGCGGCGCCGTCTCCCACTTCGAGCGCCAGATGCGCCCGAGCCCGCCACTCCCCGCTTCGATGGCGTAATTCGAAGCGGATGTTCTTCAGCACCGCCCAGCCGTCATACAGCACATCAACGGCGCGGATGCGGATCGGCGGTTCGCTGGCCATCGGCGGTCGGGTCCCCAGTCGCCGGGTCCGGCCGGCGACTCTCGGGTCGGACCTACCCGCCAGGCGACGCGGCGCCTAGACCGTCCGGCGCCGCGCACGCCGATGGCGATCCGCGCGACGTTGGATTAGCCTTGCCGCTGGAAGGGATTCGGCGCCGCCGCCGGATTCGACCGGTGGAGGCTGGCATGCTTAGACGCTCGCTCTGGGCCGCGCCCGCTGCGCTGGCGATGGCCGGAATGGCCGTCGCCGGACCAAGAGTTCGGAAAAAGGATAACGCGACCGCGGCGAGTCCGGCTTCGTCGCCTCGGGAATCGAGCCTCTTGGGCGCGTGGAACCTGGTTTCGGCCGAAACGCTGCAGGACAACCGTGAATCAAGACCCGCCTTCGGCGATCAGGCGAGCGGCATGCTGGTCTATGACCGCAGCGGCGAGATGTCCCTGCAGATCGCCGGCGATCGGCCCTCGGTCGGCAGCGTTGAGATCTACCAGTCGCTGAGCGCGCAGGAGCGCATGGTGTTTCTCGACAACTACTACGCCTATTTCGGGACCTTCGAGGTGGATGAGGCCGCCCAGTCGGTGATCCATCGCGTGCGCGCATCCCTCAGGCCGAACGAGATGGGCATCAGCTACCATCGCAAGTACGCCATCGAGGGTGACCGGCTGACCCTGGCCTCGCCGCCCGAATTGCACGCCGGCGTGACGGTCGCGAGCCGGCTGATCTTTGCTCGGGCCAGGCCGCGGGCTTGAGCGTGAGCGGCGAAAAACCGCTTCGGCGTGGCGGTCGTGGAGCACAAGCTCGATGAGCGAATTTCCAGACGATATCTTCACCGAGCCGTCCGATGTCGATCCCGACACCTTGAACAATCTGGGGCCGCTGCGGCCGCTGGCCGGCGTGTGGGAAGGAGCCAAGGGGCTGGACGTCAATCCCAAACGCGACGGGCCGGCGCGGCAGGCGTTCATCGAGCGGATCGAGTTGCAGCCGATCGATCCCCAGTTGAACGGACCCCAGCTGCTGTACGGGCTGCATTACGTCACCCGCATCGTCAAACCGGGGGAGCTGGAGACCTACCACCACCAGATCGGCTACTGGCTGTGGGAGCCCGCCACCGGGACCATCATCCAGACCCTGGCGATTCCGCGCGCCCAGGTTGCGATGGCGGTAGGCAGGGCGGCGGCGGACGCGACGCGCTTCGAGCTCGCCGCGCGGCGGGGCGAGGTGACCTTCGGCATCTGTTCGAGTCCGTTTCTGGACCACGCGTTCCGAACCGATTCCTATCGCATCGCGGTGAGCATCCATCCGGACGGCGGCTGGTCGTACGAGGAAGACACGGTGCTGGCCATCCGTGGCCGGAGCGAGCCATTCCACCATACCGACCGCAACACCCTGCGCCGCATCGGCGAGCCGACGCCCAACCCCCTGATGCGCGGCTAGAGCGGGATGTGAAAAAGTGGATACCGGTTTTTCACCTCAATCCCGCTCTAAGTTTTTAGAATCGATCACGTTTTATGATTTTGGATTGATTCAATCCAAAATCATCGTGATCTAGCCAGGCCAGCCGTCCGCCGCCCTGATCGGCAGGGGGGTGTCGAATTGATTCATATCAAGGCCGCGTCGGGGCGTGGCCCCATGGTCGCCCGCCGTATTTCGAGCGAGCATGAAGACCTACACCCTCTATCTTCGATCCGGCGAGGAGCCACCGGCGACGTTCGAGCCGGCGCTGTGCCGCACACATGCGGAGGCCTTCGGACAGGCTCGGCTGCTGCTTGAGCGCACCCCGGAGTTCGACACGGTCGAGGTCTGTTTCGGCGAAACCCTGCTGTTTCGGTTGGGCCGCGCCGGTTAGCGGCGCAGGCTCGGATCGGTCTGCCGCGCGCGGGTGCGCACGGTGAAGACGCCGTCGCCCGACAACACCCCGCCGCGCGCGAACAGCCGGCCATGCTCCCAGTTCGACAGGCCCAACTCCGGCCGGTTGAAGGCGTACTGACCATCGACCCAGCGGGTGAAGCCGTCGCCGACGAAGGGCGCGTTCACGCTTTCGAAAAACCGCCGATGGGCGAGGGGGTCCTCGGCGATCAGCGAAGCGTCGAACTGGGGGCTGTAGCGATTGAACAGCACCACCGCCTCATCGACGCTGTCGACGATCTTGAGGCTGACCTCCGGGGTCTCCTCCCATTCCCATTCGCGGCCGAGGTCTTCCAAAGCCAGCAATTCGACCATGGCCTCGTCGCCGTCACCCGCGGCGCGACGCACCCGCACCCGGGCCTGAAGCCAGTCGGCGGGCAGGTGGGCCTCGTCGCCCTGCGCGACGTGGAGCTTGCAATTGTGTCCGCGCCGCTCGCCTGCGCGTTTCAGCGCGGCCAGGAACAGCGGAACCAGTTCGCCCGCCCGCTCGCGGGCGATGCAGCAGACGTTCAAGCTATTGCACACCTTGCGATCCAGCGAGTGCTCGACCGCCGCGGCGAAGCGGGCTGCATCGGCGCTCGGGTCCGCGACGAGCCAAGCGCCGCCCGCGCCATGCAGGCTGACAGGCAGGCCGCTCTGTCTGGCCACCGCGCCGAGCTGAGCCACCGCCGGGCCCGAGCCGCGCGCGACCGCCAACGCCAAGCGCCGGTCGCTGAACAGGGCCCAGCCAGCCGCATGGTCCGCCTGGTCCAGCAGGCTCGCCGCCCCTTCCGGCAGGCCGGCCTCGGCGATCGCCGGATCCAGCGCATGTCGGACGATGGCGCGAGCGGAGCCCAGGGCGTCGCTGCCAATGCGGAAGACCATCGTATTGCCGCCGCGCAGCACGCCGGTGGCGTCGGCGAAGACATTCGGCCGGCCCTCGAACACGAAACCCACCACCCCGAGCGAGGCGACTACCTGCTCGACGCTCCAGCCCTGGTGCGCCTGTTTCTCCAGGATGCGTCCCCGACCGCTTGGCGCATCGCGCCAGCCACGCAGTCCGGCGATCATGTCGCCCCGCATGGCCTCGCCGACCACGAGTTGGGTGGTCGATCGGCCCCTCGCCTTGGCCGCCGCGACGTCTTCCTGGTTGGCCGCCGCGATCGCGTTCCAGGGCGCGTCGGCTTCCAGCCGGACGGCGAAGGCCTCGAAAAAGGCGCTGATCTGTTCGTCGGAGACGAGGCTCATGGCCTGAAAGGCTTGGTGCGCGCGCCCAACCGCGGCGACCGCCGCGGCGTGCTGGGCGGCGGGGACGTGCAGTAGCGCGCCGGTTTCCTGCACCACGACCAGCCGGTCGCCAGCCCGGAAGCGCGAGGCAAGATCGGCGGGCACGCGCGCGATCCGGTCGCCGCCGTAGGGAATCGCCATGCCGGGCGTAAGCCTTTCGAGCCTCGTATCGTCCATGGCGCCGCCATAGCACAGGTAGGCCAACGGATGAGGCGACGATTTTCGCAGGCGATTTCAGCCAGGCGCCCAACCATATCTGGGCGAAGATGGTGATGCGGGCGGTCGGCGATTTGTTCGACAACCGCTTGCATGACCGCGAACACCTGATCTCGGTCTATGAGCGGCGCAACGCCGAGGCGCGCCAAGTGATTCCGCCCGAGCGGCTGCTGGTCTACAAAGTGGCCGAAGGCTGGGGCCCGCTCTGCAAATTTCTGGGCGTTCCCGTGCCGGATGCCCCCCTGCCCAAGGTAAATTCACGCGACGAATTCGTCGGCGCGCACATCGTCAAGCCCGCCGGCTCGTAGCCCGCCGCCCGCCGCCAGCGGGCCGCGGCCCGCAGCGCCAGGCCGAGTTCGCTCGCCAGGCGGTGCGCGTCGGCGCGGCCTCGATCGTCGCCCGCGACCGCCGCGGTCTCGGCCCTGTCCAGATAAAACGCCCGCAGGCGATGGGCCTCGTCGGTCGCGATCACGCACCCACGCGCGGCATGGATGTCGCCGCCGATTGACCAGAAGGCGAGCGCCGCGCTCTTCACTCAGCGGCCGCGCGACTGGCGAACCCGCCGCGCCAGGGCGATGAGCGAATCACCAAGGTCGGTCCATCGCGTCTTGTCGGTGTCCAGCCCCTCGCGGGTGACTCTGGCGAAAGTTCGCCGACGCGTCTGGTCATGGTCGTCTTCGGCGTTCCGCAGACGGTCCAGCAAGACCAGTCGGTGTTGGCGAACGGATTTCGACAGGTGGGGGAGGCTGGCGTCGTTCACCGATAAAATGTGCCATATAGATACTATTTAGTCAAGACAGGTGCCGGTTAGAAACAATGCACAGCCTGAAATCTTGAGACAGTCCTTCGCGTCGTCGTGCTGCGCGGCAGGCGGTCAGCCTTCGGTCCCGGTATCGGTCCCCTTCATCGCCTTGATGACCGCCACGGCGCGCACGCGCTCCGGCAGGGTCAGGCCATCCCAAATGCTCCAAAGTCCTTCCGGATCGGTCGGGTCTCGGGTGATCAGATCTCCTGGTTCGCAGCGCAGGGCGTCGGCGGCGGCTTCGAGGAACGGTTGATCGTAGCGCCGGTCGCCACGCTCGATCTTGGTCAGATAGCTGCGGGCGATGCCGATGCGCTCGGCGAGCTGTTCCTGGGTCAGCCCCCGATATTTGCGCCAAGCCTTGAAGTGCTGTCTTTGCGCGGCCATGCGGACATATTGGCACATTTTGAAAAATCCGAAAGCACTATTTGGCACATTTAGCTTGACTTTAAATGTGACTATTTGGCACATATCGCCTTCGCCCTCAGTCATCACCCAGGGCGCCACTGCCGATGGAATCATGCGAAAAAAATCTAATGTTACGGGCATACATTTGCTTTTCACACCCATCGGTCGAATATTTCGCGAGACATGCGAGTGTTTCTCATGTATAGGTGAGATGTTCCGCCGGAATGCGCGCACTGGGCTTCTTCCCCCCAAAGATGGCCCAGTGCGCGCGGAGGGGGCGCGGACCTGCGATCGGCCGCGACCCCTCTACGGGGAATGTCGCCCGGACCATCGGGCATGAGCGCGGGCGAGATCGCCGGCGCCCGGCCGGGTTGGACAGCGGCGCGAGCGGCCTTGTTACTGGACCACTATCGCGCCGGCCTGAGCGCGGCGCAAAGCGCCGATCTGATCGGCGCGGTCAGTAAAAATGCGGTGATTTCCAAGCGACGCCGTCTCGGCTTGGTCGCGACGGCCGCCGTCGGGCGCGATCCGGCGATTTGGAACGCCGAAGAGGCGCTGCGGCGCCGAGGCGTCGGCGCGGGACGCATCCGCCGGTTTCGCGGACCGCCCCCGCTGCCGGTCGAGCCCCTGCCGGAAATGGACCACCCGCCGCCGCCCGAGGCGGATCCGAGGCGCCTGACCGAACGCCGGGCCGGCGGGTGCGCATGGCCGCTGGGTCCGGCCGAGGCGCCTGGTTGCCACCGCACTCTGTTCTGCGGCGCGCCCGCCGCGGCCGGTGTCAGCTACTGCGCCACACACGCCGCGCGCGCCTATCGTCCGAGGGGCTGACGGTGGCCAAGACCAGACGCAGATCAAAACCCGCCCGACCATCGGTCGTGGTCAGCGGCCAGATACTGAACTTGGCGCAGGAACAGGTCTGGTGCACGGCGAACGAAGACGTCGGATCAGGCGAGCTCGCGCGCATGAAGCGCGGCCTGACGGCGTTGCGCGGGCTCGAGCGGGCGCTTGAACTCCAGGCGTCGGCTTCGGCCGTGCGGCGCGGACTGGCGGAAAGCGTGGCGCTGGAGGCGGCGCGCGGCGAAAAGCTGGAGGTCTCCAAGCGGCAGGAAAGCCGGGGCAGGGTGCGGATCCGCACCCGTGACGGTCTCGAGACCCTGGAGCGTTCCGGCGCGATCGATCAGATCCAATACAAGGCGGGGTTGCTTTATCGAGACCTTTACGAAGCGACCGATCCCGAGCGGGACCTGCGCTCGCATCTGGAGGGTCTGGAGCCGCGCGGCCGCGTCGGCGAGGTGGCGGCGGAGGCTTGGGCGGAGCGCAGGTTTCGACTGGCCCGGACCGTCGCGGTGATCGAGGCGAAGGTGCGGCTGGCGGACCGCAACGACCGGGCCGTGCGGATGTTGCGGGAGGTCGCCGGCAACGCGCGCTGTGTTGGCGCGATCATCGGCGGCGGCGGCGGCCAAGCGGTCGGCAAGCGCGCCCTGATCACCGCGCTCGAGGTGTGCGCCGCGCACTTCGGACTGCGGCGATGATCCTCGATCCATCCTTCGGGAACACCCAAGCATGGTCGGGCGGGCGGCTGGCGCTGCCCGCTCGCTCGCCGCTTGTTAGTTGACCGAAACGACCTGACCGCGAATTTCGCCGGCCGGATGGGCGGCGGTGTGGATGTTGAGGTACCACTGGCCGGCCCGCAGATCGGCGGCCTGGACGTCGGACACGCTAGCCGAGCCGGCGATCGGGCTCGCGAGATCGCCCTTGAGCGGAACCTCGACGCCCGCCGCATGGCCGACTGGGGCGGGCCCATGGAAGTGCGCCGCGACCGCCGGGCCGCTCAAGCCGCCGTAGGTCACCGTCCAGGATATGGTCTTGGCGGTCGTGTCGAGGTCGACGCTGGCCGAGCCCGTCCCCGTGCTCGCGTTGGGCGGGGTTTCCGACGCGCCGTTCAGGCTGGCGGTGAAATGGATGACTGCGGCGTTCGCGGGATCGGCCGACACGGTCGCGCCGAACGCGAGGAGGGCGAGAAAGGTGTTTCGCATGGGGTCTCCAGTCTGGTTGGCGGTCATATCCCCTGGTTGTACGGGTATCGACCCAGTCGCCCTCTTGATCAAGCCTTGGCGTGAGGTTCGATGCGCTGACTTGATCGCCAGCGCCTCGCGCCGAGACTAGCCGTGGTTGACTGAGCTCACACGGTCTTGACCTTCAGCTCGCGAAGCACCGCGCCCATCGGCGCGCACCAGAGCGGCTGGGCTTTGATCCAATCCAGGATAAAATCGTGACTGGCGATGCTGGTGTCGCCCTCGCCCAGCCGCTGGGGAACGATGTCGTGGAAGATCAGGATCGCCCAGAAGCCCCAGCGCAACGCCTTGCGCAAATAGTCGATCGCCAGTCGCGGATCATCGCGCTCGTAGGTCGGGGCGATCGCCTGCAGCACGTATCGGTCACGGCCGACCTTGCGCGGGTCGTTGGGATCGCCGTCGGCGGCGCGCGCGGCCGCGAATACGTGGCGCAGCACGCTGATATAACGCAGCTGAGTCTTGAGCTGGGGGCCGCGCCCCAGATCGATCACCCCGCATGGAAAGGCGTAGACGCGCTTGTGATCGACCCCGAAATTCGAGTCGAGAAACCGCTCCTCGCCTCGGATCTCCTCCCTGGCGAACCGCGCGGCGGTGTAGTCGCGAAGGTCACAGGGGTGGTCGACCGTATGGTCGCCGATCTCATGGCCCTCGGCGGCGATTCTGCGCCATTCGCCCAGGCGGGCCTCGATGTTCTCCTCGGTCAGAAAGAAGGTCGCCTTCAGGCCGCGCGCGTCCAGCGCTGGCACGGCGTGATCCAGTTGGCTGTCCAGCCCATCGTCGTAGGTCAGGCTGACCGCTCCGCGCGCCCGTCCAGGCCAGACGGGGCGGCCCGCCCACGCGCGAGGGGCGGCCAGGGCGAGCGTGACGGTCCCAAATCCCACGGCGAGCAGAGCCCTGCGCGTCACCATCGCCGTTCGGTTTCCTTGTTTGTGTCCGACCACCAGGGTCAATGCTCAAGCGTTACGCCCCATGATGCAAGTCAACGACGATTCGGCTTTCGTGGTCCGACGTCCGGGCGGACTGTTCGCGGGATGCGATGGAGGTTTAGCCATGATTGATCGACGCACGCTCGGTAGGGACGCTTCGCGTTTGGTCATCGCCGGCGTCTTGATCGGCTTTGCGCTGGCGGGCTGCAAGCCAAGCGGCCAGGAGGCCGCGCCCTCGGCCGCGCCGCCCCTCGCGGCCCTGCCGCTGTCAACCTCCGAGGCGACGCCGATCGCGCCGGCGCCGCCCGCCAGCGCCTTGCCGCCGGCGCCGCGGGCGAGAATCGGCCGGCTCGCCGACGCCGGGGAGCGCTACGCCTTCGCCGACCGCGCCGATGGGATGAACTCCGGGTTCGGCGATGCGCCGCCCGACTATGCGTTCGACTATGGCGATGGCGAGCGTCCGTGGGTCTGGCGCGCGGACGACGGCTCCCTGCGCATCGCCGAGCCGCTGCCGGATGGCGGCTACCGCTACTACTATTACGATCCCGGCGCGGACATGCCCTACTTGGTGCGCGATCCGGACTACAGCTATGGCTACGACGACGGCGTGTTGGTGGTGGTCTATGATCGTCGAGGCCAGGTGTTGACGCCGGACGATCTGAATCTCCGCGCCGACCTCGCGGGCCGGTTTCTCGCCAGGGCCCGGGCGATCTACGAGGCCTCCCAGCGCCGTCAGCGCGAGGCGGTCGCGCAGGCCCATTGGGCCGCCCGGCGCAATGCGATTGCGGCGGAACTTGCACAATGGGCCGCGATGCAAATGGCCGAGCAGGACTGGCGCGCCTATCACGCCGCGCACCAGCAACAGGACGAGGCGCACTGGGCGGGCGAGCGATATCGGCGTGAAACCGAGGCCGCGCGCTTCGCTCAGGCGACCAACGATCGCCAGCAGGCGGAGCGGGATTTGCAAGCCGCGCGGCAAGCCCAGGCGCGGACCGCCTCGGCCGGCCAACTTCAAACGCCTCAAGCTTCATCTCCCGGAGGCCTGTCCGGTTTCGGACCCAAGCCTCCGCCGCCCCCGCTGTCACCGCCTTCGTCCACGCCGGCTCAGGTCAGCCATGGCGGCGTCCGCGCGCCTGATCTCGGTCACCAACCGTTCTTGCAAACCCCCGGCGGTGTTGCATCTTCGCCGAGCCACCCGAGCGGACCACCGCCGGGCGCCAGCCAGGGCGGCGCATCGCAGACCGACGCGGCGCGGGCCGCCGCCGCGCGTCAGGCTCAGATCGCGGCGGAACGGCAGGCGCAGTTGCAGGCCGAAGCCCAGGCCAGGGCCCAGGCGCAAAACGCGAAGCTCGCCGCCGATCTGGCGCGGCGCAACGCCCAGCTCGCCGCGGCCGCCGCCCGAAAGGCGGCGAGCGCCGCGCCTATCCATCATGATGCGACCAAGCCGCCGGCCGTGAAGCCTCCTTCGCCGACGGGCGACAAGCATCCGCCGAAGCCGCGCCGTGTCGGCCCGGATGGCGATCACCCGCCCGGCGCGCCGCCGGCGCAATAGATGTCGCTAAAACCGGCCGCTGCGGCCAGCCCCCTCGGCGAAGCGCGCCGCGCCCGCGCGCGTCTCGCCCGAGCGGATCACCGCGATGCCGTGCTCGAACTCGTTGGCCAAGGCCTGGGGCAGGGGCAATCCCCACTGCTCGTGGGCCGACAGGCGATCGCCGCGCATCGCCCCACGCGGGAAGGCGATGATCTGGCGGGCGAGTTCGATGGCGGCGGTCAGGGTCTGGCCCTTCTCGACTAGGCGGTTGGCGAGGCCGATGGCCAGAGCCTCCTCGCCATCGACGCCGCGGCCGGTCAGGATCATGTCCAGCGCCCGGCTCATGCCGATCAGGCGCGGCAGCCGGATGGTGCCGCCGTCCACCAGCGGCACGCCGAACCGTCGGCAGAAGACGCCGAACACCGCATCCCGCGCCGCTACCCGGAGATCGCACCACAAGGCCAGTTCCAGCCCGCCGGCGACAGCGTAGCCCTCGACCGCGGCGATCACCGGCTTGGTCAGCAACATGCGGGTGCAGCCGAGCGGCGCGTCGCCCTCGGCGGTCGCCCGATTGCCCCGGCCGGCGGCCACCGCCTTCAGGTCGGCCCCGGCGCAGAAGGTTCCTTGCGCGCCGGTCAGCACTGCGGCCTCGAGGCCGTCATCGGCGTCGAACCGGCGGAAGGCCTCGGCCAGCGCCTTGGCGGTCGGCCCGTCGATGGCGTTGCGCGCCTCGGGACGGTTCAGGGTGACGATGGCGATGGCGCCATCGGTTTCGAAATCGACAATCGCCATGTGAGGCTCCAGGCTCTCGATCCATCAGCGCCCCGGCCGCGCCGGCGGAGAGGCGTCGCGATCCTAGAGCGGGATGCGGAAAAGTGGGCGCCGGTTTCCGCATTGATCCCACTCTAACTTATTAGGATCGATCACGTTTATGATCTAGCGGCTTTAGTCGCCCTTGAACCTACTCAGATCGCCACCCAGCTTGCCGACCATCTCCAGCAGCAGGGCGTTCTGGTATTCCAGATGCTCGAGGATCACCTCGATCTCCTTCTCGGCCTTGATATTGACCTCCAGGTCGCTCTCGGCGCGCAGCTCCGAGTGCTGGCCTTGGAGGTTCTGACCGACCATGATCAGCGGCATCAGCATGATCTGGATCAGATTGGAGATGAACAGCCAGAACACGAAGGCCGACGGTGGGTCGAACTGAAGGTTCTTGGGGGCCAGGAGGTTCCAGCCCAGCCACAGCACTGTCCATACGAAGATAATCAGAAAGAAGCCCATGGTGCCGACACGGTTGGTGATCCACACCGCCAGCTTGTCGAGCGGCGTCAGCTTCTCGGCCGCCTCCTTGTTGACGTCACGTGGGGGTTTTCTCCGCTGGCGCAGCGCCGCTAGGGTGGGCGGCCTTGGCGGCGTGGTCGGGACGGTGTCGGTCATGCGGGGTTTCCTCGATCAGGCGCGCGCCCGCCGATCTGCCTAGGGTGCTCGATTCGGACTCAAACCGTGCGCGACGATGGTAGCGCCCTCGTCCGGTCATGGCGACGCCTGGCGATGAGGAGGTTTTGCGTCGGTCAAGCTGTGGGCGTAAAATGTGTCAAATGGAAACATTTTATCGAAGAAAATTGACTTCTAGGCGAATCTATGGTTACAAATAGGCACAGTCACCAAGTGCGCCCGACGAGCCCCGCGCCTTTCGGTCGGGGCTTTCATTTCGCCGCCTGCGCGGCGGTTGAAGGTTGGCCGGCAGGGTGGTCCCGCGATGCGACCCAGGCCAATCAGACGCACAAGAGCTGCGCCGGCCTTGGCCGCCGCGCCTCGATCCCTAGTCCCGCATGCCGACGATGCGATGCTGGAGCGGCTGATGCAACTTGGCGCGCTGCAGTGCGCGCCGGACGAGGTGGGTTGATCCTCGGCTGGGGCCTGTCCGCCCTCAGGTCCGCGCGGTTCAATCTCGTCGAGATCAATGCGGCGGCGGCCATCTTCCCGGGCCAAACCTACCTGGGTCGGGCGGATCGGCGGGAGTTGGAGCAGAGTGGCGCGATCGACCTCTCGCACGCCAGCCAGCGGATCAGGGATAAGCTCGCCACCCTCGCCGCCGAACGGTCGGCGCAGGACGATCGCGAGGGCGAGTGAGCAGTTCGGCGACGAAAAGACCCAAGCGTTCGAAAACGACTGGCTGTTCTGGGCCAGGCCCGCCCAGGTTCCGCCGCTGGGCGAGTGGCGCTTCTGGCTGATCCTGGCCGGGCGCGGCTTCGGCAAGACCCGGGCGGGGGCGGAGTGGGTGAGGGCGCAGGTGGCCGCTGGTCGCCGGCGCCTGGCGCTGGTGGGCCCCACGACCGCCGATGTCCGCGACGTGATGGTTGAGGGTGAGAGCGGGCTTTTGAACATCGGTCCCCCGTGGACGCGTCCAAACTACCAGACCTCCCGACGACGGCTGATCTGGCCGGGCGGGGCGGTGGCCTTTCTCTATTCGGCGCAGGAGCCGGAGCGGCTGCGCGGGCCGCAGCACGATGCGGCCTGGGCGGACGAACTGGCGGCCTGGGCCTATCCGCAGGAAGCCTGGGACCAGCTCCAGTTCGGCCTGCGCCTGGGTCCCGACCCGCGCTGCGTGGTCACCACCACGCCCAAGCCCTTGCCGGTGCTGCGCCAGATGCTGGCCGATCCGGCCGGCGTGGTGACGCGCGGCTCGACCTACGACAACCGGGCCAACGTGCCCGCCGCCTTCATCGAGCGGATCATCGCTCGCTACGAGGGCACGCGGCTCGGGCGACAGGAGCTGCACGCCGAGCTTTTGATCGACGCGCCGGGGGCGCTGTGGTCCCACGAGAGCATCCTCGCCTGCCGCATAGCGAGTGCGCCGGACCTGCAACGGGTGGTGGTCGCGGTCGATCCCTCCGGCGCCAGCGGTGAGGGCGAAGGCGATCAGCAGGGCATCGTGGTCGCCGGCCTCGGCGTCGACGGGCGCGGTTATGTGTTGGCCGACCGCACCTGCCGGCTCTCGCCGCAGGGGTGGGGCCGACGGGCGATCGAGGCGTTCGACGCCTTCGCCGCCGACAAGATCGTGGCCGAGAAGAACTATGGTGGGGAGATGGTGCGATTCACCCTGCGGGCGGTGCGCAAGACCGCGCCGGTGGCGCTGGTGAGCGCCTCGCGCGGCAAGATGTTGCGGGCCGAACCCGTCTCGGCGCTCTACGAACAGGGCCGCATCCGTCACGTGGTCGCCGACTTGGCCGACAATCCGCTGGCCGACTTGGAGGAGGAGATGCGTCACGCCACCGCCTCCGGCTATGTCGGCGAAGGCTCGCCCAACCGTCTGGACGCCCTGGTCTGGGCGCTGACCGATCTGTTCCTGGCCCAGGAGGCTCCCGGCGCGGCGTTTCTCGAGCTGGCGCGGCGGGACTTGGCCAGCGAGGCGGCGCCCGGGAATTCGGGGGCTGTCGATTCGGCGCCGGGATCGGTGGAATGGACGCGAGCGAACGTGAATGCGGGTGGCTAATCCCGCATCAGGATCAGGTTGGGAATCTCTCGCGCCGGGAGGGCGGAGATCACCGGACTTTTGGCCGATTTGTCGAACGCCGCCAGGATTCGCTCAAAGCGAGCTTCGACCAGCGAGCGGTATTCGGGATGGGTGAAGATGTAGAGGTCTTCGTCTCGCACACCCTCGACCACCCGCGCGCCCACCGCGCTGGTCGCCATGCCGGCCTGGATGGCGGCCTTGCCGGCGGATTCCATCTCGCGATCTCGCATCGGGTCGGCGCCGTAGGCCTCGGTCCGGTTGCGCCGGCTGTCGTAGATGTGGGTGCTGACGAAACCCGGGCAGAGGATTGAAACGCCGATGTTCTTCGGCGCGAGCTGAGCCGCCCAGCCCTCGCTCATCGCCACCACCGCGAACTTGGTGGCGCTATAGGGCTCCATGCCCGGCCCGCTGAGCATGCCGGCCAGGGAGGCGGTGTTAACGAAATGACCGCCCTCGCCGTGACTTTCGATCAGCGGGGCGAACACCTCCACGCCATGGACGACGCCCTTCAGATTGACGTCGATCACCCAGTCCCAATCCCGCTCGGGCACCGCGCCCAGAAGTCCGCTCGCGCCGATCCCCGCATTGTTGCAGACCAGGTGGATCTTGCCGAACTTGGCGATGGTTTCCAGCGCGGCGGCCCGCACGGAATCGCGGCTGGTCACGTCGGCGCGCACGCCCTCGACCCGCACCTGCTTGGCGCTCAGGCCGGCGACCGCGGCCTCCAGCGCGCCGGCCTCGATGTCGGCCAGCATGACGTTCATGCCCTCGCGGCCAAACGCCTCGGCCATGCCCAGGCCGATGCCGCTGGCCCCGCCGGTGATGAAGGCGGTCTTGCCCCGCAGGTCCCGCATCGCTCGCTCCTTCCCGTTCAATGGGCGTCTGCCGCGCCCGTTGCATCGAGCCTTAACATCCCGATCGCCGCGCACAAGCGCCTGTCGTCTTCCATCAGAACGGAGCCCTGACCATGCCTCCTGCCGGCGGTGTTCGAGCCTCGCTCAGCTACCAGATCCAGGGCGGTCCCTTGAACGGCCGATTCGTCTCGGGATGGGGCGGGTTCAGCCCGGGCCAGCCGCTGACGCCCATCGCGCCCGAGCCGGTGCGGACTTGGGATTTTCCGGTCGGGATCAACACTGTTGTTCGCCCCCGCGCCCATGAGCCGTTCGGCTTTGCCGAGCTGCGCGCGTTCAGCAATGTCGAGTTGGTCCGGCTGGCGATCGAGACCCGCAAGGACCAGATCGAACGGCTGGACTGGCGGATCAAGCCGCGGAATTCGGGCTGGATCGGCGGAGACGGATCGATCGGCGGCGCCGGGCCCGATCCGCGGATCGCCGTGCTCGAAGCTTTCTGGCGAAAGCCCGATGGCGCAACGCCTTTCGCCACCTGGCTTCGAATGGCGCTGGAAGACTTGCTGGTGCTAGATGCGCCCGCGTTCGAGCGGCGGCGCAGCCGCGCTGGGGCGCTGATCGGCTTGGATGTGATCCCGGGCGACACCATCCATCCGATGGTTGACGAGACCGGTCGGCGACCGCGCGGTCCCGGGCAGATCGCCTTCCAGCAGGTGATCAAGGGCGTGGCCTGGGCCAATCTGACCAACGCCGACCTGATCTATGCGCCGCGCAACCCACGGCCGAACCACAATTACGGCTTCTCGCCGGTTGAGCAGATCATCGTGACGATCAACACCGCGATGCGCCGTCAGGCGGCCCAATTGGCCTATTTCACCGAAGGCAACACCCCCGCCGGTCTGCTGAACGGGCCGGATGGCTGGAATCCGGACCAGATCCGAGACATGCAGGCCTGGCTGGACGCGCGCCTGTCCGGCCAGACCGCGGAACAGGCCAAGCTCCTGTGGGTTCCGGCGGGGACCAAATATCAGGCGTTCAAGGACTCTCCGATCAAGGACGACTTCGACGAATGGCTGGCGCGGATCGTCGCCTTCGCCTTCAGCCTGCCGCCGACCCCATTCATTCGACAGATGAACCGCGGAACCGCCGCCGCGGATCGGGATCGGGGCCTCGAAGAGGGGCTGCAGCCGATCATGTTGTGGGCCAAGCGGCTGATCGACGGGGTGATCCAGGACGACCAGGGTGCGCGCGACCTCGAATTCGCCTGGAACGACGCGCCGGCGGTCGATCCCTCCGCCCAGGCGAGCATCGACGATCTGTCGCTGCGCAACGGCTCGGCCACCATCGACGAGGTGCGCGGCCGTCGGGGCGAGGGCCCGCTGCCAGGCGGACAGGGCGCGCGCGCCCGAATCTACACCGGGCAGGGCGCGATCGGGCTCGATCAGGTCTCGGCGCCGGCCGCCGCCCGCGATCCCGCGCTCAGGGCCTGAGGTTCTTGGGCAGAGCCGCGGCTTCCGCGGCGGACAGCGGGGTGATGTTGGCGACGATGCATGGCGTGGAGAAGCCCGCGCCGTCCGACACGCGCAGGTCCAGATCGAGCGCGCTGCAGATCGACGAGCCGCCATGCAGCTTGGTGATCAGATGTGGGTTGGGCGAGTTCAGCTCGGGGCAGGCGGCGCTGAGGTCGAGGCGATAGATCTTGCTGACGCCGACACGGATGTAGATCGATTTGGAATCGGGCGTGGCCTTCCAGCCATCCCAATCGTTGGAATAGAAGCATTCCTGCGCCGGTTTCGGCGTCGTCTGGGCGTCGGCGTCGGCGACGGCGAGCCCGAGCACGGACAGGGCGGCCAGTCCGGCCAGCGTGGTCGCCAAGCGATGATTTCGCATTTTCAGTTCTCCTAAAGCGCGGCGGTCGCTTCGCCGAAAGTTTAACGCCGGCGAAGCTGTACCGGCGATGAACGCGCCCCGACCGCATCCCTCAATCCCGCAGATGGACCCAAGCATGAAGCTTTATGGCGAAATCACCAAGGTCGAGCCCCAGGACGACGGCGCCATCAAGGTGATCGGCGTGGCCTCCACCGGCGCGGTCGACGATGCCGACGAGCGGGTGCTGCCGCAGGCGATGAAGGCGGCCCTGCCGGCCTATATGCGTTTTGGCGCGCTGCGCGAGATGCACGGTCTGTCGGCCGCCGGCGCGACGCTCAGCGCCGAGGTGGACGACGACGGCGCGACCCGGATCGAGGCCCTGGTGGTCGACCCGGTGGCGGTCAAGAAGGTCCAGCTCGGCGTTTACAAGGGCTTTTCGATCGGCGGGCGGGTGTTGGCCCGCGACCCCGCCGATCGCAAGGTGATCACCAAGCTGAAGCTGAACGAAATCTCCCTGGTCGACCGCCCCTGCAATCCGGAAGCGGTGATCGACATGTGGAAGGCTGACTTCGCCCCTGGCGTGACCAGCCCCGGCAACGCCGAGGTGATCGCTCGGGCGACGGTCATGGCGCGCGCCGCCGGCAAACCCGGCCGTCATGCCGACTATGTGGTCAAGGCGCGCGAGATCTTGATGCGCGAAGCGGCGGACCTCGCCGATGCCTTGCGCGAGACGCCGGCCGAGGCGATGGCGATCGTGGCGGAGGCCGCGCCGGCGCCATTCAAGGCCAATGCGGCGAGCAAGCTCGGGGCGCGCAATTCGGTCGCCGACCTGACGCACATCCAGGCCGCCCACGACCATCTGGTCGAACTCGGCGCACGGTGCGAGCCAGACGGCGACGGCAAGGTCGCCGCGCCGGACGACCTGGCCAAGGCCCGGGCCGAAAACGCCCGGCTGTCCGGGGCGGTCGAGGTGATGGCGCCGCGCATCGATGAGTTGCGGCGCACGATCGAGACCCTGGAGCGCCGGCTGGAAGATCTCGCCGCCCAGCCGGCCGCGCCCAAGGCTATCGCCGGCGCGGTCCGGGCCGTGGCCAAGAGCGAGGACGCCAACCCGGCCGGGCAGGGCGCCATCAGCGCCGAGGAGCTGAGGAAATATTTCGACGCCCTCCCCGAGGAAGAGCGGGGTCGCCTCCAACTGCGCGCCGCGCTGCGCCAGCCGTTCGCCATCGGCCGCTAATCGGCCGGAAACGGCCACCGACATCCCATCCTCAAGCCCCCTAAAGGAGGCCCTGATGAACGCCATCGTCAATCCCGGCGCGGTCCGAAAAGCCGTCGTCGATTCTTTGTCCAACCCGTCCGAAGACATCGCCCGTCACGTGTTGGCCATGGCTGGAAGCAATCCGAGCCAGATCGAAAAGGCGATCACCACCGGCACGGGCCTAGTCGCCTATGACCTGCAGGCGCCGGCCAAAAATCTTTACCCGGTCAACACCCCGCTGATCAAAAGCCTGCCGCGCACCGGCGGGGTCGGCACCGCGACCAACTGGAAGGCGGTGACCGGCCTTTCCGGCTCCGGATTCGACGCCACCGGATGGGTGCCGGAGGGCCAGCGCGCCGGCCAGATGAGCTATGCGGTCGCCTCCAGGTCGGCCGCCTACGCCACCATCGGCGAGGAGGACCAGGCGACCTGGGAAGCGATCAGCGCCGGGCGCACCTTCGAGGACGTGCAGGCGAACATGACCACCCGCCTGCTGCAGAAAATGATGCTGAAGGAGGAGATGGCCTGCCTCGGCGGCAACGCCACCCTGGCGCTCGGCACCCCGGCCGCGCCGTCGCTGTCGGCCGCCGGTTCCGGCGCCACCCTGCCGGCGCTGACCTATTCGGTGATCGTTGTGGCCCTGACGCTGGAAGGCTATCGCAACTCAAGCCTGGCCGGTGGGGTGGCGACGAGCAAGTCGGTCAACGGCGCCGACGGCAAGAGCTTCAACATCAATGGCGGTTCGTCCGCCCCGTCGGCCAACGCGACCTTGGCGGTGAGCCTCGGTCAGACCCTCTCGGCCAGCGTGACCGCGATCCAGGGGGCGGTGGCCTACGCCTGGTACGTGGGCGCCGCCGGGTCGGAGACCTTGCAGGCGATCACCGGGATCAACAGCGCGACCTTTTCGGCGCCGCTGGTCGGCTCGCGTCAGGCGGCCAGCGTGATCACCGTCGACTGCTCGACCAACGCCACCGGCTTCGACGGGCTGTTGACCACGGCGCTGAAGGCCGCCAGCGGCGCCTACGTCAAGGCTCTGGCCACCGGCGCGCCGGGAACCGGCACGGTCCTGACCTCGTCGGGCCATGGCTCGGTCAGCGAGATCGACACCATGCTGCAGAGCCTGTGGGACAGCTATCAGGTCTCGCCGACGGTGCTGTGGGTCAACAGCCAGCAACTGAAGGACATCGCGGCCAAGGTGCTGTCCAGCGGCTCGACGCCTTTGCTGCAGTACTTCCAGCGGCCCGAGGACGGCGAGGTGCGGATGACCGCCGGCGCCGGCATCGACTTCTATTTCAATCCCTTTCTCAACGGCGGCATGCGGATTCCGATCAAGATCCACCCGTTCGTGCCGCCTGGGACCATCCTGGCCTACGCTGCGGACCTGCCGCTGCAATACCAGTCCAACGAGACCCCGAACGTGGCCGAGGTGCGCGTGCGCCGCGACTACTACCAGATCGACTGGCCGGTCATGACCCGGGCCCAGATGGTCGGAGTCTACGCCGAGGAAACCCTGGCGGTCTATGCGCCCTTCGCCATGGCCGCGATCACCAACATCGCGCCAGGCTGATCGGCGCGCACCCGATGCTCCCCTTCGAGGGGAGCGGTCCCGCCGCTAATGGCGGCGAGGACGGCGGGGGACCGCGAGCCCACCCAGCGCCGGTCCCCCGCAACCTTTTTCATGCCGAGGAGCAAACATGGCCGACGGCGACCTGACCGATCTCGACAGCGTCAAGGCCTGGCTCGGCCTGCCGGCGGAAGCCGGCGCGAGCGACGGGTTGTTGGCCGGCCTGATCACCGCGGCTTCGGATTTCGTGAGCGGCTATCTGAACCGCAGCCTGCTCAGCGCCGACTACGTCGAGGTCTATGACGGGAACGGTGCGGGCTGGATGTTGCTGCGGCAGGCGCCGATCACCGCCGTCCAGTCGGTGTCGTTCGCCGGCGTCACCCTGACCGCCGCGGCCGATCCGGTCGCGGGTGCGCCGGGCATCCTGTTCGATGGGCGACGGCTGTCGCTGCTGGGCTACAGATTCCCCCACGGCGTCCCGGTGGTGGTTACCTATACGGCCGGCTATCCGAGCACGCCCGCGGCGGTCCAGCAGGCGGTGAGCGAACTGGTCGGCGAAGCGTTCAAGCGCCGCGACCGCATCGGCCAGAGTTCCAAGACCCTGGGCGGCCAGGAGACGGTGGCGTTCCTGACCACCGACATGAACGCGACGATCAAGGCGATGCTGGCGCCCTACCAGGCGGTTGCGCCGGTCTGATCCATGTTCAGCGTGTCCATCGGGGGTGACGAGGCGCTGGCGGCGCGCCTTCAGTCCCTGCCCGCCACCATCCAGGCCGTGCTGCGCGTCAAGGCCGAGGCCCTGGCGCGGGCGCTGAGCGCCCATGTGACGCAGGACAAATTGTCCGGCCAGGTGTTGCGGGCCAGGAGCGGCGCCTTGCGCGATTCGATCGCCGCCGAGGTGACTGGCGAGGACGCCAAGGTGCTCGCGCGAGTGTTCTCGCGCGGCGACGTCAAATACGCCGCGATCCAGGAGTACGGCGGCCGCACGCCGCCGCACGACATCGTTCCGGACAAGGCGAGGGCGCTGGCCTTCATCGCCGGCGGACGGCAGGTGTTCGCCGCGATCGTCCATCATCCCGGCTCGACGATACCGGCCAGGCCGTATCTCGGGCCGGCTCTGGCCGAGATGGGCCCGTGGATCATCGCCGAGTTGAACGCGGCCGCCGTCGCCGCCGTGAACGGTTAGGACGAGGGTTGGCATGGCCGCGCGCGAAGATGTCTTTCAGGCCCTGTTCGCCCTGACCGAGGCCGTCCAGTGGGGCGCGCCGGCGCGGGGATTCGCCTACCAATCGCGCCGGGTCTCGCTGTGGAGCGATCTGCCGGCTCAGCCGGCCCTGTGCCAGGCGGAACACGACGAGGAGATCCAGGAGATCACCGGCCTGCCTTCGGTGACCACCTATTCGGCGAGTTGGCTGATCTATCACGACGTCGGCAAGGATCCGGCCTCGGTCCCGGCGCAAGAATTGAACTTGATCCTGGATGCGGTCCAGGCGCTGTTCCCGGCCGGAGATCCGGACAATGTCCAGACCCTGGATGGGTTGGTCCACCACTGTTTCGTCGCCGGCAAGCTGTTCAAGGACCCGGGTGACCTCGACGGCCAGGCCTTGCTGATCGTGCCGATCAAGATCCTCGCCCCCTGATCCCCCGATAGGAGGCCGCCATGGCCGACGAAACCCCGCCGCCGGACCGGCCGGCGCGCATCGCCGCCGCGATCCGAAAGTGGCGCGACGAGGTGATCGCCAACGGCCCGATCGCCCGCGAAACCGCGTGCTGGAACCACCTCGACGCCGCGCTCGACCCCCTGGCGGCGGCCATTCTGAAGGAGATCTAGATGGTGCAATCCGTCTTCGGCGCCGGCTTTCTATTCGCCATCCCGCCGGGCGCCAATCCCACCCCAGTGATGTTCGGCGCGGTGCAGGACACCAGCGTCGACTTCAGCTTCGATCTGAAACCGCTCTACGGCCAGAACCAGTTCGCGCTGGAGCAGGCGCGGGGCAAGGGCAAGATCGACATCAAGTCCGCCGTCGGCCGCTTCGATCCCAACCTGTTCAACCAGATCTACTTCGGCCAGACCGCCGCGGCCGGCGAGCTGCTGAACTCGATCGCCGAGGCCGCGACGATCCCGGCGACGCCCTATACGGTGACGGCGGCCAACGGCGCCACGTTCAAGACCGATCTCGGGGTCTATTCAACCACGCTCGGCAAGTTCCTGACCCGCATGGCCTCCAGCCCGGCAAGCGGCCAATATTCGGTCAACGCCACGACCGGGACCTACACCTTCGCGGCCGCCGACACCGGCGGGAGCGTCAAGCTCAACTACACCTATGCGTCCAGTTCGACCGGAACCACGCTCGCCGGCGCCAACCCGCAGATGGGCGCCAGTCCGATCTTCGCCTTGCAACTGGTCAACAGCTTCAAGAGCAAGTCGATCGCGCTGAACTTCGGCGCGGTGCAGTGCTCCAAGCTGAGCTTGCCAATGAAGCTGGACGACTTCAGCCTGCCGGCGCTGGACATGTCGGCCCAGGACGACGGGACCGGCGCCGTCTTCTCCTGGACCCTGACGGGCTGAGGATTCCATGGCCAGCGTGATCATCGGCGGGCGCGCGATCGAGGTCGCCCTGCCCAATTTCAAGGCCCTGAAGGCGGCTTGGCGCTACATCGCCGCGGTCCAGGACGAGACCGACCCGATGGCCGGGATCGACGCCATCCTGGGCGTGATCTCGGTCGGCGCGGTGGGCCAGTCGCTCAGCGTCGAGCAGCTCGAGGAGCAGCTCGCGCCGGCCGAAATGGCGGGCCTGCGAGCGTTTATCAACGCCCTGATGGTCGAGGTGGGACTGGCCGCCGCGCCGGGGGAAGCGATGCCGTCGACGGAGGAGGCGAGCCGTTCGACGGAGACTTCGATGCCATCATCGCCGAACTCGTCGCCGCCGGATGCGCCGGGGGCGACTGGGACCGGATAGAGGCTCGGTGGAACCTGCCGCGCTACTTCGCCATGCACCGGCACTGGCGCGCGTTCGGTCCGCCGACCTATGTCTCCGCCGCGCTCTATCTGGGGTTGGCCAAGCCGCGGCGGGCGGGCGGCGGGCGCCTGGACGATCCGGACGAGCTGGCGCGCGTGCTGGCCGATCTGCCGGGCGCGGTTCGATCGGGCTGAGATGAGGGCGATGCCGCCCCGCCAACGACAGGGTCGAGGTAAGCATGGCCGACGCCGATCTTCAGATCACCTTCAGCGCCGACGCCTCCGGCGTCCAGCAGGGCGTGGCCGCCGCCGCCGCGTCCATCCGCTCGATCAAGCCGGCGATCGCCGATGCGCTGGATGGAGTCAAATCCTTCGGCGTCGCGCTGACCGAGGCGTTCAAGAGCCCGGACTTGGGCGGCGTCGCGAAGGCCGCGGCGAGGGCGGTCGACGTGCTCGCGGCGCAAAAGGCGGCGATCGCCGAACAGATCGAGGCGCTGAAGCTCAAGGCCGCGGTCGGCCAGATCAGCGCGACCCAGATGTACGACCAGATCGCCGCGTTGCAGCGGCGGGAGAACCAGGACGAGCTGAGCGCCAACATGGCGTCCTACAATGCGACGATGGACGCGCTCAAGGCCAAGTTCGCCGCCTCTCAGGACGATCTGTCCGCCCAGCGCAAGATCGCCGATAAAATGGTCGAACTCGCGGCCGACACCGCGCAGCGGACGACCAAGATCAACGCCCAGGGCCTGAAGCAGCAGGAGGCCGATCGTCTCGCCAGCCTGCAGAAGTTCAAACAGGCATGGAACAGCGTCGTCGATCCCCTAGTGTCTGGCTTCACCTCCGGCCTGATGCAGATGGCCGAAGGGACGAAAAGCTTCGCCCAGGTCGTTCGCGGCATGGGCCAGCAGATACTCAACGATGCGCTGCGTCTGGTCGACCGGATGGTCGAGCGCTGGCTGTGGGGCGAGGTCGCCAAGCGCGCGGCGACCCAGACCAGCGTCACCGCCCGGATGACGGCGGAGCGGGCCGGCGCGTCGCAGAGCGCGGCGATCAGCGGCGCGGCTTCGCTGAAGGAGATCGCCAACAGCGCCGCGGTGGCGGCCGGTGACGCCTACAAGGCCATGGCCGGGATTCCGGTGATCGGGCCGGTGCTGGGCGCGGCGGCGGCGGCCACGGTGTTCGCCGCCGTGATGGCGTTCAAGGGACTGATTAGCTCCGCCGCCGGGGGCTTCGACGTTCCGGCCGGTGTCAATCCGATCACCCAGCTTCACGCCCAGGAGATGGTCCTACCGGCTCGTTTGGCCAATCCGTTGCGGGACATGCTGGAAGGCTTCTCGGCGGCGAGTTCGAACGGCTTCGGAGTGGTGAAGGACGGCGCCGGCGGGGGTGATTTCCACGCCCATTTCCACATGGGCCCCGGGTCGGACGGCCCAGCGCTGCAACGCTGGTTCGACACTCACGGCGAGAAGCTGATGAGGACGGTCAACGGCCAGCTTCGCGGCAACGCAAAGCTGTATGGAGTCTCAGTGGCCGCAGTTCATCGACACGACATGCATGTTGCAGTCGATGTTCGACGTGTTGGTGGTGGCGTTCTTCAACAGGCCATCAGGTCCGAAGGTGAAAACGATCGCCGTGGTCTCGCCGGTGGTGCCGCCGGCGAATAGCCCGACGATAGGAACGAAGGTCGCCGCCTTGGGCCTCGCGTGCGTCGAGCCATAGGTGACGACGGTTGTCCCCTCGGTGTTCGTACCTACCATCATCGGCTTGCCGAGCTTGCCGATGACATCGGCCTCGGTCGCCACTCCGACCTTGAACTGGGCGACGTCATCCGCCGTCACCGGCTTGGCCCAAGCGCCGGACACGAGCCCCAATACCACCACGCAGCCGAGCAACCGCCGCATCGACACCTCCTGGTTGAAGCTGGGAACATGGGCGCGTCTGAACGCCTTGTGAAGGGCCTCGATGACCATCACTCCCTACATCCCGCCCTCGGCCCTTTCCAGCCTGCCCTCGGGGATCTGGTCGGGGGCGCAGGGCCTGCCGGTGCTGCCCTATCTGCCGGGGCAGGCCATCGCCGTCACCAAGGCCCCGTTGTGGTCGACGGAGGTGATCCGGTCCGCCTCGGGCCGGGAGCGGCGCACCGCCTACTGGCCCTATCCGCTCTGGCAGTTCGAGCTTTCCTACGAGGTGATCCGCCACCGGCCGACCAACGACGAGCTGGCCACTCTGTTCGAGTTCTTCAACGTCATCCAGGGCCAGTTCTCGCCGTTCCTGTTCGTCGATCCCTCGGACTGCCAGGTCCCGTCCGCCACGCCGGCCAGCTTCGGGACCGGCGACGGGGCCACCAAGACCTTCCAGTTGATGCGCCAGATCAACAGCTTCTCCGAGCCGGTGTTCGACGTCTATTCGCCGACCGTGCTCGACAACGGCTCGGCCGCCGGGTCCTACACCATCGCGCCGAACGGGCTCCTGACCTTCGCCACCGCCCCGGCCAGCGGCCACGTCCTGACCTGGTACGGCTACTTCTACTTCGGCTGCCGGTTCCTCGCCGACGACTTCACCGCCGAGCAGATCGTCAGCCAGCTCTGGAGCGGCAAGTCGTTGAAGTTCACGAGCATAAGGGCCTAGCGTTTTCCCACGCCCCGGCCTTCGGCGAAGCCGATTTCGACCACGAAGGTCACCAAGAGCACGAAGAAGAAGATCACGAGCCCCTTGGTGTCCTTCGTGTCCTTGGTGGTGAAACCTTAACCCCGGCTTCGCCGGGATGAGCGGGCCGTCGAGCAATGCGAAAATGAAGACCCCGATCGACGCCACCGGCCATCCGGGCGCGACGCTGGCCCTGCTGAACAGCGGGGCCGACTTCTTCATGGTCGATCTCTGGTCGATCCGGCTGAACGGCGGGACCACGATCAACTGGCACGGCTATGGCGGCTCCTCGTCGCTGAGCTTCAACGGGACCACCTTCTCCGCCGGCCCGGCGATCGACCGCGGCAAGATCAGCGTCAAGCTCGGCGTCGAGGTCGCCACGCTGGACATGCACGTGATCTGCTCGTCCAGTGACCTGATCAACGGCGTGCCCGTCGCCGCCTTCGCCGCCGGGCGGGGCTTCGACGGGGCGACGGTGGTGCTGCAGCGCGCCTATATCCCGCCGCCCTGGGGCTCGGCGATCACCGGAACCACCATCGAGTTCTCCGGCCGGGTCACCGAGGTCAAGGACCTGTCCCGCGCCGGCTTCACCCTGACCATCTCCTCGTGGCTGGTGCTCTTGAACGTCAACATGGGGCCGGACGTGTTCCAGGCCGGCTGCCTCAACACCCACTACGACGCCAGTTGCGGCCTGACCGCGACCAATGTCTCGGGGACCGTCGCCTCCGGCGCAACCACCCTGGCGTTCAACACCAGCCTGACCAACGCCGACCACTATTTCGACAAGGGCACGATCACCTTCACCTCCGGGGCCAACAGCGGGCTGTCCCGCGCGGTGCAGACCTATCTGAACGCCTCGGGCAAGATCTCGGTGGCCTTCCCGCTGCCGTTCGCCCCGGCCAGCGGTGATGCGTTCAACGCCGTGCGGGGGTGCCTTTTGACCATGGCCGACTGCACCGCGCAATCGAACCTGCTCCGCTTCCGCGGCCAGCCGTTCACCCCGCCGGCGATCACCGGAGCGATCGGATGACCGAGGCCGAGGGCAGGGCGGCGGTGGTCGCCGAGGCGATGAGCTGGCTCGGCACGCCCTATCATCACGGGGCGCGGATCAAGGGCGTCGGGGTCGACTGCGCGCAGCTGGTGATCGGCGTCTACGCCGGCGCCGGGGTGATCGAGGCGTTCGATCCGGGTCCCTATCCGACGGACTGGCATCTGCACCGCAGCGTCGAGCGCTACATGCGGATCGTTCTCGGCCTCGCCCACGAGATCGGCCGCGAGGCGGTCAGGCCCGGCGACGTGATCCTCTACCGCTTCGGCCGCGCCTACAGCCACGGCGCGATCGTCATCGACCACCCGACGATCATCCACGCCGTGCGCCAGGACGGCCAGGTCACGCTCGGCGACGCCGACCGGGACGCGGAGTTGATCGGGCGGGAGACGCGGTACTTCAGCTATTGGGGCGGGTGAGGGGCGCTCATGGCCGGCAGGCAAGCCTCGAACGTCATCACCCGCTACGCCGGGATCCAGGTGCAGACCTCGGCGCTGGGGGTCAATATCCCGGTGGGCTGGGGCACGTTCCGCTGCAAGTGCAACCTGGTCGACTATCTGAACTTCCAGGCCATCGCCCAGAAGTCCTCCAGCGGCGGCAAGGGCGGCGGCTCGACCACCACCGGCTACACCTACACCGCCTCGATCATCCTGGCGCTGTGCGAGGGGCCGATCGATTCCGTCACCACGGTCTATGTCGACTCCAAGGTCTATGCGAACGGCACGACCACGGCGCTGGCCCAGGCGGGCCTGAGCCTGAACACCGGCGCGGTCGGCCAGGCGGTCTGGTCCTACCTGACCTCGAACTATCCGGCGCACGCCATCGGCTATTCCGGCCTGGCGATCGCCTACGCCGCCAACTACACGCTGGACAGCGGGGCCTCGACGCCGAACCACAGCTTCGAGGTGGTGCGGCTCGCGTCATTCGGGGTCTCCGGAACCAAGGACGCCGACCCCTCCCTGGTGGTCACCGATTTCTTCACCAACGCCCGCTCCGGCGTGCCGTCCTGGGGCGCGGGCCTGATCTCGACCTCGGCCCTGGCCAACTACCAGACCTACACCCTGGCGGCCGGCCTCCTGGTCAGCCCGGTGATCGATTCCCAGCGCTCGGCCTCGGACTTCCTGACCGAACTGCTCAAGGCGACCAACTCGACCTGCGTCTGGTCCGAGGGGCTGTTGAAGTTCATCCCCTACGGCGACACCGCGATCAGCGGCAACGGCAAGAGCTACACGCCGAACCTGACCCCGGTCTACGCGCTGAACGACGACGCCTACATCGTCAGCAAGGACGAGCCCCCGGTCCTGGTCGACATCATGGACCAGTCCGACGCCTACAACGTGGTCCAGCTCGAATATCTCGACCGCTCCAACCAGTACAACATGGCGATCGCGCTGGCCTCGGACGCGGCCAACGTCGCCCAGTACGGGATGCGGCGGAAGGACCCGGACACCGTCCACTGCATCTGCGACAGCGGCGTCGCGGCGATCTCGGCGCAGCTCTTTCTCCAGCGCACCCTCTACGTTCGGGCGCAGTACAAGTTCACCCTCGGCTGGCAGTTCGCGCTCCTGGAGCCCGGCGACCTCTTGACCCTGACCGACGCCAGCCTGGGGCTGAGCGCCTATCCGGTTCGCATCATCCAGATCGACCAGGACGAGCAGGGCCGGTTCCAGGTCACCGCCGAGGACGCCCCGATCGGGGTGGCCCACACCCCGCTCTATGCGATGCAGAACGGCGTCGGCTACGCGGTCAACCAGAACATCGATCCGGGCGGCCCCGAGGCCAACCTGCTGCTCTATAGCGGCGACGCCAGCAACGCCGCCTGGACCAAGACCAATGTCGCGGTCACCGCCAACGCGACCACCGACCAGTACGGCATCACCACCGCCGACACCCTGATCGCCACCGCCGCCACGGCCTCGCCCCCGGCCGGCATCGGCAAGAAGAGCGGCGGCAATGGCGGCACGACCAACGTCATCACCACCAGCGCCGCCTCGGCGGCTGGAAACCTGATCGTCAACATCGCCGCCTCGGACGGGTCCCCGACGCTGTCCAGCGTCGCCGATAGCGCCTCGAACAGCTACAGCGCCGGGACCGCGCTGGCCTCGCCGGCCGGGCGGCATCTGCGGGCGTTCTATGTCCAGAACGCCGCGGCCCTGGCGATAAGCCAGACCGTCACCACGACGTTCAGCGCCAATGGCGCGGGCAAATACTCCGCCGCGATCAGCATCCAGGGCGTGGCGGCGTCCGGGGCGCTGGACGTGCAGGGCGCGGGGGTCTCCGGGACCGGGACGACGCCCTCGATCGCCACCGGAACCCTGGCCGTGGCGGCCGAGATCGTCATCGGCTTCGTCCTCGTCGGCGGCGGCAATAGCGACAGCTTCACCGAGGCCTCGGGCTGGACCTCGCTGCCCAGCATCGGCGCCGGCGGCGGGGGCTCGATCCTGCGGATGGCCTATCGCGTGGTCGCCTCGACCGCCTCGGTGACCTACAACCCGACGCTGGGGACCAGCCGCGACTACGTCGCCAACGTGATGAGCTTCAAGGCCGCCGGGTCGATCGCGTCGGTCCATTCCATCGCCCAGGCCGTCACCGCGTTCGGCGGCCTGCCCTACACCTATGCGGTCTGCCTGCAGGCCGACGTCCACAAGAACGCCCGGATCACCCTGGCCGATCCGTCCGGGACCAACGGGGCCTATATCGAGGTCGACACCAGCGCCGGAGCGATCATCACCCCGGCCACCGCGATCGGGACCGGCCAGATCCTCGCCGCGGCGCTGAACACCACCCTGGTCGCGGGCATCTGGCAGGTGGTGCTGACGGCCGAGGTCGCCTCGGCGAGCGCCCTCGTCGGATCGGTCAGCCTGCTCAGCGACGCCGGCGCGCTGTCCTGGACCGGGGATAACGCCAACGCGCTCTACGTCTCGCAGCAGGCGCTGCGCCAGGGCTCGGCGGCGGGGGTCTATGCCAACACCCTGGGCTCGCCCGCCGGCCCCTTGATCTTCAACCCGCTCTCGGCCCTGACCTCCAGCCCCGAGGTCTGGGCGGCGGTGGCCGGCGGGTCGAACTGGGGCGGCTGCAACGTCTGGGTCAGCGTCGACGGCGGCTCCAACTATGGTCTGGTCGGAACCATCGAGGGGCCGGCGACCTACGGCGTCTCGACGGCGAGCTTCGCCAGCCACGCCGACCCCGACACCAGCGACACGCTGTCGGTCGACGTCAGCGCGTCCGCCCAGCCGCTGGCCAGCGCGGCCAACTCCGGCGCGGCCGACATGGCCGCGACGATGTGCCTGATCGACGGCGAGCTGATCTGCTACCAGTCCGCCACCCTGACCAACCCGAGCCTCTACGGGCTCGACACCTACATCCGCCGCGGCTACCTCGGCACCACCATCGCCGCCCACGCCGCCGGCGCGCCGTTCGCGCGGCTGAACGGGGCGACGTTCCCGTTCCCCTATCTGGCCCCGCACGTCGGCAATCTGCTCTACGCCAAGTTCCAGAGCTTCAACCTCTGGGGCCACGCCGTGGTCCCCTTGAGCGACTGCATCGCCTATCCGTTCGCGCCGGTCGCCGCGCCGGGCGCCGCGCCGGGGTCGGCGGCCTGGACGGCGGTGGGGACCACCCTGTCCAACGGCGGGGTCTCGATCCCGGCCATCGTCATCACCGGATCGAGCGACAATCCCTCGGCCACGTCCATCGAGTTCGACTACCGCGTCACCGGCACGACGCTGTGGCAGACCGCGGCCACGGGCCATTCCAACGCCACCGGCTGCACGATCACCTCGGTGGCCTCGGGCCAGAGCTACGACGTCTCGGTGCTCTACATCGTGGGTGGCGTGCCCTCGAACCGCGAGATCATCGCCACGGGCCTCGTGGTCGGAACCGCGGCCACCGGCGGATCGCCGGGCACCACCCTGCTCAACGACGCCGTGGCCGGAACCGGCAAGACCTTCACCTGCCCGGCGGGGTCCTACGGCCACGTCGACGTGGTGCTGACCGGCCCCGGCGGAAACGGCTACATCGCCTACGGCGGCAAGATCGTCATCGCCTACGGCGGCGGCGCCGGCGGCGTCGCGGTCAAGCTGAGCTTCGCGGTGACGCCGGGGACCACGGTGTTCACCTACACCATCCCCTCCGCCATCGGCTCCGCCGCGACCTGCACGGCGACGGGGCTCTCGCTCACCGCCAACAGCGGGACCAGCGCGACCAGCGGCGGGGAGGGGACCGGCGGCACGGCCTCGGGCGGGACCAACGACTACACCGGCCATAACGGCGGCCTGACCGACGCCTGGGACGGCGGCGGGGCGGCCAACATCTCCGGCTCCTACGTCGACCAGACCACCGACGGCCAGCCCGGCCTGGCGCCCGGCGGCGGCGGGGCCGGCGGCGTCTACGACTCCACGCTCGCCGCCTGGGTCGCCGCCCTCGGCGCCGGGGCGTCGATCCAGATCATCGCGAGGACCTGATGGGGGAGGGGTTGAGGCGCTGGCGCATCCGCTCGGCCGCCAGCGGAGGGGGTGCTGGCGGCGCGCGGCCCAAGCGGCTCGCGGGCGCGCGATCCTGAATCAACCTTCTGTCAACACCGCGTTGACAAGGTCAATTCAGGGCGCACATATGCGGCCCACCTAGGAGGGCGATCCATGGATCATATGATTATCGTGAAAGCGATTTTCGATCCCGAAGCCCGTGTTTGGTACACCGAATCCAACGACATTCACGGTCTTCGGCTCGAAGACGCCCGTTTTGAATTGCTGCTGGATCGCATTCCAGGCGCCATTCAAGACCTGCTTGAATGCGGGTCGGATGGTCATGGTGACAGCGAGATCGAGATACCCGTCGAGGTCATCGCGAACGCCAGTACGCGCGTTCGCTGCCTGGCCACGGCTTGAACTATACGCGCCTCGTCAAGGAACGGCTCGGCGAGGCCGGGTGCTGGTTCGTCCGGCAGGGACGCGGTGACCACGAAATTTGGGAAAGCCCATTGAACGGCAAGCGATTCACCGTTGATGGGAGCATTGAGTCGCGCCACACGGCCAACGGAACATTAAAGGACGCGGGCCTTCCCAAGGCTTTCTAATCAGGCCGGCCGCCACCCCTTCAAACCCCCGACCATCCCCTCGTTCACGACGAGCCTATCCCGCCGCCATCGCGCGCCCGCGAGTTGCGATACGGCGCGCCATCACCTCATTCATCCGCCACCGAATCGGAGCGCTCATGGACAACGCGGCCATCCTCCGCGACCTGGAGCGTCGCGTCTCGGACCTGGAGGCCTGGAGGCGCGCCATCGGCCGCTTCGAGCCCTTCCGCCGCGCTCCCGGGCCGGTTCCGATCGTTCACCGCCCGACCGCCCAGGCGAGGACCTGATGGCGCAAGGATCGGCGAACCGGCCGGATCGGACGCGGTTCCATACGGTGGGCGAGCTGATCGACGAACTCGCCGAGGCGGCGAAGCTGCGCGGGCTGGCGAAATGCCGGCATGTCGAGTTCCTGAAAACGCTGCCGGACGACGGATCGTTCGAGGCGGCGACGCGGGCCATCGTGGCCTTGCAGACCCATCCCGAGTTCGGTCCCGAGCTGTGCTGCGAGAGCATCCTGTGGGCCGGCTGGGCGCACACCGACGAGGAGGCGGCGCAGATCCAGCACGACAACGCCTGGGCGCTGGTCCGCCATCCCTGGAGCGCCACGCGGGGCGTGCTGGAGACCCTGCTGCGCGAGCGTCGCCTGCGGTTCCACAGCGCCAACGCCCTGGAGCTGATCCTGGACTACCTCAAGGCCAACCACCCCAACGCCAAGGGCTTTGTGATGCGCCCCCACATCGCGCGCCACATCCCCGCCGACATCGACCTGACCGACTGGCCCTGCCCGCCGGACCTGGCGGGCGTGGAGGCCCGCGGCCTCGCCCCGCGCTGGCCGGCGCACCGGGAAGACTAGGGCATTGCCCACCCACGTTGGCTTACCCCTATTCCGCTCATCCCGGCGAAGGCCGGGACCCAGATCGTAAGGCGCCAGGCGCCGACGAGGATTTCGGCGAAGCCGATTTCGACCACGAAGGACACCAAGGACACCAAGACGCTCTCGATCTTCTTCTTCGTGATCTTCGTGCCCTTGGTGGTGAAACCTTAAAGCCGGCTTCGCCGGATTTCGACGCCACTTGATCCAACGAGGACTCCCATGCGCATAAGACTCGCCGCGATCGCCGGGCTGCTGGCGCTTGGCCTGGCAGCCGGCCCGGCCCTGGCCCAGACCACGCCGCCCCCGCCGGTCGTCGGCGGGGCCGGGACCGCGCTCGCCGCGCCCGACCCGAACAATTCGCCCTTTTACGGCGAGGTCTCGCTGACCGTCGGTGTGGCGGGCGCGGCCGTTGGGCGCTCGCTCAAGGCCGTCTGCACCGTCGCCGGCAACGTCGCGGTGACCTACTTCGACGGCTCGACCGGGACCTGGGCGGTGGCCCTGGGAACCCAGACGCTGCCGATCGCGATCACCGAGGTCAACAGCTCGGGCACGACCGCGACCTGCACCTACTTCAACCTGAAATGAGGCCGCCCATGCGCAAGCTCCTCGCGTCCCTGGCGGCGCTCGCCCTGTGGCTGGCGCCGATCGCGGCCCTGGCCCTGCCGCCGAGCGTGAGCGCGCCGCCGTACAACGCGGTCAACAGCACGCCCTATACGTCCAACCTGGACCCGGCTCTGACGCCGCACTACCGCGCCGCCATCGCCAAGGTGAGGGCGGCGGTCGCGGCGGGAACCGGGGGCGTCTACGCCAAAATCCTCTGCGTCTGCGACAGTCTTGGCGGCGGCTTCACGTCGAGCGCGAGCGTAACCGGCTTCCGATCGCAGTCGTGGTTGTCCTACCTCCAGGCGCTCGGCGTCGCGGGGCTGCCGACGCAATCAGACAGTTTCTTCGCCGACGCATCAACAGCGGCCCACACCTATACCTGGAGCACCTGGGACCCGCGCATCGTCGTGGGGTCCGGCTGGAGCACTTCGGGGGGAACCTTCACGGTGGGCGGCCAATACGCCCAGAACACCACCACGACGAACTCCATCGACTTCACGCCCGCCGGACCAGTTGACACCTGCACGCTGATTTTTTTGGAGACCTCATCCAGCGGAAACTTCAAGTGGTCAGTGGACGGTGGGTCGCTTTCGGCTTCGATCCCGACCTCGAACGCCACCAGCCGGGTGTGGACCCAGAGCGTCTCGGCGGGCACGCCAGGCATCCACAAGATCAGCTTCTTCCGAGACACCGGCTCGGTCTTCTATTCGGCGGCGGAGTGCTACAACTCCACCACGAGCGCGGTCCAGCTATGGCAAGCGCCAATCCTGGCGTCCCGCCTGTATGCCCCTGGCACGAACAGTTGGTCGGACACCACCTATGCCTGGAGCGGGGGTAACGCGGTCGGGACCACCCCGTTTGCCCCCGATCTCTGCATCATCGCCCTGGGCGTCAATGACTACGCGAACGGCGTCGCGGTCGCCAATTCCCAGACTGGCCTGCAAACGCTGGTTACCGCGTGTCAGAAGTCCGGCGACGTGGTGTTCCTGCTGGAATATCCATCGAACCCAGCGACCTATAGCCAGGCGTCGCAGTCGGCGATGCTGAACATGGAGATCGCCTTCGCGGCGGCCAACAACATCCCGGTAATCAACTGGCCGGCGCGGATCGTCTCCTGGCAGAACGGGGTCAACCTCGGCCTGGGGCTCAGCACCGATCCGATCCACCCGTCGGCAAGCGCCTATGCCGACGTGGCCTATCAGGTCGCCCAGGCGCTCACCCAGCTCGCCGGTGGCCCCGGCTCTCCCGCGCTCCCACCACTGACCGGAACCACCGGCAGCATCGGTGGAAGCGCCCTGACGGTCGGAACCTGCACTTCGGGGACGGCCACGGTCAACGGCGTCGCCACCAACATGACCGCGACGGCTCAGCCCGTCACCTATCCTGGCGACGGCATCTGGTGGAGCGCCTACGTCTTGGCAGCGAACACCGTAACCGTGAAGGTCTGCGCCTCGGCGTCGATCACGCCCACGGCGACGACGTACAACGTCCGCGTGGCGCCGTAGCGCACGGCGTTAGCCCACCTCGTGCGCTGCTGAAATTGGCGTTAGAAAGCAGGGCTTCGACCGGACAAAGGCGTTGTTCAGATGACTGCCGTGAAATGGGAGGACGCGGTCCAATCCCTGATCGATGACCCAACCCAGCAGGAGCTGGTGCGTCTTTGTTATTACGACCCTCCGCTCTGCCAGGCCGTCGAGCGGTTTCGCTCGTCCAATGAATGGGCGTCAGTTCGTCGTTGGGCGCCGCTGAGGGGTTCGGGCCGCGCGCTCGATGTCGGCGCCGGGAATGGCCTTGTATCCTACGCCCTGGCCCGCGACGGCTGGTCGGTCACCGCAGTCGAACCCGACCCCTCGGATATGGTTGGCTGTGGCGCGATCCGTCGCCTGGCGGCCGCGACGGGATTGTCGATCGAGGTTGTTCAAGGGCTGACGGACGATCTCGTCGGCCGCCAAGGCGTCTATGATGCGATCTTCGTTCGCCAGGTGTTTCATCACGCGCCCGACATCAACGGCTTTGCCGACGACCTAGCGCGCCTGCTCAAACCGGGCGGCGTCCTGTTAACCTGGCGCGACCACGTCCTGTCGAAGCACGAAGACCTTCCGGAATTTCTTGGAAAACATCCTCTTCATCATCTCTATGGCGGCGAGAATGCCTTCCTGGAATCTGAGTATGCATCAGCCCTCACCCGCGCGGGGCTGACAATCCGGCGGACTTGGCGCCAGTTCGATGATCCGATGAACTACGGACCCGAGAAACCGGTCGAGCTGTTCACAAGAGCGAGCAGCCGTCTGTTGCCATCGTTCGCGAGCCGAGCGCTGGGAGCCCTGCTCGGTAATCAACTGGTGTTCCCCGTGCTCGGGCCGATGATTTCCGCTATCGATTCTCGCCCGGGAAGGCTAGTGGCGTTCCTGTCGACCAAGAGCCTCTGAGCTCGATGGCCGTCAGGGGCGCGGTGCAATGATCCTGGTATCCCTGTGGCGGAAATTGAATCTCGTCCTGGCGATCGGCGCGAAGATCAGCGTCGGACCAGGGACTCGTTTTGCCCGGCTGAAGCTGCGCGTCCGGAAAGGTGACGTCGTCGAGATCGGAGATCACTGCTCGATAGAAGCGTCCATGCGCACCGACCGCTCTCCCGCAAGAATCACGATCGGCTCGCGGACGCATATTGGAGGCGGTGCCGGTCTTCTTGTTGCCGCACAGGAAATCAGCATCGGCGATGATGTCTTGATCGCCTGGGACGTTTTGATCGTCGATCACGATTCCCACTCACTGGACTGGGAGCACCGGAAGAACGACGTCCTCGCGTGGGGGCGTGGTGAAAAGGATTGGTCGCATGTGCCCATCGCGCCAGTTCGTATCTGCGACAAAGCTTGGATTGGCGTCGGAGTGACGATCCTCAAAGGCGTTGTCATCGGCGAGGGGGCCGTTGTCGCGGCAAAATCAGTGGTCACACGGGATGTGCCGCCGTGGACCGAGGTTATGGGCTGTCCCGCGCGCCCACACGGTGAAATCGGTCGGCTCAGGCCGACCAGCTAATCGCCCCATCCTCCGCCTCGCGCGCACCCTAGCACCGCCGCCGCCGCTCCGCTCGAGCCGCCGGTCAGGCCTCGAGCGCCGGGCGGATGCGCGCTTCGAGCTCCAGGTCTAGCGCCCTGGCGGCGGCCTCCAGCTGCCCGAGCCGCGAATGGTGGTCGAGCCGGAACAGCCGGTCGACCGAATTGCGGTTCCAGTCCAGGCGCCGGGCCAGCTCGGCGCGGGTGACGCCGGCGGCGCGCAGAGCGCGGTAGAGATCGAGCTTCAGTTCCGAGAGCGTGGGGATCGAGGCGAACAGGATTCGCGAGCCGGACACGGGTGTGAGGGTCTGTGCGTCGATGGGGATGTCCTGGCTCGCCACGATGCGCGCCGCGAGCGCCTCCTCGATCGCCGCGCCGACGTTGCGGACGCATTCCGCTTCGGTCTCGCCGAAGGTCGTGACCTCCGGGAGCGCCGGGCAGGTCACCAGATAAGTCCCGTTGTCATCCGGGGTGAGGGTGATCCGAAAGGTCTCGCTCATCGCAATCCCAGGTCCTTCTTGATCTTGGCGACCAGCCCGGTCCCCAGCTCCTTGTTCGCGCCGTGCATCGGCAACTGGCTCGTCTTGTCGCCCCGCCGGCCGGTCAGGTGACCCGAGCCGCCCTTGTGGGTCTGGAAGCTGCAGCCTTGCTTGGCCAGCCAACGCTTGAGTTCGGCCGCGTTCATGAAGATAGGCTGCTCCACACAAATGTGGAAGTCAACAGAAGTGTAGAGTTTCTGGTCCGCGCTAGCCGCTTGCGACATCCGGGCCGGATCGCGCACGCTGAACCCCCTTCGTCTTGGCCCCTGAACCCGAGAGGTCTCCCGCATGAGCAAGAGCAAGCTTCCGTTCGTTGGCCTGGCGGCCGCCGCCATCATCGCCGTCTGGCCGGCCGCCGCGTCGGCGGAGGTGTTCGCGCCGGCCTTCTACGTCTCGCCGACCGGCTCGGACGGCAATAACGGCCTTAGCGCCGCCGCGCCGTTCCAGACGCTGGAGGCCGCCCAGACCGCCATGCGGGGCTCGGCGGTCAAGACCGCCTACCTCCTGGGCGGAACCTATGCCCGCGGCGCGCCGCTGGTGCTGAAGGCGGCCGACGCCGGGGAGAGCTGGCTGGCCTATCCGGGCCAGACGCCGGTGCTGGACGGCGGCGGGACGACCGCCGAGGGGTTCTACGTCCACGCCGACAACGTGACGATCCGCTGGCTGACGATCCAGAACTTCGCCGCCGCCGGCGTTCTGGTTCAGATCGTCTCCGGGGCCGTGATCAACTCCAACACCATCCAGGCCATCCACGCCACGGCCTGGAACCAGGGCGCGATCCAGACGCTGAACGGCTTCGTGAACGGGCGCATCACCCACAACCGGGTGCGGAACGTGGGCGGCGACGGCATCGACGTGGCCACCGCCGCCACCGACAGCATCAGCGGCCTGCTGATCGACGGCAACATCGTCAGCGGGACCTGCGCGGCGGTGAAGGACTGCGGCGGCATCCATTTCAATGACCGCTCGCACGCCAGCACGAACCTGGTGGTGACTGACAACATCATCTCGAACTACGGGTCGGCGGCCAACTGGAACAATGGCCTGTATCTGGACGACTTCGCCTCCAACGCCACGATCCGGAACAACATCGTCTTCGGCGGCGGAGGCTACGCCTTCTCGATCCACGGCGGCGATCATGTCACCGTGAGCAACAACATCCTCGACATCTCCGCGGCCTACGCCATGGGCCTGTACCAGGGCGAGGCGGCCTCGACGATGGCGGCCAACGTGTTCACCTGCAACATCGTCTATTCGGCGGCCGCCAAGCCGCCGCCGTCGGTATGGCACTACGACGGCCCCGGCGCGGCGCCGGACGTCTACCGCAACCTCTATTGGAAGACGACGGGCGCCATCCCCAACGTCGCGCCGATCGTCGACAGCCAGCCCACCGTGGCCGACCCGGACTTCGTGGCCCCGGCCGCGGGGAGCTACGGCTTCGCCGCCGGCGTGGCCCCCGCCTTCTGCGGCTTCCAGCCGATCGACATCAGCCACGCCGGGCCTTTGCCGAACCTCTGAGCCGGGCGCTCCGCCCCTCGTCCAGGACATCCCCATGACCGACCCATCCCCGCCCGCGGCCTTGGCCGCGCCGGACGCCCCGACTCCGCCGCCGATGGCGCTTGAGCTGCTGACCCTGCTGCTGCGCCATGGCCTGACCACGCTGGGCGGGGTGCTGGTCGCCCGGGGGGTGCTGGGGCAAGCCGACGCGGCCCAGTTCGTGGTGCTGGTCACCGGCCTCGCGGCCGGCGTGGCGGGCGTGCTGTGGTCGATCGGCCAGAAGTACGCGGCCCGGATCAACCTGGCCGCCGCGATCAATTGCCAGCCGCCGGCGGTTCCGGTCAAGCCGTAGGCGCCTGGCATGACCACGCCGGCGCTGCTTGCCGACCTGCGCCGGGACGAGGGCCTGCGCCTGGCGGCCTACCGCGACAGCGTGGGGATCTGGACGGTGGGCTACGGCCACGCCCATGTCGCGCCGGGGACGGTGTGGACGCTGGATGAGGCCGAGGCCCAGCTCGCGGCCGACGTGGCGGCGGCGTGCGCGGCGCTGGACGCGCGGCTGGCCTGGTGGCGCGCCCTGGACGACGTGCGCCAGGACTGCCTCGCCAACCAGTGCTTCAACCTGGGCGCCCCGACGCTGGCGACGTTCACCACCTATCTCGGCCTGGTCAAGGCCGGGGCTTACGCCGAGGCGGCCGATGACGTGCTGGCCACCAAATGGGCGCGCCAGGTCGGCGAGCGCGCCACGCGCCTGGCCGAACAGATGCGGACGGGGGTGCATCAGGGGGACGCCGCCGCGCCGGAGCCCGCGCCAGCGCCCGGCCTGGCGTCGCCTGAGCCCGTTCCGCCCCCGGCGGCTGTCATGCCGCCCTTGCCGCCGATCGCCGCTCCAGCGCCGTCCCCAGCGCCACCGCGAGAGTCTGGGCCGAAGCCGGTCACCGACCTGGAGGCGCTGATCGCGCTTGTCGTCGTGGCCGCCGGCCTCGTCGCGGCGCTCGCGGCGTGGCTCGTCGCCTTGATGCGCCGGCCGAAAGCCGCCGTCCCGCACCCCATCCCCCGCGCCCCCAGCGCGGAAACCCCGGTCCCAAGGGACCCACATACCGGAGCCGCGAACATGGACTTCATTCAAACCGTCGAGGCCGACGCCGCCAAGGCTCTGGCCGAGGTCAAGGCCGGCCTGACCTATCTCGAACACGAAGGCGCGACGATCATCGCCTGGGTGGAAAAGGACGCGCCCAGCGCGGCCGGGGCGATCGCCACCTTCCTGCAAGGCGCGGAAGCCAGCGCCGCCAGCCTGGCCACGCTCGCCGCCAACGGCCTGTCGAACGAGATCAGCGCCGGGGGCGATGCGATGCAGACCTTCCTCTTGAACCTGATCCAGGCCTCGGGCTTCGCGGCCAACGCCCAGGCCGGGCTGAAGACCATCGACGCCTCCGCCGTGGCCCTGATCGAGTCGATCGGCAAGAACCTGGTCTCCACCAGCCTCGCCGCGCTGCTGGCCAAGATCGCGCCGGCGGTCGCCGCGGCGGTCTGAGCGGACGGCCTCGCCGTCCGCTGGGGCGGCGTCAGGCGCAACTATCGATCGGAGACATCCCATGCCCAAACCCATCCGTGGCCCGGGCGGCCGATTCATGCGCGCGCCCGAGCCCGAGCCGGATGTCGGCGATCTCGACGCCTTCGCCGACGTGCCGGTCCCGACCGTCTCGATCGTTGTCCTGGCCGTGGCGATCGCCGCCGTGATCTGCGGTCTCCGCCTGTTGTGGCGCGGACACGCGTGATGGGCCGGATGCTCTCCGCCCTGGTCGGCGTGATCGGCGCGCTCTGGCTCGGCGTCGCCGGCGTCACGGGCGCGGAGTGGTGGGAGCACCGCCCGCTCGGCCAGCCGACGTGGGCCAATGTCCACGTTCTCTGGGTCCGCTGGTCGCCGCCGCCTGGGCTGGCCGCTCAGCGCGACGACGCTCGCTACCAGCTCAAGATCGCCCTCGATGGTGAGGCCAAGCTGGAGGCGGCGGTGGACGCCCAGGACGCCGCGATCAAGGCCCAGGCCGCCATTGGGGCCAAGGTCCTGGCCGGCGCCGAGGTCGACGTGGCGCGCTACCGCTCGGCCGCCGCGGCCGCGTCCAACCGCCTCCGCATCCTCGGCGCCCCGCTGGCCGGCGACGACGTCTGCGCCCGGGTCAGGGACGCCGACGCCAAGCTGCTGGAGAGCCTGCGATGAAGCCGCTCGTCATCGCCGCCCTGGCCAGCCTCGCCGGCTGCGCGGGCGTCCCGTCCAATCCGCCGGTCAAGACGGTGACGGTCTATGTCCCGACGTCGGTCTCTTGCGTGCCCAAGGACTACGCCGCCCCGCCGGTCTCGCCGGTGACCGCCGAGGCGCTGCGGACCGCCGCCGACGCCGCCGCGCGCCATCAGCTGCTGGCCGAGTTCTGGACCGCCCAGACGCCCGTCCTGGCGCTGCAGGCCGGGGTGATCGCCAAATGCCAGGCCGCGGCGCCGGCGGCGCGTTGACAGCCAGGGGGACGACGCCGGTGGAGGAGAAAAAGACCGTGGCTGGAGCCTACGCCAAGATCGAGGCGCACGAGAGCCTCTGCGCCTTACGTTACAAGGGCATCAACGAAAAGCTGCACTGGATCCTGCTCGGCCTGGCCACCCTTGTCGTGGGCCTGATGAGCTGGATGGCGGTGCAGCTCTATTCATTGGAGCCGCTGCGGGTCATCGCCGCCGAGCGCGCCGCCCACGTCCAACCGAGCGCCGCTCCAAGATAGAACCACACCACCGCCCTTCGCTTGCTTCAGCCCCGCCCCCGGCTCCGGCCGGGGGCTTTTTCGCTGTCTGGGCCCGGTCATCGAAAGCGGCTCCCGGATGCTTCGCGTTCGCGCTAGGGTCGCGGCTGAAGGAAAAGAAGGGGAGGCCGGGATGGACGAACTGGATCGGTGCGACGCGCTGGGCCTGGCCGAGCTGGTGCGCAAGGGCGAGGTGACCGGCGAGGCGCTGCTCGAGCGCGCCATCGCCCGGGTCGAGGCGGTGAACCCCAAGATCAACGCCGTGGTGCTGAAGCACTACGACCTGGCCCGTCAACAACTGGCGCAGCGGCCGCCGACAGGGCCGTTCGCCGGCGTGCCCTTCCTGCTCAAGGACCTCAACACCGCCCTGGCCGGCACGGTGACGACCGACGGCTCGCGCGCCTTCGCCGACTGGACCGCGACCTCCGACTCCACCCTGCCGCGCCGCGCCAAGGCCGCAGGCCTGACCATCTTCGGCAAGACCGCCAGCCCGGAGTTCGGCCTGACCGTCTCGACCGAGAGCGCGCTGTGGGGCCAGACCCGCAATCCATGGAGCCTGGAGCATATCGCCGGCGGCTCGTCCGGCGGGGCGGCCGCGGCGGTCGCCGCGCGCATCACGCCCATCGCCCACGCCTCGGACGGCGGCGGCTCGATCCGCATCCCGGCGGCCTGCTGCGGGGTGTTCGGCCTGAAGCCGTCGCGCGGACGGGTTCCCTCGGAGCGGGGCCGCGGCGTCGGCTGGAACGGACTGTCCACCCAGCACGCGGTCAGCCTCGGGGTGCGCGATTCCGCCGCCCTGCTCGACGCCCTGGCCGGACCCGAGCCCGGCGACTCGATCGTCCCGCCGGCCCCGGACGGCTCGTTCCTGGCGGCGGTCGCCCGCCCGCCAAAGGCTCTGCGCATCGCCCTGATCGAAACCGCGCCCACCGGTGTTCCGGTGCACCCGGACGTCCGCGCGGCGCTGGAGGACGCCGCGGCGCTGCTGGAGGGCCTGGGCCATGCGGTCGAGCGCGCGCGATACGACCTCGACGGCGCGCGGTTGAGCGACGCCCTGGCCCTGACCATCGCGGTCGACGTCGCCAATCGCCTGGATCGCCGCGGCGACGAGCGCGGCCGGCCGGTCGGCCAGGACGAGGTCGAGCCGGTGACCTGGGCGCTGGCCCAGCGCGGGCGCAAGACGGGCGCGGCGGCCTACCTTGCCGCCCGCGGCGCGTTCGACGCGGCCGGCGGCGAGGTCGGGCTGATGTTCGAGCGCTACGATGTGATCCTGTCGCCGACCCTGGCCGAACCACCGGGCCTGTTGGGCCGGCTCGGCCTCAGCCCGCCGGACTTCGGCGAATACACCCGCGCGCTGGGCGCGTTCAGCCCCTATACCGCGTTGCAAAACGAGATCGGCATACCGGCCATGTCGGTCCCGCTGTGCTGGAACGCCGCGGGACTGCCGATCGGGATGATGTTCGCCGCGCCCTACGGTGAGGAGGCGCGGCTGTTCAGCTTGGCGGGGCAGTTGGAGGCGGCCAGTCCCTGGGCCGATCGGCGCCCGCCGGTCTGCGCGGCCTGAGCGGGCGGGGCGGTTGTCGGACCCGGCGGCGTTGACGAGGGGGTCTCGGATGGTGATCGAGGGCGGATGTTTGTGCGGCGCGGTTCGGTTTCGCTCGACCGTCGAACCGATCACCACGCGCGCCTGCTGGTGCCGGCTTTGCCAGCACATCGGCGCGGGCGGCCCGACGGTCAATGCGTGTTTCCCGCGCGAGGCGGTGACCATCGAGGGCGCGCTCGCCGACTACGCCAGCGTGGCGGACAGCGGCAACGCCATGCACCGCCGGTTCTGTCCCGGGTGCGGGACCCATCTGTTCAGCGAGGCCGAAGCACGTCCGCACCTGATCTTCATCCGGGTCGGCGCCCTGGACGACCCATCGCTCGCTCCGCCCGCGGCCACCATCTGGACCGCGCAAGCGCCGACCTGGGCTTGCATCGATCCCACGATCCCGAGTCTCAAGGGACAGCCGCCGCCCGCCGCTTGAGGGTCGGCTCTGGTTGCGCGAGCCCGTCACCCGGCGCGCCGTTCGGGGGAAGGGGGCGTTCGGCGCGCCGGGCTTTATCGCGGGCGGCTGGGCAGGGGAGCCGCCGAAACAAAACATAGGCCGAATGGGCGACAGAACCGCGACAATCCGCGCGTTCGCCGCCCGGTATTTCGACCGGATCGCCCCGCGGCGCGGCGCGCTATAGTCTCGCCGGGCCGGCGGGGGAAGCCGCGAGCCGAGCGAGCGGAGAACGAGGATGACGACCCGGAACTTCGATGCTCTGTTCGAGCCGAAGTCTATCGCCCTGATCGGGGCCAGCAATCATCCGGGCTCGGTCGGCGCCGTCTTGGCCCGCAACCTGTTCGCCGGCGGGTTCCAGGGCGCGATCATGGCGGTTAACCCGCACGAGTCGGCGATCCAGTCGACCTTGAGCTACCATTCGGTGGCCGAGCTGCCGGTGTCGCCCGATCTGGCGGTGCTGGCCACGCCGCCGTCGACCATCCCCGGCCTGATCGGCGAACTGGGCGAAAAGGGCTGCCGGGCGGCGGTGGTGATCACCGCCGGATTCGGCGAGGGCGGCCAGGCGGCGGGCGAGGATCTGCGCGCCGCCATGCTTCAGGCCGGACGCCCGCACATGATGCGGATCGTCGGGCCCAACTGCATCGGCTTCATGTCCACCCGCAAAGGGATCAACGCCAGCTTCGCCCATCTGGCGGCGACGGTCGGCGACATCGCCTTCCTCAGCCAGTCCGGCGCGGTCCTGACCTCGGTGCTGGACTGGGCCGCCGCGCGGCAGGTCGGCTTTTCCCACATCGTCTCGCTGGGCGACATGAGCGACGTCGATTTCGGCGACCTGCTGGACTACCTGGCCCAGGACGAGGCCACCCGCTCGATCCTGCTCTACGTCGAGAACATCAAGCACGCGCGCAAGTTCATGACCGCTGCGCGGATCGCGGCGCGGGCCAAACCGGTGATCGTGGTCAAGGCGGGGAGAAGCCAGGTTGGCGCCAGGGCGGCCTTGTCGCACACTGGCGCCTTGGCCGGGGCGGACGCGGTCTACGACGCGGCGTTCCGGCGGGCCGGCATGCTGAGGGTCTACGAACTGCGCGAGGTGTTCGAGGCGGCCGAGACCCTGGCCATGCGGCTGTCGGTCCGCGGCGACCGGCTGACCATCCTGACCAACGGCGGCGGGGTGGGGGTGTTGGCGGCGGACGCGCTGGACGCCTGGGGCGGACATCTCTCGACCCTGGCCCCGGAGGTGATCGAGGCGCTGGACGCCGGGCTGCCGCCGACCTGGTCGCACGGCAATCCGGTGGACATCCTGGGCGACGCCTCCGGTCGGCGTTACGCCGCCGCGCTCGGCGCCCTTCTGAAGAACAAGGAACAGGACGCGATCCTGGTGATGAACTGCCCGACCGGGGTCGTCGCGCCTGGCGAGGCGGTCGAGGCGGTGCTGGCCGCGGCGCCCGCCAGAACCGCGCCGCCGATCCTGACCTGCTGGCTGGGCGAGGCCACCGCCTCGATCGCCCGCCGGCGTTTCGCCGCCGCCGGGACCCCCAGCTACGAGACCCCCGACGAAGCGGTGCGGGCTTTCATGCATCTGGTCGAATATCGCCGCAATCAGGAGTTGCTGCTGGAAACCCCATCGGCCGGCGCAGAGATCGATGAGGCCGGCCGCAAGGACGCCCGCGCGGTGGTCGAGCACGCGCTGGCCCAGGGCCGTTCGGTGCTGTCCGAACCGGAGGCCAAGGCCGTGCTGGCGGCCTATGGCGTTCCGGTGGTGATGACCTTGACCGCGCGCGATCCGGCCGAGGCCGCCACGGTCGCCAGAACCATTTCTGGGCCGGTGGCGCTGAAGATCCTCTCTCCAGACATCACCCATAAATCCGACGTCGGCGGCGTGCGGCTCGACTTGCGTTCGCCCGCGGAGGTCGAGGCGGCGGCCCACGACATGCTGGTCGCGGTCAGGGCCAGGGCGCCGAACGCCAAGCTGATCGGCTTCACGGTCCAGCAAATGATCACCCGGCCGGCCGCCCGCGAACTGATTGTCGGGCTGATCGACGATGCGACCTTCGGCCCGGTGGTGCTGTTCGGCCACGGCGGGACGGCGGTCGAGATCATCGGCGACCGCGCCCTCGGCCTGCCGCCGCTGAATTCGGTGCTGGCCCGCGCGATGATCGAACGGACCCAGGTGGCCAAGCTGCTCGCCGGCTATCGCGACGTGCCGCCCGCCGACCTGGCGGCGATCGCCGACGTGCTGATCCGGCTGGCCGATCTGGCGATCGAACTGCCGGAGGTGGCCGAGCTGGATATCAATCCGCTGCTCGCGGACGCGCAAGGGGTGTTGGCGCTCGATGCGCGGGTGGTGGTGCGCCCCAGGCCCGAGCACGCCGAGCGCCGGCTGGCCATCAGGCCCTATCCAGCCGAACTCGAGAAGGAGATGGCGCTGAATGACGGCCATCGGCTGAAGCTGCGTCCGATCCGGCCGCAGGACGAGCCGAGTCTCGTCGACATGGTCCGTCGCTGCACGCCCGAGGATATTCGCCTGCGCTTCTTCGGCTCGATGAAGAGCGTGCCGCATGGGCTGGCCGCGCGCCTGTCGCAGATCGACTACGACCGGGAGATGGCGCTGCTGGCGATCGAACCCGGCGGGGCGGGCGCTCTCGACGAGATCGTCGGGGTGGTGCGATTGTTCGCCGATCCGGACAATTTTAGCGCCGAATACGCCATTTTGGTGCGTTCCGACTTCCACGGGCGGGGCCTCGGCCACGCCTTGATGGAGGAGATGCTGGCCTACGCCCGCGCCAGAGGCCTGACCACGGTGTTTGGCGAGGTGCTGGCCGAGAACCGGCGGATGCTGGACATCGCTCACGGGCTCGGCGCGAAGGTTGTCAGCCGCGGCGGGCCGGATCGGACGGTGAGGGTGGCGTTCGACCTGCATGGCGCTTCGCCGGCGAAAAATCGCAAATTGACGCCCGAGGCTTGATTTAAATCATCCCGCGCGCCTGGCGAGCGCGGCAACACTTCATCTCGGTTTGAGATTTCCCGACGCTCCCCACCCCCCATTGGTGCGTCGGTGAAAGAGGTGGAAGCCTTTCTTGGCGGGTGTTCCACCGCGCTGCGCGCTCCAGGCTAACACCTGGGGCGCGCCGTCGTTTGGGCGGGCGGACATGCTGACCATGTGGGACAACCGTTGCGCCCTGCACAACGCCACCGGCGGCTATGACGGCCACCAGCGGGTGATGCATCGCACGACCGTGGCGGGAGACGTTCCGGTCTGACCGCGGCCTGACCCTGGCCTAATGCGCGACCAGCAGCGGGATGCTCGCGCCATGCAGCATGCCGCGGCTGGCGCCGCCCAGCACGAACTCCCGCAACCGGGCGTGGCCGTAGAGCCCCATGACGATCAGGTCCGCGCCGATGGCCTTGGCTTGGCGTTCGATCAGCATCTGCGCCTCATCGTCGTCGCCGAGCACGATCAGGTTCGGCTTGAATCCCAGATGCTCCAGGTGCCGGGCCAGGCCCGCATCGGCCGTCAGGTCGGCGCCCTTGGGCCGGACGGTCAGCACGGTGAGGCCGGCGTCCGGATCGATCAGCGGCAGGGCGTCGCGCAAGGCCCGGGCGGCTTCGCGCGAGCCGTTCCAGGCGAGCAGAACCTGGCGGCCGATCCGACTTCGCGCCCCGGCCGCCGGCGCGATCAGCACTGGCCCGGCCCCGCCCAGAGCGACGTCGACCGCCGAGCCGTGGGTGTTGTAGGGCGGATTGGGCGTCGGCTGGGGCAGCACGGCGAGGTCGGCGCGGCGGGCTTCGGCGATCAGCGCCTCGGGCGTATCGCCATCGATCTCGCACCATTCGCTCCGCGCGCCGGCGGCGTCCGCGGCCGCCTGGAGCGCCGCGGCGGCGGCCTTGGCGGCCTGGCTCTGACCCTGGTTGTGCTCGCGGATCAGCCGGTCCAGGTCCTCTGGCGGCAGATAGCCGATTGAGCCGATGTTGACGTACTGGTTGATCAGGCTGGTGCGCAGAAAGACGCCGGTCACAACGCCGCCCCCGCGCGCGGCCAGGTCGGCGGCGATCTCATAGCGAGGCTTGGACGCGGCGGTGTCGATATGGACCAGGATATCTTTGTAGGTCATGAGCCGTCTCGTCTTTTCGGTTCGCCCGCCAGGCTAGCGGGACAGCCAGGCGGTTGAATTGACGCCGGTCAAACGCCCGGGCCGCGATCCCCGAATGGGCCGCGCGCCGCTCAGCGATCGATCCCGACCAGCAGGGCCATGCGCACCAGCTCCGGCAGGCTTGAGGCCCGCATCTTGGTCATCACGTTGGCGCGGTAGACCTCGACGGTTCGCGGGCTGATGCCGAGCTGGCCGGCGATCACCTTGTTGGCGTGGCCCGCGACCAGCCCGCCCAGCACCTGGCGCTCGCGGCTCGAAAGCGCGGTCACGCGCTGGGCGAAGTCCATGCGCTCGGCGCTCTTGCCGTCGCCGCCGTCGTCCTGTTCGAGCGCCGAGCACAGGGCCGACAGGATCGCCGCGTTGTCGAACGGCTTTTCGATGAAGTCGATGACCCCGGCCTTCATCGCCTCGACCGCCAGGGGTACGTCCGCGTGGCCAGTGATGACGATCACCGGCAGGGCGACGCCAAGCTCGGTCAGGCGCTTGACTAATTCAAGCCCGCTCATCTCGGGCATGCGCACGTCGGTGATGATGCAGCCGGGCTCGACGGTCGGCAGCCGCTCAAGGAAGGCGAGCGCGGATTCGTAGGTCCTGACCGCGAAGTCGGCCGTCTCCAGCAGGAACCCAAGCGAGTCCCGAACCGCCTCGTCGTCGTCGATGATGTGAACGACCGCCTTTTCCGACATCCTCGAACTCGCTGACGCTCGACGGCCGAAGATAAAGCGGCCTCCACTTCAGACTGCAATACAGGGCGCGCGCGAGCATTGCACGCGTCCCCAACGCGCGCTCACACGCTTCGGCGATGGCGCGGTCGGTCGGAACCGGCTTCGCGCAGCCGGCGCCCCCTTGACCGTCCCCCCGAACTCGACCAAGCCGTCCGAAGGATAGCCGGGGAGCAAGGCGCGCGGCTCGGGTCGGACCGATTTTGACGCGTGTCGACCATGGGCCCCGCGGGCGGTTTTAAGAATTTGGCATGCGCATAGTCCTCGCCACGATCTTGGTGACGCTCGCGTCAATGGCCGCATTCGGCTGCGCGCCCGGCAAGCCGCGAAAGTCCGAGCAACCTCCGGCTGTCACCGTCGCCCATCCGCTCAGCAAGACGGTGGTCGACTGGGACGACTATCTGGGCCAATTCGAGGCGGTGAACTCGGTGGACGTGCGCCCGCGGGTGTCCGGCTATCTGCAATCGGTGGAGTTCAAGGACGGCGAGGTGGTCCGCAAGGGCCAGGTGCTGTTTGTCATCGATCCCAGGCCCTATCAGGCGGCGCTGGACCAGGCCAAAGGTCAGCTGGCCCATGCCGAGGCGGCCCTGGCCAACGCCCAGAGCGAAGCGGTGCGCGGCCAGCAGCTCCTGGCCGCCCGCGCGATTAGCCAGCAGGCCTATGACACCCTGGTCGCGAGCGAACGGCAGGCGGCCGCGGACCTGGTCTCGGCCCAGGCCCTGGTGCGGAGCAATGAGCTCAATCTCGACTTCACCCGGGTCACCGCGCCGCTGTCCGGCCGTGTCTCGGACCGGCGCGTGGCGCCCGGCAATCTGGTCGTCGCCGACACCACCGTCCTGACCAACATCGTCGATCTGAACCCGATCCGGTTCGCCTTCACCGGCTCGGAGGCGCTGTATCTGAAATACCAGCGCGCCAACCGCGCCGGCGCCCGCGCCTCGTCGCGCCGTGCGCCCAATCCGGTGGAGATCCGGCTGCAGGACGAGGCCGCCTATCGCTGGAAGGGACGGATGGATTTCGTCGACAACGCGATCGACCCCGGCTCGGGCGCGATCCGCGGGCGCGCGGTGGTCGACAACCCCGATTATTTTCTGACTCCCGGCATGTTCGGCCATATGCGGCTTTTGGGATCGGGGCCCTATCGGGCGATCCTGGTTCCCGACCAGGCGGTGGTCACCGACCAGACCCGCCAGGCGGTCTATGTCGTCGCGCCGGAGGGGGCGGTATCCGAGCGGATGGTCGAGGTCGGGCCGATCGCCGAAGGGCTGAGGGTGATCCGCTCGGGCCTATCGATCGGCGACGTGGTGATCATCGACGGGGTCCAACGGGCGCGGCCGGGTCAGAAGGTCACCGCCCGGCCGGGCGTCATCATGCCCCTCGCCGCGCCGGCGGGACAGTCGGGCGTCATCCCCCCCCTCTCGACCTCGGCGAAACTCGCCGCTCCGGCCGGCTAGGCCCGCCGCCGCGATGCGCCTGTCCCATTTCTTCATCGAACGGCCGGTGTTCGCGGGCGTCATCGCCATCCTGATCACCCTGATCGGCGCGATCGCCTTTCCGACCCTGGCGATTTCCCAGTACCCCAACATCGCTCCCCCGACCGTGACCGTTTCCGCGAGCTATCCGGGCGCGTCCGCCGAGACCTTGGCCGACACCGTCGCCGCCCCGATCGAGGAACAGATCAACGGCGTGGACAACATGCTCTACATGTCCTCCCAGTCGACCGGGGACGGCCACGTCAGCATCACGGTCACCTTCAAGCTGGGCACCGACCCTAATCAGGCGCAGGTGCTGGTCGAGAACCGGGTGGCGACCGCCACGCCGCACCTTCCGGCCGAGGTCGTCGCCTCCGGCGTGACCGTCCGCAAGAGCACTCCCGACATCCTGCTGGCGGTGCACACCTATTCGCCCGACGGCTCGCTGGATCAGCAGTACATCGCCAATTACGTCGGTCTGCACATCCGCGACGCATTGCTGCGGGTTCCCGGCGTCGGCGACATCAACAGCCGGGCCGCTCGTGATTATTCGATGCGGATCTGGATCGATCCGGATCGGGCCGCGGCGCGCAACCTGACGGTCGATGACGTGGTGGGCGCGCTCGCCAGCCACAACGTCCAAATCGCGGCGGGCGCCCTGGGCCTGCCGCCGCAGGCGCATGGCGCGAGCGCTTATCAGCTCAACGTCGAGGCGCTGGGCCGGCTTTCGACGCCCGAGCAGTTCGGCGACATCATCGTCAAGACCGACCCTCAGGGTCGGGTCACGCGCGTATCGGACGTGGCGCGGGTCGAACTCGGCGCCGCCGACTACACCACTAACGCCTACATGAACGAGAAGAACGCCGTCGCCCTGGGCGTGCTCCAACAGCCCGGCACCAATGCGCTTCAGACGGCGGACGCGATCCGCCGCACGATGGACCAGCTCAAGGCCAACTTCCCCGTCGGGCTGGACTACAAGATCATCTACAATCCGACCCAGTACGTCCGCGCCTCGATCATCGAGGTCGAAAAGACGTTGTTCATCGCCCTGGCCCTGGTGGTGCTGGTGGTCATGGTCTTCCTGCAGACTTGGCGGGCGGCGCTGATCCCGATCATCGCCATTCCGGTCTCGCTGATCGGCACCTTCGCGGTGATGGCGGCGGCCGGCTTTTCGCTGAACAACCTGTCGCTGTTCGGGCTGGTGCTGGCCATCGGCATCGTGGTCGACGACGCGATCGTGGTGGTCGAAAACGTCGAGCGGCACCTGCGCCAAGGCGTGACCCCGCGCGAAGCGGCGCACACCACCATGGACGAGGTCGGCGGCGCGCTGATCGCCATCGCCCTGGTGCTGATCGCGGTGTTCGTGCCGACCGCGTTCATCGGCGGAATTTCGGGCGAGTTCTACAAGCAGTTCGCCCTGACCATCGCCACGGCGACCCTGATCTCGCTGGTATTGTCGCTGACCCTGTCGCCGGCGCTATGCGCCCTGATCATGCGCCCGCACGGCGAGCCGCGCGCGCGCGGAGCCTGGGTGCGGCCGTTCGCCGCCTTCGCCGACGGTTTCAATCGTCGGTTCGACCGGTTGAGCAACGGCTATTGCGACCTCACCCGCAGGTTAGTGCGGATGGCGGGCGTGATGCTGGTGGTCTACGCCGGTCTTTTGCTGCTGACCGGCTGGCGGTTGGCGGCGACCCCCAAGGGGTTCATCCCGGCCCAGGACCAGGGCCAGCTGATGATGATGATGAATCTGCCGCCCGGCGCCTCGCTCGACCGCACCGATGCTTTGGCCCGCGATGTCGCCCACCGTTTGATGGCCGCGCCAAGCATGGCGGCCGCCTCGATCTACGCCGGCGTCGACGGCACGACTTTCACGACAGCCTCCAACGCCGGTCAGGCCTTTCTGATGTTGCAGCCGTTCGATGTGCGGCTGGCCAAGGACATGACCACCCCCAAGGTGCTGGCCGATCTTCGCCAGCGGCTCGATCCGATCACCGGCGCCGACATCCGGATCATCCAGCCGCCGGCGGTGCGCGGCATCGGCTCGACCGGCGGCTTCAAGATGATCGTCGAGGACCAGGGCGGCCACGGTCCCCAGGCGCTGGAGGCGGTGACCAATGACCTGGTTCGGACCGCCAACCAGGATCCGGCGATCAACGGCGCCTTCACCACCTTCAACACCAAGACTCCGCGGGTCTATGCCGACATCGACCGCGTCAAGGCCGAGATGCTGGGGGTCAAGGACAGCCAGGTGTTCAGCACGCTGCAAACCTATCTGGGTTCGACTTTCATAAACGACTTCAATTTATTCGGACATACTTTTCAAGTTCTGGCTCAGGCCGATGCGCCGTTCCGTCAGGATCCGGCCCAATTGGCCGAGCTGCGCACGCGCTCGGCCTCCGGGGCGATGGTGCCGTTGGGCTCGGTGGTTAACCTCAAGCGGATCACCGGTCCGTACCGGGTGCTGCGCTACAACCTGTTCCCAGGCGCGGAAATTCAGGGTGACACCGCGCCCGGCTATTCCAGCGGTCAGGCGATGGAGGCGATGGAGCGACTCGCCGCCGAGCGGCTTCCGGCCGGCTACGGCTTCGATTGGACCGAGCTGTCCTACCAGCAGAAACTGGCGGGTGACACCGGCGTGCTGGTGTTCGGCCTAGCGGTGGTGTTCGTCTTTCTGCTGCTCGCGGCGCTCTACGAGAGCGTGACCTTGCCGCTCGCGGTGATCCTGATCGTGCCGATGTGCCTGCTAGCCGCCATGGTGGGGGTCAATCTGCGCGGGACGGACAACAACATCTTGACCCAGATCGGCCTGGTCGTGCTGATCGGGCTGGCGGCCAAGAACGCCATCCTGATCGTCGAATTCGCCCGCCAGGGCGAGCAGGAGCATGGGCTGGATCGTCATGAAGCGGCGGCGGAGGCGGGACGCACCCGGCTTCGGCCGATCCTGATGACCTCCTTCGCCTTCATCCTGGGCGTGGCGCCCCTGGCTTTCGCCACCGGCGCCGGGGCGGAGATGCGTCAGGCGCTGGGCGTGGCGGTGTTCTCCGGCATGATCGGGGTGACGGCGTTTGGCCTGGTGTTCACACCCATCTTTTACGTCGTCTGCCGCGCGATCTCCCGGCGGCTGCCCAAGCCGCCGCCCAAGCCGCCCGAGGTGCCCACCACCGGCGGCGCGCCGCATCTCGACGATCTGGCGCCGGAGCGCTAGGCCAATGCCCCGCATCCGCCCGATATCCAGCCTGCTCGCCGCCAGCCTCGTCCTGGCCGGCTGTGCGGTTGGCCCGCGCTATGTGCGGCCCCAGACGCCCCAGACGGCCGCCGGGCCGTTCGTGTCGACCGCGCCGGAGGCCGCGGTGAACGCGCCCCTGCCGGCGAACTGGTGGCGGCTCTACGACGATCCGGTGCTCGATCGCCTGGTCGGCGAGGCGCTGGCCCGGAACCAGGACCTGAAGGTCGCCGCGGCCAACCTGGCCTATGCCCGGGCGGTGCTGGGCGAAGCCCGCGCCGGGCTCTTGCCCACCACCGATCTGACCGCGGGCCCCAGCTACGGCCGTTCGGCCATCGCCGACGCCAACGCCGCGGCCGCCGGCGTCAGCCCGCTCAATGCCTGGAGCTATGGCGCGGGGTTCAACGCCGCCTATCAGGTCGACCTGTTCGGCCGCGTGAGGCGCACCATCCAGGCGGCGCACGCCAGCGCCGATCAGGTCCAGGCGGCGCGAGACGCGGTGCGGGTCACCGTCGCGGCCGAGACCGCCGGCGCCTACGCCAACCTCTGCGGCTACGCCCGACAAGCCGAAGTCGCCCGGCAATCCTTGTCACTCGCCCAGCAGACCTATGACATCACCCTGCGCCAGAGCGACCTCGGCGCGGTGTCCGATTTCGACCTCGCCCGCGCGGCGAGCGCGCTGGAGCAGGCGAGGGCGGCGCCGCCCGCGCTGGAGGGCCAGCGCCGCGTGGCCCTGTTCGAACTGACCGCGTTGTTGGGCAAGACGCCAGCCGAGGCGCCCGCCAACGCCGCGGCCTGCCACGCCCCGCCGCACATCGATCGGCCGTTGCCGGTCGGTGATGGGACCGCGCTTCTGCGTCGGCGGCCGGACGTGCGCGAGGCCGAGCGGGCGCTGGCGGCGGACACCGCTCGCATCGGCGTGGCCGCCGCCGACCTCTATCCCACCATCAGCCTGGGCGGGGCGATCGCCACCGCGGCCAATTCGGTCGGCGTCCTGTCTTCGCCGACCGCGGTGACGCTGAGCGCGGGTCCGATGCTCAGTTGGAGCTTTCCCAATGTCGCGGTGGCGATGGCCCATGTCCGCGAGGCGCGAGCGGCGGCGTCGGGCGCGGCGGCCGCCTTTCAGTCGACCGTACTAACCGCCCTGAAGGAGACCGAGCAGGCGCTGACCCGCTATGCGGCGGAGATCGAACATCACGCCGCCCTGACCGCCGCGCGCGACCGCGCGAGCGAGGCCTTCGGCTTGGCCCAGGCGCAATACAAGGCCGGCGCGATCAGCTTCCTCGATCTTCTGACCGCCCAGGCGAGTCTGCTGGGCGCCGAGCAGGCGCTGGCGGTCTCCGACCAAGCGCTCAGCGCCGATCAGGTCGCAGTGTTCCAGGCCCTCGGCGGCGGCTGGGAGGCCGCGCCGGTCGTCGGCGCGGCCAAGCGCTCCGGCTGAGGCTTTACGCGCCGCCCGGCCGGGGCCAGAATCGTGGGTTCTGGTTATGAGGAGCCGGGATCATGCGCGCCGAACGCCCGCCTGCGGAGATCATCGCCGATCTGGGCCCCGTCGCCGAGCGGGCGGAGGTCGCCGCGGCGATCGAGGCGCTGGGGAGCCAGGGCTCGCGCTGGCGCATCGCGACCCCGGCTCTGGTGGTCGACCTGGACGCCTTCGACCGCAACCTCGCCAAGATGGCCGAGCGGGCGCGCGTGGCGGGCGTCGCGCTTCGCCCCCATGCCAAGTCGCACAAGACCAGCGCCCTGGCGCGCCGGCAGATCGCCGCCGGCGCGGTCGGCGTCTGCTGCGCCAAGCTGGGCGAGGCCGAGGCCCTGGCGACGCGGGGGATCGGCTCGATTCTCCTGACCTCACCCATCGTCGGCGCCTTGGCCGCCGAGCGGGCGGCGCGGCTGGCGCTGGAGCTGGCGGACTTCGCCCTGGTGGTCGATCACGAGGACGGGGTCGCCGAGATCGGCAAGGCGGCGCAAGCGTTGGGCGCCAGCGTCGCGGTGCTGATCGACATCGATCCGGGCCTCGGCCGCACCGGCGCATCCTCGATCGATCAGGTGCTGGCCATCGCCCGCGCCATCGGCCAGGCGCCCGCGCTGCGGTTCGCCGGCGTCCAGTGCTACGGCGGTCAATGGCAGCATCTGGAGGGGGCCGAGGCCCGCGCGGCGGCGGTGCATGAGGGCATGGCGCCGCTCAGGGTCACTCTCGCCGCCTTGCGCGCGGCTGGCTTCGCGCCCGGGCGGATCAGCGGCGGCGGCACCGGCACCTTCGAGGCCGACACGGCCGAGGGCGTATTCAACGAACGCCAGGTCGGCTCCTACGCCCTGATGGACCGGCAGTACCGCGACTGTCTGGGCGAGGACCCGGACGGCGCCTTCGAGCAGAGCCTGTTCGTCCAGGCCCAGGTGGTCAGCGTCAACGCCCAGGCCTGGGTGACGCTGGATGCGGGGCTGAAGGCCCTGGCCACCGACGGGCCGGCGCCGGTTCCGGCGGCGGAAGGCCGGTTCGCCGGATGCCACTACGCCTTCTTCGGCGACGAGCACGGCCTTTTGATGCGCCCGCAAGGCGGGCCGGTGGCGCGGGGCGAGAGGGTCGAACTGGTCGCGCCGCATTGCGACCCGACCTTCGATCGCTACGATTTCGTTCATCTCGTGCGCGGCGACGCCCTGGTCGACATCGCCCGCGTCGATGGGCGGGGGCGGGCGCAGTAGCCGAGCGGATCGGGTGGCCGACGAGCGGCTAGCGCGCCGCCATGCCCTGGGCCATGCGCGCGAACGCGTCGTTGATCAGGGCGGCCAGTTCGGGGTCGATCCGGCTGTCGGCCAGCGCGCTCGCCATCGCCTGCGTCCACTGTCCCGCGGTTTCGGGATCGATCCGCACCTTCGCGTGGGCGGACATCACGCAGACGCCCGGCCGCTGCTCGAACCAGTCGCGCGGGCCGCCCAGCCAACCTGAGAGAAAGCCGGCGAGCGAGGCGCGCATCGGCGCCAGGTCCGGCGCATGCAACGCGCGCAAGGCCGCATATCGCGGGTCCGAGTCCATCAGGTCGTAGAAGCGGTTGACGAACCGGCCGACGCCCGCCGCGCCTCCAGCCATCTCATAGGGCGTCCGCGAAGCTGGCTTGGTTACGGTCGCGGTCATTTAAGGGTTCTGCTCGCGCTGTTTTCGCTCGGCGGCAGCACAACCAAGCCAACGGTCCGGGTGCACTAATTTAAATCAATCCGGCGACAGCCGGGCGCGTTCGGCCTCCACCAGATCCTTCATCCAGGCCCGGATCGCGCGCACCCGAGCGGTGGCGGCGACCTCGCGCAGGGTGGCGATCCAGAAGCGGCGGGTCAGTCGCACCTCGGAGGCCAGCACCCGCGCCAGGCCCTCGCCGAGGAAGCAGGGCAGAACCCCGATTCCGCCGCCGGCGGCGATCATCGCGCGCTGGGCGTTGATCGAGGAGCTGGCGAGGTTCGGAGTCAGGCCCGGATGCACCTCGTCGAGGTAGCGCAGCTCGGGGGCGTAGATCTGGTCGTCGATGTAGCCCACCAGGCTGGCGCGGGCGAGGTCCTCGGCGCGGCGCGGCGCGCCGTGCTGGGCCAGGTAGGCGGCCGAGCCGTAGAGGCCGAGCTGGTAGTCGGTCAGCGGTTCGATCAGCAGTCTTCGGCTGGTCGGCTCGCTCAGCGTCACGGTCATGTCGACCTCGCGCCGCAGCGGCGACATGAAGCCCGGATTGGCCACCAGCTCGATCGACAGGCCCGGATGGCGGACGCGCAGCCGGGGCAGGGCGGGGGCCAGCACCTGACCGCCGAAGCCCTCGGCGGCGCTGATGCGGATCGCCCCGCCGACGATGTCCTGCCCGCCGACCTCGGCGGCGGCGTTCATCGCGCTTTCCACCGCCAAGCCGGCGTTCAAGAGCCGCGCGCCGCTGGCGGTGAGTCGCAATCCCTGGGCCGAACGCACGAACAGCGTCGCCTTCAGCGAGACCTCCAGCGCCGCGATCCGCCGCCCGACCGTGGATGCGTCCAGGCCCAGCCGCCGGGCCGCGCCAGTGGCCGACTCCGCCCGAGCGGCGGCGATGAACACCCGAAGGTCGTCCCAGTCGAACATGCCGCCTGATGATCTGCATATTCACGGAACACAAGCTGCAAAATCGCATTAGCTGGCCACCTTCGGCGAGCCTAAGAACGTGCCAGGGAGAACGCCATGCGAGAGATTCAGCATTTCATCGCCGGTTCGGCCGCGGCCGGAACCTCGGGCCGCTTCGGCGACGTGTTCGATCCGAACACCGGCGAGGTGCAGGCGCGGGTCGCCCTGGCCAGCGAGGCCGAGCTCGACAAGGCGGTCAAGGCCGCCCTGACCGCCCAGCCGATCTGGGCCGCGACCAATCCCCAGCGCCGCGCGCGGGTGATGTTCGAATTCAAGCGCCTGGTCGAGGCGCGAGTGGAGGAGCTGGCCGCGCTGTTGTCCAGCGAACACGGCAAGGTGCTGGCCGACTCCCGCGGCGACATCCAGCGCGGCCTGGAGGTGATCGAGTTCGCCTGCGGCATTCCGCATGCGCTGAAGGGCGAATACACCGAGGGCGCGGGGCCCGGGATCGACGTCTATTCCATGCGCCAGCCGCTGGGCGTGGTGGCCGGGATCACCCCGTTCAACTTCCCGGCGATGATCCCGATGTGGATGTTCGGCATCGCCATCGCGGTCGGCAACGCCTTCATCCTCAAGCCCTCCGAGAAGGACCCCAGCCTGCCGGTCCGGCTGGCCGAGCTATTCATTGAGGCGGGCGGCCCGGCCGGCATCCTGAACGTGGTGCACGGCGACAAGGTCGCGGTCGACGCCATCCTGACCCACCCGGCGATCAAGGCGGTCAGCTTCGTCGGCTCGTCCGACATCGCCAGTTACGTCTATGCGACCGGCGCGGCGAACGGCAAGCGGGTCCAGGCCATGGGCGGGGCCAAGAACCATGGGATCATCCTGCCGGACGCCGACCTCGACCAAGCAGTCAAGGACATCATCGGCGCGGCCTACGGCTCGGCCGGCGAGCGCTGCATGGCCCTGCCGGTGGTGGTGCCGGTCGGCGCCAAGGCGGCCAAGGAAGTGCGCGAACGGGTGCTGGCCGAGATCGAGACGTTGAAGGTCGGCGTCTCGTCCGATCCGACCGCCCAGTACGGTCCTGTGGTCTCCGCCGCCCACAAGAAGAAGATCGAGGACTATATCCAGCTCGGCAAGGACGAGGGCGCCGAGCTGGTGGTCGACGGCCGCGGCTTCACCCTGCAGGGCTACGAGAAGGGCTTCTTCGTCGGTCCGACCCTGTTCGACCAGGTCAAGCCCGGCATGAAGACCTATCAGGACGAGATCTTCGGCCCGGTGCTGCAGATCGTCCGCGCCGAGAGCTTCGAGGAGGCGCTGAGCTATCCGACCAAGCACGCCTACGGTAACGGGGTGGCGATCTTCACCCGCAACGGCCGCGCCGCGCGCGAGTTCGCCAGCCGCGTCGAGGTCGGCATGGTCGGGATCAATGTGCCGATCCCGGTGCCGGTGGCCTACCACACCTTCGGCGGCTGGAAGCGCTCGGCGTTCGGCGACACCAACCAGCACGGCATGGAAGGGGTCAAGTTCTACACCAAGGTCAAGACCATCACCGCCCGCTGGCCCGAAGGCGGCGAGGCCGACTCCAGCTTCGTCATCCCGACCATGCGGTAGCGAGGCAAAGGTCCGATGGACTTTCAGCTCACCGACGACCAGCGCGCGATCGAGGGCGCGGCGCGCAACTTCGCGGCGGCCGAGTTCGCGCCCCATTCGGCCGAATGGGACGAGCGGGCGATCTTCCCGGTCCCGGCCTTGCGCAAGGCGGCGGAGTTGGGCTTCGCGGCGATCTATGTCGATCCGGAGGTCGGCGGCACGGGCCTGGGGCGGCTGGACGCGGCGATCATCTTCGAGGCCCTGGCGCACGGCGATGTCTCGTCAGCCGCCTTCCTGTCGATCCACAACATGGCCTCGTGGATGATTGACCAGTTCGGCTCCAAGGCCCTGCGCGAGAAATATCTGCCGCGCCTGGCGACCATGGAGCTGATCGCCTCTTACTGCTTGACCGAGCCGGGCTCCGGCTCGGACGCGGCGTCCTTGCGCACCACCGCCCGGCGCGAGGGCGACCACTATGTGCTGAACGGCGCCAAGGCGTTCATCTCCGGCGCCGGGGTCTCCGACATCTACGTGGTCATGGTCCGCACCGGCGAGGCGGGTCCGCGCGGCATCTCGGCCCTGGTGGTCGAGAAGGGCGCGCCGGGTCTTTCCTTCGGCGCCAACGAGAAGAAGATGGGCTGGAAGAGCCAGCCGACCGCGGCGGTCAGTTTCGACGACTGCAAGGTCCCGCTGGAGAACCGCATCGGCGCCGAGGGCGAGGGCTTTCGCTTCGCCATGATGGGGCTGGACGGCGGGCGGTTGAACATCGCCGCCTGCGCGCTCGGCGGCGCCCAACTCGCCTTCGAGATCGCCAAGGCCCACCTGGAGACCCGCCACCAGTTCGGCCGGGCGCTGAAGGAGTTCCAGGCCCTGCGGTTCCGCCTCGCCGACATGGCGACCGAGCTGGAGGCCGGCCGGCTGATGGTGCGGCGCGCCGCCGCCGCGCTGGACGCGCGTGACCCCGACGCCACCAAGCTCTGCGCCATGGCCAAGCGCTACGCCACCGACGCGGCCTTCGAGGTGGCCAACCAGGCGCTGCAATTGCACGGCGGCTACGGTTATCTGAGCGACTTCCCGCTGGAGCGGATCGTGCGCGATCTGCGCGTCCACCAGATCCTGGAAGGGACCAACGAGATCATGCGGGTGATCATCGCCAGGGAGCTGCTGCGGCAATGAGCGGGCGACTGTCTCGCACCTACACTGTTCTGGAGGGCGACGAGAGCCACCCGTTGACCGTGACGTGGGGCAACCCCGTCGAGGACTCGGGCGAAAACTGGTCTTGCGTCGTCACGATCGATGAGCAGGGCAAGCCGGTTCGCCAGATCCAGGCGGGCGGAGTGGATGCGGTTCAAGCGCTCTATCTCGGCATGTGCATGGCGGCGGCCTATCTCCACTGTCACCCGACGCACGTCTGCTGGTTCGAGCGTGACGACGATCTCCAGCTACCGACGGCAAGCACCCTCCGGGACCTCGTCGATGCGCGCGCCGAAAGGTATCGGGCGATCCAATGGGAGCGTGAATTGCAAAACGAGGTGATCCGTTCGGTCGAGAATGGGCTAGGCCGTCTAACCCTGAATCGTCCCGCCGCGCTGCACGCGCTGAACACCGCAATGTGCCGCTCAATGATAGAGATGCTGCTCCTGTGGCGCGACGACCCGGCGATTAAGGCCATCATGATCGACCATGCCGGCGAGCGCGGCTTCTGCGCCGGCGGCGACATCCGCATGCTGGCCGAGAGCGGAGCGGGCGACGGCGCCCAGGCGCGCGAATTCTTCTTCACCGAGTATCGGCTGAACGACCTTCTGTTCGGCTATCCGAAGCCGGTGGTCGCGATCATGGACGGGGTGACCATGGGCGGCGGGGTGGGGCTTTCCATGCCGTCGCGCTACCGCGTCGCCACCGAGCGGACCACCTTCGCCATGCCCGAGACCGGCATCGGCCTGTTTCCCGACGTCGGCGGCGGCTGGTATCTGCCGAGGCTGCGCGGCCACGCGGGCCTGTGGCTGGCGCTGACCGGAGCGCGGATCAAGGCGGCCGACTGCCTGGCGCTGGAGATCGCCACCCATGTCGCGCCCTCGGCCAAAATCGCCGAACTGAAGGCGGTGCTGATCGCTTCGCCCGACCGCATTCCCGAGACGCTGGCGGCCTTCGCCATCGCTCCCGGCCCGGCCCCGGTCGCCGCGCACCTGGCCGACATCGCCCGGCTGTTCGACGCGCCCAGCGTCGAGGCCATCGTGGCGAAGCTGAAGGCTGACGGATCGGACTGGGCCAAGGCCCAACTCGCCGCGCTGGAGACCAAGTCGCCCCAGACGATGAAGGTCGCTTTCCGCCAGCTCGCCGAGGGCGCGCGGATGAGCCGGTTTTCCGACAACATGGCGATGGAATATCGCATCGGCGCGCGGGTGGTTCAAAAGCACGATTTCCTGGAGGGGGTGCGCGCGGTGATCGTCGACAAGGACAACGCCCCGCGCTGGAACCCGGCGAGCCTCGAGGGCGTCACCGAGGCCGAGCTCGACGCCATCTTCGCGCCCTTGCCGGCCGACCAGGAATGGACCCCGCTGCCGCGGATTTGAGGAGACCTCCGCATGACCCGCATCGCCTTCATCGGCCTGGGCAACATGGGCGGCGGCATGGCCGCCAACCAGGCCAAGGCCCAGCACCATATCGCCGCCTTCGACCTTTCGGCCCCGGCCCTTGAGCGCGCCGCCGCCGCCGGCTGCCATCCGGCGGGTTCGCTCGCCGAGGCGGTCAAGGACGCGGAGGTGGTGATCACCATGCTGCCGGCCGGCGGCCATGTGCGCGCGGTCTACGCCAACGACGTGCTGCCCAACGTCGCCAAGGACGCGCTCCTGATCGACTGCTCGACCATCGACGTGGAAAGCGCCCGCGCCGTGGCCGCCCAGGCGGTCGCGGCGGGCTTCCGCTTCGCCGACGCGCCGGTCTCCGGCGGAACCGCCGCGGCCGACGCCGGAACCCTGGCCTTCATGGTCGGCTGCGAGGCGGCCGATTTCGCCGAGATCGAGGCGGCGCTGGCGCCGATGGCGCGGGTGGTGATCCACGCCGGGGCCAGCGGGGCCGGGCAGGCGGCCAAGATCTGCAACAACATGCTCTTGGGCGTTTCGATGCTGGGTGTGTGCGAAGCCTTCGTCCTGGCCGAGAAGCTGGGGCTGGAGGCCGAGCGGTTCTTCGAGATCGCCTCGAAATCCTCCGGCCAGTGCTGGTCGCTGACCACCTATTGCCCGGTGCCGGGCGTGGGCCCGCAGACCCCGGCCGACCGCGGCTACGCCGGCGGCTTCGCCACCGCCATGATGCTGAAGGACCTCAAGCTCGCCCAGGACGCCGCCGCCAAGGCCGGCGCGGCGACGCCGATGGGAGCCCAGGCCGAAGCGCTCTATGCGCTGTTCGACCAGTTGGGCTATGCCGGCAAGGATTTCTCGGCGGTGATCGAGCTGTTGCGCGGCCGCCTATCCGCCTTGGCCTAAGGAGCCCCACGTCATGAGCTACGAGACCTTGATCGTCGAGACCGACGAGGGGGTGAGCCTGATCCGGCTGAACCGGCCCCAGGCGCTGAACGCCTTCAACAGCCAGTTGATGGACGAGCTGACCGCCGCGCTGGACGCGGCCGAGTCGGACACCAACGTGCGCTGCATCGTCATTACCGGCTCCGAGCGGGCGTTCGCCGCCGGGGCGGACATCAAGGAGATGGCCACCAAGTCCTACGCCGAGGTGTTCGGCGAGGATTTCATCACCCGCAACTGGGAGCGGGTCAGCCGCTGCCGCAAGCCGGTGATCGCCGCGGTGGCCGGCTACGCCCTGGGCGGCGGCTGCGAGCTGGCGATGATGTGCGACTTCATCATCGCCGCCGAGAACGCCAAGTTCGGCCAGCCCGAGATCACCATCGGCGTCTCGCCGGGCGCCGGCGGCACCCAGCGCCTGACCCGCTTCGCCGGCAAGGCCAAGGCGATGGACATGATCCTGACCGCGCGGATGATGGATGCTGCGGAGGCCGAGCGCGCCGGGGTGGTCAGCCGGGTCGTGCCGCTTGCCGACCTGCTTGACGAGGCGATGAAGGCGGCCAAGACCATCGCGGCCCTGTCGCCCAACGCGGTGATGCTGACCAAGGAGATGGTCAACGCCGCCTACGAGACCCCGCTGACCCTGGGCGTGAAGCTGGAGCGGCGGCTGTTCCACTCGCTGTTCGCCTTCGAGGACCAGAAGGAGGGCATGGCCGCCTTCATCGAAAAACGGAAACCCGAATTCAAGGGCCGCTGAGGTCCCCGATGCCCCAGATCGAATGGCGCCCATGGCTGTTGGTTTCGACCTTCAGCCTCGTGCTGTTCCTGATCACCGCCTCGACCTATTCGTCGCTGGGCGTGGTGCTGCCCAACATGGTGCGCGAGGAGGGCTGGAGCTGGACCGAGGCCGGGTTGGGCTTCACCCTGCTGGGCGCGGCGACCGGAGCTTCCTCGTTCATTCCCGCCTTCCTGATCAGGCGGCTGGGGGTGCGGCCGACGCTGGTGCTCGGCACCGCGGTGATGGCGGCGGGGTTCGTCTGCCTCGGCGTCACCCACGGCCCGCTGGTCTATTTCCTCGGCGCCACCCTGTGCGGGGTGGGCTATCAGATGATGGCGCTGATCCCCGGCACCCATGTGCTGGCGGCGGTGTTCCGGCACAGGGGCGTGCCGTTCGGACTGTATTTCACCTCCGGCGCCGTCGGGGGCGTCGCCGGGCCGATCATCGCGCTGGCGGTGATGCACCTGTTCCACGACCAGTGGCGGCTGTTCTGGCTGACCCAGGCGGCGGCGGCGATCGTGGTGGGCGCGCTCTGCGTGGCCCTGGTCGGCCCCCCGGCCTGGCTGTCCGCCCGCGCCGACCAGACCGACCGCCATGTCGCCGACGACGCGGCCGCGCCGCGCCGGAGCCGGATCTATCGCACCGCCATCGAATGGACCGCCAGCCAGGCGGTGCGCACGCCGCAGTTCTACATCCTGCTCGCCGCCTATTTCGGCCACCTGCTGGTCGGGATCACCGTGGCGGCGCTTTCGGTCGCCCACCTGACCGAGCGGGGCGTGACGCTGACCGTCGCCAGCACCATGCTCAGCCTGGAATCCCTGGTCGGCACCGCCGGCCGGGCGATCGGCGGGGCGCTGGGCGACATCGTCGATCCGCGCCACATCCTGCTGTTCGCCCTGGCGGCCCTGGCCATCGGGGCGACGGCGCTGAGCGTCGCCCACGACTATCCGACCATGCTGCTGTACGCGGTCGGCAGCGGGCTGGGCTTCGGCTTGGCCCTCCTGGCGGTGACCCTGCTGCTGCTGAACTACTACGGCCGCACGCACAACCTGGAGATATTCTCGCTGACCTGCCTGATCGGGGCGGTCTCGGCGCTCGGCCCCGTGATCGGCGGCGCCATTCGCGACCGCACCGGCGGGTTCGGCGCGGCGTTCCAGCTGTTCGCCGTCGTGCTCGCGGTGGTGCTGGTCGCGGTCTGCTTCATGCGACCGCCGCGGCCGCGGGCCGCGACGCGCTAACGCCCGGACGGCGCGTCGCGGGCGGTGGACAGGGTCAGCGTCGCCCACCGACCGATCTCCGCCTGGAAGGCGGACAGCTTCTGGGTGGCGTAGAGCATGGCGTCGGCGCCCAAGAGAAGCTGCAGCGGCGGATGCTCCGCGTCCGCGACGGCCAGGATCGCCTGGGCGACCTTGGCCGGATCGCCGGGCTCGTGGCCGGCGTGGTCGGCCAGGATGCGCTGGGCCGCGTGGGCCGCGCCGGCGTAGTCGGCGATCGTGCGCCGAGTCTTGATCAGCGAGCGGCCGGCATAGTCCGTGCGCATGCCGCCCGGCTCGATGTTGGTCACCTTGATCCCCAACTCGGCGACCTCCTGGGCCAGGGTCTGGGCGACGCCTTCCAGCGCGTGCTTGCTGCCGCAATAGATCCCGGTGCCGGCCCAGGCCGCCACGCCGCTGACCGAGGTGATGTTGATGACATGGCCGGCCCGGCGGGCGCGGAAATAGGGCAATACCGCCTGGATCGCGGCGATCGGGCCGAACACATTGACCTCGAACTGGGCCCGGATTTCGGCCAGGCTGGCCTCTTCGACCGCGCCCACCAGGCCATAGCCGGCGTTGTTGACCAGGATGTCCAGCCCGCCCAGGTCGGCCTCGGCCGCGTCCGCCACGGCCCGCACCGCCGTCTCGTCGCCGAGGTCCAGGATATAGCCGCGCGCCCGGCCCGGGGCTATCGCCTCGAACGCGGCCAGGTCATGCGCCGCGCGCACCGTGCCGGCCACCGCATCGCCCCGCGCCAGCGCGGCCCGCGCCAGCGCCCGGCCCAGCCCGCCGCTGACGCCCGTGATCAACCAGTTCGTCATATCGCCCTCGATGCGGCCCCTCGCCGAGCGTGGGCGAGGCTAGTGGCCGTTGCACCAAAAATCTTGCACCAAGGCGCACCATCCCTTGGCTCGCGTCGACCGCCCTTGGCCGCGCCGACCGCGCGCGTTTCATGCACCGGCGCCTAAAAACCCGGCGAACGACGTCGGGCGGCGGGGTCGGCCGGCGCCCGCGCATACGGAGGCAAGATCGGGTCGGACGCGGGGTCTAACGTCGTGGAATCGCGCGGGCCGCGGGCGGCGGCGGAGAGAGTTCATGGCGTTCATCTGCGACGACGGCGGGACGCGGCCCGACACGTCCCCGGGCGCGCTTCACCAGCTCAAGGCGAGCTCGAAGACCGTGCACTGGGGCTATTTCGACGCCGCCCTCGCGCCGGTGCTGAAGGTCAAGAGCGGCGATCTGATCCAGGCCGAGGCGATTACCCACCACGCGGGCGACGCGCCGGAGCTGATGATGGACGAGGCCGTCACGGCGATCTTCGCCGCAATTCCCGAATCCGACCGCAACCCCGGCGTTCACATCATGACCGGGCCGATCCATGTCGAGGGCGCGCGGCCCGGCGACATGCTGGAGGTGCGGTATCTGAAGATGACGCCGCGCTGCGACTACGGCTCCAACCTCGCGGCCAACTGGGGCTATCTGTACAAGGAGTTCGGCGAGACCGAGCGGGTGACCATCTATGCGCTGGACGCTAACACCGGCCAGGCCGAGGTGCTCTATGCCTATGACTTTCCCGGCAAATACCTCACCCCCGGGACCATCACCCACTGTCCGGCCTGCGACCGCCAGCCGGCGCTGAAGGGCGTGCGCGTGCCCGCCCGGCCGCACCTGGGCACGGCGGGCGTGGCGATGGACGTCGCGGGTCGGGTCTCGACCATCCCGCCGGGCGCGCACGGCGGCAACATCGACAACTGGCGGATTGGGGCGGGCGCGGTGATGTACTACCCGGTCCAGGTCGAGGGCGGGCTGTTCTCGATCGGCGATCCGCATGTGTCGCAAGGCGACGGCGAACTGTCCGGCACCGCGATCGAAGCTTCGCTGAACGTGCTGTTCCAGATCAGCGTGCGGCGCGACTTCAGCTTTCCGGGGCCGCTGCTGGAGACACCCAAGTGGTGGATCGTGCATGGTTTCGACGAGGACCTGAACCTCGCTGTCCGCAAGGCTTCGCTGGACATGCTGGGGCTGCTGCACGAGCACGTCGGGCTGTCGAGGGCCGACGCCTATTCGCTGATGAGCGTGGCCGCCGACTTCGCCATCACCCAGGTGGTCGACGGCCGCCAGGGCGCCCATGTGCGGATTCCCCGTTCGATCTTCCCGCGCAAGGCTTCAAAAGGGTAAGACGAGGGGCTCGGAGGCCCCCGGATGACCCAAGCCGAAATCGTCGTCGTCGGAAGCTACAACCGCGATGTGAGCGTCTCGGTCGAGCGCCTGCCGGCGCCGGGCGAGACCTGCCTGGGGCTCGGCCGGCTCGAATCGCCGGGCGGCAAGGGGGCGAACCAGGCAATCCAGGCCGCCCGGTGCGGGGCTTCGACCGCGATGATCGCGGCGATCGGCGAGGACGCGGCGGGGGACGAGGCGCTGGCCTGCTGGACGTCCCACGGCGTCGCCACCGAGCATGTGGCGCGGATCGCCGGATGCGGCACCGGGCTCGGCCTGATCCTGGTCGATGCGGCGGGCGAGAACGCCATCGTGGTCGAACTCGGCGGCCAACGCGCGGCTGCTCCCGGCGCAGGTCGAGGCGGCCGCGGCGCTGATCGGCGCCGCCAGCATGGTCGTCGCCCAGCTTGAGACCCCGGTGGCGAGCACCCGGCGCGCCTTCGAGATCGCCCGCGTCGCCGGCGTCGCCACGCTGCTGAACGCCGCGCCCGCGCCCGAGGCGATCGACGCGGCGCTGCTGGCGCTGACCGATTTTCTGGTGGTCAACGAGATCGAGGGCAAGGCCCTGTCCGGCCACGACCATCCGGCCGCCATCGGCGAGAGTCTGCTCCAGAAGGTGGGCAAGGCGGTGGTGGTCACCCTGGGCGGAGACGGCGCCATGCTGTTCGAACACCATCGCCCGCCGCATCGCCAAGCGGCGTTCAGCGTCGAGGTGGTTGACACCACCGGCGCGGGCGACGCCTTCACCGGCGCCTTCGCCGCGCGCTGGATACGCACTGGCGGCGCCGCCGAGGCGTTGGCCTGGGGCGCGGCGGCCGGCGCGCTGGCCTGCGCGCGGCGCGGCGCGGCGGTCAGCTACGGCGATGCGGCCGCGATCGCGGCGCTCGCGGGTTAGGCGGTTTCCGTCACGAACCGCTCGAACAGGGGATTGAACCGCTCCGGCGCCTCCCAGAACGGGGCGTGGCCGAGCCCGGCCAGGCGGTGAACCTCGCCGTCCCACAGGTTGGCGTAGCGGAGGGTGTCGAAATAGCCGGCGTTGAGGAACGGGTCCTCCGCGCCGTTGACGATGGCCAGCGGAATTTTGGCGGTCTCGGCGATTTGGCGCTGGTCGTCCACCACCCCGGCCAGCGCGTTGGCGAAGAAGATCTCGCGCGCGGCGCCGTGGGCCCGGCGCGCCGCCGCCAGCATGAACGGCTCGAACGCGGCCTCGGGGCCCGCGGTGACGTGGGCGTAGACCTCGGCGTCGGTCTCGGACCAGGCCTTGGTGCTCGAGAGCGCCATGTGCTGATTTTGCTGGAAGCCGAGCAGGGCGCCTTCCATCGTGCCCGGCACCGGCGGGGTTCCGCAGATCATCACTCCGGTCAGGCCGCCAAAGCGCGAGATCATGTCGAGCGCGATGTGCCCGCCCAGGGACCATCCGAACACCGTGGTCCGCGTCACGCCGAGCTGTTCGAGCACCTGGACCGCGCAGCCGACGTAGCCGGAGAGGATGTAGCCGCTCGCCGGGTTGCGGGCGTCGCTGGAGGCGCCATGCCCCGGCAGGTCGATGGCGATCAGCCGAAAACGGGCGCCGAGCGGGCTGTCGAACTGACGCCTGAAGATCTCCTTGCACGAGGAGTTGCCGTGCAGCATCAGCACCGTCGGCCCGGCGCCGCCTGAGTCCCAGACGGCGATGTCGGCGAAGGCGGTGGTCACGGTCCGGGTCGGCATGGGCGCGGGGTCCTTTCGGCGGCGGGCGATCGCACATCACGTTAGCGCGAGCCAGCGGGGCATTGCGAGCGCGCTCAGCGGACCTCGGCCTCGCCGGTCACGCAGACCCGTCCGCTTGCGGCGTCCTCCAGACGCCAGGCCAGGGCGGGGCCTTCGCCGCTGACCACCACCCTCACCGCGCCGCCGGGGATCACCGGGGCGACGAAACGGCCGTTCAGCCGCATGATCCGGTCGATCTCGCCGCTCAGCTTCAGCTCGGCCAGCGCCACCCCCGCCAGCGCCCAGAGGATGGTGCCGTGGACGATGATCCGCGGCAGGCCCGCCGCGCGCGCGACCGGCTCCTCGGTGTGGATCGGGTTCCAGATCGCCGCGCACTCGGAATAGACGTGGGTGAGGTGGATCGGGATCGGCAGTTCGACGAAGGCCTCGGGCTCGGTCGCGGTTGGCGCGATCAGCGCCGGCGGGTCGGTGAGCGAGAACGGCTCGCCGGGCAGGGCGACGTCGCGAAAGATCGAGGTTGACCATGAGGTGGTCACCCGATCGCCGAAACTGAGCGAACGGGTCTCGTATCTGGTCACCACGAGGGCGCCGGCCCGGGTCTGGCGGGCTTGAACGATCTTGCCGACGGTTTGGACCTGTTCGCCGATCCGGAACGGGCGATGAATCTCGGTGTCCTGGGCGGCGTGGACGCCGCGCGCCAAGGCCTCGTCATCGAGCCCCAGCGCCGATCGGAAGCCGAGCGTCAGCGGCCATTCGAGCCGCACGCACAGGAAGGGCAGGGCGGGAGGATCGCCGCCGTCCACGCCGTAGTAGCGGTCCTCATCCAGCAGCAGCCCGGCCGAATAGGCCATCGCCAGCCGCGGCGTGATCTCCACGACCTCGCCCTCCAGTCCGGCGTGGTCTCTCATGCGCGTTTCCTCCGCCGCCGATCAAGCCCGCGCCAGCAGTGGCGCGATCGCCGGTCGATGACAAGCGCTCGGCGGGGCCGGTCGCCAGAGGCTTCCGCCACGGCGGCGTTGACAGCCGGCGTCGCGGCGCACACGAGGTTGGCCCGAACCAGACAACGGGAGCCGACGCCGTGACCTTTCCCATCCCGAACTTCTCGATCGACCTGTCGGGCCAGACCGCGTTCGTGACCGGCGCCTCGTCCGGCCTCGGGGTCCGCTTCGCCAAGACCCTGGCCCGTTGCGGCGCCAAGGTGGCCCTGACCGCGCGCCGGCTCGACCGGCTGGAGGCGCTGGCCGGCGAGATCAGGGCCGCGGGCGGGGTGGCCCTGCCGCTGCAGCTCGACGTGACCGACGCCGATCAGTTGGTCGAGGCGGTGGCCAAGGCCGAGGCGGCGCTGGGGACGGTGACCATACTGGTCAACAACGCCGGCATTCCCGACGCCCAGCGGGCGGTGAAGATGTCGATCGAGCTGATCGACAAGGTGCTCGATACCAATGTGCGCGCGCCCTACATCCTCTCGTGCGAGGTCGCGCGTCGGCTGATCGCGGCCAAGCTGCCGGGGCGGATCGTCAACATCTCCTCGATGGCGGCGTTCGAATACGGCGGCAACGGCGCGGCGCTCTATTCGATCAGCAAGGGCGCGGTGGTGCGGATGACCGAGGCGCTGGCGGTCGAATGGGCCGGCGCCCACATCAACGTCAACGCCATCGCGCCGGGCGCGTTCGCCTCGGAGATGATGGATGGCATGCTGCAGCGGATGGGCGACATCACCAAGATGTTCCGCCGCAAGCGGCTGGGCGATCCGGCCCAGATGGACTCGACGCTGCTCTACCTTGTCTCACCGTCGTCGGAGTTCGTCACCGGCACCTGCGTGCGGGTCGACGACGGCCAGAGCAACCGCTGAGCCTGATCGGCGCGCGCCGCGGCCCCGGAAGATCCAGGATCGCCTTTGCTTGACTAACTTGACCGCTCCCTGGCCGGAGCGGCGAGCTTGGCCTGAAACCACTCGCCGGCGAGCTCCATGACCTGTTCCAGCGTTCCCGGCTCCTCGAAGAGATGCGTGGCTCCAGGGACAAGCTTCAAGGCCTTGTCGCAAGACAGCTCCGCCAGAGCCTGCTGGTTCAACTCGATCACGCCGTGATCGGCGCCGCCGACGATGAGCAGCGTGGGCGCCGTCACTTGACCAAGCGCCGCGCCGGCGAGGTCGGGCCGGCCGCCGCGCGAGACGACCGCCCCCGCTCGCGCGCCCAGTCTGGCGGCCGCCACCAAGGCCGCGGCCGCGCCGGTGCTGGCGCCGAAGAGCCCCAGCGGAAGGTCGGCGAGGTCGGGCTGTTCGCCAATCCAGGTCGCCGCGCGCAGCAGACGATCCGCAAGCAGATCAATGTCGAAGACGTTGCGGCGGTCATCGGCTTCGCTCTCGGCGAGCAAGTCGAACAGCAGGGTGGCGAAGCCTCTGGCGTTCAGGTCTTCGGCCACCGCGCGATTGCGCGGACTGAGGCGGCTGGAGCCGCTGCCGTGAGCGAAGACGACGATGCCTCGCGCGTCCGATGGGATCTGAAGATCGCCGGGCAGGGCGAGCGGCGGCAGGCGGACCTCGCGCCATGCGACGCTCGGCGGCGCGCCGCCTCGCGGCAGGGCGTAGGTGACGGGATCGAAAAAGTCGAGCGCCCTCAGGCGCGAAACCAGCTTTCGCCCCGCGTCGGCGCGATCGACGAACAGAGGCCCGTATCCAGGCATGGCGGGAGAATGCGCCATGCGCCGACGAACGCCTTGATCTGACGCAACCCCGCGCGCCTCAGCGCAGGTTGAAGAGTTCGAGCGCGGTCTTGCCGACGATCTTCTGGGCGTTCTCGACGCTGGTGGCGTCGAACACCGCCTGGATGGCGCTGCGGCTGTAGCCGAAGGTGCTTTCCTGGTGCGGATAGTCCGACGACCACATCACCCGGTCCGGGCCGATCCGGTGCAGCAGCTCCAGCCCCGCCGGGTCGGTCATGAAGGTCGCGTAGCAGTGGTTGAACCAGTACCAGCTCGGCGGGTGCTTCAGCTTGGGGTCCATCGCCGTCGGGAACGAGTTGTAGATCATGTCCGCGTCGTGGAGCATCGAGGCCACCCAGCTCAGGCCGCCCTCGACGAACACCACGCGCAGCTTGGGAAACCGGTCGAACACCCCGCCGAAGGTCAACGGCCCCCAGATGTGCCGGAAGCCCTGCATCTGGACCAGCACGAAGGTTCCGGCCGCGCCCTTCGCGCCCGAGGAGACCGACTCGCCGATGTGGAAGGCCAGCGGAATGCCCGATTCCGCCACCGCGTCCCACAGGGAGTCCATCTTCGGATCGTTGTAGTAGATCGGCTCGCCGTCGATGTCCTCGCCCGGCTTGATCGGGATCATCAGGCAGCGCGCGCCGAGCTTCTGGCAGCGCTCGACCGAGGCCTTGGCCTGCGACGGATCCCAGTAGTTGGGCGTCATCACCGGGAACAGCCGGCCCTTGCCGGCCTTGCACATCTCGGCGATGTGCTCGTTGTAGGCGCTGAAGGTCTCGGCCCGGTTCATCATCTTGCCGAACATGAACAGGCCGAACAGACGCTGGGGAAAGATCAGCTCCTTCTCCACGCCCTCGATGTCGAGGTCGGCGAGGCGGGCGTCGATGGAGGTCAGGCCCGGGTTGCATTCCATGGCCGTGCACAGGTCCGCGGCGACGGAGGTCGTGGCCATCTCCTTGCCGCCGATGCTGAGGTGATAGCCGCCGTCGCGGAACGCCATCCGCGGCGCCTGGTCCTTCAGGTGCTCGGGAAACCGGTCGACCCAGCAGTCGGTCTCCAACATGTGGCTGTCGGCCGAAATGACCACCGTGCCCGCCGGCCAGGGTTTGGTCGCCGCCTGCGCCTTGCGGGCGGGCGACAGCGGGATGCCGACCATCTCGGGAATCTCGAGCACGAATCCGTCCGCCATCGCGTCCTCCCCGGGGCGTTGCGCGCCTTCTAATCGGCGATCAGCGTGGCGCCGATCAGCCTCAAGTCAAGCCTGGAGCGCGCTCCAATTGTTCCGGAGCGAGGCGGAGCAGGTTGGCGGCGGCGCCATGCTCGGAACCGTCACGCGATCGGCCAGGCCATGGCGTCCAGCCGGCGATCGGGCCTGGAGATGAGCCGGCTGAGCACCGGCTTGGCGGCCTGCAGATTGAGCGCAAGCACCGAAAACCCCGAATATTTCACCCCGAACTCGTTCTTTTCGAGCTCGAACGCGTAGCAGTTGCTCGACAGCGCGAGCAGCACAAGGTCGATGATCGCGTCGCGGTTGGCTTCGTAGACGTCGACCGCCTCGCCCTCGCGGTGCAGCGGCCGCCCCGCCACCACGGGCAGCTTGGTGAAGGAATAGACGCGATCGGCGCCGAACGCGGCCTGGCAATGGGTCAAGCAGTTTCGATTGTCGGTGGCCACGAAGACGCGGCCCTTGAGGTCCCGCGCCAGGGCCTCGACGTGGCGTTCGTAATTGGTCTTGTAGTCGGTGTTGCGGATATGGATGCCGGCATAGCGGGAGCCGATGATGTCGGCGCGCTTCAGCAGCAGATCGGTGAGGTTGTCGTGCAGGCGCATGCGCGACAGGGCGCCGAGCGAGAGCGCTCCGCCGCCGGAGGCGTGGTGCAGCAGGATCCGCTCGCCATGGTCCCGGTTGAAATCGAAGGTCAGCGGAACGCCGGTCTCGTCCTCGACGAATTGCCGGACCTTCCGGTCGAACCGGGCCTGGTAGTCGTTCAGCCGGCCCGCCGCGATCTTCGGAAACACATCGGTCAGATCGCCGTAGGTCTCCAGCTCGTCGGTCTTGAACACCAGGCGGCGCTGTCGGCTGACGAAGTATTTCGCGATCGGGTCCCTGAACGAGGAGGCGTGGCGATAGTCGGTCTCCACCACCACCGTGCGGTCGAAGCGCTCGGCGTAGCGGCAGGCGCGTTCGATCTGGCAAAGCATGTCGTTCAGGCCGCCTTGCGGGCGGCAGAGCAGGAGGCGCTCACTCATCGTTGCGCGGCCCATCCTTCGATCCCCACCCGACGACCGCGGCCGGCGAGCCTCGGTGCGTTGAATTCGCGGGATGGTCTGGTGGATGCGACAGGGATTGAACCTGTGACCCCCTCGGTGTGAACGAGGTGCTCTCCCGCTGAGCTACGCATCCGCCGAAAAGAGGGCGTGCCTATAGCCCGCCGCCCGCGACGCGGCAAGCGTTCAGCCGCGCGGGGCCAGGAGGCGCAGCGCCAGCGCCGGCAGCTCGGCGAAACCTTCGATCAGATGGTCACCGCCCAGTTCCTCGGCCGCGATCTCGGTGTAGCCGAAGCTGACCACCACGCTCGGCGCGCCCGCCGCGCGCGCCGCGCCGACGTCGCTGGCGCTGTCGCCCACCAATATGGCCCGCCCGATCACGCCGCCGGCCGCTTCGACCGCGGCGATCAGATGGCGGCCGTCCGGCTTGGGCGCGGGCGCGCGGTCGGCGCCCACCACCGCGGCGAAGCGGGCGGTCATCCCCAGCGCGTCCAGGAGCGCCAGCGACAGGTCGGTGCGCTTGTTGGTGCAGACGCTCAAGCGCGCGCCGGCGCCGGCCAAGGCGTCCAGCGCCGCCAGGGCCCCCTCGAACGGGCGGCTCTCGCGCGCGATGCGGCCCAGGTAGACCTCGATGAACCGCTCGACCAGGGCAGGCGTCTCGTCGGCCCGGAGCGGCTCGCCGGCCGCGGCGAAACCCTGTTCGATCAGCGCCCGCGCGCCGCGCCCGACCATCACCCGCGCGGTCTTCAAGGGCAGGGCCGGCAGGCGGGATTCGTGCAGCACGCTGTTCAGCGCCCCCACCAGGTCCGGGGCGGTGTCCACCAGGGTTCCGTCGAGATCGAAGGCGACGGTCGCGCCGACAAGACTTTGAGCTGGCAGGGCCAAGAGCGTAACCTGGAACGAAGGCCGCGCGCGGCCGTCATGCAATCGCCCGCCGTTTCGGCTAAATCGGTCGTGAAGGCAACGGCCGAGTCGAGGAGCCCCATGATCCATCGCGCCGCGATCGTCCTGGCCGCCGGCCAGGGGACCCGAATGAAGTCGCCGCTGCCCAAGGTGCTGCACAAGGTCGGCGGGCGAACCATGCTCGACCGCGCGATCGACGCCGCGCAGGGCGCCGGATGCGAACGGATCGTGGTGGTGGCCGGCCCCGGCCGCTCGCCGGTCGCCGAGCACGCCGCCCGCCGGCTGGGCGCCGAGGCTATCGCGATCCAGGATCCGCCCCTGGGCACCGGCCATGCCGTGCTGGCCGCGCGCGCGGCGCTGGCCGGCTTTTCGGGCGACGTGGTGGTGATGAACGCCGACTGCCCGCTGCTGACCGCCGAGGACCTGGAGCCCTTGTTCGCCCTGCGCGCCAGCGGAACGGACCTGGCCCTGCTGGGCTTTCGGCCGGCCGATCCGGCGCTCTATGGCCGGATGGTCATGGGCCGGGCGGGGGCGGTCGAGGCGATCGTCGAGGCCCGCGACGCCTCGCCCGAGCAGCGGGCGATCGAGGAATGTTACGCCGGCATGCTGGCCGCGCCGGCCAAGGCGCTGTTCGGCTGGCTGGATGAGGTGAGCGACGACAACGCCAAGGGGGAATACTACCTGACCGGCGTGGTGGCCGTGGCCCGAGGCGCCGGCGCCGGCGTCGGGGCGAGCTTCGCCATCGCGGAGGCGGTGATGGGGGTCGACAGCCAGGCGGGCCTAGCCGCCGCCGAGGCCGCTTTCCAGCGTCGGGCGCGCGCCGCGCTGATGGACGAGGGGGTCGATCTGACGGCGCCGGACACGGTGCATCTGGCGTTCGACACCCAGATCGCCGGCGGGGCGGTGATCGAGCCCTTCGTGGTGTTCGCGCCGGGGGTGACGGTCGAGGCCGGAGCGGTGATCCGCGCCTTTTCGCACCTGGAAGGCTGCGTGGTGCGCGCCGGCGCCCTGGTCGGGCCTTACGCCCGGCTGCGGCCCGGGGCGGACATCGGCGAGGACGCCCACATCGGCAACTTCGTCGAGGTCAAGAAGGTCAAGGTCGGCAAGGCCGCCAAGGCCAACCACCTGGCCTATCTCGGCGACGGCAGCGTCGGAGCCGGGGCCAACATCGGCGCGGGCACCATCTTCTGCAACTATGACGGGTTCGACAAGTTCGACACCCATGTGGGCGAGGGCGCGTTCGTCGGCTCGAACGCGTCCCTGGTCGCGCCGGTGACCATCGGGGCGGGGGCCTACACCGGCTCCGGTTCGGTGATCACCGAGGACGTGGCGCCGGACGCCCTGGCGCTCGGCCGCGGTCGGCAGACGGAAAAGCCCGGCTGGGCGGCGGCCTTCCGCGCTCGCAAACAAGCCCAGCGCAAGCGCTGACGATGCGCGGCGGCGGCCGAGCCGGCTGGTGGTGAATTTTTTGTGAAGCTCTCGACCGCGGAGGGCAGAATTCTAAAGTCCCGATCCAAGCAAACAAAGGACCACGCGATGAGCTTGAACTATGACATCGAAGTCGAAGTTTCCGGCAAGGAGCATCAGGGCAAGACAACCCTGGTCGCCTACCTGTCGAAGGTTCTGGCCGAGGCCGGCGCGGAGCTGATCGTGCAGCGCGCGGATCCTCAGATCGGTGAAAAGCTCGCGCTGACGACCGATGAGCTGAAACAGAAACTCGCCGGCAAGACCATCTTCCTGCGGGAAATCCAGTCGATATTCTAGAGGGCCGTCGGCCGGCTGAACGCCGCCGGCCCGTCCCGCGGCCACGCCCTTGCGAATGCGCCGATGACGCTTGACGCGCCGGGCCCGCGCCCCCACTCCAGAACCGGCGCAGCGGCGGCGATGGCGTGGGGGAAGCGTTTGGCGGACATGGCGAAGACCGGACCGGGCGCGGCGAGCGCGCCGCCGTCCATCACCCGCCGCCAGATCACCGCGGCGGTGATCGGCAACGCCCTGGAGTTCTACGACTTCACCGTCTACGCGGTGTTCGCGGTCGACATCGGCAAGGCCTTCTTTCCCGGCCACAACGCCTTCGCCAGCCTGATGCTGTCGCTGGCCACCTTCGGCGCCGGTTTCGTGACCCGGCCGATCGGCGCGCTGGTGATCGGCGTCTTCGCCGACCGCGTGGGCCGCCGTCCCGCCATGCTGCTCACCTTCGCCCTGATGGGCGCGGCGATCGTCGGCCTGGCCTCGACGCCGGGCTACGCCGCGATCGGGATCGCCGCGCCGCTGCTGGCCGTGCTGTTTCGGATGATCCAGGGCTTCGCCCTGGGCGGCGAACTCGGCCCGGTGATGGCCTTTCTGATCGAGGCCTCGCCGCCCGGCCGTCGCGGCTTCATCGGCTCCTGGCAGGCGGCCAGCCAGTCGGTGGCCTCGCTGGTCGGCGGAGCGGTGGGCGGTTTGCTCGCCTGGAAGCTCGGCCCGCAGCTGCTGGAAGCCTACGGCTGGCGCGCCGCCTTCTGGATCGGCGCCCTGGTGCTGCCGTTCGGCCTGATCATCCGCCGGGCCTTGCCCGAGACCCTGCACCACCATGAGACGCCCTCCAGCGCCCATCCCGACAGCGCCAGCCTGATCGCCCACGCTCCGGTGCTGATCCTAGGCGTCGGGGTGATCATGTGCTTCACCACCTCGACCTACGTGCGGCTCTACCTGACCACCTATGCGACCACGACCCTGAACATCGCCGCCCAGGCCGCCTACGGCGCCTCGGTGGTCAACGGGGCGGCGGGCATCGTCTTCACCCTGTTGGGCGGATGGCTGTCCGACCACCTCGGGCGCAAGCCGGCGATGATCGTCCCGCTCGCGGCCTATCTGGCGGTCACCTATCCGGCGTTCTGGCTGATCGTGCGCAACCATGACGCCGTCACCCTGTGGACCGCGACCGGGGTGATCAGCGCGCTGAGTTCGATGAGCACCGGGGCGGCGCTGATCTGGCTGGGCGAGGCGCTGCGCAAGGAAATCCGCAGCACCGCCACCGGCGGGGTCTACGCCGTCACCGTGGCGAGCTTCGGCGGCGTCACCCAGCCGTTGATCGCCTGGCTGATCCACACCACCCACGATCCCCTGGCGCCGGCCTTCTATCTGATGGCCACCACCGTGATCGGCCTGGCGGCGATGATCGCCATGACCGAGACCGCGCCGGGCCGGCTGGCCGCCAAGGCGCTGGAGGCGCCGGCATGAGGCGCCAGGCCCTCGCGGTTTGTCCGCCAATCGCCTATCTGCAAGGGCGATGAACAGCGACGATCACAAGCGCGCGGCCGGCGAGGCGGCGGTGGACTTGGTGGAGCCCGGCATGGTCGTGGGCCTGGGCACCGGCTCGACCGCGGCCTGGTTCGTCAAGGCGCTCGCGGCGCGGGGGCTTGACATTCGCGGCGTCGCCTCCTCGATCGCCACCGCCGAGCTGGCCTCCAGCCTGGGCATCGCGCTCACCGACCTGGATGCGGTCGACGAGATCGACCTGACCGTGGACGGGGCGGACGAGATCGGGCCGGGCCTGGCCCTGATCAAGGGCGGCGGCGCGGCGCTGCTCCGCGAAAAGCTGGTCTGGGAGGCCTCCAGGCGCTGCGTGGTGATCGCCGATGCGGCCAAGCGCGTGCGCCGGCTCGGCGCCTTTCCGCTGCCCATCGAGGTGGTGGTGTTCGGCCACCAATCGACCGCGCGGCGGCTGTGCGACGCCTTCGCCGAGTGCGACCTGGCCATCGCGCCGCGGCTGCGGACGCGCGAGGGCGCGCCGGTGCTGACCGACCAGGGCAACCTGATCTACGACGCGCCCTGCGGGGTGATCGAGGATCCCGCGGTGCTGGCCGAGGCGCTGAAAAGCGTGACCGGCGTCGTCGACCACGGCCTGTTCCTCGATCTGGCCGACGAGGCCCTGATCGGCGGCGCGGCCGGCGTCGAGCGCCTGACCCCCTGATGCGAGAGCTGGGAGCCGAAGATGGCCCAATACGACTTTGACCTGTTCGTCATCGGCGCCGGCTCGGGCGGGGTGCGCGCGGCGCGGCTGGCGGCGATGGCCGGGGCCAGGGTCGCGGTGGCCGAGGAGTACCGCGTCGGCGGCACCTGCGTGATCCGCGGCTGCGTGCCGAAGAAGTTCATGGTCTACGCTTCGCAATTCGCTCACGATTTCCAGATCGCGCGCGGCTATGGCTGGACGCTCCGGCGCCCCAGTTTCGACTGGAACGCCTTCCTGGCCGCCAAGGACCAGGAAATCGCGCGGCTGTCGGGGGTCTACACCGCCAACCTGACCAAGGCTGGCGCGGACATCCTGTACGGCACGGCCCGGTTCACCGGCCCGCACACGCTGGAGGTCGCCGGCCGCGGTGGAACCCGAACCGTCACCGCCGAAAAGGTGCTGATCGCCGCCGGCGCGCGGCCGAAGCTGCCCACCGACCTGCCCGGCATCGAGCACGTGATCACCTCGGAGGAGGCCTTTCATCTGCCGGAGTTGCCCAAGCGGATGGTGATCGTCGGCGGCGGCTATATCGCGGTGGAGTTCGCCGGCATCTTCCACGGCCTGGGGGTCGATGTGACCCTGGTCTATCGCGGACCGAACCTGCTGCGCGGGTTCGACGAGGACGTGCGCGCGCACCTGGCCGACGAGTTGCGCCACCGGGGGCTGAAGGTGGCGCTCTCCTGCCAGCACGAGCGGATCGAAAAGCGCGCCGACGGCGTGCTGGTCAGCCACGTCAGCGAAGGGCTGAAGCTGGAGTCGGAGGTGGTGATGTTCGCCACCGGCCGCGAGCCGCATGTCAAGGACCTGGGTCTGGAGGCCGCGGGCGTCACGCTGAACGACAAGGGCGCCATCGCGGTGGACGACTATTCCCGCACTAGGGCCGAGCACATCTGGGCGATCGGCGACGTGACCGACCGCATGGCCCTGACCCCGGTCGCCATCCGCGAGGCCCAGGCCTTCGCCGAGACGGTTTATCGCGGCCGCCCGACCAAGTTCGACTACGCCGACGTGCCGACCGCGGTGTTCTCCCAGCCGCCGGTGGGGGTCGTCGGCCTGACCGAGGGCCAGGCCCGGCACAGGTTGGGCGAGGTCGACATCTACCTGACCCGCTTTCGGCCGATGAAGAGCCAGTTCGCCGGCTCGGAGGCGCGGATGCTGATGAAGCTGATCGTCGAGCGCGCCACCGACAAGGTCGTCGGCTGCCACATCGTCGGCGAGGACTCCCCCGAGATGATCCAGATGGCCGCCATCGCGGTGAAGGCCGGCCTGACCAAGGCCCAGTGGGACGCCACCTGCGCCCTGCATCCCTCCGCCGCCGAGGAGCTGGTCACCCTGCGCGAGAAATACGTCCCCTCGGAACTGGCGGCGGCGGAGTAGGGGGGCGGACGCGGACCGCGGCCCCCGAATTCGATCCGAAGCCGTCGCCGTCTGGCCTTCGCGCCTGCGTTTCCGTATTGATCAGGCGAAACGGAGCCCCAAACCATGTCGCTCGCCAGCAAGACCGTTCTCGTCACGGGCGCCACCGACGGGTTGGGCAAACTCGTCGCGGCCAAGCTGGCCGGCGACGGGGCGCGGGTGCTGCTGCACGGGCGCGATCAGGCCAAGGGCGAGGCGGTGCTGGCCGAGATCGGGGCCTCCACCGGCAATCCGAATCTCGAGTTTCACCGCGCCGATCTGGCGTCGCTGGCCGAGGTGCGCGACCTCGCCGAGGCCGTGCGGGCCGCGCATCCGCGCCTGGACGTGCTGATCAACAACGCCGGCGTCGGCCTGCTCGGTGACGGCGCCCGCTATGTCACCGGCGATGGCCAGGAACTTCACTTCCAGGTGAACTATCTCGCGCCCTTCCTGTTGACCCACCTGCTGCTGCCGACGATCCGGGCGGGCGCCCCGGCGCGGATCGTTAATGTCTCCTCGCTCGGCCAGGCGCCGATCGACTTCGACGACGTCATGCTCGAGCGCGCCTATTCGCCCCAGCAGGCCTACTGCCAGTCCAAACTGGCCCAGATCATGTTCACCATCGACCTGGCCGAGCGACTGAAGGATGCGGGCGTCACCGTCACCGCCCTGCATCCGGGCACCTATATGAACACCAACATGGTCATCGGTTCCGGCATCAAGCCCGTGACGCCGGTCGAGGAGGGGGTCGAGGCGACCTTCCGGCTGGCGGCCTCGTCCGAGGTGGAGGGCCAGACCGGCGTCTACTACAATCAGCAGACCCCCAGCCGGGCCAACGACCAGGCCTATGACGAGCAGGCCCGGCGACGGTTGTGGGACCTCAGTCTGCGGCTGTCGGGCCTGGCCGACGCTTGAAATAGCCGCCGGCCGGCCGGCCGACCGCGAGCCCAAAATCCGCCGCCCGCTTTGCCATCCCCGCCCGCTTGCGCTAAAAGCCGCGCCCTTGCGAGGAGCCGTCATGACCGACCGTTGGACGCCATCGTCCTGGAGGGCCAAGCCCGCCAAACACATCCCGACCGACTATCCGGACCCGGCCGCGCTGGAGCGCGCCGAGGCCACGCTGCGCGGCCTGCCGCCGCTGGTGTTCGCCGGCGAGGCGCGGCGGCTGAAGAGCCTGTTGGGCGACGTGGCGGCCGGACGCGCCTTCCTTTTGCAGGGCGGCGACTGTTCGGAGAGCTTCAAGGAATTCCACGCCGACAACATCCGCGACACCTTCCGCCTGCTGCTGCAGATGGCGGTGGTGCTCACCTTCGCCGGCGGCAAGCCGGTGGTGAAGGTCGGCCGCATCGCCGGCCAGTTCGCCAAGCCGCGCTCGGAGCCCGTCGAGACCATCGGCGGGGTCACCCTGCCATCCTATCGCGGCGACAACATCAACGGCATGGAGTTCGACCCGGCCTCGCGCACGCCCGATCCCGACCGGTTGCTGCGCGCCTACAACCAGTCCTCGGCCACGCTGAACCTGTTGCGCGCCTTCGCCGGCGGCGGCTACGCCGACCTCTACAACATCCACCGCTGGACCCTGGGTTTCGTCGAGGGCAGCCCGCAGGGCGCGCGCTATCGCGAGCTGGCCGACAAGATCTCCGAGGCGCTGGACTTCATGGCCGCGGTCGGGGTCACCCCCCAGACCCATTCGGAGATGCACCGGGTGGAGTTCTTCACCAGCCACGAGGCGCTGCTCTTGGGCTTCGAGGAGGCGATGACCCGCGTCGATTCCACCACCGGCGACTGGTACGACACCTCCGCCCACCTGGTCTGGATCGGCGAGCGCACCCGCCAGTTGGACGGCGCCCACGTCGAATTCATCCGCGGGATCAAGAACCCGGTGGGCCTCAAGGTCGGCCCGACGCTGGAGCCGGACGAACTGCTCCGGCTTATCGACGCGCTTGATCCGGCCGACGAGCCGGGCCGGCTGACCCTCTATGGCCGCTTCGGCGCCGACAAGATCGAGGCCCGCCTGCCGATGCTGATGGCCGCGACCAAGCGGGCCGGACGCGGCGTGACCTGGGCGATCGACCCGATGCACGGCAATACGCTGAAGGCCGCCAACGGCTACAAGACCCGACCGTTCGACCGCATCCTGGCCGAGGTGAAGAGCTTCATCGAGATCGCCCGCGCCGAGGGGGTGCATCCGGGCGGGGTGCATCTGGAGATGACCGGCCAGAACGTCACCGAATGCCTGGGTGGCGCGCGGGCGCTGAGCGAGGGCGAGTTGGCCGACCGCTATCACACCCATTGCGACCCCCGGCTGAACGCCGACCAGGCGCTGGAGCTAGCCTTCCTGGTGGCGGAGAAGCTGAAGAGCGACCGCCAAGCCGAATGGCGGGCAGCGGAGTAGGAACCGCTCAGGCCACCGCCTTCATCCGCTCGCGGGCGGCCTGGCGCGCGCCGGTCGCATCGATGATTTCTCCAGCCATGCCAAGCCCGTGGCGCGGCATATTGTTATAAACGGTCTCGTAGCGGCCCGGCGCGATCAGATAGGTCTCGTGCCAGATGCCCACGTCGCCGTTCGAACCGACGGCCCGGTTGAACGCCTGCCAGGCCGGCAGGTGCGCGCCGTCTCGCGCCTTGGCGTAGGCCTCGAGATGATCGAAGCTGCGCCAGTACTGCACCACCATGATGTTGGGAAAGCCGAAATGGGTCCGTGCGTGCAGCAACCCGAGGCGGGGCTGTTTCGCCAGCTCGATCAGCATGCGCGGCATGGCGGCGGCGATCGGCAACCACCTCCAGAGTTTCCATGGCTTGTTGATCCGCATGCCGATCAGGAACAGGACGAACTCGCCCTCGACCTGGGCGCACACGCGTTTGGCGATAATCTCGGCCACGGACGTTCTCCTTGTGAAAAGCCGATCTAATCATCGTTCAGATTGAACTTCAAGCGTCGTCGAGGGTGGCCGCGGCGCCACGCCTTCCGTCCGATCGACTGAAATCGCGGCTCGCGAGGTTGCCAGGCCCGCGCGGCTCGGTCAGGTTGCGCGCCTTCTTTGAAAGGCCAGGACCATGGACGCCCAGGCGGCCAGCGCGGTCTCCCGCGAGGGAGCGCCGGCCGGCCTCATTCGCGGTGATTTGTCGACCCTGCTGACGCTGGCCGGGCCGGTGATCTTTTCGCGCCTGGGCATCATGACCATGGGCCTGACCGACGCGATCGTCGTCGGCCGCTTCTCGCCGGTGCAGCTCGGCTATCACGCCCTGGCCTGGGCGCCGACCAGCATCGCGGTCACCGTCTCGATCGGGCTTCTGACCGGGACCCAGGTGATGACCGCGCGGGCGATCGGGGAGGGACGGCGGCAGGCCGCCGGGGCCGTGCTGCGGCGCGGCCTGGTCTACGCGGCTTTGGTGGGCGCGGCCGCGAGCCTGATCCTGGCCGCGCTCGGGCCCTGGCTGCTGCATTCCCTCGGCCTGCCGCGGGCTCTGGCCGACGGGGCCACGGCGCCGCTGATCGTGTTCAGCGTCTCACTCACGCCCTACGCCGTCTCATCGGCCGGGATCATCTGGCTGGAGGCGCTGTCCAGGCCCACGCCGGCGATGCTGATGATGTGGCTGGCCAATGGCGTGAACCTCGCCATCGACCTGGTGCTCGTGCCCGGCCGCTTCGGGACGCCGGCGCTGGGCGCGGTCGGCGGCGCCTGCGCCACCCTGGGCGCCCGTACGGCCCTGATGGTCGCCATCCTGGTCTACATCGCCCGCATGCGCGAGGCCCGCGCCCTGGGCGTGTTCGACAAGCCGCCGCGCGACCGCATCGCCGAGGCCGAGCAGCGGCGCGTCGGCTTCGGCGCCGGCGCCTCCAACTTCTTCGAGGTCGCGGCCTTCGCGGGGATGAACATCATCGCCGGCTGGGTAGGCGAGCTGACGGTGGCCGCCTGGACCATCGTGCTGAACGTGGCCTCGATGATCTTCATGGTTCCGCTGGGGCTTTCGACCGCCACCGCGGTGATGGTCGGCTCGGCCTATGGCGCGCGCGACGCGCGGGGCGTGAACCGGGCCGGCGCGATCGGCTTCGCCATCACCGCGGCGTTCGGGGTGCTGGTGGCCCTGGTGGTCGGACCGGCGCGGGCGCCGATCGTGGCGGTCTATACGACCAGCGCTCCGGTGATCGCGATGGCCGCGCCGGCGCTGGCGCTGTCCTGCCTGTTCTTCATCCCCGACTGCCTGCAGGTGGTCACCGCCCAGGCGTTGCGGGCCAGGGGCGATGTCTGGGTTCCCAGCCTCACCCACCTGATCAGCTATGTGGTGGTCATGGCCCCGCTGGCCTGGCTGCTGGCCCTGCCGCTGCGCATGGGGCTGATCGGCGAGGTCTGGGCCGTAGTGGTCGCCAGCCTGCTCTCCGCCGGCTTCCTGCTCACCCGGTTCGCCGTTCTGGCCCGGCGCGGGATCTAACCGTCGAGCAGCGCCCTGGCCCGCGCGAACACCGCCTGGAACATCGCCGGCGTCAGCCGGCCGGTGTTGGTGTTCAGCCGCGAGCAATGGTAGCTGTTGATCAGCCGGTAGGGACCGGCCTGAAACTCGGCCCCGTGGCCGGCCGGCGCCGCCGAGCCCTTCAGCCCGATCGCCTTCAAGAGATTGCGCCGCGCCACGTCGCCCAGGGTGACGATCACCTTCAGCCTGGGCAGGGCGGCGATCCGCGCGGCCAGGAACGGACGGCACGCCGCCTCTTCGGCCGGGGTCGGCTTGTTGCCGGGCGGGGCGCAGCGCACGGCGTTGGAGATCATGCAGTCCACGAGCTCCAGCCCGTCGTCCGGCCGCGCCAGATAACGGCCGCGGGCGAAGCCGGCCGTGATCAGGGTCTCGTAGAGCAGCACGCCAGCGAAGTCGCCGGTGAACGGCCGGCCGGTGCGGTTGGCCCCTGTGCGGCCGGGCGCCAGGCCCACGATCAACAGCCGCGCGTTCGGATCGCCGAACGACGGCGCCGGGGCGTTCCACCAGTCGCGATGCCGGGCGGCGTTCTCTCGCCGGTAGACCACCAGCCGCGGGCAGAGCGGGCAGTCGCGCGGGGCTTCCGCCGGAACCTGGTTCGCCACCTCAGACGTCGTCGTCGTCGTCGGAGCGCTCGCCCGCGCCAGCCGGCTCCTGGATGAAGCGGGGCAGCGGCGATCGGGCCGGGCGGCCGATGATCGCGGACAGGTCGGCGAGGTCGACAAAGTTGTCCGCCTGGCGGCGCAGGTCGTCGGAGGCCATCGGCGGCTGGGACTTCACCGTCGAGACCACGCTGACCCGAACGCCCTTCTGCTGCACCGCCTCGACCAGCCGGCGGAAGTCGCCGTCGCCCGAGAACAGCACCACGTGGTCCAGGCGCGGCGCCAGCTCGAGCATGTCGACGGCGATCTCGATGTCCATGTCGCCGCGCCAGCGCTTGCGTCCCTGGGCGTCGGTGTATTCGCGCGCCGTCTTGGTCACCAGCGAATAGCCGTTGTAATCTAGCCAATCGACCAGAGGGCGGATCGGCGAATAGTCCTCGTTCTCGACCAGGGCGGTGTAATAGTAGGCGCGCACCAGCACCCCGCGGGAGCGGAACTCGGCCAGGAGCTTTTTGTAGTCGATGTCGAACCCGAGGCTCTTGGCGGCGGAATAGAGGTTGGCGCCGTCGATGAAAAGGGCGATTCGTTCGTTTGGATAAAATGTCACAATTCAATACCTTGATGAATTCATTGAATGTACGATGACGCGGTTCTGATCGCACTGGGCAGCAATCTTGGCGGACGTTTCGGCTCCTCCGCGGCGGCGGTTCGCGCGGCGATGGACCAGATCGCCGAGGCTGGTTTCAAGATGCTGGCGCGCTCGTCCCTGTGGCGTTCCGCGTCTTGGCCGGACCCGACCTTGCCTGACTACATCAACGCTCTCATCATTGTCGAGACCGCGCTCGGGCCGGCCGAGACCCTGGCGCGGCTGCGCGTCATCGAGGCGGATTTCGGCCGTGAGCGGACGGTCGGCAACGCACCCAGGGTGCTCGACCTGGATCTGATCGCTCACGGCCGCGCGCTGGTCGACCAGGCCGGCCTGGTTCTGCCCCATCCCAGGGCCGCCGAGCGGCTGTTCGTCATGGGCCCGCTCGCCGAGATCGCCCCGGACTGGCGCCATCCCGGCTTGGGCGAGACCGCGTCGGTCCTGTCGGCGAAGGCGACGATCGGTCGCGACGCCAGGGTGACGTGAGGCCCGGTTCGGCATTGCAACATCGGTGCGATAGCCCTATTTTACAGGGTTCTATCCCCCATCCGAGGACTCCATGGCCCGCGTCACCGTCGAAGATTGCGTCGAAAAAGTTCCCAACCGCTTCAGCCTGGTGCTGCTGGCGGCGCATCGCGCGCGGGCGATTTCCGCCGGTTCGCCGATCCTGGTCGATCGCGACAACGACAAGAACCCGGTCGTCTCGCTGCGCGAGATCGCCGACGACGTGGTCGACGCCGACGAGCTGCGCGAGAGCCTGATCGCCAGCCTGCAGCGGGTGGACGAGCGCTCCGAGGCCGAGGAAGAGGCTGAGGCCCTGGCCCTGCTGGCCGATCCGCAGCATCAACACATGAGCGAGCAGGAATTGGTGCGGGCGCTGCAGAGCGACCGTGACGGCGGCCAAGAGGAGCGGTACTGACCGCCCCGGCGCCAGACCCGCTTCCCGTCGCGGCGGCCCCGGATCCCGCCGCCGTCTCACTAGACGCGTCACCCGAAGCGCGGCCCTTCCAGGACTCGCCGAAGGACCACAAGCCGCGGCCCAAGCTGCTGCGCCAGTACGAACTGATCGAGCGGGTCAAAAGCTATGATCCGACCGCCGACGAGGGCTTGCTGAACCGGGCCTACGTCTACGGCATGCGCATGCACGGCTCGCAGCGGCGCGCCTCCGGCGATCCCTATTTCGCTCACCCGATCGAAGTCGCCGGCATCCTGACCGAATATCGGCTGGACGCCGCCAGCATCGTCACCGCCCTGCTGCACGACGTGATCGAGGACACCCCGGTCACCCGCGCCGAGATCGACCAGTTGTTCGGCGAGGAGGTCGGCGAGCTTGTCGAGGGGGTGACCAAGCTCTCGCGCCTGGAGCTGGCGGCCGAACACACCCGCCAGGCGGAGAACCTGCGCAAGTTCATCCTGGCGATCTCCAAGGACGTGCGGATCCTGATGGTCAAGCTGGCCGATCGGCTGCACAACATGCGCACGTTGCAGTTCATCAAGAGCCAGGACAAGCGCGAGCGCATCGCGCGCGAGACGCTGGACATCTACGCCCCGCTGGCCCGCTCGATCGGTTGCCACCGGATATGCACCGAGCTGGAGGAGTTGGCCTTCCGCCACCTCAACCCGATCGCCCGTGACGCCATCGTGCGGCGGCTGGAGACCCTGCGCGGCGCGCAAGGCGGCGCGGTGGCGGTGGTCAGCGGCGAAATCTCGTCCAAGCTGGAGACCGCGGGTCTGACCGCGCGGGTCTTGGGCCGCGAGAAGCATCCCTATTCGATCTGGCGCAAGCTGCAGCGCAAGTCGATCGGCTTCTCCCAGCTGTCGGACATCTATGCCTTCCGGGTGATCGTCGACACCGAGGCCGACTGCTACCGTGCGCTAGGGATCATCCACCGGGTATGGCCGTGCGTGCCCGAGCGGTTCAAGGACTTCATCTCAACGCCCAAGCGCAACAACTATCGCTCGCTGCACACCACCGTCGTCGGGCCGCGCGGCATGCGCATCGAGATGCAGATCCGCACCGAGGCGATGGACCGGGTGGCCGAGGACGGGGTCGCCGCCCACTGGCGCTACAAGGACCAGTCCTACGGCTTCGACGCCGAGGCGATGGAGGCCGAGGGCGGACGCGATCCCTTGGTCAACCTGCGCCACCTGGTCCAGGTGCTGGAGCATGGCGGCGACGCCGAGGATCTGGTGGAGCACACCAAGCTCGAGATGTTCCTCGATCAGGTGTTCGTATTCACCCCCAAAGGCCGGCTGATCAGCCTGCCGCGCGGCGCGACGCCGCTGGACTTCGCCTACGCCGTCCACTCCGACGTCGGCGACAGCGCGGTGGGGGTGAAGATCAACGGCGAGCTCAAGCCGCTGCGCACCCCGCTGCAGAACGGCGACGTGGTCGAGGTGATCCGTGGCGCCAAGCCGGCGGCGCATCCGGAATGGCAGTCGCTGGCGGTGACCGGTCGGGCGCGTTCGGCTATCCGCCGCCACATCCGTCAGACCGAGAAGGAGGAGTTCGTCCGCCTCGGTCGCGGCTCGGTGGATCAGACCTTCGAGCGGGCCGGCCGCTCGCGCGCCGACGTCTCGATGCGGCCGGCGCTGGACCGGTTCGGCGTGGCCAGCGAAGAGGAGTTGTTCGGTGCGGTCGGGCGCGGCCGCGTCACGCCGGTGCAGGTGCTGGAGGCGGTGTTCCCCGGCCTGAAGGAGACCGAGAAGGCGGCCGCCTCGGAGCGCCGGCGGATCGAGGATGGCAAGGGCGCGCGGCTCTATGTGCGCGGCGGCGGCCTGACGCCGGGGATCAGCCTTCACTTCTGCGACCAGTGCGACCCGGTGCCGGGCGACCGGATCGTCGGCATCTTGCGCGACGACGGCCAGGGGCTGTCGGTGCACGCCATCGACTGCGCCCAGCTCGCCGAGTTCGAGGATCGCGACGATCTGTGGCGCGACCTGCAATGGACCCCCGAGGCCGAGCGCAGCACCATCTCCCAGGCGCGGCTGCGGGCTACGGTGCGCAACGCCCCCGGCGTCCTGGGCCAAGTCTGCACCATCATCGGCGAGGCGGGCGGCAATATCGTCGGCTTGAGGATGCATCAGCGTCCCTCCGGCTTCTTTGACGTGGACATCGACATCGACGTGCGCGACGCCCGCCACCTGACCAACATCGCCGCGGCCTTGCGCGCCTGCCCGGCGGTCGAGACGGTCGAACGGCCGAGGGGCTGAGTTGATTGCGGCGGTTGGCGCCTTCGCTGTGGAAAATGCTCGATTCCGCGACTATTTAGGCGTCATGAACACCGATGACGTCCTAGCCGAATTCCGCGCCGCCGGCGCCCTGCGCGAAGGTCATTTCGTGCTGTCCTCGGGGCTGCATAGCCCGGTGTTCTTGCAAAAGAACTTGGTGTTCATGCACGCCGACCGCACCGAGCGGCTGTGCAAGGCGCTGGCGGCCAAGATCACCGCGGCGGTCGGCCAGGTCGACATCGTGGTCTCGCCGGCGGTCGGCGGCATCATTCCGGGCTACGAGACGGCCCGCCACCTGGGCGTGCCCTCGATCTACCTCGAGCGCGAGGACGGCGTCTTCAAGCTGCGCCGCGGCTTCCACCTCGAGCCCGGCGCGCGGGTGGCCATGGTTGAGGACATCGTCACCACCGGCCTGTCCTCGCGCGAGTGCATCGAGGCGATCCGCGCGGCGGGCGGGCGGGTGGTCTGCGCGGCCTGCATCGTGGATCGTTCCGGCGGCAAGGCCGAGGTCACCGCGCCGCTGGTGGCGCTGGCCAGCCTAGAGGTTCCCGCCTATCCGGCCGACGCCCTGCCGCCGGAGCTGGCGGCCATTCCGACCGAGGACCCGGGCAGCCGGAGGCTGTCGGCGTGAGACCCATCCGCCTGGGCGTCAACATCGACCACGTCGCCACCATCCGCAACGCGCGCGGCGAGGCCTATCCCGACCCCGCACGGGCCGCCGAGCTGGCTCTGGTCGCCGGCGCGGACGGGATCACCGCTCACCTGCGCGAGGATCGCCGGCACATTTCGGACGCCGACATCGACGCCCTGGCGACCCTTTGCCGCAAGCGTGGCCGGCCGCTGAACCTGGAGATGGCGGCGACCGGCGAGATGGAGCGGATCGCGCTGAACCATCGCCCGCACGCCGCCTGCTTGGTGCCCGAGCGGCGCGAGGAGGTGACCACCGAGGGCGGGCTGGACGTCGCGGGCCAGCACAATCGCGTCGCTCCGATCGTCGCCAGCCTGAAGGCCGCCGGCATCCGCGTCTCGCTGTTCGTCGAGCCGGACCCGGCCCAGATCGCCGCCGCCGCCTCGGTCGGCGCGCAGGTGGTCGAGCTGCACACCGGCGCCTATTGCCTGGCCGTGCGCGAGCGGCGGGGCGAGGCGGAGCGGCTGCTGAACGCCCTGCGAAGTGGCGCGGCCCAGGCGCGCGCGCTGGGCCTGGAGGTCCACGCCGGCCATGGCATCGACTATGAGACGGTCAGCGCAGTAGCCGCCATTCCCGAGCTCGCGGAGCTCAATATCGGCCATTTCCTGGTCGGCGAGGCGATTTTCATCGGCCTCGACGCGGCCATCCGGCGAATGCGCGCCCTGATGGACGCCGCTCGCGGCGAGGCGGCGGCTTGATCGTCGGGATTGGATCGGACCTCTGCGACATCCGGCGCATCGAACAGGCGCTGGCGCGGTTCGGCGAACGGTTCACCCATCGGATATTCACCGAGGTCGAGCGCGGCCGCTCAGAGCGCAAGGCCGACCGTCCCGCCAGCTACGCCAAGCGCTTCGCCGCCAAGGAGGCCTGCGCCAAGGCGCTGGGCACCGGGCTGAAACGCGGCGTGTTCTGGCGTGACATGGGGGTGGTCAACCTGCGTTCGGGCCAGCCGACGATGGTCCTGAGCGGCGGCGCGGGTCAGCGCCTGGCCGAGATCACGCCGGCGGGGATGCGGGCGGTGATCCACCTCAGCCTGACCGACGACCACCCTTATGCCCAGGCGTTCGTGATCATCGAGGCCTTGTCGGCGACTGACGGCTAGTCGAGAGCGGCCAGCTTGCTCGATGTGTGGCGAACGTCTAGCAAGGCGCAACGCCGCGGGCCTTTCAGAGAGATCGCTTTTTCATGACGTCAAACGCCGAGGACCAGCCCACCGGGAAGGGCGAGGCGATCGATGAGACAATCGAGATCGTCAAGACCGTGGTCTATGCGCTGCTGATCGCCTTGGTGCTGAGGGTGCTCTTGTTCCAGCCGTTCACCATCCCCTCGGCGTCGATGGAGCCCAACCTCTATCAGGGCGACTACATCATCGTCTCCAAGTACAGCTACGGCTACAGCCGCCATTCGATCCCGTTCAGCCCGAAGCTGTTCTCCGGCCGGATTCTGTTCCACGCGCCGCGGCGCGGCGACATCGTGGTGTTCAAACTGCCGCGCGACGGCCGCACCGACTATATCAAGCGGCTGATCGGCCTGCCGGGCGACCGCATCCAGGTTAAGCAGGGCCTGGTCTACATCAACGACAAGCCGATCGTGCGCACGCCCGCCTCCGCGGGGGTCGAGGACATGGGCTATGGCGAAATCAGGCCGGTGGCGCGCTATGTCGAAACCCTGCCGAGCGGCCGCCGTTTCCTGACCAACAGCTATGGCGGCGACGGCCAAGCGGACAACACCGGGGTCTATGTGGTGCCGCCGCATTGCTACTTCATGATGGGCGACAACCGCGACAACTCGGCCGATAGCCGTTTCGATCCGGGCGTTCCCCCGGAATCGACCAATGCGACGTGCCCGTGGGATTCCTCGCTCGATCAGTTCGTCAACGGCGAGGGTGTCGGCTTCGTGCCGGAGGAAAACCTCGTCGGCCGCGCGCGGTTGATCCTGCTGTCGTGGAAGCCGGAGGCTTCGCTGTTCAAGCCCTGGACCTGGGTGCTCGACGCAAGGCCGGATCGGTTCGCTAAAGTCTTGCAATGAACGCCCGCGCGGCCGCCGTCGACGCCCTGAAGGCCCGCCTGGGCCACGCCTTTCATGACGACAGCCTGCTGGAACGCGCCCTGATCCACGCCAGCGTCGGCGGCGGAGGCGGCAAGGCGCGCGACAACGAGGTGCTGGAATTCATCGGCGATCGGGTGATCGGGCTCCTGGCGGCCGAGCGGCTGGCGGCGCTGGACGCGGGCGCCGCGGAGGGCGAGCTCGCCGTGCGCCTGAACGGTCTGGTCAGCCGCGAGGCCTGCGCGCGGGTGGCCCGCGCGGTGGGCGTCGGCCCGGCGCTGCGACTCGCGCCGTCGGAGACCAAGACCGGCGGGCGGGACAAGGAGTCGATCCTGGCGGGAGCGTGCGAGGCGGTGATGGCCGCGATCTATCAGGATGCGGGCCTGGAGGCCGCCCGAACGGTGTTCCTCGATCTATGGTCGGAGCTTTTTTCCGAGGTCGGCTCGCCGCGCGCGCGCGATCCCAAGACCGCGTTGCAGGAATGGGCGCAGGGCCTGGGCAAGCCGCTGCCGGCCTATGCGGTGACGGCGCGCAGCGGGCCGGACCATGCGCCGACCTTCACGGTGGCGGTTGAGGTCGCCGGCCTGGAGCCGGTCGCCGCCCAGGGCCGCTCTCGCCAGGAGGCCGAAAAGGCCGCCGCCGCGGCGCTGCTGGCCAGGGAGCGGGGCGCATGAACGAGCAAGCCAAACGGGCCGGGTTCGCCGCCGTGATCGGCGCGCCCAACGCCGGCAAGTCGACCCTGGTCAATCGCCTGGTCGGAGCCAAGGTCTCGATCGTGACCCAGAAGGTCCAGACCACGCGCTTTCCGGTGAAGGGCGTGGCGATCGAGGGCGTCAGTCAGATCGTGCTGATCGACACCCCCGGCATCTTCAAGCCGCGCCGCCGGCTGGACCGGGCCATGGTCCGCGCGGCCTGGGGCGGGGCGCAGGACGCCGACGCCGTCGTGCATCTGGTCGACGCCAGCAGCGAAATCGCGGTGGCCGAGGGCAAGGCGAGCGCGTCCGATCGCCGCTGCGCCGACGACACCGCCTCGATCACCGCCGCCCTGCCGAAGGACCGGCGCAAGGCGATCCTGGTGCTGAACAAGATCGACCTGGTCCGGCGCGACCAGCTTCTCGCCCTCTCCCAGCGCCTGTTCGAGTCCGGCGTCTACGAAGAGGTGTTCATGATCTCGGCCCTGAACGGTTCAGGGGTTGACGACCTGAAGGCCCGCCTCGCCGCCCTGATGCCGGAAGGACCCTGGCTCTATCCCGAGGACCAGACCGCCGACCTGCCGGCGCGGCTGCTGGCCGCCGAGATCACCCGCGAGAAGCTCTATCTTCGGGTCCATGAGGAGCTGCCCTACGCCGCCGCGGTGGAGACCACCGCCTTCACCGAGGCCAAGGGCGGGGCGGTCAGAATCGAACAGACCATCTATGTCGAGCGCGAGAGCCAGCGCCCGATCATCCTGGGCAAGGGCGGCCAGACGCTGAAATGGATCGGCGAGACCGCCCGCAAGGACCTGAGCGAAATCCTCGACCGGCCGGTGCATCTGTTCCTGTTGGTCAAGGTCAAGGAGAACTGGTCCGAGGCGCGCGAGTTCTACTCCGGCATCGGGCTGGACTTCGATGTCTAGGCGATGGTCCGAATGCGCATAGCGTCGGGCGAACCCAATGAGCCTTCCCCCTCGATGGGGGAAGGGTTCTCTGGCGCCACCTAGTGGACTTCGAAGACGACGCCTTTGTCCTGTCCGCCCGCGCCCATGGCGAGGCCGGGGCGATCGTCGAGCTGTTGACCGCATCGAGGGGCCGCTATGTCGCCCATGTCGCCGGCGGAGCCTCGCGGCGGATGCGGCCGTTCCTGCAAGCCGGCGCAAGGGTGAGCCTGCGCTACCGCGCGCGGATATCCGAACAGCTTGGCTCGGCCAGTCTGGAGCCGGAAGGCGAGGGCCCCTCGGCGTTGTTCGACGATTCCCTGGCGCTGGCGGGTCTTTCCGCGGCGGCGTCCGTCGTCGCCGGCGCCCTGCCCGAGCGCGAGCCGCATCCGGGCGCCTTCTTCGCCTTCGAGGCCTTCGCCGCGGCGCTCGGCGAGACCGCCATCTGGCCGGCGGTCTATGTGCGCTTCGAGGCGGGTCTCTTGCAGGAGTTGGGCTTCGGCCTGGACCTGTCGAAATGCGCCGCCACCGGAGCCACCGACGATCTGGTCTATGTCAGTCCGCGCACCGGCCGGGCGGTCAGCCGCGACGCCGGCGCGCCCTACGCCGATCGCCTGCTCAGGCTGCCCCGGTTCCTGCTCTCGGCCCAGGGCGGGCTGGACGCCGGCGACATCGGCGCAGGCCTGGAGCTGACCGGCCACTTTCTCGAAAGCTTCGTGTTCGCGGTGATGAACCGACCGCTACCCCCGGCCAGGATATGGCTGATCGACCGTCTGCGGGACGCCGGGCGGCTTTAGCGCGGGGTCGGCGTGGCGTAGAACGAGGGCGGTCCGCTACCCTGGCCGCGCCATGACCGATTCGAGCCTCTCATGACCAAACCCTTCACCCCGGGCGGCGGCGACGGCGGCGATGGCGACCGGATCATCGACGAGCCGCTGAGCGAGGCGCTGTCACGGCGCTATCTGGCCTATGCGCTGTCGACCATCACCAACCGCGCCCTGCCGGACGTGCGCGATGGGCTGAAGCCCGTGCATCGGCGGCTGCTCTACGCCATGCGTCTGCTGCGGCTCGACCCTGAGGCCTCGGCCAAGAAGTGCGCCCGCGTGGTCGGCGACGTGATCGGCAAATACCATCCGCACGGCGATGTGGCGGTCTATGACGCCCTGGTGCGCCTGGCCCAGGACTTCGCCCAGCGCTACCGGCTGGTCGACGGCCAGGGCAATTTCGGCAACATCGACGGCGATAACGCCGCAGCCATGCGATACACCGAATGCCGGCTGACGCAGGCGGCGGCGCTGCTGCTGGACGGCATCGACGAGGACGCGGTCGACTTCCGCGCGACCTACGACGGCGAGGAGGAAGAGCCGGTGGTGTTGCCGGCGGGCTTCCCGAACCTTTTGGCCAACGGCTCTTCGGGCATCGCGGTCGGCATGGCCACCTCGATCCCGCCGCACAACGCCGCCGAGCTGATCGACGCCTGCCTGATCCTGCTGGACAAGCCGGACGCGACCACGGCCGAGCTGATGGGCGCGGTCCAGGGCCCGGATTTCCCGACCGGCGGGGTGATCGTCGAGCCGCGGGCCTCGCTCCTGGAGACCTACGAGACCGGCCGGGGCGGGGTTCGGGTGCGCGCGCGCTGGAGCGAGGAGCAGCTTGGGCGCGGCGGCTATCGGATCATCGTCACCGAGATCCCCTATCAGGTCCGCAAGGCCGAGCTGATCGAGCGCTTGGCCGACTTGATCGAGACCAAGAAGGCGGCGCTGTTGGGCGACGTGCGCGACGAGTCGGCCGAGGACGTGCGCATCGTCCTGGAGCCCAAGTCGCGCGCCATCCCGCCCGAGGCGCTGATGGAGAGCCTGTTTCGGCTCTCGGACCTGGAGACCCGTTTTCCGGTCAACATGAACGTGCTGGACGCCAGCGGCACGCCGGGGGTCATGAGCCTGAAGGCGGCGCTCAAGGCGTTCCTGGACCATAGGCGCCAGGTGCTGGTGCGCCGCGCCCGCTTCCGCCTGGCCAAGATCGAGGCGCGGCTGCACATCCTGGACGGGCTGTTGATCGCCTACCTCAATCTCGACGAGGTGATCCGTATCGTCCGCCAGGAGGAGGAGCCCAAGGCCCGGCTGATCGAGGCGTTCGCGCTCAGCGAGCTCCAGGCCGACGCCATCCTCAACACCCGCCTGCGCCAACTCGCCCGGCTGGAGGAGATGGAGATCCGGCGCGAGCACGCGGGCCTGTCCGAGGAACGCGACGGGCTGAGCCAGCTTCTGGGCTCGGACAAGCAGCAATGGCGGCTGGTGGGCGTCGGTCTGCGCGACGTGCGCAAGACGCTCGGTCCCGACACCGTGGTCGGCGCCCGCCGCTCGACCTTCGCCGACGCGCCCCTGGTCGACACCGCCAGCGCCATCGAGGCCATGGTCACCCGCGAGCCGATCACTGTGATCCTGTCCGAGCGCGGCTGGATCCGCGCCGCGCGGGGCAGGGTGGAGGACCCCTCGGAGCTGAAGTTCAAGGAGGGTGACAGCCTCGGATTCCTGGTCCCGGCCGAAACCACCGACAAGCTCCTGCTGTTCGCCTCCGACGGGCGGTTCTTCACGCTGGCCTGCGACAAGCTGCCCTCGGCCAGGGGACACGGCGAGCCTTTGCGGCTGATGCTGGACCTGGACGACCGGGTGGGGCTGGTCGACGTCTTCATCCACAAGCCTGGGCGCAAGCGAATCCTGGCCTCCAAGGCCGGCTACGGCTTCGTCCTGCCCGAGGATGAGGCGATCGCCTTCCGCCGGGCCGGCAAGCAGGTCCTGAACGGGCAGGCCGCGGTTTCGCTGGAAGTCGATGGCGACCACCTCGCGGTGATCGGCGACAATGGCAAGATCCTGGTCTTTGCGGTGAGCGATCTGCCCGAGATGCCGCGCGGCAAGGGGGTCAAGCTGCAGAGCTACCGCGAAGGCGGCCTGCGCGACGCCATCGCCTTTTCCGCCGAGACCGGGGCGAGCTGGACCGATCCGGCCGGCCGCACCCGCGCCTGGGGCGAATGGCGCGACTGGCTGGGCAAGCGCGCCAGCGCCGGCCGCCTCGCGCCCAGGGGCTTTCCGGCTAGCAAACGATTCCGGCCGCGGTAAGCAGCGCCGCCTTTTCGGAGTTACGGCGGCGTCACTGGCGCGGCGCGAGAGCCGCGCCTATGTTTCGGCTGGCCCGCGTAAGGAACATCTCATGGTTGGCTTGCTCGTCGTTGTCGCGATCGTCGCGGTCGTGGTCCTCATGCTGGTGGGGACCTACAACCGACTGGTCGGCCTGCGCCAGAACGCCAACCAGGCCTTCGCCGACATCGACGTGCAGCTCAAGCAGCGCCAGGACCTGATCCCGAACCTGGTGGAGACGGTCAAGGGCTATGCCGCCCACGAGAGCGGCACGCTGGAGGCGGTGACCAAGGCCCGCGCCTCGGCCGCCTCGGCCGGCAGCGTCGAGGACAAGGTGGCGGCCGAAAACGTCTTGTCCGGCGCGCTTCGCCAGCTGTTCGCGGTTTCGGAGGCCTATCCGGACCTGAAGGCCAACGCCAACTTCATGCAACTTCAGGCCGAACTGGGCGACATCGAAAACAAGCTCGCCGCCGCCCGCCGCTACTTCAACAACGCGGTCAGCGAGTTCAACGCCTCGATCCAGCAGTTTCCCGCGGTGCTCATCGCCAATTCGATGGGCTTCCAGCAGCGCGCCTTCTTCGACCTCGGCGAGAACCGCGCCGCCGCCGAGACCGCGCCCCAGGTCAAGTTCTAGGCCGGGTCCCCAGCCGTGCAGGCCGTCGGCCTTCAGACCTTCATCTGGAACAACAATCTCCGCTCGATCTTCCTGCTGGCGGGATTTCCGGTGCTGCTCTTGGTGCTTTTGTTCGCCGTACAGCTCGTGCTGCTGGGCGCGGGCTTCGAGCGGCTGCCCTACGGCGATTACGGCGTGGCGGTCGATCCGTTCGGCTATGCGGCCCAGGCCACGCTTCAGAGCCTGCCGCTGGCCGTCGCGGTGGCGGGGATCTGGTTCGCGATCGCCTATTTCGCCAACCAGACGATCATCGACCTGGCGACCGGCGCCTCGCCGATCGCGCGCAAGGACGACCCCGAACTCTACAACCTGCTGGAAAACCTCTGCATCTCCAGGGGCCTGAAGACGCCGACCTTGCGGATCATCGAATCGGACGAGATGAACGCCTTCGCCAGCGGCCTGCACGAGGGCCAGTTCTCGATCACCGTCACCCGGGGGCTGCGCGAGCGGCTCACCCGCGACGAACTGGAGGCGGTGCTAGGCCACGAGCTGACCCACATCATCAATCGCGACGTTCGCACCATGATCATCGCCGCGGTGTTCGCCGGCATCATCAGCCTGGTGGCCCAGGTGCTGGCCCGGATGCTTTGGTTCCGCGGCGGCGACCGCGACGAACGGCGCGGCGGCGGCGCGCTGGTCCTGGTCGGCATCGCCGCGGCGGCGATCGCCTGGTTGTTGGCCGTCGTGGTGCGGATGGCGATCTCGCGTCGGCGCGAGTTCGTGGCCGACGCCGGCTCGGTCGAGCTGACCAAGAACCCCGACGCGATGATCACGGCGCTGCAAAAGGTCTCCGGCCACGCCCACCTCGACGCGCCGGAGGAGGTCAGGGGCCTGTTCCTGGAAAACCGCGAGGAAGGTCTCTTCGGCCTGTTCGCCACCCATCCGCCGATCGACCGGCGCATCGCCGCCCTGGTTCAGTACGCCGGCGGGCGCGTCGCGGAGGTCGCCCCGGCCGCGCCCGAGGAGTCGCCGCTAATTCCCGGACCCTGGGACCAGCCGCCGGGAAAGGGCCCATGGGGCTAGATGTTCAGTCCCGGTCCCGCTGGGGCATCGGCGTCCAGCCGCCCGGCCGCAGCACCTCGATCGGGTTGAAGCGGGCCTTGTAGTCCATCTTCGGGCTGCCCGAGACCCAGTAGCCGAGGTAGACGTAGGGCAGGTCGGAGAGCTGGGCCTGGACCACGTGGTCGAGGATCATGAACGAGCCCAGGCTGCGCCGAGGCATTGTCGGATCGTAGAAGCTGTAGACCAGCGATAGGCCGTCGCCGAGCACGTCGACCAGCACGCAGGCCATCAGTTCGCCCGGTCCGCGGTCGCGTCCGCCCAGCCGATATTCGATCAGGTGGGTGCGGGCCGAGGTGTCCTCGACCATGGCGACATAGTCCGACCAAGTCATGTCGGCCATGCCACCCTCGGCGTGCCGGGTCAGAAGGTAGCGACGCAAAAGCTCGAACTGCTCCATCGTCGCCTCGGCCTCGACCAGATGCCGCGAGATGTCGTCATTGCGCTCGAGCACCCGTCGCTCGGATCGCGAATAGGGATAGTCGACGGCTGGAATGCGGGCCGAGACGCAGGCGTCGCACCGCTCGCAGGCGGGCCGGTAGGCGATGTTCTGCGATCGGCGGAAGCCGATCTGGGTCAGGGCGTCGTTGATCGCCGCGCCGTCCGCCAGCGGCAGATGGGTGAACACCTTCCGCTCGTCGCGGCCCGGCAGGTAGGGGCAGGCCGAGGGCGCGGTCAAAAAGAACCGAAGCTGACGCGTGGCGAAATGGTGGGTCACCGAACCGGGTGTCCTAGACAGTCAAGGCGCCTGATTAGCGCAAAAGCCCGGCCTTCCCGCAAGACCCGGAGCGTCACGGATGCCCATTGGGCGGCACCACCGGCGATTCGCGCAGCAGCACGATGGCGATGCGCCGATTGCCTGGCAGGGTGGGGTCGTCCGGGAACAGCGGATCGGACGCCGCCTTGCCCGAGACCTGGTAGATTCGGTCCGGATCTATCCCGCCGCCTTGCATGATCTGGCGCGCGGCGTCGGCGCGGGCGGAGGACAAGGGCCAGTCGCTCTGGGATTTCGAGCCGTTGGCGTTGGCGCTGGTGTGGCCGGCGATGGTGATGCGGTTGGGCAGGCGCTGGGCGATCTTGGCCACGGCGCGCAGCAGGATCTTGGCCCGATCGTTCGGCTTGGCCGAGCCCGGGTCGAACATCGCGCGGCCCTCCTGATCGATCAACTGGATGCGAAGACCTTCCGGGGTCTGGTCGATCAGCATCTGCTTCGACAGCTCCGCCAGTTCGGGCATGTCCTGCATGGCCTGGCGCAGCGATTGGGCGGCGCTCTGGAAGGCGGCCTCCTCGCGCTTGGCGAGCGCGGCCTTCAGCGCGTCTTCGCTGGCGGTGTCGAGACTGCTGCCCGACTTGTTGCTGCTCCGGCCAGTGTCCTTCACCGTCGGCGGCGCCTGGGGCGCCTGCTGTTCGAGCGTTGACGCCGTGCCGTTGCTCCGGCCGCCGTCGTCGCCCAGGGCGGTGCCGGCCAGGATGCCGCCCGAGCCGGATGACGTCTGGGCCACGCTGGCCGGCGCGAAATAGTCGGCGATGCCGCGTTTCTGCTCCGGGCTGGTGGTGTTGATCAGCCACAGCAGCAGAAAGAAGGCCATCATCGCGGTGACGAAATCGGCGTAGGCCACCTTCCAGGCGCCGCCGTGGTGGCCGCCGCCGGAAACCTTCTTGATCCGCTTGATGATTATCGGTCCGTCGCTGACAGACATCGCCCACCCTTAACCATGCACGGCCGCGCGGGGTAAGGTGGCTTCAGGGCGTTAAGATGGGGTTGCCGCGATCCGGCCCTCGGCAAGGAGTCTTCATGAAAGTCGCGTTCATCGGCCTGGGGGTCATGGGCTATCCCATGGCCGGCCACCTCGCCGCCGCCGGCCATGCGGTCAGCGTGTTCAACCGCGGCCCGGAAAAGGCCGTCCGATGGGTCGCCGAGCATGGCGGGCGGGCCGGCGCCAGCCTGGCCGAGGCGGTGGCGGGCTGCGAGGCCGTCGCGCTCTGCGTCGGCAATGACGACGACGTGCGCGAGTGCCTGGGCGAGCTGTTGCCGGCGATGGCGGCGGGCGGGGTGGTGATCGACCACACCACCACCTCGGCCAGGCTGGCGCGCGAGGCGGCCGCGCTGGCGCGGGCGAAAGGACGCTGGTTCGTCGACGCGCCGGTCTCCGGCGGCCAGGCGGGCGCCCAGGCCGGCAGTCTCAGCGTGATGGCCGGCGGCGATGAGGCGGCCTTCGCCCTGGCCGAGCCGGTGATGGGCGCCTACGCCAAGGCGATCCGCCGCATCGGCGGGCCGGGCGACGGCCAGCTCTGCAAGATGGTCAACCAGATCTGCATCGCCGGTCTGGTTCAGGGCTTGGCCGAGGCGGCGCATTTCGCCAAGACCGCGGGGCTGGACGTCGAGGCGGTCTATCAGGCGATCTCCAAGGGAGCGGCCCAGTCCTGGCAGATGGACAACCGGTTCGCCACGATGGTCGAGGGCCGGTTCGACTTCGGCTTCGCGGTCGACTGGATGCGCAAGGACCTGGGCCTGGTGCTGGACGAGGCGCGAACCAATGGCGCTGTCCTGAGCGTCACCGCGCTGGTCGACCAGTTCTACGCCGAGGTCCAGGCGATGGGCGGGCGCAGGTGGGACACGTCCAGCCTGGTGGCCCGGCTGGAACGGTAGGATCGTTCCTAGGCCCCCAGCAGCGCCGCCGCCCTCGCCGCGAAATAGGTGATCACCCCGGCGCAGCCGGCGCGCTTGAAGCCGGCCAGGCTTTCCAGGATCGCGCGCTCCTCGTCGATCCAGCCGTTCTGGGCGGCGGCCATCAGCATGGCGTACTCGCCCGAGACCTGGAAGGCGAAGGTCGGCATGGAAAAGGCCTCGACCACCCGCCGGACGATGTCGAGATAGGGCATGCCCGGCTTGACCATCACCATGTCGGCGCCCTCGGCGATGTCCAGCGCCACCTCGCGCAGCGCCTCGTCGGAATTGCCGGGGTCCATCTGATAGGTCTTCTTGTCGCCGGGATTGTCGATCGCGCCGCCGCCCAGCTTTCCCGAGCCGATCGCGTCGCGATAGGGGCCGTAGAAGGCCGAGGCGTATTTGGCCGCGTAGGACATGATCATCACGTCCTGGTGGCCGGCGGCTTCCAGCGCGGCGCGAATCGCCCCCACCCGGCCGTCCATCATGTCCGAGGGCGCCAGGATGTCGGCTCCGGCGTCGGCTTGCATCAACCCCTGTTCGACCAGCCGCTCGATGGTCGGGTCGTTCAGAATTTGGCCGTTTTCGACCAGCCCGTCGTGGCCGTGGTCGGTGAACGGGTCCAGCGCCACATCGCACATCACGCCCACCTCGGGGGCCGCGTCCTTCATCGCCTTGACCGCCCGGGCGATCAGGCCGTCCGGATTGGCGGCCTCGGCGCCGGTCGCGTCCTTCTTGCGCCCGTCGATGTGGGGAAACACCGCGATGGCCGGAATGCCGAGCGCGCGGGCCTGGACCGCCGCCTTGGCCGCCTCGCGCACCGAGAGGCGCTCGACGCCGGGCATGGAGGGCACCGGAACGCGCGCCGCCTCGCCGTCGTGCACCACCATCGACCAGATCAGGTCGGCCGGGGTCACCGCGCTCTCGCGCACCAGCCGGCGGATCCAGTCGGCCTGGCGCAGGCGGCGCGGGCGAAGCGCGGGGTAGGGCGCGAGCGGCGCGCGGGTCATCGGCGACCTCCAACGAGCGTTTTGGCGACAAGCGGCCTGCGACGGCGACTCAGTGGGCGGTCTGGCGGATCGACTGCCTGGATGCAAGCAGGATGAAGCCATAGGCCGAGGTGACCATCAGCCACACCCCGGTCAGCACCGCCAGCACGCCGGCGACGCCGAACAGCGTCATCACCGCGGCGACATGCACCTGGCTGAGCACGATGGTGTCCAGCCGGTCCCATCGCCCGTCGATCATGCCGCGGATGATCTCGCCGGCCAGGATGATCAGGGCCGTCAGACCCGAGAACGCCGCCAGCAGGGTCAGGGCGAAGCCGACCCAGAAGATGAACACCTGGAATCGGAAGTGGCTCTTGACCGCGCAGTCGGTGTTGCGCTTGCGGGCATAGGCGATGGCCACGGCCACCAGGGCCGGGACCCCGGCGAAGAAGATGGCGAAGAACAAAAGTCCGTAGCCTAGAAGAGCCAGGTTCCGGTCGACCTCGTCCTCGCGATTCGCCGTCGCGATGTCCGACGCAGTGGCCATGGCCAAATTCGTCCCTGGCGCCGCGAGGCGGCTCGATGTGCGGCAGGTTGCCCTGTCCGGACGGTTTGCTCAACCACCAACTGAATGGGGAGCCCATCGTCGCGCCGCGCGATCGCCGCGACCGTTATGGTTCTGCTAGGCTGGAGGCGACAAGGAGCAAAGCCGATGAAACCGTTCACCCTGTTGGCCGCCCTGACGACGGGCTTCGCGATCGCCACCGCCGCGGCCGGCGATCCTTTGCTCACGCCGGCCAACATCGCCCAGGCCGTGGCCGATCCTGGCCGGCCCAAGGCCGACGTTGACCGCGACAGCCTGCGTCATCCGGCTGAAACGCTGGCCTTCGCCGGGGTCAAGCCGGGCGCGGTGGTGCTCGAACTCATGCCCGGCGGTGGCTATTTCACTCGCATCTTCAGCAAGGCGGTGGGGCCGTCCGGCCACGTCTATGCGCTGGTTCCCGAGGAGATCGTCAAGACGTTTCCCAAATCCGCAGACGCGGTCACCGCCCTGGCCGCCGATCCGGCCTACGCCAACATCACCGTTCTTATCCAGCCGATCGACGCCCTGAGCGCGCCGCGCCCGCTCGATCTGGCATGGATTTCCCAGAATTATCACGACCTGCACGACCCGTTCATGGGTCCGGCCGATCTGGGCAAGGTCAACAAGGCGGTGCTGGCCGCCCTGAAACCGGGCGGGGTCTATCTGGTGCTGGATCACGCGGCCGACGCCGGTTCGGGCCTGCGCGACACCAACACCCTGCATCGGATCGATCCCGAAACGGTCAAGGCCGAGGTCGCCGCCGCCGGCTTCGCGTTCGACGCCGAGAGCGATCTGTTGCGCAATCCAGGCGATGACCACACGGAAAAGGTTTTCGACCCGCCGATCCGCGGCCGGACCGACCAGTTCATCTTCCGGTTCCGCAAGCCCGCGAACTAATTGGTAACCATGCGCGCGTTTAGATCGGACGCTGGGACGCGGCGACTACGCAATTTTCCCTAGCTGGACATGGGATTGCTTCGGGTGCAAAAACCCGCTGAGGATACTTAAACCGGCGTGGCCGGAGCAGGATGCAAGGCGCATGGATTACAAAGCCGCATTTCGGGCCGCGGTCGATCAAGTCAAGTCCGAGGGGCGCTACCGCGTCTTCGCCGACCTCAAGCGCTACCGCGGGGAATTCCCCAGGGCCGCTTGGACTCGGCCCGACGGTGGCCGCGCCGACGTGGTGGTCTGGTGCTCCAACGACTATCTCGGCCAGGGCCAGAACCCGGTCGTGCTCCAGGCGATGCACCAGGCGATCGACGAGGTCGGCTCCGGCTCCGGCGGCACGCGCAACATCTCCGGCACCACCCACTATCACGTCGAGCTGGAGGTCGAACTCGCGGCCCTGCACGACAAGGACGCGGCCTTGCTGTTCACCTCGGGCTACGTCGCCAACGAAGCGGCGCTGTCGACCTTGAACAAGGTGCTGCCCGGGCTGATCGTGTTCTCTGACGAGCTGAACCACGCCTCGATGATCGCCGGCATTCGCAACGGCCGCTGCGTCTACAAGGTGTTCCGCCACAACGACCTGGAGCATCTCGAGCAGCTCCTGGCCGAAGCCCCCGCGACCGCGCCCAAGCTGATCGCCTTCGAGAGCGTCTATTCGATGGACGGCGACATTTCCGACATCGCCGGGACCGTGGCGCTGGCCAAGAAATACGGCGCGATGACCTATCTCGACGAGGTGCACGCGGTCGGCCTCTACGGGCCGCGCGGCGGCGGCGTCGCCGAGCGCGACGGGATGATGGACCAGATCGACATCATCGAGGGCACGCTGGGCAAGGCGTTCGGGGTGATGGGCGGCTACATCGCTGGTGATTCGGAAATGGTCGACGCCATCCGCTCCTACGCCGCGGGCTTCATCTTCACCACCTCGCTGCCGCCGGCCCTCTCGGCCGGCGCCCTGGCCAGCGTGCGCTGGCTGCGCGAGCACAACGAGGTGCGCGTCCGCCATCAGGAGCGCGCGGAGACGCTGAAGCGTCGGATGAAGGATGCGGGCCTGCCGGTGATGCCGTCCGTCAGCCACATCGTGCCGGTTCTGGTCGCCGACCCGGTGCACTGCAAGATGATCTCCGACATGCTGCTCGACGACCACGGCGTTTATGTGCAGCCGATCAACTATCCCACCGTCCCGCGCGGGACCGAGCGGCTGCGGTTCACGCCCACCCCGTTCCACACCGATGCGATGATGGACGATCTGGTGAACGCGCTGGACGCCTTGTGGTCGCGCTGCAACGTCAAGCGCCTGGGCGGATACGCCGCCTGAGGCCCGGACGCGTCCCGACGAATCGACGAGGGGCATGGTTTGATCGAGACGGTTACGGGTAAGGTTGCGCTGGGCTGACAGGGCGCGGATTAACGCGCCGAGGCGTGACTCACCCCCAATCGCGTCCGGGCGAGGCGGAAGCCATTGATCGGCGCGTCCAGCCGAGTAAACAGGGGCCGATGGGCACCATCAGAAAGACAGCGCGTTGACCGCTCAAGCCTCCGCACACGCCGCGCCGCCGAACGCCTTCTTCGCGGCGATGCTGGAAGACGCCGACCCCGACATCGCTCGCGTGGTGAAGCGCGAACGCGATCGCCAGCAGAACCAGATCGAGCTGATCGCCTCGGAAAACATCGTCTCGCGCGCGGTGCTGGAGGCGCAGGGATCGGTGCTGACCAACAAGTATGCCGAAGGCTATCCCGGTCGGCGCTACTACGGCGGCTGCGAGGAGGTGGACGTGGCCGAACAGCTGGCGATCGACCGCGCCAAGCAGTTGTTCGATTGCGCGTGGGCCAACGTTCAGCCGCACTCCGGCTCGCAGGCCAACCAGGCGGTGTTCATGGCCCTGATGCGGCCGGGCGACACCTTCATGGGCATGGACCTGAACGCCGGCGGGCACCTGACTCACGGCAAATCGGTCAACCAGTCGGGCATGTGGTTCAAGCCGGTGGCCTACACCGTGCGCAAGCAGGACCAGATCATCGACTACGACGCCCTGGCCGAGACCGCGCTGGAGGCCAAGCCCAAGGTGATCATCGCCGGCGGCTCGGCCTACAGCCGCACCATCGATTTCGCCCGTTTCCGCGAGGTGGCCGACAGCGTCGGGGCCAAGCTGATGGTCGACATGGCCCATTTCGCCGGCCTGGTGGCCGCGGGCGAGTTTCCCAGCCCCTTGCCGCACGCCCATGTGGTGACCACCACCACGCACAAGACCCTGCGCGGCCCGCGCGGCGGCATGATTCTCTCCAACGATCCCAAGCTGGGCAAAAAGATCGACGCGGCGGTGTTTCCTGGCTTGCAGGGCGGGCCGTTGATGCACGTCATCGCCGCCAAGGCGGTGGCTTTCGGCGAGGCCCTGCGGCCGGAGTTCAAGCTCTATGCGCGCCAGGTGATCGCCAACGCCAAGGCCCTGGCCGACGCCCTGGCCGCCGCGGGGATGAACATCGTCGCCGGCGGCACCGACAGCCATCTGATGGTGGTCGATCTAACGCCCAAGGATGTCAGCGGCAAGGCGGCCGAGGACAGCCTGGAGCGCGCGGGCATCACCTGCAGCCGCAGCACCATCCCCTTCGATCCGCGCCCGCCGGCGGTCAGCTCGGGCGTGCGGCTGGGCAGCCCGGCGGGAACCACCCGCGGCTTCCGCGAAGACGAGTTCCGCCAAGTGGCCAAGCTGATCGCCGAGGTGGTCGACGGCTTGGCGGCCCACGGCGCCGACGCAAACGGGGCGGTCGAGGCGAAAGTGCGTCAGGATGTCCTGGCGTTGACGGCGCGGTTTCCCATCTACAATTGATGGTATGAGGTCGGTTCGAGGAGGGCCACATCATGCGTTGCCCGTTCTGCGGCCATCTCGAGAGCCAGGTGAAGGACAGCCGCCCGTCGGAGGACGGCGCGGCGATCCGCAGGCGGCGGCTATGTCCGGAGTGCGGCGGTCGCTTCACCACCTTCGAGCGCGTGCAACTGCGCGAGCTGACCATAGTCAAACGCTCGGGTCGGCGCGCGCCGTTCGATCGCGAGAAGCTGGCCCGCTCGATCTCGGTCGCCATCCGCAAGCGGCCGATCGATCCGGAGCGAGTTCGAGCGGATGGTCTCGGGGATCGTGCGCCAGCTTGAGAGCATGGGCGAGACCGAACTGGCCTCGCACGTCGTCGGCGAGATGGTGATGAAGGCGCTGAAGGCCTTGGACGAGGTGGCCTATGTCCGCTACGCCTCGGTGTACCGCGATTTCAGACAGACCCAGGACTTCGCCAAGTTTCTCGGCGACGAGGGTCTCAGCGACGATGTCCCGGTCCGCGAGGCCGAGGCATGAGCGTGCTTGGCCGCCGCCGGCTCGGCCAGAGCCGATGAAGCGCGTCGCCGCGCCGCGTCAGGCGCGCTCGGTCGCCCGGCTGGCCGCGGTTCAGGCGCTTTATCAGATGGAGGTCTCCGGCGCGGGCAGCGAGGCGGTGGTGCGCGAGTTCGTCGAGCACCGGTTCGACGCCGACATGGAGGGCGAGCGGCTGGCGCCGGCCGACGAGGCCTATTTCGCCGAGATCGTCCGCGGCGCGGTCGCCGATCAGGCCTCCATTGACCGCGCGATCGCGCGGCGCCTGGCCGAGGGCTGGCGGCTGGAGCGGATCGACGCCACCCTGCGCGCCATCCTGCGCGCCGGCGCCTTCGAACTGATCGACCGGCGCGAGGCCCCGACCGAGGTGGTGATCGACGAATATGTCGAGATCGCCAAGTCCTTCTTCGAAGGTCCCGAGTCGGGCTTCGTCAACGCCGCTCTCGACGGGATCGCCCAGGATGAGCGTGGCTGATCCGCAAACCGGCCCGGTCGACGAGTTCGACTGGATCGACCAGTGCCTGAGACCGCTCGCCAAGAACACGCCCGAAGCCTTCGATCTGCTGGACGATGCGGCCGCGGTGCCGCAAAGGCCGGGCTTCGATCTGATCGTCTCCACCGACGCCATCGTCGAGGGCGTGCATTTCCGGCCGGACGATGCGCCGGATCTGGTCGCGCGCAAGCTCCTGCGGGTCAATCTGTCGGATCTGGCCGCCAAGGGCGCCGAGCCCTACGCCTACCTGTTGTCGATCGCCTGGCCGGCGCGGTTCGGCTGGCCCGAACGGCGCGCCTTCGCCGAGGGCCTGCGGGCGGATCAGGCGGCGTTCGGCCTGAAGCTGCTGGGCGGCGACACCGCCGCGACGCCCGGACCGCTTACCGCCAGCGTCACCATTCTCGGCTGGACCCCGAGCGGGGCCATGGTGCGCCGGAGCGGGGCGAGGGCGGGGGACGTGGTTCTGGTCAGCGGGACCATCGGCGACGGATGGCTGGGCCTTATGGCCGGCGAACACTCCCTGGACCTGCCGGAGGAGGACGTCGCCTGGTTGGCCGACCGCTACCGGCTGCCTCGGCCCCGCACCGCGCTCGCCGAGGCTTTGCGGACTCATGCGCGGGCCGCAGCGGACGTTTCCGACGGACTAATCGCGGACGCTGGCCACATCGGCCGGGCCAGCGGCCTTGGCCTCGAGCTCGATCTCGATCGGTTGCCGCTGTCGGCGCCGGCGCGGACCTGGCTGGCCGCTCAGCCGGATCAGGCCGCTGGGCGGCTCGCGCTGGCGGGGGGTGGCGATGACTACGAAATCGTCTGCACCGCCGCGCCCGACCAGACGGACATCCTGAAGGCCGCGTCCCGGGCCTTGGGCGCGCCGTTCACCGCGATCGGCCGCGTGGTGGCGGGCGAGGGTGTCAAGGTTCTGGCGACGGGTCGCGAGCAGGTCGTCACCCGCGCCGGCTGGCGTCATCGCTGACCGCAACGATGGCTCAATCTTTTAGGGGCTAAGTGGGTGCTCATGCGTCGCAACGCCCAGATCGCCAGCGTCCTCATCGCCATCGTCATCGCCTTCACCGGGTCCGTGACGGCGGCCGCGGACAAGCAACCCCCGCCCGACCAGACGGTGACCCTGGCGACGACGGCCTTGCCGCTGGTGTTCGACGGTCAGGTCGTCAACTACGTTCTCGTCTCGGTGAAGCTTCTTCTGACGCCGCGAGCCGATTCGTTCGCATTGCGCGACAAGGAACCCTATTTCCGCGACGCCCTGGTGCGGGCGGCGCATCGCACGCCGTTCGTGCGGGCGGGCGATTACAACTACCTGGACGAGGCCAAGCTGAAGGCCGCGATGTACCGCGAAGCCACCGCCATCGCCGGGCCCGGCAATATCCAGGCCGTGGTGGTGCTTAGCCAGTCGGCGCGCCATCGCCTGGCGTCGCCCCGCCACGCCGATGGGGCGGCCATCGTTCCCTAATTCAGCCTCCGCCGCACTGGCGGTTGCGTCGCAAGCCTACATTTGGCACTTTCCGCCGTCTTTTGCGGGGGCGCCCCCTAGCGCGCTCTCGGGGAAACCAAAATGGGGGCGGCCGTCCGGCCGAATGCAGACCCACAGTCTGCGCCGCCAACGCGCTAGAACACGAAGGGGCGCTTTGAAAATGAGTTCATATCTCTGGCTGGTGGTCGCCGCCGGTGTGGTGGCGGTGCTCTACGGCGTCGTTCAGACGGCGGCGTTGCTCCGCAAGCCTGCGGGCAACGCGAAGATGCAGGAGATCGCCGCGGCGATCCAGGAAGGCGCTCAGGCCTATCTGCGGCGCCAGTACGCCACCATCGCGATGGTCGGCGCGGTCATCCTGATCGCGGTCTTCTTCCTAATCGGTCCGCTGGCCGCGATCGGCTTTTTGTTGGGCGCGGTGCTGTCCGGCGCGGCCGGCTTCGCCGGGATGCTGATCTCGGTGCGGGCGAACGTGCGCACCGCCCAGGCGGCGAGCGAGAGCCTAGCCAAGGGCCTGTCGCTGGCCTTCACCTCGGGGGCGGTGACCGGCATGCTGGTCGCCGGCTTCGCCTTGATCGGCGTGGCGGGCTATTTCGCGGTCCTGACCATCTGCCTGCATCTGACGGCGACCAGCCGTGACGTGGTCGATTCGCTCGTCGCCCTCGGCTTCGGCGCCAGCCTGATTTCGATCTTCGCCCGCCTCGGCGGCGGCATCTTCACCAAGGGCGCGGACGTCGGCGGCGACATGGTCGGCAAGGTCGAGGCCGGCATTCCCGAGGACGATCCCCGCAACGCGGCGACCATCGCCGACAACGTGGGCGACAACGTCGGCGATTGCGCCGGCATGGCCGCCGACCTGTTCGAGACCTATGCGGTGACCACCGTCGCCACCATGGTGCTGGCGGCGATCTTCTTCCGCGACGACAAGGTCCACGTAGGCAATATGATGCTGCTGCCGCTGGCGATCTGCGGGGTGTGCATCATCACCTCGATCATCGGCTCCTTTTTCGTGCGGCTGGGCAAGTCCAACAACATCATGGGCGCGCTCTACCAAGGGCTGATCGTCACTGGCGTCCTGTCGGTCGGAGCGGTCTGGTTCGTGATCAACAAGCTCGTGCCCGAGCCGCTCACCATCTTGGCGGGCACGGCGGCGGAAAAGACCTTCGACGCCAACGCCCTGTTCGGCTGCGGCCTGGTGGGCCTGGCGGTCACCGCCCTGATCGTGATGATCACCGAGTTCTACACCGGCACCGGGTTCAAGCCGGTGCGCTCGATCGCCCAGGCCTCGGTCGCCGGCCACGGCACCAACGTCATCCAGGGCCTGGCCGTGTCGCTGGAGTCCACCGCCGCGCCGGCGCTGGTGATCATCGTCGGGATCATCGTCACCTACAAACTGGCGGGCCTGTTCGGCATCGCCATCGCCACCACCACGATGCTGTCGCTGGCCGGCTTCATCGTCGCGCTGGACGCTTTCGGTCCGGTCACCGACAACGCCGGGGGCATCGCCGAAATGGCCGGCCTGCCGCATGAGGTGCGGGTCTCCACCGACGCGCTCGACGCGGTTGGCAACACCACCAAGGCGGTGACCAAGGGCTATGCGATCGGCTCGGCTGGTCTCGGCGCCCTGGTGTTGTTCGCGGCCTACACCCAAGACCTGCACTACTTCTCCGCGCCGGAGAACGCCTCGCTGTTCCCGTTCTTCGCCAACATCGGGACCGTGGCCTTCGACCTGTCGAACCCCTACGTCGTGGTCGGCCTGTTGTTCGGCGGTCTGCTACCCTTCCTGTTCGGCGGCATGTCGATGACCGCGGTCGGCCGCGCGGCGGAAGCCGTGGTCGCCGAGGTGCGTCGTCAGTTCAAGGAGAACCCCGGCATCATGACCTACGAGGTCAAGCCGGAGTACGGCAAGGCGGTGGACATCCTGACCAAGGCGGCGATCCGCGAGATGATCGTGCCCTCGCTGCTGCCGGTGGCTTCGCCCATCGTGCTGTTCTTCGCGATCGAGGCCATCGCCGGCAAGTCCGACGCCTTCTCGGCGCTGGGCGCGATGCTGGTGGGTGTCATCGTCACCGGCCTGTTCGTGGCCATTTCGATGACCGCGGGCGGCGGCGCCTGGGACAACGCCAAGAAGTACATCGAAGAAGGCAATTTCGGCGGCAAGGGGTCCGAGGCGCACAAGGCCGCGGTCACAGGCGACACCGTTGGCGATCCCTACAAGGACACCGCGGGCCCCGCGGTGAACCCGATGATCAAGATAACCAACATCGTGGCGCTGCTGCTGCTCGCGGTGCTGGCCCGCCACGGCTGAGTCGCGAGCGACCGATGGGACCTATCCCGGTTCGTTCGAACCGGGATAGGCCCCTGGCGCACTCTAATGACCGCCCGGACGGGTGCCGGGGTTGATGTCCTGGTTGTTGTTCAGCTGGCCCTGACCGAGGTTGCCCAGCAGCTGCTCGAGAATGCTGAGTTGGCGACCGCGGGTCGGCGTCTCGCGCCCGTTGAAGGCGATCATCCGCCCGTCTTTCAAGGACAAGGTCTCGACCTTGGTCACGGTCTGGTCGTCCTTGCTGAACGAGATCGCCACGACGTCGCGCCGGATGGTGTTGGGTCTGTAGAAGGCCTGACGCTGGTTGACCTGCGAGATGTAGAACCAGGTGTTCGGATCGAACGTCGAGACGCTCGAGGGAGTGCCCAGCCGGGCGCGCACGGCGTTCTTGGTGTCGACGCCGACCTTGACCTCGGCCGGACGGGCTTCGATCGCCTGGTAGCCTTGGAACGAGACGGACGGCGTGCAGGCGGAAATCAGCGTCCCGCTGGCGAGGAGGGCGCAGGAGGCGATGGCGAGGCGGCGGATCATCGTTGGGGTGTCACCTGGAAAGCTGCAGACTTTGACCTATCGTCCTCGAACCCTTAGTTCAATGGCCTAGGTAGCCGCGGCGCGCGGCGGAAGTGAGGCGCCATCGTGTTCGCGCGGCTTTTTCGATCCAATCCGGCCAAGGCCGCGGGCCGCAAGCTCTATGTGGCGGTCACCGCGCAGGCGCGCCAGCCGGCCTTCTATGCGGAGCTTGGCGCGCCCGACACGCTCGAGGGCCGGTTCGAGCTCTACAATCTGCATATGGTTCTGCTGCTGCACCGGCTGAAGGGGCTTGGCGGTCAGGCCGCGGAGACGGCCCAGGTCCTGTTCGACGCCTATGTCAGCGCGCTGGACGACGCCCTGCGCGAGATGGGGGTCGGCGACCTTTCGGTCGGCAAGAAGATGCGCAAGCTTGGCGAGGCGATCTACGGGCGGGTCAAGAACTTCGACGCGGCCTTCAGCGGCGCGCCGGACGCCGAGGCGCTGGACGCGCTGATCGTCCGCACCGTCTATGCCGGGCGCGAGAACGTCCATGCCGGCGCCCTGGCCGACTATGTCCGCCGGAGCGTTGCGGCTTTGGCGGCCGAGCCGTTGGAGTCCTTGCTGGAGGGGCGGTCGGCCTGGCCGCCGATCGCGGCGTGAGCGGCGCGGACTCGCTCTGGCCGGTGGTCGTGCGGCTGGGCGAAATCGCCCGTTTCACCGAGGCCGAGCCTTTGAGCCGGCGCCTGACGGCGGACGAGGCGACGCGGCGCGCGATCGCCAAGGCGTTGGACCTGGTCCGGCTCGACCGGCTGGAGGCGGATCTGGATCTGTCCGGCTGGTTCGACGGGGCGCGAATCGACGGGCGATGGCGAGCCGATATCGTCCAGACCTGCGGCGTGAGCCTGGAGGATTTCCCGACCGCCTTGTCGGGCGAATTCACTGTCCGCGCCGTGCCCAAAAATAGCCGTCACGCCGAGCCGCCGCGGGCCGAGGTCGAGATCGACATCGACGCGGAGGATCCGCCGGACGTCCTCGAATCGGACACGATCGACCTTGGCAGCTATGTGATCGAGCATCTGGCGCTGGAGATCGACCCGTTCCCGCGCAAGCCCGGGGTGGTGTTCGAGCCGCCGCTGGCGGAGCCCGAGGCCTCACCCTTCGCGGCCCTACTCAAGCTCAAGGACACCGATCCCGGGACCTAGACGCTCGGGTTTGCATCGTCCGGGCGTCGATGTATCGTCCGGGCGCCTGCGTCGGGCATAGCGATTTTGAGGAGCGCCCGCGCCGCCGTGGCCGACACCATAATTTCCATCGACGCCATGGGCGGCGACCATGGCCCGCCAGTCGTCGTGCCCGGCGTGGCGCACGGCGCGGAGCTGTGGCGAGCGCGGGGCGTGCGCTTTCTGCTGCATGGCGACCGATCGCGGATCGAGGCTGAGTTCGCTCACGCCCCGGCCGCGCGCTCGTTCTGCGAGGTTCGGCACACCGACAAGATGATCGCCATGGATGACAAGCCCGCCCAAGCCATGCGGCGCGGCGAGGGCAGCAGCCTGTGGAACGCGATCGAATCGGTTCGCGTCGGCGAGGCCCAGGCCGCGGTCTCGTCCGGCAACACCGGCGCCATGGTGGCCATCGCCCGGATGATCCTGCGCATGGTCGGCGATTTGAAGCGGCCGGCGCTGGTCGGCATGTGGCCGACTCAAGATCGGCCCTGTTCGGTGCTGGACGTAGGAGCCAACGTCGATTGCGACGCCGAGCGGCTGGTCGAGTTCGCGATCATGGGCTCGGCGTTCCATCGCGCGCTGCACAAGATCGAACATCCCACCATCGCGCTGCTCAGCAACGGCCGTGAGGAGCAGAAGGGCAGCGTCGCTGTGCGCGCCGCCGACGCCCTGCTGCGGAACCATATCCTGGGATTGAATTATCAGGGCTTCGTCGAGGGCGACGACCTGTCGAAGGGCGTGGCCGACGTGGTGGTCACCGACGGCTTCGTCGGCAATGTCGCGCTGAAGACCGCCGAGGGCGTCGGCCGCTATGTGCTGGCCGAGCTGCGCGCGGCGATGACCGCTACGATGATCGATCGGCTGGGCGCGCTGATCGCCTCGGGGGCGTTTCGCCGCCTGCGGAGCCGGCTCGATCCAAGCTCGGTTGATGGCGGCCCGTTCCTCGGGCTAAACGGCGTCGTGGTGAAGAGCCACGGCGGCGCCGACGCCAAGGGCTTCGCCAACGCCATCCGGGTCGCGGTCGACCTCGCCCAGAGCGAGTGCGGCACGGAAATCCAGCGCAATCTGCAGCAGTTGACCGCTGCGCTGGCGCAACCATCGCCGGGCGATGCGCCGGCGCCGGAGAACAGCGAGTGAGTCCAGTCCTGCGAAGCGTCGTGACCGGGGTGGGCGCCTACCTGCCGGATGAGATCGTCACCAACGCCGAACTCTCAAAGGTGGTCGACACCAACGACGAATGGATCGTCGAGCGCACGGGCATTCGTGAGCGGCGCCGCGCCGCGCCCGATCAGGGCGCGTCGGACCTGGCGGTCGAGGCGGCCAGGAAGGCGCTGGCGGCGGCTGGCCGCTCGCCGGCCGATCTCGATCTGATCATCGTGGCCACCACCACGCCGGACCTGACCTTTCCCGCCACCGCGGCCATCGTGCAGCGCAAGCTCGGCGCGCCGATCGGCGTGGCGTTTGACGTCCAGGCGGTGTGTTCCGGCTTCATCTACGCCTTGAGCGTCGCCGATGGGTTCGTCGCCCGCGGCCTTTCCAAGTGCGCTCTGGTGATCGGCGCGGAGACCATGACCCGGCTGATGGACTGGACCGACCGGGGCACCTGCGTCCTGTTCGGCGACGGCGCCGGGGCGGTGGTGCTCGAGCCGGGCGAGGGCCGGGGCGACCTCTCCGATCGCGGCCTGTTGAGCTTCGCTCTGCGCTGCGACGGGACCAAGCAGGATCTGCTCTATGTCGACGGCGGGCCGTCGACCACCGGAACCGTCGGCCATCTGCGGATGCAGGGCAACCAGGTGTTCCGTCACGCGGTGATCAACATCTCCGAGGCGGTCGAGGCGGCGGCCAAGCTGGCCGGTGCGCCGCTGTCGGAGGTCGACTGGTTCATTCCACATCAGGCCAACCAGCGTATTCTCGCCGGGGTGGCTCACCGGCTCGGCATCGCCGAAGACCGAGTGATCTCCACCGTCGCCCGGCATGCCAACACCTCGGCCGCCTCGATACCGTTGGCCTGGGCCGAGGCGATCGCCGACGGGCGGATCAAGCGCGGACAACTTCTGCTGCTGGAGGCGATGGGCGGCGGGCTGACCTGGGGCGCCTGTCTGGTCCGGTACTGAACCGGATGCGCGAAGTCTTTGACTCAACGCGCACTTCGCGGCATTCACATTCAGATATCTTAACGAGGATGTGGGGGCGCATCGCATGAAGGGCCAGACGCTGACCCGCGCGGACCTCGCCGAGGCCGTGCACGAGGAAGTCGGCCTGACGCGGCAGGACTGCGCCGGCCTTGTCGAGCGGACGCTCGATCTGATCGCCGAGGCGCTGCAGGCGGGTCGGATCGTCAAGCTGTCCGGGTTCGGCGTGTTCCAGGTGCGGGCCAAGCGCGCGCGCATGGGGCGCAATCCCAAGACCGGCGAGCCGGCCGCGATCGAACCGCGGCGGGTGATCGGATTTCGCGCCTCCCAGGTGATGAAGGCCCGGGTCGATGAGGGGCTGGGCGACTAGGCCAGGGGGACGCGGCGTTTGACCAAGGGCCCCGACGCGTTTCGCACCATATCGGAAGCCGCGGACGAGTTGGGCCTGGCCCAGCACGTGCTGCGTTTTTGGGAGACGCGGTTCTCGTTCATCCGGCCGATGAAGCGGGCGGGCGGGCGGCGGTTCTACCGGCCGCAGGACATCGCCGTGCTGCGCGGGGTGCGCGCCTTGCTGCACGACGAGGGCTACACCATCAAGGGCGTCCAGCGCCTGCATCGCGAGCAGGGGGTTCGGCGCGTGCTGGCGGCCGGCGAGGGGTCCCAGACGACCGCCGAATCCGCCCAAGCCGCCCCGGCGATGGGGGAGGCGGCGCCGGTCGGAGTCCAACCCCAGCTCCGCCGCGCGCCGGCCGAGCTCACCGACCTCGAACGCCGCCGGCTGACCGCCGCGCTGGAAGACCTGACCGCGATCAAGGCCGACCTCGACGCCTTGCTGGCGCAGACCTAGGCGGGCGGATGGGCGATCATCCTTGACCCGGCCCCGCCGGATCAAGAGGTCGGAGCGCGACGGGCGCTGAAACCGGCTTCCACTTTCGGCTGTCGCGCTCTAGGGATGCACGCTCGATTTTGGAGCGCGTCATGACCAGAAAGCCAGACGGAACCTGGGACAAGTCCAAGCTGCCGAGCCGGCACGTGACCGAGGGGCCGGCGCGCGCGCCGCACCGGTCCTACTACTACGCCATGGGCCTGGGCACGCGGGAGATCAGCCAGCCGTTCGTCGGCGTCGCCTCCTGCTGGAACGAGGCCGCGCCCTGCAACACCGCCCTGATGCGCCAGGCCCATGCGGTCAGCGAGGGGGTCAAGGCCGCCGGGGCGACCCCGCGCGAGTTCTGCACCATCACCGTCACCGACGGGATCGCCATGGGCCACGAGGGCATGCGCTCGTCGCTGGTCAGCCGCGAAGTGATCGCCGACTCGGTCGAACTGACCATCCGCGGCCACGGCTATGACGCCCTGGTGGGCGTGGCCGGCTGCGACAAGTCGCTGCCCGGGATGATGATGGCGATGCTGCGGCTGAACGTGCCCAGCGTCTTCCTCTACGGTGGCTCGATCATGCCCGGTCGTTGGCACGGGCGCGACGTGACCGTGGTCGACGTGTTCGAGGGCGTGGGCATGCATTCGGCCGGGCGGATGAGCCTGGACGACCTGTGCGACTTGGAGCGGCACGCCTGTCCCGGCGACGGCGCCTGCGGCGGCCAGTTCACCGCCAACACCATGGCCTGCGTGTCCGAGGCGATCGGCCTGGCCTTGCCGCTGTCCTCGGCCTTGCCCGCGCCCTACGAGAGCCGCGACGTCTACGCCAAGGCCTCCGGCGAGGCGGTGGTGCGGCTGATCGAGAACAACATCCGTCCGCGCGACATCTGCACCCGCAAGGCGTTCGAGAACGCCGCCGTGGTGGTGGCCGCGACCGGCGGCTCGACCAACGGCGGGCTGCATCTGCCGGCCATGGCCCACGAGTGCGGCATCGACTTCACGCTGCGCGACGTGGCCGAGATCTTCAGGCGCACGCCCTACCTCGCCGACCTCAAGCCCGGCGGCCGCTACGTGGCCAAGGACATGGGCGAGGCCGGCGGCGTGCCAGTGCTGCTCAAGACCCTGTTGGAAGGCGGCTACATCCACGGCGACGTGATGACCGTCACCGGCAGGACCTTGGCCGAAAACCTGGCCGACGTGAAATGGCGCGACGACCAGGACGTGATCCGTCCGGTGTCCAATCCGCTCTCGCCGACTGGCGGGGTGGTGGGCCTGTGGGGCTCGCTGGCCCCCGACGGCGCGATCGTCAAGGTCGCCGGCATGACCTCGCATCGCGCCCACCGGGGGCCGGCGCGGGTGTTCGACGGCGAGGAGGCCTGTTTCGCCGCGGTCGAGGCGGGCGACTACAAGGACGGCGAGGTGCTGGTCATCCGCTACGAGGGCCCCAAGGGCGGGCCGGGCATGCGCGAGATGCTGTCGACCACCGCGGCCCTGTCCGGCCAGGGGCGGGGCGACAAGGTCGCCCTGGTCACCGACGGCCGCTTCTCGGGCGGCACGCGGGGCCTGTGCGTCGGCCACGTCGGTCCCGAGGCCCAGGAGTGCGGTCCGATCGGCCTGGTCAAGGACGGCGACATCATCGCTATCGACGCCGACGCCGGAACCATCGAGCTGGAGGTCGACCCGATCGAGCTGGAGAACCGCAAGCGCCACTGGACGCCCAGGGTGACCGACTACGGCTCTGGTGCGCTGTGGAAGTTCGCGCAGGGGGTCGGCCCGGCCCATCTGGGCGCGGTGACCCATCCCGGCATGAAGGGCGAGCGCAAGGTCTACGCCGACATCTGAGGCGCGTTGGGGCTCAGCCCAGCGGCCGGACCCCGAACAGCATGGGGTGGAACATCAGGACGACGGCCCAGACCACCAGGGCTATGGCCAGCCGCCACCAGATCTCGCCGATGTTGAACGACTGGCGGCCCTGGGCGATGGCGAGGAACGGGATGTTCGAGGTCTTGGTCTTGAAGATCGAATAGCGCTCGCCCAGCGCCCGCTGGCGCTTGGCGTCGATGCTGGCCGTCCCCAGAAGCGAGAGCGCGAAGATCGTGCCGAACAGGATCAGGTCGGCCGCGCGGCCGTTGGCGATCATGTGGCCCAGCGCCCAGATCGCCGCGCCCCACAGGAAGGGATGGCGGGTGATCCGGGTCATGCCCTTGGCGGAGTCGGGCTTGTCGACCAGGGCGCCGCCGGCCACCCGGGTCGGGGTATTGGTCAGAAGGCCGGGGACCGCGAACAGAAAGCCGATCAGCGCCAGGACGACCGCCAGATCGCGGGTCGCTTGGTTGATGGTCCAATAGGTGACGTTCGCGGGATCGGAGCGGGCCTTGCCAAAGGCGATGCAGAGCCAGACCAGGGCCGCGATCGAGGCCAGGGAGAACAGGCCCATGTAAGGTCCTTCGCCGGTCAGCCTCACGATCCGGTCCCGGACTTGCGTGCCGGAAATCAGAAGATGCAGCAGCAGGAATACAGCCGCGGCCGCGATCAGCGTGCTCATGTCCAGCTCCCAGGTTGCGCCCTCGCGGCGCTTTTCGGCCCGAGCCTGCGCCGCGCCCGGACGAACGGCAAGTGCGACGTGTTTCGGCGGGTCCGCGCGCCCGGCCTCAATCGTCCGCCAGTTCGATCACCACTGGCACGTGGTCGGACGGCTTATCCCAACCGCGCACGTCGCGATGGATGACGCAGGCCTTCAGCACGTCCGCCGCCTGGGGCGAGAGCAGGGCGTGGTCGATACGGATTCCATTGTTCCGCAGCCAGGCGCCGGCCTGATAGTCCCAGAACGTGTAACCGCCCGGGGCGCCGTCGGCCTGCATGTAGGCGTCGGTCAGGCCGAGCCACTTCAGGCCGCGGAAGGCGGCGCGGGTTTCCGGCTGGAACAGCGCATCGCCGGCCCAGGCGGCGGGGTCCTCGCAGTCGGCCGGCTCGGGGATGACGTTGTAGTCGCCGGCCAGCACCAGCCGCTCTTCGAGCGCCAGCAGTTCGCGCGCATGAGCGTTCAGCCGCGCCATCCAGGCCAGCTTGTAGGCGAACTTCTCGCCGCCGACCGGATTGCCGTTGGGCAGATAGATCGAGGCCACTCGCACCGGCTTCACCGCAGAGACGACCGCCTCCAGATAGCGGGCGTGATCGTCGCCGTCGTCGCCGGGCAGGCCGCGGCGGATGTCCTCCAGCGGCGACTTGGACAGGAGGGCGACGCCATTGTAGGTCTTCTGGCCGTTGACCGCGACATTGTAGCCAAGTGATTCAAAGGCTTCGCGCGGAAACTTCTCGTCGACGCACTTGATTTCCTGCAGGCAGGCCACGTCCGGCACGGCCTCGCGGAACCACTTCAACACCGTCTCGAGCCGGGCGTTGACCGAATTGACGTTCCAGGTGGCGATGCGCATGGGCCTGTTGCAATCGCCGCGCGGGCCGGAGTCAAGGGGCGGGGTTCTGATGGCGTTTTTTGCCATTTTGTGCCATCATGCGATAGGAGATTCCTATGGCCACAATGAACGTTTCGGTTCCGGACCCCATGCGCGATTGGATTCAGTCGCGCATCGAAAGCGGCAGATACGCCACCGTGAGCGACTACGTGCGCGATCTGATCCGCAAGGATCAGGCGGCGACGGAGGACCAGCAACGCTGGCTGGCCTCGCTCGACTTATCGATCGAGCGCGCGCTCGCCGACGCCGACGCTGGCCGCGTGACGGAGGGCGAAGCGGTGTTTGATCGCCTGCACGCAAAATACGCCGCGATGGCGGAGACGCGCGGGAAGCGGTGAGGGTCGTCTTCACCCGCGAGGCGGAGGATGGCCTGGAGCAGATCGGCGACCATATCGCGCGGGACAACCCTCGGCGGGCGGTTTCCTTCGTCGACGAGTTGCGCGCCTCGGCGCTCGGGCTCGTCGATTTTCCGAACGCCTATCCGCTCGTGCCGCGTTACGAGCGTCTGGGCATCCGGCGTCGCGTGCACGGGAGCTATCTGATTTTCTTCCGCATGGATGGGGACACGATCTTCATCCTGCGCATCATCAACGGCGCCCAGGATTACAGACGGCTCCTCGTACCGGAAGACTGATGACAGGCGGACGCTCCGAACAGCCACGGTGGGTGGGAAAGCGGACAACCCACTGACTTCCTGGTAATGCGATCCAATGGTTATGTCGTCTTCCGATTGGGCCACTGACGAGAGCCTGTTTGCTTCCCTGCCCGGGGGCCAAACCGTCATTGATTGGTTCGGCTTCTGCCCCGTCTTCCACGACGGTACCTTGGAGCGACTGGAGCTGTCTGAGGGCAACGGCATCCTCACCATCCGTACCTACAGAATGACCAGCAAGATCGATGCGGAGGGATTTTACGTTCTGGATCGGCACGCGTCGGTGACCTTGCGGATGCGCGGCGTGACGGGCGTCAAATTGGAGGGTGATGCTGGGTCGATAATCTCGGAGCTTATCATCCGGCGGCTCGAAACTGACGGAGCTGCATCTGACTGGCAAACCTGTGCGGGCCCAGTCAGTGGCGACATTGAAATCGCGTTCGATACCGCAGTTGGGCTCTACGGCTCGATTTTCACCAAAGAGTTGGCGTTCGAACTTCAGCCCCTGTTGGAGGACGCGACGGCTTAGGGTCGAACATCGCCCATTGGCGTCCGGCCGTAAGCAGACGAAGCCAGCGGTCTCGCATGCGCCCGCGCAACGCCTCAGACCGAAAAGCTCACCCCGCAGCCGCAGCTGGACTTGGCGTTCGGGTTGCGCACGCGGAATTCCGCGCCGGCCAGTTCGTCGACGAAGTCGATCTCCGAGCCGGTAAGCAGGGCCAGGGAGACGATGTCGACCACGGCGGCGGCTCCGTCGCGCTCGATCTTCAGGTCGTCGGCCTCGGCCGCATCCACCAGGTCGAACTGGTACTGAAAGCCCGAGCAACCGCCGCCCTCGACCGCCACGCGCAGCATCAGCGGCCGGCCCTCTCGCGCGGCGATGGCGCGGATGCGTTCGGCGGCGGACCGTGAAAGGGTGACGGGCGCGTTCATCGGGACTCCGCGATTGGCGATCATCCTATATTAGGCGCGCCGCGCCCAGGTGTAAGGGGTGGGGACGCAAGGAGGCCGCATGACCACGGAGCCGTTCGCCGATCTGGGCCGTCGCGCCCCCTTCGCCTGCGATCCGGCGCGTTCCCTGGGCCGCGCCTGGCCCGAGCCGGCGAGCCGCACGCGCACGCCGTTCGCCCGCGACCGCGACCGGATCATCCACACCTCGGCGTTCCGGCGGCTGAAGGAGAAGACCCAGGTGTTCGTCGCCCACGAGGGCGATCATTTCCGCACCCGCCTGACCCATTCGCTGGAGGTCGCCCAGATCGCCCGGTCGCTGGCCAGGGCGCTGGGCCTGGACGACGACCTCGCCGAGGCGGTGGCGCTGGCGCACGACCTGGGCCACCCCCCGTTCGGCCACGCCGGCGAGGAGGAGCTGGACATCTGCATGGCGTCCCACGGCGGGTTCGACCACAACGTCCAGACCTTGCGCGTGGTGACCGAGCTGGAGGTCCGGTACGCGGATTTCGCCGGCCTGAACCTGACCTGGGAGAGCCTGGAAGGCATCGTCAAGCACAACGGGCCGGTGAGCGACCGGCTCGAGCGGCCGTCCTGGCGGGCGGTGGCCGAACTCAACGCCGGTTTCGATCTTCGCCTGGACGGTTTCGCCTCGGCCGAGGCGCAGGTCGCGGCGATCTCCGACGACATCGCCTACAACAACCACGACGTGGACGACGGCTGGCAGGCGGGCCTGTTCGGCCTGGACGATCTGGTCCATGTGCCGCTGATCGGCCCGATCCTGCGGGCGCTGAAGGCCGAGCGGCCGGGGCTGGACGACCGGATGATGCGCCTGGAAGGCGTGCGCCGGATGATCGGCGAGATGATCGACGACGTTCTGGGCCAGACCCGCCGCAACGTCCAGGAGGCCGGGATCGGTTCGGCCGAGGATGTGCGGATGCTGGGGCGGATGCTGGTCTGCTTCACCCCCGAGATGGCCGAGGACCTCGCCCGGCTGCGGCAGTTCCTGCACCAGCGCATGTACCGGCATTATCGGGTGAACCGCAGCCGCAGCCAGGCGCGCCGCATTCTCGCCGAGATGTTCAGGCTGTTCATGGCCGAGCCGGGCGTGCTGCCGACCGAATGGTTCGATCGGGCGGACGGCTTGGATGAGGCCGGATGCGCTCGGGTGGTGTGCGACTACATCGCCGGCATGACCGACCGCTTCGCCATCGAGGAGCACAAGCGCCTGTTCAATCTCGAGATCTGGAACTGACGGCGCGAGAAGTGAACCGACTGCGGCTTAAGCGGCGCGGCCGGCTCCCGTAAACTGCGGGATCGGCCTGATTCGCCGATTCCGCGCTTTGGAGCCATCGCATGTCCGATCAAGACCGCGGCGCCTATACGCCCCAGACCGACGCGCCTCTGGCGTTCGACGCGCGCCGCTCGCGAGGCGGGCGCGGCGGGCCCGCGCTGCTGACCCTGCTGGTCAGCGCGATCATCCTGCTGGCGCCGATCGTTGGCATATTCGTATTCTATCGTCACGGCATGAGACACGCCGGCCAGGCGCCGGAGTTGGTCGGCGCGCCGGTCAGCCAGACCAAGTCCGCCCCGTCCTCGGGCGCGGCCGCCGACGACCAGACCGCGGGTCTGCAAATCTACAAGGCCGAGACCGTCCCGGCCAGTGAGGCTCCGCCGGCGCCGAGCTTCGAGCCGCCGCCCGAACAGCCGGCGCCGTTGCCGAGCGCGCGATCCGCGCCGTCGCCGGCGGTCGCATCGGCGACGCTGCGGGGACCCGCCAGCGCGCCGCCCGCGTTGCCGCCAAACGCCGGTGATCTCACCGACCACGCGATCGCAGCTCGTTCCGCTCCGTCGCCCCGAGACCGCGCGCCCGCCGCCCCGGTCAAGCCCGCCGCGACGCTCGCGGCCAATGCGTCGCCCAAGACGGTCGACGCCGCCAAGCCGGAACCGTCCGCGCCCCGGGCGCCGGCCTCGATCAGCGGCGGAGCGATGGTCCAGATCGGCGCCTTCTCGTCTTGGGACCTGGCGCGGACAGGCTGGCGCGATGATGTCAGCGCCCTGCCGGGAATGACGGCGGGCAAGACCCTCAAGATCGAGACGGCGACCAAGGACGGCAAGACCTTCTACCGCGCCACCGTCGTCGGCTTCGCCTCCAAGGCCGACGCGGCGAGCTTCTGTGCGGCGCTGAAGGCCAAGAACAAGCCGTGCTTCGTCAAATGAGGCCGCGCAGGTGACCATCGCCGCCGCCATCCTTGGCTGTTCGGGTCCGAGCCTGACGGTGGAGGAGCGCGCCCTGTTCCGCGAGGCGCGGCCCTGGGGCTTCATCCTGTTCGGCCGCAATATCGAAACCCCCGACCAGGTCCGCGCCCTAGTGGAGCAATTGCGGGCCTGCGCCGGGGCGGCCAACGCGCCGGTGCTGATCGACCAGGAGGGCGGCAGGGTCCAGCGGCTCGGCCCACCGCACTGGCGCCGCTATCCGCCCGGACGGGCCTACGGGCAGATCGCCGCCAACGACCCGCTGTTGCGGCGCGAGATCGTTCGGCTCGGCGCGCGGCTGATCGCCCATGATCTGGCCGCGTTGGGGGTCAACGTGGACTGTGTCCCGGTGCTGGATGTGCCCGATCCGCGAGGCCACGAGGTGATCGGCGATCGCGCCTACGCCGCCGGACCGGAGGAGGTGGCTCGGCTCGGCCGCGCGGCCGCCGAGGGCTTGATCGCGGGCGGTGTGCTGCCGGTGATCAAGCATATTCCTGGTCACGGTCGGGCGATGGCCGACAGCCACCTGGCCCTGCCAGTGGTCGAGGCCTCGCTCGAGGCGTTGGAGGCGCGAGACTTCGCGCCCTTCAAGGTGCTGTCGGACATGCCCATGGCGATGACCGCGCATGTGGTCTATGCCGCGATCGATCCGCGCGCGCCCGCGACCACCTCGCGCAGCGCGATCCGGCGGGTTATCCGCGGCGCGATCGGCTTCGATGGGCTGTTGATGAGCGATGATCTGTCGATGAAGGCTTTGAGCGGCGGCATGACGGAGCGGGCGAGGGCGTCGCTGGCGGCGGGGTGCGACGTGGTCCTGCACTGCAACGGCGACATGACCGAGATGAAACAGGTTTTGGCCGGGACCCGGACCCTGGCCGGTCGGGCCAAGGCGCGCGCGGCCGCGGCGCTCGCCCGCATCGCCCGCGCCAGCGAGCCGTTCGATGTCGAGGAGGCCCGCGCCCGATTCGACGCGGCCTTCGACGGGCGGTGGGCGGCGTGAGCGCGACCTGCCAGCCGGCGTTCGATTTCGCCGCGGCTGATCTGGCGGCCGAGGACGGCGTCGCCCTGATCGTCGATCTGGACGGCTACGAGGGGCCGCTGCACGTGCTGTTGGCCCTGGCGCGCAGCCAGAAGGTCGATCTGTTGCAGTTGTCGGTGACCAAGCTGGCCGATCAATACCTGGCCTTCGTGCACCAGGCGCGGCGGGCCCAGTTTTCTCTGGCCGCGGACTATCTGGTGATGGCCGCGTGGCTGGCCTACCTGAAGTCGCGCCTGCTGCTGCCCAAGCCCGAGGCCGTCGACACCGAGCCGCCGGCCGAAGAGATGGCCGCGGCCCTGGCCTTCCGCCTGGCCAAGCTCGACGCCATGCGTCGGACCGTCGAGGCGCTGAACGCCCGCCCTCGACTTGGCGTCGACGTTTTCCCCCGGGGTGATCCCGACGAGCTCAAGATCACCGCGCGCGTGACGTTCGAAGGCGATCTCTACGGCCTGATCCAAGCCTACGCCAGCCAGCGCCGGCGCGACTTCGACCGGCGCTATCAGCCGCCGCGGCCGGAAGCCTATCCGTTGGACGATGCGCGCCGGCGCCTGCGCGCCAAGCTGGCCGAGATGAGCGCGTGGACCGCGCTGCAGGTGATCGCGCCGGCGGGCGACGGGCCGGACAGCGCGGGGGCCAGCCGCGCCTCGTGCCTGGCCTCGACGCTGGCGGCGGGGCTGGAACTGGTGAAGGAGGGCGCGCTGGAGGTTCGCCAGCTGGAGGCCTTCTCCGATCTTTATCTGCGCGCGCGGCCGCTGCATCTGGAAAACGAATGAGCGAGCCCCAAGACCCCGAGCCGATGGAAACCGAACGCCAGCTCGAGGCGCTGTTGTTCGCCGCCGCCCAGCCGCTCGGCGCGGCCGACCTCGCCGCTCGCCTGCCGAACGGCGCCGATATCGGCGCGGCCCTGGTCGCGCTGAAGGCTCGATACGCCGAGCGGGGAGTCAATCTGGTCTGCGTCGCCGACCGCTGGCGCTTTCAGACGGCGGAGGATCTGGCGTTCCTGATGACGCTGGAGCGCGAGGAGCCGCGCCAGCTATCGCGCGTGGCGCAAGAGACCCTGGCGATCATCGCCTATCATCAGCCGGTGACCCGCGCCGACATCGAAGCGGTGCGCGGGGTTCAGGTCAGCCGCGGCACGCTGGATGCGCTCTTGGAGCTTGGCTTGGTGCGGATGCGCGGGCGCCGTCGCGCGCCCGGCCGGCCGATCACCTTCGCCACCACCGACGCCTTTCTAGAATACTATGGTCTGGCCAGCCTTTCGGACCTGCCCGGCGCCGCCGACATGCGCGCGTTGGGCCTGCTGAGCCTGGATCTGCCGGCGAACTTCAGCGTGCCGAACCCGAGCGCGCCGGTGGATGACGAGGATCCGCTCGATCCGGCGGACGCGCCGGAGTTCCACCAGGACTACCTGGGCGAGGCGTAGGCGAGCGATGGCGCAACGATTGACCGGCGGTTGCCTGTGCGGCGCGGTGCGCTACCTGGCGACGGCGCGGGACGGCGGCGTCGTGGACTATTGCCATTGCGTCCAGTGTCGGCGGGTGAGCGGCGCGCCGATCACCGCCTGGGTGCAGGTTCCTCCCGCCCTATTCGAGATCACCGCTGGGGAGGCGAGGGGGTATGCTTCATCGCCGCGGGCGACGCGCTGGTTCTGTGGGGATTGCGGGACATCCCTCTATATGACCGATTCCGAACACCGGTCGGTCGGGGTCACGCTGGGATCGTTGGATGACCCCGCCGCCCTGACGCCCACCGCGCATGGCTGGGTTGGCGAACGACTGGCCTGGTTCGACATCCGTGACGACCTGCCGCGCCATGATCGGGACCCGCCGTACGATCTTTAGGGCGCCACCCCCGCGCACGATTGGCGCTGCGCCTTGGAATGACCTATATTGGGGCCAAAGCGGGTCGTTGGACGGCCCTTGGCGAGTTGAATTCGGCGCGGCGCCGATCAGGCGTGCGGGCTCGCCCCGCTGGAGGTAGACGTATGGGCGGCCTTAGTCCTTGGCATCTGATCATCGTGGCCGTGGTGCTGCTGCTGGTGTTTGGCGGCGGCGGCAAGCTATCCTCGCTGATGGGCGACGCGGCCAAGGGCGTAAAGGCGTTCAGGGACGGGCTGAAGGACGAGCATCCGACGACACCGCCGGCCCAGCCGAACGCGTCCTTGCCGCCCACCCCGCCGGAAAAAGACCCGAGCGTTCGCTGAACGCCGCATGTCGTGGCCGTTGCCCAACCCGGGGTCTCGGTCCCGGCCTGATCGTCGCCCGATCCATGAGCGAGCCCCGACCGCATGTTTCCTGAGGACCGGTTTCTCGAGATCCTGATCATCGGGGCGCTGGCGCTGATCGTCATCGGCCCCAAGGACCTGCCGATCCTGATGCGCCGAATTGGCCGGTTCATCGGCAAGATGCGCGGCATGGCGGCCGAATTCCGCGCCAGCTTCGACGAGTTGGCCCGTCAGTCCGAACTGGACGAACTGCGCCGCGAAGTCGAGGCGCTGCGGCATACGCAACAGGCGCCCGGCGCTCTGCTCGACTCCACGGGCGAGCCGCCCGTGGAAGTCGAAGCGCCCGCCGAGCCCGCTCCAAAACCGAAAGCCGTCCGCAAACCCCGGTCCAAGGCGGCCAAGGCCGCGGGCGAGTCCTCGTGAGTTCGTCCGAGGAAGAGCATGAGATCGAGGCCTCCCGCGCGCCTTTGTTGGATCATCTGATCGAATTGCGCGCTCGGTTGATCGTCTGTTCGGCGGCCCTGACGGTCGGCTTTCTCGGCTGTTTCGTCTTCGCCACCCAGATATATCTGCTGCTGCTGGAGCCGTTCGAGCGCGCGGCCGGGATGATCGCGCTGCAGAAGGCGCCCGGCGGCCATCACGGCGCCTTCGACCTGTTGCTGGCGGTGCTGGGGCTGAAGGCGGTCCCGTTAACCCAGGCGCCGGCGATTCACCTGGTGTTCACCGCGCCGCTCGAGTTCTTCTTCACCAAGATCAAACTGGCCGGGTTCGGCGCGATCGTGGTGACCTTCCCGGTGCTGGCCTTCCAGCTCTACCGGTTCGTGGCGCCGGGATTGTATCGGCGCGAGCGGCATGCGTTCCTGCCGTTCCTGCTCGCCTCGCCGGTCCTGTTCCTGACCGGGGCGGCGCTGGTCTATTTCATCATGCTGCCATTCGTCCTGTGGTTCTCGCTGAATCAGCAGATCGTCGGCGCCGGCTCGATCACGGTCGAGCTCTTGCCCAAGGTGTCGGACTATCTGACGCTGGTGACCACGCTGTTGCTCTCGTTCGGGCTCTGTTTCCAACTGCCGGTGGTGCTATCGCTGATGGGTTTGTCCGGCCTGATCAGCGCCAGGACGTTGATCGCGGGGCGCCGCTACGCCATCGTCGCGGTGTTCGTGGTCGCCGCGATCCTCACCCCGCCCGACCCAATCAGCATGATGACCCTCGCTCTGCCGGGCGTGCTGCTCTACGAGATATCCATCTTCTGCGTCTGGCTGATCGAACTGCGCCGGCGGCGCCGGCAAGCCGGCGCGTCCGCGAGCGCCTGAACCGTCCATCGCCTAAAGCTTGGCGCCCATCCCGACGCGCCTTAAGGAAGGCCGCTCACCCTTCGTTCGGCGTTTCGCCCATGCATGACATCAAGGCCATACGCGACGACCCCGACGCCTACGACCGCGCCTGGGGCGCCAGGGGGCTTTCGCCGCAGACCGCCGGGCTGCTGGATCTGGACCGCCAGCTGCGCATCGCCCAGACCGCCCTGCAGGCGGCCCAGAGCCGGCGCAACGACGTCTCCAAGCTGATCGGCATCGCCAAATCCAAGAAGGACGAGACCGGCGCCACCGAGCTGATGGCCGAGGTCGAGCTGTTGAAGGTGGAGATCGCCAGGGAAGGGGACGCCGAGCGCGAGATCGGCGAGGATCTGCGCGCGCGGCTGGCGGCGCTGCCCAACCTGCCGGACGCGGCGGTTCCCGTCGGCGAGGACGAGGCGGCCAATGTCGAGACGCGCCGCTGGGGCGAGCCGTTCGCCATCGCCAAGCCCAAGGATCACGTCGATCTGGGCGAGGCGCTGGGGCTGATGGATTTCGAGGCCGCCGCACGGATGAGCGGCGCGCGTTTCGTGGTGCTGAAGGGCGCGCTCGCCCGGCTGGAGCGGGCGCTCGGCCAGTTCATGCTGGACCTGCAGACCCGCGAGCACGACTACCTCGAGGTCTCGCCGCCGCTGCTGGTGCGCGACGAGGCGGCGTTCGGCACCGGCCAGTTGCCCAAGTTCGCCGAGGACCTGTTTCGCACCACCGACGGCCGCTGGCTGATCCCCACCGCCGAGGTCTCGCTGACCAACCTGGTGCGCGAGCAGATCACGCCCGAGGAGGAACTGCCGCTGCGGCTGACGGCGCTGACGCCCTGCTTCCGCTCCGAGGCCGGCGCCTCGGGCCGCGACACCCGCGGCATGATCCGCCAGCACCAGTTCCACAAGGTCGAGCTGGTCTCGATCACCACGCCGGAACAGTCGAACGCCGAGCACGAACGGATGGTCGGTTGCGCCGAGGCGGTGCTCAAGCGCCTGGACCTGCCGTTCCGCACCATGCTGCTGTGCACCGGCGACATGGGCTTTTCCGCCCGCAAGACCTTCGATCTCGAGGTCTGGCTGCCGTCGCAGAACGCCTATCGCGAGATCAGCTCCTGCTCCAACTGCGGGGATTTCCAGGCCCGGCGGATGGACGCCCGCTGCCGCCGGTCGGGGGAGAAGGGCGCGCGGTTCGTCCACACCCTGAACGGTTCGGGCCTGGCGGTGGGACGCACCTTGGTGGCGGTGATCGAAAACTATCAGGACGAGAGCGGCCGAATCGCCGTTCCTCAGGCGTTGCAGCCCTACCTGGGCGGGCTGACCCACATCGGCTGACGATTTTTGCGTATTCTGGTCACCAACGACGACGGCATCCACGCCGAGGGTCTGCAGGCGCTCGAACGCATCGCGCGGGCGCTGTCCGACGACGTGTGGGTGGTCGCGCCCGAATATGAGCAGTCGGGCGTCAGCCGCTCCCTCACCCTGACCGAGCCGCTGAGGGTGCGCAAACTGGACGCGCGGCGCTTCGCCATCACCGGCACGCCCACCGACTGCGTGACCGTGGCCGCGCAGGATCTGGTCGAGGGGGCCAAGCCCGATCTGGTGCTGTCCGGCGTCAATCACGGCCAGAACCTGGCGGAAGACGTGACCATGTCCGGCACGGTGGCCGGAGCGATCGAGGGCATGGCGCTGGGCATACCGGCCATCGCGCTCAGCCAGTCGCGGGCCTTCGCCGAGGGCGAACCGATCGCCTTCGACACCGCCGAGACCTTCGCGCCGGGAATCATTCTGCGGCTGTTGGAGGTCGGCTGGCCGCAAGGGGTGGTGATCAACGTCAATTTCCCGGCCCTGCCGCCAGGCGAGGTCGAGGCGGTGGAGGTCACCCGACAGGGCTTTCGCGACGTGCGCACCCGCTATGCGGAACGACGAACGGATCTGCGCGGACGGGAGTATTATTGGCTGGGCTTTCGCAACCTGCCGTCCAAGCCCGAGGACGGCACCGACCTGCGCGCCATCTACGAGGGCCGCATTTCGGTCACGCCGCTGCATATCGATCTGACGCACATGCCGACCGTCCATGATCTGAAAGCCGTGCTGGGCGGATCGCCGCCGCTGACCGGCCGCGTCGGCGGCGCCTGAGATGAGCAAATCCGAGTCCCACAAAACCTCGCAGACCCGCCGCGCGCGGCTGATCCTCGAGCTGCGCTCCCAGGGGGTCGGCGATCCGGCGGTGCTGACGGCGCTGGAGCAGACGCCGCGCGAGCTGTTCACGCCGGAGCTGTTCAAGGCGCGCGCCTGGGAGGATTCGGCCCTGCCGATCGCCTGCGGCCAGACCATCAGCCAGCCGTTCATCGTCGGACTGATGACCCAGGCCCTGACCATCGAACCGCGCGCCAGGGTGTTGGAGATCGGCACCGGCTCGGGCTATCAGACCGCAGTGCTCTCCAGGCTGGCGCGGCTGGTTTACACCGTCGAGCGTTACCGCACCTTGCTGAACGAGGCCGAGGCGAGGTTCAAAGAGCTGCAACTGGGCAATATCATCACCCGTTTCGGCGACGGGGCCGAGGGCTGGCCCAAGCAGGCGCCGTTCGACCGCATTTTGGTCACGGCGGCGGCGCCGGGCGAGCCCATGGCCCTGATCGCGCAACTGAAACCCTCCGGGGTTCTGGTGGCGCCGATCGGGCGCGGGCCGGTGCAGACCCTGATGCGCTATGCGGGCGATGGTAAAGGCGGCTTTAAGGAAGAAGTTCTATGCGAGGTCCGCTTCGTGCCGTTACTGGAAGGGGTCGCACGTGAGTTGTGACGATCCGACGGCGTCGGGCCGGGTGGCGCGCGTTGCGGGCTTGGCGGACAGTGAGGTCGGTCGGGCGAGTGATTCCGACAAGCCGAGGGTGAAGCGGCGATGACGGCGATTATGTTTCGAGCGATGACCATGGCCCTGGCGCTCGCCGGGCTGTCCGGACGCATCGAAGCGCGATCCGAACCGAATGCCGGCTATGCGCCGCCGCCGGTCGCGGAGGCTTCGGCGCATCACGCGCCGACCAGCCCTTACCTTGACCAATCGTCGATGCTGATCCCGCTGGTTTGGCGCTCCGACAAAGATCCGGCGGCGCGCATCGATGTCGCCCGTCGTCACCACCATCACAGCCACCGGAGCCATGACGATAAGGTCGCCGCCAGCCAGCCGGCCCAGACCGTCGTCGTGCGCAAGGGCGACACCATCAATGCGATCGCCAAGCGGCTGCACACCACGCCCAAGGCGGTCATGGACGCCAATCCGGGCCTTCGACCGCGCTACCTCAAGATCGGCGACGAGCTTCGCGCGCCGGGCGCCGAGACGCCCGCGGCGGGGGAGCGGGGCCGCCACGCGCGCGGCGGCGATCGCGAGCGCCAGTCCAATCCGCAAACGCCGAAGACCTATATGGTCAAGCACGGGGACACCCTTTATTCGATCGGTCGGCGGTTCGGCGTCTCGGTCGACGATCTGAAGGCGCTAAACAAGCTTCGCTCCGTCAGCCGCGTGCGCGCGGGCCAAAAGCTCATTTTGTCAGGCGAGCCAGAAGCCGCCACCGGCGAGGAACGTGCGGCCAGGACCGCCAGACGGCCCTCGGCGGCGCCTCCGGCGCGCGAAGGGTCGATGTCCGGTCAGGCTGGCGTCGCGCCGGCGCAGCCGGTCCCTTACGCCTCGCTGCCCGGCGAACACCCGGCGCCGCCACCGACCTATTCCACGCCCTCCACGCCGCCGACACCCGCGCCGAGCGCACCGACGACGGAGGCGGCGCCCGCCGCGCCGACCGACGCCCAGGTGGCCGAAGCCGGACGCGGTCGGTTCGCCTGGCCGGCGGCGGGCGATATTCTGTCGGGCTTCGGATCCAAGCCGGGCGGCCAGCGCAACGACGGCCTCGATATCGCCGCCCCCGACGGCGCGCCGGTCCACGCGGCCGCAGCTGGGGACGTGGTCTATGCCGGCAACCTCGTGCCGGGATTCGGCAATCTGGTGCTGATCAAGCACGAGGACGGCTGGGTGACCGCCTATGCGCACCTGTCGAAGACCGAGGTGAAGATCAAGGATCACATCGCCCAGGGAGCCGAGATTGGCACGGTCGGATCCAGCGGCGGCGTCGACCAGCCGCAGCTGCACTTCGAGGTTCGCTACGCCCCCTCGCCGCGTGAGCGCGCCCGCCCGATCGATCCGGCCCTGGTGCTTCCCACGCGCTAGCCGCGGGCCGGCGCCGATTTATCGCGTTCGCGGTTACGCCTTGACGCGCTTCGGCCCGGCGAGTATCTACCGCGCCTCTGTTGGACCGGCTGTAAGCTTTAGGGCTTAGACGCGGTTCGCGAGACGACCTGACATTGTCCGGGACGATTTCCCGGGCTTCAGCTGGGCAGGCCCACGCGGTATCGCTTGGGCCGATTTCGTTTTGCGGGTCTCGCGCGTCTTACCCGAGGTTTCGGCTTCGGACTGGTCTTTGAAACAGTATTCGGGCGTGGCGAGCGCTTTAGGGAACTCGAGCGATATGGATCGACAAAATATCCGCATCCGGCTCAAAGCCTTCGACCACCGGGTGCTGGATCATTCAACCCGTGAGATCGTCAACACGGCCAAGCGCACCGGCGCGACCGTGCGCGGCCCGATCCCGCTGCCCACTCTGATCGAAAAATTCACCGTCAACCGCTCGCCGCACATCGACAAGAAGTCGCGCGAGCAGTTCGAAATCCGCACGCACAAGCGCGTGCTCGACATCGTCGACCCCACCCCGCAGACCGTGGACGCGCTGATGAAGCTCGACCTGTCCGCCGGCGTGGACGTCGAGATCAAGCTCTAGAAGGGGACCTCGCCGATGCGTACGGGCGTGATCGCCAAAAAGCTGGGCATGACGCGCTTCTTCGACGAAGCCGGCGTCCATGTGCCGGTGACCGTGCTGTCGCTGGACGGCTGCCAGGTCACCGCCCAGCGCACCAAGGACAAGGACGGCTACGTCGCCCTGCAGCTCGGTGTGGGCGCGAAGAAGGTCAAGAACACTTCCAAGGCGATGCGCGGCCACTTCGCCAAGGCGCTGGTCGAACCCAAGCGTCACATCGCGGAATTCAGAGTGTCGGAGGACAATCTGATCGACGTGGGCGCGGAGTTCACCGCCGACCATTTCGTTCCCGGCCAATCCGTGGACGTATCGGGCCTGACCGTCGGCAAGGGTTTCCAGGGCGGCATGAAGCGCTGGAATTTCGGCGGCCTGCGCGCGACCCACGGGGTGTCGCTGTCGCACCGCTCGCTCGGCTCGACCGGCAATCGCCAGGATCCCGGCCGCACCTTCAAGAACAAGAAGATGGCCGGCCATCTGGGCCAGGAAAACGTCACCACCCTCAATCTGACCGTGTTCCGCGTCGATGTGGAGCGCGGTCTTATTCTTCTGAGGGGCGCGGTTCCGGGCACGGAAGGCGCCTATGTGAAAATCCGCGATGCGGTGAAGCGCGCGGCCCCGGCCGACCTGCCTAAGCCCGGCGCGTTCAAAACCTCGGGCAAGACCGCGGACGCCGCCGCGCCGGCGCCGGTCGATATCGAGGCCCCGGCGGCCGATGCGCCGGCGACGGAGGGTGAAGCCTGATGAAACTCGACGTCATCACCCTCGCCGGCGCCAAGGCCGGCCAGATCGAACTCTCCGACGCCGTGTTCGGCATCGAGGAGATCCGCGGCGACATCCTGGCCCGCTGCGTCAACTGGCAATTGGCCAAGCGCCGCGCCGGCACCCACAAGGTCCAGACCCGGAACGAGAATTCTCGCACCGGTAAGAAGATGTACAAGCAGAAGGGCACCGGCGGCGCCCGTCACGGCTCGCGCCGCGCGCCGCAGTTCGTCGGCGGCAGCCGCGCTTTCGGGCCGATCGTGCGCAGCCACGCCTTCGACCTGCCCAAGAAGGTGAGGGCGCTGGCCCTGCGGCACGCCCTGTCGTCCAAGGCCAAGGCCGGCGCGCTGGTGGTGCTCGACGCCGCCGCGCTGGACGCGCCCAAGACCGCCTCGCTGCGCGCCCAGTTCGCCAAGCTCGGCCTGAGGAACGCGCTGATCATCGGCGGGCCGGAGATCGACGGCAACTTCAAGCTCGCCGCCCGCAACATCCCCGCCATCGACGTGCTGCCGAACGCCGGCCTCAACGTCTACGACGTGCTGCGCCGCGACACCCTGGTGCTGACCCGGGCCGCGATCGAGGCGATCGAGGCGCGTTTTGCTGAGAAGGAAGCCGCGTGATGGCCACCGCCCGGCACTACGACACCATTCTCTCGCCGGTGATCACCGAAAAGGCGACCCTGCTGTCCGAGCAGAACAAGGTCGTTTTCCGCGTCGCCAAGGATGCGACCAAGGACGAGATCGCCGCCGCCATCGAAGAGCTGTTCAAGGTCACGGTGACCAAGGTCAACACCATGGTCACCAAGGGCAAGACCAAGCGCTTCCGCGGCATCAAGGGGCGTCGCTCGGACGTCAAGAAAGCGATCGTGACACTGGCCGAGGGCCAGTCGATCGACATCACGACGGGGCTTTGATCCGATGGCCTTGAAGACCTTCAATCCCACCTCGCCGGGCCGCAGGGCCCTGGTGCTGGTCGACAAGTCCGAGCTGCACAAGGGCGGTCCGGTCAAGCGGCTGGTGCAGGGCCTGACCAAGTCCGGCGGACGCGGCGGCGGCGGCCGGATCGCGGTGCGGTTCCGCGGTGGCGGCGCCAAACGGCTCTACCGGATGATCGACTTCAAGCGCCGCAAATTCGGCGTGTCGGGCGTGGTCGAGCGGCTGGAATACGACCCCAACCGCACCGCCTTCATCGCCCTGATCAAGTACGCCGATGGCGAACTGGCCTACATCCTGGCGCCGCAGCGGCTGAAGGTCGGCGATGAGGTGATCGCGGCCGAGAAGGTCGACATCAAGCCGGGCAACGCCGCGCCGCTGCGTTCGCTGCCGATCGGCGCCATCGTGCACAACGTCGAACTGAAGCCGGAAAAGGGCGGCCAGATCGCCCGCTCGGCCGGGGCCTACGCCCAACTGGTCGGCCGTGACGCCGGCTACGCCCAGATCCGTCTGGGGTCGGGCGAGCTGCGCATGGTCCAGGACGGCTGCATGGCCACGGTCGGGGCGGTGTCCAACCCGGACCACATGAACGAGAACCTCGGCAAGGCCGGCCGGGTGCGTCACAAGGGCCGCCGGCCGCACGTCCGCGGCGTGGCGATGAACCCGATCGACCACCCGCACGGCGGCGGCGAAGGCCGCACCTCCGGCGGCCGCCACCCGGTGACCCCGTGGGGCAAGCCGACCAAGGGCCGCAAGACCCGCACCAACAAGGCGACGGACAAGTTCATTATCCGCTCGCGCCACGTTAAGAAGGCCCGCTAAGCCATGACCCGTTCGGTTTGGAAAGGCCCCTTCGTCGACGGCTATCTGCTGAAGAAGGCGGAAGTCGCGCAAGGATCGGGCCGCAAGGACGTGATCAAGACCTGGTCGCGTCGCTCGACCATCATGCCGCAGTTCGTCGGCCTGACCTTCGGCGTGCACAACGGCCAAAAGCACATCCCAGTGCTGGTCAGCGAAGACATGGTGGGCATGAAGTTCGGCGAGTTCGCGCCGACCCGCTATTTCCCCGGTCACGCCGCCGACAAGAAGGCCAAGAGGAAGTAGCATGGGCCAGAAAAGTAAAGAGCGGCGGCTCAAGCCCGTCGAGGCGATGGCCAAGGTCCGCACCCTGCGCACCGGCCTGCGCAAGCTGAACCTGGTCGCCCAGTCGATCCGCGGCCTGAAGGTGCAGCGGGCGCTGAACGAGCTGGAATTCAGCCACAAGCGGATCGCCAAGGACGTGCGCAAGGCGCTGAACTCGGCGATCTCCAACGCCGAGAACAACCACAGCCTGGACATCGACTCCCTGGTGGTGGCCGAGGCCTACGTCGGCAAGAACCTGGTGATGAAGCGGTTCGCCTCGCGCGCGCGCGGCCGCTCCTCGCGCATTCAAAAGCCCTTCTCGGAGATCACCATCGTGGTCCGTGAACTTGGTGAGGCCGCCTGATGGGCCAGAAAGTCAATCCGATCGGCCTGCGCCTCGGCATCAACCGCACCTGGGACAGCCGCTGGTTCGCCGACGGCCACGAGTACGGCAAGCTGCTGCACGAGGACATCAAGGTCCGCAAGGAGCTGAAGAAGCGCCTGGGTCAGGCCGGCGTTTCGCGCATCATTATCGAGCGTCCGCACAAGAAGTGCCGGGTGACCATCTATGCCGCGCGCCCGGGCGTGATCATCGGCAAGAAGGGCGCGGACATCGACAAGCTGCGCAAGGACCTGGCGGAGATGACCGAGGGCGAGGTTCATCTGAACATCGTCGAGGTCCGCAAGCCCGAGACCGACGCTCAGTTGGTGGCCGAGAACATCGCCCAGCAGCTCGAGCGCCGCGTGGCTTTCCGCCGGGCGATGAAGCGCTCGATCCAGTCGACCATGCGTCTGGGCGCCAAGGGCGTGCGGATCAACGTCTCCGGCCGTTTGGGCGGCGCGGAAATCGCGCGGATGGAATGGTATCGCGAGGGCCGCGTGCCGCTGCACACCCTGCGCGCCGACATCGACTACGGATTCGCCGAGGCCAAGACCACCTACGGCATCATCGGGGTGAAGACCTGGGTGTTCAAGGGCGAGGTGCTGGAGCACGACCCGATGGCTCAGGACAAGCGCCTGGCCAGTGAATCCGGACCGGCCGGCGAGGGCGGCGGACGTGACCGGGACCGTGATCGCGGCGACCGGGAAGGCCGCGGCGGGCGCCGCGAGCGGGCGAGTTGAGGCGCTAAGTCATGCTGCAACCGAAAAAAACCAAGTACCGCAAGCAGTTCAAGGGCCGCATCCACGGTTTGTCGAAGGGCGGCACGCTGCTGAACTTCGGCTCCCATGGCCTGAAGGCGCTGGAGCCCGAGCGGATCACCGCGCGTCAGATCGAGGCGGCCCGCCGCGCGATCACCCGTCAGATGAAACGCCAGGGCCGGGTGTGGATCCGGGTGTTCCCGGACGTGCCGGTGTCCGACAAGCCCGCCGAGGTGCGGATGGGCAAGGGCAAGGGCGCGGTCGAATACTGGGCCGCGCGGGTCGCGCCGGGCCGGATCATGTTCGAGATCGACGGCGTCGCCGACGACGTGGCCCGCGAGGCGCTGCGCCTGGGCGCGGCCAAGCTGCCGATCAAGACCCGCGTCGTCACCCGGATCGACGGCGCGGCGGTGGAGCACGCGTGATGAAGATCGATGACGTTCGGGCCCTGACCCATGACCAGCTCGCCGATGAGCTGCTCAAGCTGAAGAAAGAGCAGTTCAACCTGCGCTTCCAGGCGGCGACCGGTCAGATCGAAAAGACCCATCGTGTGAACGAGGTCCGCAAGGATATCGCGCGCATCAAGACCGTGCTGCGCGCCAAGACGGCGGCCTAGAGGACCAATCGATGCCGAAACGAATTCTCGAGGGCGTGGTCGTCTCCGACAAGGGCGACAAGACCGTGGTGGTGAAGGTCGAGCGGACCTTCCTGCACCCAGTGCTGAAGAAGACCGTGCGCCGCTCGAAGCGCTACCACGCCCATGACGAGGCCAACGCCTACAAGGCGGGTGAGTTCGCTCGCATCGTCGAATGCGCGCCGAAGTCGAAGCTGAAGACCTGGGAGGTCCTGCCAAAGGCCGCCCCGGCTTCCGCCAACTAGTTCTGGAAGGCGAAAAACCATGATCCAGATGCAGACCAACCTGGAAGTCGCCGACAATTCGGGCGCGCGTCGGGTCATGTGCATCAAGGTGCTGGGCGGCGCTGGGCGGCGTTACGCCAGTGTCGGCGACACCATCGTCGTCTCCGTCAAGGAGGCGATCCCGCGCGGCCGCGTGAAGAAGGGCGACGTGCTGCGCGCCATCGTCGTGCGCACCGCCCAGGGCATCAAGCGCAAGGACGGGTCACTGATCCGCTTCGACCGCAGCGCCGCGGTGATCGTCAACAAGCAGGGCGAGCCGATCGGCACGCGGATCTTCGGCCCGGTTCCGCGCGAGCTGCGCGCCAAGAACCACATGAAGATCATTTCACTCGCGCCCGAGGTGCTGTGATGGCCGCGAAGATCAAGAGAGGCGACCGCGTCATCGTGCTCGCCGGCAAGGACAAGGGCCGTCAGGGCCAGGTGATCAAGGTGCTGCCCAAGGAGAACCGTCTGGTGGTCTCGGGGGTCAACATGGTCAAGCGTCACACCCGTCCGACCCAGGCCGACCCGCAGGGCGGCATCAAGAACAAGGAAGCGGCGCTGCATACCTCCAACGTCGCCTTTGTGGACCCGAAGTCCGGCGAGCCGACCCGTGTCGGATTCCGCGTCGAGAACGGCAAGAAGGTGCGCGTGGCCAAGAAATCAGGCGAGGTCATCGATGGCTGAGCAAACCTATGAACCGCGGCTGAAGTCCGAATATCAGGCGCGCATCCGCGCGGTGATGAAGGAGCAGTTCGGCTACACCAACGAAATGCAGATCCCCAGGATCGACAAGATCGTCGTGAATATGGGCATCGGCGAGGCGGTGGCCGACTCCAAGAAGGCCGCCTTGGCGATGAAGGACCTGGCCGCGATCACCGGCCAGAAGCCGGTCGCCACCAAGGCCCGCACCTCGATTGCCGCCTTCAAGCTGCGCGAAGGCATGGTCATCGGCGCCAAGGTCACCCTGCGCAAGGACCGGATGTACGAGTTCCTCGACCGGCTGATCACCGTGGCCCTGCCGCGGGTGAAGGACTTCCGCGGTCTGAAGCCAACCTCGTTCGACGGCCGCGGCAACTACGCCATGGGCCTGCGCGAACACATCGTCTTCCCCGAGATCAACTACGACGAGATCGATCAGATCTGGGGCATGGACATCATCGTCTGCACCACGGCCCGGAGTGACGACGAAGCGCGCGCGCTTCTGAAGGAATTCCAATTCCCGTTCACCGTGAACTGAGCGGGAGGAAAGACAAGCAATGGCCAAGAAAAGCGCTGTCAACCGTAATGAGATGGTCAAACGTCTCGTCAAGCAATACGCCGCCAAGCGCCTGGCGCTGACGGCGATCGCCAATGACGAGGCCCGGCCGCTGGAAGAGCGTTTCGAAGCCCGGCTCAAGCTCGCCAAGCTGCCGCGCAATTCGTCCAAGACCCGCATCCGCAATCGCTGCGAGGTCACTGGTCGTCCGCGCGGCTTCTATCGCAAGCTGAAGATGTCGCGGATCGCGCTGCGCGACCTGGGTTCGCACGGGCAGATCCCCGGCCTCGTCAAGTCGAGCTGGTAGGAGGGTTCAATGGCAGTGAACGACCCCATCGGCGATATGATCGCCCGGATCCGGAACGCCGCGATGCGCGGGCGCGGGAAGGTGTTGACCCCCGCCTCGAAGCTGCGCGAGCACGTTTTGGACGTGCTGCGGGACGAAGGTTATATCCGCGGTTACACCTTGGTGCAGAAGCCCGGCGAATTCCCGCAGGTCGAGATCGAGTTGAAGTATTTCGACGGCGAGCCGGTGATCGTCGAGATCGCCCGCGTGTCCAAGCCGGGCCGCCGGGTCTATTCGTCGATCAAGGACCTGAAGCCGATCAAGAACGGCCTCGGAATCTCGATCCTGTCGACGCCCAAGGGCGTGATGAGCGACTCCGCCGCGCGCGACGCCAACGTCGGCGGCGAAGTGCTCTGCCGCGTCTACTAGGCAGGGAGAGGGAGCAAGGCATGTCACGCATCGGCAAGAAGGCGGTCGCGATCCCCGCCGGCGTCACCGTCACCCTCGAGGGGCAGGCGGTCACGGTCAAGGGCCCCAAGGGCGAATTGGCCTGGACCGTCGTCGACGACATCGAGGTCCGCCACGAAAACAACGAGTTGACTTTCACGCCGCGCAGCGACTCCAAGCGCGCCAAGGCGATGTGGGGCTTGTCGCGCACCCTGGTGGGCAATCTGGTGCATGGCGTCACCCACGGCTACGAGGAAGTCCTCGAACTGGTCGGCGTCGGCTACCGGGCCGCGCTCAAGGGTCGCTCGCTGAGCATGCAGCTCGGCTATTCGCACGATGTCGACGTGCCGCCGCCCGCCGGGATCACATTCGCGGTCCCCAAGCAGACCGAGATTCGGGTTTCCGGGATCGACAAGCAGCTGGTCGGCGAGATCGCCGCCCGCATCCGCCGCCTGCGGCCCCCCGAGCCCTACAAGGGCAAGGGCGTGCGCTATTCGGGCGAGAAGGTGCGGCGCAAGGAAGGCAAGAAGAAGTAGGTCATGGCCCTCTCTGTTCGCGAATCCAACAACCGGCGCGCCCAGCGCAACCGCATCCGCCTGCGTAAGCTGGCGAACGGCCGTCCGCGCCTGTCGATCTTCCGCTCGGACAAGAACATCTACGCTCAGGTGATCGACGACGCCGGCGGGGTGACCCTGGCGCAGGCCTCCTCGCTTGAAAAGGGCAAGGGCGCGAAGGGCTCGGACAAGGACGCCGCGGCTGCCGTGGGCAAGCTTGTCGCCGAGCGGGCGCTGGAAAAGGGCGTCAAGGACGTGGTCTTCGACCGCGGCCGCTACATCTATCATGGCCGGGTCAAGGCCCTCGCCGAAGCCGCGCGCGAAGCCGGCTTGAACTTCTGAGGACGAACAGCATGGCCCGAGGCGAGCAACAGCGCGGCGGTGGCGATCGGCGGGACCGGCGCGATCGAACGCAAGAAGACCGCGCCGACAGCGACATCGTCGAGAAGCTGGTGCACATCAACCGCGTGGCGGCCACGGTCAAGGGCGGCCGGCGCTTCTCGTTCGCCGCCTTGATGGTGGTGGGCGACCAGAAGGGCCGCGTCGGCTTCGGTCACGGCAAGGCGCGCGAGGTGCCGGAAGCCATCCGCAAGGCGACCGAGGAAGCCAAGAAGACCATGATCCGCGTGCCGCTGCGCGAAGTCGCGGACCCTGCACCACGACGGCGCGGGCCGTCACGGCGCGGGCAAGGTGATGCTGCGCGCGGCCCCGGCCGGCACGGGCGTCATCGCCGGCGGCCCGATGCGGGCGGTGCTGGAAACCCTGGGCGTGCAGGACGTGGTGGCCAAGTCGGTCGGCTCGTCCAATCCCTACAACATGATCCGCGCGACGTTCGACGCGCTCAAGGGTCAGTCGTCACCCCGTCAGGTCGCCAACAAGCGCGGCAAGAAGGTCGGCGACATCCTGGGCCGCCGTCACGACGGCGCCTCGGCTGACGCCGGCGAAGGCTGAGGAAGACCACGATGTCCGACATAAAGACCGTCACGGTTCGCCAGACCGCGAGCCCGATCCGTCGCAAGGCCGACCAGCGCGCGACCCTGGTCGGGCTGGGACTGAACCGCGTGGGCCGGGTCTCGACCCTGAAGGACACCCCGTCCGTCCGCGGCATGATCGCCAAGGTGGCCCACATGGTCGCCGTGGTCGAGGACGCCTAAAGCGTTTTCCAACCTTCACAAGCCGAGTCGGGCCCCGCCCGGCGATGATCTCCAAGGAGAGGCTGAGATGACCAAGCTGAACGAAATCCGCGACAACACCGGCGCCCACAAACGCCGCATGCGCGTCGGCCGCGGCCCAGGCTCGGGCAAGGGCAAGACCTCCGGCCGCGGCGTCAAGGGCCAAAAGTCCCGCTCCGGCGTGGCGCTCGGCGGGTTCGAGGGCGGCCAGATGCCGCTGCACATGCGCATGCCCAAACGCGGTTTCAACAATCCCTTCGCCAAGAAGCTGGTCGAGGTGAACCTGTGGCGGCTCGCCCAGGCGATCGAGGCCGGCAAGCTGGATGCGGGCAAGCCGATCGACGCCGCGGCGCTGCTGACCGCCGGCGTGATCCGTCGGATGCGCGACGGCGTGCGGTTGTTGGGCCAGGGCGAGTTGAAGACCAAGCTGAACATCACCGTCTATTCGGCCAGCGCTTCGGCGGCCAAGGCGGTGGCGGACGCCGGCGGAACCCTGACCACGACGGCCAAGGTCGCCGAGGCCGCCGTCGAGGCCTGAAAAACCTCGCCAGGGGGCCGTTCAGCCCCTATCTGAGACGTGTCGGATGCAAGGGGAGGGGCCATGGCCTCGGCCGCGGAACAACTAGCCGCCAATATGAATCTCCAGACCTTTCAGAAGGCCACGGAGCTCCATAAGCGTCTCTGGTTCACCCTGATCGCGCTGATCGTCTACCGCATCGGCACCTACATCCCGATCCCCGGCATCGACCCGGAACAGTTCGCCAAGCTGTTCGAAGGCCAGTCCAAGGGCATCTTGGGCATGTTCGACATGTTCTCGGGCGGCGCGGTTCAGCGGATGGCGATCTTCTCGCTGAACGTGATGCCCTACATCTCGGCCTCGATCATGGTCCAACTCCTGGGTACGGTCTATCCGCCCTGGGAGAAGCTGCGTAAGGAAGGCGGCGAGGCGGGCCGCAAGCAGCTCAACCAGTATACCCGCTATCTGTGCGTGGTCCTGGCCATCTTCCAGTCGTTCGGCATCGCCGTGGGCCTGTCCTCCAGCCAGGGTCTGGTCAGCCAGCCCGGGATGTTCTTCATCCTGTCGACCGTCGCCAGCCTGACCGGCGGGACCATGTTCCTGATGTGGCTGGGCGAGCAGATCACCGCCCGCGGGGTCGGCAACGGCGTTTCGCTGATCATCTTCGCGGGCATCGTGGCGCGCCTGCCGATCGCGGCGGCGAACCTACTGTCCCAGGCGCGAACCGGCCAGATCCAGGGTTTCACCCTGTTCGCCATCGCCGCGGTCGCCGTGGCGGTGATCGTGTTCATCGTCTTCGTCGAGCGCTCGCAGCGCCGGATACTGATCCTCTATCCCAAGCGCCAGATGGGCAACCGCATGTTCGGCGGCGACACCTCGATCCTGCCGCTGAAGATCAACACTTCCGGCGTGATCCCGCCGATCTTCGCCTCCAGCCTTCTGTCCATGCCCGCCATGGCTGGCGGCTTCATCGCCAAGACCACCCTGCCGGCCTGGGCCCAGTGGCTGCCGGGATTGCTCGCCCAACTTCAGCACGGCCAGCCGCTGTTCATTTTTCTCTATGCGTTTTTGATCATCTTCTTCTCGTTTTTCTACACCTCGATCGTGTTCAATCCGGACGAGGTGGCCGAGAACCTTCGGAAATACGGGGCCAACCTGCCCGGTATCCGGCCGGGCAAGCGGACGGCGGAATATCTCGACTATGTGCTGACCCGCCTGACCGTGATCGGCGCCGCCTATATCACCCTGGTCTGCATCCTGCCGGAGTTCATGTCCGGCAACACGCCGGGGAGCCAAGCCTATTTCGGCGGCACCTCGATCCTGATCGTGGTCACCGTGACCATGGACACCGTGGCCCAGATCCAGTCGCATCTGTTGCAGCACCAGTATGAGGGGCTGATCAGAAAATCGAAACTGAGGGGAGGCCGTAACCGGTGAACTTGATTCTGTTCGGGCCGCCGGCGGCGGGCAAGGGAACCCAGGCCAAGCGGCTCGTCAGCAACAGGGGCATGGTTCAGCTGTCCACCGGCGACATGCTGCGCGCGGCGCGATCGTCGGGCTCGCCGCTGGGCCAGCGCGTGGCCGGCATCATGGACCGGGGCGAGCTGGTCTCGGACGAGATCGTCATCGCCCTGATCGAGGAGGCGCTGCCGGACGCCGAGGCGGCCGGCGGCGCGATCTTCGACGGCTTTCCGCGCACCGTGGCCCAGGCCGAGGCGCTGGACGACATGCTGGCCGGTCGCGGCTCGCGGATCGACCTGGTGCTGCGGCTTCGGGTCGACGACGACGCCCTCCTGGCCAGGGTCGCCGGCCGGTTCGCCGCGGAAGGCCGCGCGGACGACAATCCCGAAATCCTTCAAGGTGCGGCTGGCCGCCTACAACGCCCAGACCGCCCCGCTGCTGCCGCATTACCTGGCCCAGGGCAAGCTGGTCGAGATCGACGGCATGGGCGCCATCGAGGAGGTGGCCCGGCAGATCGACGCGGCGCTGGACGGGGTGAAAGTCTGATCGCCGCCTCGCCCGCGCGGCCGCTTTCCCCGGCGATTTTGCCACACGCGGCCATTGACGAGAGCGTCGCTATCACTATAACGGACCGCTTCCGCGAAAGGGCGCGAAAGATGCGCCGGCTCCTTCCGCAATAGCGCAAGGACCGGGTGTGTCGTTCGCGCTTAAGTGCGTGATCAGGAGAGTTCAGGCGTGGCCCGCATCGCAGGCGTCAATATCCCAACCAACAAGCGCGTCGTCATCGCGCTCCAATACATTCACGGCATCGGATCGACCAAGGCGCGAGAAATCGTCGAGCGGGTTGGCATCGAGGACGCCCGCCGGGTGAATCAGCTGACCGACCAGGAGGTCTTGCAGATCCGCGAGGCCATCGACCGCGACTACACCGTCGAGGGCGACCTGCGCCGCGAAACCGCGGTGAACATCAAGCGGCTGATGGACCTGGCGTGCTATCGCGGTCTGCGCCACCGCAAGGGCCTGCCGGTCCGCGGTCAGCGCACCCACACCAACGCCCGCACCCGCAAGGGCCCGGCCAAGCCGATCGCCGGCAAGAAGAAGTAAGGCGCACACTCGATGGCCAAGGAACCGGCTCGCGTCAAGAAGCGCGAACGCAAGAACATCACCTCGGGCGTGGCGCATGTGAACGCCTCGTTCAACAACACCATGATCACCATCACCGACGCCCAGGGAAACACCATCTCCTGGTCATCGGCCGGCATGATGGGCTTCAAGGGCTCGCGCAAGTCGACCCCCTACGCCGCCCAGATGGCCGCCGAGGATGCTGGCAAGAAGGCCGCCGACCACGGCGTGCGCACCCTGGAGGTCAACGTCTCCGGTCCGGGCTCAGGCCGCGAGTCGGCGCTTCGGGCGTTGCAGGCCGCGGGCATGACCATCACCACCATTCGTGACGTGACGCCCATTCCGCATAACGGTTGCCGGCCGCCCAAGCGCCGGCGCGTCTGAGTAGCTATTTGTCACTTCCCCTGCGCCGGCCCCATCCGCGTGGCCGGCCCGCCGCGTTCGAGGGACTTCATCCGTGATTGAACGAAACTGGAACGAGCTCATCCGTCCGGAAAAGCCGCAGATCGAGACCGGCGCCGACGCCGGCCGCAAGGCCCGCATCGTCGCCGAGCCGCTCGAGCGCGGGTTTGGCGTGACGCTGGGCAATTCGCTGCGCCGGGTCCTGCTGTCTTCCCTGCAGGGCGCCGCCGTCACCGCCATCCAGATCGACGGGGTGGTGCATGAATTCTCCTCCATGCAGGGGGTGCGCGAGGACGTCGTCGACATCGTCCTGAACATCAAGCAGTTGGCGCTGCGGATGCACGCCGAAGGGCCCAAGCGGATGACGCTGCGGGCCACGGGCCCGGGAGTGGTCACCGCCGGTCAGATCGATGCGCCGTCGGACATCGAGATTCTCAACCCCGACCACGTGCTCTGCACCCTGGACGACGGCGCCCAGGTGCGCATGGAGTTCACGGTCCAGAACGGCAAGGGTTATGTCCCGGCCGAGATGAACCGGCCCGAGGACGCCCCGATCGGGCTGATCGCGGTCGATTCGCTCTACAGCCCGGTCAAGCGCGTCGCCTACCGCGTAGAGCCGACCCGTCAGGGCCAGAGCCTGGACTACGACAAGCTGATTCTCGAAGTGGAGACCAACGGTGCGGTCTCACCGGTGGACGCGGTGGCCTACGCCGCCCGCATCCTGCAGGATCAGCTGCAGATCTTCATCACCTTCGAGGAGCCGAAGAAGAAGGCGGAAGGCGAGGCCAAGCCCGAGCTGCCGTTCAACCCGGCGCTGTTGAAGAAGGTCGACGAGCTGGAGCTGTCGGTGCGTTCGGCCAACTGCCTGAAGAACGACAACATCGTCTACATCGGCGATCTGATCCAGAAGACCGAAGCCGAGATGCTGCGCACGCCGAATTTTGGCCGCAAGTCCTTGAACGAGATCAAGGAAGTGCTGGCGAGCATGAACCTGCACCTGGGCATGGACGTGCCCAACTGGCCGCCCGAGAACATCGAAGATCTGGCCAAGAAGTTCGAAGACCAGATCTGATTCCAGATCGAAGACCGCACCGATCCGTCGCGAGACGGCCCGCCCAAGGAGACTTGATCCATGCGCCACGGTAACGCGCACCGCAAACTGGGCCGCACGACGGCGCACCGCACGGCCATGTTCGCCAACATGGCCGCGAGCCTGATCAAGCACGAGCAGATCGTCACCACCTTGCCCAAGGCCAAGGAACTGCGGCCCTTCGTCGAGAAGCTGGTCACCCTGGCCAAGCGCGGCGACCTGCACGCCCGCCGCATCGCCATCAGCCGGGTGCGTGACAACGACCAGGTCGGCAAGCTGTTCGCCACCCTTGGCCCCCGCTACAAGGCCCGCCAGGGCGGCTACATCCGGGTGCTCAAGGCCGGCTATCGCCACGGCGACAACGCCCCCCTGGCGGTGATCGAGTTCGTCGACCGCGACGAGAGCGAAAAGGGCAAGGATTCCGGTCCGGTCCGGATCAGCGTCGACGAAGACTAGATCCAATTCGACCACGCCGACCGCCTCCATCGCGGCGCTGCTGCTTGTATTCGGCCTTGTGATCGCCCAGAGAGTTCGCCTGGCCCGCCGTGGCGACGGATTGAGGCGGGCGCCATCATTGCGCCTGAAACCTTCGCTGTTTTCGGGCGTGGCCCACGGCGGAGAGCGAATGCGCCCCCAAAGATTGATCCTCCTGGCCCTTTGCCTTCTAGCCGCCTGCTCCCAGCCGGCCAGCCGCTCCAGCGCCCAGGGCCTGCCAGCGCCGTCACTGGCCGAGCCATCCCGCGTGGCGCCCGGCGATGCGGCCAGCCTGCGCCTGTCGTTCGCGCCGGTGGTGCGCAAGGCCGCGCCGGCGGTGGTCAATGTCTATAGTCGCCGGGTTGAGCGCCAGACCGTCGATCCGTTCTGGCAGTTCTTCGGCGGCATGGGCGTGGTCCCGCGCGAGCGCGTGGCCCAGTCGCTGGGTTCGGGCGTGATCGTCCGCTCCGACGGCGTGATCGTGACCAACAACCATGTCATCGAGGGCGGCCAGGAGATCATGGTGGTGCTCGGCGACCGACGCGAATTCCCCGCCAAGGTGCTGTTGGCCGACACCCGGGCCGATGTGGCGGTGCTGAAGATCGATCCCGGCGCCGAACGGCTTCCGGTGCTGGCGCTGGACGACCGCGACGACGCCCAGGTGGGCGATCTGGTGCTGGCGATCGGCGATCCGTTTGGGGTCGGCCAGACGGTGACCAACGGCATCGTTTCGGCCCTGGCGCGCAGCGGCGTCGGGATCACCGACGTATCCTACTTCATCCAGACCGACGCGGCGATCAATCCAGGCAATTCCGGTGGGGCCCTGGTCGACATGAACGGCGACATGATCGGCATGAACACCGCCATCCTGTCGCAGTCGGGCACCTCGTCCGGCGTCGGCTTCGCCATTCCCGCCGCCCTGATCAAGCGGGTGGTCGAGACGGCGATCGCGGGCGGCGCGGTGTCCGAGGCTCGGCCATGGCTGGGGATCAAGACCCAGGAGGTGAGCGCCGACATCGCCCGCTCGATCGGCCTGGACCGGCCCCAGGGCGTGCTGGTCACCGACGTCTATCCGGATGGGCCGGGCGCGCGCGCGGGCCTGCGCCAAGGCGACCTGATCCTGGCGATCGACGGGGCGGCGGTGAACGACGAATCGACGCTCAACTACCGCGTGGTCACGCGCCATGCCGGCGACGTGGTGATCCTGACGTTGCGCCGCGACAAGGGCGCCAGCGAGAGCGTGCGGGTGCGGATCGCGCCGCCGCCAGGCGGAGCGGGCGAGAGCCGCGTCATCGCCGGACGAAACCCCCTGGGCGGGGCCACGGTCGCGAGCCTGACGCCGTCGGCGGCCGAGGAGATGGGGCTGGATCCCTTCGCGGCCAGGAACGGGATCCTGGTGGTCAGGGCCGGCGAGGGCTATGCGGCCAATCTCGGCCTGCGGGACGGCGACATCATCCGCAGCATCAATGGGGTCACCCCGCACAGCGTGCGTGAACTGGAGGCGGCGCTGGCGGCCGACACCAATGGCGTCTGGCGTCTGGTGATCCAGCGCGGCCCGCAGACCATCACCGCGCAGTTAAGGCTCTGACCTCGCGGCGAAGGCTGTCCCCGGCGCGGGCGGCATCTGCTAGCCTGCAACGATGAGCGATCTTTTCGAAGCCGCCGGCCTGACGCCGGAAGCGCCGCGCCCCTTGGCCGACCGGTTGCGCCCACAAACCTTGGACGAGGTGGTGGGCCAGGACCACCTCTTGGGTCCCGATGGCCCGATCCGGCGGATGGCCGACGCCCACCGGCTGGCCTCGATGATCCTGTGGGGTCCGCCAGGAACCGGCAAGACCACCATCGCGCGGCTGTTGGCCAAGGCGGCGGGTTACGAGTTCGACCAGCTTTCGGCGGTGTTCTCCGGCGTCGCCGATCTGAAGAAGGCGTTCGAGACCGCCCGCGCGCGCCGCTCCGCCGGCCAGTCGACGCTGTTGTTCGTCGACGAGATCCACCGCTTCAACCGCGCCCAGCAGGACGGGTTCTTGCCGTTCGTCGAGCAGGGGGTGGTGACCCTGGTCGGAGCGACCACCGAAAATCCGTCGTTCGAGTTGAACGGGGCGCTGTTGTCGCGCTGCCAGGTGTTCGTGCTCAAACGGCTGGACGATGACGCGCTGGGCCAGCTCCTGGCTAAGGCCGAGGCCTACGAGCAGCGCGCCCTGCCGCTGAGCCCGGAAGCGCGCGAGGCGCTGTTGGCCATGGCCGACGGCGACGGGCGCTATCTTTTGGCCCTGGCCGAGACCCTGTTCAACATCGGCCCGTCCGAGCCGCTTTCCACCGCCGACCTCGGCCGCCTGTTGCAAAAGCGCAGCCCGGCCTACGACAAGGACCGGGAGGAGCACTATAACCTCATCTCCGCCCTGCATAAGTCGATCCGCGGCTCGGACCCGGACGCGGCGCTCTACTGGCTGGCGCGGATGCTGGCGGGCGGGGAGGATCCGCTGTTCATCGCCCGGCGGCTGATGCGCGCGGCCAGCGAGGACATCGGCGCGGCCGATCCGATGTCGCTGGTGCTCGCCAACGCCGCCAAGGACGCCTACGACTTTCTAGGCTCGCCCGAAGGCGAGCTGGCGCTGGCTCAGCTGACCGTGCATCTGGCCGCCGCGCCCAAGTCGAACAGCGTCTATGTCGCCTTCGGCGCGGCCATGCGCGCGGCCAAGGAGACCGGCTCGCTGATGCCGCCGGCCCACATCCGCAACGCCCCGACCAAGCTGATGAAGGAGCTGGGCTACGGCAAGGGCTACGAGTACGACCACAAGGCCGAGGACGGCTTTTCCGGCCAGACCTATTTTCCGGACGGCATGGCGCGACGGGTGTTCTACCAGCCCAAGGGCGAGGGGTCCGAGGCGCGGGTCAAGGAGCGGCTGGAGCGTTGGGCGGAGCTTCGCGCGCGTAAGAGCCGGGAGCGATGAGGCCGGCGCCGCGCGCGGCCGGCGCGGGGCCGAAGAAGGCCCGTCCGGCGCCGAGCCTCTCGGCCGACGAGGCCACCTTCGTCCGCTCGCTGGTGATCTTCGAGGACGCCGAGATCCTGGCCCTGAACAAGCCGGCGGGTCTCTCCAGCCAGGGCGGGCGAGGGCAGGTCCACACCCTGGACGAGCTGTTGTACGCCTTCGCCAAGGCGAGCGGAAACCGGCCGCGGCTGATCCATCGGCTGGATCGCGACACCTCCGGGGTGATCCTGGCCGGGCGGACCAAACCCGCCGCGAGTTTCCTCGGCAAGGCGTTGATGAAACGCAGGTTTCGCAAGACTTATCTGGCCATCGTCACCCCCTGCGCGCCCGCGCCGCCGTCCGGACTGATCGAGACGCCGCTGCGCCGTGACGAGGCCGGGCGCGAGGCGTTCATGCGCGTCTGTGAGCCGGACCACCCCGACGCCGAGACCGCCCGCACCCGCTACCGCACCTTGTCGGAGGCCCCCGGCGCGGCCCTGGTCGAGCTGAGCCCAGAAACCGGGCGGATGCATCAACTGCGCGTCCACCTGGCCTCGATCGGTCGGCCGATCGCCGGCGACGCCCGCTATGGCGGGGCGCTGATGCTGGCCGGCGAGCCGGTCGCGCGCCTAATGCTACATGCCGCGGCGCTCGAGTTCCCCCATCCGGCCGGCGCGCTGAAACGCATCACGGCCCCGCCGCCGGACGATTTCGCCGAGGTCGCCGGCCGGATCGGGCTGGCGCTTCCGATCCTCGTGCGGGACGCTGAGCAAGCTGGCATAGTCGCCTGATGGGCGACCTATTTCACCGCGCGGATCACGCACCATGAAACCCAGCCTCGTCTTTTGCCTCGCCCTTCTGGGCTTGGCCGCCTGCGCCTCGGCCCCGACGGTCTATCAGCCAGCGCCCGCACCGGGCGCGATGGGCTATGCCGAGAGCCCGATCGAACGCGATCGCTGGCGGGTGAGTTTTCATGGCGCGAACGGGGCCAGCGCCCAACGGGTCGGCGACCTTGCCCTGCGGCGCGCGGCCGAGCTGACCCTGGCCCAGGGCTATGACTGGTTCCGCGTCGTCGACCGCGACATCGAGGGCTCGCCCCGCGGCATGCGGCCCGATGTGTCCTTCGGCGGCGGCGGGGCGGATTTCGGCGGCGGGCATAGCGCGTTTGGCGCCGGCGGCGGCATCGGGTTCAACTTCGCCGGCGGCGATGAGGCGGTCACCGTCCACCTGGAGATCCTGATGGGCCGTGGGGCCGCCCCGCGCGAGCCGGACGCCTATGACGCCCGCGAGGTGCGCCATGGGTTTGGACCGCAAGTCTAGATCGGGCCGATCCGCCCGCCCTTTGCGAAACCCCGTCCACGACGCATAAGACCGCGATGAACAAGCTGACCCATGAATTGGCGCTGGTGTTCCTGGGCGGGGGAACCGGCGCGGTCGCCCGTTATCTGGTGGGCATGCAGACCCTGCGCCTGTTCGGCGCCGGCTGGCCCTACGGCACCTTCACGGTCAATGTGGTCGGCGGCCTTCTGATGGGCGTACTGGTCGGGTTCCTGGCCCACCGGGGCGGGCTCGATCAGGAGCGCTGGCGAGTGCTGCTAGGCGTCGGCGTCCTGGGCGGCTTCACCACCTTCTCGGCCTTCTCGCTGGAGTTGGCCCTGATGATCGAGCGGCGCGCCTATGCGGGCGCCGCCGGTTATGTCGCGGCCTCGGTGCTGGTCGCCATCACCGCCCTGTTCATCGGCCTGGCGCTCGCGCGGCGGCTGTTCGCGTGAAGCAGGTGCGCACCCTCTATGTGGACGCCGGCGAGGACGGCAGCCGGCTCGATCGCTGGTTCAAGCGGCGCTGGCCGCACCTGAACCACATCCAGCTCAACAAGCTTTTGCGCTCGGGCCAGATCCGCGTCGACGGCGGCCGGGTCAAGGCCGACACCCGGCTCGCGGCCGGCGCCCAGGTGCGGGTGCCGCCGTTCCCCGACGCCGCCGAGACCGCCGGCAGGCGCGAGGGGATATCGCCGCGCGACGCGGCCTTCGCCCGCTCGCTGGTGCTCTACGAGGACGATGAGGTGCTGGCGCTGAACAAGCCGTCGGGCCTGGCGGTCCAGGGCGGGACCAAGACCAGCCACCATATCGACCGCCTGCTCAGCGCCTGGGGCGAGGGGCTGGCGCGGCCGCGTCTCGCGCACCGGCTCGACCGCGACACCTCGGGCGTGTTGCTGCTTGGCAAGACCCCCGCCGCCGCGGCGCGTCTGTCAGGCGCTTTCGCCAAGCGGCGGGCGCAGAAGACCTACTGGGCGATCGTCGCCGGCGCGCCCCGCCCGCCGGAGGGGGTGATCGAGCTACACCTGGTCAAGAAGGGCGTCGGCGACCGCGAACTGGTGGTTCCGGCCGATCCCAAGGAGTTCGGCGCCGAGCCGGCCGAGACCGAATATGTCACCATCTCCCGCGCCGGCCAGAAGGCCACCTGGTTGGCGCTTCGCCCGCACACCGGCCGCACCCACCAGCTCAGGGCCCACATGAAGGCGATCGGCCATCCGATTTTGGGCGACCCGAAATACGGCGACGAGACCTCGGCGCAACTGTCCGAGGGATTGAAGCTGCAGCTGCACGCCCGGCGCGTCTCGCTGCCGCATCCCGGCGGCGGCCTGCTGGTGGTCGAGGCGCCGCTCAGCCCCGAGATGAAAGTCGGTTTCGCGCGCTTCGGCTTCGACGAACACGAGGCCGAGGTCGACCCGTTCCAGGGGGCGCGGAAGAAACGGTGAATGGCCCCAAACGCTTCTACGCCAAGGCCGAGGCCGGTCCGGTCGAGCCGGGCTGGGGCGTGCTGCTGGACGGCCGGCCGGTGCGCACGCCCGGCGGGGCGCGGCTCGTCGTCCCGACCAAGGCGTTGGCCGAGCTGCTCGCCGAGGAGTGGGCGGGTCAGGGTGAGCGGGTCGATCTCTCCGCCATGGCGGCCACGCGGCTGGCGTTCAGCGCCATCGACCGGATCGCGCCCCGGCGGACCGAGACGGCCGCCGAAGTCGGACGCTATGTCGGCGCGGATCTGCTCTGCTATTTCGCCGACGCGCCCGAGGCCCTGATCGCCCGGCAGACGCGGCGCTGGGGTCCGTTGCTTGACTGGGCCCGGGACACGCTTGGGCTCGAGCTGCGCCGCGCGGTGGGGATCGTCCACACCGCCCAGCCGCCGCAGACCGTGGCCAAGGTCGAGGCCATCGCCCTCGATCTGGACGACTTCGGCTTGGCGGCGCTGGCCATGGCCGCCGGCTTGTTCGGATCGGCGGTGCTGGCCCTGGCGCTCCAGCGCGACCAGCTCGATGGGCTTGCGGCGTTCGAACTCTCCCGCCTGGACGAGGAATTTCAGGAGGAAAAATGGGGGGTTGACGCTGAGGCGGAGGCGAGGCGGGGTCTCCTTACGGAAGAGGCGGCCATGCTCGATCGCTGGTTCGCGGCCCTGCGTTGAGCGTGCTTGTCATCGCCGCGACACGCGTCTAGGCGTTGCGGTCTGACCAGGAGAGACCGCGTGCAGCACATTCTGGACGAACTCGAAAAGCGTCGCGAACAGGCGCGGGCGGGCGGCGGCGCGCGGCGGATCGCAGCGCAACACGCCAAGGGCAAGCTGACCGCGCGCGAGCGGATCGACGTCCTGCTCGACGAAGGCTCGTTCGAGGAATTCGACATGTTCGTCGAGCATCGGGCGACCGAGTTCGGCATGGCGGAACAGAAGGTGCCAGGCGATGGGGTGGTCACCGGCTGGGGCACGATCAACGGCCGGATCGTCTTTGTTTTCTCCAAGGATTTCACGGTCTTCGGAGGGTCTCTTTCGGGGGCTCACGCGCGCAAGATCGTCAAGCTTTACGAGCAGGCGGCCAAGGTCGGCGCGCCGGTCATCGGCCTTTTCGACGCCGGCGGGGCGCGTATCCAGGAAGGGGTCGAGGCCCTGGCCGGCTATGCCGACATCTTCCTGGCCAACACCCTCTACTCGGGCGTCATCCCGCAGATCGCGGTGATCATGGGCCCCTGCGCCGGCGGCGACGTCTACTCTCCGGCGATCATGGACTTCATCTTCATGGTGAAGGACACCAGCTACATGTACGTGACCGGCCCCGACGTGGTGAAGACGGTCACCAACGAGGACGTCAGCCACGAGGAACTCGGCGGCTACCGCGTCCACGCCGCGAAATCCGGCGTCGCGGAGGGTGCGTTCGAGAACGACCTCGAGGCCCTGACCCAGGTCCGCCGGCTGATTGATTTCCTGCCGCTGTCCAACCGCGAGAAGCCGCCGACGCGCGAGAGCTTCGACGACCCGGACCGGCAGGAGCCGTCGCTGGACACCCTCGTGCCGGCTAATCCGAACAAGCCCTACGACATGAAGGAACTGATCTACAAAGTTGTAGATGAGGCGGATTTTTTTGAAATCTCACCGGATTGGGCCAAGAACATCGTTTGCGGTTTCGCGCGCATGGACGGCGAGCCGATCGGTATCGTGGCCAACCAGCCGCAGGTGTTGGCCGGGGTGCTGGACATCGACTCGGCGCGCAAGGCCGCGCGCTTCGTGCGTTTCTGCGACGCCTTCAACATCCCGGTCGTGACCTTCGTCGACGTGCCGGGCTTCATGCCGGGCACCAAGCAGGAGCAGGGCGCCCTGATCAAGCACGGGGCCAAGCTGCTGTTCGCCTACGCCGAGGCCACCGTGCCCAAGATCACTCTGATCACCCGCAAGGCCTATGGCGGCGCCTATGACGTGATGAGCTCCAAGCATATCCGCGGCGACTTCAACTACGCTTGGCCGACCGCCGAGATCGCGGTGATGGGCGCCAAGGGGGCGGTCGAGATCATCTTCCGCGCCGACGCCGCCGATCCCGAAGCGCTGGCCGCGCGCGAGGCCGAGTACAAGCGGCGCTTCGCCAACCCGTTCGTGGCCGCCAGCCTGGGCTATATCGACGACGTGATCATGCCCCACGGCACCCGTCGCCGGATCGTGCGGGCGCTCAAGTCGCTGAAGGGAAAACAGCTGACCAATCCCTGGAAGAAGCACGACAACATCCCGCTGTGACACCGCGCGATGGGCGGGGTCAGCAGGTGAAGCTGCCGCTGACGTCCTCGCCGCCGCGCGCCTTGCCGGCGAAGCTGCCGCCGGTTGGCGAGACCTCGCCGCTGTTCCGAGTCACGGCATAGCCCTTGCCGTCTAGGTTCACCGTCAGCACGGCGTTGCTGAATGGTCCGCTGATGACCTGGGTGCTCAGGCCGACGTAGTCCGGCTTTGGGCCGGCCAGACCCGGGCCGGCCACCACCCCCAAATTCAGCGCGAAGACCCCGCCGGTGGTCTCGCAGGCGCCGCCGTTCAAGGTGTGTCGCACGCCCGCCACGGTCAGGTTCACCACCGCCGGCCCGTCGCAGAAGGTGCGAATCACGCCGGGGCGCCTTGCGGATATTTCGAGCAGTTGGCGGGCAGGCTGGCCGTGGTGGTGCCGGGCGCATGGCTGTCGGCGCTGGAGGCGCCGGTCTTGTGCGCATGGCAGGCCGTGAGCGGCAGGACGGCCGCCAGGGCGACAAGAGGCGGGTGGAGACGAAGCATGGACCCGATGACTCCGATGAATCGAAAGGCTCCAGCCTCGCACGCCGGCGCCTCTTGGCCTACAGGCGATCGCCTCTGCGCAGCGGATCGGGCAGGGCCTCGCCGTCGGCGACGAAGCTCAGCGAGACCGAGTTGATGCAGTAGCGCAGACCGGTTGGGGGCGGGCCATCGGGAAACACGTGCCCCTGATGACTGTCGCAGCGCGCGCAGCGGGTCTCGATCCGCACCATGCCGTAGCTGTCATCCTTCACCGCCCGGACGTGGTCCCGGTCGATCGGGGCGTGGAAGCTGGGCCAGCCGGTGCCGCTGTCGAACTTGGTCCGGGCGCGGAACAGCGGCAGGCCGCACAGGCGGCAGCAATAGACGCCGTCGCTCTTGTTGTTCAAAAGCCCGCCGCAGAACGGCGCCTCGGTGCCGTGATGCAGGAGCACCTCGCGCTCCTCCTGGCTCAGGTCGGCCTCCAGCCGCGCGAGCGCGTCGGGCGAGGGCGGGCTCAGATCGAATCCCGCGGCGGATCGGAGCGTGGCGGAGGCCTCGGTCATCGGCCGATTGTGCCTCGTTACGCGCGACAACGCTAGATTGGGATATCTGAAACGGGAGGTGTGCGCCGCTCGCCCGCTCGCGTCGCCGCACGGCCTTTCCCATACGCGCCCGCGCGCCTAAATTCCGCATCAGCGATCGGGCGAGACGAATCGGAGCCGACGGTGGATGGAATGCGCAACGACTGGAAGGACCTGTTCCTGTCCTCGGTGGGACGGACCTCCCGCGCGCCGTTCCTGGTCTCCTCGGCGATCCTGATCGCGGTGACGGCGCTCTACGAGGGCATCGTCGGGCGGGTGATGCATTGGATCACCGGTTGGTTCGTCTATCCGGTGCTGGTGTTCTGCGCCGCATCGGTGCTGTCCAAGCGGCTGCACGACCGCGGTCGCTCGGGCTGGTGGTCGGCGTTGGTGTTGTTCTCGGTATTGGTGGTCTGGCCCCACCCGGTCGGTTTCCTCGATTTCCTGTTCTCATTGGTGCTGTTCTGGACGGTGATCGAACTGGGCGTGATGCCGGGTGAGCAGGGGGCCAACCGCTATGGGCCCAATCCGCTGAATCCGCTTTCGGCGATCTGAGCCGATCACCCGGGCGGCGCATCCGGCGGCTCGGCGTCCTCGATCGGGCCGAAGATGCCGCCGAAACTGGCTTTCAGCGCCGCGTCCACTTCGTCCATGGTCACCGGCAGGCCCAAGTCGATCAGGCTGGTGACGCCGTGTTCGCGGATGCCGCAGGGCACGATGCCGCTGAAGTGTTCGAGGTCGGGCTCGACGTTCAGGCTGACCCCGTGAAACGAGACCCAGCGGCGGATGCGAACGCCGATGGCCGCGATCTTGTTCTCGCGGGGCGGGCCGCCCGGCGCTCGCCTATCGACCCAAACCCCGACACGTCCGGGCCGGATCAGTCCATCGACGTTGAAGGCGGCCAGCGCGTCGATGATCCAGGCCTCGAGCGCCGAGACGAAGGCGCGCACGTCGCGCCCGCGCTCGCGCAGGTCCAGCATGACATAGGCCACCCGCTGGCCGGGCCCGTGGTAGGTGTGCTGGCCGCCGCGGCCGCTGGCGAACACCGGAAACCGGTCCGGCGCCAGAAGGTCGGCCGGCTTGGCCGAGACCCCGGCGGTGTAGAGCGGCGGATGCTCGAGCAGCCAGACCAGCTCGCCGGCCGAACCTTCGGCGATCGCCGCTGCGCGGGCCTCCATCGCCGCCGTCGCCGCCAGGTAACTCACCAGTTCCCGCGAAACCGCCCAGCCGGCGGGGCGTGCGTCCGGGCGAGGCAAAAGCGGGATGATCGCCTCGGCGCTTAACGACCGGTCAAGCATGTGGCCGCATTGTGAGTCTCCGGCGCCGGCGCAACGGCCGCCTTTGGGTGTAAGTGGGGTGTGGTCTTGGATCAGGTCAAGGCGGTCAACGTCGAGATTTCGATCGTGTTGGGGCGTTCGGTCCTGCCGATGCAGCAGCTCCTGCGCATGGGTCGGGGCGCGGTGATTCCCCTGGACACCAAGACTACCGACGAGGTCTGGATCCTGGCCAACAACCATCCGGTCGCCCGCGGCGAGATTCAGGTCAAAGACGAAAAGATCGCCATCACCGTTACCCGCGAGGCCGACGTCTACGACTTCATGGCCGGCGGATTCTAAAACCCGTCCGCGCGCCCAGCGCTCGCCCGAATTCCATCGGCCGTCGAACAGGCCGCCGCACTTCACAAAGACCATCGGTTTTGCTACGCCCCGCGCCTCACCACGTCGCGGTCGTGGCGGAATTGGTAGACGCGCAGCGTTGAGGTCGCTGTGGGGCAACCCGTGGAAGTTCGAGTCTTCTCGACCGCACCAGTGGATGATCGGGAGTCCTAACGCCGAGGCGACTTAAGACGAGGACGACGCAATGGCGCGTGCGAGCGACGAGTCCCTGGCCGCGGCCTCCACCGAAGACCTCGAGGACCTCGCCCTTCGCGACGACTATGCGCTGAATCCCGCCTTCGTGGAGATGGTGGTCGACGCCGCCGACCGCGGCGACGCGGGGCGTCTGCGCGAGCTGATCGGCGCCCTGCATCCGGCCGATATCGCCGACCTGATGGGCTTCCTCTCGCCGAGCTACCGCGAACAACTGGTTCCGCTGCTGTCCGCCGACGATCTCGCCGAGGTGCTGTCGGAACTGGAAGGAAACATTCGCGAGGACATCCTCGAACAGGTCGAACCGGCCAGGCTGGTCCAAGCGCTCGGCGAGATGGATTCCGACGACGCCGCGGACGTGGTCGACGACCTGGAGGAGGACAAGAAGGGCGTGGTCCTGGCGGCGATGTCCGACGTCGATCGCGCCTCGATCGAAACCGCGCTGGCCTACGAAGAGGATACCGCCGGGAGGTTGATGCAGCGCGAGGTGCTGGCCGCGCCGCAATTTTGGACCGTCGGCCAGACCATCGACCATGTGCGCGGCGCGGGCGTCGACCTGCCAGAGCTGTTTTTCGACGTTTACGTGGTCGACCCGGCCAACAAGCCGCTCGGCGCGGCGCCCATCAGCCGATTGCTGCGGAGCCGTCCGGAAGTCGCCTTGTCGGAGATCATGGAGCCGGTCACCGAAATTCCGATCGACATGGATCAGGAGGAGGTCGCCTACATCTTCGACAAGTACCACCTGATCTCCGCGCCCGTGGTCGAACCGGGCGGGCGGCTGGTGGGCCAGATCACCGTCGACGACATCGTCGGCGTCATCCAGGAGGAAAGCCAGGAGGACATGCTGGCCCTGGCCGGGGTTTCCGACCCGGGGCGAGGGGCCTCGATCTTCGAGATCACCGGCTCGCGGTTCTGGTGGCTGTTGATCAACCTCGGCACCGCGATCCTGGCCTCCGGGGTGATCGCCCTCTATCAGGGCTCGATCGCCAAGCTGGCGGCGCTGGCCGTGCTCAATCCGATCGCCGCCTCGATGGGCGGCAACGCCGGGACCCAGACGCTGACGGTGGCGGTTCGGGCGCTGGCGACCAAGGAGCTGAACGCGGCCAATATTCTGGCCGCCATCTGGCGGGAGATCGCCGTCGGCCTGTTGAACGGCGTCGCCTTCTTCGTCGTGATCGGCTTGATCACCTTGTTGTGGTTTCACGATCCGGCGATGGCGATGGTGGCGGGTCTGGCCATGATCATCAACCTGTTCGCCGCGGCGATCGCCGGCATCCTCTTGCCCTTGGCGCTGGACCGGATGGGGTTCGACCCGGCGGCTTCGTCGGTGGTGTTCCTGACCACGGTGACCGACTGCGTCGGCTACTTCAGCTTCCTCGGTCTGGCCACCCTGATCATCCTGCGCTGATCCGGCCCTGATCTTGCCGGATACTGGGCTGACGAATTCGCATCTGTTTCAAACTGGACCACACCGGTGATCAAGCCGCGTTATCAGGTCTCCCTGGCCGCGATCGATCTGATCAAGCGCTTCGAGGGTTATCACCGGCGCGCCGTCCAGTCGCCGGATGGCCGCTGGACCATTGGCCATGGCCACACCCAGACCGCGCGGGAGGGCGCGGTGGTGTCGGAAGATGACGCCGAAGCCTTGCTGATCTACGACCTGCGGCAGGTCGCCGCGGCGATCGAGCAGGCGGTGTTCACTCCCCTGACCCAGAACCAGTTCGACGCCCTGGCCTCGTTCGTGTTCAACATCGGGATCGAGAATTTTCGCCATTCCACGGTGCTGCGCCGGGTCAATCAGGGCGACCTGCTCGGGGCCGCGTTCGCGCTGGATATCTGGCGCAAGGCCGATTTTGAGGGCGAGCGGATCGTGGTCGACGCCCTGGTCCGCCGCCGCGCGGCCGAAAAGGCCCTGTTTCTGACCCCTCAGGGTGGCTGGATTCCGGCGCCTTCGCCGATAATCGAACCAAAGGCGGACGACGACCCGGTGGTCCGGGCCGAGGATGCCTCCCCGCCGGCGGGCTTCGAGGCGGATGATCTCTCGCCCGTTCAACGCGCCGCCGCCAATCTGGCCATCCGCTTGCGGGCCCTGGCGCCTGACGAGGCGCCCACCCGGCCAATCGAGGCGGCGACGGACGGTTCAGCGCCGTTTCCCGACATCGCCGCGCCCGAGCCCGTGTCCGCGTCAGAGCCCGGCGTGGAGGCGCCGTTGTTCGCCCCGTCCGACTCTTCGCCGCCGGTTGGATCGGATGTCGAAGCCATGCGCCGGACTATCTTCGGAATGCCAGAGCCCGAACCCAAGTCCAAGCCCAGGCCCAGGCCCAGGCCCAGGTCCGGCGAATACGGCCCGCTCGTCCTGTTGGGAACGGCCGGACTTGTCGCGTTCATCGGGGCCGTGATTTGGGCGCTTCACGCCAAGCCGACCGGCGAGGCGCTCAACATCGCGGTGGTGGCGCTCGGCTCCATCGGCATCCTGTGCGTGGCGAGCGCGGTCTATTTTCTGTTGGAAAAGCTCGCGGGCCGCGACGATTAGGCCGCTTGGCCATTCACGCGGGAGAATCACGCAGAGGTGTTGACGTCGCTGCTGCCCCAGACGCGGCGTTTCCACTATCAAAGGGCCCAGGATTTGATTCGGCGGCGCCATGTCGCGAGCGCTGGTCGCGAGGGGGTGCGTTTGAAGTGGTCGCGCATAGGCTTGGTTGCCGTGGCGCTTTCGGCGAACCTCGCCGCCTGCGCCCACGCCCCCGCGCCCAGGCCCGCGCTGACGCCATCGCAGCACTGCTCGGCCGACAACCAGCGCGCCACGGCCGAGCTGGTGTTCGCCCGGATCGCCGGCGAAGCGCCCGGCCCCGGGGTCAGCGAGGCTGAGTTCTCCGCCTTCTTGAGCGATCAAGTCATTCCGCGGTTTCACGAAGGGCTGACGGTGCTCGACGCTCAGGACCTGACGCCCAAGCCCGCCGGCGGCATCCTCTACGGCCCGGCCAAGGTGGTGATGATCGTCCTGCCTGGCCATGCGGACGACGCGGCCCAACTCGACGCCATCCGGGCCGCCTACAAGCGCCGCTTCAACCAGCAGGCCGTGCTGGAGATGACGCATCAGGACTGCGTCTCGTTCTGAATCCCGGGCGCGAAACGGCTCAATGAAAAAGGGCCGCCCCATCGCTGGAACGGCCCCTCCATCGTCGGACCGCGGTTGGCCGGGTCGCCCCAGCCTTACGCGAGACCTTGCCTTTCAGGCGAACGGCGTTGTCAGGCGCGAACCTCGGTCTTGAGGCTCCAGGTCACGCTTTGCGACCGCGGTTGGAGACAATGAGACACTGGATCACCTCCTTTCAGCTGTTGAACAGGGACTCGCAGTGTAGGCCGGCGGGCGCGCCCGTGAAAGGGTTTCCAACTTCGGGGCTTACCGCGCGCGCCCAAGATGGCTAAAAGCGCCGCGTTATTGATTGTTTCGAAAGCACGATCCCATGGACCTGGACCCCGAAAACACCCTCATCCTGACCCTCGAAGCGGGGCCAGTGGTCATCGCGATGCGACCCGACCTGGCCCCCGGCCACGTCGAGCGCATCAAGCAACTCGCCCGCGAAGGTTTCTATGACGGGGTGGTCTTTCACCGGGTGATCCCCGGTTTCATGGCCCAGGGCGGCGATCCGACCGGGACCGGCGGCGGCGGTTCGCAGAAGCCGGACCTGAAGGCGGAGTTTTCCGCCCAGCCGCACATCCGCGGCGTCTGCTCGATGGCCCGCACCAGCGCGCCGCATTCGGCCAACAGCCAGTTCTTCATCTGCTTCGACGACGCGACCTTCCTGGACAACCAGTACACCGTCTGGGGCGAGGTGATGGAAGGCATGGAGCACGTCGACGCCCTGCCCAAGGGCGAGCCGCCGCGCGATCCGGGCAAGATCGTCTCGGCCAAGGTCGCCGCCGACGCGTGATGCTTCAGGTCGGCGCGCCCCGATGACGGCCGGATTGCGCCTGTCCGACTTCGACTTCGATCTGCCCGACGAGGCGATCGCCCTGCGGCCGACCGAGCCGCGCGACGCGGCGCGGATGCTGGTGGTGCGTCCTGGCGCGGCGCTTGAGGACCGCTTGGTCCGCGACCTGCCGGACCTGCTTCGGCCGGGCGACGCGGTGGTGTTCAACGACACCCGGGTGATCCCCGCGCGTCTGATCGGGACCCGCGAGCGGGACGGCGTCGTCGCGGCGGTCGAGGCCACCCTGCACCGGCGGCTTTCGCCCCACGTCTGGACCGCCTTCATGCGGCCGGGTAAGCGGCTGAGGCTCGGTGACCGCGTCCGGTTCGGCGAGCGGGACGATCGCGCCTGCTTCTTGGGTGTGCTGGACGCCACCGTGACGGCCAAGGGCGAGGGCGGGGAGGTGACGCTGGGATTTGAGCTTTCGGGTCCCGATCTCGACGCCGCCATCGCCGAGCGCGGCCACATCCCGCTGCCGCCCTATATCGCCTCCAGGCGTGGGGAGGACGAGCGCGACCGGTCCGACTATCAGACCGTCTACGCCCGCGAGGACGGATCGGTGGCCGCGCCGACCGCCGGCCTGCACTTCACGCCGGCTTTGCTGGAGGCGCTGAAGGCGAGGGGGGTTTCGCGGCATTTCGTCACCCTGCACGTCGGCGGCGGCACCTTTCTGCCGGTCAAGGCCGAGGCCGTGTCGGACCACCATATGCACCCCGAACAGGGCGAGGTCTCCGCCGAGACCGCCGCGGCGCTGAACGCCGCGCGCGCCGCGGGCGGACGCATTGTCTGCGTCGGCACCACCTCGCTGCGGCTTTTGGAAAGCGCGGCGGACGAGCATGGGACGATCCGGCCGTTTCAGGGTGAGACCGCGATCTTCATCACCCCCGGCCACCGATTCCGCACCGCCGAGGCGCTGATGACCAATTTCCATCTGCCGAGGTCGACGCTCTACATGCTGGTCAGCGCCTTCATGGGGCTCCAGCCCATGCGGGCGGCCTACGCCCATGCGATCGAGGCCGATTACCGGTTCTATTCCTATGGCGACGCCAGCCTGCTATTTCGCGCCGCCTGATGGCCGCCTTTCCCTTCACCATCGCCGCGACCTGCGGCAAGGCGCGCACGGGCGTGCTCGAGACCCCGCGCGGAGCGATCCGCACGCCGGCCTTCATGCCGGTGGGCACCGCCGGCACGGTCAAGGCCCTGACCACGGGCCAGGTGGCGCAAACCGGCGCGGACATCCTTTTGGGCAACACCTATCACCTGATGCTGCGACCGAGCGCCGAGCGGGTGGCCCGGCTTGGGGGGCTGCACGAATTCATGCGCTGGGAGCGGCCGATCCTGACCGATTCCGGCGGCTTCCAGGTCATGTCGCTGTCCAAGATCAGCCAGGTCAGCGAGGAGGCGGCGACCTTCCAGAGCCACATCGACGGCTCGCGCCACGTGCTGAGCCCGGAACGGTCGATGGAGATCCAGGCCGATTTGCTTGGCGCCGACATCGTCATGCAGCTCGACGAGTGCGTGGCTTGGCCCGCCGAACAGCCGCGCGCGGCCGAGGCCATGCGCCTTTCCGCCCGCTGGGGCCGGCGCAGTCGCGACGCGTTCGGTCGGCGCGAGACCCAGGCCTTGTTCGGCATCCAGCAGGGCTCGACCTTCGAGGCGTTGCGGCGCGAATCCTCGGAGCGGCTGATCGAGACCGGCTTCGACGGCTACGCCATCGGCGGCCTGGCGGTGGGCGAGGGCCATGCGGCCATGTGCGAGGTGCTGGATTACGCTCCGGCCCTGCTGCCCGCCGAGCGACCGCGTTATCTGATGGGGGTGGGCAAGCCGGTCGACATCGTCGAGGCGGTGGCCCGCGGCGTCGACATGTTCGATTGCGTGCTGCCGACCCGCTCCGGCCGCCACGGCCAGGCCTGGACCTGGGACGGGCCGATCCACCTGAAGAACGCCGGCTTCGCCGAGGACGAGACGCCGCTCGACGCCGCCAGCGACTGCCCGGCCAGCCGCGACTATTCGCGCGCCTATCTGCACCATCTGGTCAAGGCCGATGAGATTCTTGGTCAAGTGCTGCTGTCCTGGCACAACCTGGCCTTCTTCCAGGCCCTGATGGCCGCCTTGCGCGCGGCCATCGCCGAGGGTCGGTTGGAGACGTTCCGCCGCGACTTCGCGGCGCGGCAGGGCGTCAGCTCTATTTGATCGGATAGGCGGGCTTGCGCCCCTGGCCGAGCTTGGCGCGGGAGGCGCCGGGGACGGCGGCCTGGGCCGCTGGCGTGGGAGCCTGGGGCGGAACGCAGCCGCGCGAGAGGCCCAGGCCCTTCAGATAGGCCCGCCGCACCGCTCCGGCCTCGATCGCGGCGCGGACCAGCCGGTCGTGCCGTTCGGCCCCGGTGAGTTGGCGCACCCAGGTGCGAAGCGGAATGACGCTCTCGGTGGCGCCCTTGACCGCATCGACGGCCACATCGCCCATCGCGGTCTTGCCGCGCTCGACCAGGCTCGGATCGCCGGCCGAGGCCGGCTTGTCCAGGTCCGGGCCCAGGGCCGTGTCCAGCGGCGCTATGGCCTCGGCCAGGGCGTGGCAGTCGATCTTGCGCGGGCGGGCGTAGGGCGCGTCGATGGCGTCCAGCAGCACGTCGGGAATCTTGGTCCGGTCGATATTGACGTCATGCAGGGGCTGGACGATCGCGCCGCCCAGCCGGCGTTCCTCCACCTCGGTCTTGCTCGGCGCGCCGGGTGCGGCGGCGGGCGCGGCCGGCTGCGGGGCGGGCGCGGGCTTCGGAGCGGGCGGTTTGGGCCGGGACTCCGGGCTGCCGGGCTCGGCCGGCGGCGGCGGCGTCTCGGCCGCGCAGCCGGCGAGCAGGGTCAGAACGCAAAGACTGATCAGACCGCGACGCATAAGGCGGGCAAACTAGCGAAACCCTCGCCGATGGCCAAGCCTTGCGCCCTTGCCGGTGAGGCGCCCCGAGAACGACTGCGGAACAAAAAGTCAGGCGGCGAGTTAGGCGGCTCTTGCATTGGCTTCCGGAAACCCTTACAGGACAACGCCTTGCGAGTTTCCGGGCCGGTAGCTCAGCGGTAGAGCATTCGACTTTTAATCGAATGGTCCTGGGTTCGATTCCCAGCCGGCCTACCAATTCCACGACAAGCGACACTGCCGCGCATCCGCCGACAGACGCCGTGGAACTCTCTCGGCGCCCGAACTCGCGGCTCTTCACGCGTCCAAGGCGATGGCGGGTTGAGGCGTAAGATGGGCGACGATGACATCGGCGCGCTAGGCGGCTACATCCCGGACGGGGGCCGCGAAAGGACCAACGCTTGGGACGAGTGGGTTTCGCCGTCGCCGCCTCGATGGTCGGCGCTGTCGCCGGCCTCGCCGCCGGCGCCGCCCAGGCCGCCTCGGTCCCTCGGGCCGAGGTGCGCGGGGTCGAGGACAAGACGCTGCATGGCTTGATCCAGCAGGCGATCGGCGAGGCGCCCGGCCGCTCGACCAGCCGCATAGAGGCCCGTCGCCGCGCGCGCGAGGCCGGTGACAAGGCGATCACCGTGCTTCGCTCGCAGGGCTATTATGACTACAAGGTCGAACCCGACATCGGCGAAGGCGAGGCGCCTGCGGCCTTCGTGGTCATCGCTCCGGGCCCGCTGTATAAGCTCGCCGAACCGGCCATCGACTGGATCGGGGCGCCGCCGAATCCGGACACTATCGCCGCCGTCCGGGCGGCCATGGCGCTTACGGCGGGTGCGCCGGGCCGGGCCGAGACGGTGATCGCCGCCGAGGGCCGGATCGTCGCGGCGCTTGAAAAACACGGTTACGCCGACGCCGCGGCCCGTCCAAGGCAGGTGGTCGTCGACCACGCCGACCGCAGCGTGCGTCCGACCTTCCGCATTGCCGCCGGCGTCCTGGTCAAGATGGACAGGGTCAAGGTTACGGGCAAAGGCCGAACCAATCCACGCTGGGTCGCCCGGCTCGCCCGATGGCGAGCTGGTCAGGCCTACCGCCCGGACGCCGTGGCCGAGCTGGAGCGGCGGCTGTTGGACACCGGGGTCTATGATACGGTGACCGTGGCGCTGGCGCCGGCCAGTCAGGCGGTGAGCGGCGAGCGGCCGGTGATCGTCAGCCTGGCCGACCGACCCAAGGGTACGATCGAGTTGGGCGCCAGCTATTCGACCACGGAAGGCGCCGGCGTCGACTCAAGCTGGATTCTCTACAATCGACTCGGCTGGGCCGACACCCTGACCAACAGTCTGCGCGTCGCCCAGATCGACAGCCGCCTGCAGGCCCAGTTGGCCCTGCCGGATTGGGGCAAGCCCGAGCAAACGCTGAAGCTGACCGCCGCGCTCTATCGCGACCGCACGCCAGCCTACGACGACGTCGGCGCCGGGGTCAGCGCCGACGTGATCCACCGCTACGGCAAGGACTCGTTCTTCACCTACGGCGCCTCGTTCGATGCGACCGACACCACCGAGAACGAATTGATCAATTACGTGCTGGGTAGCAAGACGCGGAAATTGGCCACCTTCGGCCTGTTGGGCGCTTTCTCGCTGGACCGCTCCAACGATCCGTTGAATCCGATCCGGGGCTGGAAACTCGACGCCCGCATCGAGCCCAAGTTCGCCACCGGCAACGGTTCGATCGTCTATTTCAAAGTCTCCAGCCAGGCCGCGGCCTACCTGCCGCTGGACGCGGCGGGCGATACGGTGATCGCCGCGAGACTCAAGCTGGGCGGCATCGCCGGCGGCGATATTCCGGGCGTGCCGGCCCAGGACCGTTTCTTTGCCGGCGGTGGCGGCTCGGTGCGTGGCTACGGTTATCAAAGGGTCGGTCCTCGTTATCCGGACAATACGCCCGAAGGTGGGCTTTCCCTGTTCGAGACCTCGGCCGAGATACGGCGAAAGCTGACCGGCGCCTGGGGTGTCGCGGTTTTCGTCGACGCCGGCACGGTCGGCCAGCACGTCTATCCCGACTTCCGCGAGCCCGAGCTCGGCGTCGGCGTCGGCGTGCGCTACAACATGGGCTTCGGGCCGATCCGCGTCGATATCGCGACGCCGCTGAACCCGCGCCACGGCGACTCCGCGGTGCAGGTCTATCTCAGCATCGGACAGAGCTTTTGACCAAGGCTCCAACCAGACCCTCCGATCCGCCGCTGCGGCCATCCCAGCGTCGCCGCCGGCTGTTCCGTCGCATCGGGATCGGCCTAGCCGTCGCTTTAAGCCTTCTCGTGCTCGCCGGCTTGGCCGCGCGGCTGGCGATCCGGACCCCCGCGGGGCGAGCCTTCATCGCCGCGCGGCTCGATGGCCTGACCTTGGGGCCGATCGGACGGCTGCACATCGAGGGGTTGGACGGCGACGCCGGGCGCGAATTCAGTCTGCGTCGGCTGGCCATTCTCGACGCGCACGGGATCTGGCTGGACGCTCGGGGCGTGCGCGTTCGCTGGCAATGGCCGGCGTTGTTGGCCCGGCGGGTGCGGGTCGATTTGATCGTCGCCGACAGCGTCCTGATCAGCCGAACGCCGGTCTTGGCGGCTGGCGGCGTGGGCCCGTCGGGGGCGATGCCGGTTTCGGTGGTGCTGGACGACATCCGGTTCAGGCTCGAAACGCTTCCGGCGATCAGCGTCAAACGCGGGCTGTTCCAGGTCGCCGGACGGCTCGATGTCGAGCGTCGCGGCGGTCTCGGCGGCGAGCTTCACGGTCGCAGCCTGTTGCGTCCTGGTGACGCGCTCGACAGCCGGTTCAACTTCGGCCTGAACAAGCGGTTGTTGCTGGACGCCCAGGCGCGCGAGGCCCAGGGCGGTGCGATCGCGGGGCTCGCCGGCCTGCCGGCGGATCGGACCTTCGTGCTGGCCGCGAAGGCCGACGGTGCTCCCGATCACGGGCAGCTGCACTTGAAGGTGCTTTCGGGCGCGGACAGCGTGGCCCAGATCGATGGCGGCTGGACCAGGGCGAGCGGGGCGGGCCAGGGGCGGGTCTCGCTGGCCGCCTCGCGCTGGACTGCGGGCTGGATGCGCGCGTTCGGCCCCGAGGTGCGGCTGGCCGGGCGCGGGCGCGGGCTGGACGGGGCGCGGTACGATCTGAGCCTAAAGGCGGCCTCCGACAACGCGACGTTCGCGCTCGGCGGCGTGATCGACGCCAACACCCAATCCTCGTCGAAGGGCCTGAAGGCGCAAGCGAACGTGAACGATCTGTCGCGCATCGTCTCGGAACCGGTCATGGGCCGCGGCGCGCTGAGCGGGATACTCTCGGGCCAAGTTGGAAACTGGCGGCTCGCGGGCGAGGTGAGCATCGAGCGGTTGGCTGTGGCGGGCTACAGCCTGGGTCGCGCGGCGGGGCCCGCCGAACTGGCCTACGCCAAACAAGAATGGCGGTTGAAAACCAATCTGGCCGGGACTGGCGGGCAAGGCCAGGGCTTGGCCGCGGCCCTGGCCGGCGCCGCCCCACGCGCCAGTCTCGAGGCGGTGCGGTTTGTCGATGGTCGGCTGTTGCTGCGCTCGCTGAACGCCGTCGGAGCGGGCCTCAAGCTGGAGGCCAGCGGCGAGCGCAGCCTGTTCGGCGGTTTGACCATCAAGGGCCGAACCCAGGTCTCCAACCTGGCGGCGGCGCGCACCGGCGCGCATGGCGCGATCGATGGGCGCTGGTCGGCTTCGCAAGGCCGCGCCGGCGGGGCCTGGGCGTTCAACGCCGAGGCCGCCGGGTCGGATCTCGCCAGCGGCCAGGAGCAGCTCGATCGGCTCTTGGGGCCCAAGCCGGCGCTAAACCTCGCGGCAACCTATGACAAGGGCGCGATATCGGTGTCGAGAGCCTTGCTGGTCGGGACGGCGGCCCGCATGTCCGGCGCGGGCCAGATCGGCAAGGCCGGCGAGCTGAAGCTGACGCTGGACTGGTCCGCCTCGGGCCCCTTCGCCGCCGGGCCGCTGCAGATTGTTGGTCAAGCTAAGGGCGCCGGGGTGGTCGGCGGCACGATCGCCGAGCCTCGCGCCGACCTGCTGGCCGATTTCGAGCGCGTCGAGCTGCCGCGACTGACGCTGAAGCCGGCCCATGTGGTGCTGTCGCTGGTCCACACGCCCGGCGGCGTCGACGGGCTGGTCAGCATCGCGGCGAACAGCGATTATGGCCTGGCGCACGGCAGGGCTGGGCTGCACGTCGCCGCCGACGGTCTGAGCCTGACCGATCTCGACGCCGCGGCCGGCGGGGCGAGCGCGACCGGGTCGCTGACCCTGCGCAATTCGGCGCCCGCGAGCGCGGACCTGACCATCGCCGTCGGCCCCGGCGCCTTCCTAACCCAAGGCCGCGCCCAGGCGCGGGTGAAGATCCTCGATCAGGCCGGCGGCGCGGTCGGAGACGTCAGGCTGACGGCCGACGACCTGGTCGCCAGGGACTCGAGCATGACCATCGCTCAGGCCCGGTTCAGCGCCAAAGGACCCTTGGCGCATCTGCCCTACAGCCTCTCGGCGGTCGCCTCCAGTGAAGACTGGCCGGTGAAGCTCGACGGTTCGGGCGTGCTCAGTCAGACCGCTCAAGGCTATGGCGCCAGCTTCAGCGGCTCGGGCCGGGTGCGTCACGCCGACTTTCGCACGCTTTCGCCGGCGATGATCGATGTCGAGGGTCCGCATCGGACCGCGAGGCTCGACCTGGCGGTGGGCGGCGGCCAGGCCGAGATCTCTGTCAACCAGACCGACCAGACGATGGGCGCCAAGGCGGCGCTGAGCGGGGTTGACCTGGCGGCCCTGGGCGAAGACATCGCCGGCAAGGTCACGGCGAACATCGCCGTCAGCGGCGCGGGCCAGGATCTGGGCGGAGTGCTGGACGCCCGGGTTTTCGGCGCGCGCGGCCGCGATGCGCCGGCCAAGCTCGCCCTGGACGGATCAGTCCACGCAACCCTCGTGGGCTCAAGGATCAATCTGGACGCTACGGCGAGCGGCGCGACCAGCGGCGATCGGGTCAACGTCAGCTTGGCGCTGCCAGCCGAGGCCTCGGCCGCGCCATTCCGCGTCGCTCTCGCCCGCGCCCGGCCGATCGAGGGCCGATTCGACGCCAATGGCGAACTCCAGCCGATCTGGGACCTGTTTTTCGGCGGCGAGCAGTCGCTGAGCGGCGCCCTGACGGCGCGCGGAGGCATCGGCGGCACGCTTGACGCCCCGAAACTGACCGGTCACGCCAGCTTGGCCAGCGGCCGGTTCGAAGACTCCACGACCGGGCTGAAGCTGCGTGATTTGGCGGCCGACATCGACATCAGCGAGACCCGGGTCGACGTCCGGCGGTTCAGCGGCGCGGACGCCAAGACCGGCACGGTGTCGGGCGTCGGCCACTTCAGCCTGGCCGCCGGCGGGGAAAGCACCCTGACGCTGGACGTGAAGGGCTTCCAACTGCTGGACAACGATGACGCCAAGGCCAGCGCGACCGGCGCGGTGACGGTCACTCGCAACCGCGACGGCAAGTTCATGCTGGCCGGCGCCCTGACCGTCGACCAGGCCAACATCTCGGCCGCCACCCGCGCCCCGCCCGGCGTGGTGAGCATGGACGTGGTCGAGCGCAACCGTCCGGCGGGCCAGGAGACCGGCCCGCCGGCGCGGACAGGTTCGCAGGGTCCGGACATCGGCCTCGACGTCAAGCTGCGCGCGCCGCGGCGAATCTTCGTGCGCGGCCTTGGACTGAACGCCGAGCTGTCGCTGGACGCTCAGGTCGGCGGAACCATCGCCGATCCCCAGCTCAGCGGCGTGGCGCAGGTGGTGCGCGGCGACTACGACTTCGCCGGCAAACGGTTCGAGATCGACGATCAGGGGGTGGTCACGCTCGCCACCTCGCCCGATCGGATACGGCTGAACCTCAGCGCCCGTTGGGACACCTCCAGCCTTACGGCGATGATCAAGATCACCGGCACCGCCGCCCGGCCGGTGATCACCCTGACCTCGACGCCGGTGTTGCCGCAGGACGAGGTGCTCTCGCAGGTGCTGTTCGGTGGTTCGGCCTCGCAGCTCTCGCCGGTCGAGGCGGCCCAGCTAGCCGCGGCGGTGACCACGCTGGCGACCGGCGGCGGGTTCGACGTGATGGGCGGCCTCAGCCGCTTCGCGCGATTGGACCGGCTGGCGCTGGGCGGCGACGAGACCACCGGCGTCACCGTCTCGGGCGGCAAATATATCGGCAGCCACCTCTATCTCGAGTTGACCGGCGGCGGGCGCTATGGCCCCTCCGCCCAGGTCGAGTACCGGGCCAACCGCGCCTTTTCGCTGATTTCGCAGGTCGGCGGCCTCGGCGGCGCCAAGCTCTCGGTGCGCTACCGCCACGACTACGGCAAGGTCACCGGCGTGGGAAGACCGAAAACCAAGCCCGGATCGGCCGGAACAAAGCCTTAGTGAGTGACCCGCGGCCGCAGGTGGTACTGGCCGTTCTGGAAGCCGTCGAAGATCAGTTGGGTGTGCGGGTGGCCCACCGGCTCGCCGCTGTCGTCGGGCAACAGGTTCTGTTCCGAGACGTAGGCGTTGTAGCTGCCCTGATCGTTCTCCGCGAGAAGGTGATAGAACGGCTGGTCCTTGCGCGGCCGGACGTGCTCGGGAATCGACAGCCACCATTCCTCGGTGTTGGCGAATTCCGGATCGACGTCGAAGATCACGCCCCGAAAGGCGAAAATCCGGTGCCGCACCACCTGGCCGATCGCGAATTTGGCGAGTCGCGTGTTCATGGCCCAAAAATAATACTCTTTTCGGCTGACTGGAAAGTGAACGAGCATCGGACCGCTTGATTGAACAGCCAAGCTTCCAGCCGGCCGCGCGGCTTGCTAGAGTTGATCCGAACAAGGCGCGATCCGCGCCCAAGGATTAGATCGGCAGCATGTCTGACGCTGAAGCGCCAGGCGAGCGCCGCCGGACGGACCGCTCGGCGGGCTCTGGAGAGGGCCGCGGGCGGCTTTATGCGGCGCTCGATCTTGGCACCAACAACTGCCGTTTGCTGGTCGCGGCGCCCGTGCGGCAGGGCTTCCGCGTGGTTGACGCCTATTCGCGCATCGTGCGGCTTGGCGAGGGTCTGTCCCAGACCGGGCGGCTGCAGCCCGCGGCGATGGAGCGGGCGTTGGAGGCGCTGAAGGTCTGCGCCGAGCGCATCCGTAAGCGCGGCGCGCCCCAGGTCCGGGCGATCGCGACCCAGGCTTGCCGCACCGCCGAGAACGGGGCGGAATTCATCGACCGGGTGGCGCGCGAGACTGGCCTTCGCCTGCAGGTGATCAGCCCGCGCGAGGAGGCGCGGCTGTCGGTCGCCGGCTGCATCGAGCTTCTGGACCGACGCACTCAAGCGGCCCTGGTGATCGACGTCGGCGGCGGCTCGACCGAGCTTTCCTGGGTCGAACTGGACGGGGAGGGCGGCCCCAGCGATGGGCGGATGCCGCCGATCCGCGCCTGGTTGTCGATTCCGATCGGCGTCGTCACACTGGCCGAAAGGTTTCCCGAGGTTCGGCCCGGCGAGCGGGTCTGGTTCCGCGAAATGGTCGAGGCGGTCAAGGCGCCGCTGGCCGGCTTTCGCCACGCCGATCCGATGCGGCCCATATTCGATCGCGGCCAGGCGCATCTGATCGGCACCTCCGGCGCGATCACCAGCCTGGCCGGCCTGCATCTGGGCCTCGCGCGTTACGACCGCTCGCGGGTCGACGGGCTGTGGTTGACCCAGGCCGATTGCGACGCCACCGCCGAACGGCTGCTGGACCTCGATCCGACCGGCCGGGCGGCTCAGCCCTGCATCGGCCCCGACCGGGCGGACCTGGTGCTGGCCGGGGCGGCGATCCTGCGGGCGGTTCAGGAACTGTGGCCGTGCGAGCGGGTGCGGGTCGCCGACCGGGGCCTGCGCGAGGGGCTCTTGCTGTCGCTGATGGCCGAGCGGGGCCGCCGCGCGCGCCGCCGCCGGCGAGGCGGCGCGGCTCAAGCCGCCGCGGGGCTGGCGTGAGCGAAGATCCACCGAAACGGCGGCTGGTGCGCGCGCCGACCCGCGGCGGGGAGGCGGGCCGGGCCGCCGCCGTGCGCCTGAAGACCGCCAAGAGCCGCACGGCCTCGTCCCAGGCCTGGCTGGAGCGGCAGTTGAACGATCCCTTCGTGGCCGAGGCCAAGGCCAAGGGCTATCGCTCGCGCGCGGCGTTCAAGCTCTCCGAGATCGACGATCGTTTCCATCTGCTGCGCCGCGGGGCCGCGGGTGATCGACCTCGGCTGCGCGCCCGGCGGCTGGATCCAGATGGCGCTGGAGCGGGGAGCCTGCGCCGTCGTCGGCGTCGACCTGCTGGCGGTGGACCCCTTGCCGCCGGCGGTGCTGCTGCGGATGGACTTCACCGAGCCGGGCTGCGGCGAGCGGCTGATCGAGGCGCTGGGCGGCCCGCCGGATCTGGTGCTCTCGGACATGGCCCCCAACACCACCGGTCACCGCCAGACCGACCATCTGCGAATCGTCGGCCTGATCGAGGCGGCGGCGGATTTCGCCATCCAGGCGCTCAAGCCCGGCGGCGCCTTCGTCGCCAAGGCGTTCCAGGGCGGCGAGACCGCCGGCGTGAACCGATTGCTGAAGACCCACTTCGCCGAGGTCAAACACGTCAAACCCAAGGCCAGCCGGGCGGAAAGCTCGGAGGTCTATCTGGTCGCCACCGGCTTCAAGGGCTGCTGAAATCCCAAACCGCATGACGCGTTTCGACACGCCCTCTTCCCCAAGGGCGGCTTGCAAGCTATACGCGGCCCGCAAAATGGAGAGTCTCATGGAGATTCGCGAAGGGCTCACCTTCGACGACGTTTTGCTCGAACCCGGTCCGTCCGAAGTCATGCCGGGCCAGGTCGAACACCGCGACCCGGTTCACCCGACAGATCAGTCTGAACATCCCGCTGGTGTCCGCCGCCATGGACACCGTGACCGAAAGCCGGCTGGCCATCGCCATGGCCCAGGCCGGCGGTCATGGGCGTCCTGCACCGCAACCTCACCGTCGAGGAGCAGGCCGACCAGGTGCGCGAGGTCAAGCGCTACGAAAGCGGCATGGTGATCAATCCGCTGACCATCCACCCCGACACCACGCTGAGGGAGATCCTGGAAATCACCGCCCGGCGCAAGATCTCCGGCTTTCCCGTGGTCGAGCCCGGCTCGGGCCGGCTGGTCGGCATCTTGACCCACCGCGACATGCGCTTCGAGACCAACCCCGAGCTTCCCGCCAAGGCGCTGATGACCACCGAAAACCTCGCCACCGTACGCGAGGGCACCACCCCCGATCGAGGCCAGGGCGCTGCTTGCGCCAGCGCAAGATCGAGCGGCTGATCGTGGTCGACGACGCCTTCCGCGCCGTCGGCCTGATCACCGTCAAGGACATGGACAAGGCCGAGGCCTATCCGCTGGCGGCCAAGGACTCCCACGGCCGGCTGCTGGTCGGCGCGGCCTCGACCGTCGGCGACGTGGGCTACGAGCGCTCGATGGCCCTGGTCGAGGCCGGAGTCGACGTGGTGGTGATCGACACCGCCCACGGCCACTCGATCCAGGTCGCCCAGGCGGTGGAGCGGGTCAAGCGAGAGACCAACCGGGTGCAGATCGTCGCCGGCAATGTCGCGACCTATGACGGCGCGCGGGCCCTAATCGACGCCGGCGCCGACGCGGTCAAGGTCGGCATCGGGCCGGGCTCGATCTGCACCACCCGCATCGTCGCCGGGGTCGGGGTGCCGCAGCTTTCGGCCATCACCGACGCGGTCCGCGCGGCCGCCGACGCCGGCGTGCCGGTGATCGCCGACGGCGGGATCAAATATTCCGGCGACCTGGCCAAGGCCATCGCCGCCGGCGCCGCCAGCGTGATGATCGGCTCGATGTTCGCCGGCACCGACGAGTCGCCGGGCGAGGTCTTCCTCTACCAGGGCCGCTCCTACAAGGCCTATCGCGGCATGGGCTCGCTCGGGGCGATGGCCAGGGGCTCGGCGGATCGCTACTTCCAGAAGGAGGTGGAGGACAGTCTCAAGCTGGTGCCCGAGGGCATCGAGGGTCAGGTCGCCTACAAGGGCCACGATCGGCCCGATCATCCACCAGCTGATCGGGGGCCTCAGGGCCGCCATGGGCTATGTCGGCGCGGCGGACATCGGCGCGTTCCAGCAGCGGGCGCGGTTCATCCGCATCACCGGCGCGGGCCTGCGCGAAAGCCACGTCCACGACGTCCACATGACGCGGGAATCACCCAACTACTCCCTGCCGTCGTGAGGCGCGCCCATGCGTGACGGCGCGCGCATCGCCGCCGCGATCGGGGTGCTGGAGGCGATCGACGCCCGTCACAAGCCGGTCCGCATGGCCCTGAAGACCTGGGGCGAGGGCGCGCGCTACGCCGGGGCCAAGGATCGGGCGTTCGTCTCGGGCCTGGTGCTGGACGCGCTTCGCCGGCGCCGCTCGCTGGCCTGGCGGATCGGCGCCGACAGCCATCGCGCCATCGCTCTGGCGGCGCTCAGGTTTTCCTGGGACTGGCCGACCCAGCGCATCGCCGAGGCGGCGGGCGAGGCGCCGCATGGGCCGGGCGCGCTGAGCGAGGCGGAGACCGTCGCCTTGACCGCGCCACGCGCCCTGGACGAGGCCCCGGCGCCGGTGCGCGGCGACTATCCCGACTGGCTGGACGGCCCGTTCGCGCGGGCGCTGGGCGAAGCCCGCGCGGGCGAGGCCGCGGCCCTGGCCCAGCGCGCGCCAGTGGACCTGCGGGTCAACAGCCTGAAGACCGATCCCGCCCGGGCGCTGAAGGCGCTGGCCAGCCTGGGCGCCGCCCCGGCCGGGGTGCTGGCCAACGCCCTGCGCGTGCCGGCCCCCGCCGCCGCCGAGCGCGCCGCGGCGGTCGAATCCGCCCCTGAATTCGCCAAGGGCTGGTTCGAGGTCCAGGACCTCGGCTCGCAGATCGCCGCGGCCGCGGCCAGCGAGATCAAGGGCAAGCAGGTGCTCGACCTCTGCGCGGGCGGCGGCGGCAAGACTCTGGCCCTGGCCGCGGCCATGGCCAATTCCGGCCAGCTCTACGCCTATGACGTCGAGGCTCGGCGCCTGTCCGACACCGTCACCCGCAGTCAGCGGGCGGGGGTGCGCAACCTGCAGGTCAGATCGCCGCTGCGCGCCGATGCGCTGAGCGGCCTGGAGGGGCGCATGGACCTGGTGTTCGTCGACGCCCCCTGCACCGGCTCGGGCACTTGGCGACGGCATCCGGACGCCAAATGGCGGCTGACCCCGGCCCAGCTCGAACGCCGCATCGCCGAGCAGGACGCGGCGCTGGCCAAGGCTGTCCAATACGTCAAGCCGGGCGGGCGGCTCATCTATGTCACCTGCTCGCTGCTGGCCGAGGAGAACGAGGACCGCATCGCCGCGCTGTTGGCCGCCGCGCCCGATTTCGCCGTGGTTCCGGCGTTGGAGGCGATCGGGGCCTCGGGTCAGGTCGACGCGGCCGGCCTTTCCATGCTCGCCGATCGGGCGACGCCCGAGGGATTCCTGCGCCTGACGCCCCTGTCGGCGGCTACCGACGGCTTCTTCGTCGCGGTGCTGGAGCGCGCCGCGTGACGGGCCGGCGATTCCCGATTATGGCACGGCCATGACCGAGACCCCTCGCCACCAGCGCGTCCTGATCGTCGATTTCGGCAGCCAGGTGACCCAGCTCATCGCCCGGCGGGTGCGCGAAAGCGGCGTCTATTGCGAGATCCACCCCTGCGACAAGGTGGACGCGGCCTTCCTGCGCGGCTTTTCCCCCGGCGCCATCATCCTCTCCGGCGGCCCGGCCAGCGCGGGCAGGGAGGACAGCCCGACGCCCGACCCGCTGCTGTTCGCCTATGGCGTCCCGCTGCTGGGCATCTGCTATGGCGAGATGGCCATGTGCGCGGCGCTCGGCGGCGCGGTCGAGGGCGGCGATCACCGCGAGTTCGGCCGGGCCGACATCCGCATCGAGCGCGAGAGCCCGCTGCTCGCCGGCCTCGGCGCGGTGGGCGAGAGCGAGCCGGTCTGGATGAGCCATGGCGACGTGATCACCGCCATCCCGCTCGGCTTCGAGGTGGTCGCCACCTCCGAGAACTCCCCCTTCGCGGTGATCGCCGACGAGGGCCGACGTCTGTACGGCGTGCAGTTCCATCCCGAGGTCGCCCACACTCCGCGCGGCGCCCTGATGCTGCGCAACTTCACCCACCAGATCGCGGGCCTGGCCGGCGACTGGACCATGGCCGCCTTCCGCGGCGAGGCGGTGGCCCGCATCCGTCGGCAGGTGGGCGCCGGCAAGGTGATCTGCGGCCTCTCCGGCGGGGTCGACTCCTCGGTCGCCGCGGTGCTGATCCACGAGGCGATCGGCGCGCAGCTCACCTGCGTCTTCGTCGACACCGGCCTGCTGCGCCTGAACGAGGCTCGACGAGGTCGTCACCCTGTTCAAGGACCACTACAACATCCCGCTGATCCATGTGGACGCCGGGAAGGAATTTCTTACCGCCTTACACGGCGTCTCCGACCCCGAGACCAAGCGCAAGACCATCGGGCGGCTGTTCATCGACATCTTCGATCGCGAGGCGGCCAGGATCGAGGGCGCGGCTTTCCTCGCCCAGGGCACCCTCTATCCCGACGTGATCGAGAGCGTCTCGGCCAAGGGCGGGCCCTCGGCGGTGATCAAGAGCCACCACAACGTCGGCGGCCTGCCCGAGGCGATGAAACTGAAGCTGGTCGAGCCCTTGCGCGAGCTGTTCAAGGACGAGGTGCGTAGCCTCGGCGTCGAACTCGGCCTGCCGCCGGCCTTCGTCGGCCGCCACCCGTTCCCCGGCCCGGGCCTGGCCATCCGCATCCCCGGCGAGATCACCCCGGACAAGGTCGCCACCCTGCAGAAGGCCGACGCCATCTATCTGGACGAGATACGCAAGGCCGGCCTCTACGACGAGATCTGGCAGGCGTTCGCCGTGCTGCTGCCCGTGCGCACCGTGGGCGTGATGGGCGACGCGCGCACCTACGACGAGGTCTGCGCCCTGCGCGCGGTCACCTCCACCGACGGCATGACCGCCGACTTCTATGAATTCCCCTGGCCGGTGCTAGCCCGCGCCGCGACCCGGATCATCAACGAGGTGAAGGGGATCAACCGCGTGGTCTACGACGTGACCTCAAAGCCGCCGGGGACGATCGAGTGGGAGTAGGGGAGTTTCGGGGGCGTACCGTCTTCGTCCTCATGGGCTTCGCCTCGATGAAGGGCGCGGCGATCACCGGCGGCGGTGGCGAGCCTCGTCAGCCGCCTGAGACCCGGCGCGGCGCACGCGGCCGTCACCATGGCACCGTCGATTCCGACGTGCAGACACCCCCCCGTCGTCCCGGCGAGGTGTGGCCTTCTATCTTGCTGTTGCGCCACGACGGCGCTCCTGGCCTTGGATTGATTGGATAATCCGGCAAAGCGCCGACACGGTCCTCAGAACGCACCTAAACCGCCGTCGCTCTGATCGCTAAAATCCCTGCCCGGGCAACCGCTTAACGACCATGCCCGCGCCGACTGACGGCCGGCCTTTTATCTTGTCGTCCCAGGAGCCCCTCCCGGAACCACTGCGCGCCGGCTATTTCATACAGTGGCACGGTAATGCCAACCTCTAGAATCAGCACTTATGCGCAACGGGCACAAATTCTAGATGCTTCTTTTTTCCATAAGCTTGTTTTGGAAATGAGAACTTCGAATATGAAATAAATGCACTTATTTTTGAATGCGCGGGAATTTTAATCTCGCACCCAGGACAATACTCCTCATCCATACTCATCTCATACCGACGCTCATCAACCAATAAACTTACAGTTATGTTAGTTAGAGCAATGCTTCCGCTCGCATTTGGCCAATTTGAGGAGTCAAAACACATTCGATGACTTCTACTATTATTATAAAATAATTCAATTCTCTCCTTCGCTATATTGTCTGCTAAAGAAAATCCATGCGGATCAGCGCTGTACCCCTTTAGGGGGGGCAGAAAAATTATCATCGATATCAGGACAAAGCTTCTTACCATGGATAAACGAGGTCCATCAGGTTGTCTGAGTTACGGTGACAATGTAGAAATTGGCCGCGACATGACTTTCCATCACGCCGCCACGACCGGTATCCGTCCCGCCGCCCGTGATCGCGGCTTGCGCTTGATCACGATCTCCACGTCCAGATCGAGGGCGGTGAGGAACGTTATCAGCCGTTCGACCGAAAATCCATCCAGCTTGTAGTTGGCCAGGGCCGAAACCTTCGGCTGGCCCACGTCGGAATTTCGGCGACATCGCGTAATTGAGGTAGGCCCATCCCCCTTGGGTTACGAAGTCGGTGCGAGGTGATCGCGCTGCTTCACGAAGGGGGATGGACCATGGTTGAAACCTACGCCGGGTTGGATGTTTCCGACAAGATGACGCATGTGTGCGTGACGGACGGTTCAGGGGTGGTTGTGTGGGCTGGGGCCTGCGCCACCGATCCCGAGGTGATCGCCCGGACGCTGAAGACCCGCGCGCCGGGGCTCGTGCGGGTGATCCTGGAGACCGGGCCGTTGTCGGCCTTCCTCTATCACGGGCTGGCCGAGCGCGGCGTTGCGGTGATCTGCGTCTGCGCGCGCCATGCCAAGGGGGTCTTGTCGGCGCGGGTCAACAAGAGCGATCCTCATGACGCCGAGGGCCTGTCCCAGATGGCGCGCACGGGCTGGTTCAAGGCGGTGCGGATCAAGCAGGAAGCCACCCATATGGACCGGGCGCGCCTGAAGATCCGCGAGCAGCTGATCGATGCGCACCAGGCCATGGCCGGCCAGCTTCGCGGCCTGCTCAAGCTGTTCGGCCTGCGGCTGGGCAAGGTGACCACCCCGAACAAACGCCGCGAGCGGCTGGCGGCCCTGTTCGCCCTCAAGCCCGAGCTCGAGCCCATTCTTATGCCGCTGATCGAGAGCCTTGAGGCGCTGGAGGTCCAGATCGCCTGTTCGTCAAGGCAGCTGGCCGCCTCCGCCGCGGCCGATCCGGTGGCCGCACGCCTGATGAGCGTGCCCGGGGTCGGACCCATCACGGCGCTCGTCTTCAAGACCAGCATCGAGGACCCCGGCCGCTTCGCCCGGGGCGAGGACGCCGGCGCCTTCGCTGGCCTGGCGCCCCGGCGCAACCAGTCGGGCGAGCGCGACATAAGAGGCCGCATATCCAAGGCTGGCGATCCCATGCTGCGCTCAGCCCTCTACGAGTCCGCCAACAGCCTGCTGGCCCGCGTCAAGCGACCCTGCGCGCTGCAGACCTGGGGCAAGCGGCTGGCTGAAACCAAGGGAGCCAAGCGCGCCCGCGTCGCCGTCGCCCGCAAGCTCGCCATCCTGCTCCACCGGTTGTGGCTATCGGAGACCGAGTTCCGCTGGGCGTGAGCCCACACCCCGCGAACCCCGACCGAAGGTCACATAGGGACGATCCCGCTTATACTGTTGCAGTCCAAGAACTCGCCGGTGACATCAGGACGTCCCGCCCCATCCTCGCCTGACTGCGATCATGCGGCATGGCCAACAAGGCTCCCCAGCCACGCCATGACCACGAAGACAACCATAGACCAAGGTCAGAAGAGCCAAAATCACCAACAAAACGAGAAATCAATTAGACAACAGTGTAGGAAATGGCTTCGGCATGATTGAGTTGGGTCGCCATGCATGGTCCGTCGGACGAGGATCACTCGGATGACGTGGCTTCGGTTCGGGGCTGACGGGGGGAGCGGTGGCGGTCGTCGACAGTATCTTCACGCACGCGCGTGCGGCGCCCGACAAGACGGCCGTGGTCTACAACGGCCGCGCCCTCAGCTATCGCACCTTCGCTGGGTATATCACCCTGGCGCGCCGCTCACTCGCGCGACAGGCGGTTGGCCGTGACCAGGCGGCGGTGCTGTGCATCAACAACACGCTCAACGCCTGGGTCGTGGCCCTGGCGCTGCGCAGCCTTGGGGTGACGACAGTTAATGGCCGGTCGATCGAGGATGTCGAGCAACTCGGCCTCGGCCCGGTCTCCGTCGTCACTTCCGCCGTTGAGACCGGCGTCTGGCCCGGCCTCGACGGCGCGGCGGCCGCGGCCGGAGCGCGTCTGATCGTCGAACCCGCGGACGTCTATGCGGACATCAAGACCGTGGACATCGAGCCCGTAGCGCTCCACCCGATTCCCGGCGGGCATATCCTGCTCACCTCCGGCACCACCGGGGTCTACAAGAAGGTGCTTTGGGACGCCGCCGCGGACGCGGACCTCATCGCGCTGAACACCGAGCGCGCCGGCCTGACCGCCTCGACCGTGTTCAATGTGATGGGTTTCGCTCCGTGGACGATGGCGAGCTACATCTGGCCGACCCAGGTCTGGACCCTGGGCGGGCAGGTGCTCATCGACCAGAACCCGTGGCCTTGGCGATCGTTCGAGGGCGCGGCCGCGACCCATGCCGTCATCACGCCGTCGTTGCTGGACAGCGTGTTGGGCGCGCCGGCCGAGACCATGCTCCGCAACGACCTCATGACCCTGTTCGTGGTCGCCGGGGCCCTGTCGCGGGCTCAACGGGAGGCGGCGCGCGAGCGGCTGACCCACCGCATCACCTGCATCTTCGGCGCGACCGAAAGCGCCCATCTGACCTATACCCCGATCGAGACGGCCGAGGATTTGCGCGCCCATCGACTCGACGCGGGTGACCACTTCCAGGTGGTCGACGACCAGGACGCCCAATTGCCGCTGGGAAGAACTGGTGTCGTTCGGATCCGGGCGAACCGCGCCACCGGCTATCTGAACGATCCGGCGACGACCGCGGCCTTCTTCCGCCGTGGCTATTTCTACCCCGGGGACCTCGGGGTCATCGGGTCGGGCGGACGGCTGGCGCTGCAGGGGCGGGTAACCGAGGTGATCAACGTAGGGGGTCGGAAGATCGGCGCCCTGCCGATCGAGACCAAACTGCAGGACGCGCTCGGCGCCGAGGCGGTCTGCATCTTCTCCATACCCGGCGAAACCGGTGAAGACGTGCATGTCGCGATCCAGCCAGGACGGGTGATCGGCGCGGCGGAACTGAAAGCGGCGCTGGCGGCGGCCTTGCCGCCCGGGATTGCAGGCGTGCGGGTCCATACGGTCAAGAGCTTCCCACGCAATCACATGGGTAAGATCGAGCGCGCGAAATTGAAGGCCCTGCTTGCTCCCCAGGAACGTCCACTGGAGGATTAGTGATCATTCCCCGAATTAAGTGGCCGGCGGGTTTGTGCAACTCACCACCCAACGCGGACGTCGGGGACGGCTGCCATCGAAACGACCCTCGCAACGACGCGGATCGCCAATTGTCCAGGTTTCACACGCGCTAAGGCATCGTGCGCGTATCGGGTCGAACTCTCACCATTCGGGAGAGCGAAGCGCCCCGCTCTTGACCGCGGCGACGAAGAGTGTCCGGTCTGTTGTCTGCGGCTTGAAAGATAGACCGGATCGCGTCGGCCGCGTCTCGCTGGAGGAACGCATGGGCGATATCGATGGCGCCACGCTGATCGCGAGAAGCCTGAAGCAGCAAGGCGTCGACTACATGTTCGGCGTCGTCGGCTTCCCCGTGTTCGGCGTCGCCGCCGCGGCGCAGCAGGCCGGCATCACTTTCATAGGCATGCGCAACGAGCAGTCGGCGTCCTATGCCGCACAGGCCGCGGGCTATCTCATCGGCCGTCCCGGGGCATGTCTCACTGTGTCGGGTCCAGGCGTCGTCCACGGCCTCGCCGGCCTCGCCAATGCGCAGCAGAATTGCTGGCCGATGATCATGATCGGCGGCGCCTCGCCGAGCTATCAAAATGGCATGGGCGGCTTCCAGGAGGAACGCCAGGTGCAGATCGCCTCGCCGTTCTGCAAGTTCGCGCATGCGGTCGAGCACACCCAACGCATTCCTTTCTATGTCGAGCTGGCGGTACGGCAATCGATCTACGGCCGGCCGGGCGCGACCTACCTCGATGTGCCCGATGACGTCATCCGGGGCAAAGTCGACGAGGAGACCGTGACGCCCGTGGCGAAGGCGCCGGACCCGCCCCGTACTCAGGCGATGACCGAGGACGTTGAACGCGCGCTGGATGTCCTCGCGACGGCGGAGCGGCCCCTCGTCATTGTCGGCAAGGGCATGGCGTGGTCTCGGGCGGAGGAAGATGTGCGCGCATTCATCGAACGCACCCGGCTCCCTTTTCTGGCCTCGCCTATGGGCAAGGGGGTGCTCGACGATAGCCATCCGCTGTCGGTCGCGGGAGCGCGTAGTCACGCGCTGAAGGAGGCCGACGTCATCTTCCTGATGGGCGCGCGCCTCAATTGGATCATGCACTTCGGGCTACCCCCACGCTTCGCCAGGAATGTCCGCATCATCCAGCTCGACATCTCGCCCGAGGTGATCGGAAACAACGTGCCAACGGAAGTAGCGCTGGTGGGCGATGGCAAGGCCGTGGTCAGCCAGCTCAATCAGGCGCTTCTAGGCCGGCAGTGGTTCTATCCGACGGAAACCGCCTGGCGCACCGCGATTGGCGCGGCGTCGGCCGAGAACGCCAAGGCGATCCAGCCGATGATTGACGACGACTCCGCGCCGACAAACTACTACCGCGCGCTCAGGGACATTCGCGCCTGGACGCCGCCTAACGCGGTTATCGTCAGCGAGGGCGCCAACACCATGGATATTGGGCGCACGCAGCTGCCCAACGCTTCACCTCGCCTGAGGCTAGATGCGGGAAGCTATGGGACGATGGGCGTCGGTATGGGCTTCGCGATCGCCGCAGCGGTGGTGCATCCCGACCGGCCGGTCATCTCGGTCTCGGGCGATTCGGCGATCGGCTTCTCTGGCATGGAGATGGAGACCGCGTGCCGCTATGGGCTGCCAATCAAAATCGTGGTGCTCAACAACGGTGGCATCGGCGGCGGCATCGCGGAATTTCCAAAAGAGGGGCCGCTGCCCCCTAGCGTGCTGACCATCGGCGCGCGCTACGATCGGATGATGGACGCGTTCGGCGGCAAGGGTTTCTATGTCGAGGACCCCAGGGATCTGCGGGGCGCTCTCGACGAGGCGATGACCTACCCAGGACCAGCGCTGGTCAATGTGAAGCTGCACCACGCCGCCGGCCGAAAGCCGCAGCAATTCGGCTGGCTGACGACCTGACCCCGGCGATGCTCTCAGTTCAGATTTCGCCCGTCGAAACCGTCCGGGTGTTGTGGAACTTGGATCGGCCCGCATAGGAAGGCCGCGGCCGCTTGGCCGATCTGTCATGCGAATCCCATGTCCGCTTACGACCGAACGCTTCCGGAAGCGCGTCGAGGGCTGCTCACCCACTTCCCCTCACTCAAGCTTCTGCGTCGCCGCCAGCACGCAGCGGGGCGTGTCGTCCTCGACCGAGACCGTCGCCGGCTTGCTCCGGGGGAAATAGAAGAAATCGCCGCGCCGCGTGGTCACCTGCAGGACGGTCGGGTTGTTGAACTGGCAGACCGAAACCAGGCCCGCGCCGCGTCCGCCGTCGCTCGCGACCTCGTTGCAGGTGACAAAGCCGGAGCGCCGGCCGAAGCGGATGTTGTCGTAGACCGACACGTGCTCGACGCGGTTGCCCGACGCCAGCAGGGCGGCCGGCGAGGAGACGGGGCAGGGCGCGCCGGGCGGCATCCAGGCCTCGGCCTTGGCGATCGCGTTCGCCCGCTGCAGGATCAGCACCGCGGCGATGATGCCGACCACCGCCAGCGCGCCGACCCCGGCGGAAATTAGCTGACCCACGGCGAGGCGGCGGCCTCCGATACTGATCTTCCTGGCCATCCGTCGTCCCTGGTTTCGCGTCGCGGCGGGACGATAGGCGCCGCTCCCGCCCTTGCCAAGCGCCGGCGCGGGCTCCAGCTTTGACGATGAACAGAGGCCCGGACCGGGTCCCGGCCGGGGAGAAGCGCCATGATCACCGTCACCGCCTTGAAATGGGTCCCGCCGTTCGCGCAAGGGCTGGTGCGCGACCTGCGGGTGCGATGGGCGCTGGAGGAGGCGGGGCTGGCCTATCGGGAGCGGCTGATCGCGTTCGGCGAGGAGCAGTCGACGCCCGCCTTTCGCGCCCAGCAGCCGTTCGGCCAGGTGCCGGTGTTCGAGGAGGACGGCCTGGCGCTATTCGAATCCGGGGCCATCGTGCTGCACATCGGCGAGCGCAGCGAGGTGTTGCTGCCCAAGGATCCGGCCGGGCGGGCGCGGGCCACGGCCTGGGTGTTCGCGGCGCTCAACTCGATCGAGGTGGGGGTCCAGGCGTTCGCCGGGCTCGACCAGTTCTATCAGGGCGAGGAATGGGCGCGTCTGCGCCGGCCGGGCCTGGAGGCGTCGACCAAGCGGCGGCTGGGCGAGCTGGCGGCCTGGCTGGGCGATCGCGACTACCTGGAGGACCGCTTCACCGCCGGCGACCTGATGATGACCACGGTGCTGCGCATCGCGCGGGACGGCGACCTGCTGGCCGAGCTGCCGACCCTGCGCGCCTATCAGTCCCGCTGCGAAGCGCGGCCGGCGTTCCAACGCGCCCTGGCCGCCCAGATGGCGGCGTTCGAGGAGCGCTGAGGGGCCGTGACCGTCACCCTCCACGGCATCAAGGCGTGCGACACGATGAAGAAGGCGCGCGATTGGCTGGACGCCCGCCGCATCGCCTACGCCTTCCACGACTACAAGGTGGTCGGGATCGAGCGGGCGCGGCTGGAGCGCTGGGTCGGGCAGGTGGGTTGGGAGGCGCTGCTCAACCGGGCCGGAACCACCTTCCGCAAGCTGCCGGACGCCAACAAGGCGCCGCTGGACGCGGGCCGGGCGATCGCGCTGATGCTGGCCCAGCCCTCGATGATCAAACGCCCGGTGCTCGACCTGGGCGACCGGTTGCTGGTCGGGTTCAAGCCGGAGGCCTACGCGGCGGCGTTCGGAGGCGGGTGAAGCGGCGAGAGAAGCGTTTCGCCTCCCTCCAAGGCTTGCGTTGCGGCGGCGCTCGGCAGGCTATAGGTTCGCCGCCTCTGATTTCTCCTTCCCGGGCGCGGAGCCTTCCTGAGTGGTCGACGTATTCGAAGAGGTCGATGAGCAGCTTCGCTCCGACCAGTATCGGGCTCTTGCGCTGCGCTATCTGCCATGGCTGGGCGGCGCCCTGGCCCTGGCCCTGGCCGTGGCGCTCGGGGTGTGGGGCTACACCCGCTATCAGGCGACCAGCGCCCAGAAGGCGTCCGAGGCCTACGCCCAGGGGCTGGACAGCCTGACCCACGGCGATCTGGGCCAGGCGTTCAACACCTTCGCCGACGCCGCCCGCTCGCCCTCGCCCGGCTATCGCAGCCTGGCCCTGATGCAACAGGCCGGCATCCGGGTCGACCAGAACCGTCCGGCCGAGGCGGTCAAGCTGTTCGACCAGGCCGCCAAGGCCGCGCCGAACCTGGTGCTGGCCGACGCGGCCAGGCTGAAGGCCGCCCTGATCTTGATGGACCTCGGCGACGACGCCCAGGTCCAGACGCGGCTGAAACCGCTGATGGATTCCAAGCGGCCCTACGCGGTCCTGGCCCGCGAGGCGCTGGCGTTCGACAAGCTTGAAACCGGCCACGCCAAGGCGGCGCGCGGCGATTTCGTCGTGCTGTCGCTGATCGCCGACGCCCCAGACGACGTGCGCGATCGGGCGCGGATCGCCATGATGATGATCGACGGCGGCGGCCTGGCCGGCCTGCCGGCGATCGTCAAGGCGGCGCGGGCGGCGCCGCCGATCCCGCCCGCCGCCGACCCGGCCCTCGCACCCGCCGGGCCGGACAGTGAAACCCCTCAGGCGGGAGCCGCCCAATGACCATCAGACGCACCCTCGGGCTCGCGGCGGCCCTCCTGACGGTCTCGCTGACCACCGCGGCCTGCATCCACGTGCCCAATCCGTTCCAGCGCCTCGCCGGAGACGGCGGCGGCGCCAAGCATAAGTACACCGGCAAGGGCGAGCGCATCCCGCTGGCCGCCTACGACCAGACGCCGCATCCGGCAGACGCCTTGAAGGGCCAGGACTTCTACCTGCCGCCGCCCGCCCCGATCGCCGACTGGCCGCTGCCGGGGGGGACGCCCGAGCAGTCGGTCGAGCATGTCGACTCCGGCCACGATTTCGCCATCGCCTGGCGGCGCGGCTTTGGCCGGGGCTCTTCGCGCGCTTGGCATGTGACCGCGCCGCCGATCGTGGGGGACGGCCGGATCTATGTGATGGACGGCGCCGCGACGGTCACCGCCTATGACGCCCGCGACGGCCGCGACATCTGGCGGAAAAATCTCGCCGTCACCTCCAAGCGGGACCACGAAGGCTTTGGTGGCGGCCTGGCCTATGACCAGGGCAAGATCTTCGTCAGCTCGGGCTTCCGTTTCGTCGCCGCCGTCGACGCCGCCACCGGCAAGCTGATCTGGCGCAAGCCCACCGACGCCCCAGTCCACGCCGCCCCGACGGTGGCCAGCGGCCGGGTGGTGGTCGAATCGACCGACGACAACCTGATCACCTTCGACGAGGCGACCGGCGAACCGGGTTGGACCTATCAGGCGCTGACCGAGCCGGCCCGCATCCTCGAGGCCACCAGTCCGGCGGTGTCGGGCGACGCGGTGGTCGCCTCGTTCGCCTCGGGCGAACTGGTCGCGCTGCAGGCCAGCAACGGCAACAGCCTGTGGACCGCGGTGCTGTCCAAGTCCAACCGCAACAGCGCCCTGTCGGAGATCCGCGACATCCCTGGTCGCCCCGTGGTCTACAAGGGCGACGTCTACGCCGTCAGCCACTCGGGGGTGTTCGCCTCGATCGAGCTGCGCACCGGCAACGAGCACTGGAATCTGCCGGTGACCTCGGTCAGCTCCCCCTGGCCGGTGGGCGACGTGGTCTACGTCTCCGACACCGCCGGCGAGATCATCTGCGTCTCGCGCGAAAACGGACAAGTCTACTGGGTCGCCGACATGAACAAGGGGACCAAGAAGCGCAAGAACCGCGCCCTGTGGTCGGGTCCGGTGCTGGCCGCCAACCGGCTGGTGATCGTTTCCGACAAGGGCGAGGCGGCGGCGCTGAACCCCAAGACCGGCGTGGTCGAAAAGCGGATCAAGATCGGTTCGGACGCCCTGATGAGTCCGATCGCCTCTGGCCCGAATCTGTATGTCGTGACCGAGTTGGCCGAGCTGATCGCGATCCGCTAGAGCGGGATGTGAAAAAGTGGATACCGGTTTTTCACCTCAATCCCGCTCTAAGCTTTTAAAATCGATCACGTTTTATGATTTTGGATTGATTCAATCCAAAATCATCGTGATCTAGGCCGCCATGGAAAGCCCGCGCGCATGGCGCTGAAGCTCGCCATCGTCGGCCGCCCCAACGTCGGCAAGTCGACGCTGTTCAACCGGCTGGCCGGCCGCAAGCTGGCGATCGTCGACGACCGGCCGGGCGTGACCCGCGACCGGCGCTACGCCGCGGGCCGGCTGGGCGACCTCGAGCTGGAGCTGATCGACACCGCCGGCTTCGAGGACGTCGCCGACGAGAGCCTGGAGGCGCGGATGCGCGCCCAGACCGAGCGGGCGATCGCGGAGTGCGATCTGGCCCTGTTCGTGATCGACGCGCGCGAGGGCCTGGCCCCGATGGACCGGATCTTCGCCGAGGTGCTGCGTCGGCACGACCGGCCGGTGATCCTGGTGGCCAACAAGGCCGAGGGGCGGGCGGGCGAGGCGGGCGTCGCGGAGGCTTTCCGGCTGGGCATGGGCGAGCCGGTGCCGATCTCGGCCGAGCACGGCGAAGGCATGGCCGATCTCTACGCCGCGATCCTGGCGGCGGCGCCGGACGCCGGCGCGGAGGCGGCCGAAGACGACGAAGGCGCGCCGATTCGCATCGCCATCGTCGGGCGGCCGAACGCCGGCAAGTCGACCCTGGTCAACCGGCTGATCGGCGAGGAGCGGCTGCTGACCGGGCCGGAAGCCGGCATCACCCGCGATGCGATACCGGTGGAATGGACCTTCGAGGGCCGTCGAGTGCGGCTGGTCGACACCGCCGGCCTCAGGCGCAAGGCGCGGGTGCACGAGCCGCTGGAAAAGCTGTCCACCCAGGACGCGATCCGCGCGATCACCTTCGCCGAGGTGGTGATCCTGGTGATGGACGCCACCCATCCGTTCGAGATTCAGGATTTGCAGATCGCCGACCTGGTCGAACGCGAGGGACGGGCGCTGGTGTTCGTGCTGGCTAAATGGGACCTGATCGAGGATCCGCAGGCGCGGCTGAAGGCGTTCATCGAACACGCCGCCAAGATGCTGCCTCAGGTGCGCGGCGCGGCGGTGGTGGCGCTGTCGGCCGAGACCGGACGCGGCGTCGAGCGGCTGATGCCGGCCGTGCTCAAGACCCACGCCGACTGGTCTACCAAGATCAAGACCCGCGACCTCAACGATTGGCTGCACATGGCCATCGAACGCCATCCGCCGCCAGCGGTGGGCGGACGGCGGATCAAGCCGAAATACATGGCCCAGACCAAGGCGCGGCCGCCGACCTTCGTGCTGTTCGCCTCGCGCGCGGACCAACTGCCGGATAGCTATCGCCGCTATTTGATCAATTCGATGCGCGAGAGTTTCGACCTGCCGGGCGTGCCGGTTCGGCTGACAGTCAAGGCCAACGCCAACCCCTATGTCGACGAGGCGGCCGGCGGGGCGCCATCGAAGCCGGCGCGGCGGGCGTGGGGCAAGCCGACGGGCAAACCCACGGGCCGCCCAACCGGCAAGCCGAGTGGAAAGTCTTCAGGAAAACCGCCGTTCAGGCCGAAACCTTCGCGGCCTTCCAGTCGCTGAATTTCACCGCCTCGCGCGGCAGGCCAGGACTGGACAGGACCAGCTCGACGATCATCGGCCCGATCTCGGCCGGATCGGGCAGGCTCTGCGGATCCTCGCCGGGAAAGGCCTCCGCCCGCATGCGGGTGCGCATGGCGCCGGGGTCCAGCAGCATCGCCCGCACCGGGGTCTGTTCGATCTCGTCCGCCCAGCAGCGCGCCAGCGCCTCCAGGCCCGCCTTGCTCGCCGCGTAGGCGCCCCAGAAGGCCCTGGGTCGGACCGCCAGGCCCGAGGTCAGGAAGATCGCCCGGCCGGCGTGCGACTGGCGCAGCAGCGGCTCCATCGATCGGATCAGCCGGTAGGTCGAGGTCAGGTTGACCGCCAGCGCCCGATCCCAGGCCGGCGGGTCGATGTGGGCCACCGGCGTCAGGCCCCCGAGCATCGCGCCGGCGTGGACCAGAACGTCCAGCCGCCCGTGGCGCTGGTGGATGGCCAGGCCAAGCTGGTCGGCGCCGTCTCCGTCGACCAGATCCATCGGCGCGAGCGTCGCCCGCTCGCCGGTGAGGTCGCGGATCTCGTCGTCGAGTGCCTCCAGGCCGCCCTGGCCGCGCGCGGTGGCGATGACATGGGCCCCGGCCCCGGCCAGGGCGAGCGCCGCGGCCCGGCCGATGCCGCGGCTGGCGCCGGTGACGAGCGCGATGCGCCCCGCCAGGGGGCCGCTGGAGGCGATTTCGGACATGGCGCCTTCTTACCCGGCCGGCGCGGGGTCGGAAAGCGGTTCCGGCGCGCGATCGGCATAGCGCCGGGCGATCACCGCGCAGACCATCAGCTGGATCTGGTGGAACAGCATCAGGGGCAGGATCATCAGGCCGATGCTGGCGGGGGCGAACAGAATGCCGGCCATCGGCACGCCGGAGGCCAGGCTCTTCTTCGAGCCGCAGAAGACGATGGCGATCTCGTCCGGCCTGGAGAACCGCAACGCCCGCGCGGTCCAGGCGGTGATCGCCAGCACGGCGGCCAATAGCGCCAGGCAGACGATCGAAAGCATCGCCAGACTGACGAGCGAGACCTGGCGCCAGAGACCGTGGACCACCGCCTCGCTGAACGCCGAATAGACGATCAGAAGGATCGTGCCGCGATCGAACAGGCTGAGCAGCACGCGGCGGCGTTCCGCCCAGGCCGCGATCCACAGGCGCGAGACCTGGCCGGCGGCGAAGGGCAGCAGCAGTTGGACCACGACCGCCCAGACCGCGCTCAGCGAAAGCCCGCCGCCGTGGGCGCGCATCAAAAGCCCCGCGACCAGCGGCGTCAGCGCGATGCCGAACAGGTTCGAGGCCGAGGCGCTCACCACCGCCGCCGCCACATTGCCGCGCGCCAGCGCGGTGAAGGCGATCGAGGACTGCACGGTCGAGGGCAGGCAACAGAGGAACAGCACGCCCGCCGACAGCGCCGGCGGCAGGATCGCGGGAGGCAGAAAGCTCGCCGCGAAACCGAGCGTCGGGAACAGGACGAAGGTCGCGGCCAGCACCAGAAGGTGCAAGCGCCAGTGGCCCATGCCGGCGATCACCGCCCGACGCGACAGCCGCGCGCCGTGCAGGAAGAACAGCATGGCGATGACGGCCTTGGTCAGCCAGCCGAAGCCGATCGCCAGCTGACCGCGAGCCGGCGCCAGGGCGGCGAGGACCACCATGGCCAAGATCGCGACGATGTAGGGGTCGATCCTCGGGCGGCGCGGCGGCGCGGTGGGATTCAAGCGTCGACCAGGAACGAAAGTTGGCGTTCGGCGAGTTCGTTGCGTCCCTCGGCGATCTCGCGATCGAGCAGGCGGGTCGGATAGTCGCCGGTGAAATAATGGTCGGTGAACTGCGGCCGCTCCGGATTGCGCGGCCCCGCGCCCATCGCCCAGTAGAGTCCGTCGATGGTCAGGAACGACAGGCTGTCGACCTCCAGCAGCCGGATCATCTCCTCGAGCGAATGTTGGGCCGCCAAAAGGCGGTCTCGATCGGGCATGTCGATGCCGTAGAAGTCGGGAAAGCGGATCGGCGGCGAGGCGGAGCGCAAATGCACCTCCTTGGCGCCGGCCTCGCGGACCATGCGCACCACCCGCGCCGAATTGGTGCCGCGCACGATCGAATCGTCGATCAGCAGCACCCGCTTGCCCGTCAGCACCGAGCGGTTGGGGCTGAGCTTCATGCGCACGCTGTTCTCGCGCGCGCCCTGGGTCGGCTGGATGAAGGTGCGGCCGACGAAGTGGTTGCGGATGATGCCCATCTCGAACGGCAGGCCGGCCTCCTGGGCGTAGCCGAGCGCGGCGGGCACGCCGGAATCCGGCACCGGCACCACCACATCGGCCTCGACGGCGCTTTCCTGGGCCAGCCGCCGCCCCATTCGTTTCCTGACTTCGTAGACCGAGCGGCCGTTCACCACGCTGTCGGGCATGGCGAAATAGACGTATTCAAACACGCAGGGCCGCGCCTGGGCGGCGGGAAAGGGGCGCAGGCTCTCGATTCCCTCTTGGGAGATCACCACCATCTCGCCGTGTTCCACGTCGCGCACGAACCGGGCGCCGGTCATGTCAAGCGCGCGGGTTTCCGAGGCCAGCACCGCCTTGCCGCCCAATTCGCCCAGCACCAACGGGCGAATGCCCAGCGGATCGCGCACCCCGATCAGTTTCTTGTTGGTCATCGCCACCAGGGCGTAACCGCCCTCGATCTGAGCCAGGGCGTCGATGAAGCGGTCGATCACCTTGTCCTTCCGCGAACGGGCGATCAGATGGAGGATCACCTCGCTGTCCGAGGTCGACTGGAATATCGCGCCCTCCGCCACCAGCCGCTCGCGCAGCGTCAGGAAATTGGTCAGATTGCCGTTGTGGGCCAGGGCGACGCCCCCGGCCTCCAGGTCGGCGAACATCGGCTGGACGTTGCGCAGCACGCTGCCGCCGGCGGTGGAGTAACGGGTGTGGCCGATCGAGGTGTGGCCGGGCAGGCGATCGACCAGATCGGGGCCGGTGAAGGCCTCGGCCACATGGCCCATGTGCCGTTCGGTATGGAACCGCTGGCCGTCGAACGAGGCGATGCCGCAGGCTTCCTGGCCGCGATGCTGCAGGGCGTGCAGGCCAAGCGCGCTGATCGCCGCCGCGCCGGGGGTGTCGAACACCCCGAACACGCCGCATTCCAGGCGCGGACTGTCGTCGTCCGGATCACGCCAGGGGGCGCCGGTCGGCGCGCTCACCATGTTTTCTCCACCACGTCGTCGAGTCCTTTTCGGGCGGGGCGATCATAGCCGCTTTCCTCGGATTGTCCGCCACCGGAGCTTGCGCCCTAATCGCCTTCGTTTGATTTAACCGCCTTTTCGATTTCCGGGGTCAGCCGTCGGGCGACCTCCGCGCCCTTCGGCGCGATCGACCGCAACAGCGAGGCGCACTTTTCCGACAGGGGATAGAGCTTGGCGCCCGCGATCCAACGGGGCAGACCTGCCGCCGGCGGCGCGAGGTGGATGGCCAGGTTGATCAGACCGAGCACGATCAGGCCGCGAACCAGGCCCAGCCCGCCGCCGACCAGCCGGTCCAAAAGGCCGAGGCCGCGAGTGTTGTGCAGGCTGCGGACCATTCCGGCGCTGATCACGCGAAGGGCGACGTAGACCACCAGGAAGACGACCAGGATCGCGACGGTGTCGCCCAGCCAGACCGGGTGCAGGGCGGCCCGGGCGGTCGGTCCCACGAACCGCAGCGCATGAACCGCGGCGATGGCGGCGATCACCAGGGCGGCGACCGTGATCACCTCGCGCAGCGCCCCGCGCGCGAAGCCGATCAACGCGGAGAGCCCGAGCAGCGACAGGGCGATGATGTCGAACAGGGTCATGCGCGCGCCTTCCACGTTGCTCGGGTGCTCGCCGGCGGCGATGTCGCCGCCTTCAACGCCATGCCTCTTCGCCGATCCGGCGGACCGCCTCGGCCAGCCGGCTGACCCCGACCATGGGCAAGACCGCGCCCTCGGCCGATCCCGCCGGACCCAGCGCGCGGCCGAACCCCAGCTTGGCCGCTTCCTTCAAGCGGGTTTCCGTGCGGTTGACCGATCTGACTTCACCGGAAAGGCTGATTTCTCCAAATACCACGCAATCCTGCGGCAAGGCGACATCCAGGGCCGAGGAGGCCAGCGCCGCCGCCGCCGCCAGGTCCGCCGCCGGCTCGGTGATGCGCAGGCCGCCGGCGACGTTCAGGTAGACGTCCCGGGCCCCGAAGCCAAGCCCGCAACGCGCCTCGAGCACCGCCAGCACCATGGCCAGGCGTCCGGAATCCCAGCCCACCACCGCCCGGCGGGGCGTGCCATAGGCCGATGGAGCCACCAGGGCCTGGAACTCGACCAGCACCGGGCGCGATCCCTCGATGCCGGCGAACACCGCCGCGCCCGCCGCCCGCTCGCCGCCCTCGTTGAGGAACAGGGCCGAGGGATTGATCACCTCGCGCAGGCCCGCGTCGCTCATCTCGAACACGCCGATCTCGTCGGTCGCGCCGAAGCGGTTCTTGGCCGCCCGTAGGATGCGGAACGGATAGCCGCGCTCGCCCTCGAAGCTCAAAACCGCATCGACCATGTGCTCGACCACCCGCGGGCCGGCGATCTGGCCCTCCTTGGTCACGTGGCCCACCAAGATGACGGCGACGCCGCGCTTTTTCGCCAGCCGCACCAGCTCGCCCGCCGCGGCCCGGACCTGGGTGACCGAGCCCGGCCCGGCCTCGTGCGCATCGCTCCATAGCGTCTGGATCGAGTCGATGACCACTAGGTCGAACTTGTCGCGCCTGAGACCGTCCAGGATCTCCCGCACCGAGGTCTCGGCCGCCAGCCTCACCGGCGCGTGGGCCAGGCCCATCCGGCCGGCGCGAGCGCGGACCTGCTCGACCGCCTCCTCGCCGGAGATATAGGCGCAGGTCGCCCCGCGCAGGGCCGCCGCGCCCGCCACCTGCAACAGTAGGGTCGACTTGCCGACGCCCGGATCGCCGGCCAGCAGGATCGCCGATCCCGGAACCACCCCGCCGCCGCAGACCCGGTCGAACTCGGCCACGCCGGTCTCGATCCTTGGTGGAACAGGCCCTTGCGCCTCCAGGGTCTCGAACGCCAGGCCGCGCGCGCGGCTGGAGCGGGCCGGGGTCAGAGCGCCGGGCGGGCGGCTCTGGACCTCTTCCACCAGACTGTTCCACGCGCCGCACGCCGGGCACTGGCCGGACCATTTCGACTGGGCGGCGCCGCAGCTCTGGCAGAGGTAGATCGCGCCGTCGCGCGCCATGGCGGGCCCTTCGGCTTAAATCGCGGCCAGCGCCCAATCTGGAACGAGTTGGCGCGCAAGGCTTCACGCAGCAGTGAGAATCTTGGGTGTTACCGGAGGTCGCAGAACATGGTTATCCTGGCGCTTGGGGAGTTTCCGGGGAGCAAGACATCATGAGCGTGACCGAGCCGGGACCCGCGGGTTCCGCATCCCTTATCGCGCGGGTTCAGGGCATTCTGCTCCACCCCGGTCCCGAATGGGACAAGATCGACACCGAACCGGCGACGACGCAGGGCCTCTATGCTGGTTACGTCTGCATTCTGGCGGTGATCGGGCCGCTGGCCGCCGCGGTCGGCGGCTTGGTGTTCGGCCACAGTTTCCTGGGCATCACCTACCATCCGTCGGTCACCTCGGTGATCATCGGCGCGGTGGTGGCCTATGTTCTGGCCCTGGTGTCGGTGTTCGTGCTGGCGCTGGTGATCGACGCGCTCGCGCCCAATTTCGACGGGCACAAGAACCAGATCCAGGCGCTGAAGATCGCGGCCTATTCCGGAACCGCGGGCTGGATCGCGGGCACCTTCGGAATTATTCCCTCGCTCGCGCCACTCGCGGCGTTAGGCGGGCTCTACAACCTCTATCTGCTGTACGTCGGTTTGCCGAAACTGATGAAGGCGCCGCAGGAAAAAGCCCTGGGCTACACGGTGGTGACCATCGTGGTGGCGTTGGTGCTGTTCCTCGTCGTGGCGGCGATCGGCGGCGCGGTGATCAGCGCGACCGGAGGATTGGGTCATATGGGCGCGGCGGGGGTGATGGGCGCGGAAGGCGGCACGCTCAGCGGCAACCTGCATGTCGGCGGGGCCAACGTCGATCTGGGCAAGCTGCAGGCGGCGGCCAATTCGATGCAGGCCCAGCAGAACGGCCAGGCCGGTGCGATCAAGGCGGCGCCGGCGGAGACCTTGAAGGCGCTGCTGCCGGCGGCCCTGCCGGCCGGCTTCGCCCGCACCGAAACCGAAGCCAGCGCCGGCGGCGTCGGCGGCGTCTCGAGCTCGACGGCCCAGGGGGTCTATGCGCGAGGTGGTCAGCGGATCACCCTGCGGGTGACCGACATGGCCGCCATGGCCGCGCTCGCCGCCATGGGCGGCGCCGTCGATCTGCAGCAGGACAAGGAGACCGCCACCGGCTACGAGAAGATCGGCAAGGTCGACGGGCGACTGACCACCGAGGAATTCGACCGCCAGTCCAAGACCGGCAAATATTCGGTGGTGGTCGCCAACCGCTTCATGGTCGAGGCGAACGGCGAAGGGGTCGACATCAATGACCTGAAGGGCGCGGTCTCGTCGGTCGGATTCGGCCGGCTCGAGGGCCTGGCGCGCGGCTAACCCCGGGCGAGGAACGGCTCAACGCACCTCGAAGCGGCCGTCGCGCGCCAGATTGCTGAACTTGGTCAGGTCTTCGTTGAAGTGCAGCTTGACCGTGCCGATCGGGCCGTGCCGCTGCTTGCCGATGATCACCTCGGCGACGTTGCGGATGCGGTCCATGTCTTCCTGCCAGGCCAGATGCTCGGCGCTGCCCTCGCGCGGCACGGCGCGCGACTTGTAGTAGCTCTCCCGGAAGATGAACATCACCACGTCGGCGTCCTGCTCGATCGAGCCGGATTCGCGCAGGTCCGATAGTTGCGGGCGCTTGTCCTCTCGCGCTTCGACCTGGCGCGAGAGCTGCGAGAGGGCGATCACCGGCACGCTCAGATCCTTGGCCAGGGCCTTCAGCCCCTGGGTGATCTGGCTGACCTCCTGCACCCGGTTGTCGGCGCCTGACAGATTGCCGGTGGTGACCAGCTGCAGATAGTCGATCACGATCAGGTCGAGCCCGCCCTGCCGCTTCAGCCGGCGGGCGCGGGCGGTCAGCTTGGGCAGCGATAGCCCGCCGGTGTCGTCGATGTAGAGCGGCGCGGACTGGATCTCGATCGCCGCGTCGCGCACCCGGCCGAATTCCGAGGCGTCGATCTCGCCCTTGCGCAGGCGGTCGGAGGAGACGCCGGAGACCTCGGCCAAAAGGCGCATGGCCAGCTGTTCGGCCGACATTTCCAGCGAGAAGAAGGCCACCACCCCGCCGTTGACCGTCTTCCTCGATCCGTCCGGCCGCGGCTCCCAGGCGTAGCTCTTGGCCACGTGGAAGGCGATGTTGGTGGCCAGGGCGGTCTTGCCCATCGACGGGCGCGCCGCGAGGATCACCAGGTCGGACGGATGCAGCCCGCCCAGCTTCTGGTCGAGGTCCGCCAGGCCTGACGAGACCCCCGCCAGGCCGCCGTCGCGGCTAAACGCTTCGGCCGCCATTTCCACCGCCCCGCGCAGGGCGTCGGCGAAGGGCATGAAGCCGGACGAGGACGAGCCGCTCTCGGCAAGGCTGTAGAGCTGCTGTTCGGCGCTCTCGATCTGGTCGCGCGCGGTCTGGGCCGGATCGCCGTGGCTGGCGTTGGCCGCGATGTCGCCGCCGATCCGGATCAGCTCGCGCCGCAGGGCGAGGTCGTAGATCACCCGGGCGTATTCCGCCGCGTTGGCCGCCGGCGGCGCGCGGTCGACCAGATCGGCCAGATAGCGGATGCCGCCCAGCTCCTCGAACGCCGGATCGCGCTTGAACCGCTCCAGCAGCATGATCGGCTCGGCGAGCTGGCCCTTGCGGATATGGTCCTCGATCGCCGCGAACAGGCGGGCGTGGAACGGCTCGTAGAAGTGGCTGGCGTTGAGCTGGTCGCTCAGCCGCTCATAGGCCGCGTTGTCGAACAGCAGCGCGCCGAGCAGCGCTTGTTCGGCCTCCAGATTGTGCGGTGTATGGGCGACGGGGTCGTCGCTGGGAAACGAACGCAGGTCGAGGGCGGGGACAAGGGCCATGGGTTAGTCATAGCCTAACCGCGTCGCCCGCGCGCCGGCGCAGATCGACGCGCTCACAGATTTGATCGCCGCTGTGGACGGATCGCGGGGTCACCACAATCTGCCGACGCCATAGGCGTCGAAGTCCCGCTCATTGGACACCAGCACCAGGTTGTCCAACATCGCCTGCGCGATCAGCATCCGGTCGAAAGGGTCGCGGTGAGGCCCTGGCAGCGCGCCGGCCGCCTGGCCGTGTCGAAGGCTGATCGCCAGACCGGTGAAGCCCTGTCCCGCGATCACCGCGTCAAGGTCGGCGACGATGGCGCCGACGCCGGGGAGCTTGCCGAGGCGGTGTTTGGTGGTGATCTCCCAGGCGGACGCCGCACTGACGAAAACGCCGTTGCCCTCGTCGGCGATCGCCTCCCGCGCCGCGCTTGAAAGCGCCTCGTCGCCGGCAAGCCACCAAAGCAGGGCGTGAGTGTCGAGCAGCAGTCGCAGGGCGCTATTCCCAGCTCGCCAGTTCGGCGTCGGGTAATGGCTCGAAGAACTCGGGGCCAAGGCTTATCACGCCACGCAGCGCGCCGAACTGGCGGCGCACCGGCGTCGGGTGAAAAGGCACGAGTTTGGCGATCGGCTGCTTGCCGCGCGCCAGGACGATCTCTTCCCCCGCTTCGACACGGGCCAGCAATTGCGACAAGGTGGTCTTCGCGGCGTGGATGGTGACGGTTTCCATGGCGTTTTCCTTAGCTAATTATATCTAGCTAATCCAGGCGCGGCCGTCTATCTGGAATTTTGTCCGCCCCTCGACCCGGGCCAGACCGCCACGCCGCACGAAAAAGGGCGGCCCGTCGTCGAGCCGCCCCCGATCGGGTTCCGATGGCCGCGGCCCTATTCGAAGTCGCGGTCGTTTCCTTGCGTTCCGGCGCCGCCTTCCAAGAGGTCCAGGGCGGCTTCGGCGTCGAGGCGGGTGTCTTCCTCGAACTGCGAGGTGATCACGTTCTCGCCCTTGGCCTGGCGTTCGGCTTCGTCGAGGCTGCGGGCGATGTTGATGTTGACGGTGACCACCACCTCGGCGTGGAGGCGCACCTTCACCGGGTGCACGCCCAGAGTCTTGATCGGCTTGTCGAGCACGACCGAGGCGCGATCGATCGCGCCGCCCTCGGCGTTGACCGCGTCGGCCACGTCGCGGCCGCTGACCGAGCCGTAGAGCTGGCCGCTCTCGCCGGCCTGGCGGATCATCACGTATGAGGTTCCGTCCAGCTTTTCGCCGGCGCCAGCCGCGGCCTCGCGGGCCTTGGCGTTGCGCACTTCCAGTTCGGCGCGCTGGGCTTCGAACACCTTGAGGTTGTTCGAGGTGGCGCGCAGGGCCTTGGCGCGGGGCAAAAGGAAGTTGCGGGCGAAGCCGTCCTTGACCTTGACCACGTCGCCGAGGGTTCCGAGCTTTTCGACCCGTTCGAGCAGAATGACCTTCATCTCTGACGCTCCCTTATTTCACGACGTAGGGGAGCAGGGCCAGGAAGCGGGCGCGCTTGATGGCCTTGGCCAGTTCGCGCTGCTTCTTGGCCGAGACCGCGGTGATCCTGGACGGCACGATCTTGCCGCGCTCGGAGATGTAGCGCTGCAAGAGCTTGACGTCCTTGTAGTCGATCTTCGGCGCGCCGGCGCCCGAGAACGGGCAGACCTTGCGGCGGCGGAAGAACGGGCGGCGGGCGCCGGCGGAGGCGCCGGCATCGACGGTGGCGTCGCTCATCGATGGGCTCCTTATTGCGCCGGAATTTCGTCGAACTCGCGGCGCGGGCGCTCGCCCCCGCCGTCACGCTCACCGCCACTGCCGTCACGATCGCCGCGGCCTTCGCGTTCGCCGCGGCCCTCGCGCTCACGGTCGCGCCGGGCCAGCACCGGCGACAGCTCCAGGTCGAGTTCCTCGACCCGCACGGTCAGGAAGCGCAGCACGTCCTCGTTGATCGACAGCTGCCGCTCCATCTCCCGCACCGCCGCGGACGGGGCGTCGAGCGCCAGCAGCGAATAGTGGCCCTTGCGGTTCTTCTTGATGCGATAGGTGAGGTTGCGCAGGCCCCAGTATTCGATCTTGGCGATATGGCCGCCGTGCTCTTCGATCAGGGTCTTGAGCGTCTCGTTCAGCGCCTCGGCCTGTTGCGGGGAGATGTCCTGCCGCGCAATGACCACGTGCTCGTAAAAAGCCATCGTGTCCTTCTTCCGCTGTGGAGGCGGCGCCCGATCGCCTGCGGAAGCTGGCGAGAGGACGATGGATCTTACCGCGGCGCTCCGGGCCGGTCGCCCGAACGCTTGCAGGACCGCGAAAAGACCGCCTTCCGTGAAGGGAGCGGCTAATAGGCGCAAACCCCGGCGAAGGCAAGGCCCGCCGAGTTTGCTGGATCAGCCGCCGTGGGCGGCCTTCCACTTGCGGATCGCCTCGAGCGTCAGCGCGACGTGCTTGGACGGGTCGAGCGCGCTGTAGACGAAGATCACCTTGTGGTCCGGCGTGATGACGTAGGAGGTCCGGTCGGAGTGGCCGGGAAACAGGGCGAAGGTGGCGTCGTAGCTCTTGGCGATCTTCAGGTCCGGGTCGGCGGCGACCGGGAACTTCGAGCGACACTCGCTGGTCGAGAACTCGGCCAGCCGGTCGACGTTGCCGGCGGTGACCCCGATCACCGTGGCGCCCAGCGCCTTGTACTGGTCGATGGCGTCGGCGAACTCATGCGCCTCGATGGTGCAGCCGGGGGTGAAGGCGGCCGGAAAGAAGTAGAGCACCACTGGGCCGTGCTTCAGCGCCCCGTCCAGGCTGTAGGGATAGGCCTTGCCGGCCATCGTCGCCTGGGTTTGGAAGTCCGGCGCGGCCGCCCCGGGCGCCAGGGCGGCGAGCGCCGGGGAGGCGAGCGCCGCGACCAGGGCCAAGGCGAGCAGGGGGCGTTTCATGGCGGTTCTCTTCCGAAGGATGACCTGGACGCGAGTTTCGCACGCGCGGGGATCGCCGCCTAGCAAGGATCAACCATCGCCACCTCGGCTTGCCGCTCGCGGCGCTTTCCCCTAACCCTGCCGGCTCGAATCCTCGGCCAAGGGAGCCGTCGCATGAGCCTCGCCTTCATCTTTCCCGGTCAGGGCAGCCAGGCCGTGGGCATGGGCGCCGATCTGGCCGAGGCCTTCGCGCCGGCCAGGGCGGTGTTCGAGGAGATCGACGAGGCGCTGGGCCAGGGTCTTTCCAAGCTGATGCGCGAGGGGCCGGAGGACCGGCTCACCCTGACCGAGAACGCCCAGCCGGCGCTGATGGCCGTGAGCCTGGCGGTGATGCGCGCGCTTGAGATCGAATTCGGGATCGGGATCGAGCGCGCCGCCTTTGTGGCGGGCCACTCCCTGGGCGAATATTCCGCCCTCGCCGCGGCCGGGGCGATCAGCCTGGCGGACACCGCGCGGCTGCTCAGGCTGCGCGGCCAGGCGATGCAGCGCGCCGTGCCGGTGGGCGAGGGGGCGATGGCCTCGCTGATCGGACCGAAGAGCGACGTGGCGCTGGCCGAGGCCGCCGCCCAGGCGGGCTCCGAACTCGGCGTCTGCGTGGTGGCCAACGACAACAACCAGGGCAATGTGGTGATCTCCGGGGCCAAGGCCGCGGTCGACCGGGCGATCGAGGCGGCCAAGGCGCTCGGCGCGCGCGCCATCCCGCTGAACGTCTCCGCGCCGTTCCACTGCCCGCTGATGCAGCCGGCGGCCGATGAGATGGCGCAGGCCCTGGCCGCCGCGACGATTGGCCCGCCGCGGGCGCCGCTGGTGGCCAATGTCACGGCCCGCCCGGTGCTGGATCCCGAGATGATCCGCCGGTTGCTGGTCGAGCAGGTCACCGGCCGGGTGCGCTGGCGCGAGAGCATGATCTGGCTGGCCGACGAGGGCGGCGTCACCCGCTTCGCCGAGGCCGGCGCCGGCAAGGTCCTGACCGGCATGGCCAAGCGCATCGCCCCGGACGCCGACGCCGTGGCGCTGAACGCGCCGGCGGACCTGGAATCGTTCGCCAAGTCGCTTTGAACCCGGGCGAGGAGCAAGCCATGTTCGATCTTTCCGGCAAGACCGCCCTGGTCACCGGCGCCACCGGCGGCATCGGCGGCGACATCGCCCGCGCGCTGCACGCGAGGGGCGCGCATGTGGTGGCCTCGGGCACCCGCGCCGAGGCCCTGGCCGGCCTGGCCGCGTCCCTGGGCGATCGGGTGACCACCATCGCCTGCGATCTCGCCAGCGCTTCGCAGGTCGACGGCCTGGTCGGCCAGGCCGAGGCCGGCGCCGGTCAGGTCGACATCCTGATCGCCAACGCCGGGATCACCCGCGACGGGCTGTTGGTGCGGATGAAGGACGAGGACTGGGAGAGCGTGTTGAAGGTCAATCTGGAGGCCTATTTCCGTCTTTCGCGCGCGGCGCTGCGCGGGATGATGAAGCGCCGCTGGGGCCGAATCATCGCCATCACCTCGGTGGTCGGCGTCACCGGCAATCCCGGCCAGACCAACTACGCCGCCTCGAAGGCCGGCATGATCGGCTTTTCCAAGTCGCTCGCCCAGGAGGTCGCCGCGCGCGCCATCACGGTCAATTGCGTGGCTCCCGGGTTCATCGCCAGCCCGATGACCGACGCGCTGAACGAGCAACAAAAACAGGCCATCCTGGGCCGCATTCCGGCCGGTCGGTTGGGCGCCGGCAGCGAGGTCGCGGCCGCCTGCGTCTACCTCGCCAGCGACGAGGCCGCCTACGTCACCGGCCAGACCTTGCACGTCAACGGCGGCATGGCGATGATCTGAGACCATCCGTAGGCCGCTAGTCTGTCGAAAAGGAACGTGCTAGGGCGAATTCCGACTGGGCCGGACGAAAATAGCCGTGCGTTCCGGCGCTAGGGTTTCCGCAACAGCCGCAGCGGCGTTTCCGCCAGCGTCATACGAAACACAAGGGGTTACCGAGTATGTCCGACACTCTCGAACGCGTGCGTAAGATCGTGATCGAGCACCTGGACGCCGATCCGGAGAAGGTCACTGAAAAGGCCTCCTTCATCGACGATCTGGGCGCCGACAGTCTCGACAACGTCGAACTGGTCATGGCCTTCGAGGAAGAGTTCGATATCGAGATCCCCGACGACGCCGCCGAACACATCCAGACGGTGGGCGATGCGGTGAAGTTCATCGACGAGCGACTGGGCGCCTGATCCAGGAGTTCGTCCGTCGGCCGACCTAGGCCGCCGCGCCGCGTGCATCCGCGCGGCCGGCGGCTTATGCTTTTTTGGGGCGGGCTGAGGAGTGATTCATGCGCCGAGTCGTCATTACCGGTCTTGGCATGGTCACGCCCCTCGGATGGGGGGTCGAGACCACCTGGCGCGCGCTGCTCGCCGGACGCTCGGGCGGCAACCGGATCACCGCTTTCGACCCGACGGAATACGCCTGTCAGATCGCCTGCGAGGTGCCGCGCATCGACGGCCGCGGCGGCGGCGGCCCGGACGTTCCGGGCTCGTTCGATCCTGACCAAACCATGTCGCCCAAGGAGCAGCGCCGGGTCGACGATTTCATTCTCTACGCCATGGCCGCCGCCGACGAGGCGGTGCGTGACGCGAACTGGACGCCCGAGGACGAGGCCGAACGCGAACGCACCGGGGTGATGATCGGCTCGGGGATTGGCGGACTCTCGACCATCGCCGACACCGCCGTCGAACTGCACGAGAAGGGCCCGCGTCGCGGCGTCGGACCGTTCTTCATCCCCTCGGCCCTGATCAATCTCGCCTCGGGCCAGGTTTCGATCCGCTACCGCTTCAAGGGGCCGAACCATGCGGTCGTCACCGCCTGCGCCACCGGCGCCCACGCGATCGGTGACGCTTCCCGCCTGATCCAGTACGGCGACGCCGACGTGATGATCGCCGGCGGGGCCGAAGCCTCGGTGTGCAAGATCGGCATTGCCGGCTTCATCGCCTGCAAGGCGATGTCGACCCATTTCAACGATGCGCCCGAGAAGGGCTCGCGCCCTTATGACAAGGACCGCGACGGCTTCGTGATGGGCGAGGGCGCCGGCGTTGTGGTGCTCGAGGAGCTGGAGCACGCCAGGGCGCGTGGGGCCAAGATCTACGCCGAGGTGATCGGCTATGGCCTGGCGGGCGACGCCTATCACATCACCGCTCCGGCCGAGGACGGCGACGGCGGTTTTCGGGCGATGAAGATGGCGCTCGGCCACGCCGGGATCGAACCGGGCGACATCGACTATATCAACGCCCACGGCACCTCCACGCCGCTCGGCGACGAGATCGAACTGGGCGCGGTCGAGCGGCTGCTGGGCTCGGCGGCGGGTAAGGTTTCGATGTCCTCGACCAAGTCGGCGATCGGCCATTTGCTGGGCGCGGCCGGCGCGGTCGAGGCGGCCTTCACCGCGCTGGCCATCCGCGATCAGATCGCGCCGCCGACCATCAATCTGGACCATCCCTCGATCGAGACGCCGATCGACCTGATCCCGCACAGGGCCAAGCCAATGGCGATCCGGTACGGCCTGTCCAACAGTTTCGGTTTCGGGGGCACCAACGCCTCGTTGATCCTCAAGACGGTCTCGTGAACCGGCGGGGACGGGGAAGGGGCGCTTCGAGGGGAAAGGACCTGCCCCTCCATCGCCGTCTCGCGATCATGGCCGCGAGCGCCTCGACCACCCTGGGCGTTTTGATCCTGGCCGTCGCCGCCGCGGGCCTGTGGTTCTACCTGGGCCCCGGACCCGCCGCGCCGGGGGGCGGGTCGAACACGGTGATCCTGCGCCAGGGCGCGCGCCTGCCCGAGATCGCGGCCAGCCTCGAGCGCGGCCATGCGGTGTCCTCGGCGGCGGTGTTCATGGCCGCGGCCCAGCTCACCGGCGAGGCCCGCCACCTGAAGGCGGGTGAATACGCATTTCCCAGCCGCGCCTCGATGGCCCAGGTGATCGGCCTGATCCGCCGCGGCGAGGTGGTGCGCCACATGATCACCATCCCCGAGGGCCTGACCTCCGAACAGGCGGTCGACATCCTGATGAACGCCGAGGAACTGACCGGCGCCGCGCCGATTCCGCCAGAGGGATCGATCCTGCCGGAGACCTACGAGGTGCGCCGCGGCGAGGACCGTTCGGCGGTGCTGCAGCGGATGATGGACGCGCGCGACGAGCTCTTGCGCACCTTGTGGGCCCAGCGGCGCGATGGCCTGCCCCTGACCTCGCCCGAACAGGCGGTGATCCTGGCCTCGATCGTCGAGAAGGAAACCGCCCTGGCCAGCGAGCGGCCGCGCGTGGCGGCGGTGTTCGTCAACCGCCTGATCAAGGGCGTCCGGCTGGCGTCCGACCCGACCATCGTCTACGGCCTCACCGGCGGGCGCGCCGCTCGGCCACGGCATCCGCCAGTCGGAGATCGCCACGCCGACGCCCTACAACACCTATCTGATCGCCGGCCTGCCGCCGACGCCGATCTGCAATCCGGGCCGCGCCTCGCTGGCCGCGACGCTCGATCCGCCGCGCACCGACGAGCTCTATTTCGTCGCCAACGGCCAGGGCGGGCACAATTTTTCCTCGACCTTCGCGCAGCACGAAAAGAACGTCGAGCATTGGCGGGCGATCGAACATCGGCCCGAACCCGCGGGCGCTGGCTGAGATGGCGCTTTCGGGCATGACCGGGTTCGGCCGGGCCGACGGCGCTTGGGGCCCCTGGACTTGGACAGTGGAGGCGCGTTCGGTCAATGGCCGCTCGCTGGAGACGCGGTTTCGCGGCCCTCCGGGGTTCGACCTGCTGGACCGCGCCGCCCGCGACGCCGCCCAGGCCCGCTTCCAGCGCGGCCAGGTCACCGTCGGCCTGCAGGCCAAGCGCGCCGAAGGCGTCGGCGCGACGCGGGTCAACCTCGACCAGCTCGAACGCTACCTCGAGGTCGCCCGCCGCTACGTGGATGAGGGCCGCGCCGCTCCGCCGGCGATGGATGGACTGATGGCGCTGCGCGGCGTCATCGACGTCGCCGACGAGATGGACGATGCGGAGACCCGCGCCGAGATCGAGGCGGCGATGGCGGTTTCGATCGGCGAGGCGCTGGAGGCGCTGAAACTGGCGCGCCTGGCCGAGGGCGCGGCGCTGGCGCCGGTGCTGGCCGGGCTGATCGACCGCGTCGAGGCGCTCGTCGCCCAGGCCGAGGCCGAAGCCGGCGGCCAGCCGGCGGTGTTGAAGGAACGCTTCGCCCGCAGGATCGGCGAACTTCTGGCCGACCACGCGGGGCTCGAAGACCGCATCGTGCAGGAGGCGGCGGTGATGGCGAGCAAGGCCGACGTGCGCGAGGAGCTGGACCGGCTGGGCAGTCATGTTACGGCCGCTCGCGGCCTGATGGCCGGAGAGGGCGGCGTCCGGTCGTCGGTTGGATTTCCTTACCCAGGAATTCATGCGCGAGGCCAACACCCTTTGCTCCAAGTCGGCGACCACGGCCTTGACGGCGATCGGTCTGGAGCTGAAGGCGACGATCGATCAGTTCCGCGAGCAGGTCCAAAATGTCGAATGAACGCGACCATCCCCGGCGCGGGCTGATGCTGGTGATCTCCAGCCCCTCCGGCGCGGGCAAGACCTCGCTCTCGCGCCAGTTGGTGGCCGACCACGCCCAGTTGGAGCTGTCGATCTCCGTCACCACCCGCGCCCCGCGCCCCGGCGAGATCGACGGGCGCGAATATCATTTCGTCAGCCCCGAATGCTTCGCGGCGATGGTCGGCGATGACGCGTTCCTCGAATGGGCCGAGGTGCACGAACACCGCTACGGCAGCCCCAGGGCGGCTGTGCTGGAGCGGCTCGGGGCCGGCGGCGACGTGCTGTTCGACATCGATTGGCAAGGCGCGATGACCATCGCCGCGGCGGCCGGCGCCGACGTGGTCCGGGTCTTCATCCTACCGCCCACCATGGCCGACCTGGCTCGTCGGCTGCACGCCCGGGCCCAGGACGCCGAGGATGTGATCCAGCGCCGGCTGGGCCGCGCCTATGGCGAGATCGCGATGTGGGGCGAATACGACTACGTCATCGTCAACGACGATTTCGACCTGGCCTACGCCGAGCTTCAGCACATCTACCACGCCGAACGGCTGCGGCGGGCGAGGAACCCCTGGCTGAAGCCGTTCGTGCAGACCCTGCTGGACGAGAAGCTCTAACTAGACCATTTTCCGCCGAAGTGGCCGCCGGTTCGGCGAAGAAAATGGTCTCACTTAAAGACTTACGAGCAAATTCCGATCCCATCAGATCGGAATTTGCTCTAGCCGGCCGCGGCGGTCCTCGCCGTCGGCAGCACCTCCTGGATCACCTCGAACCCCTCGAACTTCGGACTGCCGAGATAGAGCGGCTTGTTGTCTCCGGCGCCCTTGTGCGCGGCGCGGAACGCCTCGGACCGCGTCCAGGCCTCGAAGTCGCCGCGCGAGCGCCACAGCGTGTGGGATGAATACAGCACATGGTCCTCGCCCGTCGGGCCGCGCAGCAGATGGAAGGCGATGAACCCGGGCACGTCGCCCAGATGGGTGTCACGGCCGGACCAGACGGCCTCGAACGCCTTTTCCTGGCCCAGCCGCACGCAAAAGCGGTTCATGGCGACGAACATCTGCGCTCCCTCATTCCAGGCGATCCGCGTCGGACGCGATGAGCCTAACACCGCCCCGATCAACCGGCCAATACGACGGCGCGCTGGGCCGCCAGGGTCAGGAAGCCTTCCACCGGGATTTCCTCGGCCCGGCGCTGGGGCTCGATATCCGCAGCCGCGCAGAGCGCCTCGCCGCCCAGGGATTTCAGGCTGGACCGCAGCATCTTGCGCCGCTGGCCGAAAGCGGCGGCGGTGACCTGCTCAAGGGCGGTCAGTAGGGCGTCCGAAGGCCGCTCGGCCAGCGGCGTCAGCAGCACCACGGCCGAATCCACCTTCGGCGGCGGGGTGAAGGCTCTCGCCGGCAGGTCCATCACGATCCGGGCGCGGCAGATGGCCTGGGCGACCACCGAAAGCCGGCCATAGGCGTCCTCGCCCGCGCCGGCGCAGATTCGCTGGGCGACCTCCTTCTGGAACATCAGAGCCATCGCCTGCGGGCGCAGCGGGCCGGTCAGCCATTTGATCAGCAGGGCGGTCCCGACGTTGTAGGGCAGGTTCGAGACGATCCGGTACGGCAGGCCCGGCGCGTGCTCGGCCAGCAGGGCCGCATCGTCGCTGGCCAGGGCGTCGGCGTTGATCACCGTCAGGGCGCCGCCCGCCGCGTCGGCGAGTTCGGCCAGCAGCGGCAAAAATCGGGCGTCCTTCTCGATCGCCACCACCCGGGCGCCGGCTTCCAGCAGGGCGCGGGTCAGGCCGCCCGGTCCGGGGCCCGCCTCCAGCACCGCGCGGCCCTCCAGCGGCCCGGCCAAGCGGGCGATCTTATGGGTCACGTTGAGGTCCAACAGGAAGTGCTGGCCGAAGCTCTTTCTGGCGAACAGGCCGTGCGCCTGCGATCTGCTCGCGCAGCGGCGGCAGGTGTCGGGGCTCACGCCGCCTCGGCCGTCCCCTGGCGGCGGCCCGCGATCTCGTCGGCCAGGCGGATCGCGGCGATCAGGCTGTCGGCGCGCGCCAGACCGCGGCCGGCGATGTCGAAACCCACCCCGTGGTCGGGCGAGGTGCGCACGATCGGCAGGCCCAGCGTCACGTTCACCCCGCCCCAGAAGTCGAGCATCTTCACCGGGATCAGCGCCTGGTCGTGGTACATGCAGATCACCGCGTCGTAGCCGGCGCGGGCCTCGGGTGGAACAGGCTGTCGGCCGGTCGCGGCTCGCCGCAGTCGATCCCCAGCGCGCGCAAGGCCTCGGCGGCCGGGGCGATGATCTCGATCTCCTCGCGGCCCAGCGCGCCGGTCTCGCCGCCGTGCGGATTGAGCGCCGCCATGGCCAAGCGCGGCCGCATGATCCCGAAGTCGTCGCTCAGCGCCCGGGCGGTGACCTGACCCACTTCAACGATGTGCGCGCGGCTAAGGGCGCCGGCGACCGCCTGGACCGGGATGTGGATGGTCGCCGGCACGGTGCGCAGGCCGCCGGCGCTCAGCATCATCACCGGCCGGCTCGGTCCCTTGGCGGCAGTCAGCTCGGCTAGGAACTCGGTGTGGCCAGGATGGCGGAAACCGGCGGCGTAGAGCGGCGCCTTGGCGATTGGGCCAGTGACCAGGCCCGAAGCCTCGCCCGAAAGCGCCAGGTTCGCCGCGGTCTTGATCCAGCCGATCACCGACGGGCCGTGGGCCGGATCGGCGCGGCCGGGGACCACTTGGCTTTGCAGCGGCAGATCGAGCACCGGCAGGGCGTGGGCGAACAGGTCCAGCGCCTCTCCGGGGTGCGTCACCCGCCGCGCCGCGCCAGCGCCCTCTGGTGAGGCCGAGGCCAGGACCTGGAAGTCGCCGACCACCACGAACGTCGGGCCGGTCTCGCGCAGCGCCCGCCAGGCCTTGACCACGATTTCCGGGCCGATCCCGGCGGGATCGCCCAGGCTCAGGGCGAGAGGAGGCCGCTTCACCGCGTCTCTATGGTCGCCGAGTTGCGCAGGTCGCGCAGATAGCGCCTAGAGACCAGCGAGAGCTGTTCATCCTGTAGGCGCGATTCGACCTCGTCGCGGGACGGCAGAGCCACGCCAGCCTGGCGACGGGCGCAGACCGCGATCAGGTGGAGGCCGACGTCGGTGCGGATCGGATCGCTGACCTGACCTACCCCTAAGGCGCGGGCCGCGGCGCGGAAATCGGCGCGCAAGTCCTTGACGTCGGCTTCGCCCAGATCGCCGGACACCACGCCATCGACCTTGGCGACAGCCTGGTCGAGGGCGCCGCAGCTTGTGATCTGGCCCTTCAGCGCGATCAATTTGCGACGCGCGGCTTCGACCTGGTCGGCTGGGGCGTCCGCGGGCAGGGCGATCGCGGCCTGTTTGAGCGTGATCAGGTCGGATCCGCCGCCCGCGCGCTTGCCGCGCACCAGAATGATGTAAACCCCATCCTTGGCCGGGATTGGACGGGATATTTGGCCCGGAGCCAATTCGGCGATGCCGTCGCGCACCTCGGCAGGCAGCTGCGCCTCGGTCAACCAGCCGGCGTCGCCGCCGTTGGCGGCGGTTGGGGCGGCCGAGAACTGACGCGCCACGGCGGCGAAAGGCGCGCCCTGCTGCAGCTGGGTGACAAGCTGCTGGGCGCCGCTCACGGCCACGTCCATGCCGCCGACGCGGCTAGCGTCGAGGAATATCTCGCTGATCTGGTATTGCGGTTTGGCGGCCTCGGCTTGAATTTGGTCGTAGACCGCGTTGATCTGGGCTTGGCTGATCTTGAGCCGGCTTCCGCCATAACGACCCATGATCCACCGCTGCCAGCTGATCTCGGCCCGCAGTTGTTCGCGCAAGGTCTCCGGCCTGATGCCGGCGCTGGCGAGGGCGGCGAGCAGTTGATCGCCGGTCATCCGATTGCCCTGCGCCATGTGGTTCAGATCGTCCGTCACGTCCTGGTCGCTAGCGGTGATGGTGAACTTCTGCTCCTTCTCCTGATGCCGGATTTCCTGCATCTCGAGATGTTCGTCGACCAGAGCGCGCAGCGCCTCGCGTTCGATCTGGGGAATGTTGTCGGCCGTCGGTTGAACGCCAGAGGTGACCATCAACAGTCGGGTGCGCTGGCGCAGGTCGTAGGACGAGATCACCTCGTCGTTGACCGTGGCCACGACGCCCTCCGCCAGCGGGGGCGTGGCGGGCGCGACCGCGGGCGTCGCGTTCTGGGCCAGCGACGGCGGTGCTCCGGCGAGCACCGCAAGACCCATCGCGGCGGCCAATCCCGCCGCCCTACGCGTGCGCGTCATCAACGGGCTATTCCTTTCTTGACGCCGGAAGCGCTCGCCTCAGCGGAAGTCGCCATTCTTGTATCCTTCGTCGGCCAATGTGGCGAGGCTTAGGCGCAAGAACACCGCGTCCGATCCGCGTAGCTGGCCCTCGATCGTATCCTGATGCTGATAGACCACTTCCGCTCGGATGCAGTCGTCTTTGTAGATCACCCCGAAGTCGGCCAGTCGCCAATCGCTGGTCACTAGGTCGTGGATGCCCGCGACGCTGAACCCCCAGTTCCTGGTCACGAAGACCTCGCCGCCGTACTCCAGATCGTTGATTTTTCCGCCGTACTGGATGGTGTTGATCGTCTGGACCGGGATGGTGTTGTCGATGTCGTAGCGGAGATAGCCGCGGAAGCGCTGATAGGCGAAGTCGACACCGATCTCAAGGCGGTCGATGCCGTACTGGTCGCCGACCAGGGCCCGGCTGAACATCGACAGCCCGTCGATCGGCGTGGTGTCGGCGGAGACCACCCAGTCGGACCCGGTGGCGTTGAGCCCGGTCGCGCCCGGAAAGATGTTTGTCGTCTGGGCGCGCAAGGTGCGGCCCAAGAGCACGGTCAGGCCGCGTCCTCCGCCCCAGTCGAAGCTCGCCTGACCGCCCAGGTTCAGCCGTTGGCCGCCGTCGAACACGTCATAGCCAGGGAATTTGTCGGGAGAAAACAGGTTGGTCTCGTCGTAGGTGAAGACGACGCTGTCTTCGTTGGGAATGTTGGGATCGGCCTTGACGTTCGGCGAAATCGCCACCTGGACGATCGGCTCCAGGATGATGGTCGTGGCGCCCTGGTGGCGGATGAAGGGCCAGGTGAGGTTCAGGCCGACGGTCGCCTGGCCGCGGGACAGGGTGTGGTCGCCCGGATCGGCGGCCGACAGCCGGCTGACGTCGTAGATATCGCCCATCAGATCGACGAACGGCGCCAGCCGCATGCCATTGGTCAGGGTGAAGGTGCGCAGCCAGTCGATCTCGCCGGTGGCCCGGCGGCTGTCGTCGGTCGGGCCGGTCGCGGTCGAAAGGGACTGGTCACGGGTCAGGAGCACGCTGCCGCCCACGATCCTGAGCCGGCCGCCGGCTATGTCGAACGGAACGTCGTATCGGCCCTCGACCATCGGGGCGACGAGGGGATAACCGCGATTGTCCTCGGTCACGCCCACGGCGATCTGCCGCAGCCCCTGGAAGCTGATCGCATTGATCGACAGATAGGAATTGGCGTCCTGCCGCGTGGCGTAGAGATCGGAGATCAGCCGTTCGGTGTCGGTCGCGTAGGGTCCGCGCGCCTCGTAAGCGTTCGATATGTTGTACTTGTCGAACAACAGCGGATCGGACGTGCGCTCCGCCGCGAAGCCCCAGGACCAAGCCTTGGTCAGGTCGAACGCGCCGTTCGCCAGAATGTAGGAACGGAAGGTCGAAGTTCCGAACCGGTGGCCGCTTCCGTCGAAATTCTGATCGTAGGTGAAGCCGACACGGGCGTCGATCTGCCCTGAATAGAAGCGTTTGGTCCATTCCAGGTTCAGGAACGGGTTCACCTTGGTCATGACCTGCGGGTCGACGATCAGCTCTTCGGACGGTGAGATCACCTGCAGATAGGGTTGTTGATAGCTCAGGCCGAGCCTGCGCGAATAGGCGATCGTCGGAATCAACAGCCCGGACGCGCGGGGCGACGACGGGTCCGGATGCCAGAACACCGGCGCGTAGAACACCGGCACGCCCTTCACCCGAAGCACCGCGTTGCGATAGATCACGAGCCGTCGGTCGTGGTCCTGAACGATATCGGAGGCGGCGATCGACCAAGTCGGTTCGATCGCCGAGCCGCTCGGGGCGCAGATGTCGCAAGGCGTGAATACGGCGCGGTTGAGTTCGTTGACCGTGGCGCTGCGACGCACCGCGACGGCGGCGGCGAACGTGATGTTCTTCTGTTCGTGAGACGCGAAGCCGCGCACGAAGCCGGCGCGCATCTTGTCGTCCAGAACGACATGGTCGCCAGATACGGTCGTGCCGTCCGGATTGACGATCATGGCGTGGCCGTCGGCGCTCACCACTCCGGTCGCGACGTTGTAGACCAGCTTGTCGGCCCGCAGGACGCGGCCCTGATAACGCGCCTCGACCGCGCCCCGGGCGGTCCAGACATTGTTGCGATCGTCGCGCACCAGAGTGTCGGTTTCGAGATAGAAGCCGTTTTGGCCGAGGCCATCCGGCTCCTGCGGCTGTGGCGGGGGCGGGGATTTGGGCCTGGGCGCCACGGAAGCGGGCAGGGGAGCGGGCGAATTGGGCCAGCGCACCGGCAAATCGGTGGCGGTCTGCGCCTGCGCCTGGGCGGCGAACGTCAGCGCCAGCGCGGCGCCGCCGAGGCCGCCCCACATTCCCGCCGATGATCGCGCCCGCCAAACGCCGCGCATCAAGCCACTCCCCTCCCGCGACGCGGCCGGCTGCACAGCGGCGACGACCGGCGACACCGGCCTAGCCGTCCTCGGTATGACAAAGCAAGGTGAACCCGGCCAAAAGCGCGATCAGCGGTGGCGTCCAGGCCGCCACGAACGGCGGAATCGCGCCCGCCTTGCCCAATCCGCGGCAGAATTCGTTGAAGAAGAAGATCACAAATCCCAATCCCACGCCCGAGCCGGCCAGGACCGCCAGTCCGCCCAATCGAATCAGTCGCAGTGAAAACGCCGCCGCCAGCACCGACATGGCGGCGAACATCACCGGCGTGGCCAACAAATCCTGCAACTCCAGCCGATAGCCGGTGGCGGAGAATCCCGCCTGTTCGGTTCGCGCGATAGCCCGCCAAAGGCCCCAGAACGACACCGCCTTGGGCGAGGAAAACCGTTCGAGCGCGTTATCGCCGTTCAGGCTGGAAGGGATGGTCAGGGTGTCGAAGTGGTAGGCCGCCGCGCCCGGCGTCGCTTCCTGCGCGCCGGTCAGCAACCAATAGCCCGGCATCAACTGGGCTTGCGCCGCCTCGATCCGCCGGGAGAACTGCACCGAGCCGTCCCGGGCCCGGGACGATACGAACAGCGACACGCCTCGCAGCGTCAATACGCCCCTGCCGGCCACGCGCTGGCGGGCGCGGATGACGATCTGATTGTGTGAATCCCCCTGCCGCAGCCAGATCGTTTGCGACGCGGCTGATCTGTCACCCCCCATCAGCTCGGCCCGCAAGCTCTCGAACCGGGCGTTCATCAGCGAAGCCGCCGGATTGAGCACGGTCACGGTCAGGACCCCGATGACCACGGCGGCGCTGGCGGCGGGGAAGATGAAACGCCAGGCCGATACGCCGGCGGCCCGCATGGCGATCAGTTCGCTGCGCCGGTTCAAGCCGACGAAGGCGCCGAGCACGCCGAACAGGAAGGAGAAAGGAAGCAGGAACAGGATCAGGCTCGGGACGTTCAGCAGCGTCAGCGCCAGCACCTGGTCGAACCCGATCTCGGCCCGCCCGCCGACGGTGCGCGACAGCTCGACGAAATCGATCAGGGCGATCACCGTGGCGAATACCGCCAGCGCCCCGGTCACGCCGATCAGGGTCCGTCCGAGCACATAGGCCTCGATCCGACTCAGGCGCGGCTTCATGCGCCCGTCTCCATCGGGATGGTCGAGCCGGTCAGCGGTCGAAGCGCGATGAAACGGCTGACCCGCTGGTGGAACAGCGCGCTGAAGGCCCACCCGGTCGCCGCCAGCGGGATCAGATATTGGACCACATTGAGCCAGACCGAGCCGGCGCACAGCGCCTGCACGGCGAAGCCCAGGATGCGCGCTATCGCCGCGGCGGCGGCGACCGTGACGATCCTGCGGCCATAGCCCAGACGACTGAACGACCCACCGATCACCGCGGCCAGGGCCATGGCCATGAAGGCGATGTTGTAGAGCGGCGCGGAGACGCGGGCGTTCGCTTCGGCCAGCATCGGCGCGCGCTCCTTCCGCTCCCAAGATTGGGTCAGGTCGGGGAACACCAACTCGTGCAGATATCGATCGGAAATCTTGTAATGGATCAATTCTCTAGTCGACAACAGTCCCGATAAATCAAAAACATATTCGTCAAATTTCAAGAAATCCAGAACCCCTGTTTTGGTGAACGCCTGTTCGGAGCCGTCGCGCATGATCAGCACCGGCGCGCCGCCGCGCTTGGACACCTTGCCCCGCGCCGCGAAGAAGGTGGTGTCGCCGCCGTCGGCCTTCTGCTGAATGACGAACAGGTTGCGCAGCGCGCCCCCGGGATCGGCGCCTTGGGCGTAAACGGTCAGTCCGGGCGCCGGCTCGGTGAACTCGCCCACCCGCACCAGGCTGGCCGCCAGATCGGTGCGCACCCGGAACAGTTCGTGGCGAATCGCCCGTTCCGCCAGCGGCTCGATCCAAAGGTTGAGAAACAGCGCGAACACCGTAACGACGCTGGCCAGCCGCATCGCCGGCGAAATGATCCGCCACCGGCTCATGCCGCCGGCGAAACAAACCACGATCTCCTGTTCGGTGTGCAGCCGGTTCAACGCCACCAGGGCGGCGACGAACAGGGCGACAGGCAGGACCATCACCAGCAGTTGCGGCAGCGCCAACAGCGTGAGCTTGATCAGGACGTAGGCGCTCTGACCCTGGTTTACCATGATGTCGAGCGCGCCGAGGCTCTGGCTGAGCATGGCCACGATGCTCAGCGCGACGATCGCCAGGATGGTCGGGCCCAGAAGCTGTCGCAGCAGATAGCGTTCGATCAGGGGCATGGGACAACCGCGGTGAAGCCGTGCGGCCGTTGCGGAGCCCGACCAAGCGATCCATCTTCTATACGCCGCGCGGAAGAATTGCCAACCGCGTCGCTTGCGGATAAGGCGTGTCGCGGGGCCGGTTCGGCCGTTCGCATTTGGGAGTGGTTTCATGAAATTCGAGTTCGTCGCGGCCGATGCGCCCGCGCCGTCGGGCGCAGCGGCGGCGGCGTTCGTGTTCGAAGGCGTCGCCCTGTCGGCCCTGGCCGCGCGGCTCGACGCCCAGAGCGGCGGGGCGTTGGCGCGGGCGATCGCCGCCACCGCCTTCACCGGCGCCAAGGGTCGATCGCTGGAGGTGGTCGCGCCGGCGGGCCTGGACCTGGCGCGGGTGCTGCTGATCGGGGTGGGCGCCAAGGACGGCTTCGACGCCGCCGCGGCCGAAACCGCCGCCGCCGAGGCCTATCAGGCGCTGAAGACCTCGGGCGCCAAAACCCTGATGATCGGCCTGGACGACCTGGACGCCGGGGCCGCCGCCCGAGGCGCGCTTGGCGCGCGCCTGGCCGCCTACAGGTTCGACCGCTACCGGACCAAGGAAAAGCCCGAGAAGAAACCGACCATCGCAACCGTCCAGATCGTCACCGCCGATGTCGCTGGCGCGCGTGCCGCCGACAAGCCGCTCGCCGCCTTGGCCGACGCGGTGATCTTCGCCCGCGATCTGGTCTCCGAGCCGGCCAATGTGCTCTATCCCGAGGAATTCGCCCGCCGGGTCAAGGCGTTGGAGCCCCTGGGCCTGAGCGTCGAGATCCTCGGCGAGGCCGAGATGACCAGGCTCGGCATGGGCTCGCTCCTGGGCGTCGGCCAGGGCAGCGCGCGCGACAGCCAGCTCGTGGTGATCCAGTGGAAGGGCGCGGCCGACCCCAACGCCCAGCCGCTCGCCTTCGTCGGCAAGGGGGTCTGTTTCGACTCAGGCGGCATCAGCCTCAAACCGCCCGAGGGCATGGAGGACATGAAGTGGGACATGGGCGGCGCGGCCGCCGTGGCCGGGCTGATGCACGTGCTGGCCGGCCGCAAGGCCAAGGTCAACGCAATCGGCGTGCTGGGCCTGGTGGAGAACATGCCCGACGGCGCCGCCCAGCGGCCGGGCGACATCGTCACCTCCATGTCCGGTCAGACCATCGAGGTGATCAACACCGACGCGGAAGGCCGCCTCGTGCTGGCCGACGCCCTCTGGTACTGCCAGGACCGGTTCAAACCGGCGTTCATGATCGACCTGGCCACGCTGACCGGCGCGATCATCATCGCGCTCGGCAACGACTACGCCGGGCTTTTCAGCAACAACGACGCGCTGGCCGACAAGCTTCTGGCCGCCTCCAAAGCCTCGGGCGACAACCTCTGGCGGCTCCCGCTGCCCGGCGCCTACGAAAAACAGATCGAGAGCCTGGCGGCGGACGTGAAGAACACCGGCGGCCGGCCGGCCGGCTCGATCACCGCGGCGCTGTTCATCCAGCGCTTCGTCAACGATCTGCCCTGGGCCCATATCGACCTCGCCTCGACCGCCTGGAAGAAGCCGTCCAGCGTGGCGACCATCCCCGAGGGCGCCACCGGCTTTGGCGTACGCCTGCTCAACCAGCTGGTGGCCGACCACTACGAGGGGTGAACCCGGGCATGACCGGCGCGGCCTGCGAGGTCTGGTTCTACCATCTGGAGCGTTCGACGCTCGATCAGGTGCTGCCCGAGCTGTTGGAAAAGACGCTGGCGCGCGGCTGGCGCGCCATCGTGCGCACGCCCGACCCCGAACGGATCGAGCATCTCGACGGCTGGCTGTGGAGCTACCGCGACAACAGTTTCCTGCCCCACGGCCTGGACGACGAGCCGCTGGCGGCGCGTCAGCCGATCCTGTTGACCGCCGGCGAGGGCAATCCGAACGGCGCCGAGGCCCTGTTCCTGATCGACGGGGCCGAGCCGGGCGCACTGGGCGGCTACGCCCGCTGCATTCTCTTGTTCGACGGGCGCGACGAGGCGGCGACCATGCTCGCGCGCCGGCGCTGGACATCGTTCAAGTCCGCCGGGCATGCGGTATCCTACTGGCGCCAGGGGATGGAGCGCGGGTGGGAGAAGCAGGCATGAGGCCGCTGGCGAGCGCCGCCGCCCTGATCCTGGCGCTGATCCTCGCGGACGGCGATCCGATCGACGATCTGCTGCGCGGCCAACCCGTCAGCCCGTCGGCGGCGCCGGCCGCCGTTCCGGACCCTGCCTCGACCACCTGCGAGGCGCCGTCGCTGGCCTATCTGGTCGGCCGGCCGAAGACCGAGATCCCGGTTCCGGTCGATCCGTCCCGCCGCCGCGTTTCCTGCGCCACCTGCCCGGTGACCCAGGACTACCGACCCGACCGCACCAACATCATCTTCGACCAGACCACCGGCCTGGTCACCGCGGTGAAGTGCGGCTAGGGCCGGGGGGTGTGAGGGCGCGGACGAGGGACCGGGTTCGACCCGACCCTGACATCCGCCGAGGCGGGCGTTCGACCCACGCGGGGGCGGGGTTTCCATCGGTTGAATTCTCCGCACCTTCGCCATTGACGAAACGTCAACTCACGACCCAAAGCCGACATATCGCCACCGCCGGGTTCGACCCCAAGGAGACATTCTCCGCGCCAGGACCGGCCGTTGAATTAGCAAAACAGACACCGCCTGTGCGGTAGCCTGGACGGGACGGACAACGGCCTGAAATTCTGACGTAGCGGCCTTGTGGGGGTTACGCAGGGTTGGCCCTCGGGACGACACCAGATGGGCTTTACGTCGACTTTCTTGCGTTATGGCCTGGAACGCGCCGCCATTTTGCCACTTACGGCAGTGTTCGTCTGGGTTATTCCATCGTTTCTCAATCGGATAGTCGCTCGATCGCCGCTTGTCATCAGGGCCTTGAACGAGGGTAAAACTGTCAGGGGAACGGCGACGGCAGTGGCGGCTCTCGCTTGCATAATGTTTGCGGCGGCCTTTTCTTATCTCACGTGGGCCGGTTTGGTCGATCACGTAAATATTATATCGGACATCCTCCTAATTGTTGCCCCAGGCGGCGTTGGCCTTTGGTTTGGAGGGTATTCATTTGATACGTGGCGATGGAATAGTGATGGAATTGCCTTTGCGCCGTTTTGGGGTAGGCGATGCCAAATCAAATGGATTGATGTGGCGAAGTTCGAGAAGCGCGCCACTGGTAGACGAGTTTTGACGTCCCTTTCAGGTCAGACAATCGCATGGGGCACATTTGTTATCTGCCCCGAAAACTTAGACGGTGCGTTGGCCGCACGGCGTCCCGACCTAAACTCTGATTAAAAGGTCAGCTTGCCCAGTCGAATGACCGGTCACCACCCGATCCGGCAGTTGGCCGCCGGGACGAGCGCGGTGGAGGCGGGGGCCTGTCCGCCTAACCCACGCTGGCCTTGGCCGCCTCGTAGGCTTCCGCCGCTGACAGCCACTTGCTCTCCGCCGCGTCCAGCGCGTCCTGGGTCCGCGCCCGGCGTTTGCCGAGTTCGGCGGCCCTGGCCGGGTCGCGGGCGAACAGGGCCGGGTCGGACAGGGCCTGGTCCAGCTCCGCCGCCGCGCGGGTCTCGCGCGCCAGCGCCGCCTCGGCCGCCTCCAGCTTGCGCTTCAAGGGACCAACGAGGCCGGCGGGATTGCGCGAGGGCGCGGGTTTCGGCGGCGGCGCGGCGGGCTGTTCCACCGTCTGCGAGGGTCCGCGGGCGGCGAGGCGGGCGCGGTCCAGCACGAACCTGGCGTAGTCCTCCATGTCCCCGTCGAACGGCTTGACCGTCCCGTCGGCCGCCAGCCACAGCCGGTCGGCGACCAGTTCCATCAAGGAGCGGTCGTGGGTGATCAGGATCACCCCGCCTTCGTAGTCGTTCAGCGCGTCCAGCAGGGCCCGGCGGCTGTCGATGTCCAGGTGGTTGGTCGGCTCGTCGAGGATCAGCAGGTGCGGCGCGTCCATCGCCACCAGATTGAGCAGCAGCCGGGCGCGTTCGCCGCCCGAGAGGTTGGCCACCGTGGTCTCGGCCTTGTCGTAGCCCAGGCCGAACTGGGCCAGCTTCGAGCGGCGCTGGGACTCGCTGGCCTCGCGCATACGGGTGCGGATGATGTCGAGCGGGGTGTCGGCCGGGTCCAGCGCCTCGATCTGATGCTGGTGGAACCAGCCGACCTTGATCCGCCGGTCGCGGTGCATCTCGCCGGAGGCGATCGGCAGGGCGCCGGCGAGCATCTTGGCGAAGGTCGACTTACCCGCGCCGTTGACGCCCAGAAGGCCGATGCGGTCGTCCAGATCGAGCCTCAGGTTCAGCCGCTTCAAGACCGGCGGCCCGTCGTAGCCGACCGCGACGTTCTCCAGCCGCACCAGCGGCGGGGCCAGCGGGCGGGCGGGCGAGGGCAGGGTGAAGGGGGCTGTGTGCTCCATCTCCGCCTCCGAGATCGCCGGCAGCTTGGCCAGCATCTTCAGCCGCGACTGGGCCTGGCGCGCCTTGGACGCCTTGGCGCGGAACCGGTCGACGAATTCCTGCATGTGCGCGCGCTTGGCCTCGACCTTGACGCGCATCGCCTCGGCCAGCCGCAGCCTCTCTGCCCGCTGGAGCTCGAAGGCGTCGTAGCCGCCGGTGTAGAGGTCCAGCTTGCCGTCGTGCAGGTGCAGGATGTAGCCGCAGGCGTTGTTCAGGATGTCCCGGTCGTGGCCGATGACCAGGGCCGAGTGGGGGTATTTCTGCAGGCGCGCCTCGAGCCAGAGGGCGCCTTCCAGGTCCAGGTAGTTGGTCGGCTCGTCCAGCAGCAGCATTTCCGGCTGGGCGAACAGCGCCGCGGCCAGCGCCACGCGCATGCGCCAGCCGCCGGAGAACTCCGCCATCGGCCGGGCCAGGTCATCGTTGGAAAAGCCCAGGCCGCTCAGGATTTCCGCCGCGCGGGAGGGCGCCCGGTCGGCGTCGATCTCGATCAGCCGGGCGTAGATTTCGCCCAGGTGCTCGGGCTCGGCGGTCTCGAGCTCGGCCATCAGCCGGGCGCGCTCGACGTCGGCGGCCAGCACCGTGTCCAGCAGGGCGACCGGCGTGGCGGGGTGCTCCTGGTCCACGGAAGCAAGGCGCGCGTGCTTGGGCAGGCGGATGTCGCCCGAACCGGGCGTGAGCTGGCCGAGGATCAGCTTGAACAGGGTCGACTTGCCGGCGCCGTTGCGGCCCACCAGGCCGACCTTGCCATTGACTGGCAGGTTGACGCTCGCGCGATCGAAGAAGCGGCGGCCCCAGGCGTCGAAGACGAGTTCGTTGATCTGCAGCATTTGATGCGGCGGCGCGCCTTGGCGGGAGGAAAGCGCACGGCTATAAGCCCGCGACCTCTGCAATCCAACTCCCCGCCAACGCTTTCGTGCGAGCCTCGATCAGACATGACCGAACGAACCTTTTCGATCATCAAGCCGGACGCCACGCGCCGGAACATCACCGGCAAGGTGAACACCGTGATCGAGGCCGCGGGCCTGCGCATCATAGGCCAGCGCCGCATCCACATGACCCGCGCCCAGGCCGAACGCTTCTACGAGGTGCACAAGGAGCGGCCGTTCTTCGGCGAGCTGGTCGATTTCATGATCTCGGCCCCGGTGGTGGTCCAGGTGCTGCAGGGCCAAAACGCGGTGGCCCGCTACCGCGAGGTGATGGGCGCCACCAATCCGGCCCAGGCGGCCGAGGGCACCATCCGCAAGCTCTACGCCGAATCGGTGGGCGAGAATTCGGTGCATGGCTCGGACAGCGTCGAGAACGCGGCGATCGAGATCGCCCAGTTCTTCTCGGAAGCCGACATCGTCGGGTGATCTGCCGATTTGAGCCTGCGGTTACCCCTACACCGCTCATCCCCGCGAAAGCGGGGACCCAGGCGTTTTTATTTTGAATCAGCGGATTGCATAAAAAACCTGGATCCCCGCTTTCGCGGGGACGAGCGGTTGAGGGTGGGTCAGTCCAGCCGCGGATTGGCGAGCACCGCGTCCGCGTCCGGCTCTCGCACCACACCGGTGATCGCCGCGGCGAGGCACACGGGATAGAGCCGATGTTCGGCGGCCAGCACCCGGGCGGCGAGAGACTCCTCGTCGTCGCCGGGCAGCACCGGCACCGCGGCCTGGCCGATCAGCGGGCCCTCGTCGACCCCGTCGACCACCCAGTGCACGCTGGCGCCGTGCAGCTTGACCCCGGCCTCGAGCGCCCGCCGGTGGGTGTGCAGCCCCGGAAACAGCGGCGTCAGCGAGGGATGGATGTTGATCATCCGCCCGCGCCAGGCCTGGACGAAGACCGGCGTCAGGATGCGCATGTAGCCGGCCAGGGCGACGAAGGTGACGCCCGCCTCGCGCAGGGCGGCGTCGATCGCCCGCTCGTGCGCCGCGCGGTCCTTGCGGTACGGACGATGGTCGATGGCGCGGGTGGCGATCCCGGCCGCGGCGGCCTTTTCCAGGCCCGGCGCATCCGGATTGTTGGAGACCACCAGGGCGATCTCTGCCGGGAAGCCGTCGGCGCGCGCGGCCTCGATCAGCGCCATGGCGTCGGAGCCGCGCCCCGAGAGCAGGATTCCGACTCGGGTGCGCGTCACGATCCGGCCTTGGCCTCGGTTAATTGACCGCAGACGAAGGCGGCCTCGCCGGCGTTGAGCAGGGCCGCCAGAGTTGGCTCGGCGTTGGCTGGCTTGACGATCAGGATGAAGCCCACCCCGCAGTTGAAGGTGCGGCGAAGCTCGTGATCGCCAATCCCACCCACCTGTTGCAACCAGCCGAACACCGCCGGCAAGGGCCAGGCGTTCCAGTCGAACGCCGGCGCCAGCCCTTCGGCGACCGCGCGCGGCGGGTTTTCGATCAATCCGCCGCCGGTGATATGCGCGCAGCCTTCGATCAACCGCGCCCTGATCAGCGGCAGGACGCTCTTCACGTAGATCCGGGTCGGGGCCATCAGCGCCGCGCCCAGGCTCTGGCCGGGCGCGAAGGGCGCCGGCGCGTCCCAGCCAAGACCTGCGCGCTCCACCACCTTGCGGATCAGCGAATAGCCGTTGGAATGAGGCCCGGAGGAGGCCAGTCCGATCAAGATGTCGCCCGCCCGCTGGCGCTCCAGTCGCGGCAACACGCCGCCCCGCTCCACCGCGCCGACGGAAAATCCCGCCAGGTCGTAGTCGCCGCCGGCGTACAGCCCCGGCATCTCGGCGGTCTCCCCGCCGACCAGCGCCGCGCCGGCTTGGCGGCAGCCCTCGGCGATGCCCGCCACCACCCGCGCCCCGATCGCCACGTCCAGCTTGCCGGTGGCGTAATAATCCAGGAACATCAGGGGCTCGGCGCCCTGGGCGAGCAGGTCGTTGACGCACATGGCCACCAGGTCGATGCCGACCGTGTCGTGATGGCCGCTTTCGATGGCGATCTTCAGCTTGGTGCCCACCCCGTCGGTGGTGGTCACGATCAGCGGATCGGCGTAGCCCGCCGCCTTCAGGTCGAACAACGCGCCGAAACCGCCCAGCGCGGCGTCGGCACCGGGCCGCCTGGTCGATCGGGCCAGCGGCTTGATCGCCTCGACCAGGGCCGCGCCCGCGTCGATGTCGACGCCGGCCTGGGCGTAGGTCAGGCCGTTTGGCCGGTCGGTCATGCTCTGGTCCCGGGCGAGAAGAACAACAGGAATCTTGCCGGCGGCGGATCGACTCTTGCCCACCCGGCGCCGCGCCGCGTTATAGCTAGCCGATGACGCCGATCACCACCACAGCCGAACTCGAAGCCTTCGGCGCCCGGATCGCCCAGGCGCCGTTCATCGCGGTCGACACCGAATTCATGCGCGAGACCACCTATTGGCCCAAGCTCTGCCTGGTCCAGGTGGCCAGCGCGCAGGCCTCCGCGGTGATCGATCCGCTGGCCGACGGCCTGGATCTCGGCCCGCTGCTCGCGGTGCTGGCCGACGAGAAGGTCCAAAAGGTGTTCCACGCCGCGCGCCAGGACGTCGAAATCTTCAACAACCTCGGGGTCCTGCCGCGGCCGCTATTCGACACCCAGATCGCCGGCATGGCCGCGGGCTTCGGCGAGCAGATCGCCTATGACGCCCTGGTGCGCCAGATGCTACGCATCGAATTGGACAAGAGCAGCCGGTTTACCGATTGGGCCCGCCGCCCGCTCAGCCAGGCGCAACTGGACTACGCCCTGGCCGACGTGACCCACTTGGCCGCGCTCTATCCGCAACTGCGCGCGCGGCTGGAGCAGGCGGGGCGGCTGGCCTGGGTCACCGAGGAGATGGCCCAGCTCACCGATCCGGAGCTGTACGACGTCGACCCCGAGAACGCCTGGCGTCGGCTGAAGCCGCGCAAGTTCGCGGCCAAATACCTGTCCGTGCTGCGGTCGGTGGCCGCCTGGCGCGAGCGCACCGCCCAGACGCGCGACCAGCCGCGCGGCCGTATCCTCAAGGACGACGCCATCGATGAGATCGCCACCCAGACGCCGACCGATCTGGATGGGCTGAACCGCCTGCGTTCGTTGCCCAAGGGTTTCGGCGGATCGCGCTTCGGGGCCGAGCTGATCGAGGCGATCAAGCAGGGCCTGGCCGATCCCGAGGGCTACGCGCCGAAGATCGAGCGAAGTGGAACATCGCCCCAGCCGCCCTCGGGCGCGATCGTCGAACTGCTCAAGGTGCTGCTCAAGGCCCGGGCCGAGGACGCCGGCGTCGCCGCCAAGCTGATCGCCACCGTCTCCGACCTCGAACGGATCGCCGCCGACGACCACGCCGACACCCCCGCGCTGCACGGCTGGCGCCGCGAGGCGTTCGGCGAGGACGCGCTGAAGCTCAAGCATGGCGAGCTGGCCCTGGTGCTGGACGGCGCGCGCGTGCGGGTGGTGGAGGTGAGAAGAGCGCCGAGGGCCGCGGCGGATTAAGCGTCAAGCCCGCGCGGCGGCCCGCGCGAACGCGTCCAGCCCCGCCCGCAGGTCGGCGATCAGGTCTTCCGGCTCCTCCAGGCCGATGTGCAGCCGCACCAGCGGGCCGGGAAGCTTCGGCTTGAACCGGCGCTGGGTGAGCTGGCTGTCGCCGGGGATCGCCAGGCTCTCGAACCCGCCCCAGGAAAACCCCAGTCCGAACAGCTTCAGTCGGTTGAGCAGGGCGTTCACCGCAGCCTCAGGCGCGGGGGTCAGGGTGAAGGCGAACAGGCCGCAGGCGCCGGCATAGTCCCGCGCCCAGATCGCATGGTCCGGCGAGGCGGGCAGGCCCGGATGGATCACCTCGCTGACCTCCGGCTGCCGCGCCAGCCAGGCGGCGACCTTGAACCCGCTCTGGCCGTGTCTCTCCATCCGCGCCGCCAGGGTCCGCAGGCCCCGCAGCGCCTGATAAGCGTCGGCGCCGGAAACCGACCAGCCCAGGTGCGACACCCCATCGTCCAGCGCCTTGACCATCGCCGGATCGCTCGCGCAGGCCGAGCCCATGAACACGTCGGAATGGCCGCAGACGTATTTGGTCAGGGCCTGGACGCTGACGTCGACCCCGTGCGCCAGGGGCTTGAACAGCAGGCCCGCGGCCCAGGTGTTGTCGATCAGGGTCAAGACGCCCCGCTGGCGGGCCAGGGCGGCGATCGCCGCTGTGTCCTGCAGCTCGAAGGTCAGCGAGCCCGGCGATTCCAGCACGATCAGCTTGAGCGCCTTGCCGCCCAGCGCCAGCAGCGCCTCGGGCGCGATCCGCGGCGGGTAATAGCCGACCTTGACGCCATAGCGCGCCAGCACCTTGTCACAGAACCGCCGGGTCGGGGCGTAGACGCTGTCGACCACCAGGATCTCGTCGCCGGCCCGCAGCAGGGCCAAAAGCGCGCCGGTCAGGGCCGCGACGCCGGAGGGATAGAGTTGGCAGTCGGCCGCGCCCTCCAACTCGGCCAGGGCCGCGCGCAGGGTCTCGTGGGTGGCCAGGCCCGCGCGGCCATAGGTCGGCATGGAGTGGTCGTAGAGCGCCTCCGCGTTGGGCAGCAGCACGGTCGAGCCATGCTGGATCGGCGGGCCCACGGTTCTGGCGGTCAACGCCTTGGCGCCGACGGCGTGGATCAGTCGGGTCGAGGGGCCGGCGCTCGATACCTCGTCAGCCATTCACGGCCTCACCGGTCGCCACGGGCGTGTCGGCGCGCGCGCCCCATTCGCTCCACGAGCCGTCGTAGACCGCGCTTCGCCAGCGGCCCAGCCGCGCCAGGGCCAGGTTGAGAATGGCGGCGGACACGCCCGAGCCGCAGGTGGTGATGATCGGCCGGTCGAGGTCGACGCCGGCGGCGGCGAACGCCCGCTCCAGTTCGCCCTTGGGCGCCAGCGTTCCCTCGGCGGTCACCACCGCCGACCAGGGCAGGTTGCGCGCGCCGGGCATGTGGCCGCCGCGCAGGCCGACGCGCGGCTCGGGCGCGCGGCCGGTGAAGCGGTCGGCGGCGCGGGCGTCGACCACCTGTTCGCTCCCGGTCTCCAGCGCCGCGCGCACCTGGGCCAGGTCGCGGACCAGGCCGGAATCCGGATGGGCCTTGAACTCGCCGTGCGGCTTCTGGATCCAGCCGGCCTCGAGCGGCCGGGCCTCGGCGATCCATTTGGCCAGGCCCCCGTCCAGCACCGCGACGTTCTCGTGGCCCATGACGCGGAACATCCACCAGACCCGAGGGGCGGAGAACAGGCCCTCGGCGTCATAGACCACGACCCGCGTGTCGGGTTCGATCCCCATGCGTCGGACGCGAACCGCGAAATCCGCCGGATCGGGCAGCATGTGCGGCAGGTCGCTGGCATGATCCGACACCTCGTCGATGTCGAAATACTCCGCGCCGGGGATGTGGCGGTCGGCGTACTCGGCGCGCGCGTCGCGCGGCGAGCCGAGCATGAGCCAGGTCGCGTCGATCACCACCAGGTCGGGTGCGTCGAGCCGGCTGGCCAGCCAGTCGGTCGAGACCATCGGGTCGCGGTCCGGGGCGCTCACAGCCAGGCCGGGACCGGCAGGCCCCGCTCGGCCAGGAAGGCGGGATTGAACAGCTTGCTCTGGTAGCGCGAGCCGTGGTCGCAGAGGATGGTGACGATGGTCTTGCCGGGGCCCAGTTCGCGCGCCAGCCGGATCGCGCCGGCGACGTTGACCCCGGACGAGCCGCCCAGGCAAAGCCCCTCGAACTCGGTCAGGTCGAACACCTGCCGCACCGCCTCGGCGTCGGGGATCAGGTAGGCGTGGTCCACGGCGAGCCCTTCCAGATTGGCGGTGATCCGGCCCTGGCCGATCCCCTCGGTGATCGAGCTTCCTTCGGCCTTCAGCTCTCCCTTGGCGTACCAGTTGTATAGCGCCGCGCCCGGCGGGTCGGCCAGCGCGATGGCCACCTCGGGGTTCTTCTCGCGCAGGCCCATGGCCACGCCCGCCAAGGTGCCGCCGGTGCCGACCGCGCTGACGAAGCCGTCGACCTTGCCCTCGGTCTGGGCCCAGATCTCCGGCGCGGTGGTCAGGCGATGGGCCTCGCGGTTGGCCACATTGTCGAATTGGTTGGCCCAGATCGCCCCGCCAGGCTCGGTGCGCGCCCGCTCTTCCGCCAGGCGGCCGGAATAGCGGACGTAGTTGTCCGGATTGGAGTAGGGCACGGCGTCGACCTCGACCAGCCTGGCGCCCAGAAGCCTGATCGCGTCCTTCTTCTCCTGGCTCTGGGTGCGGGGGATGACGATCTCGGCGCGGTAGCCGAGCGCCGAGGCGACCACGGCCAGGCCGATGCCGGTGTTACCCGCGGTGCCCTCCACGATCAGGCCGCCGGGGCGCAAGAGGCCGCGCTGTTCGGCGTCGCGGATGATGAACAGGGCCGCGCGATCCTTGACCGACTGGCCGGGGTTCATGAACTCGGCCTTGCCCCAGATTTCGCAGCCGGTGGCCGCGCTCGCCCGCCTCAGGCGGATCAGCGGCGTATCGCCGATGGTCTCGACAACGCTGGGACAGACCTGCATGGGCGGCTTACTCACCCGAAACGCCGCGCGAGGCTAGGGGAAAACCATGGGCGCGGGCAAGCCGCGCGGGTTCAGGCCCTCGCCAGGCTCACCTGAACCACGTTGGTGCGGCCGGTCGCGAAACCGGCCTCGCAGTAGCTGAGATAGAACAGCCACAGCCGCCGGAACCGCTCGTCGAAGCCCAGGGGCTTGATCTCGGACCACGTCGCCTGGAAACGCCGCGTCCATTGGCTGAGCGTCTGGGCGTAGTCCTGGCCGAAGCGGGTGATGTCGCTCCAGCTCAGGCCGGCCCGATCGGTCTCCTCGCGCAGCCGCCGTTCGCTGATCAGCATGCCGCCGGGAAAGATGTACTTCTGGATGAAGTCCGCGCGGACGCGGTAGCCTTTGAACAGCTCGTCGCGAATGGTGATGATCTGCAGGCCCGCCCGGCCGCCGGGCGAGAGCACGTCGCGAATTTTCTGGAAATAGACCGGCCAGTAGCGCTCGCCCACCGCCTCGAGCATCTCGATCGAGGCCACCCGATCGAAGGCGCCCTCGACGTCGCGATAGTCGATCAGCCGGATGTCGGCTTTGTCGGCCAAGCCCTGTTTGAACAGCCGCTCGCGGGCGAAGTCGTATTGCTCGCGCGAGATGGTCACGCCGGTGACCTTGGCGCCGATCTCGCGTGCGGCGAATTCGGCGAAGCCGCCCCAGCCGCAGCCGATCTCCAATACGCTGTGCGAGGACTGAAGGCCGATCGAGCGGGCGAGGGTGGCGTATTTGTTGCGCTGGGCGTCGGGCAGGGACTGGCCGGGATGCTCGAACCGGGCGGAGGAGTAGGTCATCGTCGGATCGAGCCAACGGCCGTAGAAGGCGTTGCCCAGGTCGTAGTGGGCGTGGATGTTCCGCTTGGCGCCGTCGCGGCTGTTGCCTCGCCGCAGGTGGCTGACGAAATTGACCAGCCGCACCAGCGGGTTGCCGGTGAACAGTCGGGCGAGACGATCGAAGTTGAGGCTGGCCGAGACCAGCACCGCGGTCAGGTCCGGCGTCTCCCACTCGCCCGCCATCAGCCCCTCGGCGAAGCCGATGTCGCCCGCCGCCATCACCCGGCGCATGAAGCGGAAATCATGGATGACCACCCGGGCGGCCGGCCCGGGTTCGCGGCCCTGGATCGGTATCTCGCGGCCCGACGGCAGGACGAAGGTCATCGAGCCCCAAAGCCAGTTGCGCGCGAAGAGACGCAAGGCCGCACGGAACGGCGCCGGGGCGCGGCGGATGTCGGGCAGCGCGAGCAGTTCGCTCGCCGAGGGGTGGGCCAGATCGCTCATAGCCGCCTCCATCCCGTTCCGACCGGTCTTTCGCCGGTCGTGTTATCGCCACATCATAAACGTGGTGAATGGCGTGACTGAACTCAAGCGGAGCATTGGGGCGTCCGTCAAGAGGCATTGACGTTGGGGCAGGGCGGCGAGAGCGCCGTCCGCGCTTGCGCCGCGAGCCTGTCCACGCCACTTCTACGGCCCAACATCGTATTCGCGGACAAGCCACGTGACCCGACCTAGCGCCGTCGTGACGGTGACACCTCCCAATGGACGCGCGGTGCGGATCGGCAACGCCGAACGGCTGAGCGTGATCGCCGGGCCGTGCCAGCTGGAGAGTCGCCAGCAGGCGCTCGAGACCGCCCAGGCCCTGAAAGAGATCGCGGCGCGTCTCGGAATCGGGCTGATCTACAAGACCTCGTTCGACAAGGCCAACCGTAGCTCGGTCAATACCGCGCGGGGCATCGGCCTGAGCGAAGCCCTGCCGATCTTCGCCGATATCCGCGAGACGATCGGCCTGCCGGTGCTGACCGACGTACACGAGGCCGGCCAGTGCGCCGAGGCGGCCCGGGCGGTCGACGTCCTGCAGATTCCCGCCTTCCTCTGCCGCCAGACCGACCTGCTGGTCGCCGCCGGGGCCACGGGCCGGGTGGTCAACGTCAAGAAGGGCCAGTTCCTCGCCCCCTGGGACATGAAGAATGTGGTGGCCAAGGTGCTGTCGAGCGGCAACGCCGACGTGCTGGCCACCGAGCGGGGGGTCTCGTTCGGCTACAACACCCTGATCAGCGACATGCGCGCCCTGCCGATCATGCGCCGGATTGGTTGTCCGATCGTGTTCGACGCCACCCATTCGGTGCAGCAGCCGGGCGGACGGGGTGAAAGCTCCGGCGGCGAGCGCGAGTTCGTCCCGGTGCTGGCGCGGGCGGCGGTGGCGGTCGGCGTGGCGGCGGTGTTCCTGGAGACCCACCCGGATCCGGACAACGCGCCGTCGGACGGGCCGAACATGGTGCCGCTGAGCCAGTTCGAGGCGCTGGTGGCCGAGCTGCTCGACTACGACGCCCTGGCCAAGCGGCGCGCCGCCGGGATGTGAGTCGCGGGATCATGGCGCAGCGCGGGTTGAGGTTCGTGGACGGATTATGGATCGGCGGCCTTGCGCTCCTGGCCCTGCTGCTGATCGCCGCCTTCGTCTTCCGCGGCGACATCCTGCGCTCCTGGCCGGATCCCAAGACGCCGTTCCAGACCTACGTCCCGCCCAGGGCGCCCGACTATGGCCAGTCGTCGGCCTGGGCGCTCGAACCCGCCGCGCCGGAGCGCTGGTCGAAGGCCGATCCGCCCGCCGATGTCTTCTTCATTCACCCAACCAGCTTCGACGGCGGGCGGGACTGGAACGGGCCGATCGACGATCCGCGCGCCAACCGGTTCCTGATCCGCACGCTGTTGCCTAACTACGCCGGCCCCTTCGTGCGGGTCGGGCGGCTGTTCGCCCCGCGCTATCGTCAGGCCAGCCTGTTCGCCCAGCTCACCCGGCGCGACGACGCCAAGGAGGCCCGCCAGTTCGCCTATGGCGACGTGCGCCGCGCGTTCGACTACTACCTCGACCACGACAATGGCGGCCGACCCCTAGTGCTGGCGGGCGTGGAGCAGGGGGCGAGCCTGGCCGACCGGCTGGTCCGCGAGGAAGTCGCCGCCCGGCCCGGGCTGTTGGACCGGCTGGCGGCGGTCTATCTGATCGACGCCGTGGCCCTGGCCTCCGACTACGCCGCCGCGAGCCCCTTGCCGGCCTGCCAGCGGCGCGGCCAATCGCGCTGCGTGGTCGGCTGGACCCAGTCGTGGGCCTGGGACGAGGCCGACATCCGCCGCACCTTCGAGCGCTCCCTGGTCTGGGACGCCCGCGGCAAGCTCGAAGACGTGCGCGGCCGCGCCATCCTGTGCGTCAATCCGCTGCTCGGCCGCCAGAGCGATGCGCCAGCGCCGGCGCGGCTGAATCTGGGCGCGGCCAACGCCCTGGACGTCGATTGGGGCACCCGCCCGGCGTTCCTGACCCGGCAGGTCTCGGCCAGGTGCAAGGACGGCATTCTGCGCGTCTCGCGCCCGCCCTCGCCGTCGCTGAAGGACTCCGGGAGCTTCATCGAGCGGCTGAAGGAGCCCGGCTACAACCTGTTCTACGCCGACATCGAAGCCGACGCCCAAGGCCGGGTGGCGGCGCTGCTAGCGGCGGCCAAATAGGCCTCAGCCGACCTCGCCGAGCGGCCCGCCGGCGCGCCAGTCGAACAGCGCCTGCAGCACGCCGATCGCCTTGCCCCTGGCGCTGTTCAGTTCGGGATCTCGGGCCAGGACTAGGCGCGCGTCGTCCGCCGCCGCCGCGATCAGGGCGCGATGGGCGACCGGATCGGCCAGCCTGTAGGCGGGAAAGCCGCTCTGGCGCAGGCCGAGCGGATCGCCGCCGCCGCGCAGTTCGAGGTCCTTCTCGGCGATCAGGAAGCCGTCGTCGGTGCGCCGCAAGATATCCAACCGCGCCTGGGCGATCTGCGACAGGGGCGGGTCGTAGAGCAGAACGCAGCTGCTCTCGCGCCCGCCGCGCCCGACCCGGCCACGGAGCTGGTGCAGTTGCGCCAAGCCGAACCGCTCGGCCTGCTCGATCACCATGATCGAGGCGTTGGGCACATCGACCCCGACCTCGACCACGGTCGTGGCCACCAGCACGCTGAGCCGGCCCTCGGCGAATTCGGTCATCACCGCGTCCTTGTCGCCGGCGGGGAGCTTGCCGTGGATCAGGCCGACCGACGGGCCCAGCGTCTTGCGCAGCGCCGCCGCGCGCAGTTCGGCGGCGGCCAGGTCGCTAAGTTCGGACTCGGCGACCAGCGGGCAGATCCAGAACGCCTGGGCGCCGGCGCCGATCGCCCGGCGCAGCCGCTCGACCACCTCGCCGGCGCGCGGCATCGGCACCGCGCGGGTGGCGACCGGGGTGCGGCCGGGCGGTTTTTCATCAATCCGCGAGACGTCGAGGTCGCCGTAGACGGTCAGCTCCAGGGTGCGCGGAATCGGCGTGGCGGACATCGCCAACAGGTGCGCGGCCGCGCCCTTGTCCTGGAACCGCTTGCGCTCGGAGACGCCGAAGCGGTGCTGCTCGTCGACCACCCCCAGCGCCAGGGCGCGGAAAATCACGTCGTCCTGGAACAGGGCGTGGGTGCCGACCGCGACGGCGGCGGCGCCGCTCGCCAGGGCCCGCAGCTTTTCGGTCCGCAACGCGCCCTTGTCGCGCCCGGTCAGCAGCACGGTCTGGATGCCCCGCGCGGCCAGCGGCGGGGTGAGGGTCTCACAGTGCTGGCGGGCCAGGATCTCGGTCGGGGCCATCAGCGCCGACTGCAGGCCGGCCGCCGCGGCGTCGGCCATGGCCAGCATGGCGACCACGGTCTTGCCGGCGCCCACGTCGCCCTGCAACAGCCGGCTCATCCGCTCGCCGCTGGCGAGGTCGGCGCGAATTTCGGCCATGGCGCGAACCTGGGCGCCCGTCAGGCGGAAGGGCAGGGCGGCCTCGATCTCGTTGGCCAGAGGGCTGGCGGGGATCGCCGGCGCGGGCTGGGCCTTGCGGTGAGCCTTGCGCTGGGCCATCGCCAGTTGGTGGGCGAACAGCTCGTCGTAGGCCAGTCGTCGGCGCGGGGCCGCCGCCGGCGAGAGGTCGGCCTCGCTGTGCGGCGCGTGCAGCGCCGCCAGCGCCTGGCGCCAACTCGGATAGCCTTCGCGGGCCAGCCAGGCGGGATCCTGCCATTCTGGCAGATCAGGCGCGCGCGCGAGCGCCTCCAGCGCCAGCCGGCGCACGGTGCGGGACGACAGACCCGCCGTGGTCGGATAGATCGCCTCGTGGTCGGGGATCTCGCCGATGCGCTCGGCCGGCAGCAGATAGTCCGGATGGGCGATCTGCAATTCGCCGCCGTAGCGTTCCACCTTGCCGCTGACCGCCCGCTTGGCCCCGACCGGATGCTGGCGTGAAAGATGCGGTCCCTGGACCTTGAACCAGGTCAAGGTAAGAAATCCCGACCCGTCGAAGACGCGAATGCGATAGGGCTGGGCGCCGCGTCCGGGCATGTGGGCGTCGATCTCGACCACGAAGGTCTGGACCTCGCCCTCGACGGCGTTCGCGATGGCGGCTCTGTGGCGATGCACCAGGGCCTGCGGCGACAGGAACAGGACGTCGCGCACGTGCGGCCCCGCCAGCTTCTCGACCAGCGGGGCGATCTTCGGTCCCACGCCCTTCAGTGAGGTGGCGGGCGCGAACAGGGGAAACAGAATCTCCGGACGCATCGGGCCAGCATAGAGCGCGATAGTCGAAAGTGGACGCCGGTTTCGGCGACCATCGCGCTCTAGCGTCAAGAAGAGAGAGCCTTTTCAACGCTTCAAGCGATTATGCTTGAAACTAAAAGGCTCTCGCGCGGGTGGCGGGATGCGCGCGGGCGTTCTATATGCGCGGTCCCGCTATTCGCGGGTTCCCGAATCCAACGGTTTCATGTCCGACGCCCGCCTGAAAATGCTGAGCTACCGCGCCTGGCGCCGCGGCATCCGCGAGACGGACCTGATCCTGGGCCCGTTCGCCGACGCGCATCTGCGGGCCTTGTCGGCCCCCCAGCTCGACGTCTTCGAGGCGCTGCTCGACCAGCCGGACCAGGATCTGTTCGACTGGATCAAGGGCGCGCCGGCGCCCGCCGCCTTCGAGGGCGAGGTGCTGGCGATGATCCGCGCCTTCCAGCCCGCCGCCGGTCCCGCGCGCGGCGCCTAGAGAGCCGTCTTGGCCCAGGCCCCCGATTTCAAACGCATCGCCCAGGGTGGCGGACAGCTCGAACTGACCGGCGCGCCGGAGGGGTTCGACGCCCTGGCCATGGCCGACATCGCCCGCGCGCGGGGCGGGCTTTCGGTGTTCGTCGCCCGCGACGCCGGCCGGGCCTCGGCCTTCATCGACGCCCTGCGCTTTTTCGCGCCGGAGATGGAGGTGCTGCGACTGCCGTCCTGGGATTGCCTGCCCTACGACCGGCTGGGACCCTCGCCGGCGGTGGCGGCCCAGCGGATGGCCACCCTGGCGCGGCTGCGGCGCGGCCAGCCGGACAAGGCGCCCAGGCTGCTGGTCACTCAGGCCCCGGCGCTGATGCAGCGCTTGCCGCCGCGCGAGGCGCTGGACCGCGCCAGCTATCTGGCCCGCGCCGGCCAGGACCTCGATGTCGGCGAGCTGGAGCGCTATTTCGCGGTCAACGGCTACGCCCGCGCCTCGACGGTCTCCGAGCGCGGCGAATTCGCCATCCGCGGCGGGGTGATCGACGTCTTCCCGCCGGCGGCGGACGAGCCGGTGCGGCTCGACCTGTTCGGCGACACGCTGGAATCGATCCGCGCCTTCGACCCGGAGACCCAGCGCTCGACCAAACAGCTCAAACAGATCGACCTCTTGCCGGTCTCCGAGGTGCTGCTCGACGCCGAGGCGATCGCCCGCTTCCGGCGCGGCTATGTCGCCGCCTTCGGCCCGTCCGGGGACGATCCGATGTACGCCGCGGTCAGCGAGGGCGCGCGGCGCGGCGGGCTGGAGCACTTCCTGCCGCTGATCTACGAGAAACTCGAGACCTTGTTCGACTATCTGCCGGACACGACGCTCTTTGCGATCGACCATCTGGCGGCCGAGGCGCGGGACGAGCGCTGGGCGATGATCGCCGACGCCTTCGCCGCCCGGCACGACGCCGACCACAGTCACGCCAGCTATCATCCGCTGGGCCCGCAAAGCCTCTATCTCGGCCCCGAGGAATGGAGCCAGCGGCTGGCCGAGCGGCCGGTGCGTCGCTTCACCCCGTTCCAGCGCGAGGCGGGCGAGGGGGTGGTCGATCTCGGCGCGCGGAGCGGTCGGGACTTCGCCGCCGAGCGGGCGCAGGACAGCGTCAACCTGTTCGAGGCGACCGCCGACCACGCCCGCAAGCTGGCCGCCGCCGGCAAGCGGGTGCTGTTCGCCTCCTGGTCGGAGGGCTCGTCCGAGCGGCTGGGCGCGATGCTGGCCGACCACGGGCTGAAGGACATCGCCGTCGCCCCCTACTGGCAGGCGGCCAAGGCGGCCGATCCCAAGCGGCCTCAACGCGCGGTGCTGCCGCTGGAGACCGGGTTCGAGACCGACGCCCTGGCGGTGATCTCCGAGACCGACATCCTCGGCGACCGGCTGGCCCGGCCCAGGCGCCGGCGCCGCGCGCAGAACTTCCTGGCCGAGGCCTCGTCGCTGACCCCGGGCGACCTGGTGGTGCACATCGACCACGGCATCGGCCGCTACGCCGGCCTGAAGACCCTCGAGGTGCAGGACGCGCCGCACGACTGCCTGGAGCTGGATTACGCGGGCGAGGCCAAACTCTATCTGCCGGTCGAGAACATCGACCTTCTGACCCGCTACGGCTCGGAGAGCGAGGGCGTCCAGCTCGACCGGCTGGGCGGGGCGGCCTGGCAGGCGCGCAAGGCGCGGGCGAAGGCGCGGCTGCGGGAGATGGCCGAGGGGTTGATCGCCATCGCCGCCGCACGCCTTCTGAAGACCACCGGCGAGATCGACCCGCCGGCCGGCCTGTTCGACGAGTTCTGCGCCCGCTTCCCCTACGAGGAGACCGACGACCAGCTCTCCAGCATCGCCGACGTGCTGACCGATCTCGCCTCCGGCCACCCGATGGACCGGCTGATCTGCGGCGACGTCGGCTTCGGCAAGACCGAGGTGGCGCTGCGGGCGGCCTTCGTGGTAGCGATGAGCGGGCGCCAGGTCGCCATCGTCTGCCCGACGACGCTGTTGGCCCGCCAGCATTTCAAGACCTTCAACGACCGCTTCCAGGGTTGGCCGGTGCGCATCGGCCGGCTCTCGCGCCTGGTCCCCGCCGCCGAGGCCGCCCAGACCCGCGAGGGGCTGAAGTCCGGCGAGATCGAGATCGTGGTCGGCACCCACGCGGTGTTGTCCAAACAGGTCGAATTCAGGGACCTGGGCCTGGTCATCGTCGACGAGGAGCAGCACTTCGGGGTCAAGCACAAGGAGGCGCTGAAGGCCCTGCGCGCCGAGGTGCATGTGCTGACCCTCTCGGCCACGCCCATCCCCCGCACCCTGCAGATGGCGCTGTCGGGCATCCGCGAGATGTCGATCATCGCCACCCCGCCGGTCGATCGGCTTTCGGTGCGCACCTACATCACCCCGCACGACCCCGTGGTGCTGCGCGAGGCGCTGCTGCGCGAGAAGTACCGCGGCGGCCAGGCCTATTTCGTCGCCCCTCGGGTCAAGGACCTGCCCGGGCTGGAACGGTTCCTGCGCGAACAGGTGCCGGAGGTGAAGTTCGTCGTCGGCCACGGCCAGATGGCGCCGACCCAGCTGGAAGACGTGATGAGCGCCTTCTACGACGGCCAGTACGACGTGCTGCTCTCGACCAGTATCGTCGAGTCGGGCCTCGACATCCCCACCGCCAACACCCTGATCATCCACCGCGCCGACATGTTCGGCCTGGCCCAGCTCTACCAGCTTCGCGGGCGGGTCGGCCGAGCCAAGGCGCGGGCCTACGCCTATCTGACCACCCCGTCCGAGAAGCCGCTGACGCCGGCGGCGGAGAAGCGGCTGAAGGTGATGCAGTCGCTGGACAGCCTGGGCGCGGGCTTCCAGCTGGCCAGCCACGACCTCGACATCCGCGGCGGGGGAAACCTGCTGGGCGAGGAACAGTCCGGCCACATCCGCGAGATCGGGGTCGAGCTCTATCAGCAGATGCTGGAGGAGGCGGTCGCCGAGCTGCGCGAGCGGGGCGATCAGGCCGCCGAGACCGCGCGGGGCTGGTCGCCGCAGATCAACACCGGCGCGGCGGTGCTGCTGCCGGAAGACTACGTGCCGGACCTGAACGTGCGGCTGGCGCTGTATCGCCGCCTGTCCGACGCCGAACGGCCCGAGGACCGCGAGGCCCTGGCCGCCGAGCTGATCGACCGATTCGGCCCCCTGCCGCCGGAAGTCGGCCAGCTTTTGAAGGTGGTGGCGATCAAGGGCCTTTGCCGCCAGGCCAATGTCGCCAAGATCGACGTCGGTCCGAAGGGCGCCGTGGTCAGCTTCCGCGAGGACCGTTTCGCCAACCCGGCCGGCCTGATTCAGCTGGTCCAGCGCAAGGCCGCCGTCTGGCGCGTGCGCCCGGACAACCGGGTGGTGGTCAGGGGCGAATGGGACACCCCCGAGGCGCGGCTGAACGGGGCGGAGACGATATTGACCGAACTGGCGGGCATCGCGCTGGCAGGGGTTTAGCCGTGAGCCGAATCCGCTGGAATCGCGGCGCCGCCACGCCCGATCCCGCTATGATGTGACGCCGCTCCGCGCGCGTGGTCCAAGCTGGGGCGACCCGCGGCGAGTGGCGAGGGAGGGCGAGGCGGAGAGGAGAGGAGAGGAGAGGAGAGGAGAGGGGCTTGAAGTGGTGTGCGTCCCTGGTTTTCGTCGAACCACTTAGCTTGCAATCCTGGATTTCGTCCTCGCATAGTCGGCCACGATCCGTTGAGCGAGGTTCATGGTGCCGTCGGACGTCGACGAAATTGGGCCGCAAGACGCCTCCTTGGACCAACCAGGGGGGCAACCTGGGTCGGAGCCTGAGGCCCAAGCCGAACCCGATGCACTATCAGCGACCTTCGCATCGCTGGGGAAGGCCCTGCAGGCGGCCCGGAACCGCCTCCTCGACCGTTCGCTGACCAATAAGTTGATCAGCACCAACGTGGCGTCGGAGCGCGCGCGCCAGGTCCGGGTGCTAGACCGGCGATCCGACGATGTTTTCAAGCTGTTGCGGGCCGGCCGGGCCGCCACGTTCGCTGCCACGGTTCGGCCTCGCGGGAACGCCGAGGCCGAGGACGGCGATCCTCCAGATGAGCTGCCGGAGTTGGTCTCCGGAACTGCGCGCGAGATTGGGGGTTTAGGCGGGCGGGAGGACCAGTTGCCCGCCGCGCGGCTGACGCCGGACGCTCTGCAGAAGCGCCTTACCAGCCTGCTCTACGAGGGCAAGACCATCGAGGAGGAGCAGGGGGTCAGCGTGCTCTTCCTGGCGCTGGGATTCCTGGAGTGGCGAGAAGCCAAACAGTCGGAGATCGCCCGGTTCGCGCCACTCGTGTTGCAGCCGGTCGAGCTGGTGCGCGAGGGGGGTGCCCGAGACCGGTTCAAACTCCGCGCACGGCAGGAAGATCTTTACACCAACGTGAGCCTACAGGCCTGGCTGGACGAGCAGTTCGGCATCGAGCTGCCGGACCTGCCCGAAGGCGACGACTTGCAGCCTTCCGCATACTTCGCCGATGTCGAGGCCGCCATTGGAAACCGGCCAGGTTGGGCAGTGCGACCGAACGAGATCGTCCTCGGCTTCTTCTCTTTCTCCAAGTTCCTGATGTGGCGAGACCTTAATCCGGAGAACTGGCCCGACGCCTCGGTCCTGTCCGAGAATGACTTGCTCAAGCGCATCCTGCTGCGCGATGACGAAGAACCCGCCGATGATCCGCTAGTCGGTCCCGACGAGCGGATCGACGAGGTCTTCAAGCCTTCCGAACTCATCCACATCACCGACGCCGACAGCTCTCAGGCCATTGCCATCCAGGAGGCGATGGCTGGCAAGAACTTGGTCATCCAGGGGCCACCTGGAACCGGCAAGTCCCAGACGATCACCAACATCATCGCCGGCGCCGTGAAGCGCGGGAAAAGCGTCCTCTTCGTCGCGGAGAAGATGGCCGCGCTGGAGGTCGTCCACCAGCGGCTGGTGGACCGAAAGCTGTCGGCCATGTGCCTCGAGCTGCACAGCCGCAAGTCCTCGAAGTCCCAGGTGATCGAGCAGATCAGGCAGGCGCGGGCAGCTCCTTCCCGGCCGGCCTGGCCGAGCGGGTCGATGCGCGACCTCGAAGAAACCCAGGTCGGTCTCCGGGAATTCTCCGACAGGATGCACGCGCGCGAAAGCGAAGGGTTCACCCCGTTTGAACTGATCGGCCGCATGAGCCTGGTGAAGTCGCGTGGGGCGCCGGCACCAACCTTTACTCTGCCTGCATCGGCGGACTGGCCGAGGGAGCGGCTCGAGGCCGAGAACCGCCGCGCGATGCAGTTCGGCGAGCGTCTTGCTGATGCCGGGGTGCCGTGCGCCCATCCCTGGCGCGGGGTCGGATGTCCGGCACCAGATTTCCTCGAACAAGAACGACTTCGGCCGCTTGTCACCACCCTTGCCAGCGCCGTCGAACACCTCGGGCAAGTGGTCGGCCGAGCCCGCACCGCGCTCGCAGCGACGTCCGAGGACAATGCCCATGGCTTGATCGTTTGGGCGGACGCTCTGGCCCACATCGCGGGCCGCCCGAAGGCGGCCGACGCCCTCCTGGGCGGCGACACGCTCTTGCGGATAGCCGAGCCGCTAGGGACGCTGGCTGACGACGGCGAGCGACTGTTGACGATCCGCGCGCGTCTCACCGACAAGGTCCGGCCTGACGCCTGGGCGACAGACTGGTCGGCCACGCGGCGTATGATCGCCGGGCAAGGTCGATCGCTCTTCCGGATATTCTCAAGGGAGTATCGAGACGCGGTCGCGGCGTTGCGGGGTGCGTGGATTGGCGATCTCCCCAAAAGGCATGATGAGCGCGTGAAGGCGCTGGACGACCTCATCGATGGCGTGCGGCTCGCGGAATTAGTGGAACAGGCCGGACCATCTTTGGGCGCGGCGCTAGGCCCGATCTGGGTGGGCGAGAATACTGATTGGGCACTGCTGCGGCTCGTCCTGGTCTGGCTCTCCGTTAGCAAGCGGTTCGAGCCGGACCTGCGACTGCGAGACCCGGCTCGACTTATCGACGTCAAGGTCGCCGCCGAACTGTGTGGCGAGATGCGCGCTGCCCTCACCGAGGTGGACGAGCGGCTCTCGGCGCTGACGAAGGCGGTCGACCTCGACGAGACCATCGCGTTTGGCGGCCAGACGCGCAGTCAACTCAAACTCCAGGATTTGGAAGCGATCACAGCGCGCTGGCTCGACGGGTTTGGCAAGATCGTTCAATGGCCGCCGATACGCGATGACCTATCTTGGCTCCGCGGCCTGGGCGCCGGTCAGCTCGCGGCGCAGGTTTTCGATGGCAGAGTATCCGGCACCGAGGTGGCCGACGTCCTCCTGCTCGCTGTCTACGAGGCGATGTGGGCGCGCGTTCGCGAGCGCCATCCAGAAATTCCCCGGGCGGACGGCGATGAGTTGCACAAGCTGGTGGACCGGTTCCGCAAGGCCGATCTCGACCGCATCAGGATGGCCGCCGACGAGGTGGGCCGCGCTCACGTGGATGGACGACCTGCCGGTTCAGCCGGCCCGGTCGGCATCCTCGATGACGAAACGCGCAAGTCTCGCAATCTGAAGCCCGTGCGAAAGCTGATGGAGCTGGCGGGCAATGCGGTGCAGGCGTTCAAGCCCGTCTTCATGATGAGCCCGCTGTCGGTCGCGCAGTATCTGCCCCCAGGCCTGATCAGGTTCGACATCTTAGTGATCGACGAAGCCAGCCAAATTCGGCCCGAGGATGCCCTCGGCGCTATAGCTCGTTGCGACCAGGTCGTGGTGGTGGGCGACGACAAGCAGCTCCCGCCGACGAACTTCTTCAACCGGATGATCAACGACACCGACGAGGAGGAGGACGATGACGGTATGCCGGACGGCGTGCCGCGTCGCGCGCCCCTAAAGGACATCGAGAGTATTCTCAGCCTGTGCTCACGCTTTCCCGAACGGATGTTGCGCTGGCACTATCGAAGCGAGCACCCCGGCCTCATCGCGATCTCCAACCGTCGCTTCTACCGCGACCAACTGCTGCTTCCGCCCTCGACAATCGCGGGGATCACCGATGGGTCCACGGGCCTGATCTTCCACAAGGGCGCGGAGGGCGGCTACGACCGAGGGCGCACGCGTCAGAATGAGATCGAGGCCGAAGAGGTCACCCAGGCGGTTCTGCGCCACGCCCGCGAATGTCCCGAGCTGAGCCTCGGGATCGGGACTTTCTCAGTGGCGCAGCGGGACGCAATCCGGGACCGGCTGGACCGTCTCTGCAGCCTTCACACCGAGCTGGACGACTTCGTGAGAGTTGGCCCGGCGGCTGGTGCAAGCGAGAAAGGCGGTGCCGGCGAGAAAGAGCGCCGCGAGCCGGTGTTCGTGAAGAACCTCGAAAACATCCAGGGTGATGAGCGCGACGTCATCTTCATATCGGTCGGATACGGCAAGGACAGGGATGGCCGCTTCTACCAAAGCTTCGGACCCGTCGGCGCCCAGGGCGGGGAGCGGCGCCTCAACGTCCTGATCACGCGGGCGCGGAAGCGCTGCGAAGTGTTCAGCTCCATCGTGGCCGAGGACATCACCTTCGACGGTGTGGGCAAGCCCGGCGTCGCCGCGCTGAAGGAATTCCTAAAGCTCGCGAAGGACGGCTTCATCGACACTGCCAACCCGACCGGTAAGAGTTTCGACAGCGATTTCGAGGAAGCCGTGGCGTACGAGATCCGGGCGCTGGGTTACGACTTCCACCCCCAGGTTGGCACTGCGGGCTTCTTTGTCGATCTCGGGGTGATCGATCCCGTCAATCCGCAGAAGTACGTGCTCGGCGTGGAGTGCGACGGCGCGGCCTACCATTCCTCCAGATACGCTCGCGACCGGGATCGCCTGCGCCAGATGATCTTGGAGCGGCGCGGCTGGAAAATGCATCGCATCTGGTCAACGGACTGGTTCTACCGAAGGGATCGCGAGGTTGCGAAACTGAAGGAGGCCATCGAGGCCGCGCTTGCCGGCCGCGCCGTGTCTACCGCCGCAAACACTTATGACTTCAAGCCGTTCGAACAGGGCGGACTCGACCTAGCCGAAGAACCACCTGACGGCGCCGGCTCAGGGGATGCTGACGACCATACACCCGCGCACTGCGGCAGCCTTCGTCCGTACGAATTCGCGACGTTTCGCGTGCGGGTTCACAACGACGATCCGAGCAAACTTTACGATGGCCAACTTGCCGACATTGCCGAGCGCATCGTGACGATCGAACAGCCCATCCACGAGGAGGAGGTCGCGCGGCGCCTCGCCCATGTCTGTGGCCTCCAACGGGCCGGCAACCGCATCCAGGCGGCCGCGAAGCGCGGCTTGGTCTTTGCGCGCCTCAAAAAGAAACTGACTGCTGACGGCCGTTTCTGGACTGTTGAAGCGGGCACCGAGATCGAACCGCGGAGCCGCGCGGATCTCGCTTCCGCGGAGCCGGTCCGCAAGCCTGAACTGATCGCCGGGCAGGAACTGGCCGCGGCAGCGAGGATCGCACTTCGCCAAAACTTGGCGCTTTCGGACGAAGAGCTAGTCATCGAGACGGCGCGTTTGATCGGGTTGGCCCGTGTTGGTGAGTACGTCAAGGCGGCAATCGAAGACGCAATCAAGGGCTACCTCTATGACGATCTGGAGCGCGACCACTTGGACCGCCTGAAACTGAAGGTCTGAACTGACGGTTTGGTGACAATGGTGTGCTTTGCAGCGCGACTTCGCGCCGACCGGTCGATCAGCGATCTTCACCTTTGCGCCAAGAGCTGACGGTAAGCGCTGTTCCCAGGCCGCGTAGCGGCTGGTGATCGGCTAGACGAATTCGGACGAATTCGTCGACAGCATACCTATTGATCCCATCGACTAAAATCCGTGAACCGCGTGCGCTGTATATCCCATTGACATATCCCATCGACTCTCCGAAAATCTCGCTCGCAGGAGCGATCATGATGGTGCGCACGACCGTATTCCAGTCGAACCGTTCGCAGGCCGTGCGGCTGCCGAAGGATGTCGCCTTCCCGGAGGGGGTCAAGGCGGTGAGCGTGCTGCGAGACGGCAAGCGGCGGGTGATCGTGCCGGCGAACGCGGTCTGGGATGATTTCTTCGAGGCTCCGGGCGTCGAGCTGGCGCCGCGCGATCAGCCGCCCCCGCAGGCGCGCGATCCGCTCTGATGCTGCGCTACATGCTGGACACCAATCTGTGTGTTCGGGTGCTCAGGGAGCGGCCCCAGGCGCTGCGCGAGCGGTTCAATCGCGAGGCGGACGGCCTTTGCATCTCGACGATCGTGCTGACCGAACTGCTGCATGGCGCGGCGAAATCGGCGCGGCCCGAGCAGAACCGGCGGGAGGTCGAGCGGTTCGCGGCGCGCCTCGACGTCTTGCCGTTCGATCCGAACGCGGCCGGCCATGCCGCCGAGATCCGGGCGGACCTGGAACGGGCGGGCCAGTTGATCGGCGGCTATGACGTGTTGATCGCGGGCCATGCGCGCAGCCGAGGCCTGATCGTGGTGACCGGTAATCTGAACGAATTCACTCGCGTCGAGGGGCTGAGATGCGAAGACTGGCTTGGCTAGAACCCCGCGGACGTGGCCGTCTCCGCCCGCGGCCAGGGAGGGCGTGACGATGGCCGGTTTCGATTATCGCCTGTTCGGCCGCGCCGCGCCGGTCAACCTCGACGACTACACAAAGGCCGCGCGGCGGAAGGTTCCCGCCATGACCTGGCCCTATCTCAGCGGCGGGGCCGACGATCTGGTCACCCTGGGGGACAACCGCGCGGCGTTCCGCCGTTGGCGGCTGAGGATGCGCAGCCTGACCGGGGTGAGCCGGCCCGAGCTTTCGACCACCATGGCGGACACCCAGATCGCCCTGCCGGTGGCCCTGGCCCCGACCGGCATGGTCGGGCTGGCGCACTGGACCGGCGACGTGGCCGCGGCGCGGGCGGCGGAGGCGTCCGGAACCCGGCACGTGCTCTCGACCGCGGCGTCCTACACCATCGAGGAGGTGGCCGAGGCGACGGACGAGAACCACTGGTTCCAGCTCTATCCCTTCGGCGACAAGGACAAGGCCGGCGAGCTGATGAGCCGGGCGGCGGCGGCCGGCTACACCGCCCTGTTCGTCACTGTCGACGTGCCCGTGCTCGGCAACCGCGAGGGCGAGCGGCGCGCGGGCATGGGCCTCCCGCCGAAATTCACCGCCGGCAGTATCCTGGAGGCCGGCCTGCATCCGGCCTGGTGGTGGAATCTTCTGAAGCACAGGCGCACCGCGCCGATCCACTACATCTCGGGCCGACGTTCGGTGGTCGCCGGCGCGGTCGAGGGGGTGCGCGAACAGGCGCGCTACATGCAGGGCGACCTCGACTGGACGGACCTGGCCTGGATGCGCGAGCACTGGAAGGGGCCGCTCTACGTCAAGGGGATCATGGACGCCGAGGACGCCGCCCGGGCGGTGGACCAGATCGGCTGCCAGGGGGTGGTGGTCTCCAACCATGGCGGCCGCCAGCTCGACAGTTGCCAGGCCACGCTCGACGCCCTGCCGGCGATCGCCGCGCGGGTCGGCGACCGCGCCGAGGTGCTGCTCGACGGCGGGGTGCGGCGCGGGACCGACGTGATCATCGCGCTGGCCCTGGGCGCCAAGGGCGTGATGATCGGCCGGCCCTACGTCCACGCCCTGGCGGCGGCGGGCGAGGCGGGGGTCAGGGACGTGATCGCCATCCTCAAGGACGAGCTGACCCGCGACCTGGTGCTGATGGGCTGTCCGAGCGTCGCCGCGCTCGACCGGTCGTGGGTGATTGCGGCGGACGGGGGGTAGCCGCGCCCACGGACGATGCGCTCAGCTCGCCTTCCGTTGCTGGGCCAGGGCGGCGGCGCGCTCCAGGGCGCGGGCGGCGCTCTCGCCCGGCTCCAGTTCGGCCACGCCGATGTCGAATTCGACCACGAACGGCGGGTTCTTCTCGCCGGCCTCAAAGCCGGTGCAGGCGATCACCGCGGCGATCCGCTCGCCGGCGGCGCGGGCGGCGGACTGGTTGGTGGCGGGCAGGGCCAGGACGAAGACCTCGGGCCCGAGCCGCGCGGCGGTGTCCTCGGCGCGAACCAACCGGCCGATCATCGAGCCGATCTGGGGAATCGCCTGGTCCAGCCAGCCGCCAGCGCGGGCGCCGCGCAGCTCCGGCCGTTCGGCCAGCCGCAGCACGCACAGCGACAGGGCCCGGTTGCGCTCGCGCGAGGCCTCGACCAGCCGCGCCAGGTGGGCGGCGAACAGATCGCGGGTGAACAAGCCGGTGGCCGCGTCCATCAGGCCCGAGCCACGGACCTTGTCCAGCGCCTGGCGGATGGCGCTCTGGCGACGATAGTTGCGGGCCAGCTCGACCACCCGCCGCGCGGTCTCGGCGGCCGGAACCTCCAGCGTCGCCAGATCCGAGACCCCCCGGTGGAAGGCCTCGGCCAGGCCGACGGTCGCCGGCGCCTGCAGATAGAGCAGGGCGGGAATGTGATACAGGCGGGTGTTGCGCCGCATCCCCGTGGCGATCGACATGGCCTCGGACTGGTTTTCACCGGCCCACAGCACCACTGCGTCGAACGTCCGTTCGTGCAGATAATCGAAGGCTGTGTAGGCGGTGAAGGCGCCGATCACCTCCGCTCCGGATTGCGCCAGGGCGTTGGACAGGGCCAGGAACTCGGCCGCCGGCTCTCCGATCGCCAAGACGCGGTAGGACTCCGGCGATTCCTCCGGCAGGTCGAAGCGGTGGCCGTGATTGGCGAAGGTCTCGGCGCGAAGCTCCAACTCCTCCTCGGCGATGGTCATGCGGACCAGGGCGTCCAGCCGCATCGCCGCCTGGGCCGGGTGCAGCGGCGGCGATAGGGTCAGGTCGAACGATGAGTCGGCGTCGGGGTCGGGCAGGCCCATGGCGATCACCGCCAGCCGGCGCGGCGCGCAGGCCGCCTTCAGCCGGCGGCCTAGACTCGAGGCCTCTTCGGCCCCGCGGGTCGCATCGACGATCACCACCTCGATCTCCATGTCGTCCAGCGCGACCAGCGCGGCGTTGGGTCCGCGCGCGGTGACCGTGCGCCAGCCGAGGCGGTCCAGCCCCTCGGCCAGGTCCCCGATCAGGTTGTCGTCCTTGGCGACAATCAGAACCCTTGCGTGGGGCGACACCGATTACCTCTTCGACTTGACGCCAGGGCGCCGTTTTCCACGCGCGGCTTCGCCGTTAGTGTGCGATGCAGACTCGATCAGCGCCACCATAACAGAGGCCCGCGAACGCGGTAGCGGTCCAAAAACGGCGGCGCGGTCGACGAAATCACGTCGCAACAAGATTGGTCAGGGAAGCGCGCATGTCCAAGGGTCCTCTCGATGGGTTGAAGGTGGTGGAGTTCGCCGGGATCGGTCCAGGCCCGTTCTGCGGCATGCTGCTGTCGGATCTCGGCGCCGACGTGGTGCGGATCGACCGCAAGGGCGGCGGGCGCGGCTCCAAGTTCGACATCACCAGCCGTGGGCGTCGCTCGGTGGCGTTGGACCTGAAAAATCCTCAGGCGGTCGAAGCCTGCCTGAGGCTGATGGACGGCGCCGACGCCCTGCTGGAAGGCTTTCGGCCGGGGGTGATGGAGCGGCTCGGCCTTGGCCCGGAAGTGGCGCTGAAGCGTAATCCCAAGCTGGTCTACGGCCGGATGACGGGCTGGGGCCAGTTCGGCCCCTACGCCATGGCCGCCGGGCACGACATGAACTACATCGCCATCACCGGCGCGCTGCACGCCATCGGCACCGACGACAAGCCAGTCCCGCCGCTGAACCTGGTGGGCGATTTTGGGGGCGGTGCGCTCTATCTCGCCTTCGGCCTGTTGGCCGGAGTGATCCAGGCCCGCGCGACCGGCACGGGCCAAGTCATCGACTGCGCCATGAGCGACGGCGCCGCCTCGCTGATGGCCATGTTCTACGGCTTCAGCGCGTCCGGCACGTGGAAGGACAAGCGTCGCTCCAACATGCTCGACGGCGGCGCCCACTTCTACGACACCTATCAATGCAGCGATGGCAAGTGGGTCTCGATCGGCTCGATCGAGCCGCAATTCTACGCGCTGCTCTTGGAAAAGGCCGGGATCACCGCGCCGGAGTTCCAGGCCCAGCAGAACCGTGACGCTTGGCCGGACCTGCGAGCCAAGCTAGCCAAGGTGTTCGCCGGCAAGACCCGCGAGGAATGGACGGCGATCATGGGCGCGACGGATGTGTGTTTCGCGCCGGTGCTGACCATCGAAGAGGCGCCCAAGCATCCGCACAATGTCGCGCGCAAGACCTTCGTCGAGATCGATGGGGTGCCCCAGCCGGCGCCGGCGCCCCGGTTTTCGGCCACGCCCGGCGCCATCCAATCGCCGCCGCCGGCGATCGGTCAGCACAACGAAATGGCTCTGGCGGACTGGGGTTTTTCGGCCGGCGAGATCGCGGCCCTGAAGGGCGCGGGCGCGCTTTAGCCGTTCAGGTTCGGCGGGCCGTCGCCATTCCGCATTTGTCTTGCTCGACAAAGGCGTCCGAGCGGCTATGTCGGGTTCGATGGACTGGCGCCGACTGAGCCGATTCGACTATCACCCGACCCATTGGGCCGTCGCGGCGGTTCAGGTCGCGGTGAAGGCGTTTCGGCGATTGTTCGGGCGCGACGTGATGCTCTACGTCGGCGGCGTCTCGTTCTTCGCCCTCTTGGCGACGTTTCCCGCCCTGGCCATCCTGCTCGGCGTCTACAGCCTGCTCCTGACCCCAGCCGCGGCGACGATGCAGGCCGACGCCTTCGCCCAGCTCTTGCCGCCCGGCGCCCACGCCCTGTTCCAGGCCGAACTCGGCCGCCTTGCCCGCGCGCCGATGCAACTGGTTTCGACCCAGAGCGGGGCGGCGCTCCTGGTCGGGATCTACGCCGCCCACCGCGGGTTCAAGGCGCTGATCGCCGGGCTCTCGTTCATCCATGACGAGGCCAAGCCGCGCGGCTTCCTCGGATTCAATCTTCTGGCCCTCGCCGCGCTGTTGGCGGCGTTCGCGCTGCTCGGCGTGCTCTCCAGCCTGTTCCTGGCGGTGCGGCTGGCGGCCACGACCCTGCATCTGGAGCCGTTGAAGCACAGCGCCTGGTGGGCCAGCGAATGGACCTGGGCCTCGGTCGGCCTGACGCTCGGCCTGACCCTGGTTTATCGCTACGCCATGTCCAGCCGACCAGTGGCCTGGCGCGCCTCGCTGCTCGGCGGCGCGGCGGCGGCGGCGCTGTCGCTGCTCGCCTCCTGGGCCAGCGCGCTCTATGTCGAACAGTTCGCCAATTTCGGCGCGACCTACGGCTCGATCGCCGCCGTGGTGGTGATGCTGATCTGGCTGTCGTGGAACGTGAACGCGATGTTCTACGGCGGCGCGCTGGCGACCGAGATCGAGATTTTGGTCAAGCGCCGCGATCTCCCGCCGCCTTCCTGACCACGAAGGCGAAGCTCGCGCCCTCGGCCAGCGTCGAGACCAGCGCATGGCCGTTCTGCCGGACGAAATGCGGCACGTCGATCCGCGCCATCGGATCGTCGGCCAAGAGCCGGACCTCGGTCCCGTCCGGCGCCGCGCGCAGCGCCCGCTGCAGCCTCAGCGTCGGGGTCGGGCAGCGGTGGCCGCGCGCATCGATGGTGATCGCCGCCATGCCGCGCGCCTCCACGCCGCCGCCCGATCGCGCGCGGCCAAACGAGGCTAGAGCAAATTCCGATCTGATCGGATCGGAATTTGCACGTAAGTCTTTAAGTGAGACCATTTTCTTCGCCGAACCGGCGACCACTTCGGCGGAAAATGGTCTAGCATTCGAACGCGCGAGGTTGGAACCCGCGTCAGCGCTTGCGATCGCCCGATCCGGCGTACATCTGCGCGCTGAACAGGCCGATGCCGAAAATGACGAATACGACGGTGACGAAGACCGGCACGATGGTGTCGACGCTCATGACTCCCTCCAAAGCGGAGACTCCACGCTAGAAAAGCTCGCGCTGGCGTCGCCATAACCCAGGTTAAGTCGTTGACGACACGGTTCTCGGGTTTGATCTGGATCACAGTCAATCGGGCGCCGAGCGACGATCTTGTCGGCCTCGATGAGGCGCTTGCCGCGCCGGGGGCTGCCAATGTCATACAAGACCATCCTCGTCCACGTCGAACCAGGTTCAGGATCGGATGCGCGGGTGCGGTTGGCGGTCGAAGTCGCCGCGATGTTCGACGCGACCTTGATCGGTCTGGGCGCGGAAGCCTTCTATCCGGTGTTCAGCTCGGGCTTCGCCGCGGCCAACGGGACGATGATCGAGGCGATGCGCGAGCGGGTCATCGCAAACTTGCCGATCGCCGAACAGCGGTTCCGCGAACTGGCGAGCGGCGTCAAGGCCGGGGTGCGCTGGATCGGCGGCATGGATTTCCCGGCCCGGGAGTTGGCGCTGCGTGCCCGCGCCGCCGACCTCATCGTCGCGTCTCGCCCCCCCAAACACGTCAGCTCGGCGTTCGCGCCGTCGCCTTCGGATCTGGTGATGGAGGCCGGCGCGCCGGTGCTGTTCGCCGCCGAGCCATCGGGTCCGTTGATCGCCGAGCGCATCGTGGTGGGCTGGAAGGACACCCGAGAATCGCGCCGCGCGCTGAGCGATTCCCTGCCGCTGCTCAAGCGGGCCCGGCACGTGAGCGTGGTGGAGATCGAGGGCGAGCGGGAGGCGTCGGTCCATGGCGGCGGCCTCCAGGAGATCGCCGATCGGCTTTGCCGCCACGATGTTCGGGCCGAGACCGAGACGATCGCCCGCTCCAAGGCCACCATCGCCGATGATCTGGAGCACGCCGCCACGCGCCACGGCGCGGACGTGATCGTCACCGGCGCCTATGGTCATGCGCGCCTGCATGAATGGATGCTGGGCGGCGTCACCGAGGACTTGCTCGCCACCTCCTCCAAGTGCGTACTCTTCAGCCATTAGGCTGGGCGACTCGCATGGCCGGCGCGATCGGAAACATCGGTGCGACGAGACGAGGACGATCACACAACCCAGTCGGCGAGGCCCGCGGAGTTAATCGCGCTGCGCAATGCCGGTGTATTCCTGGCGCTCGCGGCCGGCGGCGCGGTGATCCAGTATCTGCAGGGCATCATCACCCCGCTGGTGATCGCTCTTTTTCTTCTGATGCTGATCGACGGCTTCGACCGGGCGATGGCGCATCGACTGCCGGCGTTGCCAGGCTGGTTGAGGTTTGCCCTGGGCGCGGCGCTCATCGTGACCGGATTCGCCGCGGTGGTCGCGATCTGCGTCCACGGCGCCCGCTCGTTCGCCGAACAGATCGGGATCATCGCCCCGAAGATCGACGCGCTGCTGGCGCAGTTGGCGGCCCAACTCCAGGCTCCGGCGCCGCAACTGAGCGACCTGTTCCGGGTGGCCACCTCGGCGGCCTCGCTCACCCATGTGTTCGGCGCGGCGCGGGGATTCATCTCCGAATCGGGCTTGGTGGTGATCTATCTCGGCTTCCTGCTGGCCTCGCGCCGGGCGTTCGGGCGCAGACTTCGGCGCATGTTCGCCGGCGCGGTTGCGCGCGATCACGCCGAACGGGTGTTCGCCCGTGTGCGAAGCGCCTCGGAGCAGTATTTCGGCCTGCAGACGCTCAAGGCGGCGTTGGTGGCGACGACCGCCTTCGTCATCATGCGCCTGATCGGACTGTCGGACCCGCTGTTTCTGGCCCTGATGCTGTTCCTGGCGGGCTATGTGCCGATCGTCGGCGGCATAGCCGCGGCGGCACTGCCCAGCCTGATCGCCTTCGGCGAGTTCGAAGGACCATTCAAGCCTTTGCTTTTGTTCGTTCTTCTGGGCGGGACCATCTTCGTGATCGAGAACATCCTGCTGCCCAAACTGCAGAGCGATCGCTTGAATCTCGACCCGGTGTTCATCCTGCTCTCGCTCGGCTTTTGGGGCGCCTTGCTGGGCGTCGCGGGCGCGCTGCTATCGACGCCGCTGACCGTGGTGGTGATGTCGATCGCCGCCGAGTTCGAGGGCGCGCGCTGGCTCGCGGTGCTGCTGTCCAAGGACGGCGAACTGGCCGGGCGAGCGTGACGATGCCGAGCGGGCTGGCCTATTGCGACATTTTCCCACATGGTCGGGGCGCGGCTCGGGGCCATGTCTGCGAACGCCACTCGATTTTCTGGTGAACTGAGCCCTGATGACCGCCAACCTTCCGACCAACGCCTACAAGATGAACTGCGCGTTCTGCTCCGCGAGGCCCTTGGGCCTGTGCGGCGCGCTCGGCGATGGAGAAGGGTTCCGCGAACTGCGCGATGCGCGGCGCGGCGCGCGGTTGCTGGACGCGGGTTCGTCGATCTACCGCCAGGGCGACCGGCAGGGCGATCTGTTCAACCTGGTTTCGGGCTGGGTCTGCCTGCACCAGGACCTGGAGGACGGCCGTCGCCAGGTTCTGCGTTTCATCCTGCCGGGCGAGCTGTTCGGCCAGGAGCCGGCCGGCGTCTCCAGCATGTCGCACGCCTCTCAGGCCCTGACCAATATCAGCGTCTGCGTCATCCCCCCCGAGCGGGTGACCGACCTGCGCGCCCGCTATCCCGATTTCAGCGACCGGTTCGTCTGGATGCTGGAGCGCGACAATCACCTGACCATGGATCATCTGACCAGCCTGGGGCAGCGCAGCGCGCTCGAACGCGTCGCCCACCTGCTGTTGGAGCTCGCGGTGCGCGCGAGCCGTCGCTACCCGTTGTCCGAGGGCGACGTGGTCAAGGCGCCGCTGACCCAGCCCCTGATCGCCGACGCCACCGGACTGACCCCGATCCACGTCAACCGCATGCTGCGCCGCCTGCGCGAGGATCGCATCCTTGAGCTGCGCAACGGATCCCTGACGATCTACGATCCGCAGCGGCTGGCGGACATGGTCGGACCTTCGGACGATCTAATCCGTCTATGGACCCGCTATGCGCTCTCCGAAGGCGGCGAGCGTCACACCCACTCGTGAAACGCGAAGCTAGAGCGCTTCCCGCCAAAGTGGGTCCGGTTTGGCGATCAGGAAGCGCTCTAACGTTTTGAGTGAGAGCCTTTTCATCCCACTTCGATTGATTCAATCGAAGTGGGAAAGGCTCTAGGCCGGATTTTCCAGGCTGAACTGGTCGGCGTCCTCGTGAAAGGCGAACACTTCCGCGTAGCGGCCCCACGAAACCACCGCGTCCAGCGTCTCCTCCGCATAGTCCTGTGACATGAAATCCTCCAACTCGTCGCGGAAGCGGCGGGCGGGCGCCTGGTGCGAGGTCCGGTCGTCGAGCACGCGGCGAATGTGGGCGGCGAGCGGCACGTAGGACAGCAAGTGCTGGGCGAACAACTGCTTGCGCTCGTCGATGTCGGCCTGGGCGTAGCGCCGGCCGGCCGGGGTCAATCGGATCATCCGCCCGTCGATCTCCGCCAGCCGCATCAGTTGCAGGGTTTCGGCGATGGGCAACAGCTCATCAGCCTCAAGCTGCAGTTCGCTGGCCAGGGTCGGCAGTTCGGCCTTGCCTTCGTTGGGCGCGGCGGCCAGCGCCTCGATCATCCCGGCCAGGGTGTTGGTCGAGATGTGGGTCAGGGCCATGCTGATGCCCATGCCCGGGAAGTTGCCGTCGCGGATCGCCGGCTCGGTCGCCTCGCGGGCCGTCATGCGGGCGTAGATGTCGTCGACCAAGCCGCGAAAGGCCGGATCCAGGCGCTTGCGCGGCTGCGGCAGATCGACCTTGATCTCGGCGATCACCCGGCCTGGGTTGGAGGCGAACACCAGAATGCGGTCGCACATCAACACCGCCTCTTCGATGTTGTGAGTGACCATCAAGATCGAGCGGATCGGCATGCGGCCCTCGCACCAGAGGTCCAACAGGTCGGTCCGCAAGGTCTCGGCGGTCAGCACGTCCAGCGCCGAAAACGGCTCGTCCATCAGAAGCACCGAGGGCTGCACCACCAGAGCGCGAGCGAGGCCCACCCGCTGGCGCATGCCACCGGACAACTCCTTGGGATAGGCGTTCTCGAAGCCGTCCAGGCCGATCAAGTCGATGGCCGCGAGCGCCCGCTTGCGCCTCTCGTCCGGATGCACGCCTTGGGCCTCCAGCCCCAGTTCGACGTTCTGCTGCACCGTCAGCCAGGGGAACAGGGCGAAGGACTGGAACACCATGGCCACGCCATGGGCGGTGTCGTCGCCAGCCATGTCGTGCAGCCGCACGACGCCTTCGGTCGGCCGGATCAGGCCGGCGATGGCGCGCAGCAAGGTCGACTTGCCCGATCCGGAACGCCCCAGAAGGCCGACGATCTCGTTCGACCGCAGCGTCAGGTCGACGTTGTCCAACACCAGAAGATTTCGAGCCGCCATTGCCATAGACGTGCTTGACCCCGCGAACCTCGACGAGCGGCGCGTCGGAAGCGCGGGGATCGAGGGTCATGACCATGGGTTTCTTCTCCCTAATCCAGGCGCAGGCGCCGTTCGGCGTAGGTATAGAGCGGTCGCCAGAGGCCGCGGTTGAGGGCGATGACGAACACGCTCATCACCGCGATGCCCAGGACGACGCGCGGATAGGCGCCGTCGGCCGTGGCGTTGGCGATGTAAGAGCCAAGGCCGGCGGCTTCGAGCCGGGTGTGCCGCCAACTGGCCACCTCGGCGACGATGCTGGCGTTCCAGGAACCGCCGGACGCCGTCAAGGCGCCGGTGACATAGTAAGGGAAGATTCCTGGCAGGGCGACGGTGCGCCACCACTGCCAGGAGCGAACCTTGAAGATCGAGGCGGCCTCGCGAAGGTCGTTGGGCAGGGCGGCGGCCCCGGCGATGACGTTGAACAGGATGTACCACTGGGTCCCGAGGATCATCAGTGGCGAGAGCCAGATGTTCGGATCGCCGCGCAGCGCGACGATCGCCACGACCACGACCGGGAACAGCACATTGGCCGGAAAGGCGGCGAGGAACTGGGCCACGGGCTGAATTCGCTCGGCCCAGACCGGTCTCAAGCCGATCCAGACCCCGATCGGCGCCCAGATCACGCTGGCCAGCGCGATCAGCACCAACACGCGCGTCAGGGTCAGGGCGCCGAGCCCGAAGGCGGCGAGGACGTCGTGCGGGGTCAGGGTCTCGCTGACATAGCGGTAAACGACCCATGCGCCCCAGGCCGCCAGCACCACCACCAGGCCGAACCAGAGCCAATCGAGGCTCTTCGCCACCCGCTGATCGCGGATCCGCGGCAGGCCGATCCGGGAGGCGGGCAGGGGCGGCAGCCGGCCGAGCGCCCGGCTCACCGGATTCATCAGGCGCGGCAAGAGCCGCGTGCGGCGCATCAAGTCATAGAACCAGGACCGCGGCTGATCCTGCGAGGCGGTCTGTTCGAAGCGGAACTTGTCGGCCCAGGCGACGATCGGCCGAAACAGCAGCTGGTCATAGATCACGATCACCACGCCCATCGTCGCCACCGCCCAGCCGACCGCGCGTCCGTCGCCCCGGTCGATGGCCATCGCCAGCCAGGAGCCGATCCCAGGCAGGGCCACGCTGGTCTTGCCGACGGTGATCGCTTCCGAGGCGACGACGAAGAACCAGGCCCCGGACATCGACATCATGGTGTTCCAGACCAGCGCCGGGGTGGCGAACGGCAGCTCCAACCGCCAGAACCGTCGCCAAGGCGACAGGCCGAACTGCCGCGCCGCCTCGTCCAGATCGCCGGGCAGGGTGCGCATTGACTGGTAGAAGCTGAAGGCCATGTTCCAGGCCTGGGCGGTGAAGATGGCGAAGATCGCCGCGCACTCGACCCCCAACTCCTTGCCGGGGAACAGGCCCATGAAGAAGGTGACGGTGAAGGTCAAAAAACCCAGCACCGGGACTGACTGCAAAATGTCGAGCGCCGGCACGATGATCAGCTCGGCCTTCTTGCTCTTGGCCGCCAGGGGGGCGACGACAAAGGTGAACAGCAGAGACGCCGCCAGCGCGGCGAACATCCGAAGCGTGGTCAACAGGGCGTATTGCGGCAGCCGCGCCGGATCGAGGGTGACCGGCGCGATCCGCAGCGCGCTGAGCGGCTGGCCCATCTGCTCGGCGCCATGAGCGACCAGGACGGCGGCGGCGGCCAACAGCAAGGCCGCGATCAGGTCGGCGCGGTTCGGGGCGTAGCGCATCCGCGCGTAGCGGATCAGAAGGCGGGGATTGGTTCGCTCGGCGGGCGATAAATCCATCGGTGGCCTCGCACTCCGCCGCCCTGCGACCTCGGGGACCGGCTGCCGGCCGCCCCGCCGCCGTGCGGCTGTACCCGACGCACGGCCAAACGCAAGCCGAACCGTTGGTTCGGGCGCTCATTGGGATGGAGCACCTGTCAATGACGCGTTTGTGACAACGCGCGCGGCGGACAGGTCGTGACCGGGCGCCAAGTCCGCCGGCGGTCCGCCGCCGTGGCGGGGTCGAAGCCTAACTGTCGAGACTCGGTCCGCACCAGCCGGGCAGGTGACCCGCCGCTTCGCTCTTGGCCAAGGTCAGCGCCCGCGCCAGGGTGCGATTGAAATCGGTTTCGACCGCCTTGCGCCTGATCCGACGCCTGAGGAAGTCGGCCCAGATGAACTCGCTGAACGGTGAGGTGTCCTTGGCGAAGCCGCCGGCGCGGCGCAGTTCTCCGGCCAGACTGCGGAACGGGTCGTCCTTCAGCTTCTCGATCGAGGGCGGGATATCGGCGAACCCGCGCCGTGCGCCATCCTCGTCATAGGGGTGGCACCAGCCGCGGTTGTCGGTCAGCACCCAGAACTCCTCGCGTTTCAGCGCGCTCAGGTCGGCCACCACATTGACCAATATGTCCTTCACCCCCTCGTCGAACAGCGCCCGGACCAAGTGGTGGTGATCGATCACATAGTGCCGCCCCTTGGGGCCCAGCAGCACCGGAATCATGTGGTGGCCGAGGAACTGCGCGCCCTTGTCGTCGGACTTCTCGCGCCAGCCGCGGCGCTTTTCCGCCACCTCGCGATAGCCGACCGTCATTTGCGTCGGCCGCAGGCTGGCGATCGAAACGGGTTTTAGAACAGGCTCGCGGGTGCTCATCGGCGGCGGGGTCCGGCTGGGATGCATCGGTCGGCCAAGTCTAGGCCGCGGAATCTCGCCGACAAGCGCCCGATCAAAGCGACTGGCCGTCGTCCAGGGTGAGCACCGAACCGGTCACCGCGCGGGCGGCGTCCGAGCCCAGGTAGAGCAGCATGGCGTCCAGATCCGCCTCGACCATCAGCCGCTTGCGCGGGAAGCCCTGAATCTGCTTTTGCCCGCCTTCGCGGCCGAACCAGTCGCTGTTCAGCTCGGTCTCCAGAAAACCCGGGCAGATCACGTTGACGTTGATCCCCTGGCGCGCCCATTCACGCGCCATGCAGCGGCCCAGCATCGCCACCCCGGCCTTGGTCGCGCAATAGGTCGCCAGGCCTGGCAGCACGGTGTGCGCGCCGATCGAGGAGACCAGCACGATCCGGCCGCGGCCGCTCGCCCGCGAGCCCGCCTTCATCATCCGGCGCGCCGCCTCGCGGGCGGTCAGGAACACCCCGCGCAGGTTGACCGAGACCATCTGGTCGAACGCCTCGACCGGCATGTCGACGATCATGCTCTCGAAGTTCATGCCGGCGTTGGCGTAGGCGGTGTCGACCGGCCCGAAAGCCGCCTCGGCCGCATCGAAACCGGCGATCACCGAGGCCTCCTCGGCCACGTCCATGGCGACGGCCAGGGCCTGGCCGCCAGCCGCCTTGATCTCCGCGGTCAGCTCCGCCAGCCGGTCGGTCCGCCGCGCGCCCACCGCCACCTTGGCCCCGGCCGCCGCCAGTTGCAGCGCCAGCCGTCGGCCGATGCCGGACGAGGCGCCGGTCACCAGCGCCACGCGGCCGGTCATGGAGAAGGGCGGGGTCTCGGACATGGCGGGCGGTTCCTCATGAGGTTGCGCTTCCTGGCGCCGGTTCGCGCACGTCTGTAGCTGTCGCGACGAAGGCTTGCCAACCGGGTTTCCCTTGCGTCTGGCTTTCGCCGCCGGCCGTCTTGCGATCTACTCGCTTTAGAAGGGGGTATAACCCCACCTGGCAGGGAGCACGCCGCCATGCGGTTCGGCATTTTCTATGAACATCAACTGCCCAAGCCGTGGAATCCGGGCGACGAGGCGAAGCTGTTCCACCAGGCGCTCGAGCAGGTCGTGCTGGCCGACAAGCTGGGCTATGACTACGCCTGGGAGGTCGAGCACCATTTCCTGGAGGAATATTCCCACTCCTCCGCGCCCGAGGTGTTCCTCGCCGCCTGCGCCGCGCTGACGAAAAACATCCGCGTCGGCCACGGCATCCGCCAGGTGATCCCCAACTACAACCACCCCGCGCGGGTCGCCGAGGGCCTGGGCACGCTGGACATCATCTCCAACGGCCGGCTTGATTTCGGCATCGGCGAGGGGGCGACGCGGCTAGAGCTGGGCGCCTTCCACATTCCGGCCAAGGAGAAACGCGCCCTGGCCATCGAGGCGGCCGAGCAGATCGCCAACATGATGACCATGGACCCCTATCCCGGCTACGAGGGCAAGGCGTTCTCCATGCCCTGCCGCAACATCGTGCCCAAGCCGGTGCAGAGCCCGCACCCGCCGATGTGGATGGCCTGCACCAACCGGGACACCATCAAGGTCGCCGCCTCGATCGGCGTCGGGGCGCTGGCCTTCTCGTTCCTCGACCCGGACGAGGCGCGCACCTGGGCCGGCATCTATTACGACATCATCAGGTCCGACCAGTGCGTGCCGATCGGCCATGCGGTGAACGCCAACATCGCCATGGTCTCGAACTTCTCGCTGCACCACGACCGCTCCGAGGCCATCCGGCGCGGGCATGAGGGCTTCGAGTTCTTCGGCTATGCGGTGAACGCCCTGGTGGCGCACGACACCATTCCGGGCCGCTCGTCGCTCTGGCACGACTACATCACCGCCCGCGGCAATCGCACCGAGGAGATCGTCGCCGCCGCCAAGCGGGCCGAGACCTATTCCTCGGGCATCGGCACGCCCGACGACATCCGCGAGCACATCAAGGACTTCCAGGAGGCCGGCATCGACCAGGTGATCTTCCTGCAGCAGGCCGGCAACAACCGCCACGAGCACATCTGCGAGTCGCTAGAGCTGTTCGCGGCGGAGGTGATGGGCGAGTTCAAGGCCGAGGCGGCCGATCGGGAGGCGAAGAAGGCCGCGGCCCTGGCGCCCTATCTGGAGGCGGCGATGAAGCGCAAGCGCTGGATGGCGCCCCTGGCGCCAGAAGACATCCCGATCGTCCGCGCCTCCGCCGCCAAGGCCGGCCCGGGACGTTAGGCGGCAAGAACCCTTCCCCCTCGATGGGGGAAGGAGAAGATTTTCACGCCGTCGCCCGCCGCAGCGCGTCCCTGACCAGGGGCAGGCGGTCGTTGCCGAAATACATGTCCTCGCCGCCGACGAAGATCGTCGGCGAGCCGAAGCCGCCCCGGCGCATCACCTCCTCGGTGTTGGCTTTGAGCTGGTCCTTGACGGGCTGGTCGGCGATCGCGGACAGCAGACCGTCGGCGTCGATCCCGACCCGCTCGCAGACCTCGCGCAGCACCTCATCGCGCGAGATGTCCTGGTCCTCGCCCCAGTAGATCTCGAACACCGCGCGGGCGAAGTCGACCATCCGCCCTTGCGGCTCCAGCACGATGCAGGCGCGCATCGCCTTGACGCTGTTCACCGGGAAGACGCTGGGCGGCATCTTGATCTTCAGGCCGGCCAGCCGCGCCCAGTCCCGCATGTCCTTGAGCATGTAGCGGGCCTTTTCCGGCACCGGATGCTCGCGGCTGGCGTAGACGCTCGGATTGATGGTGTTGAAGATCCCGCCGACCAGGATCGGGCGCCAGACGATCGGCGCTGCGAACTCGGCGGCCAGCGGCTGGATGTTGTGGAACGCCAGATAGGTCCACGGGCTGGAACAGTCGAAGAAGAACTCGATCACGCCTGGCTCCCCGATGCGTCCGCCGCTCTGCGTCGCCGCGCGGCCAGTCTAGCCCTTTCGACGCCGCGCGGCCTATAGCCGCCTGGAAGCGCGCCCGCTAAGCTCGCTGAAACAAGCAAGGGGCTCCCCATGATCGTCTACGGCTCGTCGCTGTCGCCGTTCGTCCGCAAGACGCTGGCGTTCGCCACCGAGAAGGGGATCGAGCTGACGCTCAAGCCGATCGGCCTCGGCGCCGCCGATCCGGATTTCCGCAAGGCCAGCCCGTTCGGCAAGATGCCAGGCTTCGTCGACGGGGATTTCCACATCTCCGACTCCAGCGCCATCATCACCTATCTCGACGCGATCAAGCCCGAACCGCGCCTGATCCCGGCCGAGCCCAAGGCCCGCGCGCGAACCATCTGGTACGAGGAGTTCGCCGACACCATCCTGACGCCGAGCGCGGCCAAGCCGTTCTTCAACCGCATCGTGGCGCCCAAGTTCCTGGGCCAGGCCGGCGACGAGGCCGCCGCCGTCGCCGCCATCGAGACGGAGCTGCCGCCGATCCTGGCCTATATCGAAGGCGTGCTGCCGGCCTCCGGGCATCTGGTGGAGGACCGCCTGACCCTGGCCGACCTCGCCGTGGCCAGCCCGTTCGTCAATCTGTCGCACGTCGGCTACGAGGTCGACCCGGCGGCCTATCCCAAGCTTGCGGCCTTCCTGGGTGCGATCCTGGCCCGCCCGTCGTTCGCGCCCCTGGTCAAGTCCGAACAGGCCTTCTTCGCGCGTGGCTGACCGCCGATCGGGCCATATACAGGCTCCCGCCAGACGCTAAAGTCGGGCGGCGACAACGGGCGTTTCGGCTTCACGCGAGCCGGCCGCGGGGGAGGAGATGATCATGTTCAAACTGGTGGCGCTGTGGTCCGCGCCGAGGCCCGAGGACAAGGCGGCGTTCGAGGCGGCCTATCTGAACACCCACGCGCCGCTGGCCCGCGCCGTGCCCAATCTTTCGGGGCTCGACACCATATTGATCGGGGAGGGGCTCGAGGGCTCGGCGCCGGCCTTCTATCGCGTGGCGGTGATGATCTGGCCCGATCGCGCCGCCTTCGAGCGCGACGAGCATACGCCCCAGTGGACCGCCCTGCGCGCGGACGCCGGCCAGATGATCGAGCGGTTCGGGGTCACCCTGACCTCGGCCATGGGCCAGGACGGCTGAGGGAGGCGGGGTCATGGCTATCCTCGTCACCGGCGGCATCAAGGGCATCGGCCTGGCCATCGCCCGACGCTTCGCCAAGCCGGACACGGACGTCTTTCTGAATTTCCGCGCCGACGCGGCGGCCGCGGACCGCGCGAAGGCCGGGATCGAGGCCGCGGGCGCCCGCTGCCACCTGATCCAGGGGGACGTCGGAACCCCGGACGGCGCGAAGGCCGTCGTGGATGCCGTCGCGGCCCAGACCGAACGGCTGGACCAGCTGGTCCATTGCGCGGTCAAGGTGATCCCCGAGCCGCTGCTGACCATCGATCCGGCCGCCCTGACCCAGGCGATCAACCTGAACGGCACGGCCCTGGTCTATCTGGTCCAGGCGGCGCGGCCGTTGTTCCAACGCGGGAGCACGGTGTTCTTCCTGTCCAGCCGAGGCAGCCGCACGCCCTTGCCGAACTACGCCGCGGTGGGCGCGGGCAAGTCGCTGGCGGAAAGCCTAATCCGCTATCTGGCGCTGGAGCTGGCCCCGCTGGGGGTGCGGGCCAATTGCGTGGCGCCCAGCGCCGTCGACACCGAGGCCCTGCGCCAGGTCTATGGCGAGCGCACCGACGAGATCATGCGCCAGTCGGCGGCGTCCAATCCCAGTGGCCGCAACGTGACCGACGACGACTACTGCGGCCTGATCGAATACCTGGCCAGCCCCTCGGCGGCGATGATCCAGGGCCAGGTGGTGTTCGTCACCGGCGGCTCGTACCTGGCGGCGTAGGCTCTACCCCCGCAGCTCCCGCCGCAGGATCTTGCCGGTCACCGTCTTGGGCAGTTCGGCGATGATCTCGAGCTGGCGCGGGTATTTGTAGGCCGCCATGCGCGCCTTGCAGTGCTCGATCAGCTCGGCGGGGGTGGCGCTCGCGCCGGCCTTCAGGCTGACCACGGCCTTGACCGTCTCGCCGCGGTACTCGTCCTTGACCCCGACCACGGCCGCCTCGCGCACCGCGGGGTGGGTGTAGAGCACGTCCTCGACCTCGCGCGGCCAGACCTTGTAGCCGGCGGCGTTGATCATGTCCTTCTTGCGGTCGATCAGATAGAACCAGCCGTCCGCGTCCATGAAGGCCACGTCGCCGGTGCGGAACCCGTCCGGCCGCATCGCCTCGGCGGTCTCCGCCGGCTTGTTCCAATAGCCCTTGACCACCATCGGACCGGAACTGACGATCTCGCCCGGCTCGCCGATCGGGGCGGGGGTTCCGTCGTCGGCGGCGATCCACACCTCCGCGCCCGGCACCGGCACGCCGACCGAGAGCGCGCCCGAGGCGGGATCCACCGGCGCCGTTGCGCCCAGCGGCGTGGCGTGGGTCGGCGATGAGGTCTCGGTCAGGCCGTAGATGTTGTGCACATAGTGGCCGAACTTGGCGGCGAAGGCCTCGACGATCGCCGGCGGGATCGGCGCGCCGCCGGAATAGACCTTGGTCAGGCTGGCGAGTTGGGCCTGGCTGGCCTCGGGATGGTTCATCATCGCCATCAGGGCGGTGATCGCCGCCACGGTGAAGCCGGGTTTGCGCTCGGCCGCGGCCTCCAGCATCACCCCGGCGTCGAACCGGTAGGCCAGGGTCACCGCGCTGGCGGTGATGATCGCCACCAGCAGGTGGCCCACCAGGCCGGTGATGTGGAACAGCGGGGCGACGCCCAGGACGCCCACCCCGTCGGGCAGGCTGATCCAGTCGCGATAGACCTGGGCGTTGAAGGTGACGTTGGCGTGGGTGTTCATCGCCCCCTTGGGCAGGCCGGTGGTGCCGGAGGTGTAGACCAGGAAGGCGATGTCGTCGGGCTTGAGCGGGCGGGGCGGGGGCGCCTCGCCGCGATGGGCGGCGATCACCGCGCCGAGGTCGTCCGCCCCCGGGCAGGACAGGCGCTCGACGTCGCGGAACAGGCGCGGATCATCGCGGCTCTGCAGGTCGAGCGGCGAGGTGGTCAGCACGATGGCCGGGACCAGCGCCTTCTGCTCCGGCGGCAGGGCCGTGACCACGTCGCGATAGAGGCTGTCGTGGCAGATCAGGGCGCTGGGCCCGGAGTCGGCCAAGAGCAGGCCCAGCTCGCGCTCGCGGTTCATCGGGTTGACCGGCACCACGATGCCGCCCGCCTTCCAGGCCGCGATCATGGCGATCGGGAAGTAGGGGACATTCTGCAGATAGAGCGCGATGCGATCGCCGCTCTTGAACCCGCGTTCGACCAGCGCCGCGGCCAGGGCGTCGGACTGGGCGTCGACCTCGCGGTAGCTGAGCGTCGCATCGAAATAATGCACGGCCGGCCCGTCCGCCGCCCGCGCCGCCGCCGCGCGGAACATCGCCAGAGCGTCGGGATAGTCCGGCTTCAGGCCGGCCTTCAGATGCGCCGGATAGAGCTTCGTCCACGGCTTGGCCCGATAGTCGTTCATGCCCGTCACTCCCCGGCGCGTTTCTGCGGAGACCGGCGGATCGAGCCGGGCGGTCTGGCGGGCGATGCTAGACCATTTTCCGCCGAAGTGGTCGCCGGTTCGGCGAAGCCGCCGGCGGCCGCCCACATTTTGTCAACGTTCCCGGCTCAATTCTGTCTTTCGATGCGGACGAATTGCGGCGGGTGAGACGATGGGTTCGCGAGCCCTGTTCGGTGCGGCGCTGCTGATCCTCTCTTCCATGCCGGTCGCCACGAGGGCCGAAGGGTTCGACGACGCGGTGCTGGCGGAAATCAATTTCGCGCGCGCCGATCCGTCCGACTACGCGCGTGAGCTTCGTCGCGCCGCGCGCCTGGACCCGGACGCGCCGAGCCTGACGCCCGACGATCCGGGCGCGCTGGCCGAGGCGATCGATTTTCTCGAAGACCAGAAGCCGCTGGAGCCGTTGAGCCGGGACGAACGATTGGCCGCCTCGGCGATCGCCCACGTCGAAGTCCAGGGCGCGGGCGGCGGGGTCGGGCACGACGAGCCGTCCGGGATGGACCTCGGGACCCGCCTCCACCGCCATGGTGTGTGGGCGAGCCTGGCGGGCGAGGACATCTCCTACGGCTATGCGACGGCCCGCGAGGTGGTGCGGCAACTGATCATCGACAGCGGCGTGCCGAACCGCGGCCACCGCCAGAACATCTTCGACCCGGCCTATCAGTATGCCGGCGTCGGCTGCGGCCGGCACAGTATCTACCGGTCGATGTGCGTGATCGATTTCGCCGGAATGCTGGTGAAGCGCTGAGGGGGCGAGTGGGTCTTGAAAACCGCCGTGGCGCGAGGCCACTCCGCTGGCAATTGCAATTAGTAAACTGTCGCCGGAATCGGGAATCCGGAATCAAGTCGTGCTCAATATCAAGCCGCCGTTCCACACCGCGACCCGCACCGCTTAGGTCTGCCCGGATCCTTCCGCGAAGCGTTGGCGACGGTAGTCCGGGTAACTCTGGGGTGGCGGCGACGGCTGAGTTCCGAAGAACCGCAGCACCTTGTCCCGCTCGATGGCGTCTCCGCCGAAGATGCGGCTTAGCGGTCGGCGCGAAGCCCCAATCAGCGCGCGCTGGATCGGGTGCTCGGGCCCCGCTGGCTTGATGCGCGTGGTCCGGTCCCGGTAGAGATCAGGCGCGTCCGCGCCGGCCGGATCGATGATGAACGCCTTGAGACTTCTGGCCTCGGCGGCCGTCCTGAGGGCGGTGTTGATGTGATCGTCCCGGAAGCCGTAGCCGATTATCATCACGTGCGCGTCCGGCTCCCGCAGACGCCGCTCAAACTCCTGCATGTAGAGCGAGAGGACCTTGGAGCCCTTGATCGAACTGGGCTTGTCGCCGCCCATGACCAGCAGGTGGTTACCCGTCTCGTCCACCCAATTGCTGGAGCCATGCAGCTTGTAGATCGGCTGGGTGCTGGCGTTGGCGGGCGCGACTGACTGCACGCCTGGCGTCGGACAGCGCGATCCCACCCATGCGCCGGCTGGTGACAGCGGCGTCGGCTGGACCCTTGTTTGCATCCCGGGGAATTCGAGGCCGGTCCAGCGCGGATTAAGGGCTTGCGGGATCGGCCCGGCGCGCTGGCAGTAGCCGATCTCCAAGAGCAAGTCCTGATTGAGAGTGAAGATCGCGTCGAAGCGCGCCAGGAACTCGGCGACGCTGTTGGCCCCGGTCTCTGGCGGTCGCGTGAACTCCAGCTCAAAGCCGGTCCTGAAGAACCCCCGGTTCATGGCGCCGAACATGGCGCGGATCGCAGCTTCCAACTGACGAAGAGGGGAGCCCTCAGCCGGGTTCGGGTTGCCCGTTTGCAGGACGCTCAGCGACTTCTCGAACCCGCCTGTGTCCTTGTGCGCCCAAAGGAGGTCGCGGCAGTAGTCGTCAAGCTCCGGCGCACCAAGGAGATATTCAAAGGCCTCGCTGGCCAGCCATCCGCCCCAATTGTAGCTGAAGCCCGCGCCGGTCAGGAGGATGTGGCTCATGCCGACATTCTCGCGTGAGAACGAAAGGAGATTCAACCGCCAACGGAGCCGATCAGCCTCGGCTTGCATTAGCCGCGCGGGAAGCTTCGAAAGCTAGAGTGGAAAATAGCCCACGCCGCCAGTCGCTGGGCTATGCCGTTTCGGCGGCCATTGGCGGAGCCTGCAAAGCACCCAGAGGGCATGGGCTGATGCGTGGGTAGAGAAGTACTAGGGTAGTAACTATCTGAAAAATAACACTTATGATAGCCAATTGGCGGACGGGGTGAGATTCGAACTCACGGTGGGCTTGCACCCACGGCGGTTTTCAAGACCGCTGCCTTGAACCACTCGGCCACCGGTCCCAGGGGGAACTATTCGCCCGCGCCTCGTAACAAGCCGGCCCCGCCGCCCTAGCGGGCTTGCATTCATGCGAATTTTAGTTATTTTTGTATGGAATATTGTATGGTGTCACCATGACGAAGACGCTTGCGCGCTTCGCGGCCGATGACGTCGAGCGGCTCGTGAAGCTCAAGTCCGACAAGACCCACCTCCATCACGATGGCGGCGGCCTTTATCTGTGCGTCGACAAGCGCGGCGGGGCGAGCTGGCTCTATCGCTACATGTTCGAGGGAAGGGCCCGCAGCATGGGCCTCGGGGCGTTTCCGGCCGTCGGCTTGGCGAACGCCCGCGCGGCGGCCGGCAAGGCGCGGGTGCTGCTCAAGGTGGACGGCCGGGATCCGCTCGACGTCCGCGACGCCGAGCGTGGGAAACGGTCGAACAAGGCGCGACCCAGGCCGCCGAAGCATGGCGCGCCCGCCGGTTTCGAGCCGCTTGGGAGCGGCCGGGCGAAGCCCCCGGCGCCGGTCGCGGTCGACGCGGTCTCGGACTTCGTGCTGCGCCTCCGGCAAGTCGAGGGGATGGCCGCCCGCGCGCTCGAACTGGCGATCCTGACAGCGGCCAAGTCGGACGAGGTGAGGGCGATGAGGTGGCGCGAGGTCGACCTCGACGCCAAGACCTGGACGCTGGGCGCGTCGCGTCGCATCCCGCTCTCGGCGGCGGCCATGGCCGTGCTGGAGGCCCTGCCGCGGGGCGAGGGTGACGATCTGGTGTTTCCGTCCGCCGAGGGCGGGATGCTCTTGGATACGACGCTGGCCAACCAAGCGGCTCAAGTTCTGCGGACCGGAGGCGTCGAAATCGTCCTCGATCCGGCGCCGGAGCATGCCGATGCGTTCGACCAGGTGATCGTCATGGCGGAGGCGTTGAAGCGCATGCTCGGCGACCTTCAGTTCGGCGACCATGAGGCGCGCCGCCGGGCCTGCTTGTTCGTCGGCGAACAGCTCGGCCCGTTCTTGTATCCGTTCGCCGCGGAGATCGCCGAGGAGGAGCTGAGGCGGAGCAGATCGGCGTGGATGAGCTAGGGCCCGCGCCGTCGCCCGCTTCGATCGAGGGACTGGGGATCTGCATCGCTCGAAGCGGGCCTGAACCGCTAGAGAACGCGGCGGCTCCTGGTGAACCTGCACTCACGGATGGCTAGGCTCAATCCGATTCACCTGACGCGTGATTTCGGGCGCTGGATTCCCGCTCGCCCCCTGGCGGACGGGGTGGGATTCGAACCCACGGTGGGCGTGAACCCACGGCGGTTTTCAAGACCCATCAGGAACGATGAGTTTTCCCCTGTGCCGACTTCACCGTAACAGCCCGGTCTGGCAGCACCAGCAACGCACACGGTTCAACCCCTTGTGTTACAACGAGTTCCGGCGGCATCAGGCCCAAACTCATCGTTCCTGATGGGTCTTGAAAACCGTTGGGCTACACGGTCAATACGACCGTGTTCTATGCGGGTAGGTGGCCGAGCGGTTTAAGGCACCGGTCTTGAAAACCGGCGAAGGTTCATAGCCTTCCGTGAGTTCGAATCTCACCCTACCCGCCATTTTCAGGACGATGCGGCAACCGTCTCCGAATCGTTGTCCGTTGTGGTTGTGCCGACTTTTGTGCCGAGCTTCGCCACACCGGCATGGAGATTTTCGGTCAAAAGGTGGGCGTAGCGCATGGTCATCGTGATCGAACGGTGGCCGAGGATCGCTCTAATAGTCAAACAAATCCCATCCGTCGCTGGTGGTGCCGTCCGCTGCTTTATGGCTCACCAAAAGCCAAGTCTTCCCGGTTTCCGTGTTCATCAAAAATGTATGCCGGGCTGCGAGCGACGAACTGAATAACTGATAGTGAGTTCTTCCATCCAGTTTACATGGAGGTTTGGCTTCTACAGTCATATTTTGCCAAGCGGTGCCATCTCCGGTAGTTGACACCAGCATAGATACACTACCACAAAATCTATCAAGCCGAAATGTCCACTTCGCAGCCAAATGAGATTGAACTATCTCATATCTGTCGGTTGATGAAATCGTAGAACTGGTATGGGGTGGTATAAATGTATCTTGTGCGGTAGCCGGATTAGCATACTGCGCGGCAACCATAACCGACACGACGGCTATCAAGATTTTATTCATGATTGTTATATGACCATTGAAGTAGCGGAAATCCAGCACGCTTCCGATTTTGATCGTCAAAACCACATGCGATCAACATGCTTCTTGATGCCTTACTTCGCGCCTCAGCGACTAACGCCGATGACTGCGCTTGAATATTGGCGACTAACCGCCGTCCGATATGGCGCCCCCGGAGTTCAGGTGCCACGACAACATAAAACACCTCTTCGGGTTGGCCCAGTAAATCGCGGTTGAGCACCAAGAGGGACTTGGCACCGTCAGTCGTCCAAATACAATCAGCATCCAACTTTGCCTCGAACCAACCCCGGAGGCGTTCGCTATTTTCGGGTCTACAGACTTCGGGCTTCAGGCCCACTTCCTGCTCTGCGTCGCAAAAGAGCCTCTGTAGAGGGGCGAGTTCGGAAGCGATGGCCAACCTCGGCAAATCATAGGTCGGCGATTTAAGGGGTGGCAATCAAACGCCTCCGATTGGCCGGTGCGCGACCTCGTTGCCCTCGGCATCTCGGATTCGGACCGCATCCGGCGGGTGATCGGGGTGGCTCTGCGCGACGCGCGCAGCGTTCGATGACAAGCTCGCCATGACATCAGCGAGGCTTGTGTGTGCGCTCACCTCCTTCAAAAGGATCGAGCCGCCCGTCAACCATTCAATGCCGAACATTCGGTTCTCGCCGCTTGAGCTTGGAGCGAGAGGGTAGCACCACCCTAAATAGTTGGCAAAAAGCTGGGCCATGGCACAGCGGTTTTTGATTGACGCATTTTCATTCCATGAGAATCTAACAGATTCAGCAGAATGGAGAAGCAATGGCGAGCTTATACAAGCGCGGAGGCAGGTATTGGATTCGCTTCACCTACGCTGGGCGGGAGTTTCGCCAATCCGCACACACCTCTTCCAAAGCTACCGCTCAGCAGTTTCTCGCGCACGCCGTCGAGGAACATCGTAAGCAGGATCGTGGAGGGCGCCAACGCCGAACCTATCAAGAGGCCGTCGAGCGGTTCATCGCTGAATATTTCCCCGGCTTGAAAACCAGCACACAGCGACGCTATCGGGTCTCGATCAAACAGCTTCAGCCGTTCTTTGGGCGGCTTCATATCGACGAGATCAACAAGACCCGCCTCTCGGAATATGTGTCTGCCCGCAAAAAGGGAGGCGCGACGAACGCCACGATCCGCCGCGATCTGGCAACGATGAGTTGCCTGTTCACATGCGCAATCAGTTGGGATTTCATTGAGGTGAACCCGGTCAAGTTCTACGGGAAACGACACCTGCGCGAGGCCGCCCCGCGCACCTCCTATCCCAACGACAGAGAAATCGGTCGCTTGATCGCAAATGCGTCCCCGTCGGCTGGGCGAGTGATTATGTTCCTTGCCGAGACGGGGATGCGGCAGGAAGAAGTCTGCGGTCTGGAATGGTCGCAAGTCGATCTCCGGCGCCGCGAGGTCAGGCTCACCAAGACTAAAACCTCATCGCCCCGTGTCGTCCCACTAAGCGATGATGCCCTCGGCACGATTCTCGGCACACCCCGGCACATCACTTCGCCCTATGTATTTTGGCATGACGGCGGCGAGCGGTTCAGCCAGTTCGCCAATGCGTTCCGGCAAATCTCCAAGAGGGCTGGCGTTCCATTTCGCTGCCACGACCTGCGGCACCGTTTCGCCAGCGTCTTCCTCCAACAGACCGGCGAACTCGCCGTCCTTCAAGCGATCCTCGGCCACCGTTCGATCACCATGACCATGCGCTACGCCCATCTTCTGACCGAAAATCTCCATGCCGGTGTGGCGAAGCTCGGCACAAAAGTCGGCACAACCACAACGGACAACGATTCGGAGACGGTTGCCGCATCGTCCTGAAAATGGCGGGTAGGGTGAGATTCGAACTCACGGAAGGCTATGAACCTTCGCCGGTTTTCAAGACCGGTGCCTTAAACCGCTCGGCCACCTACCCGCATAGAACACGGTCGTATTGACCGTGTAGCCCAACGGTTTTCAAGACCGCTGCCTTCAACCACTCGGCCACCCGTCCCCGAGGGACTTGTCGATCGCGCCTCATAACAGGCCGCCGCCGCCGGCTCCAGCGGGCTTGCGCCGGGCGGCGAAGCGGCCAATGTGAGGGGCGTGGCGCGTGGTCGGTTCATAACCCTGGAAGGCGGCGAGGGGGTCGGCAAGTCGACCCAGGCGCGGCGGCTGGCCGAGCGGCTGGGCGCGGCGGGGCGCGAGGTCGTGGTCACCCGCGAGCCGGGCGGCTCGCCGGGCGCGGAGGCGATCCGCGAGCTTCTGGTTCACGGCCCGGTCGAGCGTTGGTCGCCGATCAGCGAGACGCTTTTGATGTACGCCGCGCGGCGCGACCATATCGAGCGGGTGATCGAACCGGCGCTGGCCGGCGGCGCCTGGGTGGTCTGCGACCGGTTCCTGGATTCGACCCGGGCCTATCAGGGCGCGGGCGGCGGCGCGCCGGGCGCGCTGATCGCGGCGCTGGAGGCGTCGGTTCTGGGCGGCGTCATCCCCGACCTGACCCTGATGCTGGACATGGCCCCCGACGCCGGGCTGGCGAGGACCGGAGGGCGAGGGGAGGCGGAACGGTTCGAGGCCAAGGGCGCGGCCTTCCATGCGCGGCTGCGCGCGGCTTTTCTCGAGATCGCCGCCGACGAGCCCGAACGCTGCGTGGCGCTGGACGCCGGCGGCGACGTGGACGCCGTGGCGACGCGGATCTGGGCCGCGGTGAGCAAACGGCTGACGGACGCGGCCGATGGCTGAGCCGCCGGAAGTTCCGCACCCGCGCGAGGTGTTCGCCTATGAAGGCGGCGAGGCGCCGGACCGCGCCTTCGCCGAGGCGCTGGAGCGCGGCCGGCTGCACCACGCCTGGCTGCTGTGCGGGCCGGAGGGGATCGGCAAGGCCAGCTTCGCCTACCGCGCCGCGCGGCGCCTGCTGGGCGCGGCGGCCGATCCGAGTCTGGGCCTTCTGGGCTCGGCGCCCGACGATCCGGTCAGCCGCCAGGTCATGGCCCGCGCCCACCCCGACCTGATGGTGCTGGAGCGGGTGGGGGAGGATGGCAAGCCGCGCAAGGTGATCCCGGTGGACGAAGCCCGCCGGCTGCCGGAATTCTTCTCCAAGTCTCCGGCCAGCGCCCCGTTCCGGGTGGCGATCATCGACGCGGTCGACGACATGAATCCGAACGCCGCCAACGCCTTGCTCAAGACTCTTGAAGAGCCGCCGCCGCGCGGCGTGTTGTTCCTGGTCTCGCATGCGCCGGGGGGGCTGTTGCCGACCATCCGCTCACGTTGTCGGCGGCTGCGGTTCGATCCTTGGGGCGAGGCCGAGGTCGCCGCCTTCGTGCGCCGTCGGACCGCGGTGAGCGAGGAGGACGCCCTGCGCCTGGCGCGCATGTCGGGCGGCGCGCCCGGGCGGGCGCTGGCGCTGGCGGCGGCGGGCGCGCTGGACATCGACGCGGCGGCGCACGATTTGCTGCGCGGCCTGCCGGACGGCGATTCCAGCGCGCTGCAGGCGCTGGCCGACAGCTTTCGCGGCGCGGAGGGGGCCGAACGCTTCCAGCTGCTGTTCGAGCGGCTGGCCGACCAGGTGCGCCGGACCGCGGTCGCCGGCGTGCTGGAAGGCGGGGCGCCGGGCGAGCGCTGGAGCGAGGTCTGGGACATGCTGATCCGCCTGCCGCGCGAGACCGAGGGGCTGAACCTCGACCGCGCCGACGCCTTCTGGAGCGCGATGGCCGAGTTGCGCGCCGCGGCCCGGGCTTGACGCCGCCATGCTGATCGACAGCCACGTCAATCTGCACGCGCCCCAGTTCGAGGCCGACCGCGAGGAGGTGATCGTCCGCGCCCGCGCCGCCGGCGTCGCGCGCATGGTCACCATCTGCGACAAGGTCTCCTCGTTCCCAGCCGTCAGGGCCATCGCCGAGGCCCACGACGACATCTGGTGCACCGTTGGAACTCATCCGCACGAAGCCAAGGAAAATCCGGAGCTTACTTCGGATGAATTAATTCAAATCGCGGCTTACGAAAAGGTCGTCGGCATCGGCGAGACCGGGCTCGACTTCTATTACGACCTTTCGCCGCGCGAGACGCAGGCCGCGGTGTTCCGCGCCCACATCGCCGCGGCGCGCGAGACCGGCCTGCCGCTGATCGTGCACAGCCGCGACGCGGACGATGTCATGGCCCAGATGCTGGAGGATGAGCATGGGGCAGGGGCGTTCCGCATCCTGCTGCACTGCTACACCAGCGGCCCGGAGCTGATGGCCCGCGCCGCGGCGCTCGGGGCCTGGTTCTCGGTCTCCGGCATCGCCACCTTCAAGGCGGCGGCGGACGTGCGAGCGGTGATCGCCGAGATGCCCGGCGATCGCATCATCGTCGAGACCGACTGCCCCTACCTGGCCCCCGCCCCGATGCGCGGACGGCGCAACGAGCCGGCGTTCCTGCCCTTTGTGCTGGAAAAGCTCGCCGAAATTCGCGGCTGGAGCCTTCCGGACGCCGAGGCCCGCACGGAGGAGGCCTTCTTTTCGCTGTTCGAGCGGATGCCGCGCCCGTGACCGCGCCGCTTGAGTTCACCATCCTCGGCTGCGGCTCCTCCGGCGGGGTGCCGCGCGCGGACGGCGCCTGGGGCGCGTGCGATCCGAACGATGCGCGCAACCGCCGCTCGCGCTGTTCGCTGCTGGTCCGCCGTCGATCGAGCCTCGGCCGCGATCACGAGACCACGTTGGTGGTCGACACCTCGCCGGACTTCCGCCTGCAGACGGCGAACGCCGGCGTGCGCCGGATCGACGGGGTGCTGTTCACCCACGACCACGCCGACCAGACCCACGGCATCGACGACCTGCGCGCCTTCGCCATCCGCCAGCGCAAGCGGCTAGCCTGCCACATGGACGAGGCCACCCATCACACCTTGATCCGCCGGTTCGGCTATATCTTCCACGGCGAGGCCGGCTATCCGGCGATCTGCGACGACCACGCCATCCCCGAGCATGGCGCGCATTGGAACGTCGACGGCCCGTCGGGTCCGATTCCGGTGGTCACCTTCGACCAGGACCACGGCGGGCCGCGCTCGGTCGGCTACCGCTTCGGGCCGGTGGCCTATTCCAGCGACGTGGTCGACCTGCCGCCCGAGGCGTTCGAGGCCCTGGCCGGGGTCAAGGTCTGGATACTCGACGCCCTGCGATACGCGCCGCATCCGACCCACGCCCATCTGGAGCGGGCGCTGGAATGGATCGCCCTGGTGCGGCCGGAGCGCGCCATCCTGACCAACATGCACATCGATCTCGATTTCGAGACGGTGAAGCGTGAAGTTCCCGCCGGCGTCGAACCGGCGTTCGACGGCCTGCGCTTCGAGATCGCGGACTGAGAGGCGAGAACGCGAGGTTTGTCCCGCAACTACCAGGAACTCATGCGGAAAGGATGGGGTTCATTGGAAGGGTATTATTTCCGATAATCTATCTTAGACGCAATAAGGATGTGGCTCGCCGACCTTTCCAAGCCCCCAAGCCGACCGCCGATCCGCGCCGCCCTCGCCTGCGGCGACGGTCAGTAATTCGTCAGCGCGCCGCGAGACCCGCGGCCGCTGGCCGAAGGCGTTGCGCGAATCGAGTTCGAGAGGTGAGTTCGAGTGACCAAGCCGTCCGGGCCCAATGCTAGACAGGTGAATGCGCCGGCCTTCATGCCACGTTCACGCCCGGCGGCGAACCTGGCGTTCGCCATCATTGAATCGGAGCCGACGCCTTGCCCGAACTGACGATGCGCGACGCGTTCAACAAGGTCCCGCAGGTCACCCTCGCCTTCTGGGTCATTAAGATCTGCGCGACCACGCTCGGTGAGACCGGCGGCGATGCGGTCTCGATGACCCTGAAACTGGGCTATGCGGCCGGCACGGCGATCTTCTTCGGCGTGTTCCTGGTAACCCTGATCGCCCAGATCGCGGCCAAGCGGTACAATCCGCTGTTCTACTGGATGGTGATCCTGTCGACGACGACGGCGGGCACCACGATGTCCGACTATCTCGATCGCACGGCCCACTTCGGCTACATCGGCGGCTCGCTGGTGCTGATCGCGATCCTGGTTTCGGTGCTGACCGCCTGGCGGTTGGCGCTGGGATCGATCAGCTTCGACCACGTGGCCGATCCGAAAGTCGAGGCCTTCTACTGGATCACCATCCTGTTCTCCAACACCCTCGGCACCGCGCTGGGCGACTTTCTGGCCGACGACGCCGGCCTGGGCTACCAGGGCGGCGCCCTGGTGATCGGGGCGGCGCTGGCGGCGATCGCGGCGGCCTATTTTTTTACAAGAGTCTCGCGCACCGCCTTGTTTTGGCTAGCTTTCGTACTGACGCGCCCGCTGGGCGCCACCTTGGGCGACACCTTGACCAAGACCCACGCCAAGGGCGGCATGGACCTTGGAACCCTACCCTCTTCGCTGATGCTTGCCCTGGCGATGATCGGTCTGGTCCTGGTCGCGGCGCGAAAGCCGGCGCCGAGCGAAGCCGGGGCCTGAGCGCCCTCGCGGAGCCTCTGGCCCGTCCTCATCGGCTCCGGTATCCATGGCCCGGCGCCGCCGCGAGCCGCGCCAGACGAGAGCGCCGATGAACACCCCGCCCCCCGACGACGCCGACCCGCTGGCGCGGCTGCTCGCCATCATGGCCCGGCTGCGCGACCCCGACGGCGGCTGCGCCTGGGACCTGGAGCAGACCTTCGCCAGCATAGCCCCCTACACTATCGAGGAGGCCTATGAGGTGGCCGACGCCATCGAGCGGGGCGACCTGGCCGAGCTGAAGGACGAGCTGGGCGACCTCTTGTTGCAGGTGGTCTTCCATGCCCGGATGGCCGAGGAGGTGGGCGCCTTCGGCTTCGACGACGTGGCCCGGGCGATCTGCGACAAGATGATCCGCCGCCATCCCCATGTGTTCGCTCGGGCCCGGCGCCGCGACGCGGCGGAACAGACCATCGCCTGGGAGGCGATCAAGGCCGACGAGCGGGCGGGCAAGGCGAAGGGTGCAAACCTGCTGGACGACGTGCCGGCGGCCCTGCCGGCCCTCACCCGCGCGGTCAAGCTGACCAAGCGCGCGGCGCGGGTCGGCTTCACCTGGACCACGGTGAAGGACGTCCTGGCCAAGCTGCACGAAGAGGTCGCCGAACTGGAGGCCGAGGTCGCGCAGGGCGACGTGGCTCGGCTGCGCGACGAACTGGGCGATGTGCTGTTCGTCTGCGCCAACATCGGCCGGATGCTGGACATCGATCCGGAAGACGCCCTGCGCGCGACCAACGCCAAGTTCGTTCGGCGGTTCACGTTCATCGAACGGGCGCTGGCCGACGACGGGCGCGCGCCGGACCAGTCGGACCTGGCGGAAATGGACGGCCTGTGGAACGCGGCCAAGGCGGCCGAGCGTCGCTGAGGCGACGGCCTATTCCGCCGCGTGGCTCATCAGGGCCTCGGGAAACAGCCGCTCGAAGCGGCCGAGCGCCTGGTGGTCCAGGCGCACCGACAGGCGCACCGAGCCGTCCTCGGCGTCGGCGCGATCCACGATGCGGCCGTGCCGGTAGAGCCAGGCCAGCGCCCGCCCGTCGCCAGCGGCCAGTCGGGCGGTGACCGGCTCGCCCTGGTCGACCAGTCCCGCCAGGGTCTCCAGCAGGTCCCTCGATCCCCTCCCCGCTCGCGGCCGAGACCGGAACCACGATCCCGGCGCGGCCGGCGCGGCGCGCGCGGGCGGTCAGCGCCTCCCGCTCCTCCGGCGCAATCAGGTCGATCTTGTTCCACGCCTCGACCAGGAGGCGGCCGTCGCCCTCGCCAGCGCCGATCTCCTCCAGCACCTTGGCGACGTCGGCCGCCTGGGCCTCCGAGTCGGGTCCGGCGATGTCGCGCACATGAACCACCACGTCGGCCTCGGCGACCTCCTCCAGGGTGGCGCGGAAGGCCTCGACCAGTTCATGCGGCAGATCGGAGATGAAGCCGACGGTGTCCGACAGAACCGCGCCCCGGCCGTGCGGCAGGCGCACCGTGCGCATGGTCGGATCCAGCGTCGCGAACAACATGTCCTTGGCCTCGACCTGGGCGGCGGTCAGGCGGTTGAACAGGGTCGACTTGCCGGCGTTGGTGTAACCGACCAGGGCGATGGTCGGGACCGGTCCGCGCTTGCGGGCGCCCCGCTGCAGGCCGCGGGTGCGTCGCACCTCCTCCAACTCGCGCTTCAGCCGGCCGATCTTGCCAGCCAGCAGCCGCCGGTCGGTTTCGATCTGGGTCTCGCCCGGGCCACCCATCACCCCGAAGCCGCCGCGCTGGCGCTCCAGGTGGGTCCAGGTGCGCACCAGGCGCGAGCGTTCGTAGCCGAGCCGGGCGAGCTCGACCTGCAGCCGACCCTCGCGGGTGCGGGCTCTGCGGGCGAAGATTTCCAGGATCAGGCCGGTGCGGTCGATCACCTTGGCCTGCCAGGCCTTTTCCAGGTTGCGCTGCTGCACCGGAGTCAGGGCGTCATCGACCACCACCACGGCGATGTCGGCCTCGGCGCAGAACTCGGCGATCTCCGCCACCTTGCCCTTGCCGAACAGGCTGGCCGGGGTCCTGGCGCGCAGCGGGATGATCTCGGCCCGCCGCACCGAAAGATCCAGCGCTTGCGCGAGACCGACCGCCTCCTCAAGCCTGGCGCCGGGCCCGCGCAGCGCGTCGGCGCGCGGAGTGGCGGGATGCAGCACCAGCGCCGGCTGAACCGGCGGGGCGTGATCAATCGACCTGCCGCTCAATCGACGTCCTGATCCGCTTCCGGCTCATAGAGCTGGACCGGCTGGGCCGGCATGATGGTGGAAATCGCGTGCTTGTAGACCAGCTGCGACTGCCCATCGCGGCGCAGCAACACACAGAAGTTGTCGAACCAGCTGACCACGCCCTGCAGCTTGACGCCATTGACCAGAAAGATGGTCAGCGGGGTCTTCGATTTGCGGACGGAATTCAGGAAGGTGTCTTGGAGATTCTGTTTCTTTTCGACCGACATGACGTCAGGCGCTCCTTACGGTCTTCGGGGGCAAATCGCCCCCACACACGAGGATGAGGCTAGGCCGCCCGGCGGACGGCCAGCAACGGTTTCGCCCGCTTCACTGAGCGGTAGAGCGGGCGTTGCCCAGATATAGGGCGCGCAGGCGTTTGGCGACAGGCCCTGGACGGCCGTCGCCGATCTTGACGCCGTCGATCTCAACCACGGGCATGACGAAGGTCGAAGCCGCGGTGATGAACGCCTCCTTGGCGGCTTTCGCCTCCTCGACGGTGAACGGCCGCTGGGAGACCGGCGCGCCGGCGGCTTCGGCCAGAGCGATCAGACCCTTGCGCGTCACCCCGCGCAGGATGTTGGCGTTGGTGTCGCGGGTGCGCAGCACCCCCTCGGCGTCGACGATCCAGGCGTTGGTCGAGGCGCCCTCGGTGACCAGGCCCAGTTCGTCGACCAGCCAAGCCTCGTAGGCGCCCGCCTCGCGCGCGGCCTGCTTGGCCAGCACGTTGGGGAGCAGGCCGACGGTCTTGATGTCGCAGCGGCCCCAGCGCACGTCCGGCTGGGTCAGCACCTTGACCCCCTGGGCCGCTCGCGCCTCGTCCACGGCGAAATCAACCGGCTTGGCGGTGACGATCAGGCTGGGCGGCGGCGGGGGATCGGGAAACGGATGATCGCGCGGCGCGACGCCCCGGGTGACCTGGAGATAGACCGAGCCCTCACGCACGCGGTTGCGCCGCACCGTCTCGGCCAGCACGATGCGCAGGGCGGCCTGGCTCATCGGCGGGGCGATGCGCAGCTCCGAGAGGCTGCGCCACAGGCGCTCGAAATGGCCCGCCGCGTCCGCCAGGCGGCCGCCGAACACCGCGAAATACTCATAGACCCCGTCGGCGAACTGGAAGCCACGGTCCTCGACATGCACGCCGGCTTGCGCCAGCGGGACATACCGGCCATTCACATAGGCGATACGGGCCATCAGACCTCTTCGTCCTCGCCCAGCCGCGCCGCCGCCACGCCCAGGGACTTGAGTTTGCGGTGCAGCGCCGAGCGCTCCATGCCGATGAAGCTGGCGGTGCGCGAGATGTTGCCGCCGAACCGGACGATCTGGGCGTTGAGATACTCCCGCTCGAACACCTCCCGCGCGTCCCGCAGTGGCCGAGCCAGGATCCGCTCGGAGCTGATCGACCCCACCTCTCCCGCCGCAGCCACCTCGGCCGGCAGCATTTCGCTGGTGATCGGCTGCTGCGGGTCGCCTCCGGCCAGGATCAGCAGCCGCTCGACGTTGTTGCGCAACTGGCGCACGTTGCCGGGCCAGTCGTGCACCTGCAGCGTGGCGACGGCGTCCTCGGTCAGCCGCCGGCGTGGCATGCCGGTCGCCTCGCTGATCCGCTCGAGGTAGTAGTCCACCAGCTCGGGAATATCATCGCGCCGTTCGGCCAGGCCCGGCACCCGCACCGGCACCACATTCAGGCGGTGAAACAGGTCCTCGCGAAACCGGCCCTCCTCGATCTCCTCGCGCAGATCCCGCGAGGTGGAGGACATCACCCGCACATCGACCTGCACGTCCTGGTCGCCGCCAACCCGGCGGAAGCGCTGATCGATCAGCACCCGAAGGATGCGTCCCTGGGTCTCCCACGGCATGTCGCCGATCTTGTCGAGGTAGAGGGCGCCGCCGTGGGCGCGTTCGAACACCCCGATCTTGCGCGGCCGGCCGCCCTCGCCTTCCTCGCCGAACAGTTCGAGGTCCATCCGGTCGGGGGTCATGCTGGCGGCGTTGATGGCGATGAACTCGCCCTTGGCCCGGGGGCTGGCGGCATGGATCAGCCGCGCGACCATCTCCTTGCCGGCGCCGGCCGGGCCGGAGATCATCACCCGGCTGTTGGTCGGGCCCACCTTGGCGATCAGCTGGCGCAAATGCTGGGCCGCGGGCGAGCAGCCGATGAAACTGTCCGGCGACAGGGACTGCATCTTCAGTCGGCGGTTTTCCCGCTTCAGCGCCGCCTGCTCCAGCGCCCGCTCGACCACCAGCATCAGCCGGCCGGACTTGAACGGCTTTTCCAGAAAATCGTAAGCCCCGCGCTTGATCGCGCTGACCGCGGTCTCGATGTTGCCATGGCCGGAGATCATGATCACCGGCAGGTCAGCATCGAGCGTCTTGACCAGGTCCAGCAGCTCCAGCCCGTCCATCCCGCCGCCGGACATCCAGATATCGAGCACCAGCAGCGAGGGTTTGCGGGCCCGAAGGCTGGCCAGGGCCGCCTCGGAGTCGGCCGCGGTGCGCACGGCGTAACCCTCGTCCGAGAGGATTCCCGCCACCAGATCGCGGATGTCCGCCTCGTCGTCGACCACCAGGATATCAGCCGCCATCGCCGTTCTCATGCCGCCGTCACCCCTTCGCTCGTCACCGGACGAGCCGTCCGCAGCTTCGGCAACCGCAGGATGGCCCGCGCTCCCGGCGCTTGCCGCGCGTCCGTCAGCACCAGTTCGCCGCCGTGGTCTTCCATGATCCGCTTGACGATCGCCAGACCGAGGCCAGTGCCCTTCTCGCGCGTGGTGACATAGGGCTCGGTCAGGCGGTCGCGGTTCTTGGTCGGCAGGCCCACGCCGTTGTCCTCGACCTCGAAGACCAGATGCGCGTCGTCCAGCGCCAGCCGCGCGCGAATCTTCCCGCGCAGGCCCGGCTCGGCCAGCCGCCGGGCGACGACGGCCTCTCCGGCGTTCTTCAGCACATTGGTCAACGCTTGACCGATCATTCGCGCGTCGCAGACCGCCGTCACCTCGGGCGTCGGTTCGTCCAATTCGACCTCGGTGTCCGCGTCGACCACCCGCTGGCCGAACACCGCGCGCCGCAGCATTTCGGTGGCGTCGGCTTTGGCGAATTGAGGCGCCGGCATCCGGGCGAACGCCGAGAACTCGTCGACCATGCGGCCGATGTCGCCGACCTGGCGGATGATGGTGTCGGTGCAGCGGTCGAAGGTCTCCAGATCCTCCCGCACGTCCTTGCGGAACCGCCGCCGCAGACGTTCGGCCGACAGTTGAATCGGGGTCAGCGGGTTCTTGATCTCGTGCGCGATGCGTCGGGCGACATCCTTCCAGGCCGCGTTGCGCTGGGCCGCGACCAGCCGCGTGATGTCATCGAAGGTCAAAACCAGCCCGCCGTCCGCGTGGCCGCTGGCCCGCACCCTCAGCCGCCGCGCCTCGCCGCCGCGCGTGACGTCGATCTCGGCCTCGGCCTCGCCGCCCTGCCTGGCGGCTTCGGCGGCGACGTCGGCCAGTTCGGGCGCCGCCTGACTCAGCAGCAGACCACGGGCCGCGGTCTCGGTTAGGCCGAGCAAGGCTTGAGCCTGACGGTTAGCCACCTCGATCCGCCCGTTCCGATCGAGGCCAATCACCCCCGCGCTAACCCCGGACAGCACGGTGTCGAGGAACTGGCGACGGGTTTCGGCGTCCTCGCCGGCGGCACGCAAAGCCGCCTGCTGATTCTGAAGATCGCCGGTCATTCTATTGAATGATCTTGCCAAATCAGCAATTTCCTCAGCCCCCCGATCAACCGTGACCCGCGCGGTCAGATCGCCGCCGGCGACCCGATCGGCGGCTTGCACCAACCTCGCGACCGGCGCCGAGATGCTGCTCGCCGCGCCCATCCCCACCCACACCGCGCCGATCAGCACCAAAAGCGCGGTTTCCAGATAGCTCAGCTCGAACGCCGCCTTGATCCGCCCGCGATTGGCCGCCGTGTCGCGGTAGGCCGAAAGCGAACCCTCGGTCTCGCGCAGATGGGCGAGGATGCCCTTCTCGACCGGCCGCACGACGTAGAGATAGGCGTCGTCGAACGATTTCAGCCGCACGACAGCGCGGATCTGGTCGGTGGCGTCGAACTCGCGCACCGGCATGTCGCCCTTGTCGGCGGCCTCCAGCGTGGTCGGCGGCGGGGCCAGGAACGGCGGCGGCGAAACCACCTCGGCGTGGGCCAGCACGCGGCCGTCACGGTCGATCAGATAGACCGCCGGAAAGGCGCGATACGAGGCCTGCACCTCAAGGAAGCGGCTGAACTCGACAGGGCTCTGCTTGAACGCCGGAGCGGCCCGATTGATGTCATTGGCCATGGCCCACAGGTCGTCATGCAGCGAATTGACCTGAGAGCGGAAATAGGACCGCGCCACGGTGGCGGAATTCTCGACCACGGTTGCGACGCGGGCGGAGAACCAGCTATCGACGCCTTGCGTCACCAGCACCCCGAACACCAGAGCCACGATGATCGCCGGCGCCACCGCGGCGGTGGCGAACAGAGCGACGAACCGCAGGTGCAACCGCGCCCCGGCGTCCCGCCTCCGGGCGGCGACCAGTAGGAACACCCGCCAGGCCGCCGGCGCGGCCAGGGCGGCGATCAGGATCAGGTTGAGCCAAAGAACGATCAGAATGGTTCGGCTGGGCGGGCCGACCGGGCCGGTGACCGGCGCCGAAGACGCCATCCACACCGCCACGCCCGTCAGCAGAGCCGCCAGGACATAGCCGGCGCCGAGGCCATAGCGCGATGTCAGCCGCTCGCGCCAGCCCATGGCGCGCCAACCGGACGCCGGACCAAGGCTCTCCAGAGCTGCGGGCGCGCGCTCGAGCATGGCGCTCAAGCTACGAAACACTGTGCCCCAAAATCAACACCTATGTTGCGCTAAAGCGTCACCGTTTGTCGCGGTTCATTTCGACGCCCAGATCCTGGATCTTCTTGCGCAAGGTATTGCGGTTGAGGCCGAGGATTTCGGCGGCGCGCACCTGGTTGCCGCGGGTGGCGGCGAGTGTCAGCCGGATCAAGGGAAGCTCGACCTCATGCAGCACCCGCTCGTAAAGGCCCGCCGGCGGCGTCCCGTCCGGTTGATCGGCGAAATAGCCGGCCAGATGCCGTTCGACCAGGTTGGCCAGGGTCACTGGCCCGCTCGCCGGGGTCGGGGTGGTGTTCTGGTCCTGCAGTTCCCGCTCGACGATGCGGGCGGTGATCAGCTCCTCGGTGTAAAGCGCGCAGATTCGGCGGATCAGGTTTTCCAGCTCGCGCACGTTACCGGGCCAGTCGTACGCTTTCAGCCGTTCGAGCGCCGCGGCGTCGATCGCCTTGGCCGGCAGGCCCTCGCGATGTGCGCGCAACAGGAACGAGCGGGCCAGGTCCGGGATATCCTCGGTGCGTTCGCGCAGCGGCGGCAGGCGCACGCGCGCCACGTTCAGGCGAAAGAACAGGTCCTCGCGGAACAGGCCCTGCTGGATCAGGGCGCGCAGGTCGCGGTTGGTGGCGGCGATGATCCGCACGTTGGGTCGCCGGCCGGTGCGCGGATTGATCGTGGTTTCCGAGCCGTCGATCACGCGCAAGAGGCGGGTCTGGGCGTCTAGCGGCATGTCGCCGATCTCGTCGAGGAACAGGGTGCCGCCGTCGGCCTCGATCAGCTTGCCGATGTCCCCCTCGCCCTTGCCGAACAGCTCGGTCTCGACCCGCTCGCGCGGCACGGCGGCCAGATTGATCACCGCGAAGCGGCCGTCCCGCCGCGGCCCGAGGTCGTGCAGCGCCCGAGCCACCAGCTCCTTGCCGGCGCCGGACTCGCCCAGGATCAGCACCGTCAGGTCGGCGCCGACCAGCCGGGCGATGGTGCGATAGACCTCCTGCATCGGCGCGGAGCGGCCGATCAGCGGCAACCGCTCGTCGCGCACGGCCCTGGCCTGGGCCTTGGTCGCCTCGGCGTCCGCCGGACGGGCCAGCGCCCGCTTGGCCGCGGCGGTCATGTCGTCCAGATCGAACGGTTTGGGGATGTATTCGAACGCCCCGGTCTCCGCCGCGTTGACCGCGGTCAGCAGCGTGTTCTGGGCGCTCATCACGATCACCGGCAGCTTGGGCCGCTGTTTGCGGATGCGCGGCAGGACGTCGAACACGTTCTCGTCCGGCATCACCACATCGGTGATCACCAAGTCGCCCTCGCCTTCCGACACCCACTTGAGCAAGGTGGTGGCGTTGCCGGTGGCCCGAACCTGGTAGCCGAGCCGGCTGAAAGCCTGGCTGAGCACCAGCCGGATCGAGGCGTCATCGTCCGCGATCAGAATCTTGTGGTGAACCGCCATGCTCGCGCCTTAGCCTTTGGAAGGATCGGTTTCGATGGGCAGAAGCACCCGGAAGACGGTTCGGCCGGGCTCTGACTCGAAATCGATCAGCCCGCCATGAGCGGCGACCAGTTTCGCGACAAGCGCCAATCCGAGCCCGGCGCCGAAGCTTTTCGAGGTGACAAACGGCTCGAACAGGTGTTCGCGCAGCGCCGCCGGCACACCCGGCCCATTGTCCTGGATCTTGACCTCCAACGGCGCGGACCGCGGCGGGCCGCCGCTCGAGGCGCGCATCCGCACCCCATGGCGATAAGCGGTGACGATGCTGACCTCACCGCGGCCGTCACCCCGGGCGTGGGCGGCTTCGGCGGCGTTCTTGACCAGATTGAGGAAGATCTGGATCAGCATGTCCTCGTCGCCCAGGGTCGGCGGCAGCGACGGATCGTAGGTTTCGCGCAGGATGAGGCCATCGGCGACGCCGTTGGCCGCCAACGCCCGCACCCGGTCGAGCACCTGGTGGATGTTCACCGGCGCCTTGTCCGGCGTCAGCGTCTCGGAGAAGGCCTCCATTCGATCGACCAGGCGGCGGATGCGCTCGGTCTCGTCGACGATCAACTGGGCCAGGGGGGCGTCCTCGGCCGAGGCGCCGGATTTCAGCAGCTGGGCGGCGCCGCGGATGCCGGCCAGCGGGTTCTTGATCTCGTGCGCCAGCATCCGGCCGAGCCCGACGACCGTGCGCAGGCCGGGCGCATCGGCCGCACGCTCGACTCCCAGCGCCCCGGAGCGGACCTGCAGGGTCAACAGGATCGAGCCGTCGTTCATCGGCGTCGCGGCTCCGTCGGCCTCGAACGGCGGATGGCCGAACAGCAGGATCTCCATGCCGCGCTCGCGCACCTGGACGCCGCTTTCCAGGGCGCGGTCGACCAGGCCGGTCAAGGCCGAGCCGGCCGGCAGGGCGTCGCGGAAACGGCCGCGGCTGAGCAGCGACAGGCCCTGGCCGAACAGCGCCTCGGCGGCCTCGTTGACCGCCGCCAGCGCCCCCTGATCGGACAGGATCAGCGCCGGGTCCGGCGCCAGGTCGAACGCCGCGGCGCGCATCAGCTCCGGCTGGATCGTCGGCCTTAGGGGATTGGACCGTCCGCTCACGCCGCCAGCCTCTCGCAATCGGCGTCCCACAAGGCGGTCAAGCCATCGGCGACCGCTCCGGCGGTCTCGAGCCGGCAGAGCCTGGCCTTGGCCTCGCGCCGCATCGCCGGGTCCGCCGGCCAGGGCGCCTTTTCGACGTACCAGCCGAGGTGCTTGCGGAAGATCCGCAGCCCCAGCCGCTCGCCGTAGAATGCCAAGGTCTCGGCCAGATGGTCGAGCACGATGGCTAGCCGCTCGGCCCGCGCCGGTTCGTCCGCGGCCGCGCCGTCCAAGCCGTCATCGAGCGCGCGCGCGAGCCAGGGGCGGCCATAGGCCCCGCGCCCGATCATCACCCCATCGGCGCCCGAGGCCGCCAGCGCCTGACGCGCGCTGGCCAGACCCGTGATGTCGCCGTTGACGATCACCGGCACGCCCACCGCATCCTTCACCGCCCGCACCGCGGCCCAATCGGCCCGGCCCTTGTAGAACTGGCAGCGGGTGCGCGCGTGGACGGTCAGAGCGCTGACGCCCAGCCGCTGCGCCCGCGCGGCGATGTCCGGCGCGTTGCGGCTGGCGTCGTCCCAGCCGAGCCGCATCTTGACGCTGACCGGCGCGCCGGCTTGCAGCGCCGCCTCGATCAGCCGTTCGGCCAGGTCCGGCTCGCGCATCAGCGCCGAACCGCAGGCCGCGCCGGTCACTTCCCGCGCCGGACAGCCCATGTTCAGGTCGATCACCTGGGCTCCGGCCTCGACCGCCAGCCGCGCGCCGCGGGCCACCCAGGCCGGATCGCGCCCGACCAGCTGGACCACCATCAACGGCAGGCCATCGCCCACCGCGGCGCGACGCACCACGTCCGGCCGCCCGCGCGCCAGTTCGGCGCAAGCCACCATTTCGCTCGCCACATAGGCCGCGCCCAGCCGGGCGGCGGCGCGGCGGAACGGCAGATCGCTGATCCCGGTCATTGGCGCGATCCACACCTTGCCCGGCGTGATCACCGAACCAATAGAAATGGTTTTGCTCATTTTTTAGACAGTCCTGTTGGACAAGTTTTAGGCAATATTCCAAGCGGCGTCCAGTCTGGACATTGCGCCGGCGTGCGCCGAATAAGACGCCATGCGAATCGCCGCCATCATCGTCGCCGCCGGGGCCGGCGCCCGGGCCGGCGAAGGACCCGCCAAACAATGGCGTTTGCTCGCCGGACGGCCGGTCCTGCGCTGGTCGGCCGAGGCGCTGCTGGCGGCGGGCGTCTCGCCTCTGATCGTGGTGGTTCCCGAGGCCGAGGCGGCCCGCACCGCCGACTGCCTGGCCGGCCTCGAAGGCTGGGCGAGCACGCCGGGGGGCGCCACGCGCGCGGCCTCGGTCCAGGCGGGTCTGGCCGCCCTGGGCGATCTCGAACCGGACGCCGCCGTCCTGGTCCACGACGCGGCCCGCCCGTTCGTCGCCGCGCGCCATCTGACCAGGCTGATCGCCGCGCTCGCGGGCCATCAGGGCGCCATACCGGCCTTGCCCGTCGCCGACACGCTCAAGCGGCGCTCGCCGGCCGGACTGGAAACCGTCCCGCGCGAGGGGCTCTGGCGCGCCCAGACCCCGCAGGCCTTCCGGCTGGGCGCCCTGCGCGCGGCCTATGCGGCCTGGCCGTCGGACGCCGGCGAGCCGACCGACGATGCGGCGGTGATCGAGCGCGCCGGCGGTCAGGTGGCGCTGACGGCGGGCGATCCGATGCTGATGAAACTGACCTATCCGGAGGATTTCGCCATGGCCGAGGCGCTGGCGCCGCAGATCCAACCCGCGAGCGCGCTGGCCACGCGCATCGGCCAGGGATTCGACGCCCACCGGTTCGGACCCGGCGATGCGGTGATCCTCTGCGGGGTGCGAATCCCCCATGACCAGGGGCTGGTGGGCCATTCCGACGCCGACGCGGGCCTGCACGCCCTGACCGACGCTCTCCTGGGGGCCATCGGCGAGGGCGACATCGGCGACCACTTCCCGCCGACCGATCCGAAGTGGAAGGGCGCGGACTCGACCGTCTTCCTGCGTCACGCCGCCGAGATGGTGGCGGCCAAGGGTGGGCGGATCGTCAACGTCGACATCACGCTGATCTGCGAGCGGCCCAAGATCAAGCCGCACCGCGAGGCGATGCGGGCGCGGCTGGCCGAACTCCTGGCCCTGCCGCTCGACCGGGTCAGCGTCAAGGCGACCACCACCGAGGAGATGGGATTCACCGGGCGGCGCGAGGGCCTGGCGGCCCAGGCCATCGCCTCGGTGCTGGCGCCGGCGTAAGGACGGTTGATTGAGCTTACTCGATTGGCCGCTAGGATGACCGGCTAAGTCAGCGGATGGGCCAGGGCGGAAGCATGTTCTCACTCGAAATCGAAACCCTCGCCCGGCTCCTGGTCGACGAGTGCCAGGAGCGTCGCCTGCGCATCGTCACGGCCGAAAGCTGCACCGGCGGCCTGGTCTCGGCGGCGATCACCGCGGTTTCCGGCGCCTCGGCGGTGTTCGATCGCGGCCTGATCACCTATTCCAACCGCGCCAAGCAGGAGCTGCTGAACGTTGCCGGCGACCTGATCGCCGATTATGGGGCGGTGTCCGAGCCGGTGGCTCGGATGATGGCGGAGGGCGCGCTGGAGAACTCCAACGCCCACATCGCCGTGGCGATCACCGGCGTGGCCGGCCCCGGCGGCGGCACCGAGCTGAAGCCGGTGGGCTTGGTGCATCTGGCCACCGCGCGCTCCAACCAGTCGGTGATGCATCGGGTCGAGCGGTTCGGCGACCTGTCCCGTCAGGAGATCCAGATGGGCGCCGTGCAGATCGCGCTGGAGATGATGCGCGACCGGATCAAGTAGACCGCTTGCCGTATAGCGCCTCGGCCCGCGCGTCGAAACAGGCGATCAGCTTGTCGACCGCGTGATGGAAATTGGCCCTGAGCAGGGTTTCGAGCAGCTTGGATTTGAACTCGAAATCAATGTCGAAATATACTTGTGCACCCGTTGGATGCGGCTCGAACCTCCAGTGATTTTTCAACCGTTTGAACGGGCCGTTCAGCAGGCTGACGGTGATCTCGCACCGGTTGGCGTCACGGCGCACCTGGGTCGAGAACCGCTCCTTCAGGAACGAAAACCCAACCTGGACCTCCGCGTCGAGCAGGCTGACGCCCTCGTCCGCCTCGCGCCGGTTCCAGGTGCGCATGCTCGAAACCCACGGCACGAACCGCGGATAGGCGTCCACGTCGCCGACCAGCTCGAACAGCTGCTCCGGCGCATAGGGCAGCACGCGGACCACGGAATGGCGCAAACCTAGCGTCCAGCGTCCTGACGCGCCCGTCGCGCGGCCCGCAGCTTGGCGAAATCCTCGCCGGCGTGGTGCGAGGAGCGGGTCAGGGGGCTGGCGGAGACCATCAGAAAGCCCTTGGCCCGGGCGATCGCCTCATAGGCCTTGAATTCCTCCGGATCGACGAAGCGCTCGACCGCGGCGTGGCGGCGGGTCGGCTGCAGATACTGGCCGATGGTCAGGAAGTCGACGCCGGCCGAACGCATGTCGTCCATCACCTGCATCACCTCCTCCTTGGCTTCGCCGAGACCGACCATCAGGCCGGACTTGGTGAACATCGAAGGGTCGCGGGCCTTGACCCGGTCCAGCAGGCGCAGGGAGTTGAAGTAGCGCGCGCCGGGCCGGATCGAGAGATAGAGCCGCGGCACGGTCTCCAGATTGTGGTTGAACACATCGGGCCGCGCGTCGATCACCACGTCGGCCGCATCGCCCTTGCGCAGGAAATCGGGGGTGAGCAATTCGATGGTGGTCGCGAGATTGACCGCGCGGATGGCGCGGACCACGGCCGCGAAGTGAGCGGCGCCGCCATCCCCCAGATCGTCTCGATCGACCGAGGTGATCACCACATGCTTCAGCCCCATCTGGCGCACCGCCGCCGCCACCCGTTCGGGCTCGGTGGGGTCCAGCGGCTGGGGCAGGCCGGTGGCGACATTGCAGAAGGCGCAGGCCCGGGTGCAGATCTCGCCCATGATCATCATGGTCGCGTGGGCCTGCGACCAGCATTCGCCGATATTCGGGCAGACCGCTTCCTGGCACACCGTGGTCAGCCCATGCTGCTTCACGATCCCCAGGGTCTGGTTGTAGCCGACCGAGCCGGGCGCGCGCACGCGCAGCCACGGGGGTTTGCGCAGCATCGGCGTCTCGGGCCGGGACTGCTTTTCCGGATGGCGAAGCGGGCGGCCGTCGCGCTGGTCGATGACTGTGGCCATGACGCCTAGATCGGCCTTCCGCGGCTTCGGATCAAGCGCCCTCGCCAGGGGAGCTGAAAGCCCCCGCCCTTCCCAACCTGGGCCCCGGACGATAGCCTTTGGCCAACAAGCGCAAGAACGGCTTTGGGAGGAAGTGCTTCATGCCGCGGACCTTTGACCCGCGCGTCGGCGATCGGACGCTGTTCGATGCGCTGATCGACGCCCGCGACAGGTTCGGCGCGGACAAGCCGATCCTGGAGGACCAGGAGCGCAATCCGCTGAGCTACACCGGCCTGATCCGAGCGGCCTTCGCCCTGGGGCGCAAGCTCGCCGCGATCAGCCGGCCGGGCGAGCGGGTCGGGGTGCTGCTGCCATCCAGCGCCGGGGTGGTGGTGACCTTCTTCGCCCTGCATGCGTTCGCCCGCACGCCGACCATGCTGAACTTCACCGCCGGCATCCGGAACCTGAAGGCGGCGTGCGAGGCCGCCGGGGTCAAGACCATCCTGACCGCGCACCGGTTCATCGACCAGGCCAAGCTGGAGGATCTGGTCGACGCCCTGCAAGCCGAGCACAAGATCGTCTTTCTGGAAGACGTGCGCGCCAAGGTTGGCTTGGTCGACAAGGCCTTCGCCGCCGTCGCCGGCGCCTTCCCCCGCCGCTTCCGCCCGCCGGCCAGGCCCGGCGATCCAGGCGTGATCCTGTTCACCTCGGGCAGTTTCGGCGCCCCGCGCGGTGTGATCCTGACCCAGTCCAACATGGTCGCCAACGTCGAGCAGGTCGCCGCCCACATCGACCTCGATCCCGACTGGGTGATGTTCAACCCGCTGCCGACCTTCCACTGTTTCGGCCTGACCGGCGGGGTGCTGTTGCCGATCCTGACCGGGATGAAGGCGTTCCAGTATCCCTCGCCGCTGCACGTCAAACAGATCCCGCCGCTGATCCGGGACACCGGGGCCTCGATCCTGCTGGCCACCGACACCTTCGTGAACCAATACGCGAGGTCCGCCGAGCCGGGCGAACTGTCCGGCCTGAAGTTCGTCGTCTGCGGGGCCGAGAAGGTGCGCGACGAGACCCACGATCTGGTCGCCGAGCGATTCGGCGACGTGCCGCTGCTGGAAGGCTACGGCGCGACCGAGGCCGCCCCGGTGATCGCGGTCAACCAGCCTGGGGCGAATCGGCGCGGCACGGTGGGGCCGCCGCTGCCGGGGATCGAGACCCGCATCGAGCCGGTCGAGGGCATCGCGCGCGGCGGGCGGCTCTATGTGCGCGGGCCGAACGTGATGGCGGGCTATCTGGACGAGGCCGGGGGGCTCGAGCCCCCGCACGGCGGCTGGCACGACACCGGCGACGTGGTCGAACTGGACGCCGACGGCTGGATGCGCATCCTCGGCCGGGTCAAGCGGTTCGCCAAGATCGGCGGCGAGATGATCTCCTTGACCGCGGCCGAAACCCTGGCCGCCGGGGTCTGGCCCGACGCGCGCCACGCGGTGATCGCCATGCCCGACGGGCGCAAGGGCGAGCGGCTGGTGCTGGTCACCGATCGGCTGGACGCCTCGGTCGACCGGCTGGTGGCCTATGCGCGCTCGATCGGCGCGCCGGAGCTGGAAGTGCCGCGCAAGATCGTGCGGGCGCCGGAGATTCCGATGCTGGGCACCGGCAAGACCGACTATGTCGCGATCCAGCGCATGGCCGAGACCGAGGCCCGCGCCGCCTGACGGCTTGGCGAACGGCGCGATCCTGATATACCGCACGCCATGATCGGGGCTTGGCGCGACTCCTGGGCTGGACGGCGATGGGTTTTCGCCCTGGCCGCGCTCGCCCTGATGGTCCAGGTGCTGGTCCCGCCTGGCTTCATGCTCGGCGGCGAGGCATCCGCGCCGGGCCTGGTGATCTGCACCGGCCATGGCCCCCTCATCGCCCTCGCCGACCACGGCAAGCCGGCCAAGCCGCCGAAGTCCGCCGCCGACACGCCGTGCGGTTTCGCCGCTCACGGGGCCGCGGCCGGCCCGCCCAGCGCCTTCTCCGTCGCCATGGCGCCATTCGAAGCGCCGGCCGTGCTCATCGCGCGCGCTTTCGCCATGGCGCCTAGTCGCGGCCTCGCCGCCCCGCCGCCGCCCTCCCAAGCGCCACCCGCCCCAACGGTCTGATCCGCTATCGCACGGGCGAGCCGCCACGCGGATGGCGCGCGCCCGATCATCAGATCATTCCGAGACGCCGCGCCCGAGGGCCGGCGGCCTCATGGGGCCATCAAGACATGAGACATATTCTTACTCGCACGGCGGCCGTCGCCGCCATTCTCGCCCTGGCGCCTGGCGCCGCCCTCGCCTGCGCCTGCGGCTGCGACGTGTTCGATGTCGGCGGAACCCAGATGATGCCGATGGACAAGGGCGGCGAGGTCTTCCTGGAATACGACTTCATGGACCAGAACCAGAATTGGTCCGGCGATTCCAAGGCGCCCGCCGCCGACAATTCGGACAAGCAGATCCGGACCCATTTCGTCACCGCCGGCGTGCAGTACATGTTCAACCGAAGCTGGGGCCTGATGGCCCAGGTTCCGGTCTGGAACCGCGAGTTTCGCACCGAGAACGACGCGGGCACGGGTGTCGACGCCTTCAACCACACCGCGTTGGGTGATATCCGGCTGGAGGCCGTCTACACCGGCCTGTCGCCGGACATGTCCACCGGCTTGATCCTGGGCGTCAAACTCCCCTCTGGCGACTGGAAATACCCGGGCTTCGACCGCGACACCGAGATCGGGACCGGCAGCACCAACATCCTGGTCGGCGGCTACCACATGGGAAGACTGAGCCAGGACGGCGCCTGGGGCTATTTCGTGCGAGGCCTGTGGGACGCGCCCGTGGCCAGCCAGGGCGGCTATAAGCCGGGCCAGGAATTCGACGGGTCGGTAGGAATTTCCTACAATGCCTGGACCATCGCCAACGGCAAGGTCCGCGTCTCACCCCTGCTGCAACTGCTCGGCTCCGAGCGCGGCCGGGACAGCGGTCCGGCCTCCAACGCGGCGGACAGCGGTTACAGCCGCGTCCTGCTTTCGCCTGGGATCGAGTTCGATGCGGGTGCCTGGAGATTGTACGGCGACGTCGAATTCCCGGTCTATCACCACGCCAACGGCGATCAGCTGATCGCGCCGGAACTGTTCAAGCTCGTGGTCAGCCGGCGTTTCTAAGCTCGCCAGACGACAAAACCCGTTCGACCCGACCGCCCGCACCGTTCCCGCGGCGCGGGCCTCAGGAGCACGAAAACCCATGACCGACCCACGCCTCGCCGCCTGCGTCCTCGCCTTGTCCTTCATCTCTAGTTTCGCCTTGGCGCACGACCATGCCTTGGGACCACTAAAGATCACCCATCCGTGGAGCCGTCCGACCCCGCCCGGAGCGCCCACCGCCGCGGGTTATCTGACCGTCACCAACACCGGCGGCGAACCTGACCGGCTGCTCGGCGGCGCGTCGCCGGCGGCGGACAAGGTGGAAATTCACAAGGAGTCGCTAACGGGAGGCGTCATGCGCATGCGCCCGGTTCCGGGCGGGATCGCCGTGCCGGCTCACGGCTCGGTCAAGCTCGCGCCCGGCGGCTATCACCTGATGATCCTCGGCCCCAAACACCCATTCAAGCTGGGAGACCGGATCCCGCTCAGCCTGCGCTTCGAGCACGCGGGTGAGGTGAGCCTTGATCTGGTGGTCGAACAGCCGTCGGCAAACCCGTCGCCGATGTCCGGCATGAATATGCCCGGGATGCATTGATGCGCCGACCCGTCGCCCCGCTCTCGGGATCAGGCGTGCAGCACCCGGCCGAAGGCGTCGAGCACGGCTTCGTGCATGGCCTCGCTCATCGTCGGATGCGGGAAGACGCTGGCGATCAGTTCGGCTTCGGTGGCTTCCAGGGTCATGGCCAGGGCGAAGCCCTGGATCATCTCGGTGACCTCGCCGCCGATCATGTGCGCGCCGACCAGTGCCCCGGTCGCGGCGTCGAACACCGTCTTGACGAACCCCTCGGTCTCGCCGGCGGCGATCGCCTTGCCGTTGGCGCGGAACGGAAAGCGGCCGACCTTGACGGCGATCCCCTTGGCCTTGGCCGCGGCCTCGGTCAGGCCGACCGAGGCGATCTGAGGCGTGGCGTAGGTGCAGCCCGGTATCGGGGCGGTCAGGCCGCTGGGCTGCAAGCCGGCGATGTGCTCGACGCAGTGGACGCCCTCATGGCTCGCCTTGTGCGCCAGCCAGGGCGGGCCGGCCACGTCGCCGATCGCATAGAGACCGCTCACGTTGGTCGCGCCATGCTCGCCTGTCGCCACATGGCCGCGGTCGAGCTTCACGCCTAGCGCCTCCAGGCCGAGGAACTCGACATTGCCGGCGATGCCGACCGCGACGATGGCGACCTCGGCCTCCAGGGTCTCGGCCTTGCCGCCGGCCTCGATGGCTGCCGCGACGCCGGACCTGGTCCTGGACAGCTTGGCGAGCTTGGCGGCCACGCGGAACTTCATCCCGCGGCGCTCGAACGCCTTCTGGGCCGCGGCCGAGACCTCCTCGTCCTCGACGGGCAGGATGCGACCCAGCACCTCGATCACCGTGACATCCGCGCCCAAGGCCCGATAAAAACTCGCGAATTCGATCCCGATCGCGCCGGAGCCGACCACCAGCAGCGACTTGGGGCAGGCCTTGGGGACCAAGGCCTCGCGATAGGTCCAGACGCGTTCGCCGTCCGGCTCCAAACCGATTTCGGGGATGGTGTGGGCCCGCGCGCCGGTGGCCAGGATCACATGCTTGGCCGCGATCGTCCGTGTCCCGCCGGTCTTCAGCGCCACCATCACCTTGGGCGCTGGCGAGCCCTTTTGCAGGGTCGCGGTCCCCTCGATCACCTCGATCTTGTGCTTCTTCATCAGGAAGGCGACACCGGCGGAGAGCTGTTTGGCCACCTTGCGCGAGCGCTCGACCAGCTTGGCGAAATCGAAGGCGCGGCCCTCGACGGAAAGGCCGTAGTCGGCCAGATGGCCGAGCTGTTCGTAGACCTCGCCGGACTTGAGCAGGGCCTTGGTCGGGATGCAGCCCCAGTTCAGGCAGACCCCGCCCAGCGCCTCGCGCTCGACGATGGCGGTCTTCAGGCCGAGCTGGCCGGCCCGGATGGCGGCGACATAGCCGCCGGGCCCGGCGCCGATGACCACGAGATCGAAATCCATCACGGGTTCCTAGGCGAGCATGGTCAGGGGCTCTTCGATCATCGCCTTGAAGGCGGCGAGGAAGCGCGCGCCGATGGCGCCGTCGACCACCCTGTGGTCGCAGGTCAGGGTGACGCTCATCACCGTGGCGATGGCGAGCTGATCGCCGCGCGCGACCGGGCGCTTCTCGCCCGCGCCGACGCTGAGGATCGCCCCCTGCGGCTCGTTGACGATCGAGGCGAAGGACTTGATCCCGAACATGCCGAGGTTGGAGACGGTGAAGGTGCCGCCCTGGAACTCCTCGGGCTTCAGCTTGCGCGACCGCGCCCGTTCAGCCAGGTCCTTGGCCTCGGCGGCGATCTGGGCCAGGCCCTTGGTTTCCGCCGCGCGGATGATCGGGGTGATCAGGCCGTGGTCCAGCGCCACCGCCATGGCCACGTCGGCGTGGTGGTGGAAGGCGAAGCCCTCGGGCGTGTAGGAGGCGTTGGCCGCCGGAACCCGCTTCAAGGCGTTGGCCGCGGCCTTGATGACGATGTCGTTGACGCTGACCTTGACCCCGTCTTTTTCCAGCATGGCGTTGAGCCGCGCGCGGGCCTCCAGGAGGCGGTCGATCTCCAAGTCGATGGTCAGCGGAAAGTGCGGGATCTCGCGGAAGCTGTCGGCCATCCGCCGGGCGACGGTCTTGAGCAGCCCATCCATCGGCACGAGATCGTAGGAGCCGGGCGCTATGCCCATCTGCTCCAGGCTCCTGACCTCGCGCGGCGCGGCGGCGGCCGGGGCGGCCTTGGCGGTAGGCGGCCGGCCCTGAATCGCCTCGACATCGCGCCGGACGATCCGCCCATGCGGGCCGCTGCCTTTGATCTGGGCCAGATCGACACCGGCCTGGCTCGCCAGCCGCCGGGCGAGCGGCGAGGCGAAGACCCTGGCGCCGTCCAGCGCCGTCTCGGCGGGCGCGCGGGTTGCGGGAACGACCATGGGCGCCGGTGGCGGCGAGGATTGAATGGACTTGGCCGCGGGGGCCGGAGCGGCGGCTGACGCCACCGCCGGCGCGGCCTCCCCGCTCAGCCGCGCGATCGGGACGTTGATTTTGACCCCTTCAGTCCCCTCCGGAACCAGGATCGCCTCCACCACCCCCTCGTCGACCGCCTCGACCTCCATGGTCGCCTTGTCGGTCTCGATCTCGGCGATCACGTCGCCGGAACGCACCGAATCGCCCGCCTTGACGTGCCACTTGGCGAGCGTGCCCTCCTCCATGGTGGGCGAGAGCGCCGGCATCAGGATGTCGATGGACACTTAGGCCGGCTCCTGGCTGAGGTGGGCGAGGTCGCCAGCGTGCGCCTCCCAGTCGCGCCCGTCGAACGATTCGATGCGGATGTCGAGTTCGTCGGCCGCATCGAGGCAGCGCGCGTTGACCGACCAACCGTCGGGGTTGGACCTGGGCCGATAGAAGCTCTTCACCCCGCAGAGCGAACAGAACAGGTGCTCGGCCACGCCGGTGTTGAACCGATAGCTGGTCAAGCTCTCGCGCCCGCTCAGCAGGCGAAAGCGGCTGTCCGGCACGATCAGATGGATGAATCCCACCTTCTCGCAGATCGAACAGTTGCAGGCCTGGGCGACGGCCGGCTCGGCGAGCTGGGCCTCGAACCGCACGGCGCCGCAATGGCAGCCGCCCGCGCGCCAGATGGGAGGGGCGGACATCGCTCAGTCCTTGTAGCAGACCGCCTTGACGGCCTTGATGATCTTGTCGGGCGACGGCAGCGACAGCGCCTCCAGATTGGCCGCGTAGGGCATCGGCACATCTTCCTGCGCCACCCGCAGCGGCGGGGCGTCGAGATAGTCGAAGGCGTGCTCGACCACGCGGGCGACGACCTCGGCGCCGACGCCCATCGGCGCCCAGCCCTCCTCGACGGAGACCAGGCGGCTGGTTTTCATCACGCTCGTGACGATGGTCTGGTGGTCCAGCGGCCGCAGGGTGCGCAGATCGATCACCTCGGCCTCGATCCCCTCGGCGGCCAGCCGCTCGGCGGCCTCCAGCGCCACGCCCACCATCCGCGAATGAGCGGTCAGGGTGACGTCCGAACCGGCGCGCCGGACCCTGGCCTTGCCGATCGGCACGATCCAGTCCTCAAGGTCCGGCACGTCGAATTCATGGCCGTAGAGCATCTCGTGCTCAAGAAAGACCACCGGATTGGGATCGCGGATAGCGGCCTTCAAGAGGCCCTTGGCGTCGGCTGCGTCGTAGGGCGCGACCACCTTCAGCCCCGGCACATGGGCGTACCAGCTCGAATAGTCCTGGCTGTGCTGGGCCGCGACGCGCGCGGCCGCCCCGTTGGGCCCGCGAAAGACGATCTGGCAAGTCAGCTGGCCGCCGGACATGTAGCGGGTCTTGGCCGCCGAATTGATGATCTGGTCCATCGCCTGCATGGCGAAGTTGAAGGTCATGAACTCGACGATCGGCTTGAGCCCGGCCATCGCCGCGCCGACGCCCAGGCCGGCGAAGGCGTGCTCGGTGATCGGGGTGTCGATCACCCGCCGCGCGCCGAACTCCTGCAGCAGGTCGCGGCTGACCTTGTAGGCGCCCTGGTACTGGGCGACCTCCTCGCCCATCAGGAACACGCCCTCGTCGCGGCGCATCTCCTCGGCCATGGCGTCGCGTAGGGCGTCGCGCACGCTGGTCCTGACCAGCTTGGCCCCGGCGGGGATTTCGGGATCGCGCGCGACGACGGTCGGCGCGGGCGCGGCGCGGACGGATTCAGGCGCGGCCTTGGGCGCTTCCGCCGGGGCCGCCGGCGCCGCCATGGGTGCGGGCGCCTCGGCGCTCTCGCCGCTCAACCGCGCGATCGGGGTGTTGACCTTGACCTCTTCGGTCCCCTCCGGAACCAGGATCGCCTCCACCACCCCCTCGTCGACCGCCTCGACCTCCATGGTCGCCTTGTCGGTCTCGATCTCGGCGATCACGTCGCCGGAACGCACCGCATCGCCGGCCTTGACGAACCATTTGGCCAGCGTGCCCTCCTCCATAGTCGGAGACAGGGCCGGCATCAGCACCTCGATGCTCATCGGGCCGAGGCCTCCGCATAGACATCGGCATAGAGCGCGCCCGGCTCCGGTTCGGGCGCGGTGCGGGCGAATTCGGCGGCGTCGGCGACGATCTTCTTCACCTCGGCGTCGATCGCCTTCAGCGCGGCTTCGTCGGCGAGCTTGCCGGCCTCCAACCTTTCCTGCAGGTGATCGATCGGATCGCGGGTCTTGCGCACCGCGTCGACCTCCTCGCGGGTGCGATACTTGGCCGGGTCGCTCATCGAGTGGCCGCGGTAGCGATAGGTCATCATTTCCAGGATGAACGGCCCCTTTCCCGCCCGCGCGTGCTCGGCCGCCCTGGCCCCCGCCTCGCGCACCGCCAGCACGTCCATGCCGTCGACCTCGACGCCCGGAATGTTGAAGCTGGCGCCGCGCTTGAACAGGTGGGTCTCGGAGGAGGACCGCTCGACGCTGGTGCCCATGGCGTACTGGTTGTTCTCGATCACGTAGACAACGGGCAAACTCCACAGTTCGGCCATGTTGAAGCTCTCGTAGACCTGGCCCTGGTTGGCCGCGCCGTCGCCGAAATAGACGAAGGCGACCTTGCCGTTGTCGCGGTAGCGGTTGGACAGGGCCAGGCCCGTGCCCAGCGAGACCTGGGCGCCGACGATGCCATGACCGCCAAAGAAGTCAGCCTCGGTCGAGAACATGTGCATCGAGCCGCCCTTGCCCTTGGCCGCGCCCGCGGCCCGTCCGGTCAGCTCGGCCATCACCGCGCGCGGGTCCATGCCGCAAGCCAGCATGTGGCCGTGGTCGCGGTAGCCGGTGATCACCTGGTCGCCCGGCTGCTTGATCGACTGCATGCCGACAGCGATGGCTTCCTGGCCGATGTAGAGGTGGCAGAAGCCGCCGATCAGGCCCATGCCGTAGAGTTGGCCCGCCCGCTCCTCGAACCGGCGGATCAGCAGCATCTGGCGAAAGAAGCCGAGCAGTTGCTCACGGTCGTCCGCGCGGGCGGCGGGCGGCTTGACCGCGGTCGCCGTCTTCGAGCCCTTCGCCCCTTGCGCCATACACGTCTCCCTGACGGGCTCGCGAAAGCGAGTGGCCGTCGCGCGCGAAGGCGAGGCGATTCCCCTCGCCTCAGCCGCCGGAGCGGATCACATAATCCCTGGGGTCGGCGAAGCCTAGAAGGGAACGCGCCCGTTCGTCCAAAAGATCGGCGGAAAGATGCTCGTCGCGCAACAGTCGGGCGCGCGTCTGAAGTTCCTGCCGCTGCACGCGCAGCCGGGCGAGTTCGGCGGTCTTTTGTTCGAGCGCCTCGTTGCGGCGGGTGATGGACAACAGCCCGCGATCGCCGGTCAGCGCCTGGAAGCCGAAATAGAAGATCAGGAACGCCAATAGGGCGGTCGGCAGATAGGATCTCAGGCGCGCGAACATGGGGACGACTCGAAAGCGGAACAGCGTCGATTCAGCACATTCGTCCGGCGTGCTTAACGGAGCGTTGAGCGCCGCCCCTGACCGCTCAGAGACGCTTCAGCGCCCCCGCGCCGGCGTACAGCGCCTGGTCCTCCAACTGCTCCTCGATGCGCAGCAGCTGGTTGTACTTGGCCAGCCGGTCGGAGCGGGCCAGCGAACCGGTCTTGATCTGCCCGCAGTTGGTCGCGACGGCGAGGTCGGCGATGGTCGAATCCTCGGTCTCGCCCGAGCGGTGCGAGAACACGGCGGTGTAGGCGGCGCGATGGGCCATGTCGACGGCGTCAAGCGTCTCGGACAGGGTGCCGATCTGGTTGACCTTGATCAGGATGGAGTTGGCTATGCCCCGCGCAATCCCATCGGCCAGCCGCGCCGGATTGGTCACGAAGTTGTCGTCGCCGACGATCTGGAGCTTGCCGCCAAGCCGATCGGTCAGGAGCTTCCAGCCTTCGAAATCATCCTCGGCGCAGCCGTCCTCGATCGAGGCGATCGGGAAGGCGTTCGCCAGCGCGGCCAGATAGTCGACCATGCCGGCCTGGTCCAGGCTCTTGCCCTCGCCTCGCAGCTCGTAGCGGCCGTTCTTGAAGAACTCGGTCGCCGCCGCGTCCAGCCCCAGGTGAAAGTCGCGCCCAGCCTTGTAGCCCGCCGATTCGCCCGCCTTGACGATGAACTCCAGCGCCGCCTCGGCCGACGCCAGGTTCGGCGCGAAACCGCCCTCGTCGCCGACGTTGGTGTTGTGTCCGGCCGCCTTCAGCGCGCCCTTCAGGGCATGGAAGATTTCCGCGCCCATGCGCAGCGCCTCGGCGAAGCTCTCCGCCCCGGTCGGCAGGATCATGAACTCCTGGATGTCGATCGGATTGTCGGCATGGGCGCCGCCGTTGATGATGTTCATCATCGGAGTGGGCAGGACGCGCGCGGAGACGCCGCCGACGTATTTGTAGAGCGGCAGGCCCGCCGAGGCCGCGGCCGCCTTGGCGGCGGCCAGGGAAACGCCCAGGATGGCGTTGGCGCCCAGCCGGCTCTTGTTCGGCGTGCCGTCCAGCTCGATCATCAGCCGATCCAGCCGCCGCTGGTCCTCCGCGTCGAGGCCGGACAGAGCGTCGAGGATCTCGCCGTTGACCGCGCCCACCGCCGCCAGCACGCCCTTGCCGCCGTAGCGGCTCTTGTCCCCGTCCCGCTTTTCAACCGCCTCGTGCGCGCCGGTCGAGGCGCCCGAGGGCACGGCCGCGCGGCCGAAGGCGCCGTCTTCCAGCGTCACGTCCACTTCGACGGTCGGGTTGCCCCGGCTGTCCAGGATCTCTCGGGCGGTGATGTCGACGATCTCGGTCATGGGTCCCTCGGCGCGCAAATCGCGCGCGGGTGTTAGCCCAGCCGGGCCGATCGGGGAAGCATCCGATCGGCCCGCGCCGACGCGAAGCTTGTCTTCCGCCACGGCGCCTGCGCTGAATCGGGCGTGAACCAGAGGAAAGCGACATGCTGCTGATCGAGAAGGCCGACGGCGTGGCCACGGTGACGATGAACCGGCCGGAAGCGATGAACGCCATGTCCAAGGCCCTGCGCGCGGCGCTGGACCAGGCCTTCACCGCCCTGGACCGCGACGAGGCGGTTCGCGCCGTGGTGCTGACCGGGGCCGGCGAGCGGGCGTTCACCGCGGGACTGGATCTGAAGGAGCTCGGCGTCGAAGGGGTCGGCGCGGCCAATGCGACGGAGCCCGCGGCCAATCCGGTGCGCGCCATCCAGCAGTGCGGCAAGCCGGTGATCGGGGCGATCAACGGGGTGGCGATCACCGGCGGCTTCGAGCTGGCGCTGGCCTGCGACGTCCTGATCGCCTCGACCAACGCCCGCTTCGCCGACACCCATGCGCGGGTCGGCATCGTCCCCGGCTGGGGCCTGTCGCAGAAGCTCTCGCGGCTGATCGGCATCTACCGGGCCAAGGAGCTGTCGCTGACCGGCAACTTCCTCGACGCCGAGACCGCGCTCGCCTGGGGGCTGGTCAACCGCGTGGTGGCGCCAGAGGCGCTCTTGCCGACCGCCCGCGAGCTGGCCGGCGACATGGCCAGCATCCCGCCGGAGATGCTGCGGTTCTACAAGCGGCTGATCGACGACGGCTTCGACCTGCCGTTCGGCCAGGCCATGGCGCTCGAGCACGAGCGCTCCAGCGCCCGCAATTCCGGGGTGTCGGCCGAGCTGGTGGAGAAGAACCGCCTGGAGGTGCTGGCGCGCGGGCGCAAGCAGTAGGTTCCAAGTCCTTCCCCCTCGATGGGGGAAGGGTTCAGAGTCAGTCTTCCTTCGGCGTCAGCACTTGGCGGCCCTTGTACATGCCGGTCTTCAGGTCGATGTGGTGCGGCCGGCGCAACTCGCCGGTCTGTTTGTCTTCGATGTAGGTGTTGGCCTCCAGCGCGTGGTGCGAACGGCGCATCCCGGCGCGCGAGGGGGAGACTTTGCGTTTAGGAACGGCCATCGGAGGGCTCTTTCGGCGAATACGGAACCGCCGGAGACCTCAAGGGCCGCCGACGCGAGCGCGGGTGTATGCCCCAAATGGCCTCGCGCTTCAAGCTCATGGCGCGTGCCATGGAGCCGCCATCCTACACCAGCCGGCTCTGCGCCTTCGCCGCGGCGATGAAGCTGGCGTAGAGCGGGTGCGGGGCGAACGGGCGGCTTTTCAGTTCGGGGTGGAACTGCACGCCAACGAACCAGGGATGGTCCGGCCGCTCCACCGTCTCGGGCAGCACGCCGTCGGGCGACAGGCCGGCGAACTTCAGGCCGGTGGCCTCGATCGCGGCGCGATAGCCGATGTTGACTTCGTAGCGATGCCGGTGGCGCTCGGAGATGGTCAGAGCGCCGTAGATCTCGGCGATCCGCGAGCCGGGGGTCAGCGTCGCGTCATAGGCGCCCAGCCGCATGGTGCCGCCCAGGTCGCCGCCGGCGCTCCGCTTGACCCGCTCGTTGCCCTGCACCCATTCGGTCATCAGCCCGACGATCGGGTTGGGCGTCGGCCCGAATTCCGAGGACGAGGCGTCCGTCAGCCCCGCCAGGTTCCGCGCCGCCTCGATCACCGCCATCTGCATGCCGAAACAGATGCCGAGATAGGGCACCTCATGCTCGCGGGCGAACCGCACCGCCCGGATCATGCCTTCCGCGCCGCGTTCGCCGAAAGCGCCCGGCACCAGCACCCCGTCGGCGTTCTCCAGCCGCTCGACCGCGGCTGCCGGGTCGGCCTCGAGCTGCTCGGACTCGACCCAGTCGATATTGACCCCGACATTGTTGGCCACGCCGCCGTGAATCAGAGCCTCGATCAATGACTTATAGGCGTCTTTTAAGATCGTGTACTTGCCCACGATGGCGATCTGGACCTGACCGTCCGGATGGTTCAGGCGCTCGGAGATCGCCCGCCAGCGCGACAGGTCCGGCTCCGGTGCGTCCTTGATCCCGAACACCGAGAGCACTTCGGCGTCCAGGCCCTCGCGGTGATAGTCGAGCGGCACGGCGTAGATCGAGGGCGCGTCCATCGCCTGGATCACCGCGCTTTCGCGCACGTTGCAGAACAGGCCGATCTTGCGTTTCTCGCCGGCCGGGATCGGCTGCTCGCAGCGGCACAAGAGGACGTCCGGCTGGATGCCGATCGAGCGCAGCTCCTTGACCGAGTGCTGGGTCGGCTTGGTCTTCATCTCACCGGCCGTCTTGATGAACGGCAACAGCGTCAGATGGACGAAGCAGGACTGGCCGCGGGGCAGCTCCTGGCTGACCTGGCGGATCGCCTCGAAAAACGGCAGGCCCTCGATGTCGCCGACGGTGCCGCCGATCTCGACCAGCACGAAGTCGACCGGGCTGCCGTCCTCGGCCCGCGCGTCGGCCAGCACGAAGCGTTTGATCTCGTCGGTGACGTGGGGGATCACCTGGACGGTGGCGCCCAGATAGTCGCCGCGACGCTCCTTCTCCAGGATGGTCTGGTAGATCCGGCCGGTGGTGATGTTGTCGTCCTTGGTCGCCGACACCCCGGTGAAGCGCTCGTAATGCCCGAGGTCCAGGTCGGTCTCGGCGCCGTCGTCGGTGACGAACACCTCGCCGTGCTGGTAGGGGCTCATCGTGCCCGGATCGACATTGAGATAGGGGTCCAGCTTGCGCAAACGGACCTTGTAGCCGCGCGCCTGCAACAGCGCGCCGAGCGCGGCGGACGCGAGACCCTTACCCAACGAGGAGACCACGCCGCCGGTGATGAAGATGTACCGGGCCATGGGAGTCCAGATTAGCGCTGATTCGACGCCGGCGCCCCTGACTTCGTCTCGTCGCGTCCGATGATTTTTCGCGGCCTTATTGACCCGCCGGCGGCTGTGACGGAGCCGGCGCGCCAGCGGCGGGTTTGGCGGCGGCGTGCTTGGCCGGCTTGGAGGCGGAACCGAACAGGTCGAGCCCATCGTTCGCCGGCGCCGGCGCGGGCAGGCTCTGGGCCGGGGCCGCGGGGGCCGGCGTGGTCTGGGCCGGGGCCTGGCTGGACGCCGGGGGCGGCGCGATGCTGAGATCCTTCAGCTTGCTGGCGATGGAGGCCTCCCGGCGCAGATGGCCGGTGACCAGGGTCATCACCAGGCACAGGCCGAAGAAGATCGCCGCCAGGATCTGGGTGGTGCGGGTCAGAAGATCGCCCGTGCCGCGCGCCGACATGAAATTGCCCGACCCGCCGCCGCTCATGCCCAGGACGCCGCCCTCGGAGCGTTGCAGCAGGATCACGCCCACGAGCGCGATGCACACCACGATCACGACGGCCAGAAGAATGCCAAGCAGCATGGGAACGAACTTCAATTGGCGCGGGGCGCCTCGCCCTCGCAAACGGCCGGCCCATCTATCATCAAGACGCGATCGACGCCAGAGCCGCGCCCGTCGGTTCGAGCCGCCTCAGGCCGCGCGCACGATGGCCAGGAAATCCGCCGCCTTCAACGAGGCGCCGCCGACCAGCGCGCCGCCGACTTCGGCCGCCTTCAGGATCTCCGCGGCGTTGGCCGGCTTGACCGAGCCGCCATAGAGGATCGGCGCGCGCGCGCCCGTCTGTCCGAGCGCGGCGACGAGCGCCTCGCGGATCGCGGCGTGGACCTGTTCGATCTCGGCGATGGAGGGGGTCAGGCCGCTGCCGATCGCCCAGACCGGCTCGTAGGCCACCGCGAAGGCGGCCGCGCCGAGCGCGGTCGCAACCGATCCGGCGATCTGGCCGGTCACCACCTCCAGCGCCCTGCCCGTCTGGCGTTGCTCCAGCGTCTCGCCGACGCAGACGATCGGCTCCAGGCCCCCGCGCACCGCCGCCAGCGCCTTGGCCGCGACCATCGCGTCGCTCTCGCCATAGGCCGCGCGCCGCTCGGAGTGGCCGACGATGACCAGACGCGCGCCCGCGTCGGCCAGCATCTCGGCGCTGATGTCGCCGGTGAAGGCGCCGGCGGTCTCGGCATGGCAGTCCTGGCCGCCGACCGCCACCGCCGAGCCCTCCAGCGCCGCGGCCATTCGCGCGGTCAGCGTCGCCGGCGGACACAGGGCGACGCGCGCCCGGGCGGGCGCCGCCGCCAGCGCCGAGGCCAGCGTTCTGGCCTCCTCCAGGTCCGCCGCCAGCCCGTTCATCTTCCAGTTTCCGGCGATCAGGGGGGCGGGCATCGGTCGCGGCTCCTGGGTCGACTGCACAGTTCGGCTGACGCCTAGGGCAGGACCGCGCCCCTGTCCACGCCGCCGTCAGCCTTGGCCTCAAGCGGAACCGCTTGCCCGCGCTCATGCGGCTCAACTATACCGCCTCACGGCCGCCACCGGCGCGCCCGCGGCATTCGCCGGCCCGCCTCGGCCGGAAAGCGCCGTCAAGCCTTCTGTCGAGGTCCCTTGACCCGCCCGGCCGGCGGCGGACGGGGCTCCCGACCAACCGGATCCGCGTCCATGCTCGCCTTTTTCCGCGCCTTCTCGAAGTCTTGGGTCGCGAAGGCCTTCCTCGTGGTCTTGATCGTCAGCTTCGCGGTCTGGGGCATCAAGGACGTGTTCCACCCGCGGATCACCACGGCGGTGGTCTCCGCCGGCTCGCACGAGGTCCAGCCGGCGGACTTCAAGCGGATGTTCGAGGCTTTCCGCAAACAGGCGATGCAGCAGACCGGCCAGATGATGACCGCGCAGGAGGCGGTCGCCCAGGGCGTCGACCTGCGGATGCTGCAGGAGGTCTCGGCCGAAGAGGCGATGGCCGAATTCATCCGGCGCTCGGGGATCAACCCGTCGGAGGCGCTGATCGCCGACGCGCTGAAGCGCCAGCCGGCGTTCTTCGACAGCGTCAGCGGCAAGTTTGACGAGAAGGCCTATGAGCGGACTCTCGCCGAAAACGGCCTGACGCCGGAGCAGTTCGAGGTCACGCTCCGCGACGAGCTCGCCCAGAACCATTTTAGCGCGGGCATGGCCTCGGGGCTGAAGCAGCCGCTGGCCTATGGCGCCCTGCTCGCGAGCTACGAGCTCGAAGGCCGCACACTGAGCTTTTTCCTGCTCGATCCGAACAGCGTGCAACAGCCGCCCCTGCCCACTGACCAGCAGCTCCAGGGGCTCATCAACCAGCATGCCGACCAGCTTCGCCGGCCGGAGATGCGCGTGCTGACCATCGTGCGCTTCAGCGCCAAGGCGCTGGCGCCGAGCCTGACGCCGAACCCGGCCGAGGTGCTGAAGATGTACAATTTCCGCAAGGACACCCTGTCCGTTCCGGAAAAACGCTCCTTGGTCGAGATTCCCGCGCGCGATGTGGCGAGCGCCCAGGCCATCGCCGCCAAGCTGCGGTCCGGCCAGTCGCCCGAGGCGGTGGCCAAGGCCTATGGGGTGGCCCCGATCGCCTACGCCGATGCGCCCAAGTCGGCCGTCGCCGACCCCAAGGTGGCCGACGCCGCCTTCCAACTCGCCCCGGGCCAGGTCAGCGGGCCGGTGCAGACCAGCCTGGCCGGCCTCGCGGTGATCGAGGTCACCGGCCTCACCCCGGCCAAGGCCGCCAGTTTCGACGCGGTGAAACCGCAGATCGAGGCCCAGGTCCGAAACGACATGGCGACCCAGAAGGTCTATGACGCGGTCCAGAAGTACGACGACGCCCATTCCACCGGCGCCACTCTGAACGAGGCGGCCCGCGCGGCCGGGGCGGCTCCCGCGCAGCTGGGGCCGGTTTCGGCCCAGGGCTCGGATCCGAAGGGCCAAACCGTCGCCGGCCTCACGCCCAAGCTGCTGAAGGCGGCCTTCGCCCTCGGCCAGGGCGGCGAGAGCGACCTGCAAGACGACGGCGCGGGCGAATATTTCGCCGTCCGCGTCGACAAGGTGATCGCCCCCGCCTTGCCGCCGCTGGAGGACATCCGCAAACCGCTGACCGATTATTGGATGTCGACGGAGATGGTCCGCCGGCTGAACGCCAAGGCCGACGAGCTTGCCGGCAAAATCCGCAAGGGCGAATCGTTCGAGGCCGCGGCCGCCGAGGTGCAGGCCAAGGTCGGCCACGCGGTCTCGGTCACCCGCGTGACGGCGCTGCAAAACAAGTCGCTGGGTCAGGAGCTGGCGGGCAAACTGTTCATGGCCAAGGCCGGAGACATCGTCACCGGCCAGACCTCGCGGATTCCGGTGATGCTCGCCCGGATCAACTCGATCAATCCGGCCAATCCCGACGAGGCCGCGCGGATGGCGGCGGCCCAGCGCAATCGCGGCTCGATGCAGATGTTCAACGATCTGGGCCAGCTGGCGCGCGACACCGCCAAGGCCGCGGTCAAGCCGACCTATGATCTCGACCGCGCGCGCGCCGCCATGGGGGTTTCATCCGACGAGCTGCCCCAGCCCGCCGCCAGCGGCGCCAAGCCCGCGAGGGCGCCTTGACCCCATCGCCCGGCCTGGACGCGTTCCGAACGGCCTATGAAGCCGGCCGGCCCCAACTGGTCTGGAGCCGGATCGTCGAGGACCTGGAGACCCCGGTCTCGGCCTATCTGAAGATCGCCAAGAACGAACCCTACGCCTTTCTGTTCGAATCGGTCGAGGGCGGAGCTTGGCGCGGACGCTATTCGGTGGTGGCCATGCGGCCGGACCTGATCTGGCGCTGCCGCGGCGAGCGGGCCGAGATCAGCGAAGGAGCGGATCTGGCGGCCGGCCGCTTCAAGGCCGAGACGGAGCCGACGCTCAACTCCCTGCGCGACCTCGTCGCCCGCTCGCGGATGGCGCTTCCCGAGGGCCTGCCGCCGATGTCGGCGGGGGTGTTCGGCGTGCTCGGCTACGACATGATCCGGCTGGTCGAGCGGTTGCCCAACGTCAATCCGGACCCGCTGGACCTGCCGGACGCGATCATGATGCGGCCATCGGTGGTGGCGATCTTCGATTCCATAGGCCAGGAGATCATCCTGGCGACCACCGCCCGCCCCTCTGGCGAGAGCGCCGAAGCCGTCTATCAGGCCGCCATGGCGCGCCTGGAGACGGTGATCGCCGACCTGCGCCAGCCGCTGCCGGCCGCGCCCGAGCGCGCGCCACAGCCGCCCGGCCCGTTCGACAGCGACGTCTCGCGCGAGGCCTATTGCGACATCGTCGAGCGCTGCAAGCGCTACATCGAGGCCGGCGATATCTTCCAGGTGGTGCCCAGCCACCGGTTCCGCGCCCCGCTCACCGTCAGTCCGTTCGCCCTCTATCGCTCGCTGCGCCGGCTCAACCCCTCGCCGTTCCTGTTCTACCTCAACTTCGGCGGCTTCCAGCTGGTCGGCTCCAGCATCGAGATCCTGGTTCGGCTGCGCGACGGCAAGATCACCATCCGCCCGGTCGCCGGCACCCGGCCGCGCGGCGCGACGCCCGAGGAGGACGCGGCGCTGGAGAAGGAGCTGTTGGCCGATCCCAAGGAGCGGGCCGAGCACTTGATGCTGCTGGACCTGGGCCGCAACGACGTGGGCCGCGTCGCCATGCTGCGCTCGGCCGGCGCCAACGCCCCGGCGCAAGGCCAGCGCGGCCCCAATGTGCGGGTCACCGAGAGCTTCGCCATCGAACGCTACAGCCATGTGATGCACATCGTCTCCAACGTCGAGGGCAATGCGCCCGACGGGGTCGACCCGGTCGACGTGCTGATGGCCGCCCTGCCCGCCGGCACCCTGTCCGGCGCGCCGAAGGTGCGGGCGATGGAGATCATCGACGAGATGGAGCATGAAAAGCGCGGCGTCGGCTATGCCGGCGCGGTCGGCTATTTCGGCGCCGACGGCAGCGTCGACACCTGCATCGTGCTGCGCACCGCCCTGGTCAAGGACCAGGTGATGTACGTCCAGGCCGGCGGCGGCGTTGTCGCCGACAGCGATCCCGACGCCGAATACGAAGAGACGCTGCACAAGTCGCGCGCCCTGCGCCGCGCCGCGGAAGAGGCCTGGCGGTTTGACTGACCCGGCGCCGACCCGACCGGGGATGACGCTCGCATGATCTACATCGTGACCCAGTGTTTCTTCCCAAACCGCGGCGGGATCGAGGCGGTCATGACCGGACTGGCCGATCACCTGACCGCCCTGGGGCGAAGGGTGAGGGTGTTCGCGGACGGCCACGCGGCGAACGACGGAGCCAAACCCTATCCGATCGAGCGATTTTCGGGCCCTCGGCCATGGCGGCGCTGGCGCAAGCGGTCGGCGATCGCGCGCGCGACGCGGAGCGCCGCCGTCACGGGGATATTCACCGATTCCTGGAAGAGCCTGGACGCCGTTCCCCGGGGCGCGCACCCGATCGCCATGCTGGCGCATGGCGCGGAGTTTCCCGAAGCTCCATCCTCCGCCAAGCGCGCGCGTCTGGTCGCGGCGGTGGCCCGCGCCGACGTCGTGATCGCCAATTCCGAATTCACCGCGGAGCGGGTGCGACCCTATCTCGGCGAGCGCCCGGGACGCTTGCGCGTCATCTACCCGCCGATCGAAAACCAGCCCAGGCCGAGCGCCGCCGCGATCGCCCAGGCCAGGAACCTGATCGGCGACAGCGGGCCGGTGCTGACCACCGTAGCCAGGCTCGAGCCGCGCAAGGGCGTCGACATGACGCTTCGTGCTTTGCCCGGCCTTTCGCGCGGCCACCCTGGCCTGATCTATGTCGTCGCCGGAGCCGGCGAGGACGAAGGGCGGTTGAGGACTCTAGCCCGGAGCCTAGGCGTCGAGAGCCGCGTGCGCTTCGCCGGCGCCATCGACGACGAGCTGCGCGAGGCGCTGCTGGCCGCCACGGACGTGTTCGCCATGCCGGTGCGGCGCGAGGGCCGTTCGGTTGAGGGGTTCGGCCTGAGCTACATCGAGGCGGCCCGCCATGGCGTCCCATCCGTGGCGGGCCAGGAAGGCGGCGCCGCCAGCGCGGTGCTCGACGGTGAGACCGGCTTGCTGTGCGACGGCGCCGGCGCAACCGCGGTGGAGGCCGCCTTGGATCGCCTCTTGGGCGATGAGGCTCTGCGCGCCAAACTCGGCGCCGCGGCCGCTCTGCGGGCGCGGACGTTCGCTTGGGATAGGCGCGCGCCGGAATATCTCGCCGCGATCGAGCTGAATTGAGAACCTGACCCAACCGAGCGGCGTCGACGCCTGTCGCGCCCACGCCGGGCGAGCCAAATCCGAACGTTCTCAGCGATATTCCACGGTGCGGGATCGCATCTTGAACCATAACCGCCGGAACGGGCGCGCGGCTTCCCGGATGATCTTGCCGACCGTCGCTGGCCCGTGCCCGAGTCTGCGCCCTCGTTTGTCGCCGATCAGGCTGGCCAATTGCAAATCTTCCGGCTGCGCGTCGCGCAGGAGATCATGTTGAATGATCGGAGCTGGGATGACCTGTCCAATGCGCAGCGGCTCCAGTCCGCTCGCGCTCATCCGGTCAAAGTCGAACAGGATCGAATCCATCCCAAGCGGAACCCCGGCTGACAAAGTCAACAATCGTTGCGCGGCGCGGCGCGTCACGGTGTAACCCGCCGAGCCCATGTGGGTAGACAGCAGGCGCGCCACTCGTCGGCCATCGATCATGTAAGAGTCACGCTGACTGACGATCAATGGCCGCCTGAATGTTTCGAGTTTAATGACGTCAAAATCACATTTTTCTAGATCGGAATTGCGAATAAATTCGGCGAATTCCTCGCCGAAATGCACATCGTCTTCAAGAATGACGCACCGCGCTTGCCCGGTGCGAAGAAACTGGCGCCAGGCCCGGCGATGGCTGAGCACGAGCGCGATTTCGAACCGGGTCAACACGGTCCTCTCCGAAGGCAGGGCGCCAAGCCTCGCGGGCGCTGGATAATCCCTTTCCCGCAGGCGGGCGCCGTCCACGGCTCGCACGCGATGAACTTCCAACCCGTCCGGCGCGAGCAGTTCCTTGATCCGGCTGGCGCGTTCGGGACAACGGTCCAAATTGATAAAGTAGATATTCAAATTTGAACGTCCCGAAAATAATTGTTGAGACACTTGGGTGGCTAACCCACGGATAACCAAAGAAAATCTTGTGTCGAAAGACACTTCGCGAAGATAGAACTCATTGTCAATGCCGCGAAAGCGGAGCGCTCTCGGCGGCGCGGTCGAACCGGAACTTCGGATCAAGCTCCACGCAGCCGTAGATTGGCTTCCACCGTGTCCACGTCGAGATCGGCCAGGTTGTCGCTCTTCAGCCAGCCGGTCGCCGCGCCGCGCGGCGCCGCGCGCGCCGGATTGGTGTGGTGCGACATCAGCATGAGCGTGGGGGCGCCGACGGCCGCGCAGAGGAACACCGGCCCGGTGTCGTTGCCGACCACGCCCGCCGCGCGTCGGGCCAATGCGGCCACTTCGAACAGGCTCGTGCGGCCGCCGAGGTCGATAATCTCGGGCAGAAGGGCCTTGAGCTGGTCAATCACCAGGCGGTCGGCCTCGGTCCCGACGACCACGACGGCCAAGCCCCGGGCCCGCAGCCGCCGGCCAAGCAGCGCATAGGCCTCGACCGGCCAACGCTTGTGGGGCAGATGGGGCGAGCACCCGGGCGCGAACAGGACGAACCGCTCCGGCAGGTCGAAGGCCGCGGTGTCGGCGTCGAGCCAGCCGAGGTCCGGCGGCGTCGTTTCGCCGCGGTCGCTCGGCGAGTCGGGCCAGACGCCGGCGTATTTCAGCTGGTCGGCCCGGGCGTCGACGATATGGATGACATCGCGGCGCGGGTTGGCGTGCCGCAGCGAAGCGCCCCGGACCGGGCCGGACCATTCGGGCGGAAACGGCCACAGCGAGAAGAACATCGCGCTGGTGCGATCCGAGCATTGCAGGTCGTAGACGCGCTTATAGCCCGCCCGCCGCAGCTTGCCGATCAGTTGGATCCATCCGCCGAGCCTGCGCGGTCGCCCCGATGGGTCCACGTGGTCGAAATAGGGACTGGCTTCCAGCAGGGCCTGAAAAGGCGGGGTGGTCAGCACGGTGATGTCCGCGTCGGCGTGAGCCTCCCGGATCTTCGCGAGTGCGGCGAAGGCGTTGATGATGTCCCCCAGCGCCCCGAATTTGATCACCAGGATTTTCTCGGTTTTTGCTGGCGCCATTGACCTGACCCGTCGGACTTTCGACTTGATATGTTGGCTGACCGGCGCCGGTGGGCCGCCGCGACAGCCTGGCGCGCTTGAGCTCAGGGCGCGCCGCTTCTACACCCTGTCGACTTTCAGGACCACCGAGGCGGCATGAATGGCCCGAATTCTCCACGTTGCAAACTTCAGCCTGCGGGCCAAGGGCGCCTTTCAGCACAGCGTGGAGCACAAGATTTCCAACGGCCTGATCCGCAACGGGCACCAGGTGATCAATTTCTCGGACCGCGAGGCAGCCCGGGCGGGATCGCCGTTCGGCCGCAACAAACTCGGCGGTCGCGGAGCCGCCAATCGCTCCCTGCGCGCCTTCAGCCGTCACATGCGCCCGGACGTGCTGTTTCTCGGCCATGCGGACGTCATCGATCCCGAGACGGTGAGCGCCATGCGCGCCGACAGTCCGGGCCTTCGCGTTTTGCAATGGAACGTCGATCCCGTGTTCTTTCCCGACAACATCAAGCGCCTCTCGAGCAAGCTCGACGTGGTGGACGCAACCCTGGTTTCGACCGCCGGCGAAGCGCTTTCGCCTCTCCGCAGGGCCGGCAAGCGGCTCGGTTTCCTGCCCAATCCGGTGGACTTTTCCATCGAACGCGGCCGCAACCATGAGGTCCGGTCTCTGCCTTATGATCTGTTCTACGCCTGTGGCGATCCCGCGGGCGGCCCGCGGGAAGTCTGCGGGAGGCTCTGGCGCATGGACGAATTCATGAACCAGCTTCTGGGACGGTTGCCGGGCGTTCGCGCATTGACCCCCGGCATGGGCGGCGTTCCGTACATGGGCGGCGACGCTTACCAATCCGCCCTGGAATTGGCGGCCATCGGCCTCAACATCAGCCGGCGCGACGACGTACTGCTTTATTCGTCCGACCGTTTGGCCCAAATGTGCGGCAACGGCCAGACGATCCTAATCGCCCGGTCCACCGGCTACGACACTCTGTTCTCCGACGACGAGATGGTGTTCTTCGAGAACCTGGACGGCCTGGCCGAGGCGATCGCCCGGCTGGTCGCCGATCCCGAACGGCGCATGAACATCGCCGCCAGAGGACGGGCTCGCTACCACGCGCTGTTCAACGAGCGCATCGTCGCCGAATACATGCTGGACGTGGCCCTCGACCGGCTGGATCCGGGCGCCTACGCGTGGCCGACCTTGACGGACTGACTCGCCGCCGGCCATCAGCCGGGCTTGCGGGCGATGTACAGCCATTCGTCCCGCAACAGGCCGTAGCGAACTTCCTGGTCAGGGCGCGCGCGAAAGATTTCGACGGTGAACCCCACGTCCTCGAGGCGCTTGGAGAAGTCCAGTCCATAGTACCGCTTGTGGTCCTCGCCGCCAAAGTGGCAGAAGCGCTCCTTCGGATCGGTGATCGACGGGTTCTCGTAGGTCTCTTCCCGGGTGCCGTTGAGCGGCACGCTGAGCAGCGCGAACCCTCCGGGCTTGATGATCCGATAAATTTCCCGCATCGCCTTGCGGTCATCGTCGATGTGCTCGAGCACATGGTGGGCGATGACCACATCGTATTCCGCGCCCCCGGCCGGAATCGCGGTGATATCCATTTGGTGGTCCACGCCGCCCTGGCGCAGGTCGGCGGTCTCGTACAGCGGATTGCTCTTCATCTGTCTGCGGATCGCCTTTTCGGGGGCGAAATGCAGAATGCGTTTGCCGGCCAGCGGATCGCCGCCATTGGCGTTGGCCCACAACTGGCTCAGCCTGTGCCGTTCCCGACTGGCGCATTTGGGACAACGGGTGTCCCACCGCGAAGGACGTCCGACGCTTATGAAAACGCCGCGGTAGCCGCACATGGGACAGTCGCGCGGGACCTTCGGCCGCGAGAACTGCCCACGATCGCGGAGCCAGGCCGCGATGAGCCTGCGGGTCACCGTCCAATCCTTGACCGTGGCGTTCAGGTTGGTGTTGGCGAAAGTCATGGCCGTAAATGAACTCCAGAGCGCGCGGGAGCCTCCGGATGGTTCACCGGCGCGGCTCGACCTTCGTATGCGCGGCGATCGCGGCTGACAACTCAACCGAGCCTCAATTGATCCCGCGCAGGTCGCTGGCCTGGGCGGGCGGGAGCCGCGCCGGCGGCGCCAGGATGACCGCGGCGGCGAAGGACAGGGCGCTGATCGCATAGAAGGCCGCGGCGGCAAGCGCCGGCCAGACCGACCCGCGCCGGCGCGCCGGCGGCCGCAGCAGCCGCCTCGCCTCGCTCAGAGCCTCTTTCAAGGCGTCATCGGACATGCCGCGACTTGCTCTCGCACCGCAGGAGCCTAGCTAAGCGCCGACTTGGCGTCACCGGCCGCTGGGATTAGAAGGCGTAACCTTAAGAAAGGCCCGGCCGATGATCCTGGTGATCGATAACTATGACAGCTTTACCTACAACCTCGTTCATTACCTGAACGAGCTGGGGGCGGAGACACGGGTGATCCGCAACGACGCGATGAGCGTCGAGGCGGCGCTGGCGCTGCGCCCCGAGGCGGTGCTGCTCTCGCCCGGCCCCTGCACGCCGAACGAGGCCGGCATCTGCCTGGACCTGATCGCCGCAGCGCCGGCGGACCTGCCGATCCTCGGCGTCTGCCTGGGCCACCAGGCGATCGGCCAGGCCTACGGCGGCGAGGTGGTCCGGGCCAAGGCGCTGATGCACGGCAAGACCAGCCCGATCCACCACACCGGCAAGGGCCTGTTCGCCGGCCTGCCCAATCCCTTCACCGCCACCCGCTACCACAGCCTGTCGGTGCGGCGCGAAACCCTGCCCAAGACGCTGGAGGTCACCGCCTGGACCGACGACGGCGAGATCATGGGGTTGCAGCACACGTCGCGGCCGGTGTTCGGCGTGCAATTCCACCCGGAATTGATCGCCACCGAAGGCGGCCACGCCCTTCTGGCCAACTTCCTGGACCTTGCCGGCGTCAAGCGCGCGGCGATCGCCTAACCCATGTCCGACGCCTTCAAGCCTCTGCTGGCCAAGCTGGCCGAAGGCGCGAGCCTGTCCGAAGAGGACGCCGACGCCTTCTTCGCGGCCTGCCTGAGGGGCGAGCCGACCCCCGCCCAGATCGCCGCCGCCGTCACCGCCATGCGCCTGCGCGGCGAGACGGTGGGCGAGATCACCGCCTGCGCCCGCGCCATGCGCCGCGCGGCCCTGACGCTGGACCACCCGTTCGAGGTGATCGACACCTGCGGCACCGGCGGCGACGGGCTGCACACGCTGAACATCTCCACCGCCGCCGCCCTGGTCGCCGCCGGCGGGGGCCTGAAGGTCGCCAAGCACGGCACCCGGGCGCTGTCGTCGAAATCCGGCTCCTCGGACGTCCTGACCGCGCTGGGGGTCAATGTCGCGGCCGGCGCCGACCAGCAGCGCCGCGCGCTGGAGCGCGCCGGCATCTGTTTCCTGTTCGCGCCCACCCACCACGGGGCGATGCGGCACGTGCTGCCGATCCGCGCCGAGCTTGGCTTTCGCACCGTGTTCAACCTGCTGGGTCCCCTGTCCAATCCCGCCGGCGCCAAACGCCAAGTGCTGGGCGTCTATGATCCGGGACTGGTCGAGCCGATGGCCCGGGTCCTCGGCGCCCTGGGCGCGGTGCGGGCCTGGACGGTGCACGGCTGCGGCCTCGATGAGCTGACCACGACCGGCGAGAGCCACGTCGCCGAATGGCGCGACGGCGGGGTTCGGCTGTTTTCCGTCACGCCCGAGGCGGTCGGCCTGCGGCGCGCGGAGCTTTCGGAGCTGAAGGGCGGCGAGCCGGCGCAAAACGCCGAGGCCTTGCGCGCCCTGCTGGACGGCCGCGAGGACGCCTATCGCGACGTGGTGGCCCTGAACGCCGCCGCCGCCTTCGTGGTGGCCGAGAGGGTGGAGAGCTTGCGCGACGGGGTGGCCCTGGCCCAGGCGGTGATCGACGACGGCCGCGCCAAGACCGCGCTGGACCGGCTGATCGAGGCCACCGCGGCGTGAGCGACATCCTGACCAGGATCGCGGCCTACAAGCGCGAAGAGGTCCGCGCGCGTCGCCGCCAGCGCACCCAAGCCGAGGTCGAGACCGCGGCCAAGGCCGCCTCGGCCCCGCGCGGCTTTCGCCGGGCGCTGGAGCGGGCCCATGCGCCCGGGCGGCTGGCCCTGATCGCCGAGATCAAGAAGGCCTCGCCGTCCAAGGGCCTGATCCGGGCCGATTTCGATCCGCCGGCGCTCGCCCGCGCCTACGAGGCCGGCGGCGCGGCCTGCCTGTCGGTGCTGACCGACGCCCCGAGCTTCCAGGGCGACGACGCCTATCTGGTCGCCGCCCGGCAGGCGACCGCCCTGCCCGTCTTGCGTAAGGAATTCCTACTCGACCCCTGGCAAGTGGCCGAATCGCGAGCGCTGGGCGCCGACGCGATCCTGGTGATTCTGGCCATGACGGACGATTCGCTGGCCGCCGAACTGCTCGCCGAGGCCGAACGATGGGGCATGGACGCTCTGGTCGAGGCCCACGACGAGGCCGAAATGGACCGCGCCGCCGCCCTCGGCGCCGGGCTTGTCGGCATCAACAACCGCGATCTTCGCAGCTTCGTCACCGACCTGGCGGTGAGCGAGCGGCTGGCGCCGCAGGCGCCAAAAACCGCTTTGCTGGTAACGGAAAGCGGCATCACCACCCCCGCCGACGTCGCCCGGCTGGAGCGCTGCGGCGCGCGCGCCATGCTGGTCGGCGAAAGCCTGATGCGCCAGACCGACGTCGCCGCCGCCACCCGGGCGCTGCTGGGGAACCGCGCCGCGTCAACTTGACATTAACGAAGAACACCTAGAGAACATCGCCAACGTTTGCGCTTTGTTCCGATAAAGGTTTCTTCCACCATGCTCACCCGTAAGCAGCACGAATTGCTCATGTTCATCCATGAGCGGATCAAGGAAACCGGCGTCTCGCCGTCGTTTGACGAGATGAAGGAGGCGCTGGACCTGGCCTCGAAATCGGGCATCCACCGGCTGATCACCGCGCTCGAGGAGCGCGGCTTCCTGCGTCGCCTGCCGCACCGGGCGCGGGCGCTGGAAGTGATCAAGCTGCCGCAGCAGGCGACCGCCGCCGCCCCGCCGCAGGGGCGCCAGACCTTCCGACCGCAGGTGGTCGAGGGCGATCGCCCGGCCGCCGCGGCCGCCGGTCTCGCCCCCGCCAGCGACGCGCGCGAGCTTTCGGTGCTCGGCCGCATCGCCGCCGGCACGCCGATCGACGCGATCCAACACGAGCGCGAGCGGATCGTGGTGCCCGAAGCCATGTTGGGCGCAGGCGAGCACTTCGTGCTCGAGGTCCAGGGCGATTCGATGATCAACGCCGGCATCTACGACGGCGACTATGTGGTCATCCGCAGGAGCCAGACCGCCAATTCCGGCGAGATCGTCGTCGCCCTGGTGATGGGCGAGGAGGCCACGCTCAAGCGCCTGCGCCGCAAGGGCGCCTCGGTGGCGCTGGAGGCCGCCAATCCGGCCTATGAGACCCGCATCTTCGGCCCCGACCAGGTCCAGGTGCAAGGCAAGCTGGTCGGGCTCATTCGCCGCTACCACTAGCCCCCGTCCACGGCCTTTCGCCGCGCCGCGGCTGGGCCCAGACGATCCGCCAGCCGCGCGGCGAGGCGTAGACGTCGGCCGCGCCGCCGGCGGCGAAGGCGTCCGACCCCAGGATCAGCGGACCGCGACATTCGTCCGACGACACGGCCGTCCGCGCGACCAGGATGTCGGCGCGCGCGCAGAGCGCCGCCAACCGCTCCGCCGGCGGGCGCCGTGTGCTCCACCAGGCCGCCAGCGCCGGGCGGCCGGCGCCGAGCGGCGCGCAACCCGACCGGTCGCAGTCGAATCGCGCGGCCTGGGCCGCGGCCGGGTCGGTCGGCAGGACCAGGCGATGCGCCTGCGCCCAGAGCTGGATGGCGTAGGCCCGCTTTCCGGGCTTGAGCGCGACCGCCTGTCCGCCGGCCGCGACGGCCGCATCGCCGCCGTCCGAGGCGATCCACGCAACCGGCGCCGCGGGCCTGGGCCAGAGGGCCACGGCCAGGGCGAGCGGAACCCCGAGCCAGCGCAGCCGCCCGCGCCAGAGACAGGCGAGCAGGATGCCGAAGGTGGAGATCGCCAGCGCCGGGAACGGCGCGCTGGTCATGTCGACGGCGGCGCCCGGCGCCGTGGCGAACAGATGCGCCAGCCAGACGATCGCCTTGGCGCCCCAGCCGGCGACGAACAGCGGCGCGGCGGTGGCGGCGGGACCGGCGCCCAGCCCCTCCCCGATCGCCCCGATCGCCAGGGCCGGCATCATCACCGCGCCGGCCAGGAAGTCGGCCGACAGGTTGGCGAACACGCCGTAGACCGCCACGCGGTTGAAGTACTGGATCGAGAACGGCCCGGTGGCGGCGCCAGCCACCAGGCTCACCGCCAGCATGGCCGCCGTCCAATCCCGCAGACGCTGCAGCGTCGCCAGGGGCCAGGGCAGGCCGCTGGGTCTCGCCCCCCGCGGCCAGGCCTCGGCCAGGGCGATCAGGGCGGCGGTGGCGCAGAACGACATCAAGAATCCCGGCTGAACCACGTCCTGCGGCTGCAGGACCAGGATCGCGAGGGCGGCGATGGCCAGGGAATGCAGACTGATCGCCCGGCGATCGGCCAGGATCGCGAGAAAGGCGACGGCGGCGGTGATCGCCGCGCGCATCGCCGGCGGATGGGCGCCGGACAGAGCCAGGTAGGTCACCACCGCGACCAGACCCCCGGCCGCCGCGAGCTTCTTGCCGGACACCCTGAGCGCCAGCCAGGGCCAGGCGGCGATCGCCAGCCTCAAGGCGAAGAAGACGAAGCCGCTGACCGCGGCGGTGTGCAGGCCAGCGATGGCCAGCATGTGGGCCAAGCCCGAGGCGCGCAGGTCGTCGCGGGCCTGATCGGCCAGCCAATCCTGGTGGCTGGTGGCCACCGTGACCACCAGGCCGGTGGCGGCGCCGTCGCGCGGACCCATCGCCGCGCCGACGTCCGCGGCCAGGTGCTGGGCCAGCGACCAGCGCGCCGCGTTGATCGCCATCTCCCAGCGCAGCGGCCAAGCCGGCGGGGCGAGGTCGATGACGCTGGGCGCGGTCCTGGCCACCCCCACCGCGCCAATCCCCTCGAACCAGGCGTCGCGGGCGAAGTCGTAGGCGTCCGGCGCGGCCGGGCCCGGCGGCGGATCGAGCAAGGCGCGGATGCGGATCGCCGATCCCGGCCCTAGGACGCCGTCGGGCGGCGTGACGATGCGGACAAAGCGCGGCGTGCGCTCGGCCGCCAGCCCTTCGATGCTCACCGGCGCGATCAGCAGGCGCGCGCCGGTCGGACTGGGGCTGGCCACGTCCGCCACCCAGCCTTCGATCGTGACCATGCCCAGATGAGGGGGCGCGATCGGAGCGGCGGCCCAGTCGCTGTGCAGCTTGCCGGCCGCCAGCCCGCAAACCGCCGCGGCGGCCAGGCCCGCCACTACGCCCGCCACGCGGCTGGGCGCCCAACGCCGCACGGCCAGGGTGGCGACCACGGCCGCGAGCGCGGCCGCCGCCAGCGGCCAGACCGGCGGCTCGTTCTTCAGCCCCAGATAGGCCGCCGCGCCCGCCCCGAACGCCACCGGCGCCCAGAGGAAGCCGCGATCGAGCTGGGCCTTCGCCTCCGCCCCGATCCCCGCCCGGACGGCGGCAAGGCTAGAAAGCGCGAGGCGGCGCATGTTAAGACCCCGCGCCCATCGCCGCGGCGGCGCCCGATCGTCCGCCCGCGGCGGATCAGCCCCAATGTCCGGGAACTCGATGTCCGCCTCGTCCCCCGCCGACCGACCCGTCGTCACCCGCATCGCCCCCTCGCCCACCGGGATGATGCATATTGGCACGGCGAGAACCGCGCTGTTCAACTGGTTGTATGCACGCCACCGCGGCGGAACCTTCCTGCTCAGGATCGAGGACACCGATCGCGAGCGCTCGACCCCGGGCGCGGTGCGGGCGATCCTGGACGGCCTGGAATGGCTCGGCCTGCGGCCCGACGCGCCGCCAGTGTTCCAGCACGCCATGGCCGACCGCCACCGCGAGACCGCGCGCGAGCTCTTGGACGCTGGCCGCGCCTACCGCTGCTACATGACCGTCGAGGAGCTGGAGGTCGAGCGCCAGAAGGCCCGCGCCGAGGGCCGGGCGATCCGCTCGCCCTGGCGCGATCGCGATGCGCCCGCCGGCGACAACCAGCCGTTCGTGGTGCGCTTCAAGGGGCCGCTGGACGGCGAGACCATCGTCGACGATCTGGTCAAGGGCCCGGTGCGATTCATGAACAAGGAGCTGGACGATCTGGTGCTTCTGCGATCGGACGGCGCGCCGACTTACAATCTCGCCGTGGTGGTCGACGATCACGATATGGGCATCACCCATGTGATCCGCGGAGACGATCACCTGAACAACGCCGCGCGCCAGTCGTTGATCTTCGAGGCGCTTGGCTGGGCCAAGCCGGCGTTCGGGCACCTGCCGATGATCCACGGGCCGGACGGCGCCAAGCTGTCCAAGCGTCACGGCGCCCAGGCGGTCAGCGAATTCGCCGACATGGGCTACCTGCCCGAGGCGATGCGCAACTATCTGGCCCGGTTGGGCTGGGGCCACGGCGACGACGAGATCTTCAGCGACGATCAGGCGATCGCCTGGTTCGAGGTGTCGGACGTGGTCAAGGCGCCCGCGCGGCTGGACTGGGACAAGCTCGGCTTCATCAATAACCATTATATCCGCGCGGCGGACGACCAGCGCCTCCAGGCCCTGGTGCGCGAGGCCCACCACAGCCGCGGCGAGCCGGTCCCCAACGCGGCCTTGCCGGCGCTGGCCCGGGCGATCCCACTGGTCAAGGAAGCCGCCAAGACGATCCTCGACTTGGCGGACCTCACGGTTTTCGTGCTGAAGACCCGACCGCTGGAGCTAGACGCGCGCACGCTGGGCCTGCTCACCGGAGAGACACCGGCGCGCTTGGCCCGGCTGGCCGAGCGGCTCAAGGTTCAGGACGATTGGGGCGTGGCGGCGCTCGCCGCCCTGTTGCGGGATTTCGCCGAGGGTGAAGGCGTCGGTCTCGGCAAGTTCGGCCCGGCCCTGCGCGGGGTGCTGTCCGGCGGCGCCCCGGCCCCCGACCTGGCCAGCGCGCTCTCGGCGCTCGGCGCGAGCGAGAGCCTCCTTCGGATCGACGACGCCCTTTCGCAGTTGCGGTAAGACGGTATAACGACTTTCGAACATGCGTTTGGCCGCTCGCGGCCTCTTGAGCACAGAAGGCTACGGGGATGACGAACACCAGCACGGCCGACCGCAAGGCGAGCTTCACGCTGAATGGCAAAGACTATGATCTGCCGGTGATCAAAGGGACCATCGGCCCTGACGTCGTCGACGTCCGCAAGCTCTACGCCGACGCCGACGTGTTCACCTTCGATCCCGGATTCACCTCTACCGCGAGTTGCGAAAGCAAGATCACCTACATCGACGGCGACGCCGGCATCCTGCTGCACCGCGGCTATCCGATCGAGGAGCTGGCGGAGAAATCGAGCTTTCTGGAAGTTTGCTATCTGCTGTTGCATGGCGAACTGCCAAACGCCGCCCAGTTCGAGAGCTTCGAGCACACCATCATCCACCACACGATGCTGCACGCGCAGTTCGACCGGTTTTTCAGCGGCTTCCGCAGCGACGCCCACCCGATGGCGATCATGACCGGCGCGGTCGGCGCGCTCTCGGCCTTCTATCACGACAGCACCAATGTCGACGATCCCAGGCAGCGCGAGATCTCGGCCCATCGGCTGATCGCCAAGATGCCAACCATCGCCGCGCGCGCTTATAAGTATTCGGTCGGCCAGCCGTTCGTCTCGCCGCGCAACGACAACGGCTATGCGGAAAATTTCCTGCGCATGGCGTTCAGCGTGCCGGCCGAGGACTGGAAGCCCAATCCGGTGCTGATCAAGGCGATGGACCGGATCTTCATCCTGCACGCCGACCACGAGCAGAACGCCTCGACCTCGACCGTGCGGCTGGCCGGATCGTCGGGCGCCAACCCGTTCGCCTGCATCGCCGCGGGCATCGCCTGCCTCTGGGGCCCCAGCCACGGCGGGGCCAACGAAGAGGCGCTGAACATGCTCAAGGAGATCGGCTCCGTCGACCGCATCCCCGAGTACGTCCAGGGGGTGAAGGATCGTCGCTACCGGCTGATGGGCTTCGGCCACCGGGTCTACAAGAACTACGATCCGCGCGCCAAGGTGATGCAGAAGACCTGCCATGAGGTGCTGGCCGAGGTCGACGACAGCGACGATCCGCTGCTGAAGGTGGCCATCGAGCTGGAGAAGATCGCGCTGAACGACCCCTATTTCGTCGAGCGCAAACTCTATCCGAACGTCGACTTCTATTCCGGCATCACCCTGCGCGCGCTGGGCTTTCCGCCCGAGATGTTCACCGTGCTGTTCGCCCTGGCCCGCACCGTCGGCTGGATCAGCCAGTGGAAGGAGATGTTCGAGGACCCGCAACGCAAGATCGGCCGCCCGCGCCAGCTCTACACCGGCCCGCTGCAACGCGAATTTGTGCCGATCGACAAGCGCGGCTAGACCGCCCGCTTTTCCAACAGGCTCGCGATCACCTCGGCGGCCCGCTCCGACGGATCGGCTTGGCCGCGGCCCATGCGTTCGAGCGCGGCGTTCTGCTCGGCGATCTGCCGCGCGCGCAGGTCCGCATCGTCCAGCCGCGCGGCCAACGCCTGGGCCAGGGCCGCGCCGTTGCAGTCGGCCTGGATCAGCTCCGGCGCGACGGCCTTACCGGCGGCGATGTTGAACAGGGTGATGAATGGCGTGCGGATCAGGGGCTTCAGCAGCGCATAGGTGATCGCGCCCACCCGATAGGCCACCACCATCGGACAGCCGGCCAGGGCCAGCTCGGTCGTCACCGTCCCGCTGCAGGCCAGGGCCACGGTCGCGGCCTTCATCGCGTCGAACTTGAGCGCTTCGTCCTCGATGATGTCGGCGTGGTGCGGCCATCGCGCCAGACGCGCCTTGACCTGTTCGGCGACGGTCGGGGAGAGCGGCGCGACCACTCTCAGATCCGGCCGCTCCGCCAGGAGGCGCCGGGCGGCGTCCTCGAACGCCGGCATCACCCGCTTGATCTCCGAGGGCCGGCTGCCGGGCAGGATCAACAGGATGGGCGTTTCGGGCCCCGCGCCGATCAAGGCGCGCAGCCGCGCCCCGTTGGCGGCGGACAGATCGCGCGCCAGGCTGGGGTTGCCGACGAAGGTGGTCTTCAGCCCCGCCTTCTCGAAATAGGGTGCATCGAAGCTGTGGATGGCCAGCAGGTGATCGACCGCCCGGGCCAGGGTGCGCGCGCGGCCGGGCCGCGAGGCCCACACCTGCGGCCCAACGTATTTGACCAGTGGCAGGTCCGGATCGAGCCGGCGCAGCCGCGCCGCGACCCGCAGATTGAAGCCCCAGGAATTGATCAAGACCGCGATGTCGGGCTTTTCGCGCGCCGCCAGCGCCGCCGTCTCGTTGGCCCGCGCCACCACGCGCGGATAGGCCATCAGCCCCTCGAACAGACCCAGGATCGAGAGCTGGCGGATGTCGAACGGGCTTTTCACCCCCTCGCGGGCCATCTGGACCCCGCCGACCCCCACGAAGCGGACCTTATCCGCCCCCAGCCGGCGCTTCAGCGCGCGCGCCAACTCCGCCCCCAGCGCGTCGCCGGACGCCTCGGCGGCGACCAGCATGACGCAGGCCGGGCGGCTCATCGCGAGCCTTCGGGCGGCAGGCCATGGATGAACAGGCCAAGCTCGTCCGCCGCTTCGATCACCGCCGGCCGATCGACGATCAAGAGCCCGCCGGCCTCGCCGACGATGCCCGCCAGTCCGGCGCGCGCCGCGGCCATCACCGTGGCCGGCCCGATGGTCGGCAGGTCGATGCGTCGGTCCTGCAATGGCTTGGGCGCCTTGGCGAGGACCCCGGCGGGCGCCTCGGGCGTCCCGCGCAGCGCGGCCGGCAGTTGGGCGCAGCGGCGCAGCATGGCGTCGGTGCCTTCCTGCGCCTCCAGGGCCAGAATGACGCCGCGAACGCAGACCGCGCCCTGCCCCACGTCGAGTTCGCCAAGCGCCCGCGCCGCCCGCATGGCCCGCTCGATGTCCTCGCCGTCGGCCGGCCTGGGGCTTCGCGCGCCCAGCGATCCTTCGCCGAGGGTCAGATCGCTGACCACCTGATCGGCGCCCTCGACGCGGAAGCCTTCCCGCTCGAACTCGCCGATGACGAACCGCAGCAGGGCGTCGTCGCCCTTGCCCGCCGCAGCCATCGCGCCCGGCAGCGCCGCGAGCCCGCGCAGGTCCGGCCGCAGGGCCGCGAAATCCGGCCTCGGCGCCAGGCCCGCGAAACAGACCGTCCGGCAGCGCGCGGCTTTCAGCGCCTTGAATGTCTTGCCGAGTTCCGCCATGCCCGCGTCCAGTCCCTCGAACGCCGCCAGCGCCGGATCGGTCAAGCCTTTCAGTCGGACGACGAACACCGGCCGATCGGCCGCCTGGCAGGCCTTGAGGATTTCCAGCGGCAAGCCGCCGCCTCCAGCGATTAGCCCGAGCTTGCTCACCAGATCAGTCGTCGACGTGAGGCAGGCACAGCGGGCGCGCCGAATCGGCCTGGATGAACTCGACGATCTCGCTCACCTCGGGCGAGGCGGCGAACACCCGGGCGACGTCCTCGACCCGCTCCTGGAAGGTGCCCTCGTCGGCGAACAACAACCGGTAAGCGGACCGCAGGTCGTTGATCATTTCGCGGCTGAACCCCCGACGCTTGAGGCCCACCAGGTTCAGGCCCTCGAGATGGGCGTGGTTGCCCCAGACCGAGCCGAACGGGATCACGTCCTTGGTCACCGCCGCCAAGCCCCCGACGATCACGTGACGCCCGATACGGCCGTACTGGTGGACGGCGGCGAGGCCGCCGATGATCGCGTACTCGTCCACCGACACATGACCGCCGAGCGTCGCGGCGTGATTGAGGATCACGTTGTCGCCGACGATGCAATCGTGCGCCACATGCGACTGGGCCATGAAGAAACAGTCCGAACCCACCGTCGTCACCGCGCGGCCTGTGGGCGTGCCCGTGTGCATGGTCACGTATTCGCGGATCGTGTTGCGGTCACCGACGACAAGGCGCGTGGCCTCGCCCTTGTAGGCCGTGTGTTGCGGGCCGCCGCCGAGGCTGGCGAACGGGTGGATCGTGCAGCCTTGGCCGATCTTGGTGATCCCCTCGATCACCACATGGGACAACAGCCGCGTGCCGGCGCCCAGGGTCACCGACTCGCCGATGATGCAATAGGGCCCGATCTCGACGTCGTCGGCCAGTACGGCGCCGCTGGCGACGATGGCTGTCGGATGAATACGGCTCATGCCGGCGTCTCCACCACCATGGCGGCGAACTCGACCTCGGCGGCGATCTTGTCGCCAACCACGGCCTTGCCGCGGAACTTGAACACATCGCCCCGGGCCCGCAGCACCTCGACCGGCATGCGCAGCAGATCGCCCGGCCGGACGGGTTGGCGGAAGCGGCAGTTGTCCAGCGAAATGAACAGAATGGTCTTGCCGCTCACGTCCGCGTCCAATGACTTGGACATCAAGACCGCCCCGGTCTGGGCGATGGCCTCGACGATCAGCACCCCCGGCATCACCGGATAGGACGGGAAGTGGCCAACGAAGAACGGCTCGTTCACCGTCACGCCCTTGATCCCGACAATCGACTGATGCGGCCGATAATCCTCCGCCCGGTCGACCAGCAGCATGGGATAGCGGTGCGGGATCCGCTGCAGGATCTCGGTGATGTCGATGTTTGTCTGCTCGATGGCGTCGGGACTGGTTTTGGTCATTGGCCTCCGCCCTGGCCTCGGCCCTGGCTGATCTTGTTCAGCCAGGCGACCTGACGGAACCACTGCCGGCCCGGGACCGCGGGAATCCCGCCCCAGGTTTCGCCGGCTGGAATATCATGCATCAGGCCGGCCGCCGCCATGACCTGGGCGCCATCGCCGATGTTCAGGTGATCGGCGATGCCGGCCCGGCCGCCAAAGCGCACCCCGTCGCCCACCGTGGTGCTCCCGGAGATGCCGGTGTGGGCGGCGAGCACGCAACTGCGCCCGATACGCACATTGTGGCCGATCTGCACCAGATTATCGATTTTGGTGTTCTCGCCGATCACGGTGTCGTCGTACGCGCCGCGATCGATGCAGCTGTTGGCGCCCACAGTGACGCCATCCTGCAAGATGACGCGGCCTAGTTGAGGCACGTCGATCGCACCGCCGCGCCCACCGGCCACGCCAAAGCCGGACTCGCCGATCACCGCGCCCGCCAGGATGCGGACCCCGTCCCCGACCAGGGCGAAGCCGATCACGGCGTTCGGGCCGACCTGACAGTGGCGGCCGATGGCCACGCCGACGCCGATCACCGCGCCCGCGCCGATCTGGCTTCCCCGCCCGATGCTGACGCCCGGTCCGACAATCGCGCCCGGCCCGATCACCACGTCCTCTTCGAGGTTCGCGCTGGGGTGCGTCGCCGCCCCGGCCGGAATCGTCCGCGCGCGGTGCAGACGCGCCGCGGCGGCGGCGTAGGCGACCTGCGGTTCGGGCGTGATCAGCCGAACCACGCCCTTCGGCGCGCGATCGGCCTGGGCGGGCGCGATGAACAAGGCCGTCGCGCCTGTCGCGGCCAGATCGGCCGCATAGCGGCGATCGGCGAAGTAGCTGATCTGGCCCGAGCCGGCGCGTTCGAGCGGGGCGACCGAGGCGATCGGCGGATCAGCCTCGCCGCCATCGGCCAAGCTGGCGCCGGTCAGCTCGGCGAGCTCTCGCAGGGACGCCGGACCCAAATCCTCGAAGAAGCGCAGGTCCGGCATGACCTCCTCCTTAGCTTGCGCGGCCCGCCGCCGTCGCCGGCGGTCGGCGCGGCTACTCGGCCGGGGGACCGGCCTGGGCGTCCAGATGCTCGCGATCGAACGCGAACTGCTGAATCTTGGCGTCGAGCCGCTGGACGACAAGCGGGCTGATGTCCATCGCCGGCGCGGCGACAACCACGGCCGCCCCGTTGAGAAGGAGCGAGCAGGCTCGCTCGCCGACCACCTGACGGACGATGGGCTCGGCCTGCTGGCCGATGACGCCGAACGCCTTTTCCTGCGTCGCCTGGAGTTCGCGCTGGCGTTGCTGGGCCTTGCGCTGCAGTTCGCGGCCGCGCAGCTGCAGCGCCGCCATCTTCTGATCATACTGATCGGCCGAGATTGACGAGCGCTGGGCGTCGAGCGCCTTGGCGTCGGTCTGCAACGCGCCGCCTTCGCTGTTCAGTTCGGCGTCGACCTGGGCCTTGAGCTGGCCGAGGCGAGTGATCACGAACTTGCCGACCGCCGAGCCGCCCAGCACGGCGTCGTTCGACAGTACGCATACGCCAGGGATCGCCGGACCCGTCGCGACGGGAGCCGGCGCGGCGGTCTGAGTCGTCGGGGGCGCAGCCATAGCGTTCGATGCGACGCCCGCCGCCAGAAGCGCCGCGGCGATAGTGTTGATTTTCATGAGCTTAGAACCTGGTTGAAGTGGAGAAGTTGAAGGTTTGGGTCTTGTCGTAAGAGTTCTTGAGGAAAGGGTCGGCGAGGTCGATCTCGATCGGCCCGAGCGGCGATTTCCAGAAGATGCTGATCCCGGCCGAGGCCCTGAGCGACAGATCGTCCCGGACGGTCGGAATAATGTCGTGAGTGAACGGATTCCGCTTCGCCGCATCGTCGATCATGCCCGCCGTGCCGAACTGAGCGAACGCCGCCATCTTGATCCCGTACTGCTCGGGCAGACCGTCGGGGAAGGTCTGCTCCAGGGTGCCGATAGCGTACATCTTCGCACCCAGCGACTGATCGTAGGACGGATTGGTGTCGCGCGGACCGATGCCGGCGATCTGGAAGCCGCGGAAACTGTTGCCGCCCTCGAAGAAGCGGTCGTTGATCCGCACATAGTCGCCACCCCAGCCGCTGATATAGCCGGCCGAGCCGGTCGCGCTGAAAATGAAGCTGGGCGTGAAGCCGTGGTACCAGCCCCCTTCGGCAATGGTCTTGATATATTTCACATTGCCGCCCAGGCCGGCGAAATCCTGCGAAAGTTGGCCATAGTAGCCGCGTGTCGGGTTGATCGGGTCGTTGCGGTGGTCCCAGCGCAGGGTGTAGCCCGGCGCGGAGGCCAGGGTCGTGCCGACCTGATCGCAGATCACCGGCGAGAGCGTCGGCGGATTGCCGCACTGAGAGGCCGAGACGGCCACCTGATCGGTGTGGATCGCGTAGCGCGCCTGCAGCGTCAAGTATTGACTCAGCGGAAAGCCGAAACGGACGTCCCCCCCGGTCGAATTGCTCTGGTAGCCAGCGTACTGCGTGAAATCGTAGCGGAAGGTGTAGAGGTCGACGCCGGCGCTGAGGTTGCGGTTCAGGAACTTCGGTTCGGTGAAGCCCAGGTTGATCTGCTGACGCAGCGAGCCGATCGACACCTCGGCGCGAACGTCCTGGCCGCGGCCGCCGAAGTCACGTTCGCTGATGCCGATGTCGGTGACCAGGCGATCGACCGAGCTGTAGCCGGCGCTGAACGACAGCTCGCCGGTCGGCTGTTCGGTGACCTTGACCTGCAGGTTGGTCCGATCGGGCGCGTCGCCCGTCGTCTGCTGAACGTCGACGTCCTTGAAGAAGCCGAGCGCCTTGACCTGCATCTTCGAGCGATCGACCAGCACGCGGTTGTAGGCGTCGCCCTCGCTCAGCAACAACTCGCGCCGAATGACGTAGTCGAGCGTGCGGGTGTTGCCCACCACGTCGATGCGTCCGACGTAGACTCGCGGACCTTCCTTGACGTCGAAGGTGATGTCGACGGTATGGTTCTGGCGGTTGGCGGCATAGTGCGGCGTCACGTCGACGAAGGCGAAACCCGCCGCCCCCGCGGCGAAGGTCAGCGAATCCGTCGCCTGTTCGATCTTCTCGTCCTGGTAGAGCTGACCCGCGCGGATCGGCAGCAGTTGCCGCAGCACCGCGCCGTTCAGCTTTTTCAGCTCGGTGTTCACCGTCAGCTTGCCGAACTTGTACCTTTGGCCCTCGTCCAACGTGTAGGTGATCACGAACCCGTTCTTGTCCGGCGCCAACTCGGCCACGGTGTTGACGATGCGAAAGTCGTAGTAGCCGTGGTTGCGATAGAATTTGCGCAACTGCTCCTGATCGTAGTCCAGCCGATCGGGATCGTAGTTGTCGTTGGTGGAAAGAAACCGGTAGAGCCGGCTTTCCTTGGTGACGATCACCCCGCGCAGATCGTTGTCCGAATAGCGTCGATTGCCGAGGAAATTGATCCGCATCACACCGCTCTTCGGCCCTTCATTGATCTCGAAGATCAGATCGATGCGCTTTTGCGGCAGTTGGACGATCTGCGGCGTGACGGTGACCGAGATGCGGCCCGACCGCCGGTAGAGCTCCACGATACGCTGGACGTCAGCCTGCACCTTGCCCTTGGTGAAGATGCCGCGCGGCCGCACCTGGACCTCGTCGCGCAGCTTGTCGTCCTTCATGTTGTCGTTGCCCTCGAAAACCACCTGATTGATGATGGGGTTCTCGACGACGCGGACGATCAACTCGCCGCCTTGCAGCTCGATGCCGACGTCCGAAAACAGGTCGGTCTTGAACAGGGTCTTGATCGCCAGGTCGATCTGTTGCGGACCGATGGTGTCGCCAGGCTGGATCGGCAGATAGGAGACGACGGTTTCGGTTTCGATCCGTTCGTTGCCTTCCACGGAGATGCGTTGCACCACCCCGCTCTGGACCGCCGCGGCCGATGGCGGCGCGGCTGGAGCGGCGGACGGCGCGACGCTGGCGCCAGCGGGCGCTTGGGCGAACACCGGCGAAGTGAGCGCCGTGGCGCCAAACAACGCGGCCAGACCCGACGCAAGCCCACGGCGAGAGCGAATGCGGCGAGCAGGCGATCGATTCATCGGTTCGGCCATTGGCTTGCGACGTCCCGTCACGAGAACAGACCGCCGAGGAAATGAAAAACGCCGCTGCGCTGCAGGTCGTTGATGATGGCGAACAACATCAAACCGAGCAGCAAGGCAAGCCCCAGCCGGTAGCTCGCCGCCTGCACCGCCGCCGCCACGGGTCGCCGCGCCACGGCCTCATAGGCGTAGAACAGCAGATGGCCGCCATCGAGCACCGGGATCGGCAGCAGATTGACGAAACCGATGTTGACCGAGATCACCGCGACCAGGCTGAGCAGGGTCAGAACGCTGCCCACCACCTGATCGACCACGGTCGGCTCGCCGCGCGCGCCCGCCTCGGCCGCGAAATGGGAGATTTGCGCGATGCCAAGCACGCCGGTCAGTTGCCGGGGCGATTCCTCGCCCCGCGCGAGGCGGCCGAGGGAGTAGACCGTGGTTGACAGCACGTCCCAAGTGCGCGCCGAGCCGACGCCGACGGCGCTGAGCGGATCATAGCGCCGCCGCAGCAAATCGCGCGGATCTCTCGACGGCGCGAGACCAAGCTGACCCACCGTCATCGATCCGGTGATCGGATCGTCGATCCTCACCCGCCCGGGCGTGGCGGCAAGGACCAGCTCCCGCCCGCCGCGGCGCACGGTGAAGCGCATCGGAACCTCGGCGCGCAACGAGACGACCTCGCGCAACTGCTCGAAACTGACGACCGGCCGGTCGTCGGCGCGGATGACCATATCGCCGACCTGGAAACCGGCCGCGGCCGCCGGCGAGTTCGGCGCCACGGCGGCGATGCGCGCGCGGTGGGCGAAATCCCCGACGGTCATCAGAAACAGCGAGAACAACACGATCGCCAGGAGGAAATTGGCCATCGGGCCGGCGGCCGCGATCACGGCCCTTTGCCAGAGCGGCTTGAAATAGAGGTACCGCGCCAAGCCCGCTGGCCCCTCGCGCGCGATGATCTCGCGCCGCATTTCGGCGAGGTCGCGACTGTCGGGCACGCTGGCGGCGTTCTCGTCGCCGGAGAACATCACGTAGCCGCCTAGCGGAATCCAGCCCAACCGCCACTCGACGCCCGAGCGGTCGCGCCAGCTCAGCAAGGCGCGGCCAAAGCCGATCGAGAACCGGTCGACGGCGACGCCACAGGCGCGCGCGACAAGGAAATGCCCGAGTTCGTGCACGGTGATCACCATGGTCAACACGAACAGGAACGGCAGGATCCAGGTGAGCGCGCCGTAGGCGAAGGCCAGCATGGGCAAAAGCGATTCCGAGGGCTAGGTGGTCAGGCCGGACAGAACGCCATTCGCCACGCGGCGCGCGATTCCGTCGGTGGTCATGGCGATCTCCAAGGCGCCGTCGGCGTTCCCCCCCGCGCCGAGGTTCCCCGCCACGTCCATCCGCGCAAGGGTTTCGGTCACGACGGCGACAATATCGAGAAAGCCGATGCGACGGTCAAGGAAGGCGGCCACCGCCGATTCGTTGGCCGCGTTCATCGCCGCGGGCGCCATCCCGCCGGTCTGCAGGGCCGAGCGCGCCAGGGCGATGGACGGGAACCGCTCGTCGTCGGGCGGCTCGAAGGTCAAGCAGCCGATCGCGCCGAGGTCGAGCTCCATCGCCGGCCAGGGCAACCGATCGGGCCAGGCGAAGGCGCAGGCGATCGGGGTGCGCATGTCCGGCGGCCCCAGTTGCGCCAGGGTCGAGCCGTCCTGGTACTCGACCAGGCTGTGGATCACCGATTGCGGGTGAATCAAGACGTCGATCCGTTCGGCCGGGGTCGAGAACAGGTAGGCCGCCTCGATCATTTCCAGGCCCTTGTTCATCATGGTCGCCGAATTGATCGAAATCTTGGCGCCCATGTTCCAATTCGGATGGGCCAGCGCCTGCTCGCGGGTGGCGCCGGCCATCGCTTCGCGCGTCCAGCTTCTGAACGGCCCGCCGGACGCGGTCAGGATCAGCCGCGCGACCCGATCGATGCAGTCCGGCTGCAACACCTGAAAGATCGCCGAATGCTCCGAATCAACCGGGATCACCGTCCCGCCGGCGCGCCGCGCGGTCTCGAGCAGCGCCGGACCGGCGCAGATCAGGCTTTCCTTGTTGGCCAGCGCCACCACGGCGCCGGTGCGCGCGGCGGCCAGGGTCGGCGCCAGGCCCGCGGCGCCGACGATCGCCGACATCACCCAGTCCGCGCCCATCGCGGCCGCTTCGCAGACCGCCGTAGGGCCCGCCGCGCACGCCACGCCGCTGCCGTTCACCCGCTCGCGCAACTCGGGCAGCAGCGTCTCGTCCTGGATCACCACCAGCCGCGGACGCCAGCGCAGCGCCTGCTGGCTCAGCAGCTCGACATTGCGGCCGGCGACCAGGGCGACGATCTCCACCTCGGCCGAGCCATGAGCCTCGGCCTGGTCCAGCAGGTCCAGGGTCGAGACGCCCACTGACCCGGTGGAGCCGAGGACCGTGACGGCGCGGCGCAGGCTCAATGCGCCCACCCGGTCCGATAGACCAGCCGCGCCGCGGCGACCGCCAGGGCCGCGAACATCAACCCGTCGACCCGATCCAAGAGCCCGCCGTGACCGGGGATCAGATCGCCCGAATCCTTCACTCCAAACCGCCGTTTCAACATCGACTCCCAAAGATCGCCGGCCATGGTGGCCAAGCCGCCGCCCAGACCGATCAACGCCGCGGCGGCCAGGCTCGGGCTCATCTTCGTCACCGCCACGACCCCCATCGCCGATACCATCGCCCCGATCAAGCCGCCCGCGAACCCAGACCAGGTCTTGTTAGGCGAGAATCGCGGCCAAAGCTTGGGTCCTTTCAGCGCGCCGCCGACGAGAAAGGCGAAGATATCCGCCGACCAGGTGACGGCGAACAATAGCACGGTCCAGCGAAATCCTTGCGGCGTCGCGCGCAGCCAAGTCAGGGCCAGGCACGGCGCGGCGATGTAGATCACCCCGAAACTGGCGTCCCGGCGTCGTTGCGAGACGTTGCGCGCCACATAGGCCGCCGCCGCCGCACCGATCAGCGTGAGCAACCAGGCCCAGGCGACCCGGCCGGCGTAGGCGGCGAACACAGCAACCAGCACCACACCCGTCGTTGTCACCGCGACCCTGACCGGCGCGCGCGGCGCGCTCATCTGGCCCCATTCGATCGCCAGCAAGGCCACCGCCACCGCCACCATCGGAAGGAAGAACACGGTCCAATAGGTCGCCAGGACGACCGATGGCGCCAGCACGGCCGCCGAGGCCACCCGAACCGCGAGGTTGTCCCAGCCGAACCGCCTAGCCGGTCGCAAGGACGTCATCGACGTCGGCTCCGCCATAGCGCCGTTCGCGCCCGCGGAACTCTTCGAGCGCGGCCGCCAGATGGACCGAACCATAGTCGGGCCACAGCACGTCCTGGAAGACCAGCTCGGCGTAGGCGGTCTCCCACAGCAGGAAATTGGACAGCCGCCGCTCTCCGCTGGTCCGGATGATCAGGTCCGGCGCCGGATGCTCGGCCGTGGACAGCCGGGCCTCGAAAGCCGCCTCGTCGATCGCGGACGGATCCAACCGCCCCTCGCGGACGGCGTCGGCCAGCCGGCGGGCGGCGTCGGCGATGTCGGCCCGTCCGCCATAGTTGAAGGCGACCTGCAGATGGAACCGGTTGTTGGACGCGGTGGTGGTCTCGGCCTCGTCGATCATCGCCAAGAGGTCGCCCGACAGGCCGGCGCGCCGGCCGATCACCCGAACGCGCACACCCTCGCCGCGCAATCTGACGAGGTCGCTTTCGAAATAGAGCTTGGGCAAGCTCATCAGTTCCGACACCTCCTGCGCCGGGCGGCTCCAGTTCTCGGTGGAAAAGCCAAATACGGTCAGGCTCCCGACGCCCAGAGCCGGAGCGGCTTCGACCGTGCGCCGCAGCGCCGCGACGCCCGCTCGGTGGCCGAACACCCGCGGCTTGCCGCGCGCCTTCGCCCAGCGGCCGTTGCCGTCCATGATGATGGCGACGTGCAGGCGCGGGGCGATGGTGTCCGATCGCGCGAGCGGCCTCAGCCCCGAAGTCGGCGACATGCGCAAAAATTCCTCTTACCAACGCCGCGATGTGGCCGCCCGCCCATCAAACCTGCATGATCTCATGCTCTTTGGTTTTCAAGGCCTCGTCGATGCGCTTGATCGCCTCATCGGTGAGCTTTTGCACCTCGTCGGTCATTCGTTTTAGCTCGTCCTGGCTGATGACGCCTTCCTTTTCGGCCTTCTTGAGGTCGTCGTTGGCGTCGCGGCGCACGTTGCGGACCGAAATCCGCTGGGTCTCGGCGTATTTGCCGGCCAGCTTGGCCAACTCCTTGCGCCGCTCCTCGGTCAGCGGGGGAATCGGCACGCGCAGGTTCTGGCCCTCGACGACCGGATTGAAGCCGAGCCCGGCGTTGCGGATCGCCTTTTCCACCGAGACCACCAGGCCGCGGTCCCAGACGCTGACGGTGATCGATCGCGGATCGGGCACGCTGACGCTGGCGAGCTGGGTGATCGGCGAATTCGCGCCATAGGCCTCGACCATCACCTGGTCGAGAAGCCCCGCGGAGGCGCGGCCGGTGCGCAGGGAATGGAACTCTTCCTTCAGCGCGGCGACGGACTTGTCCATGCGTTCCCGATAGCGGGCCAAGACTGGCTTTTCGGCTGCGGCCATGGGCTCTGCTCCTCAGTCTTTCTCGTGACGCTCTTTGCCGATCACGGTGTGGAGGCCCTCGCCCCTCAACACATTGAGGAAGGCGCCCCGATGGCGGATGGAGAAGACGACGATGGGAATGTCGCTCTCGCGCATCAGGCTGATCGCCGAGGCGTCCATCACCCGAAGGTCCTGGGCGAGCACTTCAAGATAACTCAGCCGCTCGTAGCGTTCCGCCGTCGGGTCCTGCTTCGGGTCGGCGGTGTAGACCCCATCGACGCTGGTGCCCTTGAACAGGGCTTCGCAGCCCATCTCGGCGGCGCGCAGGGCCGCGGCGGTGTCGGTGGTGAAATAGGGATTGCCGGTCCCGGCCGCGAAGATCACCACCCGGCCCTTTTCCAGATGTCGCTGGGCGCGCCGGCGGATGTAGGGCTCGCACACCGCATCCATCGGGATGGCCGACTGGACCCGGGTCTGGACCCCGATCTTCTCCAGCGCGCTCTGCATGGCCAGGGCGTTCATCACCGTGGCCAGCATGCCCATGTAGTCGGCGCTGGCCCGCTCCATGCCTTGCCCCGCCATCGACAGGCCGCGGAAGATGTTGCCGCCGCCGATCACCAGGCAGACCTCGACCCCCTGGTTGGCGACCTCGGCGATATCGGCCGCCACCGCCGCGACCGTGGCCATGTCGATGCCAAAGGCGGCTTCGCCCATCAAGACCTCGCCCGAGACCTTCAAGAGCACCCGCCGGTAGCGCGCCGCCGGCTGGGCGGGGCGGCTCGCGCGGGCGGAGGCGTTTGCCGACGAGATGATCTGGGAAGCCATGGCGGTCTCTGGTCAAGCTCAATGCGCGGGCGGGACGAGTTGAAGCCAGCATAACGATGCGGGCGGCGCGCGTCGAACCTCACACCCGCCAGGGGAGATCGCGGCGCGATTCCTGCGCGGACCGGCGCGATTGCGCCATAACGGGATGGATCGTGCGGCCCGAGCCACTCACGCCAGATCTCCGCCAGGGAGATCGATATCCAACCACGATCGCCCCGCTGATCGGGCTGCAATTCCTCGCGCTCGCCTGGGTGGCGCTCAATCAGTTCCGCTTCCACCTCGGCCTGCGCGCCGGCGATCACAGCGGCCTGGTGTTCAAGGGCTATCTGGGCGCCGAGCTGTTCTTCGTCGCCGCCGGCTTCGCCACGACACGCCTCTACGCCCGCGCCGCCACGGCCAAAACATTTCATTATGGCCGCTTTCTCTGGTCCCGGCTGGTGGAGATCTATCCGTTGCATCTGGCGATGATCGCGGTGATGGTGGTGCTGATGGCCGTGGCCGGCGCGGCGGGCGTCAGCTACCCGCACGGCGTGGCGAGCCTGCACGGCTTGGTCTCGAACCTGTTGTTGATCCAGGCCTGGGGCGCCGAGCCGACGGTGAGCTGGAACTTCCCGTCCTGGCTGATCTCGGCCGAATGGTTCGCCTATATCGTCTTTCCGCTGACCGCCTGGCTGGCCTTGAAACTCTGGCGCGGACCGTTCGCGGCGGCGATCGCGCCGATGGCTCTGTTCGCCGTCCTGTTCCAGATCGCGGCGGCGCGGGGGGTTCTGTTCACCGACATGACCGCCCAGATCGGCGCCGTGCAGACGATTCCCGCCTTCCTGTTCGGCGCCGGCCTCTATCGGCTGGGGCGCGAGCGGGACCTTCCGGGGGGCTGGGGCGGGACGCTAGCCGCGCTCGCCGGCGCCTGGATCGTCGCGGCCGCCCTCATGCGACTGAGCGACCTTGCCCTGTTTCCCGCCTTTGGCGCGCTGGTTTTCGGCCTGGCCGAGACCGCGAAGGGCGAGCGGCCGGCGCTGGCCGGCCCGGTGATGGGCTACCTCGGGCGGATCGCGCGGGCGATGTATCTGGTCTATCTGCCGGTCGACATCGTCTATTTCCACGCCATCGAACGGCTGTTCGGCCAACCGAGCGGCGCGCTCGCCTGGGCCGCCTGGTTCGGGGTGTTCCCGGTGATCATGATCGCGGCGATCGGCGCCCACCACCTGATCCAGCGGCCGGTCGAGGCCTGGCTGGAGCGCTGGCCCGGTCCAGCGCCGAAACATGCGCGGCGTGACGCCCATCCGTGCTAGAAAGCCTTGCGTCGTCGTCGGCCAGGCGGCCAGCGACGGCGCCCACAGCGGCCGGCAGGACCCGCGATTCGCGGCGTTCCCGGCAGGCAGAAAGGCCGCCATGGCCAAAGGTCAGAAAAAAAGCAATCGCGAGATCCGCAAACCCAAGGCGGAGAAGCCGAAACCCGCCCCGGCGGGACCCTCGTTCCTCACCCCCCCGTCCAAAAAGAAATAGATGCGCCTCACCGAGGGGCAGCGGGCGGCGCTGGACAATCTGGCGCGCAAACAGGCCGGCGAGGAGGTCGACTGGATCAGCATCGCCGACGCCCGGGCGCTGACCGACCTGGGCCTGGCCGAGCGCACCCGCGCCGGCTGGACGATCACGCCCGCCGGCATGGCGGCCCTGAAGCCGGACGCCGACAAGGACGTCAACGACAGACCCGCCGCCAGCGAGCCGACCCCTATCCGCCCCTAGATCACCCCTAGATCGCCTTGGCGATCAACGGCTCGAACGCCCGGCGCGCGAAGCGCCAGCCGGCGGCGGTCTCGCGATAGGTGTCGTGATACACCCCGACCAGGAACGGCGAGATGACCGCGGGCGGCGGGACGGACTTGTCGCCGACAAAGACCGTCACATAGGCGCTCGAACGGGCCTCGCTCGCGCTGACCACCTCGATCCTGTGATTCGAGACGCTGTGCACCGTGACCACCTGATCGTCCCGCCCGCTCAGGCCCTTGAGCACTCCGGCCGGCCCGACGTGAACCTCGCCGAACAGATGAAATTCCCCATCCTCGGCGAACAGGGCGGCGAGATCCTCGGGCCGCGAATTGTCGGCGTAGAAGCAGTAGTCGAGGGCGATACGCTCGCACGCTTCCTTGATTTCGATCCGCTTGGCTGACGAAAGGGTTGCGGCCACGGCGCGTCTCCTCATTCTTGCTGTTCAAGTCTTATGCGGCCCCGCGCGGACCGAGGCCAGCGGTCAGGCTGCCTCGCCTAGGCGGCCGTCGCCCCGGTCAATGCCGCTTCCGCCGCCGCCAGCGCGGCCTTGCCGACGTCGGGATAGTTTTGCGCCGCCAGGGCCTCGCTCAGCGCGGTCAGGCACAGGCGCACATGCCAGGGGCTCGCCGAAGAGCCCATCAGGCCGATGCGCCAGATCCGGCCCTTCAGGGGGCCAAGGCCGGCGCCGATCTCCAGGCCGTAGTTCGCCAGCATGCGCGCGCGCACGGCCGCCTCGTCGACGCCGTCCGGGACGCGCACGGCGTTGAGTTGGGGCAGCCGATGGCCCGGCGCCACCAAAAGCTTCAGCCCGGCGGCCTCCAGTCCGGCGACCAGGGCCAGATGGACCTTGCGGTGGCGGGCGTGGGCGGCGGCCAACCCTTCCGCCTCCAGCATGACCAGCGCCTCGTGCAAACCGTAGAGCGCGTTGATCGGGGCGGTGTGGTGATAGGTGCGCCCGCCCTCGCCGCCCCAGTAGCTCATGATCAGGCCCATATCCAAGAGCCAGTTGCGCACCTTCTCCTTGCGCGCGGCGACGGCGGCGCGGGCGCGCGGGCTCATGGCGAAGGGCGACAGGCCCGGCGGCGCCGAAAGGCACTTCTGGGTGCCGGAATAGACCACGTCGGCGTCCCAGCCGGCGGCGTCCACGGCCACCCCACCCAGCGAGGTGACGCAGTCCACCACGCTCAGCGCCCCGTGCGCGCGCGCCAGGGCGCACAGCGGGCCGGGATCGCTCAGCGCCCCGGTCGAGGTCTCGGCGTGGACCAGGCCCAGAAGCTTGGCCCCGCGGCCCTTGAGCGCGGCCTCGACCTTGCCAGGATCGACCGGCTCGCCCCAGGGATGATCGACCCGGACCACCTCGGCGTCCGCGCGTCCCGCCATGTCGACCATCCGCTCGCCGAACTGGCCGTTGACCGCGATCACCGCCACATCGCCCGGTTCGAGCAGGTTCATGATCGCCGCCTCCATGCCCGCGGTGCCGGGCGCCGGCAGCGGCAGGCAGGCGTAGCCCGGCGCGTTCATCACCCGCCCCAGCGCCGCCTTGATCTCCTCCATCAGGCCCTGGAACGCCGGATCGAGGTGGCCGATGGTCGGGCGCGACAAGGCCTCGAGCACCCGGGGACTGACGTCGGACGGGCCGGGCCCCATCAGGATCCGGCGGGGCGGATGGAAACTGTTCAAGCGATGTCCTCTCACATCTCGTCGAGGCCGGCTCGCCGGCCTTGTGGATCGTCCTGTCGAAGGAATGGCGGCGGCCTCTGTATCTGAGCGTCGCGCCGCCGCCGTCGCGCGCATGCTCATGGCTGTTTCGGCGCATGTTCGTCAAGCGGGCCAGGACAATGGGCCTAAAGCGGGATGCGGAAAAGCGGACACCGGTTTTCCGCATTGATCTCGCTCTAAGTCATTAGAATCGATCACGTTCATGATTTTGGATTGATTCAATCCAAAATCATCGTGATCTAGGACCGTATCCCGAGATCACCCTCATGGAGGCGCGCGCAAAGGCTGCCGAGACCGCCGGGATGGCAAGCCCTCTGGGCCAGAAACAAGCTCTCGACTGGCGCCGCAGGCGGTCCCCCGCCGTTCGCCGTTACGGGACAAGCTCTGGGGGAAGGTAGCGCACGAGGTCTACGTACCGGCTCCACTCAGTCGCCCCCCAGATCTCGGTCGTGGCGTGGCCGAACGTGCGAATGACCGTGGCGACCCTCATGGCCGCCTCGACGTCGGGCGCCGTGAAGATGTCGAGATAGTCCGCCGGGCCGAGCACCACGTAGTTGGCCTTCCACTCGACACCCGGGCAATCGCTGCGAACGCGATCGGCGACTTGGCGGCTCAGCTCCTCCAAGGAGCTCGGAGACCGCAGGCCCTCGTGACTCAGGCGGGTTAGCATGATGAAGGTCGACATTGGCACCTCCGATCCGATGGTCCCGAGGATGCAAGACCACGGCCGAGTGTCACGCATTGAGCAAGGTCAAGTCGCGCCCTTTATCGTCGCGGTCAGGGTTGAATTTAATCGAGATCAAAGCGCGGCGGCGGCGCTGGATGCAGCACCGCGGTCTTACAAGGAGGTGACCAATGAGCACCGGACTTGCCGTCTTCGACACCACCGTCAGTGAGACCAACCTGTGGCTGAAGGCGCTGGAGCACGAACTCTCGCCCTGCGACCGCCATCAAGCCTATGGGGCCATGCGGGCGGTGATGCACGCCTTGCGTGATCGGCTGGCGCCCGACGGGGCCATGCGCCTCGCCGCGCAACTGCCGCTGCTCCTGCGCGGTGTGTTCGTCGAGGCTTGGCGGCCGGCCGACACGCCGGTGCGCTCGCATACCGCGCAAGCCTTCATCGAGGCCGTGGAGACCGCTCTACCGCCCGATTTCCCGGTCGATCCGGAGACCGTAACGCGGAATGTGATCGCGGTCCTGTGGTCGCAGATGCGGGGCGGCGCGATGGAGAAGGTCAAAACAGAGCTTCCCTCGGCCATTCGCACGCTCTGGCCCGACGAAACGCCCCCGGCCTAAACCCCCGCGCGGTTGATCTCGCTCATAGCCAGCCCCGCCGGCCCGGCCAACGATCTCGCCATCCAGGATTGGAGCGCCGGGCTTTGGACGCAACGGGAAGCTGGCAACCGATCAAGAAGCGGCCGCGGGACGCCGCCGCGGCGAACTTGGCCGACTACGACAGCGTGGTGGCCAGATTTTCGTGGAACGCCGCGCGCGCCTTGCTGGACGGTCTGCCGGGCGGCGGGCTCAACATCGCCTTCGAGGCGATCGATCGGCACGTGGCCCACGGGCTGGGCGCCAAGGTCGCGTTGCGTTGGATCGGTCAGGATGAAACGGTCCGGGAGTTCACCTATGAAGCCTTGCGGCTCAAGACTAATCGCTTCGCGAACCTCCTGCGCGCGCTCGGGCTTGGCAAGGGCGAGCGGGTCTATTCGTTGCTCGGCCGCAGGCCCGAACTCTATGTCGCCGCCCTGGGAACGCTGAAGGCGGGCTGCGTCTTCTGCCCGTTGTTCTCGGCCTTCGGTCCCGAGCCGATCAAGGCGCGGATGGAGATCGGCGAGGCGGCCGTGCTGATCACCACCGAGGCCTATTACCGCAAGAAGGTGGCGTCCTGGCGCGGCGCGCTGGCGAGCCTCCGTCATGTCCTGATCGTCGACCCGAGCGCGGACCCGCCGGAGGCGACGCTCGATCTGCCGTCGATGCTGGAGCAGTCATCGGACAGCTTCGAGATCACCCGCACCGGTCCGGAAGACCCGGCGCTGCTGCACTTCACCAGCGGCACCACCGGTCGGCCGAAGGGCGCCATCCATGTCCACGAGGCTGTGGTCGCCCACCACGTCACCGGTCGGTACGCGCTGGACTTCCATCCGGACGATGTCTTCTGGTGCACGGCCGATCCCGGCTGGGTCACCGGCACGTCCTACGGGATTATCTCGCCGCTGACCAACGGCCTGACCATGGTCGTCGACGAGGCGGAGTTCGACGCCGAGCGCTGGTATCGGCTGCTGCGGGACCAGAAGATCACCGTCTGGTACACCGCGCCAACGGCCATCCGTATGCTGATGAAGCTGGGGGCCGAGATCGCCCGCAAGTACGACCTTTCGGCGCTGCGCTTCATGGCCAGCGTGGGCGAACCGTTGAATCCGGAGGCCGTGGTCTGGTCCGCCGAGACCTTCGGCAAGCCGTTCCACGACAATTGGTGGCAGACCGAGACCGGCGGCATCATGATCGCCAACTACGCCTCGATGGAGGTGCGGCCAGGCTCGATGGGCAAGCCCCTGCCCGGGGTCGCCGCCGGCATCGTCCAGAAGGCGGACGATCAGGTCCGGGAGATCACCACGCCCATGGCCATGGGCGAGCTGGCGCTGAGACCCGGATGGCCATCGATGATGCGTGGCTACCTGCATGAGGAGGAGCGCTACCGCAAATGTTTCGCGGGCGGCTGGTATCTGACCGGCGACCTGGCGATGCGCGACGCCGACGGTTACTTCTGGTTCGTCGGACGCGCGGACGACGTGATCAAGAGCGCCGGCCACCTGATCGGCCCGTTCGAGGTCGAAAGCGCCCTGATGGAGCATCCCGCCGTCGCCGAAGCGGCGGTGATCGGCCTTCCCGACCCCATCGCCGGCGAGACGGTGAAGGCCTTCGTCGCCCTGCGGGCCGGATTCGCGCCCGGAGAGACCATGCGCCGCGAGCTGCTCGGCCATGCACGCAAGCGTCTGGGGCCCGCGGTGGCGCCCAAGGACATCGCCTTCCGCCAGAACCTGCCCAAGACCCGCAGCGGCAAGATCATGCGCCGGCTCCTGAAGGCGCGGGAACTGGGCCTGCCCGAAGGCGATCTCTCGACCCTGGAAAGCGAGGAGCGATGAGCGAGGCCGAGCTGAAGCCCCACCTGTCGCGCGCGCATGTGCTGGATCTGCTGACCCAGATGATCCGCATCCGCGAGTTCGAGACCAAATGCGCCGAGCTCTACACCCAGGAAAAGATCCGTGGTTTCATGCACCTCTACGACGGCGAGGAGGCGGTCGCGGTCGGGGTGATCCCGGTGCTGGAGGCGCGCGACCGCATCGTCGCCACCTACCGCGAACACGGCCATGCGCTGGTGCGCGGCGCGCCGATGAACGCGGTCCTGGCCGAGATGTACGGCAAACTGGAGGGCTGCAGCGGCGGACGCGGCGGCTCGATGCATCTGTTCGATCACGCCCGCAACTTCTACGGCGGCAACGCCATCGTCGGCGGCGGACTGCCCCTGGCGGTGGGGCTCGCCCTGGCCGACCACATGCGTGGACAGGACGGGGTGACGGCGTGTTTCTTCGGCGATGGCGCGGTCGCCGAGGGCGAGTTCCACGAGAGCCTGAATCTCGCCGCCTTGTGGCGCCTGCCCGTTCTGTTCGTCTGCGAGAACAACCGCTACGCCATGGGCACGGCGCTGGAGATTTCCGAAGCCGAGACGGACATCCACAAGAAGGCCGCCAGCTATCCCATCGTCTCCGAGGCCGTCGACGGCATGGACGTCATCGCCGTCGAGGCGGCGGCCAGGCGCGCGATCGCCCGGATCCGCGAAACCGGCGGGCCCTATTTCCTGGAGTGCCGGACCTACCGCTTCCGCGCGCACTCGATGTTCGACGCCCAGCTCTATCGCGACAAGGCCGAGGTCGAGGCCTGGAGAGCCAAGGATCCTATCGTCCGCTTCCAGGGTTGGGCGCAGCAGAGCGGGCTGATCCACCCCGACGACGTGGACCGCATCCATGCCGCCGCGGCGACGGAGATCGATGCGGCCGTAGCCTTCTCCGAGGCCGGGACCTGGGAGCCGATCGAAGACCTCACCAAGTACGCCTACGCCCCCGAACGGCCAGCGCCACCGCCGCCAAGGCCCGCGGGCGCGCCGGCCGCGGCCGTGGAGACCACCTACCGCGAGGCTATGCGCGAGGCGATCCGCGACGCCCTGCGCCGAGACGAGCGCGCGTTTCTGATGGGCGAGGACGTTGGCCGTTATGGCGGCTGCTACGCGGTCAGCAAGGGCCTGCTGGCCGAGTTCGGGCCCGAGCGCATCCGCGACACGCCGCTGTCGGAGTCCGGATTCACCGGCGCGGGAATCGGCGCGGCGATGGCCGGCCTGCGCCCGATCGTGGAGCTGATGACGGTCAACTTCAGCCTGTTGGCGCTGGATCAGATCCTCAACAACGCCGCCACCATCCGGCACATGTCGGGCAATCAGTTCGGCTGCCCGGTGGTGATCCGCATGGCCACCGGCGCGGGGCGGCAACTGGCCGCCCAGCACTCCCACAGTCTCGAAGGCTGGTACGCCCATATCCCGGGCATCCGGGTGCTCGCGCCGGCCACGCTGGAAGACGCGCGAGGCATGCTCTGGACCGCGCTACAGGAGCCCGACCCGGTGCTGATCTTCGAGAACGTGATGCTCTACAACCGCGCCGGCAAGATCGCCGCGGACGCCGGCGCGGTGGACATCGACAAGGCGGCCATAATGCGCGAGGGCCGCGACATCAGCCTGATCACCTACGGCGGCTCGCTGTGGAAGACCCTGGAGGCCGCCGAGGCCCTGGCGAAGGAAGGTGTCGAGGCCGAGGTGATCGACCTGCGCTCGCTGCGCCCGCTGGACGACGAGACCATCATGGCGTCCGTCCGCAAGACGCGCCGCGCGGTGATCGTCGACGAAGGCTGGAAGAGCGGATCGCTCGCCGCCGAGATCGGCATGCGCATGATGGAGCAGGCCTTCTTCGACCTCGACGCGCCGATCGCGCGGGTCTGCAGCGCGGAGGTCCCGATGCCCTACCCCCGCCACCTCGAGCAGGCCGCGATCCCGCAGGCGGACCGGATCATCGCCGCCGCCAAGGCCGTCCTCGGCCGGCCCTGATCCTCGCCATGGCCGAATTCCGCATGCCCTCGCTGGGCGCCGACATGGAGGCGGGCACGCTGGTCGAACAGCTGAAGAAGCCGGGCGAGGTGGTGAAGCGCGGCGACATCGTCGCGGTCGTCGAGACCCAGAAGGGCGCGATCGAGATCGAGATCTTCGAGGACGGCGTGCTCGATCGCTGGCTCATCGAACCGGGGGTCGAGGTCCCGGTCGGCGCGCCGTTGGCCATGATCCGGAGGCCGGGCGAGGCGCCGGGCGCCGCGCCGGCCGTTGCTCCGGCGATCGAAGCGCCGCCCGCGCCCTGTCCTTCCCCGCCCCGTCCTTCCCCGCCCGGACCGACCCCGATCGCCGCGCGCGCCCCGGCGCCGGCGCCGTCGGTTGGCCAGATCCGCGCCTCCCCCGCGGCGCGCAAGCTGGCCCTGGAGCGTGGGGTCGACCTGACCAGGATCGCGGGCTCGGGCCCCGACGGGGCGATCGTCCTCGCCGACGTCGAGGCCGCCCCGGCGGGCGCTCCAGCGCGGCCCGAAGCGGCCAAGGCGCCGTCCGGTTTCAACTTCGACCAGATGCGCGCGGCCATCGCCGCGGCCATGTCGCGCTCCAAGCGCGAGATTCCGCACTACTACCTGTCCGACACCGTCGACGTGGGCGCGGCGACGGCCTTCGTCGGCAAGCTGAACGCCGAACGGCCGCCCGACCATCGCCTTCTGCTCGGCGCGCTGTTCGTCAAGGCGACCGCGACGGCCGCCAAGGCCTTTCCAGAGTTCAACGGCGCCTTCGAAAACGGCGTCTTCCGGCCCAGCGCGGCGATCCATGTCGGGCTCGCCATCTCGATCCGCGGCGGCGGGCTGGTCGCGCCGGCGATCCATGACGCGGCCGATCTGACGCTCGACGAGCTGATGGCCGCGATGCGCGACCTGATCGGCCGGGTCAGGGCCGGCCGTTTCCGCAGCTCGGAGATCGCCGATCCGACCATCACCGTCTCGAGCCTCGGCGAGCGCGGCGTGGAGGCGCTCTATGGCGTCATCTATCCGCCCCAGGTGGCCATCGTCGGCTTCGGCAAGGTGGTCGAGCGTCCGTGGCTGGTCGATCACGCCCCGACGGCGCGGCCGCTGGTCACCGCCACGCTCGCCGCCGACCACCGGGTCAGCGACGGACACCGGGGCGCGCTGTTCCTGGCGAAGATCGGCGATCTGCTGCAACATCCGGAGGCGTTATGAACGCGAGCGACATCCGCGCCATTTTCCAGGACGAACTCGGCCGCATCGCGCCGGAGGTCGACTTCGACGCCATAGACCCGGAGGCCGACCTGCGCGAACAGGTCGACATCGACTCCATGGACTTTCTCAATCTGGTGACGGCGCTGCACCAACGGTTGGGGATCGACATTCCCGAAACCGACTACCCCAAGTTCGCCACGCTGCAGGCGGCGATGGCCTACCTCGAACAGCGTCGGCCCGGCTGACGCCGATTGCGGTCGGTCAATGCTCGCCGCCCGCCGCGGCGCCATGATTAGAATTGCGTCGGGTCCGACCGCGGCGCGGATGGAGGAATGGCATGGGCGCGACACTGACCCCTGATCACCCACACCCCGTCAGTCTGTGGCGCGCCGCCCTGACCGGCGCATTTCTGGCGGCCCTGCTGTGTCTCGTCTTCTGGGCGACGGCGGCCGCGCAAGGGTTGCCCGCTGGCGCGCCGGCATGGGTGCGGACCTTCCAGCCCGCCGCCGGAACCGCACGCCTAGTCGCGGGCCTGTTCTGGACGGCCGTGGCCGGCGCCGTGCTGTCGGTCCTGCTTGCCGGGGCCTTCAACCTCGCGAGGCGCGCGACGCATCGGCGACAGGCTCACTGAGCGGCGGCGAAGCGTTCAGGCGTGGACTTCGATGTGGTTGATCACGTCATCGACCCCGAAGACATACCAGGCGTCGGCCTCGGCGAACTCGCGCATGGCCTCGGACTTGACCAGCCCCGTCAGCCGGACGACCGCGTTGCGGACGCCGACGCGGATCTGATCGGCGTCGACGAAAGGATCCTCCTCCAGCGCCAGCTTCACCGCCTCCTCGATCAGGATCGGCGCATCCTCCTCGGGCGGCTCGACCGCCATGCCGTTGATGACGTCGCGCGCGCCGGGGACCCACCAGGCCATGACCCCGGCCAGCCGCTTGGACGCCAGGCTCGGCGCGGCGCCGTCCAGGGTGACCACGCCGTCCTGCACTTCAAAGTCGATCTCGCCGGCGCCGTCGGCGACGTCACGCACGAGCTCGAGCCGCCCCAGGCGACGCTCCATCACCTTGAGATTGCGGAAGGCGGGCTCTTCCGCGAACCGCCGCCGCAGGTCGTCCGCGATCCCGCCGTCGCTCATCGGCGCCGCCGGCTTGACGCGCATCCGGTCGACGATTTCGACGACCCCTGGCGTCGCGGCCAGGCGCTCGAGCGCCAGCCGTTTCTGCGCCACGCTGTCGACCTCGGCCTCCACCGTGAGCACGCCCTGGTCGTCGAGCTCCAACAGCGTGGGTTTGAAGTGCGGCCCGATCCTGGCCTCGCTGCGCGCCGCGGCCAGGGCGGCCTCGACGATTTGTCGCTCTGGCATGTGACCGCTCCTTTCTCGAACCATCCAGTGATCCTGTTCGCTCGCCCCGGCCACCACGTTGCGGGCGGCGTCGGCGAAGATCGCATGAGCCAGGATGGTCGCCGTGCTGGCGCCGCCTCCCACCAGGTCCCCGGTCTTCTCGGCGGCTTGGCGCAGCGATTAAACTCGGCGTCGCTCCGCCGCCTTGACGCCTGTCAACTTTGCGTCTGGGCCGCCCCTGACTTTTGAGACGAAACTGGAGGCGATCACGCCCGATGAGGCGCGAAACCGGTTCTGCTTGACGAACTCAACCGTTGCTGTTTCGGCTGCTCGAAGCGCCGCCGAGCCCTGGATCGCTTCGTTTTCGGACTTTGGCCTTGGCATCGGCGCACCGGAGGCTTCCGTGCCCCAGCGAGACCAAACCGTCTCCCAAGCGAACGCCTCCAACGCTGACCATTCGGTCGCGGCCATCCGGGCCCGCGCCCTCCTGTTGGGCGAGCGCATCGGCACCCACGGATTCGAACACGACCAGATGGTCTCCGCCGCGCCACTCGCCCTGCGGGTCGGTCGAGACGGTCTCGCGGTGATTTTCCGCTATGGGGCCGTGGTCCTCATCGGTCTCGGCCCGACGGAGGAGGAGTTGTTCATCGAGCGGCTGCGCCCTCGCATCACCACCCCGGTCTCACCCGTGGAGGAGGAGATCGCTCTGATCCGCGCCAATCCCGCCGGCGAGGATGCGATCACGCCGACCGGCATGATCCAGTTGCGCGAACACTCGGTCGAGCGGTTCTCGGTGATCGCGGACGTGCTGGCCAAAAGTGTCGCCCTGGCTCACCACGAGCGCGAAGTGGCCCGGGTCTTCGATTCCATCGAACCCCGCGCGCGCGCCCTGATGACGGTTGGCGCTCCCTCGGCGGGCCGCAAGTCGTTCCTGAAACTGATCGGCTCGGCGCTGGTGGTCCAGCACCGCGTTTCAGGCCGCGTGGCCGTGCGCGAAAAGCCTGATCTGCTCTGGGATCGCCCCGACCTGGAGCGGCTCTATGCCCGCCTTGAAACCGAGTACGAGCTCATCGAGCGCGCGGAGACCCTGGACCGAAAGCTGCAGGTGATCGGCGCGACCGCCACCGCGATGATCAATCTTCAGGACACGGCGCGCTCGCAGCGACTGGAGCTGTTGGTGGTCATCTTGATCTTGGTGGAGGTTGCGCTGTCGCTCCTCCAGCTCCACCTCGCCTGGAAGTAGGCGCGCCGACCCCGGCGTCGAGAAGCCAAGTCGGACCCGATGCGCTTCATTGCGTTCCATCAAGGCGCGGGCATGACTTCTCGCATATTGATCTAATCGACAGACGGGCCTACCCCGCGTGACAGGTCGTCCAATGGTCGCTCATGCGTCCTCGTCTGCGCGTTCGGACCGTTGTGGACGCGCGGCTTGCTGGGAAACCTTTCCGCATGGAGCGGACGTGGGCGTTCGCGGCTTTGGCGCCTCGACCGCCGAAGCGTTCGCCAACGCCGCGCTCGCGCTCACCTCCGTGGTCACCGATCCGGCCCTGGTCCAGCCTCTGCGGCGGATCGAAATCGCCTGCGAGGCCCCCGACCTCGAAGTCCTGCTGGTCGACTGGCTCAACCAGTTGGTTTCGAGAATGGCGAGCGACGGGCTGTTGTTCGGACGCTTCGAGGTGGAGATCGAGCATGGCCGACTAACCGCCGCCGCGTTTGGCGAGCCAATCGACAGAATCCGCCACGCTCCCGCCGTCGAGGTGAAAGGCGCGACCCTCACCGAGCTTGCGGTCACGCGCGATCGGGGCGGGTGCTGGCGCGCGCAGTGCGTCGTGGACGTGTGAACCATGGATCTCCGCGGACTGCACAAGATCAACGACTGGTGCTGGCGGGCCGAGCCCGAGGGCGGCATGCGCGCGCCGGCGATCTTCTACGCCGACGAAACCCTGATGACGGACATGGATGACAAGGTTTTCGAGCAGCTGACCAACGTGGCGCGGCTGCCGGGCATCGTCGGCGCCGCCTACGCCATGCCCGACGCCCATTGGGGGTATGGCTTCCCGATCGGCGGCGTGGGCGCCTTCGATCCCGGCGACGAAGGCGTCGTCAGCGTGGGCGGCGTTGGCTTCGACATCTCCTGCGGCGTCCGTTTGCTGACCACGAACCTCAGCCGCAAGGACATCGAAGACCATCAGCGCGAACTCGCCGACGCATTGTTCCAAGCCATTCCCGCCGGTTTGGGCTCCACCGGGACGGTCACGCTGGCCGGCCCGGACATGGACGCCATGCTGACCGGCGGCGCGGCCTGGGCCGTCGCCGAAGGCTGGGGCGAGGCGGCGGACCTCGAGCGGATCGAAGAAGGCGGCCGGATGGCCGGCGCCAAGCCCGAACTGGTGTCGCAGGACGCAAAGCGCCGTCAGCGGAAAGAGACCGGCACGCTCGGCTCGGGAAATCATTATCTCGAGGTCCAGCACGTCGCCGAGGTGTTCGACGAGCGGTTGGCGAAGGGCTTCGGCCTAGGCCCGCGCCAGGCGGTGATCAGCATTCACTGCGGCTCACGCGGGCTCGGGCACCAGATCGGCACGGATTTCCTGAGGGCGATGGCGGTGGAAGCGCCCCGCCACGGCTATCGACCGCCCGATCGCGAGCTGGCGTCGGCGGCGCTGGCTTCGGACCTTGGACAAAGCTACCTCGGCGCGATGCGGGCCGGAATCAATTGCGCTCTGGCCAACCGCCAGATCCTGGCCAGTCTGACACGGGAGGTGTTCGACAAGGTCTTCCCCGGCGCGCGGTTCGACCTGCTGTTCGACGTGTCGCACAACACCTGCAAGGAGGAAGTCCACGAGGTCGACGGGGTGAAGCGCACGCTGTTCGTGCATCGCAAGGGCGCGACGCGGGCCTATGGGCCAGGCCACGCCGACCTGCCGCCGGCGCTGCGAGCCTACGGCCAGCCGGTCCTGGTCGGCGGGAGCATGGGCGTGGGCTCCTACGTGCTGGCGGGCGTGGCCAGCGCCGAGGCCGCCAGCTTCAGCTCCGCCTGCCACGGCGCCGGCCGCGCCATGAGCCGGCACGCGGCGCTGAAACTCTATAGCGGCCGCCAGGTCCAGGACGAGCTCGCCGCCCGCGGCGTGCTGATCCGCAGCCCATCGACCCGCGGAATCGCCGAAGAGGCGCCGGGCGCCTACAAGGATCTGCACAAGGTCGCCGAGGTCAGCGAGAAGGCGGGCCTTGCGTCCAGGGTGGCTCACCTAAAGCCGCTGATCTGCATCAAGGGCTGAAGGCGGCGCGGCCGGCGCCGGGCCAAGTCAGCGTCAATCCGTCCGCGACCCGCGACACCCCGCCGCCGAACCGCCCGGCCTCCCGATCGAGCACGCCGGCCAGCCATGCGACGTCATCGGTCGTGGGGCGGGTCAGTCTGAACCGGTTGATCCTCAAAGGCGTCATGTTCAAAGCGATGAGCGAGCCATCCGCGGTGTCCACGTCGACGAAATACATGAGCGCCAAGTCGCCGCGAAAGGACTCGCACCCACGGACGCCTTCGTAGTCGTTCAGGAAGTCGCCGCAGCCGTGGAGGATGAGTCTGCCCCTGTAGACCTCGATGGCCTTCGGGTGATGGGAAGAATGTCCATGGACGATGGAAACGCCGGCCGCGTCGATCAGTGCGTGCGCGAAATCGCGCTCCGCCGCTCCGATGTCATAACCCCAGTTGGGGCCGAAGTGGACCGACGCGACCACGATGTCGCCCGCTCGCCGGATCGGGACGAGCCTTTCGCCGACCGCCCTGGCCGAGGCGAAGGACAGGTCCGTGACGTTAACGCCGGGACGATCGGGTCCGGCGGCCCAACCGCGTGGAATACCGCTGCTGGGTGCGCCCAGGCCGACCGCCAACACCCGTCCCTTGCCGGCGATATCGAGGACGGCGGGGTTGCTCGCGGCCTCGGCGTCGCGCCCGGCGCCCGCGGTCTTGACGCCGCAGCGCTCGAGCGTTTCCAGCGTCTCCAGAAGACCCGCCTGTCCCCAGTCCAGGACGTGATTGTTCGCCAGGACGCAGCAGTCGAGGCCGGCGGCGAGCAGACAGCCGGCGTTCGCGGGACTCATGCGGTAGTTGATGCCCTTGGGAACATAATCCTCGCTGCGGGTGATGCTCGTCTCGAGATTGGCGAGCCGGACGTCGGACGCTTTCCGTCGCCATTCCCGGAGCGCCTCGCCCCAGACATAGTCGAAACCCGCCGCTCTTGGGATCGGCCCGCTTTCGCTTTCGGCCAGGCGCACGTAGTCCTCCGCCGAGGTCATCCAAGCCTCATGGAGGCGGGGCTCGCCCGGATGCGGCAGAATCTGATCGACCCCACGGCCGGTCATGACATCACCGCAGAGGAATAGCCGCACGCCCCGGGCCTCAACGTTCGTCGGCGGTGTCCTGCTCGGCGATGAGCAGATCATAGATTTGCGCGGCGGCGCCCGAGAGCGGGCGGCGTTCCTCGCCCATCGCGTCGCTCTCGCCATAGATGAAGGCCATCGCGGCCTCCAGATCGGCCACGCTCGCGCCGGTCTCGACGATGGCCGCGACGGTCGTGTCCAGGACATCGCCGCACAGCCGTCCCACCAATTCCGCGTCCAACTTCTGTGTGGCCGCCGCGTCAGCGCCGTCAACCATGAGACGCTCCAATGCAAAGAAGGGCGAATTCGTAATGATAAATCATGGCGCTACGCGAGCGGCGGAGCATTGATCCGGGTCAAGGGATCAGCGTGCGAGGCGCTTTCTGGGCATTGTCATCCACAGATGATGGGCCTGCTGATTCACTCCCTCGCCTCAGAATTTCGGAGCCTCGGCGGCGAGATCGGGCTCGCGGACCTGAGCCAGGATATGCTTGCGCGCCGCATCGCGAAGCGCCACCGCCGCCTCGAATCCGTCGTCGGCAGGCGGGATCGGCCGGCCGATCAGCACCTCCACGCCGCCGCGCCGCGGAAACCAGCGGTGGTCGTGGCGTAGGATGGAGCGCGTGCCCCGGATCGTCACCGGCACGACGGGAACGCCAGCGCGCGCGGCCGCCATGAATGCTCCCAGGTGGAAGTCCAGCAGCCCCGGCATGCGCATGATGGTGGCCTCGGGAAAGACGACCAGCGGCCGCCCGGCGCGCGCCAGGGCCGCGGCCTGCTCGGCATGGGCCACAGCCTCCGCAGGCTCGAACCGCTCGACGAACAGCACGCCGAGGCGCCGGAGGAACGGCCCTTCCATCCACTGTCCGGCCAGTTCCTTGTAGACGGCGAAGGCAAGCTTCCCCGGCAGCACCGCCGAAAGCGCCACGCTGTCGATGTAGCTGGAATGGTTGGCGACGAAGACCACGTTCCGGTCAGCCGGCGGCGCCTCGGCCGTCACGGTCAGGCGGTGACCCAGGAGCCGGAGGACGAGCCGGCTCGCCCGGTGCAACACCGCCCAACGCAAGCCCAGCCCCGGCAGAACCAGCATCAGGGGCCAAAGCACGAGGCCGAAGGCGACGATCACGCTCCACCAGTATCGTGAGTAGAGCCAGTCAACGGCTTCCCGGCGGAGCGCTCGCAATCGGCCGGCCAGCGCGGCGAGCTGGAGCTGTCGCACCTGGGTCTTGGGCGAGGGAAAGCCCCCGCCGACGTGGCCCTTGAGATAGGCGGAGCGGAGCGCGAGCCGCCTGATCTTGCCGCTCTCGGTGCGGGGGATGGTGCCGGGCGGGACGAGCAGGACGTCGTCCGGAGCGGCTTCCAGATGATCCGCGGCCGTCTCCTGAGCCCTTTCGATCAGGGTGCGGCGGGCGTCCTCGTCGTCCAGTCGCGTTTCCAGCACGAGCACCAGCCGTTCGACGCCTCGCGCGGGATCGGGAGCGCCGAACAGCACCGCCCCACCGACTTCCACCCCTGGCAGGGCGGCGACAGTGGTCTCGATGTCCGCCGGGTGGATGTTGCGGCCCGCACGTTTGACCACGTCCTTGGTGCGGCCGGTGACAAAGACCTCGCCTTCGGCGACGTAGGCGAGGTCGCCGCTCTCCAGCCAGTCGCCGCTGAACAGCTCCGCCGTCTTCTCGGGATTGTTGAAGTATCCGCGCGTCGCGGAAGGGCCGCGGAACTGCAGCCGTCCTTCCCGGCGCTCCGGAAGCTCGCGGCCTGCGGGATCGATGATGCGAACCTCGTGCCCGATCAGCGGCGGGCCACAGGACACGAACTCCTCAGCGTCCAGCTCACCATTCCCGACCGGGAGGGCGCGGCCATCCTCGACCAGGGACCGCCTAAGGATGCGGTCGATCCTCGGCGGACGACCGAGCGGGGGCGCGGTCAGGCCAGCGGCGCATTCGGCCAAACCGTAGACCGGAAGGATGGCGCCGGGCCGCAAACCGTAGGGCCCGAAGCGTTGCGCGAAATCGCGCACGCATCGCGGCGAGACGGCCTCGGATCCATCGCCCAGCACTCTGATCGAGCTGAGGTCCAGCCCCGCGATGCGATCGTCGGAGCCGAGGGAGAGGCAAAGATCGTAAGCGAAGTTGGGCGCGGCCGAGAGGGTCGCCCGGTTACGGTGGATGGTCCAGAGCCAGCGCTCTGGACGAGCCAGAAACTGCAGCGGGCTCATCACCACGAATGGCACGGCGTGATAGAGGCAGGCGAGCCAGGCGCCGATCAGCCCCATGTCGTGGTAGAGCGGCAGCCAGCTGACGAAGACATCGCTGGGGCGGGCATCGAGCGCCTGGCCGAGCGCGCGGATGTTGGCCAGGACGTTGTGATGGCTGAGCATCACGCCCTTGGGATCGGCCGTGCTGCCCGAGGTGTACTGGAGGAAGGCGAGGTCTTCGCCCTTGGCGGCCTGCGGCGCTGGCTCGGCGTCCGCCGCGGCCGCCTCCAACCCGTCCACCGTCGTGCTGTAACGGAGGCTTGGGACATGGCCCAGAAGGATGGCGGCCATGGCGCGGGTTTCGGCCGCGGCGATGAGCCCCAAGGCGCCGGCGTTCCTCAGAATGCCGGCTTGGCGGAGCGCTTGTTCCTCCAACCGCTGTAGGCGCCAGGGAGGATAGATGGGGACAGGCGCGCCGCCGGCGATCATGACGCCGAAGAAGGCCGCGAAGAAGTCGGCTCCCGTGGGCAGCATCAGCCCGATCCTCTGGCCCGGCTCGAGCCCCTTCGCCTGCAACCCCGCCGCGACCCGCCGGGCGCGGACCTGGAGTTCGGCATAGGTGATCGGCGCCTGCTCTCGATCCCCATCGGACAGGTAGATGTGGGCCCGCCCGCCTTGACTCTCGGAGTGCCAGGCAAGCACCGCCGTCAGGCTCTCAAGATGCTCTGGCGCGCTTAAGGCCTGGGGCGCGGTGCGGTCTTCCGACCGCGCCACGATATCGGCCCGCGGCGCGGGGTGTGCGGCGAGGATGGCCTCGAGCAGATCGGCGGGCGTCGATGCTTCGGCGAACAGCCGCTCCGCCAAGCGCACGTTGAAGCCTGCTTCCAGCCGGTGGATCAGCTCCACTCTCCCCAGGCTGTCCAACCCAAAGCTCCGGTCGAGGCTCCCGTACAGATCGTCCTTGCGTCTGCCCTTCTGGTACGGGTGCAACTCATCGACCAAGTTGGTCAGAACGACCAACAGCTCGGCCGCGACTTGCCGCCGCTCGCGGACTTCTGCGGGTGCGGCGCCTTGACCAGCCTCGGCTGAAGAGACCACCGGACCGCTCCGTCACGACAGTCTGGAAAGGTCCCGGGCGATGGGCTCCCAGAACAGCCGCTCCCAAAGCAGCAGAAGGACCACGCCGAGGACCACGAGCCCCACGCCGATCAGGAGCTTGACCACCGAGAAGCCCTGGACGAGGCCGATCACGATCAGCACAAGCCCGGCGAGCGCGAGAACCGCGGTCACGATCAGCAGCAGGTCGCACAGGAGCGTCCGGAGCGCCTCCTCCTCGCCGCCCCGCCGGGGGTGATCGCCCCGCATGCGCGCGGCCGCCCGATTGACGGCCCGGGCAATCATGATCGGCTCTTTCGTTCCGCCGAAGTCTCGACCACCGGCAAGCCGCTAAGCTCCGGGTCCCGCATCTCCCGGGCGAGCGCGATGAGATGCGAGCGTGGCGCCACTGACGCCGCGCTTCCATGCATGATGTTCAGGGTGCTCACGGAGGGCTCCTTTCGCCCCTGCGGCGGAGAGCATCCGCCGGCCAGCCGCCCTGTTCATTGATCTGCCTCAAGCCTGGACGGCGCAGTCGACTCGACGGCTCGATCCGAAGACTTTTGGGTTTGATTCAAATCATCCCGCCGCCGGCCTCCGCGCGCATGGTCGTCCGAGACTCGCCGTCATTAGACCCGTCCAATTTCGATCAGCACGTCACGTGCATGAGGCCGATTTTTTTCTCTCGCGACTGGTTGAATGACTCGATAGCCTCGGGCGTCGGCTGTAGTACGACGTGGCAGCCCTTCTTTTTGAAGTAATCGCTGGCCTCTGGAGACAGATGCACATTCCCCTCTTGACCGGCGCCGATGATCAACAGGTCGCAGCCATCCTCGAAGACGGCCTTGGCCTCTGCTTTCGATATAATGTGCGAAGTTCCATACTGTTCTTTCGAAAGTTTTTTCCGCCGTTTTTCCACCTTACCGGAAAGATGGATGATCACGTCATGATCAAACGTTTTCCCATCGATCGTAATGCTTCCGAACTCGCTTCTGTCGATCGGCATTTTCTTCCCCGATTGTTCAACTGGTGACCCGCTTTGAAGGAGGGGTCCGACAAAACCAGGGTCGCCGAAAATCGACAATTTGGGTCCAAATTCGGTCTTGTGCTTTGACCCTCATCAATCGCCGCAAGAAGGGGAAGCTGTCATGGAAGGTGAAACCTTTCACCAACGGCGATCGTGGTTGTCGGACGAGTAAGCTTAGATCCAGTCGACGATGTCCTGATCCGACGTCAAGGACGTGTGCGCCCTGAAATTCAGTTTCTTTTGCGTGAGAATCCGTGCGCCATTTCAATTCTGGCTCACATCTTAGCGGTTGAAGAGTCTGCGGAGTTCCAGCTTTGCCTGTCCGAGGATGCGCTTGCGCGGAGCCGGAAGATTCGTGCCCGCGCGATTGATGTAAAAGTTCAGCATCGACATGGCGGATTGCAGCGGCGTTCCCTTTCGCCGGCTGCTCGCAAGCGCCGAGCGTTTGAGGGAGCGTGCGATTTCCTTCGGGTCATCCCAGGTAAAGACGCCCTCCTCGAGCGCGAGGGCCGAGCTCTCGCGCGTAACCTTCGCCGACCAATATTTGCTTCGCGCGTTCACCATTGTCACCGACCGGCGGAACTGTGCGGTTCGCGATAGTGGTCGAACTCAACTGGACGACGCCGCTGAAGGAACATCCGCCGACGCTTGGACCGGATATCTCGCGAGCGTGGCGATGACCTCCTCGTCCGAGATCTGGCGAAAGTCCGAATAGAAGAAGCCGATGGCGCCGAACACCCGGTGATGCTCCAGACAAACGACCTCGTCGGCCTCGTTCTTCAGCTCCGCCAGGGTGTCGCTGGGCGCCACGGGGACCGCCAGCACGAGTGTTTTTGGCCCACAGGCGCGAACGGCGCGCAGGGCGGCGCGAACGGTCGCCCCGGTGGCTAGGCCATCGTCGATGATGATGACGGTGCGCCCGGCCAACTCCGGATGGGGTCGATCGCCGAGATAACGGGCTCGCCTGCGCTGGATTTCAGCGAGCTCTTGGTTTCGGACCGCGGCGAATTCGGCCTGGCTGACGCCCGTCAAGGCTATGACGTCCTCATTGCGGACAGTGATCGGCTCTGGCCCGTCCGCCACGGCGCCCATGGCGAGCTCGGGCTGGGATGGAACGCCGATCTTGCGCACCAGGATCAGGTCCAACGGCGCCGACAGAGCCGAAGCGACCTCCGCGGCCACCGGAACGCCGCCGCGGGGCAAGGCGAGGACGATGGGTGCGTGATCCTTGTACTTGGCAAGGGCGAGCGCCAGCTTGCGCCCCGCCTCCGACCTGTTGCTGAAGCCCATGGGATCTCCTCGGATAAGTGGCTCCGGGTCAGGCGCGGCTCTCGGGTCCCGGGAGTTCCGACCAATTCAGCGCCAGGGCGGAACAGACGGCCCGTACGGTTTCCGGATCGATCGACTTTCGTGAACCGATCAGCGGAAGCTCGGCCGTCCGCCCCTCGCGATAAACCATGACGGCGGCCTGACCTTGGCCGCGCTGTTCTTCGTGATGGCCGAAGCGGCATCCCCGCTCGGCGAGCCAGTTGCGGAACGTTTCGCTGTCCATATCGCCCTTCCCTGACAATTCGACCGAAGGCGCCTAGGCTGGCGCGACGATGTGGGATTTTCCGATCAAATGGACCGTCGAGGCCTGCGGACCCTTGTCGCCCTCCAACTCCGCGAACCGGACCTCCGCGCCGGGTTCAAGTTTGTCGAATTCGCCGTTCAGCACCGCGTTCCGGTGGAAGTAGACCTCCCGCCCATCCGAGGTCTCGATGAATCCGTGGTCCTGCTCCGGGATCAGGCGCGCCACGCGGCCGTGAGGGGGCTCCTCGTGGGTCTTGATCTGTCCGGCGAAGCGCCGCTCGTGATCCTGCAGCCGACGCCTGGCCGCGTTGAACGCATCGCGGATCGCCACGTAGGCGTCCTCGTGGGCGTGGTCGGCGCTGGGATTGCGGTCGATCATGACGTCGGCGCGGCCCGGCATGACGATCTGGATGCGCACCTGGAAAAGGTCGCCCTGGTGATGGCGTCCGCTGCGGCCGATCACCGCCACCCGGCAAGCGGTGATCCGGTCGGAGAACCGTTCAAGCTTGCGGGCCTCGCGCTCGATCCGGGCGCGTAGAGCGTCTGTCGCGGTCAGGCCGCCTTCAAAAGCGATTTTCAATGGGATCTGCATGGCCTCGATTCCGTTACATGTCCCATCCCGGCCAGTGGGATGGTTTCAGGGGGTGTTCAACTCGACCGCGGTCAGGCTCGCGCGCGGCCAGGCCGGGCGCATTGATCGGGGTCAACCCTTCAAGCGACGCTCAGCGCGCGAGCAGTTTTTGCAGCTCGGGCCATGGGCGGGTGTTGAGCACGTCGTCCGGCCCGAGCCAACCCCGGCGCGCCTGGTCCACGCCGAACCGCATGGCGCTCAGGCCGACGGTCGAATGGGCGTCCGTGCCGATCGCCACCTTGAGGCCGATATCCTTCGCGGCCCGGCAGTGGATGTCGTCGAGGTCGAGCCGGCTGGGATGGGCGTTCAGTTCGAGGAAACAGCCGCGTTCCTTGGCGGCGGCCAGCAGCCTGTCCAGGTCGACCGCGTAGCCTGGCCGCTCGCCGATCAGCCGGCCGGAGGGATGGGCGATGATGTTGCAGAACCGGTTGTCCATCGCGCGAATGATCCGCTCGGTCTGGGCCTCGAGGCTGAGTTCGAAGCGGAAATGGACGGCGCAGACCACCAGATCGAGACGTTTCAGGAGGGTGTCCGGCAGATCGAGCCGGCCATCCGCCAGGATGTCGACCTCGGATGATTTCAAGATCCGGATTCCGACCAGCTCGTCGTTCAGACGGTCGATCTCGTCGAGCTGTATCGCCAGCCGCTTCGGATCGAGGCCATGGGCGATGGTGGCGTGGCGCGTGTGGTCGGTCATGGCGACATAGTCATAGCCGCGGGCCTTGGCCGCCTCGGCCATCTCGCGCAGGCTGCTCTTGCCGTCCGACGCCTTGCTGTGCGCGTGCAGGTCGCCGCGGATGTCGGTCAGGGCGACGAGCTTGGGAAGCCGGCCCGCTCGCGCCGCCTCGATCTCGCCGCGGTCCTCGCGCAACTCGGGTTCGACATAGGCCAGGCCGAGCGATCGATAAACCTCCTGCTCGGTGCGCCCCGCGATCCGCTCTTCGCCGCGGAACACGCCGTATTCGTTGACCTTCAGCCCTCTGGCCTGCCCGAGCTTGCGGATCGCGATGTTGTGGTCCTTCGAGCCGGTGAAATAGACCAGCGCCGCGCCGTAGCTGTCCTCGGCGACCACCCGCAGGTCGACCTGGAGCCCGGAGCGAAGGATCACCGTGGAGCGGACGGGGCCCTTGGACGTCACCTGTTCGACCTCGTCATAGCCGACGAAGTGCCCGACCACCGCCGGGCCGTCGGCGGCGGTGGCGAGGATGTCGAGATCGCCCACCGTTTCCTTGCGCCGGCGATAGCTGCCGGCGACCATCACGCGGCCCACGCCCGGGGCGCCGCGCAGATAAGCCACGAGACCCTGGGCGAAGTCCTCCGCCGTCGAAAGTTTGAACCGCGGCCGGCCCTCGACGCGCCGGCCCGCCTCGTCGAGCAGCTTGGCTTCGATCTCGGCGCTGAATCGCGGCAACTTGCGCAGCTTTCCGGCGGCGGCGGCTCGCGCGAGCTGTTTCAAGGTCGAGATTCCGAGCCTCTCGTGCAGCAGCCGCACGCGCTTGGGCCCAAGTCCCGGGATGGCCGTCAGGGTCGCGAGCGTGGAGGGCGTGCGCGCCTCCACCTCCTGCAACAGCTTCAGGCGTCCGGTCTCGACCATCTCCTTGATCTTGCCGGCCAGATCCTCGCCGATCCCTGGCAACGCCGTGAGGTCGGCGCCATCCGCGACCATCGCCGCCGCGCTCGCGGGCAAGTCCTCGATCGTCGCCGCGGCGCGCCGGTAGGCGCGCACCCGGAACGGATTGGCGTCCTCGATCTCGAGCAGATCGGCCAGACGATTGAAGGCGGCGGCTATATCGGCGTTGTGGACGGCCATGATGACGGCCCCTTCACCGGCCGATTGGCGGAACCCTCGCGCGAGCGGGGCGCGCCGTCCATCACTTTAAGGTTCGCCTAAAGCAATCGTCGGCTCAACCGAACCGGCGTCTCGCCGCGCGCCATGGATCAGCCTCGCGACGTCCTCGGCGTTGAGCCGTCAAGAGAAGCAGGGGGCTCGATGTCTTCGCGGTCGCGGGCGACACCAGCGCATCGCCGAGCGCATCGACGATTGACCAGCATCAAGGCGGCGCCCGGCGACCTCATGCTAGCTGGCGGCAAGGCGATAGGTTCGCCGCGAAGAGGTGTTCCCATGACCAGGTTCCTGTCAATGGCGGCGTCCGTGGCCGCGCTGCTGGCGGCTTCACCCGCCCTCGCCCAATCTCACGATGGATCGCACGACCCGGGAGACGGCGGCCACCATGGCTCGGTGAGCGGCGGCTACCATGGCTCGCCGAGCGGCGGTTACCAAGGCTTCGGCGGCCCGGGGTTCAGAGGCCATGAGATCGGCCGGCTCAGCCCGGGCGACCGGGCGCATTGGGGCGCGGGCGCCTGGCGGCACACCTGGCACGACGGCGTCTTCGGCTGGTGGTGGTTTCTCGACGATGAATGGTATTTCTACCCCGAGCCGATCTACCCCTATCCGACCTACATCGCCCCGCCGCTCGTCGAGGAGGCGGTCCCCATCGCGCCGCCGCCACACTACTGGTACCGCTGCCTGGATCCGGCCGGCTTCTACCCCTATGTGACCACCTGTCCGGGCGGCTGGCAGCCGGTTCCGACCACCCCGCCCGAGGTCGCTCCGGCGCCGCCCGCGCCGCCGCCGCCGGCTCCTGGCCGATAGGGCGCGGCGATGACCAGGATCAGGACGACGGCCCTTGGCGTAATGGCGGCGCTGTCGCTCGCGGGGACCGCCGCGGCCCAGATTTACCCGAGCGTGATGGTTGCTCCGGGACCGAACAAGCCGATCGAAATCTTCCACGAGGATCAGAGGGCGTGCCGCGACTACGCGGAAAAACTCGTGGGCGGCCAGAGCAGTCCCGCCGGTGACGTCATTGGCGGGGCGTTCGTGGGCACGGTCCTTGGCGCTCTCTTGGGCTCGGCCGCGGACGGACGCCACGGGGCGGGGGTCGGCGCGATCGCCGGCGCGGTCGCTGGAACCGCCGTCGGAGCGGGCGTGGCCGAGCGTGACGAGGTTCGCCGGCAGCAGAGCTACAACGACGCCTATGAGCGCTGCATGTACGCCCACGATGACGTGCCGCCCGGAGCGTCGAACAGCGATGCGCCTCCGCCGCCACCGCCCGCCCGCCCGGCTCCGTCGATGCGTTAGGATTTGACGACGGCGCCATGAGGCGCGTCGGGCTCGGGCGCACTGACCTCGGCGACGGTTGATCCGCGTCAATCCTTTCCGGCGGCGATCGTGACAGGGTGAAGCAACCCTTACGCAGGAGTGCGGCCATGCACAGATCCGTTCTCCCTATCCTCGCCGGCGCCGCCGTTGTCCTGTCCGCCTGCGGCGAGCCGACCTCGCCCGCCGGACGCGGAAAACCGCCGGTTCCATCCAAGCCCGAACCGCCGGCGCTCTGGTCGGTCGAATCCCAGGACGAGCAGGGCAAGGTCACCAAGACGGTCTTGGTTTGCGCGGACACCTCGGTGCACCGCAGCTTCTCGAGGCCCATGCCCAGCCCGAATGGACAGCCTTGCAAGCTGATCGCGCCGCCCGTCGTTCAGGGGGATCGGTTCGCCGCGCGTTGCAAGACCGGACGCGCCCATCTCGACATCCAATCGGTCAGAACCGGCAACCCCGACCAGGACTTCGTCATCAAGCTGCTGGTCCGCACCGACGTGCGGGGAAGCGAGAATCTGTCCCAGACCCTGCACTATCGCCGGCTCGGCGATTGCCCCAGCGGCTGGGCCGCCGGCGATTCCGGCGCGCCCGGTGATCGCAAGCTGGTCAATTCGGTTTCAGGGACCGCCCACGATCTTGCCGGCCCGATCAAGATTCCAGGCCCCTGATCGGCGTCCCATCGCCGAGCCTATCCTAAACGTCACGGGGTTTGGTCTGGCGGTCATGGCCTGAGGTTGTTCGGAAGGGCCGCCGCCTCGGCGTCGGACAGGGGCGTGATGTTGCTGACGATGCACGGCGTCTTGAAGCCATGGCTGTCCGAGACGCTCAAATCCAGGTCGAGCGCGCTGCAAATCATCGAGCCGCCGCGCAGCTTGGTCACCAGGTGGACATCAGGCATCCGCAACTCGGGGCAGGCGACGCTGAGGTCCAGCCGGTACAGCTTGTTGACGCCAACGCGGATATAGATCGACTTCGAATCCGGGGTGGCCTTCCAGCCGTTCCAGTCCTGAGAAAAGAAGCATTGCTGCGCCGGCTGAGGCGCCGATTGAGAGTCGGCGGCGGCCAGTCCGAGCATGGACACGGCGGCCAAGCCGATCAACGTGCTCGTCAAGAAACGTTTGCGCATTATCGGACCTCCTAGATCACGCTGAGTTTGGATCGAATTCGCCAAAAATCATAAATCATGCGCGATTTCAAAAGTTTATAACGGAATTGGCGCTCACGCGCGGGGGTATCCCACCGTCTGGGCGAAGGTCACGAACTGCTGATCCGGAAGCCGCAGGACCCGACCGAGCTTCGGGTAATCGACCGCCCCTCGAAACACCGTGCCGAGGCCCGCCGAGGCGCAGAACAGATAGACGTTCTGGCCGATGAAACCGGTGTCGACCGAGGCGTAGAGGCGGCGATCCTCGGCGGAGATGTCCATCATGCGCTCGCCATGCGCAACGTAGATGAGATTGAGCGGCGCGGTGGCGACGAAATCCTGCAAGCCGGTCTCGGCGCGGATGTCGGCTTTCATGTGGGGCGCCAGCGTATGCGGCTTCGGCTCGTAGAGCCAAACGCCGTCGGCCGTCGCAACGTAGATATCCATCACCATGACGTGCTTCCAATAGGGTGCGGTCCGATCGCCGTTCGGACGATTGACCCCGAAAGCCGCCCACAAAAGATCGGACAACACCTGCGCCGGCAACGGCCGATCGGAAAACTCCCGCGTGGACCGCCGCAGCTTCAGCGCCGTGATCAGGGACTGGCCCCCCTCGCTTCGAGGCGGCGGCAAATCGAACGGCTGCGATGCCGGCGCGATTGCGGCCGATGCGGGCGTGGCGAGCGCCGCGCTGGCGAGAATTCCGGCCTGGGCTCCCCGTCGCGTCATCATCGTCGCTCCTTTGTTCATGGGCCGATCCTATGGCCCCACCGGCGACCATGGATGGGTTCGAACTCGAGGATCGCCGCTCTCACAACCCGGACTGTGGAACTCATCGGCTCGGAAGGGCGACACGGCGATGATTTAGGTCAATCGGTTGGCCCGCCCTTGAAAAAACATGCCCGCGGCGGGACGGGAGCCTCAAAGCCGACAAGGTCCGCGAGCGCGAGAAGATGCAGGCGCTCGACGTCGAGGCGTCACCTTTTTCTGGGCCAATAAAGGGCCAGAAATCCGACAAAACCGGCTAACCACTTGAATATGTGGTGTAAATTTGGCGGTGACGGAGGGATTCGAACCCTCGGTACGGCTTTACACCGTACAACGGTTTAGCAAACCGCCGCCTTCAGCCACTCGGCCACGTCACCAGCTTGATTTGGCCGGTTGTCTCCGGTCCGGACAGGATCCCGGACGGTCATCCGCGGGGGCGGTGATCGACGGGGCCCGGCAGGCCGGTCCCTCATAGCCAATCGCGGTCCGCGCCGCAATCCGAGCGGCCGGAGCGCCAGGGCGTCCCATCCTTGGCGGCACGGTTGTTGCTTGAACCCTTCGCGTCCGAGGATCGAGACACAGGGTCCATGTCGAGCTTTCACCGCATCAACGTCGGCGTCGTCGACCGGCGCCAAGTCGCGCGCGTGGCGCCATGTCCCGCCGAGGCCGCATGACCGGCGTGTTGAATTCCCACGACTGGAAGACCTCGGGCGCCCCACTGGCGCAAGCGCCGGCAAGGGCGCCGGCGTCGCGCGGACGGCGGGCGGTCATCCAAGAAACCAGGCGCGAGCGGCGCGGACCCTTAAGGCCTGGCCGGCTGATCTCCACTCGCCGGCGGTTGCGCGGCGAGACGCTCGCCGGCGTCTTCCGCGGCGTCGACGCGGCGGTGATCCTGGCCCTGGCCTGGCTGGTGTTCGACTGGTTCCACCCGACCGAAATCTGGCTCAGTCCGGTCGGCGAGACCGCGCCTTTCCTCGCCGACGCCGCGGTGCTGGCCGTCGGTCTTAGCTTGGCCGACGCCTATGGATTTCGCGCCCGCGAGCCGCTCGCCGCGCACTTGGCGCGCGCGGGCTCGGCGTTCGCCCTGACCGGCCTGCTCCTAGCCTCCGCATGGGCGCTCGCCGGGACGTCCCAATCCCGCTTCGAGGCGCTGGCCGCCTGGTTCGCGCTCAGCTTCGCCGGGGTCTATCTGCTGCATGTCGGCTGGTGGACCAGCGTGCGTTGGATGCGCCGCTCCGGCCGCCTGGCGCCCAACATCGTCCTGGTCGGGGCCACCGAGAACGCCGAGCGGCTGATCGCGCGCGCCCTGGAGCGGCGCGACGTGGCGGTGCTGGGCGTGTTCGACGACCGCAAGAGCCGCGCCGCCGAGGGCGTGCGGGGCGTGCCGTTCCTGGGCGACACCTCCGCCCTGCTCGGGCATCGGATCATGCCCTGCGTCGACCGGGTGGTGATCACGGTCAGCGCGGCCGCCCAGGTTCGGGTGAAAGCCCTGGCCGACAAGCTGCGCGTGCTGCCGAACGACATCGCCGTGTTCATCGATCTGGACTTGCAGGATGCGGAGAACGCGAGCCTGTCGCGTCTGGCCGACATTCCGCTGGCCCATCTGTCGGGCCGTCCGACCGAGGCCCGGCGCGCCTTCGCCAAGCGGGCGCAGGACCTGATCCTGGGAACCCTCGCCCTGGCCTTCGTCGCGCCGATGATGGCCGCGATCGCCCTGGCGGTGAAGCTGGACAGCCCCGGCCCGGTGTTCTTCCGCCAGCGCCGCCACGGCTTCAACAACGAAGAGATCGTGGTCTGGAAATTCCGCTCGATGCGTCACGACATGCGTGACGAAGACTGCAAGCGTCAGGTCGAGGCCAACGACGCCCGCGTCACCCGCGTCGGCCGCGTCATCCGCCGCTCCAGTCTCGACGAGCTGCCGCAGCTGATCAACGTGCTGCGCGGCGAGATGTCCCTGGTCGGGCCTCGGCCGCACGCGCCGAACATGAAGACCGGCGACGTGGAATCGGCCCGCCTGGTCGCCGAATACGCCCATCGCCACCGAATCAAGCCGGGCATGACCGGCTGGGCCGCCATCCAGGGCTCGCGCGGCCCGCTCGACACGCCCGAGCGCGTGCGCCAGCGCGTCGCGCTGGACATCGACTACATCGAGCGCCGCTCGTTCTGGCTCGATCTCTACATCATCGCCATGACCCTGCCGTGCCTGCTGGGCGACCGGCAAGCGGCCCGCTGAGGCGCGCGACGTGTTCTGGCGCGGGGTGCTCGGCTATCTGCCGGTGAACATCGTCCAGGGCGTCGTGGGCCTCTTGAGCATCGTGGTCTTCACCCGCGTGCTGCCGCCGGACGCGTATGGCGTCTACGCCCTCGCCTTCTCGGTGATGAGCCTGGTCCACACCGGCGTGTTCGTCTGGCTGGAGGCGGCGATGGCGCGATTCTACGCGCCGGAGGCCCAGGCCGGCCGCCTGGCGGGCCATTTCCGCACCCTCTACGGCGCCTTCGCGATTCTGGCCGTGGGCTTTCCGCTGCTCGCCGGCGGGATCCTGTGGCTCTGGCCGATGCCGGGCCCCTTGAAGATCGCTATCGGCGCGGGCCTGGCGGGCATCCTGTTCCGCAGCTTGGCCAAGCTGGCGCAGGAGCGCCGCCGCGCGGCCGGCGAGGTGCGCGCCGCGGCCCTGCTGGACGTGGCGATGACCGCCGGCGGCTTTATCGTCGGCGCCAGCCTGGCGCTGGCCGGATTCGGCGGCGCCGCGCCGCTGGCGGGGATGGGCGCGGCGGCCGCGGTCTGCCTGGTCTTCGCCCTGCCCGCCGAGCTCAAACAGGCGCGCGGCGGCGCCTTCGAGCCGGCCCGCGCGCGGATGTACGCGGCCTATGGGCTACCGGTCTCGCTGTCACTGATCCTGTCGCTGGCGCTGGCCACCACCGACCGCTTCCTGTTGGCCGCCTATCTCAACGAAACCAGCGTCGGAATCTACCACGCCGGCTACAGCCTGGCGAACCGCACCTTGGACGTGATGTTCATCTGGCTCGGCATGGCCGGCGGGCCGGCGGCGATCGCGGCGCTGGAGCGCGGCGGCAAGGCGGCGTTGCACGAGACCGCGCGCGAACAGGCCGGCTTGATGATCGCGCTGGCCCTGCCGGCGGCGGTGGGCCTGGCCCTGGTCGCCCACCCGCTGGCCGAGGTGATGATCGGCGAGCGCCTGCGCGAGGGCGCGGCCCAGGTCACCCCCTGGATCGCCGCCAGCGCCTTCCTCGCCGGAGTGACCACCTATTATTTCCACACCGCCTTCACCCTTGCCCGGCGGACCGGCCTGCTGCTCGCGGCCATGGTCATTCCGGCGTTCAGCAACGTCGGCCTGTGCCTGGCGCTGATCCCGCGCTTCGGCCTGCGGGGCGCGCTGTGGGCGACGCTGGCGAGCTATGCGCTGGGCGCGGCCGCCTCGTTCGCGCTCGGCCGGCGCGCGCTGGCCCTGCCCGTGCCGTGGGAGGCGCTGGCCAAGGCGGGCCTGGCCTCGGCCGCGATGGCCCTGGCGGTGCGCGCGGTTCCCGCCGGCGGCGGCGGCGTCGAGCTGGCCGCCAAGGCGCTGGTCGGGGTCGGGGTCTACGGCGCGCTGGCCTACGGGCTCGATCTCTGCGGCGCGCGCGGCCATTCCGGCCGCCTGATGCGGGCCGTGCAGGCGCGCGGCGCATGAGCGGTCCCGGCGAGATGCTGTTCGACAATCCCGCCTGGACGGAGGGCCGGCCGCGGATGTCCGTGCTGATCCCGTTCCTGCGCGAGGATCCCAGTTGTCTCTTGCGGGTGCTGGACCGCGAGGCGGAGCATCTCGCGGGCGGCGTCGAGCTGGTGGCGCTGGACGACGGAAGCGGCGACGAGGCTCTGGCCGACAAGGTGGCGCGCGCGCTCGCCTCGCTCGCCCTGCCCGCCCGTCTGGCGCGCCTGTCGGCCAACGTCGGCCGCGCACGCGGGCGCAATCGCCTGGCAAGTCACGCCCGCGGCGAATGGCTTCTGTTCCTGGACAGCGACATGCTGCCCGACGGGCCGAGGTTCCTGCAAACCTATCTCGAGCTGATCGAGGCCGAGGCCCCCGCCGTCGCCTTCGGCGGCTTCTCGCTCAATCAGGCGGCGCCGATGCGCGCCCATGCCCTGCACCGATGCATGGCGTTGAAATCCGACTGCGCCCCGCTCGAAGCGCGCCGCGCGATGCCGGAAAAGCACGTCTTCACCTCCAACCTCCTGGTCCGCCGCGAGATCTTCGAGAGCGACGGGTTCGATGAAAGCTTCGCCGGCTGGGGCTGGGAGGACGTGGAATGGGCGCTGCGCGTCGCCCGCCGCCATCCGATCTCGCACATCGACAACACCGCGACCCACCTCGGCCTCGACTCGGCCGGGACCCTGGCGGCCAAGTACGAACAGTCCGCCGCCAACTTCGCCCGCGTGGTCGCCGGCCACCGCGCGGCGGTCGAGCGCTATCCAAGCTACCGCGCGGCGCGTATGCTCAAGCGGCTGCCGCTGCGGGCGGCCTGGCGGCCGGCGCTGAAGGCGATCGCGCTGACCGAGGCCGCGCCGCTGGGCGCGCGGGCCCTGGCCATGCGGCTCTACCGCGCGGCGCTCTACGCGGAGGCGGTGTGATGGATCGGGAGCCGCTCGCGGCCTACAGCGCCGACCGCTCGATCAAGGGCAAGCTGCGCCGGCGGCTGGCGCGGCTGGTCCACCGCCGGCCGGCCCGTTCGCGGCTCGAACGGCCCATGGTCTCGTTCAGCTTCGACGACGCCCCGGCCACGGCGACGGACGCCGGCGCGCGGGCGCTGGAGACGCGGGGGCTGCGCGGCACCTACTATGTCTCGGCGGGCCTGGCCGGGCGCGAGGGGCCGATGGGCCGCTATGCGACGCGCGAGGAGATCCTGGCGGTGCGGGACGCCGGGCACGAGATCGCCTGCCACACCTTCTCCCACCTCAACTGCGGCGTCGCGACCGGCGCGGCGATCGAGGCCGACGTCGCGCGCAACCACGCCGCCCTGGCCGAGTGGGGTCTGGGGCCGCTGACCAACTTCGCCTATCCCTTCGGCGATGTCCGCTTCGCCGCCAAGGCGCGGCTGGGGTCGCGTTTCCAGGTGCTGCGCGCGGTGAGCCGGGGCTTGATCGCGGACGGAGCCGACCTGAACCAGGCCCCGGCCGTCGGCATCGAGGGGCCGGGCGGCGAGGCGCTCGCCCGCAGGTGGCTCGCCCGCGCCATCCGCCGCAAGGCCTGGCTGATCCTCTATTCGCACGATGTCCGCGACCGGCCCAGCGAATGGGGCTGCACGCCGGACGCGCTGGCCCGCCTGATCGACACGGCGCTGGCCGGCGGCTGCGACGTGGTCACCGTCGCCGAGGGCGCGCGGCGGATTGGGGGGTGAAGTGGCGCGTGTCCATACTTTCTGTGATCCCCCAGGAAGACGGCACCCGAGGGGCAGGATCACCTGTCCCTTTAAGCCTAAACCATAGCCTAAACCATGGGATCACACGCGACCGTCAGGGCTCCAGGTCCTTTCGGCGCTCCCTGAGCGCTCGCGCCAGGTCGCGGGCGCTGTGGAACACGGCGAGCACCGTCACGGCGCCGCCGCCGACCGCGTAGACGATGACGTAAGGCAGAGAAACAACCGACCACTCGCGCGTCTCGGGCAAGCGGCCGACATGGCCGATGTCGGGGAAATCGCGGAGCCGCTCCGCGGCGGCGACAATGGCGCGATAGACTCCCTCGGCGGCGGATGGATTGTCGAGGGCGATATAGCCGATGATGTCGTCAAGGTCGCGGGCGGCTGGCTCCGCGAAGACCAGCCGCACTTACCGCGCCCAGCCGTGCCTGGCGGCGATGCCGGAAAAAACCTCGTCGGCGGGACGCAGGCGGCCCTCGCGGGCGGCGGCGGCGCCCTCCTTGATGCGCTCGACCTGCCACGCGTTAGCCAGCAGATATTGCTGGAGCGCCTGAACGACGACGTAGTTGCGGGACCGGTCCATCGACGCGGCGAGCGCATCGATTTCGCTGACGATCTGCTTGGCGGCGCGAACGGTGATCGGCTCGGTCGGCTGGTTCCGCGGCATGTGTAATCTTCCGTAATCTTATGTAATCATACCGCATGGCCGGGCGCATTCCAAGCCAACGCCATGCCGCCCCCTATTCCGCCTCTCCCTCCGAGGGGATCGACAGGCGGATGGCGTAGGCGACGAACAGCACCCAGCGCAGGTCATTGTAGATCAGGGCCACGCTCTCGGTCAGGCTCATCAGCGAATAGACCGCCAGGAACGGGAAGACGAGCAGCGCGCCCTTGTGGGTGAACGCCGCCCAGATCGTCTTGGCCAGGATCGACAGGTAGAGCAGCGACCAGCCGGCCAGCCCCAGGACGCCGAGGCCCAGCCATTGCTCCAGCCAGGCGTTGTGCGCGTGATGCGGGGTGAAGCCGGTCTGTTTGACGATCCAGCGCAGCGGGCCCCAGCCGGTGTCGTCGGTCCACACCGCGCCGTAGCCGTAGCCGAGCAGCGGCCGCTGCTGGATCAGCCGCCAGACGGCGTCCCAGATCTGGGTGCGGCCGGTCAGGGTCGCGTCCTTGCCCAGCAGCGCCAGGAACAGGTCCGGACGCATGGCGATCGCCGCCGCCAGCGCCATCGCCGCCGCCACGGCGAGCCAAGTCACCGCCACGGCCGTCGCCCCGCCGCGCCGGACCAGCAGGGTGAAGCCCAGGGCCGATGCGCCCAGCATCAGGGCCACCAGCGCGGTCTTCGAGGTCGACAGGCCCAGCAGCACGATGGCCAACGCCGTCATCGCCCACCAGAACATCGAGCGCCGGGGCTGGAACAGGGCCGCGGCGGCGAAGCTCAAGGCGCCGAAGGCCATCGCGCCGCCGAGCGCGTTCTTCTCCAGCCACAGGCCCCGCCAGGCGCCGGGAAACAGCTCGCTCATCCGTCCCATCGACGGCGCGGCGAGGCCGAGGACCAGCGAGGTTACGGCCGTCAGCGCATAGACCGCCGCGACGATCTCCACCAGCCGCGGCCAGCGCCAGCGCGCGCCCAGGGCCACGCCGCACAGGGTGCACATCACCAGGGCCACGACCCGCCGTTCGGTCTGCCCCGGCGCCGCCGACCAGAACACCGAGGCCGCCGCCACCAGCAGCAGCGCGATCAGGAAGGGCTCGCGCGCCAGGCCGATCAGCGCCCGGCCCGGCGCCTGGCAGAGCAGGATCACGCCGCAGACATAGGCGGGAAAATACAGCGCCCGCGCCAGCGCCGAGTCGGTGTCCGACGGGGCGATGTGGGTCATGATCCAGGGCTGGGTGAACAGCAGCAGCATCAGGATCGCAAGGCCGACGGCGATCGGCTCGCGCGCCGGAACGACCCTGGCGGCGGGCGGCGCCGGCGCGGCGGGGCGCGACGGCCGGCCGGGCCAGTCGCCGGCCTGGAGGCTCACCGCACGATCGCCTTGAGAAAACCCGGCGGCTCGGCCTTGGCGCGGTTGAACACCAGGCCCGCGCAGCGCCCGCCCGCGGCGGCGATCGCCTGCTTCAGGCTCGCGGGGCCGGCCGCGTCGCCCTCGTCGGCCGCCACCACCAGGACGGTGAAATCCGCGAACGGCGCCACCGTCACGGCCGCGCCCGAGCGATCGGCGGCGGGCGCGTCGATCACCACGATCTCGGCGTGACGGCGCATCGTGCGCCAATACTCGCCGGTCGGCAGCACGCTGACCCGCTGCTCGGGCTGCAAAATCTCGCGGCGGAAACGGGTGACCCACAGGTGCGGGCCACCGACGGCGTGGGCCACCAGATAGCGCGCATCAGGCCAGGGTCGGCCGTCCGGCCCGCGGGTCGGCGGTTGGACGGTGAAGAAGGCCGTTCCGTCCGGCGAGGCCGCGCTCTGGCGGCCCATCGCCCCGTAGCGGGCGACATCCTCGGCGATCGCTTTGTATTGGGGCGACTCCATGAGGTCGAGGTCGACCAGCCAGACCGCCTTTCGCGCCCGCCGCGAGGCGAAGCGGGCGAACTCGCGCGCGACGGTGGAGGCCCCCTCCCCGGTCCGCGCGGCGACGAACTGGACCAGGCGAGCCTGACCCGGCGGGGGCGCGCCGAGCGAGTCCCATAGCTGGGCCATTTCCGGGGTCAGGTCGACCATCTGACGAATCGCACCGCGCGCAATGGCCAAGTCCTATCACACAACCGCGCGGCTCTATCGCCGCGCGGCGGTCTTCATGCCGACCGACGCCAGCACCGGCAGCCCCAGCGTCCGCGCGGCCGAGCCCGAGGTCGGAAAACCCTCGCGCAGGAAGATGCGCAAGAGGCCGGCGCACACCGCGGAAAAGGCGCCCATGAACAGCCCGAGCACGGCCACCGGCGCCTTCAGGCTCCTGCCCTGGACCGGCGCGAGCGGCCGCTCGACGATCGAGATGTTGTCGGCGCCCTGGCGGGCCATGGCGTCGGAGGCCTGAGTCTCCTGCGCCTTGACGGTGAAGTCGCGCACGTTGTTCGACAGCACCTCGCGGTCGCGCGCCAGCCCCTGATACTGCGGCTCGAGCTGGTCGAGGCGAAGCTGGCGGTCGGTGACCTGGGCGATCTGGTCGGCCAGGGTCTGGGCCGAGCGCCGCAGGGCGGCGACCTCGGCGGCGAGCTGGATGCGGTCGGTCTGCAAGGTCTGGAACACCGGGTTGACCCCCAGCCGGCGCGATCCGTCGCCGCGGACGCGGCCTTCCGCGATGGCGCGCTCCATCTCGGCGATCTGCACGTCCAGCGCCTTCACCGGCGCCGCGTCGGGGCGGTAACGGCCCAGAAGGCCGGCCCGCTGCACCTTCAGGTCGGTCAGCTTGTCCTGGGCGGCGTGGTCGACGTCGTGATAGAGGCCGATCTCCGGGGTGATCTGGGCCGACTGGGCGTCGAGCGCGGCGAGCCGGGCCTGACGCTCCTGCAACTGCTCGTCGGCGGCGTATTTCTGCTGCCGCAGCGTCGATTGGAGTTGGGCGAGGCCGGTCTTCTCGGACTCGAAGTCGCCGATGTTGTTGCTGCCGAGGAAGTTCTGGTAGGCCTCGTCGGCCTGCTCCAGCCGGGCTTCGAACGAGCGGCGCTGCGCCTCCAGCGGCGCGGCCGGATCCAGCAGGATCGCGCGGCGATAGGTCAGGTATTCGTCCAGCAGGGTGTTCAGCACCAGGGCCGCGGTCTGGGGATCGGGGTCGTCGTACTCCAGCCGGACCACCGGCGCGCCGGGCGCGGTGACGATCTTCAGCCCCTTTTCCAGCGCGGCGACCGCCTGGCCCATCAGCTTCTGCTGCTCGGGCGGAGCGGCGCGGTCGTAGCGGCCGGCCAGCGCGGGGAACACCCGGCCGATTCCCAGCTTCTGGATCACCCGTTGCTTGACCTGGGCGCTGCCCATGATCTCGACCTCGGACTGGACCATCTGGTCGGAATCGGGCGTCGCGCCGCGGGCCGCGTCGCCCGCCCGGGGCTCGTAGACGTATTCCTGGCCGAGTCGGATCAACAGGCTCGAGCGGGCGGGATAGACGGTCTTCAGCATCAGGGCCGCCGCCAGCCCCAGGGCCGCGACCACCATGAACACGTTCAGCATCACCAGCCGCTCGCGCCACAGCAGCGGAATGAAGTCGGCCGGCGCGAGTTTCGGGCGCCTCGGCGTCTCCCCGCCGCGCCATGGCGGCGCGGTGGGTTCGCGGTGTTCGATCCACGCGCTCGCGGGCATGCGATTCCGATACGCTAGAGGTTGCGCCAAGCCTCGCTCGCCGCGATTAACGCATCGTTACCCATAAGGGCCGCGCGGGTGCGCGGGAGTGTCAATCGGGCCCGAGTTGCCTAGAGTTGTCTCCAGACAAGCCAAACTCGGCGAAACGCCGAACGAACGAGGAGATTTCCGGGCATGGGTCCAATTCGCAAGGGCGGGATCGTCGCGGTGACCGGCGCGGCCGGCTTCATCGGCGGCTGGGTGGTGCGGCTGCTGCTGGACAAGGGCTATCGCGTCAGGGCCTGCGTGCGCGACGTCGACGACGCGAGCCGAACCGGTTTTCTGAAACAGATGCCGGGCCACGCCTCGGGCCGCCTCACCCTGCACGCCGCGGACCTGGACGTCCCAGGCTGCTTCGACGCGGTGTTCCAGGGCGCGGGCGCGGTCGCCCACATCTCGCACGTGAGCACCTACGCCGACATGGACTATGTCGCCCGCACCTGCGAGCACATCATCGAGAGCATCGACCGCTCGCAAACCGTCAACCGGGTGGTGCTCACCTCCTCGATCGCCGCGGTGATGTCCGAGGCCGACCTGCAGGAGCTGGTCCGCCGGCCGGTGATCTACGAGGACCGCTGGCCGGACGAGCAAAATCCCAAGCGCACGCCGGACCGCGGCCAGGGCTATTCGATGGGCAAGGCCCACGCCGAGCGCGCCTTCTCCGAGGCCGCGGCGCGCGGCGGCCGTTGGGAGGCGATCACCTGCTGCCCGGCCGACAACGTCGGGCCGATCCTGTCGGCGCACCAGAAGGACGGCGCCTGGCAGCACCAGATCGAGACCATGCTGCTGGGCGAATACGCCCAGACCGGCGCCTACCGCCCCTGGATGACGGTCGACGTGCGCGACGACGCCGAATGCCACATCCGCCTCCTGGAGAGCGTGCGGGTGAGAAACGGCGAGCGCTACATCGCCGCCTCCGGCGACTACCGCGACGTGGAGGACATCTGCGCCGACATCGACCGCTTGCTGCCGGAACTGAGGCACGACGCGCCGGCGGTGACCGATCCGTTCCCCGACCGAATCAAGGCCCGCGAAGCGGAGATGCGCGCCATCTGGGCGCTCACCGAGATCCGCAACGACCGCATCCGCGCGGCGACCGGCGTCTGCTTCCGGCCGCTGGACGAGTTCGATCCGGGACTGCGTCGAATCGCTGCTCGCCGTCGGCAAGGTGAAACCCAAGGTGAGATCGGCCCCGGCGGCTTTGGCCTAGCCGGCGCGAAGGGCCGACGGGCTTAACGCTTGTTTACCGAATTGGGTCGACAGATGGAGCGAGCCGAACCGTTCGCGCCGGAACCGACCATGCGCCTTCGTCACGCCCTGCCCCGAATGAGCCGTCTTGCGGTCTTGGCCCTCTCGGCCACCTTGGCGGCCTGCGCCGACACCGCCGAGGTGTTCGCTCCAAATCCAAAACCCACCGCCGCGTTCGCCAACATCGGCTATGCCACCTGGAGCGAGGAGGAGCCGGCCTATCGGCTGTTTCCGGGCGACGAGCTGGACGTCGCGGTGCCCTCGGCGCCGGAACTCGGCAAGACGGTGACGGTGCAGCCGGACGGGCGGGTCAGCCTGCCGCTGATCCCGCCGGTGCTGGTCGCGGATCGTTCGGTGGTTGACGCCGAGGCCCTGATCACCACCGCCTACGCCGCCCAACTGCTCAGGCCCGAGGTGACGATCAGCGTGCGCGCCAGCCCGCTGAAGGTGTTCGTCGGCGGCGAAGTGGATCGACCCGGCGTCTACGACATGCCCGGCGACATCAATGCGCTGCAGGCGGTGATCATGGCCGGCGGCTTCAAATCCACGGCCAAGCGCGCTCAGGTGGTGCTGATCCGACGCGGCGCGGCCGGCAAGCCGATGATGCGGACGGTCGATCTGCTGCACGGGATCAGCGACCCCGGCCGCTTCGAACTGGCGCCGCTGCGGCGGTTCGACATCATCTACGTGCCCAAGACGGGCATCGCGGAGGCCGGACAATTCGTCCAGCAGTACATCCACGACATCATTCCGGTCAGCATGGGCTTCAGCTACGCCACCGGCGGGTTGACCACCTTCTAGCCAGCCGCCCGCGGTCCGGATCAGCCGTGGGACAGCCACTCGCGGGCCGCGCGCTGCGCGTCGGCGATGTCGCCCGGATCCATCTCCTGGCTCAGTTCCTTGCGATAGATCTTGGCTTCGACCGAGCCGCGCATGGCGGCGAGATTGAACAGCATGTGCGCCGAGACGTAGTCAAGCGGCGCGCCCCCCTGTCCGGTCGAATAAAGCAGTCCCATCCGAAACAGCTCGTCCCCCGACGAATCCGGATTGGGTAACGGCAGCGTATGCGCGGCCGGCGGCTCGATATGGGCCAACATGATCACACTCCCTCGTTCCTGGGTGCATCACTCGTAGGATCGAGGCGCTTCTCGCCCCTGGAGACAATCAAAGCGTCGGCTGGCTAAAGATATAGTTAAGCCGGCCGTTGCCGATTATTCATGCATCGGCCCGGCAAAGCGCGCCGTTCAGCGCCGGTTCACCGTCGATCGGCCATGTTGACCGGGGCGAGCGTCGAGTGGGCGCGCGGCGCGCTGTTGACAGGATGACGAAATGACCTGGCGCCGGGCCGCCGCCTTCGCCTTGATAATGCTGAGCCTCGCCGCGCCGCTGGCGGCGACCGCCCAGGGCTATCCGTCCCACGGGTGGGGCTATGGCGATGGCTATGTCGAGCACGGCCGCCACGGCGGGCCGGGCGGCCTCGGCGGTCGGCCGGCTGAGTATCGCGGATTCGGCCCCGGCCTCGGCGGCGGCGGCCCGCGGGGCCGGGGCTGGACGCGCGGCCAGTATCTGCCGCCGATGGCGCGAGGTGAAGTGATCCGGGATTTCCAGCGCCGCCATCTGCGCCGGCCGCCCCGCGGCTATTACTGGTACCGCGCCGGCGACGACTATGTGCTGGCCGCCATCGCCACCGGGGTGATCTTCGAGGTGATCCCGGGCGACGGCTACTGAGGACGCGCGGACGGCCTATTCGACGCCGAGCCGAGCCTTGAGGATTTCGTTGACCGCCGCCGGATTGGCCTTGCCGCCGGTCTCGCGCATCACCTGTCCGACGAACCAGCCGATCGCCTGGGGCCGGGTCTTGACCGCCTCGGCCTTGTCGGGATTGGCCGCGATGATCGCATCGACCGCCGCCTCGATCGCACCGGTGTCGGTGACCTGGACCAGGCCGCGCGCCTCGACGATCGCCGCCGGCGCGCCCTCGCCGTCCCACATGTGGTCGAACACCACCCGCGCGATCTTCGAGGAGATCACCCCGTCCTCGATCAGCTTGACCAGCTCGGCGATGTCGCGCGCCGAGATCGGGCTCTGCTCGATGTCGAGGCCGGCTTCCGAAAGCCGCGCCAGAAGATTGTTCGTCGTCCAGTTGGCGACCAGTTTGGCGTCGCGCCCCTCGGCCGCGCGCTCGAAGAAGTCGGCCCTGGCGATGTCGGTCGCCAGCACCCGCGCGTCATAGGCCGAAAGGCCGTACTGCGCCTGCAGCCGGGCCGTCTTGGCGTCGGGCAGTTCGGGCAGCGAGGCCTCGATCTGCTTGATCCACGCCGGGTCCAGCTCCAGCGGCAGCAGATCGGGGTCGGGGAAGTAGCGGTAGTCGTGCGCCTCCTCCTTGGAGCGCATCGAGCGGGTCTCGCCCTTGCCGGGGTCGAACAGCCGGGTCTCCTGTCTGATCGAGCCCCCATCCTCGATGATCTCGATCTGGCGGCGCGCCTCGTACTCGATCGCCTGCTGGATGTAGCGGTAGGAATTGACGTTCTTGATCTCGCAGCGGGTGCCGAGCTCGCCGCCCGGCCGGCGCACCGAGACATTGACGTCGGCGCGCAGATTGCCCTTCTCCATGTCGCCGTCGCAGGTCCCGAGATAGCGCAGGATGGCGCGCAGCTTCTTCACATAGGCCGCCGCCTCCTCCGAGGAGCGCATGTCGGGCCGCGAGACGATCTCCATCAGCGCCGTGCCGGCCCGGTTCAGGTCGACGTAGGTCCAGTCGGGATCGATGTCGTGGATCGACTTGCCGGCGTCCTGCTCCAGGTGCAGCCGCTCGATCCGCACCACGAAGCTGGAGCCGTCGTCGCGCTCGACGGTGATCTCGCCCTCGCCGACGATCGGGTCCTTGAACTGGCTGATCTGATAGCCCTGCGGCAGGTCGGGATAGAAATAGTTCTTCCGGTCGAACCGAGACCAGGGATTGATCTGGGCCTTCAGGCCGAGGCCGGTGCGCACCGCCTGCTCGACGCAGTAGCGGTTGATCACCGGCAGCATGCCCGGCATGGCCGCGTCGACCAGGCTGACCTGCTCGTTCGGGCCGGCGCCGAAGCCGACCGCCGCGCCGCTGAACAGCTTGGACTTGGAAGCGACCTGGGCGTGAACCTCCAGCCCAAGCACGATTTCCCATGGGCCGGTGCGGCCGTCGATCAGTCTGGCGTCTGCGCTCATAACCGCTGTTCTAGCATCTGCGCCGCCGAGCGGAAGCCATCGGCGGCTTGCGCGGAGCGGCGATCGGGGATTTGCTCGCCGAACGGCCCGACCGCAACCCGATGAGGCGCCCGATGCGAAACCCCTTCAACACCGCCCTGCTGGCCGCCGTCCTCGGCCTGGGCGCGGCCGGCGCCGCATCCGCCCAGAGCGCGGCCCCGGCGAGCGCGGCCCCGGCCGACGCCGGCGCGGCGCCCGCGGCCAAGGCCGGCCCGCCCTCGGTCGACTGGCCGATCCAGGATCTCCTGGCCGACCGGGCCGCCAGGGGCGTGATCGACAAGGACCTGCCCGGCGTGGAGGACGATCCGCGCCTGGAGACGGTCAAGGCTATGAGCCTGCGCGCCGTGGCCCAATATCCAGAAGCCCAGATCGACCAGGCCAAGCTGGACGCGATCCAGGCCGACCTGGCGGCGCTGCCGAAACCGGCGAGCTAGGCCCACCAGCGTTCCGGCTTGGCCGAGAACCCCGCGGCCTTCTCCAGCGCGCCGGCCAGGGAAAACAGCGTGCCCTCGTCCAGCGGCCGGCCGATCAGCTGCAGGCCGAGGGGCAGGCCCCGGGCGTCGAGACCGGCCGGCAGGCTGAGGCCGGGCAGGCCGGCCAGGTTCACCGTCACCGTGAAGATGTCGTTCAGGTACATGGCCACCGGATCGGCGGCGTTCTCGCCCAGGCCGAAAGCGGCCGACGGCGCGGTCGGGGTCAACAGCGCGTCGACGCTCCGGAACGCCTGCTCGAAGTCGTCGGCGATCCTGCGGCGGACCTTCTGGGCCTTGAGGTAGTAGGCGTCGTAGTAGCCGTGTGAGAGGACATAGGTGCCAATCAGTATCCGGCGCTTGACCTCCTCGCCGAAGCCCTGGGCGCGGGTCTCCTCGTAGACGTCCACAAGGCTCCTGGCGTCGGCGCGCAGGCCGTAGCGCATGCCGTCGTAGCGGGCGAGGTTGGACGAAGCCTCGGCCGGGGCGACGATGTAATAGGCCGGCAGGGCGTATCGGGTGTGCGGCAGGGAGACCTCGACCACCTCGCACCCGGCGTCCTTCAGCCAGGCCACCCCCTGCTCCCACAGCGTGTCAATCTCGGCCGGCATCCCGTCGACGCGGTATTCCCGCGGCACCCCGACGCGCAGGCCCTTGACCGACTTGCCGACGAAGCTCGGGAAATCCGGGGTCTCGACGTTGAGGCTGGTGGAGTCCTTCGGATCGTGGCCGGCCATGGATTTCAGCAGGATCGCGGCGTCCTCGACGGTCTTGGCGATCGGTCCGGCCTGGTCCAGCGAGGAGGCGAAGGCGACGACGCCCCAGCGCGAGCAGCGGCCGTAGGTCGGCTTGATCCCGACGGTTCCGGTGAAGGCGGCCGGCTGGCGGATCGAGCCGCCGGTGTCGGTGGCGGTGGCGCCCAGGCAGAGGTCCGCCGCGATCGCCGCGGCCGAGCCACCCGACGAGCCGCCCGGCGTCAGCGGCTGGTTCGAGCCGCGCGAACGCCAGGGATTGACCACCGGCCCGAAGGCGGAGCTTTCGTTGGACGAGCCCATCGCGAACTCGTCCATGTTCAGCTTGCCCAGCATCACCGCCCCGTCGCGCCAGAGCCTGGAGGTCACGGTGGATTCGTAGGGCGGAATGAAGTCGCCAAGGATGCGCGAACCGGCGGTGGTGCGCACCCCCTCGGTGCAGAACAGGTCCTTAATCCCGAGCGGCACGCCTTCCAGCGGCCGCGCGTCGCCCGTGGCCAGCCGCGCGTCGGCGGCCTTGGCCATCGTCAGCGCCTTGTCCGGCGTCTCCAGCACGAAGGCGTTCAGCGCCCGCGCGCGCTCGATCGCGGCGATGTGGGCGCCGGCCAGCTCGGTCGCGGAAAACCGCCTGGCCCTCAGCCCCTCGATCGCCGCCTTCAACGTCAGCGCGGTCAAGGAATATCCGGTGGGGGCGCTCATCTATTCGACCACCTTGGGCACGACGAAGAAGCCGTTTTCGCGGCGTGGGGCGTTGGCCAGCACCTTTTCCGCATCGCCGCCGTCGGTGACCTCGTCTTCGCGCATCGCAAGCTTGGCGGCCACCGCCGAGGCCATCGGCTCGACCCCCTCGGTGTCGACCTCGGCGAGCTGGTCGATCCACTGCATGATGCCCGACAGCTCGCGCGCCAGGGTTTCGAGCCGGTCGTCGGGCTCGCGGATCCGGGCGAGGCTGGCGACTTTTTTCACTGTCGCCGCGTCGATGGCCATGGGGACCTCTTGGGAAGGAGGGCGGAAGGCCGAGGGGTTACTCGCCCCAGGCGCGCTTTGACAAGCCCCGCCCAGGGATGATTGAGGTGGCCGATGCCCGTGCTCGACCTCGCCGACCTGCCAGGGGCCCTGCCCGCCATGACGCCGGTGATGGGCCTGGACCTGGGCGAAAAGACCATCGGGGTCGCGGTCTCGGACGTCACCCGCGCCATCGCCAGCCCCCTGGCGCTGATCCGCAAGGTCAAGTTCACCGAGGACGCCGAGCGGCTGTTCAAACTGATGGAGAGCCGAGGCGCGGGGGGGATCGTGATCGGCCTGCCGGTCAACATGGACGGGACCGAGGGGCCGCGCTGCCAGTCTTCCAGAGCCTTCGCCCGCAACCTTCTGCGTCTGCGGCCCCAGCTCGCCATCGCCTTCTGGGACGAGCGGCTGTCCAGCGCGGCGGTCAACCGGATGCTGATCGAGGAGGCCGACGTCAGCCGCGCCCGCCGCGCCGAACTGGTGGACAAGGCGGCCGCCGCCTACATCCTGCAGGGCGCGCTGGACCGATTGAAGACCCTCGGCTGAAAACCAATGCGGCGAGCGGGCCTTGGCGCGAGGGGCGAAGCGCCCTAGAAGAGGCGTTCATGACCGCGCCGGCGCCTGGACTGGACGACGTCCGATCTCGGACCTTCCCCTTCCCCCGCCGTCATTTCATTTCCGCCAGCGACCTGAACCGGCTCGAGACGCTCGAACTGCTCGATCTCGCCGACGGTTTCGTGGCGCTGAACCGCCAGACGGCCAAGAAGCTCGACCTGCTCAAGGGTCGCACGCTGATGAACCTGTTCTTCGAGAACTCGACCCGCACCCAGAGCTCGTTCGAGTTGGCCGGCAAACGGCTCGGGGCGGATGTGGTCAACATGAGTCCTCGGGCCTCCTCGATGAGCAAGGGCGAGACCCTGATCGACACGGCGGTGACGCTGAACGCAATGAGGCCAGACTTGCTGGTCGTGCGCCACGGCTCCTCCGGCGCCGCCTCGCTGCTGGCCCGGAAGGTGGATTGCAGCGTGGTCAACGCCGGCGACGGCCAGCACGAGCACCCGACCCAGGCGCTGTTGGACGCGCTGTCCATGCGCCGCGCGTTCGGCCGCGTCGAGGGCCTGATCGTGGCGATCTGCGGCGACGTGCTGCACAGCCGGGTCGCGCGCTCCAACGTCATCCTGTTGCAGCAACTGGGCGCCGATGTGCGGCTGGTGGGCCCGCGCACCCTGATGCCGGCCGAGGCCGAGCGCTGGGGCGTCGAGCTGTTCCACGACATGCGCGAGGGCGTCGCCGGGGTCGATGTGGTGATGATGCTGCGCCTGCAGCTGGAGCGGATGGCCGGCGCCCTGGTGCCCTCGACCCGCGAGTATTTCCGCTACTTCGGCCTCGACCGCGAAAAGCTGGCGCGCGCCGCGCCGGGGGTGCGGGTGATGCACCCGGGACCGATGAACCGCGGCGTCGAGATCGATTCCGACATCGCCGACGACCTGGCCGTCAGCCTGATTCAAGACCAGGTCGAGATGGGGGTCGCGGTGCGCATGGCGGTGCTGACCTCGCTGGCCGCCCGGCTGGACAACGCCTGATGGCCAGCCTGCTGAACGCGATCTGCGTGTTCTGCGGCTCCAGCCGCGGCGCCCATCCGGCCTATGTCGAGGCGGCGACGGCGACCGGCCGCGCCCTGGCCGAGCGCGGCCTGACCCTGGTCTATGGCGGCGCGCGGGTCGGCCTGATGGGCGCGCTCGCCGACGGAGCGCTGGAGGCGGGCGGGCGGGTGCACGGGGTGATCCCCACGGCCCTGCTGGCCCGGGAGCTCGGTCACCACGGCCTGGCCCAGCTCGACGAGGTCGAACTCGATGCATGAGCGCAAGGCGCGCATGGCCGAACTGTCCGACGGCTTCATCGCCCTGCCCGGCGGCGCCGGCACCCTGGAGGAGGTCGCCGAGGTCTGGACCTGGGCCCAGCTCGGCCTGCACGGCAAGCCGATCGGGTTCTTGAATGTCGCCGGCTATTTCGACGGCCTGTTCGCCTTCGTCGACCACGCCGTGGCCGAGGCGTTCATCACCCCGACGCACGCCGCCATGCTGCTGCGCGGCGCCCGCCCGGCCCCGCTGATTGACGCCCTCGCCGCCTATACGCCCGCGTCCACCGAAAAGTGGATCGGGCGGGACCAGACTTGAGCCCCGCGCCGATGCCCAACTCGCCCATCGCCTCGCCCCCCATCGCCTTCCTGGGCGCCCGGCTGGTCGATCCGCAGAGCGGCTATGACGGCCCCGGCAGCCTGATCGTCGCCGACGGGCTGGTGGCCGACGTGGTCCGCCGGCCGACCTACGATGGCCTGTCGAGCGACATCGAGGTGATCGACTGCGCCGGCGCTCTGCTGGCCCCGGGGCTGGTGGACATCCGCGTCAAGACCGGCGAGCCGGGCGCCGAGCCGAAGGAGACGCTGAAATCCGCCGCCAGAGCCGCCGCGGCCGGGGGCGTCACCTCGATCGTGGTCCAGCCGGACACCGATCCGGTGGTCGACGAGCCCTCGGTGGTGGACTTCATCCTGCGCCGGGCGCGTGACATCGGCCTGGTCCACGTCTATCCGGCCGGCGCGGCGACCAAGGGGCTGGACGGCGAGCGGATGGCCGAGATCGGCCTGATGCGCGAGGCCGGCGCGGTCTACGTCACCGACGTCGACCGGCCGCTGGTCGACAGCCGGGTGATGCGCCGCGTGCTGGCCTACGCGCGGGGCTTCGAGACCCTGGTGGCCCACCGGCCGGCCGACCCCTACCTGACCGCCGGCGCGGCGGCGAGCGAGGGCGAGTTCGCCGCCCGCCTGGGCCTGCCCAGCGCCCCGGCGATGGCCGAACGGATCATGCTGGAGCGCGACTTGGCCCTGGCCGAGCTGACCGGCGCGCGCCTGCTGGTCGACCAGGTGAGCTGCGCGGAGGGGCTGGAGGCCCTGCGGCGCGCCAAGGACAAGGGGCTGAAGGTCTGGGCCTCGGCCTCGATCAACCACCTGACGTTCAACGAGCTGGACATCGGCGACTATCGCACCTTCTACAAGCTGACCCCGCCGCTGCGCGCCGAGGCCGACCGCCAGGCCCTGATCGAGGCCCTGGCCGAGGGCCTGGTCGACGTGGTGGTCTCGGCCCACGCTCCCGCCCCCGCCGAGGACAAGCGCCTGCCGTTCGCCGAGGCCGCGCCGGGGGCCATCGGCCTGGAGACCCTGCTGCCGGCGCTGCTCACCCTGGCGCACGAGGATCGCATCAGCCTGGTCGAGCTGATCCGCGCGGTGACCCTGAAACCGGCGCAGCTGCTCGGCCTCGACGCCGGACGCCTCTCGGCGGGCTCGGTCGCGGACCTGGTGCTCTGCGACATCGGCGCGCCGGTGGTGATCGACGCCGACAAACTGATCTCCAAATCCAAGAACTCCCCGTTCGACGGACGCCGGCTGCAAGGCAAGGTGCTCTTGACCATGGTGGCCGGGCGGGTGGTGTATCGGGCGTAGAGCGCCGCGCGCCGGCCTCACTTTGCCCTCGCGCTTGGCCGCGCTCCATGGGATGAAATCCGCCTAACCCCCTAGGAGGCGTGGTGGGACAGCTTCAACCGGCCCATATCGCGGCGCTCCTGCTGGGCGGGTATCTGCTCGGCTCGATCCCGTTCGGGGTGATCGTCACGCGCCTGGGCGGGGCCGGCGACATCCGCCAGGTCGGCTCGGGCAACATCGGCGCGACCAACGTGCTGCGCACCGGCCGGCGCGGTCTGGCGCTGATCACCCTGCTCGGCGACGGCGGCAAGGGCGCGGCGGCGGCGCTGGCCGCCCGCGCCTGGGCCTCGCACAGCGGCGCCTTTCCCGATCCGCTCGTCGCCGCGGCGCTGGCCGCCGGCGCGGCCTTTATCGGCCACCTGTTCCCGGTCTGGCTGAGGTTCAAGGGCGGCAAGGGGGTGGCCACCTTCTTCGGCGTCCTCTTGGCCGTCGCCTGGCCGGTCGGGTTGATGGCGGGGGCGACGTGGATCGCCATGGCGGCGCTGTTCCGCATCTCCTCGCTGGCGGCCCTGACCGCGGCGGCGCTGGCGCCGCTACTGGCGCTGGCGCTCCACGCCGGTCGCCCGATCGTCGCGCTGAGTCTGTTCATGGCGGCGTTCATCTACATCCGCCACCGCGAAAACATCGCCCGCCTGCTCAAGGGCGTCGAGCCCCGGATCGGGGGCGGGCCCAAACCGCCGGCAAAGCCCGCGTGAGCCTCACGCCCCCCGAGCGGCGCGACTGGCTGCGGCTGGCCCGCGCCGAGAGCGTCGGCCCGGTCACCTTCAACCAGCTGATCCGTCGCTGTGGGAGCGCGGCCGCCGCCATCGCGGCGATCCCCGAACTGGCCCGGCGCGGCGGGCGGACGCACCCGCCGAAGATTCCAAGCCCGGCCGCGGCCGAGGCCGAGATCGAAGCCGGCGAGCGGCTGGGCGCGCGGCTGATCGCCACATGCGAGGCGGACTTCCCGCCACTGCTGGCCGCGCTTGATCCGCCGCCGCCGCTGATCTGGACGCGGGGCCGGCGCGAGCTGCTGGTCCGGCCGGGCGTCGCCGTCGTCGGCGCACGAATCGCCTCGGCCGCCGGTCAGCGCTTCGCGCGCGAGCTGGCCCGCGAGGTTGGAGCCGCCGGCTATCCGATCGTCTCCGGCATGGCCCGGGGCGTGGACGCCGCCGCCCACATGGGAGCCCTGGCCAGCGGAACCGTTGCGGTGCTCGGCGGCGGGGTCGACGACGTCTATCCGCCGGAACACGAGGGGCTCTACGCCCAACTGGTCGAACAGGGCTGCGTGGTCAGCGAGAGCCCGCCGGGCGCGAAGGCCCAGGCGCGCGACTTTCCCCGCCGCAACCGGCTGATCTCCGGCCTGTCGCTGGCCGTGGTGGTGGTCGAGGCCGAGCTGAGGTCCGGCTCGCTGATCACCGCGCGGCTGGCCGGCGAGCAGGGCCGCGAGGTGCTGGCCGTGCCCGGCTCGCCGCTCGACCCGCGGGCCAAGGGGACCAACGACCTGATCCGCCAGGGCGCGGCGATCTGCGAGGGGGCGGAGGACGTGCTGCGGGCGATCGCGGGGATGAGCGGCCTGCGCGAGGGGGCGGACGCGCCCTACGACGCCGGGCCGGAAGGCGACGCCGACGCCGACGAGGATTTGCGCCGGCGGATCGAGACCCTGCTCTCCCCGACGCCGGTTTCGCGCGACGAGCTGGCCCGCATCGCCGGCGCGCCCGCCGCCGCGGTCGGCGCGGCGCTGATCGAACTGGCGCTGGCCGGCCGGGCGGAGCTGCTGCCGGGCGGGCTGGTGGTCGGGGGGTGAGGGGCATCGTCAGGGATAAGGCGGGAACCCTAGAAGGTCATGATAGGCGAAAACCACCATGACGAGCGCCGCCATAGCCACAACGATGCACTTCGGGCTCTGTCGAAGTCGGTAGGTTCGTCGAGCGAGATAAATGGCGACCATCACATGCGCCAGCGCCTGCCACAACGGAAGAAAAGTTGCCGGTCCAGGGATCATGGAATGACCTATGAAATCAAGTTTAGAAATAAATTATTTTAGACATCATCATCCACCTGACCACAGGAGACGGTATTATATACTGTATTATTATTGGTGAATATTTACGGGACCGCCGAACCATAGACTCCACTCTCTCCCGTGCGGTATCCGGTTGCGATCCACGCCGATGTTCTAGGGTCAATACCATAAGACCCGCCGCGTCGCGCATTTGATGATTCGACCTGAGCAAATTCTCCCGAAATATTCAATGTTCCATTCAAACTGAATAGCCCGGTTTGCTGCATAAATAATCCAACATTGAAGTCGGACACATCTCGAAATTGTCGATATTGCTCGAACCCGACAATGCGATTCCCCGATCTTTGATAATCGAATTGACCGCCTTGCCCAACGTGGGCGTCAATGGCTCCGACGAGATATCCGAAAGCACCGCTCTGAGCTTGGGGATCGGCAAGCATTTGCCGGTAGATCGCCCCGATCGATCGACCGGCCCGTGCGACCTGACCGAGGTCCGCGACCGGTGACATCAAAAAGCCCGTTGGGGAGTTTGGATCGGGTATGCGTCGGCCATTGGGCAAGGTCACGGTCACGCCGGTGTTGGGCTTCGGTTCGGCCCTCGTGTCGCCGTTTGGAATGCCCCTCGAACCGGTCCCGGGCTTGCGGCCCGCCGTCGAAACGCCGACCGACGGACCATCCGGCGCCGAGGTGAACTGCCCCCCGCCCGGCCCCGCCGGCTTGTGGTTTGGATTGAAGCGCAAGAGCGCGTCGGCCTTGAGCAGGCGCTCGACCGCATCATCGTCTGGCAAATCCGGCAGACCCATTTGCAGGACGGTGATCTGGGCGAGACCAAGCTGGCCATCGGTCATTAGTCGCGCGACCCGTTCGAGCGTCGGCAGGTGACAGGAAATATCGACCTCGACGCCGTAACCGGTGGAGAGCGTCTTGTTGATCGCCGAGATCTCACGCACCCGATAGTCCGTCCGCCCGTCGACTTCCTCGCGGGCGACCAGGGCGCAATCACCGCCCAAGTGAACACCATCGGCGTCACAGGACAGGCCACGCACCGCCCGGTTGGTCCTCGGATCGCGTTTGTGGAGCCTGTGGATCATCGAACGCCCTCGCGAACTCGATCGGTCCTTTGACGATAAGCAGAAGATTCTCGGGCTCGTCAAGAACAAATAGAGAACTTTCAGCGCGTATCCGCCCCCCTGAACCGCCGTCCACGCCGGTTCTTTCCGACACACGTTGACAGGCCGGCCTCGCCGCCCGCACTTTCCCCCTCCTTCGCTTGGCCGATAGAGCCGTCTCCCCGCGTCCTCAACCACGGTCCGTATGAACGTCGTCGTCGTCGAAAGCCCGGCCAAGGCCAAGACCATCAACAAGTATCTGGGGCCCGGCTACACCGTGCTGGCCAGCTACGGCCACGTGCGCGACCTGCCGTCCAAGGACGGATCGGTCGAGCCGGACAACGACTTCGCCATGACCTGGGACGTCGATCCCAAGGCGGCCAAGCGGCTTTCCGACATCGCCCAGGCGATGAAGGGGGCCGACACCCTGATTCTCGCCACCGACCCCGACCGCGAGGGCGAGGCGATCAGCTGGCACGTGCTGGAGGTCCTCAATCGCCGCAAGGCGCTGAAGGGCGCGAGGATCCAGCGGGTGGTGTTCAACGCCATCACCAAGTCGGCGGTGACCGAGGCGATGGCCCACCCGCGCGACCTCGACATGGAGCTGGTCGACGCCTATCTGGCGCGCCGCGCGCTGGACTATCTGGTCGGCTTCACCCTTTCGCCGGTGCTCTGGCGCAAGCTGCCGGGCGCGCGCTCGGCCGGGCGGGTGCAGTCGGTGGCGCTGCGGCTGGTCGTCGACCGCGAACTGGAGATCGAACGGTTCAAGACCCAGGAATACTGGACCGTCGAGGCGGACGTCACCGCCGGCTCCGACCCGTTCCTGGCCCGGCTGGTCAAGCACGACGGCAAGCGGCTGACCAAGTTCGACCTGAGCACGCAGGCCCTCGCCCACGCCGCGCGCGCGGCGGTGCAGGCGGCCAGCTTCAAGGTCGCCTCGGTCGAGAAGAAGCCGGCCCGGCGCACGCCCGCGCCGCCGTTCACCACCTCGACCCTCCAGCAGGAGGCGGCCCGCAAGCTCGGCTTTTCCGCCCAGCGCACCATGCAGGCGGCCCAGAAGCTGTACGAGGGCGTCGACATCGGCGGCGAGACCGTCGGCCTAATCACCTACATGCGGACCGACGGCGTGCAGACCGCGCCCGAGGCGATCGAGGAGGCGCGGGCCGTCATCGCCGGCCGCTGGGGCAAGGCGTACGTCCCCGAGAGCGCGCGGATCTACAAGACCAAGGCCAAGAACGCCCAGGAGGCGCACGAGGCGATCCGCCCGACCAGCCTGGCGCGCAATCCCGGCTCCCTGCGGCTCGACCCGGACCTCGGCCGGCTCTACGAGCTGATCTGGAAGCGGATGATCGCCTCGCAGATGGAGGCCGCCCGGATCGAGCGGACCACGGTCGAGCTGGAGAGCGCCGACGGCAAGACCGGCCTTCGCGCCACCGGCCAGGTGGTGCTGTTCGACGGCTATCTGGCGGTCTACGAGGAGGGCCGCGACGATGCGATCGGCGGGGCCGAGGACGAGGACGGGGGGCGGCTGCCGATCATCCGCGAGGGCGCCGAGGCCAAAGTGCTGGCCGCCCGCGCCGACCAGCACTTCACCGAGCCGCCGCCGCGCTATTCCGAAGCCTCCCTGGTCAAGAAGCTGGAGGAGCTGGGCATCGGCCGGCCCTCGACCTACGCCTCGATCCTAACCACGCTGCGCGAGCGCGACTATGTGCGGATGGACAAGAACCGCTTCGTGCCGGAGGACAAGGGCCGGCTGGTCACCGCCTTCCTGGAAGAGTTCTTCCTGCGCTACGTCGAGTACGACTTCACCGCCGCGCTGGAGGAGAAGCTCGACCTGGTCTCGGCCGGCGAGCTGAACTGGAAAGCGCTGCTGCGCGACTTCTGGACCGAGTTCCACGCCGCGGTCGGCGAGATCGGGACCCTTCGCACCTCCCAGGTGCTCGACGCGCTGAACGAATCGCTGGGGCCGCACATCTTTCCCGACAAGGGCGACGGGACCGACCCGCGCGGCTGCCCGGCCTGCGGGACCGGGCGGCTGAGCCTGAAGACCGGCAAGTACGGCGCCTTCATCGGCTGCTCGAACTATCCCGAATGCCGCTACACCCGCCCGATCGCGGCGCAGGAGGGCGATGCGCCGACCGAGGGCGGCGACCGCGAACTCGGCGTCGATCCCGAGAGCGGTCAGCCGGTCTGGCTGAAGGCCGGCCGCTTCGGCCCCTACGTCGAGATGGCCAACGGCGAAAAGCCCAAGCGCGCCAGCCTGCCCAAGGCCTGGCCGCCGGCATCGGTCGACCTGGAGAAGGCGCTGCGCCTCCTGCGCCTGCCGCGCGCGGTCGGCGCCCATCCGGACGACGGCCAGCCGGTCTTGGCCGGCATCGGCCGCTATGGCCCCTACGTCCAGCACAACGGGACCTACGCCAACATCGACAGCGCCGACGAGGTGTTCGACATCGGCCTGAACCGCGCGGTCACCGTGCTGGCGGAAAAGCGCGCGGGCGGCTCGCGCCCCGGCCGCGCCGTGTCCGCCGCGCTGAAGGAGCTAGGCGCGCATCCGGTCGACGGGGCCCCGGTGCGGGTGCTGTCCGGCCGCTATGGCCCCTACATTAAGCACGGCGCCACCAACGCCAACGTGCCCAAGGGCGCCGACCCCGCCGCCCTGACCCTGGACGAAGCGGTCGCCTTGTTGGTCGCCCGCGAAGGCAAGGGCGGGGGCAAGAAGCCGGCCCGCGCCCCCAAGGCGGCCAAGCCCGCCACGACGGCCAAGAAACCCGCGAAGAAGAAGCCGGCGGCCAAAACCAAGGCTTCCTGACCATGACCGAATGGTTCGATCGGATGCGGGTCGAGTAACGAGGCCCTTCCCCCATCGAGGGGGAAGGGTTCTTAGGCTCGAAAGGCGCCGCCACGCTTATCGGTTCGCGATTCGGCTCCGGAGCGGTAAGCCGTGGACATGCCGCCGCCCAGACGCCCGCGCCCGTCCCAAACCCGGTCCAAGGGCCCGTCCAAGCCCGCCCCGGGGCTGCCCGATCGCGAGACCCTCATCGCCTACCTGCGCGAGCACGGCGAGGCCGGCAAGGCCGATCTCGCCCACGCCTTCGGGCTGAAGGGCGCCGATCGCCGCGCGTTGCGCGAAATGCTGAAGACGCTGGAAGCCGAGGGCGCGCTCGGCCGGCGCGGCAAGAAGGGCTTCGCCGAGGCCGGGGCTCTGCCGCCGGTCGGCGTGGTCGACGTGGTCGAGCGGGACGCGGACGGCGATCTCTATGTCCGCCTGACCCGCGCCGGAGAGGACGCGCCGGCGGTGCGGCTCGCGCCCGGAGCGCATGAAGTCGTCGCCGGGGCGCCAGGCCTGGGCGACCGCGTCCTGGTCCGCTTCGTGCGGCTCGAGGACGGCGCCTTCGAGGCCCAGGTGATCAAGCGGCTGGGCCAGAGCGCGCACAAGATCCTGGGCGTGATCCGCAAGTCCCGCCGCGAGGTGCGCGTCGAGCCGGTCGACCGCCGCACGCGCGAGACCCTGATCCTGACCGATCCCGCCGCCCAGGACCTGCGCGACGGCGATCTGGTGGTGGCCCAGGTCGGAACCGCGCACGAGCGCCATGGCCCCAAGCGCGGCAAGCTGCTGGAGGTCGTCGGGCGCGAGGATCAGCCGCGCGCCGCCTCGCTGATCGCCATCCACACCCACGGCATCCCGACCGGCTTCTCCCCCGCCGCCGAGGCCGAGGCGGCCGCGGCCGAGCCCCCCACGCTTTCCGGCCGGACCGACCTGCGCGATCTGCCGCTGGTCACCATCGACCCGGCCGACGCGCGCGACCACGACGACGCGGTCCACGCTCACCCGGACGAGGACCCGGCCAATCGCGGCGGCTGGGTGGTCTGGGTGGCGATCGCCGACGTCGCGAACTACGTCGCCGCCGGCTCGGCGCTCGATCGCGAGGCGCGCGAGAAGGCCAACAGCGTCTATTTCCCCGACCGCGTCGAGCCGATGCTGCCCGAGCGGCTGTCGAACGGCCTGTGCAGCCTGCACTACGGCGAGCTGCGCGCCTGCCTGGCGGTGCGGATGGTGTTCTCAGCGGACGGCCGCAAACGCTCGCACCGGTTCCTGCGCGGGCTGATGCGCTCGGCCGCCAAGCTGGCCTACGAGCAGGCCCAGGCGGCGATCGACGGCCAGGCGGACGATATAACCGGCCCCCTGCTCGAGCCCGTGCTGAAGCCGCTGTGGGCCGCCTACGGGGCGATGAAGGCGGCGCGTGAACGGCGCGCGCCGCTGGAGATCGAAAGCACTGAGCGGCGGATCGTGATCAGCCCCGAGGGCGAGGTGGTCTCGATCACCCCGCGTCAGGTGCTGGAGGCGCACAAGCTGATCGAGGAGATGATGGTGCAGGCCAACGTCTGCGCCGCCGAGACCCTGGAGCAGCGCCGCACGCCCCTGATCTATCGGGTGCACGACACCCCCAGCCGCGAGAAGGTGCAGGCCTTCGCCGACTTTTTGGCCACCCTGGGCGTGCCCTGGAACAAGGGCGAGGCGCCGCGCACCGACCGGTTCAACGCGCTCCTGGCCCAGATGCGCGAGGGCCCCCACCGCGAGATCGTCAACGAGGTGGTGCTGCGCACCCAGATGCAGGCCCACTACAGCCCCGACAACATCGGCCACTTCGGGCTCAATCTCGAGCGCTACGCCCACTTCACCTCGCCGATCCGCCGCTACGCCGACCTGACCGCGCACCGCGGCCTGATCCGGGCGATGGGCCTGGGCGAGGACGGTCAGACCGACCACGAGGCCGCGCGGCTGGCCGAGACCGCCGAGCTGATCACCCTGGCCGAGCGCCGGGCGATGGCCGCCGAGCGAGACGCCACCGACCGCTACGTCGCCGCCTTCATGGCCGACCGGCTGGGCGCCGAGTTCGAGGGGCGGATCACCGGGGTGACGCGGTTCGGCCTGTTCGTGCGGCTGAAGGACACCGGCGCGGACGGCTTGGCGCCGGTCTCCAGCCTGGGCGATGAATATTTCATCCACGACGACCGCGCCCACGCCCTGGTCGGCGAGCGGACCGGCAAACGCTGGCGGCTGGGCGCGGCGGTCAGCGTGCGCCTGCGTGAAGCCACCCCGATCACCGGCGGTCTGTTGTTCGAAATGCTGAGCGAGCCCGAAGCGCCGCAGCCCGGCGCGATGCGGCCGAGGCTCGGCCTGCGCCGCCGCGGCGACCGCTCCGGCCGGGGCCGGCGGTAGGGCCTAAACCGAGATGTTCACGAGGCCGCCGAGACCGGACGTCGGGGACGGCGGCGACGACGATGACGGCTGGCCGGGCGAAGCCTGCGGCGACGGCGGCTGAGTGGGTGATCCGCCCAAGCTAGGCGAGGTATTGGCCAGCACGCCGCCGAAGGTCACGGCGGGGCTCGGGGTCGCTGAGGGGTTGTTCTTGGCGTCGATCCCGCCGGGGCCGGCCTGCGGATCGGCCGGATTGATGTCCCGCTTGGCCTCGGCGACCTGCGCGCAGTTCATGCAGGCGTAGCCGTTGACGTAGACCGGAACGGGGTAATTCGCGCTGATCGACATGGCGGCCTCCGATCGAACTGGAGACTGACATGCGTCGCCTTTCGAAACGATTACCGCCCCCGGTCGAGCGCCAGCGCGCGGGTTTCCGCTAGGACAAGCTTCCCCCCCGCCACGCGGGGTCTAAACTGGGCGGATGGACGAACCGAACCCGAATCCCCCCGCCGAACCGCGCGGCGACGGCCCGCTGCGCAAGCCCGGCGCGAAGCTGGCGCGGCCGCGCGACGCGGCGACGCTGATCATCGTGCGCCGCGACGGGCCCAGGCCGCGGCTGCTGATGGGCCGCCGCCACGGCGGCCACGACTTCATGCCGGACAAATGGGTGTTCCCCGGCGGGCGGATCGACCGCGGCGACTATCGCGCGCCCTTCGCCACCGATGTGCGGCCCGAGGTGATGGCCCGGCTGGAGAAGTCCACGCCCCCCTCCAGGGCCCGCGCCCTGGCGCTGACCGCGATCCGCGAGACCTTCGAGGAGGTCGGCCTCTTGCTGGCCAAGCCGGCCGCCCCGCGTCCCGGCGCCGGACCCTGGCGCGACTTCCTGGCCCACGGCGCCGAACCGGATTTGGCCGCGCTCGACTTCATCGCCCAGGCGATCACCCCGCACTATCGGCCCAAGCGGTTCAACGCCCGCTTCTTCATGGCCCCGGCCGAGGCGCTGATCAGCCTGGAGCGATTGCCGGACTGCGGCGAGCTGGACGAGATCGCCTGGCTCGACCTGGACGAGGCGCTGGAGCTGGACCTGCCGGGCATCACCCGCTTCGTGATCCAGGAGCTGCCGCTGCGGCTGAAGGACCCGTCGCGGCCGGCGCCGTTCACCCGCTTCCTGCGCGGCGACCGTCAGTTGACCTACCTCTGATGGAGCCGTCGCCAAAGCCGGTGCGGCCGCGCAACGCCGCCAGCCTGATCCTGGTCCGCAAGAGCGCCAAGGGCCTCGAGGTGCTGATGGGCAAGCGGCCGCGCCGCTCGCGCTTCGCCCCGGACGTGTTCGTGTTTCCCGGCGGCGGAGTCGAGGCCGGCGACTATGACGCCAAGCCGTCCCGCCCGCTCGATCCCGACTGCGCGCGGCGCACCGGCGCCTCGCCGCGCCTGGCCAACGCCTTGGCCGCCGCGGCCCTGCGCGAGACCCGCGAGGAGACCGGCCTGGTGCTGCCGAACGACCATGGCGCCCTGGCCCTGGTGGCCCGCGCGATCACCCCCACCAACAGCCCGATCCGGTTCCACGCCCGCTTCTTCATCGCCGACGCCGAGCAGGCCGAGGGCGACCACGCCGACAGCCACGAGCTGACCGACTTGGCGTTCCGCCCGCTGGACGAGACCCGGCGGCTGACGCTGATGGACGTGACCGAGGCGATGCTGGAGATCCTGGCGAGCGAAGCGCGCCCCGCGCCGTTCCTGTTCACCTACCGCAACGGCCGGCCGTGGCGGCGGCGGCTGGACTGAGAGTCACCGCGGGCCGGTCAGCCGATCCTTTCTTCGGAGGCCGGAACGCGGCTCGGCGCCAATCGCCGCCCGCCCAATGCGCTGAGCCAACGCCGGACCGGCGCGTCGTAATATTTGGCCAGCGCCCAGCTCAGCGGAACCAGAACCGCGATCAGCATGAGGCCCGACATCGGCGCGAAACCGGTGACGTCGGCATGTTCGTAGCGCACGACGTCCCGGATCAGCCGCTGGAGCGGGTAGTGAATGATGTAGGCCGGGTAGGAAACCGTCCCGAGCAGACCGAACACGGCGGCCGAGCGCCTGGGCTCAACGTGGGCCGCGCCGACCACCAGCAGCGGAAAGCCGCATAGAATCCAGAACAGATCATAGGCCGCGCGCCAGGCCTGCGGCGGTCCATAGGCCAGGGCCGCGCCGGCGATGGCTAGCACGAACCAGGGATTGAGCCGCAAAGGCAGGCGTTCGTGGAGACGGTAGAGCAAACCCCGGCGAAAAACGAGAAACAGGCGCGTCCGAAACCGACGGGAAAGGTGATCCAGAGGTCACCGAAATTCGCGCTGCGCAGATTGATCGTCACCGCGGCGAGCGATGCGCCGAACACCACACAGGCGACGACCAGCACCCGGTTGCTCAGGACCCGCCAGCCCGCCCCCATCACGGCGTTCGCCGCCAACTCGAAGAACAGCGACCACGACGGGCCGTTCAGCGGGAATATCCCAGCCGGAGCGCCATACACCGGGCTCGGAAGCATGAACGCCGCGAGCAGCGTCGCGACCTCGATCCACGCCGGCGGCGCGACGCCACAGAACGCCTCGAACACCACCGCCGCGACGGCGATCGCCAGTCCGAGCGCATAGAGCGGGTAGAGCCGGATGAGCCGCAGCCGCATGAACCGGATCGCGGTCATCCCCGCGTCGAGCCGCGCTTGATAGGAATACGCGAGCACGAAGCCCGACAGCACGAAAAACAGGTCGACGGCGAGATAGCTCTCGGTGCGCGGCAGTCCTTTAAAATAGGGGTCCGCGTGGCGCATCACGACTAGCAGCGCCGCGACGCCGCGAATGCCGTCCAACGTCCGGAATTTATGCCGCGTTTCGACGGTCATCCCGTGTGGCCGCCAACGTGCGTCATGAGCGAAGGGAAACCGCGCCCTTCCCCTCGGCGGCGTTGACTTCGCGTCCGCCCTGAGTATTGTCCGCGCCTCACGGAATTCCGGCGCCGGCAAGGCTTGGCGCGCCCCGACCGAAAAGGCCCGCCATGGCTAAGCCAGCCTCCATCAAGATCCGCCTGAACTCCAGCGCGGACACCGGCTTCTTCTACGTGACCAAGAAGAACGCCCGCACCATGACCGAGAAGCTGACGCTCAAGAAATACGACCCGGTCGTGCGCAAGCACGTCGAGTTCAAGGAAGGCAAGATCAAGTAGCCGCATCGCCCGCCCTTCCGAGATCGTCGACGCCCGGCCGCGAGGTCGGGCGTTTTGATGAGGTCTGGCGTTTTGATTCAGGCCGCGTGGCAGATCACCTTGTTGCGGCCCGAGGACTTGGCCTCGTAGACGGCCGCGTCGGCGCGCTTGAGCAGGGCCTCGGGGCTGTCGCTCGCCCCGCCGGTGGCGGCCACGCCGATCGAGATGGTGACGGTCAAGAGCTCCTTGCCCCCGGCCACGCGGAAGGGCGAACCGGACACATGCCGGCGGATCCGCTCGGCGATCCGCTCGGCCGCGGCCAGCGGGGTGTCGGGCATGATCACCACGAACTCCTCGCCACCGTAGCGGCACGGCAAATCCACCGCCCGGACGTTGGAGGCCAGCCGCACGGCGAATTCCTGCAGCACCTCGTCGCCGACATCGTGGCCGAAACTGTCGTTGATCTTCTTGAAATGGTCGATGTCGATCAGCAGCGCGCCGACCGGCTCGCCGCCCTGCGTGGCGCGTTTGACCAGGGCGCCGAGCTGGCCGGTCATGTAGCGGCGGTTGTGCAGGCCGGTAAGCTGGTCGGTGACCGCCAGCTCCAGCGAATAGTCCAGGTTCTTGCGCAGGAAATCGGTGTAGCGCTTACGCTTGATCTGGGTGCGGGCGCGCGCGGCCAGCTCCTGCGGATCGATCGGCCGGGCCAGCACGTCATTGACCCCGATCTCCAGCGCCTTGACCATCCTTGGACGCTCGTCCGGATCGATCACCGCCAGGATCGGCAGGTGCCGGGTGGCCTCGTCCGACCGCATCTGGGCGGCCAGGCGCAGACCGTCGAATTCGCGGGCGTTGGCGTTGATGATCAAAAGGTCGACCGGGCCGCGGGCGGTCAGCAGCGCCTTTTCCGGATCGGTCTCGATCACCGGCCTGTGCTCGACGGCCAGTTCCGCGGCGATTCGCTGGGCCTGGCGCTGGTTGTCGTCGCAGATCACGATCCGCCCGCCCGAGCCGGCCAGGCGGGCCGCGGCGCCCGCGATCACCCCGATGCGGCGGCCCGAGGCCTCGCGCAGGCGCAGCTCGTCGATCACCGCCTTCAGGCGCGTCAGGCTGCGCACCCGCGAAAACAGCATCACATCGTCGATCGGCTTGGTCAGAAACTCGTCGGCCCCCGCTTCCAGCCCCTCGATCCGATCCGCGCGCCCATCCAGCGCGGTGACCAGCACCACCGGAATGTGCCGGGTGATCGGATCGTCCTTCAGCCGGCGGCAGACGTCGAACCCGTCCATGCCGGGCATCATCACGTCCAAGAGGATGATGTCTGGATGTTCGCTCGCCGCCAGCGCCAGGGCCGTCGGCCCGTCCGGCGCGGTGATCACCTCATAGTATTCCGCCGTCAGCTTGGCTTCGAGCAGCTTGACGTTCGCCTCGATGTCGTCGACCACCAGGATCCGCGCGGTCATCGCCGGCTACCCCAGGAACCGCCGGACGGTGGCGAGAAAATGCGACACCGAAATCGGCTTGGAGATGTAGGCCTCGCAGCCGCCCTCGCGAATCCGCTCCTCGTCGCCCTTCATGGCGAAGGCGGTCACCGCGATGACGGGAATGTGGCTGAGCTCGTCGTCTTCCTTCAGCCATTTGGTGACCTCCAGGCCCGAGATCTCGGGCAGCTGGATGTCCATGATGATCAAATCGGGATGATGCTGCCGGGCCAGCGCCAGGGCCTGCAGCCCTTCGCGCGTCTGCAGGGTTTCGTAGCCCTGGGCGTCAAGCAGATCATGAAACAGCTTCATGTTGAGCTCGTTATCCTCGACGATCAGGACCTTCTTCGCCATTCGAAACCCGAGCCTGTCGCGGCGTCCATGGCGAAAAACTCGCTCCGTCCGCTGTCATACAGCTAATCACACGATATCCTTAAGTCCGCGTTGACTGCGAAGGTCACCCCGTGAGCGAGCCCAAGGACCCGGCCTCGATCGAAGTCCGAGCGGATCGGCCCCTGCTCATCGTCGATGTCGACGAGGTGCTGGGCCTGTTCATGCATGGGTTTGGCCGCTATGTGGCCGAGCGCGGCTACGAGATGCGGATCGAGCGTTTCGCGCTGTTCCAGAACATCTACAAGCTCGGCGAGACGCGCCACATCGACGTTCCGACCGGTAAGATCCTGTTCGACGACTTCTTCCGATTCGGCTCGGAGTTGATGGAGCCGGCCCCCCACGCGGTGGCCTCGTTGAACCGGCTGGCGCGCAAGGCCGACATCGTGGTGCTGACCAACGCGCCCGGCCATGCCCGCCTGCCGCGCGAACGCTGGCTGGCGCGCCACGGCATCGATTATCCGATGATCATCAACGAGGGGCCGAAGGGCGAGGCGGTGGCCGGCCTGGCCGCCCGCACCGCGCATCCGTCCGCCTTCGTCGACGATCTGCTGCACAACCTCGATTCGGCGGCCCAGGCCGCGCCGGCGGTGCACCGCTTCCAGCATGTGGCCGACGAGCGCCTACGCCAGTATGCGCCCGCCTCGCCGCTGCACCGGCGGATCGACGACTGGCCCACCCTCGCCGCCGAACTGGAGGCGGTGCTGAAGCCCAGGCCGCGATGATCCGCATCGGAGTCGATTTCGGCGGCACCAAGATCGAGGCGGCGGCGATCGACGCCGAGGGCCGCTTCCGCGCGCGGGTCCGCGCGCCCAATCCGCGCGACTACGACGCCGCCCTGAACGTCGTCGCCGAACTGGTGGCCCGGGCTGAAGGCGAGGCCGGCGGCCGGGGAAGCATCGGCGTCGCCACGCCCGGTTCGATCTCGCCCAGAACCGGCCTGATCCGCAACGCCAATTCGACCTGGCTGAATGGGCGTCCGTTCCATCTGGACCTGGAGCGCATCCTGGGCCGGCCGGTGCGCACGGCCAACGACGCCAACTGCCTGGCGCTGTCGGAAGCCGCGGACGGCGCCGGCGTGGGCTGCGCGGTGGTGTTCGCCATGATCCTCGGAACCGGCTGCGGCGGCGGCCTGGTCGCGAACGGCGGCCTGATCGTGGGACGAAACGGCGTCGCCGGCGAATGCGGCCACGTCCCCCTGCCCTGGCCCGGACCGGACGAAATCCCCGCGCCCCTGTGCTGGTGCGGCCAGCGGGGATGCCTGGAGCTCTACGTCTCGGGCACGGGGCTGGAGCGGGACTACGAGCACCGCGCGGGCCGGCGGCTGTCCGCCCAGGACGTGGTGGCCGCGGCGCGGGGCGGCGCGGCGCAAGCGGTCGCCGCGCTGGACGCCTATGTCGACCGGCTGGGCCGCGCCCTGGCCATGGTGGTCAACCTGATCGATCCGGACGTGATCGTGCTGGGCGGCGGGATGTCGAACGTCGGCGAGCTCTACGATCGCCTGCCCGCCGCGATCGCGCCGCGGCTGTTCTCGGACATCTTCGAGACCCCGATCCGCCCCGCCGCGCATGGCGACAGCTCGGGCGTGCGCGGCGCGGCCTGGCTGTGGCCGCTGGAATGACCAGCCTCTGCCGCGACTGCCTGACGCTGGACGCGGCTGCGCCGGCCCGCTGCCCGCGCTGCGGCTCGCCCCGGATCGTCAGCCATCCCGAGCTGACCGGCCTGACCATCGCCCACATGGACTGCGACGCCTTCTACGCCTCGGTGGAGAAGCGCGACCGACCGGAATTGCGCGATGTTCCGGTGATCGTCGGCGGCGGCAAGCGCGGGGTGGTCACCACCTGCTGCTACATCGCCCGCATCTACGGCGTGCGCTCGGCCATGCCGATGTTCAAGGCGCGCAAGCTGTGCCCGCAGGCGGTGGTCATTCCGCCGGATTTCGCCAAGTACCGCGCCGACAGCGCCCGGATCATGGCCAAGCTCGACGCCCTGACCCCGCTGGTCCAGCCGCTGTCGCTGGACGAGGCGTGGATGGACCTGTCCGGCTCCGAGCGCCTGCACGGCGGCTGCGCGGCCCTGGTGCTGGCCCGGCTGCAAGCCGAGATCGAGCGCGAGGTTGGCCTGACCGTCTCGATCGGGCTGGCGGCGAACAAGTTCCTGGCCAAGATCGCCTCGGACCTGGACAAGCCGCGCGGCTTTTCGGTGATCGGGGCGGCCGAGGCGCGAGCCTTCCTGGCCCCGCGGCCGGTGTCGATCCTGCCCGGCGTCGGGCCGGCCTTCGTCCGGTCGCTGGAGGCGGCCGGATTTCGCATCGTCGCCGACCTCGCCCGGGCCGAGCCGAAGGACCTGGCCGAGCGCTGGGGGGCCTACGGGCTTCGCCTGTCGCAACTGGCGCATGGCCAAGACGCGCGGGCGGTCGATCCCGACCAGGTCCGCAAGGCGATCAGCGCCGAGACCACCTTCTTCGACGACCTGAGCGGGATCGGGGATCTGGAGGACCGGCTCTGGCCGCTGTGCGAGCGGGTGGCGCGCACCGCCCGCAAGAGCGGCGTCGCCGGCCGCGTCGCCACGCTGAAGCTGCGCACCGCCGATTTTCGCATCGTCACCCGCAGGCGGACCCTGGCCGTGCCGACCCAGGCCGCCCGCACCCTGTTCGCCATCGCCCGCGAGCTGTTGGCCGCCGAGGCCGGCGGGCGCGCCTATCGCCTGATCGGCGCGGGGCTGTCGGACTTCGTCGACGCCGCCGAGGGATTGGACCTGTTCGCCGACGAGGAGCGGCGGGCGCGCTCCAGCGAACGGGCCGTCGACGCCCTGCGCGCCCGCTTCGGCGCCGGCGCGGTGGTTTCCGGCCGATCCTTGAAGCCGAACCGGCCATAAGGGGTGACGGCCCTCTTTGACCCGCTCGTCCCCGCGAAAGCGGGAATCCAGGCGTTTTATCTTAGAGCGCAACGGGTTGCAGAAAAAACCTGGGTCCCCGCTTGCGCGGGGATGAGCGGAAAAAACCTGGCGCGGCGATTCAATCTGGCACACGCAAAGCCCTTGGGGCTATGACCAAGGGACGCGAGGAGCCTCTATGTCGAGCGTCGAACACCGTCTCACCGCCGCCGGAGTCGCGCTGCCCGAGCCGATCGCGCCGGTGGCCAACTATGCGCCGTTCGTGCGCGCGGGCGATCTGGTCCACATCTCCGGCCAGGTCTCGGTCGACGCCGGCGGCGGGGTGCGCGGCGTGGTCGGCGAGGACGTCGATCTGGAGGCCGCCTGCCAAGCCGCGCGGCTGTGCGGGATCAACCTTCTGGCCCAGATGAAGGCCGCGTGCGGCGGCGACCTCGACCGCGTGGTCCGGGTGGTCAGGCTGGGCGGCTTCGTCCAGGCCGGCTCCGGATTCTTCGACATTCCCAAGGTGCTGAACGGCTGTTCGGACCTGATGGTCGAGGCGTTCGGCGAGGCCGGCCGTCACGCCCGCTCGGCCGTCGGCGTCTACCGCCTGCCGCTCAATTTCACCGTCGAGGTCGACGCCGTGGTGCAAGTCCGATGACCCTGACCGGCGACATCGAGCCGAAGGCCCTGTTCGGCGAGGCCTGGGAGCGGCTCTTCGGCCCGCCGATCGCCCATCGCGGCCTGTGGTCGCCAAACGGCGCGCCGGAGAACTCCCTGGCGGCGTTCCAGGCGGCCTGCGCGGGCGGCTACGGCATCGAACTCGACGTCCAGCTCACCGCCGACGGCGAGGCGGTGGTGTTCCACGACGCCAAGCTCGACCGATTGACCGGGGTCCGGGGCCGCCTGAGCGACCGCACCGCCGACGAACTCGGCGCGCTGACGCTGGCCGGAACCGACGAGACCATCCCCACCCTCGGCGAGACCCTGACCCTGGTCGGCCACCGGGCCATGGTGCTGATCGAGCTGAAGACCCCGGCCGGCGAGGTGGGCGCGCTGGAAAAACGGGTGCACGAGGTCCTGATCGACCACAACGGCCCGACCGCGGTGATCGGCTTCAACCCCTATTCCCAAGCCTGGTTCGCCCAGCATCATCCCAAGATACTGCGCGGACTGGACAGCTACGCCTATGCCGACGAGGCCGCCAAGAAGACCGCGCCGGAACAGCGGCGGGCGTTCGCGGCGCTGGAGCACGTCTCGATCGCCAAGCCGCACTTTCTGGCCCTGGGCCTCGACATGCTGCCGTCCAAGCGCGCCGGCGCCTTGCGCAAGTCCGGCATGCCGGTGGTCGCCTGGACCGTGCGCTCGCCCGAGCAATGGGCGGGGATTCGGAAGCACTGCGACAACCTGATCTTCGAGGGCTTCGCCCCGTGACAGGCCTGCGGCCGGCGGTGAGGGTTCACGGCCGCGTCAAGGAGATCGGGCGCGTCGCCTGGGACGCCTGCGCGGGGGCTTCGGATTATCAGGCCAACCCCTTCGTTTCTTACGATTTTTTGGACATTCTCGAAGAGTCCGGCTGCGCCGTCGAGCGCACCGGCTGGGGCCCCCGCCACATCTCTGTCGAGGACGAGGCCGGTGATATCTGCGCGGTCATGCCGCTCTATCTGAAGTCCCACAGCCAGGGCGAATACATCTTCGACCACGCCTGGGCCGACGCCTACGAGCGGGCCGGCGGGGCCTATTACCCCAAGCTGCAGTGCGCCTCGCCGTTCTCGCCGGTGACCGGCCCACGGATGCTGGCGCGGCCCGGCACAGACCGCGACGCCGCCCGCCGCGTGCTGCTGGGCGGGGCGCTCGGCGTGTGCGAGCGCTCGGGCGCCTCGTCGCTGCACGTGACCTTCCCGAGCGAGGCGGATTGGCGCTTCCTGGGCGAGCAGGGCCTCCTGCAGCGCCAGAACCAGCAGTACCATTGGCATAACGCCGGCTATTCCAGCTTCGACGACTTCCTCGCCGCCCTGTCCTCGGGCCGGCGCAAGACCATCCGGCGCGAGCGGCGCGACGCGCTGGCCCAGGTGGAGATCGTCGGCCTGACCGGCGCGGACCTGACCGAGGATCACTGGGACGCCTTCTTCCGCTTCTACATGGACACCGGCGCGCGCAAATGGGGCCGGCCGTACCTCAACCGGCTGTTCTTCTCGCTGTTGGGCGAGCGGATGGCCGATCGGGTGCTGCTGCTGATGGCCCGCCGCGACGGCCGCTGGATCGCCGGGGCGCTGAACCTGATCGGCGCGGACTGCCTCTATGGCCGCAACTGGGGCTGCATCGAGGAGGTTTCCTTCCTGCATTTCGAACTCTGCTACTACCAGGCGATCGAGCACGCCATCCGCCTGGGCCTGGCGCGGGTCGAGGCCGGGGCGCAAGGCCAGCACAAGATCGCCCGCGGCTATCTGCCGGCGCCGGTCTACTCCGCCCACTGGATCGCCGACCCCGCCCTCCGCGCCCCCGTCGCCCGCTTCCTCGACCAGGAGCGCGCGGCCATGACCGAGGAGATGGAGTGGCTGGAGGAGGCGTATTCGCCATTCCGGCGGGAAAATCCCCCACCCGCCGGCGATTGACCCTCCCCGCTTGCCAGCCCGTCGCCCGGGCGCGACAACACCGAAAGGAGCGACCCCATGAGCCTCGACGGCGTCTACGACCCAAACAACATCTTCGCCAAGATCCTGCGCGGCGAGGCGCCCAGCGCGCGGGTGTTCGAGGACGAGCATGTGCTGGCCTTCATGGACGTCTTCCCGCAGTCGCGCGGCCACACCCTGGTGATCCCGAAACAGGGTGTGGCCCGCAACCTCTTGGACGTCGAGCCGCAGGTGCTTTCCCCCCTGATCCTCGGGGTGCAGCGCGTCACCCGCGCCGTGCGCGCGGCGCTCGAGCCGGACGGGATCATGGTCGCCCAGTTCAACGGCGCGCTGTCGGGCCAGACCATCTACCACCTGCACTTCCACATCATCCCCCGCTGGGAGGGCGCGCCCCTGCGCCCCCACAGCCAGGGCGGCATGGCCGACGCCGCCGAGCTGGCGGACCTGGCCAAGCGGATCGCGGCGATGATCAGCTGAGCGCCGGCGGGATTCGAGCGAATCCGGACAATCCGCGGCCGCGCGAGCGGACCTATTCGGCCAGGGCCGGCTCCTGTTCTCCGGCGTCGGCCGCGTCGGTCGGCGCGGCCGGGCCGCCCTTGGCCGCTTCGACGTCGAAAGTCAGCTTGCCCTCCTTGAGGCCGACCTTGACGTGGCCGCCGCGGACCAGCTTGCCGAACAGGATCTCGTCGGCGAGCGGCTTTTTGATGTGCTCCTGGATCACCCGGGCCAGCGGCCGCGCGCCGTAGAGCTCGTCGAAGCCGTTCTTGGCCAGCCAGTCGGCGGCGTCGTCGGACAGCTCGATGGTGACGTGACGGTCGGCCAGTTGCGCCTCGAGCTGCAGCACGAACTTCTGCACCACCTGGCGGATGATCTCGGGCGACAGGGACTTGAACGCCACCGTCGCGTCGAGCCGGTTGCGGAACTCCGGCGAGAAGATCCGCTTGATCGCCGCCTCGTCCTCGCCCTCGGAGCGCCCGCGGCCGAAACCGATCGACTGGCGCTGGCCCTCGGCGGCCCCGGCGTTGGTGGTCATGATCAGGATCACGTTCCTGAAATCGACCTTCTTGCCGACCGCGTCGGTCAGGGCGCCGTGATCCATCACCTGCAGCAGGATGTTGTAGACGTCCTGGTGGGCCTTCTCGATCTCGTCCAGCAGCACCACTGCGTGCGGATGCTGATCGACCGCGTCGGTCAACAGCCCGCCCTGGTCATGACCGACATAGCCCGGCGGCGCGCCGATCAGGCGGCTGACGGTGTGGCGCTCCATGTATTCCGACATGTCGAAGCGCAGCAGCTCGATCCCCAGGGTCAGGGCGAGCTGACGGGCGGTCTCGGTCTTGCCGGTGCCGGTGGGGCCCGAGAACAGATAGCAGCCGATCGGCTTTTGCGGATCGCGCAGGCCGGCGCGGGCCATCTTCATCGCGGCGGACAACTGGTGGATCGCCTCGTCCTGGCCGTACACCGCGCGGTGCAGATCGTCCTCCAGATCCTTGAGCGCCTCGGTGTCGGACTTGGAGACCGACTTGGGCGGGATGCGGGCGATCTTGGCGACCACCGCCTCGACCTCCTTGACGCCGATGGTCTTCTTGCGCCGGGATTCGGGCAGCAGCATCTGGGAGGCGCCCGCCTCGTCGATGATGTCGATCGCCTTGTCCGGCAGCTTGCGGTCGGTGATGTAGCGCGCCGACAGATCGACCGCCGCCTTCAGCGCCTCGGCGGTGTAGCGCAGCTTGTGGAAGTCCTCGTAGTAGGTCTTCAGGCCCTTGAGTATCTTCAGGGTGTCGGCGACCGTCGGCTCGTTGACGTCGATCTTCTGGAACCGGCGCACCAGGGCGCGGTCCTTCTCGAAGTGCTGGCGGAACTCCTTGTAGGTGGTCGAGCCCATGCAACGCAGCGTGCCCGAGGCCAGGGCCGGCTTGAGCAGGTTGGAGGCGTCCATCGCCCCGCCGCTGGTCGCGCCGGCGCCGATCACGGTGTGGATCTCGTCGATGAACAGGATGGCGTTGGGGTGGGTCTCCAGCTCCTTGATCACCTGCTTGACCCGCTCCTCGAAGTCGCCGCGGTAGCGGGTGCCGGCCAACAGCGCGCCCATGTCGAGCGAGAAGATGGTGGCGCCGGAGAGCACCTCGGGCACGTCGTGCTTGACGATCTTGCGGGCCAGGCCCTCGGCGATCGCGGTCTTGCCGACGCCGGGATCGCCCACCAGCAGCGGGTTGTTCTTGGTGCGCCGGCACAGGATCTGGATGCAGCGTTCGACCTCGTTGGCGCGGCCGATCAGCGGGTCGACCTTGCCCTGGCGGGCCTTGTCGTTGAGGTTGATGCAATAGGCTTCCAGCGCCTCGCCGCCGGTCTTGACCTGGGGCTTTTCCTCGCCCTCCTCGCTCGATCCCTTGACCGCGCGCGGCTCCGAGGCCCCGGCCTTCTTGGCGATGCCGTGGGCGATGAAGTTGACCGCATCGTAGCGGGTCATCTCCTGCTCCTGCAGGAAATAGGCGGCGTGGCTCTCCCGCTCGGAGAAGATCGCCACCAGCACATTGGCCCCGGTCACGTCGTCGCGGCCCGAGGACTGCACGTGGATCACCGCGCGCTGGATCACACGCTGGAACCCCTGGGTGGGCTTGGCGTCCTCGCCGTCCTCGACGATCAGCGAGGTGAGCTCGGTGTCGAGGTAATTGACCAGGCTCTTCTTCAGCGCGGCCATGTCGACGTCGCAGGCGTTCATCACCGCGGTGGCGTCCTGATCGTCGATCAGGGCCAGCAGCAGGTGCTCCAGCGTGGCGTATTCGTGCTTTCGCTCATTGGCGAACGCCACCGCCCGGTGAAGCGTCTCTTCGAGGTTGCGCGAGAAAGAAGGCAAGGGAGACCTCTCAATCCTTTTCCATGGTGCACTGAAGCGGGTGTTGATGACGCCTGGCCGTATCGACCACCTGAGCCACCTTGGTCTCCGCCACTTCGTAGGTGAATACGCCGCACACGCCCACACCGTGCTGGTGGACGTGCAGCATGATCCTAGTCGCGTCCTCCCGGGACTTGTTAAAGAATCGCTCCAAAACGTAAACGACGAACTCCATCGGCGTGTAGTCGTCGTTCAACAGCAGCACGCGGTACAACGAAGGCTTCTGCGTTTTCGCCTTGGTCTGGGTGACGACGGCCGAGCCGACGCCTTTGCCTGGATCACCTTGCTTTCGCTCGGCCATCGACCACGCTCTCCGACGCGTGCGGCGAACCGCGCCGCACTAGGATTAGATATGGAAAACGCCGCCGTTTGGAAGGGCGCAATCGGCATCCGCGACGATTCAACCGCGCATCGGCCGATCGGCGCCCAGCCGGCGCGCTTCAGGCGCCCGGCCACAAGACCTTGGCGCCGTGGGGGTGGACACGCGCAAGACTTCGATCCGCGCCGCCGGATCGCGCAGTCGGGCGAAGCTCGATTTTGGGCTGGGCGACCGGATGATAGGCGCGGCCTGGCGGCCGGTGGCGCGATTCGCCGGGCGAATCGCCGCGCGGGTTGCGATGGACAAATCGGCCCGGACGAAAAAGGCCCGGGACGTCGCCGTCCCGGGCCGGTACGCTTACGCTACTAACATCGGGCCGCGCTCAGCGCGCGGCTTGGAACGTCTCGACCGCGGCGGTCATGCGCGCGTTCAGCGGGGTCAGGCTTTCCTTGAACGAGGCGGCGACGGTTTCCGAGGCCTTGTTGATTTCGGCCAGATAGGCTTCGAGCGCCGACTTGGCGAAGCTGGTCTGCAGCTCGACGACTTCCTGCACGCTGCGGGCGGCGCCCAGCGAACGGGCGGCGGTCATGCCGTCCTCGATCGACTTCTTGGAGTAGGCGATGGCCTGGGCGCCGAGGGTTTCGGCACCCTTGGTCGCGGCCGTGGTCGAGGCCACGACGGCTTCCAGGTTCGACTTGGAATGCGCATTCAGCGCGTTCAGGGCGGTCAGCGACTTGTCGACCGCTTCGGTGAACGCCTGAGCGCCGGCGGCGGAATACTTTTCGGTTTGGCTTTTGAGGGTTTCGGCGGCGGCCATGAGAAGGGCTCCTTGCCGGAGGGGTTGGGGAGGTCCGGGCGGCCGTCAACGTGCCAAATTCGCGGCCGGCCGTCAAGAAAAATTGTGCGGTGCACAAAAATAACCGCATCCATTGTGCGACGCACTATCCGTCTGCGTACAGCCGGGATGCGTTAGGTCATCACTTGTTTACTTTGACGAAAGGCCTAAGGCTCATGTTAGTAGGCGCAAGTGGCGGCGCGACGCCCGCCAGGTCCTTTTTCGACGAGCGTCAGCCATGTTCAAGTCCACACGCCGCCTGGTTCTCGCCGTCGCCCTGACCGCCGCCACGATTGGCGGCGTGGGATTCAGCGCCCCCGGCCAGGCCCTCGCCCAGCCCCGCTTCGTCACCACGGAATCGAAATACGCGGCCATCGTGATGGACGCGTCGAGCGGCGAGGTCCTCTACGAGCGGAACGCCGACGCCCAGCGCTACCCCGCTTCGATCACCAAGATCATGACGCTCTATCTGACCTTCGAGGCGCTATCGACGGGACGACTGAAGCTGAGCGACCAGCTCGTGGTCTCTCCGCACGCCGCGAGCATGGCACCGAGCCGGCTTGGCCTGCGGCCGGGCGAGACCATCTCCGTCGACGACGCCATGCGCGCGGTCGCGGTGAAGTCGGCCAACGACGTGGCCGTCGCCCTGGCCGAGCGGATCGGCGGCGGCGAGAGCCGATTCGCCGCCTTGATGAGCCTGCGCGCGCGGGAATTGGGCATGAACAACACCCGCTACGTCAACGCCTCGGGCCTGCCGGACACGCGCCAGGTCTCCAGCGCGCGGGACATCGCCATCCTGTCGCGGGCGGTGATGCGCGACTATCCGCAGTACTATAATTATTTCAGCATCAAGCGGTTCGACTTCCGCGGCCAATCGATCACCAACCACAACGGCCTGTTGGGCCGGATGGCCGGCGTCGACGGGCTGAAGACCGGCTTCATCAACGCCTCGGGCTTCAACCTCGCCGCCTCCGCCGTGCGCGACGATCACCGGCTGATCGCGGTCGTGCTGGGCGGCAATTCGACGGCGGCGCGCGACGCCCACGTCGAGGATCTGTTGGACACCGGCTTCGTGGTGCTGCGCCGCCGCGCGCTCGGCCAGAACGTCACCTTCGCGCAAAACCTGTTCGAGCCGGCGCCGATCGGCGCGATCACGCGCCCGCCGAGCGAGGAAGGCTCGGCCGATCAGGCCGGGGTCCGGATCGTGCTGACCAACACCGAGCCCGCGGGCGCACGCGCCGCCGGCGGAGACGCGGCGGCGAATCCGAGCGTGGAGCCCCAACAGCCGGCCTACGCCGGCGCCGTGCATCCCGAGCGCGCCGAACGCCCGACGCGGCTGGTCCTGGCCAGGGCCGATCAGCCCGAAAGCGCCGCCGAACGGATTGGCGAGGGCCGCGGCCACGCGCGGGCGGATGGCGACTGGACCATCCAGGTGGGCGCCTACAAGGGCAAGGCCCAGGCCCACACCCATGTCGCCGTGATCGCCCGCCGCTTCTCGCGCCAGCTCAAGGGCGCGGATCGCGAGATCGTGGCCGGCGGCAAGGGCCACTACCGCGCCCGCTTCGCCGGCCTCAGCGCCGCCGAAGCCAAGAACGCCTGCCACGCCCTGCGCGCGCATCGCCAGACCTGCATCATCGTCGCCTCGAATCGCTGAGCCGGCCAAGCCGGCGTAGCGCGGCCTAACCCTTCAGCAGCCGGTCTCGCGCGAGATTGAGCTGGGTCGCCAGGCCAGTGGCGCCGCCGTGATCGGGATGCACGCGGCGCATGAGGCGGGCGTAGGCGGCTTGTATCTCGGAAGCGCTCGCCCCGGGCCCGACGCCAAGCGTGGACCGGGCCGTCTCCAGGCTCATGGCCCCGTCCGAGGACGCCGTCGCCGCCGGGCGCGGCCAGCGCGCGGACAGGGCCAGCATCAGGCCGATCACCGCCAGCAACAGCCCCTTCAGCCCGCCGCCGCGCACCGTGACGAAGGCCGCGGCCGCCAGCACCCCGATCGACAACGCCCCCGAGGCGATCCGCCACCGGGCTCGCATCAGTCGGCGCCGCCCGCCCGAGCCCCATAGCACCAGGGCCAGGATCAGGCCGGCGACCAACAGGTAGCTCATCGGATCAGGACGCCGCCCTGGCTGCCTCGGCGGTTGTTTCGACCAGGCCCAGCGCGTGGAGCAGCGCCCTGAGCTCCTGGCGCGCGGCGACGTGGCTCAGCGCCACCGGGATCGGCCGCACCTTGGGCGACAGGTCCGCCACGGTCAGGCCGAACGGGAACAGTTCGCGATAGATCACCCGGTCCCTCAGGCCCGGACCGATGCGGAAGCCCACCCGCCGCGCCAGGGCGATCATCCGCTCCTCGAGCCGCTTGCGGTTGCGCGCCTCGGTGTTAGCCAGGCGATTTCGCAGCACCATCCAGTCGATCGAGCCGCCGCGCGCCGCCGCCTTGGCCTTGCGCGCCTCCCACACCGTCTCGGCGTAGATGCTCGGCCGCACCAGGTCCAGCGTCACCGGATCGACCTCGCCCAGCAGTTCGAAGTCGACGAAGCTGTCGTTCATCGGCGTGACGATCAGGTCGGCCTTGCCGTGGGCCGTCCGCGACAAGGCGGTGTCGCCGCCGGGGGTGTCGACCACGATGAAGTCAGCCGCTTGCGCGCGCTCGAACGCCGCCTCCAGCGCGGCCAGCGCCGCCCGCGTCTCGAGCGGACCCAGCGGCGGCAAGCCGACATCCAACGGCATCGGCAGATCCGCCGACGCCGAAAGCGCCCAGGCGGCCCGGTGGGTGAAGAAGCCCCCCATCGACTGCTGGCGAAAATCGAGGTCGATCACGGCGACGCTGGCGCCGCCATGCAGCAAGGCGGTGACCAGATGGATGGCGATGGTGGACTTGCCCGCCCCACCCTTTTCGTTGCCCACGACTATGACGCGCGCCTGCGACACCGAATCCGCCCCCGATACTCAGCCTCGCACAGGTGTCACCCGCGCCCGGCTCAGCGTCAATCGTCGCCGAGTCGCATTGGGGCTCATTTCGCGGGCCGCATTGGCGATCCCGGGGCCGGTCCGGCTGGCGGGTTCATGTCCGTCAAGCCGATCGCCTGCGCTCGCGCCATCTCGACCCTGCGCGCACAAGTCGCAGCCCCGCGCGCGGCGAAGGTCGGGCGAATCCAAGAATGGACGGCCAAAATCCCTACCAGGCCCCGAGTTCACGCAACTCCCTGGCCAAGGCTTGCGGCATCGTCCCTTCGGCCTCGCCGCCCGGCAGGTCCGGCGGGGCGTCCTTGGGCGCGAGGTAACGCCAGCCCTGGAAGGCGCGGCGCGGCTGCGGGGCGGTGCGGATCATCTCCTCGCCCAGCAGGATCTCGCAGCGCCGGGTCTTGCCCTCACCGATCGTCTCGATCGCCAGCACCGGCTGGCGGATCAGCACCTGGCCCTTGAACACCCAGAACAGCGAGCCGCCATCCACGATCTCGGCCGCCCGTTTGGGCGTCTGGCGGGTGTGGACGATCGGGCGATGGCCCTCGGCCGCGCGGCGCGCGCGCCAGCGACGCAGGTCCTCGGGCGTGTCGGCGCCGACGCAGAGCTTGATCAGGTGAAGCGCCATGGGCGGAGCGGATCAGTCGTGGTTCATCCAGGCCGGCGGGCGCTTGCCGAGGAAGGCGTCGACGCCCTCGCGCCCCTCGTCGCTCACCCGGGCGCGGGCGATGCGATGTGCGGTGTCCTCCATCAGGGCGTGGTCGATCGGCGCGGCCCAGACGTCGAACGCCAGCCGCTTGGCCTCGCCCACCGCGCCGGGCGCGCAGGCGAGAATGTCGCTCGCCAGCCTGTCCCGCGCCGCCTCCAGCGCCGCGGCGTCGGCGACCACATCCGAGACCAGCCCGATCGTCCGGGCGTGGGCGGCGTCGAACACCCGACCCGTGGCGAACAGGGCGCGCGCGACGCGCGGGCCGATGGCGGCCACGACATAGGGGCTGATGGTCGCCGGGATCAGGCCGAGCCTGACTTCCGAGAAGGCGAACCTGGCGTCGGCGGTGGCGATCGCGATGTCGCAGGCGGCCACGAGGCCCGCGCCGCCGCCGAAGGCCGGCCCCTCGACCAGGGCCACGGTCAGGGCTCGAAGGTCATGCAGGATCTTCAGCATATGGGCGAGCGCCATGGCGTCGGCGTGGTTGTCGGCCTCGGTCAGGATCGCGGCCTCGCGCATCCAGTCGAGGTCGGCCCCGGCGCTGAACGTCCCGCCCGCGCCGCGCACGAAGACGATGCGGACGCCGTCCTGGCCGTGCAGGGTCTCGAACGCCTCGTGCAGGGCGGCGATGGTGCTGGAATCGAAGGCGTTTCGGCGCCGCGGCCGGTTGATCCAGACTGTCACGGCCCCCGCCTCGGTCGCCTCGATGCGGACCAGATTGCTCGTGGCGTCGGTGTCGAGGGTCTCGACCAGGGGATCGGAGATCGGGTTGGGCATGGGCTTCCTTTCGTCCGGTCTGGTCCGGCGGTCGCGGACCGGACATCCGCGAATAGGGATCAGCATAAGGCGCCGCGTGGGCCGCGGGGCTGATCCGGGTCAAATGCTCGCGCCAGTCTTAGGCGAGCCCGGCGCGCCGCCGCAAGCGCGCTTCACGCCAAGGTCGTTCCGACTCGCCGGGCAGGCTAGAGTGCCCGTCCGATGCAACTGCCCGACAGTGTCGCCGACTCCGCGCTCGCAAAGCTGTTCACCGGCGATGCTTTGGCGCGGGAGATCGCCTGGTTCTCCCTGCCGGGGGGCCAGACCCTGTGCGAGACGGGAGAAACGGCCGACCAGCTGTTCTTCCTGCGCACCGGCCGGCTGGGCGCGATCCGGCGCGAGGAGGGTCAGGAGCCGCAGTTCCTGGGCGTGATCCGGCCGGGCGAGCCGGCGGGCGAGATGGCGATGATCGCCGGCACCCGGCACTCGGCCACGGTGGTCGCCCTGCGCGACAGCGAAATCCTGGCCATGCCGCGGGCGGTGTTCCTCAAGGCCGCCGAGCACGACTCCGCGGTGATGATCGAACTCGCCCGGCTGATGATGCTGCGCGCGCGCCAGAGCGCCACCCGCACCCCGATCGGCGAGCCCAGCGTGTTCGGCTTCATCGGCGTCACCGGCGAGGCCAAGGTGCGCGAGCTGGTCGAGGCGCTGGCCGCCGAGATCGAGCGGCTCGGCTATTCGGTCGCCACCGCCGGCGAGGAGACCCAGCACGCCCCGATCGAATGGTTCTCCAACGTCGAGCAGACGCACGATTTCGTGCTCTATGCGGCCGAGGCCGGCCAGACCGCCTGGAAGCACATCGTCGGCCGCCAGGTCGACCGGCTGTTCCGCGTCGGGCGGGGCGACCGCGCCCCGCCGATCCAGATCGACCTCTACGCCTATTCCGCGCTGGAGAGCCACCGGTTCGTCGACCTGGTGCTGCTGCAGCCGCCGGATCGGGCGCGGCCGGTGGGCTCCGAGGCCTGGGTCGACGCCGTGCGGCCGGCCCGGCTGTTCCAACTGCGCGAACACGACCCGGCCGACCAGCAGCGACTGGCGCGGACCCTGGCCGGGATGTCCGTGGGCCTGGTGCTGTCCGGCGGCGGCGCGCGGGCCTACGCGCACATCGGGGCGATCCGCGCGCTACGCGCCGCCGAAGTGCCGATCGATTTCGTCGGCGGCGCGTCGATGGGCGCGATCGTGGGCGCCGGCGTGGCCATGGGCTGGGACGATGCCGAGATCGACCGCCGCATCCGCAAGGCCTTCGTCGAAACCAGCCCGGTCGACGACATCGCCGTTCCGCTGATCGCGCTGTCCCAGGGCGAGAAGGTGCGGATGCGGCTGAAGGAGCATTTCGGCGACGAGCAGATTTCCGACCTTTGGCTGCCGTTCTTCTGCGTCTCGTCGAACCTGACCACCGGCACGTATCAATTGCACCAGCGCGGCGGCCTGCGCCGGGCGCTGAGAGCCAGCATCGCCATCCCCGGCCTGTTGCCGCCGATGACCCAGGGCGACAATGTGCTGGTCGACGGGGCGGTGATGAAGAACTTCCCGGCCGACATCATGCGCTCCACCCATCTGGGGCCGATCGTCGGGATCGACGTCACCCGCGGCCGCAGCATCGTGGCCGCCGATATCGCGCGGCCGGACACGGTCTGGCGCTGGATATTCTCTGGCCAGTGGCGCAAGGGCCCGCCGATCGTCTCGCTGCTGATGCGCGCGGCGACCGTCTCGACCGCCCGCGACATCGCCGCCAGCCGCGAGGCCTCGGACGTGCTGGTGCTGCCGCGGATGGATGACATCGATATCCGCGACTGGGACGCCTACGACCCGGCGGTCGAGGCCGGCCGGCTGGCGACCGAGCAGGCGCTGGCGAAACTGAGTCACCCGGTCATCGACCTGCGCCGCCGTCCGCGCTTAGAGCCCGATGGCTTCATTTCGAAGCCTGAATCAGGCTCTACACTTTGAATTTAGAGCACGATTCAAACCCGAGGCGATTCCGCCTTGGGTCATCGTGCTCTGGACGAACGCGAGGCGGTGGCCCCGGCTATCGTCGCGCCACGATGAACAGGCGCGGAAACGGCAACAGCGTGGTTCCGTCCGCCCGCGCCGGGACCGCCTGGGCCACCCGGTCGCGATAGGCGTCGATGAAGGCGGCGCGCAGGCGCGGCTCGTCCAGCGCATCCAGATAGGGCCGAAGACCGGTTCCCATCATCCAGTCGACGACCGGGTCCTCGCCCTCCAGCACATGCAGATAGGTGGTCGACCAGATGTCGACCGAACGACAGACCGGCGCCAGCCAGTCGTAATAGGTCTCGGGATCGGTGACCGGGTCGATCTGGCCGATCCCCCGCAGTCGGTCGGCCCAGGCCGGATCGGCCGCGGTCTCGCGCATCGCCGCGTGCCATGCGGTGGGCCAGGTCCGCGGCATCTGGCAGGCCAGCACCCCGCCGTCCGCCAGCAGGCCCGCGAGCCTGGGAAACAGCGTCCGATGGTCCGCGACCCACTGCAGCGCCGCGTTGGTGAAGATCAGGTCGGGCGGGGTCTCGGGCGCGAAGGCCGCCACGTCGCCCAGCGTCCACTCGACCCGGCTCTCGCGTCGGCGGGCCACGGCCAGCATCTCCGGGCTGGAGTCCAGGCCGCGCACGCTGGCGGCCGGGCGCCGCGCGGCCAGCAGCGCGGCGTGCTCGCCGGTCCCGCAACCGAGGTCCCAGATCTGGCGCGGGTCCAGGTCGGCCGGAATCCGCAGCAGCAGATCGAGCGCCGGGCGGTCGCGATATAGCTTGTAGCGTTCGTAGATCGCCGGGTCCCAGCTGGGCATGGTCAGGGCCTTCCTTGCGCCGGCGCGGGCGGCGCCATCCGGTAGATCCGAAGCGGCTGTCCCGGCCCGGACAAGGACTCCAGCCAGACGGGCGGACGGCCGCGCCGAATGTCGTCTCCCACGCTCCCGGCCGGCGACATCAGACGATGGACCGGGCAATCCACGATATAGGAGGCGCCCAGCGCGCGCACCCGGCCCTCGGCCTCGGCCGCCGGCGCGGCCAGGGCGTCGTGCGCCGCCAATATGCCCCAGGTCATCCGGTGATAGGGCGCGCTGAGCGCCGAGTGCGGGGTGTTGGCCAGAACAAAGGGGCCGAGGTCGGGCTCGGCCATCACCACCCCGACCGGCAGCCGCGCCAGGGGCGCGTAGCTGGCCGTGTCATAGCATCGGTCGGCGGGCGAGACGGCCGCCTTGGGCTGACGGGTGAGCGCCAGAATGGCCGCATCGCCCACGGTGGTCGGCGACAGCAGCACCGCGATCAGGCCGACCGGCACCATCCTGTCGCCCAGGAACCGCGCGGCGAAGTCGGCGATGGCTATGGCCAGCGCGGGCGTGCCGAACCACAGGCCGTAGTCCTCCATCCGATAGGCCTTCGCCTGGGCGGCCACGGCCAGCAGCACGCAGGCGGCCAGCAGCCATTCGCCGCGGAGCGGATCGCGCCGGCCGCGGAAAATCAGCCACGCCGCGGCGATCACGCCCAGCGCGCCGATCGCCATGCTGTGGATCGCCTCGTTGCGATAGTCCTTGAGCAGCGCGGGCCAGGATTCCAGTTCCTGGATATGGTCGAACCAGAACGGACGCACCCTGGGATCGACCGCGCCGAACGGCCCGCGCAGGCAGATCGGATCGCTTGCGACATAGATCCCGACCGCCACCAGACCGACCAGGGCGACGGCGGAAACCCGCGCCGGCGGCGAGAGCCGCCGCGCCAGCGACGCGGTCAGCGCCAGCCCCAGGCCGGCCGCCGCCAGCGTGATCACAAGGTTCGATCCGAGCGCGTCGCAGAACGGCATGAACCAGCGCGCCGGCGGCGTCTGCGAGGCGTAGGCCGCCAGGCATCCGAGCGCCAGCGACAGGCCGTAGGCGCGCGCTTGCCGCGCCGCCTCGCGATCCGCCATCAGCCGCAGGCCGAAACTGGCGCCGATCAGGGCGTGGAAGGCCAAGGCCTCGATGCCGATCGCCAGGCAGAGCGCGCTGGCCGCCCCGGCCAGGGCCGCCCAGCGCGCCCGGTGCGGGCCCTGGAGCAGGGCGCAGGCCGCCGCGAGCACGGTCAGGGTGATCTGGACGTTGTGATGGTCGATCCGGCCGGGTCGGAACTGCACGAACATCGACACGTCGAGCGCCAGCAGGATGGCGCAGACGAACACCGCCGAGCGGCCGCCGAGGTTGCGCGCGATCGCCAGACCGCCCAGGGTCACCGGAAAGATCCACGCCAGCGGCCAGGCGAACCGCATCGCCAATTCGGCCCTCGCCGGCGAAAGCGCCGCCCCCAGCGCCGCGTTCGCCGCGGCCAGCGCCCCGTCCAGCAGCCGCGACCAGTGCATGTAGACCCCGAGCGGCGGCTGTAGGCGGCCGACCCACTGGTCGTACCAGCCGCGGCCGCGCAGCAGATCGCGCACCAGCACCAGGCGCATGGCGTCATCGGTGTCGCCCAGGCTGGCGGCGACGCCCGGCGCCTGCCAGACCAGCAGCCCCCAGATCGCCGCGGTCACCAAGAGCGCCGTGAGCAGCATGCGTCGGGCGGGGCTGAGGTCCGGCGATAGGGAAAGCCGCATGGGATGGAAGGCCTTGGTCGGCCTGACGGGGGCCGGCCGGTCCCAATCATGGCCAGTGCGGGTTTCCACGCCATTAAGCCTGACGGCGCGTGGATCGCTGGGGAGGAAATCGGCGTCGCCGTCGACGCGGCTGGCCGGGGCGCCTATATGGTGTGCGTGATCGCTTGTCCTGGACATACCGCATGGGCCGACAGCTCCGTCTAGAGCTTCGGCGGCCGGCGTCCTACCGGCGCGAGGCCTTCATCGTCTCAACCGCGAATGAGACGGCCGTGCGCGTGATCGATGCCTGGCCCAATTGGCATGGCCGATGCCTGGCGCTGATCGGTCCCGAGGGATCGGGCAAGACCCATCTGGCCCACGCCTGGGCCGCGCGCGCCGGCGCTCGCGTGCTGCGGGCCGGCGACGCGGCCTCCGCCCTGGACTTGGCCCAGCTTCAGGGCAAGCCGGTGCTGCTCGAGGACGCCGACCGCGAGGCGCCGGACGAGGGCCTGTTTCACCTGATCAACATGGCCGGGGTGGACGGTGGCGGGCTGCTGCTGACCGCCCGTACGGCGCCGTCGGGCTGGCCGACCGCCCTGCCCGACCTGCGCTCGCGACTGAACGCCCTGCCCGTCGCCGAGCTGCCGCCGCCCGACGACGCGATTCTCGAGGGCGTGCTGACGAACTTATTCCTTGAACGGAACATCAGACCGGCCGACGACCTGATTCCCTACCTGCTGCGGCGCATCGAACGCTCGATCCCGCGCGCCCGGAATATCGTCACCCGGCTCGATGAGGTCGCCGACGCCGAGCAGCGGCCGGTCTCGCGCGCGCTCGCGCGACAGATACTCGAAATCGACGCCGGGACCCGCGAGCTTTTCGACTAAGATGTTGCGGGCCGCCGAACGCTGGGCGACAAGGCTTGATCCGACGCGGACTCCGAGATGACCGACACCGCGATTGCCGCCGCCATTCCCGAGACCCTGACGTCCGTGCCGTCCAGCGCCGCGCTGGACGAGACTTTGATCGCCTCGCCGGAGCGCTACTTCAACCGCGAGCTGTCCTGGCTGGCGTTCAACGAGCGGGTGCTGGAGGAAAGCCACAATCCACGCCATCCCCTGCTCGAGCGGCTGCGGTTCCTGTCGATCTCGGCCAACAACCTCGACGAATTCTACATGGTCCGCGTGGCGGGCCTGAAAGGTCAGGTGCGCGAGGGCGTGCGGGTGGTCAGCCAGGACGGACTGACGCCGGCCGAACAGCTTTCCAAGGTCAATGAGGAGGCCGCCGTCCTGATGGCCGACCAGCAGCGGCGCTGGCGCGAGCTGCATGGCGAGCTGAAGAGCAAGGGGCTCGAGGTGATCGATCCGGGCGAGGTCACCGCCGCCGAGCGGGCCTGGCTGGCCGACGTCTTCCAGACTCAGGTGTTTCCGGTCTTGACCCCGCTGGCGATCGACCCGGCCCACCCGTTTCCGTTCATTCCCAATCTCGCCTTCTCCCTGGTTTTGAAGATGAAGCGGCTGCAGGATGGCCGGGAGCTCTACGCCCTGGTGCCGGTGCCGGCCCAGGTGAAGCGGTTCTGGGAGCTGCCGATCAGCGGCGTGGCTTGGCGGCCGACGCGGCGGTTCCTGTCGCTGGAAAGCGTCCTGGTGCTGTTCCTCGATCAGCTTTTCCCCGGCTGCCAAGTCGAGGCCAGCGGCGTCATCCGCCTGATCCGCGACAGCGACGTGGAAATCGAGGAAGAGGCCGAAGACCTGGTGCGCGAGTTCGAGGTGCGGCTGAAGCAGCGCCGGCTGGGCTCGGTGGTGCGGGTCGAGATCGAAGAGGCGATGCCCGAGGAGCTGCGCGGCTTCATCGCCGGCGCCTTGCACGCCGAGCCGCAGGACGTCGTCCTGATCGAGGGTCTGCTGGGCCTGGACGAGCTGTCGCAACTGATTCCCGCCGACCGGCCCGACCTGAAGTTCAAGCCGTTCGAGCCGCGCTTTCCCGAACGCATCCGCGACCACGGCGGCGACTGTTTCGCCGCCATCCGCGAGAAGGACATCCTGGTCCACCACCCGTTTGAAAGCTTCGATGTGGTGGTGCAGTTCATCCGCCAGGCCGCGCTCGATCCCAACGTGCTGGCGATCAAGCAGACCCTCTATCGCACCTCATCCGACAGCCCGATCGTGGCCGCGCTGATCGAAGCCGCCGACAACGGCAAGAATGTCACCGCCCTGGTCGAAATCAAGGCGCGGTTCGACGAGGAGGCCAATCTGAAATGGGCCCGCGACCTGGAGCGCGCCGGCGTCCACGTGGTGTTCGGCTTCGTGGAGTATAAGACCCACGCCAAGCTGTCGCTGGTGGTGCGGCGCGAGGGCGAGGCGCTGAGGACCTACTGCCACTTCGGCACCGGCAACTACCACCCGCAGACGGCGAAGATCTACACCGACCTGTCACTGTTCACCTGCGATCCGGCGCTGGCCCGGGATAGCGGCAAGCTGTTCAACTTCATCACCGGCTACGCCATGCCCGAGCGGCTGGAGAAGCTGTCGTTCTCGCCGGTCACCTTAAAGGCCGATCTGCTGCGGATGATCGCGCAGGAGGCGGAGAACGCCAAGGCCGGCAAGCCCGCGGCGATCTGGGCCAAGCTCAACAGCCTGGTCGATCCGGTGGTGATCGACGCCCTCTACCGGGCCAGTCAGGCCGGGGTGGTGATCGAGCTGGTCATCCGCGGCATCTGCTGTCTCAGGCCCGGCGTCCACGGACTTTCCGACAACATCCGGGTCAAGTCCATCGTCGGCCGCTTCCTGGAGCACGCGCGCATTGTCGCCTTCGCCAACGGCCACGAACTGCCCAGCGCGCACGCGCGGGTGTTCATCTCCTCGGCCGACTGGATGCCGCGCAACCTCGACCGCCGAGTTGAGTCGCTGGTCCCGGTCGAGAACCCCACCGTGCACCAGCAGGTGCTCTCCCAGATCATGGTCGCCAACATCAACGACGAGGCCCAGAGCTGGAACCTCGACAGCGCCGGCGGCTATCACCGCGCCGACGGCTGGGCGGCCAAGACCGCGTTCTCCGCCCACCAGTACTTCATGACCAATCCGAGCCTGTCCGGGCGCGGGCAGAAGGTGAAGGATCTGCCACGCGCGTTCGAACATGTCGGCGCAAAGCGATAGGACCCCGCGCGACGCCGCGGTGATCGACATCGGCTCGAATTCGGTCCGGCTGGTGGTCTATCGGCTGGAAGGCCGAGCGATCTGGACCGTGTTCAACGAAAAGGTGCTGGCCGGGCTCGGGCGCGATCTGGCGCGCACCGGCAAGCTGTCGCTCGAGGGGGTCGAGATCACGCTGAGCGCTCTTCGCCGCTTCAAGGCGGTGCTCGAGGCCTCCAAGCCCCAGTCGGTGTTCGCCGCGGCCACCGCGGCCGTGCGCGAGGCGGTCGACGGGCCGGCCTTCATACGACGGATCACCGCCGAGACCGGCCTGACCGTGCGGGTGCTGTCCGGCGAGGCCGAGGCGCGCTATTCGGCGCTGGGCGTGCTGGCCGGCGCGCCGGACGCCGATGGCGTGGTGGGCGATCTCGGCGGCTCGAGCCTGGAGCTGACGCGGGTGGCCAACGGCCAGCCCGGTCCGGGCGTCACCCTGCCGCTGGGCGCCTTCGCGCTGCGCGGACCCGAGGGGTTCGATCCGGCCCGCGCTCGCGTCCGGGTGATGCGCGCGCTGGACGAGATCGGCGAGCCGTTCGCCTGCGAGACGCTCTACGCCGTCGGCGGCGGCTGGCGAAACTTCGCCCTCTTGCAGATGCGCATCGCCGGCTATCCGCTGCAGATCGTCCATCAGTACGAGATCGCCGCGGCCGAGGCGCTGGACGCGGCGCGGTTCATCGCCCGCCAGTCGCGCGGATCGCTGGACCGGATCGAGGGCATCTCCAAGCGCCGACTGGAGACCATCCCCTACGCCGCGGTGGTGCTGGAAGGCCTGATCGAGCGGCTGGGCGTCGGCCGGATCGCCCTCTCCGCCTTCGGCCTGCGCGAGGGCCTGTTGTTCGAATCCATGCCCGAGGCCCGGCGAAGGCTCGATCCCTTGATCGAAGGCTGCGCCGCGCTCGGCGCGCGGGAGGGCGTCAGCGAGGCCATCGGCCCGGCGCTGGAGACCTGGCTGACGCCGATGTTCGCCAAACTGCCCGACCTGTTCGAGGACCGCGACGCCACCCTGTTGGCCGCCGCCGCCCGACTGGCCGACCTGGGCGCGCGCCTGCACCCCGACCACAGAGCCGACCTGTTGTTCGAGCAGGTGCTGCGCGCGCCGATCGCGGGCATGAACCATGCCGAACGCGCCTTTCTGGCGGTGACCCTGTTCGCGCGCCATTCCGCCGCCGTCCCGGTGCTGGAGCCGCTGGTGCTCAGCCGCATCCTGACGACCGAGCGCCTGCGCCGCGCCCGCGCCCTGGGCGCCGCCATGCGGCTGGGCTGCGATCTCTCGGGCCGCAATCCGGACCTGTTGCGCCGCTCCAGCATCGACATCGCCGGCGAGGCGATCGTGCTGCGCGCCGAGGACCGCTGGGCCGACATGCTACTCGGCGAACAGACCGCCAAGCGCGCAGCGACCCTGGCGGACCATCTGGAGCTGGGGCTGAAGATCGGGCGGTGAGCCCGAGCGGACATGTCGCCCTATCGCGGATCGACCCCTGGCGACCCCGGCTGGATTCGAACCAGCAACCGTCCGCTTAGAAGGCGGGTGCTCTATCCGGTTGAGCTACGGGGTCGGCGGGGTCTAGTGGGTCCAGGGTAGTTTGCGGGTGACCGAGAAGTTGTCGGCGTAGGCCTTGAGCACCGGCTTGACCGTCTTGGGCGCCAGGACGCGGAAAGGGACGCCGTGGGCCTGGGCGTAGGCGACCGCCGCTTCGCGAGTCTCAAAACTCAGGCGGACCTCGCCGTTCATGTCGCGCGACTGGGTCCAGCCCATCAGCGGATCGGGCGATCTGGCGCTTTCCGGCTCGAATTCCAGGACCCAGTCGTGGGACTTGGCCTTGCCGGACTGGGTGGCCGTCTTGGCCGGGCGGAAGATGCGGGCGAGCATCGGCGGATTCTCCTGAGGCCGGCGGTGGTCGGGGCGGCGTGATTCGAACACGCGACCCTCTGCTCCCAAAGCAGATGCGCTACCAGGCTGCGCCACGCCCCGTCACCGTCGGGCGGCTCGGTTCTTGCCACGCCCGCGCCCCGGCCGCAACGCGGAGCTCTACCCTGGCCCCGGTTCGGGGCGCTTGTGCATCAGCTTGAACACGCCGGTGGCGCGCACCACGTCGCGCCCGCCCACGTGCAGCCGCGCCTCGGCGAAGGCGACCTCCCGGGTTTCGCGGGTCAGGCGCGCCTCGCCGATCACCCACTCGCCCTCGCGCGCGATGGACAGGTAGTTGATCGACAACTGGATGGTCACGGCCGGGCGGGCGGAGCCCTTGCCGACCGAGTGGGCCAAAAGTCCGTCCAGAAAGGCGGCCAGCATGCCGCCATGGACGATGCCCATGCCGTTGCAGTGGTGCGAGGCGGCGAAGAACGCCTGCTCGACCCCGACCTCGGCCTGGCGGACATAGTAGGGGCCATTGCGGGTGGAGAATTCGCCGCGCCCGGTCATCAGGGCGAAGCCGTCAGGCGGTTCGGGGGGCGGCGCGGGGATCGCGTCTTGCCGGCTCATCGCGGGAAGATGCGCTCACGCACCTTGTCGCCCGGCGCGACGCCCAGCGTCGCGGCGCGGCCGCCGGCAATCTCCAGAACGGCCAGGATGGCCCCGGCCGAGGCGATCGGGGTCTCGTCCAGCGGCGCGGCGTTGCTGGCGATCGACACCACCCGGCCGTTCGCGTCGATGAACACCATGTCGAGCGGGATCAGGGTGTTGCGCATCCAGAAGGCGACCTCTTGCGGCCGCTTGAAGTCGAACAGCATGCCGCGATCGGGGGCCAGGCGGGTGCGGCACATCAGGCCGATCTCGCGGGTCTTGTCGGTGTCGGCGATCTCGACGGTCAGGCGCGCCACGCCGTGGCGGGTGGCGATAGTCAGCGGCTCTGTGCGCAGGGATTGCGGCGGCTGCGGACAATTCGCCAGCGCCGGCGCGCCAAGCGACAGCGCCAGAGCGAGCGAGAGCAGCGCGCGGCGGCCCGAGTTGACTACGCTCAAGGGGTGGCTCCCGCGGTTACTAGTGGGTGCCGTCGGTGGCGATTTCCGCGACCACCAGGCCCTTGGGGCCCTCGGCGAAGCGCACCATCACGTCTTCGCCCGGCTGCAGGTCCTCCAGGCCGCTGCGGCGCAGGGTCTCGATGTGGACGAAGATGTCGCCGGGTTCGCCGTCGCGGACCACGAAGCCGTAGCCCTTGGTGCGGTTGAACCATTTGACCTTGGCCCGCTCCAAGGGTCCGTCGGCCGCCGGCGGGCGGCGGGGCGGACGCTCGCGAAAGCCGCCGCTGTGGTGACGATCGCCGCCGTGGTCGAACTGGCGCTGAGGGCGCTGGGGGCGCTCGCTGGGCGACAGGGCGACGGACTCGTCCAGCTCGACCACCTCGTGGACCTGCCAGCCCTTGGGCCGCTTGACCACCTCGCAGACGATGACCGAACCCTCGGCGGCGCTTTCACGGCCGCAGTTGCGCAGGCTGGTGATGTGCAGAAGGACATCGCGAAGGCCGGTCTGGCTTGGATCGTCGGGAACGATGAAGCCATAACCCTTGCCGGCGTCGAACCACTTCACACGCCCGCGAATACGGACCGATTCCTCACCAGAATTGGCTTCCTCGAAACCGTAACTAGACATGCGGCCCCTCTGGATCGCCCATCAACCTCGCCGGACAACGACCCAGAATAACACTGTTCTCGCCAAATCGGACCGTCAACCACCGATTCACGCATGGGGCGACGCAAGTTGCGATATTCCGCCGCAGCAGGTGGCAGTCCCTAGGGGAGTCGAACCCCTCTTCCCAGATTGAAAATCTGGTGTCCTAACCGATAGACGAAGGGACCACGGCCGGAAGGAAGCGCGATATATCCGCCTTCACCAGACCGTGCAAGCCCGCCCGGCGGGGCTGAAGCGCGACAGCCGAAAGCGGCCGCCGGTCAGGTCGACATGCGCGGGTCGGCGGCGTCCTCGATCTCGAATTGAACGCCCTCGCGGCCGTTCCAGTCGTCGGCCTTCAGTCGCCCCGCGACATGCAGCGCCCCGCCGCCGGCGGCGAGGGCGCGGCCCAGATCGGTGTCCTCGGCGCGCCAGGCCACCGCCTTGAGCCGCGCGCCATGGGCGTCGGCCAACAGGCAGCGCAGATGGCCGCCGCGCATCGACGTGGCCCGCTCGATCCTGACGTCGGCCAGGGCGAAGCTGGGTTCCGGATTGCCCGGCCCGAACGGTTGCAGCCGCTGGAAATCCTCGAACAGCGCCCGGCTCGCGCCGGCCGGGGTGACCAGGGCGTCGATCTCGATGGCGTCGGCCGCCGCCGCGCTCGCCCCCTCCTCGGCCAGGCTCCGGCACAGAAAATCGCGCAGGTCCGGAACCGCCTCGCCGCGGACGGTCAGCCCCGCGGCCATGGCGTGGCCGCCGCCGGCCATCAACAGGCCCTGCTCGAACGCCGCCTGCACCGCGCGGCCGAGATTGACGCCCGCCTGCGAGCGACCCGAGCCCTTGCCTATGCCGGTGACCGGATCCAGGCCGATCACCAGGGCCGGCTTGCGCAAGCGCTCGCGCAGCCGGCCGGCGACGATGCCGATCACGCCCGGATGCCAGCCCTCGCCCGCCACCACCAGCACCGGCGCGTCGGGATCCAGATTGGCCCGCGCGATGGCCTGGATCGCCTCGTCCAGCACCCGCGCCTCGACGCCCTTGCGCTCGCCGTTCAGCGCGTCCAGTTCGGCGGCCAGGGCGGCGGCCTCGGCCGGATCGTCGGTCGACAAGAGCCGCGCGCCGAGATCGGAGCGGCCGATCCGCCCGCCGGCGTTGATCCGCGGCCCCAGGATGAAGCCGGCGTGGAAGGTGGTGGCCGGCCCCTTGGCGGCGGCCACGTCCAAGAGCGCCTTCAGCCCAGGATTGGCCCAGGCCGACATCACCTTCAGCCCCTGGGCGGTCAGGGCGCGGTTGAAGCCCACAAGCTGGGTCACGTCGCAGATCGCGCCGAGCGCCGCCAGGTCGAGCCACTGGAGGATATCCGGCTCCGGACGCTGGACGAACAGGCCGCGGCCGCGCGCCTCGCGGTTCAGCGCGGCCAACAGCACGAAGGTCACGCCCGCGGCGGCCAGCACGCCCTGGCCCGAGCCGCAGCCGGGGCGGTTCGGATTGACCACCGCGGCCGCCGGCGGCGGGTCCTGGCGCATCAGGTGATGGTCGATGACCACGACCTCGAGCCCGATCTCGGCGGCGGCGGCGATGGCGTCGTAGGCGGCCGCGCCGCAGTCGACGGTGACCACCAGCTCGGCGCCCTGGTCCCTCAACCGGCGGAAGGCCGCGGGGCTCGGGCCATAGCCCTCGGTCATCCGGTCGGGCACATAGATCGGCAGGTCCGCGCCCATGGCGCGGAACCACCGGACCAGCTGGGCCGCGCTCGAGGCGCCGTCGACGTCGTAATCGGCGAACACCGCCATCGGCCGCGCCTTGTCCAGCGCATCGACCAGGATGTTCGCCGCCCGGTCCATGTCGAGGAAGCTGGACGGATCGGGGAACAGCGCCTTGAGCGTCGGATCGAGGTAGTCGCGGGCCGTCTCGACGCCGACGCCGCGCGCGGCCAGCGCCCGCGCCAGGGGCTCGCTCAGGCCGTATTTCAGGCCGTGCAGACGGGTCAGCTCCGCATCGGCCGGCCGCTGGCGCCAAGCCCGGCCGCTGAGCGAGCGGGAGACGCCCAGAAAGGCGGCCGGATCGACCCCTTGGCCGGCGTCGTCGGCCATCTCAGCCCGGCCGCTGCATCCGCACTTCGCGCACCGTGCGGCTGGAGGAGTTCATCACTAGCGAGTGGGTCTTGATCACCCCGCCCTCCACCCGCACGCCGTCCAGCAGGGCGCCCTTGGTCACCCCGGTCGCGGCGAAGATGGCGTCGGCCCGGACGATCTCATGCAGGGTGTATTTCTTGTCGAAGTCCGACAGGCCGAGCCGTTCGGCCCTGGCGCGCTCGTCGTTGTTGCGGAACACCAGCCGGCCCTGGAACTGACCGCCGACGCACCTCAGCGCCGCGCAGGCCAGCACCCCTTCCGGCGCGCCACCCTGGCCGATGTAGAGGTCGATGCCGGTATCCGGCTCGCCGGTGTGGATCACCCCGGCCACGTCGCCGTCGGTGATCAGATGCACGCGCGCGCCCACCGCGCGCAGGCCGGCGATGATCTCGGCGTGGCGCGGCCGGTCGAGCACGCAGACGGCGATCTCGCTCGGCTTGACCCCCTTGGCCTTGGCCAGGGCCGCGACGTTCTCGGCCGCCGGGGCGTCCAAGTCGATCACCCCGTCCTTGAACCCGGGACCGCAGGCGATCTTGTCCATGTAGGTGTCCGGCGCGTTCAGCAGCGTGCCCTTGGGCGCCCAGGCCATCACCGCCAGCGCATTGGCCATCGCCTTGGCGGTCAGGGTGGTGCCTTCCAGCGGATCGAGCGCGATGTCGATCGCGGGGCCCTTCCCGCGCCCCACCTTCTCGCCGATGTAGAGCATCGGCGCCTCGTCGCGCTCGCCCTCGCCGATGACGATCTCGCCGGCGATGTCCAGCTCGTTCAGCGCGGTGCGCATGGCGTCGACGGCGGCCTGATCGGCGGCCTTTTCGTCGCCGCGGCCAGCCAGCCGCCAGGCGGCGATCGCCGCCGCCTCGGTCACGCGGACCGCATCGAGCACCAGACTGCGGTCCAGATCGGTGGAACTCATCGAAGGGCCTCCTGCCCGAACATCATGACCCGTGGGTCCTCAAACCGGCGCGACGCGCAGCATCTTGGGTCGGGCAAGCACCTGCGGCAATGCGCCGATGCGCTCGACGACGTCCAGCAGCACCGCCTCCCGCGTCGCGTGGGTGGTTAGCACGATCGGCACGCCGCCGGCATCCTGAACCGGCTTTTGCAGGAAACTATCGATCGAGACCCCGATCTCGGCCAAGGTCTCGGAGACCGCGGCGATCACGCCGGGCTCGTCCTTCACCAGGATCCGCAGATAGGCCTTGGTGGTCTGGTGCGCGGCGTCCAGGCTGGCGAGCGGCCGCAGCGAGGCGGCCGGGGCCTGGAACACCGGGCGGGTCGCCCCGGTCATCACGTCGGCGATGTCGGCCGCCACCGCCGCGGCGGTGGGCCCCGCGCCCGCGCCCGGTCCCTGCAGGAAGATCCGGCCGATCCGGCGACCCTCGATGAACAGGGCGTTGAGCGGCCCGCTGGTCTCGGCCAGCGGATGGCCGAGCGGCGCCAGCGCCGGATGCACCCGCACCGCCACCCCCGCCTCGCCCCGCCGCGCCGAGGCCACCAGACGGATGCGATAGCCCAGCTCGCGGGCCAGCTTGATGTCCAACAGCTCGATCTGGCCGATTCCCTCCACCTCGGCGGCCGCGTAGTTCGGAGCCGCGCCGAAGGCCAGTGCGGCCAGAATGGTGATCTTGTGCGCCGCGTCGAACCCGCCGACGTCCATCGTCGGATCGGCCTCGGCGTAGCCCAGGCGCTGGGCCTCGGCCAGGACCTCGGCGAACGGGCGTCCGCCGGCCTCCATCTCGGTCAGGATGTAGTTGCAGGTGCCGTTGAGGATGCCGCTGACCGCCATGACCTGCTCGCCGACCAGCGCCTCGCGCAGCATCTTCACCGCCGGGGTTCCGCCCATCACCGCCGCCTCGAACAGCAGCGGAACGCCGGCCGCCTCGGCCAGGGCGGCCAGTTCGGCGCCATGCTCGGCCAGCAGCGCCTTGTTGGCGGTGACCACCGGCTTGCCGAGCTTGAGCGCGGCCTCGACCGCGGCCTTGGCCGGCCCGTCCGAGCCGCCGATCAGCTCGACGAACAGGTCGACCTCCGGCGAGGCGGCCAGCGCCACCGGATCGTCGAACCAGGGCAGCTTGGAGATGTCGAACGGCCTCGGGCGCGAGCGCGAGCGGGCCGACACCCCGACGACCTCGACCCGGCCGCCCGCGGGCGCGAAGTTCGGCTGCTCGGCGAGAAAGCTCAGCAGCCCCCCGCCGACCGTGCCCAGGCCGGCGACGCCGATGCGCCAGATGGTCTTGGCCATGCTCCCCCTCAAGCCTCCGCCGCCGCCAGCTCCTCGCGCGCCCGGCTGAGAATCTGGCCGGACTGCTGCAGGAACCGCTTCACGTTGCGCGCCGCCTGGCGGATGCGGTGCTCGTTCTCGACCAGGCCGATGCGGACATAGCCCTCGCCGTATTCGCCGAAGCCGACGCCCGGGGCCACGGCCACGCCGGCCTCCTCGATCAGCAGCCTGGAGAACAGCATCGAGCCAGCCTCGCGGAAGGCCTCCGGGATCGGCGCCCAGGCGAACATCGAGGCTGGCGGCGCGGGAATCTCCCAGCCGGCCCGCTTCATCGAGGCGACCAGCACGTCCCGGCGCGACTTATAGATGCCGCGGATGTGCTCGACGCAGTCCTGCGGGCCGTTCAGCGCGGTGGCGGCGGCCACCTGGATCGGCGTGAAGGCGCCGTAGTCGAGGTAGGACTTGACCCGCGCCAGGGCCGCGCACATGCGCGCGTTGCCGACCACCATCCCGACCCGCCAGCCGGCCATGGCGTAGGTCTTGGACAGAGAATTGACCTCGACGGCGATGTCCTTGGCTCCCTCGACCTGCAGGATCGAGGGCGGCGGATTGTCGTCGAAATAGATCTCCGAATAGGCGACGTCCGACAGCACCAGCATGTCGTGCTTCTTGGCCAGCGCGATCACGTCCTTGTAGAACTCCAGATCGACCCATTGGGCGGTGGGGTTCGACGGATAACTGACGATCAGCACGCTCGGCGGCGGCGCGGAGTGGCGCACCGCCCGGCCGATGCCCGACAGATATTCCTCCGGCGTCAGGGCCGGCACGTGGCGGATCACTCCGCCGGCCATGATGAAGCCGTAGGCGTGGATCGGATAGGCCGGGTTCGGGCAGATGATCACGTCCCCCGGCGCGGTCAGCGCCTGGGCGAGGTTGGCGAAGCCCTCCTTGGAGCCGAGGGTGACCACCACCTCGGTGTCCGGATCCAGCGACACGCCGAAACGGCGCTCGTAATAGCCGGCCATGGCGCGGCGCAGGCCGGGGATGCCCTTGGAGGCGGAATAGCCGTGGGTCTTGGGCCGCTTCACCGTCTCGATCAGCTTGTCGACGATGTGGCGCGGGGTCGGCATGTCCGGATTGCCCATGCCGAAGTCGATGATGTCGACGCCCTGGGCGCGAAGGCCCGCCTTCAGGCGGTTGACCTGCTCGAACACGTAAGGGGGCAGTCGACGGATGCGATGAAAATCGTGGGTCATGTCAAAGGCCCCTCCCAAGGGGCCGCGCGGTACGATTGGCGGGCGCATGAATAGACGCCGGAGCGGCGCTGTTCCAGCGAGCGAAGCTTGATTTCCGCCCCCGGCGCTATTTCGGCGGCGGGGGCGGCGTAGCTCGCGCGCGTTCGGCCGCGGCGAAGGCTTCGGACTGGTCCGACGCATCGGCCGTCGGCGCGGCCATTTCGGCGGCCGGAATCTTGGCCCGCTCGACTTCGGCCCAGGCTTCCGCCTCGCCGACGGTCAGGACGAACGGGATCGCCGCCGCCTCGGCCTCGGTCCGCCGCTTCAGCCCCCAGGCGTCATAGGCCGCGGCCCGCCAGGCCCTGGCTGGACGAACGTCGGTGGGAGCCGGCGGGATGCGGGAGAAGCTGGGATAGGGCCCCGGCGTGCGCCGCGCCGTCTCGATGTCGGCCGCCACCGGCGAGGACGGCTCGATCCGACCCAGGGCGAGCGGATTGAGCTTGCCGGCCTCGGCGCAGGCGCTCGCGCCGCCCGCCATCAGCGCGAGCAGTCCGGCCCTGACCAGGGCGTTTCGCCATTTTCCGCGTTCGAGGGCCATCGAAAACGATGCTCGCCATTCAAATCCCGCCCGGTCTTATGCGATGATCGACTTCGAACGAAAGGCCGCCGGTCGGTCGAGGCCGGGCTCGCCGCAACCGTGGGAGACCGCGCAATGTCGAAGAAACCCGCCGCGGCGCCCAAGTCCGGCGCCCGAAAGACCAGGGCCAAGGGCAAGGGCAAGGCCAAGCGCGCCGCGGCCGAGGCGCGCCAGTCCGAGGCGCATCAGTCCGAGCGGGCGCGGGAAGCGACGCCCGAAGCGCCCGCCAGCCCCGACCTCATGAGCGGCCTTGGCTCGCTGGCCGCCCTGAGGGCCGATCAGCGCGAGATGCTGGAGCGGCTGTCGGTCAACCTGGCCCGCGCCGCCCTGACCGCCCAGGGCGCCATCGCCGAGGCGGCGCTGCGCAGCGCCGACCGCCCCGCCGCCCTGTCGCCCGACCCGTTCCACGTCGCCCCGGCCCTGACCGAGGTGATGGGCCGGCTGGCCGCCCAGCCGGACCGGCTGATGCGCGCCCAGGCGGACCTGTTCACCCGCTACATGGACCTGTGGCGCACCACCGCCCAGCGCGCCGCCGGCGAAAACGTCCAGGACGCGATCCAGCCGCCCAAGGGCGACAAGCGCTTCACCGATCCGAGCTGGAGCTCCAATCCCATCTTCGACGCGATGAAGCAGTCCTACCTTCTGACCTCGGGCTGGCTGAACGAACTGGTCGGCGAGGTCCAGGGCGTCGATCCCCTGTCCAAGCGGCGGGTCGAGTTCTTCATGAAGATGCTGACCGACGCCTTCTCGCCCTCGAACTTTCTGGTCTCAAACCCGGCGGCGCTGCGCGAGGCCCTGGCGACCCACGGCGAAAGCCTGGTCAAGGGGATGGAGAACTTCGCCGCCGACCTCGCGCGCGGCGGCGGGCGGCTGTCGATCAGCCAGACCGACTTCACCCCATTCAAGGTCGGCGAAAACATCGCCACCGCCCCAGGCAAGGTGATCTTCCAGAACGAGCTGATCCAGCTTCTGCAGTTCGCCCCGACGACCGAACAGGCGCACGAGATCCCGCTGCTGTTCTTCCCGCCGTGGATCAACAAATACTACATCCTGGACCTGCGGCCGGAAAACTCGATGATCCGCTGGCTGACGGCCCAGGGGTTCACGGTGTTCGTCACCTCCTGGGTCAACCCCGACCCGCGCCTCGCGACCAAGACCTTCGAGGACTACATGGTCGACGGCGTCTACGCCGCCAGCGAGGCGGTGATGCGCCAGTGCGGGGTTAAGACGATGAACGCCGTCGGCTATTGCGTCGGCGGCACGCTGTTGTCCTGCGCGCTGGCCTACATGGCGGCGCGGGGCGACGAGCGGTTCGGCTCGGCGACCTTCTTCGCGGCCCAGCAAGACTTCTCCGAAGCCGGCGACCTCTTGCTGTTCACCGACGAGAGCTGGATCAGCGACGTCGAAAAGAGGATGGACCAGTCCGGCGGCGTGCTGTCGGGCCAGTCGATGGCCGACACTTTCAACGCGCTGAGGGCCAACGATCTGATCTGGTCGTTCTTCGTCAACAACTACCTGATGGGCAAGGAGCCGCGGCCGTTCGACCTTTTATTCTGGAACTCGGACCAGACGCGAATGCCCAGGACGCTGCACCTGAGCTATCTGCGCGACTTCTATCGGGACAACAAGCTGGCCAAGGGCGAGCTGAGCCTGGGCGGCGAAACGCTGGACCTGTCGAAGGTCGAGATCCCGCTCTACATCCAGTCCTCGAAGGAGGACCACATCGCTCCGTACCGCTCGATCTACAAGGGCGCCAAGCTGTTCGGCGGGCCGGTGAGCTTCATGATGGCCGGCTCGGGCCACATCGCCGGGGTGATCAACCACCCGGACGCCCACAAATACCAGCACTGGACCAATCCCGCCCTGCCCGAGACGGTCGAGGCCTGGATCGCCGGAGCCGAGGAGCACCCTGGCTCCTGGTGGCCGCACTGGGCCGCCTGGCTGAAGGAAAAGTCCGGCCCGATGGTCCCCGCGCGCGATCCGGCCAAGGGCCCGCTCAAGCCGATCGAGGACGCGCCGGGAAGCTTCGTGAAGGTCAGATCCTGAGCCCGCCTCAGTCTGGCGAGAACGTTAGCGCCACGCCGTTGTCGCAATAGCGCAGGCCGGTCGGGAGCGGGCCGTCGTCGAACACATGACCCTGGTGGCCCAGGCATTGGGCGCAGTGGTACTCGGTGCGCGGGGTGATCAGCGCATGGTCCGGCTTGCGGCCGATATTGGCCTCGATCGCCCGGTAGAAGCTCGGCCAGCCGGTGCCGGAATCGAACTTCCACTGCGAGCGGAACAGCGGCAGGCCGCAGCCGAGGCAGGCGAAGACGCCCTTGCGGTGCTCGCCCAGCAGCGGGCTGGTGAACGCCCGCTCGGTGCCGTCGTGGCGCAGGACCTGGTAGGCTTCCGGCGGCAGACGGCGCTTCCAGTCGGCGTCGCTCAGCTTGCGCCAGGACGAGGCGGCGAAGGCCTGCTCCGGCCTCGCGCCGAGCGCCGGGTGCGCCAGGCCCGCCAAGCCAAGCGCCGAGGCGCCGAGCAGCAGGCGGCGACGGGCGGGGTCGAACGGATCGGCGTCTTGGACGCGCATCAGACCAGGCCCTCCCTCTCGTCCAGCCCCAGCATCAGGTTGAGGTTCTGCACCGCCGCGCCGGACGCCCCCTTGCCGAGGTTGTCCAACAGGGCGACCAGCCGCGCCTGGCCTTCGCGCGGATTGCCGAAGACGTAAAGCCGCAAGGCGTTGGTTCCGTTCAAACCTTCGGGATCGAGCGTCTTCAGCCCCGCGGCCGCCTCCAGCGAAGCCACCTCGACGAACCGCTCGCCGGCGTAGGCTTCGGCCAAGGCCGTGTGCAGCGCCTCCAGGCTCGGCCGGCCCGGCAGCGCCCACAGCGGCAGCGGGACCTCGACGATCATGCCCTGGGCGTAGCGGCCGACCGCCGGGGCGAACAGCGGCGGATGCGTCAGGCCGGCCCGCGCGGTGATCTCCGACAGGTGCTTGTGCTCCAGGTCCATGGCGTAGATGCGGTAGGCGACGGTGGTGTAGGTCGGACCGTCGGCGTCCTCGAACTCGGCGATCATCGCCTTGCCGCCGCCGGTGTAGCCGGAGACGCCGTTGATCGACACCGGCCAGTCCGCCGGGACCAGGCCCGCGCGCACCAGCGGCCGCAAGAGCGCGATCGCGCCGGTCGCCCAACAGCCGGGATTGGTCACCCGTCTGGCGGCGGCGATCGCCGCGCGCTGGCCGGGCTCGCTTTCGGGAAAGCCATAGACCCAGCCGGCCGCCACCCGATGAGCGGTCGAGGCGTCGATCAGCTTCACCGCCGGATTGTCGATCAGCGCCACCGCCTGCCGCGCGGCCTCGTCGGGCAGGCAGAGGATGACCAGGTCCGCGGCGTTCAGCATCTCCGCCCGCGCGACGGGGTCCTTGCGGCGCTCGGGGGCGATCGAGACCAGCTGCAGGTCGCGCCGGCCCTTCAGCCGCGCGTGGATTTGCAGGCCGGTGGTGCCCGCCTCGCCGTCGATGAAGACCCGTGGGGCCATGATGCTCTCCCATGGCAAAAGGGGCGCTCCGGTTGCCCGAAGCGCCCCTGATGAGGACGACGCGCGTGAAGGAACGCGTCTAGCGCTTCGAGAACTGGAAGCTGCGGCGGGCCTTGGCCTTGCCGTATTTCTTACGCTCGACCACGCGGCTGTCGCGGGTCAAAAAGCCATAGGGCTTCAGCACCGCGCGCAGGCCCGGCTCGTAGTAGGTCAGCGCCTTGGACAGGCCGTGGCGCACCGCGCCGGCCTGGCCGGACAGGCCCGAGCCGGTGACGCTGGCGATCACGTCGAACTGGCCGAGGCGGTCGGCGACCTGCAGCGGCTGGGCGATCATCATGCGCAGCACCGGCCGGGCGAAATAGGTTTCCTGGTCGCGGCCGTTGATGGTGATCGTACCGCGGCCCGGCTTGATCCAGACGCGGGCGATGGCGTTCTTGCGCTTGCCGGTGGCGTAGGCGCGGCCCTGGGCGTCGATCTGCTGCTCGCGCACGACCGGCTCGACTTCGGGATTGGAGGACAGGCTGCGCAGAGCCTCGAGACCTTCGGCCATGGACTATTGGCTCCGGACGTTCTTGGCGTTCAGGCCCTTGAAGTCGACGACTTCCGGGTTCTGAGCCTCGATGGGGGTGCTCGGCGCCGCTGTAGAGGCGCAGATGGGTGAGCTGGTTGCGGGCCAGCGGGCTTTCCTTGGGCAACATCCGCTCGACCGCCTTCATCAGCACGCGCTCGGGATAGCGGCCGGCCAGCAGGGCGCCGGCGGTGCGGCTCTTGACGCCGCCGGGATAGCCGGTGTGCCAGTAGTAGGTCTTCTGGTCGAGCTTGCGGCCGGTGAACTTCACCTGTTCGGCGTTGATCACCACCACATGGTCGCCGCAGTCGACGTTGGGCGTGTAGTCGGCGCGGTGTTTGCCGCGCAGGCGCATGGCGATGAAGCTCGCCAGGCGGCCGACGACGGCGTCCTTGGCGTCGATCACGATCCATTTCTTGTCGACATCCGCCGGCTTCAGCGACGCCGTGGTCTTGGTCGTCATGGGTCAGGTCCAGTAAGGGGGCGAAGCGCGAGGGCCCGCCCTTCGTCATGAGGCCGCGCTGGTACAGGCGCCCGCCCCCGGTGTCAATGCGCAATTCACCGCAAGCTGGGCCGCAATGCCTTATTAGATAAGCGATTTTGTCGCAGAGGTATCATGATACCGTAATCTCGTGGGCCGCGCCCTCAGCCGCGCCGCGCGCGCCAGGCGAAGGTGGCCGCCACGCCCAGCACGATCGCCGCCGCGGCCTGGTGCGCGATGCTCAAGTCCACCGGCGCGCGGGCCATCAGGGTGACGATCCCGAGGCCGGCCTGGGCGGCGACCAACGCGCCCACGCCGATCGCCAGTCCCCTCACCACCCCCGGCGCATGCCGGGCCCGCGCCGCGGCGATCGCGGTCCCGAGCGCGAGCGTCAGCAGGCCGTAGGCCATCAGGCGATGGTTGAACTGCACGGCCGCCTGGCCGTGCAGCAGGGTGCGGCCGAGATCGCCGGTCCAGTAGTCCTCGGGCAGCACCCGCCCGCGCATCAGCGGCCAGTCGTTGTCGACCAGCCCGGCCCGGTTGCCGGCCACCAGCGCGCCCAGCAGGCATTGCAGATAGACCAGCAGAGCGATCAGGCCGGCGACCGAGGCCCAGGGCGCCGGCGGCCCACGGCGCCGCGATCCGGCCCAGGCCTCGAGCGCGGTCCAGATCAGGGCGCAATAGAGCGCCAGGGCCAGGCCCAGGTGGATCGCCAGCCGCTCGGGCGCGACCGAGACCCGCGTCTCCAGCCCGCTCTCGACCATCCACCAGCCGACGAAGCCCTGCAATCCGCCGAGCGCGAACAGCAGAAACACGCGCCAGACCAGCCGGCGGGGGATCATCCGCAGCGCCAGGAAGGCGATCAGCGGCCCGGCGAACACCACGCCCACGAGCCGGCCGATCAGCCGGTGGCTCCACTCCCACCAGTAGATCGACTTGAAGGCGGCCAGGCTCATGCCGCGGTTGACCAGTTGGTATTGAGGGATCTGTTGGTAGCGCTGGAACTCGGCCGTCCAGGCGGCGTCGGACATCGGCGGGAGCGCGCCGGCGACCGGCGCCCATTCGGTGATCGACAGGCCCGATCCGGTCAGCCGCGTGGCGCCGCCCACCACCACCATGGCGAACACCAAGAGCGCCACGGCCAGCAGCCAAACGGCGACCGGGCGCGATCGGTCCGATCGCAGAAACGGGGTCATCTCGAAAAACTCGTCATGGGCGTGACAACATCCCCATCGGCGGCGTATCGCCAGACCGGTTAGACCGGACGGGCGGCCAGGTCCATCGCGGACCGGGCGCGGCGCGGCGGCGGGTGGAGGACGAGGGCGATGAGCGCACGCATCAGAAAGGCGATCGGCTCGGCGATCATCGTGGCCTTCATGCTGGCCTACATCGCCGTCGCCGCCAGCATCGGCGGACGCATGCCCGACCAGTGGCTCGTTCGGCTGGCCTTCTATCTGATCGCCGGAACCGGCTGGAGCCTGCCGTTGATCCCGCTGGTGATCTGGATGAACCGGGGGCGGTAGGGGCGGCAAGGCGCCGGAATGACCGCGATATCAGAGGGGGGTCAGGCCGCCGCCTTCAGGCGCTCGATCTCCTGGACGAACGCGAAGCGAAGCTGATTGGCCTCGTCCTCGGGAAGCCAATTGGCCATGTTCGGAAAGACCGTTTGCCACATGCGTGCGTCTCGCTCCGACCAAGGCATGGTTTCCGCGCGCCGGGCCGTCTCGATCAGCGCATTCAGGCGGCGGCGGACGGTCTCGGGATCGGGCGCGAAGGTCTGAGCGGGCACCTGGAGCCGGTCTTCGCCCTCACCGAACAGGCTGGTCTGCGTCGGAGCGCCCTGGTAGCCGAATAGGTCGTCCTGCTTCGCCATGTCCCTAACCGTCGTTGAATCCGAGCGCGGCGCGACTCAGGGGGTTGTCGAGCGTCCGCGCCAGCAGGCTATCGGCGGCGGCGAACAGGTCAATCAGTTCGGCGATGCGCGCGGCGACATCGCGCAGTTCGGGGATGAAGTTCGGCCCGATCACCATTCCCTTTCTCCCGTCCAGCCAGCGCGGCAGCAAGCGATAGCCGCTGACCGCGAAATCCCAGACCGGGCGCGGGATGGCGCCGATCCGGCCAGAGCCGTCGGCGCACAGGCGAATTTCGCCGTCCCGCCACTCGACGACGCCGAGCGGACCCGTGGGCGCGGTTTCCGCCCGCGCCATGCCGGTCAGGCAAGCCTCGCCAGGCGCTCGCGCGAAGGTCTCGACGGCGCGGATTTCGGCGCCAAGGCGGGCGGCGGCGTCGAACAGCTCGCGGTCGGCGGGAAACGGAATGTGCGGAAACACGTCTTCCAGGTCTTCGGCGAACCGGGTGGTGTAGGAACTGGCCGACAGCAGGCACAGAATGACGTCGAACACGGCCTCCGGGGTCACCGCCGCGCCATAGGCGGCGCCGAGCGCTTCGACGAGTTCGGGCTTTAGATTAAAAGGCCCATGACCGGTACGGCGGTCGTAGAGCGGAAACGCGTAACCGCCATAACTGCCGCGAAAGGCGTGCCTGTCTGGAATCGCGGAATGACACCAGCAAGCCGGACCGCCCGCCGTACCGGACGGCATGGCGAACAATCCAATGTTCTCAGTCCCCCATACCTCCTGTAATTGGGGGCGCGGCCAGTCAACGAAGCCACGCTCATTGTAGAGCATGCGCCGATCGAGGGGCCTGTAGCTGGAGAGCCGAATCTTGTTCGCGTCAATCTCCTGCCCATACGCTAACGCGAAATCAGCCTTTCGGGTCTGAGAATAAAACTTTCGGGCCTGTTCTTCAGGCATATTTTGAAATGACGCGATGGTCTGTAGAAGATCGTCCCGCGTTAACCCATATGCGAGGTGATCTCGCGTCGTTTCGATGCCTGACGACCTGAAATCGAAGCAGAATGTGATGGAAATGAGCTCGCCGTTTAAGAATGGCGTCGGCCGTAAATCATCGAGCGCGCCGCGCCGGACTTCCACGTTTCCGGCGAGGTAGCCTCCCACTGCTCCATCATTAAGCCAGTCGAGCTTGGATCGTCGTGTGATTAAATCGTGCGCCCAGGCATCGTTGTAGCTGACTTCCGCCAGCGCGCCTTTCGCCTTGCTCCCATCCGCGATCGCCAAGGTGATCGCCGTTCCGACCTGGATATTGAACACGCCCTGATCCGCGCCCACGCCGGCGCGCTCGCCCCGCCGCACGTCGCCGCGCAGGTCGACGATCTCGATCCGGTCAAAGCGCTCGCGCATCATCTTGCGCAGGCCCGCGTAGGGCCATCCGGTCAGGAACTTGCGGTTGGTGATGAAGGCGACGACGCCGCGCCTGGGCGCGTTCTCGGCCTCGAACAGCTTCCATATCGCCCAACGCCAGAACGCGACCGACAGCTCGGGGAAGGTGTTGAGTTGATTGCCCTCGCCCGCATCTCGCACGGGCCTCTTCAGGTCATCCCACAGTTCGTCCATCCACCGGCCGACGAGGGTCTCGTTCTCGCCCACCTCCAGCCTGCGATACGGCGGATTGCCGATGATGGCGAGGATCGGCTGCTCGGTCTTGATGCGGTTCAACTCCAGCCGCTCGTCACGGATGCCGTCCGAGACGAAACCCAGCACGCCCATCGGCGCGGCGGCGCCCGGTCTGGCCAGGGTGTCGGTCAGATAGACGCCCAAACGCGGAAGGTGGATCGGTTCGCTGGTTCCGTCTTCCCGCCTGGAGAGCGCGTGGTGCAGGCGGTAGTGGGCCACGGCATAGGGACCGACCAGCAGCTCGAAGCCGTACATCCTCCGGGCCAGACCCTGGAGCGCGAGCGGCGCCTGGCCGGGACCGTCCCGCCGGGTCACCTCGCCGCGCAGCCGATCGGCGATCCCGAGCAGGAAGGTGCCGGTGCCGGTCGCCGGATCGAGGATGTGGACCTGTTCGTCGGCCAGCCCGGCCGTGTCCAGCCGCTCGCGAAGCGCCCGATCGAGCGCGCCGACCATGTACCGCACGACCTCCACGGGCGTGTAGTAGACGCCAAACCGCTCTCGCGCCGCCGGATCGAAGGTCTGGAGAAAATCCTCGTAGAAATAGAGGATCGGGTCGCGACCATCGGCTCTAACCCCCAGAATTGAGAGTTCGAAGCCATTGACCGTGTCCAGCATCACCTCGAAGCCGGCGCCGATCTCGCGCGCGACCGGCTCCATGCTGAGCACCCGCAGCGTGGTCCTCATCAGCGGATGCTCGTCCGGCATATGGTCGGCCGCGTGCCGATCGACGGGCCGGCCAGTCGCTTCGCGCACCAGCAAGAGGCCGAAGGCGAGAGTCTGAGCGAAGGCGGCGGAGAAGAGTTCGTCGAAGTCGCCGCTCGAATAACCCGCCGCCTCCGGGTGCGAATAGAGCACGTCGCGGAACTCCCGCCGCACCTGTTGCAGAGGCGTGTCTTCGCGCCCCTCTTCGCGCAGCTCTATAAGGCGGTCCCGGATGATCCCGCGCACAAGACGCGCCGAATGGGCGAGCAGCTTGGCGAGTTGCTCCGCGTCGGCGGCGGACGGCGGCTGGGCCTGCGCGAGGCGTTCCAGGATTCGGAGAAACGGATCGGGATCGTGTTCGTCCACGATGCGGTCCGCCGCGCGGTCGCCGCGCGCGGGATCGAGCGCCGCCTCGGGAACCAGCGCGGCGGCGCCGATGTCCTCGCCGCGCTCGTAGAGACGGAACTCGTGGAAATTGCAGATCGCCCAGTGGGCGAACTCGCTGAACCGCGCGAACTGGCGCGCGTCGTGCGGCAGACGCCAACGACGTCCGTCCGTGAGCTTGTCCGTCGATTTCAGCTCGATGAAGGCGCGCGCAACCTCGCCTTGCCGCGTGAAGGCGATGTCCGGCCGGCCCACACCGGGATTTTCAAACTCCGCGACGACGGTCAGGACGGGCGCGGCCGGCAAGGTCGGCAGCAACTCGACGAGCAGTCGATGGAATTCGGGGGCGAGGCCCGGCTCGGTGACGCCGGGGTGAGCCCGGCGAGTCTCCCTGACCCGACGCGCGTAATTCCGAAGGACGAGCCTCTGAGCGTCAGTCGCCATCCTCCCTGCTTATCAAAGCGGCGGCCGTCGTCACTCGATTTCGCGCAATGATCGCCGCCGGCATTAGCGGGCGGCGCTCTAGCGGAACGCGCCCAGATCGCGCAACTCGGCGATGAAGCGCGCGCGCCAGTCCTGGCTCAGCGCGTCGCGCTGGATCCGCAGATCGCCGATCTGGTCCAGATCCACCTTCGGCGTCTCGGCAAGGCCGATCAGCCGCCCCACCGCCTCGGCGGTCTGCTGGGGAGAGCGCATCACCTGCTCATAGACCAGGCTCAGGACCGGCAGGCCGTTGCGGGCGAAATAGTATCGCCACCGCGCCTGGGCGTTCAGCAGACCGGCCAGCGCCTTGTCGATCAGCGCCCGATCGTAGACCGGCTCGGCCAATGCGGGCAGAGACGACACCCATTGCCAGGTCTGCGCGGCGCGGACCTGGGATATGGCCTGACCCAGCAGGTCATGGCGCTCGAGATGGACGAACGACAGCGACGGCAGGCGCTGCGCCCACCGGGTGGCTTTCACCGCGTCGAACTGGGCGCTGAACAGCTTCAGGCCATAGACGCCGTTGGCGCTCGCCCCCAGGGTCGGGATCAGGGCGAGCTGCGCCTCCGGGTCGGTCGGATAGTCGGCGATCCCGCGCGCGTTGCGCACGGTGACGGCGTCGAAATACTCCGTCGGCCGCCCCAGCACCCCGGTCGAGGTCAAGAGCCGGCAAAGAAAGATGCTGCCCGACCGCCGCTCGGTGCAGATCGCATAGCCTTTCATCAAACGCGTCGTCCCCCGCCCACGGCCGCGCCGCGGATGCCGGCGAGACGGCAGCTTAAGGCCAGCCTCGGCGGCTCACAACGGATCGGGCGCCCCAGGCGAGACCGCGAGCCAGATCACGTGCCGCGCGCCGCGGCCCGTGCTTCGCGCCCTGACGCGGGAGACCTCGACGGCGAAGCCGGCCTGGCCCAGCCGCTGGGTGAACGCCTCGTCCGGCGCCGAGGACCAGACCGCCAGGACGCCGCCGGGCCGCAGCGCCCGCCGCGCGGCGCTAAGACCGGCCAGGTCGTAGAGGCTGTCGTTCTCGGCGCGGCTGAGGCCGTGGGGGCCGTTGTCGACGTCGAGCAGGATGGCGTCATAGGCCGACCGGCCGGACCGGATCAGCGCGCCCACGTCGCCTTGGCGGACGCGCACGCGGGGATCGCCGAGGCTGTCGCCGACGATGTGGGCCAATGGCCCCTCGGCCCAGGCGACGACGGCGGGAACCAGCTCGGCGACGATGATGCTCGCGGTGGGACCGAGCGCGGCCAGGGCGGCGGCGAGCGTGAACCCCATGCCGAGCCCGCCGATCAGCACGGACGGGGCGGGGCGCGCGGCGACGCGGTCGCAGGCCAGGGTGGCGAGCGCCTGTTCCGAGCCGCTGAGCCGGCTGTTCATCAGCTCGCTCGCGCCCGACATGATCGAATATTCCGCGCCCCGCCGCATCAGGCGCAGCGGCGCGCCCTCGCCCGGCACGGCGGCCGTATCGAGCAGCTCCCAGGCGATCATCGAAGCCCGCCGCCCGCCCCCGCCACTAGCGCGGCGCTTTCAGGAACGCCGCGTTGACGCAGTTCTCCAGCCGGCCGTTCCGCAAATAGCGCGCCGCGGTGCGCGCGGAAAACGCGCGGATGTCGCGCATGCTCTGGGGAGTGCAGAAGGCGGAATGCGGGGTGATGATCAGGCGGTGGCGCAGCCAGGCCTCGCCGGCGAGCCAGGCGGCGATCAGCGGTTTGTCGACATTGGCCGGCTCGTCGGGCAGCACGTCGAGCCCGGCGGCCAGCACCACATTGGTTTTCATCGCGTCGTACAGCGCGTCGATGTCGACGATCGGGCCGCGCGCGGTGTTGACCAGGATCATCCCCGGCTTGGCGGCGGTCAGGGCCGAGGCGCCGATGAGGTTGCGGGTCTCGTCATTGAGCGGGGCGTGGATCGAGACGATGTCCGACTGGCCGAGCAGTTCCTCCAGGCTGTCGGCCCGCCGCACGCCCAGGGCGAATTCGATCCCGCTCGGCTGGTAGGGATCGTGGAACACCACGTCCAGGTCGAAGGCCTTGGCGCGCAGGGCGACGGCCGCGCCGATCCGGCCCAGGCCGACGATGCCGAAGACGCAGTCCGCCAGCCGCTGGCCGAACGGGTTGAACGCCGGGCGCCAGTTGGCCCTGGGATCGGCGCGCAGGCTCTCGTCGTGCAGGGCGATGGCCTTGGACAGGGTCAGCATCAGCGCCATGGCGTGGTCGGCGACCTCGCGGGTGCCGTAGTCGGGGGTGTTGCACACGGGGATGCCGCGCTCGCCCCAGGCCTTCAGGTCGACGTCGTCGAAGCCGACGGCCGGCTTCACATAGATCCGGCAGCGGTCGAGCTTGTCCAAGACGGCCAGCGGCGGCGAGGGTCCGACCAGGGCGTCGCAGCCGCGCCATTGCGCCTCGGTCACATCGGCGAAGCGGCGGACGAACTCGGCCTCGAAGCCGGCGCCAAGGCCCTCGCGTTCCGCCGTCTCGTCCGGCCAGTAGTGCTGGGGCCAGAGTACGCGCATGGCTTGGTTCCTCCGGCGGGCCGAGGTCAGTGGATTTCCGCGGCGCGGCCCAGGGCGGCGCGGAGCTTGTCGATGTTGAAGCCCGGCTGGCGCGCGGCCTCGATGATCACCCGCTCGCGCCGCTGGATCTGTTGCGCCGCGTCCTTCACCCCGGCCGCGACCTCGTGCGGGATGACTACCGCGCCGTGCTGGTCGGCGTGGATCAGATCGCCGTCGCGCACCCGCATGCCGGCCACGCTCACCGGCCGGGCGAAATCGACCACATGCACATGGGCGTGGCTGGGGATCACCCGGCCGGCCAGCATCTGGAAGCCCTCCGCGATATCCGGCAGGTCGCGCACCCCGCCGTCGGTGACCAGGCCGACGCAGCCCAGGCCCAGATGGATGGCGCTGTTCACCTCGCCCCAGAAGGCGCCGTAGCCGCGTGGCTCGTCGAGGTCCTGGATCACCACGACGCTCGGTTTGGGCCCCGCGTCGATATAGGCGTAGTAGGCGTCGGACAGCTCGCGCGCCGCCTCGCCCGTGAGGTCGCCGGGATGGGCGGCGCGGATGGTCGCGGTGCGGGCGAGGCCGACCATGGGCTTGAGCCGCGGGCGCGCGCAGACCAGCGGGGCGGTGGTGAAGCCGTAGCCCCGGCGCTTGGGCGCCAAGATCTCCAGCGCATTGCACACCGTCGGCGTGTCGAAGGCCTGCAACTCGGCGCGCAGGTCGTCGGTCAGTTCAAACATCGGCGCCTCACCATTCGCGTTCGACCAACGATCTCTTGCTCAGGCCTTCAGCTTGTAGCCGGTCCTGAACACCCACCAGACCGCGACCAGACACAGGACCATGAACGCCAGGGTCATGCCAAGGCTGATCCCCACCCCGACATCCGAGGCGCCGTAGAAGCTCCAGCGAAAGCCGCTGACCAGATAGACCACCGGGTTGAACAGGGTGATCTCGCGCCACAGCGGCGGCAGCATGTCGATCGAATAGAAGCTGCCGCCCAGGAAGGTCAGCGGGGTGATGACCAGCAGCGGGATGATCTGCAGCCGCTCCCAACTGTCGGACCAGACCCCGATCAGAAAGCCGAACAGGCTGAAGGTCACCGCGGTCAGCACCAGAAAGCCGGCCATGAACAGCGGGTGCAGGATGTGGAACGGCACGAAGAGGCGCGCGGTGACCAGGATGATGGCCCCCAGGATCACCGACTTGGTCGCCGCCGCGCCGATGTAGCCCAAGAGCGCCTCGATCCAGGAGACCGGCGCGGAGAGCAGCTCGTAGATCGTGCCCGACCATTTGGGCATGAAGATGCCGAACGAGGCGTTGGCCAGGCTCTCGGTCAGCACCGACAGCATCATCAGCCCGGGAATGATGAAGGCGCCGTAGCGCACCCCGCCGATCGAGGCCATGCGCGAGCCGATCGCCGAGCCGAACACCACGAAATAGAGCGAGGTGGAGATCACCGGCGCCAGGAGGCTCTGGCTGAGGGTGCGCAGCCAGCGCGACAGCTCGAAGCCGTAGATGGCGCGGACGGCGTAAAGGTTCATCGGCGCTCGCTCACCAAGCTGACGAAGATGTCCTCCAGCGAGCTCTGGTCGGTCCGCAGGTCCTTGAAGTCGACTCCCGAGGCGTCGAGCTGGCGCATCAGGGCGGCGATCCCCGTGCCCTCACGGCGCGCGTCGAAGCGGTAGACCAGCTCGCTCCCGTCGGCGGACAGCGCCAGCGGCCAGGCGGCCAGGGCGGCGGGGATCGCGGCCAGCGGCGAGCGCAGATGGATGGTCAGCCGCCGCTCGCCCAGCTTTTCCATCAAGGCGGCCTTGTCCTCCACCAGGATGATCCGGCCCTTGTCGATCACCCCGATGCGATCGGCCATCTCCTCGGCCTCCTCGATGTAGTGGGTGGTCAGGATGATGGTCACCCCGGCCTCGCGCAGGCCGCGGACCATGGCCCACATGTCGCGCCTAAGCTCGACGTCGACCCCGGCGGTGGGTTCGTCGAGGAACAGGATGCGCGGCTCGTGGCTCAGCGCCTTGGCGATCATCACCCGCCGCTTCATGCCGCCGGACAGGGCCAGGATCTTGCTGTCCTTCTTGTCCCACAGCGACAGGTCCCTGAGCAGCTTCTCCAGATAGGCCGGGTTCGGCGGCTTGCCGAACAGGCCGCGGCTGAAGGCGACCGTGGCCCACACCGTCTCGAAACTGTCGGTGGCCAGCTCCTGGGGGACCAGGCCGATGGCCGAGCGCGCGGCGCGATAGTCGGCGACGACGTCGCATCCGTCGGCCAGCACCCTGCCCGCGCTGGCGTTGACCAGGCCGCAGACGATGTTGATCAGGCTGGTCTTGCCCGCCCCGTTGGGGCCCAGCAGCGCGAAGATCTCGCCCGCGCGGATCTCCAGGTCGACGGCCTTCAGCGCCTCGAAACCCGAGGCGTAGGTCTTGGTCAGGCCGGTTACGCTGATGATCGCGGTCACGATGGGTCCTGGGTGGGGGTCGGGCGGCGAGCCTAGCGCCAATGCGGCGGGCGGGACACCGGGGTTTGGGGGGCGGAGCCATCCGGGCCGACCCCGCGCCGCCGTGATGGGGATGTTGCTCCTGTCCCTTCATACCTGAATAGTGTCGGCGAGCTTCCGGGGAGGAACGAAATGGCGCGGATCGTCAGCCGGCAACGCTCCATCGCGAAGGCCCTCACCTACCGCGTCATCATCATGTGCCTGGATTTCGCGACCATCTATCTCTTCACCGGAAGGGTGCGCGTCGCGGTCGGTTTCATGATCGCGAGCAACGTCTATACGACCGCGGTCTATCTGGTCCACGAGAGGGCCTGGGCGCGCGTGGCCTGGGGCGTCACCGATACCGAGGCGCATCCCTGACCCCCGCGCCCGGGCATCGGGGGACACTGTTCCCCAGCTCAGCGGCCGGCTCGATCCGGGCCGACCCCGCGCGCCCGTGATGGGGATGTTGCTGCTGTCCCCACATTCCAACTCAACTAAGCACTTCGCAATAGGTGATGATTTCCAAGAGCTCATCTGCGAAGAGAATGAGCCGGGCGGCAGATTGCCGGCTGTGCGCTACATCTCGATGACTGGCCGGATTCTTGGCGTAGCCCATCGCGCCAACGAAGAGGTTGGCCATCGCGTTCCTCTCACCGTCCGGGCTGTCGACCAGTCGGAGAGGGCCATTGTCCTTGTTGAAGGCCTTCCTCATCAGGTGCTCGCCAAAGTCGCCAGCATCGCATTTCGCCGCGCGCCGAACCTCTACCTCGACCATTTTGAAGGCTTGAAACACAGCGACGTCGTAGTCACCGCGGAGGAACAGATGGTGGACCTTGTCGGCAAGCTCCGGCCGCAGCAGATCGACGGGCAGGTCGCGCCCCTGCCTGTATGCACCTACGTCGCTCCGGGCTTTGAGCGCAGAGCCGCGCCGCGTGACGAAGTACCACCCGTATTGTTGATCGTGGTTCCTCGCGATGAGTCCCTGGCTTTCGAGCCACGCCATCGCTTCCATGATCGCCCGCGAGACCTGCTCTAGCTTCGGCCCGTTCGGGTACCGGGGGCCTTGCAGAGGCCGGAGCTGTTCAAAGAGGTTGGTGTGCAGGAAGCCCGCGTGCTGCGACACGCCAGGAATCACTTCCATCAGCACGCCGGCCAATTCTTCGGGCTCGACGGCCAACAGATCGTCGGGCTCTGGGAATATTTCGAGCAGCGTCGGAGCCATCGCCCCCTCCAGACTGTGACCAGACTGTGCCTAGATCGGCAGCCTGGGGCACTTCGGCGATGACCGCCGGTCCAGTGAATTTCCGAAAAACCCAAGTTTTACATGGGATTTCAGAGGCCCCTCTGGTCGGAGCGACAGGATTCGAACCTGCGACCCCTTGACCCCCAGTCAAGTGCGCTACCAGGCTGCGCCACGCTCCGCCGAAGAGGAGCGCCCTTATAGGCAGGGGTCCCGGCGCCCGCAACCGCGATCTGGGGGCGCTTGGGCGGGGGCGATCCGGGCCTGGATCGCGCGAGCGGGGGGCCGGCTGGCGGCGCTTCACAAATCGGTCAAGCTCTTAGGGCATTGGGTGTTCGACGCCCCCTGATCGAGAGTGATTTCCCCCATGAAAGTCCCTGCCCTTGTCCTGGCGGCCATCGTATCCGTCGGGCTGACGCCGCGCGCCGAGGCGCAAGACGCCAAGGCGCCCGCGCCCGCCGCGCTCGCCGACGCGCTCAAGGAGCCGCAAGCCCAGATCGGCTACGCCATCGGCCTGAACCTCGGCGCGAGCCTTCGGCGCGACGCCGTCGCGGTCGATCCGCAGATGGTGGCCCAAGGGATCAAGGACGCGCTGTCCGGCGCCCAGCCGCGGATGAGCGACGACCAGGTCCGCGCCGTGCTGACCCAGCTTCAGACCGACGTCCAGACGCGGCGGGCGGAAAAGGCCGCCCAGGCCGCCCAGGCCAACAAGACCGAAGGCGCCGCCTTCCTGAAGGCCAACGGCGCGAAACCCGGCGTGGTGAGCCTGCCGAGCGGCCTACAGTACCAGATCCTGACGCCGGGCGCCGGGCCGACGCCCAAGCTCGGCGACACCGTGACGTGCAACTACCGCGGGACACTGATCGACGGAACCGAGTTCGACAGCTCCTACGCGCGAGGAACCCCAAGCAGCTTCCCGGTGAGCGGCGTGATCAAGGGCTGGACCGAGGCGCTGCAAAAGATGCCGGTCGGGTCCAAGTGGAGGCTGTTTGTCCCCGCCGACCTGGCCTATGGCGAGAAGGGCGCGGGCGCCAGCATCGGACCCAATGCGGCGCTGATTTTCGACGTCGAGCTGCTCTCGATTCAAGCCAAGGGCTGACGGCTTCCGGCTCCGCCGCTCAATACCCCGCCGCCAGCTCCACCGCCAGCGCCAGGTCCAGCGCCCGGGCCGCCTCTTCGCCGGTGACCGCGGGGCGCTCGGCCTCGCCGCGCACGGCGGCGAGGAAGGCCGCGACGCTGGCGCCCAGGGGATCGCGCCCGGCGGGGGTGTCGGCGAAATCGGGGTTCAGCGCGAACGGCGTCGTATTGACGAAGGTGCGGGCGATGAAATCCACCTCGACCTCGCCGGACGGCAGCACGATGCGCATCCGCCGCTCGCGCGCCGGGGCGATGCGGCTGGCGCGCAGCTTCAGGCCGGCGCCATCGGCCAGGGTGATCTCGGCGCTCGCCTCGTCGAGATAAGGGCCGTGGGTGATCCGCGCGTCCGCCTCGACCGCCAGCGGCTCGGCCGCGCTCATCGCCAGCGCCAGGTCGATGTCGTGGATCATCAGGTCGAGCACGCAGGAGACGTCGGTGTTGCGCGGCCCCCAGGTCTGCAGGCGGATGGATTCCAAGAGCAGCGGCGCCTCGGGCAGGTCCAACAGGCCCATGGCCTTGGAAACCACCCGCTCCTGGTGGCCGCAGGCCAGCACCAGGCCCTTCCTGGCGGCGAGCGAGACCAGTTTGTCGGCGTCCTCAAGGTTCGTGGCCAGCGGCTTTTCCACATAGACCGACTTGCCGGCGGTGAGCGCCGCCAGCGCCGCCTCGGCATGGACGACGGCCGGCGAGGCGATGGTGACCACGTCAACGCGATCGAGCAGCGCGGCCAGATCGTCGAACGCCGCCGCGCCCAGATCGGCGGCCAGCGTCCCGGCGCGTCCGGCGTCCGGGTCGAACACCCCGACCAGTTCGACGCCCTCGAGCTGGGCGTATTTGCGCGCGTGATGGCCGCCGAAGGCCCCCGCGCCGACCACTCCGGCCTTCAAGCTCTGACTCACTGACCGCTCCGCGCTCCGAGATGCGCGCGGAAAGTGGTGGCGCGCGGCGGCTTTGTCCATCGCTCATGACGGCGCGGCGGAGATGGGCTAGACAGGCGTTTCATTTTCAATCGCAACGCACACGGAAGCCAAAGGGAAACGCCTCATGAGCCTCGTCTCGCGCGAAATCCGCCTGAAGTCCCGCCCCGTCGGGGCCCCGACCGCCGCCAACTTCGAACTGGCCAGCGTCCAGCTGCCCGATCCCGGCCCCGGCGAGGTGCAGGTGAGGAACCTGTGGATGTCGGTCGACCCCTACATGCGCGGCCGGATGAACGACATGCGCAGCTACACCCCGCCGTTCCGGCTCGGCGAAGCCATGCAGGGCGGCGCGATCGGCCAGGTGGTCGCCTCGAACGATCCGTCGCTGAAGGCGGGCGATCTGGTTTCGACCATGCTCGGCTGGCGCGAGGGCTTCAACGCCCCGGCCGGCGCGGTGCAGAAGCTTCAGACCCACGGCCTGCCGCCCCAGATGTTCCTGGGCGCCGCCGGGATGCCGGGCCTGACCGCCTATGTCGGCCTGATCAAGATCGCCGCGCTGAAAGAAGGCGATGTGGTGTTCGTCTCCGGCGCGGCCGGGGCGGTCGGCTCGATCGTCTGCCAGATCGCCAAGATCAAGGGCCATACCGTGATCGGATCGGCGGGCGGCGCGGACAAGGTCAAGTTCCTCAAGGACATCGGCGTCGATCATGCGATCGACTACAAGGCGACGTCGAACCTGACCAAGACCCTGCTCCAGGCCGCCCCGGACGGCATCGACATCTATTTCGACAACGTCGGCGGCGAGCATCTGGAAGCGGCCCTGACCGCGGCCCGCCCGTTCGGTCGTTTCGCCCTGTGCGGCGGCATTTCCGGATACAACGCGACCGACGCCGGCCCGGGCATCCACGGGATGATGCAGGTGATCGGCAAGAGCCTGAGACTGGAAGGCTACATCGTCTCCAACCACTTCGACATGATGCCGGCCTTCGTGAAGGACCTCGCCGGCTGGGTCGCCGAGGGCAAGATCAAGGCCGCGGAAACCATCGAGGAGGGCATCGAGAACGCGCCGGGCGCCTTCCTGAAACTGTTCAGCGGCGGCAACCTCGGCAAGATGCTGGTCAAGCTGGGCTGAGGCGGCCGCCGGTTGACAGCCGTCGCGCCGGACGGTCCAGTCCGCCTCCTCGTCTGAATGTGGGGGACAAATGCACCGTCCGGCCGCGCGAAACACCTCTCCCGGAGGGAGAGGGAGGGGCCCAGGCGAAGCCTGGGAGGGTGAGGGGTTACGGCCTCGCCAGTTCGAGTTCGGCGTCGGTGACCACGGGGCGCGGAGCGCGGGATCGGGCGGTGCGCGCCTCGGGTCGCATCCGCGGATGATGCATGAAATCGGCGGAGGCCGTAACCCCTCACCCTCCCGCGCCATGGGCGCGGGCCCCTCCCTCTCCCTCCGGGAGAGGTGTTTCGAGCGGGTGGCGCCCTAGGATGGCGGGAGCGTCCGGCGGCCGGCCCGATGTCGGCTACACCTTCGGCTACTACCGCGAACTCTCGCCGGGGCTGATCGATTTCGCCCTGCTGCTGGCCGGCATCGAGCCGCCGGCGCGCGAGGCGATGGCCTATCTGGAACTCGGATTCGGCCAGGGTCTGTCGGCCAACATCCACGCCGCCGCCTGCCCGGGCGAGTATTGGGGCGAGGACTTCAACCCCGACCATGCGGCGGGCGCCGCCGGCTGGGCCAGGGCCTCCGGGGCGCGGGCGACCTTCACCGGCGAGAGCTTCGCCGAGCTGGCGGCGCGGGCGGATCTGCCCGAATTCGACTACATCGTCCTGCACGGGATCTGGAGCTGGGTCCCGGCCGAGGCGCGCGCGTGCATCCTCGACATCGTCCGGCGGCGGCTGAAGCCCGGCGGGGTGGTCTATGTCAGCTACAACGCCCAGCCCGGCTGGAGCGAGATCCTGCCGCTGCGCCACCTGATGGCGCTGGCCGCCGACACCGACAACGCGGCGGGCGAGGCGGCGGCCGGAGCGATCGATGCGGCCTTCGCCTTCGCCGAGAGCCTGCACGCGGCGGGCGCGGCCTTCTTCGCCGCCAACCCGGGCGCCAAGCCGCGGCTGGACGCCATCGCCAAGCTCGGCCGCGACCATCTGGCGCACGACCATTTCAACCCGACCTGGACGCCAATGTACTTCTCCGAGGTCGCCGCGGCCTTCGATCGGGCCGGCCTCGACTTCGCGGCGAGCGCCAGCCTGTTGGACCAGCTCGACGAGCTGAACCTGACGCCCGAGCAGACCGCGCTGCTGGCCGGCCTGGCCGATCCGATCCAGCGCGAGAGCGTGCGCGATTTTCTGGTCTATCAAAGCTTTAGGCGCGATCTCTTCATGCGCGGAGCCAGGCGGCTGTCGGCCCAGGACCGCGGCGAGCGGCTGGCCCGCCAGCGCATCGCCCTGACGCTCGACCCGGCCGCCGTGGCCTATGACGTCGCCGGCGAGGGCGAGGAGGTGGCGCTGACCGAGGCGCTCTACGCCCCGATCGTCCAGGCCCTGGCCGCGGGCGACGGCGGGCCCAGGAGCATCGCCGAGCTGTTCACTGATGCGGCCGTCGCGCGCCTGCCGCCGGGGCTGGTGCTGGATGCGATCACCGTGCTGGTCGGCTCGGGCCGCGCCCATCCGGCGCAGTCGGACGACGCCAGCGCGGCCGCCCGTCCCGCCTGCCGGCGGCTGAACGCGCATCTGGCCGAGCGGGCGCGGACCAGCGGCGAGGTGCGCTTCCTCGCCTCCCCCGTGATCGGCGCCGGCGTGCGGGTTCCGCGCCTGGAGCAGTTGTTGCTCGCCGCCCGGGCCGGCTCGGGCGGCGGGCCCGAGGCCTGGGCCGGCGAGGTCGACGCGGTGTTCGCCGAGCAGGGCCTGGCGGTGCTCAAGGACGGCCGGCCGCTGGACTCCGCGGCCGAGACCCGCGCCGAGCTGATCCGCCTGGCGCGCGCGTTCGAGGCCCGGCGCCTGCCGCTGCTGATCCGGCTGGGCGTGGCCGACTGAGCGTTTCCCGCAACTCACAAGCGATCGGCGTTGGCCGCCGCCTCGCGAGCGGCTAGAAACGCCTGTCCCGCCGCCGGAGCAAGCTCGTGGCCCGCCTATTCAACGCCTATGTGATCGTCGACTGGAGCGCGGCCTCCAAGCCGAACACCGGGGCGGATTCGGTCTGGATCGGCGTGCTCAAGCGCGACGTGCGCTTCCGCCTGGCGTTCGAGGCGTTCAATCCGGCGACCCGCGCCGAGGCGGAAAAGAAGCTGGCGGCGGTGCTGGACGATCTGAAGAAGCGCGGCGAGCGGGCGCTGGTCGGCTTCGACTTCGCGCTGGGTTTTCCGCGCGGCTTCGCCGCGGCCCTGAAGCTGCCGGGCGAGGCGCCCTGGCGCGCGGCCTGGGATTTCCTGGACAAGATGGTCAGGGACAAGGCCGACAACACCAACAACCGCTTCGGGGTCGGCTCGGAGATCAACCGGCGGATCACCGGCGGGCCGTTCCCGTTCTGGGGCTGCCCGCCCAAGGACGCCCTGACCACATTGCAGCCCAAGCGCGCCCGCGAGCACGGGCCGGGCGACCTGCCCGAGTTCCGCCACGCGGATGTGGCGGCCAAGGCGGCCTCGATCTGGAAGCTGTATTACAACGGCTCGGTCGGCGGCCAGACCATCCTCGGCATCCCGGTTATCCGGCGGATCAAGCTGGCGCGGGGCGAGGCGGTGAGGATCTGGCCGTTCGAGACCGGATTCCGTCCGCTGACCGAGGCCGACCTGGCCGGCGTCGAGGCGGTGATCGCGGAAGTCTATCCCTCGCTGTACAAGGCCGTCCCCGCCGCCGGCGAGATCAAGGACCACGCCCAGGTGCGCGTCACCGCCGAACATTTCGCCCGGCTGGACGAGGCCGGCAAGCTCGGCGCGGCGTTCGGGCCGGCGAAGTCGATGCCGGCGGAGGTGGTCGAGGCGGCGGAACGCGAGGAAGGCTGGGTGCTGGGGGTGGAGGGCTGAGGGCGGACCTATAGAATTCCGCTCATTCCCGCGACTGCGCAGCAGAGGCGCGAAGCAGCCAAAGCGGGAACCCAGGCTTTTTGTTTTTGATTCAGTGAATTGGATTACGGGATTACGGGATTACCGACAGTGCACTTAATTATGCGCGGTCTGGACACGCGGATTGGTTTCGGTATCAATTAAATGCATTGTCACCGTAATTCCGAAGCGGGACCTAAACGGACGCGCGCGGCAGACGTGACGACCAAGCGGTCGCTTGGCGCGAGCGCGTCTGTCGCCTACAACACGGGCCCATGAGCAGGGATGATTTTACTCCGGCGACGATCCAACTCTTGGCTAAGCGGGTCGGGGCCCGGTGTTCAAATCCAGACTGCCGGCAACCAACCAGTGGACCGGGAGCCGGTGGAGCGGCCGTCAATTTAGGGGTCGCTGCACACATCACCGCAGCCGCGCCCGGAGGAGCGCGGTTCGACGCGTGCCTGTCAAGCGAGGACCGACGCGCATTCGAAAATGGGATCTGGCTTTGCCAGCAGTGCAGCCGCTTAGTCGATGCGGACGACTCTGGCCATAGTGTCGCCACTCTCCGCGAGTGGAAGACCTTCGCGGAAGCTGCGGCTGCGGTTGAATTGCGCGGCTATGCAGTCGTGCAGGGGCGTAGCTTTCTGGCTTTAGAGCGCAAGGTTCCTGACCTCATAGCCGAAATGAGAGCAGATCTTAAAGAGAAGCCGTTTACCCGGGAATTCATAGTACTTTCCAGAAAGGTAATGTATAATCCAGGACCGACACCGTACTTCGCTTATTACCTCGAAGATCATCCGGAGATTCTCGGTAAGCTCCAGATTTGCGAACACTTCGGAGCAATCTACGACGTTCGGTACAATGACGTTCCTAGGTACAATTTTTCAGAAGAATTCGCCGATTACCTCCTGGGCTGAACAAGGAGGACTCTGAGCCTCAGTGCCCGACCAAGCTGTCGGCGATGTCGAAGACCGAAAGCGCTCTGGGCGTGGGCCTGAGTTGCGAGAACTAACGCAGATGCATCATGATGTTAGGAAGCCCTCACGCTCAAGGACAAGGCGAATTTCTTCGAAGCACGACCCAATCTTCCCGACTGAAAATCTTATTTGTCCAAGGCCATGAATGTTCGAAAATTCTTCGCAACCTTCTTCAAGCAAAATGATCGCCTTTGTAAAGCCAAGGCGCCCCTGAAATAGTCCCGCCTCATGCACAACATTTAGCCGCGGGTTCATCGTCTGATCAGCCTGCTCATCCTCGGCTGTTAGGACCAGGAACGCGAAAATCGCCCCATCAAGCATCTCCTGAAGTCGAGCGGTGTGAGCGATGCCGGCCGGCGAGACGCGGTTGAACTCCTCAAAGGGCAGATTGAGCCTATCGTGGATAAAGTCCTTGAGTTCCCGCCAGACGAGCGACCGGCCATGGCCGATAAAAACCCGTCCAGAGGCCGATCCCTTAGCACCCGGTTCCTGTTCACGCTGTAGGTGCACCGCAGCCTCCCGAACAGCCATTTCAAACGCTACAAAGCCGTTCTCGACGACTTGGCGGGCCAATACTAATCCGAGCAATTCCTGATGGGGCGCTACCCGAGTGCCCTGTGTCGCGGCCAGCGAGTCACGGGTCCACCCCGGGCCCGTCGAGGCCAGAGACTGAGCGATTGTTGATGGATCCGCGTCTGTTAAACCTTCGACGCGTCCCAGCTGACGGTGAATGAAGGCGTCGTTGTTGCGCGCGGCAGACGTCAACAAGCCAATGCCGCGTTCGCGCAGCCGGTCGAATGACGCACATAGCCTCTCGATCCGATCTTCGAGGGGCTTTGTGTCGTCAACCTGGGCGCGCGCCAACAGCGTCGTGACAATAAGTTGGTGACCCATTTGCTGCCAACCATGGTCGGGCGAATGGACCGGCCAACGCTCCTCAAGACCCCACTCCGCGCTGAAATGGACGCCAGGCGGCGGGGGCTGCAGGCCTTGGTAATAGACGTCGGCGTGATAGCCGAGATTGGAGCCAGACCAGGCAAGCTTCGCGTCTTGCGCTACGCGATCGATCTTGGCGAGTGGCTCGACGAGTTCAGCAGCATCCGCCTCCGCTAAGGAATGCCGCGCTGCTTCAGCTAGTTCGAACAGCTCTTGAGCCAAGTCCATCGGTTAAACGCCTGCGATATCGGAAGCTGTCCCCCGGCACCCAAGAAGGATCAGTTGCGCGATGCTCACTGGCAAGTACAACGTGCTCAGGAGGCAGCACCAAGCCGCAAAATCCCGGCCGGAACGCACCGCCAGCTCGGCGCCAGGAAGCTGACCTTCCGAGTTTCCGCTGTGAGTCAGGATTTGCCCTCACCCGATCATCGTCCCGTTCGCCCCACACTCCGGCTTGGCGGTCCGCCGGCGGCCTCGCGCGCCGGAAGCCGAGTAAGCGATGCAACCCATGTTTTTTGTCTTGATTCAGCCGCTTGCATAAAAACACCCAGCTCCACGCCTGCGCGGGGATGAGCGGAAGTAAGGGTTCCCCACCCCTACCCCTTCTCCCGCATCAGCCTCCCCTGTTCGCGTTTCCAGTCTCGGTCGGCTTCGGCTTCGCGCTTGTCGTGCAGCTTCTTGCCCTTGGCGAGCGCCAGTTCCAGCTTGGCGCGGCCCTTGTCGTTGAAGTAGAGCCGGGTCGGGATCAGGGTGCGGCCCTCGCGCTGGATCGCCCCGGTCAGCCGGTCGATCTCCTTGCGATGCAGCAGCAGTTTGCGCGGCCGGCGCGGCTCGTGGTTGAAGCGGTTGGCCGGCCCGTATTCGGGGATGTAGGCGTTGACCAGCATGATCTCGCCGTTTTCGGCCGAGGCGTAGGATTCGGCGATATTGGCCCGGCCCATGCGCAACGCCTTGACCTCGGTCCCGGTCAGCATCAGGCCCGCCTCGAAGGTCTGCTCCAGGAAATAGTCGAACCGCGCCCGCCGGTTCTCGGCGATCAGCTTCTGGGTCATTCGGCCACGCCGGCCTCGCGCATGGCGGCCAGGATCTGGGGCTTGACGGGCTCCGAGCAGGGCGCGATCGGCAGCCGCGCCGCCTCGCCGCACAGGCCGAGGTGGGCCAGGGCGAACTTGGTCGGCGCCGGCGAGGCGTCCAGGAACAGCGCCTTGTGCAGGCGCACCAGCCGGTCCTGCCAGGACAGGGCCGCGGCGAAATCCCCGGCCAGGCAGGCGTTGTAGAACGCCGCGCACGCCTGCGGCGCCACGTTCGAGGTCACCGAGATGCAGCCGTGGCCGCCGTGGGCGATGTAGCCCATCGCGGTCGGATCGTCGCCCGACAGCATCACCCAGTCCTCGCCGCAAGTCAGCCGCTGCAGGCTGGCCCGCGCGATGTCGCCGGTGGCGTCCTTGACGCCGACGATGTTGGGCAGCTTGGCCAGCCGCTCCAGCGTGTCGTTGGAGATGTCGATGCTGGTGCGGGTGGGCACGTTGTAGACCAGGATCGGCAGCTGCACCGCGTCGTTGACCGCCGCGTAGTGGCGATAGAGCCCCTCCTGGCTCGGGCGGTTGTAGTAGGGCGTGACCATCAAGGCCGCGTCCGCGCCGACCGTCTTGGCGTGGCGCGCCAGCTCGATCGCCTCGGCGGTCGAGTTGGAGCCGGCGCCGGCGATCACCGGGACCCGTCCGCCGGCGGTCCTGACGCACAGCTCGACCACGCGGCGATGCTCGCCGTGGCTGAGCGTCGCTGATTCGCCGGTGGTGCCGACCGGCACCAGACCGTGCACGCCGCCGGCGATTTGCCGCTCGACCAGGGCGACGAAGGCGGATTCGTCGATTTCGCCGTCCCGAAACGGCGTGATCAGGGCGGTAAACACACCCTTAAGAATGGGATGGGACATTTGAAACCGCAAAAAGCCGTGATGTGAGGCCACTCTAGCTTGCGGCCCCGGTCGCGGCGGACAATATGGCCGCGAGCGCGTCCGCCGCAACCGCGCTTGTCCGAAGGCGAACGGAGAGTCGGGTTTTGACGCTGTCGATCAGCCGCGGTCTGCTCTATCTGACGATGGCCGCCGTCGCGGCCAGTTCGGCCCTGGCCCAGACCCTGGAGTCGGGGCCGCCGGCCGCGCCGCCGGCCCAGGATGCGGCGCTGGCGCGGCGCGGCGCCCCAAGCGCGGCCGACCTCGACGCCCTCACCACGGCCATCGCCGCCGCGCGCCGCGGCCAGGCCGCCGCCGCCCAGGACGCCATGGCCCGGATGAGCGATCCCGTGGCCCGCAAGGTCGCCCTGTGGGCCCTGGTCGACGCCGACGGCGAGCAGCTTTCCTTCTTCCAGCTCGATCAGGCGCGCCGGGACCTGGTCGGCTGGCCGCGCGCCACCCGCCGCCAGATGGTGAGCGAAAAGGCGCTCGACGCCGCGGGCCTGTCGCCGGACCAGATCATCGCCTGGTTCCAGGCCACGGACCCGCTCACCCCGCGGGGGGCCATGGCGCTGGCGGGCGCCGAGCAGGCGGTCGGCCGCGTCCAGGACGCCCAGACGCTGATCCGGCGCTGGTGGCGCGATCGGGTGTTCGACGCCGAGCTCCAGCGGCGGATGCTGAGCCGCTTCGGCGCCGATCTGAGCCTGGACGACCATATCAAGCGCGCGGACACCCTGCTCTACGACCCACCCGGCGCGGCGCTGAACGAGCTCTTGCCGATGCTTCCCGCCGACCAGCAGGCGCTGGCGGCGGCGCGGATCGCGCTGCGCGACGAGGCCAGCGACGCCAACGCCAAGGTCGCGGCCCTGCCCGCCGCGCTGGCCAAGGCCCCGGGCCTGGCGGTCGACAGCGCGCGCTATCTGATGTCGCGCAATCTGGATGACGTGGCGTTGCGGCTGGCGCCGGACTTCCCCGCCGCGCCGCCCAATCCCGACGCGGCCGGCAAGATCTGGGGCCTGCGCCGGCAGATGATCAACGCGGCCCTGCGAGCCCGCGACTACCCGGCCGCCTATGCCGCGGCCACCAACCACGGCCTGACCAGCGGCGCCGACTATGCCGAAGCCGAGTTCTACGCCGGCTGGATCGCGCTCTCCAAGCTGCGCGATCCGGCCGCCGCCGAGCCCCACTTCGCCAACGTCCAGGCCGCCAGCAACGCGCCGATCACCCAGGCGCGGGCGCTCTACTGGCGCGGGCGGACGGCCGAGGCCCGGGGCGATCCGCTGGCGGCCCAGCTTTTCTACGCCGACGGCGCGCGCTATCCGACCACCTTCTACGGCCAGCTTTCGGCCGGCCGGGCGGGCGTCAGCCAGATCGCGCTCGGCCGCGATCCGGTGCCGACCGGCGCCGCGCGCGACCGCTTCGAGGCCGGCGAACTGGTGCGCGGCGCGCGGATGCTGAGCCAGATCGGCGACAAGGAGCTCTATCGCGCCTTCGTGCTGGACCTGGCCGAAACCCTGCCGAGCGTCGAGGACGCCGCCATGCTGGTCGACCTGGCCCGCGCCGGAGGCGACCAGGACCTGGCCATGCGGGTGGTGCGGTTGGGCGCCCAGCACGGCCTCGTGCTGCCCGAGCGCGGCTATCCGCTGCGCGACGTCCCCGCCGCGCCGGATGCGGCGGAGGCGGCGATGGTGTTCGGCGTCACCCGCCAGGAGAGCGGGTTCGACCCCTATGTGCGCTCGCCGGCGGGCGCGCGCGGCATGATGCAGCTGATGCCCCACACCGCCGAGGTGGTGGCGCGCAGGATCGGCGCGCCCTACGGCCCGGACCGGCTGGACGACGCGGACTACAACCTGCGGCTGGGCGCGGTCTATCTGGGCCACCTGATCAATGGATTCAACGGTTCCTATGTGATGGCCGCCGCCGGCTACAACGCCGGTCCCGGCCGACCGGCGGAATGGGTCGGCTATTGCGGCGATCCGCGCGGCGGCGCGGTCGATCCGGTCGATTTCATCGAATGCATCCCCTTCTCCGAGACCCGCAACTACGTCATGCGGGTGCTGGAGGCGGCGGAGGTCTATCGCGCGCGGCTGAATGGCGGGGCGGCGTCCCTGACCCTGGCGGCGGACCTCAAGCGCGGCGGCTATGTCTACCAGGCCCTGGGCGACGCCACGATGGTTCAGGCCTCGACCCCGGTCTCGATCGCCCCCGGCGTCACCGTCCAGGGCGCGGTGCGCTAGGCGGACAGACAGACAGAGGCGATTGGCCCGCTCCTTGCTGTCCTTGGATCGGCTCCCGTTAACCGGGACGACGCGGACCGATCGGAGCGGCGCAATGTCTCATTCTGACCATGTCAACGACCATCACCCACGTCAGTCGCATGAACGGCGCGGCGCGGCTCGCCATCGGGTGTTTCTGAGGGGCAAGATCGTCTACCCCCAGAACTGCTTCAGCGCCGACTGCACGATCCGCGACATTTCGCCGGGCGGCGCCCGGATCACGGTGAACCCCGAGGCGATAACGGGTGATCACTTTCTCATCGTGTTGAAGGACGCGGTGGCCCACCAGTCCAGCACCGCGTGGCAGACCGGCGAACAGACCGGACTGCGGTTTTCGAACACAGACGATCTCGGCGGGGAGGCGCCGGGGCGCCTGCGCAACGCGCAACGCCTCTGGCTCGACATGCTGCCGCGCTGAGCGCGGCGGGCGCTCACTCCGCGAGCCGTGACGGCTGGTCAGTCCTCTTCCGCGGTCAGCGGAACGAAATCGGCCTTGTCGCGCACCGCGCAATCGGGGCAGGACCAGTCCTCGGGAATCCGCGCCCACGGCGTGTTCGGGGGAAAGCCTTCGTGGCGCTCGCCCTTGGCCTCATCGTAGACATATCGGCAGCCTGGACATTGGAACCGCGTCATCGGCCGGTTTCCTCCCGGAGTTTTGTTTCGCCGCCGGCGCCGAGGCTAACCGGCGGCCCGGGCCGGCCCGTATTTCCGGACGATCCGCTGGCGGCTGGCGGGGTCGATCTGGATCTTGCCGAGATCGCCGCCGGCCCAGGCCACCACGCGGCGGTCCATGAGCGCGCGGAAGACCGGCGGGATCAGCGCGATGAAGAACATACCGGGATAGCCGCTCGGCAGTTCGGGCAGATCGTCGAAATTCCGCAGCGACTGATAGCTGCGCGTCGGGTGGGCGTGGTGGTCGGAATGACGCTGCAGGTGAAAGAGGATCAGGTTCGAGGCGATGTGGTTGCTGTTCCAGGAATGCCGCGGTTCGGCGCGCTCGTAACGCCCGTTCTCCAGCTTCCGGCGCAGCAGGCCGTAGTGCTCGATGTAGTTGGCGCTGGTCAGCTGCCACCAGCCGAAGGCCATCTGGATGGGCAGGAACACCAGCAGCTTGGGCTGCGGCCCGAAGGCGAGCAGCAGCGCGGCGTACAGCGCGAGGCTGAGCAACAGCGGCGGGATGATCTCGTTGTCCAGGCTCCAGACGCTCCGGTTCGAGCGCGCCAGCCGCAGCGTCTCCAGGCCCCAGGCGCGTTTGAACGCGCCCGGGATTTCGCGGAGGGAGAAGGCGTAGATGCTCTCGCCCATCCTGGAGGTCGCGGGATCCTCGGGCGTGGCGACATCGCGGTGGTGGCCCCGGTTGTGTTCTATGAAGAAATGGCCGTAACCGACCACCGCCAAAACGATTTTCGCCATCCAGCGATCGAAGGAATCCTTCTTGTGCCCCAGTTCGTGACCGGTGTTCAGCGCCAGTCCGTTCACGACGCCCAGGGACAGCGCCAGAGCCACCACCCCCCACCAGGGAACGGACTGGGTCGCCACCCACCAGGCCGAGACGATCAGCGAGGCGTAGTGCATCGGCACGGTGAGGTAGGTCAGGACGCGGTAGTAGCGATCCGCCTCCAGCCGATCGACCGCGCTCTCCGGCGGGTTGTTGGGATCGCCGCCGAACAGCAGGTCGCAGGCGGGAATGACGGCGTACCAGACGACCAGCGTGAACGCGTAGAAGACGCTCCAGCCCGTCAGATGGACCAGGTAGAGCCCGATCATGGGCGCCGCCGGCCAGACGATCGACAGCATCCATAGATACCGTTTCTTGTCGACGTAGTGTTCGGGATCGGCGGTCGCGGGAGAAGCGTCCGCAAGGCTGGTCATGCGCTTTTCTTTCCTCGGACATCCGCCCGGCTTTTGTGCGCCAGTGCGAGCGAGCCAACCTGGCTAGGATGTGGGCTCGCCCCGGTCTAGGCAACCGAAAAACGGGGACGACCGCCGCGCCGCCAGCACCAGGCCGGCCGGGGTTTCATGCAGAGCGCCGTCCAGGCCGAACACGCCGTTCAGGATCTCCGGCCGCAGCGCCTCCAGCGGCGCGCCCTCGGCGGCCGGCGCGCCGCCCTTCAGCACCAGCAGCCGGTCGCAGGTCCGCGCCGCCAGGGTCAGGTCGTGCAGGGTGACGATCACCGCCCGGCCGCCCGCCGCCTCCTCGCGCAGCAGCTCGAGCGCCAGAAGCTGGGCGTCGGGATCGAGGCCCGCGGTCGGCTCGTCGGCGACGAGCAGCGGCGCGCGGGTGGCCAGGAGCCGGGCCAGCAGCACCCGGCCCCGCTCGCCGCCGGACATCTCCAGCACCCCGCGCTCGGCCAGGCTCGCCAGACCGACCCGCTCCAGCGCCGCGCGCGCGACCGAGGCGGCGGCGGGGGCCGGCCGGTCCACCGCGCCAAGGGCGGCGATGCGCCAGGCCGGCAGGCTCCAGGCGAGGCGCCGCTCCTGCGGCAGGTAGGCGGCGAGATTCGCGCGTTCGGCCTCGCTCAGGCGCGAAACCGGCCGCCCGCCCAGGGCGGCGGCGCCGGCGGCGAGCGGAACCAAGCCGAGCAGCGCCCGCAGAAGGGTGGTCTTGCCCGCGCCATTGGGGCCGACGACGCCCAGCACCTCGCCGGGCGAGACCGCAAGGCCGGCGCCGTCCAGCACCCGCCGGCCGGCCAGGCGCACCACCGCGCCCTCCAGTCGCGCCGCGACGCTCACGCGCGCCAGCTCCGGGCCGCGCGGGCGGCGATCAGGGCGAACAGCGGCGCGCCGAACAGGGCGGTGACCACCCCCAGCCTGAGCTCGACCTCGGTCGGCAGCATCCGGCCCGCGAGGTCGGCGGCGACCAGCAGCCCCGCGCCCGCCAGCGCCGAGGGCGCCAACACCCGGCCCGGGTCGTGCCGCGCGCCGGCCCGCACCATGTGCGGCGCCACCAGGCCGACGAAGCCGATCACCCCCGCCATCGCCACCGCCGCGCCGGTCAGCAGCGCCGCGCCAGCCACCGCCGCCGCCCGCATCCGTCCCATCGCCAGGCCCGAGAGCGCGGCGGTCTCCTCGCCCAGGGTCATCATGACAAGGCCGCGCGCGGCGTAGGCGCACAGGCCCGCGCCCAGCGCCATGGGCATGAGCGAGCGGCCGACGTCGCCCCAGTCGCGGTTGGCCACCGAGCCCATCAGCCAGGAGAGGATCTCGCTGGTCGCCACCGGCGAGGGCGAGAGGTTGAACACCAGGGCGCTCAGCGCCCCGAGGAAGGCCGACAGCGCCACCCCGAACAGGATCAGCGTCTCCGGCTCGCGGAACCGCGCGGCGGCGAGGATCACCACCAGCCCGGCCAGCAGCGCGCCGGCCAGCGCCGCGCCCTCGATCGCGCCGGGCGCCGCCGCCAGGCCCAGCGCGATGGTCAGGGCCGCGCCCAAGCCGCCGCCGGCCGAGACGCCCAGCACGCCCGGCTCGGCCAGGGGATTGCGGAGCAGGCCCTGCATCACCGCCCCGGCCAGGCCCAGCGCCGCGCCGACCACCGTGGCGCTCGCCACCCGGGGCGCGCGCAGGGCCCAGAGGATCTCGCCCGGCGGCGAGGCCGGATCGCGCAGGGCCTGGACATATTGCGCCATGCTGAGCGGGGTCTCGCCGAACGCGACGGCGAGGCCGGCCAGGACGAGGAGGCCGAGCATCAGCAGCGCGATGAACCGCACGGCGCTCATGGTCGGCGCGCCAGGGCCAGGGTCTGGACCGCGTCGGCGGCGAACCAGGCCGGGCAGCCGAGCTCGGAGGCCGGCAGGGTCGCGATCGCCCGCTGGCGCGCCATCGCTTGCAACAAACCGTGGCGGCCGGGGCCCCACTGCTGCTCGGCGAGCCCGAAGGCGTCGAAGAAGCCCAGCACCAGCGCCGAGGGCGGATCGATCGCCAGATGCTCCAGCGAGACCGGCCCATAGCCGTCGTGGCCGGCCGCATCGCGCAGGCCGGCGCCCGCCAGCATCGCCGCGATCAGGGTGCCGCGCCCGGCGGTGAAGCCGCTCGGCGTCAGATAGAGCGCGCCGCGCCCGCCCCAGGCGCCCCTCGCCGCGGCCAGTTCGGCGTCCATCCGCGCGATCAGCGCCTCGCCCTTCCCCGATTGGCCCAGCGCCGCCGCCACGCGCCGGATATTGGCCCGCACGCCGGCGAAATCGCTGGCCTCGTCGATCTTGACCAGCGCGATCCGGCGCCGGGCGAGCAGATCGGCCAGCCTCGGCTCGCCGCCCCAGTAGCGCACCACCACCTGAGGCGCGGCCGCAAGGATCGCCTCGCCGGAGGCCCGCCGCCGGGGCAGGCCGAGGCTTTCGGTTCGCAGGAAGGAGTCGCGGGCGCCGGCGCGCGGCGAGAGCCCGACGATCGACGATCGCGGGGCCAGGGCCAGCACGTACTGGTCGGCGCACTGGTCGAGCGACATCACCCGCGGGCTGGCCGACGCGCCGGATGCGGCGCTGGCCAGAAGCAGCGCCAAGGCGCCGACGAGGCTAGCGCTGGCCATGGGATCAGCCGACGACTTGGCCCTGGAACAGGCTGTCCAGCATCGCGGAGATCAGCGTCTCGTCCGGCGCCCATTCGACGTTCGGACGGCCGATGCGCAAGGCGATCAGCCCATGGCAGGCGGCCCACAGCACCTGGGCGGCGAGATCGACCTCGCCGCGCAGCCGGCCGGCCTCGGCGATGTCGGCGATGGCGCTCCTGAACCGCTGGTAGCAGCGCTCGCGCAGATCCGTCGCGACGGCGTGCTCGGAGGCCGAAATCTCGTCCACCGAATAGCAGAAGGCCAGCCAGTAGGTGTTCGGATTGGTCAGGCCGAAGCGCATATAGGCGTCCAGCATCAGCCGCACCCGCGTCACCGGGTCGATCGCCCGGCCGGCGATCTCGGTGTTCTGCGCCAACAGCACGCCCACCGCGCCGGCGCAGATCTCCAGCAGGATGTCGTCCTTGTCGCGAAAATGCATGTAGAGCGCGGTCGAGGAGACGCCCACCTCGTCGGCGATCTTGCGGATGGTCGCGCCCTGATAGCCGTCGCGCACGAAAATCCGCTCGGCCGCCTGCAGGATCTCGGCCCGGCGCAGATGGCCGTCTCCCTTGGCCTTGCGGGCGGATTTGACCGGCTTGTTCAAGGTGATGGTCACGCACGCTCCCCGACACACTCGCCGGGCTACCTAACGAGAATCGCCGCCCAGCCGCAAGCGCTCGTCCGCATACGTCCATCTCGACCGGCCGGGCCCCGAGGCTGGACGGCTCCGCCCATTCCCGCGTAAGCCGGAACGATGAAACCGGCCGCGAAACCCATGCTCGCGCCCGCCCCGCTGGTCATGCGCACCGGGGCCTGGGCCGACTATGCGATGCTGGACAGCGGCGCGGGGCGCAAGCTGGAGCGCTACGGCCCCTACCGCGTGGTGCGGCCCGAACCGCAGTGCCTGTGGGCGCCGCGCCTGGACCCTGTGGCGTGGGAGGCGGCGGACGCCGCCTTCGATCCGGCCGGCGAGGAGGACGAGGGCCGCTGGCGGTTTTCCGGCCAGCCGAAGGAGGCCTGGCCGCTGGCTTGGCGGGGGGTTCGCTTCAACGGCCGGTTCACCGCCTTTCGCCACCTGGCCTGCTTTCCCGAGCAGGCGGCCAACTGGGCTTGGCTGGACGAGACGCTGCGCGCGGCGCCCGAACCGGCGCGGGTGCTGAACCTGTTCGGCTACACCGGCGTGGCCAGCCTGGTCTGCGCGGCGGCCGGGGCGGCGGTGACCCACGTCGACGCCTCGAAGAAGGCGATCGGCTGGGCGCGCGAGAACGCCGAGCTGTCCGGCCTGGCGGACCGGCCGATCCGCTGGATCTGCGAGGACGCGCGCCGCTACGTCCAACGCGAGGCGCGCCGGGGCTCGCGCTACGAGGCGATCATCCTCGATCCGCCGAAATACGGCCGCGGGCCGGCCGGCGAGGTCTGGCGGCTGTTCGACGACCTGCCCGAACTGTTGCGCCTGTGCGTCGAGCTGTTGTCCGAAGGCGCGCGGTTTCTGCTGCTCAACGCCTATGCCGAGCGCATCTCGGGCCTGTCGCTGGGCTGCCTGCTGGCCGAGGCGATGGCCGGCCGCGGCGGGCGGATCGACTGGGGCGAGCTGGCGCTGATGGAGGAGGCCGGCGAGCGCGGCGTCGGCCTGTCGTTCTTCGCCCGCTGGAGCGCGTGAGATGAACGCGCGCCTGGTCACCTCCCTGACCAATCCGACGGTCAAGGCGGTGCGGGCGCTGCACCAGCGTAAAGTCCGCCAGGAGACCGGCCTGTTCCTGGCCGAGGGGCTGAAGCTGATCGGCGAGGCGCTGGAGGCCGGCCACACCCCGACCATCCTGCTCTACGGCCCCGAGGCGCGCGCCCTGCCCTTCCTGCGGCGGGCGGCCGAGGCGACCGCCAAGGCCGGCGGCGAGGTGATCGAGGTCACCCATGATATCCTGGAGAAGGTCTCCCGGCGCGAGAACCCGCAGATGGTGGTGGCGGTGTTTCCCCAGCGCTTCGGCGAGCTGGCCGCGCTCGATCCCGGTTCGGCCGATTGCTGGGTGGCGCTGCAGGCGGTGCGCGATCCGGGCAACCTCGGCACCATCGTGCGCACCGCCGACGCGGCCGGCTGCGGCGGGGTGATCCTGGTCGGCGACTGCTGCGATCCCTATTCGGTCGAGGCGGTGCGCGCGACCATGGGCTCGATCTTCGCGGTCCCGCTGTTCAAGGCGGGGGTGGACGAATTCATCGCCTGGCGGGCGGCCTGGCCCGGCTCGGTGGTGGGAACCCTGCTCAGCGCCAGCGTCGATCACCGGAGCGCGGACTACCGCCGCCCGACCCTGATCCTGATGGGCAACGAACAGGCCGGCCTGCCGCCCGAGCTGGCCGCGATCTGCAACGTCAACGTCAAGATCCCGATGCGCGGCCGCGCCGACAGCCTGAATCTGGCGGTGGCGACCGGGATCATGATCTACGCGGCGATGGGGTAGCCGCTCACGCCAGCACGCCGGCCGCCGTCAATTCGGTGATCCGCGCCATATCGTAGCCCAGTATCTCCGCCAGCACATGGTGGTTGTCGCGGCCCCAGACCGGGGCGGCCCTGGGGTATTGGGCGGGGGTCTCGCTCAGCCGGTAGCGGGAGGCCTCGATCACCGCCTCGCCCATCAAGGGGTGGGCCAGCCGCACGAAATGGCCGCGCGCGTTGAGCTGGGGATCGGCCATGAAGTCCTCGCTGGACGCCGCCAGATGCGCGGGCACGCCCAGCGCCTGCAGCGCGGCCTCGATCTCGGCGGCGGCGCGGCTGGCGGTCCAGGCGCCGATCAGCGCCTCGAGCGCGTCCTCGTTGGCCTTGCGGGCCTTAAGCGTCGCGAAGCGCGGATCGCGGCCCAGCGCCTGCCCGCCGACCAGCCGCGCCAGCGCGGCCCATTCGGCGTCGTCACGCACGGCGATGGCGATCCAGCTGTCCCAGCCGGCGGCGGCGAACACCCCGTGCGGGGCCATGGCCTCGTCGCGATTGCCGGCGCAGCCCTGAATGCGGCCGGTGAGCGAATAGTCGGCGATCTGGGGGGCGAGGAACTGCATCCCGGCCTCGGACTGCGAGACATCGAGCCAGCAGCCGCGGCCGGTGCGCCGGCGACGGTCCAGCGCCGCCAGCGCCGCCGCCAGGCCGAAGCGGGGCGCGACATAGTCGGTGTAGGGGCCGAACGGGCCGACCGGCGGGCCGCCGGCCGGGCCGACGATGTTCTGGAAGCCGGCGACGGCCGCGCCGTGGTTGCCGTAGCCGGAATAGGCGGCATAGGGCCCGCTCTGGCCCATCAGCGCGGTCGAGACCATCACTAGGCCGGGATTGCGGGCCGCGAGGCTTGCATAGTCCAGGCCCCATTTGGCCATCTGGCCGGGGGTGAAGGATTCCACCGCCAGGTCGGCCCAGGCGGCCAGGTCGCGGACCACCTCGCGCGCTTCGGCCATCCGCAGATCGAGGGTGAGGCCGAACTTGCCGGCGTTGCAGTTCTCGTAGAGCGTCGATTGCCGCACATCGGGCGTCCCGCCCGGAAACGGCCCCATCAGCCGCGCGGTCTCGACCCGGCGCGAGGAGTCGATCCGCACCACCGTGGCGCCATAGTCGGCCATCGACCGGCCGATCATCGGCCCGGCGACCACCCAGGCCAAGTCGAGCACCTTGACGCCGTCGAGCGCGGGGCGGCGCGGGCCTTTGGCTGTTTTCGGCCCGCGGGACGCGGCGGCTCCTGCGTGTGGGGAAGTAAGAATTTCCGCAACCACCGCGTCGGTGTGCTCGCCCAGCCGCGGCGCCGGCGTCAGGGCCCTGAAGCCGTCCGGCGCGCCAAGGGCGAAGTCGCCGGGCGTCAGATAGGCGCCGAACGGGCCCTCGATGCGCTGGAAGACGCCGCGGGCGTTGAAATGCGGGCTGGTGGTCAGGTCGGCGATGGTCTCCACCGGGGCCACGCGCACGCCGCGCGCGATGGCGACCTCCATCAGCTCGGCCTTCTCGCGCGTCGCCAGGAAGCCGGCGACGGCCTCGCGGGCCTCGTCCAGGTCGGCCTCGGTGATCTCGCCCGCCTCGATGCGCGCCTGCAGGGTGAGCCAGTCCCAGTCGCGGAATTTCCGATCCAGCGCCCCCGCCTCCCGCATCCAGGCGAACAGGGCGTTGCTCGAAACGCCGGCGATGGGGCCCATCGCCAGATACATCTCGGCCAGGCCGTCGCGCACCGGCCATTTCGAGCGGCTGGTCAGCGCCCCGGAACCGCTCACCGCCGGGGTCCTGGCGGCGGGCGCCGCGCCGGGCCGGGGCGGCCTCGGCACATAGTCGGCGTGGCCGACCGCGGCGGCCAGCACCGCCGAGAGCGTCGCCTGGGCGACCGACTGCTGGACGCTGACGTCGATGTGCTGCCCCAGCCCGCTGGTCAGGCGAGCAAAGTGGGCGATCAGCGCCGCGCCGGCCGCGTCGCCGGCGGCGTGGTGATAGGCTTGGGGCACGCTGATCCTGAGCGGCGAGCCGTCCGGCGCGCGGGTGGCCAAGAGCGGCCCGCCGGCGGCCCAGAGGGTGATCTCGCTGTCGGCCCAGTCGCGCTTGGGCCCGGCCAGGCCGAACGGGGTGATCGAGACGTGGATCAGCCGGGGGTTCGCCTCGGCCAGGGCGGCGGGATCGAGCCAGTCCGGCCGGCCATCGCGCGGGGGCGTGGACTCGAACAGGAAGTCGGCGCGCTCGACCAGCCGGCGCCATAGGGCCAGTCCCTCCGGGCGCGCCGGGTCGCAGACGATCGAGCGCTTGCCGGCGGCGTAGGCGGCCCAGTACAGCGAATTCTCGCCCTCTGGCCAATCCGGCGCGAACGGCGGCTGGCGACGGGCGGGCGAGCCCCCGGGCGGCTCGACCTGGATCACCTCGGCGCCGAGCTGGGCGAACATGCGGCCGGCCAGCGCCCCGCGATGGTCGGTCAGGTCCAGCACCCGACAGGGCGCCAGAAATCCCCCGGACGGGACGGCCTGGTCAGCGGGCATCGGGCGCGTTCGACTCCTGGAGCATGGGCGGGCCGGCCGGTGATCTTGTTCCAACTAAACCCGGCCGCGTCCAGCCCTGGGGCGGCGGGCCACCTCCCTCCACCGCTCGTCCCGGCGAATGCCTAGGGGGGATGCGCCCAACTCGAAAGGCGCGCGCCGCGAAATCCCTCTCCCGGAGGGGAGAGGGGTTTGGCGTCCAGCCCATTCAATTTCGCCCTACCCCCTCGGCTTGGCGCGCGTGGTCGGGGGGGCGGTCAGGGGGTCTTCCGGCCAGGGGTGTTTGGGATAGCGGCCGCGCATCTCTTTGCGCGCCTCGGCCCAGGAGCCGCGCCAGAAGCCGGGCAGGTCGCGGGTGGTCTGGATCGGCCGGCGCGCGGGCGACAGCAGCGAGAGGGTCAGCGGAACCCTGCCGCCGGCGACGGCCGGATGGACGCCGAGCCCGAACAGCTCCTGCACCCGAACCTCGATCCTAGGCCCGCCCTCGGCGGCGTAGTCGATCAGGCAGCGCGTGCCGGTGGGCGCGGTCCAGGCGTCGGGCGCCTCGGCGTCCAGCCGGCGTTGCAGATCCCAGGGGATCAGGGCGCGCAGGGCGGCGTCGAGCTCGCCGGCGGCGAGCTGGCCCAGGCTGGCGCGGCCGGCCAGCAGCGGCGCGAGCCAGGTCTCGGCGCCAGCGGCCAGCGCGGCGTCCGACAGGTCCGGCCAGGCCCCGTGCTCCAGCGCCCGCATGAAGGCGATCCGCGCGCGCAGCCGCGCCGCGGCCTCGCCCCAGGGCAGGCTGGCGATCCCCTGCTCGCGGGCCTGGGCCAGCAGCGCCCGCTCGATCAGCGCCGGCGCCGGCCGCTCGATCCGGCGCTCGTCGATGACGATGCGGCCGAGCCGCCGCACGCGCTTGGCCGAGACCCGGCCAGCCGCGTCGGCTTGCACCTCGTCCGAAGTCTCGATCTGCCCGGCGAAGGCCTCAAGCAGCCGCGCCTCGTCGAGCGGAATGGCCGAGAGGATGCGGTCGCGGGCCTCGCCGCCGCCCAGCTCGCCCACCGCCAGCCAGGGCTCGCGCGCTAGGGCGTCGGTCGGCTCGAGCCAGGCCCCGCGCCCGCTCGCCAGGCGATATTCGCCCGCCGCCCCGCGAGCGCGGGCGATCCGCTCGGGATAGGCGGCGGCGAGCAGCAGCCCCGCGTCGGCGAGGCCGGCGGCGCCCGTCCCGTCGCCGGCGGCGCGGGCCCAGCGGCCGGCCAGGGCGCGGGCGTCGCGGGCCCTTTGCCCCTCCTCGCGCTCCAGCCGGCGCAGGCGCTCGCGCAGGTCGACGTCACCTCCCCCCAGCCCCGGCTCGCCCATCAGCACCGCCAGCCGCGCCGCACGTTCGGCCGCGCCGGCCCGCGCGCCCTCCAGCACCATGTGCGCCAGCCGGGGCGGCAGCGGCAGCTCGGCGATCGAACGGCCCTGCGCGGTCAGGCCGCCGGCCGCATCCAGCGCGCCCAGGCGGCGCAGCAGCGCCCGCGCCTCGGCCATGGCCGAGGCCGGCGGCGGGTCGAGAAAGGCCAGGTCCGAGGCCTCCCGCGCGCCCCAGCGGGCGAGGTCGAGCGCCAGCCGCGACAGGTCGCTCTCCAGGATCTCCGGGCGGGAAAACGGGACCAGCGACCGGGTTTCCGCCTCGTCCCACAGCCGATAGCAGACGCCGGGCTCGGTCCGCCCCGCCCGCCCCCGCCGCTGGTCGGCCGAGGCCAGGCTGACCCGCACCGTCTCCAGCCGCGTCAGCCCGCGCGCGGGATCGTAACGGGGCACGCGCGAGAAGCCGCAATCGACCACCACCCGCACGCCCTCCAGGGTCAGGCTGGTCTCGGCGATCGAGGTGGCCAGCACCACCTTGCGCACCCCCGGCGGCGGCGAGGCGATGGCGCGGTCCTGATCCTTGATGTCGAGGGCGCCATAGAGCGGGGCGATCTCGACCCTGGGATCGCGCAAACGCTCGGCCAGCAGCCGTTCGACCTGGCGGATCTCGCCCTGGCCGGGCAGGAAGACCAGGACGCCGCCGCTGGTCTGCTCCAGGGCGGTCAGCACCGCCCGCGCCGCCTGCTCGGCCAGCCGCGCGCGGGGATCGCGGCCGAGGTGGCGGGTCTCGACCGGATACTGGCGGCCGTGGCTCTCGATCACCGGCGCATCGTCCAAGAGGCGCGCGATCCGGGCCCCGTCGAGCGTCGCGGACATGACCAGCAGCCGCAGGTCCTCGCGCAGCAGGCCCTGGCTGTCGCGGGCCAAAGCCAGGCCCAGGTCGGCGTCCAGGCTGCGCTCGTGGAACTCGTCGAACAGCACGCCCGCCACCCCGTCCAGGCCCGGATCATCGAGGATCATGCGGGTGAAGACGCCCTCGGTGACCACCTCGATGCGGGTCCGGGCCGAGACGCGGGAGGCCATGCGCACGCGAAAGCCGACGGTCTCGCCGACGGCCTCGCCTAGCGTGGCGGCCATCCGCGCGGCGGCGGCGCGGGCGGCCAGACGCCGTGGCTCCAGCACGATCAGCTTGCCGCCCGCCGCCCAGGGCTGATCGATCAGTTCGAGCGGAACCACCGTGGTCTTGCCCGCGCCGGGCGGAGCGACCAGCACCGCGACATTGCGCGCCGCGAGCGCCGCCTTCAGCGCCGGCAGGGCCTCATGAATGGGAAGCACGGCCTCCGGGACCGGTGGTTCAGTCGCTGGGATGCGGCAGCTCCATCGGCTCGGCCTCGTGGCCCAGCACCACCACCCCCCGGCCCAGTTTCGAGTTCCACATGCCGAAGCTGAAATAGACCACGATCCCGATCGCCAGATAGACCAGGAAGAAATTGCGGGTCGTGGGGGTGGCCATCAGGCTCATCAGCAAAAACAGGCACATCAGCGCGCCCAAGACCGGCGTGAGCGGAAACAGCGGCGTGCGGAACGGCCGCGCCATCTCCGGATGGGAGACGCGCAGGTAGAGCACGGTGATGCAGACGATGGCGAAGGCGGTCAGCGAGCCGACATTGGTCAGGTCGGAGAGCTGGTCGAGCGACATGAAGCCGGCGAAGCCCGCCGCGGCCAGCCCGACCAGGATGGTGTTGACCCAGGGCGTCTTGAACCGCGGGTGCACCACCGCCAGTTGGGACGGCAGCAGCCCGTCGCGGGACATGGTGTAGAACACCCGGGTCTGGCCGTAGAGCAGCACCAGCATCACGCTGGACAGGCCGGCGATGGCGCCGATCTTCACCAGGATGGCGAACCAGGGCATGCCGATCTGGTTGACCGCGGTGGCGATCGGGGCCGGATTGTCCAGCGAGGCGTAGGGCACGATGCCGACCAGCACCGCCGAGGTGGCGATGTAGAGCACGGTGCAGATCACCAGGGCGCCGAGGATGCCGATCGGCATGTCCCGGCCGGGGTCTCGCGCCTCGGCGCCGGCGGTCGACACCGCCTCGAACCCGACGTAGGCGAAGAAGATGATCGCCGCGCCATGGATCACGCCGCTGAGGCCGTAGCGGGAGGTCTTGGCCCCGAGGATCACGTCGCGAAGGGCGCGGCCGACCTGATGCCAGATGTCCATCGGCGTGCCCGCCGGCGGGGCCGGAATCTGGGCCGGGATCAGCGGATGCCAGTTCCCCGGATGCACGAAGCGCGCGCCGATGATGATGAAGGCGATGACCACCGTCAGCTTGATGAACACCACGATGTTGTTGACCGTCGCCGATTCCGAGATGCCGAGCACCAAAAGCCCGGTCACCGCCCCGATCGCCAGGATCGCCGGCAGGTTCATCACCCCGTGGGCGACCACCACCCCGGCGGAGTCCGTCACCGCCACGCCGGGCGCCGCGGTCAGGGTCGGGGGAATGACGATGTGCAGATCGTGCAGCAGGCTGGCGAAATAGCCCGACCAGCCCACGGCCACCGTCGAGGCCGCCAGCCCGTACTCCAGAAGCATCAGCAGGCCCATCACCCAGGCGACAATCTCGCCCATCGAGGCATAGCTGTAGGAATAGGCCGAGCCCGACACCGGCAGGGCCGAGGCCAGCTCGGCGTAGCACAGGGCGACGAAGGCGCAGAGCGTGCCGGTGATCACGAAGGAGATCATGATGCCGGGGCCGGCCCACTCGGCGGCGGCGTGGCCGGTTAGCACGAAGATGCCGGTGCCGATGATGCAGCCGATCCCGAGCAGCACCAGGTTGAGCGCGCCCAGCGAGCGCTTCAGCTCGCCATGCTCATGGTCGGCGTGGATCTGCTCCACCGTCTTGCGCCGAAAAATGCGCCCCATGCCCGCGCCGTTGGCCATCTGGTCTTCCCACCCCCGCGTGACTCGGCCCGACCCGACCCCGCGGCACGCTAGCCGCCGGATCGGCGCGCGGCAATCAAGCGTTGGCCGGCCGCCGGACTTTGCGTTCGTCCGCCGAGCCCCTATTCTAAAGTCCATGACGCAGCCCGAAAGTCTCCCGATCAAGGCCGTGATCGCGCCGGTCACGCCGTTGCAGCAGAACTGCACCATCGTCTGGTGCGTCAAGACGATGAAGGCCGCGGTGATCGATCCGGGCGGCGAGGTCGAGCGGCTGTTGCGCGCCATCGACGACCAGGGGCTGACGCTGGAGAAGATCTGGGTCACCCACGGCCATATGGACCACGCCGGCGGCGTGGCGGCGCTGAAGGACGCGACCGCAGCGCCGATCGAGGGTCCGCACCGGGCCGACCAGTTCTGGATCGACCGCATCGCCGAGAGCGGCCAGCGTTATGGCATGCCGGACGCGCGCGCCTTCACCCCGGACCGCTGGCTGGACGACGGCGATGTGGTGAGCCTGGGCGAGACCGAGTTCGAGGTGCTGCACTGCCCCGGCCACACGCCCGGCCACGTGGTGTTCTTCCACCGCCAGGCGCGCTTCGCCCAGGTTGGCGACGTCTTGTTCCAGGGCTCGGTCGGGCGCACCGACCTGCCGCTCGGCGACCACAACCAGCTGATCGCCTCGATCACCGGCAAGCTCTGGCCGCTGGGCGATGACGTGCGCTTCGTGCCCGGCCACGGGCCGATGTCCAGCTTCGGCGTCGAGCGCCGGCTCAACCCCTTCGTCTCGGACGAGGCGGTCGAGACGATGCGGACGATGGAGGCCTGAGGCCGGGATTTCCGGCCTGAAATCGCCTGGCCGCCGACATTTGAGATAATGGAGCGATGAACGCCGACGTGAGCCTCGACGCGACGCGAGCCGAACCGAGCCCCGGCCACAGCATCCTGATGGTCGACGACGATCCAGGCATCCGCGACGTGGTCTCTGAGTTTCTCGGCCGCCACGGCTATCGGGTGCAGACCGCCGCCAACGGATCGCAGATGGAGCATATCCTCGGCCGAGGTCAGATCGACCTGATCGTGCTGGACGTGATGCTGCCTGGCGAGGACGGCCTGGCGATCTGCCGGCGGCTCTCCGGATCGGGCGGCCCGCCGGTGATCATGCTGAGCGCGATGGGCGAGGAGACCGACCGGATCATCGGGCTGGAGCTGGGCGCGGACGACTATCTGCCCAAGCCCTGCAATCCGCGCGAACTGCTGGCCCGGATCCGCGCGGTGCTGCGCCGCCGCAACGAGCCGCGGACCGGCGACGGGCCGATCGGCGCGACCTGCGAATTCGCCGGCTGGCGGCTGGATCTGGTGCGCCGCGAACTGCGCTCGCCCCAGGGCGTGGTGGTCAATCTGTCGGGCGGCGAGTTCTCGATGCTGCGCGCCTTCGTCGAGCGGCCCCAGCGGGTGCTGACCCGCGATCGGCTCCTGGACCTGGCGCGCGGGCCGGACACCGAAGCCTACGACCGCGCGATCGACGTCCAGGTCAGCCGGCTGCGCAAGAAGCTGGACGACGGTTCGGGCGGCCAGGAGCTGATCCGCACCGTGCGCAACGAGGGCTACATGTTCACCGCCAAGGTCCAGCGCGCATGATCGCGACGCGCGGGCCGCCGACGGCGACCCTGTTCGCGCAGCTTCTCGGGCTGGTGGTGCTCACCCTGGCCGGCGCGATCGCCATCAACCTGGCCGTCATCCTCTCCCTGCCGCCGCCGATGCCGGACTTCTACCGGGTGAGCGAGATCGCGCGGGTGCTGAAGGCCGGCCCGGGCGCCGCCACCGGCGACCGCCGTCCGCTGATCGTGCATCTGGCCGCGTCGCCGCCCGTCGGGGCGTTGAACGGCTTTCCGGGCGGCGGGCCTCGCTCGCTGCGGGCCGAGCTGGTCCAGGCGCTCGGCGTCGCGCCCGACCAGGTGCTGATCAGCGCGAAATTCGGCCGGTTCCCGGACCGCCGGGTGATCCGGCTGGTGCGCCAGGAGATGGCCAGGGGCGGACGGCCGAGCGAGGAGCATTTCCTGATCGCGCCGTTCCAGGTCGCCCTGCGCCGTTCCGACGGGCAATGGCTGATCGCCGAGCCGAAGCCGACCCTGGCGCCGAACCCGTGGCAGCAACGGATCATCCTGGGTTTCGTGCTGACCATTCTGGCGGTGGCGCCGATCGCCTATCTTCTGGCGCGGCGGCTGGCTTCGCCCATCGCCCAGTTCGCCAGCGCGGCCGAACGGCTGGGGCGCGATCCGGGCGCGCCGCCGCTGGCGATCCGCGGCCCGGCCGAGGTGGCCATCGCGGTGCGGGCCTTCAACGACATGCAGGACCGGCTCGCGCGCTATGTCGAGGACCGCACCGCCATGGTCGGCGCCATCGCCCACGACCTGCGAACGCCCCTGACCCGGCTGCGGTTCCGCGCGGAGTCCGCGCCCGACGATCTGCGCGCCAGGATGGCGGCGGACATCGCCGAGATGGAGGCGATGGTGACCGGCGCCCTCGACTTCGTGCGCGACGCGACCCATCCGGCCCAGCGCACCAAGCTGGAGCTGTCGTCGCTGCTGGAGAGCCTGGCCGACGACCTGAGCGAGACCGGCCTGGACGTGACGGTCGAGCGGGCCGAGCGGGTGGTGCTGGAGGGCGATCCGCTGGCGCTGCGGCGGCTGTTCAACAACCTTTTGGACAATGCGGTGAAGTTCGGCGCGCGGGCGCGGGTGCGGGTGTTCCCCGACGGGGCGTTCGCCGTCGTCGAGATCGAGGACCAGGGTCCCGGCGTGCCCGAGGCGGAGCGGGAGCGGGTGTTCGAGCCGTTCTATCGGCGCGAGACGTCCCGCTCGCGCGAGACCGGCGGGATCGGCCTGGGTCTGGCGGTGGCGCGCTCGATCGCGCGCGCGCACGGCGGCGAGGCCAGCCTGGACGGAAGGCCCGGCGAGGGCTTGATCGCGCGCGTCAGGCTGCCGATCTAATCGCCGAGCCGGCGGCGGGTGTTTAGCATCTCTGTCGCAGAAGCCAGATAAGATACGCTGCTTTGTCGAGCGTCGGGCGGTATGCTGCAGTGTTCCGGCGCGCGCCCTTTCCGGGCTGGAGTTGTTAGTCGATGTCCCTGCCCGCCCAGTCCCAGACGACCGGCGATGCGCGCCGTCCGCTGTCAGACCATCTCAAACGGCTGGAATCGGAGTCGATCGAGATCATCCGCGAGGTCGCCGCGGCGTTCGAGAACCCGGTCATGCTGTATTCGATCGGCAAGGACTCCGGGGTGATGCTGCACCTGGCGGCCAAGGCCTTCTTTCCCTCCAAGCCGCCGTTTCCGCTGCTGCACGTCGACACGACCTGGAAGTTCCAGGACATGATCCGCCACCGCGACACCATCGCCGAGCGGTACGGCGTCAAGCTGCTGGTCCACGTCAACGAGGAAGGCCTGACGCGGGGGATCGACCCCATCGCCTCCGGCTCGTCGCTGCACACCCAGGTGATGAAGACCGAGGGGCTGAAGCAGGCGCTGGACAAGTACGGCTTCGACGCGGCCTTCGGCGGCGCGCGGCGCGACGAGGAGAAGAGCCGGGCCAAGGAGCGGATCTTCTCGTTCCGCTCGGCCGGCCACGTCTGGGACCCACGCAACCAGCGGCCCGAGCTCTGGCGGCTGTACAACACCCGGGTCAACAAGGGCGAGACCATCCGGGTCTTTCCCCTGTCCAACTGGACCGAGCTCGACATCTGGGAATACACCCGCGCCGAGGCCATCGCCGTGGTGCCGCTCTATTTCGCCGCGCCCCGGCCGGTGATCGAGCGGGACGGGATGCTGATCATGCGCGACGACGAGCGGATGCCGCTGCTGCCCGGCGAGGTCGAACAGACCCGGTGGGTGCGCTTCCGCTCGCTGGGCGACTATCCGCTGAGCGCGGCGGTGGAAAGCCGCGCGGCCAGCCTGGACGACATCATCGGCGAGATGCGCGCGACCCGCACGTCGGAGCGCCAGGGCCGGCTGATCGACGTCGACGAGGCCGCCTCGATGGAGAAGAAGAAGCGCGAGGGGTATTTCTGATGGACGGCGCGCAACTTCACGACAAGCCGGCGGACCCGGCCGCCCAGACCGCCGCCGCGGCGCCGGCGCTGGGCGCCCAGAAGAGCCTGCTGCGGTTTTTGACCTGCGGGTCGGTGGACGACGGCAAGTCGACCCTGATCGGCCGGCTGCTCTATGATTCCAAGCTGATCCTGGACGATCACCTGGCCGCGCTCGAACGCGACAGCCTGCGCCACGGCACCACCGGCGAGGACCTCGACCTGGCGCTGCTGGTCGACGGACTGGAGGCCGAGCGCCAGCAAGGCATCACCATCGACGTCGCCTACCGCTTCTTCACCACCGACAGGCGCGCCTTCATCGTCGCCGACACCCCCGGCCACGAGCAGTACACCCGCAACATGGCCACCGGCGCGTCCAACGCCGACCTGGCGGTGATCCTGATCGACGCGCGCAAGGGGGTGCTGACCCAGACCAAGCGGCACAGCTACATCTGCTCGCTGCTGGGCGTGCGCCATCTGGTGCTGGCGGTGAACAAGATCGACCTGATCGGCTACGACGAGCCGGTGTTCGACCAGATCGTCGCCGACTACGCCGCCTTCGCCAAGCCCCTGGGATTCGCCGACATCACCGCGGTGCCGATGTCGGCCCGACACGGCGACAACGTCACCCTGCGTTCGGACAAGACGCCCTGGTATTCCGGCCCGACGCTGTTGGAGCATCTGGAGACGATCGACGTCGAGAGCGACGCGGCCGGCAAGCCGTTCCGCTTTCCGGTCCAGTGGGTCAACCGGCCGAACCTGGATTTCCGCGGCTTTTCCGGCACCATCGCCTCCGGCGTGATCCGGCCCGGCGATGCGGTGACCGTCGCCGCCTCCGGCCGCCAGAGCGCGGTGGCGCGCATCGTCACCTATGACGGCGACCTGGACGAGGCCCACGCCGGCCAGGCGGTGACCCTGACGCTGAGCGACGAGGTCGATATCGCCCGCGGCGATCTTCTGGTCCCACCGACCGCGCGGCCCGAGGTGGCCGATCAGTTCGCCGCCCATGTGATCTGGATGGGCGACGAGCCCATGCTGCCCGGCCGGCCCTATCTGATGCGGATCGGCGCGCGCTACGTGCCGGTCAAGATCACCGCGCTCAAGCACAAGGTCGACGTCGACACCCTCGAACACCTGGCCGCGCGCACCCTGTCGCTGAACGAGATCGGCGAGTGCAACCTGTCGGCCGCCTCGCCGGTGGCGTTCGACGCCTATGCCGAGAACCGCGAGACCGGCGCCTTCATCCTGATCGACCGCTACTCCAACGCCACGGTCGGCGCGGGGATGATCGAGTTCGGCCTGCGGCGCGCCGCCAACATCCATCTGCAGGCGCTGCTGGTCACCCGGGCCGACCACGAGCGGCTGAACGGCCACAAGCCGGCGGCGCTGTGGTTCACGGGCCTCTCAGGCTCGGGCAAGTCGACCATCGCCAACCTGGTCGAGCGGCGGCTGCACGAGCGCGGCGTGCGCACCTTCCTGCTGGACGGCGACAACGTGCGCCACGGGCTGAACCGCGACCTGGGCTTTTCCGACGCCGACCGGGTGGAGAACATCCGCCGCGTGGGCGAGGTGGCCAAGCTGTTCGTCGAATCCGGGGTGATCGTGCTGTGCTCGTTCATCTCGCCGTTCCGCGCCGAGCGGCGGATGGTGCGCGAGCTGTTCGCCGAGGGCGAGTTCCTGGAGGTGTTCGTCGACACCCCGCTGGCGGACTGCATCAAGCGAGACCCCAAGGGGCTCTACGCCAAGGCGCTGGACGGCAAGATCGCCAACTTCACCGGCGTCTCCTCGCCCTACGAGGACCCCGAGCACGCCGAGCTGACGCTGGTCACCGCCGCCCTGAGCTCGGAAGCCGCCGCCGAGGCGGTGATCGCCGACCTGACCCGGCGCGGGGTGGTGTAGGCTCAGCGCGCTTTGGGCTGACAACACCGACAGAACCGCTTGGAAATGGGTGTGTGTCCCAGTTTACTGTGGTGAGACAGGCGCGAACGCCGGCCGGGACTCAGCCCTGGCCGGTGACCGCGGCGACCTCGGCGGCGAAGTCGTCGGACTTCTTTTCCACGCCTTCGCCCAGCGCCAGGCGCACGAAGCCCTTCACCGTCACCGGCGCGCCGAGCGCCTTACCGGTCTCGGCGACCAGTTGCTCGATGGTCTGGTCGGGGTTCATCACGAAGGCCTGCTTGAGCAGCACCACTTCCTCGTAGAACTTGCGGATCCGGCCCTCGACCATCTTCTCGACCACGTTCGGCGGCTTGCCGGATTGCGCCGCCTGTTCGGCGAAGATGGCGCGCTCGCGCTCCACCGCCGCGGGATCGAGGTCGTCGGTCGACAGCGACAGCGGCGCGGTGGCCGCCACGTGCATGGCGATCTTGCGGCCCAGCTCCTGCAGCTTGGCCTGGTCGCCGGCGCCCTCGAGGGCCACCAGCACGCCGATGCGGCCCAGCTCGCCGACCACGACCGGGTTGTGCACATAGGCGGCGATAGCGCCCTGGGCGACGGTGAAGCGCGCGGCGCGGCGCAGCAGCATGTTCTCGCCGATGGTGGCGATCAGGCCGGTGACCAGCTCGGAGATGGTCTCGCCGTCGCGGGTCTTGGCGGCGCCCACCGCCTCGACGCCGTCGACGTCCAGCGCCGCCGCCGCGATGGCGCGGGCGGCGTTCTGGAACAGCTCGTTGCGCGCGACGAAGTCGGTCTCGGCGTTCAGTTCGATCGCCGCCCCGGTCATGCCGGCGCCGTCGTTGCGCAGGGCCACGGCCACCAGGCCCTCGGCCGCGACGCGGTCGGCCTTCTTGGCCGCCTTGGACAGGCCCTTGGTGCGCAGCCAGTCCATCGAGGCGTCCAGATCGCCGGCGTTCTCCTGCAAGGCCTTCTTGCAGTCCATCATCCCCGCGCCGGACTTCTCGCGCAGTTCCTTCACCAGACCGGCCGTAATCTCCGCCATGGAGGTCCTCCAGATCGCAAAACAGGTTTCGGCCGGGCGATCGTGCCCGGCCAGCATGGTCAACGGGGCCGATCAGCCCTCGACAGGCGCGTCCTCGGCGGGAGCCTCCGCGGCGGGCGATTCCTCGGCGGGCGCGGTCTTGGCCGCCGCCTTCTTGGCCGGCGCCTTCTTGCCGGGCGCCGCCTCAACGGCCGGCTCGGACATCGCCGCGGCGAGCGCCTCGACCTCGGCTTCGTCGGCCACGGCCTCGGCCGCGTCGGCCTGGGCGGCGGCCGGGCTCGCCACGGCCGAGGCGGTCAGCGCCGGCTCGACCGGCGGGGTCTCGGCGGCGCCGATATCGACGCCGAACGCCACCTGGCCCTCGGCCAGGCCGTCGAGCACCGAATCCGCCACCAGATCGCAGTAGAGCTGCAGCGCGCGCGCCGCGTCGTCGTTGCCCGGGATCGGATAGGTGATGCCGTTGGGATCGCAGTTGGTGTCGAGGATCGCCACCACCGGAATGTTCAGCTTGCGCGCCTCGAGGATGGCGATGGCTTCCTTGTTGGTGTCGATCACGAACATCAGGTCGGGGATGCCGCCCATGTCCTTGATCCCGCCCAGCGACAGCTCCAGCTTGTCGCGCTCGCGGGTGAGCTGCAGCAGCTCCTTCTTGGTGCGGCCCTCGCCGCCGCCCTCCAACAGGCCCTCCAGCTCGCGCAGGCGCGCGATCGAGCCGGAGATGGTGCGCCAGTTGGTCAAGGTGCCGCCCAGCCAGCGGTGGTTGACGTAGTACTGGGCGCAGCGCTTGGCGGCCTGGGACACCGGGTCGGAGGCCTGGCGCTTGGTGCCGACGAACAGCACCCGCCCGCCCGAGGCGGCGACCTCGCGGACCTTGACCAGGGCCTGATGCAGCAGCGGGATGGTCTGCGACAGGTCGATGATGTGGATGTTGGAGCGGCTGCCGAAGATGTAGCGCTCCATCTTCGGGTTCCAGCGGTGGGTCTGGTGGCCGAAGTGGGCGCCGAGACTCCAGGAGCTGTCGCATGGTGAATTCGGGTAGCGCCATTGAACCTTTGTCCTTCTTCCGGTTCGTCCTCCGCGGGGCTCCACCTTCCCTCGGGAAGGACCGGAACGGAAACGCGCGGGGAGTGACCCGCGCGGCGCCGAACGCTCCGCGTGCGTGATGGGCGGGGGACATAGGCGCAAAGGCCGCGAAAGGCAAGCGCGGGGGCGGAAGGACGGGCGGGAACCCGATCCTATCTCACCACGAAGACCACCAAGGTCACAAAGCGCGCGCCGACTTCGTGGCCTTGGCGCGCTTGGTGGTGCGAAATCCAGAGCGCCTTTCGATAAAACCTGGATCCCCGCCTGCGCGGGGACGAGCGGAATATGGGGCGGCCAGCCGCGCCCCTACGCCTCCTCCAGGAACACCACGCCCGGCGCGGTCTTCAGCGCCCCGCGCAGGGCCGCGTCGAGGTGGTAGCGGCCGGGCAGTTTCAGCTCGACCTCGCGGCCCTCGCCGAGGCCGGCGACCAGCATCACCTCCCCGCCCCGCTCGGTGGGCCGGGCGGCGGCGAGGCGCGCCTTGAGGCCGGCCATGTCGGCGGCGGCGGGCGAAAGGTGGATGCGCAGGCCGGCGGCGCTCGCCTCGATCGCCTTGTCCAGCGGCTCGGCGAAGTCGCCGAAGAAGCGCACCTCCCCGTCGGCGGCCTTGGCCCGCACCTTGAGCGCCACCGCCTTGCCCGGCTCCAGCGCCTCGCGGCAGCGGCGAAGCTGTTCGGGCGGGAACAGGACCTCGTATTCGCCGCTCGGGTCCGACAGGGAGACGAAGGCGAACTTCTCGCCGCTGCGGGCCGAGGCGCGCTCCTGGCGGCGACGCACCACCCCGGCCATGCGGAAGGCCTCGGCCCCCGCCCCGGCCTGGACCAGGGCGTCGGTCAACAGCGTGATCCGCCGCCGGCCCAGCATGGCGATCATGTCCTCCAGCGGATGGCCGGTGAGGTAGAAGCCGACCGCGGCCAGCTCCTCGTCGAGCTGCTCGCTCTGGCTCCAGGGCTCGCGCTTGGCCAGCCTGGGCCGCGCGGCGTCGGCCTGTTCGCCGAACAGGCTGGACTGGGCCGAGGCGCGCTCGGCCGCCACGCTCTGGCCGTGGGCGATCAGCTCGTCGGCGGCTTGGACGATCTGGGCGCGGTTGGGGTGCAGGTTGTCGAACGCGCCGGCCCGGGCCAGGTTCTCCAGCGCCCGCTTGTTGATCTGCCGCGGATCGACCCGCTCGACGAAATCGAACAGGTCGCGGAAGCGCCCGCCCTCTTCGCGCGTGGCCACCAGATGCTCCATCGCCGCCAGGCCGACGTTGCGCACCGCGCCCAGGGCGTAGAGCACCTCGCCGTCCTCGACCACGAAGTCGGCGCCCGAGCGGTTGACGTCGGGCGAGCGGATGGCCACCCCGGCGCGGCGGGCGTCCTGGTAGAACACCGCCAGCTTGTCGGTGTTGGAGATGTCCAGGCTCATCGAGGCGGCGAAGAACTCCACCGGCGCGTTGGTCTTCAGCCAGGCGGTCTGATAGGCGATCAGCGCATAGGGCATGGCATGGCTCTTGTTGAAGCCATAGCCCGCGAACTTCTCCATCCGCTCGAACAGCATCACCGCCACGGCCTCGTCCAGGCCCCGCTCGGCGGCGCCCGACAGGAAGCGGGCGCGCTGCTGGTCCATCTCGGACTTCTTCTTCTTGCCCATCGCCCGGCGCAAAAGGTCGGCCTCGCCCAGGCTGTAGCCGGCCAGGATCTGGGCGATCTGCATCACCTGCTCCTGATAGACGATCACCCCGTAGGTGTGGCCCAGCACCTCGGCCAGCAGCGGATGGACCACGTCCACCGGTCTGCGGCCGGCCTTGCACTCGATGTATTCGGGGATGCTGCTCATCGGCCCGGGCCGATAGAGCGAGATCAGGTCGGACACCTCCTCCAGGGTGTTGGGGCGCAGCTGGCGCAGGATATCGCGCATGCCCTGGCTTTCCAGCTGGAACACCCCCAGCGTCTGGCCCGAGGCCATCAGTTCATAGGTCGGCTGGTCGTCCAGCGGCATGGCGTGCGGCTCGACGGCCGCGCCGCGCCGGCCCAGATAGCGCACCGCCCGGTCGATCACCGTCAGGGTCTTCAGGCCGAGGAAGTCGAATTTGACTAGGCCGGCGGATTCCACCCACTTCATGTTGAACTGGGTCACCGGCATGTCGGAGCGCGGATCGCGGTAGAGCGGGACCAGCTCGGTCAGCGGCCGCTCGCCGATCACCACCCCGGCGGCATGGGTCGAGGCGTTGCGGTAGAGCCCCTCGAGCTGCAGCGCGATCTCCAACAGGTGAGCGACGGCCTCGTCGTCGGCCCTGGCCTGGCGCAGGCGCGGCTCGATCTCGATCGCCTTGGCCAGGGTGGTCGGCGCGGCGGGATTGTTCGGCGCCATCTTGGCCAGCCGGTCGACCAGCCCCAGCGGGAGCTGCAGCACCCGGCCGACGTCGCGCAGCACCGCGCGCGCCTGCAAGGTGCCGAAGGTGATGATCTGGGCGACCCGGTCCTCGCCGTACTTGTCCCGCACATAGGCGATCACCTCCTCCCGCCGCTCCTGGCAGAAGTCGATGTCGAAGTCGGGCATCGAGACCCGCTCGGGATTGAGGAAGCGCTCGAAGATCAGCTTGTAGCGGATCGGATCGACCCCGGTGATCAACAGCGCCCAGGCGACCAGCGAGCCGGCGCCCGAGCCGCGTCCCGGCCCCACCGGAATGCCTTGGCCGACCGCCCATTTCATGAAGTCCGAGACGATCAGGAAGTAGCCGGAGAAGCCCATGGTCTGGATGACGCCGATCTCGCGCTCCAGCCGCTCCCAATAGGCCGCCTCGCCGTCGGCGGGCGGATGGGTGGCGAGCCGCTCGCGCAGGCCGGCGCGCGCCTGCTCGGCCAGGGCCTCGTCCTCGCTCTGCCCGTCCGGCGTCGGGAACCGGGGCAGGATCGGGTCGCGCTTTTCGACCATGAAGGCGCAGCGGCGGGCGATGTCGAGGGTGTTGTCGCAGGCCTCCGGCAGGTCGGCGAACAGCCGGCGCATGGCGGCGGCCGGCTTGAACCAGTGTTCGGCGGTGAGGCGGCGGCGGTCGGTCTCGCCGACGAAGGCGCCGTCGGCGATGCACAGCAGCGCATCGTGCGCCTCGTGCATGGCCGGCTCGGTGAAATGGACGTCGTTGGTCGCCACCAGCGGCACGTCCTGGTCATAGGCGAAGGCCACCAGCCCCGGCTCGGCCGCCGCCTGCGCCGCCAGGCCGTGGCGCTGCAGCTCGACGTAGAAGCGGTCGGCGAACACCCGGTGCATTTCCGAGAGCGCCGCGAGCGCCTCGTGCGCGCGGCCGGCGGCGAACAGCGGATCGACCGGCCCGTCGGTTCCGCCGGACAGCAGGATCAGCCCCTGCGAATGCGCGACGACCTTGGCCCATGGCACGGACGGTTCGTCCGTCGCCTCGCTGTCCAGGAACGCCGCCGAGGACAGGATGGTCAGGTTGCGATAGCCGGCCTCATTCTGGACCAGCAGCACGATGGTCGGCGCGCGCGCCCAGCGCTCGGGCCGGCCCTCGCCGAGGCCGGTGACCGGCAGGGCGCAGCCGATGATCGGCTGCACGCCCGCCTCCTTGGTCTCGACGGAGAACTCCAGCGCCCCGAACAGATTGGTCCGGTCGCTCAGGGCCACGGCCGGCATGTGCGCGCCGGCCGCCAGCTTGCCGATCTGCTCGGTCTTGATCGCGCCCTCGAGCAGCGAATAGGCCGAGCGGACCCGCAGATGGACAAAGCCGCCGCCGGCTTCCGCCTCGTCCGCCGTCCCGGCGCCCTCGCCCATGCCCGCTCTCCCTGTCCGGCGGCCACGCGGCCGCGGCGACTCAGCTCACCAGCCGCGCCACCGAACACATCATCCAAACGAACCCCGCCACCGACGCAAGGGCCAGCGACTCCCGAGCCAGACGAACCATGAGCGTTTCTCCATGATGTACCGGTTTTGTTCCTCTTGGTTTATTCTCGTTTTGTTCCGCGGAGTCAAGGGGGGTGGGATAAGGTCACCGACCGGGTGAGCCGCGTTTTGGGATTTTAGTAAACTGTTGTCACCGTGACTCGTTCCGTCTATTGCAATAGGGCCTGAAGGTCCGTTTCTTGGACAATGCGAATGGGCTGACCAGCCGATATCAGGTGCTCGGCTTTCAAATGTTTGGCGCTCCGGTCCTTTCCGGCAAGCTTCGAAACATCCTGATTGCCGACCACGAGCATCGTGGTTCGCTTGGTCACTGACACGTCCACGACGCCGCCAGCTTTGTCGATCAGATCAGCCATATCTTGACGGGGAAGTGAAAGCGTTCCTGTCATGACCACCACTTCACCAAGCAGGGGACCATCCCCATCGCCGCTCCGTGCGACGGAATGATACCCGGACACTGGCGCGGCGCATCGATCGAACCAGCCCTCAATATCGATACCGCTATCCGCGATAGCCCTGAGGGTGATCAAGCCGGCGACGCGGGCGTCTTCCAGCGCGTCATGATGCTTGAATACGAGCCCGAAATTGTCCGCGAGCTTGGCGAGGCTGTATCCGGACGCGGCGAGTTGTGGCCACGCGCGACGGGCAATCAGCAAGCTGTCCAACCATCGGCAGGCGACGACTTCTATCCCGCAATGGGAAGATGCTCGCCGAAGGGCCGTGCGGTCAAAGGGGCTGTGGGCGACAACGATCTGCCCTTGGAGCCGCGCTTCGATCCAATCTTTCGCACCGGCAAACGTCGGCGCGCCGACCACCTGATCTGGGCCAATTCCGTGAAGTTGCTGGTTGAACGGGTCAAAGTAGTCATCAGGATCAATCAACAGGCTATCGGCGAAAACTTCGCCCGTGCCGTCGAAACCGACGACGCCGATCTGGCAAATGCTACTCATCTGCGGATTGGCGGTTTCAACATCGACCACGACGAACGTCACGGCAGCCCCCCTCTTGCCCCGCTACTCAGCCACGCCACCGCAACTTAGCATTGATTTTCGGAATTGCGGGGACAGGAGTTCCAGTCCCTAAGTTCTGGTGACCGCACACCCAACCCCACGCAAAATCAGGCCCCGCCCCCCGGGAACGCCGTGCAATCTGGACAGACCTGGGTCCCCGCCTGCGCGGGGATGAGCGGTTGGAAATATCGCCGGCGCAAGACGATCCGGTTTTGCCCTGACGCCCCTACCCCCGCGCCATGTTCACGAAGATCGGGCCATCCGGGCCGAAGCCGAGCACGCCGCGCACCGCGTCGAGGTCGATGACGACGGCCTGGCCCTTGCGCTCGGGATCGGCGGCGCGCTCGCGCTCGTGGGCCAGCGAGAAGACGCGCTCGCGCTCGGCGGCGTCGTCGGTGATCCGCGCGCGGCCGATAAACTGCAGCACCGGCACGCTGGGCGAGCGATAGACCAGGGCGACGTGGGGATTATGCCGGATCGCCGAGAGGGTGCCGCCCTCGGCGTTGCGCACCCACAGGCTGAGCTGGTCGGCCGAGAACACCGCCGTGCTGCCGCGGAAGGACAGCACCGGCCGCTGGTCGGCGCTCACCGCCGCCAGCAGCAGCACATGGCCGCTGTCCAGCGCGCCGGCGATCAGGGCGGAAATCTCCGGGGTCAGGACGAGCGGCGCGGGTGTGGTCATGAGGCGGGGCCTGTCGGGTGGTCGGGAGTCGGCGTTTAGGCCGCCGGGCGCGGGGCCGCAATGGGCGGACCTCGATCCCGAGCCGTTCTCACCACGAAGGACACCAAGGCCGCGAAGATGGAGCGCGCCCCGCCCTTGACAATCTGACGACTCTGATGTTCTTGTTTTGTTCAGATGAACGCCCCCATGCCCGCCGCCGCCGAGCCGAGGTCCGAGATGGCCGAACGGCGCTCGCTGATGCTGTGGGACCTGGCCGAGATCGGCATGAATCTGGCGCGGGAGATCGAGCAGCGGGCGATGGACGAGGCCGCGCCGCGATCGGAGGTCGCCGATCTGGCCCTGGCCTTCTCGCGCGTCGCCCGCTCGGTGCGGATGACCGTGGCGCTGGAGGCCAGGCTGGCCGAGCCGCCGCGCGAGCCTCGGGCTCCGCGCGCGCCCAAGGCCGCGGCCAACGACAACGCCGCCTGGGCCCCGCCGACCCCGGAGTTCATCGAACGGACCCGCGCCACGGTGCGCAAGGCCATCGTCCGGGACATCGTCGAACAGACCATCGAGGCCGAGGCGCCTGAACGCGGCGAGGAATACGATACCGAGCGGCTGCTGGCCGATCTGGACGAGCGGCTGGGGGACGAGGACGACTACGTCGATTTCGCCCTGCTCTCGCTGGTCGAACTGGTCGAGCGCATCTGCCGCGATCTGGGCGTGCGGTTCGATCCGAGCCTGTTGGAGGACGACGACTGGTATCCGCTGCCCCCCACGGCCGGCCCGTTCGTGCGGCAGGAACGCTATATGGGCCGGCCGGAACCGCCCGATCCCTCTTCCGCTCCTCCCGGCGAACGCCGGGACCCAGATGACAAGGCGAAGGCCTGGACGGGCTCGAGCCCCTGAAACCCCGCCCTACGATCTGGGTCCCGGCGTTCGCCGGGAGGAGCGGAGGTGGGGTGCGTCTCCGAGTCTGTCTCACCACGAAGACCACCAAGGACACGAAGTCGAAGCACGGGCCGATTCAAGCCGGGCCGTCGGGCGAGGGTTGCTCCCACTTCGATCGATTCGATCGAAGTGGGCTAAAATGGCTATGGATCATAAAATTAGATCGCTTCCCGATCACCAGGCCGGACCACTTGTCGCTCCAGGCTCTTCGCATCCGTCACGCGCTTCGTGTCCTTCGTGTTCTTGGTGGTTCAAAACCTGGCGCGCTCGGCGCCGCGTTCACCAAGCCACAGAAACTTCACACTTGCGCCGCCTCTCTTCCGCCCTGATTGCGGCTAGGAGTGGCCGCGCAGCGAGCGGGGCGGTGATGCGATCGGTGGCGGTGATCGGACGCAAGGGCGGGTCGGGCAAGACCACCATCGCCGTGCATCTGGCGATCGGCTTTCACCGGCGCGGGCGCCGGACGGTGCTGGCCGACGCCGACCCGCAGCATTCGTCGATCGAGGTGCTGAAGGGGCGGCGCCAGGCCGGGCCCGAGGCGATCGTCACCTCGGGGCCCAAGCTGTTCGCCCTGCAGACCGCGATCACGCGCTGCGGCGTCGAGGCGCTGGTGATCGACACCCCGGCGGTGCTGGAGGAGGAGGTGGCCCACGCGGTGGTGCTGTCGGACCTGGCGCTCTTGGTGGTGCGGCCGACCTTCCTCGACCTGGCCGCCGCGGTCAGGACCAGCGACATCATCCGCCGGCTCAGAAAGCCCGGCCTGGTGGTGCTGAACCAGGCGCCGGTGGCGCGGGAGAACGTCGAGCCGCCGCTGGTCAAGCGCTCGATCGAGGCGCTGCGCCTGCTGCGCCTGCCGGTCGCCCCGGTGGTGGTGCGCTCGCGCGCGGCCTATCAAACCGTGCTGGAGACTGGCGGCTCGGCCGAGGAGCTGGCCTCGGAAACCGTGGCGGGCGAGGAGATGGCCGCGCTGTGCGCCTTCGTCGACCGCCTGGTCTTCGGCGTCGCCAAGCCGGCGTAGCCGGATCCGGCGCGACCGGGTCGGGCGAATAAGCGCCCGCGCCGACGCCGGATGTGCTAGGCTTCCGCCCGCAAGCTCGGCCAATCGCCGCCGATGCCGAAAGTCCCGCCATGGGCGCGAGCCCCAAATCCGCCGCCACGCCCGCCAGCGACAGCGACGCCCAGCCGGCGAAAGCGCGTCCGGCCGCGCCGGCGCCGGTCTACTGGAGCGCGCGCGGGTCGATGCGCGGGCGCACGCGGCTGCGGCTGCTGGGCGCCCTGCGCGGCGCCGGCGCGCTGGTCTGGTCCGGCGGGGCGATCCCGGCGGCCTACGAACTCGACATCTTCGGCGCCGGCGAGGCGCGCTCGGCCAGCGGCGCCCTGGAGGGCGACTTCAGCGCCCTGCCCGCGCCCGACGCGGCCGACCCCGACGCCCCCCCGATCACCGGAGCGCGCCTGAGGCTCGCGGACGGACGCGAGATCGCCGTCGAACTCACCACGCTGGAGCCCGACGTGGTCGAATTCGAGGCCCAGCTCACCGCCGCCGACGCCAACCTTCTGCCCCCCGCCTGACTCTACGGCGGCGTGGGCAGGGTGAAGCGGAACACCGCGCCGCCGCCCTCGTTGTCCTCGGCCCACAGCCGCCCGCCGTTGGACTCGACGATCGAGCGGCAGATCGACAGCCCGACGCCCATGCCGGTGGCCTTGCTGGTCACGAACGGCTGGAACAGCCGCGCCTTGATCAACTCGGCGATCCCCGGCCCGGTGTCGGCGACGGCGACCTCTATCGTCTCGCCCGACCGCCGCGTGACGATCGCCAGCTCGCGGCGCGGGGCCGAAGCCATCGCCTCGACCGCGTTGCGCACCAGGTTCACCAGCACCTGCTGGATCTGGATCTTGTCGACGAAGGCCCATCGCGCGGCCGGATCGAGATCGATCGTGGCCCGCACCCCCTCGCTCTTGGCCCCGACCAGGGCGAGCGCGCTGGCCTCCTCGATGATCTTGGGCAGGCTCTCGGTGCGCCGCTCGGCCTCGCCCTTGCTGACGAAATCGCGCAGCCGGCGGATGATCTGGGCCGCGCGGTCGACCTGCGCGACGGCCTTGCCGAAGGCGATGGCGGTCGCCGCGTAGTCGCCCCGCCCGATCAGCCGCTCGGCTCCGGCGAGATAGTTGCTGATCGCCGACAGCGGCTGGTTGAGCTCATGCGCCAGGCTGGAGGCCATCTGGCCCATCTCGCTCAGCCGGGAGATGTGCAGCAACTCGTCCTGGGCCTCGTGCAGGCGCCGATCGCTCTCCTGGCGGTCGGTCAGGTCGCGTACGAAGCCGGTGAACTGGCGGCGGCCCTCCAGGACGACCTCGCCGACGGACAGCTCCATCGGAAAGGTGCGGCCGTCCCGGCGCTGACCGAGCACCACCCGGCCGATGCCGATGATCCGCCGCTCGCCGGTCGTCAGGTAGCGCGTCAGGTATTTGCCGTGCTCGCTGCGATAGGGCTCGGGCATCAGGATATTGACGCTGCACCCCTCGATCTCGGCGGCGGAATAGCCGAACAGTTGCTCGGCGGTGGTGCTGACCAACTCGATCACGCCGGCCTCGTCGATGATCACCAGCGCGTCGGGGACGGTGGTCAGGATCGAGCGCAGCCGCGCCTCGCTGGCCCTCAAGGCCATGTCGTTGGCGGCCAGGGCCTGGTTGGCGGCGCTGAGCTGGGCGATGACGGTCCGCTGTTCGAGCAGGGAGGCGCCGCGGTCGGCTTCCGCCTGCCTGAGCAGCGCCACCTCGGTGACGTCCTCGATGCGGTGGATGATCCATCTCAGCGCCCCGTCCGGGGCCAGCACCGGACAATTGAACGCGCTCCAGTAACGCGGCTCGAAGCTTCCGTCCGGGCGGCGGATGTCGAACCTCCGCGGCGCCACGACGTCGGGCGCCCGATCGCGCAACACCCGATGCAGCGAGGCCCTCAGACCGGCCAGCCCGCTCGCCTCCGGCTGCTCGGGATTGTCCGGGAACGCGTCGAACAGGGCCCGACCGACGATAGCGCCGCGCTCGACCATGGCGGCGCGCAGAAAGGCGTCGCTGGCGGCGACGATGGTCAGTTCGGGATCCAACACCAGAAACAAACCCGGCGCGGCCTCGAACAGCGTCTTGAAATCGGCGGCGCGCAAGCGGGCCTCGGCTTGGGGTTTCGGCGCGGTCACAGGTCACCAAGGGCGCCGGCCAGACCGGCCAGCGAGTCGAGGGTCAGGTGAGCGCGGGCGGCCTCGGGCCGACTCGCCTGGATATGGCCCCAGGGGCCGCGGCGGATGAAGACGGCGGTCAAGCCGACCGCGCGCGCGGGCGCGACGTCATTGTCCAGCCGGTCTCCGACATAGGCGATCTCGGAGGCCGGCCGCTGGGCCGCTTCGACCAGCCGATGGAAGAAGGCGTGGGAGGGCTTTTCGACGCCCCATCGGGCCGAGGAGGCGATGAAGGCGGCCGGGGCGCCCGCGGCCTCAAGCACCGCCTCGGCCTCCTCGGGCTGGTTGCCGGCCAGGCCGACCCGGTAGCCGCCGCGATGCAAATCCGACAGACAGGCCACGGCGTCGGGATAGAGGTCGCGCCGCTCGATCCGGTAGCGATCGCCCTCGGCCGCCCGCCGGCGCACCGCCGCCTCGACGTCGAAGCCAGGCTGGATCAACTGGAAGGCGGTGCGGTGATGCCAGCCGCGCTCGATCACCGCCCCGATGGCCGCGAAGAAGGTGAAACGCGGCACGTCCATCCAGTCCGCCCACTCGCCCCAGAGCCGGGTCTCGTCGACCAGGGTCTCTCCGACATCGAAAACGACGGTGGTGATCGGCATCGGCCTTTCCCCATTGGATTGGTTCAGCCTGACTCCCTTCGCGCCAGAAGGCGAGGCTTAACGCGGCCGCGGCTCGAGCCGGCCGTCCTTCAGCGCGAACACCCTGTCCATGTAGCGGGCCAGCTCCATGTTGTGGGTGGCGATCAGCACCGCCACGCCGGTGACGCGGGCGAGCTCGAACAGGGCCTGGAACACCGCGCCGGAGGTGTGCGGGTCGAGATTGCCGGTCGGCTCGTCGGCCAGCACCACGCGCGGCTCGTTGGCCAGGGCCCTGGCGATGGCCACCCGCTGTTGCTCGCCGCCGGAGAGCTGGCCCGGCTGGTGGTTCAGCCGCTCGCCGAGCCCGAGGTGGGTCAAAAGCGCGCTCGCCCGCCGCCGGGCCGCGGCCTTCGACTGGCCGGCGATCATCTGCGGCAGGGCGACGTTGTCCAGGGCGCTGAACTCGGCCAGCAAATGGTGGAATTGGTAGACGAAGCCGATCAGGCCCAGGCGCAGACGGGTGCGGGCGGCGTCGTTCAGCCGCGAGCAGTCCTGGCCCTCGACCAACACCTGGCCCTCGGTGGGATGCTCCAACAGGCCCGCGGCGTGCAGCAGGCTGGACTTGCCCGAGCCCGACGGGCCGATCAGCCCGACCACCTCGCCGGAGAAGACGTCCAGATCGACCCCGCGCAGCACCTCCAGCACCCCCTCGCCAGTGCGGTAGGTGCGGGCCACGCCGCGCAGGGCCAGCACCGGCTCACTCATAGCGTAGCGCCTCCACCGGATCGATCCGCGCCGCCTGGAGCGCCGGCGGCAGGGTGGCGACGAAGGACATCAACAGCGCGAAGACGCTGACCAGTCCGACCTCGCCCCAGTCCAGCTTGGCCGGGATGTGGGAGAGGAAATAGATGTCGGCGTTGAACACGTCCGCGCCGGTGATCCACTGCACGAAGGCCTGGATCTGTTGGATGTAGGCGCAAAACAGCACCCCCAGCGCCAGACCGGCGACGACCCCCAGCGCCCCGATCGCCGCGCCCGACAGGAAGAAGATGCGCAGGATCGCGCCCTGCCCGGCCCCCATGGTGCGCAGGATGGCCACGTCGCGGGCCTTATTCTTCACCAGCATGACCAGGCCGGAGATGATGTTCATCGCCGCGATGGCGACGATCAGCAGCAGGATCAGGCGCATGGTGTTGCGCTCGACCTCCAGCGCGTTGAAGAAGGCCTGGTTCTGGTCTCGCCAGTCGCTGACCATGGCGCCCGGCCCCGCCGCCCGCGCCACCGCCTCGCGCGCCTCGGCGGTCCGGTCGGGGTCGTCCAGCATCACGGCGATCTTGTCGGCGCCGTCGTCCCGGCCGAAGAACAACTGGGCCTGCTGCAGCGGCATGTAGATGAACGACTGGTCGTACTCGCTCATCCCGACGCTGAAGGTGGCGGCCACGGTGTAGGCCTTGCTGACCGGAGTCGAACCGAACGCCGTCGCCCCGGCCGAGGGCGAGGTCAGGGTCAGGACGTCGCCAGGCGCCACGCCCATCGAGGCCGCCAGCCGCGCGCCGACCACGATCAGCTCGCCGCCGTAGTCGCCGTCGCCGAAGCCCCGCAGCGAGCCGGACTTGATGTTGCCGGAGATGATCTTGGTTTCACGCAGATCTCCGGGCGTGATGCCGCGCACCACCGCGCCGGAGGTGGCCGCGCGGCCCTGGACCAGGGCCTGGGCCTCGACCAGCGGGACCGCCTGGGCCACGCCGGAGACAGCGCGGATGCGCCGCAGGGCCAAGGTCCGATCCGGCTCGTTCAGCACCTGGCCGGTGACGAACAGATGGCCGTTGAACCCCAGGATGCGGTCCAACAGCTCGGCGCGAAAACCGTTCATCACCGACATCACGATGATCAGCACCGCCACCGCCAGCATGATCCCGACGAAGGAGATGATCGAGATCAGCGCCACCCCGCCGTTCTTGCGCTTGGCGCGCAGGTAGCGGAGCGCGACCGACCGCTCCCACGCGCTGAACGGCGCCGCCGGACGAAGCTCGGCCGTCATCAGCCGGGGATGTTCGGCAGGTGAAGCAGGTGGAAATGCATCGCCAACCAGAACGGGGTGAAGATCACCGCCGAGACCCAGGTGGTGGTGATGAACTTGCGCTTCAGCTTGGGGTCCACCGGGGCCGCGGGATCGCCCCCGTCGCCCTTGTCGATCCCCGCCTCGGCGTGGCTAACCACCCCCAGCGGCAGGATGGCGAACAGCGCCACCCACCAGATGGTCAGATAGACCGCGATGGAGGTGAACCAGTCCATCAGTGCGACTCCATCAGTGCGATTCTGGCGGCTCGGCCATGAGCTCGACCAATACCCCGCCCATGTCCTTGGGGTGAACGAAAATCACCGGCACCCCGTGAGCGCCGATACGCGGCTCGCCCGTGCCCAGAACGGTCGCGCCCTTGGCCCGCATCTCGTCGCGCGCGGTGATGATGTCGGGCACTTCGAAACAGACGTGGTGCTGGCCGCCGCGCGGGTTCTTGGCCAGGAAGCCGTGGATTGGCGAGTCCGCGCCATGCGGTTCGATCAGCTCGATCTGGGCGTTGGGCAGGTTGACGAAACTGACCCAGACTCCCTGTTCCGGCAGCGCCTTTTTCGGGGTGATGTCGGTGCAGCCGAGGACGTCGCGGTAGAGCTTCCAGGACTCCTCGATCGAAGGCGTGGCGACGCCGACGTGGTTCAGTTTGCCGATCATGGGGCCTCGCCTCCTAGGATTGGACCTGGAGGCTGACTTACACCGCCGCCCGGCGCCGCAAAAGGCCGACGGCGCGGACGGCCCGCGAGCGCCGCCGCAACCGGCCGCCTTAAACCCTCATGACCGTCGCCTCGACGATCGGGCGGCGGCCCCAGACGCGTTGCGAGGCCTTCTTGATCGACCGCATCAGCGCCTGTTCAACCGCCTCGTCGTCCTGCAGGTCATCGCCGCCCAGCCTTTGCACCGTCTCCTCGGCGACGCGGGCCAGATCGTCCAGCATCTCGCCCAGCGGATAGTCCTCGTCGCTCGGCAGGCCGACGCCGCGCACCTGGGGGCCGGAGACGATGCGGCCGCGGCCATCCAGCACCACCGAAACGCTCAGCACCCCGCTGTGGGCCATGTGCCGCCGCTCACGCAGCGCCTCGCCGTCCTCGGTGGTCAACATGCCGCCGTCGACATAGAGCCGGCCCGACGCAACCTCGTCGATGATCTCGGCCCGGCCGGGCGCCAGGCGGACCATGTCGCCGTTGCGCGGGGCGACGGTCTCGGTCACCTGTAGGTCGCGCGCGAGCGCCGCGTGCTCCAGCAGATGCCGCCGCTCGCCGTGGGTCGGGATGGCGATCCTGGGCCGCGCCCACTGGTACATCGCCTTCAGCTCGTCCCGGCAGGGGTGGCCGGAGACGTGGATGCCCGGATGGTCGCGGTCAGTGTAGAGCCGCACGCCCCGGTCGGCGAGCCGGTTCTGCAGGTTGCGGATTGGCACCTCGTTGCCTGGGATCACCCGCGAGGAGAACACGCAGTGATCGCCCGGGCCCAGCCGCACGTGCGGGTGCGCGCCGTCGGCGATTCGGGCCAGGGCCGCGCGCGGCTCGCCCTGGCTGCCGGTGCACAGGTACAGCACCCTGTCGTGCGGCAGGCTGGCCGCGACCTGTTCGGTGACGAAGGGCGCGACGTCCTTGAACAGGCCCACCGAGGCCGCCGCCGCGGCCATCCGCAGCATCGAGCGGCCCACTAGACATACCTGGCGGCCATTGGCCTGGGCCGCATGGATGGCGGTGTGCATGCGCGCGACGTTGGAGGCGAAGCAGGCGACTGCCACCCTGCCCTTCAGCGTGGCGACTAGGGCGTTCATCCGTTCGCGCACGTCGGCTTCGGAGCCGGCCTCGCCGTCGACGAAGACGTTGGTCGAATCGCAGATCATGGCCAACACGCCCTCGTCGCCCAGCCGGCGGATGGCGTCCTGATCGGTCACCGCGCCCAGGATCGGGTTCGGATCGATCTTCCAGTCGCCGGTGTGCAGCACAACCCCCAGCGGTGTCCTGATCGAAAGCCCGTTCGGCTCTGGAATCGAGTGGGTCAAGGTGATCAGGCCGATCTCGAACGGGCCGATGGTGATGGCGCCGCCAAGCGGAACCTCGGTGATGTCGGCCTCACCCAGGCAGCCGCGCTCGCGCATCTTCTCGCGCAGCAGAAAGGCGGTGAAGGGTGTCGCATAGATCGGCGCGCGCAGCCTGGGCCACAGCCAGCCCATCGCGCCGATATGGTCCTCGTGGGCGTGGGTCAACACGATGCCCAGGATATCCTCGGCGTGTTGCTCCATGAACGCCGGGTCCGGCAGGATGATGTCGACGCCGGGCGTGGTCTGGTCGCCGAAGGTCACCCCCACATCGACGATGATCCACTTGCGCTCGTCCGGCGGGCCATAGCCATAGCAGTTGAAGTTCATCCCGATCTCGTTCGACCCGCCGAGCGGCAGGAAGACCAGTTCGTCGCCAGGGCGCGCGTTCATGCTGGATTGACCACGGGGGTGTTGCGCCGGAACACCTCCAGCATGCCACGGATGGTTAAGTCGTGGTCGAACACGTCGATCTTCGGCGTCGCCCCCGCGAACAGCGAGGCGACCCCGCCGGTGGCGATCACGGTCATCGGCGCCCCGTACTCGCCCTTGATGCGATCGATCAGGCCTTCGATCAGGGCGACGTAGCCCCAGAAAATGCCTGATTGCATCGCGCCGACGGTGTCCTTGCCGATCACGCGATCGGGCTTGCGAATGGCGATGCGCGGCAGCCGCGCGGCGGCGGTGTGAAGCGCCTGCATGGAAAGGTTGATGCCCGGCGCGATGGCGCCGCCCTCGAAAGCGCCGTCGGGCGCGACGATGTCGAAATTGGTCGCCGTGCCGCTGTCCACCACGATCAGGGCGCCGGGATAGGCGACGTGGGCGCCGATGGCGTTGACCAGCCGGTCGGCGCCCGCCTCGGATGGCTTGTCGATCCTGACCTCGATGCCCAGTTCGGCGTTCTCACCGATCACCAGGGGCTCGATGTGCAGGTAGCGGCGCGAAAGGTTGCGCAGGTTGAAGATCGACTGGGGAACCACGCTGGAAATGATGCAGGCGTGCAGATCCGTCAGCTTGAGATGCTGCATCTCCAGAAGCTGGTGCAGCCAGACCGCATACTCGTCGGCGGTGCGCATGGAATCGGTGGCGGTGCGCCACTGGGCGATCCACTCCTTGCCGTCATGCACGGCGTAGAGGGTGTTGGTGTTGCCCTGTTCGATCGCCAGCAGCATCTCTCAGGCCCCTTCGAAAAAAACATCGCCGGCGGTAATGCGCCTGATCGCGCCGTCCGCCAAGCGCAGCCGAAGCGCGCCGTCGACATCCAGGCCCTCGGCCACCCCCTCGACGGTCTCGCCGCCCAGCTGCGCGACGCAGGACCGGCCCAGGCCCTGGGCGCGCACGGTCCAGGCCTCGGCGATGGCGGCGAAGCCGCGGGCGGTCCAGGCGTCCAGCCAGCCGGCGAAGGTCTCGGACAGCCGGCTCAGCGCTTCCAGCGGCGTCGGTGGCTGCGCCTCGCCCAGATGGGCGGCGAAACTGGTCGCCGGCCGTTCGACGTCGTCAGGCGCATGGGCAAGGTTGACCCCGATGCCGGCCGCCAGCCACAGCCGCCCGTCGGGCCGTCGGCCGGACTCGACCAGGATGCCCGCCGCCTTTCGAGCGCCGATCATCAGGTCGTTGGGCCACTTCAGCCGCACTAGGTCGGCTGGCAGAAAGCTTCGCGCCAGGTCGGCCACGGCCAGGGCCGCGACAAAGGATATCTGGGCAGCCTCGGCCGGCGCGAGATCGGTGGTCATCAGCAGCGTCGCGGCGAGGTTGCCGGTTCCGGTGTCCCAGCTTCGCCCGCGCCGGCCGCGCCCCGCGCTCTGGCGTAGCGCCGTGATCCAAAGGGGGCCGGCCTCGCCGGCCTCGGCGCGTCGGCGGGCCTCGGCGTTGGTGGAATTGATCTCTTCGAACGCGAGAACGGGAATCTGGGTCGTCGGCGTGGCCAGAGGCTGGGAGAAGTCTGCCAAGGATATGGGGCGCTTCAGCCCAGACCGAAAGCCGAGGCCGCAAGGCTGGCCAGGGGATCGAGGAAAATCAGCGCCACCAGCACCACCGGAAAGCTGAACAGCGCCGCGGCATAGGCGATCCCCTTGGCGTCGGCCGGAGCGGGGTCGACCTTCCCGGGCGCGGGATCGAACCACATCACCTTGACCAGGCGCAGATAGTAGAAGGCGGCCACCACGCTGGAGACCAGACCGATCACCGCGACCGAGGCGGCTAGGCCCTGGGGCATGGCGTGGCTGACGTAGCCCGCCGCCAGGATCGCCTTGAACACGTAGAACTTGGCCCAGAAGCCGGAGAACGGCGGAAAACCGATGGCCGAGACGGCGAAGGCGGTCATCGCCAGCGCCATGCCGGGCCGCTCGCGCATCAGGCCGGCCATGTCGTCCATGGTCTCCATCGGCTTGCCGCCGCGGCTGAGCGCGGTCAGGCAGGCGAAGAAACCGGTCACGTCGATCATGTAGAGGACCATGAACACCAGCATCGACTGGTAGCCCTCGCGGGTACCCGCGGCGAGGCCCACCAGGGCGTAGCCGACGTTGGCGATCGAGGAATAGGCCCAGAGCCGCTTGAGGTTTTTCTGCACCAGGCCGGCGAAGGCCCCCAACAGCATCGAGGCGACGGCGACAATGATCACCACCTGGCGCCACTGATCAGCGGCGCCAGGGAAGGCGTCGCCCAGGGCCCGCGCGAACAGCACCATGGCCGCGAACTTGGGCGCGGCGGCGAAGAAGGCCACCACCGGGGTCGGCGCGCCCTCATAGACGTCCGGAGTCCACATGTGAAACGGCGCGGCCGAGACCTTGAACGCCAAGCCACAGATCAGGAACACTAGGCCGAACAGCACGCCGTTGTTCGCCCCGGCATGCGCCGCCAGCGCGATGTCGGCGAACTTCACCGAACCGGCGAAACCGTAGATCAGCGAGGCGCCATAGAGCAGCAGGCCCGAGGACAGGGCGCCAAGAACGAAATACTTCAATCCCGCCTCGGAGGCCTTGGCGTCGTCGCGGCGGAAGGCGGCCAGCACGTAGAGCGCCAGCGACTGCAGTTCGACCCCGACGTAGAGCGAAATCAGGTCGCCCGCGGAGACCATCATACCCATGCCGATGGCGGCCAGCAGCACCAGAATCGGATACTCGAACTGCCGCGCCTTCAGCCGGTCGAGCCAGCCGGCGCCCAGCAGCACGGCGACCGCGCTCATGGCGTAGATCGCCACCTTGGCGAAGCTTGAAGCTTGGTCCGCCACCAGCCCGCCGCCGAAGGCCGAACCGAGCGGCCCGACGGCCGCCAGGCCCGCGGCGACCAGCAGGGCGATTCCCGAGAGGATCGAGACCCAGAGCGCGCCGCGCGCGGCGCTCACCGCGCCCAGGACGAGCAGGACCAGGACCGAGGCGGCCAGAAAGACCTCGGGCAGGGCGACCTGCAGTGCGCCGTAAAAGGTCATCGTCCCCTCACCCGCCGATGAGCTTGTAGGCGTCGACCAGCCGGTCGACTGAAGCGGCGGTCAGATTGAACACCGCGCCCGGTTGCAGTCCCAGCCATAGGGTGCCGACGATCAGCGGCGCGAAGATCGCCACCTCGCGCCAGTTCAAATCGGCGATCGCCATCAGCTTGGGATTGGTGATCTCGCCGAACATCACCCGCCTGTAGAGCGTCAGCGCATAGGCGGCCGATAGGACCACCCCGGAAGCGGCGAACAGCACCGTCCAAGTCGAGGCGTGATAGGCGCCGGTCATGGTCAGTATCTCGCCGACGAAGCCCGAGGTGCCCGGCAGGCCAACGTTACCCATGGTGAACAGCATGAAGGTCGCCGCGTACCAGGGCATGCGCTCGGTCAGCCCGCCATAAAAGGCGATCTCGCGGGTGTGCATGCGGTCGTAGACCACACCGACGCAGAGGAAGAGCGCGCCGGAGATCACCCCATGGCTCAGCATCTGGAAGATCGCCCCCTGCACGCCCTGGGCGTTGCCGGAGAAGATGCCCATGGTCACGAAGCCCATGTGGGCCACCGACGAATAGGCGATCAGCTTCTTGATGTCGACCTGCCGGAACGCGACCAGCGAAGTGTAGATGATGGCGATCACCGACAGGGTGAAGACCAGCGGGGTGAAATAGCGGCTGGCGTCCGGGAACATCGGCAGCGAGAAGCGCAAGAAGCCGTACCCACCCATCTTCAGAAGGATGCCGGCCAGGATCACCGAGCCGGCGGTCGGCGCTTCGACGTGAGCGTCGGGTAGCCAGGTATGCACCGGCCACATCGGCATCTTGACCGCGAACGAGGCGAAAAAGGCCAGCCAGAGCAGGCGCTGGAGCCTGGGGTCGAAATGGTAGGTCAGAAGCGCGGGGATCGAGGTGGTCTTGGCGATGCTGACCATGGCCAGGATGGCCGCCAGCATCAGAACCGAGCCTAGAAGCGTGTAGAGAAAGAATTTATAGGCCGCATAGACCCGGTTCTTCCCACCCCAGACCCCGATGATCAGGAACATCGGAACCAGCTGACCCTCGAAGAACAGGTAAAAAACGATCAGATCCAGGGCGCAGAACACCCCGATCACCAGCACCTCGAGGACGAGGAAGGCGACCATGTACTCGAGCACCCGGTTCTCGATCGTGGTCCAGCTGGCGGCGATGCACAGCGGCAAAAGGAACGCGGTCAGAAGCACGAATAGCACCGAAATGCCGTCGACGCCCATGCGGTAGTGGATGCCCGCGAACCAGTTGAAGTCCTCGACGAACTGGAAACCGGACTGGCGCTGGTCGAACTGGATCACCAGCAGCACCGAGAGCGCCAGGGTCGCCAGCGTGGTGACCAGCGCGATCCACTTGGCCGCGTTGTCGGTCTGGGCCTTCTGGGCGGGGCTGGCGAAGGCGCGCAGCAAGAGGATCGCCGCGACGCCGACGAGCGGCGAGAAGATGGTGAGGGAGAGGATGCCGGTCATGCGCTGATCCCCCTCAATTCGACCAGGCGTAGAGGGCGTAGCTGAGCAGCCCCGCGACCCCCAGGAGCATGACGAAGGCGTAATGGTAGACGTAGCCGGACTGCATCTTGCCCGCCCGCCGGCCGATCGCGGCGGAGACCGCGGCCACGCCGTCGGGGCCGAGGCCGTCGATCACCCGCACGTCCCCGACCTTCCAGAAGAAGTCGCCCAGCGCCTTGGCCCCGCGCACGAAGGTCGCGTCGTAGAGTTCGTCGAAGAACCACTTGTTGTAGAGGAAGGTCCAGATCGGGCCGCGGCGGGCGGCGATCGCAGCGCCCAGGCCTTCCTTGGCGATGTAGACGTACCAGGCGGCGACGAAGCCGATGGCGGTCACGATCAGCGGCGCCCAGACCACCCAGGCCGGCAGCGCGTGGGCGTGATCCAGCACATGGTTGGAGGCGGCGTTGAAGATCGATCCGCGCCAGAACTCGGCCCGGCCCTCGCCGACGAACTGTTCGACGAAGAGGCGGCCGGCGAAGATCGCCCCAAGCGCCAGCGCCGCCAGCGGCGCCAGCATCACCCAGGAACTCTCGTGCGGGGTGAAACCGTGGTCGTCGTGGCCGTGCGCGTCATGGGCATGGGCGTGGTCGCCGTGGCCATGGGCGGCCTGCGCGCCCCATTTGGCGTGGCCATGGAAGGTCATGAAGATCAGCCGCCAGGAGTAGAACGAGGTCAGGCCTGCCGCGAGCACGCCGATGACGAAGGCGAAAGCGCCTACCCCGCCGTTGGCGCTGGCGGCGTAGGCCGCATCGATGATCGCATCCTTGGAATAGAAGCCGGCGAAGCCCAGCTCGACGCCCGGCAGGCCGACGCCGGTGATGGCGATGGTCCCGATCAGCATCACCGCGTAGGTGACCGGCAAGAAGCGCCAGAGGCCGCCCATCTTCCGCATGTCCTGCTCGTGGTGCATGCCGAGGATCACGCTGCCGGCGCCCAGGAACAGCAGGGCCTTAAAGAAGGCGTGGGTGAACAGGTGGAACATCGCGCCCTGATAGGCGCCCACCCCGGCGGCGATGAACATGTAGCCGAGCTGCGAGCAGGTCGAATAGGCGATCACCCGCTTGATGTCGTTCTGGGCCAGGCCGACCGTGGCGGCGAACAGGGCGGTGACCGCGCCGACCACGGTGACGATCTGTTTGGCCACCGGCGCATACTCGTACATCGGCGAGAGCAGGCAGACCATGTAAACGCCGGCGGTGACCATGGTCGCGGCGTGGATCAGGGCCGAGACTGGGGTCGGGCCCTCCATCGCGTCCGGCAGCCACGTGTGCAGGAAGAACTGGGCCGACTTGCCCATGGCGCCGACGAACAGCAGCGCGCAGGCCAGATCCACCGCGGCCCAAGATTGGCCGGCGAAGGTCCATATCTGGCCCGCGTGGGCCGCGACGGCTGGAAAGATATCGGCGAAGCGGATCGAGCCGAACACCCAGAAGGTGGTGATGATCCCCAGGGCGAAGCCGAAGTCGCCGACCCGGTTGACGATGAAAGCCTTGATCGCCGCAGCCGAGGCCGAGGGCTTCTTGTACCAGAAGCCGATCAAGAGGTAGCTCGCGAGCCCCACCCCTTCCCAGCCGAAGAACAGCTGCATGAAGTCGGCGGCGGTGACCAGCGCCAGCATGGCGAAGGTGAAAAACGACAGATAGGCGAAGAACCGCGGCTTTGAGTTGTCGTCCGCCATGTAGCCCCAGCTGTAGAGATGAACCAGGGCCGAGACCGTGGTCACCACCACCAGCATCACCGCCGAAAGGCTGTCGACGCGGATCGCCCAGTCGGACTGGAACTTGCCGACATTGACGAACGGAGCGAGTTCGACGGTGAAATGCCCCCAGTCGCCCCAGATCACGCCGGCGAAGCTGACCCAGGCCAGGGCGCAGGCCAGGAACAGCAGGCCCGTGGTCACGCCTTGCGAGGCGACATCGCCGATGCGCCGGCCGAACAGGCCCGCGATCAGCGCGCCCAGCAGGGGCGCCAGGACCAGGACGGAGACGATCTGTTGCGGCGTCATGCGCGCCTCAGCCCTTCATCATGTTGACGTCGTCGACCGCGATGTCGCCGCGGTTGCGGAAGAAGGTGACCAGGATCGCCAACCCCACCGCCGCCTCGGCCGCCGCCACGGTCAGCACGAACATGGCGAATATCTGGCCGACCACCTGGTGCAGATAGACCGAGAACGACACCAGATTGATGTTCACCGCCAGCAGGATCAGCTCGATCGACATCAGGATGACGATGACGTTCTTGCGGTTGATGAAGATGCCGAACACCCCGATGGTGAACAGCACCGCCGCGACAGTGAGGTAGTTTGCCAGACCGATGGTCATTCGCTCAGGCCCTCGCCGCTCTTGATCTGCACGATGCGCATGCCGCTGGCTGGGGTGCGGGCCACCTGGTCGGCGATGCTCTGGCGGCGCACGCCCTTGCGGTGGCGCAGGGTCAGCACGATCGCCCCGATCATCGCCACCAGAAGCACCAGGCCCGCCGCCTGGAAGTAATAGACATAATCTGTATAGAGCACCCGCCCGATCGCCTCGGCGTTCGAGAGGTCCGCCGGCGCCGCCCGTAAGCTGGCGCCGGCCGCCGCGCCATGCTCGGCCACCGCGACGGCGACCATGATCATCTCGATCATCAGCACCAGCGCAACCACTCCGCCGATCGGCAGATAACGCACGAAACCGGCCCTGAGCGCCGAGAAATCGACGTCGAGCATCATCACCACGAACAGGAATAGGACCGCGACGGCGCCGACGTAGACCACGACCAGCAGCATGGCCAGAAACTCCGCGCCGAGCAGCACGAAAAGGCCCGCCGCCGAGAAGAAGGCGCCGATCAAAAACAGCACCGAGTGCACCGGATTCCTGGCCAGAACGACCAGCAGTCCGGACAACACAGTCACCGTCGCCAGCACATAGAAGGCGATCGCCTGCAAGGCCATGGGCCCCTACGCTCCCCTCGTCACACACATCCCAGAGCGCGGCCGCCTCAGGCGACGGACAGCCCCATTTCGAGTCGCGCCCCTCTTAACGATAGGGCGCGTCCAGTTCCAGATTCTTCGCGATCTCGCGCTCCCAGCGATCGCCGTTATCCAACAGGCGCTGCTTGTCAAAGTAGAGTTCCTCGCGGGTTTCGACTGCATACTCGCAGTTCGGTCCCTCGACGATCGCATCCACCGGGCAGGCCTCCTGGCACAGGCCGCAGTAGATGCATTTGACCATGTCGATGTCGTAGCGGGTCGTGCGCCGGGAGCCGTCCGCCCGTGGCTCGGCCTCGATGTAGATCGCCTGGGCCGGACAGATGGCTTCGCACAGCTTGCACGCGATGCAGCGCTCCTCGCCGTTCGGATAGCGGCGCAAGGCGTGCTCGCCGCGGAAGCGGGGCGATTGGGGACCGTGCTCGAATGGATACATCACCGTGGCCTTGGGCCGCAGCATGTAGCGCATGGCCAGACCGAAGGCGCCGGCGAAGTCCAGCAGGGCGGCGCCCTTGACGGCCTGGTTGATGCGAGCGGCGAAACTCATCGGCAAACTCCTCTACGCGCCGACCAGGACGAAGACGCGATAGGCGGCGACCAGCACGACCGCGACCAGGGAGGTCGGCAGGAACACCTTCCAGCCGAGCCGCATCAGTTGGTCGTAGCGGTACCGGGGCACGATCGCCTTGGCCATGGCGAACAGGAAGAAGAAGAAAAGCATCTTCGCCAGCAGCCAGAGCAGGCCATAGAAGCTCCCCGCAGTGCCCCGCAAGTCCGCGAAGAAGGGGATGGGGAACGGCGCCTGCCAGCCGCCGAAGAAGAACACCGAGATCAGGCCGCACATCAGGACGATGTTGGTGTATTCGGCGATCATGTAGAGCAGGTACGGGGTCGAGGAATACTCGACCTGATACCCCGCCACCAGTTCGGATTCGGCTTCGGCTAGGTCGAATGGCGGTCGGTTGGTTTCGGCCAGGGCGGAGACGAAGAAAATCACCGCCATCGGGACCATTACCAACGCCAACGGCAAACCCTTCAGCCCGTTTCCGCCGAGCACGTTCCAGTTCCAGAAACCACCGGCCTGGCGCTCGACGATGGTCTGCAGATTCATCGAATTGGCCAGAAGGATCACGGTGACGATCACAAAGCCGATCGAGACCTCGTAACTGACCATCTGGGCCGCCGAACGCAGCGCGCCGAGGAACGGATATTTCGAGTTCGACGCCCAGCCGCCCATGATGATGCCGTAGACCCCGAGCGACGAGACTGCGAACAAGTAGAGCACGCCTACGTTGATGTTGGAGACCACCCAACCCGGCGCGAGCGGCAGCGCCGCCCAGGCTCCGAAGGCCAGAATGAAGCTGATCAGAGGCGCCAGCAAAAAGACGACCTTGTCCGCCCCGGCAGGGATGACGATCTCCTTCAACACGAACTTGATGAAGTCGGCGAAGGATTGCAGCAGGCCGAACGGGCCCACCACATTGGGGCCTTTGCGCAGCATGACGCCCGCCCAGACTTTGCGGTCGCCCCACAGCAGGAATGCGAGCGCGACCAGGACGCAGACAGTCACCAGCAGAATCTGGGCGAAGGTCAGGACGAACCAGAGCCAGGGCGGCAAGTGTTCGGAAATCATCGCCTACTCCGCCGCAAGTCGGCCGGCCCGCGCGGCGGCGACGCTGGCGGAGCATTCCGCCATGGTCACGCTCGCCCGCGCGATCGGGTTGGTGAAATAGAAGTCCTTGACCGGGCTAGCGAATGGCGCGTCCGAGACCGCGCCCTTGACGCCCACCTTGCCGAGGTCGAGCGCTGCAGGTGTCGAGCCCGGGGCATGGTCGACCTGGCCGAACGTGGGGTGGTCGGCGAACAGCTTGGCGCGCAGCTGATTCAGGGTGTCGTACGGCAGCTTGGCCCCCACCCGTTCGGACAGGGCCCGCAGGATCGCCCAGTCCTCCCGCGCCTCGCCCTTGGGAAACGCCGCCCGCTCACCCAGCTGCGGGCGGCCTTCGGTGTTGACGTAGAGGCCGTCCTTCTCGGTGTAAGCGGCGCCCGGCAGGATCACGTCGGCGCGGTGCGCGCCCACGTCGCCGTGGGTTCCCAGATAGATCACGAAGGCGTCGGTGGCGGTCAGGTCGACCTCGTCAGCGCCCAAGAGCACCAGCACGTCCAGTGCGCCTTTCGCGGTCATCGCCTTGGCGTCCAGGCCGCCCTTCTTGGGGATAAAACCCAAGTCCAGGCCGCCGACGCGACTGGCCGCGCCATGCAGCACGTTGAAGCCGTTCCAGCCTTGGGCCACGACCCCGAAGGCGTTGGCCGCCTGGCCCGCCTCGGCCAGCACCGCCGCGCCATCCTCGCGCGCCAGAGCGCCGGCCCCAACGATAATCATCGGCCGCTTGGCCGCCTGCAACACCGCGGCGAAGCCGGTCTTGGCCTTGACCAACTTGGTCAGGGAGTCCGGGCCCGCGCCCAGATAATCGTAGTCGTAGGTAAGCGCCGCCCGCTCACCGATCAGGCCGATCTTGAGGTCGCGGCCGAGCCAGTTCTTGCGGATGCGAGCGTTCAGCACCGCCGCCTCGAGCCTGGGATTGGTTCCGATCAGCAACAGCGCGTCGGCCTCGTCCAGGCCCATGATGGTCGAGTTGAACAGCCAGCTTTCGCGCGGGCCCTCGCCGATCTGGGCCCCGTCCTGCCGGCAGTCGAGGCTCGCCACGCCAAGGCCGACGAATAGGTCGAGCGCCGCTTTCATCGACTCGGCGTCCTGCAGGTCGCCGGCGATCACCCCGATCCGCTCAGGCGCAACCGCCTTCAGTTTTTTGGCGCAGGCCACCAGGGCCTCGGTCCAGTTCGCCACGCGCAGCTTGCTACGCGCGCGCACATAGGGTCGGTCCAGCCGCTGGCGCATGAGGCCGTCGCAGGCGTAGCGGGTCTTGTCCGAGATCCACTCCTCGTTGACCTCGTCGTTGACGCGCGGCAGCACGCGCATCACCTCGCCGCCGCGCGCGTCGACGCGGATCGCCGAGCCCAGGGCATCCATCACATCGACGCTCTCGGTCTTTTTCAGCTCCCAAGGCCGGGCGTTGAAGGCGTAGGGCTTAGAGGTCAGGGCGCCGACCGGGCACAGATCGATGACATTGCCCGACAGCTCGCTGGTCACCGCGCCTTCCAGATAGGTGGTGATCTCCACATCCTCACCTCTGGAGATCAGGCCAATTTCCGACTGGCCGGCGACCTCGGTGATGAAGCGCACGCAGCGGGTGCACTGGATGCAACGCGTCATCACCGTCTTGATCAGCGGACCCATGAACTTCTCTTCGACCGCGCGCTTGTTGTCGGCATAGCGGCTGTCGTCGCGGCCATAGCCCATGGCCTGGTCCTGCAGGTCGCACTCGCCGCCCTGGTCGCAGATCGGGCAGTCCAGCGGATGGTTGATCAACAGGAACTCCATCACCCCTTCCCGGGCCTTCCTGACCATCGGGGTGTTGGTGAATATCTCCTGATTGTCGGCGGCTGGCAGGGCGCACGAGGCCTGGGGCTTGGGCGGCCCGGGCTTCACCTCGACCAGGCACATGCGGCAGTTGCCGGCGATCGACAGCCGCTCATGGTAGCAGAAGCGCGGGATCTCTTCCCCGGCCAGCTCCGCCACCTGCAGAACCGTCATCCCGGGTTCGAACTCGACCTCGACGCCGTTGACCTTGGCCTTGGGCATTCAATTCACTCGCGAGCGGGCGTTGCGGGAAGGCGTCACAGCCATGAGCGGTCTCCGACGACATAGTCCCGATAGAAATCCTGGTCTGATTTGACCAGGTAGATGACGAACTCGATGAAGGCGATCAGCATGTTCACCACGCCCGGCAGGATAAGCAGCCAGCCGATCGTGCCGCAGACCAGCATGACGATCCCGGCGTTGGTCTTGCCTAGGTAGAATTTGTGCACGCCCAGATGGCCCAGGAACAGGGCCAGCAGAGCGGCGACGATACGGTTCTTGTCGCTGGCGGACGGCGCGACGACATAGACCCCGACGGCCGCGCCGTCCTCGACCTGGAAGTCCACCTCGGCGCCCGGCAGGACGCGGGTCGCGCCCGCCTGCAGCGCGCTTCGGGAAAAGCCGTAGCGCTGGCCGTCCTCGCCGCTGATCAGGCCGGTCCCGTCCGCCTCGCCGAAGGAGAGCACCTTGCCGCGCACCGTCCTACTCCGCGGCCTCGAGGCGCGCGCCCTGAATGTGCGGCCGGCCGGAGCGGTAAGTGGCGATGCGTTGCTCGATCTCGGGACGGAAATGTCGGAACAGGCCCTGGATCGGCCAGGCGGCCGCATCGCCCAGGGCGCAGATGGTGTGGCCCTCGACCTGGGAGGCGACGTCCAGCAGGGTGTCGATCTCCTTGGGGTCCGCGTCGCCCAGGGCCATCCGCTCCATCACCCGCCACATCCAGCCAGTCCCCTCGCGGCAGGGGGTGCACTGGCCGCAGCTCTCATGCTTGTAGAAGTAGCTGATCCGCGCGATCGCCCGCACCAGGTCGGTGGACTTGTCCATCACGATCACCGCGGCGGTGCCGAGGCCCGACTTCAGCGCCGACAGGCTGTCGAAATCCATCAGCGCGGTCTCGGCCTCGTGCGCGGGGATCATCCGCACCGACGAGCCGCCGGGAATCACCGCCTTGAGGTTGCCCCAACCGCCGCGCACCCCGCCGCAGTGCTCCTCCAGAAGCTGCTTCAGCGGGATCGACATGGTCTCTTCGACATTGCACGGCCGCTCGACGTGGCCGGAGACGCACATCAGCTTGGTGCCGGTGTTGTTCGGCCGCCCGAAACCGGCGAACCAGTCGGCCCCGCGGCGCAGGATGGTCCCCACCACCGCGATCGACTCGACGTTGTTGACCGTGGTCGGACAGCCATAGACCCCGGCGCCGGCGGGGAACGGCGGCTTCAGCCGCGGCTGGCCCTTCTTGCCCTCCAGGCTTTCCAGCAACGCGGTTTCCTCGCCGCAGATGTAGGCGCCGGCGCCGTGGTGGACGTAGAGGTCGAAGTCCCAGCCGTGGACGTTGTTTTTGCCGATCAGCTTGGCCGCATAGGCCTCCTTGACCGCCGCTTCCAGCACCTCGCGCTCGCGCACGTATTCGCCGCGGATGTAGACGTAACAGACGTGGGCCTGCATCGCGAAACTGGCGATCAGGCAGCCCTCGATCAGAAGGTGCGGATCGTGCCGCATGATCTCCCGGTCCTTGCAGGTGCCCGGTTCCGACTCATCGGCGTTGACCACTAGATAGTGCGGTCGCTCGGGGTTCGGGACCTTGGGCATGAACGACCATTTCAGGCCGGCGCCGAAACCGGCGCCGCCTCGGCCGCGCAGGCCCGAGTTCTTGATCTGATCGACGATCCAAGGGCCCCCAAGCGCAAGAATGTCGGCGGTGGCGTTCCACGCGCCACGCTTCTTCGCCCCTTCCAGCCGCCAGTCCTGCAAGCCGTAGAGGTTGGTGAAGATGCGGTCCTTGTCTTCAAGGATGCCGACCATGCTCAAGCGCTCCCCTTCGGTCCCGCGCGTTGCGCGAGGCCGAGCATCAACCAGACGTGGGCCGCGAACCCGGCCAGGAGCGCGGCGACGAAGAGATAGATCAGGCCCATGACGTGATAGGCGAACACCCCGACCGCCGCGGCAGCGGCCATCAGCACGCACATCAGGTTGATCGCCAGCATCACCGCCAGCCGCCGGCGCTGGACCGGAACCTCGATGGCCCCCGGCGCGGTCATGGCGCGCCCGTCAAGGGATGATGGTCCAGCGGGACGTCCGCGATCGGATGGTCCTTGGCCCAGCGGCGGCGCTTGAGCACGGCCATGATCAGCAGCACCCAGCCGACCGCGATCACGCCGACCGCGCCGATCAGGGCGTAAAGCGCATAGGGCACGCGCGGAATGAGCTGCAGCGCCAGGAGCGCCACGATGCCGCCGCCGGCGACGCGCACGCCCCACCGGCTCCAGGGCTGGCCGGCGGAGTTCAGTGCGTTCCGGAAATCCGCGACCTCGCTCATCCGGCCGGCGCTTCCGCCACCGGCGCGTTCGGCACCGCCTTGATCGGCGCCGCGGCCGAGCCGTCATAGAGTGCCGGATCGGTCAGGGTCCGCGCCCCGCCCGCGGGCTCGGACGAATGCCGGCCGACGTAGGAGCCGGGCTTGGGCGACTTGCCGGCGGCGAGGTCGTCGATGATCTGGGCCAAGTTTTCCGGCGTCAGGTCCTCGTAATAATAGTCGTTGATCTGGGCCATCGGCGCGTTGCAGCAGGCGCCAAGGCACTCGACCTCTTCCCAAGTGAAGGCGCCATCGGCCGAGCGGTGGTTCTTCGGCCCGATCTTGTCCTTGCAGACCTTCATCAGATCGTTCGCCCCGCGCAGCATGCACGGCGTGGTGCCACAGACCTGGATCAGGGCGGTGGTCCCGACCGGCTCGAGCTGGAACATGGTGTAGAAGGTCGCCACCTCCAGCACCCGGATCACCGGCATCGACAGCAGCTCGGCGATCGCCCGAAGCGCCGGCTCGCAAACCCAGCCCTCCTGCTTCTGCACCAGCCAGAGGATCGGGATCACCGCCGACTGCTGGCGCCCTGCCGGATATTTGGCGATCCACCAGCGCGCCTTCTCCATCGTCTCGGCGGAGAAGGCGAACGAGGCGGGCTGTTCCTTGGCGAGGCGGCGGACGGACATCAGCAGAACTCCTGCGACGCGGTGGCGATCGGCCCTGCGGACGCGGCGAAGAGGGTTGGAGCCGTCCTCAACGGTCCACCTCCCCGAACACGATATCCAGCGAACCCAACACCGCCGAAACGTCGGCCAGCATGTGGCCGCGGTTGATCCAGTCCATGGACGCCAAGTGCGCGTAGCCGGGCGAGCGGATCTTGCAGCGGTAGGGCTTGTTGGAGCCGTCGGACACCAGGAACACGCCGAACTCGCCCTTGGGCGCCTCGACCGCGGCGTAGGCTTCGCCGGGGTGGGTGTGCAAGCCCTCGGTATAGAGCTTGAAGTGGTGGATCAGCGCCTCCATCGAGCGCTTCATCTCTGACCGGCGCGGCGGCGTCGCTTTGTGGTCCACGGTCAACACTGGCCCCGGGCTCTTGCGCAGACGTTCGACGCACTGGCGCATGATCTTGACCGACTGGCGCATCTCCTCGACGCGGCAAAGGTAGCGATCGTAACAATCGCCGTTGACGCCGAGCGGAATGTCGAATTCCATCTCGTCATAGCATTCGTAGGGCTGGTTGCGCCGCAAGTCCCACGCGACGCCCGAGCCGCGCACCATCACCCCGGAAAAACCCCAGGCCAGGGCCTCGTCGCGGGTCACCACGCCGATGTCGACGTTGCGTTGCTTGAAGATTCGGTTGTCGGTGATCAGGCCCTCGATGTCGTCGATCACCTTGGGGTAGTGTACGGCCCAGGCGTCGATGTCTTCGATCAGCTCCGGCGGAAGGTCCTGATGCACGCCGCCCGGACGGTAGTAGTTCGCATGCAGCCTGGCCCCGCAGGCGCGCTCACAGAACACCATCAGCTTTTCGCGCTCTTCGCCCCCCCACAACGGCGGGGTCAGGGCGCCGACGTCCATCGCCTGGTGGGTGACGTTGAACACGTGGTTCAGGATCCGACCGATCTCGCAGTAGAGCACGCGGATCAGCTGGGCGCGGTAGGGAACTTCGATCTTGGCCAGACGCTCGATCGCCAGGCAGAAGGCGTGCTCCTGGTTCATCGGCGAGACGTAGTCGAGCCGGTCGAAGTACGGCACGTTCTGGAGGTAGGTGCGGGCCTCCATCAGCTTTTCGGTGCCTCGGTGCAGAAGCCCGATGTGTGGATCGACCCGCTCGACCAGCTCCCCGTCGAGTTCCAGCACCATGCGCAATACCCCGTGCGCGGCCGGGTGCTGCGGACCGAAGTTGATAGAGAACTTGCGGTCGTGCTCGCTGGCGGCGGACTCGGAGGCCTCGGGAACGGGATGCCGGTCGTCGGCCATCACTTCGCCTCCGCCTTTTCGTCGCCCGGCAGGACGTACTCGGCGCCTTCCCAGGGCGATAGGAAATCGAAGGCGCGAAACTCGGTGATCTTCACCGGCTCGTAGACCACCCGCTTCTGCTCGTCGTCGTAGCGGACTTCGACGTAGCCGGTCATCGGGAAGTCCTTGCGCAACGGATGGCCCTGGAAGCCATAGTCGGTCAGGATCCGGCGCAGGTCCGGATGGCCGTCGAAGTAGACGCCGAACATGTCGAACGCCTCGCGCTCGTACCAGTCGGCGCAGGGGTAGACTCCCGTCACGGTCGGAACCGGAACGGTCTCGTCGGTCTGGACCTTGACCCGCACGCGGCGGTTCTTGATCAGCGACAGCAGGTGGTAGACCACCTCGAACCGCTTGGCGCGCTCGGGATAGTCGACGCCGCAGATGTCGGTCAACTGCTGGAAGCGCAGGTCCGGATGGTCTCGCAGCACGCCCAGCACCTTGGCGATCCGCGAAGCCTCGGCCAGCACCGTCAGCTCGCCGTAGGCGACCAGGGTCTCGCCGACGCCGGCGCCGCAGGCGGCCTTGATAGTCTCGCCGAGCTCGCTCAGCGCCTCGTCGGAAACCCAGCGGCTCATCGTTCGATCGATCCCGTCCGGCGGATTTTCTTTTGCAGCTGCAGCATACCGTAGACGAGGGCTTCGGCGGTCGGCGGGCAGCCGGGGACATAGATGTCCACCGGTACGATCCGGTCGCAGCCGCGCACCACCGAATAGCTAAAATAGTAGTAGCCGCCGCCGTTTGCGCAGGAACCCATCGAGATCACGTAGCGGGGCTCCGGCATCTGGTCGTAAACCTTGCGCAACGCGGGAGCCATTTTGTTGGTCAAGGTGCCGGCGACGATCATCACGTCGGACTGGCGCGGGGTGCCGCGCGGCGCGAAGCCGAAGCGCTCGACGTCATAGCGCGGCATCGCCGCCTGAATCATCTCGATCGCGCAGCAGGCCAGCCCGAAGCTCATCCACATTAAAGAACCGGTGCGGGCCCAGGTGATCAGGTCGTCCGCCGCGGCGGTGATGAAACCCTTGTCGGCGAGAGCGTTGGAGACCCCGTCGAAATAGGGATCGTGAAGCTTGGGGTCATAGCCCTCGACCGAGGCGCGGCCGGCCGAGCCGGCAGGAACGATCACTGCCATTCCAGGGCGCCTTTCTTCCATTCGTAGATGAAGCCCACGGTCAGAACGCCGAGGAAGCACATCATCGACCAGAACGAGAACACCTGCGCGGCGCGCGGCAGCTTCATCAGCGCCACCGCCCATGGGAACAGGAAGGCGACCTCGAGGTCGAAGATGATGAACAGGATCGAAACCAGATAGAATCGCACGTCGAACTTCATCCGCGCGTCGTCGAAGGCGTTGAAGCCGCATTCGTAGGCGGAGGTCTTTTCCGCGTCGGGCGCCTTGGGCGCAAGCACCGCGGCGGCGATGATGAAGGCTAGCCCGATGACGGTCGCGAGCCCCAAGAAGATCACGATCGGAAGATACTGGAGCAGAAAGGCGTTCATGCAAGGCCCCGGGGAGATGGGCGAGAGTCGCGGGGCGTTGTAGCCCATGGCGGAGCCCGGTTCAAACCTCGCTTGACCCGATTGCGCCCTTCCGTCGCGGCCCGCGGGCCAGTTGACATGGCGAGCCCCCCCGACCTATGTCACCCGCCTCACGCGCCGGCGCCGCGCCGGCCACACGCGGGTGTAGCTCAGTTGGTTAGAGCGCCGGCCTGTCACGCCGGAGGTCGCGGGTTCGAGTCCCGTCACTCGCGCCATCGGTTCGCGGGGTCTATCCCGGAACGCGGCGTCAAGCGCCCCTCGCCATTTGATCCCGCGCATCGATCCAAGCAGCATTTTCGCCGCAGCCGATTTCGGCCTAGGCTCGCGCCATGGCGCGGCAAGCGCGCCAGGAAGGACGCGACCATGGTCAACAACCATCCCGAGACCCTCGTGCTGCACGCCGGCTGGCGGGCCGATCCGGCCACCGGCGCGGTGGCGACGCCGATCTACCAGACCACCTCCTACCAGTTCCGTGACACCCAGCACGCCGCCGACCTGTTCGCCCTGAAGGAGCTGGGCAACATCTACACCCGGATCGGTAACCCGACGACGGACGTGCTGGAGCAACGGATCGCCGCGCTGGAAGGCGGCGTCGGCGCGCTGGCCGTGGCGTCCGGCCAGGCGGCCTCGGCGTTTTCGCTGCAGAACCTAGCCCGCGCCGGAGACAATGTGGTCTCCTCGACTGACCTCTACGGCGGCACCTGGAACCTGTTCGCGAACACCCTGAGGGACCAGGGGATCGAGGTGCGGTTCGTCGATCCGGCCGACCCGGAGGCCTTCCGCCGGGCCAGCGACGAGCGCACCCGGGCCTACTACGCCGAGACCCTGCCCAATCCCAAGCTGACGGTCTTTCCCATCGCCGAGGTCGCCGCGATCGGGCGCGCGCTGGGCATTCCCCTGATCGTCGACAACACCGCCGCCCCGATCCTGGTGCGGCCCTTGGAGCACGGCGCGGCGATCGTGGTCTATTCGTTGACAAAGTACATCGGCGGCCACGGGACCTCGATCGGCGGGATGATCGTCGACGGCGGTAATTTCGACTGGGAGGCCCACGCCGCGCGCTTTCCGACGCTGAATACGCCCGATCCCAGCTATCACGGCGCGGTGTGGACCGAGGCGGTCAAGCCGCTCGGGCCCATCGCCTACCTGATCCGAGCCCGCACGGTGCTGCTGCGCGACCTGGGCGCGGCGCTCTCGCCGTTCAACGCTTTCCTGATCTTGCAGGGGCTGGAGACCCTGCCGCTGCGGATAGAGCGGCATTGCGACAACACCCAGGCGGTGGCCGAGTTCCTCAGAGGCCACGCGGACGTGAGCCGGATCATCCACCCCTCGGTGCAGACCGGCGCGGCGCGCGAGCGGGCCGACCGCTACATGAATGGCCGGTTCGGCGGGCTGTTGGGCTTCGAACTGGCCGGCGGGGCCGAGGCCGGTCGCCGGTTCATCGATGCGTTGAAGCTGTTCTACCACGTGGCCAACATCGGCGACGCGCGCAGCCTGGCGATCCATCCCGCCTCGACCACCCATTCCCAGCTCTCGCCAGAGGACCAGCTCGCCACCGGGGTCTCGCCCGGCTATGTGCGGCTGTCGGTGGGCCTCGAGCACATTAGCGACATCATCGCCGACCTGTCCCAGGCGCTGGACGCGGCCAAGGGCTGACGAAACACGTCGGCGCGCCTCTCCTCTCAGCGGGATACGACGGCCTCAGCGGCGCGCAAGAAGGCCATCTCGCCGGTCAGGCCGGCGTAGATCTCGGTCAGGTGGGTGAACACCCGGTCCCAACCGTGCCGGGTGACAGCGCGCACGCGGGCTCGGGCGCCCACGGCCGCGACGTCCTGCGCGAACAGCGCCCCGATCGCCTCGGCGAAGGGGGCGGCGGCGGATCGCTGGGCCAGCACCCCGATCTCCGCGTCGACGGTTTCGGCCAAACCGCCGGACTGGACCGCGACCACCGGCAGGCCGCAGGCCATCGCCTCCAGGGTGATCAGGCCGAACGGCTCGGCGTCGTTGGCGTGGACGAAGGCGTCGCAACTGGCCAGCAGCCGCGCCAAGCCGATCGGATCGCGCTCATAGGGCATGGCTATGACATTGGGCGCGGTGACCAGCGCGGCCGGCCCCGCGCCGATCAACAACAGGGTATAGGGATCGCCCAGCAACGCGGCGGCCTCGACCAGGACGTCAATCTTCTTCTCGCGCGCCGGGCGGCCGGCGAACACCAAGAGCCGCCGCTCGGGCGTCAAGCCGAGCCGCTCGCGCACCGCCGCGCGATCGGCGCGCTGGGGGTTGAATATCTCCACGTCGACGCCGAGCGGCAGGGCGATCGCGCCCCTCACCCCCGCCTCGCCCAGGCGATCGGCGATATAGCGGCTGGGCGCCAGCACCTGGTCGAACTGATTGTAGATTCGCGCCCAGCGCCGACGAACCGGCTTTTCCGCCCATTCGCCGAAATGCAGCGCCGCCAGAGCCGCCAGATCCGTGTGGCAGAAGCCGACCACCGGCACGCCCAGCTTCTCCCCGGCCCTGAGCGCGGCCAAGCCCGGGGTATAGGGATCGCCCGCCTCGATCACGCTGGGCTTCTGGCGTATCAGCCGCTTCATCCAGGCGCTCTTGCTGGCCGGCCAGCGGTAACCGTCGCCGAACGGCAAGGGCGCGGTGTAGATCGACCACAGCCCGCGGCCGTCGTAGCCGTCCGCCGCGCCTGGCACGATCAGGCTATGACGCACCTGCGGGCGATGGGTCGCGAGCCAGGCCCGCTTGGCCGACAGGTAACGCTTCACCCCGCCGCTGCGGGGGGCGTAGAGCATGGTGGTGTCGACCAGCCGCGCCGTCGCGCCGCGCGCCTCGCGCGGACCCTTCGCCGCGTCCGCCGTGGGCCGGCTCAACCATCCGCCTTCTGAAAGCATGCCTTAGCCTTTGAAGACCCCAATTCACCATAGCCCGACTGTGACGGTCGAGGGAATACGGACAGAATTCGGCACGGGATCGGCGAGGCGGCCGCAGGACCGCGGCGGCGCGGCGACCGCTTTGGCCGAGATATGGTGGTGGGCGGCGAGGGGATCGAACCCCCGACCTTCTGGGTGTAAACCAGACGCTCTGACCAGCTGAGCTAGCCGCCCCGGCGGACCATTTCCAGCCGAAGTGGAAGCCGGTTCGGCGCGGGAGATGGTCTTGGTTCAAAGCACATGAGCAGTCCGCGGCTCGTTCGAACCGCGAACTGCTCGATCACGATAACATACAAGAAAAAGGGCGGGCGCCGCGGCGTCCGCCCCAATTCTCAGCGCCGAAATCCCCTCAGTTCAGGGCGCTTTTCAGACCTTCACCCACGCGGAAACGCGCGGTCTTAGACGCCGGCCGCTTGACGGTCTCGCCGGTGCGCGGATTGCGCGCCGTGCCCGCCTTGCGGGCGACCGGCAGGAAGCTGCCGAAACCCACCAGCCGGACTTCGTTTCCAGCCTTCAGCGAAGCCGTCACCGAGGCCAAGAATGCCTCCAGCGCGTCCTTCGCTTGGTTCTTCGTGAGCCCTGCCTTTTCCGCGATGGCGGAAACCAGTTCGGCTTTGGTGGTCATAGATGTCTCCCAACCCTTTCAGCGGCGGCGATTGTCATCGCATCACCCGAAGCGCGCGATCATGAGACGTCAAAAAGCCTTGCGTCAACATGAACACCGCGCAGAAACGTCGGTGGCGCCCAAATAAATGCCGAAAACCTTCGTCTCAGTGGGTGATCACCGTATCTGTATCGGTTTCGTCAACCACGATCGGGGCCGTGGCGGCCTCATCCTCCGGGACCCACTCGATCGGAGTGAGCGGCGCGGCCAGGGCGTGGGAGAGCACCTCATCGACGGTTGAGACCGGAATGATGGTCAAGGCGCCCTTCACATTCTCGGGCACGTCGGCCAGATCCTTCTCGTTCTCGGACGGAATCAGCACGGTCTTGACTCCCGACCGCAGCGCCGCGAGCAGCTTCTCCTTCAGCCCGCCGATGGCCAACACCCGGCCGCGCAGGGTGATTTCGCCGGTCATCGCCACCTCCTTGCGAACCGGCACGCCGGTCAGGACCGAGATCATGGCCACGGCCATCGCCACCCCGGCCGAGGGGCCGTCCTTGGGCGTGGCGCCCTCGGGCACGTGCACGTGCACGTCGGTTTTCTCGAACAGAGTCGGCTTGATGCCGAAGTGGGTCGAGCGGGCGCGCACATAGCTGTTGGCGGCCGAGATCGACTCCTTCATCACCTCTTTCAGGTTGCCAGTGATCGACATACGTCCGCGTCCCGGCATCTTGACCGCCTCGATGGTCAGGATGTCGCCGCCGAACTCGGTCCAGGCCAGGCCCGTGACCATACCCACCAGGTCCTCGGTGTCGGTTTCGCCGTAGCGGAACCGGCGTACGCCGGCGTATTTGGCCAGTCGCTCGTCGTCGATGGTGATCGAGACCAGCTTGTCGCGGATCAGGTCTCGCACCGTCTTGCGCGCCAGATTGCCCAACTCGCGCTCCAGCGAGCGCACCCCGGCCTCGCGGGTGTAGTAGCGGATCAGGCCGCGAATGGCCTCGTCCGGGACAACCCATTCGCCTTGCTTCAGCCCATGATCCTTGAGCAGCTTGGGCAGCAGGTGGCGCTTGGCGATCTCTACCTTCTCGTCCTCGGTGTAGCCGGGGATGCGGATGATCTCCATCCGGTCCATCAGCGGCTGAGGCATGTTCAGGCTGTTGGCCGTGGTGACGAACATCACGTTCGACAGGTCGTAGTCGACCTCCAGATAATGGTCGTTGAACGTCGAGTTCTGCGCCGGGTCCAGCACCTCCAGCAGGGCGGATGAGGGATCACCCCGCCAGTCCGCGCCCAGTTTGTCGATCTCGTCCAGCAGGAAGAAGGCGTTGGTGGTCTTGGCCTTCTTCATCGACTGGATGATCTTGCCAGGCATTGAGCCGATATAGGTGCGCCGGTGGCCGCGAATTTCGGCCTCGTCGCGCACCCCGCCCAGCGACAGACGCACGAACTCGCGGCCGGTGGCCTGGGCGATCGAGCGGCCCAGCGAAGTTTTGCCAACCCCCGGCGGGCCGACCAGGCACAGGATCGGACCCTTCAGCGAGCCGGTGCGGGCCTGGACGGCCAGATATTCGAGGATCCGTTCCTTGACCTTCTCCAGGCCATAGTGGTCGTCCTCGAGGATCTTCTCGGCCTTGGTCAGGTCGATCGGCTTGCTCTTGGCCTTGCCCCATGGAATCGACAACAGCCAGTCGAGGTAGTTGCGCACCACCGTGCTCTCGGCCGACATCGGGCTCATGTTGCGCAGCTTCTTCAGCTCGCCTTCCGCCTTGGTCCGCGCCTCTTTCGACAGCTTGGTCTTCTTGATGCGCCGCTCCAGCTCCATGAGTTCGTCGCGCGCGTCGTCCTGCTCGCCCAACTCGCGCTGGATCGCCTTCATCTGTTCGTTCAGATAGTACTCACGCTGGGTCTTCTCCATCTGGCGCTTGACGCGCGAGCGGATCTTCTTTTCGACCTGCAGGACGCTGATCTCGCCCTCCATCAGGCCGAACACCTTCTCCAAGCGCTTGACCACGTCGATGATCTCCAACAACTGCTGCTTGTCGGAGACCTTGACCGACAGGTGCGCGGCGATGGAGTCGGCAAGCTGGCCGGGATCGGTGATCTGCGGGATCGAGGCCAGGGCCTCGGGCGGCACCTTCTTGTTCAGCTTGACGTAGTTCTCGAACTGCTCGGCCACGGCGCGCGACAGCGCCTCGGCTTCATGCTCGGCGCCGCGTTCCTCGGGCACGACCACCGCCACGGCCTCGTAGTAGGCCTCCTGCTCGGTGTAGCGCAGAACGCGCGCGCGCGCGGCGCCCTCGACCAGCACCTTGACCGTGCCGTCGGGCAGCTTGAGCAGCTGCAGCACCTTGGCGATCACCCCGATCTCGTAGATCGCCTCGACCGGCGGATCGTCCTCGTTCTCGTTTTTCTGAGTGACCAGCAGGATCTGCTTGTCGCCGCGCATGGCTTCCTCGAGCGCGCGCACGGTCTTGTCACGGCCGACGAACAGCGGAACCACCATGTGCGGGAACACCACGATGTTCCGCAAAGGCAGCACCGGCAGCGTTCTTTGGTCCGATTGGGTCTCTAACATCATACTCTCCTGACCGCCGCCGTCCGGCGCACGGCCCAATGAGGCCGCGCTCACTCGACGATGCGCCGAGTTGGGCGACCCGACCGCCCGACAGGGCCGGTCCGTTCGCCCATTTATGTGGACGCTTTCGCACGCCGTTCAAGCGACGGCGTTGAGCCCGGTCAAATCACCGCGGAAAGTCGGCCTCGATCAGGCCGCCCCGCCCTTGTCGCTGCGGCGCTCGGCGTAGATCATCAGAGGCTGGGCGCGGCCCTCGACCACTTCGGCGTTGACCACCACCTCCTCGACGCCCTCGTAGCTGGGCAGGTCGAACATGGTCTCCAAAAGGATGTTCTCCATGATCGAGCGCAAGCCCCGCGCGCCGGTCTTGCGGCCGATCGCCTTGCGGGCGATGGCCTTCAGCGCGTCGTCGGTGAAGGTCAGGCCGACGTTCTCCATGTCGAACAGTCGCTGGTACTGTTTGACAAAGGCGTTTTTCGGCTCGGTCAGGATGGTGACCAGGGCGGCCTCGTCCAGATCCTCGAGCGTGGCCAACACCGGCAGACGGCCGATAAACTCGGGGATCAGGCCGAAGCGCTGAAGATCGTCCGGCTCGACGCCACGCAGGATCTCGCCGGTGCGACGGTCTTCCGGGTCGGCGACGGTGGCCCCGAAGCCGATCGAGGTGCCCTTGCCGCGGGCGGAGATGATCTTCTCCAGCCCCGCGAAGGCGCCGCCGCAGATGAATAGGATGTTGGTGGTGTCGACCTGCAGGAACTCCTGCTGCGGATGCTTGCGCCCGCCCTGGGGCGGCACCGAGGCGACGGTGCCTTCCATGATCTTGAGCAGCGCCTGCTGGACGCCCTCGCCCGAGACGTCGCGGGTGATCGAGGGGTTGTCCGACTTGCGGCTGATCTTGTCGACCTCGTCGATGTAGACGATGCCGCGCTGGGCCCGTTCGACGTTGTAGTCGGCGGCCTGCAAAAGCTTGAGGATGATGTTCTCAACGTCCTCGCCGACGTAGCCCGCCTCGGTCAGGGTGGTGGCGTCGGCCATGGTGAAGGGCACGTCGATGATCCGCGCCAGCGTCTGGGCCAAGAGCGTCTTGCCGGTGCCAGTCGGGCCGATCAGCAGGATATTGGATTTAGCGAGCTCGACGTCGTTGTTCTTCTGAGCGTGGTTTAGCCGCTTGTAGTGGTTGTGCACCGCGACCGCGAGGACCTTCTTGGCGTGATCCTGGCCGATCACATAGTCGTCGAGAACCTCGCGGATTTCCTTCGGAGTCGGCACCCCGTCCTTCGATTTGACGAAGGCGATCTTGTGCTCCTCACGGATGATATCCATGCAGAGCTCGACGCATTCATCGCAGATGAATACGGTTGGGCCCGCGATAAGCTTGCGCACCTCATGCTGGCTCTTGCCACAGAAGGAGCAATAAAGCGTGCTCTTGGTGTCGCCGCTTGCGGCTTTGGTCATGATCGCTCTCACTCTTTGACGACGGGGACCGACTGAAGGGTCAGCGCCGCCTCCGCCCGGCGCATTCCTGACGGACTATGCAGGATACGCGCCGCGGGTTGTCTAATCCTTGACATTCCTCGATCCGTCGCCCGATCACAAGGGCTTCAAGCGACTCGGGGGGCCAATCCCAGTTGAAACGCCCAGATTTTGGCGTCGGCGTTGCGTCCAGGTCGCGATAGATGGGTGACATGGAAGACCTGCGCCAGGGCGAGCTTTTTCGCCGCCCTATTGTCGCCTTCGATTTCGACGGAACCTTGACCGTCAAGGACAGCTACACCGCCTTCCTGGCTTGGCGCGTGGGTCTGCCGGCCTATGCGGCCGGGCTGGCGCGGTTGATTCCGGCGGCCCTGTCCTATCTCGTGCGGCCCGATCGGGGGCGGCTGAAGGCGGCGGCCACCCGGGTGTTTCTGGCCGGGATGTCTCGAAACGAGATCGAGGCCGATGCGCGGCGATTCGCCGAATCCCGCGCGCGCACCCTGCTGCGTCCCGACGCGATTCGCGCCTGGAAGCGCTGGCGGGCTGACAACGCTCGGCTGATCATCGTCACCGCCTCGCCCGATCTGATCGTCGCCCCATTCGCCCGCGGCCTGGGTGCGAGCCTGTTGATCGGCACGCGCTTGGCATTCGACGAGTCCGATCGCGTCACCGGCGATTTCATCGGCCCCAACTGCCGGGGCGCCGAAAAGGTCCGCCGACTGCGCGAGGCGTTTGGCCAGGACCTGCGGCTCGCGGCGGCCTATGGCGACACCGACGGGGATCTGGATATGCTGGCCCTGGCGGAGGAGCCTGGGTTCAAGGTGTTCCAGGCGACCCCGTAAGGCCAAGAGCGATGAAACACGCCGGCGCCGAGGCCCTCGATCGGCTTGAACCGCTCTTGACGCAGATACGCGCCATCGACGGGGTGACCGAAAAGGGACGCGGGGTGTTCTACCTGAAGTCCCGCGCCTTCCTGCATTTCCATGAGGATCCGACCGGCCTGTTCGCCGACATCCGCGGCCCGGATGGCGTCGATTTCGACCGTTTGAGGGTCGACACCGTCGAGGGCGCGCGGGCGTTGGTCGATCAGCTCGCATTGCGGCTTGCTCCCGGCTGACCCCCGGTCGTAGCCTTGGCGTGACAAGGGAGGACGCCATGGCGGGTTGGGACGGACGAGGCCTGGTTTCGACGGACTGGCTGGCGGCGCATCTGGCCGATCCGGACCTGCGAATCTTCGACGTAACGGTGCATCTGCGGCCGGCGACGCCGGGGCCCTACGCGATCGAGAGCGGCCGGGCCGACTACGAGGCGGCGCACATTCCGGGCGCGGCCTTCCTGGACCTCGTCACCGACCTCTCGGACCCGGATGCGCGGCTGGCGTTCACCATGCCGCCGCTCGACCGGCTCGCCCGGGCGCTCGGCGCCGCCGGGATCGGCCGCGGCGTGAGGTTGGTCGCCTACACCACCACGACGCCGATGTGGGCGACGCGGCTGTGGTGGATGCTGCGCGCCTCGGGCTTCGACCAAGTCGCGGTGCTCGACGGCGGCCTGCCCAAATGGACGGCGGAGGCCCGTCCGGTGGAGGCCGGCGAGCGGCGCTATCCGCCGACCACGCTGGAGCTGACCGCGCGGCCCGGGGCCTGGGCCGACAAGGACGCGGTGCTGGCCGCGATCGACGACGGCGCGGTCTGCGCCATCAACGCGCTGCCGCCCAGCGTGCACAGCGGCGAGGCGGCGATGAGCTATGGCCGTAAGGGTCACATCAAGGGCAGCCGCAACGTGCCCTACGCGGCCCTGCTCAAGGCCGACGGGACCTATCGCGACGACGCAGAGCTGCGCGAACTGTTCGCCGCGGTCGGCGCGCTCGAACGGCCAAGGGTGATCTGCTATTGCGGCGGCGGCATCTCCGCGACGATGGATGCGCTGGCCCTGACCCGGCTCGGCCACCCGAATGTCGCGGTCTACGACGGCTCGATGTCCGAATGGAGCCGCGACCCGAACCTGCCGATGGAGACCGGCGCGTAGCCCCCTCGGGCCACCGCGTTCATCCGCTGAAAGGGACGAGCATGGATCGATTGAAGGGACGGGTCGCCCTGGTGACCGGCGGCGGTCGCGGGATCGGGCGGGCTATCGCGCTCGCCCTGGCGCGGGAGGGCGCCTCGGTCGCGGTCTCGTCCCGGACGATTTCAGAGCTTGAGTGCGTCGCCGAGGAAGCCAGAGGGTGCGGCGCGCCGGGCGCCCTGGCCGTGCGGGCCGATGCGACCAAGGGGTCCGATCAGCGCGCGGCGGTGCGGCGGGCGATCGAACATTTCGGCCAGCTCGACGTGCTAGTGAACAACGCCGGCGGGGTGATGGCGCCGCGCGGGATGCAGGATTTGCTGGCGTTTTCCCACGACGACGAGCTGTTCCTGGCCAACCTCAACCTGAACCTGACCTCGGCCTACTGGGCGAGCGCGGAGGCCTTGCCGCACATGCGCGAGCGCCGCTACGGCCGGGTGATCACCATCGGTTCGGGCTACGCCAAGCGCAGCGGCGGGCTGATCGCCTACACCGCGGCCAAGCACGGCGTGGTGGGCTTGACCCGCGCGCTGGCCGCCGAGGCCGCGCCGTTCGGCGTTACGGTCAACTGCCTCTGTCCCGGCTGGACCAACACCTCGCTGGTCGATTTCGACGCCCTGGCCTCGGCCTACGGCACCGACGCGGCCGGCGCCCGGGCGATGGTCGAGGCCGAGAACCTGCAGCATCGCGTCCTCGAGCCGGAGGAACTCGGCCCCATGGCGGTGCTGCTGGCCAGCGAGGAGGCCGCCGGGATCACTGGCCAGGTGATCAGCGTGGACGGCGGCTACAAGGTCTAGCCGCCAGCCGACGTCAGGGCTGGCCGAGCTTTTCGCTTAGTTCGGCGATTTTCAATTCGCCCTCGCGGGTTTGCCCGCCGATCTGGAGGAATCGCTTCATGTTTCGCTGGCCGCTCTCGGTGCGGATCAGTTGCTGGAACAGGAAGCTCTCGTCCTTCAGGCCGTCGGCCAGCGACTTGGTCGCCGAATTCACCGATTGCTTGGCCAGCCGCACGGCCTCGACCGGAAACGAGGCGATGCGCCGCGCCAGCCCATCGACATAGGGTCCGATCTCTTCGGCGCCCAGGGCGCGATTGAGGTAGCCCCACCGGTCGGCCGTCTCGGCGTCCATGTCGACGCCGCCGAGGATGACTTCCAGCGCGCGGTGCCGGCCGATCAGCCGCGGCATGCGCTGGGTGCCGGTGCCCCCCGGCAGGATGCCCAGCGGCACCTCCATCTGGTTGACGATGGTCTTGCCCTTGACGCCGAAGCGCATGTCGAACGACATCGACAGCTCGCTGCCGCCACCGCCGACCCGGCCCTCGATCTGGGCGATGGTCACCTTGTCCATGGTGCGGAAGCGCTCGCACATCGCATGGTAGGCGTTGTCGTCGGAGACCGCGCGGGAGGCCGGCTTGTCGATCGGAAACTCCAGGATCGCGCCGACGTCGAAGTGGGCCAGAAAGAAATCCGGATTGGCGCTCTTCATCACGAACACCAGGGCCTCGCGATCGGCCTCGAGCTCCTGCGACATCCGCGCCAGCTCGGCGTAAAGCTCGGTGGTGATGATATTGATCGGCGGATTGTCGATCGTCGCGGTGACGATCTTGCCCTCCCGCGCGAAGTGGATCAGGCGATATCCCTGGTAAGCCATGGCGTCCTCCCTGGTTGTTCGCGGCCGACTTTAGCCTAGCGATGTTCGCGCGGACACCCGGCGAGGGTTGAGCGACCAGCAGGAGGCGGACTATCGCCCGTCGCTAGGCCGACGGCCCGGCGGGCCAGGACGCTGACGCGCCAGCCGCGGATCAGCAGACCGCGCACCGCGCCGGCCAGCATGCCCGTGCCGCCGACGACGAGCGCATGGCCGGCCACCGTCGTGGTCAGCTGTCCGCTTCGGCTTCGTCGCGGCTGGCGACGACCTGATCGACGATGCCCCAGACCTTGGCCTCTTCGGCGCTCATGAAGTGATCGCGGTCGAGGGTCTTTTCGACATCTTCGTAGGAGCGTCCACAGTGCTTGGAATACAGCTCGTTCAGTCGCCGCTTGGTGGCGATGATATCCTCGGCGTGGCGCTCGATGTCCGAGGCCTGGCCGCGGAAGCCGCCCGACGGTTGGTGCAGCATGATCCGCGCGTTCGGCAGGGCGATGCGTTTGCCCGGCTCGCCGGCCATCAACAGGAACGAGCCCATCGAGGCGGCCATGCCCATGCAGAAGGTCGAAACCGGGCTGCGGATATATTGCATGGTGTCGTAGATCGCCAGCCCCGAGCTCACCACCCCGCCGGGCGAGTTGATGTAGAGGTCGATCTGTTTCTTCGGGTTCTCGGCCTCGAGGAACAAGAGCTGGGCGCAGACCAGGGCCGACACCCCGTCGTCGATCGGCCCATTCAGGAAGATGACCCGCTCGCGCAGGAGTCGCGAGAAGATGTCGAATGCGCGCTCGCCGCGGCTCGACTGCTCGACCACCATCGGGACCAGGTTCATCGTCGTGCGGTAGGGATCGCTCATGGGCGCCTTTCTTAAGCTGCGGCGCTGGAGGGACTGCCCATCGCGCTCGGCCTGATATCGGGCGCCGCCGCGACGCTTGCAAGGCGGGCGGCGCTTTCCCGCTTTAGCCGCCGTAGCCTTCCGGCAACTCGTCGTCCTTGAGCAGCTCGGCCTTGGAGACCTTCTTGTCCTTGATCTGGGCCAGGCCGAACAACAGCTCGACCACCTTATCCTCGTAGAGCGGCGCGCGGAGCTGCGCCTGGGCGCTGGGGTTTTGACGCAGCATGTCGAACACCTGTTGCTCCTGGCCGCGATAGCGCATGGCCTCGGCGCGCATCGCCTGGGTCAGCTCCTCGTCGGTGACCGTCACGCCGCGGGCGCGGCCGATCTCGGCCAGCACCAGACCCAGCCGCACCCGGCGCTCGGCGATCTTGCGGTACTCGGCCTTGAGCTGATCGTCGCTCTTGCCCGCGTCCTCGGGCGGCAGACCGTCGCGGGCCTTGTCGGCCTCGACCTGCTGCCAGATCATGGCGAACTCCGCCTCGACCATGCGCGGCGGCAGATCGAAGGCGTGACCCTTGTCCAGGGCGTCCAGCAGGGCCCGCTTCAGCTTGAAACGCGAGGCCGAGGCGAACTGGCTTTCCAGTTGGCCGCGCAGGGCGGTCTTCAGCGCCTCCAGGTCTTCCAGGCCCAGGCGCTTGGCGAATTCGTCGTCGGCGGGGGCGTCGACCGGGGCCTTGACCTCCTTGACCTCAACCGCGAATTCCGCAGCCTTTCCCTTCAGGGTCTCGACCTGATAGTCTTCGGGGAAGGTCACCTGCACGGTGACCTTGCCGCCCGGCTTGGCGCCGATCAGCTGTTCCTCGAAACCGGGGATGAACTGGCCCGAGCCGATAACCAACTGGGCGCCCTCGGCCGCGCCGCCCTCGAACGGCTCGCCATCGATCTTGCCGACGAAATCGATCACCAGCAGATCGCCGTCCTTGGCCTTGGGCGCCTTGCCCGTACGGGTCTCGTAAGTGCGGTTCTGCTTGGCCAGTTCGACCAGGGCCTCGTCGACTTCCTTGTCGGTCGGGGCGTGCGTCGGCCGCTCCAGCTTGATCGTCGCCGGGTCGATCGGCTCGAACTCCGGCATCACCTCGATGGCCATCTCGTAGGCCAGGTCGGCCTTGCCGGCGAGCACCTTGTCCATGTCGGATTCGGGCTTCAGGTCCGGCTGAGAGGCCACGCGCAGATTGTTGTCGTCCAGCACCTTCTGGCTGGATTCCGACAGGGTCTGCTCGATCACTTCGCTCATCAGCGACTTGCCGTACAGCCGGCGGACATGGGCCTGGGGCACCTTCCCCGGGCGGAAGCCCTTGATGTTCAGCCGCGGCGTGATTTCGGCGATGCGCGCGTCGAGCTTCTTGCCAAGCTCCGTGGCCGGCACCGTCACGCCATAGACGCGGCTGAGACCTTCACCTGATTTTTCAGTAATCTGCATCGGCATCTTAAAGTTCCGCATCGTGGCCCGCCAGCGCCATGTCGGGGGCCGTGGGCCGAAACGTAAGGCGCCGCCGAACGGGCGGCGGCGTTGATCTGCGCCCTTATGTCACGAGCCCACGCGCGTGGGAACCCGTGTGGTGCGGATGAGAGGACTCGAACCTCCACGCCTTGCGGCGCTGGAACCTAAATCCAGTGCGTCTGCCAGTTCCGCCACATCCGCGCGAGGCGAGCTTTGGCGCGGCGCGGGTGCGGCCGTCAAGCCTCGATCCGGCTCGGCCGCGCCCAAGACCGTCCGCCGCTCAAACGAAGATCGCGACGCGCAAGGCTGGCGGGACCATGCTGTCGCGGACACGGAGCATTGACCTCAATATTGGGTAAATACAATCGGTCCAACATGGTCGTCGGTTTTCAACATCAGGAGGCGCTCATGCCGATCATGAACTGGGATCAGACGCTCGATATCGGCGTCGACTCAATGAATAGCGAACACCGTCAAATCCTGGACGCGATGAACAAGATCTTCGACGCCCACCAGGCCGGGCAACGGGGCGAGGCGGTCAACCAGCTTGTCGCCAAGCTCGGCGAGGTCTGCGTCCGGCATTTCGCCGACGAAGAGGCGTTCATGGCGAAGACCGACTATCCGGGATTGTCCAGCCACAAGCTGATTCACGTGCAGCTGCTGCAGGACTTTTCCAGGCACGCCGCCGCGATCAAGGCGGCGGGCGGACAGGCCAACGACGAATTCTTCGGCTTTCTGAAGCGTTGGCTGGTGGCGCACATCAAGGGCATCGACGTCAAGTACGCCACGCACGCGAACCTGAGCGCGGCGCGATAGGGGCCGCCCCTCGCCTCACCGCCGCGCGTAAAGCTCCCGCAGCACCGCCGGGGCCAGGCCTGGCAGATCTTCGGCGATCAGGCCCGGGCCGTGCAGGTGGCCGGCTTGGGCGTGGATCCAAGCACCGGCGCAGGCGGCCTCGAAACTGTCCATGCCCTGGGCCACGAGTCCGCCGATGAAGCCGGCCAGCACGTCGCCCGACCCGGCGGTGGCCAGCCAGGGCGAGCCGTTGGTATTGACACAGCAGCGGCCGTCCGGCGCCGCGATCACCGTGTCCGGCCCCTTGAGCAGCACTACGGCGTGGGCGCGCGCGGCGGCTTGGCGCGCGGCGGCGATCCGCTCGGGCGCGGCCTCTAGCACGCCCGGGAACACCCGCTCGAACTCGCCGGGATGCGGGGTCAGCACGTCGTCACGGTCGAGCACCGAAAACAGCTCGTCGGGGTCGTCGCGAAACGCGGTCAGGGCGTCGGCGTCGATCACGATCGCGGCCCCGGTGCGGGCCAGGGCGAACAGGTTGGAGACCGTGGCCTCGTTGACGCCGGCCGCCGGGCCGATGATCGCCGCGTCGGCGTGGGTGGCGGCGGCCTCCAGTTCGGTGTCGGTGTCGAACGGTCGCAGCATCACCGCCTCCAGATGGGCGGCGTTGACCAGAAGCGCGTCGGGCGGCGAAAGCACCGTGACCAGCCCGGCGCCGATGCGCAAGGCGCCCCGCGCCGCCAGTCGCGCCGCGCCGGTGCTCCACATCTCGCCGGAGACCACGATCAGCCGGCCGCGCGCATGCTTGTGCGAATCCCTGTTCGGCCAGGGAAAGCGCGCGCCCCAGAGCGCCGGGCCGTTCTCGAACAGCCGGGTCGGCGCCGAGCTCAGGCCGATGTCGGCCACCACCACCTCGCCGCACAGCGCACGGCCGGGCTCGAGCACATGAGCCGGTTTCTTGCGATGGAAGGTGATGGTCAGCGCGCACCTCGGCGCGAAGCCGAGCGGCCGGCCGAGGTCGCCCGACAGGCCCGACGGCAGGTCGACGGCGACGATCGGCCGGCCGCTCGCCTCGGCGGCCCTCAGGGTGTCGGCGACCACACCGCTGATCGGCTTGGACAGGCCAGCGCCGAACAAGGCGTCGACGATCAACTCGGCCGGCGCCACCACACCGGGGTCCAGCTTCAGCGTCGGTCCGGTCCAGGCCGCGGCGGCCAGGGCCGCATCGCCCTTCAGCGCCTCGCGCTCGCCCGCCAGCGCCACGGTGACGCTCCAACCGGCGTCGGCCAGGGCCTCGGCCGCCACGAAACCGTCGCCGCCGTTATTGCCCGGTCCGCATAGCACCACCACCGGCCGGGGCGTCCAGCGCTCGCGCACGGCGTTGGCGACCGCCTCCCCCGCCCGCCGCATCAGGGTCAGGCCGGCCGTGCCGGCGGCGATGGCCGCCTGGTCCGCCGCGGTCATCTCGCCGACCGTTAATATGTCGCGTTCGCTGGTCATGGGCGCGGCCTATAGCACCTCTGTCTCGGCTTGCCGGCCGCGTTCGATCAGCGCCAGCCGTCCCGCCTGGACGTCGAAGATGGTCATCGAGACGTGATCGGGCCGGAAGCTGATCACCGCGTCGCTCCCGGTGGCGCAGGACACGGCGGCGTTGATCGCGACGAAATGACTGAACACCGCCGCCCCCGCCCGCTCGACCAGGCCCTGGCCGACCGCGCGGCGCCAAGCGTCATAGTCCAACTCGCCGGCGATCTGGCTCCAGTTCAGGGCGAAGGCGCCGCTCAGCCAGGGCCCGCGTTCGGCCGGCCCCAGCGCCTTGGGCGTCGGGATTTCGCCGAACCGCGGATCGATCTCGACCACCGCGCCGATCCGGCGCGCGAACGGCTCGGCGGTCTCGCGGCAGCGGCGCAGCGGCGAGGCGAACACCCGGCTCGGCCGCTCGTCCTTCGCCAGCGCCGTCAGCCGGTCGGCCGCGGCCTCGGCCTGGGCATGGCCCGCCGCGTCCAGGCCGGGATCCGGATCGCCGCTCTCGCCCCAGGTCGACAGCGGCTTGCCGTGGCGGATCATGAAGGTGCGGGTCATCGAAACATCCGAAAGCGGGGCGGAGCCTGGCGAGCCCAATTCGCCCCGAGCGGACGCGCTTGTCGAGCCCCTAGACAACGGCGCCGCTCGCCTCGCCCGCCATCTTGTCCATGCCGCATTCGTCGCTTGCCTATTGTATAGGCGCCGAATGTTCAGCTATTGGGCGTCGAGCCGTTTCGCGCGGTTTCGCGGCGCGCGCGGCCTCGCGCCTACTTGTGAGTCCGCCGGCCGGCGTGCTGCTTGCGCCGGGCGTGGCTCCGCCGCCCTGTATCGCTGTCAAAAAGCCCGCCCATGAAAAAGATCGAAGCCATTATCAAGCCGTTCAAGCTGGACGAGGTGAAGGAGGCGCTGCAGGCGCTGGGCGTGCAAGGCATGACCGTGCTGGAGGCCAAGGGATACGGCCGCCAGAAGGGTCATACCGAACTCTACCGCGGCGCCGAATATGTCGTGGACTTCCTGCCCAAGATCAAAATCGAGGTGGTCGTCACCGACGATCAACTAACGGCCGCCTTGGAGGCCATCCAATCGGCCGCACGCACCGGCCGGATCGGAGACGGGAAGATCTTCATCTCTGAAATCATCGACGTCGTACGCATCCGCACCGGGGAAAGCGGCGCGACCGCCATCTGACCAAACCATCGTTGCCTAAGGGGATAACCGAGCATGCCGACCTACAAAGACATCCTGGCTCAGATCAAGGAGGAGGACGTCAAATACGTGGACGTCCGCTTCACCGACATGCGCGGCCAGCTGCAGCACGTGACCTTCGACATCGACCTGGTCGATGAGGAGTTCCTGACCGACGGGACCATGTTCGACGGCTCCTCGATCGCCGGTTGGAAGGCGATCAACGAGTCCGACATGAAACTGCGTCCCGACCTAGCCACGGCCAAGATCGACCCATTCTATCAGCAGAAGACGTTGTTCCTGATCTGCGACGTGCTGAACCCGGACACCAATTCCCCCTACGAACGCGACCCGCGCTCGATCGCCAAGACGGCGCTCGAGTACGTCAAGTCGTCGGGCGTGGGCGACACCGTGTTCTTCGGCCCCGAGGCCGAGTTCTTCATCTTCGACGACGTCAAGTGGTCCACCGCGCCGCACGACACCGGCTATTCGTTCGACTCGACCGAACTGCCGGTCAGTAGCGCCAAGAGCTACGACGAGGGCAACATGGGCCACCGCCCGGGGCCCAAGGGCGGCTATTTCCCGGTCAACCCGATCGACTCGGCCCAGGACCTGCGCGGCGAAATGCTGGCGGTGATGGGCGAGCTGGGCATGATGCCGGAAAAGCACCACCACGAGGTGGCCCCGGCCCAGCATGAGCTCGGCCTGAAGTTCTCCGACCTGATCACCATGGCCGACCGGCTGCAGCTCTATAAGTACGTCATCCACAACGTGGCCGCCGCCTACGGCAAGACCGCCACCTTCATGGCCAAGCCGATGTTCGGCGACAACGGCTCGGGCATGCACGTGCACCAGTCGATCTGGAACAACGGCAAGCCGCTGTTCGCCGGCGACAAATACGCGGGCCTGTCGGACCTGTGCCTGCATTACATCGCGGGCGTCATCAAGCACGCCAAGGCGATCAACGCCTTCTCGAACTCGACGACCAACAGCTACAAGCGCCTGGTGCCCGGCTACGAAGCCCCGGTGAAGCTGGCCTATTCGGCCCGCAACCGCTCGGCCTCGATCCGCATCCCGCACGTCGGCAGCCCCAAGGGCAAGCGGATCGAAGTCCGCTTCCCCGATCCGATGGGCAATCCGTACCTGACCTTCGTGGCCATGCTGATGGCCGGCCTCGACGGCATCGCCAACAAGCTCGATCCGGGCGCGCCGGCCGACAAGAACCTCTACGACCTGCCGCCCCGCGAGCAGAAGAAGATCCCCGAGGTCTGCGGCAGCTTGCGCGAGGCGCTGGAGAACCTGGACAAGGACCGCGGCTTCCTGAAGGCCGGCGGGGTGATGAGCGACGACTTCATCGACAGCTACATCGAGCTGAAGATGGAAGAGGTGATGCGGGTGCAACTGCACCCGCACCCGGTCGAATTCGACATGTACTACAAGTGCTAGGCCGAATGGTCTGATTGCACGGGGGAAAGGGCCGCAGTGCAATCCGCGGCCCTTTTTCATTGTCGGCGCCTCGGAGCGCGGGACGGCATGCTAAGCAGCGCATCTCCGAATCGCGTCAATCTCCCGCCATGCCCAAGGCCTCCCAAGCATCCCTGTTCGACGACGCCCTTTCGCCCGCGCCGGCCGCGTCCGGCTATTCGGCCAAGGACATCGAGGTCCTGGAGGGGCTGGAGCCAGTCCGCAAGCGGCCGGGGATGTACATTGGCGGCACCGACGAGCGGGCGCTGCACCACCTGTTCGCCGAGGTGCTGGACAACGCCATGGACGAGGCGGTGGCCGGCCACGCCAAGCTGATCGAGGTCAGCCTGGAGGCGGACGGAGCCCTGACCGTCCGCGACGACGGCCGCGGCATGCCGGTGGACCCGCACCCGAAATATCCGGGCAAGTCGGCGCTCGAGGTCGTCATGACCATGCTGCACTCGGGCGGGAAGTTTTCCGGCAAGGCCTACGAGACCTCCGGCGGCCTGCACGGGGTGGGCGTCTCGGTGGTCAACGCCCTGTCCCAGGCGCTGGAGGTTCGGGTCTGGCGCGACGGCTTCGAATGGCACCAGGGCTTCTCCCGCGGGGTTCCGGCCGGGCCCCTGGAGCGCCTCGGACCCTCGAAGAAACATGGCACCGCCGTGCGCTTCCTGCCCGACGAGCAAATCTTCGGCGAGCACGTGGCGTTCAAGCCCGCCCGGCTCTACCGCATGGCCCGCTCCAAGGCCTATCTGTTCCGGGGGGTGGAAATCCGCTGGCGCTGCGCGGCCGAACGCCTTGGCGACCAGACCCCGGCCGAGGCGACTTTTCACTTCCCCAACGGCCTGGCCGACTTCCTCGCCGAGCGGGTCAATGGAACCGAGACGGTGACCGAGGCCTTCTCCGGCCGGATCGAGCGGCAGGGCGAGGGCGGCGGCGCGGTCGAATGGGCGATCACCTGGTCGCCGGCCGGGTTCGGCGAAGCCGACGGCTTTTTGTCCTCCTACTGCAATACCGTGCCCACCCCAGAGGGCGGGACCCACGAGGCGGGGCTGCGCGCGGCCCTGACCCGAGGCCTGAAAGCCTATGCCGAGTTAGCCGGCGAGAAACGCGCCGGGATCATCACCGCCGAGGACGTGGTGGCCCAGGCCGGCGCCCTGATCAGCGTCTTCATCCGCAATCCCGAATTCCAGGGCCAGACCAAGGAGCGATTGTCCTCCACCGACGCCCAGCGACTGGTCGAAAACGCCCTGCGCGACCCGTTCGACCACTGGCTGACCGCCGCGCCCAAGGCGGCGGGCGCCTTGCTGCAATTCGTCATCGACCGGGCCGAGGAGCGGCTGAAGCGGCGCAAGGACAAGGAGGTCGCGCGGGCCTCGGCGACGCGCAAGCTGCGCCTGCCGGGCAAACTGGCCGACTGTTCCGGCCAAGCGACCGACGGCACCGAGCTGTTCCTGGTCGAGGGCGATTCGGCCGGCGGTTCGGCCAAACAGGCGCGCGACCGGCGCACCCAGGCCATCCTGCCCCTGCGCGGCAAGATCCTGAACGTCGCCTCCGCCTCGGGCGACAAGCTGGACGCCAACAAGGAGCTGTCCGACCTGTTGCTGGCCCTGGGCGTCCAGGCCGGCAAGCGGTTCAAGGAGGAGGAGCTGCGCTACGAGCGGATCGTGATCATGACCGACGCCGACGTCGACGGCGCGCACATCGCCTCGCTGTTGATCACCTTCTTCTATCGCACCATGCCCGAGATGATCCGGGCTGGCCGGCTGTACCTGGCCATGCCGCCGCTTTATCGGCTCAGCCATGGAGGCAAGACGGTCTACGCCCGCGACGACGCCCATCGCGAAGAGCTGCTGGTCACCGCCTTCAAGGGCAAGAAGCCGGAGATCGGCCGCTTCAAGGGCCTGGGCGAGATGATGCCGGCCCAGCTGAAGGAGACCACCATGGATCCCGAAGACCCGCACCTTGGCCCGCGTCACCCTGCCGCGCGCCGAGGAGGCGGTCGAGGCGCTGGTGGAGACTTTGATGGGCCGAAAGCCCGAGCTGCGCTTCAGGTTCATCCAGGAAAATGCGCCTTTCGCGGCGGAGGACCTGGACGTTTGAACTTCGCGGCGGCCGAAATCTCCTTATTCCAATTGACTTTCCGCCGTCCCCGCCTATGTTCCGGCGTAATTGAGCTGGGGTGCTGGGCCGAATGTCGCCTGGGCCTGTCCGGCTCGTTTTTCACCAGATAATGACCGAATTTTCCGAACTGGGGCTGAGCCCCGAGACCCTCAAGGCCGTCGCCGACAGCGGCTATGCGACCGCCACGCCGATCCAGGCCGAGGCCATTCCCATCGCCCTGGCCGGGCGCGACGTCTTGGGCATCGCCCAGACCGGCACCGGCAAGACCGCCGCCTTCACCCTGCCGATGATCGAGAAACTGTCCGCGGGCCGCGCCAAGGCGCGCATGCCCAGGTCGCTGGTGGTCGAGCCGACCCGCGAACTGGCCGACCAGGTCGCCGCGGCCTTCGAGCGCTACGCCAAGGGCACCAAGCTGACCTGGGCGCTGTTGATCGGCGGCGTGTCGTTCGGCGACCAGGATCGCAAGCTGGACCGCGGCGTCGACGTGCTGATCGCCACGCCAGGCCGGCTGCTCGACCATGTCGAGCGCGGCAAGCTGTTGCTCACCGGCGTGCAGATCATGGTGGTCGACGAGGCCGACCGGATGCTCGACATGGGCTTCATCCCGGACATCGAGCGGATCTTCAAACTAACCCCGCCGAAGAAGCAAACCCTGTTCTTCTCGGCCACCATGCCGCCGGAAATCACCCGGCTGACCAAGCAGTTCCTCAACGATCCGGTGCGGATCGAGGCCTCCAAGCCGGCGACCACGGCCGACACCATCGCCCAGCACATCGTGCGCATCCCCTCAAGCGATCCGGCGGCCAAGCGCGCCGCCCTGCGCGCCCTGGTCGGCGCAGCCAACGTGCGTAACGGCATCGTGTTCTGCAACCGCAAGAGCGAGGTGGATGTCGTCGCCAAGTCGCTGAAAAAGCATGGCTTCGACGCCTCTCCCATCCATGGCGACCTCGACCAGTCGATGCGGACGCGCACGCTGGACAGCTTCCGCAAGGGCGAGTTGAAGCTGCTGGTGGCCTCGGACGTGGCCGCGCGCGGGCTGGACATTCCCGACGTCAGCCACGTATTCAACTACGACGTGCCGCACCATGCCGACGACTATGTCCACCGCATCGGCCGCACCGGCCGCGCGGGCAAGCTGGGCGACACCTTCATGATCGTCACACCGGCTGACGCCCGTTCGCTGGACAAGGTGCTCAAGCTGATCGGCAAGACGCCCGACGAGGTCAGCCTGGACGTCGACTGGAGCCAGGTGCGGCCCAGCGAGGCCCGCGGCGGTCGCGGCGACGAGCGCCGGGGACGTGAACGGGGCGGCGCCGGTCGCGATCGCGCCCCCCGCCCGCCGCGCCGCGAGTCTTCCGCCGCGATCGAGCCGACCGCCCCTGCGCCAATCACCGAGGCTCCGCCCCGGGAGGCCGCCGCGCCCGCCGTGCGGCAAGCGCGCCCCGCCCGTCCGTCACGCCGCGCCCAAACCGCGACGCCCGGCGCGGAAACGTCTCGCGCCGAGACGTCCAGGCCCACCGCGCGCGAGCCCAGACCGGGCGGGCGTCCGCAGCGGGAGACGCGTTCCGCGCGCGAGGATCACGACGAGCGCGGCGTCAAGGGTTTCGGAACTGACACCCCAGCCTTCTTGCTCCGCGCCGCCCCACGCCCCAGCGGCGACGAATAACGGGCGGTCCCCTCCCTACGCCTTGATCTGACTCTCCAGATACTTGCGAATGCCGGGGCCGTAGGGCGGACGCATCTGCTTCAAGGGCGCGATGTCGGCCTTGATCTGGCTGAACACCGCCTTCTTGTGGCTGAACTCGCGAAAGCCGTCCTGGCCGTGGTAGCTGCCCATACCCGCCGGGCCCACGCCGCCGAACGGCAGATCCTCCTGGGCCACGTGCATGATCACGTCGTTGACCGAGACCCCGCCCGAGGTGGTGCCGGCCAGCACCCTCTCGCGTTCGACCTCGTCGTCGCCGAAATAATAAAGACCGAGCGGGCGGTCGTGGGCGTTGACGTAGGCGAGCGCCTCGTCGAGCGACTGGTAGGTCTTCACCGGCAGCACCGGGCCGAAGATTTCCTCCTGCATCACCTTCATGTCGTCGCTGGGGTCGATGATCAGGGTCGGGGGGATGCGGCGATGCTGCTGCTGGGTGAAATCCTCGCCCGCCGGCTTGATCTCGACTACCCGCACGCCCTTGGCCTTGGCCTCCTCGATGTAGCCGGTGACGCGATCGTAATGCTTCTGGCTGATCACCGCCGTGTAGTCAGGATTGTCCTTGATGGTGGGGAACATGGTCCGCACCGCCCCTTCGGCCTCGCCGATGAAGCTGTCCAGCCTTTCCCGCGGCGTTAGCACATAGTCTGGCGCCAGACAGATCTGACCAGCGTTCAGGGTCTTACCGTTCATGATCCGCGCCGCAGCGGTGGGCATGTTAGCCGAGCGGCCGATGATCACCGGGCTCTTGCCGCCCAACTCAAGGGTCAGGGGCACCAGATTTTCCGCCGCCGCCCGCATCACGTGCCGCGCGATCGAGGTCGCGCCGGTGAAGATCAGATGGTCGAAAGCTAGTCCCGCGAAGGCCTGGCCGACATCCGGCCCCCCGGTCACCACCGCGATCTCCTCGTCCGAGAAGGCGCTAGCGAACATCTTGGCCATCAGATCCGAGGTGGTGGGGGTGAATTCCGACGGCTTGATCATCGCCCGGTTGCCCGCCGCCAGCACGCCGGCGAGCGGGGCAAAGGTCAGGTTGATCGGGAAATTCCACGGACTGATCACCCCCACCACGCCCTTGGGCTGGTAGCGGACCTCGGCCTTGGCCCCGAACAGGCCGAGGATGGCCGGGGTGGTCTTGCGTTTTTCCGACCGCATCCATTTGCGCAGATTGTCACGCGCGTGCTTCAGCGGCCCGATCGAGCCGGCGACGTCGGTGAAGGCGGTCGCGGTCGGCGAGCGGGCCCCGAAGTCGGCCGTCAGGGCCTCCTCGATCGCCTTGCCGTGCTCGACCAACAGCAGGATGCAGCGGTCGATCCGCTCGATCCGCTTCTCGGCCGACGGCGGTCCGTCGCGCAGATGCGCGGCTTTCTGCTTGGCCAACAGGGCGTTCATGGCCGATACGTCGAACACTTGGCTCCCATCCATGGCGCGTATCCTCGTTTTAGGTCCATCGCGGACGGAGCCGGCAGTTTCGAATGAGAACCCGCGCAAGGCAAGCGACTCCGCGGGAGGCGCCGCGAACAACGGTCACTGTCTTAACCGGACGTTTCGAGTTTGCGGCTTAACTTGCCACGTGGGCGCGTTTGCCCCGGGCGCCGCGCCGATCGCGGCGTCGACCGGTCAGGAAAGCAATTCATGACAGGCGATGTCGAAACCGCCCTTCGCGCCCCGCAATCCTATGGCTTGGCGCGTCAGGCCCTGGGCCAGATGGAGCGGCACCAGATATGGCCGACCCCGCTGAATTACGAGCTTTGGCTGCACTGCGTCGGCCACCCGGACGGCGCGCTCGCCCAGGAGATCGAACGAATCCTGTCGATCGGCGAGGCGATCACCGACGAGGTCAGCGAGAGCCTGGCCGCGACCTATCTGCCCAAAGCGCGCTTGAACGACCAGATCAGCGACGCCGGTGACGTTCTGAACCGCGAACTGGCCTCGGTGGCCGAGGCGATCCAGAAGGCCAAGCGGACGAACGAACAATACGGCCGCACCCTCGCCGGGGCCGGCCGAAATCTGGACGCCGAACTGGACGCCGTCGCCCTGAAACAGACCATCGAGTCCCTGTCGGACGCCACCAACCGGGTGCTGCGCGAGAACTCCACGCTTGAAGCCAAGCTGGCCGACTCGGCCGCAGAGGTCACCCGGCTGAAGGAGCACCTGGAGCAGGTGCGGCGCGACGCGACCACCGACGCCCTGACCAACCTCGCCAACCGCAAGGCGTTCGACGACGAGTTGGGACGGGCCTTCGCCGAGGCGAGGGAAAAGGATGAGTCGCTGTCACTGGCGGTGATCGACATCGACCATTTCAAGAATTTCAACGACACCTGGGGCCATCAGACCGGCGACCAAGTGATCCGCTACGTGTCCAGCGTGATCGGCCGCATGGCCCCTCCGCCCCGTTTCGCCGCCCGCTATGGCGGCGAGGAGTTCGCCATGATCTTCCCGCGCGAGCGGGGGGCCGAGGTGGTCGCGATTCTGGAGGAGATTCGCGCGGAGGTCTGCTCGCGGATCCTTAAGCGGCGTTCGACGAACGAGGATCTGGGCGCGGTCACAGTGTCGGCCGGCTTCGCCGAAATGCTGCCGGGCGAGAGCGTCGATGCATTTATGGAACGGGCGGACGCGGCGCTCTACAAGTCGAAGCGCACGGGCCGCAACCGCGTGTCAAGCGCGTCGCCAGCGGCGGCGGCGGCATAGCCCGAATACTTCTCCGGCGAGGGGTGAGAAAACCGGATTGTCGGATTCAATCCCCCCGCGTCGCTGGCTGGATGGTCACGCTCTCGCCGCAGCCGCAAGCGTCGGTTTCGTTGGGGTTGTGGAACACGAACTTGGCCGAAAGCCGGCTGGTCTCGTAGTCGATCTCCGAACCGATCAGAAACAGGACGGCCTTGGGCTCGATTAGGATGGTGACGCCCTTGTCCTCGACCACCTCGTCGAGGGGATCGGCCGCCGCGGCGTATTCGAGAATATATTCCTGCCCGGCGCAGCCACCGTTCTTCACCCCGACGCGCAGGCCCGCGTAGGGGTGTTCCGCCTTGGCCATGATCTCGCGTACGCGCGCGGCGGCCGCCTCGGTCAGGGTGACCACCTTGGGGCGGGGGCGGCGAGTGCGGGGTTGGGTTTCCATCGCCACCTCAGAACATGTTCAGTTGCAGCTTGGCTTCGTCGCTCATCCGCGAGGGGTCCCACGGCGGTTCGAACACCAGGTTGACGTCGCATGAGCGGACACCCTCGATGCTCATCACCGCATCGCGCACCCATTCCGGCATTTCGCCCGCCACCGGGCAGCCCGGCGCGGTCAGCGTCATGTCGATCGCCACGTCCTTCTGGTCCGAGACATCGACCTTGTAGATCAGGCCCAGCTCGTAGATGTCGACCGGGATTTCCGGGTCGTAGACCGTCTTCAGCTTATCGACCAACAGGTCGGTCAGCGCGTCCAGTTCGGCCTGGCTAAGGGCCGGGATCTCGGTCGGGGGGGTGATGGCGTCCATCGGCTTCACGGCGGTTCAGGCGAAAAAGGTCCGCGCCCGGGTCAGGGCGTCGACGAAGGCGTCGGCCTCGTCCAGGGTGTTGTAGAGGCCGAACGAGGCGCGGACGGTGGAGGTCACCCCGAACCGGCGCATCAGGGGCTCGGCGCAATGGGTCCCGGCTCGCACCGCCACGCCGTAACGGTCGAGCAGCTGGGCGATGTCGTGGCCGTGGGCGCCCGCGACGTTGAAGGCGAAGATCGGCCCCTTGCCGGGCGCGGTTCCGATTTCGGTCAGCCAGTTGGCCCCGTCCAGCCGCTGTTTGAGGCGCCGGTAGAGGCCGTGTTCGTGCTCGGCGACCGCATGGCGATCCAGGCTCTGGAGCCAATCGACGGCCGCGCCGAGGCCGATGGCCTCGATGATTGGCGGGGTGCCAGCTTCAAAGCGGTGCGGCGGGTCGGCGTAGGTGATGGCGTCCAGCGCCACCGTGCCGATCATCTCGCCGCCGCCCTGGTAGGGCGGCAAGGCGGCCAGCCGTTCGGCCTTGCCATACAGCGCACCGATGCCGGTTGGGCCATAGAGCTTGTGGCCGGAGAAGGCGTAGAAATCCACGTCCAGCGCCCGCACGTCGACCTCCAGATGGACGATGGCCTGGCAGCCGTCGAGCAGCACGGGAACCCCCGCCGCGTGCGCCGCCGCCACGATCTCGGCGGCCGGATTGACCGTGCCCAGCACGTTGGACATGTGGGTGAGGGCGACCAGCTTGGTCTTCGGGCCCAGCAGCGCATGAAAGGCATCCATGTCGAGGCGGCCATCGTCGCCGATCGGGACGAACCTCAGGACCACGCCCTTGCGTTCGCGCAGGAAGTGCCAGGGCACGATGTTGGAATGGTGCTCCATTTCCGACAGCACGATCTCGTCGCCGGCGTTCAGCGAGAGGCCGAAGGACGAAGCCGCCAGGTTGATCGCTTCGGTCGCGCCCTTGGTGAAGATCACTTCATCGGCGCGCTCGGCGTTGATCAGGCCGCGTACGCTTTCCCGCGCCTTCTCAAAGGCTTCGGTGGTTTCGTTGGCGAGCGTGTGCAGGCCGCGGTGGACGTTGGCGTAGCTGGTCTCCATCACCCGGACCATCGTGTCGATCACCGCCCGCGGCTTCTGGGCCGAGGCGGCGCTGTCGAGATAGACCAGCGGCTTGCCGTTGATCTGACGCGCCAGGATCGGGAACTGAGCGCGGATTTCCGAAACGTCGAAACTCATGTCCCCTCCCCCAGCCGCGCCGCCACCCAGGCGCGGGCCACCTCACGGGCGCCATCGTGGGCGATGCGGTCGACCACCTCGACCAGGAAGGCCTCGGTCAGCATGGCTCTGGCCTCGGCTTCGGGAATGCCGCGCTGTCGGGCGTAGAACAGCGCCTCGGCGTCAAGAGCCCCGACCGTGTTGCCGTGCGCGCAGGCCACGTCGTCGGCATGGATCAGCAGCTCCGGTTTGGCGTCGACCTCGGCCTTGTCCGACAGGATCAGGGCGTGATGGCCCATCCTGGCCTCGGTGCGGTCGGCGCCCGGCCGCACCACGATGCGGCCCTGGAACACGCCGCGCGCCTGACCCTGGACCGCGCCCTTGGTCAACTGATCCGTCGAGCCGTCGACACCCTGGTGCAGCACCTCGCTGGTCAGGTCGGCCTGACGCGCGCCGCCGACGAGATAGAGCCCATCGAGCCGCGCGCTCGCGCCGCCGCCCGGATGGCGCACGCGGGTCTCGCAGCGCTGGCGTTTGGCGCCGCGGGTCAACACGGTCTGGGCGAAGGCCGCGCGCGGTGACAGACCGATATCGGCGCCCAGGACCGCGATCGCGTCGGCGACCTCGTCGATCAGCACGATCCGCTCCAGCCGCGCGCCTTCGCCCAGGCGGATGTCGAGCGCGCTGTCGGCGACATAGGCCTCGCCCGCCGCCTCATGGCTTTCCAGCAGGGTCAGGGTCGCGCCGGGGGCCAAGGCCAGGGTCAGTTCGCCGTGGTGGGCGCTTCCAGAGGCCTGGGAGACGAAGCGCAGCGCCAGCGCCCGCGGTGCGCCGGCCTTGATGTTCACTACACCCCGCCCGCTCAGCCGCCGGCCGTTCAGGATGACGATCTCCTCGTCGGCCAGAGCGGCGAATGGACCGGTCGCCAGGGTCTGGGCGTCGCCCGCCGGCGAGGCGGGCGGGATGGCGCGCAACAGGCCGCGCAGATCGGTCCAGCGCCAGTCCTCGTCCCGGCGGCCGGGCAGTTCGGCGACGTCTCCCGTCCGTATGGCGCCGGCCAGGCTCATGCGGCGCTCGCATAGCGGTCATAGCCGCTGCGCTCCAACTCCAGCGCCAGCTCCGGCCCGCCCGAGGCGACGATGCGCCCAGCGGCCAGCACATGCACCTTGTCGGGCCGGATGTAGTCCAGCAAGCGCTGGTAGTGGGTGATCACCAGCATGGCGCGATCCGGCGAACGCATCGCGTTGACCCCCTCGGCGACGATGCGCAGGGCGTCGATGTCGAGGCCGCTGTCGGTCTCGTCGAGGATCAGCAGACTCGGGGAAAGCACGGCCATCTGAAGGATTTCCATCCGCTTCTTCTCGCCGCCGGAAAAGCCGACGTTGAGCGGCCGCTTGAGCATCTCGAAGTCGATCTTCAGCGCCGCGGCTTTCTCGCGCACCAGCTTGAGGAAGACGGGCGCGGAGACCTCGTCCTCGCCGCGGGCCTTCTTCTGGGCGTTGAGCGCGGTGCGCAGGAAGGTCAGGCTGGGCACGCCGGGGATCTCGATCGGATATTGGAACGAGAGAAACACGCCCCTCGCCGCGCGCTCATCCGCCGTCAGCGCCGCGAGATCCTCGCCGTTGAGCGCGATCGTTCCGCCGGTCACTTCATAGCCGGGTCGACCGGCCAGGGCGTAGGACAGGGTCGACTTGCCCGCCCCGTTCGGCCCCATCACCGCATGCACCTCGCCCGCCGGGACGTCGAGGGACAGGCCCTTGAGGATCTCGGTCTCGCCGACGCGGACGTGCAGGTTTTCGATGCTAAGCACGGGAAGCCTTTTCTCCCTTCCCCCTTGAGGGGGGAAGGGTCGGGGATGGGGGTGACACGGTTTCCGCTACGATCCGTTCGACGACCTTGTCCACGTCGTCGCGGACGTCCTTTTCCGAGAACCGAATGACGCGGAAGCCCTCGGACTCGAGCCACGCCGTGCGCGCGGCGTCCGCCTCCGGCGCGCCTTCGACGCCATGATGATAGCCGTCGATTTCGATCAGCAGCTTGGAGCCATGGTGTGCGAAGTCGGCAACATAGCGGCCGATCGGGACCTGGCGGCGGAAGTTGAGCTTCAGGGCGCGAAGGGCCGACCAGAGCGCGCGCTCGGCCACGGTGGATTCCTTGCGCAGCCGCCTAGCGCGCTTGACAGAACCTGGAGCGGGCCGACCCTTTGGCGGGGGGGCGGTAGCACCCCCATCCCCGACCCTTCCCCCCTCGAGGGGGAAGGGAGATTGCGCGCTCGTCATCTTCCCCCCTCCAGCGGCTTCAAAAACTCCAGCCGGTTGCCAAACGGATCGAAGATGAACACCCGTTCGTGTCCGGGCAGCGCCTTGTCCTCCCCGCCCGCCGGGATCGCCACCTGGACGTGATCGATGGCCTGCAGAGTCATCCGACGCTGCCCTCCAGGCTGATCGCCACCAGTTTCTGGGCCTCGACGGCGAATTCCATCGGTAATTCCTGCAGCACCTCGCGCACGAAGCCGTTGACCAGCAGGGCCACCGCCTCTTCTTGATTGAGCCCGCGCTGCATGGCGTAGAACAGTTGGTCCTCGGAAAGCCGCGTGGTGGTCGCCTCGTGCTCGAACTTGGCGGAGGCGTTGCGCGCTTCGATGTAGGGCACGGTGTTGGCCGCGCAGTGCTTGCCGATCAAGAGGCTGTCGCACTGGGTGAAGTTGCGGGCGCCTTGGCCGCCTTCGGGTGGGCCGAGACCAGGCCACGGTAGGTGTTCGATGACTGTCCGGCCGAGATGCCCTTGGAGATGATCCGCGAGCGGGTGTCGCGTCCCAGATGGATCATCTTGGTCCCGGTGTCGGCCTGCTGGCGGTTGTTGGTGATGGCGATGGAGTAGAACTCGCCGCTCGAGCCGTCGCCGCGTAGGACGCAGGAGGGATATTTCCAGGTGATCGCCGAGCCGGTCTCGACCTGGGTCCAACTCACTTTCGAGCGCGCACCGCGGCAGTCGGCCCGCTTGGTGACGAAGTTGTAGATTCCGCCCTGGCCCTCCTTGTCGCCCGGATACCAGTTCTGGACGGTGGAATATTTGATTTCCGCATCATCCAGCACGACCAGTTCGACCACGGCGGCGTGCAGCTGGTTCTCGTCGCGCATCGGAGCGGTGCAGCCCTCCAGATAGGAGACGTAGGCGGCCCTGTCGGCGATGATCAAGGTGCGCTCGAACTGGCCGCTTTCGGCGGCGTTGATGCGGAAATAGGTGGAGAGCTCCATCGGGCAGCGCACGCCGGGCGGCACATAGACGAAACTGCCGTCGGAAAAGACCGCGCTGTTCAGGCAGGCGAAATAATTGTCCGAAACCGGCACCACCGAGCCCAGGTATCGGCGCACCAACTCGGGATGTTCGCGGATCGCCTCGGACATCGAACAGAAGATCACCCCGACCGCGGCCAGCTCCTTCTTGAAGGTGGTGACCACCGAGACGCTGTCGAACACCGCGTCGACCGCATACTTGCGGCGCGCCCTGGACGCCGGCCAGAACTTCTTGTTCCTTCAAGGGGATACCGAGTTTCGCGTAGGTGGCGAGCAACTCCGGATCGACCTCGTCCAGGCTGGCGGGACCTTCCTTGGCCTTGGGCGCGGCGTAGTAGTAGGCGTCCTGGTAGTCGATCGGCGGGAAGGCGAGCTTGGCCCAGGCGGGCGGCTCAAGGTTCAGCCAGCGGTCGAACGCCTCCAGCCGCCAGGCCAGCATCCACTCCGGCTCGCCCTTCTTCGCCGAGATGAAGCGGACGGTCTCGGCGGTAAGGCCCTTGGGCGCGAAGTCCTGGGCGATGTCGGTGATGAAGCCGTGCTTGTAGGCTTCCAGCGTCTCGACGTGCTCGACGGTCTGTTTGGCGGCGGCCATGATCCTACCCCCTCACGCCGCGCTCGCCCGCCGCGCGCGATGGCGCGCATGGGCCGAAAGCCAGACCTCGACGAACCGGTCCCAATCCCGCGGCCGGGTGGCCCAGCCGCCGGAGGCGCGGATCGCCGAGCCCGCCAAGGCCGTCGTGGCCCATGGCGACCAGCACCCGGCTGGCGCTGACCTTGCCCGAGGAGCAGGCCGCGCCGGCGCTGACCATCACTCCGTCCAGATCGAGCGCCATCACCTGGTGCAGGGCTTCAAAGCCCTCAGCGGCGAAACAGAGCACGCTCGGCAAGCGCGGCGCGCCCTCGCCCAGCACCACTACGCCCGCCGCCTCGACCAGCCGCGCCTGGGCCCGATCGCGCCAGGCGGCCTGGGCGGCGAAGCCTTGCAGATCGCGCAGCGCCGCCGTCGCGGCCGCGCCGAACCCGGCGATGCCGGCGACATTCTCGGTGCCCGCGCGCCGGCCGCGCTCCTGACCGCCGCCGTGGATGCGCCGGCTGATCGCAGCGCGCGGACCAGCGATGAGGGCGCCGACACCCTGCGGCCCGCCCAGCTTGTGGCCCGACAGCGACAGAGTATCCGCACCCAGGGCGTTGAAATCGACGGAGATCTTGCCGGCGGCCTGAACCGCGTCGACGTGCAGCCAGCCGCCCGCCTCGCGCACCAGGCGCGCGGCCTCGGCCACCGGCTGGATCACCCCGGTCTCGTTATTGGCCAGCGACAGGGCCGCGAAGGGGCGGCCGTCCGCGCCGGACCAGGCGCCAGTCGCCGCTCCAGCCAGTCGAGGTCGGCGGTTCCGTCGGCGCGAACCGGCCAGCCTTCCACCACCAGGCCCGTGGCCAGGGCGCTTTCCATGACGCTGGCGTGCTCGGTCAGGCCGATCAGCGGCCGGCGCGCGCCGGCGGCCACGGCGCTTTCGACGGCCAGGGCGTTAGCCTCCGTGCCGCCGCTGGTGAAGGTGAGCGAGCCTTCGCGCGATCCAACCAGGGCGGCGACCTCGCCGCGCGCCTTTTCGACCGCCGCGCGGGCGGCGCGGCCGGCGGCGTGCACGGACGAGGGATTGCCGCCGATCGCCAGCGCGTAGGCGATCGCCTCCGCCGCCTCGGGGCGGATCGGCGCGGTCGCGTTATAGTCGAGATAGACGCTGGTCACCGGGCTCAGGCCGCCTTCGCCGCTTGCGCGTGCAACCGCCCGGCCAGGACGTCGGCCAGGGTGATGCTGGACAGGTATTCTCTGATCTGGCGGCCGGTCTCTTCCCACAGATCGTGGGTCAGGCACCGCGCCCCGGCCTTCATGCAGCCCTTGGTCGCGCCATGTCCCGCGCAGCGGGTGGCGCGCAGCGGCTCATCGACGGCGGTGACCACCTCGGCGACGCTGGTCTGGTCGGCCGGCTTGGCCAAGCGATAGCCGCCGCCAGGTCCGCGCACGCTGGTCACCAGGCCGCGCCGGCGCAGGCGGGCGAAAAGCTGTTCGAGATAGGCCAGAGAAAGCTGCTGGCGCTCGGCGATCTCGGCCAGGGAGACGGCCGGGCGAACGGCCTGGCCGGCGAGATCGGCCATCGCCATCACCGCATAGCGCCCCTTGGTGCTCAATTGCATGGCGTTCGCCCCGCTTGCGTCATCGTCCGTTCGCAGAAATCACGCGCATCCAAAACGCGGCCTGTGCTAAGAACCGCGCCTTCCTGGGCGGGCGCCCCCGTCCGGGCAGGCCGGATGTAGGAAGACCGAGCGCGGTGGTCAAGTATTTGCTTGCCGCGCCATGCCAGGAGGGGACATGCCTGAAGTGGTTCTGACCGGCGCGGCCGGGCGGATCGAAGGTCGATATTCGCCGGGCAAGAAGGACAATGCGCCGATCGCGCTGATCCTGCACCCCCACCCCAAGGCCGGCGGCAACATGAACCACCCGGTGGTCGCTCAGTTGTTCCTGTTGTTCATGAAGCGCGGCTTTTCGGTGCTGCGGTTCAACTTCCGCGGGGTCGGCCGCAGCCAGGGCGAGTTCGACGCCGGCATCGGCGAACTCGCGGACGCGGCGACGGCGCTGGACTGGCTGCAGGCGACCAATCCGACCGCCTCCCAGACCTGGGTCGCCGGCTTCGACTTCGGCGCCTACATCGGCATGCAGCTTTTGATGCGCCGACCGGAAACCGACGGCTTCATCTCGGTCTCGCCGCCGACCAACATGTACGACTTCAGCTTCCTCGCCCCCTGCCCGGCCTCGGGCCTGTTCCTGCACGGTTCGGCCGACACGGTGGTGCCCCCGGTCGAGGTCGAGCGGGTGGTGACCAAGCTGCGCACCCAGAAAGGCATCGTCATCGACTACGACATCATCGACGGCGCCGACCACTTCTGGGCCCACAACCTGGCCCAGGTGGAGAGCCATGTGGGCGACTACCTGGACAAGCGCCTGGCGGCGAATCCGGCGTAGGGCACACCTCGTTTCGTTCGTCTAAGGCTCCACGATCCGCCCGCCGATCATCGGCGCGCCGGCCCCGGTCGTGCTCGGGAACGAGATCGGCAGGCCCCGCGCCGTGCGCGCCGCCAGATAGGCGAAGGCCTCCGCCTCGATGAAGTCGCCGCGCCAGCCGGCGTCCTCGGCCGAGCGCACGTCGAAAGGCAGGGCCGCGCGCAGGCCGGCCATGATCGCCGGGTTGCGACGTCCGCCGCCGCAGACGATCAGGGCGCTGGGCGCCGCGATCCAAGCCATCGCCAGGCGGACGGCCTCGACGGTGAAGGCGGTCAGGGTCGCGGCGGCGTCCTCAAGGTTCAGCCCCCGCACCGGATCCAGCGGAAAGTCATGCCGATCCAGCGACTTGGGCGGGGTGAGCTCGAAATATGGATGATCCAGCAACGCCCGCAGCGCGCGCTCGTCCACGCGCCCGGCCAGCGCCAAGCGGCCGCCCGCGTCGAACCGGCCGGCGCCGCGCTCCTGCACCAAGAGGTCGATCATCCCGTTGGCGGGGCCGGTGTCGAAAGCTTTGAGCTCGCCCTCGTGGGCGCCGATCAGGGTGATGTTGGCCACTCCACCCAGGTTCAGCACGCCGGCCGGCGGTTTGACGCCCGAATGGCGCACCATGGCCGCGTGATAGATCGGGGCCAGCGGCGCCCCCTGCCCGCCCGCGGCGACGTCCGCCGCGCGGAAATCCCAGGCGACCGGAACGCCCAGGCCGGCGGCCAGCCTGGCCGCGTCGCCGAGCTGCACCGTGCGTCCTGTGACCCGCGCTGGTCCCGGCGGCTGGTGCAGCACCGTCTGACCGTGAAAGCCCGCCAGGTCGAGATCATCGACCGCCAGCCCGTTCGCCGCCATGAATTCGCGGGCGGCCGCTAGATGCTCGTCGGCGATGGCGCGGTCGGCCTCAGCGAAGACCGCCGGCCGCGGCGCGTCCCAGGGCCAAGCCAGCGCCGCCCGGGTCGCGGCCAGCACCAGCTTACGGGTTTCGGACGTCAGCTTGCGCTCGCCCGCCGGACCGAAGCCGACGATCGCCTCGCCGTTGGTCTCCAGCACGGCCATGTCGACCGCGTCGAGCGAGGTGCCAGTCATGAATCCCAGAACGCGCATGGTCCTTGACTGCCACGGAGCCGGCGACCTCGCTAGCGCCAATGATCGTCGTCCGCTAGGAGACCGCCTATGACCGATACTGTCTTCCAATCCGCCTTCCTGCGCACTCTGTTCGAGCGCGGCTACATCCATCAGCTCACCCATCCGGCGGAGCTGGATGCGGCGGCCAAGACCGGGGTGGTCACCGGCTATATCGGCTTCGACGCCACCGCGCCCAGCCTGCATGTGGGCAGCCTCCTCGTCGTCATGCTGTTGCGCCAGCTGCAACAGGCCGGCGGCAAGCCGATCGTGGTGATGGGCGGCGGCACCACCAAGGTGGGCGATCCCTCCGGCAAGGACGAAAGCCGCAAGATGCTGAGCGAGGCCGACATCGCGGCCAACATCGCCTCGATCAAGACCGTGTTCGAAAAGTTCTTGATGTTCGGCGAGGGGCCGACCGACGCCATCATGGTCGACAACGACGAATGGCTGTCCAAGCTCGGCTATATCGAGTTCCTGCGCGAATACGGCCCGCACTTCACCGTCAACCGCATGCTGGCCTTCGATTCGGTGAAGCTGCGGCTGGAGCGCGAGCAGCCGCTGACCTTTCTCGAATTCAACTACATGCTGATGCAGGCGACCGATTTTCTGGAACTGAACCGGCGCTATGGCTGCGCCCTGCAGATGGGCGGGTCGGACCAGTGGGGCAATATCCTCAACGGGGTCGAGCTGATCCGCCGGGTCGACCAGAAGCCGGCCTTCGGCCTGACTGCGCCGCTGATCTCCACCGCTTCGGGCGCCAAGATGGGCAAGACCGTGGCCGGAGCGGTCTGGCTCAACGCCGACATGCTCAGCCCTTACGATTACTGGCAATTCTGGCGAAACACCGAGGATGGGGACGTCGGCCGGTTCCTGAAGCTGTTCACCGACTTGCCGCTGGATGAGATCGCCCGGCTGGAGGCGCTCGAAGGCGCCGAGATCAATGAGGCCAAGAAGGTGCTGGCCAACGCAGCGACCGCCATGCTGCATGGGGCGGAAGCCTCCGCCAGCGCCGCCGAGGCCGCCCGCGCCGCCTTCGAGCAGGGCGGTGTCTCGGCCGACTTGCCGACGATCGAGGTCTCGCGCGCGGCGCTCGAAGCCGGCGTCCCGCTGGCCGCGCTCGTCGCAGACGCCGGCCTGGCGACCTCGCGAAGCGAAGCGCGCCGCCTGGCCCAGGGCGGCGGCCTGCGACTGAACGATGCGCCGGAAACCGACGGCCAGCGGATGGTGAGGCTGACCGATGTGGGCGCCGACGGGGTGATCAAGCTGGCCGCCGGCAAGAAGAAGATCGTATTGGTGCGACCGGTTTGACTGGCGAAAAGGAAGAGACGCGAATGGCGGTGGAGCTGAAGGTCGGCGATGCGGCCCCCGATTTCGACCTGCCGACCGACGGCGGCGGTCGCGTCAGCCTGGCCGACCTCAAGGGCAAGGCTCTGGTGCTCTATTTCTACCCCAAGGACGACACCGCCGGCTGCACCGCCGAGGCCAAGGCGTTCGCCGAGGCGGCCGGCGATCTGGCCAGGGCCGGCGCTGTGGTGGTCGGGGTCTCCAAGGACTCGGTCCAGCGCCACGACAAGTTCAAAACCAAGTACGCGCTCAATTTTCCGCTCGGTTCGGATGCCGACGGGACCGTGACCGAGGCCTACGGCGCGTGGGTCGAGAAGAGCCTTTATGGCCGTAAATACATGGGCATCGACCGTTCGACCTTCCTGATCGACCGCGCCGGCAGGATCGCCCGGATCTGGCGCAAGGTGAAGGTGGCCGGTCATGTCGCCCAGGTGCTGGCGGCCGTCCAGGCGCTCTGAACTGGTGGCGCGACTGCGACAACCTGCCGCACCCACTGGAGCTCGCCCCGATTGGCAAAGGCTTCGCTCAGACGCTGGAATTCATCGGTGATTAAGCATTCGCCGGCGACGCGCGGCCCGCGCCGCGGCTCGGCGCGATAAGGGAGCCGCCGATCGCCACCTCGGCCTGAGGCAGGGTGGGGTTGCGCATTTGATCCGGATCAAGGCATATCGTGGAGAACCTGAACTCAGGGCTCCGCATCGATGATCACTGCCAGGCTGGCGCGCTGGCGGCGCTTCCTCGAAGCGCTGTTTCCCGAACGGCACATCTATATTCGCTCGTCAGGCGAGACCCGCGGCCTCGTGCTGACCACCGGTCGGCAGACGGTGATCGCCGGCGGCATCGGCGCCCTGGCGCTGTGGACCCTGTTGTGCACCGTCGCGGTCGCCGTCACGGCGGTCTCAGGCGGACCGAGCAGTCACGCGGCCCAGCGCACCCGCGCCTACTACGAGCGGCTGATCGCCGACCGCCAGGCCCGGCTGAACAGCGCCGTGGCTCAGCTCAGCGACACCAACGGCTCGTTCCAGGAATTGGCGCTGTCCACCGAAAAGCGCCACGCCGCGCTGGCCATGCTGTTTTCCGAGATCAAGGGCCAACCCGGCGCGGCCCAGGCGATTGCCCCCCCTCCGCTGAAGCTGTTCGCCGGCCAAGGCCCCACCGATGGCCTGAGAGCCGTGCGCGCCGACCAGGATCGGCTGATCGCCGAAGCCGAAACCTTCGCCCACTCCCGCGCCGACCGGCTGCGGCTGGCGTTCCGGCTGGCGGGGCTGGATCCCAACGCCTTCAGCCAGGCCGATCCGAACAGTCTGGGCGGGCCCTTGATCGACACCAAGGATCCCCGCGCCCTCGCCGCGGTGCTGGACGTCGACGACGAATTCGCCGGGCGCATACAGCATGCGGCGAACGACCTGTCCGACATGAACGCCCTAGCCGGCGCCTCCGCCGCCCTGCCGCTCGCTCGACCGACAACCAACACCTCCCAGGCCAGCGGCTATGGCGTGCGGATGGATCCGTTCACCGGCCGCCCCGCCTTCCATCCCGGCCTCGACTTCGCCGGCCCGATAATGACCCCGGTCTATTCGACCGCCCCGGGCGTGGTCTCGTTCACCGGCGCGCGCAGCGGCTACGGCAACACCATCGAAATCGACCACGGCCACGGCTTCAAGACCCGCTACGCCCACCTGGCGGCGATCTCGGTCAGCGTCGGCCAGCGCGTCGGCGTCCACCAAAGAATCGGCGGAATTGGCTCGACAGGCCGCTCCACCGGGCCTCATCTGCATTACGAAGTCTGGGTGGACGGCCGTCCACAGAACCCTGAGCGCTTTGTGAGGGCTGGAGACTATGTTCAGCAAGCGGGCTAAACCGGGCCGCGTCGGCCCTTCGTCTGAACCGGCGCCGCTGTCCGAAACCGGTCCGGCGCGTAAGACGCCGCCCAAGGTCGCCTCGCTGATCGCCGACGACATCACCATCGAAGGCAACCTGCGCGGCGACGGCGAACTGCACATCGACGGGACGATCCGGGGCGATGTTTCGGCGGCGCGCCTGTCGATCGGCGAGAGCGGCAAGATCGAGGGCTCGATCAACGCCGAGGCGGCGGAGGTCCGCGGCCGGGTGACCGGTTCGATCACCGCCAAACAGGTGCGGCTCCACGCCAGCGCCCACGTCGACGGCGACATCACCCACGAGCAGCTGACCATCGAGACCGGCGCCTTCTTCGAGGGCCGTAGCAAGCGGCTCCAGCGCGCCGCCACGTCTCTGGCCACCAGCGGCGACGTCATCGACATCAGCGCGGCGAGCGGCGCCTCTAGCTAAGGCCTGGGCGCGATTTATTCGCGCGACGGACAAACGATCGCGCCATCCGTGCTATATGTGGAGCGGCTAGGGGCGACGCGCGCGGCGCGCCGCGGTCCGGCCAAGGAAACTCCATGTCCAAACTGGTCAGGCCGATCCGGCCGTTGAACACGGGCCTCAGCGATCCGAGGTCCACCACCAGCTCGGCGGCCCAGCCCCGGATCCAGGACATCCTGGCCCTGCGCGGCACTAAGCGGAGCTGACGCCGGGTCTTCTACCCCGCCGCTTCCGCGTCCCGTGTCACCCCCACCCGCTGCGCCAAGGACGCACCCATGAAGGCGTCCAAGTCGCCATCCAGCACGCCGTCGGTGTCCGAGGTCTCGACGTTGGTTCTGAGATCCTTGACCATCTGATAGGGCTGCAGGACGTAGGAGCGGATCTGGTGGCCCCAGCCGATGTCGGTCTTTTCGTCCTCCAGCGCCTGGGCGGCGGCCTCGCGCTTTTGCAGCTCCAACTCGTAGAGCCGCGCGCGCAGCATTTTCCAGGCCTCGTCGCGGTTCTGGTGCTGTGAGCGGCCGGCCTGGCAGGCCACCGCGATGCCGGTCGGGATGTGGGTCAGACGCACGGCGGAATCGGTCTTGTTGATGTGCTGGCCGCCGGCGCCGGAGGCGCGGTAGGTGTCGGTACGCACGTCGGAGGGGTTGATCTCGATCTCGATGGTGTCGTCGACCACCGGATAGACCCAGACCGAGGCGAAGCTGGTGTGCCGGCGGGCGTTGGAATCGAACGGCGAAATCCGCACCAACCGGTGGACCCCGGCCTCGGTCTTCAGCCAGCCATAGGCGTTCGCCCCCTTGATCATCAGGGTGGCCGACTTAATCCCGGCCTGTTCGCCCGGCGTCTCCTCGATCACCTCGACGCTCATGCCGTGGGCGCCGGCCCAGCGGGCGTACATGCGCAAGAGCATCCCGGCCCAGTCGCAGGAACTCGGTGCCGCCCGCGCCGGAATTGATCTCCACATAGGCGTCGTTGCCGTCCGCCTCGCCGGAGAGCAGCGCCTCGAGCTCGGCGCGGCCGGCGCGCGCCTTCAGCGCCTTGAGCTGGGCCCGCGCGTCCTCCAGCGAGGCCTCGTCGCCCTCGGCGTCGGCCATTTCGGCGAAGCCGACCGCGTCGGCCAGGTCGCGCTCCAGCGAGCGCACCGCCTCGACCTGGGCGGCCAACCGCGTGCGTTCGCGCATCAGGGTCTGGGCCTCGGCCGGCTTGTCCCAAAGACTCGGGTTCTCGACCCGGGCGTCCAACTCGTCCAGCTGCCTTAGCGCCACATCCCAGTCAAAGTCGCCTCCTGAGCAGTCCGATCGACTGCTCGATGTCGGCCGCTCCGGCCTCAACATCCGCTCTCATGATGTTCGCTCCAAGAGTGCTTCCCGGCTAGGCGGAACCGCTTCGCCAACCGGGAGACTCACTCAACCAAGGCTCCAGAGCTAGGATCGGTAGGCGGTGATCCAGCGTGGGCGCGCGACATAACCCGATGCGCGACCCGCTTCAATGCCGGCTCAATCGCCTAGCGCCTGACGGGGCCGCGACATTCCGCGTCACGCATGCGATTTGATCAACACAATCCGAATCTTACGCCATTGAATAATCCCGTTTCGGGCAGCCTTGACTCCTGACCCAAAGGTCCTCCCCGCGTCGAACGCAAACGACCATCCCAAATCAGGGGACCGATGGGAGAGATCGGTGTGAATTTCTCGCATGTCGAGTATAATTTTACCCACCGTTCACTTCACTAACTTACGATCACAATTGCATTTCCGCTCACTGGGCGGTCCGCTGACTTACGGCTTCAATCAAAACTTAAATAATTGTTGATTCGATTCGGCGGGGACAATGACGTTAAATCCAACAGAAAGATTCAATTTTGAGCGCGCAAGACTGTTGTTAATTGACGATCATTCCGAGGGGGTAAGTATTCTTATTGAAATAATTAGAGCATTTGGCGTAAAACTTTTTAATAAATTTGAATCCATATCTACTGCAAAGCATTTTTTAGCCGATAATGAAGTAGATTTGATTTTGATCAACGCAAATCTTAAACATAAAGACGCGTACGATTTTATGAACTGGCTCCGACGAGCGGATCTGGGATCGAATTCTTTTGCCCCAGTAGTTCTGATTGCTGGTCACACACAGAAATCGAACGTGGAGCGCGCGCGCGATTGCGGCGCCAACGCCGTCTTGGCCAAGCCGGTCAGTCCGGCTTCCGTGCTCGAGCGGATTCTTTGGGTCGCCCGCGAGAAGCGTCCCTACGTCAAATGCGCCAGCTATGTCGGGCCCGATCGGCGGTTCCACGACGAGGGGCCGCCGACCGGGATCCCAGGACGGCGATACGATGATTCGTCGGAAGTGGTTGAAGAGCCTCTGAACGCGCCGGAGGAATCCGGCGCTGCGTATGCGATCCAAGGGCTCGGCCTATGAACGTGGCGACCTTCATACCCTGGCGAAATCCTCTGGCGAAGCTCATGCAGACGCCGGGCGGCGTGCGGATCGGTGACGCGCTCGAACAGGCGAACGTCAATCTCGAAACCGTTCGCCAAACATGCCTCGAAGTTATGGACAGCCAACTGGAGCAGATCGAGCGCCTTTGCGCCGAAGGCGATACGCGGCTAACCGACGAGGTGAAGCTGCTGATTTACGATCTGTCCAATGACATACATGCCGTGGCCGGCGTGTTCGGCCTGACCGAATTGAGCGAGGCCACCTTCAGCTTCTGCGAACTGGTCGACCGTCTGCGTTCGCGCGAGCGGTGGAATCCGGCCGCGGTGGCGATATTCCTGTCGGCGTTCCGGCTCCTGCGACATCCCGACGCCGAGGTCGATCGCTCAAGCGTTATCCAAGGTCTCCAACGACTGACCGAGCAGATCGACACGCTGAACCCCTAGGTTCTGTGGACACTTATCGTAACCACAGGACGATGGCGGCGAGCGTGATCACGGCCAGATAGTTCCTGGCGGTCTTTTCGAAGCGCGTGGCCACGCGGCGGAACTGCTTGAGCTTCGAGAAGCAGCACTCGACGAGGTGTCGTTGGGCATAGAGGTGCTTGTCCAGCGGGTGCTTTTTGGCGCGCGAGGGATTGTTGGGGATCACCGCGAGCGCGCCCTTGTCGGCGATCGCCTGGCGCAAGTGGTCTGCGTCGTAGGCGGTGTCGGCCATGACGATTTCAGCGGGCAGGCCCTCGATCAACGGCCCGGCTTGTGGCGCATCACCCATCTGGCCAGCGGTAAGGGTAAAGCGCACAGGGCAGCCTAACCCACGGACGGCCATGTGGATCTTGGTGCTCAGGCCGCCGCGCGAGCGGCCAATGGCCTGATCTTCAGGCCCCCCTTTTTCGCCCCTGCCGCATGCTGGTGGGCGCGAACGATGGTGGAGTCGACGATCAGGTATTCGAAGTCGGGATCATCCGACATCGCCTCGAAGATGCGCCACCAGACGCCCTTCTGGCTCCACCGATTGAACCGTCGCCAGACACTATTCCAGTCGCCGAAAACATCGGGAAGATCGCGCCAGGGCGAGCCCGTGCGCACAATCCAAAGCACCCCTTCGACAAACATCCGATTGTCGCGCCCAGTCGAGCCCTTCTGATCAGGCCGACCTATGATCAGACCCGAAATCCGCTCCCAATTGGCGTCGCTCAACACCAATCGATCCATCACACCCAAGACCGCCTCCAAAAAGCAGTCTTAAATCACGCTTCGCGATCAGCGGGAATCCCTAGAGTCCACAGAACCTAGAGCACGATGCGATCAGGCGGAATCGCCTGATCGTTGAATCGTGCTCTAAATTCAAAAGCTTGAGCGCGTTCTGATCGCAAAACCGGGTCCACTTTTGCGGAACGCGCTCTAGTAGAGGCCATTCAGGTCAGGCGGCGGCCTTCTGGGTGCGGGCGGGGCGCCGGCCGCGACGGGACCGCTGCCGGGTCTTGACGCATCGCCGCCAATCGGCAGGGCCTCGTCCGGTCCGCCGAGTGGGCTCGCCGGCGCGTTGGGCTTCGGCTCGGTGCCGGGCCGGAAGGCCTCGCGCATGCCGTTGACCATGCCCCACCGGACGTCCTTGGGCGCGGCGAAGTCATGCACCGGGGTGTCCTTCAACACGCTCTGCATGAAGTCGATGAAGATCGGCACGGCGTCCACCGCCCCGGTCTCGTTCTGACCCAGCGAGCGGTTGTCATCGAAGCCAACGAACACGCCGACCACGATGTCGGGGGTGAAGCCGACGAACCAGGCACTGCGGAAGTCGTTGGTCGTGCCGGTCTTGCCGCCGACTGGACGGCCAAGGATGTGGGCCTGATAGGCGGTGCCGCGCTGGACCACGCCTTCGAGCATGGTGGTGATCTGAAAGGCGGTGATCGGATCCATCACCTGTGGCCCGGTCTCGGCCACGCGGGGCGATTCCTGGCCGTCGAACGGCGCGTCGCAGCGTGGACACGGGCGCTGGTCGGCGTTCAGCACCGGCCGCCCGTCGCTGTCCTCGACCACCTCGATCAGGTGCGGATTGACCCTCCGCCCGCCATTGACGAAGGCGGAATAGGCCGCGGTCAGCCGAAACGGCGTGGTTTCGCCCGCGCCCAGCGCCATGGACAGCACCGGGTCCATGGTGTCGACCACCCCCGCCCGCTTGGCCATGTCGACGATCTTGGGCATGCCAACGCCCTGGGCCAGGCGCACGGTCATGGTGTTCAGCGACAACTCCAGGCCCCGGCGCAGCGGCTGCGCGCCCAGATAGTCCTTATGGTAGTTCTCCGGCGTCCACATCTGGCCCGGCTGCGCGCCCGGCAGGGAGATCGGCCCGTCGACCACGGTCGAGGCCGGGGTAAAGCCGTTTTCCAGTGCGGAGGCGTAGACGAACGGCTTGAACGACGAGCCCGGTTGACGCATCGCTTGGGTCGCCCGGTTGAAGTTGGACAGTGAGAAGGAATAGCCGCCGACCATCGCCAGGGTGCGACCCGAGCGCGGCTCGATGGCGACCAAGGCGCCGTTGACGATCGGCACTTGCCGCAGACCGTAGCGGCCCGGCCCGGTTGGCTCGACGAAGATCAGATCGCCGGCCTTCAGCCCCTTTCCGGCCCGTGCCCAGGCCACGTCGGCCCCCTCCAGCGCCCCGTCCGGCGCGCCATCGATCGGGCTGACCCGCACCACACCGCCCTCGGCGGAAATCACCCGCGCGGCTCGCCAAGCCCGCCGCTCCGAGGGCGGCGACTTGGCCTGGGCGGCTCGCCGCCAGCCTTCGTCCCCCTCGACATGACCCCATGCCCCGCGCCAGCCGTGTCGGCGATCATAGGCCTCCAGCCCGCGCATCAGCGCTTGGCGCGCGGCGGACTGCAACTGCGGATCGAGGGTGGTGCGCATGTAGTAACCGCCCTGGGTCAGCTTGGGCCCGAGGGTCAGCAGTGCGCGTTCGCGCACCTCTTCGACGAAATAGTCGGCATCATGGTAGCGGGCGCGGGCGGGCGCCTGCTGCACCACCAGATCCTCCTTCATCGCCGCCTGCGCCTGGGCATTGGTGACCCAGCCCAACTCGGCCATCTGGCCCAGCACCCAATTGCGTCGGCGGATGGCGGCGGCCTTGTTGCGCACCGGATGATAGTTGTCCGGCCCCTTGGGCAGGGCGGCCAGATAGGCGCATTCGGCCAGATCCAGATCGGACAGCGACTTGCCGAAATAGTTGTAAGCCGCCGCCCCCACCCCGTAGGAGCGGTAGCCCAGCCAGATTTCGTTGAGATAGAGCTCAAGGATATGCGGCTTCGTCAAGGTCTGCTCGATCCTCTGGGCCAGGATCGCTTCCTTGAGCTTTCGCCCGAACGTCGCCTCGTTGGTCAACAGCACGTTCTTGGCCACCTGCTGGGTGATGGTTGAGCCACCCTCCAGCCGCCGGCCTTGGGCCAGGTTGATCACATTCTTGCCCATGGCCCGGACCATTCCGGTCAGATCGACGCCGCCGTGTTCGAAGAAGTTGTGGTCCTCGGCCGCCAGGAAGGCGCGCACCACCTGGGGAGGGATGTGGTCGTAGGGCACGAAAATCCGGCGCTCTTGCGAGAATTCACCGATCAGCGTGCCGTCCCAGGCGTAAACTCGCGTGGCCGTCGGCGGGCGATAGTCCACCAACTCGGAGGCGTCGGGCATGTCGTGAAACAGCCAGGCCGAATAGACCGCCAGCCCGAACCCGGCCACGGCGATCAGGCTGAGCGCCGCCACGCCGACCGCCGCGATCCATCGTGAAGGAAATTGCAAAGCTCGCGACCTCCGCGGGGTCGCCCTGCCCCCCGCTCCGGGTCTACGCTCTAGCCTGTGTCGGGTCGCTAGCAAAGGCGCCGAGACGCCCGCGGAGGGGTGATTTCAGGGTCGCGCGCAGAGGCGATCAGCGCGCCGCAAGCCTAGCCTGTTGATCGAAATAGCTGTCTATCGAGTTCGGCCACTTCGCCCATCAGCTCGTTGCGCTGGGCCGGATCGTTCAGCGCCCGCTCGTCGTCGGCGTTGGTGATGTAGCCCATCTCCAGCAGCACCGCCGGCACGTCGGGCGCGAGCAACACCACGAAACCGGCCGCGCGGTGGCTGCCGTGCGCCTGAGCGCGATCGCCGATGTGATCGAGCACGTCTTCGGCGAAGGCGGCCGAATGGTTGCGGGTCGCCCGCTGGGTCAGGTCCAACAGGATTTGATTCACCGCCCGGTCATGGCTCGGCAGATTGACGTTGATGAACCAGTCGTTCTCGGCCATCAGATTGCGGGCCACCCGGTCCGAGCCCTTGTCCGACAAGGTATAGACCGTCGCGCCGCGCATCCCGGGATCCGGCCCGGAATCGGAGTGCAGTGAGATGAACAGGTCCGCGTCGGCTTGGCGGGCGATCTGCACGCGCGCCTCCAGCGGGATGAAGGTGTCGGACTCGCGGGTCATCACCACGCGGTAGCGACCGGTGCGCTCGAGCTTGGCCTTGAGCAGCCGGGCGGCTTCCAGGTTGACGTCCTTCTCGCGGCTGGCGGCGCCGAGCGCGCCGGGATCGTGTCCGCCGTGGCCGGCGTCGATTACGATCACCTTGCGCTTGCGCGGAGGCGTGGCGTTGACCGCCGGCGTCACCGCCAGCGGCGCGGCGATCGCCGCGGGGGCCTGCCGCGCGACCGCCATCGTGGCCGCGGCGGACGTAGGCGTGGTCAGATCGACCACATAGCGATAGACGCCCACCCCGTCGGACGGCGGCAGCAGGAACCGGCGACGAACCTGGGCCGGGCGGGCGAGCGTAAAGCGCAGGCGCGCGGCGCCGGCGGCGCTGTCCAGGCTCCAGCCGGTGACTAGGCCCAGACCCGGGCCCTGCCGATCATCGGCGACCGGAACACCTGGCAGCGCCAGCACCACCGACTGTCCGGACGCGCCGTCGTCGATGATCCGGCCCTTTGCGGAGCGGCCCAGTTCGATGACCACGCGGGTCTCGGCGCGATCGCCGCCGAAACGGACACTGACCACCCCGTCGCTCGAGGGCGCGCCCTGGGAGGCGGCGGCCGCGGCGAGGCATAGAAAGGCCACGACGCCCGCCGTGAGGCGGACCCACGCCTGGCCCATCACGCCGTTCAACCCCGCGCTCATGCCCTGCCCTTCTAGCCGGCGACTAACTTACACCGCTTGCATTATCGAATCCCCTCCGTCGACAAACAGTTAACCAGATGCTGACAGCGTGCGAATTTGCCGCGCCCATCGGCGTGGAGCAGCCCCGCCCGAAGCGCCGGGGCGGACGGACGCGCCGCGATATTCCCTCGCCGCTTTCCTTTTTCTCCCAATTGTTGCAAACTTAGCGCTTCGCTGCGGACGCCTCGGACACTAGGCGACCCGCGAAGGCCGCGACGGTCGCCGCCCCTGACCCAGGTCGAAAGGGCGGCGCTCCTCGCGCATTCGATCCGCGCCGTTTGGCGCACCAAGGAATAAACCTCATGGGCAGCGTCGCTCACGCCCCTGTACGGCTGTCGGTCCGCTTCGCCCCTTTCGGCGCGACGGGCGACTTCGCGCGCGCCCCCACGCACATCCGGCCCCCGGAACCAGGTTCCGGCGCGCGCCGTGGAGATCGTTTAAATGTCGAAAAGAATGTTGATCGACGCCACCCACGCAGAAGAAACGCGTGTCGTGGTGGTGGATGGTTCTCGGGTTGAAGATTTCGATTTCGAAAGCCAGTCAAGGAAGCAGCTTCGCGGAAACATCTACCTGGCCAAGGTGACCAGGGTCGAGCCCAGCCTGCAGGCGGCTTTCATCGAATACGGCGGGAACCGGCACGGCTTCCTGGCATTCAATGAAATCCATCCGGATTACTACCAGATCCCGCTGGCCGATCGCGAGGCCCTGCTGCGCGAGGAGGCCGAGGAGGCCGACGAGCATCCGGTCCGGGCCCGCGCGTCCAGCGGCAACGGCGACGACGAGGACGGCGAGGTCGAGGACGACGACGATGACGTCATGGGCGAGGAGGTCGCGCGCCGCACCCGCCGGCTGATGCGCCGCTATAAGATTCAGGAAGTCATCCGTCGACGGCAGATCATGCTGGTCCAGGTGGTCAAGGAGGAGCGCGGCAACAAGGGCGCGGCCCTGACCACCTATCTGTCGCTGGCCGGCCGCTACGGCGTTTTGATGCCCAACACTCCGCGCGGGGGCGGCATCAGCCGCAAGATCACCACTGCAACCGACCGCAAGCGGCTGAAGAGCGTGGTCCAGAGCCTGGAAGTGCCGCAGGGCATGGGGCTGATCGTGCGCACCGCCGGCGCCAAGCGCACCAAGGCCGAGCTGAAGCGCGACTACGAATATCTGATGCGCCTGTGGGAGGACATCCGCGAGAAGACCCTGCACTCGATCGCTCCGGCGCTGATCTACGAGGAGGAAGACCTCGTCAAACGCGCCATCCGCGACATGTACGACAAGGACCTCGACGGCATCTGGGTCGAGGGGGACGCCGGCTTCCGCGAGGCGCGCGATTTCATGCGCATGCTGATGCCCTCCCAGGCCAAGAAGGTGACGCACTACCGCGATCCGACGCCGCTGTTCGTGGCCTCCAAGGTCGAGGACCATCTGGCCCAGATCTATACGCCGGTCGTGCCGCTGCGGTCGGGCGGCTATCTGGTGATCAATCAGACCGAGGCCCTGGTCGCCATCGACGTCAACTCCGGCCGCTCAACTCGTGAGCGGAACATCGAGGCGACGGCGCTGAAGACCAATTTGGAGGCGGCCGAGGAATCCGCGCGCCAGCTTCGCCTGCGCGACCTGGCCGGCCTGATCGTCATCGACTTCATTGACATGGACGAGGCCAAGAACAACCGCGCCGTCGAGAAGAAGCTGAAGGACGCTCTCAAGGACGACCGCGCCCGCGTGCAGATGGGCAGGATCTCGGGCTTCGGCCTGATGGAGATCAGCCGCCAGCGTCGTCGCACCGGCATCCTGGAAGGCACCACCCACGTGTGCGAACACTGCCAGGGCACTGGCCGGGTGCGCTCGATCGAATCCAGCGCGCTCGCGGCGCTGCGCGCGATCGAGATGGAGGCGGTGCGCGGCGGCGGCGGAGTGGTGACGCTGCGCCTGCCGCGGGCCATCGCGCTCTACATCCTCAATGAGAAGCGCGCCCATCTGGCGCTGGTGCAACAAAAGCACGGACTGTTCGTGGCCGTGGTGATCGACGACGCCCTGGCGCACGCCGACCATCTGATCGAGCGCACCGAAAGCCTCGGCCCCGAGGCCGTCCAGGCCGCCGCGGCCCTGGCCAGCCCCGCCGCGTTCGCGCCGGAAGTGGTGGAAGACGACGTCTACGAAGAGGTCGAGGACGAAGCCGAAGACGAGGAAGAAGTCGAGGACGAGGACCGGGAACCCCCCGCGGCGGCCCGCGAGAGTCTCGCCGGCGAAGAAGACGGCGCCTCACGCCCGCGCCGCCGGCGCCGGCGGCGCGGGCGTCGGGGCGAAGAGACGGCCGATCGCGCCGCCGGACCGGCTGAAGCCGTTGGCGAAGCCGCGGCGGACGACGAAGACAGCGCCGGCGAAGGATTCGACGCCCAGGGCCGACGTCGCCGCCGCCGGGGTCGTCGGGGCGGGCGACGCCTGCGCGAGGAGACAGGTCGCGACGAGGTATACGCCTGGTCGCGCCCGCGGGTGCCGGAGGGCGATCCCTACATCTGGATGGACGCGGAGCAGATCGCGACCGGCGGCGTACGCCCCGCCGGCGAGACGCCAACCGCCACCGCACCGACAGCGCGTGGTCCCGCAGAGGCGGAATCCGCTTCGCAAGCCTCGCCCTCGGAGGCGCAAGTCATCCCCTTCCCCACGCCCGGAGCGCCGGAACCGGCGGAGCTGGACGTCTGGGTCGAGCTGCCGCCCGCGCCCGAGCCATCCGCCAAGCCCACCCGCGCCCGGCGCAGCCGCGCCAAGGTCAAGCCGGCCACCGAGCCGGTCGAGACGCCGGTCACGGTCGAGCCGGAACCGGCCGTGACCGTGGCCGCGCCAGCCGCAGAGCTCGAACCGGCCGGAGCAGCGTCGGCGCCCCCCATCGCCGCCGCCGAAATTTCCAGCCCACCGGAAAAACCCAAGCGCGGCTGGTGGCGTCGAGGCGGGTGAGTCGCTAATCTTGGGGATCGAACCGGCGTCGCCGGGCGTGCGGGGGCGCACTGGACGAGCGGAGCCTGCCGCATGAGCCCGAGACCGGCGTCTAGCCGACCAGCCGTCCCGTCCAGGGCGAGAGTCCGGATCGGCGCCGTCGCCGGCGCGGCGGCGCTGGTGGGTGTCCTGTTCGCCCCGATCAACCTCGCCTTCGCCCAGGACGCGCCGGTCGCGCTGATCCGCGACACCGAGGTCGAAGCGACCTTGCACGCCGATTCCGACCCGATCTTCGCCGCCGCCGGGCTCGACCCCAAGGGAGTCAAGATATTCATCGTCCAGGACGATGACATGAACGCGTTCTCGGCCGCCGGCCAGAACGTGTTCATCAACACCGGCCTGATCGTCAAAACCAAAAACCCCAACCAACTGATCGGCGTGGTGGCGCACGAAACCGGCCACATCGCCGGCGGACATCTGGTGCGCGGCGAGGAGGGCGAGAAACAAGCGCTGGCGACCTATCTGCTGACCATCGGCCTCGGCGTGCTGGCGGCGGCCGCCGGCGCGCCGGACGTGGCCGGCGGCCTGCTCTACAGCTCGGGTTATTTCGCCGCCATCACCGCGGCGGGCTTCACCCGCACCCAGGAGTCCTCGGCCGACCAGGCGGCTGTGACCTATCTGGAGAAGTCCGGTCAATCGGCCAAGGGTCTGGTCGATTTTTTCGATTACTATCGCTACCAGGAGGTGTTTTCGGACGCTAAGCGGTACAAGTTCTTCATCGACCATCCGCTCAGCGAGGAGCGGATCGAGGCGCTGCAGCTTCGCGCCAGCCGCCAGCCGCACTTCAACGTGGTCGACAGTCCCGAGGCGCTGGAGCGCCACGCGGTGATGATCGCCAAGCTGAGAGCCTTCATCAACCCGCCAGCCCAGACCCAATACGACTATCCCGAAACCGACCAAAGCTTTCCCGCCCGTTACGCGCGCGCGATCGCCGACTACCGCGACCTGCAGACCGACCGAGCGTTGAAGGAAACCGACGCACTGATCGCCGGCCAGCCGAACAACCCCTACCTCTACGAGCTGAAGGGCCAGATCTTGTTCGAATCCGGACGCGCCAAGGAGGCCGAACCGGCCCACCGCCGCTCGGTCGAGCTGAAGCCGGACGCGCCGCTTTTGCACATGAACCTGGGCCAAGCCCTTCTGGCGGAGGACGATCCCGCCAAGATCGACGAGGCCCTGGCCGAACTGCGCAAGGCGTCCGACCAAGAGCCCGACAACGCCTTCGCCTGGCTGCTCCTGTCCCAGGCCTATGACCGCAAGGGCGAGCCCGGCATGGCCCGGCTGGCGGCGGCCGAACAGGATTTCTCGCTCGGCCAGTTGGGCGACGCCAAGATGTTCGCCATGCGCGCGCGCCAACAACTGGCGAAGAACAGTCCCGAATGGCGCCGGGCGACGGACATCGTACTGGTGTCCAACCCGACCAAGCAGGATTTGAAGACACTGGCTCAAGAAGGCAGCGTCACCCCGACGGTCAAACACTGATTCGCCGCGGGAGCCTGATCGACATGCCCATTTCGCCCGTCCTGCCCGCGCTGATCGTCGGCGCCCTGGCCGTGTCCGGCTGCGACAAGGTCGACCAGGCGTTCGACGCCCGGGTGCATGCCTATATCCAGGCCCACCCCGAAGTGGTCCAGGAAGCCATCGACAAGCTGCAATCCAGGCAGGAGGCGCAGGCCGCGGCCCAGGCCAAGCTCGCCATCGCCCAGAACCGCCAGGCGATCGAGCGCGATCCGCGCGATTTCGTGGCCAACCCAAACGGCAAGATCACCGTCACCGAGTTCTATGACTACCGCTGCCCGCACTGCGTCAACGCCGCGCCCAAGGTGCTCGCCCTGATCCAAAACAATCCGGACGTGCGGGTCGTGTTCAAGGAGTTTCCGATCTTCGGCGCGATCTCGGACCGCGCCGCGATGGGCGCCATCGCCGTCAAGCACACCGGCGGCGACTATCTCGACCTCTATCGCGAATTCATGGCCGCCCGCCCGCTCGACGAGGCGTCCATCGATCGGATTCTGACCGCGCACGGCGTGACGCCGGCGAGCCTGGACGACGCCTCGCTGAAAGCCCAGACCTCCGAACAGCTCGCCGCGGTGCGGCGACTAGCCACCGACCTCGGCCTGGAAGGCACGCCGAGCTTCATCATCGGCGACACCCTGGTGCCCGGGGAAAACATGGACGTCGTGCGCGCGGCGATCAAGGCGGCGCGAGGCGCGGGTCATGGCTGATCGGGCCCATCATCCCGGGACTCCGCCGGGTTTAGACTTTAGATCAACCCAGCGAGCGGCGAGGACGGATCGGCGTAGAGCCGCTTGGCCATCCGGCCGGCGAGGTAGCCTTCGCGACCCGCGATGACCGCGTGCTTCATCGCGCCGGCCATGCGCACCGGATCCTTGGCCTCGGCGATCGCGGTGTTCATCAGCACCGCGTCGCAGCCCAGTTCCATGGCGATGGCGGCGTCCGAGGGCGCGCCGACTCCGGCGTCGACCAGCACCGGCACACTCGACTGCTCGACGATCAGCCGGATGTTGACCCGGTTCTGCAGCCCCAGTCCCGAGCCGATCGGCGCCGCCGCCGGCATGATCGCCGAAGCCCCCGCCTCCTCCAGCTTGCGGCAATAGACCGGGTCGTCGGTGGAATAGACCATCACCGAAAACCCTTCCGCCACCAGCAGCTTCAGCGCCCGCAGCGTCTCCTCCATGTCCGGATAGAGGTGCTTGGTGTTGCTCAACACCTCCAGCTTGACCAAGTCCCAGCCGCCGGCCTCGCGCGCCAAGCGCAGAGTGCGCACCGCCTCCTCGCCGGTGAAGCATCCGGCAGTGTTGGGCAGGTAGGTGAAGCGGTCCGGCCTCACGAAATCGACCAGCATCGGCTGGCTCGGGTCCGACAGGTTGACCCGGCGCAGCGCCACGGTGACGATCTCCGCGCCCGAGGCCTCGGCCGCCGCGGCGTTCAGCGCGTAGTCCTTGTACTTGCCGGTGCCGATGATCAGGCGCGAGCGGAAGCTGCGCCCGGCCACGGTCCACACATCGTCGCTCACGGCCTCGGGCCTTGGGGTGGGTGCGTTCATGATCAACCGCCTCCGATGAAATGCACGATTTCGATCCGGTCGCCGTCGGCGATCGCCGTCGCGGCGTAGACCGACCGGGGCACGATCTCGAGGTTGCGCTCGACCGCCACCTTGCGGGAATCTAGGCCAAGCGCCGCCACCAAGCCGGCGACGTCACCGATCCCGGAAAAGCCGCGTTCCTCGCCATTAACGATCAACCGCATCGCACGCCCGCGCTTATGACGGTCCCGCCGGGCGTCGGTTGAAAAGAGGGTCCGCCGAAGAGGCTCGCGGCCCGGTTCTCTCCCTTCGCCGGCATGACCCGGATCAGGTTCAGCGGGTCACCGCGCCACGCCGTCGGCGTCAGCGGTCTCTCAGTCCCTTGGCGGGACTCCCCGGAGAAGCACCTCAAACTACGCCCCCGCGGCGGGGCGTCAAGCCGCGCCGGCCAGCCGATCCGCGGGGATAGGCCCGCGCCACGCTTGTTACCCCCGTCTCACGACGATACAAGACGGCGGAATTGCCGATGGATGGTTGATCGCGGAGCGGCATGTCCAAACCGATCTATGTGCTCAGCGGGCCCAATCTCAACCTTTTGGGGTCGCGGGAGCCGCACATCTACGGCGCCGCGACGCTCGATGACATCCGGCGCGCCTGCGAGGCCCGCGCCGCGGCGCTGGGCCATGCCCTGGTGTTCCGCCAGTCCAACCACGAGGGCGAATTGATCGACTGGATCCAGGAGGCGCGCGAGAAGGCCTGCGCGCTGATCCTCAATCCGGCCGGCTATGGCCACACCTCGATCGCGATCCTCGATGCGCTGAAGACGCTGAGCGTTCCGATCGTCGAATGCCACTTGTCGAACCCGGCCGCGCGCGAGGCGTTCCGCCACAAGACCTATGTGTCGCTGGCGGCGACGGGCGTAGTGTCCGGATTCGGCGCCAAGAGCTATGAACTCGCCGTCGAGGCCGCAGCCAGCCTCCTCGGCGGCGGCGGCGCCTCGGCGTAGCAGCAAGGTTTTCACACCATGGCCGACACCAAAGGCTCCGCCACGATCGACCCGCGCCTGGTGCGCAAGCTGGCCAACATTCTCGGCGACACCGGCCTGACCGAGATCGAGGTCGAGCAGGAAGGGCTGCGCATCCGCGTCGCGCGCCAGTTGACCGCCGCGCCCGCGCCGGCGGCCTACGTTGTCGCGCCCCAGCCGTCCGCGCACGGGCACGCGGCCGCGCCGGCTGCGATGGCGGTCGTCGCCGAAACCCCGACCGAGCCGATCGGCGAGGCGGTCAACTCACCCATGGTCGGCACCGTCTATCTGCAGCCCAAACCGGGGGACGATCCGTTCGTGCGCGTGGGTGACCACGTCTCCGCCGGCCAGACGCTGCTGATCGTCGAGGCGATGAAGACGATGAACCCGATCGCCTCGCCGCGCTCTGGCGTCGTGCTGCGGATTCTGGTTGAGGACGCCCAGCCGGTCGAGTTCGGCGAACCGCTCGTCATCCTCGAGTAGCGGGCGATGTTCGAAAAGGTCCTGATCGCCAACCGGGGTGAGATCGCGCTCCGGGTCCACCGCGCCTGCAAGGAGATGGGCATCGCCACGGTCGCGGTGCACTCCGAGGCTGACGCCAGCGCCATGCATGTGCGGCTGGCCGATGAGAGCGTCTGCATCGGCCCGGCCGCGGCGGCCAAGAGCTATCTGAACATCCCCTCGATCATCGCCGCCTGCGAGATCACTGGCGCCCAGGCGGTGCATCCGGGCTATGGCTTTCTGTCCGAGAACGCCCGCTTCGCCGAGATCGTCGAGGCGCACGGCTTCACCTTCATCGGGCCCAAGCCCGAACACATCCGCATGATGGGCGACAAGATCGCGGCCAAGCAGGCGGTCAAGTCGGTCGGCATTCCGGTGGTGCCTGGCTCCGACGGGGCGGTGACCAGCGAGGAAGAAGCCTTCGCCGCCGCCGAGAGCATCGGCTTTCCAGTGCTGATCAAGGCCGCGGCGGGCGGCGGCGGACGCGGTATGAAAGTGGCCCAGGACCGGGAGAGCCTGGCCGAAGCGGTTTCCACCGCCCGGGCCGAGGCCAGGGCCGCGTTCGGGGATGACGCGATCTACATGGAGCGCTACCTGCAAAAGCCGCGACACATCGAAGTGCAAGTGATCGCCGACAGCTTCGGCAACGTGGTCCATCTGGGCGAACGCGACTGCTCGCTGCAGCGGCGCCACCAGAAGATCCTGGAAGAGGCCCCCTCGCCCGCGATCGATCCCGCCACACGCGCCAAGATCGGCAAGGTGGTGGTCGATGCGATCAAGGCGCTCGGCTACCTAGGCGTCGGCACCATCGAGTTCCTCTACGAGAACGGCGAGTTTTTCTTCATCGAGATGAACACCCGCCTGCAGGTCGAGCACCCGATCACCGAGGCGATCACCGATATAGACCTAGTGCGCGAGCAGATCCGCATCGCAGCGGGCCTGCCGCTATCCTTCACCCAGGACGAAGTGGTGTTCGAGGGCCATGCCATCGAATGCCGGATCAACGCCGAAAGTCCGCGCGGCTTCACCCCTTCGCCCGGCCTGGTGACCGATTTCCATGCCCCGGGCGGCCTGGGCGTGCGGCTCGATTCCGGCCTTTACGCCGGTTATTCGATCCCGCCCTATTACGACAGCTTGGCGGCCAAGCTGATCGTCCACGGCCGCGACCGCACCGAATGTATCGCCCGACTGAAGCGCTGCCTGGGCGAAATGGTGGTCGGCGGCATCGAAACCACCATCCCGCTTTTCCAAGACCTGCTGGCCCAGAGCGACATCATCGCTGGCGACTACGACATCCACTGGCTTGAGCAGTGGATCAAGGCCGGCGGCTGACTTGCCGTTTCGTCTGCCGGGTCCGGAGTCGAACGCCTTCAGCGTCGAGGATTTGATTGACTGTTACGCGTACGGCGTCTTTCCGATGGCCGACGCGCGCGACGATGAGCGCATCTTCCTGATCGACCCGGAACGGCGCGGCGTCATTCCGCTGGCCGGCTTCCATGTGCCCGCCAGGCTGGCCCGCACTGTGCGCGCCAACCGCTTCCAGGTGCGGATCGACACCGCCTTCGAGAGGGTGGTCGAGGCCTGCGCCGCCGCCAGACCCGGGCGCGCGGAGACCTGGATCAACCATCCGATCCAGGACCTCTACGGCGAGCTCTACCGGCGCGGCCTGGCGCACAGCGTTGAGGCCTGGCGCGAGGGCGAACTGGTCGGCGGCCTCTATGGCGTGACCCTGGGCGGCGCCTTCTTCGGCGAAAGCATGTTCTCGATCGATCGGGATTCCAGCAAGGTGGCGCTGGTGCATCTGGTCGGGCGGCTGATCGTCGGACGGTTTGGCCTGCTGGACGCCCAGTTCATGACCGAGCACCTGGCCCAGTTCGGCGCCCAGGACATCCCGCGCGCCCACTATAGGAACCGTCTGACCGCAGCGCTGGCGCGGGATGCCGACTTCTACCGCCTGCCGGCCTACGCCGCCGGTGAAGCGGTCTTGCAGGCAATCAGCCAAGCATCATAGGCCGGGCTCTGGAACAGGTTCAGGCCCGGCGCGTTGGCGAACATCCAGCCGCGGAACACCTGCCGCGCCGGCGCCGCCACAGCGCCCTGCTGGGCGACCGGTTCGGAGTCGATCTCGACGTGCGCGGCGGCGTCGGAAACGGCCTCGTCCGGCGCGGTGGTCTCGCAGGCCCGCACGATGAAGATCAGCGATTTGTAACGGATCGGTTTGCCCACTGGCGCTTCGAATCGCATGGTCTCGGCGGTGACCTTGTCCATCGCCTGGATCACCGCGACGGCGTAGCGCGGCCGTTTCATCGGCTCTGCGGGTTTTGCAACCGCGGGCGCGGGCGACTCCGAGGAGGCCTCCTCGTCCGGCTCCGCATCGGCGGACTCGGTGGAAGGCGAGAGCACCGTCCCCTTCGGCGCGCTCGGCGCGGGCGAAGCCGGTTCATTGGCCGCTGGCGGCGCCAGCTTGGCCGGAACGATCCTTGACGGCGGGCCGCCAGGGACGAGCGCGCCGCCCTGCTGGGCGCTGACCCAGCCAGCCGCGCCGGTCGCGCAGGCGGCCACGACGCCGGTCAGGATTCTGAGGCGGGCGCGCCGCGTCATCGCCTAGTCCGGCCGCCAGGCCTGATAGTCGCCGGTGGCGGGCGGACGCTCGCCGGTGCGGGCCAGCGACCCGGCCGGCCGCCAGGCCTCGATCGTGCCAGTCAGGTTCGGCAGATAGTCCTTCTCCCAGGCGCGGCGATTCAGCGGCTCGATGGTGGGCGGCTGCTCGAAGGTGTGATGCAGCCAGCCATGCCAGTCAGGGGGGACCTTGGAGGCTTCCGCGTAGCCGTTGAACACCACCCAGCGGCGCTTGCGACCGTCGTAGCTTTCCTTGTTGGTCCGCGCTTCGTAGTAACGGTTGCCGAACTCGTCCTCGCCAATCGGCACGCCAAGACGGCCGATCGTCCAGCGCACGCCGATGGTGGCTCCGTTCCACCAAGTGAAAATCGCCTTGAACACTTTGGGGTTCACCCTTCCTGGGACACGGCCTCGCCGCCACCGCGGCGCGGCCGGACTATAGGAAACCCCCCGCCCGTCGTCCAGCCGAGGCGGTGAGGCGCTGCGCCATCACATTCCACCAGATGTTGGGGATACCTCGCCATCATAGCGCAACATCTATTGCCCAGAACCGGACAGCGCCCTAGGCTCCCAAGCAGGCGCGGAGACTGGCATGCGTTTGGAGGACAGGTTCGCGAGCGAACCCGGCGGCGAATCGGCGATCGAGCTGCGCCGGATCGAGCGTGCGGGCGCTGTGATCGAGACACTAGCCCCGGCTGACTGGACCAGCGCGCGCATCGAAGCTTGGCTGGACTGGGCCGACGAGACGCCCCTGGACCTGTGCGCTGACCTGAGCGAGATCGAGCCGGCGCTCGCGGCGTTGCTGAACGGCGGGCCAGCCGCTTACGCCCAGCGACTAGCGGCTCGCGGCCTCTTCCGTGGGGTGTTCGACACGTCCGGCGCGGCGAGCCGGTTCAGGGACGCGCTGCTGGCCAGCCTAGTGCGCGGCTTGGCGGCGCCGGCGCGCCCGGCGGCGGATTCGCGCGAGGCGGTGGTCGTCGCGCTGTCGGCCATGGAGTTGGACGGCGCGCTCGCCGCGCACCTGGGCGAATATCGCCGCGCCGCCGCTCAGGCCGAAACGGCCGAGGCGGCCGACGAGCGGCTGCAGGCGGTGATGGATACGGTGGTCCGCTGCGAGGGCGACGCCGCCGCCTGCGCCGATGTCTCGCGCAACCCCGCCCTGGCCAGGGCGGCGCGCGCGGCGCGCGGGGCGGGGCTCGGCGACGCCCTGATCGCCCAGGCCATCGCTCTGGCCCGCACTGGTCAGGCCCGCTGGGCCGCCGCGCCCGCCACCGCCGAACGGCCGACGCCGTTGATGGTCGTCGCCGGGCGCGAGCTGGTCGCCTCGGGATGTCCGGCCGCCGCTCAGGTGGCCGCCGCCGGTTGGGAAAGCGACGCGGTGCGCCTCGCCTTCGATCCGCGCGACGCCGAAGCCGCCGACCGCGCCCGTCTCGCCCCGCGCGCGGCGATCGATGTCTCCCGGTGCTGGGACGGTGCGACACTGGACGCCGAGGCCCTGGCCGAGTTGGCGCGGCTGTGGACGGTGGCGCTGGAGCTCTCGTTGAACGCCGGCGCGGATGGGAACGGCCTGATCGAAGCCGGCAGGCCGCTTGGCCTGACCCTGGCCGGGCTGGCCGAAAGCCTGGTCTCGCAGGGCCTCGCCTACGACAGCGATGCAGCCCGATCCGTCGCGCGCGACCTGTTCGCCCTAGTCGGGGCCGCCAGCCTCGCCGCCTCTGCGGAGCTGGCCGCGCGGCTGGAACCCTATCCGGACTTCGAGGCCGACCGCCAGACGCGCCTGGCGCTGATCAAGGCCCGCGCCGCAGATTGCGATACCGGGACGCCGATGGGCCGCAAGGCCGCCAGCCTCTACGCCGAAGCGCTGAAATCCGCCGCGCGGCGCGGCCTGCGCAACGCCGAGACCACCGCGATCTGGGCCGATCCGGAGCTGTCGCTGCGGCTCGGCGGGGCGAGCCTCGGCGCGCGAGCCTGGCGCGGCCCGCTAAGCGCGATCGAGACCGCCGACGGTGAAGTGGCTCCCGTCCTGTCCGCCTCGGCGGCGGCGGGGCTTGGGCGGATCGGCGCGGACGTGGACGCCGTGACGCTCGCCCTGCTGGGCGCCCGCGATCTCGAGACCGCGCCGGGCGTCAGCCATGCGGACCTGCGCGAGCGGGGTTTCACCGATCACGAGATCGCCGCGGTCCAGGCCGCCTTGCCCTTCGCGCGCGATCTGCGCGAGGCTTTCGCCCCCGCGGTGCTGGGCGAGGGCTTCGTGCGCGACGTGCTGGGCGCGCCGGCCGAGGCGCTGGAGGATCCGGCGCTGAACGTCCTGACGTTGGCGGGCTTCAGCCCGGCGCGGATCGAGGCCGCCCGGCTCCATGCGTTCGGCGGCGGCGCGCTGACGCCCGAGGCCGCGGCCCTGCTCGCCGGCGAAGGCGAAGTGGGCCTGCCCGCCGTCCTGGCCATGACCGCCGCGGTCGAGGCCTTCACCTGCGCGCCGGGTCTGGTCCCCATCGCGCTGGCCTGGTCGGACGATCCGGCGCACGCCGCGCGCCTGCAGGCCGCCGCCGCCCGCGCGGGCCTGCGCGCGGTGAGCCTGGCGCGCGCGCCGGCGCCGGCCGATTTCGCGCTCGACCTACCGCCGCTGACCGAGGAGCCGCTCCGGCGCTCGCAGGCCGCGCCAGCCCCCATAGTCACCGAACGGGTGATCGAAAAGATCGTCGAGCGCGATCGCACCCGCCGGCGTCTGCCCGACCGCCGCAAGGGCTATATCCAGAAGGCCGCGGTCGGCGGGCACAAGGTCTACCTGCACACCGGCGAATACGATGACGGCGAGCTGGGCGAACTATTCATCGACATGCACAAGGAGGGCGCGGCCTTCCGCTCGCTGATGAACAATTTCGCCATCGCGGTCTCGATCGGCCTGCAATACGGCGTGCCGCTGGACGAGTTCGTCGACGCCTTCGTCTTCACCCGCTTCGAGCCGGCCGGGCCGGTCACCGGCAACGACTCGATCCGTTCGGCCACTTCGATCCTGGACTATATCTTCCGCGAACTGGCGGTGTCCTACCTCGGCCGTGACGATCTCTCGAACGCCGATCCCGGCGAGTTCGACGCCGACGGCCTGGGCCGCGGGACGGCGGACGGCGCGGCTTTGGCCGAAGACCCCGAGCCCCTGCCGGCCTCCAGGTTCATCTCCAAGGGCTTCTCGCGCGGCGCGGCCCCGGACAATCTGGTGTTTCTGCCCACCGGATCGCGCGGCCGAAAGCCGGACTCCGAGACGGACGGCGAGCACGACGTCTGCCCGGCCTGCGGCGACCTCTCGCTGGCGCGCCGGGCCGGCCGGCTTTATTGTGAGACCTGCGGCGCGGCGCCGGAAATGCGGGGTTAGCAGCGCTCCGCGGCACGCCGCCGCGCGGTCAATGGCGACTTGGCTTCAAGTTTGCGACCGCTGGCTTGGCCTTCGCTCCGGCCAGCAAGGGTGTGCCGAAATGAAATTGCCCGCGCTCGCGATCACGCTCAGCCTCGCCGCCTTTCCCGCATTGGCGCAGAACGCCGCCCAGATCGAACGGGCGCGGGACGGCGCCAACTGCCCGCGCTGCAACCTGTTCCAGGCCGACCTGAGCAACAAGTCGCTGAAGGCGCGCAACTACGCCGGCGCGCGGCTGCGTCAGGCGGACCTGAGTCTTTCGGTGTTCAACCACAGCGACTTCGCCGGCGCCGACCTGCGTGACGTCAACGGCTACGGCGCCCTGTTCTCCAGCGTCAATTTCGCCCGCGCCAACATGACCAATTCGACCCTGGTCGGCGCCTATCTGCAGGGCGCGAACTTTCGCGGCGCGATCCTGACCGGGGTGAACTTCTCCGGCGCGCAGATGGACCGGGCGGTCGGCCTGACACAGGGCCAGCTCAACGGCGCCTGCGGCGATTCCTCGACCATTGCGCCGCGCGGCCTTCACCTGCCGGCCTGCGACTAGGCGGGGCGAAGTCCTTCCAGGCTAAACCTTCACCGGTGGCACGACCCTGATGTGCAGCTCCTTGAGCTGTTTGTCGCTCACCGGCGCGGGCGCGTTCATCATCAGGTCCTGGGCCTGCTGGTTGAACGGGAAGGCGATCACGTCGCGGATGGCGCTGGTCCCGGCCAGCAGCATGACGATGCGGTCGATGCCGGGCGCGACGCCGGCGTGAGGCGGCGCGCCGAAGCGGAAGGCGTTGATCATGCCGGCGAACTGCTCCTCGACCTCATCGCGGCCGTAGCCGGCGATTTCGAACGCCTTGAGCATGATCTCGGGCCGGTGGTTTCGGACCGCGCCGCTGGACAGCTCGACGCCGTTGCAGACGATGTCGTACTGATAGGCCAGGATGTCCAAGGGATCGGTCGCGTTCAGCGCCTCCATCCCGCCCTGGGGCATCGAGAACGGATTGTGCGAGAAGTCGATCTTCTTGTCGTCCTCGTTGTACTCGTACATCGGAAAATCGACGATCCAGCAGAACTTGAACTGGCTCTCGTCGACCAGCCCGAGATCCGTTCCGATCTTGGTGCGCGCGGCGCCCGCGAACCTGTAGAAAGCCGGCGGCTCGCCAGCCGCGAAGAACACCGCGTCGCCGACCTTCAGGCCCAATTGAGCGCGGATCGCCTCGGCCCGCTCCGGTCCGATGTTCTTGGCCACCGGCCCGGCGCCGCCGTCCTCGCCCTCGCGCCAGAAGATGTAGGCCAGGCCCGGCTGGCCTTCGCCCTTGGCCCAGTCGTTCATCCGGTCGCAGAAGGCGCGGCTGCCGCCGCCCGGCGCCGGGATCGCCCAGATCGCCGCCTTGGGGTTCTCCAGAATGTTCGCGAACACCTTGAAGCCCGAACCGCGGAAGTGCTCCGAGACGTCGGCCATTTCGATCGGGTTGCGCAGGTCCGGCTTGTCGGAACCGTATTTGGCGATCGCCTCGCGGAAGGGGATGCGCGGGAACGGCGCGGGTGTCACCGGCCTGCCCTGTCCGAACGCCTCGAACACCCCGACCATCACCGGCTCGATGGCGCCGAAGACGTCGTCCTGAGTGGCGAAGCTCATCTCCATGTCGAGCTGGTAGAATTCGCCGGGCGAGCGATCGGCCCGGGCCGCCTCGTCGCGGAAACAGGGCGCGATCTGGAAATAGCGGTCGAAGCCGGAAACCATCAGCAGCTGCTTGAACTGCTGGGGCGCCTGCGGCAGGGCGTAGAACTGGCCCGGATGCAGCCGGGACGGCACCAGGAAGTCGCGCGCGCCCTCGGGGCTGGAGGCGGTCAGGATCGGGGTTTGAAACTCCGTGAACCCCTGGTTTATCATCCGTTGACGGATGAAATTGATGACCCTGGAGCGCAACACGATGTTTTTGTGCAAGGTTTCGCGGCGCAGGTCGAGATAGCGGTACTTCAGCCGCAATTCCTCGGGATAGTCCGGCTCGCCGAACACCGGCACCGGCAGCTCGGCCGCCTCGGACAGAACCTCGATCTCGCGCACCCTGACCTCGATCTCGCCAGTCGGCAGGTTCGGATTGACGGTGTCGGCCGAGCGGGCGACCACCTGCCCGTCGACGCGGATCACGCTCTCGGCCCGCAGGCGCTCGACGACGGCGAAGCCGGGGCTCTCCGGCCCCAGCACCAACTGGCTCAGGCCGTAGTGGTCGCGCAGGTCGACGAACATCAGCCCGCCATGGTCACGCTTGCGATGAATCCAGCCCGACAGCCGCACGTCACCCCCCGCGTCCGCGAGCCGGAGGTCGCCGCAGGTGTGAGTGCGATAGGCGTGCATGGCTGAGTTGAATCCGTTGGAGTCGGGGCTCGGAAAGGCGCGGAAGGGCGCACGGCGGGGGTGGGTTGTCAAGATTTCCAGGATCGCCACAGGGGATGGAACCGTATTGAAAGCCTCGTCGGATCGTGCGGCGAGGTCGGCCGCGGAAGACGATAGGCGACCGAAGGGCCGCTATCGGACAGAACGCCCCCCGACCGGCTTCGAGCCTAAGCGGCCATGCGCCGAGGCTTGGATCAACCGTGCCGTTGTCGCCAACGCCTATTTCGGTCTAACTGAGCCGACGGTAATATTTCGGGAACGGGCGAGCCTTATCCATGCAGATATTGGAATACTCGTCCATGGGCCTCCGTTCGGCCCGAATAAACCTGGTCAGTCGCCATTCGGAAATCGTCATCACGCTCTTCCCTATGGTCCATGTAGGGGAAGCTGATTTCTACCGGAGAGTTTATGACGATGCGTTCTCCCATGACGTCGTGCTGGTTGAGGGCATCCGGTCCCCAATCACTACACGGGTCACGCGGGTCTATCGATGGATGGTCGGGTCCAAGCGATTGAGGCTGAGTCTCCAACCGCCTGTTCCCGCAGCGGACACGGTCAATGCTCGGATCATTCACGCCGACCTGACCGGCGAAGAGTTCCGCGTGGTCTGGGAGAAGGTTCCGCAATGGCTCCGGTTGCTCGTCTATCTCGTTGCCCCGGCGATGGGCCTTTGGATGCGGGCATTCGGAACCCGCGAAAGTATCGCAAAGCGAATGGCCCAGGATGATCAGCCAAGTCGGGACGAACTTCTGAACTTGAGCCCCGAGTCCGGAGCCCTTGAAGGAGCGATCCTCGGCGCACGGGACGTCCGTCTCATCGAACATCTTGAAAGAATTCTAGACGACCCGAGCGGACAAATTCAGCGACTGGCTGTAGTCTACGGAGCGGGACATGTACGTGCAGTGCTTCGTGCTGTGACGACCGGACGCGGGTATTTCGCCGAACACGGCGCATGGTTGACCGTATTCAGCCTTTAGCCGGCCATGCACGACGGATGTCTGCAGTCCACCCATCTCGGAGCCTCAGAAGGTCCGCTTTCCGGTCAGTCGCCTCGCCGACGCCCGCTCCTACTTCGCCTGCCCGGCCACATCCACGTCGCACAGGGTGAAGTCGTCGCCGAGGGCTTGGGCTGCGCCGGCTTTTATGCCGACAGCATGGCGGAACTCGAGACAGTGTTGGACGCGGCGCGCGAAGCGGCCGGGCCGGCGCTCGTCTGCGTGCGGACCGACAGGGCGGCGAACATGTCGGTCCCGCTGGCGAGCCTGCAGCGTTTCGGCGAAGTCTACCAGGGCCCGATGGGCTGACGAGCCGCTAGACCAGCCTCGCGCGGAACCAATCGGCGAGCTCCGCCTCGCCGAGGCACCCGGCGGCGAGGGCCTCCGCAGCGCGGACCGCGTCCGCTTTGTCGAAGCGCAACCGCTGGCCGTTGTCGACGAGAAAAACGCGGGCGACCACCCAGGCCGTGCGCTTGTTTCCGTCGGCGAATCCGTGGTTTCGGGCAAGGCCGAAAGCGTAGGCGGCCGCCAGGGCCGCGGCGTCGGGATCGCCGTAGGCGGCGAGGTTTCGCGGCCGCGCGATGGCGGATTCCACCGCGTCTCGATCCCGCACCCCGTCAAGGCCGCCATGTTCCGAGATCTGTCTGTCGTGAACAGCGTAAACGACCTCCGGCGCGACCCAGCGCCAGACGGTCACTTCGCGAGTTGCCGCAAGACTTCCCGATCCTCGTGCATGACGGTCTCGGCCAAGGTCATCTGCCGCTCGAAGTCAGGGCTGTAGGGCGTCAGCCGATAGCCGCCGTCGGGCGCCTCGGTCAAATAGAGCGTGTCGCCCTTTTGGACCTTCAGACGGGCCATGGCTTCCTTGGTCAGTATGAAACCGGCGGAGGCGCCGACCGTGGTGACTTTGAACGTGAGCATGTCGGGACTCCTATATAATCTTGATTATATGGATGCCGATGAGGAGTGCAATTGGTAATCCGCGGTCCGCTTTGAGGCGAATGGCCAAGAGTCAAAGGCGACCCACGGCCAATCTTGGCGCAGAAGCCGTTTTCACCGATATAGAACCCGCGCCACAGGCGCGGAGGGGAGGGTTCGGAGGTGCGACCCCACGTTATCATCCTCAATGGGGTCGGCAGCATGGGCAAAAGCTCGACGGCTCGCGCGCTTCAAACGATCACCGCCGAGCCGTTCATGCACGTTACGATGGACGCGTTCCTCGACATGCTTCCAGCGAACATGTTCGGCCACCCAGACGGGTTGATCTTCGAGACGATCAGGACCAAGGCAATCCGTCCGTCGTCATCAGTACGGGTCCCGTCGTTCAGCGAGCCATGAAGGGCATGCGCCACGCCATTGTGGCGATGGCCGCCCAGGGGAACAACCTAGTCGTCGATGAAGTCATGATCGGACAAGAGGCGCGAGAATACCGTGCTCTACTGTCGCGCTTTGATGTTCGCTTAGTCGGTCTCTTCGCTCCCCTTGAGGTACTCGAAGCGAGAGAGCGCGAACGCGGAGATCGAGAAATAGGCTTGGCGCGATGGCAGTTTGACCGCGTTCACCGCGACATCACTTACGATCTTGAGATCGACGCAACGGCGACAACCCCCCTGGAGAACGCCCAGCAAATTCGCGATGCCTTCGGGCTCTGACGGGCCGGAAATTCAGCGTAATTAATCTTTGACCGGATGTCCGCTCGCCACTCCGTTCCGAACCTTGAGAAGTCCCGCTTGCCAGTTCGGGCGCAGCCGAGCCCCGCCCTACTGCGCCTGCCCGGCCACCTCGACGTCGCACAGGGTGAAGTCGTCGCCGAGCTTGATGCGGGTGTCATTCACCAGATCGGCGAAATAGGCGCTCTTGGTGTCGACCACCTTGACGCTCGGGCGCACGCCCTCGGGGATGTCGGCCAGCATCTGGACGCGGGTCATCCGGTCCTGCGGGTCGGGGACCGGCTCGCCGGTCTTGATCGCGCGGACCACCTCCTCGCCGACGATCACCCGGCCGAAGGCGGCGTAGTGCTGATCAAGGTTGGACCGCGCCTGACGCATCAGGAAGAACTGGCTGTTGGCCGAATCCGCATCCTCGGCCCGAGCCATGCCGATCACCCCCTGGCAGAAGGTCGGGTGGGCGGCGATCTTGCCATCGGCCATCAGCGCCGCCATCGCAGTGGGCTGGCTGATCACCGGCAGCGCGCCGATGAAGCCGGCGTCGTGGCCGGGCGGATGGTCGACCACCGCCAGGTCGGAGCCGGGCGTCAGCTTGAAGCCGAACTCGCCGGGAATATCGGGCAGCGCCGAGCCGCCCTGGCCGTTGTTCTTCGGATCACCGGTCTGGGCCATGAAATCGTCGATCACCCGAAAGAAGGTCAGGCCGTCGTAGACATGCATGCGGACCAGTTGCTTGACCCGCGCCGCCGCCTGGGGCGCCGCCTCCGGAACCAATTCGACAATGATCCGACCTTGGTTGGTGTCGATCACCATGGTGTTCTCGGCGTCGGCGTCGCGCCAGACCGGCGCCGGCAGCTTGACCATCCTGGGCTTCTTGGCCGCATCCGCCGACGTGACAAGCGCCAGCAGCAGCCCAAGCGCGAGCATGCCCCGCATCGTGCGCACCCTCGTCAAGCGCGTCGCACCTTGGCCAAAAGCCGCTCGGCGACGCCCGGCGAGACGAAAGCGGTGATGTCCCCGCCGAGACCAGCGATCTCCTTGACCAGTTTGGAGGCGACCGCCTGGTGACGCGGGTCGGCCATCAGGAACACCGTCTCGATGTCACGATCGAGCTGCTGGTTCATCGCGGTCATCTGGAACTCGTACTCGAAGTCGGAAAACGCCCGCAGGCCGCGCACGATGACGCCGGCCCCGACCTGGCGGGCGAAGTGCATCAAGAGCGTCTCGAACGGCCTGACTTCGATCTCGGCGATGGCGGACAGATGGGCGGTCTCGCGGGTGACCATGTCGACCCGCTCGTCCAGCGAAAACAAGGGGCCCTTGCCGGTGTTGATCGCCACCCCGATGACCAGCTTGTCGACCAGCTTGACGGCGCGGGCGAGGATGTCGAGATGCCCGTTGTGCATCGGGTCAAAGGTCCCCGGATAAAGACCGACACGCGCCATTCAAATCCCCTCGAGCTTCGGCCCCGCCGATGGACTTGGATTTCACGCCGCTGTCAATCGCCTTGCGGCGCTTCGGCTTCGCCTTCGACATCAGCGTCGGTTTCGGCCTCGCCGTCGTCGGCTTCTAGCCGCTCGACCGAGACCACATGCTCGTCCTCGGCGGTGCGGAAGATGGTCACCCCCGAAGTGTTGCGCCCGGCGATGCGGATCTCCTCGACCGGACAACGGATCAGCTGGCCGGCGTCGGTGACCAGCAGGATCTCGTCGCCGCCCTCGATCGGGAACGAAGCCACCAGCCGCCCGCCCTTCTTGGACAGGTCGTGGGCGATCAGGCCCTGGCCGCCGCGTCCCGTGCGCCGGTAGTCGTAGGCCGAGGTCCGTTTGCCGAAACCTTCCGACGAGACCGTCAGGATGAACTCCTCGGCCTGGCTCAGCGCGGCCAGACGTTCGGGCGTCAGGTCGACTTGATCCTCGCCGCCAGCAGCCTCGTCCTCTTCCTCCGCCACGGGGGCCTCTTCGCCCTCGCCGCCCGGGGCGGCGCGCAGGGCGCTCGCGTATTTCAGATAGGCGCCGCGCTCGGCCGGACTGGCGTCCACCCCGTGCAGGATGGCCATGGAGATGACACTGTCGCCCTCGCCCAGGCGGATGCCGCGCACGCCGGTCGAACTCGCGGCCGGCGAACACCCGCACCTCGTCCACCGGGAAGCGGATGCAGCGGCCGAGCGAGGTGGTGAGCAATACGTCGTTGGCCGTGGTGCACAGGCCCACGCCGATGATGCTGTCGCCCTCGTCCAGCTTCATGGCGATCTTGCCGTTGCGGTTGATCTGCACGAAATCGGACAGCTTGTTACGCCGAACCCCGCCCGAGCGGGTGGCGAACATCACGTCCAGCCCTTCCCAACTCGCCTCGTCCTCGGGCAGCGGCAGGATGGTGGTGATGCTCTCGCCCGGCTCGATCGGCAGCAGATTGACGAACGCCTTGCCGCGCGAATTGGGCAGGCCGACGGGCAGGCGCCAGACCTTGAGCTTGTAGACCTTGCCGCCCGAGGAGAAGAACAGCACCGGCGCGTGGGTCGAGGCGGAAAACACCCGGGTGACCGCATCCTCTTCCTTGGTCGCCATGCCCGAGCGCCCCTTTCCGCCCCGGCGCTGGGTGCGGTAGGTGGCGAGCGGCGTGCGCTTGACGTAGCCGCCGTGGGTGACGGTGATCACCATGTCCTCGCGGACGATCAGATCCTCGTCCTCGACATCGGCGTCGCCCTCGACGATCTGGCTGCGGCGCGGGACGGCGAAGTCGGCCCTCACCTCGACCAGCTCCTCGCGGACGATGGCCATCACCCGCTCGCGCGATGACAGGATGTCGAGGAAGGCCTGGATCGCGGCGGCCAGCTCGCGCGCCTCGCCCATGATCTCGTCGCGGCCAAGGCCGGTCAGGCGCGAGAGGGTCAGGGCCAGGATCGCCCGGGTCTGCTCGTCGGTCAGCCGCACGCGATCGCCGCCGATCAGCACGGTGCGCGGATCGGCGATCAGCTCGATCAGGGCGATCATGTCGCCGGTCGGCCAGTCGCGCGCGGTCAGCCGTTCGCGAGCCTCGGCCGGGTCCTTCGACGAGCGGATGATCTGGATGACATCGTCGATATTGGCGACGGCGATGGCCAAGCCCACCAGTACATGGCCGCGGTCGCGGGCCTTGGCCAGTTCGAACTTGGTGCGGCGGACCACCACCTCTTCGCGGAACGCGACGAAGACGTCCAACAGGGCGCGCAGCCCCATCTGCTCCGGCCGGCCGTGGTTCAGCGCCAGCATGTTGACCGGGAACGAGCTCTGCAGAGGCGTATGGCGGTAGAGCTGGTTCAGCAGCACCTCGGCCGAGGCGTCGCGCTTGAGTTCCACCACCACGCGCAGGCCATCGCGGTCGCTTTCGTCGCGCAGGTCGCCCACCCCATCGATGCGCTTTTCGCGCACCAATTCGGCGATCCGCTCGACCATCGCGGACTTGTTCACCTGATAGGGGATCGAGGTGATGACGATGGCTTCGCGATCCTTGCGCACCGTCTCGATGGCGGCTTGGCCGCGCATGATCACCGAGCCGCGGCCGGTCATCAGGGCGGCGCGCGCGCCGGTGCGGCCGATGATTTCGCCGCCGGTCGGGAAGTCGGGCCCAGGCACGATGTCCAACAGCTCGTCCAGGCTGACCGCCGGATTGTCGATCACCGCCAGGCAGGCGTCGATCACCTCGCCCAGATTGTGCGGCGGGATGTTGGTGGCCATGCCGACCGCGATGCCGCTGCCGCCGTTGACCAGAAGGTTGGGGATGCGCGAGGGCAGCACCACCGGCTCGGCGTTCTGGCCGTCATAATTGTCCTTGAAATCGACGGTGCCCCTGTCGATGTCGGCCAGTAAGGGCATCGCGGCCTTGGCTAGGCGCGATTCGGTGTAGCGCATCGCCGCCGGCGGATCGTTGTCGATCGAGCCGAAGTTGCCCTGCCCGTCGATCAGCACCAGGCCCATCGAGAACGGCTGGGCCATCCGCACAAGGCTGTCGTAGATCGCGGTGTCGCCGTGCGGATGGTATTTGCCCATCACGTCGCCGACGATGCGGGCGGATTTGACATACGGGCGATCAGGCGTGTGGCCCTGCTCGTTCATCGAAAACAGGATGCGCCGGTGCACCGGCTTGAGCCCGTCGCGCGCGTCGGGCAGCGCGCGGCTGACGATCACGCTCATGGCGTAATCGAGGTAGGAGCGCTTCAGCTCATCCTCGATGGCGATGGGCGCTATGCCCCCGCGCCGGCCATCGTCCGGAGGGTTTGTCGGATCGTCGCTCAAGGGGGGATCAGCCGCGGGAATCGGGCGCGTAAGTCATGATCATTGTTAGCACTTGGCGCGCTGCGGTGCAAAAAAACTCACCGCGAACCAGCCCCGCGGACCGCAGTTTAGGCGCGATCTCGCCCGTGCGCGACGCCAGCTGGCTCCGAATTCCCCAGCGCGAGGAAAATCGGCGAATCCTAGAACGGAATCTCGTCGTCAAGGTCGGCCGAGAAGCTTTCCTTCGGTCCCGACGGCTGAGCGCGGCCGGCTGGCTGGAAGCCACCACCGCCATAGCCCGCCTGATCATCGTCGCCGCCGCCGCGGCCGTCGAGCATGGTCAGCTCACCGCGGAACTTCTGCAGCACCACCTCGGTGGAGAACTTCTCCTGACCCGACTGGTCGGCCCATTTGCGGGTCTGCAGCGAGCCCTCGATATAGACCTTCGAGCCTTTCTTCAGGTAGTTCTCGGCGACCTTGACCAGGTTGTCGTTGAAGATCACCACCCGGTGCCACTCGGTCTTCTCCTTGCGCTCGCCGGACTGCTTATCGCGCCAGGTTTCCGAGGTCGCCACGCGCAGATTCGCCACGCGATCGCCGGAATTCAGCGTGCGGATTTCCGGGTCGGCGCCCAGATTGCCGACCAGAATGACCTTGTTGACGCTCCCCGCCATCGGACCTTCACCTTTTCGCGTTCGCGTTTCGACGTTTGAGCGCGACCCTAGCGGAGGTCGCGCGGCGATTCAATGTTCTCGTTGTGTTCGCGGAGAATTAAACCGACCTATTGCGTCTGCGACTGGATCAGCGACCGCGGCACGGCGCCGGGCTGGGCGAGCTGGCCGCCGCCGATGCGCACCAGCATCGGATACCGCGCGCCTTTCAGCGAGTCCGAGCGGAATATCCCCTCCTTGAGTAGGAAGACGTAGTTGCCCTGATAAGCGCCGACGATTTCGGTGGCGCCGCCCATGATCTGGAACCGCAGCCGCATGCCTTCCAGCGCGGCGGCGCAGCTTTCGATGTTTGGCTCGTGCTCGCTCAGCTTGTTGAACCTGACCCCGCCGTCCTTGAGGAACACCGCGTGGTAGCAGACGCCGGTCTCGGCCGGCGCCTTGACCTGTCGTTCGCAGGCGCCAAGCGCGAGCACTGCGGCCAGGACGACGATAGAGGCGATCGGCTTCATGGCGCCAGGCTACACCGCCGATTTCGTCGGCGCGAGCCGGATCAGAAGTCCGTAATCGCGCAGCCGGTGTCGGCCTGTTCCGCCACGGCGCGGAAGCTCTTGTTGTCGCTGGAAATTTCGACCCGATGGGGGACCAAGCGGATGGTCTGGCCCATCCAGCGGCCATAGCTGGCGCCGCCGGGCTTTTCGCAGTGGCCGGCGAACAGAAGCTGCACGCAGGCGTTCAGCGCCAAGCCATCGCCCACCTTGCGCCAGGCGCCCGCGGCGTAGCGCCAGCATTCTCCCATCGGGCCGCGCCAGGCGGTTGGCGCCGTGGGCGAAGCGCCATCGCCCGTCGCCGCGGCCGGACCTGATTGATTTTCGGCGGGCGGCAGCGGGGTGATCGCGGCGCCGGCCTGGTTGGCCGCGGCCAGGGCGCCGGTCTGGTCGACGCCGACGTCTAGCGCTTCGGTGGCCACCCCGTTCTTCTTGGCGCAGTCCGAGAGCGTCTCCAGCCCTTCGAACTGGCCGTTCACGAAGCATCTGAGCGGCTTTTTCGGATCGAGCTTGGCGTCGTCGCTGCGGCCCATCTGCACGACCAGACCGCCAGTCGACGCCGGTGGCGGAGGCCTCGGCCCATGATCGCGCCAGACGGCGAAGATCGCGGCGCCCAGCGCCACGGCGAGGACCACGACCCCGCCTCCGACGGTTAGCAAGAGCCTTCGATCCAGGGGTTTGGCCATGCGTCCAGCTACGATGTGATCGAGGCGCTTGCAAGCCGGCCGAGGCCTCGCCTCGCGGCGATTTGTTCCCAAAAATTAAACAAATCTCAGCCTTGAAGGCGGACCATCCACGCGGAAGGTCAAATCCGCCGGAATCACGATGACCACGGGCATCTCTTCAAGCGTGCTGCTGAGCTACTATCAGGTGCGGGCTGGCATCAACCCCAACACGTCCAGCAGTGCGAGTTCGTCGTCCAGTTCATCGTCCAGTTCGTCCACCACCCCGACCAATCCGACACCGCCGTGGAACACCAAGCCGACCGCCCAGCAGATCGGTTCGGCGCTGCAGTCCGCGCTCGGCGGCGCGGCGCTGTTCAATCCCAACGCGGTCCAGGTCAGCGTCCCCAACGCCAGTCCAAACTACAAAAACCTGTTCGCCTTGTACCAGGGGGTGAGCGCGCTGCAGGACCTGGCCAACCAGGCCGCCACCTCGGGCGAGACCAGCGGCCAGATCGCCCAATTGCAAACCGCGTTCGCCGGCGGTCTTGGCCAACTGCGGACCTTCCTCGCCGCCTCGCCGTTTCGCGGCTTCCAGGTTGACCAAGGCGCCGTCAGCGCCCAGACCCAGACCACCGCGGGCGTGGCCAACCAAACCGACGTCTACGACACCGGCGTCCTGATCAGCGGCAGTCCGGCGCTCGCGGTCCAGGCCTTCCAGGGCAATGTGCAGTTCGCCCTGACCGTCACCATGCCCTCGGGCAAACAGACCGTGGTCAACTTCAACCTCGCCAACATGGGTTCGACCACCCGCTCGCTGAGCAACGTCGTCAGCTATCTGAACAGCCAGCTGACCGCGGCCGGCGTCAGCACCAATTTCTCGGTGAAGATGACCCAGGGAACCGCGACGACCACCAAGGTCAACGGCCAGACCTTCACCACGCCCGCCGGACCCAATCAGTATTCGCTCCAGCTCAATGGGAACTCGGTCGAACAGCTGTCCTTCTCCGCCCCGTCCAGCGCGCCCGCGGTCTATCTGACCCAGACCGTCGGCACGACGACCGGGACGAGCCCGGATTCCTCCCAGCAATTGGTCAAGCTGACCACCGACCCCGCCGCCAGCAACGCCCAGGTCTTCTCCGAAACCCTACCGGCGGCCGAGAAGAACGCCATCGCCACGGCGACGGCGTCGGACGGATCGGTCTACGTCCTGGCCAACGTGACGGGATCCACTCCGGCTGGCGAGACGGGCTCGGCGCAGAACATTCTCGGCTCCCAGGACGTCGCCCTGCTGAAGTACGATTCGGCGGGAAACCTGATATCCAGCCAGGTCGTCGGCGCCACCGGCTCGGCATCCGGCTACGGCCTGGCGGTCTCAGCCGATGGAAGCAAGATCGCGGTCACCGGAACTGCGACGGGCGTGACAACCACCAACGGATCGCCCAGCAGCACCACGACTTCGCTCGGATTCGTCAAGGTGTACGACAACACCGGCCAGCCTCTATGGACGGCCACGGTGGGCGACGGATCGCCCGGCCAGGTCAACCAGGCGGCGTTCGGCGCGGACGGGTCGCTGTATGTGTCCGGGACCACCACGATTGGCGGGACCAGCCTCACCGATGGCTTCTTGGCGGGCTTTTCGGCCGCCGGACAGGCGACCTTCTCGACCTCGCTCGGCCCGACCAGCCAAGGCTATGTCACGGGCTTGGCGGTCAGCGGCTCGCAGATTGTCACCGCCGGCGTGCAGAACGGTGACGCGGTCGTCCAAAGCTACCAGATCCAGAGCGCTGGCGCGCCCACGCTAACGGCGAGCCGCGACCTCGGCGCGCTGCAGGGCGGCAACGTCGCCGGCGTGGCGGTGAATGCCGACGGCTCGATCATCGTCGCCGGCTCGACCCACAACGGCGCGCTGAACGCCGGGACGGTGACCAACGCCTATGCCGGCGGCGAGGAAGCCTACGTGGCCAACCTATCGGCCAACCTGGCCCCGTCCGCCAGCGACACCCTGGCCTACTATGCCGGGCCGGGCGACGTTCGGGTGAGCGCGGTCACCACCGCGGGAGGCCAAGCCTATATCGCCGGCCAAGTGGTCAGTTCGGCCTCCGGCGCGACCACCTCCGACGGCTTCGCCGCCCAGATCAATCCGCAGACTGGCGCCGCCGGCTGGTCGGACACCTATCCCGGCCTGGACAACACCGTGGCGCCCAATTCGATCGCGGTCGGCGCATCCGGATCGTCGGCGCTCGACGCGCTCGGCCTGCCCTCCGGGCCGCTCAACTTCGCCACGGCCCAGTCGCTGACCGCGAACTCGGCGGTGACCGCCGGCGAGCAGTTCACCATCAAGACCAGTTATAACGCCCTGCCTCAGACCATCACCATCGCCGCGACCGACACCCTGCAAACCCTAGCCGAGAAGATCGGCCAAGCCTCCGGCTTCGAAGCCACGGCCACGGTGACCACCGGGACGAACGGGGCGCAGCAGCTCCAGATCAAGCCGGGCTTCCCGGGCGTTCAGATCACCCTCGGCGCCGGCCCGAGCGGGGCCAACGCGCTGCCGGCGCTGGGATTGATGGAAGGCACGCTCACCACCAACGCCACCGCCGTGGCGGCCAAGCCTGGCGCGGCCACCCCCTTGGCGACGGGCAATACGCTGAAGGCCAATTACGCGCTCGGCATGCCCTCGACGCTGAACCTGACCACCACCGCCGGGATCAAACAGGCCCAGATAGTGTTGGGCGCGGCGATCACCACCATCAAGCAGATCTACACCGACATGACCACGCCGCCCTCGACCACGGGCGCGTCCGGGTCATCCGGATCCTCCGGGGCGATGAACGCCTATCTGGCCGCCCAAACCGCCAGCTATCAGGACGCTCTGGCGCGTCTGCAGGCGGCCAACCCCACGGGTTGAGCCGGATCAGGCCGCGATCAGGTTGGCGCTGGCCAGGCCGCGTCGCACGGCTTCGCGGCGCTCGCGCCATTCCTCGGCGAGGATCGCCAGCAGCACCACGTCGCGAAACGCACCGTCCTTGAGCACATGCCGCCGGCGATAGCCTTCGCGGCGGAATCCGGCCGCCGCCTGGGCCTTCAGGGCGACGTCGTTGTCGGCCAGCACCTCCGCGCAGACCTTCTGCAGGCCCAGGCCGTCGAAAGCGACGTCGAGGCCCAACGCCTGCGCCGCACGGCCAGCCCCGCGCCCGCGCGCACTCGCCTCGCCGATATACCAGCCCCAGTCGGCGCGGCGATGCCGGCTCTGAATTCCGGTTAGGGTCAGAAATCCCGCCGGCGCGCCATTGTGATTGATGATCCAGCCGCGGCGGTCAGGGTCGACGAGGAACCCCTCGAACCAAAGACGATGTTCGGCGAAGGTATGCGCCGGCAAATCGCTCATCCAGCGATCCACCTCGGGCTCAAGACGCCAGTGAAACAACCGCTCGCAGTCATCGTCCTTGGCGGGGCGCAAATCGATCATGGGCTCAGTCTACACCGTCGAACCGAGACGGTGTCCAGCGCCGCCGGCGCCATGCCTTAGCGGAACAACGACAGGATCACCGACGGCGCCTGATTGGCGACCGAGAGCGCCTGGACGCCGAGCTGCTGTTGCACCTGCAACGCCTTCAGTTGCGCGCTCTCGGCGCCCATGTTGGCGTCGATCATATCGCCGACGCCCGTCTGCAACGTGTCGGAAAGCTGGCTGACGAAGGTGGTGTGGGCGGCGATCTCATTGGATTGACCGCCGATATTCGCCAGGACCGCCGTGGCATTGGACAGCGAGGTATTGATCTGGGACAGGGCCGTGGTCGCCGCCGTGGTGGCGCCGAGGCTGGCGGTCGTGGCAAGGGAAACGACCGGACCGCCCAGCGACAGATCCGTGCTCGTCAGCGTCAGGAGGGCGCTGCCGTCCGACGAGGCCAGAACAGACTGATTGCCCGCCGACGAGCCGTCGAGCAAGTTGACCCCATCGAAGGAGGCATTGTTGATGATGGCGCCGATCTGGGCGAGGCTGGCTTTGAAGGTGCTGTTCAAGGCTTGGCGCGAGGCGGCGTCGAGCGACGGCTCGGTGGCCGAAAGCGCGCTCTGCTTGAGTTGGTTGAGCAGATTAATTACGGTCTGACCCGCCGAGACGGCCACGTCCGAGATCGAGGTGGCCCGGTTCAGCCCCTGGATCACGGCGCCGAGACCGGAGGCTTGCTGCTGCTGGTTTTGAGCGATCGTCCAGATCGCCGGGTTGTCCTGGGCGTTCGACACCGAAAGGCCGGAGGTGACGACACTCTGCGTCTGGGTAAGCTGGTTTTGGGTGTTGGTCAGGTCCTGCAGCGCGACCAAGGCGCCGCTGTTGTTGTTCACGCTGATGGCCATCTCGGACTCCTTCGGAGCAGCCTTCCGCCCCGGCGCGGCCATGGCGGGCGACTCGCTTTTGCTGGCTTGAGCCTAGGGGGCGATCGTGTGCGTATGGTTAACGCAATACGAACAACGCCGCGCGCCGGTCACCGGCCGCGGTTGAAACCCTCGATGCGGGCCTTGGCCCGCGAATCCGAAACACGTCAGGCGCTGGTGCGGATCACCGCGCCGGCGGCGTAGTGCTCGGCCTCGCGCAGCTTGACCAGTTGCTCGCGAGGGAGCTGTTGCACCACCTTGCCTGTGATCCAATCGACCGTTTTGTAGACAAAGCAGCCGGCGGCCGGATCTTCCTCGATCACCAACCGAAGGTCGACGGGATCTGGCGCACTCGCCTGGCCGGCGTCTGGCGCGGTGGCGGGCGGGCTGGAAGCGGCTGACGGCGTGGACCCGAAGGTTGGGTCTGGAACGGCGCTGGTGCTGGTTATGTTGGTGGTCATTTCTCCTTATCGCCGGTATCGGCCGGCGCCTCCGTGAGCGACCGGAGGCGGGCGCGCGCGCCCGCCTCCGACGCCGGTTTGATTACCGGAACAGGCTCAGCAGGGCCGAGCTCGACTGGTTGGCGATCGAGAGCGCCTGGATGCCGAGCTGCTGCTTGGTCTGCAGCGAGCTGAGCAGGGCGCTTTCCTTGCCCATGTTGGCGTTGACCAGGTTGCCGACGCCGATGTCCAGCGTGTCCTGCAGGTTCTGAACGAAGGTCAGTTGGTTCTGCAGGGCGGTGGCCCCGGTGCCGAGCTGGCCCAGGGCGGCGTTGACGTTGACGATCGCGGTTTGGACCGTGGTGACCATGGCGGTGGACAGGGTCGTCGTGCCGATCGACGAGGTCGCGGTCAGAGCGCCCATGTTGACGCCGCCCAGCGACAGGTCCTGAGCGTTGACGGTCAATTGACTGCCGGTCACCGAGGACAGGGCGTAGATCGAGGTGCCCGCCGACTTGATCATGTTGACCCCGTTGAAGTCCGAGGTGCTCACGATCTGGGTGATCTGGGTCAGAAGCGACTTGAACTGGGTGTTGTAGGCGGCCAGGCTGACCGGATCGAGCGAGGTGTCCGAGCCCGAGAGCGCCAGCGTCTTCAGTTGGTTCAACAGGTTGGAGACGCTGTTGCCGGCCGAGGTGGCGACCTGGACGGTCGACTGGGCGCGTTGCAGCGACTGGGCCACGGCGCCCAGCGCCGAGGAGTTGCCGCGTTCGTTCTGGGCGATGGCCCAGATCGCGCCGTTGTCCTGCGGCGTGGCGATCGCCAAGCCAGTGGAGACCTCGTTTTGGGCTTGTTGCAGCGCCATCGCGGTGGAGCTCAGGCTTTGCAGAGCGACCAGCGCGCCAGCGTTGGTGTTCACGCTAAGTGACATTGTATTATTCCCTATTCTCAGGTGTCCGGCGCCATTTTGACAGCCGAGAGCCGGTTCGTTCTGAAAGCCGGCCCGTTAGCAGGCTTACGGAACCCGGATGAATTGACTGAGAATAGACGTGGTTAACGCTGCACAATTTGCCGGCCGGCGAGTTTGACCGGGCCCGCTGGGAAACTCATGCCCACCCCATACGCTCGCGCGTTGGGCCGGATCGATCGGGTTCAGGCGCGTGTGCTCAGCACGGCGCCGGCGGCGTAGCTGGAAGCTTCGCGAAGCTTCAAGAGCTGAGCGCGATTGAGCCGTCGGATCACCGCGCCGGTGCGACGGTCGATCGTGGTGTAGATGAATCCTCCGACGGCCGTATCTTCCTCGATCGACAGCGTCAGTTCGTCCGACCTGGGTCGCGAGGGCCCAGGCTGCGAGGACTCAGGCGCGAGGGCGGCCAACTCGGACGCGGCGGCCGGATCGCCGGGCTGGCGACGAGCCGCGCCGTAGGTCGAATCTGGAACGCCACCTGAACCGGCTACGTTGGCGGTCATGGCTGATCATCGCCGGCTCAACCGGCGCCTCCGTGAGCGACCGGAAGCGGGCGAGCGCGCCCGCCTCCCACGATGGGTTGATTACCGGAACAGGCTCAGCAGGGCCGAGCTCGACTGGTTGGCGATCGAGAGCGCCTGGATGCCGAGCTGCTGCTTGGTCTGCAGCGCGGTGAGCTGGGCGCTTTCCTTGCCCATGTTGGCGTTGACCAGGTTGCCGACGCCGATGTCCAGCGTGTCCTGCAGGTTCTGAACGAAGGTCAGTTGGTTCTGCAGGGCGGTGGCCCCGGTGCCGAGCTGGCCCAGGGCGGCGTTGACATTGGTGATCGCGGCGTTGACCGTGGCGACCATGGCGGTGGCCAGCGTTACGGTGCCGATCGACGAGGTCGCGGTCAGAGCGCCCATGTTGGCGCCGCCCAGCGACAGATCCTGAGCCTGGACGGTGAATTGGCCGCCGTTCGCGTTGGCCAGGGCGTAGATCGAGACGCCCCCCGCCATGATGATGTTGACCCCGTTGAAGTCGGCGTTGTTCACGATCTGGGTGATCTGGCTCAGAAGCGACTTGAACTGGGTGTTGTAGGCGGCCAGGCTGATCGGGTCGAGCGAGGTGTCCGAGCCCGAGAGCGCCAGCGTCCTCAGTTGGTTCAATAGGTTGGAGACGTTGGTGCCGGCCGAGGTGGCGACCTGGACGGTCGACTGGGCGCGCTGCAGCGACTGGATCACGGCGCCCAGCGCCGAAGAGGTGCCGCGTTCGTTCTGGGCGATGGCCCAGACCGCGCCGTTGTCCTGCGGCGTGCCGATCGCCAGGCCGGTGGAGACTTCGTTTTGGGTTTGCTGCAGTTGCAGCGAAGTGGCGGTCAGGCTTTGCAGAGCGACCAGCGCGCCGGGATTGTTATTCACGCTAAGCATGGCATGAGCTCCTTTTCATAGGTGTCCGGCGTCATTTCGACGGCCGGGGGCGTTTTGCCCAACCAGAGCGATGCAAGCGGCGCGCCAGGTGACGCGCAGCTCTTAGTATATTGAATTTATTTAACTTTCTGCGCCAGAAGCGTGAAATTCGCCGACCACACGCACGGCCGGCGCGGATTTGCCGGCAGCATTTGCCGAACGATGGGCTTGAATTGCCGGGTGGTCAGGCGCCAGAACGCGCGGCCAGCCCCTGCATCATGATCCGGTTGACCTCGATCAGGGCGTCGAAGGTCTCCTCGCCGCGCATGATGGCGGAGCTATGCCGGCCAACCCAGAGGCTGAGCGAGATGATCTGGGCGCGCAGCGCCGGATCGAGCGGATTCGTCGGCTGGGCGCAGTCCGCGGCGAGCGTCATCCACATGCGGCGGTTCCAGTCCAGCACATCGATTCGCGCGCGAAAATCCTCCACCGCCGCCGTGGAGACCTCCATCAACGTCCGCGTCACCTCCCCGAACAGGCGGTACTCGGAATCGCGGGGCTGCTCAGCCCGCTTGGCGGCCTGCTGATACGCCTGTAGCGACATGCCCTAACCTTTGGTCCTCATAGTTAATTATTTTACGACACAGGGTAAGCGCTTTGTAATATTCTCTCTGAAGCACGTATTTTGAAATATTCACACAATCTGCAAGTACATCTGGATTAGTAATAGCTCCCATAAATTCTTGAAGCCTACGTATGAATTCATCGTGATAAACATCCACTCCAGATTCATCAAGATACATCATCATGACAGGAAAATAGATTCGGCGGGAAGGTGAATTGGCCTCGTCCGCCTGCATGATGTCCTTCTCCCGCAGCACGGAAGCCTTATTCTGCAGCAACAGCACCCCGCGTCGGTCGCCGTTCTGGACCACCGCCCCATTCAGGACGAACTTCTCATGCGGTTTCAGCGACAGTTTCAGCGGCATGACGTCGATGCTCCCGACCGGCGCAAAATGTCTAATCTCCCCGCCTCGACGCGAAAGCCGGCGGCGGCGGATTCGCTCCCAGGCTCGACGCTAGCCTCCGGTCGTTAACGGCGGGTTGCCATGTGGCCTTATGGTAAACGGCTTAGCATTCCCTTAAGGCCGCGCGGGACAATTATCGCTGGTTTCAAGCATCCGAGAGAATCGCTCGCCATGTCCGCCAAATCTCGGAAAGAGTTCGCTCTGAAGGCTTCCGCCGCCGCCCTCGCCACGGCCGACGGGCCAAGCGCCGTGCGCCCCAGGCCGGCCGACGCCGAAATGGGCGACAGCACGTCGCGGGACGCGTTGCGGCGGCTGAACCAAGCCGTCGCCGAACTGAAGGCCCTCACTGTCGCGCCGCTCCTACGCCGAGCCATCGCGGCGATCGGCGCCAACGACGCCAAGACCGCGGCGAATCTAGCCATCGAGGCCTTGGGCCACGACGAGCGCAACGGCTTGGCCTGGCATGTCCTGGCGATCGCGCGCGAGATGGCCGGAGACTTCAAGAGCTCGATCAAGGCCTATGAGGCGGCGCTGGCGCTGCTGCCCGACCATGCCGAGGTCGCCAACGATCTGGGCCGTCTGGCCTACCGGATGGGTCAGAAGGAACTCGCGGCCCAGCTTTTCGTTCAATACCGCGCGGCCAAGCCCGACTGCCCGCATGGCGCCAACAACCTGGCCTGCGTGCTGCGCGACCTGCACCATTACGCCGCCGCGGTCGAGTTGTTGCAGCCGGCGGTCCAGGCCAACCTGGGCGAGGCAACGCTTTGGAACACCCTGGGCACGGTGGTCAGCGCCCAGGGCGACACGGCCAACGCCCTGATCTTCTTCGACGAGGCGCTCAGGCTCGATCCGACCTTCGCCAAGGCCCGCTACAATCGCGGCAACACCCGGTTGGAATTCGGCAACTTCGACGCGGCCCTGGCCGATTGCGAGGCGGCGATGGCCGGCGCGGCCGGTCCGGGGGAGCTGGCGATGATGCGGCTGTCCCAATCGACGATCCTGCTCTGCGCGGGTCGTATCGGAGAAGGCTGGGACGCCTATGAGGCGCGGCTGGATCCGATGTTCGCCGACGTCACCTACTTCAGGAGCGACAGGCCGCGCTGGACACCGCGGACCAAACTGGCGGGCAAGTCGCTCCTGGTGTTCGGCGAGCAGGGCCTGGGCGACGAGGTGATGTTCGCCAACTACCTGCCCGACCTGATCGAGGCGCTGGGCCCCGATGGACGGCTGACGTTGGCGCTTGAGTCCCGGCTGGTTCCGCTGTTCCAGCGATCCTTCCCGACCGCCCGGATCGGGGCCCACACGACCTACAAGGTGAATGGCCACACGGTGCGCGCGGCCCATTTCGCCGAAGACGACGCCTCGATCCAACTCTGGGCGCCCCTCGCCTCGCCGCTGCGGCGTTTCCGCCGTTCGCTCGACGCCTTCCCCGATCGCTCCGACTACCTGAAGCCCGATCCGAAGCGGGTCGAGCACTGGCGGCGGCGGCTGGCCGACCTGCCGGGCCGCAAGGTCGGGGTTCTGTGGAAGAGCCTGAAGCTGGATGGGGCCAGGCTGCGCCAGTTCTCGCCGTTCGAGCAATGGCGCGGGGTGCTCGAGACGCCCGGCGTCAGCTTCGTCAATCTGCAGTACGGCGATTGCGCGGCGGAGCTGGAGCACGCCAAACAGGCGATGGGGCTCGATATCTGGCAGCCGCCGGACATCGATCTGAAGGACGACTTGGACGACGTCGCCGCCCTGACCTGCGCCCTCGATCTGATCATCGCCCCGGCCAACGCCACCAGCAACATCGCCGCCGCCTGCGGCGCGCCGGTGTGGTTCATCTCCGTGCCGTTCGGCTGGCCCCGGCTCGGGACCACTCACTATCCCTGGTACCCGCACACCCGCCTGTTCATTCCCGAACGCTTCGGTCAGTGGGACGCGGTGATGCGGGAGGCGGCCGAGGCCCTTCGCGGCTGGGCGGCCTCGCCGGCCTGAGCTAGGTGTAGAGCCGCACGAGACGATCGGGCGGCACGCCCTGGGCAAGCAAGGCATCGGCGATGGCGGCCTCCGAAACATAGGATGAGATGACGATTTTCCGACCGCCCCCCAACGCCATCGACGGTTTCACCACCGGATAGTCGCCCACCCGATGGCTGTGCTTTTGCGTGTCGCGATCGGTGATGGCCACGATCCGCCCCCGCCGTTCCAGCGAGGTGCGCTCCAGCAGCATCGAGGTATGCACCCCCGCGCCCCAGACATAGATCGGCTCGGCGAGCCCGACCGCCTCGCACAGGCGCGCGTCGACGCCCGCCCACAGGCTCCGCTCGACATCGCGATAGGCCCGGCAGACGGCGACGGTTTCGGCGAATGCGTTGACCGGCTCCGCCCGCGGCTGGGGCGCGGACTTTCTCGCCAGCACCGTGATCACCGGAAACGGAAAATTGTCCAGCGTCACGGTCGCCTGGATCACGTCGAAGCCGGCGATCCGCAGCAGATTCGATATCGAGTTCCGTTCGAAGAAATTGACATGCTCGATCGTGAACAGGCCCGGCGGGTTGCGCTCGGGCGCGGTCAGACAGGGAACCTCGAGCAGCAAATATCCCCCCTCCGCCAGGGCCGCGTGGACGGCGCCCAGAGCCGACACGGGATTAAAGATGTGCTCGAGCACATGGCTCATGGTGACCAGATCAAGGCCACGCCGGCCGGGCAAGGCTTGCTCGCAAGTCCCCAAATCCAGGTCGATGCCGTTGTGCGCCTTGGCCTGACCGACCGTGACGGGCGAGGGATCGCAGCCGCCGACGCTCCAGCCCTGCCGCCGGAAATGCCACAGCATGGCGCCGGTCGCCGCCCCAACATCGTAGACTTCGCCTGGCCGCAGGCGCGCGGAGGCCACGGCTTGAAGCATCCGTCCGGCGCTTGGGCTCAGCGCCGGAACCCCGGGGTCGAAAGCCGTGTAGTTGGAAAACAATTCATATTGCAGCGCCATCGCGGTTGGCGGAATCGCCGGATCCTGCAGCACCAGACCGCAACCGTCGCAGCAACGCAAAGCATAACTTACGTGCCCAAGCCCGCATACGCTCATTTCGTGCGCGGTTATCTCGTCTCCCGTGAGGGATCCGCAAATGAAACATGAACGCCGTATCGGCTTGTTTTGCATCTACTCATGTCCGGGGCGGACTCAATCTCACCCTTTGTCTTCCTGCATACCGCGATTCGGTAGAATCAAGACGTTCCGCGTCTAGGTGGCTTGGTTGACGATATTGGCGCGAATCTGGGCGGAGCCGTCCTCGGCCAGGTCCTCGCGCGTGGTCGGCAGGCGCAGCGGCCCGCGCAGGCTTGCGTTGATCTGGTCGATTCCCGCCCGCTCCGCTCTCCCCCGCGACAGCAGGTATCGTAGCGAGATGCGCTCATGATCGCTCGCGTCCGGCTGGGTGCCGTGCAGGGTGCAGGCGTGCCACATCGCCGCTTGGCCCGCGGCGCCGGTCAGCACCGCCTGCCGAACCCGCAGCGCCTGTCCGCGCCGGTCGTCGTAAAGCCAGTGACCCGGCCCATCCCGGCGTAGGTCGTGTGGGAACATCGTCGCGCCCAGCGCGTGGCTGCCCTCCAACAGAAACAGCGGCGCGTCCGCTCTGCCGACCGGGTGCAGATAGACATAGAGCGTGATGAAATCCGCCGCCCGGTCCTTGTAGTCGATCAGGTCCTGATGGAAGTCGATGCCGTAGAAATAGGTCACGTCCCGGAACTCGGGCCGCACATAGGCGCCGAGATTGTTGACCGGATTGCCCTTGATCCGTTTCCGAAGCCAGTCGGGCGTCGCCCGTTCCGGCACGCCGCAGACGATCTTTCGATTGAGTATCTGGTAGTCCTCGCCGAGCAGGCCGCTGACCGCCTCGACGATCTGAGACGCCCGTTCGACGAAGCCCAGACGGCCCTCGAAACGATCCAGCAGGTTGCGGCCGGGTTGCGGATTGACCCCGATGTACTGCGGATTGGCGTCGAACGCTTCCTGACTGAGAAACAGGCTGAAATCGAACGCCCGTACGCCGCGGATGTCGGCGAGCAGGGCCGCGGCCATCCCTTGATCGACCGGCTCGGGAAAAATGTGCCGTCCGGCCTGGACGAAGTCCCGCATCACGCGATCGTCGGATGTCCCGGCCTGTCGCAACGCCGTCATGGTCGCTCTCCCGCTCGGAGTCGCCAGTCTTCGCGGTTTAGGTAAACACCGAATGAAACCCGCATCGCCGGCGCCGCTCCGCCCACGATGCGCCGAATCATCGGTTCTCGGGTAGGCTTGGGCGGAGTGGCCTGGCGATGACCTCGCCGACCGACGGCGGCCAGGGGCGGCGGGCGCGGTTCGGTCGAACTTGAGGAACCCCGATGAGCAACCCCGACGAGACCCTGCGCGCGCTCTTGAGGGCGCACCTGGACGAGCCCGACCTGATCGCCAATCTGGGCGTGTTCGGCCGGCGCATGCACGCCATGAAGGCCTTCGCGCACTATGAGCTGTTCCAGAAGGTGCGGGACCTGCCCGGCGACATCGTCGAATGCGGGGTCTACAAGGGCGCCTCGCTGCTCAGTTTCGCCCGCTTCCTGGAGACCTTCTGCCCCGGCGACCGCACCCGCAAGGTTCTGGGCTTCGACCACTTCAAGGGCCTGGCCGGGCGCAGCGAAAAGGACGGCTTCGACGCGCGGGTGGGCAACACCGCCGAGGGCTGGAACGCCGGCGGTTTCCGCGACACCCTGTTCGCCCTGGTCGACGCCTTCAACGCCGACAGCTTCGTGCCCCAGCGCGCGCGGGTCGAGCTGGTCGACGGCGACGTGCGCGAGACCGCCGGCCGCTACGTCGCCCAGCATCCGGGCCTGCGCGTCTCGCTGCTGCACCTGGACATGGACCTTTACGAGCCGACCCTGGCCGCGCTCGAGGCGTTCTGGCCCCGGCTGGTCACCGGCGGACTGGTGGTGCTGGACGAATACGCGATTCGCGAGTGGCCGGGCGAGACCGAGGCGGTCGAGGCCTTCTTCGACGGCGCGCCGCCCAGGATCGAGAAGTTCGGCTGGAACGCGACGCCCGGCGGTTATTTCGTCAAGGCCTGAGGCCTCGCGTGCGCCGTCTGGCCGCTCGTTCCGAGGGCGGAGCGAGGGGGCGCGGCGAAACTGGCTTGCAACGCGCGGGCCTGACCGTAGTGTGGGGCCAGGACTTAAACAGTTGTTAGAGGCGCCCGGATCGCGCCGGAGGAATGAATGGCTCAGCGTTTCGAAGGCACGTCCGACTATGTCGCCACCGAGGACCTGAAGGTCGCGGTCAACGCCGCCATCGCCCTGGAGCGCCCGCTGCTGATCAAGGGCGAGCCGGGCACGGGCAAGACGGTGCTGGCCTACGAGGTGGCCAAGGCGCTCAACGCGCCGCTGATCACCTGGCATATCAAGTCGACCACCAAGGCCCAGCAGGGCCTCTACGAATACGACGCGGTCACCCGCCTGCGCGACAGCCAACTCGGCGACGAGCGGGTCAAGGACGTCAAGAACTACATCAAGCAGGGCAAGCTGTGGGAGGCGTTCGACGCCACCGAACGGCCGGTGCTGCTGATCGACGAGATCGACAAGGCCGACATCGAATTCCCCAACGACCTGTTGCAGGAACTCGATCGGATGGAGTTCTACGTCTACGAGACCGACGAGACCATCAAGGCCAAGATCCGCCCGGTGGTGATCATCACCTCGAACAACGAAAAGGAGCTGCCGGACGCCTTCCTGCGCCGCTGCTTCTTCCACTACATCCGCTTCCCGGAAGCCGAGACGATGAACGAGATCGTCGACGTGCACTTCCCGGGCATCAAGAAGAAGCTGGTCGCCGAGGCGCTGCGCATCTTCTACGACATGCGCAAGGTGCCGGGCCTGAAGAAGAAGCCGTCGACCTCCGAGCTGTTGGACTGGCTGAAGCTGCTCCTGGTCGAGGACATCGGCGAGGCGGACCTGCGCGAGCAGGACCCGACCAAGCTGATCCCGCCGCTGCACGGCGCCCTCTTGAAGAACGAGCAGGACGTCCATCTGTTCGAGCGCCTGGCCTTCCTCGCCCGGCGCGAGGGCGCGGGCAACCGGCCGGGCCAGCAGTAGCGCCCCGAGCCTGACTCCAGGACTCCGGCGCGGGTGCGACCTTAACGCCCGCCGATCCGAACGTGAACCGGTGCGCGCCGGGCGCGGCCAGGATATCTTGACCCGCTAAACGCGTGAGGATTTGCCCGATGGCCAGCCTGCCGAGCCTGATGCCCACCACCGCCGCGTCCGAGTCGTTCGGCGGGGTGACCTATCACATCGACGGCGAGCTGGTGCCGGTGCTGTCGGTCGACGTCAGCCAGATGCCGGTCTATTTCGAACACCACATCCTCTTGTGGAAGCATCCGACGGTGCGGATCGGCCTGAAGGCGCTGAAGGGCGCGCTCAAGCGGATGATCGCCGGCATGCAGGTGTTCGTCACCGAGGCCTCGGGGCCGGGTCACATCGCCTTCAGCCGCGACGGCCCCGGCCACATCGTGCCGATCCACCTGAAGCAGGGCCAGGCGCTGCACGTTCGCGAGCACCAGTTCCTCGCCGCCACCGACAACATCGACTACAGCTTCGAGCGGGTGCGCGGCCTGGCCACCATGCTGTTCGGCCAGTCCGGCTTCTTCATCGACACGTTCAAGGGCGGCGCCGGCGAGGGCGTGATCTGGCTGCACGGCTACGGCAACGTGTTCGAGAAGGTGCTGGCGGACAGCGAACAGATTGACGTCGAGCCGGGCGGCTGGCTCTACAAGGACCCCCAGGTGAAGATGGACACGGTGATCGACCGGCTGACCAGCGGTCTGTTCGGCGCGGCGGTCAACTTCGTGGTCAACCGCTTCACCGGCCCGGGCCGCGTGGGCATCCAGTCGATGTATCTGCACATGCCGAGCGAGGAATAGTGGTCCGGTCGATGAGCGCGCGCGGCGTCTTCTTAGGTTTGGCCTTGGCGCTGACCGCGCCGGCGGTGCGCGCGCAAGCCGGCGACGTCGGCCCGCCGCGCTGCGACAGCCCCGATCCCGCCTCGGCGATCGCCGGATGCACCGCCCTCATCCAGCAACATCCATCGCCCAAGGAGGCCTTGGCCGCCGCGTACTCGAAGCGCGGCGTCGCCTATCTCCGCGCCGGCCGCTACGATCCGGCCATCGCCGACTTCACCAAGGCGATCGCGCTCGCGCCCGACTTCGCCGAAGCCTGGAACAACCGCGCCACCGCCTATGGCGCCAAGGGCCGCTACGATCGGGCCATCGCCGACGCCACCCGCGCGATCGCGCTCAAGCCCGACTATCCCCTCGCCTACAGCAATCGCGCCCGCGCCCGTCACCTGAAAGGCCAAGACGCCGAAGCCCTGACCGACGCGGAAAAGGCGGCGGCCCTGGCGCCGACGAACATCGCCATCCTGCGGTCGCTGGCCGAGATCCACGAGACGCTTGGCCGCCGCGACGCGGCCGTCGCCGAATACCGCGCGATGCTGAAGCTCGACCCCGACCAGCGATCGGCGATGGCGGGCCTGAAGCGGCTGGGGGCCGCGCCCTAGCTCACATCGTCTCCTGCGCGGCGGCCCGCTTGCGGGCTTCTTTCAGGTATGGCTGGTCCGCCGGCTGGAGAAATCCGTGCCGGTCCATGGTCTTGAGTTGGGCGACGACGTCCCTCCATCGCGCCCAGGGGGCGTTCGCCAGCGCCGACCGCCAGAGGCGCTCGTAGAGCTCGCGCTGGAGGCCGCCGTTGTCGGGATCGGCGGCGGCTAGGCGACGGAGGATGTCGAGGCTTTCCTGGTAGGCCTTGACCGCCGGGGCGCCGTCGCGCAGGGCGGCGAGAACATCGCCAGTCTTGTTCAGCAAGACCGACAGATCGTGCTGCAGGCCGGCGTCGCCGGGATCGGCGGCGGCCAGGCGGCGGAGGATGTCGAGGCTTTCCCCGTAGGCCTTGCGCGCCCCCGCGGCGTCGTTCCCCGCGGCGAGCAAGTCGCCGAGTTCGTTCAACGCCGCGGAGCGGTCGGGATCGTTCGCGGCGGTCTTGGTCGCCTGCTCGGCGGCCCGCCGGGCGTCGGCCATGCGCTCGGCGTCCTGATAGAGGCGGGCGAGTTGCAGCCAATCCCCGGCGAAGGTCGGATCGAGCTTGGTCACCCGCTCGAAGCGCGCGATCACCGAGGCCGTGTCCGCCTTGCCCTTGCGCAGGGCGTCCAGGGCCAATTCGCCGATGCGCCGTTCGCCGGCGGCCTTCTCTGCGTCGCCGCCTTTCTGTCCGGCGGCTTCGTCGGCCGCCTGCAGCGTGTCCAGCGCGGCCAGGGCGCCGGCCTGGTCGCCGCCGTTGTAGCGGGCCAGCGCCGCCGCGCCCGCCGGGGTCGAGGCGATGCCCGTGACCGCGTCGCGCAGGACGGCGATCGTCTGGGCGTAGGCGCGGTCCTGTTGCGCCAGTCGGGCGACGAGGGCCTCCTGGGCGGCGGCCAGCTCCGCTGTTCGGCTGACATCGCCCGCCTTCACCTGGGCGGCGAGGGCCGCGACCTGGCCCTGATCGGCCCTGATCTTGACCTCGTCGGCCGTCTGCGCCGCCGCCAGCGTCGCCGCTGCGTCGGACAGGGCCGCCGCCGCTTCCGCATGCGCGTCGACGCTCGCGGCCTGGGCGCGGGCGGCGGGGGGGCGGCCGGCGACGAGCGCCAGGGCGATCAGGGTGGGGGCGAAGACACTGAATTTCGGTCTCATTCGATAGCGCGTCCTTGCTAAGCACAGCTCCCAACACCCGCGCCCGCCTACCACGCGCGCGCGACGTTTGTGCTACAGGCGCCGCGCGAGGCTCTCCCTGGATTTCGAACCACCAAGAACACGAAGGGCACGAAGTCGCCGCGCGGCGGGGGCGGGATTTATGGCCTTCCCGTTGGCGGATGGGGGAAGGTCGGAATGGGGGTGTTGCGGTGAGTTTCCGGGTGAAATGCCGCTCGGCGCCGGCGCGACCTAGGTAAGGTATTCGCCCGAGAAGCGGACCTACCCAATGTCCGCCAGGAGTTAGACACGGCCATAACATTGCATCCCGGCTCGGAACCCACCCAGCGCCCGCCCCCCTACGCCGGCGTCAACTCCGTCACCTTATACGTCAACAGCCGCCCGTCCTCGTCGGTCACGCTGACGTATTCCCCCACCGCGAACCTATGCTCGCCGATGCGGTACAGCGGCTCGTCGGCCTCGCCGGTCTCGCCGTAGTCGAAGAACCAGCGCTCGCCGCGCCGGGCCAGCTTGCCTTCCTGCGGCTCCTCGTTCGGCGCGAAATGGCGCACGGTGAAGGCGGCCTTGTGGGCGCGGAAGGCGGCCTCGTCGAGCTTGCCGTCCACCGTCAGCGGCGCCACCAGGGCGTAGCCGCGGTGGTCGTCGCCCTCGGCGAATTCGGTGCCCGGATTGCGCGCGAGGCGCATGACGATGCGGTTCAGCCTCATGACCGAAGAAATCCTTGAACTAGTGCGACAGAAACAGCGACGGCGCGTCGCCGGCGTTGAGGAACGCGCGGGTGGCGCCGCCGAAGATGAACTCCTGCAGCCGCGGATGACCGAAGGCGCCGGCGACCAGGATGCTGGCCCCCGCCGCCCGCGCCGCCTCGAGCAGCCCCGGGGCCGGATCGCCCGCCTTGCTCAGGGCCTCGATCTCGGCGCTCACCCCGCGCTCGGCGAAGAAGCCTTGCAGCCGGGTCGGGTCGAAATAGCGGGCCGAGGCGGCCGGCGCGGCCAGGATCACCACCTTGGCGGCCTTCTGCAACAGCGGCAGAGCGGTGCGAGCGGCGCGGCTGGCCTCCTTGCCGCCGTCCCAGGCCACCGCCACGCAGCCGCCGGCGCGCAGGCCGGGCCGGGCGACCAGGGTCGGGCGCTGTTCGTCGGCGACGATCTGCTGGAACGATTCGGCCAGCGGTCCGCGCCCGCGCGCGGTGGCGTCGTCGAACACCGCCACGTCCGACAACCGCCCTTCCATCGCCAGCGCCGACCAGACCGGCGAGGCCAGGGCGGTGAAGCTCTTGCGGCCGTAGTCCAGCGCCTCGCAACTGGCGCGGGCGGCGGCCTCGCCCTGGGCGGCGGCCTCCTTCAGGCTCTGCAGCGCGGTGACCTGCACCCCGCCCATGAAGCCCTCGCCCATCCAGGGCATCAGGTCGGCGACGTCGGCCGGGGCGTAGACCGCCGCCACCTCCGCCCCGAACGGCGCGGCCAGCACCGCCGCGGCGGCCAGCACGCCCGCATCGGCGTCGCCGCCGGCCACCGGCGCCAGAATCCGCGCCCAAGAAACCCCCGCAACCGCCATTTTTGCCTGTCCCGTGTTTTTCGAGGCCAACATCGACGCTCCAGATACGATACATCACCGAACCGGCCTTGCATCATAGGAACGCTCTCGTGGGCAAAGCGCTGAGCCAGATCAAATCCCCGCCGCCGGCGCGCGCCTGGCAGCGGATGCTGTCGGGCCGCCGGCTCGACCTGCTCGATCCCTCGCCGATGGACATCGAGATCGAGGACATCGCCCACGGCCTGGCCCGGGTCGCCCGCTGGAACGGCCAGACGCTGGGGGCGCACGGCTTTTCGGTCGCCCAGCACTCGCTGGTGGTGGAGGAGATCGCCGTCCACCTGCAGCCGTCGCTGGACCCGCGCTGGCGGCTGGCGGCGCTGCTGCACGATGCGCCGGAATATGTGATCGGCGACATGATCTCGCCGTTCAAGGCCGCGCTGGGGCTGAACTACCAGAGCTTCGAGGCGCGGCTGGAGACGGCGATCCACGTCCGCTTCGGCCTGCCGGCCCGCACGCCCGCGATGGTCAAGACCCTGCTCAAACAGGCCGACCGGGCCTGCGCCTTCTTCGAGGCCACCCAGCTGGCCGGCTTCGAGCCCGGCGAGGCGCTGAAGCTGTTCGGCCGCCCGCCCCGGGGCTACATGCTGGCCATCGAGCCGCTGCCGCCGGCCGAGGCGCAGGCGCGCTATCTGCACCGGTTCCACCTGCTGTCCGAGGCGGCCGGCTACGAGCGCGCCCCCGCCGCCTTCGACACCGAATGAGGCGCCGGCGATGACCGCCATCGTCATCGGCCTATCCGCCGTCATCATCGCGGTGCGTGAGGGCGACGCCGTGGCCCTGACCGTGCGGCCGCACGATGCGGCCAGCGGCCAGCCCTCGGCCCTGGCCGGCCTGCCGTTCGGCCCGTTCGACCCGGACGGCCACCGCACCTTCGAGCTGGCCGTGCGCGCCTTCGTCAGCGAGCAGACCCGCTTCGAGCTGGGCTTCGTCGAACAGCTCTACACCTTCGGTGACAAGGGCCGCGACGCGCCGCTGGCCGATGTCGGGACCAGCGGGGGGACCAACGGCGGGACGCGGGTGATCTCGGTCGGCTATCTGGCCCTGGCGCCCCAGGCCGCGCCGACCCAGGCGCCGGACACCGTCTGGACCCCGTTCTGGCGCTTCTTTCCCTGGGAGGACTGGCGGCGCGGCCGGCCGGCGCTGATCGACGCGGCGCTGGCCCCGCCGCTGCGGCGCTGGGCGGCGAGCGAGGAGCGGCTGGCCCGCGCGCGCCTGCTGTTCGCGCTCGACGGCGCGCCGTGGAACGAGGAGCGGGTGCTGGAGCGCTACGAACTGCTCTACGAGGCGGGCCTCGCCCCCGAGGCGGCGCGCGACCGCGAGCGGGCCCGCGGCCGGCCGGCGGAGGAGCCGAGCGACTATGCGGCGGCTTTCGGCGAGCCGATGCTGTCCGACCACCGGCGCATCCTGGCCACCGGGCTTGGCCGGCTGCGCGGCAAGCTGAAGTACCGCCCAGTGGCGTTCGAGCTGATGGCCGAGGAGTTCACCCTGTCGCAGCTCCAGCGCACGGTCGAGGCGGTGGCGGGCGTGGCCTTGCACAAGCAGAACTTCCGCCGCGCGCTGGAGCGCACCGATCTGGTCGAGGGTCTGGGCCGCCTGCACGCCGAGACCGGCGGACGGCCCGCCGAGCTGTTCCGCTTCCGGCGCGAGCTGGTCCGCGCCGGACCGGCGCCGGGCTTGGCCCTGCCGCGGCTCAGGGATTAGGCGGCCCGAAGACGCCATGCATGGGAAACCCCTCTCCCAGAGGGGTTTCGGGTGAGGGCTAACCCACGCGTTCGCGCCAGCGCCGGCGAATCTGCGCCGAGGTCTCGCGCGTCCCGTCCGGGCTCCAGCCGGGCGGGCCGAAGACGTAGGCCAGGGCGTGCGCGGGTGAGCGGGCCTTCAGCACATCCGCGCCGATCGCGACCCACTCGTGGAACGCCACGCGCAACAAGTTGAAGTCCCCGAGGTTCTTGACCACGCCATAGCGGGGTGGCTCGTCCGCCCGCTCCGGCTCGAAGGTGCCGAACATCCGGTCCCAGACGATCAGGATTCCGGCGTAGTTGCGGTCCAGGTAGCGCGGGTTGCGCGCATGGTGCACCCGGTGGTGCGAGGGGGTGTTGAACACCGCCTCGATCGGCGCGGGCAGCCGTCCGATGGTCTCGGTGTGGATCCAGAACTGGTAGACCAGGCTGATCCCCTGCTGGGTGGCGATCATCGCCGGCGAAAAGCCGAGCCACGCCAGCGGCAGCCACATCACCCAGGTCCCCGCGATCCCGCCGGTCCAGGTCTGCCGAAGCGCGGTCGAGAGGTTGTAGTGCTGGGAGGTGTGGTGGTTGACGTGCGCCGCCCACCAGATCCGCCGCTCGTGGCTCAGCCGGTGGAAGCCGTAGTAGGTCAGGTCCTCCAGCAGGAACAGCGCCGCCCACGCCCAGACCGCGCCGGTTGGGATGGTCGTCAGCCGATGGCGGTAGACGAACAGGCTAGCCGCGGCGACCAGGCCGGCGGTGGCGATGGCGCTCACGTTGCGCCCCAGCCCCATCAGCAGCGAGGTCGCCGTATCGCGCGGCTCGTAGCGCGCCCGGGCCCGGCCGAAGCGGGCGAGCAGGATCTCGGCGATCATCGCGATGATGAACAACGGCGTCGCCAGGGTGACGGGATCGAGATCGAATTTCATCACGCGGCCTCCGGCGCCGGCGGCCAGGCGCCCGCGAGCGCCAGCCGCGCGCCGGGCGCGGCGATGTCGTGGAAGGCCAGCCGCACCGCCCCGTCCTCGACCCGGGCCGCGGCCGCCTCGCCCCAGGCCAGGGCGCGCGCGACGTAGTCGTCGCCCCTTAAGAACACCACCAGGGCCCGCTCGCCGGACTTGGCGATCGCGCCCCCGCCGTCGGCGGCGATCCACAGCCCCTCGATCGGCGCATCCGGGAACTCCTCGGCGATCAGCGCGCGGGCTCCGTCGGCGTCCAGCGGCGCGCGCGGCGCGGCGATCCTGGCCCAGGCGGCGAGCCAGACCAAGCCGGCGATGGCCACGGCGGAGACGGCGGTCTGGATGACGAAGGCCCAGCTCATCGCCCCAACTCGCGGCAAGCCGGGGCGTCGGTCAAGGAAAATGGGGCGCGGCGCATCCATCGCGTTCAGCCGAACCCGGCGCGCCTTCCCGTTGGCGGATGGGGAATGTGACAGCGCCGCGACAGGGCGGGGCTGACGCGCGGCGGCGGCGTGCTATCAAGGCGCGGGGCGAGCAGAGCCCAAGAGGGAGCGCCAACCTTGCACCAGGCCGTGATCGCGGCGACGGGGCTCTACACCCCGCCCGCCACCGTTTCCAACGAAGAGCTGGTTTCGACCTTCAACCTCTATGCCGAGCGGTTCAACGCGGCCAACGCCGAGGCCATCGCGGCGGGCGAGGTCCAGACGATCGCGCCCTCCTCGCCCGAATTCATCCTCAAGGCCTCGGGCATCGCCTCGCGCCACGTGGTCGACAAGACCGGCATCGTCGATCCGGAGGTCATGCGGCCGATCATCCCCGAGCGCCCGAACGAGCAGATATCGGTGATGGCCGAGATCGCGGTCGCCGCCGCGCGCCAGGCGATCGCGCGCTGGGGCAAGGGCGCCGAGCGGATCGACGCGGTGCTCTGCGCCGCCTCCAACATGCAGCGCCCCTATCCGGCCATGGCGATCGAGATCCAGGACGCGCTGGGCGTCGGCGGCTTCGCCTTCGACATGAACGTGGCCTGTTCGTCCGCCACCTTCGGGATCAAGACCGCCGCCGACTTCATCGCCGCCGGCCAGGCGCGGGCGGTGCTGATGGTCAATCCGGAAATCTGCTCGGGCCACCTGAACTTCCGCGACCGCGACAGCCATTTCATCTTCGGCGACGTGGCGACCGCGGTGATCGTCGAGCGGGCCGAGGACGCATCGGGCGGCTGGGACATCCTGGGCGCCCGGCTGAAGACCCAGTTCTCCAACAACATCCGCAACAACTTCGGCTTTCTCAACAACGCCGCGCCCGAGGGGATCGGGGCGCCCGACAAGCTGTTCGTGCAGGAGGGCCGCAAGGTGTTCCGCGAGGTGGTGCCGATGGTCTCGGAGATGATCCTGGAGCACGCCGCCGACCTGGGTCTGCGACCTACGGCGCTGAAGCGGCTCTGGCTGCATCAGGCCAACATCAACATGAACGAGATGATCGGTCGCCGGGTGCTCGGCCGCGATCCCAGCCGCGAGGAGAACGTCATCATCCTCGACGAATACGCCAACACCTCCTCCGCCGGCTCGATCATCGCCTTCCACGCCCATTCCGACGACCTGGCCCCCGGCGACATGGGCCTGATCTGCAGCTTCGGCGCCGGCTACTCGGCCGGCACGGTGTTCGTGCGCAAGCGGGGCTGACGCGCCTAGGGCGCCGCCAGCGTGACGCCGTTGTTCAAGATCACCGGCACGATCACGTCCATGTCCGGCGCTCCCGGCGCGGCGACCGCGTCGAGGGCCGAGAACAGCTTGGACGCGCCCGGGCGCGAGGTCACCGAGATCATCTCTCCGTCGGTGACGAACCGAAACCAGTGTGTCGTCCCCGCCGGGACATGGGCCACCGAGCCCGGACCCAGGCGCCGGGTCACCCCGCCCGCGCCGATGTCAGTTCGCCGTCCACGACATAGAAGGTCTCGTCCCAATCATGGGCGTGCGGCGGCGGACCCTGGCCGACCTCGCCCCGCTGGCGGAACAGCTCCAGGCCGCCGGTGCGATCGGCGCCGGCGAGCCCGATCCGGGCGACGGCCGCGCCAAGCGGGTCCGGCTGACCGACAAGGGCCGGGCGGCCTGGGAGGCGCTGGTCCAGCTCAGCACCGAGGCGGAGGCGGAATTCGCCGCCGCGATCGGCGGCGCGAAGCCGGCCCAGCTGAGAAGTCTGCTCGAACGGCTGGCGGAAACGCTGAGCTGAACGGCGCCGCCCGCGCGGGCTCGCGCGGCCTCGGCCCGAAGGAGACATTAGGCCCTCCGGGGATGGGCGGTCGCGACCTTGAAGCCGCCTGACGCAGAGTGGGTGAAGGGTGCTCCGGCTCGTCCCCACTTAGAGTGTCGACTCAAACATTACAAATATGTTCTAAATCGAATAATGTTTGATGACATTTCGCGCCTCGGGCGAGTAATGGTGATTATTTAATTTATTACTTGATTTTTCTGACGTGTTCCTCAAAGGAACAAACGAATCTCATCGTGGCGATCAACGCGCCGTCACAATTGCGTCACGAAAACCACCCCTCATTTGTGGGTTAGTGAAAGGGCACAGTTGAAATGACAACCACCGTGGGAAAAGGCGTTACCTTGGTTGTTGCGTCCGGCCAAACCGTAACGTCCGTAGTCGTGAACAGCGGAGGGATAGAAAAAGTCAACGGTGTCTCAAACGGAACCGTGATAAATAATAATGGACAAGAAACTGTAGAAAGCGGCGGATCGGATTCGGGATCCGTTGTCAATATCGGCGGGGTTCTTTATATAAAAAATGGCGGATCCGATAATAACGCTACCATTAACAGTTATGGACAATTGTATTTATTTTCCGGTGTAAACGTCAAGAATCTGAATTTAAACGCAAATGCACAACTTATCCTTATGGATATGCATGCGACTTCAGCCAACGTGAATAGTTCAGGCCAATTGATTATAACCAATGGCAGTGTCGTGGTCGATACAATCGGTCTGAGCGCGTCTTCGGCGAAACTCGCCTTCGCGGTCGTTCCTGACGGAGTCAACGACACGACCGTCCTGGTGGGAAATAATCTTCAAAAGCTCGCTGTCGCGAGCCAGGGCATCGTTCTATCAGGTAATATACTGTCCGTTGTGGGCGGCGGCGTTGCGACCAACACCACCGTCAATCTAGGTTCGGTGCTGGTCTCGAATGGCGGCGTGACCAATGGAACCGTTCTGATTGGCGGCCCGGAATATGTCCTCAACGGCGGCGTGGCCAACAATACGGTCGTAGACGGTCCGCGACGCATCGTCGTATATGCTGGCGGCGTAGCCAACAACACGACCGTCAACAGTGGCGGCTTTCAATTTCTTTATGGCGGCTCGGCAAGCGGCGGCGCGATCAACGGCTTTGAGTACATATACTCTGGTGGCGTCGCGACAGGTGGGACAGTCGGCGCGGGCGGTCTAGAGTCGGTTTTAAGCGGCGGACAGGCGACCGGGGCGACTGTAAACAGCGGCGGGCAAGAACTCGTTGCAAAGGATGGAATTTCCAAAAATACCATACTGAATAGCGGCGGCATTTTGGATTTTTCCGCCGGCGCTCAAGTCAACGGATTGCACATTAAGTCGGGGGCGATCATCGATCTGCAATCGATCGTGGCGACAGCGGTCTCGATCAACGGCTCGAACCAGCTGGTGGCCACCAATGGCGGCGTGACGGTGGTGACCATCGGTCTCTCCGCCGGGACGACCGGCTTCACTTTCTCAACCAAGTCCGATGGTTCCGGCGGCACGGATATCATGGTTTCGAGCGGCGCCGCGCCGGCGGCGGCGGTGACCCTGTTCAGCCAGGCCGCCGCGGGATTTGCCGGTCAAACACCGTCAGGCGGATCGAGCACGCCGATCCCCGCTGGCGCATCGAATACGACGATGATCGGAGGGATTTCGGCCCCGGGACCGCACCACTAGGGCCCCGCCCCCACCAGCGCCCGCCGCTCGTCCGGGCTCAGCACCCGCCAGCGGCCCTCGGGCAGGCCGTCCAGGCGCAGGGGGCCGATGCGCACGCGCAAGAGGTCGACCACGCTCAGGCCAACCAGTTCGCACATCCGCCGGATCTGGCGGTTGCGGCCCTCCTTGAGCACGAAGCGCAGCCGCTGGGGGCCGATCGGCGTCACCTCGGCGGGCTTCAGCTTGCGCCCGTCCAGGCTGAGGCCATGGCGCAGCAGGCCCAGCGCCTCTTCGGTGACCGGGCCGGTCACGCGGACCTGGTATTCCTTCTCCAGCGCCGAGTCTGGGCCGATCACCGCCTTGGCCACCACCCCGTCCTCGGACAGGATCAAAAGGCCGCGCGAATCCCTGTCCAGCCGCCCGACCGGCGCTAGGCTCGTGTCGCGGTCCGGGATCACCGGGCTTTCGCCGACCAGCGCCTCGCGGGTCAAGAGCCTCGCGGCGGGAACCTGGCCGGGCTCCGGCTGGGCCGAGACCACCCCGACCGGCTTGTGCAGCAGCACGGTCAGCGCCCCCTCCAGCGCCGCCCGCGCGTCGTCGGCCAGCACCAGGGTCTGGCCGGCCGCGATCTTGTGGCCCGCGTCGACCACCGCCACCCCGTCGATCGAGACCAGCCCCCGCGCGATCAGCGCCTCGGCCTCGCGCCGCGAACAGACGCCGCTTCGCGCCAGCCAGCGATTGACCCGCTGGGGCTCGGTCTCCTCGTAGCGGCGGGTCCAGGCCATGCGCGTGTCTTGAAACAATCCGCTAAGAACGTCATCCCGGCCGGAGCGAAGCGGAGAGCCGGGATCCAGGGGCAGATGCACCGGATATCGCCTGGGTCCCGGCCCTCCGGACCGCTGCGCGATCCCGCGGCCGGGATGACGCACAATTTTCACGATGACAACCGCGGACTAGACAGATCGAATGGAAAGCTTCGATGTGGTGGTGATCGGCGCCGGCGCGGCGGGGATGATGTGCGCCATCCAGGCCGGCAAGCGCGGCCGACGGGTGCTGGTCGTCGACCACGCCAAGGTGGCGGGTGAGAAGATCCGGATTTCCGGCGGCGGGCGCTGCAACTTCACCAACCTGCGCGCCGGCCCGGACGCGTTCATCTCCGAAAACCCCCGGTTCTGCGTCTCGGCGCTGAGCCGCTACACGCCGGCGGATTTCATCGCCCTGGTCGAGGCGCATGGCGTCGCCTGGCATGAAAAGACCCTGGGCCAGCTGTTCTGCGACGGCTCGGCCCGACAGATCGTCGACCTCTTGCTGGGCGAGATGCGCGCGGCCGGCGTCGTCTTGCGGCTCGGCGCCCAGGCCCGGGCCATGGCCAAGACCTCGGACGGCTTCGAGCTGACCATCGACGGAGCGCCCCTCGCCTGCCGATCCCTGGTCGTCGCCACCGGCGGCAAGTCGATCCCCAAGATGGGGGCCAGCGGCTTCGGCTATCAGCTCGCCGCGCAATTCGGTGTCGCGGTCACGCCCATTCGCCCGGCGCTGGTCCCGCTGAGGCTGGAGCCTGGCCTGTTGGCCCGGCTGCAACCGCTGGCCGGGGTGTCGCTGGACGTGCGGGTCCGCTGCGGCAAGACCACGTTCGACGAGGCCATGCTGTTCACCCACCGGGGCTTGAGCGGGCCGGTGATCCTGCAGATCAGCTCCTATTGGCTCCCGGGCGAGGCGATCGAGATCGACATGGCGCCCGGCGTCGACATCTTCGAGGCGCTGCGCGGCGCGCGGACGGCGCGCGGCCGCCAAGCGGTTCAGACCGTGCTCGGCCAATACCTGCCCCACCGCCTGGCCCAGATGATCACCGAGACCGAGGGGGCCGGCGGCGCCGTCGCCGACGCCTCCGACGCGCTGCTTCGCAAGCTCGCGGCGGCGGTGAACGCCTGGCGGGTCAAGCCGGTGGGCTCCGAAGGCTATCGCACCGCGGAAGTCACCCTGGGCGGCGTCGACACCCGCGCGCTGGACCAGCGGACGATGCGGGCCAAGGCGGTTCCCGGCCTCTATTTCATCGGCGAGGTGGTCGACGTCACCGGCTGGCTCGGCGGCTACAATTTCCAGTGGGCCTGGGCCAGCGGCTGGTGCGCGGGACAGGACGTTTGAGGGGGAAGCGCGGCGCCGGCGAGCGTGCGCGTCTAGCCGATTGGAGGGAGCGCGCGATCCCGGTAGTGTGAATTGGCCGGGCATCGGCGTGGGCGGGTGGCCATCATGAATCACCGATCGCTGCTGTTCGTCGCGCACCCCGGGCACGAACTGCTCGTCCACCGGTGGATGGAAATCGAACGGCCGCTGGTCCTGGTTCTGACCGATGGATCGGGTAAGGTCGGGGTTCCGCGTCTGGAGCATTCGCGCCGGGTCATCCTCGCGGCGGGCGCCGTCCCTGGGCCGGTGTTCGGCGTGGTCCCGGACCGGGCCGTCTACCGCGCCATCCTGGCCCGTGACGTCGGGTTCTTCGCCGGGCTGATCGCGCGCACGGCCGCGGCCCTGCTCGACAGCGAGGCGGATGTGCTGGTCAGCGATCCCGTCGAGGCGTGCGAGCCGGCGCACGACCTGTGCGCGGTCATCGCCCGTCTGGCCGCCGCGCGCGCGTCCGCGAGGCGCGGCCGGACCATCCGGCACTTCGATTTCCCCATCGAGGTCCGCGGGTCGATCGCGGACCCGCGGCCGGATCAACGGGTGAGCGACCTCGACGCGGCGGCCGTCGCCCGCAAGCTCGAGGCCGCCGTCAGCGTCCCGGCGCTGGCGGACGAACGCGAACGGCTGCTCAGGCTCGATCCGCGGCTGATCGAACGGGAGATATTATCGCCCGTCATCTCCGATCGTCCCCTGCTGCCGGCACCGGAGGGAGAGCCGTTCTATGAACGGCAGGGCCGCGAGCGCGTGGCCCAAGGCATCTTTCACGAGGTGATCACCTACGCGCGTCATCTGGCGCCGCTGGTCGCCGACCTGGCGACGACCGCGACCTCGGAACCGGCCCCCGCACCGGATTCGATCCATGCCGGATGAGCCCTCCTCTCGTCCTTTCGTCCTGATCACCAACGGCTGGCTGGGCGGGCGGAGCGGGACCGAGGTGGTGACGGGTGATTTCGCCCGAGGCCTCAGCCGAAGGGGATGGCGGGTGGCAGTCCACGCTCAGCACCTTGATCCCCTGGCCTCGGACGAGCTGGGGGGCGGGTGGAGCTGGCGGCCGACCTCGCCAGCCTGGACCGGGCGCCCGACATCATTCACGGCCAGCACCATCCGATCACCGTGCCGGCGCTGGTCCGCTTCCCCGACACGCCCGCGATTCAGCTCTGCCACGACTCGCATATCTGGTTCGACGGGCCCTTGCGGCTGGAGCGCGTGCGCCGCCACGCCGCGGTCGACGCTCTGTGCCGCGAGCGGGTCGCCCGGGAGGCCGGACTGCCGTTGGAGGCCGTCGCCGTTCTGCCCAACGCGGTCGATCTCGATCGGGTTCGGCCCAGGCCGCCGCTGCCCGAGCGACCGCGGCGCGTGCTGATCGTCGCTCACCGCACCAAGGACCATCTCGCCGCTTGCATCGCGGCCTGCGAACAGGCCGGCTTGGAGGTCGCGCTGGCCGGATACGCCGCGGGACGGCCATTGCTGGATCTGCCCGGCGAAATGGCCGCCGCCGACATCGTCATCGGCGCCGCGCGCATCGCGCTCGAAGCCCTGGCGGTCGGTTGCGCCGTGGTCGTCTGCGACGGCCGCGGACTGGCCGACATGGCGACCACCACCGATTTCGCGGCCTGGCGGACGGCCAATTTCGGTCACGCCCTGCTGACCAAGCCGGTCACGCCCGACGCGGTGTTCGCGGCCCTGGCCGCCTATGCGCCAGACGATGCGGCCGAGCTGAGCGCCCGCGTCCGCGACCTCTGCGGCCTGGAGCCGGCCCTCGACCAACTCGAGGCGCTCTATCGCGAGGCGATCGCGGCGCATCAAAACGCGCCGATCGACGCCGCTCGCGAGGCCGGGGCGCTCGCCGACTACCTCCAGCGCGCCCTGAGCATCGACGTATGGGGCAGTCCGTGGGGCGATCGGCACCGGCGCCTGACGAGCGAGCTCAACGTCAAGTCCGCCAGGCTGGACGGCCTGATCGCCGAACTTGGCCGGCGGGGACTCGACGTCCGGTTCGAGACCGCCAGCGCGGCCGACGCCGCCGCTAGATCACGATGATTTTGGATTGAATCAATCCAAAATCATAAACGTAATCGATTCTAATAGCTTAGAGCGGGATCAATGCGGAAAACCGGTGTCCGCTTTTCCGCATCCCGCTCTAACCTCACCCCAGATAGGCCAACCCCGCCACCGCCGCGCCGATGAGGCCCAGGCTGGCCGCGCCGACCCAGGGCCAGCGCTTGCGGGTGATGATGGCGATGGTCGAGGTGGCGATGCCGATTTCCAACAAGGTGGCCGCGAGCGCCAAGCGGTGATGACGCCGCTCGTGACGCTCGCTGAGCCCCAGGGCCTCCTCGCGCTCGCTCTCCAGCCGTTTGGCCCGCGCCTCGGATGCGTCCTGGCCCGCGCCCTCTTCCTTGGCCTTGGCGCGATAGGCGTCGGCCTTGGGGCCGCCGGCGTCGGCGGCGATGGAGTACATGTTCTTCTTCAGGCTCTTGGCCTCGAAGAAGTTCCATTCGTCGGTCGCCTGGTCCTGGACCAGCACCGCCCGGTTGGCCTCGATGATGGCGCTGCCGCTCTCGAAGGTCTCCAGGCTGCCGGCCGTGGCGGCGACCACCGCCAGGACCGCGATGGTGATCGAGACGCGGCTAACGAACGGATCGTTGGCGTGCGCCGCGTGTTCGGCGTGCTCGGCGTGTTCGTGGGCCTCGAGGGGCGCGTCGTGCATGGCTTCGGTTCCGCTTGGGTCTAGACTTAATTGGTCGTCGGCGAAGGGTATGTAAGTTCAAGCCGTTCCTAAAGTCGTCATCCCGGCCGCAGCGAAGCGGAGAGCCGACAACACAGTCGCCGGCATTCGCCGGGAGGAGCGGGAGAAGGGGCGCCGCCGTCGGCCTATCCACCGCACGCTGTTCGGCCGCGCTGAATTCGCTTAGGCTTCGCAGTCGAAAGGATCCTCCCGTGGCGCTTCTCGATTGGATCGGAACGGACACCGGCCTTCGCATCGAGGGCGAGCGGGTGTTTCTGCGCCCGCCGCGGGCGATCGACTATGGCGCCTGGTCGGACCTGCGCCGGCGCTCGCGCGGCTTCCTGCAGCCCTGGGAGCCGACCTGGCCGGCCGACGACCTCTCGCGCGGCGCCTTCCGAAGGCGGCTGACCGCCTACCAGCGCGACATGGATCTTGGGCTCGCCTACGCCTTCCTGGTGTTTCGCCGAGACGACCGGGAGCTGGTGGGCGGCATCACCCTGTCCAACATCCGTCGCGGCGTCGCCCAGATGGGCACGGTGGGCTATTGGGCGGGCGAGCCGTACGCACGTCAGGGCCACACCCTGGATGCGGTCCGCGCCCTGTCGGCCTTCGGCTTCGGCCGTCTGGGCCTGCACCGGCTGGAGGCCGCCTGCCTGCCGGAGAACGAACCCTCCCGGCGGCTGCTGCTGCGCGCGGGCTTCGAGCTCGAGGGCCGGGCGTCGGCTTATCTGAAAATTAACGGTGATTGGCGAGATCATCTGCTGTTCGGATTGGTGACCGGCGGCGCCGCGCGGGGGCGTCGGGGCGCCTAGATCACGATGATTTTGGATTGGATCAATCCAAAATCATAAACGTGATCGATTCCGATCATTTAGAGCGGGATCAATGCGGAAAACCGGTGTCCACTTTTCCGCATCCCGCTCTAGTGGCGCGACTCAAACGGATGCCTCCCGCATCCGTTTGCAAGACGCACCACAAGGGTTTGAATTCAGTGGATCGGACCACAAACGGATGGGAACCATCCGTTTGCTACGATCCACTAGGCGGCGCGGCGGGCTTTAAATGGCGCTGAGGGCGCGAGACCGGTTTGTCTGGGACGCCGCCGTCACCCTGGAGGCCCTGGGGGCCGCGGAGGTGGTTCTATGGAACTGGGATCCGCGGGCCGACCGGCTGCGCGTGACCGGCGCGACCCGCGCGCTGGGCCTGTCGGCCCTAGCCCCGGAATGCTCCTCGGCCGCGATGCTGGCGATCTCGATGCCGCAGGATCGCGCGCTGGTCGAGGAAATCCTCAAGGTGCAGGCGCCCGGCGGCGAAATCTTCGCGCGAGTGCGCATGCGCGGCGGGGAGAGCTGCATCTGGCGCGGTGTGTGGCTGGAGGACGGCGTGCGCGCCGCCGGCGTGGCGGCGCCCGAAGCCAAGTTCGCCGCCTCCGACCTGGACGCCCTGACCGGACTTCTAAACCGGCGCTGCTTCGTCACCCGCGCCGGCGAGCGATTGCAGGCGCCGCACGCCTTCACCCTGGTGGTCGCCGACCTCGATCGTTTGCGCCGGCTCAACGAGGCGCTGGGCCACAAGCGGGCCGACCTGGTGCTTTCCGCCCTCGGCTCGCGGCTGGCGGCGGCGTTTCCGGCCGGCGCCCTGCTGGCCAGGGTGGGCGAGGATGAATTCGCCGTGCTGGCCCCCGCCGAGATCGAGCATCCGTCCGACGTGATGCGCCGGGCGCTGGAGCAGCCGCTGAGGATCGCCGGCTTCGACATCTTTCCCACCCTGTCGATCGGCGCGGTGCCGGCGCAGGGCGGGGCGCAGGCGCCGGAAGCGTCCGAGCTGTTGCGGCGGGCCGAGCTGGCGGTCGAATTGGCCAAGACCGCGGGCCGCGGCGGCGTGGCGGCCTATGGCCAGGCGCTGGAGACCGGCGGGCTCTCGCGCCTGGCGATGGAATCGGAACTGCGCGGCGCCATCGGGCGCGGCGAGATCGTGCCCTACTACCAGCCGGTGGTGCGCCTGGCGAGCGGCGCCATCGCCGGTTTCGAGGCCCTGGCCCGCTGGCGCCATCCCAGGCGCGGGGTGATCCCGCCCGACGAGTTCCTGCCGCTGTGCGACGAGATGGGGCTGCTGATGGAGCTGGGCGCCCACATGATGCGCGCCGCGGCCCTGCAGCTCGCCGCCTGGCGCAAGGCCCACCGGGCGGCCGGCGAGATCAGCGTCAGCGTCAACCTGTCGGTCGGCGAGATCGACCGGCCGAACCTGGTGGCCGATGTCGCCCAGCTGCTGGCCGAGACCGGCCTGCCGCGCGGGGCGCTGAAGCTGGAGATCACCGAAAGCGACATCATGCGCGAGCCGGATCGCGCGGCGGTCATCCTGCACGCCCTGCGCCAGGCCGGCGCGGCGCTGGCGCTGGACGATTTCGGCACCGGCTTCTCCTCGCTGTCCTACCTGACCCGGCTGCCGTTCGACACCTTGAAGATCGACCGCTATTTCGTGCGCACCATGGGCGCCAACCAGGGCTCGGCCAAGATCGTGCGCTCGGTGGTCAATCTCGGCCGCGACCTGGCGCTGGAGGTGGTCGCCGAGGGGGTCGAGAACGCCACCATGGCCCGGAGCCTGTTGGAGATCGGCTGTGACTATGGCCAGGGCTTCGGCTACGCCTCGGCCCTCTCGGCCGACGAGGCCGAGGTCTACCTCAACGAAAGCTACGCCGATGGCGTCGCCCCGCTGAAGGCGATGGGTTAGGGGACCGGTCTTTGTCTGTGGCGCATTGCGCTACAAATTCCTTGCAAACCGTAGCGCGAAACGCTACATCGATGCCGTTGAAACGGCGGTCTCCGTGACGATCCAAAGCTGGAAAAGCCAACAGGCGCGGGCGGTCTTCCAGGGCCGGGACCCCGGCAAGGGCTTTCCGGCCGATTTGATCAAAGCGACCCGCCGCCGGCTTCAACGGCTTGATGCGGCGGTGTCGATCGAAGACCTGCGCGTTCCGCCCAGCCATCGCCTTCACCCATTGGACGGCGATCGCGCGGGCGAATGGTCGATCAGCGTGAACGATCAGTTCCGCATCACCTTCAAATGGGGCCGCGCCGGCCCCGAGGAGGTTTGGTTCGGCGACTATCACTGACCCGGCGCCTGGCCGGGTCGGAACCGGGGCGCGGCCCCACCTTCAGAGCCCCGCCGGGGCCGGGACGAACGATATGACGACGCACGACTACACCGATTTCACCGAGCCTCTCGCCCATCCCGGCGAGCACCTTCGGGAGGAGTTCCTGCCCGAATACCGCCTCACCGCCGGCGCCCTGGCCAAGGCTATGGGGCTGAAGGATCGCACCCGCATCGAGCGGCTGATCCGCGAGAAGCAGCCCATCACCCCCGACACGGCGCTTCGGCTCGGCCGGGTGTTCGCGACCACGCCGGAGTTCTGGATGAACCTCCAGGCGCAGCATGATCTGTCGCGCGCCGCGATCGCCGCCCGCGAGGAGCTGGCCGCCATCAAGGCGGTGGACGCCGCCTGATCACGCCCGCCCGGCCTCGCCGGACAGGTGATCCAGGCTGATGCCGAGCTTGGCCAGGGCGCGGGTCCATTTTTGGGCATGGTCCTCGCCGAACAGCAGGGTCTCGTCCGGCTCGCAGACCAGCCAGGCGTTCTGGCGGATCTCGTGCTCCAACTGACCGGGGCCCCAGCCGGCGTAGCCCAGCGCCAGGATGGCGCGGCGCGGCCGGCGATTGTGGCTCGCCATCGCCTCCAGCACCTCGCGGGTGGCGGTCAGCGACAGGCCCTCGCCGACGGCGATGCTGGAATTGGGGCAGACATAGTCGTCGGTGTGCAGCACGAAGCCGCGCTCGGCCTCCACCGGCCCGCCCAGCAGCACCAGATCTTCCGGCATCTCGATCTCGGATTTGACGCCCAGCCGGCTCAACAGGCCCGGCACCGTCAGCCCCTCGACCGGATGGTTCACGGTCAGGCCCATCGCGTGGTCAGCGTTGTGGGCGCAGACGAACACCACGGCGCGCTCGAAGCGGGGATCGCCGATGGTGGGCATGGCGATCAGCATCCGGCCGGTGAGAAAGGCGGACTCGCGGGTCATGGCGGGCGCCGAGTCGTCATGCATGAGGCGCATGATCCTCCCACCGCGTGACGGCATCAAGGCGGCGCGTGGCCTGGAGCCGTCGAATGGCGCTTGGCGCGGTCCGTTCGGCTCCCTATCTGTGCCGGGCGGGCCCGCCAAGGCCGCGTTGGGACGCAATGGGAGGGACTCCATGACGATCAAGGTCGGCGACAAGCTGCCTCAGGCGACATTCATGCATTTCACCGCCGACGGCCCCGCGCCGCTTTCCGGCGACGAGCTGTTCAAGGGCAAGACCGTGGCGCTGTTCGCCTTGCCGGGCGCCTTCACCCCGACCTGTTCGGCCAAGCATCTGCCCGGCTTCAAGCAGCACGCCGCCGCGCTGAAGGCCAAGGGCGTCGACACCATCGCCTGCGTCTCGGTCAACGACGTCTTCGTGATGAAGGCCTGGGGCCAGGATCAGGGGATCGGCGACGAGGTGCTGATGCTGGCCGACGGCAACGGCGACTTCACCCGCGCCGTCGGGCTGGAGCTGGACGGCTCGAAGTTCGGCATGGGTTCGCGCTCGCAGCGCTATTCGCTGATCGCCAAGGACGGGATGGTCACCCAGCTCAACGTCGAGCAGGGCGGCGAATTCCGCGTCTCGTCGGCGGACTATCTGCTCGAACACCTCTAGGCCGCGCGAGCTGGCCCGCGCCCGATCATCGGGCGGTGATCCATCGTCCCGATCCCCCCGACTTCGCCGTCGACGAGGCTATGCGCCGAAACCGATTTGGGGCAAGTTGACGGGCCATGCGAATACTCATCGCGACGCTCGCCGCGGGGCTGGCGCTGGCCGGGACGGCCGACGCCCAGACCCGCACGCCGGCCGAGCGCCAGACCCTGACCGATCTGGCCTATGTGCTGGGGCAAAGCCACGCCCTGCGCCAGGCCTGCGCCGGCCAGACCGACCAGTACTGGCGCGGGCGGATGATCGCCCTGGTCGCCGTCGAGACGCCCGACGCGGCGTTCGACCGCCAGCTGAAGACGGCGTTCAACACCGGCTACGCGGCGGCCCAGGCGGCCGCCCCCCGCTGCTCGCCGGACGTGCGCCAGCAGGAGGCCGCCGCCGCCGCCCGCGGCCGGGCGCTGGCCGAGAGCCTGACGCTGGCGGCGCCGGACGACGATCCGTCAAGGTAGGACAGCACCAAATCTTCAGATAGCCGGTTTGCCCGCTGAACTGAACCGCGAGGTTTTTCGCCTCAGCGCTTGCGCGACAGCGCGGCCTGGGCCGCCGCCAGCCGCGCGATCGGGGTGCGGTAGGCCGAGCAGGAGACGTAGTCCAGACCCACCTCCTCGCAGAAGGCGATCGAGGCCGGATCGCCCCCGTGCTCGCCGCAGATGCCGAGCTTGACGTTCGGCCGCGCCGCCCGGCCGCGCTCGGCGGCGATGCGGATCAGATCGCCCACCCCCTCCTGGTCCAGGCTGACGAACGGATCCTTCTCGAAGATGCCCTTGTTGATGTAGGCGGCCAGAAAGCGGCCGGAATCGTCGCGGCTGATGCCGAAGGTGGTCTGGGTCAGGTCGTTGGTGCCGAACGAGAAGAACTCGGCGTGCTCGGCCAGGTCGCCGGCGCGGACCGCCGCGCGCGGCAGCTCGATCATGGCGCCGACCTGATAGTCGATGGTCCGGCCCTTGTCCTCCATCACCTGGCGGGCGATGCGGTCGGTCAGCGCGCGCAGGTATTTCATCTCCTCGCCCTTGGCGACCAGGGGATGCATGATCTCGAGCTTGGGGGCGGGCCGGCCGGCGGCGGCGATCTCGCAGGCCGCCTCGATGATCGCGCGCACCTGCATCTCGTAGATCTCGGGATAGGACACGCCCAGCCGGCAGCCGCGGTGGCCCAGCATCGGGTTGGTCTCCTGCAGGTCGCGGGCGCGCAGCAACAGCTTGGCCGCGTCGATCCCGGTCGCCTCGGCCACCGCCTCCAGGTCCTCCGCCGTGTGCGGCAGAAATTCATGCAGCGGCGGATCGAGCAGCCGGATGGTCACCGGCAGGCCCTCCATGATGGCGAACAGCTCGACCAGGTCGCTACGCTGCATGACCAGCATCTTGGCCAGCGGCGGGCGGCGGCCGGCCTCGTCGTCGGCCAGGATCATCTCGCGCACCGCGGCGATCCGCTCGGCGTCGAAGAACATGTGTTCGGTGCGGCACAGCCCGATGCCCTCGGCCCCGAACTGCAGGGCCATGCGGGCGTCCTCGGGGGTCTCGACGTTGGCCCGCACCTTCAGCCGGCGCGCCTGGTCGGCCCAGCCCATCAGGGTGGCGAAGTCGCCGGTCAGCTCCGGCTCGACCATCTTCACCGCCCCGGCCAGCAGTTGGCCCTTGGAGCCGTCGATGGTGATCACCTCGCCGGCGGCGACGCTGCGGCCGCGGGCGCGGAACACCCCGGCCTTGGCGTCGATCTGCAGCTCGCCGACGCCGGAGACGCACGGCCGGCCCATGCCGCGGGCGACCACCGCCGCGTGGCTGGTCATGCCGCCCCGGGCGGTGACCACGCCCCTGGCCGCGTGCATGCCGTGGATGTCCTCTGGCGAGGTCTCGTCGCGCACCAGGATCACCGCCTCGCCGGCCTGGCCCAGCCGTTCGGCCTCGCCGGAATCGAACACCACCTTGCCGGTGGCCGCGCCGGGCGAGGCCGGCAGGCCGGCGGCGATGATGTCGCGCGCGGCCTCGGGGTCGATGGTCGGATGCAAAAGCTGGTCGAGCGAGGCCGGTTCGACCCGCATCACCGCCTCGGCCTCGGAAATCAGCCCCGCGCGCGCCATGTCGACCGCGACCTTCAGCGCCGCCTTGGCGGTGCGCTTTCCGCTGCGGGTCTGCAGCAGGTAGAGCTTGCCCTGCTCCACGGTGAACTCGATGTCCTGCATGTCGCGGTAATGGGTCTCCAGCCGCTCCACCGCCGCCTTGAACTCGGCGAACACCGCCGGCATCGCCTCTTCCATCGAGGCCGCCGTCTCGCCCATCTCCTCGCGCGCGGCGCGGGTCAGGGCCTGGGGCGTGCGGATGCCGGCGACCACGTCCTCGCCCTGGGCGTTGATCAGGAACTCGCCGTAGAGCCTGGCCTCGCCGGTCGAGGGGTTGCGGGTGAAGGCGACGCCCGTGGCCGAGGTCTCGCCCATGTTGCCGAACACCATCGACTGGACGTTGACCGCCGTGCCCCAGCTTTCGGGGATGTCGTGCATGCGGCGATAGAACTTGGCCCGATCGTTCATCCAGCTGGCGAACACCGCGCCGACCGCGCCCCAGAGCTGGTCGTGCGGGTCCTGCGGGAAGGCGTGGCCGAGGTCGGCTTCGATGGCGGCCTTGTAGTCGGCGACCACCGCCTCCCAGTCACCGGCGGCGAGCCCGGTGTCGACGCTGACCGCCAGCCGGTCCTTGTGGTCGTCGAGGATCTCCTCGAACAGGTGGTGGTCCAGGCCCAGCACCACGTTGGAATACATCTGGATGAAGCGGCGGTAGCTGTCGAAGGCGAAACGCCGGTCGCCCGAGCGGGCGGCCAGGCCCTCGACCGTCGCGTCGTTGAGTCCGAGGTTCAGCACCGTGTCCATCATCCCCGGCATCGAGGCGCGCGCGCCCGAGCGGACCGAGACCAGCAACGGCGCGGCCGCGTCGCCGAACCGCTTGCCGGTCAGCGCCTCGACCTTGGCCAGGGCCTCGGCCACCTGCTCCTTGAGCATCGCCGGATAGGTCTGGCTGTTGGCGTAATAGTGGTTGCAGGCCTCGGTGGTGATGGTGAAGCCCGCCGGCACCGGCAGGCCGAGCGCGCTCATCTCGGCCAGGTTGGCGCCCTTGCCGCCCAGCAGGGCCTTCATCGCCGCGCCGCCATCCGCGCCGCCGCCGCCGAACGAATAAACCCAGCGATTGGTCACCCTAGACTCCGCCAACATGGGCCCCTCATCCAGAAACCTGCGAGAAGTCGGCGACCCGGCCCATCGCGTCACTGATCCCGATCAAAAGCTTCAGGCGGTTGTCGCGCTCCGCCTTATCCTCGGCGTTCACTAGCACCTTGTCGAAAAACTCGTCCACCGGCGCGCGCAAGGCGGCCAATGCGCGCATCGCCGCGGCGAAGTCCTCCGCGGCCAGGGCTATATCCACCGCCAGAGACGTTTTTGTGAGGGCGTCTATCAGCGCGGTCTCCTCCGGCGGGGCGTTCGGCATTGAGACTGCGGGGCCGGACGGCAGCGCGCCCTTCTTCTCCTCGGCCTTGAGGATGTTGGTCGCCCGCTTGTAGCCGACGAGCAGGTTCGCCCCGTCCTCGGTGGTCAAAAACCCGTCCAGCGCCTCGACCCGCGCCACGATGCGCACCAGATCGTCGTCCCCCAGCGCGAACACCGCGTCGACGAGGTCGTGGCGCTTGCCCTGTTCGCGGAGGAGAACCTTCAGGCGGTCGGCGAGGAAGGCGAGCAGATCGTGTACTTCCTGAACGGCGCCATCATAGGCGTTGCGCACACGCACCGAACCCACCGGCACGATATGCTCATCATGCGCGGTGCAAATCGCCTTAAGGGCAAGCCTGCTATTCGTCGCCAGCACGATCCGGATCACGCCCAGCGCCGCCCTCCGCAGAGCATAAGGATCGCGCGCTCCGGTTGGCTTCTCGTCGATCGCGAAGAACCCGACCAGCGTATCCAGCTTGTCCGCCAGCGCCACGGCCACCGACACCGGCGCGGTCGGGACCGCGTCGCTCGGCCCCTGGGGCTTGTAGTGGTCGCGGATGGCGTCGGCGATCTGCTCCCCTCCCCCTCGCGGGGAGGGGTCGGGGGTGGGGGTGGGGGCGCCTGCGCCAAGCTCGGCCACGTCGGCGCTGACACCCCCCTCACCCTGCCCTCTCCCCCGCAAGGGGGGAGAGGGTTCCAGCAGCGCATAATACCGCCCCATCACCCCCTGCAGCTCGGGAAACTCGCCCACCATCCCCGTGCCCAGATCGGCCTTCGCTAGGCGCGCGGCCCTCGCCGCCACGTCCGGGTCGGCCCCGACCAGCGGCGCGATCTCCCGCGCCAGGGCCTCGATCCGCTCGACCCGTTCGTACATGGTCCCAAGCTTGGCGTGGAAGGTGACGCCCTTCAGCTTCTCCAGCCGCGATTCCAGCGCGACCTTGCGGTCCTCGTCCCAGAAGAACTTGGCGTCGGAAAGCCGCGCCGACAGCACCCGGGCGTTGCCGGCGGCGATCGCCCGCCCACCGTCGCTGGCCTCGATGTTGGCCGCCACCAGGAAGTGCGGGGCAAGGCCCTCGCCCTCGGGATTGCGCACCGCGAAGTACTTCTGGTGGGTGCGCATCGAGGTGCGGATCACCTCGGGCGGCAGGTCGAGGAAGCTGTCGTCCATGTCGCCCAGGATCGGCGTCGGCCATTCGGCCAGGCCCGCGACGTCGTCCAGCAGGCCCTCGTCCTCGACCAGCTCCAGCCCGCGCGCGAAGCACAGGGTGCGCGCGCTCTCTATAATGCGCGCCTTGCGCTCCTCGACGTCGAGCACCACGAAATTGGCCTTCAGCCCGGCGGCGTACTCCTCGAAGGTCCGCGCGCGGAACGGCGCCCGCGAGCCCATGAACCGGTGGCCCTCGCTGATCTCGCCGCTGAACACGCCGCCGACCTCGAACGGGACCACCTCGCCGGCGAACGTGCAGACGATGCGCTGCAGCGGCCGCACCCAGCGCAGGTCGCCCAGACCCCAGGTCATCGACTTGGGCCAGGGGAATTCGCGCACGATGGCCGGGACGATCTCGGCGATGATTTCGCCGGTCGGCCGGCCCTTGCGGGCGATCAGGGCGAAGAACACCCCGTCGCGCTCGGTCAGCGCCTCGCGGGCTAGGCCGGTGGAGCGCAGGAAGCCCTCGATCGCCTGGTCGGGCGCGGTTGTGCGCGGGCCCTTGCGCTCCTCGCTCCGGTCGGCCTGGGCCGGCGGCAGACCCTCGGCGACCAGGGTCAGCCGGCGCGGCCCAGCGAAGGTCTTCAGCGCCTCGGGCAGGTATCCCGCGTCCGCCAGCCGCTCGCGCATCATCCGCTCGAGATCGCGCGCCGCCTGCGCCTGCATGCGCGCGGGAATTTCCTCGGAGAAGAGCTCGAGCAGAAGCTGGGGCATGGTTATTCTCGCGCGCCCCGGATAGCGGATTTATACGTCGCAAGGTCCCTTCTCCCCTTGCGGGAGAAGGAGGGACCCATGGCGAAGCCATGGGAGGATGAGGGGTCGCGCCGGCGTTTCCACAGCGCATAAACCGATCCGAGACAGTGAAAAATGGGAATGGATGACAGGTCCGTGCGACCCCTCATCTTCCCACCCCGCTTCGCGGCGCGGGCCCCTCCTTCTCCCGCAAGGGGAGAAGGGCTTGGTCGCTCGCGCGCATCGCTCATCTATTCGCTCAACGCATTGTGCGCGCCGTCGCACAGCGGGGCGGCGGCGGTCTTTTTGCAGGCGCAAAAGAACACCGCGCGGGTTTCCGGGGCGACCCACTGCATCGGCTGCAGCGACGTGCCCGCGTGCGAGCCGTCGCAGAACGGCTGGCTCTTGGAGCGGCCGCAGGCGCACCACCAATAGGTCTCCCCGGCCTTGACCTTGATCCCGATCGGGGTCTTGCCGCCGATGACGCGTTCGTCCATGTCCCCTGCCCTTTCCGACTTAAGCGTTTTCGCCCTGCTGACGGACCCATTCCTGGGCGCACGCCTTGCACAGGTCGCGGATGCGACCGATGTAGCTCTGCCGCTCGGCCACGGCGATGGCCCCGCGCGCGTCCATCAGATTGAACAGATGGCTGGCCTTCAGCACATGGTCGTAGGCCGGCAGCACCAGCGCTTGGCCCTGGCGGCCCTTGGCAGCCAGAAGACGACGGACCTCGCCTTCCATGTCCTTGAAATGCCTGCCGAGCAGTTCGACGTCGGCGGCCTCCAGCTCATAGGCCGAGAACTCGCGCTCGTTCTCCAGGAAAACCTCGCCATAGGTCTTGAAATCCGGGCCGTCGGGATCGTTGAACGCCAGGTCGTAGACGCTCTCCTTGCCCTGGACGTAGAGCGCCAGCCGCTCCAGGCCGTAGGTCAGCTCGCCGGCCACCGGGAAGACGTCCAGCCCGCCGACCTGCTGGAAATAGGTGTACTGGGTCACCTCCATCCCGTCGCACCAGACCTCCCAGCCCAGGCCCCAGGCGCCGACGGTGGGGTTCTCCCAGTCGTCCTCGACGAAGCGGATGTCGTGCAGGGCCGGGTCGATGCCCACCGCCGCCAGCGAGCCGAGATAGAGGGCCTGCATGTCCGGCGGATTGGGCTTGAGGACCACCTGGTACTGGTGGTGCTGATGCAGCCGGTTGGGGTTCTCGCCATAGCGGCCGTCGGCCGGGCGGCGCGAGGGCTGCACATAGGCCACCCGCCAGGGCTTGGGGCCCAGGGCGCGCAGCACGGTCATCGGGCTCAAGGTGCCCGCGCCGATCTCCACGTCATAGGGCTGGACGATGACGCAGCCCCGCCGGCTCCAATAATCGTGCAACGTCAGGATCAGGTCCTGGAACGAGAGCGGCTTGGTTTTGGACATCGTTCGGCTGGACTAAGCGGGGGCTGTTTCGCGGGCGCGAAAAAGCCGGCGGACCATAGGGTCCGCCGGCTGCCGCATCAAGGGCGCGGCGCTTTCGCCTATTGGGCCGCGGGCGTCAGCACCTTGTCGAGCGCATAGATGTCGCCGTTGGCGGCGGTCCCTTCCGCGACCACGGTCGCATCGTTGACCTTCATCACCGGGCCGGTGGCGTCGAACTGCAGGTCGACGTTGGCGACGTTGCGGATCGGCACCTTGCCGCCCTTGACCTTGTCCGGCGTCACCGCCGCGTTGACCAGATGGAAGATCAGCAGCGACTGGAGCTGCGCGGCGTTCTCGATCTTCAGCAGGCTGTCGAGCTGACCGGCGGGCAGCGCGTTGAACGCCGCGTCGGTGGGGGCCAGAACCGTCAGCGGCCCGGGGCTTTTCAACACCCCGGTCAGGTTGCTGGCGTCGAGCGCCTTGAGCAGGATGGTGAACTGTCCGGACGCCTTCAGGGTGTCGACCAGATCGCCCGCCGGCGCGATCGTCGCGACCGTGGCTTCGGGCGCGGGCGCGGCCGCGGGCGTTGCGGCCGGAACCGGGGCTTCGGCGGCCTGGGCGAAGGCGGCGACGGGGCCGGCGAGGACGGCGACGGCGGCGAGGCTCGCCAGGATACGGGTCATGAACAGGTTCCTTGTCTTTGCGGATTGCACCGCGCCGCGCGAGCCGTCGGCGTCGCCAGCACGAATGTTGGTTGGGGTTTCACGGGCGAAGTCGATGAACGATTGCACTCGTCGGTGACAGTTGAACGAACGGCTCTGGCGGCGGGCCTACCGGGCGGGGAACGATCCGGCGCGGACCCTTGATCTCGAACCTGGCCAGACTTTCGGCGTCAAGCCGGAAGCGGGGCGAATGTCCGAAGCGATCATGGGTCTCGTCTCGACGCGAAGCCAAAAAGCCGGCGGACCATAGGTTCGCTCGACGATGGCGGCAAGGGGCGAAGCGCGCCGCCGTTCTAGTCGCCCTTCGCGACCGTGGACTTGCCGGTGCGGCTCATCGGCTGGCCGAACGTCGAGCGGTTCGTCGGCGTATCGGGTATCGGCGCATTGGAGATGACGTTCGGATCGCCCGCCTTCAGCCGAAACGCCTGATCCGGCGGGGTGGGCGAATTCTTGGGTATCGGATGGGCCGGGCTGCCCAGGGGCGCGCTGGAATCGCTCGCGACCGAGGCCGGCGCCGGCGCGGCCGCGGCCGGCGGTGAGCCCTGGGCGCTCGCCGCGCCCGCCAGCAGCGTGACGGCGGCGCTCGCCAGCAGCACTGGAATGGGTCGCATCGGGGTCACCTCGCTTTCGGCGGGCCGTCCGACGAAGCGTCGCCCGGCTCGCGGTTTTCTCATGATTCATAGCGCTCAACGGCTCGGGAACACAACGCCGCCGGCCGAGGACGACCGGAGCCCAACGCGGGCATGATCCAGAGCCCGGCGCGCGGTGTGCCTATTTTTCGGGCGCTCACATCCGCTGGCGCCTGATTTTTGATCTTAACGATTGAATCTCGACTCCCTCGCCGCGCCGCCGTCCGCCCCGGGCCTCGCGCCGGCTAGCGTCCGTTGGTCGCGGGATAGCGGGAATGGCCCATTTCCGACGCGGCGGGTCACAACACGGGGTGCGCGGCGGGCCACCCGCGCAGGAGCGAGCGAATGAAACTCATCGTAGCGATCGTCAAACCCTTCAAACTCGACGAGGTGCGCGAAGCGCTCGTGAAGGCGGGCGTGGAGGGTCTGACGGTGTCGGAGGTCAAGGGATACGGCCGGCAGAAAGGTCAGACGGAAATCTATCGGGGCGCCGAATATCAGGTGAACTTCGTCCCGAAAGTGAAGCTCGAGGCGGCGGTCGACGACGCCGCCGTGGCCGGCGCGATCGAGGCCATCAAGGCCGCCGCGGGCACGGGCAAGATCGGCGACGGCAAGATTTTCGTGCTCAGCGTCGAGGAGGCGGTGCGCATCCGCACTGGCGAGACCGGCTCCGCCGCGCTCTAGGCCGCATCATCAGGACAAGGGGATATTCGACCATGAAAACTTTTGGATTCAAACGGCTGGCGGGTCTGCTGCTCGCCGCCGCGATCGCGGGAGCGCCGCTCGCCGCGCCCGCGTTCGCCCAGACCGCCAGCTCCGCGCCCGCCACGGCGAGCGCGCCGGCGTCGGGCTCACCGGCGGCCTCTTCCGCCGCGGCGTCCTCGACCGCGGCCAGCGCCGCGCCCGCCGCCGCCCCGGCGCCCGCGCCGGGAACAGCCGCCGCGATCAATTCCGGCGACACCGCCTGGATGCTCACCTCATCGGTGCTGGTCCTGATGATGACCATCCCGGGTCTGGCCCTGTTCTACGCCGGCATGGTGCGCAAGAAGAACATCCTCGCCACCCTCGCCCAGAGCTTCGGCGCGACCTGCTTGATCACCGTTCTCTGGATGGTCATCGGCTACTCGATCGCCTTCACCGGGATCACTGGGAAATACATCGGGGATTTCAAATACTTCCTGCTCACGCCGCTTAATTTGAACATCAATCTGGCCAGTTCATTGGCGCCGACCATCCCCGAGACGGTCTACATGTTCTTCCAGATGACCTTCGCGATCATCACCCCGGCGCTGATCGCCGGCGCCCTGGCCGACCGGATGAAGTATTCGGCCTTCCTGTTGTTCATGGGCGCCTGGCTGCTGCTGGTCTACTGCCCGATCGCCCACTGGGTGTGGGGCGGCGGTTGGCTTGGGACCGCCGGCGCGCTGGACTTCGCCGGCGGCACCGTCGTGCACCTGAACGCCGGCACCGCCGGCCTGGTGGCCGCGCTGATGCTCGGCAAGCGCAAGGGGCTCGGCACGGAGAACATGGCGCCGCACAACCTGGCCTACAGCGTCATCGGCGCCTCGCTGCTGTGGGTGGGCTGGTTCGGCTTCAACGCCGGTTCGGCGGTCACCTCCGGCGGCCAAGCCGGCATGGCGGCGGCCGCGACCCAGATCGCCACGGCGGCGGCCTCGATGGGCTGGATGTTCATGGAATGGGTCATCGCCAAGAAGCCCTCGATCCTGGGCATGGTCTCCGGCGCGGTGGCGGGCTTGGTGGCCATCACTCCGGCGTCGGGCTACGTCAATCCGACCGGCGCGCTGATCATCGGCATCGCGGCGGGCGTCGTCTGCTACCTGTCGGCGGTCCACATGAAGAAGTTCTTCGGCTACGACGACGCGCTCGACTGCTGGGGCGTGCACGGCGTCGGCGGAGCGCTGGGCGCCATCATGACCGGCATGTTCGCTTCCAACGCGATCAACTCGTCCTCCAAGGGCTGGTTCATCGACCACAACCCGCACCAGATGATCCTCCAGTTCGAGGACGTCGGCGCCACCTTCCTCTACTGCGGCGTGATGACCTTCATCATCCTGGCGGTGCTGAAATACACCATCGGCATCCGGGTCAGCGAAGAGGTCGAGGTCGAGGGCCTGGACATCAACCTGCATGGCGAAGTGGTGCAAGCCTGACGGCGCGGGGACCCGTTCGCGGGCGGGTCCCACGTCTCTCCCAGTATGCGCTTAGCGGCGAGGGCCCTTCGGGGTCCTCGTTTGCTTTGGCGGCCGGCCGATCAGTCCCACGGCCCGCCCAGGCGGCAGCGGCGCACCCACCAGTCGGGCCGCATCCGCTCCAGCCGCTCGGCTAGGCTCTCGGCCTCGATGTCGCCGGCGCACAGGGCGAAAGAGGTCGCCCCCGAGCCCGACACTCGCGCCAGCAGCGTTTCCGGCTCGCCGCGCAGGGTCTCCAGCACGTCGCCGATCGCCGGCTCCAGACCCACCGCCGGCGGCTCCAGGTCGTTGCGGCAGTTCCCCAGAAAGCCCGCCAGCTCCTCGGCCGTCTCGAACGCCCCGGGCAGCGCCGGCCGATCGGCCCCGCCCGGCGCGCCGGCCGCATCGTAGGCCCGGTAGACCGCCCCGGTCGACGAGGCGACCAGCGGATTGACCAGCACCGCATCCAGCCGCGGCAGGCGCGGCGCGGGCGCCAGCCGCTCGCCCCGTCCCTCGGCGATCACCGGACGAGCCCAAAGGCAGGCCGGCCCGTCCGAGCCCAGGCTGGCCGCCAGCGCCTCCAGCCGCGCATCGTCCAGCGCCGGCGCCAGCACGTCGCGCAGCAGGCGCAGCGCCGCGCCCGCGTCGCTCGATCCGCCGCCGAGGCCCGCGGCCAGCGGCAGGTCCTTGGTCAGGGCGATGCGGAACGCCGCCGGCGGGATGGCCGCTTCGGCGATCAGCGCCCGCGCCGCGCGCATCACCAGATTGTCCTCGCCGGCGCTCAGGCCGGCGCCGAACCGTCCGCCGATCGACAGGCCCAGATCGCTTCCCGCGCGCAGACTCAGCCGATCGCCGACGTCGGCGAACACCATCAGACTGCACAGCGGATGAAAGCCGTCGCTTCCCGGCGGCGCGACGTGCAGGAACAGGTTGACCTTGGCGGCGGCGAAGGCGCTCATCGCGCGGCGATCGCGGAGGCCTCCGCGACGCGGCTGCGAACCGCGAGCCCGTCCTTCAGCTTGCTCTCGACCTCCTCGCGCAGCTTGGCGTCCGGGTCGAGCGTCAGCACCAGCTCCCACTGAAAGCGCGCCTCGGTCTTGCGGCCCGCGCGCCAGTAGGCGTCGCCGAGGTGGTTGTTGATGTCCGGATCGGCCGGTTCGAGTTCGGCCGCGTGCTCGAGCTGATCGACCGCCTTCTTGTAGTCGCCCATGCGGAAATAAACCCAGCCGAGGGAATCGGCGATGGCGCCGGAGTCCGGCTTGGCCGCGACCGCCTTCTCGATCATCGTCTTGGCCTCGGCCAGGCGCTCGCCGCGATCGACCCAGGAATAGCCCAGATAGTTCAGCACCTCGGGCTCGTCGGGCGCCAGGGCCAGCGCCTTTTTCATGTCCGCCTCGGCCGCCGGCCACTGGTCGGCCTGTTCCAGCGCCACGCCGCGCATGTAGTAGAGCTGCCAGCCGGCCTTGTCGCCCTGGTCGGCGATCAGCTTGTCGAGCACCTTGGCGGACTCGGCGTAACGCTGGTTGATCCTGAGCGCATCGGCCAGCAGGGTCAGGGCGTCGTCGTCGCCCGGCGCGGCCTTGACCGTGTCCTGGGCGATCTGCAGCACCAGCGGATTGTCGGCCGGGCTGTCGTCATAGGTGGTGATCAGCCGCGCCCGGGAGCCGACGAATTCCGGCGAGCCCGGCTGGGGATGGCCGTAGGCCTCGCGCGCGGCGACCGGGTCGTTGGACGAGACCAGGGCGTCTCCAACCAGAACCCAGGCCTCGTCGCGGGCGGGATCGAGCCGCAGCACCAGCCGCAGATAGGCCAGGCCCAGCTCCGGCTGCTTCTCCGACAACAGCATCACCGTCGGCCCCAGGAGGGCCTGGGCCGCGCCCTGGGCGAGGGTCTGTTCGGGCGGCGCGGGCTTGCCGGCCCTGACCCGGGCCAGGGCGTCCCGCATCGGCCGGCTCGACCTGTCCCCCTTCAGCGCCGCCTGGTAGAGGGCGACCGCGTCGGCCCGACGACCGCGCCGCTCGAGGAAGCCGCCATAGGCGATGGTGTAGACCTCCGAACCGTCGGCCTCGCCCAGCAGCTTGCGGAACACGACATCCGCGTTGGCGAAGCGGCGCCGCCGTTCGAACAACGCCGCCTTGCTCAACAGGGTGATTTCGTCGGTCAGCCGTTCGCCGCGGGGGGTCGGAACCTCCAGCGCCGTCTTCCAGTCGCCGGCCGCGGCGGCGGCCCAGGGGGCCAGCAGCGACCCGGCGGTGGTGAACGGGGCGGCGAGCGGCGGATTGGTCAGCAGCGCCTCGGCCTCGCGGCCCCTGCCGTCGGCCAGGGCGTCGACCGCCTGGGTCAGGCGGCCGAGCCGCCCGATCGAGGGGTTTTCGTCGTCCAACCCCGACGCCAGGGCCGCGGCGCGGGGCACGTCGCCGGCGATCAGGGCCGCGGTGAAGGCGCGATCCCGCAGGAAGGGCGCGTCGCCCACCTGGCGGGCGGCATCGGCGAAGAAATCGGCGGCGGCGCGCTTGTCGCCGTCGTCGAAGGCCGCGGACCCGGCCAGAAACAGCCCATAGGCCGAGCCGGCGGCGCCGGGCTCCGGCGCGGCCGCCTGTTGGACAGCGTCGGGGCCGGTGGCGAGCGGAGCGCTGGCGCAGGCGGCGAGCGTCAGCATCGCTATGCAGGAGACGGCGGCCAGGGCCGTTCGGAAGCTGGTCATGAAGGGAGAATCCGCTGTTTCCGCCCCAGCATCAAGCCGCATCGAGGCCGGAGCAAGGCCGCGGCGCCAAACCGCCCGGCGAAAGCCGCTCACATGTTCGGATAGTTCGGTCCGCCCCCGCCCTCGGGCGTGGTCCAGGTGATGTTCTGCGACGGGTCCTTGATGTCGCAGGTTTTGCAGTGGACGCAGTTCTGGGCGTTGATCTGGAACCTGGGGTTCTGGCCGGACTCGTCGTAGAGCACCTCATAGACCCCCGCCGGGCAGTAGAGCCGGGCCGGCTCGCCGTACTTGGGCAGGTTGACCGCGATCGGGATGTTCGGGTCCTTCAGTTTCAGGTGCGCCGGCTGGTCCTCCTCGTGGTTGGTCGCCGACAGGAACACCGAGGACGGCTTGTCGAAGCTGATCACCCCGTCGGGCTTGGGATAGACGATCGGCGCATAGTCCTTGGCCAGGCCGGTGGACGCGGCGTCGGTCTTCTCGTGCTTCATCGTGCCGAACACCGAGAAGCCGCCGAACAGCACATTGGTCCACATGTCGAACATGCCGAGCGCGCCGCCGATCAGGGTGCCGAACCTGGACAGGATCGGCTTGGCGTTGCGGACCAGCTTCAGCTCCTTGGCCACCCAGGAGGCGTGGTAGGCGGCCTGGTATTCGGCCAACTCGTCGCCCGCCCGGCCGGCGCCGATCGCCGCGAACGCCGCCTCGGCGGCCATCATGCCGGTCTTCATGGCGTTGTGGCTGCCCTTGATCCTCGGCACGTTGACGAACCCGGCCGCACAGCCGATCAGCACGCCGCCCGGGAAGGAAAGCTTGGGCACGGACTGCAGCCCGCCCTCGGTGATCGCCCGCGCGCCGTAGGCGATGCGCTTGCCACCTTCCAGATAGGGCCGCACGGAGGGATGGTGCTTGAAGCGCTGGAACTCGTCGAACGGCGACAGGAACGGGTTCTTGTAGTTCAGGTGCACGACCATGCCGATCGAGACGTAATGGTCGCCGAAGTGGTACATGAAGCTGCCGCCGCCGGTCTTGTCGTCCAGCGGCCAGCCGGTGGTGTGGACGGTCAGGCCGGGCTGGAACCGGTCGGCCGGGACTTGCCAGAGCTCCTTGATCCCCAGGCCGAACTTCTGCGGGCTCTTGCCCTCGGTCAGGTTGAATTTGGCCTGCAGCACCTTGGCCAGCGAGCCGCGCACGCCTTCGCCGATGAACACGTATTTGCCATGCATCTCCAGGCCCGGCTGGTAGTCGGGCTTCTTCTCGCCGTCCTTGCCGACGCCGAACACCCCGGCCACCACGCCCTTGACCGAGCCGTCCTCTCTCCACACCAGGTCCGAGACCGCCATGCCGGGATAGATTTCGACCCCCAGGGCCTCGGCCTGGCTCGCCAGCCAGCGGCAGACGTTGCCCAGCGAGGCGATGTAGGCGCCGTGGTTGTGCATGAACGGCGGCATGGCGAACATTGGCAGGCTGAAGGCGCCGGCCTGGCTCAGCAGCAGGAACTGGTCCTTGCTCACCGGGGTCTCGAGCGGCGCGCCCTTGTCCTTCCAGTCGGGGATCAGCTCGTTCAGCGCCTTGGGGTCGATCACCGCGCCCGAGAGGATGTGGGCGCCGACTTCCGAGCCCTTTTCCAGCACCACGACCGAGATCTCGTTTCCCGCCGCCGCGGCCAGCTGCTTCAGCCGGATCGCCGCCGACAGGCCGGCCGGGCCGGCGCCGACGATGACCACGTCGTACTCGGCCGACTCGCGTTCGACATCTTCGCTCATGGCCCGTTCCCCTGCCCGCCCCTGCGGCGTTGAATCCAGGCCCGACTTATCGGAAGGTGAGCCATGCGAGGTCAAGGACAATCCCCAGACGCGGCCCCCGGCACGGCCCCCGACGCCGCCTCGCGCCGCGCCGCCGAGAGCCTGCTGGCCTTCTGGGCCGACGCCGGGGTCGAGAGCTGTTGCGAGGACGCGCCGGTCGACCGCATCGCCGAAAAGCCGCGCCCGGTCCGCGCTCCCGCCGCCGCGCCCGCCCCGGCGCGGAGCTTGGCTCAGCCCGCCGGACCCGACGTCTCCGCCGCCGTCGCCGAGGCGCGTCGCCTCGCCGCCGAGGCCGGCGACCTGGACGCCCTGGCCGCCGCCATCGCCGCCTTCGACGGCTGCCCGCTGAAGTTCGAGGGCGCGCGCCAGGCGGTGTTCCAGCGCGGCGCGCCGGACGCGCCGGTGATGATCATCGGCGAGGGCCCCGGGGCGGACGAGGACATCCAGGGCGCGCCGTTCGTCGGCCGCGCCGGCCAGCTGTTGGACAAGATGCTCGCCGCCGCCGGGCTGGAGGGCCGGGTGTTCATCACCAACACTGTCTTCTGGCGCCCGCCCGGCAACCGCGCCCCGACCGCGTCGGAGCAGGCGGTCTGCGCCCCGTTCCTGGAGCGGGCCATCGCCCTGGTGAAGCCCCGGCTCCTGCTGCTGGCCGGCGGCGCCGCGGCCAAGTCGATGCTGGGGCGCCCGGAAGGGATATTGTCGCTGCGCGGGCGCTGGTTCGACTGGCGCTCGGCCGACGGCGCGATCGAACTGCCCGCCCTGCCGACCCTGCACCCCGCCTTCCTGCTGCGCCAGCCGATGGCCAAGAAGAAGGCCTGGCAGGATCTGCTGATGCTGGCGGAGCGATTGGACCGGCCGGAGCGGCCGGGTTAGCCCCACGCCGAAAACAGGAAACCGCCGCCATGCCGTCCAGACATCTCGTCGATCCGCAGATCACCCCGCTGATCGAGCAGTTGCCCGGCTTTGCGCTCAAGCGCGAGACCCTGGCCGAGACCCGGGCGATGATGCTGCAGATGGGCGCGGCGAACCGGCCGCCGACGCCGGATACGGTCGCGGTCTCCGAGCACTTCGTCCCCGGCCCCGCCGGCGCGCCCGAGGTGCGCGTGCTGGTCTCCGCCCCGAAGGCCAAGGCCAAGGGCGCGGGGCGGCCGGCCATCCTGCACGTCCATGGCGGCGGCTATGTGCTGGGCGCGCCGGAGATGGGCCTGGCCACCGACGCGGCCTATGTCGCCGAGATCGGCGCGGTGGTGGTCTCGGTCGACTACCGGCTGGCGCCGGAGACGCCGCATCCGGGGCCGGTGGAGGACTGCTACGCCGCCCTCGCCTGGCTGTTCAAACAGGCCGAGGCCCTGGGCGTCGATCGCACGCGCGTCGCGATCAGCGGCGAAAGCGCCGGCGGCGGCATGGCGGCCGGGCTGGGGCTCCTGGTCCGCGACCGCGGCGAATACAAGCTCGCCTTCCAGCACCTGATCTTTCCCATGCTCGACGACCGCACCGCCGTCGACAAGGACCCCTCGCCCTATCTGGGCCAGTTCGTCTGGCCGCGGGACGACAATGTGTTCGGCTGGACCTCGCTGCTGGGCCAGGCGCCCGGCGGGCCGAACGTCTCGCCCTACGCCGCGGCCGCGCGGGCCAAGGACCTCGCCGGCCTGCCGCCGACCTACATGATCTGCGGGGCGCTGGACCTGTTTCTCGAAGAGGACATGGACTATGCGCGCCGGCTGATCCGCGCCGGTGTGCCCACCGAGTTCCACGTCTATCCGGGCGCGCCGCACGCCTTCATGTTCATCGAGACCGCCGAGCTGACCAAGGTCTACATCCGCGATTCGATGGCGGCGATGAAACGCGCGCTGGCCGGCGGCTAGAACGCACCCGGTGGCCAGCATCGCGACAGCCGAGGAGCGGCCGATCAATCGCGGCATGATCACCATCTCGGTGATGCTGGCCACGATCATGACCGTGCTCGATTCGACCATCGCCAACGTGGCGCTGCCGCACATGGCCGGCTCGATGTCGGCCTCGGCCGACCAGATCACCTGGGTCCTGACCTCCTACATCATCGCCTCGGCGATCATGACCCCGGTGACCGGCTGGCTGGCCGGGCGGCTGGGGACCAAGCAGGTGCTGATGCTGTCGATCGTCGGCTTCACCATCGCCTCGGCCCTGTGCGGCGCGGCCCAGAGCCTGGAGCAGATCATCCTGTTCCGCGTGCTGCAGGGCATGTTCGGGGCGGCGATGATGCCGCTGTCGCAGGCGGTGATGCTGGACACCTATCCGCTCGAAGAGCGCGGGCAGGCGATGGCGATCTGGGGCGTCGGGGTGACAGTGGCGCCGGTGCTCGGCCCGGTGCTGGGCGGCTGGCTAACCGACGACTTCACCTGGCGCTGGGTGTTCTACATCAACCTGCCGGTCGGCGCGCTGTGCCTCTTGGGGGTGATGACCTTCATCCCGGAGGATCGCCAGACCCACAAACTGCCGCTGGACATCATGGGCTTCACCCTGCTCAGCGTCGCGCTCGGCGCCTTCCAGTTGTTCCTCGACCGCGGCCAGAACAACGACTGGTTCGCCTCCGTCGAGACCGTCCTCGAAGCCTCGACCGCGGCGGTGGCCTTCGTCCTGTTCATCGTCCACACCCTCACCGCCGAGCGGCCATTCCTGCCCGTCGCGCTGCTGCGCGACCGCAACTTCGTCACCGCCTCGCTGATGAACCTCTCGCTGGGGCTGTTGGTGTTCTCGGTGATGGCCTTCCTGCCGCCGATGCTGGAGAACCTGATGGGCTATCCGGTGGTCACCACCGGCCTGGTCACCGCCCCGCGCGGCCTCGGCAGCATGATCTCGATGTTCGCCGTCGGCCGGCTGGTCGGGCGGGTCGACACCCGCATTCTGATCATCAGCGGGCTTTCGGTGTTCGCGCTCTCCTTCTTCGCGATGAGCCAGTTCTCGCTGCAGATGAACGCCGGCCTCGTCGCCTCGACCGGCTTCGTGCAGGGTCTGGGCACCGGGCTGGTGTTCACGCCGATGAGCGTGCTGGCCTTCGCCACGCTCGATCCGGCCCTGCGCGCGGACGGCACCGGGGTGTTCGCGCTGCTGCGCAACGTCGGCAACAGCGCCGGCATCTCGCTGTTGCAGACCACCTTCACCCGCACCGTCCAGGTGGTGCACAGCCGGCTGGTCGAGCCGCTGAGGCTCGACAATCCGATGGCCCGGGCGCCCTACCTCGCCCGGCCGTTCAGCCTGACCAGCCATGCCGGCATGGCCGCGCTCGACGGCGAGGTCACCCGCCAGGCGGCGATGGTCGCCTATGTCGACGTCTATCACCTGATGTTCATCACCACCGCCCTGCTGGCGCCGCTGGTGCTGCTGATGCGGCCGAACCGCCGCGTCGCCGTCGAGGACACCGTGGTCGGCGACTAAGAGCTCGCCCTTATTGGCTCAGGCGTTGCGCGCCATCAGGCCGCCGTCGACCGGGATGGTCACGCCGGTGATGTAGGAGGCGGCCGGCAGGCACAGGCTGAGCGTGATGTGCGCCACCTCGGCCGGATCGCCGTAGCGGCCCATGGCGGTGCGGCGCTTGGCGAAGATGGTCTTGTGCTCGTCGGGAATGCCGGCCGTCATGCCGGTGCGGATCGGGCCCGGACAGATGCAGTTGACGGTGATCCCCTCGCGGCCGAGCTCCACCGCCAGGGCGCGGGTGAGGCCGGTGACCCCGGCCTTGGCCGCCGCGTAGATGCTGTCGAGCGCGGTGGCGCCCAGGGCCTCGGTCGAGGCGATGTTGACGATGCGCGGGCTGGACGACTTGCGCAGGTACGGCAGGGCCGCGCGGATGATCCGCGGGTGCGCGGTCAAGAGGATCGGGAACATCCGTTCCCAAAGCCCGTCGTATTCCTCATCGTCGATCTTGCGGAAACCGGCCACCCCGGCGTTGTTGACCACCACGTCCAGCCCGCCGAAGTGCCTGGCGATCTCCGGAACCAGCGCCTCGATGGTCGCCTTGTCGCCCACGTCGAACGCCCAGGCCTTGGCCTCGCCGCCCTCGGCGCGGATGTCGGCGGCCACCGCCTCGGCGTCCTCCAGCCGCAGGTCGGTCACCGCCACGCGCGCGCCCTCGCGAGCGAACACATGCGCCGTGGCGCGGCCCATGCCGCTGGCCGCGCCGGTGACCAGCACGATCTTGCCCTTTACCGAGCGGCTGAGGTCGGGGACGGGTTCCATGGATTTTCCTCCTTGTACGGATGACCTGCTCAGGCGTCCGCCGCCTCCAGCGCGACCGACTTGGCCCATTTGTAGTCGGCCTTGCCGTTGGCCGCGCGCTGGACCTCGCCGACCACGATGATCCGGCGCGGGGTCTTGTAGCCGGCGATGCGCGCGCGGGCGAATTCGATCAGCCCGGCCTCGTCCAGCGCCTGGCCCTTCCGAGGCGAGAGCACCGCGGTGACCCGCTCGCCGAACCGCTCGTCGGGCACGCCGACCACCAGGCAGTCATAGACGTCGGGATGGGCCTTCAGCGCCTCCTCGACCTCCTCGGGGAACACCTTCTCGCCGCCGGTGTTGATGCACACCGATCCCCGCCCCAACAGGATCAGGGTGCCGTCGGCGGCGATCTTGGCGAAGTCGCCGGGGAAGGAATAGCGGTGGCCGTCGATCTCGCGGAAGGTGGCCGCGCTCTTGACCGGGTCCTTGTAGTAGCCGACCGGGGTAAAGCCGCCGTTGGCGATCATGCCGATCTGGTCGGAGCCGGGCGCGATTTCCTTGTCGTGCTCGTCGAACACCTTGGTGGTCGGATTGGCGATGAACTTGGCGGTCTCGCCCGGCGGCGCGGCCCTGGAGACCACCGCCGTCGCCATCCCGCCCTCGGTGGCGCCCATGCCGTCGACGATGACGATGTCGGCGAAGGCCAACAACCCCTCCTTGACCTCGCGCGAGAACATCACGCCGGAGGAGATGATCTGCTTGAGCGATGAGATGTCGTGCGGCCGGCCCGCCGCCTTGGCCGCCTCCAGCGCGTTCAGCATCGGCCGGGCGAAGGCGTCGCCGACGATGGCGATGTCGGTGACCTGCTCGCGCTCGACCAGGTCCCACAGTTCGCCCGCGTCGAAATGCTCGTTGCGGAACACCACCGCGCAGCCGCCGAGCTGGTGGGGGATGATCACCCCCAGCCACAGGCCGGTGCCGTGCATCAAGGGGCAGGCGGGAATGCTGCGCGGGGCGGCGGCCTCGGCATGCAGCGCGCGCACCGCGGCCATCAGCTCCTCGCGCGTGGTCGGCCGGGGCAGGCCGCGGAAGTCGTAGCCGCTGAGCAGCGCCTGGCTGAACTCGCCCTGGTGGTACATCACCCCCTTGGGCATGCCGGTCGTGCCGCCGGTGTAGAGCATGTAGATGTCGTCTTCGGAATAGTCCTGGCGCGGCAGCGGCGCGTGGGCGGCGATCAGCGCCTCCAGCCGGATCGCCCCCTCCAGGTGCTCGCCCGAGCCGTCGTCGATCTCGATCAGCACCTTCAGCTTGGGAAGGTGCTCGCGGATCGCGGTCACCCGCTCGCCGAACCGGGCGTCGAACACCAGCCCCTCGGCGTCGGCGTTGTCCAGCAGATAGACCAGCTCGTGGGCGGTGTAGCGGTAGTTGGCGTTGACCGGCACGCCGCGGATCTTGAACGCGCCGAAATGGGCTTCGAGATAGGCGTTGGAATTGTAGGCGTAGAGCCCGACCTTGGCGCCGACGCCCAGGCCCGAGGCGGCCAGGCCCGAGGCGATGCGCGCGGCGCGCTCCTCGTACTCGCGCCAGCTGCGCCGCACCTCGCCCTCGACCAGGGCCGGAGCGTCCGGAACGGCGTCGGCGACGGCTTCCCAGACCGAGGCGAAATGCCAGCGCATGATCGTTCCGCTCCCATCATGTCCTGATCGCCGAACCGAGGCCCGGCGTGGCCGGTTTTCATGGGCCGGCCTCAGCCTAGGGGGAGATGGCGCGGATGGCTATGGGGGCGGGGGAGTTGGGCGTCGTCATTCTCGATACGTTCCGATCCGGGACGTAAGGGATTAACCAACGAGGTGAAGGGATTCCATCGTCAAACATAATGTGCTAGCCTGCATACGCCCGGACCCCAGGTCCGGGCGTAGAGGCTGTGGCGTGTGTCTGGCACTATGTCATGTGCCCCATGCCCCTTTCGAGCCCCTGGCACGGGGCTGCTACACTTCCACTAGACGGTTGATATGAAGCCGGGGCGCCACACCCCCGGTTTCCCCGTGGGGGGATCTGATTATGGAGAGGCGAGCCATTTAGGCTTCTCCATTTGCTTTGGTGTGCAAGGAAACGATTTCGCGCTCCTGAAGCTCACGGAGTTCTTCCGCGCTAACACTTGGAAGAGGTGCCGTCCCGGCCTCGTCGGGGAGCATGTAGACGTCGCCCTCCTTGCGAAGCTCGCCGCGATCAAACATGCGCCACGCGATCGGGCTAATCTGCGCGGCCTTGACGTAGGGCCACCAGCGTTTCGCGATAAACTCCTGCATTTGTCGCGGCGACAATCCGTGGACGCCGTGAACCTGTGCATCCAAGAGTGACGTCTTGATCATATCGGGCATCGACGGAATATTTTTGGGCTTCCTTGCAATAGGCTTTCGCCGTCTTGGCTTGGCCTTCGGCTCGCTGCTGCCCCTGGGCGTTTCTCCGGCTGGCTTCAAATTCTCGGTCTGTACTGACAGCGCAACTGCTGCGGCGGCACTTCCAACAATCGGTTCGGTAACAACCGCGATCGTGGGCGGTTCTTCAGTCGGTACCGTGTACTTGGCATAAAGCTCGATGAACGCATTGAGGCGGTCGCGCTGCTGCACTTGAGCCAACCTCAATTGGTTCAACCTGGCAATTTCAGTGTCAAACTGGCTGATCTGGCGCGCCACGTCAGCTCTGTCGGCCTTCGCGCGTTCGATTGGATCGTTGTCAGTCATGATCAATAGGTCCGCTTGTTCGGATGAAGTCCTACCATATCACGATGGATTCACCAAGCCGGTGATACGAAAAACCATACCATGTCACAACAATCAAAGCAATATCAATCTATTACGGGAAAATCTCACCGCGCCTCCGAAACGTTTATGGCGAATTGTCGGACCAACTCGATTGAGTGCGCGAGATATAATATCGCCCTCCGTGCCCAATAGTTCTTGTTTCGTTCCAGGCCCTCCCCTATCCTCCCCTGATGACCTCCCTCCCCGCCTTCGCCCGCGGACGCGCGGCGCGGTCGAACAGTTCGGGGCGCTTCGAGGCCTTCGCCCGGGGCGCGTTCGATGACGGCTGGGCCGAGGACGATCCGCAGCCCGAACGCCGCGACACCAGCCTGACGGCCGAGGCGGCGCGGGTGATCCTGACCCGCAACGACAGCCCCGACATCGGCTTCGACCGCTCGATCAATCCCTATCGCGGCTGCGAGCACGGCTGCATCTACTGCTATGCGCGGCCGACCCACGCCTATCTCGGCCTCTCGCCGGGTCTGGATTTCGAGACCAAGCTCTATTTCAAGCCCGAGGCGGCGCGGCTTTTGGAGCGGGAGCTGGGCAGGCCCGGCTATCGGCCGGCGCGGGTGCAGCTGGGCGCCAACACCGACCCCTACCAGCCGGTCGAAAAGCGCCTGCAAATCACCCGCGCGGTGCTGGGGGTGCTCGCCCGGTTCAACCACCCGCTGGGCATCACCACCAAGAGCGTGCTGGTCACCCGCGACATCGACATCCTGGCGCCGATGGCGGCGAAAAACCTGGTGGTGGTCGCGGTGTCGGTGACCACGCTCGACCGCAAGCTGGCGCGGGCGATGGAGCCGCGCGCCTCGACGCCGGAGCGGCGGATCGAGGCCATCGCCCAGCTCGCCGCCGCCGGGGCGCCGGTGCTGGTCGGGGCCGCGCCGATGATCCCGGGCCTGAACGACCACGAGATGGAGGCGATCCTGGAGCGGGCGGCCCAGGCCGGCGCGGTCGGCGCCTACTACACCGCCCTGCGCCTGCCGCTGGAGATCAAGGACCTGTTCCGCGAATGGCTGGCGGCCGAGCAGCCGGACCGCGCCGCGCGGGTGATGTCGCTGGTGCGCCAGATGCGCGGCGGCAAGGACTACGATCCGACCTGGGGCAAGCGGATGCGCGGCGAGGGGCCGATCGCCGAGCTGTTGTCACGGCGGTTCCAGATCGCCCGCCGCAAGTTCGGCCTCGACCGGCCGATCGAACTGCTGAGCCTGGACCACTTCCGCCCGCCGCCCAAGGCCGGGGACCAGATGGAGCTGTTCTAAAAAACCCTCTCCCGGAGGGGAGAGGGCGGGGCCCGCGCCGAAGGCGTGGGAGGGTGAGGGGCTACCGCGCGAACCATTTTCGCGCATCGTTGCGACGCAGGCCAAGACGCGGGGCCGGAAGGCCGATCCTTGCGGAACGCAAGCTGCCAAGGCCGTAGCCCCTCACCCTCCCACCTTCGGTGGGCCCCTCCCTCTCCCGCCGGGAGAGGGTTTTTGCGCCGGAGCGAGTGGAACTTAAGAATCCCTACCGCCGAAACACCCCGACCAGCTCGACGTGCGGCGACCAGAGGAACTGGTCGATCGGGTGGACCTGGCTCAGTGTGAAGCCGGCGTCGACCAATATCCGCGCGTCGCGGGCGAAGGTGGCGGGATTGCACGAGACGCCGACGGCGAGCGGGACCTTGGAGGCGGCGATCTCGCGCGCCTGTTCGGCCGCCCCGGCGCGGGGCGGGTCGAACACCACCGCGTCCAGCCGCTTCATCTCCATCGCCAGCAGCGGCCGGCGCGTCAGATCGCGCGTCTCGGCGGTGATCGCCTTCAGGCCGGGCGCGGAGCCGATCGCCTGCTTGAGCGCCCGGATCGCCGGCTCGGAGGCGTCGGCGGCCTGGACGGCGGCGGTCTGGGCCAGGCGGAAGCTGAAGGTTCCCACCCCGCAGAACAGGTCGGCCACCCGCGAGGCGCCGGCGAGCGCGCCCGTCACCACCTGGCCCATCGCCGCCTCGGCCTCGGCGGAGGCCTGCAAAAAGCCGCCGGCTGGCAGGGCGAGCGTGGCCGGGCCGACGCGCACCATCGGCGGTCGCGCCTGGTAGATCGGCTCGCCGGCCAGGGTGACGCGGGCGATGTCGCCGACCGCCGCGGCCCGGGCCGCCCGCACCCGCGCGTCGGCGGAAAGGCCCCCGCTCCGGCGCTCGACCCCGGTGACGTCGACGTCGAGCCCTGAGGCGGTCCAGGTCACGTGCAGGCTCGGCGCCGACTTGGGATGCTGGAAAAACGGCTCGGCCAGGGCCTTCAGCGCCGACAGGGCCGCCACCAGCCTCGGCTCGGCGATCTCGCACGCGTGGATCTCGACCAGCCGCCAGGAGCGGCGCGCCTTGAACCCGAGCCTGACCCGGCCGCCGTCGCGGCGCGCGTGCAGGGCCAGCCGCCGGCGCACACCGGGCGGGGTGGCGAGCGTCGGCGCGATCTCGGTCTCGATCGCCTCGCGCGCCAGCGCCTGGCGCACCAGCTCGCCCTTCCAGGCCAGATACGGCGCGCTGGCCCAGTGCTGCAAAGCGCAGCCGCCGCAGTCGCCGAAATGCGGACAGGGCGCGGGCACGCGATCGGGGCTGGGCTCGAGGATTTCGACCAGCTCGGCCCGCTCGCCCGAGACGCTGGCGCTGACCAGCTCGCCCGGCAGGGTCAGGGGCGCATAGATCGGCCCGGCGGCCAGGCCGTCGCCCTGGGCGCCGATGGCCTCGATCAGCAGGGTGCGCGGCGCGGGCGCGTTGGAGGCGGTCACCGGGCCTGTGTAGGTCGCCGAACCGGCCAAGGCCAGCGTCACGCCGCGCCGGGGGTTTGAGTGACGCAAAATTGACGAAGATGAATGGCCTGCTCAAGCCTTGTTCAGATTCGCCCGTCCATGGTGATGGGACGATCAGCTTCGCCGAATCGCCGGCGCCGCGTCCGGCCCGGCCCAGAAGGAGAGTTTCGATGAGCCTGCGTTCGAGCATCGGCAAGGCCAGCTTCGCCGCCGCCGTCGCCGCCATGACCCTGGCCGGCGCCGTCGCCGCGCCCGGCGCCGCCTCGGCCCAGCAATCGGCCTACGACGAGCAGACCGGGACCTACTACAACCCCTGCCAGCGCGATAAGACCGATCGCGAGGTGGCCGGCGGGGTGCTGGGCGCCATCGGCGGCGCGGTGCTGGGCTCCAACCTCGCCCACGGCGGCGGACGCACCGGCGGGGCCCTGATCGGCGGGGCGGTCGGCGCGGCCGGCGGGGCCGCCGTCGGCGGCGCGACCGCGGCCTGCGATCCGAACCAGTACAATCAGACCAGCGGCCCGCCGCCGGCCTATGACGACCGCTATGATGCGCCCTACGACGACGCCGACCGCGACCATCGCTGCGCCATGGTCGAGAGCCGGGTCTATTTCCCGGACGGCAGCATCCAGCGCGACCGGGTCGAGGCCTGCCGCGACCGCCACGGCCACTGGCGCGTGACGGACTAATGCATGCTGAGTTTAGGTTGATTCAAGTATCTCACCCGATCATCCCGGCATTCGCCGGGACGAGCGGATCAGTATAGTGATTTATACCTGAATTCATCTCGCTCTAACTTACGAAGCCCTTCCCACTTCCGCCAATGGGGAAGGTTCTCAAGCCCGACGCGCCCAGACCAGGTGTTCGATCGCGCCGTCGCCGCCGCGGATCGGGCTCTCGACGCTGGCCCGCACGGTCCAGCCCTGGGCCTTGAGCCAGGCGCCGACGGCCTCGACCGCGGCTTGCCGGGCGGCGGGATCGCGGACCGCCCCGCCCTTGCCCACCGCCTCGGGGCCGAGCTCGAACTGCGGCTTGACCAGACAGATCAGGTCCGCGCCCGGCGCGGCCAGCGCCAGGGCCGCCGGCAGGGCCTTGGCCAGGCCGATGAAGCTGACGTCGCAGACCAGCAGCGACGGCGGCTCGGGGACCAGTTCGGCGGTCAAGGCCCGCGCGTCGGTTTCGGACAGATCGACCAGCCGAGGATCGGCGGCGAGCCTGGGGTGAAGCTGGCCGCGGCCGACGTCGACCGCGTAGACGCGCGCCGCGCCCCGCGTCAGGCAGACCTCGGCGAAGCCGCCGGTGGAGGCGCCGATGTCCAGCGCCACCCGGCCCTCGATCGGCACGGGCCAGAGGCTCAGCGCATGATCCAGCTTCAGCGCCCCGCGGCCGACGAAGGGGTGGGCCGGCGCGGCGAGGATTTCGGCCTCGGGGTCGAGCATCTGCGCGGCGCGGGCGATCGGGACGCCGCCCGCGACCACCCCGCCGGCCTCGATCGCCGCCCTGGCCTTGGCCCGGCTTTCGAACAGGCCGCGCCGGACCAGCAGCACGTCGGCGCGCACCTGGGTCACGGCGGCGGCCTCACCCCTCGATGAAGATCTTCTTCAGGTCGTTCTTGAGGATCTTGCCGTTGGCGTTGCGCGGCAGGGTCTCGTGCCAGAACACCACCTTGACCGGCACCTTGAACGCCGCCAGCCGGTCGGCGACGAAGCCGCGCAGCTCGGCCTCGGTGGCCTTCGCGTCGGGCTTCAGCGTGACCACCGCGCCGGGCTCCTCGCCCAGCGTCTTGTGCGGAATGCCCACCACCGCGGCGTCCATCACCGCCGGATGGTCGTAGAGCGCGTTCTCGACCTCGATGCAGTAGATGTTCTCGCCGCCCCGGATCAGCATGTCCTTGGCCCGGTCGATGATGTAGCAGAAGCCCTCGGCGTCGAGCCGCGCCAGGTCGCCGGTCTTGACCCAGCCGTCGACGAAGGTCTGGGCGGTGGCCTCCGGCTTGTTCCAATAGCCCCTGACCACCTGCGGGCCGCGGCACCACAGCTCGCCGACCTCGCCGATCGGCAGTTCGCGGTCGCCCTCGACGGTCATGATCTTCAGCTCGGCGACCGGCACGGGCGGGCCGCAGCTGTCGGGGCGGTGCTGATAGTCCTCCGCCCCGTGGGTGGTGACGGTGGCCGAGGTCTCGGTCATGCCCCAGCCGTTGCCGGCGGCGGACTTGGGGAAGGTCTCGACGATCTTGCGCACCAGCTCCGGGGCCGAGGGCGCGCCGCCGTAGGCCACGCTCTCCAGCGAGGACAGGTCGAACTCGCCGCGGCGCGGATGCTCGATCAGCTGCCAGGCGATGGTCGGCACCCCGCCGGCCGAGGTGACCTTCTCGCGCTCGATCAGCTCGAACGCCCGCACCGGATCCCATTTGCGCATCATCACCAGCTTGCCGCCGGCCACCAGGCTGGGGTTGAGGATCGCGAAACAGCCGGTGGCGTGGAAGAACGGCACCGAGATCAGGGTCGAGCGCTGCGGCGCGGCCGGATCGGGCGCCGGCGGGCTCTCGCCGCGCCGCAGGAACGCGCGGGCCGCCGCGCAGCCGCTGGCCATGATGTTGCAGTTGATGTTGCGCTGGCTGGCCAGCGCGCCCTTCGGCTTTCCGGTGGTGCCGGAGGTGTAGAAGATGGTCGCGTCGTCGTCCGGGGCGATCTGGGCCTCGGGCAGCGGCCGGTCGGGCAGCGCGGCCCAGCCCGCCGGCTCGCCGATGACGCTTTCGAGCTTGACCACCTCGGGGTGGCTCACCTCCTCCAGCTCGCGGGCGACGAACACCCGCTTGAGGTCGGGGCAGTTATGCAGGTGCTCGCGCAGCCGCTCCAGCCGCTCGGCGTCGACGAAGGCGAGCTTGCTCCCGGAATCGACCAGGCCGTATTCCAGCTCCGGCCCGGTCCACCAGGCGTTCAGCGGGGTGACGATCGCCCCGAGGCTCGCCGCCGCATAGAAGGCCACCGGCCATTCCGGCAGGTTGCGCATGACGATCGCGACCCGGTCGCCCTTCTCCACCCCTTGGATGCGCAGTTCGTGGGCCAGGGCGGAGACCGCGCGGAAGAAGGCCTCGAAGCTGACCCGCTCGTCCTCGTGCACCAGGAAGATCCGCTCGCCGAACGCGCGGCCCGCCTCGACCACGGCGCGCAGGGACGGCGGGGCGTTCTTCCAGCTCCGCAGCCTGATCCCCCGGACCACCACCTCCTCCATCTCGAACGGCGCGCCCGGCGCGGTGAGCAGGGCGTGGGCCTGGTCGATCGACATGGCGGGCCAGGCGGCGGTTTTGGCCTGCGCGGGGGCGTCGGTCATGGGCGTGGCTCCGATGGTTCAGGCGCGCTCGGGCGCCTCTGCGGCTTTGAACAAGCATAAGCCGATCGGCGATGCAAACCGGCCGGCCCGGATCAGCCCACCGCCCGCAGCCGCGTCAGCGCCGCCTTCAGCTTGGCCTTGGCCGCCTCGGCCCCGGCCAGGCGCTCGCGGTTCTCCTCGACCACCGCCTCGGGCGCGCGGGCGACGAAATCGGCGTTGCCGAGCTTCTTGGCGGTGCGCTCGATGTCGCTGTCCAGCGCGGCGATCTCCTTGGCCAGGCGGGCACGTTCGGCGGCGATGTCGATGAACTCGGCGATGGCCAGCGCGGCGGTGGCCTCGCCGATCACGAACGGCACCGCGCCGGCGGGCGCGGCCGGCGCCTCGTCCGCCGACGACAGCCGCCCCAGCGTCAGGATCAGATCGCGGTGCCGCGCCAGCCGCTCGCGGCTGGCTTCGCCCGCGCCGCTGAGGGTCAGGGGCGGACGGGCCGATTGCGGAACATTCATTTCCGCCTTTATCGAACGGATTTCACTGACCAATTCGACCAGCCAACCGATCTCGCCCGCCGCCTCGGCGTCTATGTGGCTGTCTGGCAAGTCCGGCCAGGCCGCGGTGATCAACAGGCCCTCGCGCGCCGGGCCGCTCTCGCCCAGCCGCTGCCACAGCTCTTCGGTGATGAACGGGCTGACCGGGTGCAGCAGCTTGAGGCACTGGTCCAGCACCCAGGCGATCATCGCCCGGGTCTCGGCCTTGGCCGCCTCGTCGGCCCCGTTCAGGATCGGCTTGGCCAGTTCGAGGTGCCAGTCGCAGACCACGTTCCAGATGAAGCGGTAGAGGGCGTCGGCCGCCTCGTTGAAGGCGCAGGCGTCAAGCGCCGCGGTCACCGCGCGCGCGGTTCGCGCCGTCTCGCCGCGAATCCAGCGGTTGATCGTCTGCTGGACCCCGGCCGGATCGAACCCGGCCACGCGCGCGCAGCCGTTCGCCTGGCAAAACCGCGCCGCGTTCCACAGCTTGGTGCCGAAATTTCGATAACCTTCAATGCGCTGGGTCGAAAGCTTGATGTCGCGCGCCTGGCCCGACATGGCGGTCAGGGTGAAGCGAAGGGCGTCCGCGCCATAGGCGTCGACCAGCTCCAGCGGGTCCATCACATTGCCCTTGGACTTGGACATCTTGGCGCCTTCGGCGTCGCGCACCAGGGCGTTGATGAACACCCGCCGGAACGGGACCTCGCCCATGAAGTGCAGGCCCATCATCATCATCCGGGCGACCCAGAAGAAGATGATGTCGAAGCCGGTGACCAGGGTGTGGGTCGGGTAGAACCGTTTCAGGTCGGCGGTCTCGTCCGGCCAGCCCAGGGTCGAGAACGGCCACAGCGCCGAGGAGAACCAGGTGTCCAGGACGTCCTCGTCCTGGGCCAGCGGCTCGTCGCGGCCGTAGTGCTGGAGCGCGGCGGCCCGGGCGGCGTCCTCGGTCTCCTCGACAAAGATCGCCCCGTCGGGACCGTACCAGGCCGGGATGCGGTGGCCCCACCAGAGCTGGCGCGAAATGCACCAGGGCTCGATGTTGCGCAGCCATTCGAAGTAGGTCTTCTCCCAGTTTTTGGGCTCGAACACCGTGCGCCCGTCCTCGACCGCGCGGATCGCCGGCTGGGCCAGGGTCTTGGCGTCGACGTACCACTGGTCGGTCAGATAGGGCTCGATCACCACGCCGGAGCGGTCGCCGTGCGGGACGGCGTGGCGGGTCTTCTCGACGCCGCGCAACAGGCCCAGGGCCTCGAATTCCGCCACCACCTGCTTGCGCGCCGCGAAGCGGTCGAGGCCGCGATAGGCCTCGGGGGCGTTGTCGTTGATCCGCGCGAAGGGGTCGAGGATGTTGATCATCGGCAGCTGGCGCCGCTTGCCGACCATGAAGTCGTTGAAATCGTGGGCCGGGGTGATCTTGACCGCGCCGGTGCCCTTTTCCGGATCGGCGTAGTCGTCGGCGATGATCGGGATCAGCCGGCCGACGATCGGCAGGCGCACGGACTTGCCGACCAGGTGCTCATAGCGCGCGTCGGAGGGGTGCACGGCCACGGCGACATCGCCCAGCATGGTCTCCGGCCGGGTGGTGGCGACGACGATCTCGCCAATCCCGTCAACCGGGCCGTCCTCCAGCGGATAGGCGAAACGCCAGAAATGCCCGTCCACCTCCCGCTGCTCGACCTCCAGGTCCGAGATGGCGGTCTGGAACTGCGGGTCCCAGTTCACCAGCCGCTTGTCGCGGTAGATCAGCTTCTGCTTGTGCAGGGCGACGAACACCTTGCGCACGGCGGCCGACAGCCCCTCGTCCAGGGTGAAGCGCTCGCGGCTCCAGTCGCAGGAGGCGCCCAGCCGGCGAAGCTGCCGCGAAATCGTGCCGCCGGACTTCGCCTTCCATTGCCAGATCCGCTCGACGAAGGCCTCGCGTCCCAGGTCGCGGCGCGAGATGTTGCCCTCGTCGGCCATCTGGCGCTCGACCACCATCTGGGTGGCGATGCCGGCGTGGTCGACGCCCGGCAGCCATAGCGCCGCCTTGCCGCGCATCCGCTCGAAGCGGATCAAGACGTCCTGCAAGGTGTTGTTCAGCGCGTGGCCGATGTGCAGCGAGCCGGTGATGTTCGGCGGCGGGATGACGATCGAGAACGTCTCGGCGTCCGCATCGCCCGCCAGCGCGCGGTCGGGCGAGAACGCGCCGGCGGCTTCCCAGCGCGCATAGAGCCGCGGTTCGACGGTCTTGGGATCGAAGGTCTTGTCGAGCATGGCGGTGATCTATATCCCCGCCCCGCCCGGCGAAAGGGCCAGGGACTCAGACAGAAGCAAGGATTGACTTACGCCTGTCCTCGGCTCGCCCGCTCAGCCCCCGTGGCGGCGCGCGATACGCTCGACTTCCTCTTCCACCTTGGTCTGGACGATGGCCGGCAGGTGCTGGTCCAGCCAGGCCTTGAGCAGGGGGTTCAGCATCTCGCGGACCAAGTCCTCCAGCGTGCGGCCCTCCTTGGGTAGGGCGACGCGGTGGGCCAGGTTGCCAAACACGGCGCCCGCCTCGGCCGCCACCGGTGCGCTGACCAGCGGCTCGCCGTCGGGCATCGGGGAGAGCGGCTCGGCGGGATAGACATCCAGATCGCCCACCCGCGCGACCGCTTCGCCCGGCTCATGCGCGCGCTCGGTCAGTTCGAGCACGTCGTCATCCGCCTCTGCTTCCGGCTGGGGCGCGGGCGCGGGCGCGGCGGCGGCCGGCGCGGACTCGTCTTCGGGAATCGGCAGGGCGGCCCCGGCCTTGGCCGGGTCCTCGTCCTCGGAAATGATCCGCCGGATGGAGGCCAGGATTTCCTCCATGGTGGGTTCCACGGCGTTCGATTCGGACATCGGCGGGCCATCGTCGGAGAGCTGAAGGATCGATTCGGACAGCCTAAGCGCGGTTGCGCGTTCCTGCAATTTCCGTTCGACGGCTCATTCGTCTTTCGCGTCCGCCGGACGCGCGCGCGACGAATTTCAGAAGGCGAAGCGGGTCTCGGGCTCGAAGCCGGCCAGGAACGGCGGGGTGGCGTCGAACGCCTCGCGCCAGCCGAGGTCGGCCTCGGATCGCAGATAGAGCCGCAGCCGGCCCACCGGCCCCTCGCGCACCACCACCGCCAGCCGCCCGCCGAGGGCCAGGGCCGAAAGCCAGGCCGGCGGAACGGCGGCGACCGCGCCCTCGCAGACGATCACGTCGAAGACCCCCGCCGGCGGGCGCTTCAGATCGCCGGCGTCGTGGCGGGTGAGGCTCAGCCCCATCGCCTCCAGCACCGCGCCCGCATAGGGCGCGGCGATCGCCAGGGCGCGCTCGCCGGCGCGCGGCCTCAGCGCCTGCAGCGCCTTGGCCACGTCGCGCGGGCGCAAGAGCCAGCGGCCCGGCGCATATTCGACCTCGGCGTCGGCATAGGCCAGAAAGCCCTTGCCCTCGGGAACGAAGCGCTCGCGCGCCACCCGGCGCATGGCGTGCTGGATGGTCAGGTCGGGCACGTCGTTGGCGCGCACCTGGCTGTCGACCATGATCTGGCGCGCGGCGTCGAAATCGATCGTCATGACGGCCTCGGCGGGCTGCCGCCCCGGAGCGACCGCGAGGGCGGTCCCAGGGGCAGTTCAGGTTGCTTCGCCGCCGCTTATAGGGCGGCTCTCAGCGCCAAGGCAATGCGGCCGGCCCACCATTGCCCGGCGCGGCGGCTTCATGCTAGCCATCGCCCTCCCGCGGGCCGGCCAAGGCCCCTCCCCGCGCGGTGGCCTGGTGGCGGAGTGGTTACGCAGCGGACTGCAAATCCGCGCACCCCGGTTCGATTCCGGGCCAGGCCTCCAAGGGGATGACGGTGGTCGTGAGCGGGCCGGCTTCGGTTTGAGATGCTGTCGCTGGATCCACGGAATCCGGAATCCGGCGCACGAGCAGACGGTGACAGGATAACCTGTCACCGTTCCCTGTCACCGTTCCCCGAAGCCGCCGCCAGGCGCACGCTGATGAACGGCGTGCTGTGGTCGAGCCGCCACCGTTCGATCACGGCGCGGGCTTCGGCCATGGTGGCGAAGACCTCCGCGTTCAGGCGCTCGTCGCGCGCTTGCCCATCGACAAGGTGACAGTGGCGCTCGCCAAAGGGGACTCACAAGCCTTCCTTAAACCTATCGGCGCATAATCCATGGGTTGAAGTTCTGTGAACCGGGACAGACTCGGCGCCCGCGTCGTCGGCAAGGACATCGGACATGATCGATTCCGCGCAAAACGCGCGACAGGCCTTCATTCATGAGCTCGACGAGCTGCTGCGCGCGCATTATCCGCTGATCCACATTGTCACGCATGAGGAGGATCGCGCCATCGCGGCGATCTCCGAACTCTGCGGCGAACGCAAAAAGGCGCTATTTGTCTGGAGCACGAGCCGCGGGATCGTGGAATACAACCAGCACCGTCAGCCCGCGCAATCCTCGGACCTGAACGATCTCGCCGCCGCGCTCGACTATATGGAAAAGCTGGCCGAGCAACATAGGAACGCGGTCTTTATATTGCTTGACCCGCTCCCCTATCTCAATCTTCCGCAGGCGAGCCCGCTCTATCGACGCCGCTTGCGCGACCTGGCGGTGAGTATTCGAACCAAGGGATACAACGCGAGCTGTCTTATCCTTTCGCCATCGGCGGGCGTACCCATAGAACTCGAGAAGGAAGTCACCGTTATCGACTTTCCGATGCCGGACCGTCACGAAATCGCGGCGTTCATTGGCGATTTCGTGAAGAAGATTCACGACATCAAGTTCGGGGCGGTCGGCGATCCGCGCCAGCTCGTGGAAGCGCTCGTCGACGCCTCGCTCGGCCTCACCATGGTCGAGATCGAGAATGCCCTGGCCAAGGCCATCGTCTCGGACGGCCGTCTCGACTATTCGGACGTCGAATGGATTGTCGCGCAAAAGCGTCAGATTATCCGCCAGAGCGGCATACTGGACTACTATGACACACACGGCCTTTCATTAGCCGACATCGGTGGGCTCGACGAGCTCAAGCGCTGGCTTGATGTCCATAGCGCGTCCCTCACCCCCGCCGCGCAAAGTTTTGGCGTCCATGTGCCCAAAGGCGTGTTGCTCACGGGGGTGCCCGGCTGCGGGAAGTCTCTGGCGGCGAAATGCGTGGCGGCTTCCTGGCGTCTGCCCCTCATCCGCTTCGATGTCGGCAAGATCTATTCCTCGCTGGTGGGCTCTTCGGAAGAGCACATGCGTCACGCCATCGCCACATGCGAAGCGGTCGCGCCCTGCGTGGTCTGGGTCGATGAAATCGAGAAGGCCCTACCGCGCAATGGCGATCATATCGGGGACAGCGGCGTTTCGCTTCGTGTGCTCGGCAGTTTTCTGACCTGGCTCGAAGAGAAGAAGAAATCCGTCTTCGTCTTCGCGACAGCCAACGAGATTTCCCTGCTGCCGCCCGAACTGTTGCGCAAGGGGCGTTTTGACGAGGTGTTCTTCGTCGATTTGCCCACCGACGCCGAGCGGCGCGCGATCATCGAGATACACCTGCGTCAAGCCAAGAAAGACCCGGATGCATTCGACCTCGATCGTCTGACAACCTTGTCCGGCCCGTATACGCATGGGCCCGGCGTGTCGATGACCGGCGCGGAAATCGAGGCCTGGATCAACGAGGCCTTGATCGTGAGCTTTAATCGAGCCCGCGAGCAGGGCGGGACTCCCTGTCTGTCGATGGCGGATTTGGAAGCGGTCGCCGGCAACCTGGTGCTGATCGCCAAGCTCCGGCGCGAAGAGATCGAGCAACTGCGGACTTGGGCGGCCACGCATGCGGTCAAACGGGCCTCCGCCCAGAGCGTCGAATCGAGCCGCAGCGGCAGAGCCATCGAGATCGACCCGGCGCGGCCGGCTCTGCTGGCCGCGCGCGCCGATCAGGCCAGGTCGGCGTGACAGCGCCAAGCGCGAATGCGGGGACAGGAGCACCCGTCACCCATCAAAGTCACCCATCAATCTATCGCCGGAAACCTCCGCTCAGGGGCCGACGGTCTGGCTGATTCCGGCCGCCGCGGCGCCCGCGGCCTGGACCGCGATCGTTCCGGCGTTGGTGATCGTGCTGGAGGTGTTTCCGGAGGTGGACACGCCCTGGGTGCTCGATGTGATCACCCCGTTGTTGGTGATGGTCACCGGCGCCGGGCCCAGGGCCGTCACGCCGGTGCTCGCCCCGCCATTGATCGTGCCGTTGTTGATCAGCGAACCGCCGTGCGGCAGCGTCTGGGGTCCCACGACGGCGCCCGGCGGAATCGTCGTGGTGGGGATGAACGAAGGGCGCGCGCCGCCGACCCCGCCGGGTCCATGCGCCTGCCCCCGCGAGGCCGCTCCCAGCAACACCGCGATCGTCACAAGTCCGAGCAAGGTCTTCATTGCAACCTCCCATCGCATTTCGACGGCGAAACCCTGCGCGACAAATCGCGACGGTGTCAAATGGCGAGATCGCGAGGGCGCGCCTTCGCCGGCTCCTCGTTCGAGCCGTAGGCCGCGAACATTCCATCGACGCCGCGGGCGGGACTCAGGCTAACCAGGCATGGGCGAGACATCCGGATTCCGCCCGGTCCCCAGAGGGAGCGCGCGCCGATGCTTGAACAGACCCGCATCATGGTCACCGGCGGCGCCGGCTTTCTCGGCTCGCACCTGTGCGAACGGCTGGTGGCCGCGGGTCACGACGTGCTGTGCGTGGACAATTTCTATACCGGCCGGCGGCGCAACGTGGAGGCGCTGCTGGACAGCCCGCGGTTCGAGCTGATGCGCCACGACGTGACCTTCCCGCTCTTCGTCGAGGTCGACCAGATCTACAACCTGGCCTGCCCCGCCAGCCCGATCCACTACCAGTTCGACCCGGTCCAGACCACCAAGACCAGCGTCCACGGGGCGATCAACATGCTGGGCCTGGCCAAGCGGGTGCGGGCCAAGATCTTCCAGGCCTCGACCTCCGAAATCTATGGCGACCCGGCCGTCCACCCGCAGACCGAGGACTACTGGGGCAACGTCAATCCGATCGGGCCGCGCTCCTGCTACGACGAGGGCAAGCGCTGCGCCGAGACGCTGTTCTTCGACTACTGGCGCCAGCACCGGCTGCGGATCAAGGTGGCCCGAATCTTCAACACCTACGGCCCGCGCATGCACCCCAACGACGGGCGGGTGGTGTCGAACTTCATCATGCAGGCGCTGCGGGACGAGGACATCACCGTCTATGGCGACGGCGCCCAGACCCGCTCGTTCTGCTATGTCGACGACCTGGTCGAGGCCTTCATCCGGCTGATGGCCACCGACGACGAGGTCACCGGGCCGATCAATCTGGGCAATCCGCGCGAATTCACCATCCGCCAGCTGGCCGAAATGGTCATCGAGCTGACCGGATCGAAGTCCAGGATCGTGGCCCGCCCCCTGCCCCAGGACGATCCGCGCCAGCGCCAGCCGAATATCGAGCAGGCCAAACAAGTCCTGGACTGGGAGCCGGTCACCCCGCTGGAGGAAGGGCTGCGCAAGACCATCGCCTATTTCGACCAGTTGCTGAGCGCGGACGCCCCGGTCTAGCTCCGGCGCTTGGCCCCTCGCCGGGCGACCGAGGCGGCGGGGTCCTCGGTCAACAGCCGCGCGTCCGGCGGAATCGGCCGGCTCCGGCGCCGCGCCTCCAGCCGCTCGCGATACCAGCCGTGATAGTCCGGGACGGCGCGCATCTCCCGCGCCTCGTGATCCGCTTCGGCGCCGACCGCCAGGTAGGTCTCGAGGTTTCTCAGATCCGGCCGCGGGATGTTGCCGGCCTGATAGTCCGCGCACATGCCCCGGTAGAGGCCTTCCAGGCTCTCGACCAATCTTTCCAAGTCGAACAGCACGCACCGGTCCCGGTTCTGTTCCAGCTTGGCTTTCAAGGCCTCGACGTCGGCCTTGTTCGACGCCAGCGCCACGGCGCGCTCGACGTACTCCTCCCCGCTTTCGCAGATCAGCTCCGGAAGCCCCGCCGCCCGGACCAGGCTGCCGCACACCCGCGCCGCGAACCCGCGGCCGGTCAGGGTCAGGACCGGAACTCCCATCCACAGCGCGTCCGAGGCGGTGGTGTGGGCGCCATAGGGCGAGGTGTCAAGGAACAGGTCGGCCAGCCGATAGCGCGCCAGGTGGTAGGCGTTGACCTGCTTGGGCGCGAAGATCAGGCGCTCGCGCGCCACGCCGCCGGCCTCCGCGTAGCCGACCAGGCGGGCGTTGATGTCCGCCTCGCCCTCCAGCAGCCACAGCACGCTGTTCGGCGCGCGCCGCAAGATCTCCAGCCAGCGGTCGAAGGTGAATTTGCTGAACTTCTGGGCCCCGTTGAAGCAGCAATACACGAAGGCCTCGTCCGGCAGGCCGACATCGGCGCGACTCGGCGCTTGCGCCACGACCGCCCGCTTGCGGTCGTTCGGCTGGTAGCAGGGCAGACGGACAACTTTTTCCGAGTAATAAATCTCGGATTCCGGCGGGATAATCCAGTCGTCGGCGATGATATACTGATGATATGGACTGCCCATCGTGCCGGGATAGCCCAGCCAGTTGACCTGGATCGGCGCCGGCCGACGGGCGAACACCCCCGTGCGGGCGTGGCGCGTCAGGCCGTTGACGTCCACCAGTATATCGATCCCATCGGCGGCGATCTGGCGGGCCGCGGCGGCGTCATCCATGCCGTTGATGTCGACCCAATGCTCGGCCGCCGTTCGGATGCGGGCGCTCAGATCGCCTTGCGGACCCTGGCCGCAATAGTAGGCGAACACCTCCACCGCGGCCTTGTCGTGCAGCTCGAACAGCTCGGCCATCAGGTAGCCGACGGCGTGTTCGCGCAGATCCGACGAGACATAGCCGACGCGCAGGCGCCGGCCGGTCAGGTCGATCGGGGCGTCCCGCCGATCCGCGTCGGGAGCGTCGGGCCTGTCGTCGATCGCGACCTCGACATAGCGCTTCGCCGTGGCCAGTTGCAGCAGGGGGTCGTCCGTATAGGCCGACATCGACAACGGACTGATGCCGGTCATCAACACGTTTCGCGTGACCCGCTCCCACGGTTCGATCACCGGCCATTCGCACTGGGCCATGCGCAAGGCGACGAACTGCTCGAGCACGTCCCGCTGGTTCGGCGCGATGTCCAGCGCCTGACGCAGCCAGGCCTCGGCCGCCGCCGAACGATGGTGGTCGATCATCACCCGGCCGATCTGCTTGATCGCGGTGAGCTTGTGTTCGATCGCCGAGCCGGTGACCGACGCGAGCCGGGTCGTCACCGATTGCCACTGCGCCAGCGCCGGGTCCGTGGCGCCGGTGCGCTCCAAGAGGCCGCCGAGGTTGATATAGGCCGGATAGAAGTTCGGATTGATCGCCAGCGCCTGCTTCAACGAATCCTGCGCCGCCGCGAGGTCGCCCAGTTCGGTTTGCAGGCTCGAACAATTGAAATAGGCCACGTACAGCTGAGGATCGGAGCGGTTGAACCCTATCCACACCTTGTAGAGCTGTTCGGCCAGCTTGATCTGGCTGGCCGCCTTGAGCGCGGCCGCGGCGCCGATCAGCTCCACCAGGCTGCATTTTCCCGCCGTGATGTCCTGCACCGCGGACAGAAACGTATCTTCCGGCATTTTTTCTCTGTCCTGGCGTTCAGGCGCGGCCGCGTCGTCCGCGCGAGCCCCCGCCATCGGCCGACATCGTCATCGAGGCGCGGTCTTCGGCTGATTCGGCCCGCCAAGCATGGCACGCTCTAGGGCGTTGACCAATTGCCGCCCGCGGGGCGGGGCGGCTCTGGCCGTCTCTAGGTTGAGGCGGCCAGATAGGCGGTGACCTGAGCCGGGGTGAAGGTCTGCACCTGGGTCGACGTCAGGCTGTTGGCCTGGGTCGTGGTCATCGCGGTGATGTTGGTGGTGGTCAGAGCATCGGCCTGAGTGGTGGTCAGCCCGGAAATCTCCGTGGTGGTGAGATTGCCGATCTGGGTCGTCGACAGCGCCGCCACCTGGGTCGTGGTCAGACCCTTGGCCTGAGTGGCGCTCAGCGCCTGCAGGTTGGCGGTGGTCAGGTCGTTGACCTGGTCCGTGGTCAGCTGACCGACCTGGGTCGCGCTCAGCCCGGACTGCTGGGTGGCGGTCAGGCCGGTGACGTTGGTGGTGCTCAGCGCGTCGAGCTGCGCCCCGCTCAGCGCCCCGAGCTGCGTCGAGGTCAACTCGCCCACCGTCGTCGTGGTCAGCGCCGCCGCCTGGGTGGTGGTCAGACCCTTGACTTCGGTCGTGCTCAGCGCCTGCAGGTTGGCGGTCGACAGGTCGTTGACCTGGGTCGCCGTCAGATTACCGACCTGGGTCGAGGTCAGGCCCTTGATCTGGGTGGTGGTCAGGCCGTTGAGCTGGGTGGTGGTCAGGTTGGCGACCTGGGTGGTGGTCAGCTCACCGACCTGGGCCGAGCTCAGGCCGGACAGCTGGGTGGTGGTCAGGCCGGTGACATTGGTGGTGCTCAGCGCGTCGAGCTGCGCCCCGCTCAGCGCCCCGAGCTGCGTCGAGGTCAGTTCGCCCGCCGTCGTCGTGGTCAGCGCCGCCGCCTGGGTCGTGGTCAGACCCTTCACCTCGGCCGCGCTCAGCGCCTGCAGGTTGGCGGTCGACAGGTCGTTGACCTGGGTCGCCGTCAGATTACCGACCTGGGTCGAGGTCAGACCGCCGACCTGGGTGGTGGTCAGGGCGTTGAGCTGGGTCGTCGTCAGGTTGCTGACCTGGGTGGTGGTCAGGGCGCCGACCTGGGCCGAGCTCAGGCCCGACAGCTGGGTGGTGGTCAGGCCGGTGACGTTGGTGGTGTTCAGCGCGTCGAGCTGCGCCCCGCTCAGCGCCCCAAGCTGCGTCGAGGTCAGCTCGCCCGCCGTCGTCGTGGTCAGCGCCGCCAGTTGGGTCGTGGTCAGACCCTTCACATCGGTGGCGCTCAGCGCCTGCAGGTTGGCGGTGGTCAGATCGTTGACCTGGTCCGTGGTCAGCTGACCGACCTGGGTCGCGCTCAGCCCGGACTGCTGGGTGGCGGTCAGGCCGGTGACGTTGGTGGTGCTCAGCGCGTCGAGCTGCGCTCCGCTCAGCGCTCCGAGCTGCGTCGAGGTCAGCTCGCCCGCCGTCGTCGTGGTCAGCGCCGCCGCCTGGGTGGTGGTCAGACCCTTGACTTCGGTCGTGCTCAGCGCCTGCAGGTTGGCGGTCGACAGGTCGTTGACCTGGGTGGTGGTCAGATTGCCCACCTGGGTCGAGGTCAGGCCCTTGATCTGGGTGGTGGTCAGCCCGTTGAGCTGGGTGGTGGTCAGGTTGGCGACCTGGGTGGTGGTCAGCTCACCGACCTGGGCCGAGCTCAGGCCGGACAGCTGGGTGGTGGTCAGGCCGGTGACATTGGTGGTGCTCAGCGCGTCAAGCTGCGCCCCGCTCAGCGCCCCGAGCTGCGTCGAGGTCAGTTCGCCCGCCGTCGTCGTGGTCAGCGCCGCCGCCTGGGTCGTGGTCAGACCCTTCACCTCGGCCGCGCTCAGCGCCTGCAGGTTGGCGGTCGACAGGTCGTTGACCTGGGTCGCCGTCAGATTACCGACCTGGGTCGAGGTCAGACCGCCGACCTGGGTGGTGGTCAGGGCGTTGAGCTGGGTCGTCGTCAGGTTGCTGACCTGGGTGGTGGTCAGGGCGCCGACCTGGGCCGAGCTCAGGCCCGACAGCTGGGTGGTGGTCAGGCCGGTGACGTTGGTGGTGTTCAGCGCGTCGAGCTGCGCCCCGCTCAGCGCCCCAAGCTGCGTCGAGGTCAGCTCGCCCGCCGTCGTCGTGGTCAGCGCCGCCGCCTGCGTCGTGGTCAGACCCTTCACATCGGTGGCGCTCAGCGCCTGCAGGTTGGCGGTGGTCAGATCGTTGACCTGGTCCGTGGTCAGCTGACCGACCTGGGTCGCGCTCAGCCCGGACTGCTGGGTGGCGGTCAGGCCGGTGACGTTGGTGGTGCTCAGCGCGTCGAGCTGCGCTCCGCTCAGCGCTCCGAGCTGCGTCGAGGTCAGCTCGCCCGCCGTCGTCGTGGTCAGCGCCGCCGCCTGGGTGGTGGTCAGACCCTTGACTTCGGTCGTGCTCAGCGCCTGCAGGTTGGCGGTCGACAGGTCGTTGACCTGGGTGGTGGTCAGATTGCCCACCTGGGTCGAGGTCAGGCCCTTGATCTGGGTGGTGGTCAGCCCGTTGAGCTGGGTGGTGGTCAGGTTGGCGACCTGGGTGGTGGTCAGCTCACCGACCTGGGCCGAGCTCAGGCCCGACAGCTGGGTGGTGGTCAGGCCGGTGACGTTGGTGGTGCTCAGCGCGTCGAGCTGCGCCCCGCTCAGCGCCCCGAGCTGCGTCGAGGTCAGCTCGCCCGCCGTCGTCGTGGTCAGCGCCGCCGCCTGGGTCGTGGTCAGACCCTTCACCTCGGCCGCGCTCAGCGCCTGCAGGTTGGCGGTCGACAGGTCGTTGACCTGGGTGGTGGTCAGATTACCGACCTGGGTCGCGGTCAAGCCGCCGACCTGGGTGGTGGTCAGGGCGTTGAGCTGGGTGGTGGTCAGGTTGGCGACCTGGGTGGTGGTCAGCTCACCGACCTGGGCCGAGCTCAGGCCCGACAGCTGGGTGGTGGTCAGGCCGGTGACGTTGGTCGTGCTCAGCGCGTCGAGCTGCGCCCCGCTCAGCGCCCCAAGCTGCGTCGAGGTCAGCTCGCCCGCCGTCGTCGTGCTCAGCGCCGCCAGTTGGGTCGTGGTCAGACCCTTCACATCGGTGGCGCTCAGCGCCTGCAGGTTGGCGGTGGTCAGATCGTTGACCTGGTCCGTGGTCAGCTGACCGACCTGGGCCGAGCTCAGCCCGGACTGCTGGGTGGTGGTCAGGCCGGTGACGTTGGTGGTGCTCAGCGCGTCAAGCTGCGCTCCGCTCAGCGCCCCGAGCTGGGTCGAGGTCAACTCGCCCGCCGTCGTCGTGGTCAGCGCCGCCGCCTGGGTCGTGGTCAGACCCTTCACCTCGGCCGCGCTCAGCGCCTGCAGGTTGGCGATCGACAGGTCGTTGACCTGGGTCGTCGTCAGATTGCCGACCTGGGTCGAGGTCAGGCCCTTGATCTGGGTGGTGGTCAGGGCGTTGAGCTGGGTGGTGGTCAGGTTGGCGACCTGGGTGGTGGTCAGGGAGCCGACCTGGGCCGAGCTCAGGCCCGACAGCTGGGTGGTGGTCAGGCCGGTGACATTGGTGGTGCTCAGCGCGTCGAGCTGCGCCCCGCTCAGCGCCCCAAGCTGGGTCGAGGTCAGCTCGCCCGCCGTCGTCGTGGTCAGCGCCGCCGCCTGGGTCGTGGTCAGACCCTTCACCTCGGCCGCGCTCAGCGCCTGCAGGTTGGCGGTCGACAGGTCGTTGACCTGGGTCGTCGTCAGATTGCCGACCTGGGTCGCGGTCAAGCCGCCGACCTGGGTGGTGGTCAGGGCGTTGAGCTGGGTCGTCGTCAGGTTGCCGACTTCGACCGTGGTCAGCTGACCGACCTGGGTCGAACTCAGGCCCGACAGCTGGGTGGTGGTCAGGCCGGTGACGTTGGTCGTGCTCAGCGCGTCAAGTTGGGTGTCGATCAGCGCCCCGATCTGCGTCGAGGTCAGCTCGCCCGCCGTGGTCGTGGTCAGCGCCGCGGCTTGCACCGTGGTCAGACCCCTCACCTGGGTGGCGCTCAGCGCCTGCAGGTTGGCGGTGGTCAGATCGTTGACCTGGTCCGTGGTCAGCTGACCGACCTGGGTCGCGCTCAGCCCGGACTGCTGGGTGGTGGTCAGGCCGGTGACGTTGGTGGTGCTCAGCGCGTCAAGCTGCGCTCCGCTCAGCGCCCCGAGCTGGGTCGAGGTCAACTCGCCCACCGTCGTCGTGGTCAGCGCCGCCGCCTGGGTCGTGGTCAGACCCTTCACCTCGGTCGTGCTCAGCGCCTGCAGATTGGCGGTCGACAGGTCGTTGACCTGGGTGGTGGTCAGATTGCCGACCTGGGTCGAGGTCAGACCCTTGATCTGGGTGGTGGTCAGCCCGTTGAGCTGGGTGGTGGTCAGGTTGGCGACCTGGGTGGTGGTCAGCTCACCGACCTGGGCCGAGCTCAGGCCCGACAGCTGGGTGGTGGTCAGGCCGGTGACGTTGGTCGTGCTCAGCGCGTCGAGCTGCGCCCCGCTCAGCGCCCCGAGCTGCGTCGAGGTCAGCTCGCCCGCCGTCGTCGTGGTCAGCGCCGCCGCCTGGGTCGTGGTCAGACCCTTCACCTCGGCCGCGCTCAGCGCCTGCAGGTTGGCGGTCGACAGGTCGTTGACCTGGGTGGTGGTCAGATTACCGACCTGGGTCGCGGTCAAGCCGCCGACCTGGGTGGTGGTCAGGGCGTTGAGCTGGGTCGTCGTCAGGTTGCCGGCCTGGGTGGTGGTCAGGGAGCCGACCTGGGCCGAGCTCAGGCCCGACAGCTGGGTGGTGGTCAGGCCGGTGACGTTGGTGGTGTTCAGCGCGTCGAGCTGCGCTCCGCTCAGCACGCCGAGCTGCGTCGAGGTCAGCTCGCCCGCCGTCGTCGTGGTCAGGGATTGCAGCTGATAGGCCGCCAGGCCCTTCACCTGGGTGGCGTTGAACCCCTGCACCTCGGCGGTGGTCAGGTCGTTGACCTGGGTGGTGGTCAGGGCGCCCACCTGGGCCGCGGTCAGGCCGACCAGCTGCGTGGCCGCCAGGTTGGTGAGGTCCGTGGTGCTGAAAGCGGCGATCTGGGTCGTGGTGAAGTCGCCAACCTGAGTTGAACTCAACGCGGCGACAGCGGTGGTGGTCAGGCCGGAAACCTGGGTGGTGCTCAAGCCGTCGAGTTGGGCGCCGGTGAACACGCCAAGCTGGGTCGCGTTGAACACGACCGCGCTGGAAATGTAGGGAATCTGCTTTGCCGTCAGCCCGGCCAGTTCGGTCGTCGCCAGGGCGGCGATGTCGGTCGTGCTGAGCGCCGCGATGCCGCTGGTGCTGATCGCGGCGATCTGGGAAGAGTTTAGCGCCGTGAGGTCGGTCGTCGAAAGCCCTGCAAACACGCTCGCGGGCTGCAGCGCAATCTGCGCTGGCGAAAGGGCCGAGATCGACATGCAACCATCCTGGTTGGAAACCTGACGCTCGACTTCGTCGTTCTTGCGAGAGACGGAGGGAACGTCAGATTAGAAATTTGTTTTCCTGCGCCACGTTTGACCGAAATAAGTTTCCGACTGGTTACGAACTCTGATTACGAATTCCGCCTATTATCTTAAGGATGACGCGGCGACCGCTTTGGGCGGCGTCACCCCCGCCAGGCTCCAAACGGCTCCGCTCGGATCAGAGCGCCGCCTCGATCGCAACCTCGCCCGCCAGGCGGCGCACGTCGGCGGCCCGGCACAGCTCGGCGCCCGGCGCCAAGAGGGCGGCCGAGCCGGCGGCCACGGCATGGCGGAAGGCCTCGTCCAGGGGCTGGTTCGACGCCAGGGCCCAGATCATGGCGCCCAGGAAGCTGTCGCCGGCGCCGATGGTGCTGACCGGCCTGATCGCCAGCGCCGGCGCCCGCCAGGCCTGTGTGGCGCTGACCAGCAGGGCGCCGTCGGCGCCGAGGGTCAGGGCCACCAGTTCGGGCGAGCCCCGGGCGATCAGGCCGCGGCAGGCGGCGATCATCGACGCCTGATCGCGAAGCGGCGCGCCGGTCAGCTCGCGCAGCTCGCGAAGGTTCGGCTTGATCAGATGCACCCGCGCCTCGAGCGCCGCCTTCAGCGCCGCGCCGGAGGTGTCGAGCAGGAACTTCGCGCCCCAGCCCGCGGCGATCTCCGCCACCCGGGCGTAGAAGTCGTCCGGCGCGCCCGGCGGCAGGCTGCCGCTGGCGCAGACGTATGCGGGTTTGGGACCCACCGCGCGCAGCGCCTCCAGGCAGGCCAGCCACTCGGGCTCGTCGAGGCGGGGCCCGGGCAGCACGAACCTGAACTGCTCGCCCCGGGATTGGTCGAACACCGTGACGTCCTCGCGCGTCTCGCCGAGGATCGGAACCATCAGGCTGGCGACGCCTTCCGCCGCGACCAGACGATCGAGCAGCCGGCCGACCTCGCCCCCGGCCGGATAGACCGCCTTGACCGCGCAGCCCAGTCGGGTGGCGACGCGCGCCACATTGATCCCGCCGCCGCCCGGATCGCGCCGGCCCGGCCCGCAGCGCAGCTTGCGCACCGGTTCGACCCGATCGACCGAGGTCGAAAGATCGATCGCCGGGTTCATGGTCAGGGTGACGACGCCGCTCATGCGCGCTCGCTCTTCGAGGTCGCATCTGAGCGGAGTTGGCCGCCGCCGGCCTTGAGCAAGGTCAAAGCCCTCGCTCCGGAAAGCCGCCTAGCGTAGTTTGCAACCCGTCAAAGCCCATGCGGACGCCCCGATGAAGCACCCCTACCCCCTGCCCCGGCGCCTGCCCGCCGATCTCGTCCGGGTCCGCGACTATTGGAAGGGCCTGCTGCGCGGCGCGGCCGACATGCCATTCTGGGACGACGCCAAGCTGTCGGACCTGCCCGAGCTGTCCGACCGGCTGTTCCTCATCGACGTGTTCGACCAGCCGGAGCGTTTCCGCTTCGGCGCCATCGGCGGCGCGCTGGGCGGCGCGCGCCTGGCGGGGATGTTCATCGATCAGGCGGAACTGGGCTGGCCGTTCGAGTTCCTCCGCTCGCAGGCCAGCGCCACGGTCGAGGCCGCCGCCCCCACCTGCCACAGCCAGGCCGCCGCGGCGGGCCCCGCCCCCACCCGCGCCTATTCGCGCCTGCTGCTGCCGATGTGGGGCGACGGCCGGATCGGCATGCTGCTGGGCGCGGTGGATTTCGACTGAGACGGCTCCCCTCCCGCCCGCTATTACGCCGCCGAGAGCCCGGAGCGTTCGGCGGCGGCGATGACCTTCAGCGCCCCGATCAGGCTGGACGGATTGACGCTGATCGAGTCGATGCCCCAGCCGACCAGGGCCGCGGCGATCTCGGGATAGTTCGCCGGCGCCTCGCCGCAGATGCCCACATGGCGGCCGTTGCGCCGGGCCCCGGTGACCGCCAGGCGCAGCATCTCCATCACGCCCGGATCGCGCTCGTCGAAATCGAAGGCCACGATCTCGGAGTCGCGATCAACGCCGAGGGTCAGCTGGGTCAGGTCGTTGGAGCCGATGGAAAAGCCGTCGAACAGCTCGGCGAAGGCGTCGATGCGGATCACGTTGTTGGGGATCTCGCACATGACCAGCACCTCGAGCCCGCCTTCGCCGCGCGTCAGGCCGTTGCGCGCCAGGGCCGCGATCACCCGGCGGGCCTCGTCCTCGCGGCGCACGAAGGGCGCCATGACCTTCAGATTGGTCAGGCCCATCTCTTCGCGCACGCGCCTCAGGGCCGCGCATTCCAGGGCGAAGCCCGCCGCATAGGCCGGATGGTCGTAGCGCGAGGCCCCGCGGAAGCCCAGCATCGGGTTGGCTTCCTTGGGCTCGAAGCCCGCGCCGCCGATCAAGCCGGCGTATTCGTTGGTCTTGAAATCGGAAAGGCGGACGATCACCGGGCGGGGATAGAAGGCCGCGGCGATCGTCCCCACCCCTTCCGAGAGCCGCTCGACAAAGAAGTCCGTTGGGTGCGGATAGCCCCGGGTCGCGCGCGCGATCGTCGCCCTGGCCTTCGCCGACGTGACCTTGGTTGGCTCGACCAGCGCCATCGGATGAATGCCGATATGCTCCTGGATGATGAACTCCATGCGCGCCAGGCCGACGCCCGCGCTGGGCAGGAGGGCGGTGCGGAAGGCGAGATCGGGATCGCCCAGGTTGACCATCACCTCGGTCTTCGGCCGGGGCAGATCGTCCAGCGCAATGGTCGTGGCTTCGAACGGAATGTCTCCCTCATAGACCCGCCCGACATCGCCCTCGGCGCAGGACACCGTCAGCCGCGCGCCGGTCTTCAGCTTCGCCGTCGCATCGCCCGTCCCGACCACCGCCGGCACGCCCAGCTCGCGCGCCACGATCGCCGCGTGGCAGGTGCGTCCGCCTCTGTCGGTGACGATGGCCGCGGCGGTCTTCATCACCGGTTGCCAGTCGGGCGTGGTGGTCTCGGCCACCAGGATCTCGCCAGGCCGGAAGGCCGCCAAGTCGTCGGGCGAGGCCACGACGCGGGCGATCCCGCCGGCGATCTTCTCGCCGACCGCCCGGCCCATGACCAGGACCGGCCCGACGCCCTTGATCGCATAGGTCTGAAGGCTCGTGGCCGCGCGGCGCGAGGCCACCGTCTCCGGCCGCGCCTGGACGATGTAGAGCCGCCCGTCCTGGCCGTCCTTGGCCCACTCGATGTCCATCGGGGTGGGATGGCCGGCCCGGGCCGAGTAGTGGTCCTCGATGGCGATCGCATGGCCGGCCAGGGTCAGGACCTCCGCGTCGGTCAGGCAGAACCGCGCCTGTTCCGCCCGCGAGGTCGGCGTGTTGCGCTCGCCGCCGCCTTTGTCGCCCTTCGCATAGACCATCCGAAGCTGCTTGCCGCCCAGCCGCCGGCGCAGCACCGCCCGGAAGCCCTGGCGATAGGTCGGCTTGTGCACGTGGAACTCGTCCGGATCGATCGCGCCCTGGACGATGTTCTCGCCCAGGCCATAGCCGCCGGTGACGAAGACCACGTCGCGGAACCCGGTTTCGGTGTCGAGGGTGAAGATCACCCCGCTGGCGCCGAGGTCGGCGCGGGCCATCTTCATCACCGCCACCGACAGGGCGACCTTGAAATGGTCAAAGCCGTTGTCGAGCCGATAGCCGATGGCCCGCTCGGTGAAGATCGAGGCGAAGCACCGCCGGCAGGCCTCGATCAGGCCCGCCTCGCCGCGCACGTTGAGGAAGCTCTCGTGCTGGCCGGCGAAACTGGCCTCGGGCAGATCCTCGGCGGTCGCCGAGCTGCGCACCGCGACCGACAGTCCCTTGCCGCAGGTCGCCTTCAGCGCCCGATAGGCCGCCGTGATCTGGCGGCGGAGCGCCGCCCCGCCGGTGGCGTCATAGACGATCGCTCGCGCCGCGGCGGCCCGCTCGGCCAGGCGCGCGACGTCGGTCTTGTCCAGTCCGTCCAGCAGCCGATGCAGCTCACCCCAGGCGTCCGCCTCGGTCAGGGCGTCGCGATAGGCCTGGGCGGTGATCGCGAAGCCCGGCGGCACGGCGACGCCGGCCTGCGACAACGCGCCGCGGAGCTCGCCGAGCGAGGCCGTCTTGCCGCCCACCAGGGCGACGTCGTCGGCGCCGAGGTCTTCAAACCAACGGATGTAGTCTGCGCCGGCCATGGGCGTGCTCGGCTTGGCTGAGAGCGCGATGCTGCGCCGATCGCCCGCCCGGGCCTTTGATCGCGATCAACTGGAGCGAGGCTTGACGCGGATCAAGGCGGCTCGCTCGCGGCCGCCCATGCTCGGGTGGCAAGGGAGCGCGAGATGATCGACACCGAACCCAAAACCCTGCCGGACCTGACCCTCGGCCCCGACGCGGTATTTCCGATCGTGATGAAGGCGCGCGAGTTCGACGCCAAGGTCGAGGAGACCGATCCCGAATCCTCCTCCAGCCCCAGTGACGACAACAATGTCGATGTGCTCGAGGCCGGACCGGACGATGCGACCTATGACGAACTGGTCTCGGCCATCAGCGACCTGAACGACGACGAACAGCTCGATCTGATCGCGCTGATCTGGCTGGGGCGCGGGGATTTCTCGATCGAGGAATGGGCCGAGGCCCGGGAGGCCGCCCGTGACGTCGGCCGGGCGCGCACGCCCCGCTACGTCGCCGAGATCCCCCTGGTCAGCGACTATCTGGAGGACGCCCTGTCCCAGTTCGGCCATTCGATAGAAGCCTACCTCGACGCGCACTGAGGAGGCTCGGAGCGCGGCGCCGTTCGTGGTCGAAAACCAACGCTTGGCGCCTCATCGACGCCTCGCCGCCTGTTCGCCGTCATCGCAAGGTGCGTATTTGGTAAAGAGCCTGTGGAGGTCTCGCCAACTTTGGGGGCTTAGAACGCGCGCTTCAGCGGCGACAGACTTTCTATAAGTGCAAATGGCCGAGAGGCTGTGCGCTGAAACTGGCAAGCAGGAAAGGGCAACAATTATTGCCGTGGGCGTCAACTTCACATCATCTTCCGTCCGTCATCCGGGCGCCGCCGTTGTCCCCGTGACTCTCGATCTACATCCGAAAAACGTGTTGCTTGATCAGTCGTCGGCCCGCGGTTCGGCGAGCCGGCGTCCACCCCACCCGGCCCAACGCCGTCGGCGCCGAGCGTCGGAATCGGAGTCGGACTCCTAGACCGCGGGGCTCAGCGCCGCCTCGATCTGGCGCGCCAGGGCGTGGGCCATCAGCGGTTTTTCCAGCACCGGCGCGCCGACCGCATCGGCTTCCCGGCGGCAGCGCGGGGTCGGATTGCCGGTGATGATGATCGCGGGACAGGCGACCTGGCGGCTCCGAAGCGCCTTCATCAGCTCGACGCCATCCATGCCCGGCAGGCCATAGTCGATCACCAGGCAATCGGCGCGATCGATGTTCGGGCTGTCGAGCGCCTGGGCGGCGTCCAGGAACGCGCAGACGGCGTAGCCGTCCGCTTCGAGCGCGAACTGCAACGCGTTCAACACGTCTTCGTCATCCTCGACAATGGCGATCAACCGGTGGCTTCCTTCGGACGTCATGGTGATTTCATAGCCGAAACACGCGCCTGGGCCTTTGATTTGGCTCAACGATCGGGCCCGAACGGCGCGGTCAGGCGGAGGGGTGCGCCACGGTTTGCCTTGGCGTCCCCGGCGTCGGCCGCAGGGCGGGAAATTCCTCGGCGGTCAGCGTCTCCCTGGTCAACAACAGCCCCACGCCGGCGTCGAGTTCCGAACGCAGCGTCGCGAGGATGTCCAGCGCCCTTTTTTCGCCTTGGGCGACGATGTCGCGCACGGCCACGTCGATCTCCCGCGCGGTGGTCTCGGCGGCGGTCACGTAGCGATCCTGCGGCCCGCCCAGGAAAGGCTGCGGCTGGGGCGCATAGACCCGCTGGCCGACCGTCGGGTCCATGCCGTGGCGGGTCACCATTTCCACGGCGATCTCGGTGGCCCGCTGCAGGTCGTCGGCGGCTCCGGTCGAGACGTCGCCGTCGAAGATCATGGCCTCGGCGGCGCGCCCGCCCAGGAGCACGGCGACGCGCTTTTCCAGGTCGCTGCGCGCCAGCAGGAACCGGTCCTCGGTCGGTCGCTGCATGGTGTAGCCGAGCGCGCCGACCCCGCGCGGAATGATCGAGACCTTCTGCACCGGATCGACCCCCGGCAGGCTGGCCGCCACCAGGGCATGACCCATCTCGTGGTAGGCCACCCGCCGGCGCTCGTCCTTGCTCAGCACGCGGCTCTTCTTCTCCAGCCCCGCGACGATGCGCTCGATCGCCACGGTGAAGTCGTCGAGCCCCACCGCGTCGGCCCGGCGGCGGGTGGCGGCGATCGCCGCCTCGTTGACCAGATTGGCCAGGTCCGCGCCGGTGAAGCCGGTGGTCATGCCGGCCACCTGGTCGAGGTCCAGGCCTGGATCCAGGGTCACCTTGCGCGCATGCACATTGAGGATCTGCAGCCGTCCCTTGTGGTCGGGCCGGTCGACCAGCACCTGGCGATCGAAGCGGCCGGCCCTGAGCAGCGCCGGATCGAGGATCTCCGGACGATTGGTCGCGGCCAGCAGGATGACGCCCGTGCTCGGATCGAAACCGTCGAGTTCGGCCAGGAGCTGGTTGAGGGTCTGCTCCTTTTCGTCCAGCCCGCCGATCATGGCGCCGCTGCGGCTGCGGCCCAGGGCGTCGAGCTCGTCGATGAAGATGATGCAGGGCGCGGCCTTGCGCGCCTGGTCAAACAGGTCGCGCACCCGCGCGGCCCCGACGCCGACGAACATCTCGACGAAGGCCGATCCGGTGATCGAGAAGAAGGCGACCCCCGCCTCGCCCGCCACCGCGCGCGCCAGCAGGGTCTTGCCGGTCCCCGGCGGGCCGACCAGCAGGATGCCCTTGGGCACGCGCGCCCCCAGCCGGCCGAAGGTGGTCGGATCCTTCAGGAAGGCCACCACCTCCTGCAGCTCGAACTTGGCCTCGTCAACGCCGGCGACGTCGGCGAAGGTCACCTTGACGTCGGTCTCCGCATAGACCCGCGCGCCGGATTTGCCGACGCTCATCAACCCGCCCAGTCCGGCGCCGCCCGCGCGGCGCAGCATGAACACCCAGACCAGGTAGAACACGAAAAACGGCGCGATCCACGACAGCAGTGTCGCCAACAGCCCGCCCGAGGGTTGGCCCTTCACCACCACGCCCCTGGCCGTCAGCGTCTGGGCCAGCGCCGGATCGACGCGGTTGGTGACGAACCGGGTCTTACCGTCCTTGGAGACGCCTTCGATGGTGTTGAGGCCGACGGTGACCTCGCCGACCTGGCCCTTGGCGACCATGGCGTCAAACTGGCTGTAGGGGATGGTCTGAACGTCGACCATGACGACGGCGATCCACTGGAACAGCAGGATCACCAGGATCGCGCCGATCACATAGCCGATGGTCAGGTGGCCCTTGTGATCGTCGGGCTTGCCGGAGGGGTCAGGCTGCTGAGGCGTCGGCATGTCGGCGCGATCCGTTCAAGCCCACCCTCAGCCCAACTCCAGGGGACGGAGCCACCGCCCAAGCTCGTGATCCGGCGTCTTGGTCAGGTCCTTGGCCAGGGTGTTGACCAGCTTGGCCTTGGCCGCGGTGTTCAGGTGCTCGGTGATCACGCCGAGGGTGCGGGTCGGAGCCACCAGCGCCAGGCGCTCGAAGGCGCCGGCGGCGGCCTGGGCGTTGAGCGCATCCGCGACCTGGCGGGCGAACACTGCGTGGTGCTTCTTCGCGGCTTCGTCGCCTTCCTGGACATTGAAGCGCTGCCCCGACGAGGCTTCAAAGACCACGCCTTGCGGATCGCCGGTTATCAGGGGCTCGGCGTGGAGCTCCTTGCCGGTGACGAAATCGTCGGCGGTTTCGGAGCGGCTGACCCACCGCGCGCGCGAGCTGTCCACGACGACGAATTGGATCTTCAGGTGTGCGGTCATGGTGATGCTCCGAGTGTCTTGGGCGGATGCTCGCGCCCCGCGGCGCGGCTCGCCTTGAGCCGGGTCAATTCGCGCGCCTACTCGTAGCGCAGCGCATCGATCGGGTTGAGGTTCGCGGCCTTGCGGGCCGGATAGTAGCCGAAGAAGATTCCCACCGCCGCCGAGAAGACGAAGCCGCCCAGGATCGCGGGCGGCGAAACCTGGATCGGCCAGTGGGCCACGGCCGAAATGGCGAAGGACACCAGCACGCCGACCACGATTCCGGCCGCCCCGCCAGTCACGCTGAGAAGGACCGCTTCGACCAGGAACTGCAGCAGCACCTGCAGCCGGCGCGCGCCGATCGCCATGCGGATGCCGATCTCGCGGGTCCGCTCGGTGACGGACACCAGAAGGATGTTCATGATCCCGATGCCGCCGACGAGCAGCGAGATCGAGGCGACCATGGCCAGCAGCGCGGCCATCACCTGGCTCGAGCCCGCCTGAGCCTCGGCGATCTGGCTGAGGTTGCGGACGCTGAAGTCGTTGAGCTGGCCGTTCTGGATATGGTGACGCCGCGCGAGCGTGCGGGTCACCTGATCGATGGCGCTCGTCACCAGGTCGGCGGCGCCCGCCTGGACATAGATGCTGTTGACGTAGCCGGTCATGCGCGGGTTGATGCCCAGGGCGTTCGGCGCCGGCGGATAGTTGGCGCTCACCTGGTTCTGGGACGATTGCGGCGCGGCGACGCCCAGAACCTTGCGCTCGGCGGTGTTGAACGGGATCATCACCAGATCGTCCTGATCCTGCCCATAGCCGGTCTGGCCTTTGGCGGCGAGCAGACCGATCACCCGCATCGGCACGCCCTTGACCAGGATCACCGCGCCGACGGGATCCTCGCCCGGCCCGAACAGGTTCTGGTAGACGGTCTGGCCGATCAGGCAGACCGTGTCGGCCGCGTCGTTTTCCTGCTCGGTCATGGCGGCGCCCTCGGCGATCCGCCAACTGACGATGCCCAGATAGCTCGGCGTCACGCCCTGGATCACCGTGGTCCAGTTCTGGTCGCCGTACTCCACCTGGCCGGACTGGCGCGCGAGGTAGCTGACCTGTTCGACGGCCGGGTCGTCACGCTGGATGGTCTCGGCGTCGATCACGGTCAGGGTCGAGGCGCTGCCCGCCCCGGCGCGAACGCCGCCGGCGGTCGTGGCCCCCGGCTGGACGACGACCATGTTGGTGCCCAGGCTCTCGAGCTGCTTCTTCACCGCCGCGCTCGCGCCGTCCCCCACGGCGACCATGGCGATCAGCGCGGCCACTCCAATGAATACGCCCAGCATGGTCAGGGCCGACCGCAGCTTGTTGCGCGCCAGGGCCTGCAGCGAGGCCTGGGCGATCATCGACAGGAAGGCCAGGCGAAGGGCCGAGCCGTCGGCCGGCGGGATGGCCGGCCCCGCGGCGGGCGCCTCGGCCGGGCTGGACCGCGCTGGCGCTGACGCTGGAGCCTCGACCGCGGTCTGATGCTCGTCCGAGACAATCTGCCCGTCGCGCATCACGATCACCCGATCCGCATAGGCGGCGATGTCGCGTTCGTGGGTCACCACGATCACCGTCACGCGCTGTTCGCGGTTGAGTTTGCGGATGATCTCCATGATCTCGTGCGAAGTGCGGGTGTCGAGGTTGCCGGTCGGCTCGTCGGCCAAGAGCACCGCGGGCTGGTTGATCAGCGCGCGGGCCAGGGCGACGCGCTGCTGCTGTCCGCCGGAAAGCTGGCTGGGCGTATTGCGCGCGCGATCAGCCAGGCCGACGCCCGCCAGTCCGTCGCGGCCCCGCGCGGCCCGTTCGGCCGAGCTGAGTTGCGCCGCGGGCCCGTAGAGCAGCGGCAGGACCACGTTCTCCAGCGCGCTGGTGCGCGGCAACAGGTTGAAGCTCTGAAAAACGAAGCCGATCCGCCGGCTGCGGATGTCCGCCAGCTGGGTCTCGGTCAGGCGCGCGACCTCGCGGCCCTCGAAGGCGAAGCCGCCGCTGGTCGGACTGTCGAGGCAGCCGATGATGTTCATCAGCGTCGACTTGCCCGACCCGGACGATCCCATGATGGCGACGAACTCGCCGCGATCGATGCGCAAATCCACGCCGCGCAGCGCCAGAACTTCGCTGTCGCCCAGCCGGAAGGTTCGGGTGAGACTGGTGATGTCGACGACGGCTTCGGCCATGCCGCGCGTCCCGGCTAGATCACGATGATTTTGGATTGAATCAATCCAAAATCATAAAACGTGATCAATTCTAAAAGTTTAGAGCGGGATTGACGTGAAAAACCGGTATCCACTTTTTCACATCCCGCTCTAGAAGCGCAGCGACGGGGTGGTCGCCGCCGGAGCCTTGCCCGCTCTGCCCGACTCGGCCTCGGAGACAACGACCTGGTCTCCAAGCTTCAGGTCGCCGGATTTGATCTCGGCGAAGCTGTCGTCGTCGAGCCCGACGGTGACCCGGACCCGGACCAGCTTGCCGTCCCGCTGCACCCAGACCGCCCGTCGCCCGCTCCGGCCGGCGCCGACCGACTTGGCGGCGGACGGCTTGGCGGCGCCGGAGGGCGTGAACCTCAGCGCCTGGGAGGGCACGCGAAGCACGTTCCGGGATTGGGCTTTGACGATCTTGGCCGTCGCCGTCATCCCAGGCTTGAGCAGCAGGTTTGGATTGGCGACGGTGATCACGGCGTCATAGGTGATCACGTTCTGCACGCTGATTGGCGATTGTCGGACCTGGGCCACGGTCCCTTGGAAGCTTTGGTTGGGGAAAGCGTCCACCGTGAAGCTGGCGCCAGCGCCTTCCGCGGCGCCGGCGATGTCGGACTCGCTGACGTTGGTGTCGACCTGCATCTTGGTCAGGTCGGTGGCGATCAGGAACAGCGTCGGCGTCTGAAGGCTCGCGGCGACGGTCTGACCGGCGGTGACGTCGCGCGTCACCACCGTGCCGTTCACCGGCGAGACGATGTTGGTGTAATTCAGATTGATCTGGGCGGCCTTCAGCGCCGCGGCCTTCTGTTCGATGGTGGCCGCGTCGAGGCGCACCTGGGCCGTCGCCTGATCATAGGCGTTCAGCGCGGCGTCGGCGGCGTCGCGTGAGCCGGAGTCCTGCTTGAACAGAAGCGCGGCGCGCTCGCTCGCGAGCCGGGTGTAGACGAGGTTGGCCTGGTCCTTGACGAGCTGGGCCTTGGCGACCGCCAGGTCGGCCTGATCTTGATCCATGACGATCTGATAGGGCGCCGGATCGATCTTCGCGCAGAGCTGACCCTCGCGGACACGGGTGTTGTAGTCGCAGGTCAGGGAAATGATCGTGCCCGAGACGTAGGTTCCCACCTGCACCGTGACCACAGGATTGACGGTTCCGCTGGCGGTGATGGTGGTGGTCACGTCGCCCCGAGTGACCGGCGCGGTCGCGTATCGCGTCGGCCCAGAGCGATGGGCGATCCAATAGCCGCCCGCGCCAGCGAGGACGAGCACCGCCGCGGCCGCGAGCCCCATCGCCCTCCAATTCACGCGCTTGGTCATGGAAGCCTGCTCGCCGTCAGGGTCGCGCGGGCGTTGGCCTTCGCGACGATTCACCCTCGCCGCTCGCGCGGAGGCCGAGCCTCAGGCGGCGAGGTCCATGAGCCCCTCGCGGTCGCGCAGGACGACCTGACGGCAGCTCGGCAGCGCGATCAGGGCGTCGTCCTGCAGTTGGGTCATGGTGCGCGAGACCGTTTCGATGGTCAGGCCGAGGTAGTCGGCGATGTCCTGGCGCGACATCGGCAGCTCGACCCGGTCGGGCGCGGGGATGCGCTCGGACATGTCGATCAGGAACCAGGCCAGGCGCTCGCAGGCGTTCTTGCGCCCGAGCACCAGCATGTGCTCCTCGCTGCGGCGCAGTTGGTGCAGGGTCAGTGACCAGAGCTTGTGGCCGGTCGGGCTGTCGGCCATGGCCCGCTCGGCCAACTGGCCGCGCCGGATCGCGACCACCTCGCAGTCGACCACCGCCTCGGCGGAGGTGCGGTGGTCCTCGCCAGCCTCCAGGCCGAACACGTCGCCCGGCAGGAAGAATTCGGCGACCTGGCGGCGGCCGTCGCTGAGGATGCGGTAGGTGCGCGCCACGCCTTTCAGCACGCGATAGACGCAGGAGACCGGCTCGCCCTCGCCGAAGATCTCCTCGTTGCGGGCGTAGGCCATCCGCACCCCGTCCACGCCCAGGGCGTCGGCGGTCATGCCGGACTGGGCGCCCGGCGCGGGCCGCGCGGGCTCGGGATTGATCTGGCGCAAGGCGGCGGGGGCGGTCTGGATGGAAAGCTCGGCGTGCATCGGACGAACTCCAGGCTCTTGGCTCGTTGTCGCTATGGGTAGGCCCCTCCGGCGCGCTCGAAAATTCGGATAAACGCCTTACGTAAGAGTACGTAGACACCGGCCGACGCTCGATCGGACCCGCCCGCGCCGCATCTTGCGCCGCCGTCTCGCCCCAGCCATCCCGATTCCATATGGACTCTTCTGACCTGGTGACGCACGCCGACGAAATGGCCGCGGCATCCGATCCCATCGTCGAGGCGCGCGAGTTGACCCGCAGGTTCGGTCCCGTGCTCGCCGTCGACCAGGTCTCGCTGACCATCGCCGCCGGCGAGGTGTTCGCGCTGATCGGCCCCAACGGCGCGGGCAAGAGCACCTTGATGAAGATGTTCACCACCATGCTGGCGCCCACTTCGGGACAGGCGATCGTCGCCGGCTTCGACGTGGTCAAGGCGCCGCAGAAGGTTCGCGGCCACATCGGCTACGTGCCCCAGGTGCTGTCGGCCGACGGCGAACTGACCGGCTATGAGAACATGCTGCTCTCGGCCCGGCTCTATCTGATCCCCGCGGCCGAGCGCGCGCGCAAGGTGGCGGCGGCTCTGGAGATGATGGGCCTGACCGAGGCCAAAGACCGGCTGGTGGGGACCTATTCTGGCGGGATGGCGCGCCGGCTGGAGATTGCTCAGAGCACCCTGCACAGACCGGCGGTCCTGTTCTTGGACGAGCCGACCTTGGGCCTCGATCCCGGCGGGCGACGCGCGGTCTGGGCGCACGTTCAGGCCCTGCGTCGGGAGATCGGCGCGGCCGTGGTGTTCTCCACCCACTACATGGACGAAGCCGAAGAGGTCTGCGACCGGCTGGCCCTGATCTCGAACGGCAAGCTGGCGGCTCTCGGCACGCCGGCCGAGCTGAAGGCGCGACTGGGCGGGAACGCGACGCTGGACGACGTATTCACCGAACTCACCGGGGTTCGCATCGGCGCGGAAGGCAAGCCTCGATGACCGCCGACTCCCCGCTCTCCCGGACCGCCCCCCGATCCCGCTTCGATCAGGCGCGGAACTATCTGACCCAGGTCCACGCCGTGGCCGCCGCCGAGGTCACCAAGCTGCGCCACGATCCGGTCGAGTTGTTCAGCCGCGCGGTCCAGCCGATCCTCTGGCTCCTGCTGTTCGGCCAGGTGATGGCGCATGTGCGGGGCCTCGACGTCGGCGGCTCGTACCTCGATTTCCTGGCGCCGGGCATCCTGGCCCAGAGCGTGCTGTTCGTGGCCATCTTCTTTGGCCTGTCGGCGATCTGGGAGCGCGACCTGGGCGTGCTGCACCGCTACATGGTCAGTCCCGCGCCGCGCAGCGCCCTGGTGATCGGCAAGGCCCTGGCCTCGAGCGTGCGGGGTCTCAGCCAGGCCGTCGTGATCTATGTCTGTTCGGCGTTGATGGGGGTTGGCCTGAGCTTCCGGCCGACTCACATCGCCATGGTGGGGGTGCTGATCGTCATGGCTTCGGCGCTGTTTTCGACCTTCTCCCTGATCATCGCCTGCATCGTGAAGACGCGGGAGCGGTTCATGGGCATCGGCCAGTTCCTGACCATGCCGATCTTCTTCGCCAGCAACGCCATCTATCCCATCGCCATGATGCCGCCCTGGCTGAAGGCGATCGCGCGGGTCAATCCGCTCAGCTACGAGGTGGACGCGCTGCGCAGCCAGATGCTGACCAGCGGCCACAGCCAGTTCGGCCTGCCGCTCGACCTGGCGGCGCTCGGGCTTTGCATCGCCGTCCTGGTGATCATCGCCACGCGGATCTACCCGCGCCTGACCCAATAAACCTCGCGGCCGCCAACCTAGAGCGCGTTCCGCAAAAGTGGACCCGGTTTTGCGACCAGAACGCGCTCAAGCTTTTGAATTTAGAGCACGATTCAACGATCAGGCGATTCCGCCTGATCGCATCGTGCTCTAGTCACCGGGCTTTGATCGGACCCTGGCGCCGTCCCTGACCTGGTCCGAGGGGTAGTCCACCAGCACATCGCCCGGCGCGGCGCCGGAGAGGATTTCGGCGTCGTGGTCGCTCAGCGCCCCGACCCGCACCGGCCGAAGCCGCGCCCGGCCCCGTTCGATCCGGAACACCGCCCAGCCGCCGCGGTCGCGCACCAGCGCCCCCAGCGGCGCGACGACGGCCGACGGCGTCTCGCGCAGATAGACCCGACCCCAGACCCGATAGCCGGGCTCGAGGCCCGCCCAGCCCGCCGGCGGCCCGGTGAACTGCAGCATCACCAGGGTGCGCTGCTCCTCGACGCCCAGGGCCGAGACCTTGGTGAACCCCTGCGGCTCGATGCGGCGCACTTGGGCGGGGATCATGCCGGGACCACCCCAATTGTAGATCTCGGCGCGCTGGCCGGGCCGGATCTTCACCGCGTCCTGCGACAGGAACTCGATCTGGGCCTCCAGCCCCTGGGTGTCGCCGATCTCGATCAGGGGCGATCCGGCCTCCATCGAGCGTTCGCTCTGCTGCAACAGGTGGGTGACCACGCCCGACGCCGGCGAGGTGATGGCGATCACCTCCGAACCGGCGGCCTGGGGTCCGGTCAGGCCGGATTGGACGGAGGCCAGGTCGGCGCGCCGGGCGTTCACGTCGGCCTCGGCCGCGCGCACGGCGTTCTTGGCCGCATCCGCCGCCGCCTGGGCGTCGTCCAGCGACTGGCGCGAGACCATGCCCTGCTGAGCCAGCGGGCCGAGGCGGGCGAGCGCGCCGGCGGCGCGCACGGCTTCGGCGTTCAGCCGCTCACGCTGGGCCTGGGCCGAGGCCAGCGCCGCCAACGCCTGGGCGCGGGCGCGCGGATCCAGAAAGCTGGGCGCCATCGAGCGCAGCCGCGCCACCACGGTCACGCCGGCGACGACGCGGTCGCCGACCTCGAGCGGAAGCCGCTCCACCCGCCCGGCGACCGGCGCGGAGACCACATAGGCCTGCCGGACCCGCGCCACGCCCTGGTCGGTAACCGCCTCGGCGATCGGACCGCGCCGCACCGCCGCCGCCTCGACCTCCAGCGGCCGGGGCGCGAACAGGAAGACGAGCAGGCCGGCGGCGGCGATCGCCAGCCCCGAGATGACATAGCCGCGGACCTGAAGTTTGCGGGCCATGATCACTCCCGTGTCTTCAACGCCGTCACCAGATCAAGCGACCATATGCGCCGCCCGACCAGCGCCACGGCCGCGAGCACGGCCGCGAGGTAGGCGGCGAACGCCATCCCATAGCCGCGGGCGGTGATGATGAAGGGAAATTGCATCTCCTGGCGCGAGAAGGCCACGACCAGGGCCTTGGCCAGTCCAATGCCGCCCAAGACGCCCAGCGGCGTCGCCAGCAGAGCGAGAAACAGGATCTCGCCCAAAAGGATATAGGCGCACTCCAGTTGGTCGAAGCCCAACACCCGAAGCGTGGCCAGATCGCGCGCCCGGTCGACCAGCGCGATGCGGCTGACGTTGTAGGCGACCCCGAAGGCGATGGCGCCGGCGAAACCGAGGAAGAAGCCCATTTCGACGTTGACGGCCTGCGCCACCGTGGTGCGGAAGGCGGCGACGGTGTCGGCGCGCGAGGCCGCGGCCGCGATCATCGGCGCGCGCTCGATCGCGCGATAGAAGGCCGGGCGCTGGTCGGCGGCGGTGAGCAGGCTTGCGCCGGAGGCCACGTCCCCGTCGCCCATCAGCCGGTTCAAGGCGTCTCGGGCGATGAAGGCCGAAAGCCCGGCGTAATCCTGGGCCAGGGCCGTGACCGGCAGGACCACCCGCGGGCGGCGGCCTTCGGTGATCTCGACTTCGACCAGATCGCCCGGTCGCACGCCGAGCCGCAGCGCCAGCGATCCCGAGAGGATCACCCCGCGGCCCTTCAGCGGAATCGGCCGGCCCGCATCGTCCAGAGCCAGCGCCAGCCGCGCGTCGGGGTCGACGCCGGTGACGGCGGCCTTCTCCTCGCGCCCGTGCGCCCTGAACCGAACAGGAGCGATGCGCATCGGTTCGGCGGCGATGACGCCCGGCAGCCTCGCCGCCTCGGCCGCCGCGCGCGCATCTCGGTTTTCCGAAAAGCCGATCACGTCGGTCCAATGGCGGGCCTTGAAATAGGCTTGGTCGACGATCGCATCGAGGCTGCCGAACATGAATTGCGTGCCCACCAGCAGCGACAGGCTCACGCTCAGCCCCGCCAGCGTCAACCCGGCCCGCGCCGGAAACCGCTCCAGGCCGCGCACGATCATGCGGGTCGGCTGGTCGAGCCAGGGCCAGACCGCCAGCCGCTCGACCAGCCCCTTGCGGAACATGGTCGGGGCCGGCGGCTGCATGGCCACGGCCGGACTGAGGCGCGCCGCCCGGCGAACCGCCAGCAGCGATCCGGCGAGCGCCGCCCCGACCGAGAAGGCCGCCGCGACCGCCAGGGCGATCCAGGAAAATCGCATCTCCAGCCTCGGAAACCGCATGTATTGCGCGAGCATCCGCGTCACCGCCCCGCCCATCCAGCCGCCCAGGACCCCACCCGCGGCCGAACCGATCAGGCCGATCAACGCCGCCATCTTCAGATAGATCGCGCCGACCTGCAGGTCGCTATAGCCGAAGGCTTTCAGAAGCCCGATCTGGTCGCGCTCGGCCTCGACCATCCGGCCGAACACCATGTGCACCAGGCCAGCCGCCACGGCCAGGAACACCGGTGGGATCACCCAGGCGATGATGCCGAAGCGGGTGATGCGCTCGTCCTGGAACTTGTTGGAGATCTGGTCGGCGCGCCCGACCGCGATGGTCCCGCCATAGGGCGCGAGCGCCCGGTCGACGGCGGTCAGCACCGCGGGCGGCCTGGCGCCCGGCGCCAGCTTGAGCGAGACCATGCTGAAAGCGCCGTCCAGGCCCGTCGCCTTGCCGACCGTCAGCCGCGGCGCCCAGAAGACGCCCTGGTGAGCGTCGTCCGGCATCATCGAGCCGGGTCCCGGCACATAGACGAATTCCGGCGACAGGGCCGAGCCGACGATGGTGAAGCTCATCTCGCGTCCGTCGATCACCATGGTCAGACGCTCGCCGAGGCGGACATGGGCCGCGTCCAGAAAGGTCTTCAGCGCGACCGCTTCGTCCGTACGGTTGGGGTCCGGCAGACGGCCCTGGATCAGCACGAGCCGGTTCAGCGCCGCCCGCTCGTCGTCCGGCAGGGCGATGAGCCTGGCCGAGGCCGGGCGCACCAGGCCGGGAACCCGCATCAGTCCGGTCTTCATCGCCCGCGCGTCCACCGCGACCACGCCGTCGACGGCTTCCAGCGCGCGCACCACCGCGAGCGGCGCGCGGGTGGCTGTGGCGAAGACGTCGGCGAACCGGGTGCGCGCGTAGTAGCCGCTCTGGGCGGCCACCAGGGCCTCCTGCGCCGAAAACGCCATCACCGCCACCGAGACGCCGCAGGCGATCAGGAGCGCGATCGCGGCGGCCTGCAGGCGCATCCGCGCCAGGTCGCGCAACAGCTTGCGATCGAGGGCGCGCATCCCGCTCACCAGGACAGCGCGCTGGGCGCGCGCTTGGTCGGATTGTCCCGCAGCTCGGCCACCGCGCCGTCGGAGAACTCGATGATCCGGTCGGCGATGTCGGCCACCACGGCGTTATGGGTGACGATCATCGTCGTCGCCCCGACCTCGGCGGTCACGTCCACGATCGCCTGGAGCGCGCGAACCCCATTCTCGCTGTCGAGCGAGCCCGTCGGCTCGTCGCAGAACAGGATTTCCGGCCGCTTGGCGATGGCCCGGGCGACAGCGACCCGCTGCTGCTCGCCGCCAGAGAGTTCGGCCGGGAAATGATCCATCCGCGCGGCCAGGCCGACCAGCGCCAAGGCCTCGGCCGGGTCCATCGGCTCGTCGGCGATCTCGGTGATCAGCTCGACGTTCTCGCGCGCGGTCAAGCTGGGCGAGAGGTTGAAGAACTGGAAGATGAAGCCCACCGAACGGCGCCGGTACTGGGTGAGCTCATTGTCGGAAGCCTGGATCAGGTCGCGCCCGTGGAACATCACCCGCCCGCCGCTGGCCCGATCGAGGCCGCCCAGGATATTGAGCAGGGTCGACTTGCCCGAGCCGGACGGGCCCAGAAGCACCAGCGTCTCGCCCCGGCGAATGTCCAGATCCACCCCCCTCAGCGCGTGCACGTCGCCCGCGGCGGTTCGGTAGACCTTGGTGAGGCCTCGCACCTCGAAAGCATGGGCGTCCAGAACCACGCCGGTCTCCCGCGGGCCGCCCGACAGAGCCGGGGCGCGCGCGAACAACGCGCCTGACCCCCGCGGCCAGGCTTGGCTAAGCTAGAACCGTCGCCGGAACGCGCCCTTGATCGGGCTCAACCCGGGCTCGGCGCGGCCTCGGCCTGCAGCGCGGCCAGCAGGTCGGCCCAGGCGGCGTCGATCGGCGGCGTCCAGTCCGGCCCCAGAATGTCGCGGAAGCTCTCCATCACCGTGGCGAAGAACGAAGCGAACACCCGCGGCGGCACGCCCAGGTTCTCGTGATTGACCACCTCGGAGCGGATCATGCCGACCGCGAAATGCCGCCGGCCGATGAAGTCCAGCATGGTCTCGATCACCTGGTAGAGCATCTGGCCGCGGACCGAGGCGTCGGTGTCGCGGACGAACAGGGCCTCCATCTCCGGCTCGCGGGCGAACAGGCGCTGGTAGACCAGGGCGGTCGGATCGTCGCAGCGTTCGGCGACCAGCTCCAGGCTGGTGGTGATCAGTTCGGCGTTCATGCCGCCATTGCGCCATATTCGCGGGTCCGGGTCCAGCCGGCATGGAGCGGGCCGCGCCATCGCCAAGGCGTCAGTCGGCCTTTTCGAACGCCGCGCTGATCGTCACATCGAGCCGGTCGCCCACCATCGGCGCGTATTTCTTCACCTGGTAGTCGCCGCGGTTGATGTGGGCGGTCGCGTCGAACCCGACCGTATATTTGCGGTCCAGCGGGTTGACCCCGGCCGCGTTGAACTTGGCGTCGAGCGTGACCGGGTGGGTGACGCCGTGGATGGTCAGATCGCCGGTGATCTTCGCGTTGGCGGGGCCGGTGGGTTCGACCTTGGTCGAGGTGAAGGTGATCGTCGGATAGGTCGCCGCGTCCAGCCAGTCGGCGCTCTTCAACTCGCCGTCGAGCACCGCGTTGGTGGTCGAGACCGAGGCGGTCGGGATCGAGATCGAAACCCGGCTCATGGCCGGCGCGGCCGGGTTCAGCTCGAGCCGGCCCGACACGCCGGTGAAGTCGCCGTAATAGGTGGTGAAGTCCAGGTGTGAGACCGCGAACAGCACGCGCGTATGGCGGGGCTCGACCGCGTAGACGCCCGGTCTGACCGCGGCGGGATCGTGCGAGGCGGGCGTCTGGGCGAAGGCCGGGCCGGCGAGAGCCAGGGCGGCGGCCAGGGATGCGGTGGCGTGTCTCATCGGGCGGAGTCCTCCATCGGGCGGCGGGGCGTCGATATTCGTGCGTGTCGCCGTCACGACATCGGGCCAAGCCGCCCGGGCCGCAACCGCCCATTTTCTAGTCCCGCCGATAGAAACCGTCGCGGCTGTTCGCGGGCCGGGATGATGTTAACCCATGATTAACCATACCAGGGCAGCCTAAACCGGTCTTCTTGGAAGACACCCCACCATGAAAACTCAACAAAGCCCGGCGCTTGCGCCGGGCTCTTTTTCCGACTCGCGCCGGCAGGCTTGATCGCGCCGGCGACGCATCGTATAGCCCGCCTCCTTCAGCCCCGCTGATCCCCGGTAGCTCAGTTGGTAGAGCAGTCGGCTGTTAACCGACTTGTCGCAGGTTCGAGTCCTGCCCGGGGAGCCAGGGCCGCCGATTGCCGCCGCGCATCCGCGCCATCGGCCAAGCGCCCGGCTCAACCTCTCCGCCAAGGAAGCCCGGTCCGCTTGTTGCAGCCCAGGCGACAACGATCGCTCACCCCATCCTCATGCGCCTCTGAACAGAATTGATGGGGCCGTAGGCGTTCCTGATAGGGTGTCTAGAGCGCGTTCCGCAAAAGTGGACCCGGTTTTGCGATCAGAACGCGCTCAAGCTTTTGGATATAGAGCACGATTCAACGATCAGGCGATTCCGCCTGATCGCATCGTGCTCTAGCCCGGCGCGGCCGCCTGGACCTCCAACGTCTCGCCCCCGCTTGCTGGCTGACGCGTGGAAGCCGAGTCAATCGTCGCAAGTGGTTTGAAGACTTCGGCGCAGACCAAGTACACGATCACGATGGCCGCCAGCGTAGCGGTCAAGCCGGCGGAAGGCGTCTGGAACCCGAACCAGGTCCCGAGCGGCGAATAGGGAATCAGCAAGGCGACAGCGAGCGCGCCGAGGGTCGAGGCCGTCAGCACCGGATTGGGCAAGTCCCGCCAAGGCCGCTTGAGGGTGCGGATCACGAATATCACCAGCGTCTGGGTGGCGATGGACTCCACGAACCAGCCGGCGCGGAAAACCTCCGGGCTGGCGTGGAACACCAGCAAGAGCACCGCGAAGGTGATGAAGTCGAAGACCGAGGACAGCGGCCCCATGACCGCGGCGAACCGCGCCACATTCTGAATCCGCCAGCGCTGCGGCTTCGCCATGTCCGAGGATCCAACGGAGTCGAACGGGATGCCGATCTCCGACACGTCGTAGAGCAGATTGTTGAGCAGGATCTGAGTCGCCAGCATCGGCAGGAACGGCAGGAACAGCGACGCCGCCGCCATCGACAGCATGTTGCCGAAGTTCGAACTGGACCCCATTCGAACGTACTTGAGTATGTTGGCGAAGGTTCGCCGCCCTTCCTCCACCCCGTCGGCCACGACGGCCAGATCGGACTCGAGCAGGATCATGTCGGCCGCGGCCCGCGCAACGCCGGTGGCGCCGTCTACCGAGAGGCCGACGTCGGCCGCCTTCAGGCCCGGCGCATCGTTCACGCCGTCGCCCATGAAGCCCACAACTTCGCCAGCCGAACGCAAGGCGCGGATGATGCGCACCTTCTGGCCTGGTTCGAGTCGCGCGAAAGCGTCGGTGTCCCGCAGCCGAACGCCGAGCGCGTCGACGCCGAGTTTATTCAGGTCCGCCCCGGTGATCACCTGGTGGGTCCGCATGCCGACGATCTTGGCCAAGCGCTCCACCACCACCGGATCGTCGCCGGACAACACCACCACCCGAACGCCCATCGCCGCGAGCCGCGCCAACGCCGCCGGAGCGCTGGCCTTGGGCGGATCGGCGAAGGTGCAGAGGCCCTCGAAGGCAAGACCCGTCTCGTCTTCCGCCGTGGGATCGCGCGGCGGGCCCGACCATGGCCGCGAGGCCACCGCCACGGAGCGCAAACCTTGCGCGGCCAGGCCTTGAACCCGTTCCAGAGCCGCCTTGCGCGCGGCTTCGTCGAAGGCCGTTCCGGCTACAGGCCCACAGGCGGCCAGCACAGCCTCCGGGGCGCCCTTGACGATCAGCGTCGGACCCCCGGGCCCATCGGCCAGCACGGCGCCCATTCGCCGCTGGTAGTCGAACGGCAGCCGACCGAGGCGGGTCCATCCCTGGACCGCATCTGGCTTGGCTTTGACCAGCGCATCGTCCAGCGAACCCTTGTCACCCCCGAGGCTGGCGCAGGCCGCGGCCAGCAACGAGGGCCGGTCCAGCGCCTCGCCGTTCGGGCCCAGGCTGCCCGCCAGGACAATCTCGGCCGAGGTCAAGGTGCCCGTCTTGTCGGTGCATAGGACGGTCATAGCGCCCAGATCGTGGATCGCCGCCAGCCGCTTGACGATCACCTTCTTCCGCGACATCCGCACCGCCCCGCGCGACAGGGTGACTGTGGTGATCATCGGCAGCAGCTCGGGCGTCAGGCCCACCGCCAAAGCCACCGAGAACATCAGCGACTGGATCAAGGGCCGACCAAAAACCACGTTGGCCGCGAAGACACCGAGCGTCAGCACCGCGGTCGCTCGGGCCACCAAGAACCCCAACTGACGAAGATCGCGCTGGAATGGCGAGATTTCGGGCGCGGCGTTCAGAGATTGCGCCGCCCGCCCGAAGAGGGTGTTGGCTCCGGTGCCGACGGCTAGGGCCACGGCCTCGCCGGTCTGGGCGACGGCGCCTCGGAAGAGCGCATTGCTGGCGTCCGCCGCTGTCTCGGCCCTTACCTCGCCCGGCTGCTTGACAACGCCGTATGGTTCGCCGGTAAGGGCCGCCTCATTGGCGGTGAAGGCGTTCGCCTCCATCACCACCGCGTCGGCGGGAATGATGTCACCGGCGGAGACCCGGAACACGTCGCCCGGAACCACCAATTCCGCGTCGATGGATGTGAACGCCCCGTCGCGCTTGACCTCGGCCTTTTGCGCAACGGTCTTGCGCAGCGCCTCCGCCGCGCGCTTGGCGTTGCCTTCCTGGACTGTGTCCAGAGTCACCGATAGGCCCAAGATCACCAGGATAATCACGGCGCTGGGCTCGTCGCTCGTGAGCGCCGACACCACCGCGGCGGCGATCAGGATCAGGCACATGGGCTCGAGCAGCCTGCGCCCCACCGCGGCGAGCAATCCTGCTTCCCGGGGCTGGGCGTCGGCATTGCGACCGAATTTCTTTAGTCGCGACGCTGCGTCGGAAGAGGTCAGGCCAGCGACGTCGCAGCCCAGCGCGGATGCGGCTTGCGCCGGTGTCTGCGTCCAGAACCGCTCTGCGGCCATCTGACTATTCCTCTGGAATGCGGACCGTTTCCAAACGCGGCAAGATTGCGGCGGGATCTGTCAAAGCATGGCGTCGGCCATCTGGCGCCCTCTTGATGGCGATGGATTTATTTCGAAGGAAATGCCGGCCTTGACCCCCAGTCCAACCGCGAAATCTGCTCGGCGTCAGCGCCGCGAGCGACCGCCGGACAACGACAGCAGCAGCTCGAACAGGTTGATGAAGTTGAGATAGAGGGTCAACGCGCCATAGTTGCTGGCCGCCTCCAACGCCGCCGGATCGCCGACCTGATAATAGATCAATTTCAGTCGCTGGGTATCGGCGGCGATCAGTACGGAGAAAATCAACACCCCGAGGCCATCGAGGATGAGGTTGAAGACCGAACTTCGTAGGAAGAGATTCACCACCAACGCCAGGATCAGGCCGACGAGCGCCGCGAGCGCGAAATTTCCGAGGCCGGTGAGGTTGCGTTTGGTGACGTAGCCCCAGAAGCTCAAGCTGGCGAATGCGATTGCGGTGATCAGGAAGGTCGAGACGAGGGAGGCGTCCGTGTAGCCGAGGACCAGGACGCTCATGGAGCCTCCGATCAGGGCCGCGATCGTCCAATAAAGCAGCCCCGACCCGCGCGCGGTCTGGTCGCGCACCGCGAATGACGCAACGAACAAAATGACCACGGGAGAGAAGAGCAAAATCCAGCCCCAGCCGCTGAAGCCGACGATTTCGCCTTGCGCGCTGGTGAAGAACAGGTCCCGCAGACTGGGTACGTAGGCCACGCACCAGGCCACGACGGCGGAAAGCGCCAACCCCCCGGCGAGCTTGAGATAGACGCGGCTGAGAAAACCTCGAAGGCCGACGTCGACAGCTGCTTCGGCAGGGACCGATGAGCCGCTTAGCGGACTGGGTTCATAGGACATGGCGGCGTTCCTAACGGTCGACTTTGGAATGCGCGGACACGCGTCGCCTTGACGAGGATCAATACGCTGCAAGCCCACTAGGTATTGTGATTGGGACGCGGCGTCGCACGCGTCGGAGCCACGTCGGCATCGGGCTGTTGGCGGAGTCGTTGCGGCTTGTCGCTGAGTTCCGGTTTCGACTTCGGCTCGACGTCGGTTGGTGGCGGCGCGCCAGGTGATTGAAACAATTTGTCTCGGAGGGGTCAGCCCGCCGCGCCCGCCCCCGTCAGTCGCCGCCCGACGGGATGTTCTCGTAGTAGGGGATCATGACCTCCTGGCTGCTTTCGGCGGCCTGGCCGAGCATCGCCAGGGTCACCGGGTGGATCACGTCGGGGTCGGTCATGATCTCGACCAGCGCCGGTTTGCCGCTGTCCAGCGCGCGGCGCATCGCCGGAGCGATCTGGTCGAACCGCTCCACCCGCTCGCCGTGGCACCCGAACGACGTGGCGATGTCCGCGTAGCGCGTGATCCCCAGCCTGGTGATGACGCTGTAGTTCTGGCCGAACATGATCTGCTGTCCGTGGATGGACATGCCCCAGACCCGGTTGTTCATCACCACGGTGACGATGGGCAGCTTGTGGCGCGCCATGGTGTCGAGCTCCTGGATGTGGAACCCCATGGCCCCGTCGCCGGTGATGTGCACCACCCGGCGGGCGGGATGGGCGAGCTGGGCGCCGATGGCGAAGCCGGGACCCGTGCCCAGGCAGCCGAGATAGCCGTGGCTCAAGACGCGCCCGGGCCCGTCGACCTTGACGCAGGCGCCGGCCCAGGAGGCGGCCTCGCCCCCGTCCATCACATAGACCGCGCCCGCTCCGGCGGCGTCCGCCACCGCCGCGGCGGCGTGATAGGGATGCACGCCCCCGGCCATGTCGTGGTCCGGATAGGCCTGGGCGAACAGCGCCTTGGCCGCCACCGCCCGGGCCGGCCAGTCGCCGTAGGCGCCAAAGCCGTCCGCGCCGGCGGCCGCGAGGATCGCCTCGAGCGCCTCGGCGCAATCGGCCTCGATCGCCAGATCGACGTCGCGCAGCCGGCCGATCTCCCCGGCGTCGGCGCAAATCTGCACGACACGCGCGTTGTCCGGCACGACCGCGCCCGTGCGGCCTCCGAGCAGCAGCCCCAGACGCGCGCCCAGGAGGATGACCAGATCCGGACGCTCGACGCCGATCATCGGCAGGGTGGCGAGATTGCCCGCCGCGCCGCCGGCGAGCGGATGATCGGACGGCAGAAGGCCGATGGCCTGGGTCTTGGCGAAGACCGGAACCTGGGCCGCATCGGCGAAACGGATCAGGGCCTCGCTAGTGCGTTGCGAGACCGCCTCCATGCCGGCGATCACCACCGGACGCTTGGCGGCGCGGAGCAGCTCGACGAGACGCCTGGCCTCGCCGGGCGACGGCGCCGGATGCGGGCGGACGTTCAGCCCGGTCGGCTGGGTGGCGACGGCGGCCGGCACGCTCATGTGCAGCACGTCGATCGGAATCTCCAGCACCACCGGGCCGCGGCGCCCGGTCATCGCCTTGCGGATGGCCATGGCGGTCAGGTCCGGCAGCCGTTCGGTCGCCGGCGCGCTCAGCGCCCATTTGACCATCGGCCGAGCGGCGGCAATCTGGTCGATCCCGCCCTGCAGAGGATTGGTCTCGACCTCGCGCAGCGGCGGCGCGCCCAGGATGAACAGCACCGGCGAGCCGTCCAGCTGCGCGTTGGCCATGGCGGTGACCGCGTTGGTGAACCCGGGACCGGCAGTGACGATGCACACGCCCAGCTCCCCGGTCGTGCGCGCATAGGCGTCGGCGGCGTGACCGGCCGCAGCCTCGTGGCGGAAATCGACCAGATCGATTCCCTCTTCGACGCAGCCCTTGAACAGCGCCTCCAGATGACCGCCGTGCAGCGCGAACACCCGCTTGACCCCCGCCGCGCGCAGCGTTCGGGCCACCAAGTCGCCTCCGGTCAGGCGTGGGTTTTCAGTGGGCATGGCGATCTCCCTCGATGGTTGCGCGAGCGGCGTCGACCATCCGCTCGACAGTCGGCACATAGGCGTCCTCCAGCACCGGCGCGAACGGCACCGGCGCGTGCGGACAGGTCACCGTGCGGATCGGCCCCTTCAGGGCGGCGAACGCCCGCTCGGCCACGATGGCGGCGACGTCGGTGGCGAGCGAGCAGCGTGGCGGGCTCTCGTCGATGACCACCAGGCGTCCGGTCTTTTCGACGCTCTCCAGGATGGTGTCGACGTCCAGCGGCGAGGACGTGCGCGGGTCGATCACCTCGGCGGACACGCCCTCCTTGGCCAGACGTTCGGCGGCGGCCAGGGCGCGGGGGACCATGGCCGCGAACGCCACCAGGGTCACGTCGCTTCCCTCCCGCGCCAGGTTCGCCTCGCCGAACGGGATGCGGTAGGCCTCGTCGGGCACCTCGCCCTCGGTGTCGTAGAGCACCTTCGATTCCAGAAAGACCACCGGATCGTCGTCCCGGATCGCCTGGATCAACAACCCCTTGGCGTCATAGGGATTGGACGGCATGACCACCTTGAGGCCCGGCACCATGGTGAACAACGGCGCCAGGGTCTGGCTGTGCTGCGCCCCGGCGCGGAAGCCGGCGCCGGACATGGTCCGGATGACCAGCGGCGTCTTGGCCTTGCCGCCGAACATGTAGCGGAACTTGGCGGCCTGGTTGTAGATCTGGTCGAAGCAGACCCCGGCGAAATCCACGAACATCAGCTCGGCCACCGGCCGCATTCCGCTCACCGCCGCGCCGGCGGCCGCGCCCATGATCGCGCTCTCGGAGATCGGGGTGTCGATCACGCGCGAGGGTCCGAACTCCTGGTAGAGGCCCCGGGCGACGCCCATGACCCCGCCGACCTCGCCGACCGCGCCCGTGCCGCCCTGGCCGCCGCCCACGTCGATGCCCATGAGGATCACGGTGGGGTCGCGGCGCATCTCCTGGCGCATCGCTTCGCCGATCGCCTGGCGGTATGATTTCCGGCTCATCGCGATACCTCCTAGTAGCTCACGTAGACGTCAGCGGTCAGCGCGCTCAGCGGCGGCGGCGCGCCGGCTAGGCCCGCCTGGGTCGCGGCCTCGATCTCGGCCGCGACCTCGGCCTGCACGGCGTCGAGTTCGGCCTCGTCCAGCAGCGAGGCCTCGGTCACCGAGGTGCGGAAACGCTGCAGGGGGTCGTTCGCCCTGACCGCCGCCAACTCCTCGGCCGAACGATAGCCCTGCGGGTCGCCGATGAAATGGCCCTGGAAGCGACCGCAGACCAGCTCGAGCGCATAGGGCCCCTCGCCCGCCCGGGCGTGCTCCAGCGCCCGGCCCATCGCCTCGCGCACGGCGAAGAAGTCGGTGGCGTCCACCTTCTCGGCCGGCATGCCGAAGCTTTTGGCCCGTTCGGCGATCGAAGGCGCGCCGACGGCGTAGGAGGTCGCGGTGAACTCGCCGTAGCCGTTGGCCTCGATGGCGAAGATCGCCGGCGCCTTGAGCACCACGGCCATGTTCATCGCCTCGAAGGTGGTGCCCTGGTTCGACGCGCCGTCGCCGGTGAAGGCCACCGCGACCTTGCCGGTCTGCTTGAGCTTCTGGGTCAGGGCCGCGCCCACCGCGAGCGGCGGGCCGCCACCCACGATGCCGTTGGCGCCCAGCATGCCCTTGGTCATGTCGGCGATGTGCATCGAGCCGCCCTTGCCGCCGCCCAGGCCGCCGGCCTTGCCCATGATCTCCAGCATCATGCCCTTCACATCGCAGCCCTTGGCGATGCAGTGACCGTGGCCGCGGTGGGTCGAGCCGATCCAGTCCTCGTCGGTGAGATCGAAACAGACCCCGACGCCGGACGCCTCCTCCCCGAGGTAGAGGTGGGCGAAGCCGGGGATGGCGCCGGCGGCGAATTCCTTCTCCACCCGCTCCTCGAACTGGCGGATGGTCTGCATTAAACGCCAGGCGCGAAGCAGATCGTCTCGGCTCATTTGCATGGGTGTTTTCCTTCCCTAGGCATTCACGGCGTCCAGGATCAGGGCGTTGACCTCGGCCGCCCGCTCAAGCTGCGCCATGTGTCCCGCCCCGTCGATCCAGACCACGCGCCAGCCGGCCGGCAGGGCCGACTCGTCGGGGCCGCTGACCACCGCGTCGCCCCGGCTGGCGATCACCAGCGCCGGCGGCAGTTCGGCCAGGCGGGATTGCAGCGCCCGGAAGTCGCCCCCGTCAATCATCTGATCACGGATTGTTTCCAGCGCCTCCCGGGTCCCGTCGAGGCGTTTGAATTTCAGCACGTCGTCGACCATGTCGCGGGAGATCAGGCCGGGGTCGGCCACCAGCCTTTCCAGCACCGGTTTCAGATCCCGCGCCCGCTCCGCCTCGACGAACCCGTCCAGGAAGTCCCGCGAGATCTCCGATCCCGGCAGGCCGGCCGGCGAGATCAGGGTGAGCGACAGCACGCGGCAGGGTTGGTCGAGCGCCAGGCGCATGGCCACGGCCGCGCCCAGCGAATGGCCGACCAGATGCGCGCCGTCCACGCCCAGGGCGTCGAGCGCGCGGCCGACGTCGCCGGCGAGCCGCTCCAGCGAGCCGTCGCCCACGTCCTTGTCCGAGGCGCCATGGCCGGGAAGGTCGATGGCGATCACCGGCGCCGCGGCGCTCAAGGCGTCGAGGTTGAACAGCCAATTGTTCAGGTCCGCGCCGAACCCGTGCAGCAGCACGATCGGCGCCCCCTCGCCGGGGCTCACGCTCGCCCGCAGCGCCCGTCCGCCGATATCCACCATGCGCGGCGCGAGCGCCCCCTCGCCTTCCGCCTCGGCGGCCTCGGGGACGAAGCTTTGCTGAAACGCCTCGATGAAGCGGTCGATCTCGGCGTCGGACGCCGCCGCCTCGGCCACCACCGCCAGCAGCGCGCCCACCGGCAGCGTCTCGTCCGGCTCGGCCAGGATGCGGCGCAATACGCCCGAGACATGGGCCTCGGCGGTGTTGGTGATCTTGCTGGTCTCGATGTCCACGAGGTCCTCGCCCTCGTTCACCGGCTCGCCCGGCCGCTTCCACCAATGCGTGACCTTGCCCTCCCGCATCGACAGGCCCCACTTGGGCATCTTCACCGCGACGATCGAGTTCATCGGCGGGTTCCCCGGGCCGCGGTCGGCGTCATGGCCGCGCCAATGCGGCCAAAAGCTCGCGCTGGACGGCCTTGCGGCACCAGGCGACGATAGCGTCCGGCGCCGGCTCCAGACGAGCGATCGGGCCGCCGGCGAAGGCGAGCAGGGCCTCGAGGTTGAGCCGGGAGACGCCGAGCACCACCGGAACGTCCGCCAGCAGGGCCTCGGCGATCACCGAGCGCAACCCGCCGCCCTGGGCTTCCTGCTTGCCGAACCGGTTGACGATCAAAAGCTCGATCCCGGACGCCAGCGCTCGCTCGACGCCCAGGCCCGCCTGGGCCAGGGCCGCGGGATCGAGCCGGCAGCCCGCCGATTCGTCGCCGAGGTCCTGGGAGATCGAAATCGCCTCGCCGCTGGCCAGATCGGTCAGGCGCATGGCGCATTTCCGCCGGCCGGGCCGGTGGATGCTGGACTGCACCACCCCGCCGAGCCGAACGCCGCACGCCGCCAGGTCCCGCGCCGTCTCGGCCAGCAGCCGGTCCGCCTCGACGCCATCGTCATAGACCAGGACCGCGAGCGGCGGGGCGCTGGCGGAATGCGCGAACGCGCCCGGAACGAGGGTTTCGCCGCCGTCGATCTCGACCCCGCTCATCGCCCACCCTCCCTCAAGGCTTCGCCATTCGCGCGGCGCGGCTTGGGCGATAGTCGCGCTCAACTCGCGATCATCGGCGCTGATCTCGATCAATTCGGCCGATCAGCGAGGGTGCCCACATTCCCACACAGAAGGCGGCGGACCGGTCCCGACCGCCCGACCGCGATCTGACGCACGGGCGGTGATTGCCTCGCTTGGTCAGTCTTCTGTCGGTAGCTCGGCGAGTTGGCGCGGGTCCACAACCAGCCGCGCGGTGACCGCCCCGAAGACAATCCCGCCGACATGAGCCAGGTAGGCGACCCCGCCCGACTCCACATCCGCGACGGCGCCCAAGCTGAAAAGCTGGGTTAGAAACCAAATCCCGATGAGGAGCACTGCCGGTATGTACGCGACGCGGACGAACCAGCCGATGAACAGGATCGAACGGATTCGATCACGCGGATAGGTGACCAGAAACGCGCCCATTACCGCCGCGATCGCTCCGCTCGCGCCGAGGCTGGGTATTGTGGAGCCCGGGTCGGCCGAGATCTGGGCGAGCATCGCCACAACGCCGCCCGCTAAATAGAACACCGCGTACCGCAACGGATTCATTGCGTCCTCGATCTCGGGACCGAACGCCCAGAGGAACACCATGTTTCCGACGATGTGCGACCAACTCGCGTGCATGAACATCGACGTGAGAATGGTGACCCAATGCCGACCCGCTACGATGTCAGCAGGAATGACCGACCATCGGGCGACAAACGCGTCGCCATTGATCAGCTCGAGAATGAAGGCCGCCGCGTTCACCGCCACGATCAACATGGTGACGACAGGAAAGCGTGACGGGCGTCGCGACTCATCCGCGAGCGGGATCATGCTTCTCTCCCCCTACGAGACGCGCGCGTGTATCCGACAGCGAACCGGGTCAGCCCCAGACCTAGACCGGGGATTTGAGCGCACGCGACACGGCGATATAGCCCAGGCCGGTGCTGACGAAATTCACCCCGAGCAGAACGCCCAGCACGATCGCGGATACCCCAGGCCAGCCAGCGACGATCAGCACCGCCATCGCGATGCTGACGATGGCCGACAACAGCATGGCCACCCAGCCGGCGTGCGGACGCATCTCGAAAGCGAAGACCATCTCGAACGCGCCCTGGGTCATGAAGATCGCGCCCACCATCAGCGTGAGCGCAATGGCGCCGCCGAGAGGATTGAAGAGCAGGAAGACGCCGGCGGCGATGGAGAGCAGGGCAAGCAGCAGCGCGCCAAAGAATGGGCCGGTGCCGCGGATCGAGAACGACCCCGCCAGCGAAACGCAACCGAAGATCAGGAGCATCCAGCCGACGAACAGCGTCGCCGCCAACGTCGAAATCACCGGAAAGACCAGTGCGGCGACACCCAGCACCGCCATCGCCAGTCCAAGCCAGAACAGCCTACGGGACGCCGCCCTGAGCTGGCCGTGAAACAAGCTGTCGACGAATGAAGTCCCACTCATGTCGTCCTCCCTGTGTGACCTATTGATACGGGCTCCGACGCGCCCAATCTCGACCCAAAACGCGACGTCCGACCAACCACGCCTGCCCATGCAATGGTTAACGTCGTTCGCTCGCAGACGCAGTGACTTAGATCAAGTGCGGCCACTCGTTGAGCGGCGGTGCGAATGACCGCTCCCCACCCCTCCGCGATTGACGTCACCCGATCGGGACGCGCCGCGAAATCATCATGGCGTCATGACCCTTTGCGCGGCTGCACGGCCACCTCGAGCGTCTGGCGGATGAAGCGTTGATAGGGAACCCCGCTGGCGGCCAAAGGCCCAGAGTCCGGCCGACTGATATTTTCCGCTCATCCCCGTGAAAACGCTAAGGGACGCACACATCCCGGGGCCGGCGTAAAACCCCTCTCCCGGAGGGAAGAGGGGGGCCCGCCGAAGGCGGGAGGGTGAGGGGTTACGGCCTCGCCGGTTCGAGCTCGGCGAGGATGCTCAGTCCGACCCCCTCGATGTTTTGCGGGATGTCGGTGTTCCGGAAGCGGATCACGCGCCTTCGACCGCATCGGCGGACGATGCGCGAAATTGGCCAGCGCGGTAACCCCTCACCCTCCCACGCCTGCGGCGCGGGCCCCTCCCTCTCCCCTCCGGGAGAGGGTTTTCGCGCCTCGCCTTTCGAGATCCTAGTCCGGCCCGTGCTCGAATACGTAGGGCTCCAGCGTCGCCTGGGCCTCGGCGCGGTATTTGTGCCAGCGGTTGCCGCCGTAGTAGGCGAGGCTGCCGGGCTCGGCGTCGCCGTCCCCGTTGTAGTACGACAGGCAATCGCGCAATTGCGCCGTGGCGATGTCGGCCTGGCGGCAGTGCTCGGCGTAGGCGATCTCCGGCTCCCGGTGGATGTCGACGATGCGCTCGCCGCGCTCGCGCATCGTCCCCAGCAACCAGGCGATGTAGTCGGCGTGCGCCTCGATCGCGTCGGTGAAATTGAAGCCGCCGCCGCCGCCCTGCGGGCCGGAGACGATGAACAGGTTCGGGAAGCCGTGGCTGTGCAGGCCGAGGAAGGTCTTGGTTCCCTCCGACGCCCACTTGCGCTTCAGGGTGCGGCCGTCGCGGCCGGTGATCATGTTGAACGTCGAGGTCGCCATCCACTGGAACCCGGTCGCGTAGACCAGCACGTCCAGCGGATACTCGACCCCGTCGTGGACGACGCCCCGCTCGTTGATCTGGCTCACGCCGACGGGCGCGGTGTCCACCAGATGCACGTGCGGCAGGTTGAACGTCGGCAGGTATTCGTCGTGGAACGTCGGGCGCTTGCAGCCGTAGGGGTAATAGGGCTTCAGCGCGGCCGCAGTCTTCGGGTCCTTGACGATCGCGTCCACGCGGGCGCGGATCTGCTCCATGATGCGGAAGTTGGCGTCGAGCTGCTTGTCGATCAGCTCCTCCATGCTGAGCATCCGCTCGTGCTGCTTGCGCTCCTTGAAGTCGCCGACCTTGCCCGACAAGTAGTCGTCGTTCGCCTTGATCGCGGTGCGGCCCGACGAGATCTTCGCGAAGCGCGCGCGCCTGGCCCGGGCCCAGCCGGGCTCCTGGGCCCATGTGCGCCGCTCCTCCTCGGTCGTCGCGCGCTGATCGCGCACGTCGATGGACGAGGGCGTGCGCTGAAAGACGTAGAGCTCACCGGCGATCTTCGCCAGTTCGGGAATCGCCTGCACCGCAGTGGCGCCGGTGCCGATGATGCCGATCCGCTTGCCCTTCAGCTCGACGTTGTAGTTCCAGCGCGAGGTGTGGAAGGCCTCGCCCTTGAACGTCTCCATCCCCTTGATGCGCGCCAGCTTCGGCGTCGTCAGGATGCCGTTGGCCAGGATCACGAACCGCGCCCGCATCCTGTCGCCGCGATCGGTCGTCACGGTCCATCGCCCGGCCGCCTCATCCCAGGTCGTCTCCTCGACCGTGGTGTGGAACAGGTAGTGATCGTAGAAGCCGAACTTCCCGGCCATCGTCTGGCAGTATTCGAGGATCTCGAAGCCCGACGCGAACTTCATCGTCGGCACGTACCCCGTCTCCTCGAGCAGCGGCAGGTAGCTGTAGGCCTCCACGTCGCAGGCGATGCCCGGATAGCGGTTCCAGTACCAGGTGCCGCCGACGTCGCCGCCCTTCTCGCAGAAGCGCACGTCGGCAAAGCCCGCCGCGCGCAGCTTGTGCCACAGCAGCAAGCCCGCGAAGCCGGCGCCGACCACCAGGATTTCGCATTCGTCGTCCAGCGACTCCCGCGGAACCGGGGCCGCCGAATAGACATCGGCCAGGTATTTAGCGAACGCGCCCTCCATCGCCATGTAATCGGCGGCGCCCCGGCGGGCCTCCTTGAACTGGCGGTACTTGGCCTGTTCCTCGGCGTTGAAGCTCGCGCCGGGCGGCAGCTCCGGCAGGGTCTTGAGCGTCTCGTCGGTGACGATCGAATAGCCCTTGCCGGCGATCTTGTCCGTGGCCTTCGCGGCCCGCGTGTCGAAAATCTTCAGCCCGCTCGTGGGATCGATGCGGATCGACGCGGTCATGGTCTCGGCCTTCCTTCTCGCGGGCTTGACGCCGGGCGGGCTCGACGCCTTCTTGCCCGACCGACTTTAAGGGCAGTGTGAGACCCGCCGCAACTCGCGCGCGTGACGATGACCCTGGCCAACGCCAACCGCGCTAGAGCACGATGCGATCAGGCGGAATCGCCTGATCGTTGAATCGTGCTCTATATCCAAAAGCTTGAGCGCGTTCTGATCGCAAAACCGGGTCCACTTTTGCGGAACGCGCTCTAGGTTCTGTGGACTTTAGGGATTCCCGCTGATCGCGAAGCGTGATTCAAGACTGCTTTTTGGAGGCGGTCTTGGGTGTGATGGATCGATTGGTGTTGAGCGACGCCAATTGGGAGCGGATTTCGGGTCTGATCATAGGTCGGCCTGATCAGAAGGGCTCGACTGGGCGCGACAATCGGATGTTTGTCGAAGGGGTGCTTTGGATTGTGCGCACGGGCTCGCCCTGGCGCGATCTTCCCGATGTTTTCGGCGACTGGAATAGTGTCTGGCGACGGTTCAATCGGTGGAGCCAGAAGGGCGTCTGGTGGCGCATCTTCGAGGCGATGTCGGATGATCCCGACTTCGAATACCTGATCGTCGACTCCACCATCGTTCGCGCCCACCAGCATGCGGCAGGGGCGAAAAAGGGGGGCCTGAAGATCAGGCCATTGGCCGCTCGCGCGGCGGCCTGAGCACCAAGATCCACATGGCCGTCCGTGGGTTAGGCTGCCCTGTGCGCTTTACCCTTACCGCTGGCCAGATGGGTGATGCGCCACAAGCCGGGCCGTTGATCGAGGGCCTGCCCGCTGAAATCGTCATGGCCGACACCGCCTACGACGCAGACCACTTGCGCCAGGCGATCGCCGACAAGGGCGCGCTCGCGGTGATCCCCAACAATCCCTCGCGCGCCAAAAAGCACCCGCTGGACAAGCACCTCTATGCCCAACGACACCTCGTCGAGTGCTGCTTCTCGAAGCTCAAGCAGTTCCGCCGCGTGGCCACGCGCTTCGAAAAGACCGCCAGGAACTATCTGGCCGTGATCACGCTCGCCGCCATCGTCCTGTGGTTACGATAAGTGTCCACAGAACCTAGGGGGCGGCAGGCTCGCCGCCGAGGAACCGGAGCGTCTGATCCCGGATGTCGGGCGGCCATCCGGAGATGCTGCGCCTAAACTGGTCTGGATCGTCCGCGAACAGGGCGCGCGACGCCGCCTCGAAACCGGGATAATCGCCGGCTATCGCCGCCATGAAGCGATAGGCCGCGTCTCGGCGCGTCCGTGCCCGCTCGGCTTCGCCGTTGGCCTTTCGGGCCGTCTCCACCAGTTTGCGCAAGGTGACGGAGGCCCCCCCGGGTTGCAGGGCGAGCCATTCCCAGTGGCGCGGAAGCAAGGTCACCTCGCGCGCGACCACGCCAAGCCTTGGCCGTCCCCGTTTCGGAGCCGGGGCGGGCGGGGGCGCGAGGCGGGCGGCTACGTCCTGCGCCTCGCCGCGCAAATCCAGGTCGACCACCTCGCCGGTGTCGCCGTTGAACACCAGCACGGACGCCGTCGGATCGCGTTCAAGCGCTTGCTTGGCGGCGATCGCCACCTGGCTCAGCGTCCCGGCGGCGAGACGCGACGAGCGCGCGAACGCCACGAACAGAGCCGGCGACTCGTCCCGCGGAATAGAGGCTGCCTCGGTCATGACGCCTATTTACCCGGAAGCTGATCCGCGTCAATATTACCCGGATAAAAGGAAAAATGATGGACCGGCAGGATCGGAAAGCCGCGATCGCCTCCTACAAGGAGCGGAAGCCGGCACACGGCGTATTCGCGGTGATTTGCACCGCCACGGGCCAGGCCTGGGTTGGTCGGAGCCGCCACCTCGACACGCAGCGGAACGGCCTCTGGTTCGCCCTGAGGCACGGGAGCAGTCCGCATCAGGCGCTCCAGGCCGCGTGGAAGCTTCACGGAGAAGGCGAATTCAGGTTCGAGGAACTCGAACGCCTAAGGGACGATTTCTCCGAACTTCTCCGCGCGGACGAGCTCAAGAAGCGCCAAGCCATTTGGCGGGCGAGGCTGGACGCCCTTCCGCTTTGATCCTGGCCGTTTAGGCCCACCGCCCCACCTTCAGCCGCACTTCGAATAGCCGCAGTCCATGCACACGTCGCAGCCCTCCTTGCGCACCAGGTCCGGGCCGCCGCAGCGCGGGCAGATCGCCGAGGGCGCGATGGCCGCGGGCGCCGGCAGCGGGCCCTCCCGCTCAGCCTCCCTCGCCTCGCCGCCGCCGAGGCCGGCGAGGTGGCGCTCGATCACCCCACCGATGGCGGCGAGCAGCGAGGGCACGTAGCGGCCGTTGATCCAGCCGCCGCCGCGCGGGTCGAACACCGCCTTCAGCTCCTCGGGCACGAAGGAGACGTCGCCGCCGCGCCGGAACACCGCCGAGATCATCCGGGTCAGGCCCAGGGTCCAGGCGTAGTGGTCCATGTTCTTGGAATTGATGAAGATCTCGAACGGCCGCCGCTCGGCGCCCGCCCCGACGTCGTTGATGGTGACATAGACCGCGTGGGCGCTTTCCGGCCATTTGATCTTGTAGGTCGACCCGTGCAGCGACTCCGGCCGCGGCGTCAGCACCACCTCCCGCGGCACGGGCCTCTCGGCGGGCGGGGCCAGCGAAAGCACCGAGCCGGTCACCGCGTTCGGCCGGTAGGTGGTCAGGCCCTTGCAGCCCTGGCGATAGCCGGCGCGATAGATGTCGGCGAAGGCCTCGAAGGCGATGTCCTCGGGGCAGTTGATGGTCTTGGAGATCGAGCTGTCGACCAGCTCCTGGGCGGCGGCCTGCATCCGCAGGTGGTCGGACGGGGTCAGGGTCTGGGCGCTGACGAAGGCGTGCTCCGGCGGCGGCTCGTCGCCGCGCAGCTGCCGCCAGACCGCCAGCGCATAGTCGTCCAGCGCCTCCTCCCGCGTCGAGCCGTCCGCCTGGCGAACCTTGCGGTTGTAGGAAAAGGCGAACACCGGCTCGATGCCCGACGAGACGTTGCCGGCCAGAAGCGAGATCGTGCCGGTCGGGGCGATCGAGGTCAGGCAGCCGTTGCGCAACCCCTTGGCGGCGATCAGCGCGCGGGTCTCCTCGTCCAGCGACTTCAGGTTCGGCTGGTCCAGGATCGCCGGATCGTAGAGCGGGAACGGCCCCTTCTCGCCCGCCAACTCGGCCGAGGCGCGATAGGCCTCGCGCTTGATGATCGCCAGCCAGTGGCGGGTCAGGGCGATGGCGGCGTCGTCGCCATAGCGCGCGCCGCAGAAGATCAGCGCGTCGGCCAGGCCCGTGACCCCCAGGCCGATCCGCCGTTTCGATTTCGCCTCGCGCCGCTGCTCGGGCAGCGGAAAGCGCGAGGATTCGATGACGTTGTCCAACAGTCGCACCGCCGTGCGGGTCAGCTCGCCCAGCTCGGCCTCGTCGATCGCCGCGTCGCGCTCGAACGGCGCGCGCACCAGGCGGGCCAAGTTGATCGAGCCGAGCAGGCAGGCGCCATAGGGCGGCAGCATCTGTTCGCCGCACGGATTGCTGGCCGAGATGGTCTCGCAATAGGTCAGATTGTTGGTCGCGTTGACCCGGTCGATGAAGATCACCCCGGGCTCGGCGACGTCGTAGGTCGCCCGCATCAACCGCTCCCACAGCGCCGTGGCCCTAACCGTGCGCCAGACGCATCCGCCGAAGGCCAGCGGCCAGTCCGCGTCGGCCTCCAGCGCCGCCATGAAGGCATCGGGGACCAGCACCGAGAGATTAAAGTTGCGGAACCGGGACGCCTCGCGCTTGGCGTCGATGAAGGCCTCGATGTCCGGATGGTCGATGCGCAGACAGCCCATCATCGCCCCGCGGCGCTGGCCGGCGGACATGATGGTCTTGCACATCGAATCCCACACCTCCATGAAGCTCAGCGGGCCGGAGGCCTCCGCGCCGACGCCGAGCACCGGCGCGCCCGACGGCCGCAGGGGCGAAAAGTCCATCCCCACGCCGCCGCCCTGCTGCAGGGTGACCGCCGCCTCGCGCAGGTGGTCGAAGATGCCGGGCAGGCTGTCGGGGATGGTTCCCATGACGAAGCAGTTGAACAGGGTGACCGCCCGCCCGGTGCCGGCCCCGGCCAGGATGCGGCCCGCCGGCAAGAGGCGAAAATCATTCAGCGCCGTCTCGAAGCGCGCCCGCCAAAGCGCCCGTTGTTTCGGCGCCTCCCGCTCGGCCAGGGCGCGGGCGACGCGCGACCAGGTCTCCTCGATCGAGGCCTCGCCCCGCGCGCCTTGCGTCTCGGCGCCGGACCGGTCCGGCGCGAACCGGTACTTGCTGACCCAGATGTCTTCCGCGAGCGGATTGTCGAACGCCATGAGCTTATCCCACAGACGGTCCAGCGGCCCGCGCGCCCGACCGTCTCGCCGCAAGAACGCCACCGCTTCGGCCGCGAACAAATTGATCTGAATTAATCGCCGCCAGATTAGCCTGGTCGCTTCATCCGGATCGGCGGGACGAAACGAGGGCCGCGAACCTGGCCCCGCCGCGGCCGGCGGGGTGAGGCGCGCGCGGCGCGCGGCGGGTCGACAAAACCTCCCGATCAGGGAGAGTTTGGAAATTCTTACTCTAAATCCTTTTTACAGAATACAATATTTTTCCGGATAAACAACATCTTATCCGCCGCCGTTGATATTGACCTTCTGGCCGTTGGCGTAGGGGTTGGCCGAGGAGACCAGGAAGGTGACCACCGCGGCCACGTCCTCGGGCGTCGAGACCCGGCCGAACGGCGAAGAGGCGTCCAGTTCGTGGATGTCGCCGACGCCGCGCGTGGCCTTGCTCAGCCGCTTGCCCATCTCGGTGACGGTCAGGCTCGGCGCGACGATGTTGGTGCGGATGCCGTGCGCCCGCTCCTCCTTGGCGAGGGTGTAGGCCAGGGCCTCCATCGCCGCCTTGCCCATGTTGTAGGGCGCGCCGTTGGCGCCGTAGCCGAGGGTGGCGACCGAGGAGATCATGATGATGTCGCCGCGCGGCCGCTGGCGCATGTGCGGAACCACCAGCTTGCACAGGTAGTGCGGGCCGAAGGCGTGCACCCGCACCACCCGCTCCATCTCGGCCGGGTCGGTGTCGGCGACGCTCTGGCCGCGGCTGGCGATGCCGGCGTTGTTGATCAGGATGTCGATCGCGCCGAAGTCCTTCAGCACGTCGGCGACCAAGGCCTGGTCCTCGTCGAAGTTCTCGACCGAGGCGCCGTAGGCCTTGGCCTTGCGGCCGAGCTTTTTGATCTCGGTCACCACCTCGGCGGCCGCGCCCTCGTCGCGGCGATAGTTGACCGCCACGTCCGCCCCCGCCTCGGCCAGCGACAGGGCGATCGCCCGTCCGATGCCTCGCCCGCCGCCGGTGACCAGGGCCACGCGGCCCTTCAATGAAATCTGCATGGCCGATCATCCTCCCGGTCTGGCCTACCAACCGCGTTCGAGGCGGCCGTTCCCGCGCACCTTAAACCAGCGGCGCGCGCGGGCGCTACCAGACCCCGACGTTGGGCATCGAGGCCCATGGCTCGGCCGGCGCCAGCGCCGCGTCCTTCTGCAACAGCTCGATCGAGATGTTGTCCGGCGAGCGGACGAAGGCCATGCGCCCGTCCCGGGGCGGGCGGTTAATCGTCACCCCGCCGTCCATCAGCCGCTGGCACACCGCGTAGATGTCGTCGACCTGATAGGCCAGGTGGCCGAAATTGCGCCCGCCGCCATAGTCCTCGGCGTCCCAGTTGTAGGTCAGCTCGACGGTGGGCGCGCGGTCGGCCCTGGCCCGCTCAGTGTCTTCGGGCGCGGAGAGGAACACCAGGGTGAAGCGGCCGTGCGGATTGTCGAACCGGCTGACCTCCGCCAGACCCAGCTTGGCGCAATAGAAGTCCAGCGACGCGTCCAGGTCGCGCACCCGGACCATGGTGTGCAGGTATTTCATGCCAGCCTCTCCATCTCACGGACGCTCGCGGCGCCGTCTCGTCTAGGTTTCCCGCGTCTGCCGACGCCATAGCGCGGCGTATTCCCCGCCGTGGGCGATCAGTTCGGCGTGCCGGCCGCGCTCGACGATCCTGCCGCGGCGGATGACCAGTATCTGGTCCGCGTCGGCGATGGTCGAGAGCCGATGGGCGATCACCAGGCTGGTGCGCCCTCGCCTGACCTTGCGCAAGGTGGCCTGGATCGCCGCCTCGGTGCGCCCGTCGAGCGCGCTGGTGGCCTCGTCCAGCACCAGCAGGCGCGGATTGGCCAGCAGGGCGCGGGCCAGACCCACCCGCTGACGCTCGCCGCCCGACAGCTTCAGGCCCCGCTCGCCGACCTGGGTTCGCATCTTGAACGGCAAGGCCTCGATGAAATCGACGAGTTCGGCCGCCTCGGCGGCGGCCCAGACCTCGGCCTCGCTGGCGTCAGGTCGGCCGAAGGCGATGTTGGCGTAAAGGCTGTCGTTGAACAGGGCGACGTCCTGGGGCACCAGGGCGATGGCGCGGCGCAGGGAGTCCTGTTTGACGTCGCGCAGGTCCATTCCGTCGAGCAGCACCCGGCCGGAGCGCGGGTCGAGCAGGCGCAGCGCCAGCCGCACGATGGTGGTCTTGCCCGCGCCGGACGGGCCCACCAGGGCGGTGGTGGTCCCCGGCGCGACGGTGAAGCTGATGTCCTTCAGGCCCAGCGAGCGGGCGGCGTGCTGGAAGCCGACCGCGTCGAACACCAGAGCCGCGCCCTCGGCCGAGGCGGGCGGCAGCGCGCGCGCGCGCGGCGCGTCGGTGATGTCCGGCTGGGCCGCGCGCAGGCTGATCATCTGCTCCATGTCGATGAACGCCTGGCGGATCTCGCGGTAGTTCACCCCCAGCATGTTCAGCGGGCCATAGACCTGCTGCAGGATCAGGATGCAGGCGGTGACCGCGCCCAGGCTCATGCGTCCGTGCAGCACCTCGACCCCCGCCAGCACGGTGATGGCGCCGAGGCCCAGGCTGAGCACGATCGACTGGATGGCGTTGAGCAGTTGCAGCGAGGTGTTGGCCTTGACCCCGGCGTGGGCGTAGTCGGCCATGGCCTTTTCATACTGGCTCACCACCCGCTGGTCCGAGCCGAAGGTCTTGATCGTCTCGTAGTTCATCAGGGCGTCGACCGCGAGGCCAGCCGCCAGGCTGTCCGCCTCGTTCAGCGCCCGGCGGTGCTGGATGCGCCAGTTGGAGATGCCGAAGGTGAAGCCGGCGTAGACGCAGATGGTGACGATGGCGACCGCGGCCAGCCGCCAATCGTAGTGGCTGGTCAGCACCCACGCGGCCATCACCAGCTCGATTGCCGTCGGACCCAGGTTGAACACCACGCTGCGCAGCAGAAAATCGGTCGAGCGCGCGCCGCGGTCGATGATCCGCGCCAGGCCGCCGGTCTGTTTCGACTGGTGGAAGTTCAGCGACAGCGACAGCGAATGGGCGAAGGTCTCGACCGCCGAGCGGGCCATCGCCGCCTGGGCGACCGGGGTGAAGATGGAATCGCGGGCGTAGGGCGCGGCGTTGGAGACGAAGCGCAGCGCGACCCAGCCGACGGCGTAGCCGACGAAGACGGTGAATAGCGCCTCACCCCCGCCCCCGCCGCGGTTCAGATGATCGATGCCGCGCTGGATCAGCAGCGGGGCGTAGACCCCGGTCCATTTGCCGAGCATCACCAGGGCCAGGGCCACGCCCAGGCGGGTCTTCAGGCCGCGGGTGCCGGAGCGCAGCACCAGCCGGGCCAGGTCGGCCATCGAGGTCCAGAAGTCGAACCGGGCGCCGGCCGGGGCGATGGCGCCAGGGACCGCCATCCGCCGCTCGGCCATCGCATGGGCCGCGGTCAAGGCGCGGCTCCCGGCGGGTCGAGCACCAGGGTGGTCTGCGGGCCGCCGCCGGGGGTCAGCCAGTCGATCCGCCAGCCGCCGTCCACCCGTTCGCCGCGATAGGGCAGGTCGCCGCTCGACCGTGGCGGCGGGCTGACGGCGATCGCGGCCTGGACCGCCGCGCCGGCCGACTGGATCTGGAGCTGATGGGCGCCCGGTTTGAGCGCCGAGGTCAGGGCCACGGCGTAGTGACCGCGCGGGCCGGCATGGGTCTCGCCGGCCGACGCGCCGTCGATCATCGCGCGCAGCACGGCGCCCGGCTTGGCGGCGCCGGAAATCACCGCGCCCCCGGCGGCGTCGAAATCGATCGCCGCGATCTCAAGTCCATGCTGTTCGAACAGCGGCGCGGCGCCGCCGCCCGCGCGCAGCAGCACGGCCGGGCGCCCCGGCGGCGGCAGGACCGCGACATAGCCCTCGCTCTGGACCACGCGGCCGGAGATCTCCTCCGACAGGCCAAACAGGCGCACCTGCGCGCTGGCCGGCAAGGTCATCCTCCAATGGCCGCCGTCGTCGTCGGTCGCGCCATAGGCGCCGCCGTCCGGAGAGACCAGCCGCAGGCGCACGCCGGCCTCGCCCTGTCCGGACAGCACCGCGCCGTCGTCACCGGCGCGCGCCGCGCCGGTGACCTGGGGCGGACGAAGATAGCCGGCGGCGAGCGTTTCCTTCTGCGGCTCGGGCCGGCCCTCGCGCCAGTCGGCTCCGGAGCGGCCGCAGCCGGCCAGCAGCGCCAGCGCCGCGACGCAGACGGCGGCGTTGCGCGTCGGCTCGAGGAACGGGATGGCGGAGCGGTGGCGCACGGTCAGCGGGGTCAAGTCCTTTTCGATCCGGGCCTGCCCTGGTCGCGCGCCGGCGTTCGGAGCGTTTCCGATATAGGCCGTGCGCGCGGCGATCAAAAGCGCGGCGAGACTCTTGGATGGGAAAGAGCAAAACCCGCCGGCGGGCGGGCGCGGCGGGATCGGGCGCTATTCGTCGCGGTGGACGCGTTCGCGGCGCTCGTGCCGCTCCTGGGCCTCCAGGCTCAGGGTGGCGATCGGCCGGGCGTCGAGGCGGGCGATGCTGATCGGCTCTCCGGTCTCCTCGCAATAGCCGTAGGAGCCGTCCTCGATGCGCCGCAGCGCGTCGTCGATCTTGGCGATCAACTTGCGCTGCCGGTCGCGCGTGCGAAGTTCGAGCGCCCGATCGGTTTCGGACGAGGCCCGATCCGCCAAGTCGGGATGGTTTTCCGTCTCGCTTTGCAGATGAGACAAGGTCTCGCGCGACTCGCGGAGAATGTCTTCTTTCCAAGAGAGCAGCTTCTGCTTGAAATATTCAAGCTGTCGCTCGTTCATGAACGCCTCGTCCTCGCTCGGACGATACTCCTTTCCGTCCATAAGAACCGCGGCCGCCGTCATGGACGCTCCCACGCTCACAACATCCACCCCCAACGGTGAAGCGTGCCGCTTATATCAAAACGCGCCGCGTGTTCAATGAAGCTATTGTGTTGCACGATCAAACCGCCGCGCGGGACATTTCGATCTTGGCCAGCTCGACCGCGGCCCGGGTTTCGATTTCGTCGAGCAGGGCCTGCAGACGCGGATCGTCGGCGCCGCCGCGCTCCAGGCGCACCGCGAGGATCAGCCGGTCTAGCGCGGCCGACGGCACGCCGCCGTCCAGCAGGGCCAGCTTGATTTCGTCCAACACGTCCAGGATCGCCCCGGCGCGGCGCACCGCCTTGCGCCGGCGCTCCAGCGGCCCGCCCACCTCCTGCAGGGCCAACAGCACATCGATCGATCCGACGCCCGTGGCCGCGGCCATCCGGCTGGCCGGCGCGGCCTCGTCCGGGCCGGCTAGGCTGGGCAGGACGAAGCCGCCCTCGGCGCCGCGCGCCGCGCCGCGAGGCGCCGCCGCCGAACCCACGCCGCCTGGGCCGTTGACCTTCATGAACGCGTTCATCCGCACCGGTCCTTGGACTGGACCAGTGTTGGCCGCGTCCCTTGCCGGTTGGTTAAGGCCCGGCAGAATTTGCCCGAGAAGAAATGTGCGCCGGGATGGATAAATAACTATCTGTATTGTCTGATATTTTTTGCTGAAAAAGCTGGCACGAAGCTCGCATATGTCCGTGTGCGGCGGTGGGCCGCCGGCGTAGCGTCGGGAATCTTCATGCGGTCACGTCTTTCGCCCTGGGTCGTCGCGATGGTTTCGGGGCTTGTCGCGATTTCGGCCGCGTCGTCCGCCATGGCCGCCTCGCGCATCAAGGACATCGTCCAGTTCGAGGGCGTGCGCGAGAACAAGCTGGTGGGCTACGGCCTGGTGGTGGGCCTGGCGGGCACCGGCGACAGCCTGCGCAACGCGCCGATGACCTTGCAGAGCCTGGAGTCCATGCTCGAGCGGCTGGGCGTCAACACCCGCAGCGCGGCCAATTTCGACACCAAGAACGTCGCCGCGGTGATGGTCACCGCCAGCCTGCCGGCCTTCACCGCCGCGGGCTCGCAAATCGACGTCAATGTCTCGGCCATGGGCGACGCCAAGAGCCTGCAGGGCGGCACGCTGCTGGTCACGCCGCTGTTGGGCGCCGACGGCGAGGCCTACGCCGTCGCCCAGGGCACGGTGCAGACCGGCTCGATCTCCGCCTCCGGCGCGTCGGGCTCGTCGGTCACCAAGGGCGTGGCCACCGCCGGCCGCATCGCCGCCGGGGCCAGCGTCGAGCGCGAGATCGGCTTCCAGCTCTCCAAGATGACCCAGCTTCGCCTGTCGCTGCGCAATCCCGACTTCACCACCTCGCGCCGCATCGCCGAGGCGATCAACGACCAGTATCCCGGGTCCGCGCTGGCCGAGAACCCGACCATCGTCGCCATCCGCCCGCCCGACGGCCGCGACATGGTCAGCTTCGTCACCGCCATCGAAGACCTGGAGGTCGAGCCCGAGGCGCCCGCCAAGGTGATCATCGACGAGGTCGCCGGCGTGGTGGTGATGGGCGAGCATGTGCGATTGTCCACCGTGGCGATCGCCCAGGGCAATTTGACCATCTCGGTCCAGGAAACCCCCCAGACCAGCCAGCCCCTGCCCTTCTCGCAGGGCCAGACCACCACCACGCCCCGGTCCCAGGTCGGCGTCGACGAGGAGAAGGGCAAACAGCTTCTCGTGGTCAATGAGGGCGCCTCGCTCGCCACCCTGGTCGCCGGGCTGAACGCGCTCGGGGTCACCCCGCGCGACATGATCTCCATCCTGCAGGCGATCAAGGCCGCCGGCGCGCTGCAAGCCGACATCGAGGTGATGTGATGAGCACGTTCTCCGTTTCCGCCGTCCCGCTCGATCTGCTCAAACCGGCGATGTCCGCCCCCGTCGCGGGCGGGGCGGCCGACAAGGCCGGCAAGATCGCCGCCATCGCCAAGACCGCGAAGGACTTCGAGGCCTCGTTCCTGTCCAGCATGTTGGGCCAGATGTTCGAGGGTCTGGACACCTCCGGCCCGTTCGGCGGCGGCCAGGGCGAGCAGATGTTCCGCTCCGTGCTGATGGACGCGTTCGGCAAGCAGATCACCAAGGCCGGCGGCGTCGGCGTCGCCGCGGCGGTGCAACGCGAAATGCTGAAGATGCAGGGGCTGGGGTGAGGCCGAGATGACCAGCGCCACACCCTCCCCCGATCAGCGCATGCGGGAGTTGATCGCGCTCACCGAACGTCTGACCACTCTGCTCGCCGAACAGTCCCAGGCGTTCGAAGCGCGCCGGCCGCAGGATGCGGCGCGCAACATGGAAGAGACCTCGCGCCTGGCCAACCTCTACCGCCACGAGGCCCAGCGCATGCGCGAGGATCCGGTCCAACTGGCCGATGCGCCGCCGGACCTGCGCGTGCGGCTGCGCCGCGCCACCGAGGCCTTCGACGCGGTGATCGCCCGTCACGGCCGCGCCTTGACCGCGGCCAAGACCGTCACCGAGGGTCTGGTCCACGCCATCGCCCACGAGATCGCCGCCCAGCGCACCAAGGGCGCCGCCTACGGCCCCACCGGCGCCAAGCCGGACCCCGGCCCAGTGACCGCGGTGACGCTGAACCAGCGGGCGTAGCGGCCCGGTCCAATGGCGAAGGCTCACCGCCTAATACTGCTGTGCGCCGCCCGCCTTGAAGTCCTGATCCACGAATTTGTGGCTGTCCTCCGGCAGAGGCACGATGATCTTGATTTCAGGATGGTTGGCGGCCGCATGGCATTCGCTGCATGCGGCGGATAATTTACGGTACGACGCCTCGAAGGCCGGAAAATCTTTCGATTTTATGGCGTGAGCTATGGAATCAATACTTGGATTCAGGCTCGTGACCATCGCGGCGACTGGCATTCCTTTCCATTCTGGCGAAAAGGTCTGAATATCGTCGATAGTCTCCTTGAGCTCCTTGAGTTCAAAGGTCGCCAACCCCCAATTGCCTGCACGGCCCGCGAACCAGAGTTTGGTGTGATGCACCTGCATCGAGGAATTCATCAGGTCGCCAAGGCCGGGAATATATCCACTGCCTTTGACCGAATCGGCGCGCGCCAGCGACGCATCGACATTGACCAGCAATGCGCCGGCGCAGAAGAGCCCGAGCGCCGAACCGGCCGCCAACACCTTCCGCCGAATGCGCATCATGGCGCCCACCTTTCCAGTCATCCCATTCGGCTTGCCGACGTTCGTAAGCCCACCAAGGCAGGATTTAGCAAAGGATCGCATTCGCGGCGTTGATCGAGGTCAGCGCGCCGCCCATTCGAACCGACGCCCCCGCACTTGTTCTCAAAATGTTCTTGCTGCGGCCTCGACTCCGCGTACTACATTAGAGGGCTGGGCGCGCGAGGGTTCGCGGGCCGGCCTCGAGCGAGCCTGAATGTCCGACCCTTCCCGCTTCATCCGCGTGCGCGGCGCGCGCGAGCACAATCTGAAGGACATCAGCCTCGACATTCCGCGCGGCCAGCTGGTGGTGCTGACCGGCCTGTCCGGCTCGGGCAAGTCCAGCCTGGCGTTCGACACCATCTACGCCGAGGGCCAGCGCCGCTATGTCGAGAGCCTGTCGGCCTACGCCCGCCAGTTCCTGGAGCTGATGAGCAAGCCGGACGTCGACCTGATCGAGGGCCTGTCGCCGGCGATCTCGATCGAACAGAAGACCACCAGCAAGAACCCGCGCTCGACCGTCGGCACGGTGACCGAAATCCACGACTACATGCGCCTGTTATGGGCGCGGGTGGGCACACCCTATTCGCCGGCCACCGGCCTGCCGATCGAGAGCCAGACGGTCAGCCAGATGGTCGACAAGGTCATGGCCCTGCCCGAGGGCGAGCGGCTGTATCTGCTGGCCCCGGTGGTGCGCGGCCGCAAGGGCGAGTACCGCAAGGAGATCGCCGAGTGGCAGCGGGCCGGCTTCCAGCGGCTGAAGATCGACGGCGAATTCTTCTCCATCGAGGACGCCCCGACCCTCGACAAGAAATTCAAGCACGACATCGACGTGGTGGTCGACCGCATCGTGACCAAGGCCGGCCTGGAGCAGCGGCTGGCCGACTCGATCGAGACCGCCCTGCGCCTGGCCGACGGCATCGCGGTGGCGGAATGGGCCAGCGTCGCGGACGGCGAGAGCGAGCCGCGGCGGCTGTTGTTCTCCGAGAAGTTCGCCTGCCCGGTCTCCGGCTTCACCATCAGCGAGATCGAGCCCAGGCTGTTCTCGTTCAACAACCCGTTCGGCGCCTGTCCGGCGTGCGACGGCCTCGGCGCGAAGATGGCGTTCGACGCCGACCTGGTCACGCCCGACAAGGACAAGACCCTGCACAAGGGGGCGATCGCGCCCTGGGCCAGGGGCCCCTCGCCGCTCTACACCCAGACGCTGCAGGCGCTGGCCCGGCACTACGGGTTTTCGATGGACGTTCCATTCTGGAAGCTGCCGGACCAGGCCAGGCAGGTGATCCTGCACGGCTCGGGGGCTGAGAAGATCAAGTTCGTCTACGACGACAACGCCCGCAAATACGAGGTCAGCAAGACCTTCGAGGGGGTGATCCCCAACCTGGAGCGGCGCTGGCGCGAGACCGATTCCGCCTGGGTGCGCGAGGAGCTGGCCCGCTACCAGTCCGACACCCCGTGCGAGGCCTGCGGCGGCTATCGCCTCAAGCCCGAGGCGCTGGCGGTGAAGATCGCCGGCAAGCACATCGCCGAGGTCTCGCTGCTGGCCATCCGCCAGGCGCGCGACTGGTTCGAGGCGCTGGAGACCAGCCTGACGCCGAAGCAGATGGAGATCGCCCGGCGGATTCTGAAGGAGATCAACGACCGCCTGCGCTTCCTGGTCGACGTGGGGCTCGACTATCTGAATCTATCGCGCGCCTCCGGCACCCTGTCCGGCGGCGAGAGCCAGCGCATCCGCCTGGCTTCCCAGATCGGTTCGGGCCTGACCGGGGTGCTCTATGTGCTGGACGAGCCCTCGATCGGCCTGCACCAGCGCGACAACCAGCGCCTCTTGGGCAGCCTCAAGGGCCTGCGCGACCTCGGCAATTCCGTGCTGGTGGTCGAGCACGACGAGGAGGCGATCCTCACCGCCGACCACGTCATCGACATGGGCCCGGCCGCCGGGGTGCACGGCGGCCACGTCGTCGCCGAGGGAACCCCCGCCGACATCATGGCCGCGCCGAACAGCCTGACCGGCCAGTACCTGACCGGCGCGCGCGAGGTTCCGGTGCCCGAGACCCGCCGCCCCACCGCCCGCGCCAAGCGGCTGAAGGTGATCGGCGCGCGGGGCAACAATCTGAAGGCGGTCACCGGCGAAATCCCCGTGGGCGTGTTCACCTGCATCACCGGCGTCTCCGGCGGCGGCAAGTCGACCTTCACCGTCGAGACCCTGTACAAGGCCGCCGCCCGCCGGCTGAACAACGCCTCCGACGCGCCCGCCCCGCACGAGCGGATCGAGGGGTTGGAATTGTTCGACAAGGTCATCGACATCGACCAGTCGCCGATCGGGCGCACGCCGCAGGTCCAACCCGGCCACCTACACCGGCGCCTTCGGGCCGATCCGCGACTGGTTCAGCCAGCCTGCCCGAGGCCAAGGCCCGCGGCTACGGGCCCGGCCGGTTCAGCTTCAACGTCAAGGGCGGCCGCTGCGAGGCCTGCCAAGGCGACGGGCTGATCAAGATCGAGATGCACTTCCTGCCCGACGTCTACGTCACCTGCGACGTCTGCAAGGGCAAACGCTACAACCGCGAAACCCTGGAGATCCTGTTCAAGGGCAAGTCGGTCTCGGGCATCCTGGACATGACCGTCGAGGAGGCCGCCGACTTCTTCAAGGCCGTGCCGCCGGTGCGCGACAAGATGGAGACGCTCAAGCGCGTCGGCCTGGGCTATGTCCAGGTCGGCCAGCCGGCGACCACGCTCTCGGGCGGCGAGGCGCAGCGCGTCAAGCTGTCCAAGGAGCTGTCGCGGCGCGCGACCGGCCGCACGCTCTACATCCTCGACGAGCCGACCACCGGCCTGCATTTCGAGGACACCCGCAAGCTGCTGGAGGTGCTGCACGAGCTGGTCGACCAGGGCAACACGGTGGTGGTGATCGAGCACAACCTGGACGTGATCAAGACCGCCGACTGGCTCGTCGGACTTCGGCCCGGAAGGCGGCGACCGCGGCGGCCAGATCATCGCCTCGGGCACGCCGGAAGACGTCGCCGCCAATCCCGCGAGCTGGACCGGCCGCTATCTGGCCGAGGTGTTGCGCCGCCATGAGGAGCGCCGCCAGGGCCGCGTCGGCGCGCTGAAGGCGAAGCGGGCCTAACCCATGGCGCCTGAAGCCGAGGCGGGCGGCGTCCGCTCCGAAATGGCCTTGTAGATTGCCGCCGGCGGCGATTCCATGATCAGCCGGTAGCAGGTCAGGATCAGCGCGAACGCCGCCTGCGAAAACAATCCGGCGACAAAAATCGCCGGGCTCGGGGCCTTGGCGTACATTTCGCTGAGCGAGGCGCCGCTCATGGCCAAGAACGCCAGTTCGACCACGCCGAACATCAGCCACATCAGAATGAAGATCAGCAGTCCGAAGACGAAGGCCAGGACGTAGGTCCCGAGCAGGCTCCAGAACCGCCCCTTGGTGACGGACCATGACTTGAGCAAGGTCAAACGCCGCTCGGAGAACGAAATCGGCGCGGCCAGCGACAGGCGGACCAGGACGATCACGCAGTAGAAGCAAACCACGCCGCTGAGCACGCTTCCGGCGAACGCGGCCACCGGACCGCCGAACGCGCCGCCGAAGATCGCCGTCATCATGGTCAGGAACAGGACGAACACCCAGACGAAGGCGTAGACCAGCATGACCGCGGCGACCCGCAGTTCGTCGGCGCCCAGACGGATATAGGCCCAGCCGCGATCCTCCGGCCGCAGGATCATCCGATAGATCGCGCAATTCAAAACCGCCTGAAACAGCAGCGCGGCCGGCGCGGCGACCAGCAGGAACGGCCACAGCGACGCGGCCACGCGCCAGAACTCCTTGGTCTCCAGGGTGGGCGAACGGACGGTGGTGAGGATCGAGGCGAACTCGGGCCCCAGGGTGACGAAGGCCACCACGCCGAGCAGGAACGAGAAGGCCAAGCTGCAGGCGGCCAGCGCCAGCACGACGCGCGGCTGCTCGCGCGTGATGCGAAAGCCCTCGAAAGCCGCCTCGGTCGGAGAAAAACTCGCCATCGCTGCATCCACGGCCGAGTCGTCATCGGCATGGCGCAAGCTGGGTCGCCAATAGAGGTTTGTAAAGCCGCGCGAGCGTCGATCGGCCCGCGTCAGGCAAAGGTTTCCGCGATGTCGCGTTTGGGTCTCAGGTCGCGGTAGGCGCGGGCCCAGGGCGCGCCCATGACCGCCGCCAGGCAGCCCGATAAGGGAACCCACAGGACGGCCATGATCGCCAACATGACGGAGGGCTCGCCGAAAACCGCCTGGGGCCGCCGCTGGAACAGCAACGGCGGGTTCCGCGCGCGGGCGGGCCGGCGTAGAAGGCCGGGCCATGACGGAGAGGTGCGTTCACATCGTCGGCGGCGGCTTGGCCGGCTCGGAAGCCGCCTGGCAGCTCGCCCAGGCCGGAGTCCGCGCCGTGCTGCACGAGATGCGCCCCATGCGCGGCACGCCGGCCCACCAGGGCCAGGACCTGGCCGAGCTGGTCTGCTCCAACTCCTTTCGCTCCGACGACTGGGAGCACAACGCGGTCGGGCTGCTGCACGCCGAGATGCGGCGCTGCGGCTCGCTGGTGATGGCCGCCGCCGACGCCCGCCAGGTGCCGGCCGGCGCGGCCCTGGCGGTGGACCGGGAGGGCTTCGCCAGGACGGTCACGGCCCGCCTGGAGGCCCACCCCCTGGTCGAGGTGGTCCGCGAGGAGGTGGCCGCGCCGCCGGCCGAGTGGGACAGCGTGATCCTGGCGAGCGGGCCGCTCACCTCGCCGGCCCTGGCGCGGACCATCCTCGGCCTGACCGGCGAGGACCAGCTCGCCTTCTTCGACGCCATCGCCCCGATCGTCCACCTGGACTCGATCGACATGAGCATCGCCTGGCGCCAGTCGCGCTACGACAAGGCCGGGCCCGGCGGGGACGCCGCCGCCTACATCAACTGCCCGATGGACCAGGGCCAGTACGAGGCCTTCGTCGACGCCCTGCTGGCCGGCCCCAAGGCCGAGTTCAAGGACTGGGAGCAGGTCCCCTATTTCGACGGCTGCCTGCCGATCGAGGTGATGGCCGAGCGCGGGCGCGAGACCTTGCGCCACGGGCCGATGAAGCCGGTGGGCCTGACCAATCCCCACACCCCGCACATCAAACCCCACGCCGTCGTGCAGCTGCGCCAGGACAATGCGCTGGGAACCCTGTGGAACATGGTCGGCTTCCAGACCAAGCTGAAGCACGCCGCCCAGAGCGAGATCTTCCGCGCCATACCGGGGCTGGAAAAGGCGGTGTTCGCCCGGCTGGGCGGGCTGCACCGCAACACCTTCATCAACAGCCCGCGCCTGCTCGACGGCCAACTGCGGCTGAAGCGGGCGCCGCGCCTGCGCTTCGCCGGACAGGTCACCGGCGTCGAGGGCTATGTCGAGAGCGCCGCCACCGGCCTGGTCGCCGGCCGGATGGCCGCCGCCGAACGCCTCGGCCGCCCGCTGGAGCCGCCGCCGCCGACCACCGCGCTCGGCGCCCTTCTGGCCCACATCACCGGCGGCCACCTGGCCGGCGGCGACTTCCAGCCGATGAACGTCAACTACGGCCTGCTGCCCCCGATCGAGGCCCCGCGCCGGAGCGAGGACGGCCGCCGCCTGCCCCCGGCCGAGCGCGGCCGGGCCAAGAAGCGGGCGATGAGCCTGCGCGCCCTGGCCGACCTCGACGCCTGGCTCGGCGAGACGGCGCTGGCGGCGGAATAGCCTCAGATTCGCCCGGTCAGGACCGCGAAGGTCAGCCGCAGCCGCTTTTCCAGCTCGGACGGCGCGCGGCCGGCGGCGTAGGGCCGGGCGAGGCCCGCGTAGGCCAGCGCCGGAAAGGCGGACACCGGCAGGGCCTGGGCCGCCGCGCGGGCCTCGGCCAGGCGCTGGTCGATGCGCGCCCGCAGAACCTGGCCCTCGAGCGTCTTGGGCAGGCGTCGCAGCCGCGCCATGCCCGCCAAGCCCCAGGCCCGCGCGGCGGGCGCCGCGGCGGGCGCCTCGCCGCCGCCGAGCGTGGCCGCGGCCAGACCCATCAAGGCCCCGGCCGTGCCGTCCAGATAGCGCTCGATGGCGTCCAGGTCGGCGAAGGGTTCATCCGCCAAGTCGGCGAAGCGCGCCTCGATCATCGCCTCGAACGGGGCGGCGGCCAGACCGCGGCGGCGGATCGCGGTCGCCAGCGCCTCGACCACCGGATGGCGGCGGGCCGGGCGATGCGCGAACAGCTCGTCGATCGCCTCGCGCCACCAGGTCAGGCGTATCTCGCCCATCAGCGGCTCGCGCACGGCCTCGCCGATGCGGGCCAGTTCGATGTTCAGCGCGTAGAGAGCGAGGACGTCGGCGCGCGCGGCCGCATCGGCGATGAACCGGCTGGCCAGCCAGCGGTCGGGATCGGCCCGACGGACCATCGCGTCGAGATTGGCGGCGGCGTCCATCGTCCCCATCTCGCCTCGCGGGACCAAGGGACGCACGCATCTTCAAAGGCGTGGTCCCGGCACGGAACACCTCTCCCAAAGGGAGAGGGAGGGGCCCGCCGAAGCCCCGCGGAGGCGGGAGGGTGAGGGGTTACCGAGGTTCAGGATGACTCGGCGACGCCCTACCCCCTCATCTTCCCGCCCGCTTCGCGGTCGGGCCCCTCCTTCTCCCCATGGGAGAAGGGAAGAAGCGATTGGCCCCTTGGGCTAGCCGAACACCGTCTGGTTCATGGTCATGGTGACCAGCATCGGAATCGACAGCAGGGTGTTGGTCCGGGAGAACAGCATGGCCAGGCGCGCGGCCTTGGCCTTGGCGTCCGCGTCGGCCTCCACCATCCCCAGGGCGATCTTCTGGTTCGGCCAGATGAACACCCAGACGTTCAAGAACATGATCGTCGCCAGCCACATGCCGACGCCGATGAAGGTGTGCGACAGTCCGATCGGCGTTTCGGTCAGGCCGAGGGTGAACGCCTGCACTAGATAGCCGCGGTCGATCGCCAGGATCACGCCCATCACCCAGGTGGCCAGGGCGGCCCAGCGGAACCAGAACAGCGCCTCCGGGGCGATGTATTTCGACACCGCCGGCTTCAGCTCGGCCGGGATCTGCGGCATCACCCGAATCTGCACGAAGTTGAAATAGTAGAGCAGGCCGATCCACAGGATGCCGAAGAACACGTGCAGCCAGCGCAGCACCCCTTGCCAGAACGCCAGATGGTCGCTGGGGCTGTGCACGTAGTAGCCCGCGACCATGATCAGCGCGAGCAGCACGCTGACGATGATGGTGTTACGAAAATTCTGCAGCAGAGCCGCCATGACAAATGCCCCTTGGTTCCTCCCGGCGCTCTGCCGGCTGCGAACAGGTTGCAGCGTCCCGGGCCGCTCGGCAAGCCTTCAGAACGCGCCGAGGTAGAGTTACGGCCGCGCGTTCATCGGTTTCAGCGGTGTCGCCTCGTCGTCGCCGCGATCCGCGCCCCACAGCAGGATCACCGGCAGGGCGACGTAGATCGAGGAATAGGTGCCGATCACGATGCCGAACACCATGGCGACCACCACCGGGAAGATGGTCGGCCCGCCCAGGAACAGCATGCCGCTCAGCGCCAGAAGCGCGGTCGAGCCGGTGATCAGGGTGCGCGACAGCCGCTCGTTCTCCGACAGGTTGATGATGTCGGCCAACGGCATGCGCCGGTACTTGCGCAGGTTCTCCCGCAGCCGGTCGAACGAGATCACCTTCTCGTTCATCGAATAGCCGATCACCGTGAGCAGGGCCGCGATCGAGGGCATGGAGAACTCGATGTGGAACACCGACAGGACGCCCATGGTCAGGACGATGTCATGGAACAGGGCGATCACCGCGCCCAGGCCGAACTGCAACTGGAAGCGGAACCAGATGTAGAGCAGCATCAGCCCAATCGCGACGCCCAGGGCCTCAAGGCCGCCGGTGAACAGCTCGCCGGAGACCTTCGGGCCGACCACGTCCTCGCGGGTGAACCTGATCCCCGGGAACTGGGCCTGAAGCTTGGTCCTGATCTGGCCGACCGCAAGGGCGGGATCGACGTTGGCCGCCGGCTCGAAGCGCAGCACCGCCGACTGGGGCGCGCCGAAGCCCTGCACCTGCGGGTCCTTGACCCCCATGGAGTCCAGGCTGGCGCGCAGCCGCGACAGGGGCGCGGGACCGGGCGTGGCCACCTCGATCAGCGTGCCGCCCTTGAAGTCGGTGCCGAAGTTCAGCCCGACGAAATAGAACGACGCGAACGAGGCGACCACGGCGATGGCGGACAGCACGGCGGCGTAGGGCGCCAGGCTGACGAACTTGAAATGGGTCTCCTTCGGCAGGAGACGGATCAGGGGCCAGTGCATCGTCGGGTCCTCAGATCGGCAGCCGCTTGACGCGGATCGACCGGTACCACCAGACGACCAGCATGCGGGTGATGAACAGGGCGGCGAACACCGAGGTCAGCACCCCGATCGACAGGGTCCAGGCGAACCCTCGCACCGGTCCGGCGCCGAACTGGAACAGGATCAGGGCGGCGATCAGGGTGGTGATGTTGGCGTCCAGGATCGACACCGTGGCCCGGGAAAAGCCGGTGTCGATGGCCAGCGCCGGCTTGCGCCCGGCGCGCTCCTCGTCGCGGATCCGCTCGTAGATCAGGACGTTGGCGTCCACCGCCATGGCGATGGTCAAGATCAGCCCGGCGATGCCCGGCAGGGTCAAGGTGGCCCCGATCATCGACATCGTGCCCAGGATCATCGCCATGTTCATCAACAGGCCGACCACCGATATGCCGCCGAACACGAAGCCGTAGGCCAAGATCATGAAGGCCGCGATCAGCGCGATGGCGATGATCCCCGCCAGCGCGCCGGCGCGGACCGAGTCGGCGCCCAGTTCGGCGCCCACGGTGCGCTGCTCGACGATCTTCAGCGGCGCCGGCAGGGCGCCCGAACGCAGCATCAAGGCGAGGTTGCTGGCCTGCTCCAGGCTGAAGCTGCCAGTGATCTCGCCCGATCCGCCGGTGATCGGCTCCAGGATGTTCGGGGCGGACAGCACCTTGTTGTCCAGCACGATGGCGAACCGCTTGCCGACGTTCTGACTGGTGGCCTCGGCGAAGCGCTGGGCGCCCACACCATTGAAGCGGAAGCTGATGGCCGGGCGGTTGTACTGGTCGAACGACTGGGCGGCGCTGGTCAGCATCTCGCCCGAGACCAGCGGGCGGCGCTTGACCAGGATCGGCGGGCCGCCGGGGCCGGTTTCCTGATCGGGCAGCAGCATCGAGTCCGGCGGCACGCGGCCGGCGATCGCCTCGCCCAGCGGCACGCTGTCGTCGACCATCTGGAAGGTCAGCTTGGCGGTCTGGCCGATCACCGCCTTCAGCCGCTCGGGATCGCTCTCGCCCGGCGCCTCGACCACGATGCGGTTGACGCCCTGGCGGACAATGGTGGGCTCACGGGTGCCCAGGGCGTCGATCCGGCGGCGAATGATCTCGATCGACTGGTCGACCGCCTTGCTGCCATCCGCCACCAGCGCCTGGTTGGCGATGCGAAGCTGCAGGCCCTGGTCGGGGGCGTCGATGACGGACACGTCGCGCCCGCCGGCGGCCATCGGCGCGCCCAGCTTCCGCAAGGCCGTCTGGGCCGCCTTGAGCTGGGCCGGATCGGTGATCCGCACATGCGCCAGGCCGCCGGCCTGACCGAGGCCCGTGAAGGCGATCTGCTGCTCGCCCAGCGTCTTGCGCGCGTCCTCGACCAGGTTGGTCAGCCGTTCGGCCTTCAGCGCGTCGGTGTCGACCTCGAGCAGCAGATAAGAGCCGCCCTGCAGGTCGAGGCCCAGGTTGAGCCTCTGGTGCGGCGCCCATCCTGGAATCTTGGCCAGGACCGCGTCGGACAGCAGGTTGGGCGCGGTGAAGGCCAGGCCCAGCAAGACAGCCGCCAGGCACAGATATACCCGCCAACGGGGGAAGCTCAGCATCGGCTGCTCGCCCTTCCGTCCTGACGTCTAGGATTTCGCGTCATTGGCCGCGGCCGGCGCGCCGCGGGTGCGGACCTCGGCGATCCGGTCCTTGACCACCTTGACCGTCACGCCCTGGGCGATCTCCAGCCCGACCTCGGCGTCTTCGACGCGCACCACCTTGCCGACCATGCCGCTGGACAGCACCACGGTGTCGCCGCGCTTGACCGCCGCGATCGCCTCGCGATGGGCCTTGGCCTGTTGCTGCTGGGGGCGCAGGAGCAGGAAATAGAACAGCACCGCGATTCCGGCGAAGGGGGCGATCTGGAGCAGCATGTCCTGCATACTGCCGCCGGCGGCTGAGCCGAGGACCTGGGCGAGGACCGGGGTCGCGTACATGGAGTCTCCAATGAAGCCGGGGCGGCCGCGCCGGGGCGGGCCGCTGGAAGTCGGCGGAAGCTATGCGTTGCATCCTGGTTTTGCAATGCGGCGATCGGGTGGATAGGAAGCGCGGATGACCGACGACGTGCCCGCCCTTTTGTCGCGCATCGCCGAGGCGCTCGAGCGCCTGGCGCCGCCGCCGTCCGCCCCGCCCGGATTCGAGGCCGCGCGGCTCTATCGCTACGAGGTCGCGCGCGAGGCCTTCCTGCCCGCACCGGATTACGCCCTGGCGCTGGACCTGCTGGTCGGGGTGGAGCGCCAGAAGAGCCGGTTCGTCGAGAACCTCGCCCGCTTCGCCCGCGGCCTGCCGGCCAACCACGCCCTGCTCTGGGGCGCGCGCGGGGCCGGCAAGAGTTCGATGGCCAAGGCCGCCTTCATGGCGCTCTCGGCCGAGCATCAGGCCTTGCGCATGGTCGAACTCGACCGCGACGAGATCGCCGCCCTGCCCCGCCTGTTCGAGGCTCTGCGCGGACGGGCCGAGCGGTTCGTGGCGCTGTGCGACGATCTGTCGTTCGAGGAGGGCGCGGCGGCGGCCAAGTCGCTGAAATCGGCGCTGGAAGGCGGCGTGGCCGGCCCGCCGGAGAACGTGCTGTTCGTCGCCACCTCCAACCGCCGCCACCTGATGCCGCGCGGCCACGACGAGAGCCGCGGCCTGATCGCCGTCTCCGAGGACGCCGAGGAGGAGGTCTCGGTCTCCGACCGCTTCGGCCTGTGGATCGGATTTCCGCCGATGGACCAGGCCGCGTTCCTGGCCGCGACCGAAGCCTATGCGGCCCGCTTCGGCCTTGCGGTCCCCGACCTGGAGCGCCGCGCCCTGCAATGGGCGGCCCTGCGCGGCGCCCGCTCCGGCCGCGTCGCCTGGCAGTTCATCCGCGACCTGGCGGGCGAACTGGGCAAGCCGCTGCCGCTGTAGCGTATTGATTTTTTTAATTAAACCGCTCATCCCGGCGAATGCCGGGACCCAGATCATAGATCGCAGAGGCCGGGCTGAAAGCACATGGCGACCGATCGGCCGGCCTCGCGCTTCGTCATCTGGGTCCCGGCATTCGCCGGGAGGAGCGGAATTCTGGTTGGTTGCGGCCACGAAAAAGGCCGCCGTGGTCTCCCCCCGGCGGCCTGATCGCTGGTCTGGAGAGGGGTTCTACTCGAGGATCTTGGCCACCACGCCAGCGCCGACGGTGCGGCCGCCCTCGCGGATGGCGAAGCGCAGCTTCTCCTCCATCGCGATCGGCGTGATCAGCTCCACGTCCAGCAGGGCGTTGTCGCCGGGCATGATCATCTCCACGCCCTCCCTCAGACGGATGATCCCGGTCACGTCCGTCGTGCGGAAGTAGAACTGCGGACGGTAGTTGGTGAAGAACGGCGTGTGCCGCCCGCCCTCCTCCTTGGTCAGGATATAGGCCTCGGCCTGGAACTTGGTGTGCGGCGTGATCGTGCCCGGCTTGCACAGCACCTGCCCGCGCTCGACGTCCTCGCGCTTGGTGCCGCGCAGCAGAACCCCCACGTTGTCCCCCGCCTGGCCCTGGTCCAAGAGCTTGCGGAACATCTCCACCCCCGTGCACACCGTCTTCTGCACCGGGCGGATGCCGACGATCTCGACCTCCTCGCCGACCTTCACCACGCCCCGCTCGATCCGCCCCGTCACCACCGTGCCCCGGCCCGAGATCGAGAACACGTCCTCCACCGGCATCAGGAACGGCAGATCCACCGGGCGGTCCGGCTGCGGGATGTAGGCGTCCACCTGGGTCATCAGCTCCAGGATCGAGTCCTCCCCGATGATCGGATCGCGGCCCTCGACCGCCGCCAGCGCCGAGCCCTTGACGATCGGAATGTCGTCGCCCGGGAACTCGTACGACGACAGCAGTTCGCGCACCTCCATCTCCACCAGGTCCAACAGCTCCGGGTCGTCCACCTGGTCGACCTTGTTCATATAGACCACCAGCGCCGGCACCCCGACCTGGCGCGCCAAGAGGATATGCTCGCGGGTCTGCGGCATCGGGCCGTCCGCCGCGCTCACCACCAGGATCGCCCCGTCCATCTGCGCCGCCCCGGTGATCATGTTCTTCACGTAGTCCGCGTGGCCCGGACAGTCGACGTGCGCGTAGTGCCGGTTCTTGGTCTCGTACTCCACGTGCGCCGTGTTGATCGTGATCCCACGCGCCTTCTCCTCCGGCGCCGCGTCGATCTCGTCGTACTTCTTCGCCGTCGCCCCACCGCTCTTGGCCAACACCATGGTGATCGCCGCCGTCAGCGTCGTCTTGCCATGGTCAACGTGACCTATCGTGCCAATGTTGCAGTGCGGCTTGTTCCGCTGAAATTTTTCCTTGGCCATTTCTCAAGCTCCGGCCCTTGGGGCCTCAAGATGGGGTTGGGGTTGGACTAGGCGTACTTCTTGATCACTTCGTCGGCGACGACCTGCGGCACCTGCTCGTAGTGATCGTATTGCATGGTGAACTGGGCGCGTCCCTGCGAGAACGAGCGCAGCGTGCTGACATAGCCGAACATATTGGCCAGCGGCACGAAGGCGGTGACCACCTGCGCGTTGCCGCGGGTCTCGGTGCCCTGGATCTGGCCGCGGCGGCTGTTCAGGTCGCCGATCACGTCGCCCATGTATTCGTCGGGGGTGACCACCTCGACCTTCATGATCGGTTCGAGCAGTTTCGGCGAGGCCTTGTCGCGCAGTTCGCGGAACGCGGCGCGGGCGGCGATCTCGAACGCCAGCACGCTGGAGTTGACGTCGTGATAGGCGCCGTCGGTCAGGGTGGCCTTGAAGTCGATCACCGGAAAGCCCGCCAGCAGGCCGTTCTCCTTGGCCGAGGCCAGGCCCTTCTCGACGCCGGGAATGAATTCCTTGGGCACGTTGCCGCCGACGACCTTGCTCTCGAACTGATAGCCCGCGCCCGGCTCGCCCGGCTCGAACGTCAGCTTGATCCGCGCGAACTGGCCCGAACCGCCGGTCTGCTTCTTGTGGGTGTAGTCGATCTCGGTCTTGCGGCCGAGCGTCTCGCGATAGGCCACCTGGGGCGCGCCGATGTTGGCGTCCACCTTGTAGGTCCGGCGCAGGATGTCGACCTTGATGTCCAGGTGCAGCTCGCCCATGCCCTTCATGATCGTCTGGCCCGACTCCTGGTCGGTGAAGACGGTGAAGGAGGGATCCTCGGCCACCATCTTGGCCAGGGCCACGCCCAGCTTTTCCTGGTCGGCCTTCGACTTCGGCTCGATCGCCTGTTCGATGACCGGCTCGGGGAAGATCATCCGCTCCAGGATCACCGGCGACTTGGCCGGATCGCACAGGGTGTCGCCGGTGCGGGTGTCCTTCAGCCCCGCCAGGGCGACGATGTCGCCGGCGTAGGCCTCCTTGATGTCCTCGCGATTGTTCGAGTGCATCAGCAGCATGCGGCCGACCCGCTCGCGCTTGTCGCGGGTCGAGTTCAGCAGGCCCATGCCGGTCTCGAGCTTGCCGGAATAGATGCGGCAGAAGGTCAGCGAGCCGACGAACGGGTCGTCCATGATCTTGAACGCCAGCACCGACAGCGGCTCCTCGTCCGAGGCCTTGCGCACGACCGGCTCCTCGGTGCGGAAGTCGATGCCCGCCGTCGGCGGGATGTCCAGCGGCGAGGGCAGATAGTCGACCACCGCGTCCAAGAGCGGCTGCACGCCCTTGTTCTTGAACGCCGAGCCGCAGAGGATCGGATAGAAGACGCCGTTCAGCACCGCCTTGCGCAGGCACTTTTTCAGCACTTCTTCCGAGGGCTCCTCGCCGCCCAGATAGGCTTCCATCGCCTCGTCGTCGAGTTCGACGGCGTTCTCGACCATGTAGTGGCGGGCCTCTTCGGCCTTGGTCTTCAGATCGTCGGGGATGTCCTCGTCGTGATAGTTGGCGCCCAGGCCCTCGCTGTCCCAGACCACCGCCTTCATCCGGATCAGGTCGATCACGCCCTTCAGGGTGGCTTCCGAGCCGATCGGCAGCTGGATCGGCACGGCCTTGACGCCCAGCCGGTCGCGGATGGTCGCCAGACACATGTCGAAGTCGGCGCCGATCTTGTCCATCTTGTTGACGAACACGATGCGCGGAACGTTGTAGCGGTCGGCCTGGCGCCAGACCGTCTCGGTCTGCGGCTCGACGCCCTGGTTGCCATCGAGCACCGCCACCGCCCCGTCGAGCACGCGCAAGGACCGCTCGACCTCGATAGTGAAGTCCACGTGGCCGGGGGTGTCGATGATGTTCAGCCGATGGCCGTTCCAGAACGCGGTGGTCGCGGCCGAGGTGATGGTGATGCCGCGTTCCTGCTCCTGCTCCATCCAGTCCATCGTCGCAGCCCCATCATGGACCTCGCCGATCTTGTGGCTCTTGCCCGTGTAATAGAGAATCCGCTCCGTGGTCGTGGTCTTGCCGGCGTCGATGTGCGCCATGATCCCGAAGTTTCGATAATCTTCGATCTTGTGAATGCGGGGCATTGCTGCGGCTCTGCGGATAAGCGGATTGGGGGCTGAACGGACGGCGCGGGCGGTTTAGCTCAAACCGCCCGCGCACGAAAGGGCATCGCTGATTTGGGGCCTATATGGGCGCCTACCAGCGGTAATGCGAGAAGGCGCGATTGGCCTCGGCCATCTTGTGGGTGTCTTCGCGCTTCTTGACCGCGGTGCCGCGGTTGTTGGAGGCGTCCAGCAGCTCGCCGGCCAGCTTCTCGGTCATGGTGTTCTCGCCGCGCTTGCGGGCGGCGGTGACCAGCCAACGGATGGCCAGGGCGCGGCGGCGATCGGGGCGGACCTCGACCGGCACCTGATAGGTGGCGCCGCCGACCCGGCGCGAGCGCACCTCGACCGCGGGCGAGACGTTGTCCAGCGCGGCGTGGAAGGTCTCCAGCGGCCCCTGGTCGCGGCGCTTGGATTCGATGATGTCGAAGGCGCCGTAGATGATGTTCTCGGCGACGGCCTTCTTGCCCTCGTACATCACGTAATTCATGAACTTGGTGACGATCAGGTCCCCGAACTTCGGATCGGGGAGCACTTCGCGTTTCTCGGCGCGGCGGCGGCGGGACATCTTGTTTTTCCTTACTTGGGACGCTTGGCGCCGTAGAGCGAACGCCGCTGACGGCGGTCCTTGACGCCCTGGGTGTCCAGCACGCCGCGCAGGATGTGATAGCGCACGCCGGGAAGGTCCTTCACCCGGCCGCCGCGGATCAGCACCACGGAGTGTTCCTGCAGGTTGTGCCCCTCGCCGGGGATGTAGCAGAGCGCTTCGATGCCGGTGGTCAGGCGCACCTTGGCGACCTTCCGCAGCGCGGAGTTCGGCTTCTTCGGGGTGGTCGTATAGACCCGGGTGCAGACCCCGCGGCGTTGCGGGCAGCCCTTCAGGGCGGGCACCTTGTTGCGGGTCGGCAGCGGGCGCCGGGGCTTGCGGAGAAGCTGGTTGATCGTTGGCATCGTGTCTTTCACTGATGAGGCGTGTGCCTTTCGGCCGGGGCGCCTCGCTGGGGGCTCGAATTCTAGTCCGTTCGCGTCCGAAAGTCGCTCGATCAACACAAAACGGCGCCGGGCGCATCGTCTGCGATCCGGCGCGTTTGCGGTCCTTGAACGGGACTTCCGGCCAGTCGAAACCCCGGGCGAGAAGTCCGGCGCTCGAAAGGAGCGCGGAAACTAGTGAAAAGGCGAGAAAAGGTCAAAGCATTTGTCGCGCGATCCGCGCGCCTCGCTCAGGCGGGCTTGGCGCGGGCGATGATCATTATGCGGCTGTTAACGCCGTTTGGGCAGTCTGCCGGCCCAGCCTTACATTGGAGCGGCGCCTTGGCGGTCAGGGACGAGCTTGGGGACGACGACCGCTCGACGAACACCGCCGGCCCACTCGCGGCGCGGATGCTGGGCGGCCGGGCGCCCAGCTTGTCCATCGTCGCGCCCTGCTACAACGAGCAGGACACGCTGGACGCCTTCTGCGGGCGCATGCTGGACGCCGCGCGCGCCGTCCGCGGCGCCGATTTCGAACTCATCCTGGTCAACGACGGCTCCCACGACGCGACCTGGCGGCTGATCGAGGCCCAGGCGCGGCGGTATGCGAACATCGTCGGCGTCAATCTGGCGCGCAACCACGGCCACCAACTGGCGGTGAGCGCCGGCCTCGGCCTGGCGCGCGGCGAGCGGGTGATGATCATCGACGCGGACCTGCAGGACCCGCCCGAACTGCTGGCCGAGATGATGCGGCTGATGGACGGCGGCTGCGACGTGGTCTACGGCCGCCGCCGCGCGCGGGCCAGGGAAAGCACCTTCAAGCTGGCGACGGCGAGCCTGTTCTACCGGTTGCTCGGAAGGATCGCCGAGGTCGACATCCCGCGCGATACGGGCGACTTCCGCCTGATGTCCCGGCGCATCGTCGACCGGCTGAACGCCATGCCCGAACAGGACCGGTTCCTGCGCGGCATGATCGCCTGGCTCGGCGGGCGGCAGGTCGAACTGCTCTACGACCGCGACGCGCGCCATGCCGGGGAGACCGGCTACAGCCTGTCCAAGATGATGCGGCTGGCGATCGACGGCCTAACCAGCTTCTCGACCGCCCCCCTGCGGCTGGCCGGCGCGCTCAGCGTACTGGGGATCTGCGTGGCGTTCGGGCTGGCGATCTATGCGCTGGCGGGTTTCGCGTCCGGGCGGGCGGTCCCGGGCTGGACCAGCCTGGCGCTGATCGTGGTGTTCTTCTCGACCGCGCAGCTGATCTGCATGGCCATTTTCGGCGAATACCTCGGCCGAATCTATATCCAGGGCAAGCATCGCCCGCTCTATCTGATCGACGAGATCGTCGCCTTTCCGTCGACGGAGACAGCGACCGGTTCGAGCCACGGCGAATCCCAAATTTGATTAACAGGTCCGAAACTCGCGCTCCCGACTATCGAGGCGGTTCCGAGGCGCCGACGCACAGGTCGTTCGAATGCTCAGCCGTCACACCTACGACAACGTCTTCTTCGAATACATCAATCACGGCTCGACACGCTCGGCCAAGCGCATCGCGCCGATCCTCATTGAAATCGCGAACCCGCGATCGGTTCTGGACGTCGGCTGCGGGGCCGGCGCCTGGTTGCGGGAATGGGCCGCGCTCGGCCTTAAGGATTGGGCCGGCGTCGACGGCGACTATGTCGACATCGACGCGTTGCTGATCCCGAGCGAACGCTTCCATCGGCATGATCTGTCCCAGCCATTCGCTCTGGGCCGGACGTTCGATCTCGTGTGCAGCTTCGAGGTGGCGGAGCACATCGTCGCCGCCCGCGCCGACTCGTTCATCGACAGCCTCGTCGCGCACGGGGACGTGGTGGCGTTTTCGGCCGCCACGCCGGGCCAGGGCGGCGAATTCCACGTCAACGAGCAACCCTATGATTACTGGCGCGCCAAGTTCGCGGCCCGCGGCTACCAATGCTTCGACGCCGTCCGTCCGCTGATCGCCGGCGACCGCGAAATCGAGCCCTGGTACCGCTACAACATTCTGCTCTTCGCCAATGCCGAAGGCGCCAAGCGTCTGTCGGCGAGCGCGCGCGGCGCGCGGCTCGATGAGCGCGCCCCGACGGCCGACGTCTCGCCCCTGCAATGGAGGCTGAGGCGCGCGGTGCTGAGGCGGTTGCCGCGCCCCCTGGTCGAGGGCTTGGCGGCCACGGTTCACCGCCTGGCGCTGGCGGCCCGCAAATGAAGGCCGCGCCGACAGCATGGATCGGCAGCTACGGGCTTTTGCTGGCCGCCGCGATCTGCGCCGCCGCGGGTCAGGTCCTGTTCAAGCTGGGCGCGACCAGCCGCACGTCCTTGTTGGCCTTTCTCAACCCGCAGATCATCGGCGGGGGCGGGCTTTATTTTCTCGGCGCGGTGCTCTGGGTCTGGGCCCTGTCGAAGCTGCCGTTGAGCGTTGCCTATCCGTTCACGGTGTTGACCTTCGTGTTCGTCTATCTGGCGTCGATCGTCCTGCTCGGCGAGCGGCCGAGCCCCACGGCCTTCCTCGGCGTCGGGCTGGTGCTGGCGGGTCTCGCCGTCATCCTGTGGTCGCGGTAGAGCGGGCCGCCGCGCAATCGGGAACCGTGGTCAGGGGCGCGCCGAGCGCCCGCACGGCGCTCAGATAGCGCGCATCGCAGGTGACCACGACCTCGCCCCGGCCGATCGTTTCCAGCCGGCTCGGATCGCCCGGCGCGATGTCCATCCCGCGCCCGCGCCAGGCCAGGGTGTAGAACCGCAGCTGCGGGGCGTAGGCGACCAGGTCGTCGTCGTTGTACACGCCGCCGTCCAGCGTGCGGACGCGCCGCAACCCGGCCTTGTCCAGCTGGGCGAACACCAGCCCGTAACGTCCCTGCGGGGTGTTCTCCACGCGCGGCAGATAGACCGCCTTGTTCATCGCCGCGTTGACCAGCAGATAGACCGTCCCGATCGCGATCAGCACATGCGCGGTCTGAATCGGCCGACGCGGATATTGCGGCAGCAGGCGCAGGAGCCGCTCGAGGACGATCGCCAGCATAATCGACAGGACGGGGTAGAGCGGGACCACATACCAGAAGATCTTGGTCTGGCTGAGGCTGAGCACCAGCAGCATGGCGACGCTGACATAGCCGCCAAAGACCAGGAAGGCCGTCGATTTGGCGCGCGGCCAGGAGAGCGCCGGAGCCAGGCACAGCGCTGGCAACGCCGCACCGAAGGCGAAGAACAGACAAATCTCCACCAGGTAATAGACCGGGGATTGAACATGGCTCTTCAATCCATGCAGGTAGCGTCCGCCCAGCTCCCACCGCTCGACCGCGGCCAGGTAACCCGGCGTCGCCCGCTCGCGCAGAAGATAGTATCCGCCGACCAGCCCCAGCGCCGTCAGGCCGCCCAGCGCGTACCAGGGCGTCTTGAACAGCCGCGGCCAACGGCCCCGCGCCACCAGGTAGAGCGCGACGCCCACGCCAGGGATCAGGCCCGCGACACCCTTGGTCAGGCAGGCGCCCGCGACCAGCAGGGCGCAGGCCATCACGCGCCAGGGCTTGGGCCGCGCGGTGTGGACCAGCTCGAACAGCAACAGCAGATAGGCGGTGGTGAACAGGCACAGCAGCATCTCGTAGTCCGCCGATTGGCCCGCATGCACCCCGAAGAACCCCGGACTCAGCGCCAGCAGGACGCTCGCGCTCGCGGCCACGAACGGCGAGCGGGCGAGCCGCCACGAGAACCGCATCACCAGCGCCACGGTGGCCAGCGAGGCCAGAAACGATGGCGTCCTGACCGCCCATTCGCTCGGACCGAACAGGCGGATGCAGCCGGCGATCAGCCAGACCAGCAGCGGCGGCTTGGTGTTCCACAGATCGGGTTTGAAGTCGTAGGTGGTGACGAGGCCGAACCCGGTCCGGCTCATCTCCAGGGCGTTCACCACCACCCGCGATTCGTCCCACAACACGATCGGATGCAGCCCGGTGTCGCAGCCCAGGAACAAAGCGCAGGCGGCCAGCAGGACGGCGCCCCAGAAGACTGGCCTCGGGTCGCGGCCGCGGCCGGCTTCGATCCGCGCGGGCTCGCCAGCGTCCACGATTGGAATCCACCCGCCACCAGACCGGAATCCCAACCGGCCGCGTTGATAGTCGCCGATTCTTCCCGAACGCAAAGCCCTCGGGCCGTCCGATCCGGTCAAGCGCGCCTATCTGGACAAGCAGGCGGCCAAGAACGAGGCCCGCCGCCTCGGCCTCGAGGCGCCGCCCTCCCCGCCGTTGGTCGGCTGCGCCGACAACCGGTTCTCGAACCTTGGCTTCAGTTGCAAGCGCTAACGAAAAACGGCCCCGGATCGCTCCGGGGCCTGATGAGTTTAGGTTGATCCATGTATATCCACCGCTCATCCCGGCGAATGCCGGGACCCAGATTGTAAAGCGAAGGCGCTATATTCAATACAAAACGGACAGGCTAGCATCCTTTGATCTGGATCCCGGCATTCGCCGGGGCGAGCGGAGTAATAGAGTGATTCAATTTGAAATCATCTCGCTCTATTCGGCCGAGGCCGCCTCCGCTTCGGCCGCTTCGGCGATCTCGGCCGGCAGGGCCTCCTCGATCGCTTCGACGCGGCTGGCCGCGAGCGCCTCGTCGCGCTTGGCGGCGATCCGCTGCAGGCCGCGCAGGTAGGAGCCGGTGCCCGCCGGGATCAGCCGGCCGACGATGACGTTCTCCTTGAGGCCCTCCAGGGTGTCGATCTTGCCCTGGACCGAGGCCTCGGTCAGTACGCGCGTGGTTTCCTGGAACGAGGCCGCCGAGAAGAAGCTGCGGGTCTGCAAGGACGCCTTGGTGATGCCGAGCAGCACCGGCTGGGTCAGCGCCGGGCGCCCGCCGCGGGCTTCGGCCTTGGCGTTCTCCTCCTCGACCTCCAGCTTGTCGAGGTGGTCGCCCTTGAGCAGGCCGGTGTCGCCCGGCTCCATGATCTCGACCTTCTGCAGCATCTGACGCACGATGGTCTCGATGTGCTTGTCGTTGATCGGCACGCCCTGCAGCCGGTAGACCTCCTGGATCTCGTTGACCAGGAACTCGGCCAGCGCCTCGATGCCCTGGATCCGCAGGATGTCGTGCGGATCGGGATTGCCGTCGATCAGGTATTCGCCCTTGCGGATCACGTCGCCGTCGTGGACGGCGATGTGCTTGCCCTTGGGGATCAGGAACTCGACCGCCTCGCCACCGTCCTCGGGGGTGATCTTGATCCGGCGCTTGTTCTTGTAGTCGCGGCCGAATTCGACGCGGCCGTCCATCTCGGCGATGACCGCGCAGTCCTTCGGACGCCGGGCCTCGAACAGCTCCGCCACCCGCGGCAGGCCGCCGGTGATGTCGCGGGTCTTGGCGCTTTCGGTCGGGATCCGGGCCAGCACGTCGCCGGGCTTGACCTCGTCGCCGTCGCCCACCGACAGGATGGCGCCCACCGGCAGCAGGTTGCGCGCCTCGCCGCCGTTGGCCAGCCGCTTGTAGCCGCCCTCGGCGTCGAGCACGGCCATCGCCGGGCGCAGGTCCGCGCCCCTGGGGCTTGCGCGCCAGTCGATGATCACCCGATTGGAGATGCCGGTGGCCTCGTCGGCCTCGTCGCGCACCGACAGCCCGTCGACCAGATCCTCAAACCGGACCTTGCCGCCCACCTCGGTGATGATCGGGGTGGTGTAGGGGTCCCACTCGGCGATCCGCTGGCCCTTCTTGACCGCCTGACCGTCCTTGACCCGCAGGCGCGCGCCGTAGGGCGGCTTGTAGGCCTCGCGATCCTTGCCGTCGACCTGGACGGTGACCTGGGTGTTGCGGCTCATCACGATCAAGAGGCCGTCGGAGGCCTCGACCGTGGGACCGGTGACCTTGGCGGTCCCGTCGTTGCTGGATTCGAAGAACGACTGCTCGGCCACCTGGGCGGTGCCGCCGATGTGGAAGGTCCGCATGGTCAGCTGGGTGCCGGGCTCGCCGATCGACTGGGCGGCGATGACGCCCACCGCCTCGCCGATGTTCACCTGGGTGCCGCGGGCCAGATCGCGCCCGTAGCAGGCCGCGCAGATGCCGATCTTGGCCTCGCAGGTCAGGGACGAGCGCACCTTGACCGACTGCACGCCGGCATTGTCGATCTGCTCGATCAGCACCTCGTCCAGATAGGTGTCGGGCGGCACGATCAGCTCGCCCGAGGACGGGTCGCTCACCGGCTCGGCCGTCGAGCGGCCGAGGATGCGGACGCCGAGCGAGACCAGCACGTCGCCGCCCTCGACCACCGCGCGCAGAGTGATGCCCCGGGTGGTGCCGCAGTCTTCCTCGGTGATGATGCAGTCCTGGGCGACGTCGACCAGACGGCGGGTCAGATAGCCGGAATTGGCCGTCTTCAGCGCCGTGTCGGCCAGGCCCTTGCGGGCGCCGTGGGTGGAGTTGAAGTACTCCAGCACGGTCAGGCCTTCCTTGAAGTTCGAGATGATCGGCGTCTCGATGATCTCGCCGGACGGCTTGGCCATCAGGCCGCGCATGCCGCCGAGCTGCTTCATCTGGGCTTGGCTGCCGCGGGCGCCGGAGTGGGCCATCATGTAGATCGAGTTCACGTCCAGCTCGCGGCCGTCGGCGCCCACCTTGCGGGTCGAGATCTCGGCCATCATCTCGTCGGCGACCCGGTCGGTGGCCTTGGCCCAGGCGTCGACCACCTTGTTGTACTTCTCGCCGCGGGTGATCAGGCCGTCCGCGTACTGCTGCTCGTATTCGGCGGTCAGGGTGCGGGTCTCCTCGACGATCCCCTTCTTGCGCTCGGGGATGACGATGTCGTCCTTGCCGAACGAGATGCCGGCCTTGGCCGCCTCGCGGAAGCCCAGGCCCATGATCTGGTCGGCGAAGATCACCGTCGCCTTCTGACCGCAGTGCCGATAGACGGCGTCGATCAGGTTGGCGATCTCCTTCTTGGTCAGCGCCTTTTCCACCAGCCTATGGCCGATCTGCGGATGGTGCGGCAAAAGCGCGGCGATCTTCATCCGGCCGGGGGTGGTCTCGATCACCCGGGTATAGACCTCGCCGTTCTCGTCCGACTCCGTATAACGGGCGCGGATCTTCGAGTGCAGGGTGACGACGCCCGCGTCCAGCGCGGCCTCGATCTCGCCGATGTCGGAGAAGGCCTTGCCCTCGCCCGGCTCGCCGTCCTTGGCCAGCGACAAGTGATAAAGGCCCAGCACCATGTCCTGCGAGGGCACGATGATCGGCCGGCCGTTGGCGGGCGAGAGGATGTTGTTGGTCGACATCATCAAAACGCGCGCTTCCAGCTGGGCCTCCAGGCTCAGCGGCACGTGCACGGCCATCTGGTCGCCGTCGAAGTCGGCGTTGAACGCGGCGCAAACCAGGGGGTGGAGCTGGATCGCCTTGCCCTCGATCAGCCGGGGTTCGAACGCCTGGATGCCCAGGCGGTGCAGCGTCGGCGCGCGGTTCAGCAGCACCGGGTGCTCGCGGATCACCTCCTCCAGCACGTCCCAGACCGCGCCCTGCTCGCGCTCGACCATGCGCTTGGACTGCTTGACCGTGCCCGACAGGCCCTTGGCGTCCAGCCGCGCGTAGATGAACGGCTTGAACAGCTCCAGCGCCATCTTCTTGGGCAGGCCGCATTCGTGCAGCTTCAGCTCGGGGCCGACGACGATGACCGAGCGGCCGGAATAGTCGACGCGCTTGCCCAGCAGATTTTGGCGGAAGCGGCCCTGTTTGCCCTTCAGCATGTCGGCCAGCGACTTCAGCGGCCGCTTGTTGGCCCCGGTGATGACCCGGCCGCGGCGGCCGTTGTCGAACAGGGCGTCGACGGCTTCCTGCAGCATCCGCTTCTCGTTGCGGATGATGATGTCCGGCGCGCGCAGCTCGATCAGACGCTTGAGGCGGTTGTTCCGGTTGATCACCCGGCGGTAGAGGTCGTTCAGGTCCGAGGTGGCGAACCGGCCGCCGTCCAGCGGCACCAGCGGGCGCAGCTCGGGCGGGATCACCGGGATGACCGTCATGATCATCCATTCCGGCTTGTTGCCGCTCTCGATGAAGGCCTCGATGATCTTCAGCCGCTTGGACGACTTCTTCTGCTTGATCTCGGAGGTGGTGGTGGCCAGCTCCTCGCGCAGCCTGTCGGCTTCCTTCGGCAGATCGATGGCCATCAACATGCCGCGGACGGCCTCGGCCCCGATCTCGGCGGTGAAGCTGTCGTCGCCGAACTCCTCCTGGAAGGTCATGTATTCGTCCTCGCTCAGCAGCTGGTGCTGCTTCAGCGAGGTCAGGCCCGGCTCGGTGACGATGTAGTATTCGAAGTAGAGGACCCGCTCGATATCCTTCAGCGCCATGTCGAGCATCAGCGCGATGCGGCTCGGCAGCGACTTCAGAAACCAGATGTGGGCGACCGGCGAGGCCAGCTCGATATGGCCCATCCGCTCGCGCCGCACGCGCGCGAGGGTGACCTCCACGCCGCACTTCTCGCAGATGATGCCCTTGTATTTCATGCGCTTGTACTTGCCGCACAGGCACTCGTAGTCCTTGGTCGGACCGAAGATCCGCGCGCAGAACAGGCCGTCGCGCTCGGGCTTGAACGTGCGGTAGTTGATGGTCTCCGGCTTCTTGATCTCGCCGAACGACCAGGAGCGGATCTTCTCCGGCGAGGAGAGCGAGATGCGGATCTGGTCGAAGGTCGGGGCGGCGACCACCGGGTTGAAGATGTTCAGGACTTCCTGGTTCATCGGATATCCAGTTCGTCAGTGCGGCCGTCGGGCCGCTGGAAAAATTGGTTCGTCATCCCGACCGGAGCGAAGCGGAGAGCCGGGACCCAGGAGACCGGGCGATGGCCCTGGGTCCCGGATCGACCCTTCGGATCGTCCGGGATGACGGCGGAAGAGGTCACGCTCAGCTGTTCTCCAGCTCGACGTTCAGGCCAAGGGATCGCATTTCCTTGACCAGCACGTTGAAGCTTTCCGGGATGCCGGCCTCGAAGGTGTCGTCGCCGCGGACGATCGATTCGTAGACCTTGGTGCGGCCCGCCACGTCGTCGGACTTCACCGTCAGCATTTCCTGCAGGTTGTAGGCCGCGCCGTAGGCTTCGAGCGCCCACACCTCCATCTCCCCGAACCGCTGGCCGCCGAACTGGGCCTTGCCGCCCAGCGGCTGCTGGGTGACTAGGCTGTAGGGGCCGATCGAGCGGGCGTGGATCTTGTCATCCACCAGGTGGTGCAGCTTCAGCATGTAGATGTAGCCGACGGTGACCGGACGCTTGAACAGCTCGCCGGTCTGGCCGTCGACCAGGCGGACCTGGCCGGTGCGGTCGAGGCCGGCGGCCTCGAGCATGTTCTCGATGTCGTTGATGTGCGCGCCGTCGAACACCGGGGTGGCGAAGGGAATGCCCTTGGACAGGTTGCGGGCCAGTTCGAGCAGTTCGCCCTCGTCGTCCGGCAGCTCCTGGTCGGGACCATAGATCTCCCGCAGGCGAGCGGTCAGCGCCGCCTTCTGTCCGCCGTTCTGCCAGGCGTCCAGCAGATTGGCGATCTGCCGGCCGAGGCCGGCGCTGGCCCAGCCGAGGTGGGTTTCGAAGATCTGGCCGACGTTCATCCGCGAGGGCACGCCCAGCGGATTGAGCACCACGTCCACCGAGGTGCCGTCTTCCAGGTGCGGCATGTCCTCGATCGGCAGGATCTTGGAGATGACCCCCTTGTTGCCGTGCCGGCCGGCCATCTTGTCGCCCGGCTGCAGCTTGCGCTTCACCGCGACGAACACCTTGACCATCTTCATCACGCCGGGCGGCAACTCGTCGCCGCGCTGCAGCTTGTCGACCTTGTCCTCGAAGCGGCGATCGAGACGCTTGCGCGCTTCGTCGAACTGGCGGCGCATGGCCTCCAGCTCGCCCATCGCCTTCTCGTCGTCGAGCGCGATCTGCCACCACAGCCCCGGCGGGATTTCCGCCAGCTTGTCCTCGGTGATCTCGCCGCGGCCGAGGCCCTTGGGCCCGGAGACGGCGGACTTGCCGAGCAGGAGCTCGCGCAGACGGCCGGAGATGTTGCGGTTCAGGATGGCGAATTCGTCGTCGCGGTCCTTGCCCAGGCGGTCGATCTCCTCCCGCTCGATGGCCAGCGCCCGCTCGTCCTTTTCGACCCCGTGCCGGTTGAACACCCGCACCTCGACCACCGTGCCGGCCACGCCCGGCGGCAGCCGCAGCGAAGTGTCGCGCACGTCGGAGGCCTTTTCGCCGAAGATGGCGCGCAGCAGCTTCTCTTCCGGGGTCATCGGGCTTTCGCCCTTGGGCGTGACCTTGCCCACCAGGATGTCGCCCGGCTGGACCTCGGCGCCGATCGCCACGATGCCGGCCTCGTCGAGGTTGCGCAGGGCCTCCTCGCCGACGTTGGGAATGTCGCGGGTGATCTCTTCCGGGCCCAGCTTGGTGTCGCGGGCCATGGTCTCGAACTCCTCGATGTGGATCGAGGTGAAGACGTCGTCGCGCACGATGCGTTCGGACATCAGGATCGAGTTCTTCGAAGTTGTAGCCGTTCCAGGGCATGAAGGCGACGAGGGCGTTGCGGCCCAGCGCCAGCTCGCCCAGGTCGGTCGAGGGGCCGTCGGCGATGATGTCGCCGGCGACGATCTTGTCGCCCACCCGCACCAGCGGACGCTGGTTGATGCAGGTCGAATAGTTGGAGCGCTTGAACTTCGAGAGCCGGTAGATGTCGACGCCGGGCTTGGCCGGGTCGACCTCCTCGGTGGCGCGGATGACGATCCGGGTGCCGTCGATCTGCTCGACCACGCCGGGCCGGCGGGCGACCACGGTGGCGCCGCTGTCGCGGGCGACCACGGCCTCCATCCCGGTGCCGACCAGCGGCGCGTCCGACTGGATCAGCGGCACCGCCTGGCGCTGCATGTTCGAGCCCATCAGCGCGCGGTTGGCGTCGTCGTTCTCGAGGAACGGGATCAGCGCCGCGGCGACGGAGACCACCTGCTTGGGCGAGACGTCCATGAAGGTGACCTGATCGCGGGTCATCAGCATCGGCTCGCCGTTGATCCGGCCGGGGACCAGCTCCTCGACGATGTGGCCGTCGGCGCTAAGGCCGATGTTGGCCTGGGCGATGGCGTGCTTGGCTTCCTCCATGGCCGACATGTAGACCACCTCCTCCACCGCCTGGCCGTCGACCACCCGGCGGTAGGGGCTTTCGATGAAGCCGTACTTGTTGACCACCGCGTGGGTGGCCAGCGAGTTGATCAGGCCGATGTTCGGGCCTTCCGGGGTCTCGATCGGGCAGATCCGGCCATAGTGGGTCGGGTGAACGTCGCGGACCTCGAAGCCCGCCCGCTCGCGGGTCAAACCGCCCGGGCCGAGCGCCGAAAGGCGCCGCTTGTGGGTGATCTCGGACAGCGGATTGGTCTGGTCCATGAACTGGGAAAGCTGCGAGGAGCCGAAGAACTCCCGCACCGCCGCCGCCGCCGGCTTGGCGTTGATCAGGTCGTGCGGCATGACCGTGTCGATGTCGACGCTGGACATGCGCTCCTTGATCGCCCGCTCCATGCGCAAGAGGCCGACGCGGTACTGGTTTTCCAACAGTTCGCCCACCGAGCGGACCCGCCGGTTGCCCAGGTTGTCGATGTCGTCGATCTCGCCGCGGCCGTCGCGCAGGCCGACCAGGGTCTTGAGCACCTCCAGCACGTCCTCCTTGCGGATCACGCGCATGTCGTCGGGGCAGTCGAGTTCGAGGCGCATGTTCATCTTCACCCGGCCGACCGAGGAGAGGTCGTAGCGGTCGGGATCGAAGAACAGGCCCTTGAACATGGTCTCGGCGGCTTCCACCGTCGGCGGCTCGCCGGGGCGCATGACGCGGTAGATGTCGAACAGCGCGTCCTCGCGGATCGAGTTCTTGTCCACCCGCAAGGTGTTGCGGACATAGGCGCCGACGGTGACGTGGTCGATGTCCAGCACGTCGATGGTCGAAAAGCCCTGCTCCTCCAGCGCCGCGATCGAGGTCGGGTCCAGCTCGTCGCCGGCCTCGGCGTAGATCTCGCCGGTCTGGAAGTTGACCGCGTCGCGGGCGAGGTAGCGGCCCGACAGCGCCTCGGGCGCGAGCAGCAGCGTCTTGAGGCCATTGTCGGCCAGGCGCTTGGCCTGGCGCGCGGAGATCTTGGCGCCGGCCGGGGCGACCTCCTCGCCGGTGTCGGCGTCGACCAGCGGGAATTCCGGCTTCACCCCGCGCCAGCGTTCCGGCTTGTAGGGGGTGGCCCAGCCACCCTCGCGCTTCTCGTAAGGCACCACATCGTAGAAGGTGGTCAGGATCTCCTCGCCGTCCATGCCCAGCGCATAGAGGAAGGTGGTGGCCGGCAGCTTGCGGCGCCGGTCGATGCGGACATAGACGATGTCCTTGGCGTCGAACTCGAAGTCCAGCCAGGAGCCGCGATAGGGGATGATCCGGGCGGCGAACAACAGCTTGCCCGAGGCGTGGGTCTTGCCCTTGTCGTGGTCGAAGAACACGCCCGGCGAGCGGTGCATCTGGGAGACGATCACCCGCTCGGTGCCGTTGACCACGAAGGTGCCCTTGTCGGTCATGAGCGGAATGTCGCCCATGTAGACGTCCTGCTCCTTGATGTCCTTGACCGAGCGGGCGCCGGTTTCCTCATCCATTTCAAACACGATCAGCCGCAGCTTCACCTTGAGCGGGGCGGCGTAGGTCATGTCGCGCTGGATGCATTCCTCGACGTCGTACTTCGGCTCCTCGAACTCGTAGGAGACGTATTCGAGGGTCGCGCGCTCGTTGAAGTCGCGGATCGGGAAGACGGACTTGAACACCGCCTCGACGCCTTCGTCGCGGCGCTGGCCGGGGCGGACGTCACGTTGCAGGAACTGTTCGTAGGAGGACCGCTGAACCTCGATCAGGTTCGGCATTTGCACGGCTTCGGGGATGCGGCCGAAAGACTTCCGAATCCGCTTCTTGCCGGTGAACGATTGCGCCATTGTGGCTCCCTTGGGCGCGCGGAGGGACCCCGCGCGTAGACTGTCCATGCGTCCACCCTCGGAACTGGCGGCGGGCGAAGCCCTGGCCGTCAGCCGGACGCTGGAAATTCCCCTGATCCTTCAAAAGGTTCAAGGCGCCCCTTCGCGCTGGTCGGAGGGCGGCGGACCGCGCCTCGGGGCGTAGATCGCTCGCGACCGCGAAAGCGGGCGCGCGCAAACAACTCATGTCTCTGGTTTGAGAGGAAGGCGTATGTAGTCGCTCGCCGCGGATATGAAAAGGGGAAATCCGCGCCTTCTTGATGCGAACCCGGACTAAAGCGCGATTTGACGGCGTTGGCAAGCGCGTCGTCCGGTTCGGGGAGACGCGAAAAGGCCCGGAACGACCGTTCCGGGCCTTCCCGACGCGCGGGCGTTATTTGATGGTGACGCTGGCGCCGGCTTCCTCGAGCTTCTTCTTGACCTCTTCCGCTTCCTGCTTGGAGACGTTCTCCTTCACGTTCTGCGGAGCGCCTTCGACCAGGTCCTTGGCCTCCTTCAGGCCGAGGTCTGGACGCACGGAGCGGACTTCCTTGATCACGTTGATCTTCTTGTCGCCGGCGGCGGTGATGATCACGGTGAATTCGGTCTGCTCCTCGGCCACTTCGGCCGGGGCGGCGGCGCCCGCCGCGGCGGCGACGGCCACCGGGGCGGCGGCGGAGACGCCCCACTTTTCTTCGAGCAGCTTGGACAGCTCGGAGGCTTCCAGGACGGTCAGGGTCGACAGCTCGTCGACTAGTTTCTCAAGCTTGGACATTTCGGGGTTTCCTTAAGAGAGGGAGGGTGTTGGGGAGATGACCTAGGCGGCGTCTTTCGACGCGTAAGCGCTGAACACGCGGGCCAGTTGGGCCGCGGGAGCCTGCAGCACGCCCGCGACCTTGGTCGCCGGCGAGTTGATCAGCCCGATCAGGGTCGCGCGAAGCTCGTCGAGCGACGGCAGCTTGGCCAGCGCGCCGACGCCCTTGGCGTCCAGGACCTGTTCACCCATCAGCGCCCCGACGACGAGGAACTTCTCGTTGTCCTTGGCGTATTGGGTGACGACCTTGGCGGCCGACGACACATCGGGGCCATAGGCGATGGCGACGGGGCCCTTGAACAGGGCGCTCGCCCCCTCGCCGGCTCCGTTCAGCGCCTTCTGGGCCAGACGGTTCTTCACCACCTTCAGCGAAGCGCCTTCCTTGCGGAGGCGGATGCGCAGATCGGTCATTTCCGCAACGCTTAGACCCAGGTAGTGGGTCACGACGACGGCGCCGGCATCGACGAAGACGCCCTTGAGCGTCTCGATCGATTCCGCTTTTCGAGCGCGGTCCATTGCGGTCTCCGTTACTCAGTCGGGCGGCCGGCCAATCCGGCAGCCGAAAACGACGCACGCGCGGGTTTGCGCCCGCGCGCCCATCGGCTCAGCCTGTCCCAGGATGCTCGCGCCGCCCGCCCCTCCCCGCGAAACGAGGACGGATCAAGCCGGTGTCTGCTCCCCGTCTCCCCGCGGTGAAAGGATTAAGCCAAAAGGCCCGCGGTTCTCGGACAGGATCGGCGACGGGTGCGAGCCCGACGCCGGAAGTGGGGGCGTTTAGACTATCGGGGGACGGGATTCAAGGCCGCGCTTAAGCCGCGTCGATGTCCGTCCTAGTGAAATCGTCGCCCTTGAACAGCAGCGGCTGGCTGTGAACGCGCGCGCAGGCGTAGGCGAAGCAGTCGCCCATGTTCAGCCGCGCGGGATGCCGGCCCTTGCCGAAACGATCCATGGCGTCCAGAGCGACGTCTAGCTCGGCCTTGCCGATCGCGACGCAGCTCACATCGGCCTCTCGCAGGAACTCGTCCACGATTGTCCGAGCCCGACGAGGCTCGCCGCGGCCTTCCCGCATGAGAGCCCGAACGGTCTCGAACGCCGCGATGGCGGATGTTATCCGCAGGGGCGCGGCTTCGATCTTGTCGGCGGTGGCCGCGGCGTCGTCCTCGCCAAGGAGGATCGCGCACAGGGCGGAAGCGTCGATGAACATCAATCGTCGCCCGACAGTTCGTCGAAGAACGCCTTGTCCGCCTTTAGCCCGGTTCGCGGCCAAGCCGCCACTTCAGCCTGCAGCGGCCGTATTCTCTCGCGCAGCGGGACCGCGTCCCGCTCGAGCTCGGAACTCACCGCGAGCTTCACCGCGTCCGTCAAGCCGACGTGGCGTCGACGGGCGAGTTCGCGCACCAGCGCGTCGGTCTCTGGATCGCGAATGTGGAACGGCATGGGACCCTCATCTAGCCGGATAGATAGCAACGCCTAGCCAGCTAGACAAGCGAAGGGTCGGGGTTTGGATCAAGTGATCTTCCCCCGAAAAAGTGGACGGGGTTATGCCGCTCTGCGCTCCATCTCGGCTGGGCTGATGTAGCCCAGGGCCGAGTGCAGGCGGCGGGGATTGTAGAAGCCCTCGATGTATCCGAACAGATCGCGGCGGGCCTCGGCCCGGGTGGCGTAGACCCGGTGGTGTACCCGCTCGGTCTTGAGGGTGTGGAAGAAGCTCTCCATCGGGGCGTTGTCCCAGCAGTCGCCCTTGCGGCTCATGGAGGGCGTGATCCCTGACCGGGCAAGGGCCAGTCGATAGGCCTCGGCGGCGTACTGGATGCCGCGGTCGGAGTGATGGATCAGCCCCGGCGCGGGTCGCTGGCGCTCGACGGCCATTTTCAGCGCGTCGAGAGCGATCTCGGTGTGCAGGGTCTCGCGCATCGACCAGCCGACCAGCTTGCGGGTGTGCATGTCGAGGACGCCGGCCAAGTAGAGCCAGCCTTCGCCGGTGGGGATGTAGGTCAGGTCGGCGAGCCAGACCTGGTTGGGCGCCCGCGCCGTGAAGTTGCGGCCGAGCCTGTTGGGCGCGATCGGATAGCCGTGGCGGCTGTCGGTCGTGCGCGTGCGCCGCGGCAGCGCCGCCAGGCCGCGAAGCCCGGCGCGGCGCATCAGCCGCTCGATCCGAGAGCGCCCGATACGTCGGCCATGGCCACGCAGAACGGCGTGGATGCGCGGCGAACCGTAGGTCCCGCTGCTCTCCGCGTGGATCAGGCGGATGTCGCCCAGCAGCGCGCGGTTGGCCGCGGCGCGGCGGCTCTCGGGTCGATCGCGCCAGGCGTAGTAGCCGCTGGCCGACAGGCCCAGGACCGCGCACATCACCCGAACCGGCCAGACGCTGCGATGCTCATCGACGAACCCGAACTTCATCGGGAGGCCGCTCCGAAGATGAGCGCGGCTTTTTTTAAGATGTCGCGCTCCATGCGCAGCCGCTCGTTCTCGCGCCGCAGCCGGGCGTTCTCCGAGGCCAGATCAGACGGCGACGGGGCCGGCGCTTGCGTGTTGGGGCGCCTCGCCGCCCCCGTCGCCTGCGCCCCGTACTGCATCATCCATCGTCGCAGCACCGTCTCGTGCAGGCCCAGCTCGGCCGCCACCTTGCCCGCCGACAGGCCGCTCGTGGCCACACGGTCAACCGCCTCGCGCTTGAAAGCCTCCGGAAACACCCGACGCGTCGCGCTCATCTGACACTCCTCTCCAGCTCCTAAGAGCTAGCATGGGTGTCCACTGAAACGAGGGAGGATCACAATCTAAAGTCAGCGCGCCCTACGCGTTGACGCTGGTCAGCTCGACCTTCACCCCCGGCCCCATGGTGGAGCTGAGCGAGATGCGCTTGATGTAGATTCCCTTGGCGCCGGACGGCTTGGCCTTGTTCAGGGCGTCGACCAGGGCGCGGACGTTGGCCAACAGCGCGTCCTCGGTGAACGAGGCCTTGCCGACGCCGGCGTGGACGATGCCGGCCTTCTCGACCCGGAACTCGATCGCCCCGCCCTTGGCGTCCTTGACCGCCTGGCCGACGTTGGGGGTGACGGTGCCGACCCGCGGGTTCGGCATCAGGCCGCGCGGGCCCAGAACCTTACCCAGACGGCCGACCAGGGCCATCATGTCGGGGGTGGCGATCACCCGGTCGAAGTCCAGGAACCCGCCCTGGATGCGCTCGACCAGATCCTCGGCGCCGACGATGTCGGCCCCGGCGGCGGTGGCTTCGGCGGCCTTGGCGTCCTTGGCGATCACCGCCACGCGCACGTCGCGGCCGGTGCCCGAGGGCAGGGAGACGACGCCGCGCACGTTCTGGTCGGCGTGGCGCGGATCGACGCCCAGGTTGACCGCGATCTCGACGGTCTCGTCGAACTTGGCGGTGGCGTTGGCCTTGACCAGCTTGATGGCGGCTTCGACCGGCAGCACGGCGTCGCGGTCGCCGGTGCGGGCCTGGATGCGTTTCGCGGGCTTGGGCATGATCAGTTCTCCACCACGCGAAGGCCCATCGCGCGCGCCGAACCCTCGATGATCCGGGCGGCGGCTTCGATGTCGTTGGCGTTGAGGTCCTTCATCTTCTTCTCGGCGATCTCGCGCAGCTGGCTGCGGGAGACCTCACCGACGGTCTCGCGGCCGGTCAGCTTGGCGCCGGACTTCAGGCCCGCGGCCTGCTTCAGATAGAAGGTCGCCGGCGGGGTCTTGGTGACGAAGGTGAACGACTTGTCCTGATAGACGGTGATCACCGTCGGCAGGGGCGTGCCCTTCTGGACGTTCTCCGTCCGGGCGTTGAATTCCTTGCAGAAGCCCATGATGTTGACGCCCCGCTGGCCCAGCGCCGGCCCGATGGGCGGCGAGGGCGTGGCGGCGCCGGCGGGCACCTGCAGCTTGATATAGCCCAGGATCTTCTTGGCCATCTTGTCCTCTCATGCGGCCGGCACGCGCCGGCCCGGTTGATGAGCCGTGGTGCGGGGTTCGGATGACCTGCCCCTCCCACGGGTTTCGCGGTCCCCAAGGGACAACGTTCGCGCAGCATATGAGCGAAGGGCGGGCGTGTAGCAGCTAGCGTCCGCCTGGGCAATGCGGTTGCGCGGTCTGGATGGCGATCGGATTCCACCACCAAGAGCACGAAGGTCACGAAGTTAGAGCACCAAGGTTCTCGACATCCGCAGCGAGCCCTTCGTGACCTTCGTGCTCTTCGTGGTTCAAATTTCCCGCCTAGCTGGTCTTTTCGACCTGGGCGTATTCCAGTTCGACCGGGGTGGCGCGGCCGAAGATCGACACCGTCACGCGCAGGCGGGCGCGGTCCTCGTCGACCTGCTCGACCGAGCCGTTGAAGCTGGCGAACGGGCCGTCGATCACCCGCACGGTCTCGCCGATCTCGAAGGTGATGGTCGGTTTCGGCCGCTCGACGCCCTCTTCGATCGCGCCGATGATGCGGGCGACTTCCTTCTCGGACACCGGCATCGGCTTGGAGCCGGACCCCAAAAAGCCGGTGACCTTGGGGGTGTTCTTGATCAGGTGGTAGGCCTCGTCCGAGAGGTCCATCTTCACCAGCACGTAGCCGGGGAAGAACTTGCGCTCGGCGTTGACCTTGCGGCCGCGGCGGATCTCGATCACGTCCTCGGTCGGCACCAGGATCTCGGAGAAACAGTCCTCCAGCCCCTGGCTTTTGGCCTGCTCGCGGATCGACTCGGCGACCTTCTTCTCGAAGTTCGAGTAGGCGTGGACGATGTACCACTTGTGGCGGGGGTTGGATGGGCGCGCTTCGGCGGCTTCGGCGGCGGGCATGGCGAGAGGGTCCTTTAGGCCGCGAATTTCAGCAAGGTCTGCATGCCGTAGCCGAGGACAGAGTCCACCACCACGAAAAACAGCGCCGTCAACAGCACCATGATGAACACCATCACCGAAGTGATCCAGGTCTCCTGGCGGCTGGTCCAGGTGATCTTGCGCGCCTCGGCCCGCACCTCGCTGACGAACTGCGCGGGGTTGAACGGTCGCTTCGGCGCATCGGGCGTCGCGCCCTTGACCGCCGGCGCCGGCTTGGCGGGCGGCCGTGCGGCGCCGCCTTTCGAGGTTAGGCCCAAATTCTTGGCCATTGGAGCGGTTACGACCTTCTTTGACGAGGGGGCTGGCGCCGGCGGCGCGCCCCAGACCTAATAGATAGTGGCAGGAGTGGAGGGATTCGAACCCCCGGCCCTCGGTTTTGGAGACCGATGCTCTACCAGCTGAGCTACACTCCTCCAGGCAATGAACAGTGCGCCGGAAGACCACCGCCCGCCAGCGCGCGGCTCAGAGCCGAGAGCCGCGTCGTTTAGCAAGCCCAAAGGCGTGGCGCAACGTCCCGGCTCATGTCGCCTTCTGGCCTTCTCCCGTGAGGAGGTCGGCTTCTTACCTTCTCCCGTGGGGAGAAGGAGGGGCCCGACCGCGCAGCGGGCGGGAGGATGAGGGCGCCGACGGTGCGGCTGCCCTCGCGGATGGCGAAGCGCAGTTTCTCCATCGTGCGGCTCGCCGCATCTTACCTTCTCCCGTGGGGAGAAGGAGGGGCCCGACCGCGCAGCGGGCGGGAGGATGAGGCGTAGGGCGCCGTCGCTTCATCCCGCGACGCCGTAACCCCTCACCTTCCCACGCCTTCGGCGCGGGCCCCTTCCTCTCCCTCCGGGAGAGGGGTTCTACTCGAGGATCTTGGCCACCACGCCGGCGCCGACGGTGCGGCCGCCCTCGCGGATGGCGAAGCGCAGCTTCTCCTCCATCGCGATCGGGGTGATCAGCTCCACGTCCAGCAGGGCGTTGTCGCCCGGCATGATCATCTCCACGCCCTCCCGCAAGCGGATGATCCCGGTCACGTCCGTCGTGCGGAAGTAGAACTGCGGACGGTAGTTGGTGAAGAACGGCGTGTGCCGCCCGCCCTCCTCCTTGGTCAGGATATAGGCCTCGGCCTGGAACTTGGTGTGCGGGGTGATCGTGCCCGGCTTGCACAGCACCTGCCCGCGCTCGACGTCCTCGCGCTTGGTGCCGCGCAGCAGAACCCCCACGTTGTCCCCCGCCTGGCCCTGGTCCAGCAGCTTGCGGAACATCTCCACCCCCGTGCACACCGTCTTCTGCACCGGGCGGATGCCGACGATCTCGACCTCCTCGCCGACCTTCACCACGCCCCGCTCGATCCGCCCCGTCACCACCGTGCCCCGGCCCGAGATCGAGAACACGTCCTCCACCGGCATCAGGAACGGCAGATCCACCGGGCGGTCCGGCTGCGGGATGTAGGCGTCCACCTGGGTCATCAGCTCCAGGATCGAGTCCTCCCCGATGATCGGATCGCGGCCCTCGACCGCCGCCAGCGCCGAGCCCTTGACGATCGGAATGTCGTCGCCCGGGAACTCGTACGACGACAGCAGTTCGCGCACCTCCATCTCCACCAGGTCCAACAGCTCCGGGTCGTCCACCTGGTCGACCTTGTTCATATAGACCACCAGCGCCGGGACCCCGACCTGGCGCGCCAAGAGAATATGCTCGCGGGTCTGCGGCATCGGGCCGTCCGCCGCGCTCACCACCAGGATCGCCCCGTCCATCTGCGCCGCCCCGGTGATCATGTTCTTCACGTAGTCCGCGTGGCCCGGACAGTCGACGTGCGCGTAGTGCCGGTTCTTGGTCTCGTACTCCACGTGCGCCGTGTTGATCGTGATCCCACGCGCCTTCTCCTCCGGCGCCGCGTCGATCTCGTCGTACTTCTTCGCCGTCGCCCCACCGCTCTTGGCCAACACCATGGTGATCGCCGCCGTCAGCGTCGTCTTGCCATGGTCAACGTGACCTATCGTGCCAATGTTGCAGTGCGGCTTGTTCCGCTGAAATTTTTCCTTGGCCATCGTGCTTACCTTTTAGCGGCTTGGGTTTACGTTAACTCGGAGATCTGGAGCGGGTAGCGGGAATCGAACCCGCATCCTCAGCTTGGAAGGCTGCTGCACTACCATTGTGCTATACCCGCAGGTCTCCATGCGGGCCGGCCGCAAATCTCTCCTCAACTGGTCCGGGGCCTCCGGCTGACGCTCGATGCGCGTGGTGGGGGAAGCAGGACTCGAACCTGCGAAGGCGTACGCCAGCGGATTTACAGTCCGCCCCCTTTGCCGCTCGGGACATTCCCCCGCGCGCGCTTCGGAGCGCCTCTGCTTCGCCCGCCGGGCCGCCCGGCAAGCCGGACCTCCTCGCGAACAAAAAGCCTCCGCCTACGATTGCGACCGATGCCCATGGAGCGGCTCGACCGGACGCATCCCGCATCCGGTCGAGCCGCTCCACAAGCGTTTGAATCTGGTGGATCGGACCACAAACGGATGGAAATCATCCGTTTGTTACGATCCACTAGATCTGCCGGCCCTCGTCGCGGAGGCTCAAAGGCCCCAAATCGGAGCGCGTCTTATAGTGTCCTCTTCCCACGAACGCAACGACCGCAAACGGGGCGCAAAACCCGGCGCGGACAAGCCGTTCCGCGGCCATCGCCCGCCCCCTCGCGCCCGGGCCGAGGCGGGCGGCGCGGAGTGGCTGTGGGGCTGGCACGCGGTGGCCGCGGCCCTGGCCAATCCGAGGCGCGAGGCGGCCAGGCGCATCCTCGCCAGCCCCGAGCGCGCCCGCCAGCTCACCGAGCGCTTCGGCCGCCTGGCTGGCCTGGAGACGGTCGAGCCGGGCGTCATCGGCAAACATCTGCCGGCCGGCGCCGCCCACCAGGGGGTGGCGCTGAAGTCCCCGCCGCTGGAGCCCGTCTCGATCGAGGAGCTGGGTGCGCCGGCTCACGGCCTCATCCTGATGCTCGACCAGGTGACCGACCCGCAGAACGTCGGCGCCATCTTCCGCTCGGCGGCGGCCTTCGGGGCCCGGGGGGTGATCCTGCAGGACCGCCACGCCCCGCCGCTGACCGGCGCCCTGGCCAAGGCCGCCGCCGGCGCCGTCGATGTCCTGCCCCACGCCCGCGCGACCAATCTGTCGCGGGCGCTGGAAACCCTGACCGAACTCGGCTGGCGCGCGGTGGGGCTGGACGGCGCGGCCGACGAGACGCTGGAGGCGGTGCTGGACGATCGGCCGACGGTGCTGGTGGTGGGCTCCGAGGGCGAGGGCCTGCGCCGGCTGGTCGCCGAGCACTGCGACGCCCTGGCCCGCATCCCCATGCCGGGGGGATTCGAAAGTCTCAACGTCTCGGCCGCTGCGGCGGTGGCGCTCTACGCCGCGACCAGGCCCCGTGTTCCCTGATCCGACAAGGCCTTGCCCGAACCGGCTCGCGCGCCGGGTAAATCGGGTTCCCGCCAGGGCGCTAAGGTTATTGATTCCTTGCGCCAGAGTGGTTTTGTGCCGCCTCGGCGCGCGAGTCCTTCGGCCCCGCGGATCGATCGCTGAGGAATGGAATCGCCGATGACTGGGACGACGCCAAGCCCTCGCGCAACCCCGCGCCGCGCCGCGGCCCTCGGCGCGGCGGCCATGCTGAGCCTGCTGGCGCTCGCCGCCTGCGGCGGACCGCCGACGCGGGAGAACACGCCCCCGCCGCCGACCTCGAGCGCCGCCCCGCCGCCGCCTTCGCCCGAACTGTTGGGCGCGCCGCCCGCCTCCGCCGCGCCGGCCGCGCCATCACCCAAATCGCAGATGGCGCCGCCGCCAAATCCGGAGACTCCGCCGCCGGAGGCGCGGGCGACGATCTCCGGTCAACCCGACCATGGCGCGGCGCCAGCCCAGGGCCGGCGCCGTCATCGGCGCCACCATCGCTATCACATCGCGCACGGGCCGGTCCAAGCCGCGGCGGCGGCCCGTTCGATGTCCTCGCCCCCGGCCAAACCGGCTCTCGCCGCCGCTCCGGCCCCGGCCGCCTCCGCCGCGATCCCGAGCGAGGTCCCCGCGGCGGCGGCCGCGCCGAACGCCCCGGCCGAAGGCGCGCCAAACACGCTCAACGCCGACTGGCTCAGCATCCCCGGCGCGCCGACGCTCGACGTGCCGGGTCTCGGCCGGGTCCCATCCAAGACCGTGGTGGCGATTGGCCTGCTGTTGCTGGCGCTGGCCATCCTGATCCTCGCCGTGCGCGGCGCGCCGGCCAGGGGCCGGCCCAAACCCAAGGTCGCGTCCGACTATCGCCCGACCGATCTGAGCGCCGCGCCGGCGAAAAAGCCCGCCAAGCCCAAGGCGGACAAGGCCGCGCCCGAAGCCGAGAGCAAGACGCCCTGAACCCCGGCTTGCCAAGCCGGCCGCTCTGACGCATTTCAAGGCCCATGCCGCAGACGCTTTCCGCCCTGCTGGGCGGTGCGGCCTGGACGGGGCCGATCGTGGCGTTCCTCCAGGTCGTGCTGATCGACCTGGTGCTCGCGGGCGACAACACCGTCGCGGTGGGCGTGGCCGCGTCCGGCCTGGACGAGGCGCGGCGCCGGCGGGTGATCATGCTGGGCCTGGCCGCGGCGGTGGCGATGCGGGTGGCGCTGGCCCTGTTCGCAATCCAGCTCCTCAACCTCATCGGCCTGCTGCTCGCGGGCGGGCTTCTGCTGCTGTGGGTGTGCTGGAAGATGTGGCGCGAGCTGCGCGCCCAGATGCGCGCCGCGCGCACTGAGGCCCCGCGCCCGGCCAAGAGCTTCGGCCAGGCCTTCCTGCAAATCCTGATCGCCGACCTCTCCATGTCGCTGGACAATGTGCTGGCCGTGGCCGGGGCGGCGCACGCCCACCCGGCGATCATGGTGTTCGGCCTCTTGCTCTCGATCGGCCTGATGGGCGTGGCGGCCGAGGGCCTGTCGCGAGTGCTGAATCGCTATCCGTGGATCGCCTACGTCGGCGTCGCCATCGTGCTCTACGTCGCCCTGCACATGATCTGGGACGGCTATCGCGGCGCGGTGATCGACATGCGCCAGGTCGGCGCGCACAACGCCTGGGCGCCCGCCTGGCTGGACATCCAGCCGGACGAGATCGCCAGGCATAAGCTCGCCAGATAGGCCTACTCGGCCCCGCCGAACCGCGCCGTCCACGCGGCGATCTGCTCGTCGTCGATCTTGCGGAACAGCACGTCCGGCGCGCGCACCGGCCGGCCGGGCTCCAGCCGCGACAGCTCGGCGGCCGTGTCCGTCGACGGCCAGGCCTGGGGCCAAGCCTCGCCGACCGCCCCCGCGATGGTCTCGGCGGCGAAGGGGATGATCGGGGCCGAGACCCGGGCGTACAGGGCCACCAGGTTCAGCGCCGTGCGCACCACCACCGCCGCCCGCTCGCGGTCGGTCTTGATCTGGGTCCAGGGCGCGGCCTCGGTCAGGTACTCGTTGCCCAGCACCCACAGCGCGCGCAGCGCCTGGGCCGACTTGCGCGCCTCGATCGCCTCGAACTGCTCGGTCAGCTCGGCCAGCTTGGCCGAGACGTCGGCGTGGAGCTTGATCTCCAGCGGGCCGGGATCGCCGCCCTCGGGGACCACCCCATCGAACCGCGTCTCGCAGAACTTCAGGATGCGGTTGACGAAATTGCCCAGAACGTCGGCCAGGTCGCGATTGGTCGCCGAGGCGAACTGCTCCCAGGTGAAGGCGGTGTCGGCGTTTTCCGGCGCGTTGGCGGTCAGATACCAGCGCCAGACGTCGGCGGGCAGCAGCTCCAGGGCGGTGTCCATGAACACCCCGTGCTTCCGCGAGGTGGAGAACTTGCCGCCGTACCAGTTCAGCCAGTTGAACGCCTTGAGCGTATCGACCAGCTTCCACGGCTCGCCCGAGCCGAGGATGGTGGCCGGAAAGCTGACCGTATGGAAGGCGACGTTGTCCTTGCCCATGAACTCGACGTAGCGCACGTCGTCCGCGCCGGCGTCGGTGCGCCACCAGGCCCGCCAGTCCGCCCCGGTCGCGTCGGCCCATTCCTCGGTCGCGCCGATGTACTCGATGGGGGCGTCGAACCAGACATAGAACACCTTGTGCTCGAACCCGGGGCGCGGCGCGCCATGGCGCGTCACCGGAATCCCCCAGGCCAGGTCGCGGGTGACGCCCCGGTCGATCAGCCCCTCGTCAAGGTGCTTGTAGGCGATCGAGCGCGGCAGCAGCGGCCAGTCGGCCTTGCCGTCGACCCATTGGCGGATGCGGCCCGCCAGCTTGGTCTGCAGCAGATAGAGGTGGCGGGTCTCGCGGATCTCGATCTCGCGCGAGCCGGAGATCACCGAATAGGGGTGCTTCAGGTCGACCGGATCGAGCAGCGATCCGCAATTGTCGCACTGATCGCCCCGCGCCTTCTCATAGCCGCAGATCGGGCAGGTCCCCTCGACGTAGCGGTCGGGCAGGAAACGCTTGTCGGTGAGCGAATAGACCATCTTGTCGGTGCGCTCCTCGATCAGGCCGTTGTCCTCTAGCACGTCGGCGAAATGCTGGGTGAGGCTACGGTTCTGCGGCGAGGACGAGCGGCCGAACCAGTCCCACGACAGGCCGAAGGCGCGGCCGATGTCGGCCTGCAGCCGGTGCTGTTCGTCGCAATAGGCGGCGACGTCCTGGCCGGCCTCGGCGGCGGCCAGCTCGGCCGGCGTGCCGTGCTCGTCGGTGGCGCAGATGTAGAGCGTCTCGACCCCTCGCGCACGCTGGAACCGCGCATAGACGTCGGCCGGCAGCATCGAGCCCGCGAGGTTGCCCAGGTGCTTGATCCCGTTGATGTACGGCAGGGCCGAAGTGATGAGGATACGGGTCATGAGGCGGCTTCGAACCAGGGGCGAGGCGCGCATATAAGGCGCCCGGCGGATAAAGCCAAAGCGCCGGCGCCGACAATTCAACCACGAGGAACACGAAGGTCACGAAGAGCTTCGAGGAGCTTCGAGGAGGTTGCTCGGTCAGGGCGTTGCGACCGGACGCTCGTGCTTGGCCTGCTTTGCGTCCTGGGTGGTCGAATCCGGCGCCGGGAACGCTAGAGCACTGCCCGGCTGTGATGAATCAATTGTTTTTCCGCTCATCCCCGCGAAAGCGGGGACCCAGGCGTTTTTGTTTTCTATTCAGGAGATTGCATAAAAAACCTGGGTCCCCGCTTTCGCGGGGATGAGCGGAATGGGGGTGAACCAACGTGGGCGGGAAGTGCCCTAGTGGTCAAAATCCAACGCTCGTGGCGCCCCATCGACACCTCGCCGCATGTACGGCGGCGCGTCCAGGTTGGAGCCGTCACCGAGACTCGCTTAAGACAGGTTTCGACCCATCTGAGACCTTCGCTGGGTCCGCTTCTCGGCGACATCAGGTCCATATATGGTCTATCCAACTCACGCGGATTGGGGGCGACGCTTGGCCAAGATCGAGGCCGAGCAGGCGGCGGCGCCTGAGGCTGATTCCCCAAGGGGGCGGGATTCTGATTGGGTCATGGCCTCATGACCCTTTCGTCTAGGGTTGTGGGCGTTTTCCTTCCCATATTTGGCGCGGTCCGAGAGCGCATGAGTCTCATACGGCTGTTTTGGGTCTCGCCCATCGTTGGCGTTGGCTGTTTCTTGGCCTTGGGCATTGCTGGGTGTACGCCCAGAGAGGCGCCGCACCAGCGAAGCGCATCTTCCGCCCCATCAAGCCCGATTGCCGATGCAAAGTCCCCGCCGGCATCGACGACGCACAATTGGCAATATCGAGACGGCCAAGAGTACGCCTATCAGGGAGAACTCTCGGAGGACCAGAAGAAGGCTGGGCAGTCGACCCCCGCCGTGCAGATGTATCGATACCTGGGCGAACACGATGGTGTCTTTAAGCTGCAGGTCGACGGTGAAACGGCGACGTGCGCCAATCCATGCCAGGTGATCACCGTCCGCGCCGGCGTCTTCCACGTCGAACGTCTGGCTTTCGATCCCGATAGCATCATCGGCGCCGCCTTCACGGACGCCTTCAATGGGCAACTGGAGATTTACAATCCGGCAAAACACGCCCCGGCGAAGGACGATGGCGGCGCCCGGTGATCCGCCCCGGTAAACCGTGACCGGCCCTGTTGAAGCGATGATCGCCAACGGTGGTCCTCTGGATTGACGCGGTCCGGAGCTCGTTCGGGACACGCCTGAAAACCACCTTGCGCAGCCATTGGCTTCTGTCCGCTGTCGCGGCCCGAAACCAAAGGCAGCACTCGACCGAGGGCGTGTAAAAACTCAAATTCCCGAAACGGCCGCGAAAGATTCATCTAAGGATGTCGCTGGTGGCGGGACGCAAATGCGGCCCAGGCTCCGTGAGGAACACAACAGGCAAATTGTTGCTCTGAAATTCCGCCGGTTCAAGTTTTTACACAGCCTCGACCCATGGCGGACGCGAGGGAGGTCTGCTTTCGGCACGACTCTACGATTATCAATTGCAATTGGCCTACGCGGGCCGCGCATGGGATGGAAGCCAAAGCGAAGTACGGATAGTTTCGCGGACCTGTGTTCGTCGAGGCTAGGTGTTTCCCTTGCCAATTCTGGACAAAGAGGACCGTCGCCGATTGGCCGCACTGTCTAAAGCCGTCGAGGATTTCGACGGTGGCGACTGGCGACGGGTTGGCATTGCGACGGGGTGTCTGGATATTGTCCGAAATCACCGGCGGCTTTTGCGAGCCATATCGTTTAGCGATCCCGACGTGCCTGAAGCGGCGGCGGAAGTGCTCTGGGAGATCATTGAAAACGATCGTGAAAACCTCTCGACCATTGAAGAGATGGTCGTGGAGAAGCGCGGCGAAGTCGGAGAGAACATATCCACAGCCCCATCCAAGGGCCGCCCAATCGTGTTCACGCCTAGCGTTTTCGAAGTTCCCGACGAGGGCGTGGACGCCTCACTTGTGGCGGTGATGATGCCGTTCCAACCGCAGTTCGAGCCGGTGTTTGCGGCCATTGCGTCGGCGGCAAAGCGTAGCGCCGGCAGGGCCGTCAGGGTCAAAGATATCTGGGAACACCAAACTATTATTCAGGACGTGTTCTCACTTATCTTCCGGGCGCAGGTGGTGGTGTGCGATTTCAGCGGCCGTAACCCGAACGTGTTCTACGAGGCTGGCATTGCTCACACGCTCGGGAAGATCGTCCTACCGATCACCCAATCAAGGGACGATATCCCGTTTGACGTGCAGCATCACCGCTATGTGCACTATCTCAATAATGGCGAGGGGCTCGAAGAGCTGGAACGCGCTTTATTCAGCAAGCTCATGGACATACCGATCCCCTTCTAAAGGCTCCGTCCGCGTTCAGACCTGACCTTAATATCCGCACGCCACCCCGAGCGGTCATTCCGCGACGTCGTGGATCGACCTAATGCGGTTGGGACGTTCGACGCTCACGATCTGATAACCGTTATCAATGCATGATCACCAGCGGGCGGCCTCCAATCTCACCGGACGACAGGCGGTTGAAGGCCCTGGCAATTGGACCACCGGGGCAGTCAATTTACCCCCGGACCTCGAAGTGGCGGCTGGACAGCTTGCCAGCCGCCACTGGCGACGGCGGGCACGGGTCATAGGCCGGTCTTCCTGTCTTCGACGTGTCCGCAAACATGACACCGCCATCGATCAAAATGCCTCGGGTTGTGGGGGTGCGGGACTGAATGCAAAGGCCGTTCCTCGCCATGCATGACCCAACACTCAGGACAAACGTCGCCGGGCGGAAAGGGGAGATTCGCTCTCCCCAGCGCGCTCTTCAGCGCCGCGCGCTCTTGGCGAGCCCGCGTGGCTTCGGCTTCCGCCTCGCGTGCCTGCCCTTCGAGCTCCTGATCGCGGCGCTCAAGGCGCTCGATTATCTCACGGCGATGTTGCTCCTCTTCTTTCGGCATCATAACCCTGTTCCTTTTGATCGGCGTGATCCATGAGCGCCAGTTCCTGCCGGTTCGGATCACCTCCCATGGCGGCGATGTCCCGCAGCGCGGTTGGAAAATCGAGTCCGAAGCGGTTGTCGCCGATGGGGTCGTTCGTGCTGAAGTAGATTCTCGGGAGGATGGGCATCGCGCCATTCCGCCTCGCGGTCAGCGCCCGCGCCAATGTCTCCTCGCCACCCGATTCGGACCAAAGCCCTTCGACGATGGTCCACCCACAGCAGACCAAAAGCGTGGGCGTCAAGCGTCAGATTCTCACCACTAGATGCTGCGGCCCTGCCAGTAGCGATCGCGCAGGATGCGCTTGTAGAGCTTGCCGGTGGGCAGGCGCGGCATCTCCTCGATGAAGTCGATCGAGCGCGGCGCCATGTAGTGGGCCAGCCGGCTCCTGGCGAAGGCCATCAGTTCGGCGGCCAGCTCGTCGGTGGGCGCGATCCCCTCCGCCGGCTCGATCACCGCCTTGACCGCCTCGCCCATCTCCGGATCGGGCGTCCCGAACACCGCCACGTCGGCGACCTTGGGGTGCAGCACCAGCGCGTCCTCGATCGCCTGCGGATAGATGTTGATCCCGCCGGAGATGATCATGAACGCCTTGCGGTCGGTCAGGTACAGATAGCCGTCCGGATCGAGGTAGCCCACGTCGCCCAACGCGTTCCAGCCCGGGTGCAGCGGGTGGCGCGAGGCGGCGGTCTTCTCCGGGTCGTTGTGATATTCGAAGGTCGGCGCGTCGCGCTCGAAATAGATCAGGCCGGCCTCGCCCGGCGGCAGCTCGGCGCCCTCGTCGTCGCAGACGTGCAGCACCCCGAGCGCCGCGCGGCCGACCGAGCCGGGATGCGCCAGCCAGTCGGCGCTGTCGATCGCGGTCGAGCCCGAGGCCTCGGTGCCGGCGTAGTATTCGTAGAGGATCGGCCCCCACCATTCGATCATCTGGCGCTTGACGTCCACCGGGCACGGCGCGGCGGCGTGGACGGCGACCCGGTGCGAGGACAGGTCGTAGCGGCCCCGCGCCGCGGCCGGCAGCTTCAGCAGGCGCACGAACATGGTCGGCACCCACTGGCTGTGGGTGATGCGATAACGCTCGATCAGCGCCAGCGCCGCCTCGGCGTCGAACTTCTCCATCATCACCACGGTCCCGCCGAACGACTGCACGCTCAGCACATAGCCCAGGGGCGCGGCGTGATAGAGCGGCGCCGGCGACAGATAGACCGTGTCGGGCGCGAAACCGTAGCGGTTGACCTCCTGGCGCAGGGCGAAGCCCTCGGCCGGGGTGACCTGTGGCAACGGGCGGATGATCCCCTTCGGCCGGCCGGTGGTGCCCGAGCTGTACAGCATCGTGCCGCCCATCCACTCCTGGTCCAGCGGCGCCGTCGGAAAGGCCGCCAGCGCCGCCTCATAGGCCTCGAAGCCCTCTGTCGCCCCGTCGACCATCAGCCGGATCGCACAACCCGGGACCAGCGCCGCCAGCTCGGCCGCGCCCTGGCGCTGATGGTGCGAGGTGACCAGCGCCTTGGCGGCGCAGTCATTGGCGATGTAGGCCGCCTCCTCCGCCGGCAGATAGCGGTTGATCGCGGTCACGTGCAGGCCCGAGCGGAAGGCGGCCCAGACCGCGTCCATGAAGCGCGGGTTGTTCTCCATGAACACCGCGATGTGGTCGCCGCGGCGCAGGCCGCGATCGTGCAACAGGCGGGCGAGCTGGTTGGAGCGCGCCTCCAGCTCGGCGAAGCTCACCGCCCCGCGGCCTGGAATGATCATCGCGGGTTTGTCGGGCGTCGCGCGCGCGTGGTCGGCAAGATACATCCGGGCGGTTTCCTCGGTTCAAGGGCCCGCCGGTCTTCGCCGGCCCGGCCCGCCGCGCATGATGGCCCGCCCGCCGCCGCCAGCCAAGCCTCGCCCACCGATCGGATTGGCAATCGCGTCCCGCCCGGGCATACAGGAGGCCGAAGCCGGTTTAGCTCAGTTGGTAGAGCAGCTGATTTGTAATCAGAAGGTCGCTGGTTCGATTCCGGCAACCGGCGCCAATGGTTTCAAGGCCTTATGAGCCCGCCCCGCCCTACGGCGTCGGGCTGGCCGGCTGGACCGTCGGGGCGTTGGCCTGGCCGCCGCCGGGAGACGCGGCGCTATCGCCGCCGCCCGCTGCTTCCCCCCGCCCGGCTGGACGGCAGCGGCCGCCGCCGCAGGCGTAGTCGCTGGCCGACAGGCCGCGATAGAAGGTGACGCGGCCGGCGTCGGGGGCGACCACGCTGACCTGGCTGTCCAGCAGGGTGCGGCCGGCGGCGTCGGTGACCATCAGTTGGGTCGTGCCATAGCCGCGGCCGATCAGGATGATGCTGTGGGTGTCGGTCAAGGTCACGTCGGCCACGTTCGGGTCGCCCACCACGATGGTCGAGGCGACGCCCCGCAGGACGACGCGGCGGCTTTCGCGCAGCGCCACGGTCAGGGCGCTCGGAGTTGCCGCGCCGGCCGCCAGGGCGCTGGCGCAGAGAGCGGCGAAGGCGAAGGCGAGAGCAAGGGTGTGGATCGGGCGGCGCATGCCGACGCTCCTCGGCGAAAGCTGGGCGCTAGACTCGGCCGGAATGGTCAATAGAGTCTGAACGGCGCGGCGCGCCCGGGCCATCCGCATTTAACCAACCGCTGAAATTCAGCTATGCCCTGGCGCGGAGTCGCGGCTGGACCGCCGCGGACCGACAACGGGACGGGAAGCGTCGATGGCGGGCCTGAAGGACAAGCGTGGCTTCATCGACAAGGACCGGCTCGATCTTTCCGAGCGGCAGGCGGTGGAATATTGGATGAAACGATGGGGCGTGAGCCGCGAACAGTTGACCGCGGCGCATCGAAAGGCGGGTCGGATGGTCAAGGACATCGCCGCCGAACTGGGCAAGAAACGCTGATTCGCCGATGGCCTTGATTCCCCTCGCCCGCGTGGTCCCCTTCCTGGCTCAGTACGGCTATGCGGTGCTGCTGCCGATCGCGGTAGTCGAGGGCCCGGCGATGGCGATGGTCGCCGGGGCCCTGGTCGCGGCCGGCCAGTTGAACGGACTGGCGGCCTGTTTCCTGCTGGTGGCGGCCGACCTGGTGGGCGACGCCGGCTACTACGGCCTCGGGCGCTTCGGCAACGCCCCGCTGCTGGCCGCGATCAGCAAGCGGCTGTCGCTGACCCACGAGCGGTTCGCCGCGCTGGAGCGGCGGTTTCACGACAACGACTGGAAGCTGCTGATGATCGGCAAGACCCAGGCGCTGGGTTCGATCATCCTCTATTTCGCCGGCGCCAGCCGCATGTCCTTCTGGCGCTACATGGTGCTGAACCTGATCGGCACGACGCCCAAGGTCGTGCTGTTCGAACTGGTCGGCTATTTCCTCTGGCGCGGCGTGCTGCAGTCGACCCGCTACGTCGACTATGTGACGGCGGCCCTGTTCGGCCTGGCGCTGTTGCTGCTGGGCGCCTACTGGCTGGTCAGGCGCTACCTATGGAAAGACCTGATCGACGACATCTCGAAATAGGCGGCGCGCCCTGGCGCCCGCGCGGCCGGCGGCGGGCGTCACCAGCTTGAGCAGCGCCAGGTTCTGGCTGACCACGCCCCAGGGCGAGAGCACGCGGAAGGCGTCCCCGATCATCGACAGTTCGGCGAACACCCCGCGCCACCGGCCGACCTTCTTGTATTTGCGGATGTTGAACACCCTCGGCCAGTCGACCACGCAGATCGACAGCCGCTCGCGGATGATCAGATCGTTGATGAACACCTCGCCGCCCCAGCGCGGCAGGCGCTCCATCGTCGCCGCCGGCGCGGCGATCAGCCGGGCCGGGAGCACCCGCTCGCCGGAGACGAAATCCAGGCCCAAGAGGCGGTAGAGCGCCAGGCTGTTGCGGCGCAGGCTGATGCTGACCTGGGCCCGCCCGGCGATCACCGGGTCGGCCAGCGCCTGGACGTCGGCGGCGGTGACCCCGGCCAGGTCCGCGTCGAGCAGCATCAGGAACTCGCCGCTGGCCGCCGCTATGCCCTGGCCGAGCGCATAGGTCTTGCCCCGGTTGGGCGCGTAGGAAATCACCCGGATGTCGGGATAGCCGGCGAGCAGGGTCTCGGTGTCGTCGGTTGAGCCGTCGTTGACCACGATCACTTCGCTCAGGGCTGGATGCAGGCGCACCGCCTCCAGAATGTCGCGAATCCGGCCGGCCTCGTTGTAGGCGCAGACGATGCAGGAAATACGCCCCGCGGCCCGCCGGGAGTGGCGCCGTGAATCGGCCTTGGCGCTCGCCGCGGCGATGGGTGGCTCCGCCGCGCGCCCGGCGCGGCGACTATCGGATTCGCCCAGCATGGCGGCAACCTAGCCCAGCCGGCGCCATTAATCATAGCGGTAATCGGGCCGGCGGCCGGCTCCAGCCTCGACTTATCGCCGCTCACCGCGCCGTCTTGGCCATTTTTTCCAGCGTTTTTTCCAGGCTTTTGAAGCCGGCGGTCATGCAGGCCATGATCGCCTCGGCGTCGGCGCTGGGGCCGGCGTGTGTCTCCGCGCCGTTCATCGCGCCGCTCGCGTGGCCGTTGGCCTTGGCCCTGGGCTTGCCGTCCATGCCGGCCCGCTCGCGCACGCAGGCGTAGGCTTCGCGCAGCCGGCGCGCGGAGTCCTTCTCCTCGTTGATGTACCACTGCATCAGGTTGCAGGTCATGTCGTCGAAGTAGCCGTCGGCGATCTTCCGCTCGGTGTCGGCGAAGAATTCGGTGATTTCCGGGTCCTGGCGCTCGGGGCCGATCTTCTCCAGGTCGTCGATCCTGGGATTGGCGTATTTCGCCAGCCGCGCGGCGGCCTTGGGGTCGGGCTTGGGCATCAGCTCGAAGCCCAACTCGGCGATGCGGCGGCAAAAGGTTTCGCCGTGGCTGGCCTCGCGGGCGGCCACCAGACGCAGGGTGCAGGCCAAGTCCTCGTCGCTGGTCGCGTTGGCCCAGGCCTCCAGGTAGACCCCCGCCTCGCTCTCGGCCAGCGAGATGGCGTTCAGCAGGCCCAGATATTCCGGCTTTTCGGTTCGCGAGCGCATCTTGGGGTTTCCTCCATGGCGTGGCCGACTTCGGGCGGCGGCCTTCGATTTACATTGAACCGCAATCGCAATCCGTCAATCCTCGGTGGAATCGAATATATCGAGGACAAATGGCCACCCGACGCCGGCCAGCGCCCGGGCCGAGGCGATCGAGGCTCGCCTCGCCCGCATTTGCGGTTAGGCTCGAGCGGACGCGAGCCGGCGGCGAAGACCGGCGATTGGAGGAGTTCGGCGGATGATTGCGGACCTGACCGCGCGCGAGGCCGGCTCCAGCGTGCGGGCGGCGATCTGGGCGGACGCGGAGCCCTTGTCCCGCACGCTCGGCCGGGCGTTCTTCGACGATCCCCTGATCTGTTTCCTGCTGGCCGACGAGGCCACGCGCGAAGCCAAGATGCCGCGTCTGTTCAAGCTGTTGTTCAAGCTCGGCCTGCCCTACGGCGCCTGCGACGTCACCGCCGGCTACGAGGCGGCGGCGCTGTGGCGGCCGCCAAACCAGTGGCATATCCCGGTCTGGCAATACCTCACCAATGGCGCGGAATTCCTCGGCCTGTTCGGCGTCGGCGGCGTGGCGCGGGTGATCGCGGCGATGGACGTCATCGAGAAGCGCCATCCGCGCGAGCCGCACTGGTATTTGCAGGCGATCGGGACCGATCCCGCCAAGCAGGGCAAGGGCTATGGCGGGGTGGTCATCCGCCGCCAGCTGGCCAGGGCCGACGCGGCCGGTCAGCCGGCCTATCTGGAGTTCGAGCAAGGCGTCGAACATCCCGATCTACGCCAGCTTCGGCTTCGAGGTCACCGGCGAGATCGCCCTGCCGGGCGGGCCGACGCTCTATCCGATGTGGCGAAAGCCGCGCGCGAAGAGCTAGGCGGCCGAGCGCGCCTTCTGGGTGATCTCTTCGGCCAGGCGGCCGGTCAGTTCGGCCATGTGATCGAAGCTCGCCTCGTAGACGCCGAGGCCTTGGGTGACCGAGCGCAGCTCGCCGATCAGCTCGAGCCGCTCCGCCCTCGGCAGGAAGGCCTCGATCCGGTCCCATCCGGGCCAGCCCTCGCGCGGCCCGAAGCCCAGGATCTGGCCCCGGCGCGCGGACAGGGCCGAGGTTATGTGCGAGGTGGCCGAACTCGGCGCATCGATCGCGAGCTTCTCGATCGGCTCCAAGAGGCACGAGCCGCAGCGGCGCAGGCCTTCGTCCATCGCCAGCCGCCCGGCGGCGCGGAAGGCCATCTCCGAGCTGTCGACGCTGTGATAGCCGCCGTCGATCAGGGTCACCGCCACATCGACCACCGGAAAGCCCAACGGACCCTTGGCCATGGCGTCGCGGACCCCTTGTTCGACCGCCGGAATCCACTGTTTGGGCACCACGCCGCCGGTGATCTTCTGGGTGAAGCTGAACCCGGCGCCGCGCGGCTGGGGCGCGATTTCGACGGTGACGTCGCCGAACTGGCCGTGGCCGCCGCTCTGCTTCTTGTGCCGGGCGTGCTGGGTGATCGGCTTGACGATGGTCTCCTTGTAGGGCGTCGACGGCTGACTGGTGGCGACTTCGAGCCCGAACCTGCGCTTCAACCGCTCCAGGGCCAGGCGTACATGGCCCTCGCCCTGGCCCCGCAGCAGCACCTCGTGGGTCTCGGCGTCGTGCGCCAGGCCGAGGCCGGGATCCTCCTCGATCAGCTTGGCCAGGGCGCCCGACAGGCGCACGTCCTCGCCGCGGGTCTTGGCCGTCACCGCCAGCGCATAGAGCGGCGCCCGCTCGACAGGCCGCACCTGGGCGCTCCGGGCCTTGCCGGCCGCGCTCATCAGGTCCCCGGCCGCGGCGCGCTCGATCTTGCCGACCGCGACCACGTCGCCCGGATCGGCCGCGGCGATCTTCTTCAGCGCCGGCCCCTGCACCGCGAACAGGCCGCCGATCCGCGCACGCTCGCCGCCGGGCAGGGTCAGCTCGGCGCCGTCGGCCAGGCCGCCGCCCAGCACGCGGGCGTAGGCGAGCTTGCCGGCCTGGCCGGCGTGGGCGGTCTTGACCACGTAGGCGCTGGACTCGTCGACCCCCAGCCGCGCGGCCGCCACTTTTGGGGCCGGCAGCTCATGGCGCAGCGCCTTGAGCAGCCGACGCACGCCAAATCCGTTCTGGGCCGAGCCCAGGAACACCGGCACGATCAGCCCCTGGCTCATCTCGCGCGCCAGGTCGGCGAACACCGCGTCCCGGTCCGGGATGGCGTCGGACAGCAGCTGCTCCATCAACTCGTCGTCGAAGTCCGCAAGCTGCTCCAGCATATGGAAACGCGCCTCGCTCTCGATCTCGGCCAGGTCGGGCGGCAGGTCGATCCGCTCGGACGGCTGGCCCGGCCGATAGACGAAGGCCCGCTCGAGCGCGAGGTCGACGAAGCCGGACACGTGATCGCCGGCCCAGATCGGAATCTGCCGGGCGACCAGCGGCGCGCGGCTGATCGGGGCCAGGGCGGTCAACAGATCGGTCAGCGATCCGCGCGCCTGGTCGATGCGGTTGACGAACAGGATGTGCGGCACGCCGAGTTGCTCCAGCGCCTTCATCGTCGGCTGCAGCAGGATGGCCTTTTCCGGCTCCGGATCGGCGACCACCACGGCCAGGTCGACGCAGGGCAAGGCGAAATCGGCCTCGGCTGAGAATTCGACCGAGCCGGGACAGTCGATCACCGCATAGCGGTCGTCCATGAAGCTGAAGCCGGCCAGATTCAGTTCGACCGAATGGCCGCGGGCCTTGGCCTCGGGACTGGTGTCGCCGACGCCCTCGCCCACGCCGCCGGCGCGTCGCTCCAGGGCGCCCGCGGCGGTCAGCATGGCGTGCAGCAAGGTGGTTTTACCAGAGCCCGTCGCGCCCGTGAGCGCGAGGGCGCGAACCGATCCATCAGAATGCGCGGACATGAGCGCAGCCTCCGTTTTTGTCGACGGCGGGCCGGACATTCATGCGCGAGCGCTGTGAAAGCCCGTCAGGCTCGATGCTCTACCCTTGAGATGGCCGATGCAAGCGGCGGCTTGGTCGCGGACGGGTTTTGGCCTCAGTCGCTCAGCAGCCGGCGCGCGCGCGCCGCGCCGGGCCTCCAGGCCAGCGGCAACTCGATCACCACCCCGAAACCGGGGCGGCCCGGACTCGCCGCGCGCTCGAGCCGCGGCTCGGCCTGCTTCTTCAGCCGCAGCACCCGCTCGGCCTCGCAGGCCTTGGCGAAGGCGCGCTGCAGCGCGGCCTTCAGCGGGCCGGCCCCGCTAACCAAGTCTGGATGGTCCAGCTCCTCGATCAGGTCGGTGAGTTCATCGGCGATCTGTCCGAAACGGTTCATGCGAGTTTCCTCGATGGCGGCCGCCCAGCGCCTTGGGCCGCCCGTGGTTGGAGCGATGTAGGCTTCTGGCCCATCAGCTTCGGTAGACTTCGAAGGCCGGATCGCGCAGCAAGGCTTCGAACAGCGCGGCCTGCTCCGGCGGCAGGTTGTCGGCCGTGGCCGCCAGGTCGCGGACCTCGCCCCTGAGCCAGCGAATCGGGTCCTGGCCTTCGATCCAGCCAAGGTTCGGCCGATGCAGCTGATAGCCGAGCAGACGCTGCAGCCGCTCCGGCAGGGCCTGGGCCACCTTAAGCGGCGTGACGAGCTGCAGCCGCTCGGCCGGCGCGAGCCAGCCCAGCCGATAGCTGATCACCACGCCGCGCCGCGGCTCGACCGAGCGATTGGCGCCGCCGCCGTGGAGCACGCCGCCCAGCCAAATCACCGCCGATCCGGCTGGCGCGGTCGCCGCCACCGCCTCTCCCGGAGCGGGCGGGCGGCCGCGGTCCCATAGATGGCTGCCGGGAATGAGCCTCGTGGCGCCGTTTTCCGCGGTGAAATCGTCCAGGGCCCACATGACATTGGCCATGCGTTCGAACGCCAGGCTCACCGGCCACAAGGCCTCGTCCCGATGCAGCACCTGCGCCGGCTCACCCGGTTCGATCGCGATCGCCTGGGTCAGGTTGAGCTCGATCTCGTCGCACGCGCCGTCGGCCTTAAGCAGGACTTCGATCGGGCCAAGCGTCAGCGGGTCGAGCGCGAGATCGGCGCTGGCCGGGGCCTTGGCGAACAACGATCCGTAGCGGCGCGTGCGGCGGCCGAAGAACGGGCCTTCGCCGGGGAGCGCCGCCGCGAACCAAGGCTGCAGTTCGGACCTGAGCTGCTCGAGCCTGGATGACCCGAGCAGCCCCTCGATCACCACCACGCCTTGGGCGCGCAGTCGGACCAGCACCTCCTCGGGCGTGGCGTCCCGGCCAAGGCGCGGCAGCGCGCTGGGAACCGGCGCCAGCCGGGCCTTCGTCGACATCGCGCGTCTCCCGTTCAGACCGACCGGCCCACCGAGCGCTGATCCGCGTCGGATGCGAGCTGTTCGTCGGCGCGCAGGACAGCGAATTCAGCCTCGATTTTCCGCAGGCCGCCGAAGACGGCGATGTCGGCGTCGGTGATGACATGGGCGGTGCGGCCCGAACGGCCGCAAATCAGGCGGAAGGCGTCGATGTCCGCCTCGGTGTTGGCGACCTCGATGCCGATGATCGGGCCATCGGGCGTATCGAGCGGCAGGCCGGTCATTCGGATGTTCCAGCCGCCAGTCCGGCAAGGCGCGAACATGTGTAGGGGAATAACCCCAATTAGACGGTCGATTCCGCCGTCCTGGGTCCACTCCATGGCCGCCAGCAGAATGTCCAGGGTAAGCGTCGCGCTAGGCGACTTCTTCATCGCCCTGGCGGCGCGGGTGGTGAAGATCCGGCTGATTTCCCAGATGTCCGGGCCCGTCAGCGGCGGTTGATCCGGACCCACCAGGTCCGGGAAGATGTCGGTGAGCATGCATTTGTCGTCGGTCGGCCGCGCGCGCATTCCGGCCAGCACCTCGGCGTTGGGGTCCAGGGCCAGAAAATAGACCGTGCGTTCGTCATCATAGGCGTCATATTCACCGCCATCGATGATCGTGAGGTCTTTCCAGCCGCGTTCCTCGACGAAATGAACCCGTCGCAATTGGTGCATCTGTGCGAGCTGGTCGCGGTATAGGTGGCGATTGCTCGCCGTCACAACGTGGATCATGGCCGCCTCCCTCAGTGGGCGGCCCATAGATTTCAAATCACCGGCCGGACTTACATCGCGCGATCACGCGATGGACAACAACCCCAATCGATGGGCCATGGCCGCGGCCTGCACTCGGGTGGAAACCCCAAGCTTTCTCTTTGCGCTTTCGATGTGGGTATTCACCGTATGCCGCGAGATATTAAGTATGACACCAATTTCTGAATTCGTCTTTCCTCGCGCGGACCAATGAAGACATTCAATTTCACGATCGGTCAAAATTCCAGAAACTTCAATTTTGGACCAACTCTGAAGTAAATTTGTGGAATACGCCATTGTTGATGAAGCATAAATGACGGAAATGCTTTGCAGCAATGGAACAACGCCGGGGTCGAAGCGATCCTCGGGAGTGGTCAACCTGACGATGGCCCCGGTCAGGCGCCGCGACGCGGTCGGAACGATCAGGCCCTCCCGCATCCCGCCGGCGCGCGCATCGCTCCAAATCGGCGCGGCGACCCGGCCGGCGGTCACCGACTTGACGTCGGTCCAGGTATAGGCGCCCTGAAAGCGCGAACAGGCCGGAGGACACGGATCGATTTGGTGATAGCCCTGCTCGAAGAAATAGTGCTTCCAGGCCGACAATCCATGGTCGCTGATCAGACCGGACGGCTCGGCGTCGCTGGGCGCCGACAAGCGGACGCAATCGAAACGATCCACGCCGAACGGGCTTAACGTTTCGGCGAACAGATCATCGAGCGCCGCTTGGCCTCCGGCGACCGGCGCCAGGTTGATGAACCGCCAAGTTACGTCTCGTAGCCCAGCCATGCGGTCAACTCGGTCTAGTTCTACTCATGGTAATAACCGGCCCCGCGCCGCCTGAATTCGCGGAGCATGAAATCATCTTTCACAATACGCAAGGCGCCGACGAGCGGTGTTCGCCGACGTTGCGGGATATGGCCCACGCGCAGCCGGGCGACGGCTCGACGCGCGAAGATGCGGTGAATTTCCCGGGCGATACAGTTAGTCTGCGGCAGGTTCGTGAAGCGACGGCCGAGTTGATGGTTTTGACGACGCCCCTCTGTCCCCCCATGCGGCGGAAAGCCGCCGCGGTCCGCCGCCGCGGTCCCCGCCGATGAGCGCCGCCTCCCGACCCGCGCCCAGCCTGGCCTGGCGCGACGGCGCGAGCGCGCGGGGCGAGCGCGAGATCGCCGAGGAGACCCCGGTCGCCCTGACCTACAACGCCTCGACCTACGCGGTGATGATGGCCACCCCCGCCGACCTGGAGGACTTCGCGGTCGGATTCAGCCTCACCGAAGGGGTGATCGCCGCGGCCTCGGAGATCAGGAGCCTGGAAATGGTCGGCTCGGACCTCGGGATCGAGGCGCGCATCTGGCTGGACGAAGCCCCCGCCGCCCGCCTGGCCGAGCGGCGGCGGCGGATCGCCGGTCCCAGCGGCTGCGGCCTGTGCGGGGTGGAAAGCCTGGAGGCGGTCCATCGGTCCGCCGCGCCGGTCGGCGCCGAGGACGCGCGCCTGACGCCGGCTCAAATCCTGAAGGCCATGGCCGCCCTGACCGCGGCGCAGCCGCTGAACCGGGCCACCCGCGCGGTCCACGCGGCCGGGTTCCTCGCCCGGGGCGCGGGCCTGGTCGCGGCGCGCGAGGATGTCGGCCGGCACAACGCGCTGGACAAGCTGGTCGGCGCCCTGGCCCGGCGCGGGATCGCCGGCGAGGCCGGGGCGGTCGTGCTGACCAGCCGGGTCTCGGTCGAGATGGTGCAGAAGACCGCGGTGCTGCGCGCGGCCTTCGTGATCGCCGCCTCCGCCCCCACGACCCTGGCCATCGACGCCGCCCAGGCCGCCGGCATCACCCTGATCGGGGTGACGCGCGCCGATGGCTTCGAGGTGTTCACTCGGCCGGAGCGGGTCGCGCTGGACCTGGCGGCGGACGGACGGCCGTGATGTTCGGCCTGGTGCTCGCCGGCGGCCGCGCGCGCCGGTTCGGCGCCGACAAGGCGCTCGCCGAGCTGGACGGGCGCAGCCTGATCGACGCCCCGCTGGCGGTGCTGGCGGCGTCCTGCGCGCGCCTGGCGCTCAGCGCGCCCGACGGCGGGCCGCTGGCCGATTTCGCGGACCGGCGCGGCTTCGAGCGACTGGCCGATCCCCCGGACGCGCCGCAAGGACCGCTGGCCGGAGTGCTCGCCGGCCTGATCTGGGCCCGGCGCGGCGGGGCGGCGCTTTTGGCCACCGCGCCGTGCGACACGCCGTTCCTGCCGGCGGACCTGGTCGCGCGCCTGGCCGCGGCGCTGGCGGCGGGCGACGGCGCGGCGGTGGCGCGCGCGAGCGATGGGCTGCATCCCCTGTGCGGGGTCTGGCGCACCGAGGCGATCGAGCCGCTGACCGAGGCCCTGGCGGGGGGCGCGCATCCGCCGGTGCGCGAGGCGCTGCGGCGCTTGAACGGGCGGGCGGTGGACTTCGAGGACGCATCGGCGTTCTTCAACGTCAACACCCGCGCCGACCTGGCGCTCGCCGCCGGAAGATTGAGCGGAACGGCGGGCGGGCGTTGATTTCGATCACGCCTTCGGCCATTGCGAGCCGCTATGATCAATCCGGCGCTACATGACTCAGCCTCTCCCGCCTTTTGACCCCGACCGACTCGTCGAGATCATCGCCGCGCACGCCGATCTCGACGGGCCGCTGCTGCCGATCCTGCACGCGGTCCAGGCGCGGTTCGGCTGCGTGCCGCGCGAGGCGGTTCCGATCATCGCCGGCGCCTTGAACCTGACCCGCGCCGAGGTGCACGGGGTGGTCAGCTTCTACCATGACTTCAGGCCCGCCCCGGCCGGCGCCCACACCCTGCGCCTGTGTCGGGCCGAGGCCTGCCAGGCCGCCGGCGGCGAGGCGCTCGCGGCCCATGCCGAGCAAAGCTTGGGCGTTGGGATGGGCGGGACCACGGCGGACGGCGGCGTGACCCTGGAGGCGGTCTATTGCCTGGGACTGTGCGCCAGCGGTCCGGCGGCGATGCTGGACGGGGCGCCGGTGGCGCGGCTGGACGCGGCGCGGTTGGACCGGCTGATCGCGGGGCTGGAGCGATGAGCGCGCGGCTGTTCGTTCCGGGCGACGCGGCGGCCGTGGCGGTCGGCGCCGACGCGGTGGCCGCGGCCCTCGCCGCCGAGGCTGGGCGGCTGGGGCGCACGGTCGAGATCGTCCGCAACGGCTCGCGCGGGGCGTTCGCGCTGGAGACCCTGGTCGAGGTCGAAACGGCGGAGGGCCGCGTCGGCTATGGCCCGATCGAGCCGGACGAGGTCGCCGGCCTGGTCGCCGCGGGCCTGGTCGAGGCCGGCGCGCACCCCAAGCGCCTCGGCCGGCCCGAGGCCCTGCCCTTCTTCGCCCGCCAGACGCGGCTGACCTTCGCCCGCTGCGGCATCACGGATCCGCAATCCATCGCTGACTTTCGCGCCCACGGCGGCGGACGGGGGCTGGAGCGGGCGCTGGCGCTGGGTCCGGCCGCGACGATCGAGACGATCGCCCGCTCGGGCCTGCGCGGCCGGGGCGGCGCGGGTTTCCCCTGCGGCGTCAAGTGGAAGACCGCGGCCGAGGCGGACGGTGGGTTGAAATACGTGGTGGCCAACGCCGACGAGGGCGATTCCGGCTCCTTCGCCGACCGCATGTTGATGGAGGGCGATCCGTTCGCCCTGATCGAGGGCATGGCGATCTGCGGCTTCGCCGTCGGGGCGGCCAAGGGCTTCGTCTATATCCGCTCGGAATATCCCCACGCCGTCGCCGCGATGATCCGCGCGATCGAAACCGCTCGGAAGGAAGGCCTGATCGGTCCCGGGGCGCCGTTCGTCTTCGATCTGGAGGTCAGGGTCGGCGCCGGCGCCTATGTCTGCGGCGAAGAGACCGCGCTGCTCGAGAGCCTGGAAGGCCGGCGCGGCCAAGTGCGCGCCAAGCCGCCGCTGCCGGCGCACCAGGGCCTGTTCGGCCGCCCGACGGTGGTCAACAACGTGCTGACCCTGGCCGCCGCCGCCCATATCCTGGCCGACGGGCCGGAGGCCTACGCCGCCCTGGGCTTCGGCCGCTCGCGCGGAACCATGCCGATCCAGCTGGCGGGCAATATCAACAACGGCGGCCTGTTCGAGGCGCCGTTCGGCCTGACCCTGGGCGAGCTGGTCGACGACATTGGCGGCGGATGCTTCACTGGCCGCCCGGTGCGCGCGGTCCAGGTCGGGGGCCCGCTGGGCGCCTATTTCCCCAGGGCGCTGTTCGACACCCCGTTCGACTACGAGGCGTTCGCCGCCCGCGACGGCCTGATCGGCCACGGCGGGGTGGTGGTGTTCGACGACACCGTCGACATGGCCCGCCAGGCGCGCTTCGCGATGGAGTTCTGCGCCATCGAAAGCTGCGGCAAATGCACGCCCTGCCGGATCGGGTCGGTGCGCGGGGTCGAGACCATCGACAAGATCCGCGGCGGCCAGGACCGGCAAACCAACCTCGCCGTGCTGAGCGATCTGTGCGAAACTCTGAAATACGGTTCGCTCTGCGCGCTCGGCGGCTTCACCCCCTATCCGGTGATGAGCGCGGTGAGACATTTTCCCGGCGACTTCGGTGAGACGCCATGACCCTGATCCTCAAAACCGACCACGGCACGCCGGCCTCCAGGTCCGAAGTCGAGGTCAGCCTGACCATCGATGGCCGGAGCGTGCGCGTGCCCGCCGGAACCTCGATCCTGCGCGCGGCCAGCCTGGCCGGGACGTCGATCCCCAAGCTCTGCGCCACCGACGCGCTTCAGGCGTTCGGCTCCTGCCGGCTTTGCCTGGTGGAGATCGAGGGCCGTTCCGGAACCCCCGCCTCCTGCACCACCCCGGCGGCCGAGGGCATGGTGGTGCGCACCCAGACCGAACAGCTCAAGAAGCTGCGCAGGGGGGTGATGGAGCTCTACATCTCCGATCACCCGCTGGACTGTCTGACCTGCGCGGCTAACGGCGATTGCGAACTGCAGGACATGGCCGGCGCGGTGGGCCTGCGCGAGGTGCGCTACGGCTACGACGGCGACAACCACCTGGCCGACGCGGCCGACGGCTCCAACCCCTATTTCAGCTACGATCCGGCCAAGTGCATCGTCTGCTCGCGCTGCGTTCGGGCCTGCGACGAGGTGCAGGGCACGCTGGCGCTGACCATCGCGGCGCGCGGGTTCGACAGCCGCGTCGCGGCGGGCCAGTCCGAGCCGTTCCTGGACTCGGAGTGCGTCTCCTGCGGCGCCTGCGTTCAGGCCTGCCCGACCGCGGCCCTGACCGAAAAGGCGGTGATCGAGATCGGCCAGCCGGAGCATTCGGTGGTCACCACCTGCGCCTATTGCGGCGTCGGCTGCGGCTTCAAGGCCGAGATGCGCGGCGAGGAGCTGGTCCGGATGGTCCCGTTCAAGGACGGCAAGGCCAACCGCGGCCACTCCTGCGTCAAGGGCCGGTTCGCCTGGGGCTACGCCACCCATCGCGAGCGGATCCTGAAGCCGATGATCCGAACACGGACGGACGAGCCGTGGCGCGAGGTCTCCTGGGATCAGGCGATCGCCCATACCGCCAGCGAATTCAAGCGGATCCAGGCGAAATATGGCGCCGGCGCGGTGGGCGGCGTCACCTCCTCGCGCTGCACCAACGAGGAGACCTTCCTGGTCCAGAAGCTGGTCCGCGCCGGCTTCGGCAACAACAATGTCGACACCTGCGCCCGGGTCTGCCACTCGCCGACCGGCTATGGCCTGAAGACCACGTTCGGAACCTCGGCCGGCACCCAGGACTTCGATTCCGTCGAGCACGCCGACGTGATCCTGGTGATCGGGGCCAACCCCACCGACGGCCATCCGGTGTTCGCCTCGCGCATCAAGCAGCGCCTGCGCGCCGGGGCGCGGCTGATCGTGATCGACCCGCGCCGGATCGACCTGGTCAGGACCCCGCGCGTCGCCGCCGACTTCCACCTGGCCACCCGGCCGGGAACCAATGTCGCCATACTGACCGCCCTGGCCCACGTCGTCGTCACCGAACACCTGGTCGACGAGGCGTTCGTGCGCGCGCGCTGCGAGCCGGATACGTTCGGCGACTGGGCGGCGTTCGTCGCCCGGCCCGAGCACGGCCCGGAAGCCTCGGAAGCCTTCACCGGCGTTCCGGCCGAAGCCGTGCGCGGCGCCGCGAGGCTCTACGCCACCGGCGGCGAGGCGGCAATCTACTACGGCCTGGGCGTGACCGAGCACAGCCAGGGCACCACCGCGGTGATGGCGCTGGCCAACCTCGCCATGGCCACCGGCAACATCGGCCGTCCGGGCGTCGGGGTGAATCCGCTGCGCGGCCAGAACAACGTCCAGGGCGCCTGCGACATGGGCTCGTTCCCGCACGAGCTCTCCGGCTATCGCCACGTCTCGGAGGCGGCCACGCGCGCGCTGTTCGAGTCCGCCTGGGGCGTGGCGATCGACGCCGAGCCTGGTCTGCGTATAAACAATATGCTCGACGCGGCGGTCGATGGCACGTTCAAGGGCCTCTACATTCAGGGCGAGGACATCCTGCAGTCCGACCCCAACACCCATCACGTGGCCGCCGGGCTCGCGGCGATGGAGTGCGTGGTGGTGCAGGACCTGTTCCTGAACGAGACCGCCAGCCACGCCCATGTGTTCCTGCCCGGCTCGACCTTCCTGGAGAAGGACGGCACCTTCACCAACGCCGAGCGGCGCATCCAGCGGGTGCGCAAGGTGATGAGCCCGCGCAACGGCCACGCCGACTGGGAGATCACCCAGCTGTTGTCCAACGCCCTTGGCTATCCGATGGCCTATGCGCACCCGTCCGAGATCATGGACGAGATCGCCCGCCTGACCCCCGCCTTCGCCGGGGTCTCGTTCGAGCGGCTGGACGCGCTGGGCTCGATCCAGTGGCCGTGCGACGCGGCGGCGCCGGCCGGCACGCCGGTGATGCACATCGACCGCTTCGTCCGCGGCCTCGGCCATTTCGTGATCACCGAATATGTGCCGACCGACGAGAAGACCGGGCCGCGCTTCCCGCTGCTTTTGACCACCGGGCGGATCCTGACCCAGTACAATGTCGGGGCGCAGACGCGGCGGACCGCCAATTCGGTCTGGCACGAGGAGGACCGGCTGGAGATCCACCCGCACGACGCCGAGCAGCGCGGCGTTCGCGACGGCGACCTGGTCCGGCTGCAAAGCCGCACGGGCGAGACCTCGCTGCGGGCCCTAATCACCGACCGAGTGGCGCCGGGCGTGGTCTACACCACCTTCCACCATCCCGGCACCGCGACGAATGTAGTGACCACCGAATTCGCCGACTGGGCCACCGACTGCCCGGAATACAAGGTCACCGCGGTTCAGGTCTCGCCGACCAACGGTCCGAGCGCCTGGCAGGACGCCTACGCCGCGCAAGCTCGCGCCAGCCGCCGAATCGCGCCAGCCGAACCCGTCGAGCCGGCCGAATGACCGGCGAGGTCCAGCCGGGCACGGCCGAAAAACTGGTCCACAAGGCCAATCAAATCGCCCGCTTCTTCGCTGGCCAGCCTCATGCGGACGCGACGGCGGCCACGGCCGACCATCTCGCCAAATTCTGGGAGCCGCGCATGCGCGCCCAGGCCTTCGCCTTACTCGACGCCGGCGGGGCGGGTCTCGATCCGGCGGCGCGGGCGGCGCTCGAGCGGCTGCGCTTGGAGAAGTCGCCGTCCGTCCGCTAGGCTAGATCACGATGCGATCAGGCGGAATCGCCTGATCGTTGAATCGTGATCTAGATTTAAAAACTTGAGCGCGTTCTGATCGCAAAACCGGATCCACTTTTGCGGAACGCGCTAGCCCCAAACAACGGGAGGACGGGCGATGGCTGACGGTACGGTGTCGGGATTCACCGACAACAGGTTCGCGGCGGTGGCCGAGGCGTTCCAGGCCAATCTGGACAGCGGGGCCGACGTCGGCGCCTCGTTCGCCGCGACCGTCGAGGGCGAGATGGTGGTCGATCTCTGGGGCGGCTGGGCCGACGAGGCGCGGACCCGGCCCTGGGAGAAGGACACCATCATCAACGTCTATTCCACCACCAAGACCATGACCGCCCTGACCGCGCTGCTGCTGGCCGATCGCGGCGAGCTGGACTTCGACGCGCCGGTCGCCAGGTACTGGCCGGAGTTCGCCGCCAACGGCAAGGCGGCGATCAAGGTCAGCCACCTGATGAGCCATTCGGCCGGCCTGTCCGGCTGGAAGGAGAAGATCACCCGCGAGGACCTCTACGACTGGGACAAGGCCACCGCCCTGCTGGCCGCCCAGGCGCCCTACTGGGAGCCGGGAACCGCGCCGGGCTATCATGCGCTCACGCAAGGCTACCTGGTCGGCGAAGTGGTGCGCCGGATCACCGGCCGCTCGCTCGGAACCGTGTTTCGCCAGGAGATCGCCGAGCCGCTGGGCGCCGACTTCCATATCGGCCTGGCCGCCGAGCACGACGCGCGGGTGGCCGACCTGATCCCGCCGCCGCCGGGAGGGGCGATCGGCGACGGCGAGCAGAGCGAGCTGACCCGCAACATGTCGTCCAATCCGCCGATCAACCCCTACGACACCCGCACCCGCGAATGGCGGGCGGCGGAGATCCCCGCGGCCGGCGGCCACGGCAACGCCCGCTCGATCGCCGAGATCCACGTGCTTTTGGCCAACGGCGGGGTGGCCAAGGGCAAGCGGCTGATGTCCGAAGCCGGCTGCCGCAAGGCGCTGGAGCTCCAGGTCGAGGGAACCGACCTGATCCTGAACATGCCGGCCCGGTTCGGCATGGGCTTCGGACTGCCCGGCGCGGCGACGCCGCTGCCCAGCCCCAACAGCATGTTCTGGGGCGGTTACGGCGGCTCGCTGATCATCATCGACATGGACGCCAGGGCCACCTACGGCTTCGCGATGAACAGGATGGCGCCCACCACCATGGGCGACACCCGCGCCCATGGCCTGGCCGTGGCCATGTGGAAGGCCATGTCGGCCTGACCGCGGCGCGGACCCGGGCGGCGGCGGGGTGACGGGGCGCGCGCGCGCCGTTATCCTGCGACGCAGGAATGGGAGCCGCCCGCTGATGATGCGCAGAGCCGCCGTTGTATTGCTGGCCCTGGCCGTGACCGGCTGCGTCGGCGAGGCGCCGCCGCCGCCGGCCGGACCCGGACCCGTCGGCCCGCCGCCCCCGCCCCCGCCGCCGCCCGCCGCGACCATCCTCGGCCACGGCGCCTATCACACCCGCGCCGGCGCGCGCGGCGATTGCGCCGGCCTGTCCGTGGCGCTGATGCACGACACGCCCAGCTTTCGCCGCCGCATCGTCGCGCTCTACGGCTCGCCGGACAGCGCGCGGCTGGCCATCGCCACGGTCAAGGCCCGCGCGGCCAAGCTCGGCCCGGCGCAGGAGAACCCGCTGGCCGCGTCGGTGCAGTGCGACGTCACCGGCGTGTTCGTCTTCCCGGACGTGGCCGCGGGATCCTACTTCCTCATCGCCCGGCTGAAGGCGACCAGTCCCAAGGGCGCCAGCGAGGACCTGGTGGTGATGCGCCACCTGGACCTGCTCGAGGGCGAGACCCGGGACGTCTCGCTGGCGCCCTGACGCGCGGCCGGCCGGCGCCAAGGATTTCCGGGCGATGATCCCCGTCACCGACGCCATCGCCCTGGACGAGGCCGAGCTGGAGGAACGCTTCGTGCGCGCCTCGGGGCCCGGCGGCCAGCATGTCAACAAGACCAGCACCGCCGTGGAGCTGCGCTTCGACGTGCGCGGATCGCCGAGCCTGTCCGACGAGGTGAAGGCGCGGCTCGAGCGGCTGGCGGGGAGCCGGCTGACCCAGGAGGGCGTGCTGATCTTGTTCTCGCAGGGCACACGCTCGCAGGAGATGAACCGCCAGGAGGTGCGCGAGCGCCTGTTCGCCCTGATCCGCCAGGCCGCCATCCGCCCCAAGCCCCGCCGGCCGACCAAGCCGACCTACGCCTCCAAGCTGCGCCGCCTGCAGGCCAAGACCCGCCGCGCGGGCGTCAAGTCGATGCGCTCCAAGCCGACCGGCGAAAACTGATCTCCATCGCGAGACGGCGATTGCATCATTCCTCGCCTGAGCTAGGTTCCGCGCGCGATGGGTTTGGTCCTGGAGGCTCTACGATGCGTGTTGCGGTTTCCCTGATGGCGCTGGCGGCCGGCGCGATGCTGCTCGGCGGTTGCGGCAAGAAGCAGGAGAGCCCCGAACAGCCGGCCGCGCCCACCGAGCCGGCCTCCGCGCCAGCGCCAGCGGCGGCGGCGCCGACGCCCGAGCAGATCAAGGCGATGTTGGCCAGTCTGCCCGCGCCCTACAACGCCGGCGACGTGGCCAACGGCCAGACCAAGTTCGCCCAGTGCCGCGCCTGCCACACCACCGAGCAGGGCGGCCCCAACATGACCGGCCCGAACCTGTGGGGCGTGTTCGGCCGCAAGGCCGGCTCCGTCGCGGACTTCAGCTACTCGGACGGCTTGAAGGCCAGCGGCATCACCTGGGACGCGGCCCAGATCGACAAATGGATCACCAACCCGCGCGCGGTGGCGCCCGACACCCGCATGTCGTTCCTCGGCCTGAAGGATCCCAAGGACCGGATCGACGTGGTGGCCTATCTGAAGACCGCGACCACCGCGCCACAGTAGGGCCACGGCGGTTCTACGCGTCGTAGCCCGGCAGCTCCCGGTCCAGCAGGCGCAGGCAGCCCGGCCAGGCCAGCTTGCCGGAGCCGCCGAAGCCGTTGCTCATCTGGGCCTTCACCTCGGCTTGCGAGGCCTGAGGCGCGATCAGCACCTTGTCGCGGCCGGCGCTGAGCGCCATCACCTGCTGCTTGCAGGCCCGCTCCAGGAAGAACATGCCGGTCCAGCATTCCGCGGCGGTCGCGCCGACCGTCAGGGTGCCGTGATTGCGCAGCAGGCAGAGCGGCTTGTCGCCGAGGTCCGCCACCAACCGCTCGCGTTCGTCCAGATTGAGCGCGATGCCCTCGTAGTCGTGATAGGCCAGGTGCGGCAGGCAGATCAGCGCGTGCTGCGACAGCGGCAACAGGCCCTCGGCCTGGGCCGCGACCGCCACGCCCTGGTCGGTGTGCAGGTGCATGACGTAGCGGGCCTCTTCCCGCGCGGCGTGGATCGCCGAATGGATGGTGAAACCCGCCGGATTGATCATGTAGGGCGTCTCCTGGACGATGTTTCCGTCCAGGTCGATCTTGACCAGGGCCGAGGCGGTCATCTCGCCGAAGAACAGGCCGTAGGGATTGATCAGGAAGTGGTGCTCGGGCCCCGGCACGCGGGCCGAGATGTGGGTGAAGATCATGTCGTCCCAGCCATGCAGGGCGACCAGCCGGTAGAGGGCCGCGAGGTCCGAGCGCGCCCGCCATTCGCCTTCGCTGACCTTGCCCTTGAGCGAAGTCAGGCCCGTGATCGATCCGTCCGCCACGGCGGTCTCCTTCCCTGTGTCCGCGGCGGGGAGACTCGCGCCGCCCCGCCGCGACGTCAAGCCCGGCGGCCATCCTCGTCGCGGAGGGCGCCGTTAGACATGTTTTCATGAGACTATCCCACTGTCACAACTCGAGTCTCGACCCGGAGAACAACGTGAGCGCCGCGCGGACGGCCCAAGAGCTGACGGAACTGGCCAGGAGCCGGGCGCCGGGCGATCGCGAGCGGCTGATGCTGGCGCTGGCGGATCTGTGCGCGCAGGTCAACGAGGCGGTGCGCGCGGAGCCTATCCAGGCGCTGCTGGGTTCGATCTTCCTGAGCCTGGTGGGCGACGCCGAGCATGATATTCGCCGGACGCTGGCCGAAAAGCTGGCCAAGGCCGACTGGCCGCCGAGCGAGCTGGTCTACGCGCTGGCGCTGGACGAGATCGAGATCGCCCGGCCGGTGATCGCCGGCAGCCCGGTGTTGACCGACACCGATCTGGTGCGGTTGCTGGTCGAGGCCACCATCGACCATCAGATCGAGGTCGCCCAGCGGCCCAACATCGGTCTTCGGGTGATCGAGACCATCCTGGGCCAGGCCGAGCCGTCGGTGATGACCGCCCTGGCCGGAAACGACACCGCCGACATCTCACCCGAAGCCATGACCCAGCTGGTCGACGCCTCGCGTCAGATCGCCGCGATGCGCTCGCCGCTGGCGCGCCACCCGCGCCTGAGCAGCGACCAGGCCCAGCAGCTCTACATGTGGGTCGGCCAGTCGCTGCGCGCGGCGATCGTCAGCCGCTTCAACGTCGACGCGGAGGCGCTCGATCGGGCGCTGGCCGAGGCGGTCAACGAGGCCCAGATCCATCCCGGCGGCGAGACTGGCGCGCGCATGCGCATCGAACAGGCCGACATGGAGCGGCGACTGATCGCCAAGCTGCACCGCGCCGGCCAGCTTCGGCCGAGCTATCTGCTGCGGGCCTTGCGCGAACAGCGGCTGAGCCTGTTCATGACCGCGCTGGCGGCCCTCGGCGGCTATTCGATGGACGACGTCCGCATCGCGATCAACGCCGACCGCCCCGACATCCTGGCCCTGGCCTGTCTCAGCGTGGGTCTCGACCGCGGCGCGTTCTCCACGCTTCTGGCCCTGGCCCGTGACCTGAACGCGGGGCGGCCGGGCGGCGACGTCAACCTGGCGCGGCGCGTTTTCGTCCAGTTCGGCGACGATCAGGCCAGAAAGGCCTCCGAAGCGTTCCGCAAAGCCATCGACGCGGTTTGACATTGCCGCGCCGGGCCGCTTGTGTCTGCCCGCCATGACCCAACCGCCCTCCGCTTCCCGGCGCCGCGCCCCCACCCGCCTCGCCTTCGTCGCCAGCGACCGGCCCGAGGCGCAGGCCGCGCGCGCGCGCCTGGTCGCGCGCTATGGCGAAGTCCCAGAAGCCGAGGCCGAACTGGTGATCGCGCTTGGCGGCGACGGCTTCATGCTGGAGACCCTGCATCGCAACCTGGCCTCCAAGCGGCCGATCTACGGCATGAACCAAGGCTCGGTCGGCTTTTTGATGAACGAATACAGCGAGGAGGGCCTGCTTGAGCGGATCGCCGCCGCCGAACGGGCGACGATCCATCCGCTGGTGATGGTCGCGATCGACGCCGCCGGCCACGACCACAAGGCGCTGGCGATCAACGAGGTCTCCCTGCTGCGCCAGACCCGGCAGACCGCCAAGCTCAAGCTGTCGATCGACCGCAAGGTGCGGCTGGCCGAGCTGTTCTGCGACGGAGTGCTGGTCGCGACCCCGGCCGGATCAACCGCCTACAACCTGTCGGCCCACGGGCCGATCATCCCCATCGAGGCGCGCGTGCTGGCGCTGACCCCGATCAGCGCCTTCAGGCCCCGCCGCTGGCGCGGCGCGCTGTTGCCGCACACGGCCAAGGTGACCATCGAGGTGCTGGAGGCCGACAAGCGGCCGGTCAGCGCCGTGGCCGACAATTTCGAGGTGCGGGACGTGGTCAAGGTCGATATCTTCGAAGACCGCGGCGTCCAGCTCCAGATGCTGTTCGACGCCGGGCGCAGCCTCGAGGAACGGGTGCTGGCCGAGCAGTTTTCGGCCTAGGGCAAGGCGGCGCGCCCCGATCAAACCAGTTGTTAAGGATGCGGCGCCAATGTCGCACGCGTCTCGCGCGGGGCAGGCTCGCGCGGTGGACATCTGTCGGGAGATTGCTGTGACCGAGTTCGAAAACGGGGCAAATCGCCCCCGCCGCAAACAGCCCGGCGCTCAAGGCCGGCGGCCGCTTCGGCGGCATCGACCCGGCCGCCCTGGCCAAGGCCGAGGCGGCGCTGAAGAGCCTGTCAGGCAACTTCGACCAATGGATGCGCGACGAACTCGATAAGCTGGACGCCGCGCGAGCGCGGATCGACGCCGAGGGCCACACCGCCGAGACCAGCGAGACCCTCTATTTTCGCGCCCACGACCTGAAGGGCCTGGGCGCCACCTACGGCTATCCCGTCGTCACCAGCATCGCCGCGGCGCTGTGCCGGCTGACCGACGATCCGGCGACGCGGCTGCGCGCGCCGTTGCCGCTGCTCGACGCGCACATCGACGCGATCAAGACCGTGGTGGGCGGCCAGATCCGCGAGAACGACCATCCCGTCGCCGTGGCGCTGCTCAAGGCGTTGGACGCCCGCGCGCGCGAGCACCAGGGCTAGGGCCGCGCCGGGCCTTAATACCCCGCCCTACTTGCGGATCGCCGCGATCGGTTCGACCACGTCGCCGTAGCCGGCGTTGGCCGGGATCACCAGCACCGGCCCGCCCTCGCGCGCCTGCACCACGGGCAGGACCGGCACCAGGGTGCGATCGTTGGCCCGCGCGATGGCGTCCGCCGCGCTCTCGGCCTCGGCCAGGAGCTGCAGGTTCATCCGGGTCGGGAAGATCACCGTGCGCTCGCCCGCCGCGGCCAGCCGGATCGCCTCGCCCGGCGCGATCCATTCGGCGTCGACCGTCTCCCAGCCGTCGCACACCGCCAGCTGCTCGCTGTTGGCCCGGGCCAGGTAGAACCAGGTGTCGAACCGCTTGTGCATCATCGCCGGGGTGATCCAGCGGGCAAAGGCGGTCAGGGCGGTCAGGTCGACCCGCACGCCGAGCTCGGCCACCAGGTCGATGAAGGCGCGTTCGTCCTTGGCCACCGCCTCGCGCGCCGGGCCCAGGCGCTCGTCGCCGTGGAAGATCCCCCCGGCCGCGTTTCTGGCGAGCAGCACGCCGGCCTCCTCGTAGACCTCGCGGATGGCGGCGACGCGCAGGGCCCGCTCGTCGGCCGGAGCGGCCTCCCAGCCGGCGGCGTGGATGGCCCAGGCCGGATCGTGATCGCCCTGGTGGGTCTTGCCGCCCGGAAACACCAGGGCGCCCGAGGCGAAGTCGATCTGGTGATGCCGCTTGACCATCAGGACCTGGAATTCGGGTTCGTCGCGCACCAGAAGAATGGTGGCGGCGGGTCTGATCGGCACCGCTTCGTCGGGCATGGCGTCCTCCATCGGAGGTCGCGCGCCTCCCTGGGCGCTAAAGTGGCGATATTCGCCGCCAGATCAAGCGACGCCGGAGCGGCCTTCGGTCGCCGCGGGCCGTTCGCCGCGTCGGGCCTCGTCCCTGACCCGGTCGAGCTTGTCGAGCAGATAGTCCACGTCCTCGCGCGGCGCGCTTTTCGGCTGGGTCAGGAACCGCTCCAGCATCCGCTGCTGGAAGCTCGCGGGGTCGGCCGCGCGCCCTTCGGCCTCCATCGCGTGGAAGGTGTCGACGCCGGCGCGGAACGCCGGGAACAGCCGCGCCGGCAGCCCGGCGCTCTCGTAGATCGCCTTCAGGCCCAAGGGCCCGGCGTCGTGAATCATCAGCCAGGTTCTGTGGTGCGGCACCCCGGCCAGCTCGGCCATGCCGCACTCGAAGAAGCGCATGTGCCCATTGGCCAGCGCCCGCATCAGCAGCGAGGCCGACAGCCGCCCGGCCGCGCGCAGATGCCGCGCGAAGCCCTTGGAGTCGGGGGAGCGGCCGGCCTGGTCCACCAGATCGATGGTCGCCCGCTCGCGCGCGCCCAGGGAAATCTGCAACGCCGTCTCGGGCGACAGCGCATGATGGTCGATCAGATGCTCGCGCACCGTCTCGCCGACCATGGTGATCAGTTTCTCGGTCACCGACAGCGGCAGGGCGGCGCGGTAGGCGACCGCGGTCAGCACCGCTTCCGACTTGGCGAAGCGCTCGACCACCGCGCGCAGGGTGCGTTCGGCGAAATCGGCGTTGTCGTTGGCGCAGGCGGTCTTCACCGCCTCCTCGACCCCGTGATCGACGATGGTCGCGGTCAACTGTCGCGACAGCATCGGGCGGCTGGCGATCGCCACCTGGCGCACCGGCCCGCCGATGCGGACGATCTCGATCAGGTCCTTGTCGGTGAACGCCGGGGAGAAATTGAGAATCGGGAAGGCGACGCTCTCGACATCCCTAGCCAGCTTCATCGCCACGTCGCGCGGCACCAGTGGCGAGGCGCGCAGGGTGACGGCGAGCGCGCGGCGGACCAGCTCGGCGGCGTCGGCGGCCATCACCCGCAAAATCTCCTGCGCCACGGCGCGGTCCTCGGGGCTCAGGTCGCTCGTTTCGATGTGTCGGCAAATCTTGTGCGCCGCGACCGCCCGTTCGTCGGCCGACCGCCCCTTCACCAGCGTGCGAATATCGGCGTCGGTCAGGGCCGACCGCGTCATCGCCATGGCACACCCCTTTTGACGTCTTGGCGGCGGAGGTTCGTCGGAGACCGACAATGCGTGGTTAAGCTTAATGATTGCTTGTCCGCCCGCCGCCCAGGTCATTAGCGCGATTCACCCCCCGGCAACCCTAACCGCATAGACTGATGCTCTGCGATGAGGGGGGCCTTGGCTTGAGCGGCGCGACAAGTACGACGGACTGGAGTGAACCGATGGACGCGACCTCGTCCGAACTGGCCGCGCGCCCGGCGTCGTTGCAGTCGCTCGACGCCCAGACGGCGCTGCTTCCCTATGCCCTGGTCCTGTACGGCGTGGCCTTGCCGATCATCGGCTGGGCCTGCTCCTATGCGGCCGACCGGACCTGGTTTTTGGCCAGCCTGGCGATCCATGCGATCAACTGGGCCAGCTTCTACGCCGTCATCGACTGGATGAAGCGCCGGCCCGCCGAGCGGGCCGACACCAGATTGCGCACCCGGATCCAGATTCTCTGCGGGCTCTTGTGGGCCGTGGCGGTCGCCCAGATCGCGGTGGTCGGCGCGGGCGGCGGCCTGGCCCGGGAGGAGATCCTGCTTTTGGCTTGCGGCGGGGCGGCGATCTGCATCTTCTTTTCCGCGCCCCTGCTGCCGGCGCTGCTGGTCGTCGGACCGGTCGCCGCCGCGGCGCCTCTGATCCTGCTCTGGATCGATCCCGCATCCCGGCCAGCCGGCCGCGTCGCGCTGGCGGCCATCGCGCTGTTCATGGCCCTCGCGCTGATCATGAACCGGCTCCTGCGGCGGCAATTCGCCATGGCCGCCGAGCGCGAGCTGCTGATCGAGGACCGCGCCCAGTCCCTGCTGCGCGCGGAAACCCTGGCCAAATCCAAGTCGGACCTTCTCGCCACCCTGTCGCACGAGATTCGCAACGGCCTGACCGGCGCGGCCCACGTGCTGGCCGCCGCCGCCGGCGCGGGCGGACGCTCGGCCCCCTCGCGCGAGCAACTGGCGGCGGCCCTGGGCGCGGCCGAGGACCTGCTCACCGTGCTGGACTCGACCCTGGACATCGAAACCGCCGAGGCCGGACGCCTGACGCTGGAGCCGCAACCTTTCGACCTGCCGCGCCTGGCGCAGGAACTGGTCCTGCTGAACCGCCCGCAGGCCGCCGCCAAGGGGTTGGAGCTGTCAATCCACGTCGACGACGAACTCGCCGGCGGCCAGGGCGCGGTGCTCGCCGATCCCGCCCGGGTTCGCCAAATCCTGGTCAATCTCCTGGGCAACGCGGTCAAGTACACTGTCCGGGGACGCATCGAGGTGCGGCTTGGCCGCTCCGCCGAGGACCGCGCGTGGATCGAGGTGGTCGACACCGGCCCGGGCCTGTCGCCGCAGGAGCTAGACACGGCCTTCCAGCCGTTCAATCGGATCAAACGCACCGCCGCCGGCGTGCCGGGCGCCGGGCTCGGCCTGCCGCTGGCGCGCCAGCTCGCCAGCCTGATGGGTGGGGCGATCAGCGCCGAGAGTGCAATGGGCATCGGCTGTTGCTTCCGCCTGGAGCTGCCGTTCGACGCCCATGCGCGCTGCGCCGAGGCCACCGAGCCGGTCGCGCCGCCCGCGCCGGTGGGCCTGGCCCGGGCGATGCGGGTGCTGGTCGCGGAAGACGACGCTCTGCACGCGGCCATGTTGCGCTCGGTGCTGGAGCAACTCGGCCACCATGTGCTGCAGGCCCACGACGGCCAACGCGCCTGCGAACTGGCTCAGATCTGCGAGGTCGACGTCATCCTGCTGGACGTGCGGCTGCCGGTGATGGACGGACCGCAGACCGCCCGGGCGATCCGTCGAATCGACGGGCCGACCGCCCACGCGCCGATCATCGCCATCATCGGCGGCGACGCCGATGAGGCCGCCGCCTGCATCGAGGCAGGCGCCGATCGGGTGCTGCGCAAGCCGGTCACCGTGGCCAGCGTCGCCCGCGCCCTGGCCGGAGCGCTGCGCGCGGACCGTTCCGCCCACGCCCGGCTGCGCGGATAGCCATTCGTTAGAGCACGATGCGATCAGGCGGAATCGCCTGATCGTTGAATCGTGCTCTAAATTCAAAAGTTTGAGCGCGTTCTGATCGCAAAACCGGGTCCACTTTTGCGGAACGCGCTCTAGCCGCCCTCGTCGCGGGCCGTGGTCAGCGCGCGCAGCATCTCGGCTGAAAACAGCGAGCCGGACAGCCCGGCCATCGATGTCTGGTCGGGTTGTTCGGGGCCGCGCAGGACCATGTCGATCAACGCCTGCTCCTGGGCGAGGCGGTCGATCCGCCGGGCGGTGGCGTAACGCGCGAAATCGGCTGGCGGCGCGGGCGTGGCGGACGGCGCGGCGACGGCGCCGCCCGACGCGCGGGTCAGGTCGGCGTAGACCTCGCCGATGCTCGCGGCGCGCCCATCACGATAGAAGATCGAACGGTTGGCCTGGGCGGCGTCGGGAAACAGAGCCGCGGCCGACGCCTGTGGGCTGGTCCGCACCGCCTCGATCAGCTTGGCCGAGCCCTGGGGCCCCAAAACGTGCGCGGCGTAGAGTTCGCCGGCGGTCGGATCACGTCCCATCCGGCCGCGCAGGTAAGAGGCGTGGTCCGAGGTCAGCTCGCCGGCCATCAGCGAGGCGGCGTGCGGATCGAGCCGCAGGTCCATCACCGCGCGCCGCGCCTCGGCGCCCTCGACGTGATAGCGCCCGTCCGCGCCTTTCTGGATCAGGTCGGCGTAACGGGCGTAGCCATACTTCGCCCCGTGCGTCTTCAAGGTCGACAGCCAGGTCTGTTCGACGAACTGGAACAGGCCGGCGGCCGAGGAGGTCGGCGCATGGGCGCCCGGATTATAGCCGCTCTCGCGCTTGGCGGTCCCCAACAGGAAGCTGAAATCCACCCCCGTGGCGTTGGACGCCCGCTGGATGGCCGCTTCCACCACGCCCCTGATCGAGTTGACGCTCATGCCTCGATAGGTCGGCGCTTATGGTTAATCAGCGGTTAACCATAAGGGCGGGCGGGTCTCGCGGTCTCAGGACCGGCCGGCTTCGCGCTCGACGATTTCCCGGAGCTTGGCCGGATCCACGGCGTCGCCGTCCTGCGCCTGTGACAGCCGGCCGGCGAACTGCTCGCGCGAATTGACGCTCGGGAACGGGGCGTCCGGCACGGCCACGCCGAGAAATTCGCACAGCGGGGCCCAGCCCTGCGACACCTCGTAGACCAGCAGCCGGTCCTTGGGGATCGTCCGGCGGACTTCCTCGTCGTGCCGCCGGAAATAGTCGGTCATGAACGCGCGGTCGTGGATGTTGGCGGCGAACTCGCCCATGACCATGCCGAAGAAGGCCTGGAGCTGAGGCGGCGCGTTCGTCGCGGGAGAATTGGGCGAAAAGATCGTCGCCTGGGTGGAGTCGAACCAGGCGTCGGGGTCGCGCACCGAGTGCAGGACCTTGGCCTCGGGATAGAAGTCGGCGAGCTGGCGATAGAATTTGCAGCCGGGATAATCGACCATGGCGCCGTAGTCCTTGAAGATCGCGTCCCAGTCCGGAGCGCCCTCGCCGGCCGCGACCCACAGCGGCAGGCTTTCGGGGTGCATGAACACCTCGATCATGTGGTGACAGGGTCCAAATCCCAGCTGCTCGAGCGCGCCCTTGAGGGACAGCGTGCCCGTCCGCCCCAGTCCCGATCCGATCACCTTCAACGCCACCTTGATCTCTCCTCCATCGCCAATCGCGCGTGAGCCTAGACCATTTTTCGCCGGAATGGCCACCGGTCCGGCGGGCGTCTCAGTAGGTTGCGAGCCTGTCCTCGACCGCATGGCCGCGCTCGGGGATCAACATGCTGCGCTTGAACGTGCAGACCACCTCGCCGCGCTGGTTCTTGCCGCTGGTGCGCACGGTGACAATCCCCTGCCCCGGCCGCGACTTCGAGCTCCGCTTCTCCAGCACCTCGCTCTCGCCGTAGAGGGTGTCGCCGGCGAACACGGGGGCCGAGAACTTGACCTCGTCCATGCCCAGGTTGGCGATGGTCTTCTGCGAGATGTCGCTGACGCTCATGCCGATCAACAGCGAGAGCGTGTAGGTCGAGACCACTAGGTTGCGGCCGAACTCGGTCGCCGCGCCGTATTCCGCGTCGAAATGCAGCGGATGGGTGTTCAGGGTCAACAGCGTGAACAGATGGTTATCGCTCTCCAGCACGGTCTTGCCGGGGCGGTGCTCATAGACGTCGCCGATCTGGAAGTCCTCGAAATAGCGGCCGAAGGTCTCGCGATAGCGCTGAGGTCCGACCTGTTTCCAGTTCTGCACCATGATCTCCTCCATCCCGCCGCGCGCGGCGGCGCCAACACGGGGACTTCAATAGCCCATTCGCGCGGCCCGCAAAGCCGCGACGATGTCCGCGGACCGGCCGATTGAGCGGGATCAAGGCCCGGCCGGGCCGCCGGGCGTAGTCGAGATCAGCCGTTTTTCCCCGCGCCTGGACCCGATGCCCGCTTCCGCGATTTCAGCAGACCACCTGTCCAAGGTCTTCGGCGAGGGCGAAGCCCGCACCGTGGCGGTGAACGACGTCAGCCTGGATGTCCGGCTGGGTCAGATGCTGTACATCGTCGGCCCCTCGGGCAGCGGCAAGACCACCCTGCTCAGCATGATCTCGGGCATCCTGCGGCCGACCAACGGACGGGTGCTGGTCAAGGGCGTCGACATCTGGGGCCTGAACGCCACGAAGAACGCCGATTTCCGCCTGCACAACATCGGCTTCGTGTTCCAGGACTACCACCTGTTCCCCAGGCTCACGACCGCCGAGAACGTCGCCATTCCGCTCGTGCTGCGCGGAACGCCCTGGGACGATGCGCTGGAGACAGCGACGCAATACCTCGACATCGTCGGCCTGAAGAGCCGCTGCGACCTGCCGCCGGTCAAGCTGAGCGGCGGCGAGCAACAAAGGGTGGCCATCGCCCGCGCCATCGTCAGCCAGCCCGACATCCTGATCTTCGACGAGCCGACCGCCTCGCTCGACGGCGACACCGGCCGAAACATCGTCTCGTTCGTGAAGGCCAACCTGCTCACCCCCACCCGCGCGATCGTCATCGTGACCCACGACGCGCGGATCTACGAATTCGCCAGCTTCATCCTGCACATGGAGGACGGCAAGCTCTCCAGCCGGGAAGACAACTCCGATGGCTAGCGCTCCCCCCGAGACCCCTTCCCCGCCCCCCTCGGCGGCGAAGAAACCGCCGATGCCGGGCCGCAACATGATGATCCTGGCGGGCGTCGGCGTCGTGCTGGCCCTCGTCGTCGCCTTCCTGCTCAACCGGCCGATCAAGCCGCAGCCGCCGGCCTTCCAGCCCGCCGCCAATCCCTACGCCCGGGCGATCTACGCCAACGGCGTGATCGAGAGCGACCAGACCAGCGGCGAAAACATCAACATTCTCCCCGAGGTCTCGGGGCCGGTCGTGGCCATTTTCGTGCGCGAGGGCGAGAGCGTGCGCATCGGTCGGCCGCTGTTCGCGATCGACGATTCCGTCCAACGCGCCAGCACCGAGCAGGAGCGTCTCCAGGCCCAGGCCGCACAGGCGACGCTCGCGGAGCTGAAAGCCGAACCGCGGCGCGAGACCCTGGCCGTCGCCGTCGCCCAGCTCGACCAGGCGCAGGCCAACCTGAAGACATTGGTCGATCAACGCGACAAGCTGCAGCGCTCCGCGGCGCTGGACCCGCGCTCGGTCAGCCGCGAGGTCCTCGACTCGGCGATCGACGCGGCCAAGGCCGGCGAGGCCGCCGAAGCCGTCGCTCGGCGCCAATTGGAGCTCACGCGCGCGGGGGCCTGGACCTACGACATCCAGAACCAGCAGGCGCAGCTCGCGGCGCTGTCGCACGCCTACGACGCCGGCAAGGCGCTGCTCGACAAATATGTCGTCAAGGCTCCGACCGACGGGGTGGTCCTCGCGCTGAACGCCGCGAAAGGCGGCTATGTCTCGCCGCAGGGCGCCTACGACAGCTACACCCAGGCGAACCTGCCGGCGGCGGTGCTGGGGCCGGGCGCGGGCACGCTGGCGGTGCGCTGCTACGTCGACGAGATCCTGCTGAACCGCCTGCCCAAGGGCGGAGCGATCAAGGCGCAGATGATCGTCCGCGGCGCCGACATCTACGTGCCGCTCGAGTTCGTGCGCATCCAGCCCTATGTGACGCCCAAGATCGAACTTTCGAACGAACGTCAGGAACGGGTCGATCTGCGCGTCCTGCCGGTGATCTTCCGCTTCCGCACCGACCCCAAGGTCAAGCTCTATCCGGGCCAGCTCGTCGATGTGTACATCAGCGAACAATAGCGCCCGCATGGGCGCGAGGCGGGATCGACAGGCGGCGGCGCTCGCGCTGAGCTGCCTTCTGGTCGGCGGCTGCGCCGTGGGCCCGAACTTCACCCGGCCCGCGCCGCCAAGGCTTGACCGGTATGCGGCGCAGCCCGGCGCGGCGCGGCTGGAGGCGGACGGCGCGGCCCAGACGATCGAGCTCGGACGGCCAACCGACCCCGCGTGGTGGCGGCTGTTCGGCTCGCCGACGCTGGACGACCTGGTCGAGGCCGGGCTGAAGGCCAGCCCCACCCTGGCTTCGGCTCGATCGGCGCTGCGCCAGAGCCAGGATCAGGCGCGCGCCGGCGCCGGGGTGTTCTTCCCTCAGGTGAACGGCTCGTTCGACGCCGCGCGCGAACACCAGACCCCGGCTCTGCTGGGTGAACGCGGGACCGGCTCGACCTTCAGCCTCTACACCCTGACCGGCTCGGTCAGCTATGCGCTCGACCTGTTCGGCGGCGAACGGCGCGGCGTCGAGGCGCTGAACGCCCAGGCCGACTACCAGCGCAATGCGGTCGGGGCCGCCCGGCTGCTGCTCACCGGCGGCATCGTCGATGCGGCCATCGCCCAGGCGGGCTACGCCGATCAGGCCGACGCGCTGGCGGACATCGTGCGGCTGGACAGCGCCCAGCGGGACATCCTGACCGCCGAGTACAATGCCGGCTACGGCGCCTGGTCGGCCGTGCTGAACGCCGAACAGCAGCTGGCCGCCGATCAGGAGAGCCTGGCCAGCGCACGCCAGCGGCAGTCGGCCTCGACCACCCTGCTGAGCACCCTCATGGGCCGCGAGCCCGCCGAAAGCGCTCCGCCGCCGCCGGCTCTGAACGACCTGTCGGTTCCCGCGGACGCGCCGGTCAGCCTGCCGTCCCAGCTCGTGCGCCAGCGCCCGGACATCCTCCAGGCCGAGGCCACGCTGCACCAGGCCAGCGCCGAGATCGGCGTCGCCACCGCCGCCCTGTTCCCCTCGATCAGCCTCACCGGCGATTACGGCGCCGCGAGCACGTCCCTGGCCCGGCTGGCGGGTCCGGCCGGCCGGTTCTGGAGCATCGGCCCCAGCGTCGACGTCCCGATCTTTCACGGCGGCGCGCTGTGGTTCGGTCGTCGGGCGGCGCAGGCGGCCTATCTCAAGGCGCAGGCCGACTATCGCCAGACCGTGCTGGCGGCGCTGGAGCAGGTCGCCGATCAGTTGAAAGCGCTGGACGCCGACGCCGAAATCTCGGCCGCCAACCGCAGCGCCTTCGACGCCGCCAGCCTCAATCGCAAGCTGGCGGACACGAACCGCCAGGCCGGGTTGATCGCCGACTATGACGCCATGACCGCCGAGATCCAGGCCGACCGCGTTCGCCTGGGCCTGATCGCCGCCAAGTCGCAACGGCTGCAGGACGTGGTCGGCCTCTACCTCGCGTCCGGCGGCGGGTGGAATGGCCATCACGCAGGGGACGGCATGGCGACCGCGTCATCAAAATGAACGCCCTGACCGAAAAGCTGCGCGCCGAGTTCAACCCGGGCCTGTTCACCATCGCCCTGAAGCTGTTGATCAACGATCGGGCGAAATTCTACTCCCTGGTGGTCGGCATCACCTTCGCGGTCTTTCTGATCGTGCAGATGACCTCGATGTTCGCCGGCGTCCTGCAACGATCCTCGTCCACCGTCACCAATGTCGGCGCCACCATCTGGGTGATGGACCCGGCGGTGAACACCGTCGCCAACACCATCCCGCTGCCCGACTATCTGACCGATGCGGTGCGCAGCATGAACGGGGTGCGTTATGCGGTGCCGCTGTACTCCAGCGGCGGCTTGGCGAAGCTGGCTGGTGGGACATTTCAGTCGGTGAACGTGCTGGGCCTGGACGACACCAGCCTGTATGGCCGCCCCGCGCTGGAGAAGGGAAAGATCGAGGACATCTACGGCGAAAACGGCTTCATCGTCGTGCACGACGCCGAGTTCAACAAGCTGGGCAACCCCCGGATCGGGACCGAGTTCGAGTTGAACGACCACCGGGCGGTCATCGTTGGCGTCGCCCACGTCGCCTCCAGTGGCCTGTTCGGCGTGCCGACGCTCTATACGACCTACGACCGGGCGCTGCAGTACCTGCCGCAAACCCGCTTCACGACCTCCTATGTGCTGGTCGAGCCGAAGACCGCCGCCGACATTCCGCGCATCGAGGCCTCCGTGGCGAAGCTGGGCTATCTGGCCCTGACCAAGAAGCAGTTCGACGACCGGATATCCAGGTTCTACACGTTCCAGACCGGGTTCGGCGTGAATATGCTGGTGATGACAATGATCAGCTTGATCGTCGGCCTGTCGATCTCCGGCCAGACCTTCTACACCTTCGTTCTGGAGAACATCGACAAGTTCGGCGCCCTGAAGGCCATCGGCGCCCAGGGCCGCGAATTGGTCTATATGATCCTGTTCCAGGCGGGGTTCACCGGCCTCGTGGGCTATGGCTGCGGGGTCGGCCTGTGCGCCCTGGTGATCGAGGGCGCTCGGCTTCGAATGCCGGACTATGCCGCCGTGATCACCTACGCGAACCTGCTGCTGGCCTTCGTGACGATGCTGGTGATCGCGGGCGTATCGAGCTTCGTCGCCGCGCGGCGGGTGTTGAGCATCGACCCGTTCGACATCTTCCGCGGCTGAGGCCGGCCGGCGCGCCCTGAATTGATCACCCTCAACGCAACCAAGGCGAGCCCGCGGCAAGTTCACCTCCGGCAAATCGGCGACCAGGGACCAGGCGAATGGAGATCAAGGATATTCTGGTGTTTCTCGACGCGGACGAGCCGTGCGAGGTCCGGCTCGACCTCGCCGTCGAGCTGGCGCGGCGAAATGGCGCGGCGCTGACCGGCCTTTGCGCCTGCCCGCGGCCGGCCCTGGACCCCGCCGACGGCTTCGCGATCGGCCCCGAGGCGGTGGGCGATGTGCTGACACGTCGGGACGCGGCGATCGCCCAGCTCCTGGCGCCCGTCGAAGCCGCGTTTCACGCGGCCGCCGCCGAACAAGGGATCGAGGGTTGGTGGGTCGTGGCGGCGGCGAACGAGACGCCCGATGAGTTGGCGCCGCGCGCGCGGTGCTTCGATCTCGCGATCGTCGGACGACCGGCCAGTCCCGACCACGCCGGTCAGCGGCTGGCCGAACAGGTGGCGCTGTTCAGCGGAACGCCGTGTCTGATCGCGCCGGAAGGCGCGCGCCGCCGGTTCGCCTTCGAGCGCGTCCTCGTCGCCTGGAACGGTCGCCGGGAGGCCAAGCGCGCCCTTCAGGACGGGCTGATGTTCATCAAACGCGCCAAGAGCGTCGTTCTAGCGGTCGTCGATGGCGAAACCAGCGCGGCGACGGATGCGGCGGGGGAAGATGACATTCTGCGCCATCTGGAGCGGCACGGCGTGGCCGCCGACCTGCAACGCCTCGACGCGCGGCATGAAGACGCCGGCGCGGCCCTGCTGCGCCAGTGCGAACGAACCGGGGTCGAGCTGATGATCATGGGCGCCTATGGCCACTCCCGCGCCGCGGAAATGGTTCTCGGCGGCGCGACCCGAACAGTGCTTGGCCGGGCCTCGCTGCCGGTGCTGATGTCGCGCTGACCCGCGCCGGACCCGCATCCCGAGCGCCTCGCGATGGTACCGCCTCCCCGGCTCGAACGGGGGACCTCTAGATCCACAATCTAGCGCTCTAACCAGCTGAGCTAAGGCGGCGCGTCGCGAAGGGGTCTTCTAGTCGCGCGGGGCGGCGCGATCAAGCGCCGGACCAGGGTTCCCAGGGCCTTGCCGCTGCCGCGCCGCGCCGCGCGTGGCCCGCCTGTCCGGGTTGGCCCGGCGGGGGGGCGAAAAAGAAACGGCCCCGGAGTCGCCCCCGGGGCCGAGCTTGGAAAGCCGGGCCGTGCTGAATCAGGTCGGCACCACGAACCGGATCGGCACCACCACCGAAGCGCCGCCAACGGCCTGACCGTCCATGGTCTTCGGCCTCATCTTGAACAGGTGGGCCAGTTTCAGCGCCGCCTGGCCGAAGCCGAAGTCGGCCGGATCTTCCGAGACCACCGAACAACCCGCTAGGCTGCCGCTCGCGGTCACCACGCAACTGATCGAGGCCCGACCGGCCTGGTTCATCCGCTGGGCGCGGTCCGGATAGTAGCTGGCCATCTCGTCGCCGTCGGGCTTACGCACCCAGTCCGGGTTCGAGATCGTGTGCGTCACCGGCGGCGGCGGCGGCGGCGGCGGCTTCGGCGCGGGCGGAAGCATCAGCGGCGGCGGCGGCGGAATGCCAACCGGCGGCGGAGCGGCCTCGCGCGGCGCGATCACCGGCTTCGGCGGCGGCGGCAAGTTCTTCGGCGGCGGCGGCGGCGGCGGCGGCTTCTTGTCCTTGACCAGGGCGACCTTGACCGCCTCGTCCGCGAACTCTTGGTACTTGGGCTCGAACTTCGCCTTCCAGATATAATAGCCGACGCCCAGGTGGATGACCGCGGCGACGGCCACGCCGACCATGAAACCCTTGCGGCCACGCCGCGGACGACCATCGGACGTCAACGGGTCGTAAAAGTGATGTTGCTCGGGGGGATGCTGTTCCTCAGCCATGCGTCCGCGGCCTTACTTGAAGCGCTGGTTGCGTTGATCGGTGCCGACCAGCGCAACGCTGTAAAAGCCATTGTCCTGGAGCTTGTTTATTACGCCCATAAAGTCGCCGTAGATGGTTTCCTTGTCGGCGCGTATGTAAATACGCTCTTTGGACGGATCACGCTTGCCGATCTGTTTGCGCAGATCGTCGCTCATCGTGTCCAGATCGGTGGGGAAGTCACCAATGTGGAGATCCCCATTCTTCTGGATCGAAATGTAGACCGGCTTGGGCGGGTTTGGCGAAGGAAGCGCAACCGCCGTGGGCAGGTTCAACTTCACCGACACGGTGGCCAGAGGCGCGGCCACCATGAAGATGATGAGCAGAACAAGCATGACATCGACGAACGGCGTGACATTGATTTCGTGGTTTTGTTCAATGTCGCCTATGCCGCCGCCGGAGCCTGCTAGCTTTGCGGCCATCGGTGCTAGGCCCCCTTGTCGAGCTGACGTGAGATGGCGTTCATCAATTCAGCGACAAAGCCTTCTGAGCGGTTCCCGTAAGCGGAGATGCGGGTCTGGAAGTAGTTGTAGAACACCACCGACGGGATGGCGGCGAACAGGCCGATACCGGTGGCCAGCAGCGCTTCGGCGATGCCGGGCGCGACGACGGCCAGGTTGGTCGTATTGGTGTTCGCGATCCCGATGAACGAGTTCATGATCCCATAGACGGTGCCGAACAGACCGATGAACGGAGCGGTCGAGCCGACCGAGGCCAGGAACTGCATGCCGTTCGACAGGCGCCGAGCGAGCGAGGACTGCACCGCCTGAACGGCCGAGCCGACGCGGACGATGGTGGAGTCGCGATGTTCGCCGGTGACCTTGAGGCCGGCCTGACGCGAGAGTTCGACTTCCGAGGACGCCGAGGCGGCCATGTCGGCCAACGGGTTGCCCTCGAACTCTTCCGAAGCCGAAATGCGGTTGATGTCGGTGATCGACTTGGCGGTCCGGAACGACTCCAAAAACTTGTCGGTGTCGCGGTTGAGGCCGCGGAACTCGAAGAGCTTGGTGATCAGGATCGTCCAGGAGAACATCGAGCAGATCGCCAGGCCGACGATGACCACCTTCACCACCACGGTGGCGTTGATGAACATCGTGAGCAGCGTGAGCTTGCCGGAATCCTTGATCGTGGCCGGCGGAGCGGCTTCAGCCGCCGCGGCGGCGGAAGCCGCGGCGGAATCCGCCGGCGCCGCGGCGCTGTCGGCGGCGGTCGCCGCCGAGGACGCCGCCGGAGTGGCGGGAGATGCGGCATTCTGAGCGAAGGCCGGGGCGCTCGTCGCCAGCGCGATGGCGCCAACGATAGCGATGAGGGGGGTCAGTCGTTTAATTTCGAGCATCTGTCGCCAGTTCCTGCTTGGGCTAGCACATGTGGACCTAAAGGGTCGTCGCGCGATAGCGTCTCCACCCTACTCAACAAGACCAGAACGCGATCGTTGCACGATCAGGCTCCGGCGCCGCTGTCGCTGCGCCCGACCCGATACGCCGGAATTGCCCGTGGGGACAAGTCGAGGCGGTTCGAAGGCGCTTGGGCACCCCGCCGCCAACCGACGACGAAGTCTTGCCGCAAAGTTAAACTTGCGGCAGGCGTCCTTTGGCAACCCCTTTCTGCAACGTCAAGGGGCCTCGCGTGCATTTCTGCGGGCCCTGCCGGAACGGAACCCCACGATATATTGCGGCGCACACGTCGATCATTGTTGATCGATTACTCGTTTTTCGTCCGTGGAACGAAAGGAAATGCTGCGATGCAACATGCACTGTTATTTGAAATCGCAGAACGAAGGAGAGGCGCGGCCGCACGACGGGAAACGTCCGTCCCCCAGGCCGGCCGGGGCTCGCCAGATCGCGAGCGGTCAAGATTGCGAATAGAAACGGACTGTAAAACGCTTTCCGAACCGAAACGCCGACCTCTTGTAAAGTAATGGTGCCTGGGGGCGGATTTCGAACCACCGACACGCGGATTTTCAGTCCGCTGCTCTACCAACTGAGCTACCCAGGCCGCCGCCGCGGCGCGGCCCCGAAGGCTCGCCAAATCACGGGAGCGTCGTCTATACGGGAGGCGCCCGACGCTGTCCAGACACGCGGCCTCAACCTTCCTCGTCGGGCGGGCGGGGCGGGTTTTCGTCGTCGTCGACCACCGGTATCGCATAGCCGCCGGTGAGCCAGCGCTGCAGGTCGACGTCGGCGCAGCGCTTGGAGCAAAACGGCCGAAAGGCCGGATCGGTCGGCTTTTTCTTGCAGATCGGACACACCGCGCGGGTCATCGGGCCTCGATTTCGAACCGGTCGCCGGCGAGGGCGGGATCGGCAGCGATCGCGACGCGGGCGCCGATCCGCGCCGCCAGTTCATCTATATAGAGCGCCGCCGCCGCGGCCGCATCGGGCGGGGCTCGCCCGACCAGGCGCGCGCCCGGGTCCGCCAGCGCCGCCCGCTCCAGACCGCGCAGCAGCGCAAGGCCCCGGCTGCGGGCCGAGAGCCGGCCGTCCGCGTCGCACAAGACCTCGGCGATCGGCCGCCAGCGGCGCGGCAGGGCCAGTTCGAACGCGCCGAACCGGCTGATCGGGCCGATCGAAACCCCCGGCTCGTCCGGCGAAAACGCCGCCTTGGCCGCCGCCGACAGGGCCGGCCCGTCGTGCCCGCGGCCGATCAGGTCGATGACCACCAGCCCGCCCAGGGACTTCAGCCGCAGCACCCGGGCGGCCTCGCCGATCGCGGCGAGATTGGCGGCGCGGACGATGCGGCGCGGATCGCCGCGCCGCGCGCCGAGGTCGACGTCGACGGCGGTCAGGGCCCGGGTCGGCTCGACGGCGATCGAACCGCCGCCGGGTAAGGCGTGGTCGACGGCCAGGGCGGCGTCCTGGGCGGCGTCGGCGACGTCGCGGGCCTCGGCCCCCTCGATCACCGGCGCCCCCGGCGCGAGGACCGCCAGTCGTTCGGCCAGGGCCGGCGCGGGCGTGATCAGCCGCGGGGGGGCCTCGGCCGGCCCAATCAGGCGGGCGAGCGCGCCCTTGCCCCGGCGCGCCTCGGCGACGATCTCGACTTCGATAGCGGCGCCCTCCGCCAGGCCGCTCGACAACGGCGCCATCGCCTGGGGCCCGGCGCCGAGATCGAGGAAAGCGCTGGCCAGGCCGCGCTCCAGGCTGGCGACGCGGGCCGCGACGCGCGCGCCGTATTGCTGGACGTCGAGATCGTCGGGCCGGGCGATCAACAGCCGCTCGGGCCGGCCGTCCAGGGTGACCACCCCGCGCGTCTCGCCGGGTCCGCGGTCGAGATAGAGCCGCCGCCGGCTCATGGCGCGTCGGGATTCGGGCGCGCGCGAAAGCCCAGCCCGTCGAGCAGGCACAGGGTTTCGTAGAGCGGCAGGCCGACCACGCCGGAGTAGGAGCCCTGCAGCGCGGTGACGAAGCCGCCGGCCGCGCCCTGGATGGCGTAGCCGCCGGCCTTGCCGCGCCATTCGCCGCCAGCGAGGTAGGCCTTGATTTCGGCGCGGGTCAGCCGCTTGAAGTGGACCCGCGTCTCGCTGAGCCGCGCGGCGAGCCGCCCGTCGGGCGCGGCCAGCGCCACCGCGGTCATCACCCGGTGCGCGCGGCCGGACAGCAGGGCCAGGCACGCCCGCGCCGCCTCCGGAGTTCTCGGTCTTCGGCAGGATGCGGCGGCCGACCGCGACCACGGTGTCGGCGGCCAGCACATAGGCGCCCGGCGCGCGCGCCCGGGCCGCCTCGGCCTTGGCCCGGGCCAGCCGCATCGCGGCCAGCCTGGGGGTCTCCTTGGCCAGCGGGGTCTCGTCGATGTCGGCCGGCGCGATTTGGTCCGGGACCAGGCCGATCTGGCGCAGCAGCTCCAGCCGACGCGGGCTGGCGCTGGCGAGGACGAGCGTGGGGTGGCGTGGGGACATCGGCGTCAACCCGGGCCCTGGGATCGCGGAGCGGCCGCGCGCGGCGGGGCGGCGCCCGGCGCGGTCAGCTATTTGAACCGGTAGGTGATGCGGCCCTTGGTCAGGTCGTAGGGCGTCATTTCGACCAGGACCTTGTCGCCGGCCAGCACGCGGATGCGGTTCTTGCGCATCTTGCCGGCGGTGTGAGCGATGATCTCGTGATCGTTTTCGAGTTTCACGCGGAAGGTCGCGTTGGGCAGCAGCTCGCTCACCGTGCCCGGAAATTCCAACAGTTCTTCTTTCGCCATGCGGCCTCTCTGGTGGGCGACGACTTAATAGCAATACGACCCGCGCCGGGCGCTGGCCGGCGCGGGCCGTATTGCGAAGCACATTATACCGCAGTCAGCCGCCGAACGTCGATGGCTTGCCAAAACGCGCCAGAATGCGGCTTTTGAGCTCGTCGCGCAGCTTGCGATAGGCTTCCAGCACCGCCTCCCGCGGGCCGGTGGCCAAGGTGGGGTCGAGGCTCGGCCAGTACTCGACCGCGACGGCGCGGCCGCGGGCCATCTCGACCGCCCGGTGCTGGGCCTCGGGCGTCAGCGAGACCACCACGTCGAACGATCCGTCGTCCACATCCTCGAACCGTTTGCCGTGATGGCGCGACAGGTCCGCGCCGAGCTCGTCCATCACCGCCACGACGAAGGGGTCGACCTCGTCGCTCGCCCTCAGCCCGCAACTGTCGACGAACACCCGATCGCCATGGATCAGCCGCATCAGCGCCGCCGCCATCGGCGAGCGGACGCGATTGAAGTTGCAGGCGAACAGCACCGCGCCTGGAAGCTCGTCCGACACGGTCATCCTCGCCAGTGCAGGGCGCAGATCAGGGTGAACAGCCGCCGGGCGGTGTCGAGGTCGGTCTCGACCTTCCCGGCCAGGCGATCGCGCAACAGGCTCGAGCCTTCGTTGTGCAGACCGCGGCGGCCCATGTCCAAGGCCTCGATCTGAGCGGGCGTGGCGTTGCGGATGGCGTCGTAATAGCTCTCGCAGACCAGGAAATAATCCTTGATCACGCTTCGGAACGGCGAGAGCGACAAAAGGTGTCGGTGCTGGAAGCCGGGGCCGGTGATGTCCAGCGCCAGGCGGTTGTCGATCAGAGCGATGCGCAGGTCGTAGGGCCCGGCCTCGGCGCCCGCGGGGCGGAAATAGTTCTGCTCCAGCAGGTCGAAGATCGCGACCTGGCGTTCATGCTCCTGGTCGCGCGAGGCCGACGCCAGCGAGCCCTCGTCGAGGACGACGCTTTGCAGCCGGTGGTTTGATCGGTCGTCGGTCATGGGGCGGGGGTCGGGCTCGGCGGACGGCGCGGGCCAGCATTAGTCCACAACGGCCGGCCTCGTCATCCCCGACGCCGCGGCGAGGCGCTCACGGGCGGCGGTTCAGCCGGATCGCGGCCGAGCGGGCGTGGGCCGGCAGGCCCTCCGCCTCGGCCAGGGCGATGGTGGCCGGCGCCAGCCGCGCGAAGGCGGCCGCGTCGCATTTGACGATCGAGGTGCGCTTGAGGAAGTCAAAGATCGACAGGCCCGACGAGAAGCGCGCCGCCCGGCTGGTGGGCAGCACGTGGTTGGAGCCGGCGACATAGTCGCCGATCGCCTCGGGCGTGTGCCGGCCCAGGAAGATGGCACCGGCGTGGCGCACCTGGTCGCTCAGCGTCTCCGGCGCATCCACGGCGAACTCGACGTGCTCGGGCGCGATGCGGTTGACCAGGGCCGGCGCCTGGTCGAGCGGGGCGACGATCACCGCCCCGTGGGCGCGCCAGGACAGGCTGGCGTCCTCGGCCGTGGCCAGGCCGGCGAGCTGATGGGTGATCGCGCCGATCACCTCGGCGGCGAAGTCGGCGTCGTCGGTGATCAAGATCGACTGGGCCGAGGGGTCGTGCTCGGCCTGGGAGAGCAGGTCGGCGGCGATCCAGTCGGGATTGTTCTTGCGGTCGGCGACCACCACGATCTCGGACGGGCCGGCCAGGGCGTCGATGCCGACCACCCCGTACAGCCGCCGCTTGGCCGCGGTGACATAGGCGTTGCCGGGGCCGACGATCTTGTCGACCGGGCGGATCGGGCCGGCGCCGAAGGCCAGCGCCGCGGCCGCCTGGGCCCCGCCCACCCGCCAGATCTCGCTGACCCCGGCTTCCTTGGCCGCGGCCAGCACCGCCGGCTCCAGCCGGCCCGGCGGGGTGACCATGGCGATGCGGGAGACGCCGGCGACCTTGGCCGGCACGGCGTTCATCAGCACCGTCGAGGGATAGGCCGCCCGTCCGCCCGGCACATAGATCCCGACCGCCTCCAGCGGCGTCCAGCGCCAGCCGAGCTCGACCCCGGCCTCATCGGTGAAGGCCGCGTCGGCCGGCCGCTGGCGCTCGTGATAGGCGCGGATGCGCTTCGCGGCGAAGGCGATGGCCTCACGCACCTCGGTCGGACAGCGGGCGGCGCCGGCCTCGATCTCGGCGGCGTCCACGCCGATGGTCTCCTCGTCCAGCTCGACGCGGTCGAAGCGGCGGGTATAGTCGAGAACCGCGCGCAGGCCCTCGACGCGCACCCGCTCGATGATCTTGGCCACGGCGTCGTCGACCGCCGCCGGCGCGCCGCGCGGCTCGTCCAGGAAGGCGGCGAATTCGGCCTCGAAGCCCGGCTCGGAAGCGTTGAAGCGGCGCATGCCGGTTAGATCGCCCATCTGGCCGCAAACTCAAGGCCCAATCGCGGGTTTGCGGTCCCTGGACCCTATTCCTCGTGCGTCGGGGCGCGTTTTGTCGGCCAGGGGGCGGAGACGTCGGCCAGGGCCGCATCGATGCATTCGACCTCCAGCCGCAGGTCGCCGCCGCCGGCGAAGCTGAGCACGATCGCCCCGCCCGGCGCCTCGCCCGGCTCGAATTCGACGGTCAGAAGCTCGACCACCGCCTCGGGCGCCGTGCGGCGCAGCTTGCGGGCCTTGGCCGACAGCACGGAGCCGAACTGCAGGCCGGCGCGCACCCGCTCGGCCGGCGCCCCGCCCGCCTCCCAGCGGAAGCGGTTCAGCACCAGGGTGAGCTGGCGCTCGGGGGCCTGATAGCGGATGTCGCCGATCTTGCCGACCGCGTCCTGCACCGCCGCGGCGATCAGCTCCAGGTCCTCGGCGTCCTGCGCCAGGAGCCGGAGCGGTTCGGCCTTATTCTTCGCCACGCGCTAAACCTCTTCCGCCCGGTCGTCGCGCAGCCGGCGCACCAGCCCGCCGCAGGCGCCGAGCTTCTCCTCCAGCCGCTCGAACCCGCGATCCAGGTGATAGACCCGGTTGACCACCGTCTCGCCGCGCGCCGCCAGGGCGGCGATCACCAGGCTGACCGAGGCGCGCAGGTCGGTGGCCATCACCTGGGCGCCCTCCAGCGCCGGCACCCCGCGCACTCGCGCCTCGCCACCCTGCACCGAGATGTCGGCGCCCAGCCGCGACAGCTCCGGCACGTGCATGAAGCGGTTCTCGAAGATGGTCTCGCGGATCACGCTCTCGCCGTCGGCCGTGGTCATCAGGGCCATGAACTGGGCCTGCAGGTCGGTCGCCAGGCCGGGATAGACGTCGGTCTCGACGTCCACCGCCTTCAGCCGCGCGCCGTTGCGCTTGATGGTCATCCCGTCGTTGTGGACGATCACCTCGGCGCCGGCCTCCTCGATCTTGTCGAGCAACGCCCGGATGAAGTCGGCGCGGGTCCGGGTCAGCCGCACCTCGCCGCCGGCCATGGCCGCGGCCACGGCGTAGGTGCCGGTCTCGATCCGGTCGGGGATCACCGCGTGGGCCGCCCCGTGCAGGCGGGAAACCCCGGTGATGGTGATGGTCGAGGCGCCCGCCCCCTCGATCCTTGCGCCCATGGCGTTCAGGCACAGGGCCAGATCCTCCAGCTCCGGCTCGCGCGCGGCGTTCTTCAGGACGGTGACGCCTTGGGCCAGCACCGCGGCCAGCATCGAATGCTCGGTCGCGCCCACCGAGACGATGGGAAATTCGATCTCCGCGCCCACAAGCCCGCGCGGCGCCTGGGCGTAGACATAGCCCTCGTGCAGGTCGATGTGCGCGCCCAGCGCCTCCATCGCCTTCAGGTGCAGGTCCACCGGCCGCGCGCCGATGGCGCAGCCGCCCGGCAGGCTGACCTTGGCGTGGCCGGTGCGGGCCAGCAAGGGACCCAGCACGTTGAACGAGGCGCGCATCTGGCGCACCAGGTCATAGGGGGCGAAGGCGCTGGTCACCTCCGGGGCGTGCAGCAGGGTCTGCGGCCCCGCCTCGCCCTCGATCTCGGTCACCTCGACGCCCAGCCGGCGCAGCAGCCGGCCGAGAAAGCGGGTGTCGGCCAGCCGCGGCATGTTGGTCAGCCGCAGCGGCTCGTCGGTCAAGAGCGACGCCACCATCAGCTTGATGGCCGAGTTCTTGGCCCCGCTGATGGCGATCTCGCCCTCCAGCCGCGCGCCCCCGGTGATCGCGATCCGGTCCATGGATATCCTTCGCGCGCCCGCCGACGACGATCGGCCGGGCGGTTCATCTGACGGCGCGGCCGGCCCGGACGCAAGGCCCCTCTAAAAGCGCCTAGGGTCCGTCGTCCGCGGAGGGGTCGGGAGCCGGCTTGACGGCCTTTCGACGCCTCAGGTTTTCGCGCAGCGCCTTGGCCAGCCGCGCCTCCCGCCCGCCCGGCGGCGGCGGCTGGCGCTTGGCGTTCGGATCAGGCTCGCCCATGGGCGCGCAGGTGGGCCGCGCCGGCGCGCGCGTCAACTGATTTCGCTTTGCGCCGGCCGCGACCTTCGCTATAGCCGCGGGCCTCGTCAGTGCCGCCGTAGCTCAGTGGTAGAGCGCATCCTTGGTAAGGCTGAGGTCGACAGTTCGATCCTGTCCGGCGGCACCAGGCGAGAGCAGGCCCACGAAGGGGCTCACGCCCCTATCCCCCGCGCCGCTCCCGCCCTAACCTGCCCGCCATGGCCGACGAAAACGCGCACATCTACCAGCCCGTCCAGGGCCATGGCCTGCGGCATGATCCGTTCAACGCCATCGTGGGGCCCCGGCCGATCGGCTGGATCTCGTCGATCAGCGCCGCGGGCGAGGTCAATCTGGCGCCCTACAGCTTCTTCAACGGGTTCAACTACTATCCCCCGATCATCGGCTTCTCGTCGCTCGGCTGGAAGGACACGGTGGCCAATGTCGCGGCCACCGGCGAGTTCTGCTGGAACCTGGCGACCCGCGCCCTGGCCGAGCCGATGAACCTGACCTGCGCGCCGGCCCCGCCGGAGATCGACGAGTTCGACGTCGCCGGCCTGACCCGCGCGCCCAGCCGGCTGGTCAAGCCGCCCAGGGTGCTGGAGAGCCCGGTCAACTTCGAATGCCGCCTGACCCAGCTGATCCAATTGCAAGGCGCGGACGGGGCGAGGCTCGACACCTGGCTGGCGCTGGGCGAGGTGGTGGCGGTCTATATCGACAAGGCGCTGATCCAGGATGGGGTCTACCAGACCGCCGCGCCGGGGCCGATCCTGCGCTGCGGGCGGATGGGCGACTATGTCGAGATCACCCAGGACACCATGTTCGAGATGCGCCGGCCCGGCTGGCCGCTGGATTAAGCGGCCGAAACAGGAACATCTTGCTTTCCGGCGAGATTTGGCGCAGGGTGCGGCATCGAATATCGCTTTGGTTCGGTTGCTCTCCACGCTTGTTCTTCGGATCGAGCTCCCGAGTCCGCTACGATCCTCTTCGAACATTTGATCACGCGCGGCGCCTGCCGTGCGCGAACACTTTACACCGATACGACCATGCCAACCCTCGAACGCGCCTACGCCCTCGCCCGATCGGGCCAATGCCCGGACCTCGACCGGCTCAAGGACCGCCTGAAGGCGGACGGCTGCCGCGCGGTGGACCAACTGCTGGCGCCCCGCTCGATCCGCGGGCACCTGGAGGCGATCTGCGCCGCCAGCTTCAAGCCCTCGCCGGGCGTCGACCCGTAAAGGACCGGCCATGCAGACCGCCGTCATCTACAACCACGAGACCGTCATGCTCGACGGCGAAAGCTTCGAGGCGTGCGAGTTCCGCGCCTGCCGCATGATCTATGCTGGCGGGCAGGTCCCCAGCTTCCGCGACTGCCAGTTCGCCGATTGCGACTGGAGGTTCGACGACGCCGCGGGGCGCACCCTCGCCTTCATGCAACTGTTGTGGGGCGTGGGCGCGAAAGCCGCGGTGCAGGCCCAGATCAAGACCATCACCGGCGGCGGCGGACGCTGATCCGAGCCGCGGCGGTTGTCGCCGCCGCCCGGCGCGGCTATCACCCGCCCCATGTCCGAGACTCCGTCCGACCGCCTGCCTAATCGCCTGTCCGTCAACCCGGCCAGCCCGCATTACGACGCCGCCCTTCTGCAGCGCGGCGTGGGCGTGCGCTTCAAGGGCGTGGATAAGACCAATGTCGAGGAATATTGCGTCAGCGAGGGCTGGGTGCGTCTGAGCGTCGGCACGACCGTCGATCGGGCCGGCAATCCGATGACCATCAAGCTGCGAGGCCCGGTCGAGCCCTATTTCCGCGACGAAGGCTGACGCGGGCTGTCGCCGACTATTCAGTGATCACAGATTGGGTTTTCCGACCTCCCGCCCGTGCTTGACACGCGCGGTTCATCCGCCAGATAGTGATCACAGAGCCGCGGACGGATGCGGCGCCCGGCGAGCGCGGGAATCCTGGCGAAGATCGGGGCTTGCCCGCGCCCACGCCTTGCGTCGATTTGAAGATCGTTTCTCCATACAATGTTCCGTACAAGGTGACCTGATTGCCCGCCGCCAGCCCCATCGCCGATCCCGAGGAAGCGCGCCGTTTCCTGGCCGCCCATCCGCAGATCGAATTCTTCGAGGTGATCTTCACCGCCCTCTCGGGCGTGCCGCGCGGCAAGCGGCTGCGCCGCGGCGAGATCATGGCGGTCTACGAATACGGCCGCTTCCTGCCGGGCTCGATCCTGGTCTGCGACATCACCGGCCAGGACTGCGAGGACACCGGCCTGGTCTGGGCCGACGGCGACGCCGATCGGCTGGCCAAGCCCGCGCCGGGCACCCTGGTTCCCGCCCCCTGGCTCGGCGACGATATCGCCCAGCTTCTGACCTCGATGTACGAGCTGGACGGGACGCCCAACGACCTCGATCCGCGCCATGTGCTGCGCGGCGTGATCGACCGGTTCGCGGCCGACGGGCTGACGCCGGTGGTGGCCTGCGAGATCGAATACTACCTGGTCGACGGCCGGCGCACGCCGTCGGGCGGGATCGAGCTGGCCGGCTCGGAGACCACCGGCGAGCGGCCGCGCCAGCACGGGGTCTACGGCCTGCGCGAGCTGGAGGATTCGGCCGGCTTCCTGCGCGCCCTGTGGGCCGCCGCGGACGCCCAGGGCGTGCCGCTGGAAGGCGCCATCTCGGAATACGCCCCCGGCCAGCTCGAGCTGACCCTCAAGCACGGCCCCGACGCCCTGCGCGCGGCGGACGAGGCGGTGATGTACAAGCGCATCGCCAAGGGCGTGGCCGCCGCCTGCGGCCGCGAGGCGACCTTCATGGCCAAACCGTTCGCCGACCGCGCCGGCAGCGGCCTGCACCTGCACGTCAGCGTCAACGATAAGGACGGAAACAACATCTTCGCCAGCGAGGATGCGGCCGGGAGCCCGACCCTGCGCCACGCGGTGGGCGGGCTGAAGGCGAGCCTGGCCGACGGCATGGCGATCTTCGCGCCCAACGCCAATTCCTACCGCCGCTTCCGCGCCAACTCCTACGCCCCGGTCGCCCCGACCTGGGGGGTGAACAACCGCACGGTCTCGCTGCGGGTGCCGGCCGGACCGGCCGGGGGGCGGCACATCGAGCACCGGGTGGCCGGCGCCGACGCCAATCCCTACCTCGCCCTCGCCGCCCTCTTGGCCGGGGTTCACCACGGGATCAGCGGCAAGATCGATCCCGGCCCGCCGGTGGTGGGCGACGGCTACGCCGAGGCCGCGCGCGGCGATCTGCGCCTGCCGGCCAACTGGTTCGCCGCGACCGACGCCTTCGCGGCCTCGAAGCTGATGCGCGACTATCTGGGCGAGCGGTTCGTCGACATGTTCACCTCGGTCAAGCGCACCGAACAGGACCGTTTCTTCGAGGTGGTCACGGCGCTGGACTACGATTGGTATCTGCAAAATGCCTGACGGGGCCGGGACATGAGGACGGGGCGGGCCTCACGCCGTTCGCTCCTGGCCGGCCTGGGCGCGGCCGCGGCGGGCCTCAGCTTCGCCGGGCTGGAGGGCTGCGCGTCCAAGGCGCCGATCGGGCGCAACGGCGAGGAGGCCAAACTCAACCTCTATAACTGGGACACCTATACCGGAAAGACCACCCTGTCGGACTTCAAGGCGGCGAGCGGCGTTGCGGTGAAGATGAGCCTGTTCGCCACCAACGACGAGCTGTTCTCCAAGCTTCGGGCCGGCAATCCCGGCTTCGACGTGATCGTGCCGTCGAACGAATTCGTCACCCGCATGCAGTATCTCCGGCATGCTGGAGCCGCTGGATCACGCCAAGATCCCCAACCGGGCGAACCTGCTGCCGGCGTTCCAGAACCCCGACTTCGATCCCGGCCGGCGCTATTCCATGCCCTACACCTGGCTGGTGCTCGGCATCGGTTATCGCAAGTCCAAGGTCGACGGCGTGCCCGACAGCTGGAAATGGCTGATGGACTCCGACCGCTACAAGGGCCGCATCGGCCTGTTCTCCGAGGCCGACGACCTGATCGAGCTGGGGGCCAAATACCTCGGCCACTCGGTGCGCGACATTCCGCTTCCGATGGTCGAGCGCATCGCCGAGATGTACATCCGCCAAAAGCCGAACATCAAAATCTTCCACAACGACGAGGGCCAGGACCTGCTGCTCGCCGGCGACATCGACATCGTCATGGAGTACAACGGCGACATCGCCCAGGTGATGCAGGAAGACCCCGACCTGGACTTCGTGGTGCCGAGGGAAGGCTCGATCCTCAACTCGGACTGCCTGTGCATTCCCAAGGGCGCGCCCCGGCCCGACAACGCCCACCAGTTCATCAATTTCGTGCTCGACGCCAAAAACGGGGCGGAAATCTCCAACACCATCAAATACCCGACGCCGAACGCCGCGGCGCTGGCGCTGATGCCCGACGACTACCGGACCAACACCGCGATCTTCCCGCCGCCACAGGCGCTGGCGGTCTGCGAATACGCCCGGTTCGAGGGGCTGAAGCGCGCCCAGCTCTACGACGAAACCCTGACCCGGATCTTCGCGGCATGAACAGGGGCGGCCGCCATGGATGAGTCCTGGAAACGCGCCAAGGCGGTGTTCGCCACCCTGGCCGTCCCGCCGGTGTTCTGGCTGACGGCCTTCTTCCTCGTGCCGCTGGCGATCATCTGGGGCTACAGCTTCGGCGAGAACAAGAACCTCGTCGAGATCACCATCAACGGGACCTTCGCCAACTACGCCCACGCGATCACCCCGCTCTACCTGGGCATCATCCTGAAATCGTTCTGGTTCGCGGCGATCACCACGCTCCTGTGCCTGATCGTCGGCTTCCCGGTGGCGGTGGCGATCACCTTCGCCTCGGAGAAGACCAAGACCTGGCTGCTGCTGCTGATCATGCTGCCGTTCTGGACCAACCTTTTGATCCGCACCTATGCGCTGATGGCGGTGCTGCGGACCGAGGGGTTCATCAACTTCGGCCTGGCGTTCGCCTGGAACGCGCTCGGCCACCTGACCGCAGCGTTCGGCCACCCGCTGGGCGCGTTCCAGCCGCTGGCGCTGCTGCACAACAATTTCGCCGTGGTGTTTGGCCTGGTTTACGTCCAGATGCCGTTCATGGTCCTGCCGCTCTACGCCGCGCTCGACCGGCTGGACCGTTCGCTGCTGGAAGCCAGTCTCGACCTCGGCGCCGGCCAGCTGACCACCTTCGCGCGGATCGTCGCGCCCCTGGCCATGCCGGGGATCGTCTCCGGCGTCATCGTCACCCTGATCCCCTCGATCGGCGCCTATCTGACCCCGGACCTCTTGGGCGGGCCGGAAAGCATGATGATCGCCAACATCATCGAGCGGCAGTTCAAGACCGCCAACAACTGGCCGTTCGGCTCGGCCCTGTCGTTCCTCCTGATGTACATGACCTTCCTGGCCATCGCCGTGCAGGCCGTCGTCGCCCGCAACCGCAAGAGCGAGGCGGCGGCATGACCAGGCCCGTCCGCGACACAGCCCCGCCCGGCCCGCTGGAGTATCTGCGGCGCTGGCCGATCCGCGCCTGGCTGGCGCTGGTCAGCGTCTTTCTCTATGCGCCGCTGGTCACGCTGATGGTGTTCAGCTTCAACAACAGCCGCCGCACCACGGTCTGGCGCGGCTTCACCCTCGACTATTACGTCAAGGTGCTGCACGACGCGGACCTTCTGACCGCGTTCGGCAATTCGCTGACCATCGCGGCGGTCTCGACCGTGGTCAGCGTGATCCTGGGGGCGATGACGGCGCTGATGCTTTGGCGGTTCCGGTTCCCGGCCAAGCCGGCGCTGGAGGGCGCGCTGGCCCTGCCGATCGTGGTGCCCGAGATCTGCATGGGCGTGGCCATGCTGGTGTTCTTCACCCAGGTTCTGCCCTGGCCGACGTCCCTGCCCTGGCCGCTGAACCTCGGCGCGATCATCATCTCGCACATCTCCTTCTCGTTCAGCTTCGTGGCCATCGTGATCCGGGCGCGTCTGGCCTCGTTCAACCGGGAGCTCGAGGAGGCGGCCCGGGACCTGGGCGCGGGCGAATGGCGCATCTTCCGCGACATCCTGGTTCCGCACATGACGCCCGGCCTGGTGGCCGGCGGGCTCTTGGCCTTCACCCTCAGCCTGGACGATTTCGTGATCACCTTCTTCACCTCGGGGCCGGAGACCACCACCTTCCCGATCAAGGTCTATTCGATGGTGCGCTTCTCGGTGACGCCCGAGGTCAACGCGGCCTCGACCATACTGATCGTGATCACCGTGGCGCTGACCTTCCTCGCCCTTCGCCTGCAGGGGGCGGGGCTCGCGCGCGACGCCGCCGGCGGCGCCTGAACCGGCGGACCCATGAGCCAAGCCCCCAAGACCATCATCCGCTTCGAGAACGTCACCAAACGCTTCGGTGAGGTGGTGGCGGTGGACGACGTCAGCCTGTCGATCGAGGAAGGCGAGTTCTTCGCCCTTCTGGGCCCGTCGGGCTGCGGCAAGACCACGCTCTTGCGCATGCTGGCCGGGTTCGAGACCCCGAGCGAGGGCCGCATCCTGATCGACGGGCGGGACATCGGCCGCATCCCGCCGAACCGGCGGCCGGTGAACATGGTGTTCCAGTCCTACGCGGTGTTCCCGCACATGAGCGTGGCCGACAACGTCGGCTATGGCCTGATGGTCGAGGGCCTGCCCAAGGCCGAGCGGGAGCGGCGGGTCGAGGAGGCCCTGGCCCTGGTCAAGCTGGAGGGTTTCGGTCCGCGCAAGCCCGACCAGATGTCCGGCGGCCAGCGCCAGCGGGTGGCGCTCGCCCGCGCCCTGGTCAAGCGCCCGCGCGTGTTGCTGCTGGACGAGCCCTTGTCGGCGCTGGACGCCAAGCTGCGCGAGCAGATGCGCTCGGAGCTGACCCTGCTGCAGGAGAAGGTCGGCATCACCTTCCTGATGGTCACCCACGACCAGGACGAGGCCCTGGCCATGGCCAGCCGCTGCGCGGTGATGAACCGGGGCCTGCTGCAACAGGTCGCCAGTCCCAGCGACCTCTACGAATATCCCAACAGCCGCTTCGTCGCCGACTTCATCGGCCAGGTGAACCTGTTCGAGGGCAAGTTGAGCGTCGACGAGCCCGACCACGCGGTGATCGACGCGCCCGAACTGCCGGCGCCGATCTTCCTCGACCACGGCGTCACCGGCGGTCACGGAACCACCCTGTGGGTCGCCATCCGGCCGGAGAAGATCGAGCTGCACAAGCGCGCGGGCGGGCGGGCCGCGCCGCGGCTGGAGGACGCCCCGGCCGGCTGCAACACCGCCGCCGGAACCATTCGCCACATCGCCTATCTGGGCAGCGAGTCGGTCTACGACATCGAGCTGGAGAACGGCCGGCGCGTGCGCGCGCTGCGCTCGAACCTCACCCGCCGCGACCAGGAGGATTTCACCTGGGACGAGCCGGTGTGGCTGGCCTGGCACGCCTGTTCGCCCGCGGTGCTGCTGTCATGACCGGCGCCCGCCCCGTCCTCGGCGTCGCCTGCTGCACCCGCGCCATCGGGACCGAGCCGGCCCAGGCGGTGATGAACCGCTATGTGGTCGCCGCGCTGCGCTACGCCGACGTCGCCGGATTGCTGGTCCCGGCCCTGCCCGAGCTGATGAGCGCACGCGAGGTCGCCCCCCGGCTCGACGGCCTGCTGTTGACCGGCAGCCCGTCCAACATCGCTCCCGACCGCTACGGCCACGGCGACGCCGAGGACGCCGAGGGACCGTTCGACGTCGGGCGCGACGCCATGACCGCCGGCCTGATCGCGGCGATGATCGAACTGGGCAAGCCGGTGTTCGGCATCTGCCGGGGCCTGCAGGAGCTGAACGTCGCCTTCGGCGGCACGCTGCGCCGCGACGCCAGCCGCCATCCCGACCTGATCGCCCACCACGCGCCCGACGGCGTGCCGTTCGACGCGATGTTCGAGCACGAGCACGCGGTGGCCCTGACCCCGGGCGGGGTGCTCAGCCGCGGCCTCGGACGCGAGACCTTGAGGGTCAATTCGGTCCACTATCAGGGCGTCGGGCGGTTGGGCGAGGGCCTGACCATCGAGGCCACCGCCCCCGACGGGGTGGTCGAGGCGGTCTCGGCCCGCGTCAACGGCTCGGCCGTGCTGGCCGTGCAGTGGCATCCCGAATGGCGCACCGACGCCAATGCCGATTCCCAAGCCTTCTTCCGGCTGCTCGGCCGCGCCCTGCGCGGCGAGGCCACCCATTCCGACCCGAGGACACCCAAGTGACCCTTCGCAATTACGACATCGCCGAGCTTCGCCGCCTGGACGTCGCCCACCACCTGCCGGCCCATCAGGATCACCGGCTGATGCGCGAGCTCGGCGGCAGCCGGATCATCACCCGCGCCGAGGGCTGCACCATCTATGACGGCGACGGCGTCGGCCTATTGGACGGCATGGCCGGGCTGTGGTGCGTCCAGGTCGGCTACGGCCGCGAGGAGCTGGCCAAGGCCGCCTACGACCAGATGCTGGAGCTGGCCTACTACAACACCTTCTTCAAGACCGCGGCCCCGACCACCGTGCTGCTGGCGGCCAAGATCGCCGAGCTCCTGGGCGGCGACCTGCAACACGTTTTCTTCAACAATTCCGGCTCGGAGGCGATCGACACCATCATCCGCCTGGCCCGCTACTACTGGCAGATCAAGGGCCAGCCGAACCGCAACGTCATCATCGCCCGGGTCAACGGCTACCACGGCTCGACCATCGCCGGCGTCAGCCTGGGCGGGATGAAGCACATGCACGACCAAGGCGGCCCCTGGGTGCCCGGCTTCGAGCACGTCATGCAGCCCTATCCGTTCGGCGAGGGCTTCGGCGAGGACCCCGCGGCGTTCGGCGAGCGGGCGGCCGACGCGGTCGAACAGCGGATCCTCGAAGTCGGCCCGGAGAACGTCGCGGCCTTCGTCGGCGAGCCGGTGCAGGGCGCCGGCGGGGTGATCATTCCGCCCGACAGCTATTGGCCGCGGATCGAGGCGATCTGCCGCAAATATGGAATCCTGCTGGTCTGCGACGAGGTGATCTGCGGCTTCGGGCGGCTGGGCCGCTGGTTCGGCTTCCAGCACTACGGCGTCCGGCCGGACCTGGTCTCGATGGCCAAGGGCCTGTCGAGCGGCTATTTGCCGATCTCCGCCGTCGGGGTGGCGGACCATATCGTCGAGGCGCTGCGCGAGGTCGGCGGCGATTTCGTGCACGGCTACACCTATTCCGGCCATCCGACCGCCGCGGCCGTGGCGCTGAAGAACATCGAGATCATGCAGCGCGAGGGGCTGGTCGAGCGCACGGCCAGCGACACCGGCCCCTACCTCGCCCGCGCCCTGGCCAAGCTCGCCGAGCATCCGCTGGTCGGCGAGGCCCGCTCGCTCGGCCTGATCGGGGCGGTCGAGATCGTCGCGCGCAAGGCAACCCGCGAGCGGTTCGGCGGCAAGGAGGGGCCGGCCGGCCTGATGGTCCGAGACCTGTGCATCAAGCACGGCCTGATGGTCCGCGCGGTGCGCGACTCGATCGTGATGAGCCCGCCGCTGATCATCAGCCACGCCGAGATCGACCGGCTGGTCGACACCATCCGCGTCGCGCTGGACGAGGCCGAGCCGGCGTTGCGCGCGCTGGACGCGGCGGCGTAGGTCGGCCAGCGGCGCGTCCAGCCGCGACTTGCCGACAACCGTTCCGGGTGACAAGCTGGCGCGGCAGTGGTCGGTTGCGTAACCTCGTCGCGACCGTTTGCGGCGAATGGCCGACGCTTCGCGTCCGTTCGCGGCCTCACGACCAAGTGTAGACGAACAACCACGCAATTCGGAGGGTCCAGCATGAACAAGCTCACCTGTTTCCTCATCGCCGGCGCGGCCGGGGCCGCGTTCGGCCTGCCGATGGCCGCCCACGCCCAGTCCGCGGACGAAGCGCAGATCCGCGTCCTCGAAGGCCGCTTCGCCGCCGCGGTCGCCGCGCGGGACCTCGACGGGGTCATGAAGACCTATGCGCCCGACGTTTTCGTGTTCGACGTCGTCCCGCCCCGGCAATACGTCGGCGCGGCCGCCTATCGCGCGGACTGGCAAGGATTCCTCGCCGGGTTCGTCGGACCGATCCGCTTCGAGGTCAACGATCTGGCGGTCACGACCGACGGCGCGACCGGTTACGGCCACAGCATCCAGACCATGTCGGGCGTCGACCCGAAAGGCGTCAAGATGGAGATGGTCGTCCGCGTCACCGACGTCTACCGCAAGCTCAATGGCGCGTGGGTCGTCGTCCAGGAGCACGTCTCGGTGCCGGTGGACCTGGACAGCGGCAAGCCGGATTTGGCCTCGAAGCCCTGAGGCCTACACGCGTCACGGCTCGCTGGCGCGCGGATGCGATGCTATCGTCGAGGCAAATCCATCGCCGTGGGGAGGCGGGGCCTTGTACGACGTCAGTTTCTCGCAAGCCTATTTCCCGGCCCAGGACGACGATGTCGTGCTGGAAACCACGGTCGGCGGCGTGCTGCGCGCCCAGGCCGAACGATCGCCTGACTCCGAAGCGCTGATCGAGGCGGACATGGCCGGCGCGCTCCGGCGGCGCTGGACCTACGCCGAACTGTTGGCCGACGCGGAGCGCCTGGCCCACGCGCTGGCCTCGCGCTACCGCCCGGGCGAGCGGATCGCGGTATGGGCGCCGAACATCCCCGAGTGGGTGATCCTCGAATACGCCGCCGCGCTCGCCGGCCTGACCCTGGTCACCGCCAATCCCGCCTACCGGCCGCGCGAACTGAAGTTCGTGCTGGAGCAGTCCCGCTCGGTCGGCCTGTTCATGGTCGGCGAATACCGCGGCAACCCGATGGCCCGCATCGCCGCCGAGGTGGCGACGGAAATGCCCGTCCTGCGCGAAATCGTCGACATGGAGGACGCCGCGGCGCTGTACGCCCAGGCCTCCGCCTCCAGCCCCCTGCCCGAGGTGGCGCCGGACGATCCGGCGCAGGTGCAATACACCTCCGGCACCACCGGGTTTCCCAAGGGCGCGGTGCTGCGCCACCGGGGGGTGACCAACAACGCCCGCCTGGTGTTCGCCAGGGGCGGGGCGGCGCAAGGCGAGAGCGTGCTCAACTTCATGCCGATGTTTCATACCGCGGGCTGCGGTTGCCTGACGCTGGGTTCAGTGCAGTTCGGCTGCCGGATGATCATCTGCAAGCTGTTCGACCCGGCGCGGATGCTGGACCTGATCGAGGCCGAGCGCACCGACCTGCTGCTGGGCGTGCCCACCATGCTGACCGCCATGCTGGAGGCGCAGGCAGCCAGGCCGCGCGATCTGTCTTCGGTGAAGCTGGTGATTTCCGGCGGCTCCAGCGTGCCGCCTGAACTGGTCCGCCGCGTCCGCTCGGTGTTCGATTGTGATTTCCAGACCGTCTATGGCCAGACCGAAAGCTCGCCGGTCGTCACCCAGACCCAGACGGGCGACGCGCTGGCCGACCTGTGCGACACGGTCGGACAGGCGCTGCCGCAAACCGAGATATCCATCCGCGATCCCGCGACCAACCAGGTCGTCCCGGTGGACGTCGTCGGCGAGATCTGCGCGCGCGGCTACTGCCTGATGCGGGAGTACAACGACAATCCGACCGCCACCGCCGGCGCGATCGACGCCGACGGCTGGCTGCACACCGGGGACCTCGGCGCGATGGATGCGCGCGGCTATGTGCGGGTCACCGGCCGGGTCAAGGAGATGATCATCCGCGGCGGCGAAAACCTGTTCCCGGTCGAGATCGAGAACGTGCTGCTCGAACACCCCGACGTGGCCGAGGTCGCCGTCGTCGGCGCGCCGGACGAGCGCTGGGGCGAGATCGTGCTCGGCTTCGTGCGGCTCGAGCCGGGCGCCCGGCTCGACCGTGCCGCGCTGATCGCCCATTGCCGCGAGCGGCTGGCGCCGCAGAAGACCCCGGCGCACTGGATCGAAGTCCAGGACTGGCCGCTGACCGGCTCCGGCAAGATCCAGAAATTCGTGCTGCGCGACCGGTTCGTCGGCGGCGAGTTCAAGCGGGAATGACCGCGATGGGCGACGGTGACTTCAGCCTGATCGAGGCCGCGCGCGAGGAGGCCTATGCGACGCCGCTGGAGCGGATCGACCTGAGCCTGGGCGAGCGGTTCCGTGACGACACCATCTGGCCGTTCTTCGAGCGCCTGCGCCATGAGGCCCCGGTCCATTTCACCGCCGAGAGCAGGTTCGGCCCCTACTGGTCGATCACCCGCTACCGCGACATCATGGAGGTCGACACCAACGCCAGCGTGTTCTCCTCGCAAGGCGGGGTGGCGATCGGCGACCAGTCCGCCGGCTTCGAGATCGAGAACTTCATCTCGATGGACCCGCCCAAGCACGACGCCCAACGCAAGGTGATCAGCCCGGCGCTGGCCCCCTCGCGCCTGGAGGCGATGGAGCCGATCATCCGCGAGCGCGCGGGCCGGATATTGGACGCGTTGCCGATCGGAGAGACCTTCGACTGGGTCGACCGGGTGTCGATCGAGCTGACCACCCAGATGCTGGCCACATTGTTCGACTTTCCCTTCGAGGAGCGGCGCAAGCTGACCCGCTGGTCGGATCTGGCCACCACCGATATGAGCGACGAGGGCGTGCGCGCGGAGCTGCGCGAATGCGCCGCCTATTTCCAAGGGCTGTGGGACGCGCGCGCCAACGGTGCACCAGCGGGCGATCTGATCTCGATGCTGGCCCATGGCGAGGCGACGCGCGACATGCCGCCGATGGAATTTCTGGGCAACATCCTGCTCCTGATCGTCGGCGGCAACGACACCACCCGCAATTCGATCACCGGCGGGCTGCTGGCGCTCAACCGGCACCCCGAGCAGTACGAGAAGCTGCGCGCCGACCATGACCTGGTAGCCAGCATGGTTCCCGAGATCATCCGCTGGCAGACCCCCATCGCCCACATGCGGCGCACGGCGCTGAGCGACATCGAGTTCGGCGGCAAGCTGATCCGCAAGGGCGACAAGGTCATCATGTGGTACGCCTCGGGCAACCGCGACGAGACCGCGATCGACCATCCCGACGCCTTCATCATCGACCGCGAGCGCCCGCGCCAGCACCTGTCGTTCGGCTTCGGCATCCACCGCTGCGTGGGCAATCGCCTGGCCGAAATGCAGTTGCGCATCGTCTGGGAGGAAATTCTCAAGCGCTTCCCCGCGATCGAGGTTGTCGGCGCGCCGGTGCGGGTGAAGACCTGTCTGCTGCGCGCCTACCGCGGCCTGCCGGCGCGCATTCCCCGGCGACTCTGAGGCGCGATCAGGCCGCGGCGGCGGCGTCGGCGGCCTGGCCCCGAACCGCCGCGTCGATCGCCGCGAACAGCTGCGCCACCTCGATCGGCTTGGCCACGAAGCCGTTCATGCCGGCGGCGAGATAGCCCTCCGCCTGATGGGTCATGGCGTTGGCGGTCAGCGCGATGATCGGCGTCGCCGGCCGCCCGGTCTCGGCTTCGCGGCGACGGATCAGGCGCGTGGCCGTGGTCCCGTCCATCACCGGCATCTGCACATCCATCAAGATCACGTCCCAGTCATCCCGCTCCCAGGCCGCGACCGCTTCCTCGCCGTTGGCGACGATCGTCGGATCGATCCCGACCTGGCCCAGCAAGGTCTTCAGCACGAGCTGGTTCACCGCATTGTCCTCGGCGGCCAGGATCCGAAGCGATCGCGCATCGAGCCCGGCCCCCGCCAACGCCGCTTCCGCTATCGCGTCCGCCCGCCCACCGGCGACCCGCGCCAGGGGCAGAGTCGACGATGAAGCAGCTTCCGCCGCCCAACTCGCTCCGTGCGGTGATCTCGCCGCCCATGGCGGTGCAGAGTTCTCGGCAGATCGACAGGCCCAGGCCGGTTCCGCCGAACTGTCTCGTCATCGAGGAGTCGGCCTGGACGAACTTGTCGAACAGCCGCTCGATCTGGCCGGGCGCCATGCCCATCCCGGTGTCCGACACCGAGATCCTCAGCCCGCCGTCCGAAAGGCCGATGTCCACCCGCACCGATCCGGCGCTGGTGAATTTCAGCGCGTTGGAGATCAGATTGTCGATGATCTGGCGCACGCGGATCGGATCGCCCCGGTAGGCGCCCCTCGCCCGTGCGTCCACCTCGACGGCGAAGTCCAGGCCCTTGGCTTCCGCCTCGGGGCCGAACGTCGCGCGAGCGGCCAGCGCCAGCCGCTCGATATCGAAATCCGCGGCCTCCAGCTCCAGCTTGCCGGCTTCGATCTTCGAGAGGTCCAGAATGTCGTTCAGGATGGTCAGCAGGGTTTTGCTGGACTGGCCGATCACCGCCAGCCGCTCACGCTGCCGCTTCGGCAGGGGATCGCGGCCCATCGCCTGCACCATCCCCAGCACCCCGTTCAGCGGCGTGCGTATCTCGTGGCTCATGGTGGCCAAAAACTCGCTCTTGGCCTGGTTCGCCTTCTCGGCCTCCACCTGCAGCTTGATCAAATCCAGAAACACATCGGAGCCCCCGACCTGCAAGGACCTTGCGTTGATCACAAAACATATTCCAAGAAAAACAAATATAAATGACGTCAGTCCGTGTCCCAAGCTGGCTAAATTTGCGATCAACGCAATTGATCCCGCCGGCGCGGTGACATAAAACATGTTTTTGCGCAAATTTTGTTGGGTGGAAATGACCATCAGGATGACGGCGCTGACCGTCACCCCTAAAATTTTGCCTTCTTGATTTCCGAATGGGGTAAATAAGAACGGGATCGCCGAAATCGTGCATAAAAGACTGGTCAAGGCGATCAATTCGGTCTGCAACCGGATTATTTTCGCTTTTTCCGGCGAATTCAAACGGGGTTGTATTTTGGCCCACCAGACGATCAGCGCCAGCTCGCCGGCCAGATAACCCACGCCCCAAAGCGCCGCGCAAACCCAGGACCAGACCCCGAAATAGCTGGTCAGCACGCACGCGACCGCGACGCTGCCGAGACGGGTCGGAAGCTGATCGCCGTAATTCCGGCGATAATATTTATCTAGGGCTGTTTTATATACGGACGCAATCATCGGGCACCCCCGACGGCCATAATCCCGCGCGGCTGCTAAATTTCTATTGACGCCAGTCGCCGACGCGCCGAACAGCCGGACCGGGCGAGCGGCTAGTGGTGCGACTCAAACGGATGCCTCCCGCATCCGTTTGCGAGACGCACCACAAGCGTTTGAATTTAGTGGATCGGACCACAAACGGATGGGAACCATCCGTTTGCTACGATCCACTAGAGCGGGATGCGGAAAAGCGGACGCCGGTTTTCCGCATTGATCCCGCTCTAAGCCATTAAAATCGATCACGTTCCTGATTTTGGATTGATTCAATCCAAAATCATCGTGATCTAGCGCGCTACTGCTCCGTCCAACTGCTGCGGCCGATCAGGCCCATGCCGTCGGCGATGTCGGAGGCGATCGCGCGGCGCAGCGCCTCGGCGTCGCGGGCCTCGATGGCGTCGAGGGCGATACGGTGCTGGTCGATCAGGTTGGCGGTGCCGAAGCGGCCGTAGACCACCCGCATGAACGGGCCGAACTGCAGCCACAGGGCCTCGATCAGCCGGTTCAGGATCGGCCGCTCGTTGGCGCGGTAGATGTTGAAGTGGAAGGCGAAGTTGCATTCCATATAGCCGATCACATCGCCGTTCTCCATCGCCGCGTCGAGGTGCGCGTCGATCTCGCGCAGCGCCTTGAGCCGCGCGGGCGTGATGTGCGGCAGGGCCAGCACCGCGGCCTCGGGCTCGAGCAGCAGCCGGCAGTCCAGCAGGTCGGTGAACCGCTCGGCGGTCATCGCCGGCACTTCGATCCTGCGCTTGGAGCGGATCGCCACCGCCCCCTCGGCGGCCAGCCGGCTCAGCGCGTCGCGCACCGGCATCTGGCTGACGCCCATCTCCAGCGCCAGGCCGCGGGTCGAAAGCCCGATCCCCGGAACGATCTTGCCGGTGATCATCCGCCGGCGGAGCTCCTCGTAGATGCTGGCGTGCAGCACCGGCAGGCCGGGCGGTTCGGGCGCCCCGGGCGGGGCCTTGACGGCGGTCTTGTCTGACATCGCGGCGGTCGGCATCCAGGCGGGCGCTCCAGGGCTCGGCCGACGGGATGATCGGCCAAGCTGATATATAGCTGCTATCCCACATTCCAAAAGACGCCCCCAGGCTACAACCGGGTCGTTCGCGCCCGCGCGATTTGCCGGCCTGTGATCTAAAGGCGGAGCGCTTGATCGGCGCCACGCCTGACTGTGTTGACCTCCACCCATTCGCTTGACGCCGCGGGGGGCGCGGCGCGATCCTGCTGCGATCACAAATCAGCGTCCCGCGCGGGATGGCAGGGGCCGCATGTCCGACCTGAAGACCTGGATCGAACGCCGGGGCATCGGCGAGGTCGAATGCCTGATCCCCGACATGAACGGGGTGTTGCGCGGCAAGGTGCTGCCGGCGGCCAAGCTGCTGCAGTCCGTTCGCGAGGGCTCGCTGCGCCTGCCCTCCAGCGTGTTCGCGGTGACGGTGACCGGCGAATACGCCGACGGCGACGGCGATGACGAGGCCTACCAGGATCCCGACATGGTGCTGCGGCCGGATCCCGCCACCCTGTGCGTGGCGCCCGGCTTCAAGACCCCGACCGCCTATGTGTTCGCCGACGCCCTGCACCCCGATGGCTCGCCCTGGGCCTCCTCGCCGCGCCAGGTGCTGAAGGCGGTGGTGGCGCTCTACGCCGCGCGCGGCTGGCGGCCGGTGATCGCGCCCGAGTTGGAATTCTACCTGACCGCGCTGAACCCCGACCCGGACCTGCCGCTGACCCCGCCGGCCGGCCGCTCGGGCCGGGCCGAGACCTCGCCGCAGCCCTATGGGCTGGAAGCCATCACCGAATACGAGGACCTGATCGAGACGATCTACGAATACGCCGAGACCGCGGCGCTGAGCCTCGACACCATGATCCACGAGTCCGGCACCGCCCAGCTGGAGATCAACTTCCTGCACGGCGATCCGGTGCGGCTGGCCGACCAGGTCCTGGTGTTCAAGCGCATCGTGCGCCAGGTCGCGTTGCAGCACGGGGTCTACGCCACCTTCATGGCCAAGCCGATGGAGCACCAGCCCGGCAGCGCCATGCACCTGCACGTCTCGGTGGTCGACGAGGCCTCGGGCGAGAACCTGTTCGCCGACGCCGCCGGCGCGGACAGCGCGATGTTCCGCCATTTCGTCGGCGGCTTGCAGAAATACCTGCCCGAGGTCACCCCGCTCCTGGCGCCCAACGTCAACTCGTTCCGCCGCATGCGGCCGAGCCATTCGGCGCCGATCAACGTGCAATGGGGCTATGACAACCGCTCATGCGGCCTGCGCGCGCCGATCTCGGATCGAAGCAACCGCCGGATCGAGAACCGCCTGCCCGGCGCCGACGCCAGCCCCTATCTGGCGCTGGCCGCGACCCTGATCTGCGGCTACCTCGGCGTGAGCGAGCGGGCCGAGCCCTCGGCCCAGACCACCGGCAACGCCTATCACCAGCCCCGCACCTTGCCGCGCACGCTGGAAGAGGCGCTGGAGCGCCTCAAGGCCTGCCAGCCGGTGCGCGAGCTGTTGGGCCCGGCCTTCTTCCGCGCCTTCGTCCGGATCAAGGAGGCGGAGCTGGAGGCCTTCCAGGGGGTGATCAGCTCCTGGGAGCGCGACCACCTGCTGCTGAAGGTCTGAACATGGAGCTCAACGCCGGGCTGAACATGGCCGGCTCCTACTATGCGGCCACCGCCGCGCCGTTCGCGCCCCACCCGGTCCTGGCTGGCGAGGTCGAGACGGACCTGGTGGTGGTCGGCGGCGGCTGCACCGGGCTCTCGGCGGCGCTGCACGCGGCCCAAGCGGGGTTGTCGGTCGTGGTGCTGGAGGGCGGACGGATCGGCTGGGGCGCCTCGGGCCGCCACGGCGGCCAGATCATCCCGGGCCTGCGCAAGGGCGCGGTCGAGCTGGTCGCCCTGTATGGCCGCGAGCGGGCCAAGGCGCTGTTCGATCTGGCGCTGCAGGCGCGGGCGCTGGTGGCGGGTCTGATCGCCGAGCACGCCATCGACTGCGACCTGCGCCTGACCGGCCATCTGCTGGGCGCGGTCAAGGCGTCGGACCAGCGGCGCTTCGCGGCCGAGGTCAATTGCCTGAACACGGCGATGGCCTATCCGCACGCGCATCTGCTGGACGCGCGCGAGGCCCGCGCCCAGGTCGACACCCCCTTCCACGGCGGCATCCTCGACCGGCTGGGCGGGCACCTGCACCCGCTCAACTACGCCCTGGGCCTGGCGCGGGCGGCGCAAGGCGCGGGCGTGGTGCTGCACGAGCAGTCCGCGGCGGTCTCGCTGGACCGGGCCGGCGGGCGGGTGCGGATCGCCACGATGGGCGGTGTGGTGCGGGCGCGCCATGCGGTGCTGGCCGGCGACGCCCTGCTGAACGGGCTGTCGCACCGGGTGAACGAGCGGATCATGCCGGTGGCCAACTATGTGGTCGCCACCGAGCCACTGGCCGAGGCCGGGGCGCTGATCCCCACCGACGTCGCCGTCTCCGACAGCCGGTTCGTGGTCAACTACTATCGCCGCACGGCCGACGGCCGCATCCTGTTCGGCGGCGGCGAGCGCTACACCCCCACCCCGCCCCGCGACATGGCCGGCTTCGTGCGGCCCTATCTGGAGGCGGTGTTCCCCACCCTGCGCGGGCGGCGGATCGACTACGCCTGGGGCGGGCTGGTGTCGGTGACCTCCAGCCGCCTGCCCCACGTCGGGCGCGAGGGCGAGGTGCTGTTCGCGCACGGCTATTCCGGCATGGGCGCGATCCTCTCGACCCTGGCCGGCAAGCTGATGGCCGAGGCGATCGGCGGGGCGAGCGAAGGCTTCGACCTGTTCGCTGGCGTCGAGCCGCGCGCCTTCCCCGGCGGGACAGCCCTGCGCGGGCCGCTCTATGTGCTGGGCATGCTGTGGTACGCCCTGCGCGACCGGATCGGGTAGGGGCTAATCGGCCATTGGCGTCTCCGGCGCGGGCGGCGGGCCGCGCGGCGGGCGCATCAGCATCACCAGGGGGATCAGCGCCATGGTGGCCAGAAACATCAAATCGAAGATGTCGATGTAGGCGACCATCGCCGCCTGGCGGGTGACCTCGCCGTCCAGCGCCGCCAGCCCGGCATGGCTGGTCAGGCTGAACGGCCGGGCGAGGTAGGGCGCCCGGGCCATCGGATTGTCGAGCCTCAGCGGCTCGACCAGCCGGCTGTGCACCACCTGGACGGTGCGGGTGAAGGTGGTCTGCATGATCGAGATGCCGGCGCTGTTGCCTAGGTTGCGCACCAGGGCGAACACCCCGGCGCCGTCGGCGCGCATCGACGGCTTCAGCGTGGCGAAGGCCAGCACGGTCATCGGGGTGAACAGAAAGCCGGTGCCCAGCCCCTGCAACAGGCCGGTCGAGGCGATGACCACCCAGTTCATCCCCAGCGAGAAATGGCTCATCCCGTAGTAGGAGGCCGCCAGCAGCGCGAGCCCGGCGATGATCAGCGCGCGGTTGTCCACCCGCCCCACCAGCCGGCCGATGAACGACATCGAGATCAGGATGCCGACGCCGCGCGGGGCGGTGACCAGGCCGGTGGTGGTCACCGGATAGCCCATCAGGTTCTCCAGCATCGGCGGCAGGAAGGCCATCACCGAGAACACCAACAGCCCCAGCGACACGTTCATCGCGGTCGCGGTGACGAAATTGCGGTCGCCCAACAGCTCCACCGGCAGGAACGGCCGCTCGGCGGTCATCGAGTGGACGACGAACAGGATGAAGGCCACCGCCGCGGTCGAGGCTTCGAGGACGGTTTCGACGGAGGCGAACCAGTCGTTGTTCTGGCCGCGGTCGAGGAACAACTGGAAGGCGCCCAGGGCCACGCTGAGCAGGGTGAAGCCCATGATGTCGAACGGCAGCCTGTGGGTGTCGCGGTCCTCCGGGATGAAGGTCATCACCCCCAAGAGGCAAAGCGCGCCGACCGGCAGGTTGATGTAGAACACCCAGCGCCAGGTGAAGTCATCGGTCAGCCAGCCGCCCAGCACCGGACCCAGAATCGGCGCCATGGTGATGCCCATGCCCCAGATCGCCATGGCTTGCCCGCGTTCCTCGACCGGATAGGTGTCCAGCATCACCGCCTGGGACAAAGGGCCCATCGCCGCGCCGAACATGCCCTGCAGCACGCGGAACAGGATGATCTGCTCCAGGCTCTGGGCCGCGCCGCACAGGGCCGAGGCGGCGGTGAAGCCGATGATGGTGATCACGAACACCCGCTTGACGCCCAGCCGCCCGGCCAGCCAGCCGGTCACCGGGGTCATGATCGCCGAGGCGATGATGTAGGAGGTCAAAACCCAGGTGATCTGGTCGGCCGAGGCCGACATCGAGCCGGCCATGTGCGGCAGCGCCACGTTGGCGATGGTCGAATCGAGCATGGTCATGAACACGGCGACCATGACCGAGACGGCGATCATGCCGCGGTTGATCGCCGGTTCCGCGGGGGTCGCGATGCTCGCCAAGTCCCAGGTCCCTGTCGTCGAACGCCAACCGTCCGCCCGTGCATCCCACCGCCGGCCGGCGGGCGCAATGCGGCGCGGACAAGACGCCTCGTTATCCGGTCATTTTCGCCTCGCGCGCGGCGCTTGACGCCGGCGGGCGGGAGTGGGCGAAATCCGGTTCGAAAACCCTGGATGGAGGCCGCCGCCATGATCTTCGAGCAAGTCGTGACCGGCGGCTGCCTGTCCTACCTAGTCGGATGCCCGGACACGCTGGGCGCGGTGCTGATCGATCCGGAGATCAGCCAGATCGACCGCTACAAGGCCCTGGCCGCGCGCGACGGCCTGCACATCCGCTACATCATCGACACCCACACCCACGCCGACCACTTCTCCGCCGCCAGACAGCTCGGCGAGATATTCGGCGCGCCCACGGTGATGCATCCGGCGAGCCCCACCCCCTACGCCAGGCTGCGCCTCGACGACGACGACATGCTGCTGGTGGGAAACCTTCGGGTCCGCATCCTCCACACGCCCGGGCACACCCGCGATTCGATCTGCGTGGCGGTCGAGGACCGCGTGTTCACCGGTGACACCCTGTTGATCGGCGGCACCGGCCGGACCGATCTGCCCTCGGGCGATCCCGACCAGCTTTACGACAGCCTGTTCGGCAAGCTGCTCAAGTTCGATCCGGCGACGCTGGTGTTTCCCGGCCACGACTACAAGGGCCGGACCCAATCGACCATCGGGGCGGAGATCGCCGACAATCCAAGACTGCAGAAACGCGATCGCGCCGATTTCACCCAGATGATGCGGGAGCTGAACCTCGCCGCGCCGACCCACCTGACCGAGGCGCTGCGCACCAACATGACCGGCGGCAAGACGGTCGCCCAGATGCTCGCCGAAGCCTCGGCCGAGGTGCCGTTCATCGCCATGGAGGAGCTTCAGCGGCGGCTCTCGGGCCGGCCGAACGCCCTGTTGGTGCTGGACGTGCGCGAGGAGGGCGCGTTCAAGGCCGGCCACATCCCCGGCGCCGTGCACCTGCCGCGCGGACAGCTCGAGCTGCGGGTGAACGAGGCGATTCCGGACCCGACGACGCGCATCGTGACCTGCTGCGAGTTCGGCAAGATCTCGACGCTGGCCGCGGCGACCCTGCGCGACCTCGGCTTCATGCGCGCCACCGCCCTGGACGGCGGCGTGAAGGCCTGGAAAGACGCCGGCTACCCGGTCGAGACCTGACTCGCCTCCGGCGCTTGCCGGGGACGGTTGGCCTGTCTAGGTCATCGGCTTGGTCCTCTCCCGTGGTTGGGGAGGAATTGGGTGGCGACGGCTCGCGCACCTCGTTTGGGGGAGCAACTCATGGCCATTACCGCGCCCGGTTTTCTGCTGAAGTATCCCTATATCCGCAAACGGACGCGCGATTTTTGGTGCTTTTGGTATCTACTGACGCGCGGCCGGAAATTCATCGCAAGACGGATGGGGTTTCTGCTCCTGTTCGATTTAGACGATATTATCGACAGGTATCTTCTGGCGTTTGGATCGTATGAGGAACTTCAACGGCGGACGCTGTTCGCGGCGGCCCAAACCGTCGCGGATTCGGGGGACCGGCGCGTGTTTCTCGATATCGGCGCGCATTGGGGCGTCTATTCCCTGTGGGCGCACGCGGCGAAACTGTTTGATCGCGTCGTGGCGGTCGAGGCCGATCCGAGCAATCTGGCCCAGTTGCACGCCAACCTTTTTCTCAACGACCTCACGGGCGCCATCGATGTCGTCGGGGCCGCCGCATCGAGCGCGCCCGGCGACCTGGCGTTCAACCTGGCGGGCAAGCGAAGCCGGAACCTGTCCAAAGTCGCCAGTCTCGATCGCGACACCGCCAAGACGGTGAAAATCGTTCGCGCCGTACGCATCGACGACGTGGAGCCCATGCGGGGCGGCGTCGTGGTGGCGAAGATCGACGTCGAGGGATACGAGCATGAGGTCATAACAGGCATGCGGGGGCTGCTCACGGGTAATCGCGGCGTCCTCCAGGTGGAGGTTTGGCCCGACGCGGCGCTAAAATTCGACCGCACCATGGCCGGACTTGGCTATTCGATGTTCGCCGCAATCGAGAGCGATCGATTTTACCGTAACTTTTAGATCGTCGGCGTCCGCCCCCCGCGCGCCGCGCGAGAGCCCGAACGATCGCCCGGCGCCTCAGATCGAGCGGCCGGCCGACTCCCAATAGGGCTCGCGCAGCTTGCGCTTGAAGATCTTGCCGGAATCCTCGCGCGGCAGGGTGTCGCTGAACTCGATCTTGCGGGGAACCTTGTAGCCGGCCAGGGTCCGGCGCAGCTCGGCGCGCACCTCGCCCTCGTCCAGCGTCACGCCGGGCCTCGGCTGGATCACCGCGCAGACCTGCTCGCCGAATTCCTCGTCGGGAATGCCGAACACCGCGCAGTCGGCCACGCCGGGCAGCTTGAGGATCTCCGCCTCGATCTCGGCCGGATAGATGTTCACCCCGCCGGAGATGATCATGTCCGAGGCCCGACCGCACAGGTACAGAAAACCGTCCTGGTCGAGATAGCCGACGTCGCCCAGGCTGACCATGTCCCGCTTCTGTGCCCGCCGCCGCTTGTCGTCGTCGCCGTGGTAGGTGAAGTCGGGGTAATACTGGTGCCAGGCCACGACCTCGCCGGTTCCGCCGGCCTCGAGCTCGGCGCCCGCCTCGTCCAGCACCATCAGCCGGACGCTGTCCAGCGGCTTGCCGACGGAGCCCGGGTGCGCCAGCCACTGCTCGGAATCCAGATAGGTCACCGCGCCGGTCTCGGTGCCGCCATAGTGCTCGTGGAGCACCGGCCCCCACCATTCGATCATCGCGCGCTTGATGTGGACCGGGCAGGGCGCCGCGCCGTGCATGACGAAGCGCAGGCTGGAGAGGTCGTATTTGCGGCGCGTCTCTTCGGGCAGCTTGAGCAGCCGCACGAACATGGTCGGCACCGCCAGCAGATGGGTGATCTTGTAGCGCTCGACGTTGGCCAGCATCTGTTCGGGATCGAACTTCGTCGCGACGAAGACGTTGGCGCCCAGGTTGTAGAACACCCCCAGCCAGGCGTTCGGGGTCGAGTGGTAGATCGGACCGGAGAGCAGCACCCGCATCTCCTCCGGCCGGTCCAGCCAGGGGGCGAAGCCGCAGACCGCGTTCAGCATGTTCTGCGTGCCTTCGGTCTGTTCCGGCTTGGGCGGCTGGCGGCGCACGCCCTTCGGCCGGCCGGTGGTGCCGGAGGTGTAGATCATCGATCCCGGCGCGGGGATGCCGGCGTCGGCGCGCGGCGCAAAGCCCGCCAGCCAGTCGGACCACAGCAAGACCCCGGGGACCGGCGCGGCGTCGGCCGGGGGAATCGCGTAGTCGGCCACGATCTCCGCCGGCGTCTCGACCTGGAGCACCAGGGCGTCCTTCGGCATGGCGTCCTTCAGCTTGCGCAACAGGTCCGAGTGGATCACCACCACCTTGGCCCCGCAGTCGGCCAGCACATAGCCCGCCTCCTCGGCGGTGTTGTGCCAGTTGACCGGCGTGACATAGGCCCCCACCAGCCCGGCGGCGACCGAGGCCTCGAGGAAGGGAAAGTCGTTCCGCAGCACCATGGCGGTCACGTCGCCGGGGCTCACCCCCGCGGCCACCAGGCCGCTCGCCGCCCGCGCCGCGCGGTCGGCCACCACCGAGCGCTCCACCGTTCGATCGCCAAAGGTAATCGTGACCGCCATCGCTTCCTCACCCAACGCCTGGTTTCCAGATCGCCGGCCGTTGGATCGGCCGGACTTTGACCGCGGGCTCGCCGCGGGATTTCGCATTTGAACTTGCCGAGCGAACGGCCCGCGCGTCAAGGGACCCAGGGGCCCTTGTCCCGAGGAGGCCTGGCTATCGCGCTGGAGGCTGGCTGGACTCGCTCGCCGGCGGGCCGGACTTGTTGTCGCCCCCGTGGGCTTTGGCCGGCGGGCGGACCGTCGCGGGCGGCGGCGGATTGACCGCGCCGGGCCGCGCCTGAAGCGCGCCTTGCGGCGCTGGCGGAGCCGGCGGCGGGGCGACGGTCGCGCGCGGCGGCGGGTTGACCGCACCGTGCGCCAGGGGAGCCGCGCCCTGAGGCGCCCGGGGCGCGTAGGCGCCGCCGGACGGCGCGTAAACCGGCGGCTTGACCGGTCCGCGCCCTTGGACCGCCGGGTTCTTGACCTGCGCCGGCGCGACGAACGCGGGCGCGCCCGGAGCCGGTTTGACGTGGGGCGTGATCTTGGCGCCGGCGATCGTCGGCGGCTTGGTCGACCCGGCTGGTTGCGCCGCGACGGCCGCGCGAACCGCCTGCAGCCGAGGCGGCGGGGCGGCGCCCGAAGGCGCGCCATGCGCAACGCCCGCGCCCGGGCGGATCGCGGCGCCGCTTCGGGCTTGCGGCGTCGGCGCGGGCGCCGTGGACGCCGTGGTCACCGGGGCGTGCGCCAGGACGGCGAGCGGGACCGGGGCGGCCGCGCGCTGTATGGGCGCGCCGCCGGCGAACGCGGCCGAGCGGACCACGGTCGCCGCGCGGGCGTTGCGATACTGCGTGACGTCGACGATCGCATTGATCGCGGCGCCGGCGCCCGGGAGCTCTCGGACATGGCCGGCGTTGATGTGGCGTTCGTAGTCTTGGCTGACGGGGTAGCTCGGTCGATAGGCTTCGTCCGGGGCCAGCGGAATCCAACCCACCGCCTCGCCGGCTCCGCCGGCGCCGAAGCCGATGCTCCAGCCCCGCCCGCCAACGAACGCGACCAGGGCCGGCGCATAGACAGGTTCCCGCCCGGCGCGGCCGGGGACCCAGGCCCAGCGGCCGTTGATCTGCGCCCAGCGGCCATAGTGGAACGGCGCGAAACCCCAGGGCTGGTCGTCGATCCAGGTCCAACCCCACGGCTGGACAGAGGCCCAGTGGCCGTAGCGATACGGCGCCCAGTCGGCCGGGACATCGTACGGAAACCAGACCGTTCCATAATCCGGCGTATCGACGAAATCGCCCTGACCTTCGAGGTCCTCGTACCCGGTCAGCGACGGCGAGAAGGCCGCCTGCCGGTCCCAGTGTTCCTGGCCTTCGCGCATGCGGGCCCAATCGTCGATCGAGGCGTCCTGCGCATCTTCGATGTCCGGTTCCTCGCCGGCGTAGATCAGGGCCGAGGCGCCCGAATCCACGAGGGTGAAGCCCTCGGCGCCCGGCGCGGCCGCCTCGCCATCGAACACGGTGACTTCCACGGGGGGGTAGCCTTCGTCCTGGCTGGCGCCGACATCGATGCGGTAGACGCCCTCGCGGTCGATGCGCACGTCTCCGGCGGGGGTGGCGATCGAAATGCCGCCGCGCGGAACCTGCCAGACCCTCAGGTCCATCGAACCCTGCGGCAGGCCAAAGCGCGTCTGTCCATAGTCGAGGGCCAGCACATCGAGTTCGGTCTCGCTGTCGAGCCGGACCTCCACCGGTCCGATCTGCAATTCCGTGCGCCCTGAATCGCCGGTCCAGAACGACTCCCCGGGCGCGACCGGATAGTTGCGGGTCGCATAGGTCCAGGCGTCTTCGCCCGACGGCAGGAAGGAGACGTCGCCTTCGACGTCGCTGATCCGGCCGACCAGGCCCGGCGGATCGGCGAAGGCGGCGCCGGCCAGGGCGGAGAGCGCGCAGCCGCCGGCGAGGGCGAGCATGAGGGTCCGAAGTTTCATGTCGAGCGAGTCCTTGCGAACGTTTGACGTCGAGAAACACCGAGTGGAAGCCTAGCTTCCCTTCATGCGAAGCAGGCCACCGCCGGCGACGCATTGCAACGCTGAAACGCCCGGCGACGCTCAGGGTTCAACGGCTTCGCGAACATCGCCGGCCCGCAAACCTTGCTTGACCGAGGCGCCCGCGTCGATAGCTTAGCCAAAGCGGTCCCGCTGGCGCGCGGTCGGTCATGGTCCCGTGGCGCGCTTCGGACATCCAACAAAAGAAAAGCCTGGGAGCACGCGCATGAGACCCGCCAATTTCGACCATCTCGCCGAGACATTGCGCAACTGGGGCCGCTGGGGCGACGCCGATCAGAAGGGCACGCTCAACCATATCGGCCCCGAAGTGCTGAAGAACGCCGCGGCCCAGGTCCAGTCGGGCAAGCTGTTCAACCTGGGTCTGAAGTTCGACAAGAACGGGCCGCAGCCGGGCGGCGGCCGGTTCAACCCCAAGGTCTACGTCACCGACCTGTTCACTCCGCTGAACCCGGCCGTGCCGGGCGTGTGCTATTCGGACGACGTGGTGCACATGCCGCTGCAGGCCGCGACCCAGTGGGACGCCCTGGGCCACGTCCACTATGACGGCAAGCTCTACAACGGCTGCAACGCCCGCGAATGCCTGACCGAAAAGGGCGCGCAGAAGATGGGCATCGAGCACCTGGCCGCGCCGGGGATCATGTCGCGCGGCGTCTTGATCGACATGGCCCGGTTCAAGGGCGTCGAGCGCCTGCCGACCGACTACGCGATCACCGTCGACGACCTCAACGCCTGCTGCGCCAAGCAGGGCGTCACCATGGCCAAGGGCGACATCATCCTGGTCCGCACCGGACACATCCAGGTGTTCACCCACGACCAGGACCGCGTCGGCTTCATGGGCATGCAGCCGGGGCTGAAATACACCTGCGCCGAATGGGTGCACGACAAGTCGCTCGCCGCGGTCTGCGCCGACAACATGGCGGTCGAGATCCTGGACGCCGAGGGGCTCGGCTCGGACATGCCGCTGGCCTTCCACATGCTGGCCCTGCGCGACATGGGCTGTCCGCTGGGCGAGATGTTCAACCTCGACGCCCTGGCCGCCGACTGCGCCGCCGACGGCCGCTACACCTTCATGCTGGCCGCCCCGCCGCTGGAGGTGACCAACGGCTTCGGCTCGCCGGTCAACCCGCTGGCGTTGAAGTAGGCGGGCCGATCTCGCGGCCGCCGCGGACCTGGTCGTGAGACTCCGACGCTCGGCGCCCGCGCCTTTGGACCGATGTGGGCGGGGAGCAGACCTTAGGCTCACTCCCCTACCCCGCCCCTCCCGGCATTCGCCGGGAGAGGCGGGCTGGCCGCGCCGCAATCACGTGTAAATGTCAATTACTCTTCTTTAACGACGTCATGACAATTTCGCCTCCTAGACTAGTCTTCGCCGCGAAAACGCCATGGTTGAAATTTTCGAAGGCGGCTCGGTTCTACTCGTTGATGACGATCGGCCAATCCGCGAACTGTACAGGAAGGTGCTGGTCTCAGCGGGAATCGGCTGCGCTTCCGCCGTGGATGGCGCCCAAGCCCTTGCCAAGCTCGAAAACCGCCGCTTCGACGCGGTGGTGATGGATTTGGTCATGCCTGACCGCGAAGGCATCGAGACCATCATCGAAGTTCGCGCGCGCTGGCCGGAAACATTCATCATAGCTATTTCAGGCGGGGGTTGCGCTGGGCCGCGCGAGCTCCTGGAACTCGCCGCCACGGTCGGCGCTGATCGCACTCTGGCCAAGCCCTTCACGGCAGGCCAACTCCTCGCAATGCTCGCGGGCGCCCCCTTACTGAGGCCTCTCGTCGACAAGTTCAGCCGACGCAACGCCGAGAGGGCTCGATGAGTCTGACCGTCCTAAACGCCTCTGACCTAGGCGCCCTGCTCACACGCTTCGATAACACAGCGCTGATCAATAGAGGGGCTTTCCATGTCCTGGCCTTCGACGCCATTCGCGATCGCAGCGGACGTCGTTGGCCCACGCGCCGGGAATTGGTTCGCGAGTTCATCGAGCGGCATTTCCAAAAATATTTCTCGCCTACCGACCAGCTCGCGCCCCTGGATGACGTTAATTTTCTCTTGGTTCAACCGTTGAACAGTGGTTTCGACGCCCAATCGCGCGCGCTCAAGCTGCTGGGAGAGGTTTTACAATTCTTTCTCGGGGTTAGGGCGATGTCTGACGTAAAACTCAGCCAAGTCACCCGGATCGTATCCGACCGAATAGAGATCACGCCAATCGAGGTCAGTGACGCCGACTTGATCCGCACCGCCTCAATGGACTGGGGCGCCGAGCCGTCCAGGACAAGCGACCCAGACGCTTCGAATTCGGGACCGTCAAGCATTTCGTGCGGTCCGCTCACCAGCGTCGTCGTCACCGGCAGGTCGAACAGGTCGTATGCTTGGAAAACCAACCCCACATATGAATTGGTGTTTGTCGTAGAGCCGCTGTGGGGCATTCGGCAGAAGGTCGTGGTGTCCTATCTGCTGCGACCGCTGATCTTCGAGCGCGAGGCGGATCGCTTCGTCGACGCGGAACTCGCCAATGTCAGTCTGCGCGATCTGGTGCGGCAGAGTTTGATCATCCTGACCGAAGCCGAGCGGATATTGCAGGAGCAAACCGCCGACAACCATTTCGCTCTGTATGCGCCAATCCATCAGGCCACGCTTAGCGCGGCGAGCGGTCGGCTGGCCGTGCTCTCCGCACTGGGGCGGTTTCAGACCCTGGCGTCTGCTTCAATGATTGTGCTTCTGACTGGACTGGAGATCGGCACGCCGCATTCGCGGATCGTCGAGCTGACAAGCATGCTCGCTCACCAATGCCGCGCGGTGGTCGCCCTCGCGCCGGACCTTGATTGTGAGATCGGCCACTGGCGCGACGCCCACCTTTCGGGCGTCGCCGTCGACTTGAGTGTCTTGGCCAAAGAGAGCGTACAGTTGAAACCCAAGCAGATGTCCAGATTCGCGTCCAGGTCCCAGGGGATCGCGCCAGCCTTAATCGCTTGTTCGGCGCCAAATTCGGCGGCCGTGCTAGCGGCGTGGTCGGCTGGTTTCACCCACGTCGGCGGCGATCGCATCTTCAGGCATCGCAATGCGGACTTGCGACCCCTGCGCTTTGATCCGATCGATCTTTATCGGGCCGTCGTCTGAGCCTTATAATCCGCTGAACTCAAACTGAATCAGGGGCGGGCACCGCGAGGGAGACGAAAGCCCATCGCGCGCCCGGTTCCGACTTGAACGCGGGCGCAGGTTATCACGCGGGTCCGGTCTGACAACGGCGGCGGCGCCACGGCTTGGTGCGCGCTCTTGACCGACGCCGCGCCGGATGATGCCCTACCGTCTCTGAGATAGCAGTTTTGAGGAGCATCCCATGTCCGACCAGCGGCGCTGGAGCGACGAGGCGCTGGGCATGGACCGGCCTATCGGCCGGCGCGATTTCCTGAACGGCGTGGCGCTCGCCATCGGCGCGATCGGGACCGGCCTCGGCGCCGGCGCGGCGATGGCCCAGGCGGGGACAAGTTGGCCGCAGGACCAGCCGGGCTACTATCCGCCGCTGCTGACCGGGCTGCGCGGCAGCCATGCCGGCTCGTTCGAGAACGCCCACGCCCTGCGCGATGGCGATTTCTGGTCCGGCCATGTGGGGGCGAGCGACACCGGCGAGCGCTACGACCTGGTGATCGTCGGCGGCGGCATCAGCGGGCTGTCGGCCGCGCATTTCCACCGCGCCGCCCGGCCGAACGCGCGGATCCTGATCCTGGACAACCACGACGACTTCGGCGGCCACGCCAAGCGCAACGAGTTCCACCTGGACGGCAAGCTGCACCTGATGAACGGCGGCACGCTGGAGATCGACAGCCCCCGCCCCTATTCCCCGGTCGCCGACGGCCTGCTCAAGACCCTGGGCGTCGATCCGATCGCGCTGAGCAAGGCCTGCGACCGCGACGAACTCTACCCCTCGCTGGGCCTGGGGCGAGGCGTGTTCTTCGACAAGGAGACCTTCGGCGAGGACCGGCTGGTCGCCGGCGCACCGGCCGACCGGCGCGGCCGTGGCGGCGCGGCCAAGGCCTGGCGCGCGTTCGCCGCCCGCACGCCACTGTCGCCCGCCGCCCGGCGCGACCTGGTGCGGGTCAACGCCGGCGCGACCGACTACATGCCCGGCCTGACGTCCGAGGCGAAGAAGGACGCCCTCTCGCGGATCAGCTACCGCGACTATCTGGTGAAGGTGGTCAAGGTCGATCCCGGCGTGATCGCCTTCTATCAGACCGTCACCCACGGCGAATGGGGCGTCGGCATCGACGCGATCACGGCGCTGGACGGCTGGGGCTTCGGCTTGGCCGGCTTCCAGGGGCTGAAGCTGGCGCCCGGCTCGGCGCCCCGGATGGGCTACACCCCGTCCGGCTACGCCGACGGCGGCTCCTATGTGTTCCACTTCCCGGACGGCAACGCGACCATCGCCCGGCTCTTGGTCCGCGACCTGATCCCGGCCGCGATCCCCGGCCGCGACTGCGAGGACGTGGTCACCGCCAGGGTCGACTACGGCCGGCTCGACCGGCCGGACAATCCGGTGCGCATCCGCCTGTCCAGCACCGTGGTCCGCGCCCGCAACCTGGGCGACCCGGCCAGCAGCCAGGGGGTCGAGATCGCCTATGCGCGCGGCGACAAGCTGTTCACCGTCCGGGCCCGGGACTGCGTCCTCGCCTCGTGGAACATGATGATCCCCTACCTGTGCCCCGAACTGCCCGAGGCCCAGAAGACGGCGCTGCATTCGCTGGTCAAGACACCGCTGGTCTACACGACCGTGGCGCTGCGGAACTGGACCGCCTTCCACAAGCTGGGCGTCGCGGGCTTCATGGCGCCGGGCGGCTATCACAGCTACGCGCGGCTGAATCCGGCGGTGGACATCGGCGGGGTGAGCGCCGAGCGCTCGCCGGAGCGGCCGATCCTGCTGCACATGGTGCGCACACCCTGCCTGCCGGGCCTGCCCGAGCACGAGCAGAACCGGGCCGGCCGCGCTGAGCTGCTGGCCACGCCGTTCGAGACCTTCGAGCGCGAGATCCGCGGCCAGCTCGGCCGCGCCCTGGCCGGCGGCGGCTTCGATCCGGCGCGCGACATCACCGCCATCACCGTCAACCGCTGGCCGCACGGCTATGCGCCGGAGTTCAACCCGTTGTGGGAGCCGGACCTGCCGGAGGCGCAGCAGCCGAACGTGATCGGCCGCGCCCGATTCGGCCGCATCGCCATCGCCAATTCCGACTCCGGCCGGGCCGCCTACACCGACTCGGCGATCAACCAGGCCCACCGGGCGGTCGGCGAACTGCTGGCGATCTGAGGTTCCGCCTCACACGTTGAGCAGCAGAAACTCCCGCTCCCACGGGCTGATCACCCGCATGAAGGTGGCGAACTCCGCGCGCTTGACCGCGGCGAAGGTCGAGATGAAGCCGCGGCCGAAGGCTTCGGTCAGCTCCTCGGTCTGCTCGAACAGCTCGACCGCCTCCAGAAGCCCGACCGGCAGGTCGAACTCATCCGTGCGGGCCGCGCCGGACACCGGCTCGCTGGGCGCGATCGCCTCGGTCAGGCCGAGATAGCCGCAGGCCAGCGAGGCCGCGATGGCCAGATAGGGGTTGGCGTCGGACGAGGGCGCGCGGTTTTCGACCCGCCGGTTGGCCGGCGAGGACGGCGGAATCCGCAGTCCCGTCGTGCGGTTGTCGTAGCCCCAGGCGACGTTGACCGGCGCCGAGCCGCCCTTCACCAGCCGGCGATAGGAATTCACGTAGGGCGCCAGCATGCAGGTCACCGCCGGCAGATAGCGCTGCAGCCCGCCGATGAAGTGGAAGAATTCGCGCGTCGGCCGGTCCTCGACGTCGGTGAAGATGTTGCGCCCGGTCTCGGTCGACAGCACCGACTGGTGCACGTGCATCGCCGAGCCCGGCTCCTGGGCGATCGGCTTGGCCATGAAGGTGGCGTAGATATCGTGCCCCAGCGCCGCCTCGCGGATGGTGCGCTTGAGCAGGAACACCTGGTCGGCCAGGACCAGCGGATCGCCGTGGCGCAGGTTGAACTCCATCTGGGCCGCCCCCTCCTCGTGGATCAGGGTGTCGACCTCCAGCCCCTGGGCCTCGGCGAAGGCGTAGATGTCCTCAAAGATGTCGTCGAACTCGTTGACCGCCGAGATCGAATAGGACCGGCGGCCGGCCTCGGCGCGGCCGGATCGGCCGATCGGCGGCTCCAGCGGATAGTCCGGATCGGTGTTGCGCTTGACCAGATAGAACTCGATCTCCGGCGCCACCACCGGCTCCCAGCCGCGCTTGCGGTAGAGCTCGATCACCCGTTTGAGCAGTTGGCGGGGCGCGATCTCGACCGGCCGGCCGTCGTGGTGGAAGGCGTCGTGGATCACTTGGGCGGTCGGCTCGGGCGCCCAGGGCACGTCGCACAGGGTGGCGAAGTCGGGCCGAAGCTCCAGGTCGCCGTCGGAGGGATCGTAGCGGAAATCACCGCCCTCCTCGGGATATTCGCCGGAGATGGTCTGCATGAAGATCGACGAGGGCAGCGCCATGGCGGTGTCGTCGAGGAACTTGGACGCGGGCATGATCTTGCCGCGGGCCACGCCCGCCAAGTCGGGGACCAGACATTCGATTTCGGTGACGCCGCGCGCGGCGGCCCAGGCCTTGGCCTCGGCCAGAGTGGTGATCGGCGGGTGGGTGGTGTGCGGCGCGCTGTTTTTCTTGGGCATGACGGGTTTCGTTTTCGCTTGGGTGAAGACGCCGCGATGGCGCGCGGCCGATGGGTCGGATCGGTCTTCAGCCTGGCTAATCGTCCGGCGGGCAATGCGCTTGGGCGCGGCGGGGACGCCGCGTGCGGCAGCAAAGGGATCGAAGGCGCACGCCCGCCGCCGGCCCAATATGGGCGTGCGATCGGCTCGGCGATGGTGCGGCGGCGCGCATGCACAGGCGGCGAAATAAGCCGCCGAGGCGTTCCCGTTCAGTTTGCGGACTTATGCATCATAGCCTGATCGACGCCGTGGCGCCGGCCACACAGCCGCCGATCGATGACAATATGTGATCACAGACGCTTGACGCGCGGCGGTCGGGGTAGGAACGTCGGGGTCTGTTTGGGTGGGATTGATCGACATGAACAAGGCTTTCGGCTGGCGCAAATCGCTGCTCGCATCGGCGACCGTCCTTCCGCTCCTCCATGGCGCGGCGGCGTGGGCGGCCACGCCCGCGACCGGCGCGACCGACGTCGGCGAGGTGGTGGTCACCGCGACCCGCCAGACGCAGTTGCTGAGCAAGGTGCCCGAAAGCGTCAGCGCCTTCACCACCGCCAAGATGCAAGTGCTGAACATCAAATCCTTCGCCGACCTGGCCAAATTCACGCCTGGCGTGACCTTCGACGAGGATCGGCACGATGTTTCGATTCGCGGCATCGATTCCAAGGCCGGATCGGGCACCACCGGCATCTACATCGACGACACCCCGATCCAGATGCGCGCCCTGGGGCTCAACGCCAACAACACCCTGCCCTCGGTGTTCGATCTGCAGCGCGTCGAAGTGCTGCGCGGCCCGCAAGGCACGCTGTTCGGCGCCGGCTCGGAAGGCGGCACGGTGCGCTACATCACCACCCAGCCGAGCCTGACCAGTTTCAGCGCCAACGCGCACACCGAGGTGGCGACCACCGAGAACGGCGCGCCCAGCTATGAATTCGGCGTCGCCGCCGGCGGGCCGATCGTCGCGGACAAGCTGGGCTTCCGGGTCAGCGCCTGGGCCCGGCGCGACGGCGGTTGGGTCGACCGCGTCAACGGCAATGACGTCGGGCAGGTCGAGAAAAACGCCAATCGGGCCGACACCTATGTGCTGCGGGCGGCGCTGACCTGGGCGCCGACCAGCGACCTGACCATCACCCCCTCGATCAACTACGAAAAGCGCGACCAGCACAATCACGACGAATACTGGGTCGGCATTTCCAACCCCGGCTCCGGGAGCTTCCTCAGCGGCACGCCCGACCGCATGGCGGACCCGGATCGCTTCTACCTGCCGGCGCTGAAGATCGAATACGACGGCGCGGCGGTGAAATTCATCTCCAACACCGCCTACTATGATCGCCGCGAGCGGGTGAACGGCTACTCGGGCACGCTGTACAACCTGTCGTACTTCCAGCACTTCACCACGAGCACCGATCCGGTCACCGGATTGCCGGCGCCGACCGACCCGCAGTTCACGCCCTGCGCGGGCTGCGTCACGGGGCCCCTGCTGACCTCCACCGGCCTGAATCTGCCCGGGTTCGGCCCCTATGTGTCGCGCAACTGGATCACCAACACCCAGCAGAACTTCACCCAGGAGTTCCGCCTGCAATCGGCCGATTCCAACGCGCGCCTGACCTGGGTGGTCGGCGCCTTCTACGCCTACAACACCCAGCGCAGCACCGAGGAGATCAACGATCCGCAACTGCCCGCCCTGACCCAATACCTGTGGGGCGAGGACATGCTGACCGCCTGGGGCGAAAACCTGCTGCCCAACGGCGACGACTACATCAACGACACCCAGGCCCACGATCGGCAGATCGCCCTGTTCGCCGACGCCACGTTCAAGATCACCGACGCGCTGAAGCTGACCGCCGGCGTCCGCTACGCCTGGACCCATTTCGATTTCCACAACCTGAACGACGGCGCCCAGGACCTGCTCGACGACGGCGGCGTGCCGGCCACGGCGACCGGCAAGAAGGACGAGACGCCATTCACGCCGAAGGTCGGCCTGTCCTACCAGATCAGCCGCGACGACATGGTCTATGCGACCTTCGCCAAGGGCTACCGGATCGGCGGCGCCACCCCGCCGCTGCCGATACCGGCCTGCGGAAGCACGCCCTTCCCGACGCAATACAATTCCGACAGCCTGCTCAGCTACGAAATCGGCTCCAAGGACAGGTTCTTCGACCGCAGGCTGAATGTCTCGGGCAGCATCTTCTATGTCCAATGGAGCAACATCCAGCAGGCGATCTACGTTCCTCAATGCGGCATTCAATACACGGCGAATGTCGGCAACGCGGTCAGCCAGGGGTTCGAGCTTGAGAGCCAGTGGCAGGTCACGCACGCGCTCGAACTGGACCTGAGCGTCGGCTACACCGACGCGCATTACACGGCCAACGCGATCGACCAGAACTCCGGCGCCGAACTGGCGGCCAAGGGCGACGTCCTGGACGTGGCGCCGTGGACCGTCACCCTCGGCGCCCAGTACAATTTCACCCTCTACGGCCGCGACGGATTCCTGCGGGCCGACTACGAGTACAACAGCCGTCGGACCAAGCCGGTTCCCGCCGAGGACCCGGCGACGACCTATTACGACGGCGGCCTCGTGCCCGATCCGGCGACCAACCAAGTCTCGATGCGCGCCGGGATGACCTTCGACAAGGTCGATCTGGCCCTGTTCGTCGACAACCTGTTCAACGCCCACCCACAGCTCAATCTGCAGCACCAGGACAGCGGCACCGCGCTCTACGAGGCCACCACCTTCCGGCCGCG